>DYHW01000011.1 GCA_020723965.1 Melioribacter sp. | reverse complement strand
ACGGTGCAAGAAACTATAAATCACTTCTTCTATAACCAATTTCCAGCAATATAACGGCGTTGTTTTTAAGCCGCCGCCCAACACAGCAATGCAGCTTTAAAAACAAACGCCAATAATTTATTAATTACTTCGTTTACTGAACTACACTCAAAGAGCAACTAACTTTTACAAAACAACTTTATTGCCACACAAATGCTGAAACGTTTAAAGCGGTCGGCCTTGAAGAACTGGTTATACCAATACTTCAGATAATTCATTATACAATACTGATATTTCAGATGATATATTTTTATAGTCATCTGATATTTGTTCTTGGCTTTTACAAGCTAAAAAGAATAGTTTTTCTGATAACTTGAATAATATATTAGATATATTACTATCAGAGGTAATACCATTAACTTGTATCCATCTTTCGATAGCTTTCTTTGACAAACCGCAAAGTTCTTCTTTGTTATTGATCTTAGTATTAACCACTTTTAGAATTTTACGCTGTTTGTCCATTCTATTTACAAATTCATCCATTTACTTTACCTCTTTTAATAATTCTTCCATCCATTTTTTTATAATATTAAATTCCTCAATTGCGTTTAACACATCTTTTTTCGGAATAATATTCCCTAAACCCCTAGTGCTTATTATCCTAGCGTGTTCAAGTATCTTATATGTTGAATCAGATATTTTCAATGACTTTCCGTTTATATGTAACGCTGATTTTCGTGAAAAATCTTTAATATTTTTTTCACCAAGTAAATAACAAGTAGCGAAGTTTCTGATTGCTAAAAAAATAGTTGATAATTCGAAGATTTTACTGTGGCTATTAGAAGTTATAGAAGAAAAGGCATTTATAAATAAATTATAGAATTTATTACAATCCTTTTTGCAATTATTATACTTTTGTGGATTTCCTAATGTTTGGATAAAATCGGATCCATCAAACGAATAAATTAGTTTGGCTTCTGAGAATAAGTGCCACGCAAATGGATTTCCTTCTTTCCATAATTCACTAATCCGTGAATATGAATAGATTGAGAAAGTATTTGGATCGAATCGGAGATCAAAACCTTTCGTTATTGCAAGAAGGTCAATATCGGAATTGATATCAATGTCACCCCGGCATATTGAACCAAAAGCATAGATATGCAATTTATCTCCTATTAAATCTTTTAATTAAAATTGATAGAAAAAATCCAACTGCAAGCAATCTTATAAAAGCAATGAAAGCCAAGTATGAACTAGAATAATTTAAAGGGGATTTAGCTCCAAGAAATATTGATGGCATTTCAATAAATGAATAGAAATAATTAGCCAGATTTGAGGGATTTTTAAATAGTATTACGTCGAAGATAGCCATTAGTAATAAGAATACAAGAATAGATCGTAATAATTTCCAAGCACTTTCACCATTGCCCCAAACAAAATCAAGTATTTTGAAACTAGCCCATTCTATAAATTTTATAAATCGTTTTGAACCCTTAAACTTTTTACGATAATAGGATTCGTTAGAACTCCAGGACTTTTTCAGATAAACTTCTGTAGCATCTAATTCGACTTTTATAGCTTTATTAACAGATTTAGAATCACCAAGTTGTTGAAAATTTTGGCGTAGAGTTCGTGCAAATTTTAGTTTTAGATTTTCTACACCAGGACAACCGACATTTAATATTTCATCATCTATAATTGTTCTTTCGAAGTAAACATAATCAAATATACAGCCGCTAAAACTTGAGCCATAAAAATTACTGCCCGTAAATCGACAACCAGTAAAATCACAGGAGTCAAACACACAATTTCTTAAATAACAGGTGTCGAATATGGAATATTTGAAATCAACATTTTCAAATCGTTTCTTTTTGGAAATAAGACGAACAAATAATTTGTTACTGTAATTCTCATTTAATACATCAGAATCAATTTTTACATCAATATGACTTTCACGCCCACTTTTTTCAAATTCCATATTTATCCTTTATTGGTATAACGGCGTTGCCGATAAGCGGCGCCCCAGAACAAGGATGCCAAATAACAGCAACTACTTTTATTTATTAAAAATATTTATTAGAACAACCTACCTTAAAGAGCAACCAACTTTTGTAAACTAAGATCATAACTACACAAATGCCACAATGAAAAACGGCGTCCGCCTTGATTGGCGGGTTATGTGCACTTACAAATTTTATTAATCCTTTGTTGATTCTTTTATTTCGCCATATTCCTTTAATAATTTTGCCAATTCCTGTTTTGGTAACTCTTTTATAGCTATTCTTACTTCTCTCGATTTTATATTAAGTTCTTTTTTGCTTTTTTCCTTTTCATTTTTTTGATCTTCTGTTTCATTTTCGCTTTTGGGATATGCAAGTAATTTTACATCATTACCTTTGATAATATGCGAGGTAATTAAATTAGTAATCTGTTCAACTTTTATATCAATATTTTTGTCAATTTTCGAATCATTTTTTAATGCGAGTTTATGCTGCTCTTCTATTTTACTAGAAATAGCAAGAGCAATATTATTAAGTAATTCTTCTTCTCTAGCCTTTTCACCTTTAAGCAATTTTTGATTGCCAAAATAAGCGTCAGTAATTGGAGCAATAATTTTTTTATAGGATAAGTATGCCGCATAACACTTAAAACCTACTTTAAATAGTTCTACTAAATTTAGAGCGATGTCAACATCAATACTGAAGACGAAATCTATTGAGCCATTCTGAACCTCAATTATCTGGATATCTCGAGGCGAACGACTTGTCAATACTTGATGATATACTGGTAATATTCGATTCCAAGCAGAAATGTTTTTTGTAAATTCAGGTAGATTCGTAATAGTTTTTTGATCTTTTAGAATTACTGCTATTATAGCTTCATTTTCATTTGCAATTCTTTGCTCTTCAACATCAATATAAGGCTCGATAAAGTTTTTTATTGAATCAATGGCTTGCTTATTTTCTTGGATTTTCTGATTTAATTGAGTGAGTATTTGCTGTAACCTTGAAAAAAACTTGGGCTGGTCTATTTCATTATCCGCAACTAATTCATTCATACTTTGTGCAAAGTCAGTTGTTGTAAAAGGTTTGTGGCTATTGGCGGGGAGTATTTTTAGTAATGCAACTGGCAAGTCCCCACTATAAATATCAGTAAGTTTTTTTGAAATATTTTCAGCAATGTCGCGTAAAGCTACAATATTATTTTGATTGCTTGGGAGACTATTTAAATAGTCTTGAACGTCACGTTTGAAACCAGAATCAATAATTTCATATTCAAATAATTGGACGTATTCCGAAATCGTTTCAATATTCATTTTATTTTCCTATTTAGTTAATTACCATTAAGCACATAACGGCGTTGCAACTAAAGCGCCGCCCAACTTAACAGTGACGCTTACGGCAACGACTTTTATTTATTAATCAGTTTTGTACTGCAAATCAACTTTGAACAACAAACTCTGAAATTTACCCGCCGTCTTTTTGGCGGGAACTAAACCCAATTACCACATCAAACGACTGCGTCAAAGACACGGTCGCTTTGAGTTGCGGGTTAGGTTGCTTTTGGATATAAGTGATTATATACTTCCATAAAATCATTTCTGAAACTTTCAAGATTCCTCACAATGGCTAAGTTATTTTCTCTCAACCATTTTTCAGATGGGAAAAGAATATTCCTTTGTTCTTGCTGAAATAAATGAGAAAATATACTTGTTCTGAATTTTATTTCTGGAGGAATTGGAAAAGATGTAACTAAATAAATAACTAATTCGTCAATCTCTTTAAGCTCACCAGTTGATTGAGTAGTTGACTTGTCAGGATTATCAGGATACCTTGATTGATAATGAGAATAAAGTCTTTCAATTAATGGCATATAATTATTCAATGAAAGATTACAATCTAAGGCTATAACTTCTGTTGCTAATTTTTTCAAATTATGACTCAGGAGTTTGACGTTAATATCTGGATTGATAATCAACGCATATCCTTTTAAATATTTTTCAACAGCTTGAGCAGCAGAAACTAAACCCACGAATAAGCCATTTAATAAACAGCAACGCGAGGCGATATAATCTTCGGTAGCTTGGAATATCAACATCATTGCTAATTTGTGTTGCCTACCGTATTCAATCGTTTCTTTTTTTGAAAGACTTAATTTCATTCATTACCTTTTTCTAGCAACCTAACGACGTTGCCGATAAGCGGCGCCCCAGAACAAGGATGCCGAATAACAGCAACAACATTTATTTATTAAAATATTTTTTAGAACAAACTACCTTAAAGAGTAACTTTGTTTTGCAACCAAACCTAATAATTAGAACAATACCGCAATGAAAAGCGGCGTCCGCCTTGATTGGCTGGTTATGCCTATTCTCTATTCTTCTAAAGCTTTGAGAACTTTTAGATATAGTTTATCTACAATAATTTTTTGCCTTTTGCCAATGCTTGCATAGTTATCTAAACCAGGGGCACTATTTATCTCAATTATTACATACTCTTTCATTGGATTTGCTATACTATCAGAGATAATTAAATCAACACCACACATTCTAAGACACATATCTTTAGTAATATTAATAGCAAGGTTTTTATAATCTGGATGGATTTTGTCAGTTACATCAATAGCATCCCCTCCAGTTGATAGATTGGCATTATCTAGTAAAAACAACTTTTGATTTTTACTTAACACGGTTTCCCAATTATAGCCCAACCTTTTTAATTTACTTAAGATTCTGTAATCAGTAATATCGATTACAGTATCTCTATCAATTTTGTTGAACATTTTTTGTTTTTGTTTGATAAGGCTAATTATAGAAGATTTGCCATTGCCAGTTACAAACAAAGGAATCCTTTGATATGCAGAGATAATTTCATTATCTAAAACAACAATTCTATAATCCAATCCCGCATAATACTTTTGAACAAGCATCACTGAAACACGTGATAAAATCTTTCTTGCTACAGAGTAATATTCTCTTTTGTTATATACTTTTGTTACAAAAGTGCCTTGGCTCAAATTATTTGGCTTAATTATAACAGGGAAACCAATCATACAAGCGTATTTATAACCGTCATCGATGGTTCTCTTGGGAGATACCCTTTCGTTTAATTTAGCATTGAAAAAAGATTGTCCCTCAGAAGTAGCATAACCGAAATGTTTTAGGAAAAAATCTGAATACTTTTTATCTCTTGATATTTCGGAAGAACCTTGAGGATTGATATTGAAGTTTCTGTCTTTGAATAGAACTTTTTTACCACTTTTAAAAGTTATTTCGCCAACATAGCCGTATTCTGCTTCAAGAAATACCTTCGCTCCGATTCTTGGGGCAATTCTTGTAATAATTTCAGATACAAATGCTTTTCTTTCGTTTTTTTGATTTGCTAACATAAAGTAACCTATCTCTTGAATATCTTGATCCACCTATTATTTTCATATAAAGTTGATCTGTTAATCTTTCGCGAAGGGTCTCCAATTTCCGATCTCAACAGATCTTTAACAGAATCGCTTACGTCAACTGGTATTCTTTGGCTAAGTGTTATCTTATTGATTGAATGAAGATTTATCTCAAACTCCATTGTTTTCTGATTAGTTCTACCTTCCCACAATATCCTAAACTCGTTCTCACATCTATAAGGCCAACGTTTTATAAAAGGAATACGATCTATATCAACAGTATTTTCATTAAGATCATTGATTTTTCTATAGATAACATTACCATACCTAATTCCATTTTTGTTTTTAAATGATTCGAGCAATTTCTTTTTATCAAATTCAATGCAACATCCAGATATTCCATCAGCATAAGCTTTCCAATGATGCACTGTTTCATCTCCAACACCAAAGCATATTGCAAACAAATTCCTAATATTTTTTCTTTTTTTATATTCCATAATTATTTCGGCATCATTTCTATCTTCCCAAGTTGATGGATTTAAAAGAACGAGTTTCTTCCTTTTCAATAAATCCAACAAAACAGGTAATGTTGTGTATCTATTAATCTTATTTGATTGATGATTTCTCATAGGCATAACGGCGTGGCAACTAAAGCGCCGCCCATAATTACAATGACGCTTTTGGCAACTACCTTTTTATTTTTAAAATCAACTTCGTTTAACAAATCCACTTTTACAACAAACCTACTCTGAAAAGCTAAATACAATAATTGCAACTCTGACCGCTTCACAAGAAGCGGTCGCTTTGAGTTGCGGGTTAGGCATTAAAAATTATTATTCTGATTTATGTTTCTGCTGTGCTTTAATCATTTTATTTGGATCTTTACAAGAAACTAAGAACAACTCACCCTCATTTTGTGTCAATTGATAATATTCTTTAGAATCATCAATACTCGATAATGCAGCACGTTTCCATACATCACCTTTTACTTTGTAGCCCATTACGCCTATTAGAAAAGAATAATTATATGCATTAATGACCGCATTAGTTAATAAATCACCTTGTTTATTGTCGAGAATTTTATCGACAGCATTTTCAATATTTGGTGAACCCAATGGGATATACAAAACAAATACTTCGTCTGATTCTTCGCCAGTACCTACTTTTTCATACTTTGCACCTAGTTCCACATTCTTCGTAGAAAGAACTGTAAAATCACCTAGCCTATAACTGCAACCAAATAAGCCAAGCAAAAAGAAAGATAGAAATACAAAACAAGTAGAACGTTTCATAAGATACTCCTTTTTTAATTTGGTAATGTTTTTATTTATTAAGATAGACAAAGGTACATCACCAATAAACCTTAATGCCTAACGGCGTTGTGGCTAAGGCGCAGCCCAGAACAGCAAAGCCGCTTTTATTAATAATTATTATAATTACAAAAATCTTTCATAGCACAACTACCTTGAACAAGAAACTAAATACGGAACAACCAACTATAAAATTCCCAAAATGCCGAGTGCGAAAACGCTGTCGCCTTGAGCCACTGGTTAGGCACAACTCTTTACATTTTATCAGGTTCATATTCTTTAAGTATCTTTTTTAGCTTTGGATTTCTATCGACAATCATCATATATAAGTATGGCCAATATTCTGAAACTAAATGATTACCTTGTAGATTTTTTCTAATGAATGAAGATGTTCTTATAATTTTATGATTTCTCATATCGTCTAAGAATATTGGAGAATCTAAGTGTCCAATCTTTTTAATTATTCCGCCATAACAGTTACCTTTACGCCAGCCAGCTTCACGACTATTTAAACCACTTTTTAATAAATAGATCTCAGAAATTTTCTTTTCAGGATAACAACGATACATTAATAGTAAATCGCCAATTGTAGTTCGTTTAGAAAGCCCCCAATCAATTTCATCATTTTCATCAAGCAAATTCCATTGACTTTTTATAACTGGTTGAATCCATACTTTTGAATGAACACCAAAGTATCTTTTCAATTCTACAATTTCTATCTCATTAGGTGAGTCAGGCCAATCGTGATGCCAACAAACAATCATATCACAATCTTTTGGGTTATGCTTGTGGGCTTTAAAATTGCTCGACTTAAATTCAAACTCAATCCGAACTTCTTTTTCTTTATCACCAATTTTCTTATAGGCAATACAGTCTGGGAATTGTGGACGAATTTCTTCAATTCGCAATTGTAGTTTTTTTGCAATATGAGCAAATAAAAACACCACACCTATTTCATTCTTTGGTGCATATTCCAATGGAGCATTTTTTAATGAATTAGAACGATATTTATTTATTATACTCATTTTACTTAAGTGCCTAACGGCGTGGTTTTTAAGCCGCCGCCCAACACAGCAATACAGCTTTGAAAAACATGCGCCAATAATTAATTATAAATTTGTTTTGTTCACTATACTCAAAGAGCAACCAAGTTTTGTTAACCAACTTTTAATTTACTTCAAACGACCGAATCGAAGATGCGGTCGGCTTGAAGAACGGGTTATATTGCTTCATTGTTTTTCGCATATACATACAAAAAATGCAAATCATTTTTTATATTGACTTCATTACTTTGCAGACCAATTAAAGAATAAAGCGATAAATTATTCCCATCTTTATCCTTGTCTAATGATTCTTTGAATGGCGTAAAAAACACACCAATTTTTAATGGGCTTGGTTCACTCGGTCTTGTCACTGATAATATTTTGCAATGCTTGAATTTACCACTGATTTGTTCGTCTGATAATCCAGCATAAAAAACGAATTTAAATCTCTTAGCATCAACGGGTGTCTCGAATCCAAAATAGATTTCATCTTTCTTTTTAGGAACGAAATCTTTAAAATGTTCAAAGCCTTCAACATCAACTGTCAGTATATGATCTCCTTTTAGATAAATGAACGGAGTCCCCTTTACTTCAGTTAATTTGTAAGATAATGGTTGATTTAACTGCGCATTGTTTTCTGGTTTAATATGTATTTGACCATCTGAATGGTAAGATAACTTAACTGATATTTCACAATCTTTTCCTTCAACAACAGGATTTAACTCCATCTTAGATTTATTAGCCAGCATTGTTGCCAACCCAGCATAAAATAAATTTGGCTTACAGTATGGAAAAGAAATAAATAGATCACCTTTTTTATCAGCAATTAATTTAAATATTCTTTTCTCGATAGAATTTCTTCTTAACAAAAAATTTACTTTTGTATAATTCATAGCAATATAACGACGTTGCGCCTAACGCGCCGCCCAAAACAACAATGACGATTTTGTCAACGCAACTTTTATTTATAAATCAGTTTAAAGAACTAATTCAACTTTACACAACTAACTAATTCTGAAAAACCAAACCCTAATGCGACTCAATAAGACCGAGTCGAAGACGCGGTCGCTGTTGAGGCGCTGGTTAGGGTGCATTTAAGTAATTGGGACAAAATATTTACCAAAAACAATTGACATACTATTAATTATTTTATGATAAGTAGAACCTCTATCTTGAACAGATTGAACATACCAAGAATAATTTTTTACTGAAGATTTACATTTATCTCCAAAAGTTTTTAACTCAAATTCATCTAAATTTCGTTCAGAATGACGATGAGAGCGTATTCCATAAAGTAATGTTTGCTTCGTTGATTTCAGATATTCAATGAGTGCTTCTGTTAAAACATAACATTTCTTTGAATTGGACCATTGGCTTTCATCAACTTCCAATTTGCTATACACTTCTTGGGATTTAGAAAAATACTTTCTGTGATGAAGTTCGATTTTGAAATGACGACGAAAACCTAACGATAGATAATGAGAACCATTAAAAAGTAGAATCTTTTGTTTTGTTAAATCAAAGTTTTCACCCCACGTTTCATAATTCATTATCGAATTGATTTTTTTTAGAGGAATTGGAATTGGATAATAAACGAAGTGCTCAAATGCATTGTCAATAGATTCATAAATCAAAGTGTATTCCTCTGAATAATTAATATGTTCATCTATTCTATGAATTAGACCCTTTTGCAAAAACCATTCATCATTAATTTTGCACATAATTTATTCTGCACCCTAACTATTAATTAACCCGCCACTCCTAATCTTGATAACAATCCGGCGGTTGGAGTGTTATCATCTCAAAATTATTTCATTTTTGTTTTTTATTCCTTCTTTCCGTCTTGCTATCATTCCTTTTATTAAAGTATGCTATCAAGCGGACTCTTGACTCCCATCACGGTTTTTAGAACATGCGTATATATCATAGTTGTTTTAACAGATTTGTGCCCTAATAATTCCTGGACGGTTCTTATATCATGCCCGCTGTCCAAAACGTGTGTTGCAAAACTATGCCTAAAAGTGTGTGGACTTCCAGGCTTATCTATCCCACACTTGTTAATTGTCCTTTTAACTTCTTTTTGTATCACACTCTCATGAACATGGTATCTGTAGTTACATTTGCTCTTTTCATCATACAAAAATGCCTTTGATGGAAACACATACTGCCATCCCGTTTCCTTATCGGCGTTCGGGTATTTGTTCTTCAACGCGTAGGGTAAAACAGTTCTTCCTAATCCCCTTTGCAAATCAGAAAAATGCAGCTTCTTAATTTTTTCAATATGCACCTCTAATTGAACTATTAATTTTTGTGGTAAGACGGTAATTCTATCTTTTTCCCCTTTTCCGTCACGAACAATTATCTGGTTCATTCCAAAATCGATATCCTTGATACGCAGACTCAAACATTCATTTAATCTCATTCCGGTTCCATAAAGGAGACTAACAATTAATCGAACTGTTCCGGTTAAATTATTGATAATCTCAGCGGCTTCGCTTCGAGAAAAAACAACGGGTAAGTGTTTGATCTTCTTTACATGTTTAATATCTTTTATCCAGCCGGGGTCTTTTAAAAGAACTTTTTTGTAGAGATATAGAATTGCTTGAAGTGCTTGGTTTTGAGTTGATGCTGAGACGTATCTATCAACTGCTAAATAATTGATAAACTTTTGGATCTCTTCTTTACCTAATTTCTCCGGATGGGTTTTATGGTTGAAGATTATGAATTGCTTAATCCACGAAGTGTAGCTTTCTTCTGTCTTGCGGGAGTAGTGGCTCGCTCTAAGAGTTATCCGAACCTGATCTAGAAGCTTTGGTTTATTATCTCTTACTTCCCTTTCTAATAACATTTTGGAATTACCCCATCTTCCAATTGCAATTTAAAATAAAATAAGAATTATTCAAATAAATATTTCGTAGTCGAGATTTAAACTATTTACCGCTAAGAACGCAAAGAAGGGGTAAATTTCACAATAGTTCATTTCTCCTTTTTATAGGTATTCAATAAATATTCGGCAGCAGCTTCGGCTTCATTTGGTTTCAAACCCTGATTAGGCATGGCGGGATATTCAGGATCAACTTTTACAGGATTCATTATATACTTAACAAGCTGATCTTTCTTCCCTTCATACTTTGGCATAATTTGGTTGTAAGGAGGCCCAACAATTTTTTTATCGAAGCTGTGGCAAGCTATGCATCTACCGTTAAAAATATCCGCGCCATTGATCGGTGCTGAGCTAATGCCAAATTGCTCTTTGAGCTTTTTCTCATACTCGCCATAGTTTGCAGCAAGTAACGCTGTTTGTTTTTTTGTTGATGTATAGAAGGCAAGCTGATCTTTTATAACAATAAACGCAAACAGAAGAAGAAATAGATAGATAACAGAAGAACTGAATTTAACGCTCGATTCTTTCAGCATTACGTAGAACAAACTACTTGCTAAAAGAAGAAGAGCAAGAACAACAACAGTTATTCCGAACACGCTAAATGAAAGCGAAGTAACCGGCTTTGAAATTATAGCCATTACAACAAACGCAGGCAGAGCAATTGTAGAAATCAGCCCTGATCTTAATGCAAAACTTTTTATGTATTCTCTATAATCTTCCTCATATCCTTCTAACCCGGCGTTTGGTCTGAAGAATCTGTAAAGAATAACTGCCGATGTAACTGCAAAAGCAGCAGCAATGAACTGTAAGAAATAGGTCAATGCAGACCATGAGAAAAGCACGCCGAACAAATTGCTGCCCTCTGACCATCGAGAAGTATCAGCCGCTAATTGAACCGAACCGATAAAAAGATAGACCGAAACAAGAAGAAAAATTAACCCGTAAAGAGCCGAACGTTTGTGCATGCTTCCAGTCTTCAAATGATAATATGCAAGCTCCTCTTTCAACTCTTCGTCTGTGCTGCCGGATTCTTTTTCCTCTTCGGCATATTTGTCCCGGTAAAGTCGGGACGAATGCTCAAAAATATCTTTTAAATGAAAAGTGTATTTGTAAGTATAGATCAGAAACAAAGCCGCAATCAAAAAAAGAAGAGAAATCAATAAGTACACCGGAACATTCAATCCGCTTAGATGAAGTAATTGCGCATAAGCAAAAACCGAACTGAGAAGAGGAACAACTCCAAGCGCAAAAGCAGCTCCTTTATTAAACGTAATCATATCTATCAGTTCTTTAGAAAACTTCTTGTAAAGTTTCAATCCGGTTTTATCCGCTTTCCTTTTAAAAAAGAGTGAATAAGAGAGCGATCCGAACAAAATGCTTATGTATGGAATGTATAGAATAAAGGCAAGCATCAAAAGGTATTTTAATAAAACCATGTGATGCGATGATTGCGGCAGTACTGATTGTTCTAAGAAATCCATAATCCAACCGATTTATTCGCAGTTTGCGTTGTTAAAATTTTTTGAGTAATAATTTATCTATTGAAATAATGATTACAATTGCCAATACATAAAGATTGATCCGCATAAATGCTTTTCTGAAAGCTGTTCTTTCCAGGCAATCTGTCGGAACGATCCTTTGGAAAAAAATTATTTTCATACTCCACATCAATACAACACCTAAGAGCAGCATAGAACCAATCGAGAAGACACTCAACGAAATATCAGATAGAGGAATAAGCATACAGCTTGTAGCCATAGCCGCAATCCAAACAAATGTTATTCTTCCCAACTGATAGTTCGAAAAGATTGCGGTGAGCGTAGGAAAACCAGCCTGCTCATAATCTTTTCCGTGAAGCAGAAGCAATAACCAAAAATGAGGTATCTGCCAAATAAAAAAGAAAAGCGCGAGCGATAGAATCTTCAGATCAAAAATATTTCCACCGGATGCAGCCCAACCGATCATTGGAGGAATTGCGCCAATTAAAGAGCCGGGCACTACTGCAAACGAATATCTTTTTTTTAACGGCGTGTAAATTGCATTATACCAAATCAATGCAAAAATACCGAGTATCATTGCCGTTACATTCGAAGAAAAATAAATTGTTGCCAGTCCAACTACTATTAACAAAACAGAAACTACAATTGCATAGAATGGCTTTATTCTTCCGGATGGGATCGGTCTTCCTTTTGTACGGTCCATCAATGCATCGGAAATTCTTTCTTGATAATGATTGAGCGCCGATGAACCGCATGCTAATAAAAATACTCCTATTGCTGAAATAAGAATAGCCCATTCTAACTTTGCAGAGTTAAATAAATATCCTGCAGAAGTTGAAACAGCAACGAAGAAAGTTATTCTGACTTTGCCGAGTTCAATAATTATTCCGAAATGTTTTTTTAATTGATCAAACAAAATGTTCTCTGATGATTATTTCATTGTTAATGGCAAACAGATAAAACAGATCGAACTGATTAAAACAGATTTAATCCGTGTTTTATAATAAAGTTATATTGTCAAACATTTTTTTACTTAGTAACTGAAGTTACGCAAAATTCATATTTGGATATTTTTAATAGCCACGACCTTTAGGTCGTGGAATAGTATTTCACCAACAAATTGGCTTTAGCCACAATTTTAGGACAATTTTGGCTAAAGCCCGGATTATCGAGGTTCATTTTTATCCCCGACATAAATGTCGGGGATACTTAACCAAAGCTTGCGTAACTTCAGTTAGTAACTTCGGCTTTTACTGGCTGCCAATTTCCGCCGTACCATTTCGTAAATTCATTCTCACTTAACACTTTCACTTTTGTGTACATAGCCGAATGATTCAACCCGCAATACTCTGCGCACGCAACGTCATAATCTCCAACTTGCTTTGGAGTAAAGTATAAATAATTTGTCTTTCCGAAAATCATATCTTCTTTTATTCTGAATGCAGGAATATAAAAAGCATGATTAACATCCGCCGATCTCATTTCTAAACCGATCGCTCTGTTAACCGGAACGTAAAGCGTGTCGGTCTTCTTCCCGTTTTCATACTCAAAAGAAAATTGCCACATCCTTGCCGTTACTTTAACAACAAAAGAATTATCCGGGATGTCTCTAATTTCTCTAAAACTTGTGTAACCGAAATAAAACATCGAAAGAACTAAAAGCGTGGGAATAACAATCCATATAATTTCCAAAAGAATGTTGCCGTGTATATCTACGGGTTGATGCCCTTTCTTTCTGTTGTACTTAAAAACAAAATAGATCATAGTTGCGGTAACTCCGAGCAGAAGAACAACGGAAATACCGACAATATATAACATCACAAAATCAACCGATTCAACATGAGTTGTTGGAACTGGACTCATTTATATCCTCAACGATAAATAAAATCTAAAAAAGTTAAGAGAAAAATTATTAACAGCGTCATTCCGCTTATCCCAAGAAACGCTTTGAATATCGGTTCATCGAACCTGATGTGCATAAAAATATTTATTACAAGAGCAGATTTAACAGCGGCTATCAGCAAGGCAGTAAATAAAGTATATCTTCCTAAACTTATACCCGCAACAGTAACAGTAATTGTTGTAAAGGCAAGAAGCGCAAGCCAAACTAAAATGTATGTGCCGTAATCAATATGATGTTTATTCTTTCCGCTCATTAAAATCCCTCATTGAATTAAATAGAATAGTGGAAATAAAAATATCCAAATTAGATCTACAAGGTGCCAATAGAGACCCGAGTTATCCAACTTCACGTAATTTTCAGATGTAACTTTATTTCTTTTAATGAAGACGAACATAAATGTAAGAATGATCATTCCGACCAAAACGTGTAATGCATGCAGACCGGTCATTACATAATACAAGCCGAAGAAAAGAATTTCACCATTCGGTTTGTTCACCAATTCGGGCGAACCGGGATAAATACCATGAGAAAATTTTGCCGACCATTCAAAATATTTATTTACCATGAACATTAAAGCAAAAAGAAGAGTAACAGAGAGCATCGTCATCGAAAGAAATCTATTTCCCTTTTGCAATGAAGCAATTGAAAGAGCCATAGTTAAACTGCTTGTTAGAAGTATGATTGTGTTCAACGTTCCAATGCCTGTGTTTAATTCCATAGCAGCAAGGCGAAATTGATCTGGATGCTGATAACGATATACCGCATAAACTAAGAACATTCCTCCAAAAAGAAGAACTTCGGTAAATAAGAACAACCACATTCCCATTTTAGCGCCGGCATCATCTCGATGAACATGATGAACTGCGGCATCTGTGTAACTATTCATTCTTCATCTCCTTAAGCTGGCTGAAATCGTACGGCTCGCGTGTAACGGTTGGAATTTCAGCAAAGTTTTCCATTGACGGCGGCGATGCTATATGCCATTCCAACGTTACACCGCCCCAAGGATTTGATGTTGCTTTTTTACCTTTAAGCAATGCGTGTATCAAATAACCAAGTATGAAGAAGAGAGTTCCTACTACTATCCAAGAACCTACTGTAGAAATTTCTTGCAGCGCTTCGAACTGAGGCAAATAATCATAATATCTTCTCGGCATTCCCATATACCCCATAATAAACTTGGGAAAGTAAAGCAAATTGAACCCGACAAAGAAGAGGAGAACGGCAATACGCGCAAGTTTTATGTTATACATTTTTCCGAACATTTTGGGGAACCAATAGTGCATTGCGGCAAAAAATATCGTTCCAGTTCCGCCAAACATAACGTAATGAAAATGCGCAACAACAAAATATGTATCGTGAAGGTGAATATTTGTTGCAAGTGAACCGAGAACTAACCCGGTCAAGCCGCCTATCGAAAAAAGAAAAATAAAATTCATAACCCATAGAAATGGCGGCTGCGGATCAATCGAACCTTTATACATTGTTGCAACCCAGTTAAATATTTTAACGCCGCTCGGTAGTGCAACTATAAAAGTAAGCAGCGAAAAAATCCATCGCGCCGTATCGCTCATTCCGCTTGTGAACATGTGATGAGCCCAAACAAGATAACCCACAAATGCAATTGCAAGAGAAGACATTGCAATAGCTTTGTAACCGAAAATTGTTCTTCGAGCAAATGTGGGAATTATTTCCGACACAACTCCCATAGCAGGAAGAATCATAATGTAAACAGCAGGATGAGAATAGATCCAGAACATGTGTTGAAATAAAATCGGGTCGCCTCCGAGCGCCGGGTCAAATATTCCAACGCCAAATAGACGCTCTATAATTACCAACAAAATTGTTATTCCGATAACAGGCGTAGCTATTATCTGAATCCACGCAGTAGCGTAAGTTGCCCAAACAAATAATGGCATCTTAAAGAACGACATCCCCGGCGCGCGTAATCTGTGAGTTGTAGTTACAAAATTTATTCCTGTTAGAATTGATGAAAAGCCAAGAACAAACGCTGCAAAAATTGCCATTGATACGTTTGTTGTGCTGCGAACACTGTAAGGAATATAAAATGTCCAGCCAGTGTCGATTGGTCCCCCGGGTAAAAAAAGTGATACTAAAACCAACGCAGCGCCAATCATATAAATATACCAGGAAAGCAAATTTAATCTTGGAAATGCAACGTCTCTTGCGCCAATCTGAATCGGTAAAAAGAAATTTCCAAAAATTGCCGGTAAGCCGGGAATGATGAACAAGAAGATCATTATCACTCCATGCAGAGTGAAAAATGAATTGTATGTTTGAGCATCCATTATTTGTCTTCCGGGCGCAATCAATTCCAATCTCATCAACAACCCTATTACTGCTCCCACAAAAAAGAAGAACCCGATTGCAGCTAAATACATAATTCCTATTCTTTTATGATCTGTCGTCAACAGCCAAGAAAGAATTCCGGAATATTTGTTGGTGCTTTGCTGGTAAAAAGATTTTTCCGCATGTTGCACGGGCAAGCCGGCTACAGTATCAGCCATTTATTAAGCTCCTTAGTTCTATTTTATTTATTGTTACAGAATCAATCAGATTTTCCTTGAGTTCTCTGTGCATACTTAGCGAACTTTTCCCGAAGGGATGTCTCGACTTGTCGGGACTCTTTCGGAGGATTCCCAAAAATTTCTGTTCAACTATTCTGCTTCGCATTATTAGAAAATGATTTTTTCCTTTTCAACAATAACGCTGCGAGAAAAATTCCAACGCCAAGAAGCATAATAGCTCCAACGATTCGAGTTATGTTCAATGTATATTGCCGTCCCTCTGGGTCGTAACTAAAACAAAATTCCAATACTTTAGAAATAGTTGGATTTGTTTTCCCGCTCTCAGCTTCGAGCATTGCCATCTTTACATCAAAAGGATTAAAACTTGTGCCGAATAAGTAACGGGATATTTTACCTTGCGGCGAAACAGCTATTAAAGTTGCAGCGTGAACAAATTGTTTGTCGGCAGGTTTGAAATAGAATCCGCACGCTTCCGTTAACTTCTTAACGCTCAAACTATCGCCGGTTAAAAACAGCCAATCCTTAGAATCAAATTTTCTTTTGATCGTATGCAGGTAATTACGTTTCCATTTTGCTGCTACCTCGGGTGTTTCATGATGATCGAAACTGATACTGACTACTTGAAAATCTTTTCCAGGCTCGAGCTGTAAGTTATCAATTGTCCATGCTAATTCTGATTGCATCGGGTTGCAAACACCGGGGCACTCGTAATAAACTAAAGCAATCAATGTCGGTTTATTGATAATTTCTTTTAATGCAACGGTTCTGCCTTCAGAGGTTTGAAAGCGGAGTTCCATCGGCAGTGTGCTGCCAAGTTTCTCATCTATCCCAACTTGAATTTTCTGCTGAGCGAATTGTGAAGAATAACTCAACAGAAAAATCAGAGTAAAAATGAAGTATCGTTTGAAAAACTCTGCAATGTCATTCTGATCACGATTCATCGGTAGAAGAATTTCTTTCTTAAGATTGGATTGAGACTTTCTTCCCGATACACCGAAATCAGAGTTACAGTAGTTATGAAAATGTCTTTTTGTTAATTGCATTTATCTATCTTACATCGTTATCTTTTTCAAATTACTCGTTATGTCATTCTGAGTATCCCGCTTGTCGAGAGACGAAGAATCCCTTTCTTATTATTAGGTTGAGACTTTTCTCCAGATAAACCTGTCTGCCTATAGGTTTATCGAGATCAGAGTAACAATGTTACTGTGTTACTTTTTTCAAATAATCGTAAAGCATCTTCCATTCATCTTTTGTTAACTGCGCAATTGCCGGTTTGAATCCGGTGTTAATCGGATCAGCTAAAATAACAGAGACAAATTTTTCCAAACTTTTATTTGCATCATCTCTAACGAACGACGCAAAAACTTTTCTGAAATCGACAGCAGACTTTTGCAATAGATCAGAACCTGCGCTTGGCTGGCTAAAGTTTACATACTTTTCAAATCTCATAAGCTGATCGTTAAGAAATTTTTTTTCTTCAACCAATTTCATCTCCGCTAAAGCAACGGGAATTGTATTAGGAATTGTTGTGCCTGCAGATAAATTGTAAGTTGCATCCAGTGTTTTTAATTGCTCATCAGTTATCGGAGGATATGGCACAAAAGTTCTTATGAAAGAGATGATCGCAAAACGATCCGACGCCGGAATGTATTCGTAAGCCGGCATTCCATTTTTAATTATTCCTTCATGCAAAGTTTTGAACATCTGATCGATGCTGCGTCCGATCGTCCATTCTTCTGTTGAATGAAAATCTCTCGGCTTTTTTACTAAAGCTGCGCCGGCTGCTCCATCCCCCATTCCGTTATCGCCGTGGCACGATTTACAATTTGCATCGTACAATTCTTTCCCCTTAGCAATGAATTCCGTAGTTGGAGATTTTACAAGAGATAGATCAACAGCAGCCGTAATTCCGCCTTTCTTCATAACAATCTCTTTTTTAAGATTGGAAGAATCAGGCGCGCTTACTGTTTGAACGTTATAAGAAATTTCGTTCAAGTTCTTCACGAAATAAATTCCAAGCAGAAGAAGAACAATTATAAAATAGGGAAATACCCAGCCGAAGAGCCGGACCGGGTCTTTCAATAATTCTTTAAACTTTATTTCGTCTTCTAATTTTTTATGTGAGTTCATAGACATATTAGATTATAATCTGAAATCAATTCCTCTTTTTAATTTGGGATCGCCAATGGGCACAAGATTATTTTTTCTCGAATTATAAACGAACACAAGTATTATCAAACCGGCAATCAATAATGGAAACCCTAATTCAATCCATCCTAATGCAACGCCGCCTTTGCTGAAGTTCGGCATAACAAGCCAATACAGATCGTAGTAATGCGCAAACAATATCCAACTAGACATAACAAGCAGTCTCTTCGGATTCATCTTCGACGGCTGTGAGAGCAACCCAAAGTATGGAACTACGAAACGAACAACTATCAATCCAATTGAAGCGGCTATCCAGCTTCCTTCCCATCTTTGTAGAAACCAAAATGTTTCTTCAGGAAGATTGGCATACCAGATCAACAAGAATTGACTAAAAGCGATGTATGCCCAGAAATTTGTGAATGCGAACAAGAGCGCCCCGAGACTGTAGTAACTATCCGTATGAATTCCTTTAACAAAATATCCGCGCTCGTTTAAGAGAACAATAATAATTGTAGCGGCTGCGAGCGCTGCGAGAACTGTTCCGGAAAAATAATAAACGCCGAATATGGTGGAGAACCAATGCGGCTCAATACTCATAAGCCAATCTATTGCCGCAAATGAAATTGTAATTGCAAACAGCGGCATAAAAACAGCAGCTAATTTCACATTTTTCTTTGTGAGATTCTGATCTTTAGTTTGATCCTGCATGAGAGAATTTTTTGTAAACAAATAATAGAAGAGTAGCCATATCAGCCAAAATACAAGAACCCGCCCAATGAAAAAGTTTACATTTAGATATGGCGCTTTTCCAATCAATGTTTTATCCGACGGCGCGGGATGTGTCCAATGAAAAATATTATTAACATTCAATAAGAGAGGAATAAATAAAACCGGCAGAAGAACAATTAAGGAAGAGAGAAATTCACTAACTCTTCTAAATGGAGTGCTCCAAACTGCGCCGGATAAATATTCAATTCCAACAAGAAAGAGAGAACCAACTGCAATGCTTGCAAGAAAAGTGAAGCCAATAATATTGTTGTATGCGCTTCTTGTCGGGTCGACAATGTAACCCAATACAACTAAAAACAAACCGGCAATAAACAAACCAAATCCAACCGTTTGAACTTTTGCCGGCAATTCTTTCTTCTGATATTCAACTGAAGAGGAACTCATTTTAGATCAGACTCCTTAGCGTTGAGCGCTCTTTGTAATGCTCTGATATAATTTATTACCGCCCATCTTTCATCTACAGTAAGTTGAGTCGAGTGAGACGGCATGATATTTTGTCCTTCTGTGATGACTGCAAAAATTCTTCCATCGCCCCACGTTCTAACTTTTTCAGAATGTAAACTTGGAGGATTCGGAAATTGTCCGCGCAATCGGCTGTCTCCTTCCGCATGATAACCGTGACAAGGACTGCAATAGATATCATATTTTGCTTGCCCGAGTTTTAGTGATTCTTTAGAAACAAGAATTGGATTAACCAATTTTTCTCCGGCAAGATCGGGTTTTCCCTTAAATTCATACGGCAAAAAACCGCGGGCAATAGTTCCGTTAACAGGCTGACGCATTCCAAAACCATCTTCAAAGACTAAACTTTTTTGCTGTGCGCTCTGCTTTGATTGCTCCATCATCCAATTGAACGGAAGCATGTTCATAAGTTTGTTAAGTGTAAAATATGTTGTGCCTGAAATTAAAACTGCAACAACAAACAAAAATGTTAAGAATTTCGGTTCAAGAATTTTGTGGTTATGAGCGGTCTCTTCTTCATCCCAATAAACTGCATTGATCTCTTTTGCACGAATGCTTTCTAAAAAATTTTTAACAGATGACTCATCGAACTTCGGATCTTCCGCTTGAATGCTTATTCCATATTTATCGGAAGAAACTTTTTTCATGTAATCTGTTGCGTGCAGCGGATGGGCATTGTTTGGAAATTTGAAGAAGAAGAAGAGCATGGCAAGAACAGTTGCAATTGAAGCCGAAAGAACTGTTACTTCAAATATTACAGGAATATATGCCGGGAATGAAAAGAACGGTTTGCCGCCAACGTTTATTGGATAATCTACCGCCGAAACCCACCACAAGCTTAACAAAGCACCCAGAGCGCCGGATAAGCCAACCGCCAGGGCAACATATCCAAGTTTCGATGGTGGAAGATTCATCGCCTTGTTCATTCCATGCAAAGGGTATGGTGTGTTCACGTCATATTTTGTATAACCGTGTTCAACTGCTTTTTCCGCCGCGTGAGTTACTTCATCAGGTGTATCAAAGATTCCGGTGTAACTATATAAAACTTTTTTGCTCATCGTTAGTTATCCTTATGAGAAGGTTGAGCGCCATCAACAACTGCTTTTACTTCTGCCATTGATACAACAGGCAAAGCTTTTGTGAAGAGTAAAATCCATGTAAAGAAAAATCCAAAACTTCCTATCAAGATCATCCCATCAACCAATGTAGGCGTATAATATGCCCAGCTTGATGGGAGAAAATCTCTTGAAAGTGATGTTACAATTATTACAAATCTTTCGAACCACATTCCGATGTTTACAAAAATTGCTATAACAAACATAACTGGAATAGTTCTTCTAATTTTCTTAGACCAGAAAAGCTGCGGCGAAACAACGTTGCATATAATCATTATCCAATATGCCCAAGCGTATGGCCCAAGCGCGCGGTTCAAAAATGCAAATAGTTCTGCTTCAACTCCGCTATACCATGCAATAAAAAATTCCATCGCATAAGCATAACCAACCAGCGATCCTGTAAGAAGCATAATCTTGTTCATCTTCTCAAGCGTATCGATTGTAATAATATGTTCGTAATTGAAAATTTTACGAACTATAACAAGAACATTTTGAACCATTGCAAATCCAGAAAAAACAGCACCGGCAACAAAATAAGGAGGAAAGATAGTTGTGTGCCATCCTGGAATTATTGAAACTGCAAAATCAAAGCTTACAATTGTGTGCACAGATAAAACAAGCGGCGTTGCAAATCCGGCAAGAATAAGATAAACCATTTCATAATTCTGCCAATGTCTGTTGGAAAATCTCCATCCTAAACTGAATATTGAATAGATGATCTTCTTCAATTTATGATTTGTCTTTTCGCGAAGCGTAGCAAGATCAGGAATCAATCCAACATACCAGAAGATCAACGATACTATAAAGTAAGTTGATACGGCAAACACATCCCACAACAACGGCGATGTAAAGTTAACCCAAAGAGAATGTTGATTTGGATATGGGAATAAATATCCCGCAAGCCAAGGACGACCAACGTGAATTAACGGAAATAAACCGGCTGTCATCACTGCAAAGATCGTCATCCCTTCAGCAAAGCGTGCAATTCCAGTTCTCCATTTTTGTCTGAATAAAAATAAAATTGCAGAAATCAACGTTCCCGCGTGTCCAATACCAACCCAAAAAACAAAGTTAACTATATCAAAAGCCCAGCCGACCGGATTATTGTTTCCCCACATTCCGATGCCGTAGTAGAATGTTAATCCAAGTCCTATTACTAATAAACTGAGCATCGAAAGAGTGATAGACAAAGCGATGTAGAATTTTTTATCAGGTTTCGTTTCAAGCGGCTTGGCAATTAGATCGTCAAGTTCTCTTAACGCCTGTTTTCCTTCAACAACCGATAATTCTTGTGTATAATCAACAGAACTCACTGTATCTCCTCCGAATGAGTATTTCGAAGTTTAGCAATATATGTAACGTTCGGCTTAACGTTTAGCTCTTCCAAAACGTGATATGATAAATCGTGGTTTCTAAGTTTTGCTACCGGCGATCCGGGATCGTTTGAGTCGCCAAATGCTATGGCAGTTGTAGGGCATGCTTGCTGACAAGCAGTAACAACATCGCTTCCCTTTAATTCTTTTCCATCACGGATCGCGTTCGAACGCGCTTCCATAATTTTTTGCACACAAAATGTACATTTTTCCATTACGCCGCGCGAACGAACTGTAACCTCCGGATTATTGACAAGAGAAGTTAAATTGTTTTCATAATATGCATCTGCAAAGTGATCTCGAAAGTTGAAGAAGTTGAAGCGCCGAACTTTATAAGGACAGTTGTTTGAACAATAACGCGTTCCGACGCAGCGGTTGTAAACCATCTGATTAAGCCCGTCCTGGCTATGATTTGTAGCATTAACGGGACAAACATTTTCGCACGGCGCGTTATCGCAATGCTGGCAAAGCATTGGTTGATGGCTGACTATCGGTTCTTCCGGAGTTCCGGAGTAATATCTATCGAGCCGGACCCATTGCATCTCGCGTCCATTGGCAACTTGATCTTTCCCAACAACCGGAACATTGTTCTCAACATTGCATGCTGTTACGCAGGCAGCACAGCTTGTGCATTTGTTAAGATCTATTGCCATTGCCCATTTTAAGCCGGTGTATGTATGCTCGCGTGTTATACCTAAAAGTTTTTCTTCTTCCCCTTTGTGTAAAAAATCCGGTTCCTTTATAAAACGTTCTACGGTGCCTTCCTGTATAATTTTTCTTGTGCGGTGAATGTCTTTTACGAATGTATCATCGAGCGAATGATGTTCTTGAGTTGATGCGAGTTTATGTTTTCCGCCGGCTTTTGTTACAGAAACATTGGAGTAGACGTATGGCGAACTGTCATAATTCATGGACATTAACAACACGGCATTAAATCCAACTTCTTTTCCTACTTCTCCTATAACTTTTCTGCCGTAGCCAAGTTCTATGCTTACAAAATTATCTGCAGCTCCGGGCTGAACCAAAACCGGAAGCGTTAATTTTTTATTTCCAACTTTTACTTCAATAAGATCGTCATTCTCAACGCCAAGCGATTTGGCAGTTGATTGAGAAATAGCTGCATAATTATCCCAAGTAACTTTAGAAACCGGATGCGGTAATTCTTGAAGCCACCCGTTGTTTGCAAACTTTTCTTCACCGATGTAGTAGTTATTATGTAGATGAAGAACAAAACCGTTTGTTGCTCCTTTGGTTTGAAGATTTGTAACCGCCGCAAAGTTGAATTTGGTTGTTTGTGATTTTTCATCAAAAGTAACAACGCCATCGTGCAGAGCTGAGTACCAGAAACTCTTTGCGTCTGCAAAACTATTTTTCTTTGTATAAATAGTTGCGTTGAAATTGTTCATTAAATAGTTGTGATACAATTCTTGATTGAATGCATTTGCATCGCCTGCTATCCAAGTTAATAGCGCTGCTTCTTTTTGGCGCGTATTAAAGATTGGTGAAATGACCGGCTGCTGCAAACTGTAAACTCCGCCGCGTGCATAAGCATCGCCCCAGCTTTCGAACAGATGATTGATAGGCAGCGTATAATTTCCAAGCGCAGATGATTCGTTCTCCGCTTCGATAAGCGCAACAACGGTTTTCACTTTTTTCAGCGCTGAAGCATAACCAAGATCTTCAGGCAAAGTATAAACCGGATTAGAATCGAAATGAATAAGCACGCCAACTTTTTCATTCTTCATTTTATCAACTAACTGAGAGAGTTCTTTATGTGTTGACAGATTAAGAAGAGATTTATAAGAAGAAGCAAAATCATATAGCGCGGCGTTGCCAAGAAGTTCATTTAACAAATTCACGGCAGCATGAACTTCTTTAGAAAGCGTATCGCCGGCATATACAATTGATTTGCCGCGGTTGATATTCAAATCATTTAGAAGGTAATCTAATTTTTCTTTGCCTACTTGATTGTAGAATTTCGCTAACGAATATCTTCTAATTTTTGCTTTAGTGTCCGCATCAATCGGAAGAGCGGAATCTCTCTTACTAAATTCATTTATCAAAGCCATCACAAACTCAAATTGCATTGCGGGAGAAACACGCAACCGGTAGTCTGCCAAAGCCCCAGTTGCACTCATCCTTCCTTCTGCTACATACAAACGGTTGAAATCCGTTTTCTTAACAACTTCTCTTCTCTCTGTAAATTTTCTCATGTTCTCAACAAAACCTGTTTCATTGCCAAGAAAGTCTGCATCAAGAGCTAAAATGATATTCGCTTCATTCCATTTGACAGCCGGATATTCAATTGTGCCGTAAGTTTCCAGCCAAGCGCTCCTTCTTTGCTGATCATTGATAAGTGCGTAAGAATAGATTTTTGTATTCGGATACTTCTTTGTAAAATCATCTAAAACTTTTTTGGTTGTAGGAGAAGTTACAACGCCCGTTACAATTGCAATTTCTTGTCCGTTCTTTTGTGCTTCGTTAAGAGCAGAGATAATATCTTCATCAACACTCTTCCAACTAACATGCTTTCTAGCAGCCATAGGTTCGCGTAATCTTTCCGGATCGTAAAGATTGAGAATGCTTGCCTGTCCCTTTGCGCATATCTTCCCTTTATTTATCGGATGCTCCGGATTACCGTCAACTTTAATCGGTCTTCCTTCTCGCGTCTTTATCAAAATGCCGCAAGCTTCTCGGCAGCCGTTACATGTTGATGCGTAATAGTTTGCAACGCCAGGAAATACTTCTTCCGGACGCTTATTGTAAGGAACAATCTCTCCTTTGTCTCGATAATCAGTGCATGCTGTTGCCGTTAGTGCGGCTGATGCAGAAAGAAGCGCTAAAAATTTCCTTCTCGATAATCCGGAAAGTTTCGACGGGTCGAAATCTTCTGTAACGCCTTCCAAAAATTCATCGTGCTTAAATTTCAGAACTTCCGAATCGTTGTTATAATCGTTTAGACTTTTCCACAATTCTTTTTTGTCTGATGACTTTGAGAAATCACTCATCTTTAAACCTTATTGTTTCGTTTAACAGCAAAAGGATGAATTGCTATTTTAATATTTTTCTTGTCCGATGCATTCGCAGCCGAAGAAAACATCTTAAATGGAACAGCCGATGCGATTGCTGCAAAGAGAGTTCCTTTTCCGATCAATCCAAAAAATTTTTTTCTGTTGATGTTGTTCATCTTCATTCTCCAATATTAACGATGGCAAGCCGCGCAATTTTCAGGTCCAACGTTTACTTTCTCCAAGTATGGTAAATTTTCGTGCGGCTTTCTATGACAATCTAAACATGCGGTCATCGTAAAAGGTTTAACTTGATTTACAATTTCCATCTCTTTGATATCGCCGTGACAACTTGCGCAGTCGATCTGTTTGTTCACATGAACACTGTGATTAAAATACGCATACTCTGGAATTTTGTGGATCCGTTTCCAAGGAATCGGTTTTCCTTCTTCATAGTATTGAGTAAGTTTAATTATTTCTGGTTTGTCTTTACGCGCAACCGTGTGGCAGTTCATACAAATATTTACAGATGGAATCAAAGCGTAACGTTCCTTTGCAACGCCTATATGGCAATATTGGCAGTCAATTGCCATCTGCCCGGCATGAAGTTTATGTGAAAATTTAATTGGCTGTTCCGGCGAATAACCAACACCGTCTCTCTCCGGCCGTGATATGTAAAAAGTTAACATAAAAGAAGCTGCAATAACAAATAACGTTAATGGCAGGCGAATTTTTAGAGCATAATCCAGTACCGTTCTCTTCATTTAATACCTTTAAATGAGTAATGAATCTAACTGTTTGGTTTTATAGGAATTCTTTTTTGATATCGTAATCTTAATTAGAGTGCCGGAAATTCTTTAATAATAAGACGTATTGTATAATTTTCATAAAAATTACAAACGAAAATAAGAAAGTGAATTTATAATTCAAATTTTTTTTGGGTTTAACTTCATGAAATACTCTCTTTTTTTTACTGTCCCAATTTAATAGAAGTTCTTTTGGTTTATCTTTTCATTGTACGTATTGCAGTCCTGTTGGGGGAGATAACTTCAAGAAATGAATTTGCAACCTTTTACGGATAAGACAACTAATTCTTATCAAAACTTAACGAGATATCTACCACAGGCCATCGTGCGCGCAAGTTTAATGTATCGGGATAAAACTTAAATTCCTCGGCAAAATTAAACGGCTTAATTGTTCCGTGATCATACTTTCCGTTTTTGCCGTTATCCTTAAAACTCCATAATAAATATTTACCCGGCACAATCTTTTTAAAATCGAAATTATTTTTTGAATCAACTTTTTGCTGATAAGAGATTTTATTCTGTTCTACATTTTTAAGAAGAACGACCAGATCAGTTCCATCATTACTTTTCACAGAACCCGAGGCGCCGCTAAAATCGAGCTCGCCAACTGTTGTGAACTTAAATTTATATAAAGAATCTATCTTATTGCCTACAGCATCTTCCAGCCCTTTCAAATCAATCATTAAAATGTACTCAGAACTGGGTTTCAGTTTTGTCTGAATATCTACAATGCACTCAGCGTCATTGATGAATTTTATTTTACTTATGTATTTATTCCCTTTTGAATCATGGACAGAAATAGCGGCAGAAGCTTTCAAGCTGTCAACTCCATCGGAAAGTTTCACAATCAATTTCGAGTTCTCGTAATCGAACTTTTCATCGGACAGCGTACCAACAATCTTCAGAACTGCAGCAGCGTTTGTATCAGGTTTATCTCCAACTAAAAAAGGAGAGCGCTGTATTGCAGAAGCATTCTCATATAGATCAGGTATCATTTCAGCTATTAAATCCCATTGCCCGTTTTTATCAAACTTCTCGCTGAAAGCGAGGTAAAACTGATTTGGCTTTGCATCTCCTTTGAAAAAATATTTAGAATGTATTTTTTTATTTGCTACAGTATCAATCGCATAAAAGTTCTTAGAAGAGATTTTGGAGCTATCCACTCTCTCGTTAAATTCAATTTGCAAATGATATTCGTCTTTCATAAAAACATTAGAGATGGTAGGAGCAATAGTATCTTCGCTGGTAAGGAAAAAATCAACATTATCAAATTCAATAAACGGTTCGTTCAAAACTACTTTTTTGAACTGAACTCCAAAGTCATCATCGTTTAGATCATAAAGAAGATTGTTAAGTTTATCTCTAATGGCAAAAATTTTATATTCCCCTTCGCGAAGTCCGAGCAAAGTGTATTTTCCATTTGTACCAACTTGAGAAAGATAATCCGGTTTTTGAGCGGAAGGATCGATCTCATTTTCATTTTTTACATAAGCAAAGACCATCACGCCATCAGAATTATGAGTATAAACTTTGCCGGAGATCTTTCCCTTGTCAATCTTATTGCCGGTAGAAAATGCAAATGTAAAAGATTCATTCATTTTGTTCCGGTTATTCAGGTCCTCCGCTTTGGCGCCAATAGTTACTGTGTACGTAGTGTTTGCCTTAAGTGGATCTTTGAAATAAACTCTAAGAGTTCTTCCGCTCCAGTCAAATTCAAATCCATTTTGAACAGAAGGCGAAACAAAAATAGCATCTTGAACGGAACGCTTATCAACATACTCGCTGAAAGTAATTTCAAAGAAATTATAGCGGTAGTTAATTGTTCCGTTTTCTGGAACTACTTCGATAATTTTTGGCGGTATTTTGTCAATTTCACCGCCATCAGGTGGAAGTTGGCTAGCACAACGCAAAAAAAATATCAATGCAAAAAGTGCGGTCAATAGTAAAATTAATTTTTGTTCTTTCGCCATTGTCTATATTGAATTACGTATTGTTCGTGTTCACTAATAGTTTTAGAAAAATTGTGCCCGCCGTTTCCATCTGCAACAAAATAGAGGTAATTATGTTTCTCTGGATAAAGTGCAGCAATTATTGCATCTTTTCCCGGATTGTTAATGGGGGCAGGAGGCAGGCCGGCATATTTGTATGTGTTGAATTTTGAATCGATCTCTAAATCTTTGTAATATATTTTATTGCTTCTTTTTTCTCTAATTAAATATTGAACTGTCGGGTCGGCTTGAAGCAGCATTCCTATTTTAAGTCGGTTATGATAAACTCCGGAAATTCTTTTAAACTCTGAAACCAAGTTCGACTCGCCGTCAATAATAGAAGCAAGCGTAAGAATTTCTTTCTTAGTCATCTTTAATTCCGACATTCTGTGAAGAACTTGAACTGAAAATATTTTATCCTGCTCTTCTTTCATCCGACGCAAAATTCCAGCGACAGTTTCATTAGCAAAGAAATAATAAGTTTCTGGAAGCAGGTATCCTTCAAGATTATCAGAATCGATACCGAGAGAATTCAAGAAGGTTCTGCTCTTGCTTAATTGAATTACAACCGAAGAATCAATGTTCAATTTTGTCTGAAGTATTTGTGCTACTTCACTTTGCCAAATACCTTCTGGAATAGTTACAAGAATTTGCAGCTCCGGCGAACCGTATACTAATAAATCAAGGAGTTGAAAATAGCTGATTCCATTCGGGATGTTGTATGTTCCTGCTTTTATTTTATTATCAACTCCGGAAAGAAAAGCCGCAATCCGCATGTTAGCTTTTGAAGGAATAATTTTCTTCGCATACAACGTATCGATGATCTCTGTTAAGCTTGCTCCTTTTTTAATATCTACTTTAACAGGTTCGTTGTGCTTGTAATAATTTGGAGCAAAAAAAGTAAATAATAGAATTCCTAAGACAAATCCAAAGAAAGAAACAACGATATAAATATCGTTACGCGAAAAGAGTGATATTTTTTTTTGTTCGTTAATCAAATATTATCTCACATCTAACTGCTGTAATATATATAAATTTTCTTTTTTGAAGTTAATTGCAAACAGAAATTTGTAAAGGGGGAAGATTTATTTTATAAAAGAATAATCGTTCATACTCGGAAATGCATTGAAGTCCAAGTTATATTTTATATTTGCCTCATTAAGTTTAGATCCGCGGTATGCTATCATTGCTGCGTTATCTCCGCAAAATTGAAGCGATGGAATTACTAATTTCTTTTTATACTTAATAGAAAGTTTTTTGAATTCATTTCTTAATAATTCATTTGCCGCCACTCCACCAACTAAAGAAAGAGAACTGATTTTGTATTTCAGAATAGCTTTTTCAGTTTTTTTTATTAGCGCTTCAATTGCAGCTTTCTGAAATGAAGCTGCAATCAAAGCTGCATCTTTAATGGGAATTTTTGCTGGGTCTCCATACTCTTTTTGAATGAACCGCAAGACGGCAGTTTTCAAGCCGCTGAAAGAAAAATCAAATTCGTTTTTACACTGTGCAATTGGAAAATCGACAAAATCAGAGCGTTGGTTCATAGCCGTTTCTTGAATTTTTTGCCCGCCTGGATAACCAAGCCCCAGCATTTTAGAAACTTTATCGAACGCTTCTCCGGCAGCATCGTCAATTGTCGAACCGAGTTTTTTTATTTCAGTATCACCTTCAACAAGAAGCAGCAAAGTATGACCGCCAGAAACTACTAAACATAAATATGGAAATTCTGGTTTCTCTTCCATCAAAAAGCCAGAAAAAATATGCCCCTCGATGTGATTGACAGGAACAAAAGGTTTTCCGATAGAATAAGCAAAAGCTTTCGCAAAAGTTAAACCGACTAAAAGCGCACCAATTAAACCGGGTCCGGCTGTTGCGCATACCAAATCAATTTGATTAGGCAAGATGCCGGTTTCGTTTAAGGATTTTTTTACAAGCGGTAGTAGCATTTGCAAGTGTGCACGGCTGGATAACTCCGGCACAACCCCGCCAAAGACTTTGTGAATATCTTGAGATGAAATGAGATTCGATAATAATTTGCCTTCAGAAATTATAGCAACTGAAGTTTCGTCGCATGAACTTTCTATACCGAGTATATTCATCAGTTAAAAGAAAAAATACTTTTGGTTATATACCAAGCTAGCTGAGGATTTTCTTGCAGCCGTCTTATTGAATATTTGTACCAGTGAACGCCGAATGGAACATAGACGCGGATCTTAAAACCATCGGCATTTATCTTATCGCGCAAATTTTCTCTTACGCCATATAACATCTGAAATTCAAATTTAGTTTTCTGAATTTTTTTTTCTTTAATCGTCTTATATGTGCAATCAACAAGGTAATTATCATGCGTAGCAATACCAACATAATTTTCGTTATCAAACATCATTTCCAATATTTCTAAGAAGTTATCGCGAATTTTTTGTCGTTTTTTATAAGCTATCTCTTCTGGCTCTACATAAATTCCTTTACATAGACGGTAGTTAGTTCCATTCTGATTCAATTCGGCAACATCGTTAATGGTTCGTTTAAGATAAGATTGAACTACAATGCCTACGTTATTAAATTTTTCTCTCAGTTTTTTAAATATCTCAATAGTAGCATCGGTAGTTGCCGAATCTTCCATATCAATTCGTACAAAATTGTTATAAGATTTAGCTCTTTCAAGAATTTCGCAAAGTTGATTATAGCAAAACTGCTTATCGATCAATAAACCAAGCTGTGTTGGTTTTAAGGATAAGTTGGAGTTTAGCTTATAACTATCTATCGCGTCAAGAACTTCGAGGCATTCGTTTTTTGCCTGCTCAGATTCCTTTTTAGTTTTTACAGCTTCCCCTAAAACATCAATTGTAGCAATTATCCCCTTGGCATTCAATTCTTGAACAACACGTACTGCGTCGCTTAATGTTTCTCCGGCTATATACTTTTTGGCAAAAATATGAGTAACAGATTTTGGAAGTAGTTTTACAAAACTGACAATCAACTGGTTAATAAATTTCACTTAACACCTAATCTTTTTGTGAAGACAAAGTTAGTCGTGCATCAATTATAAATCAAGGATAGAAAAGTTTCTTTTAATCCAAATTTGTTATTGAGCTAAGATGAAAGATTTTTTAGAAGCTGCAGTATAAATTCTGCACGGATCTTCAATTCTTCAATAGTAGAATTGTTTTCGATTACAAAATGAACCCGTTCTTTTTTCTTTTCATCAGGAATTTGAAATGATATCCGTTTGCCTATCTCTTCTTCTCCGCTTTTATCTCTTGCCATCGTTCTATTCATCCGAATATTTTTCTTAGAATAAACGAGAATAATAAAATCAAAATTCTTTTGAATTTTTGCTTCGAAGACAAGAGCAGATTCAATAAACACTATTTCTGTAGATTGAAAATGACGCTGTATCACTTCTTCTATTTTTTTTATAGTTGAAGGGTGAACGATAGAATTAATTTTTGCAACATTTTCACTATTAATAAAGATTTTTTCGGAAAGAAATTTTGTGTTGAGTTTATTGCCGTTGTACGATTGCTCACCAAAAATTTTTATTATTTTTTTCTTTACAGATTCATCATTCAGCATCAATTCTTTAGCAACATCATCAGCACGAATAACCGGATAACCTTTGTTTTCAAAATAGCTGCTAACCAAAGATTTACCGCTTCCAATTCCGCCTGTGATTGCCACTTTTATCTTTTTCATCCCTTTAACAGACGCCTTTATATTCCTAAGTCATTACTTCTAATTTTGCTTATCAACTTAAACTATTTTGCATAAGCTATTTTACGTAATTCTCTAATAACAGTAACTTTAATCTGCCCAGGGTATTCCATCTCTTCTTGAATCTTTTGAGCTATCTCAGCAGCAAGACGATCGGCAAATAGATCATCAACTTTATCAGGTTCAACAACCACGCGCACTTCGCGTCCAGCTTGAATGGCATAAGTTTTAGCAACGCCTTCAAAAGATTTAGCAAGCGCTTCAAGATTTTCCAATCGTTTTACATAACTTTCAAGCGGTTCTCTTCTAGCACCAGGTCTTGCGCCGCTTATTGCATCAGCCGATTGAACCAGCGCTGCAATAGGGTGTTCCATCTCTATATCTTCGTGATGGCTTCCAACAGCGTTAATAACAATTAGGTGTTCATTATATTTTTTAGTTAACTCATAACCCAAAAGCGCATGCGGACCTTCAACATTTTTATCAATTGTTTTTCCAACATCGTGCAGCAATCCGGCACGGCGCGCAAGATTTGTATCAAATCCAAGTTCAGCTGCCATTATTCCAGTCAAGTATGCAACTTCAATGCTGTGCTGTAAAAGATTCTGCCCGTAACTTGAACGATATTTCATTTTGCCAATGTGCTTAACTAATTCTGGATGGACACCATGCAAACCAAGTTGAATAAGAGTGTTTTCACCTTCCTTTTGAATTTCTTCATCAAGTTCAGATTCAACTTTGGCAACAATTTCTTCGATGCGAGCTGGATGAATTCTTCCATCTGCAATCAAGCGCTCAAGAGAAATTCTGGCAACTTCTCTTCTAAACTGATCGAAAGCAGAAAGAATAACAGCTTCCGGCGTATCATCTACAATAACATCAACACCAGTTGCAGCTTCAAAAGCGCGAATGTTTCTCCCCTCTCGTCCAATTATTCTTCCTTTCATTTCATCATTCTGAATTTGAACTACAGAAACTGTAGATTCAACTGAGTGGTCGACTGCAGTTCTTTGAATTGCCTGGATAATAACGCGCTGCGATTCTTTCTTAGCTTCAAGCTTTGCTTGATCACGAATCTCTTTAATTGTTTGCGCTGCATCTGCCTTTGCCTTGTTGGTCATATTTTCCATCAACATTTTTTTGGCTTCTTCGGCTGTTAAAGCGGCAATCTTTTCAAGACGATCGTTCTGCTCAGATATAAGATGATCCAATTCTGCATTCTTTCTTACAAGATCATCTTTTTGAGAAGCAATTATCTTCTCAGACTCTTTAATTAACTTTTCTTTTTGAGTAATTACTTCATATTTCTTTTCAAGATTTTCTTCGCGCTGTTCAAGTTGTTTTTCGTGATTGGCTAATTTTTGTTTTTTTGAATTAACTTCGCTATCAAACTCTTGCTTCTTCTTTAACCATTCATCTTTTACTTCTAATAGTTTTTCTCTTTTGAGCTGCTTGGCTTCTTTCTCAGAATCCTCGAGAATTTTTTGAGCTTTTTCTTTTGCGTTGCTTAAACTGCTCTTTCCAATTTTTGAATTTATTATCCATCCAAAAACAAAAGACAAAACTATCAATACTAGCGAGACGCCAGTTAATAAAAACATTTCCGTCTGCATAATCCTCCTCCATAAAAATTTATATAAATCCGCAACTGCCACATGTTAATATCAAAAAAGAACACTATTTCCTATACACGCGGGAAATTGCCCGACGCTTTTTACTTCCACTGTCCCGATAAACATCGAGATCCCAACAGTTGGGAAGAGGCCTGTAATACACGCCGCGAGCCAATAACCCTTAGGTCTATTAATGTTAGTTCATTTTATAAAAACAGTGACAGCGCGGAAACTTATGATGGGCTAGACATGAATTTAGACTCTTCTAAAAGAAGCTTGATCTTTTTGATCTTATCAGTAGCTTGTATGCTGAATTCTCTATATTTATTTTTCTCTACAAACAAATCGTATGCAATGTTAAGTGCTGCAATTATTGCAATAGTCTCTTTCTGTTGATCGGGTAATTCGTCTCTTGTTTCTTCCATTATAGTATTTACATATTCAGCTAACTCAGCCGCAATTTCTTGATTTTCAACAAGAAGTGAATACTCTTTATCAAAGATTTTTACTTTTAGCTTCTTTTTGTCGGGCATTTTCTGTCTAACCTACCATCTAACATTATTATTAAGAACGCAAATGATAGTCAATTCTTGCTATCAATTCGCTTAGCTTACTCTTTAAAGCTTCTCTTTCCTCCAAATTAAATGTTTCTGCACCAAATATGTTTTGATCGTTAAACAAATTCTTGCTTATTTTTGATTCAATTCCATGAATCTTTTTTTTGAGTGATTCATTTTCTCTTTCTATAAGTGTTATTCTGTTGCTTAATGCCTGATTGGCTTCGGTCAATTCTGTCCCTTTTTGTATGAAATAATAGATCTGTTTTTCAAGAGCGTTTAATTCATCCAAGAAAAGATCATATTTTGATGTTTCAGACAATTAAGTCCCTCTTAGTTGTGCATTCAGTTTTTTTTCTACTGCTTTAATAGAATTCCAAAAATCTTTTTCTACTTCCTCTTCTGTTAATGTTTTTGAAGAATCATAATACTCTAATTGAAAAGCAAGACTCTTTTTTTGCTTACCTAAACTTTCACTTTGGAAAATATCAAATAACTTAATATTATGCAACAAGTTAGAACTAGATCCTTTAATAATTTCGATAACCGCCTCCACTTCAACCGTTTCGTCAAGTATAAACGCACAATCTCTGTATACTTTAGGATATTTAAGAAGCTCCTTGAAAGTTTTTTTAAGCGGAGAAATTTTCTTCAATTTTCCTATATCTGCAATAAAAATTAAGATATCTTGAGTAACATCAAACCGTTCCGCTATTTTTTCTGGAAGCTTACCTGCAGAACCAATTTTCTCCCCTTCAATGAATAGATCAAAACCGTATTCAAAAAAGATCTTCTCTTGTTTGAAAGGGAAAAATTTTAATTGAAGTTCGGGAAATATCTTTACGAGAGCAGCTTTAACGAATCCTTTCAGATCATATAAATCAAACTGTCTATCTTTTTCGTACCATTCAGAACGCTGGGCATTACCAGTAATAGCCAAAAGCAAATGCTCCTCCTCCGAAAAATCAGCAAAGCTTTCTATTTTTTTATTAATCTGATTGAAAACTTTACCAATCTCAAACAATTGTAAATCTTTTTCATTTACTTTCAAATTTTTAGAGATTGTTAAAAGCATTCCTGGCAAAAGTGAAGGACGAAGATGAGACATTTCGCTGCTTTGCGGATTCAGCATGGCAATTGGCTGCCCAAAGGATTTAGCAGTTTCTTCGTTCAGAAGAGAATTTGTTAATATTTCGAAGAATCCGAGTGAGGTCAAAACAATTCGCAGCCGATCAACGAAAGAAGATTGGTCAACTTTCTCTTCTAGTGTTACGGATATTTTGGCAACTTCAGGAATTTTGTTATAGCTATAAATTCGTGCAATTTCTTCAATTATGTCTATCTCTCTTTCTATATCGTTGCGAAAAGTTGGAATAACTACTTCTGATAATTCATCATTTATATTATTGATAATAAAACCAAGCCGTATAAGAATTTTTTCTACGTCATCTTTTCTAATCTGATAACCCAAAATTTTTTCAATACGAGAAAACCGAAGAGTGCAAGATTTATTTGTCCTTGGTTTTTGATAAGCATCAATTTCACCTTGAGCAATTACTCCGCCAGCTGTTTGTTGAATCAATTGAGCAGCCCGCTGTGCAGCCCACTTTGTAATATTAGGATCGGTCCCGCGTTCGAAACGAAAAGAAGCATCAGATGAAACTGACAACTGCTTTGCTGTTTTTCTAACAGAAGAAGGGTTAAAGAAAGCGCTTTCAATCAAAATATTTTTAGTAGAAGAAGTAACTTCAGAATTTTCGCCCCCCATGACGCCTGCAATAGCCACAGATTTTTCCGCATCGCAAATCATCATATTAGACCGGTTCAAAGTTCTTTCTTTTGTATCGAGTGTTACAAATTTTTCATTGTCGTATGCAGAACGAACAACAATTTTATTACCAGCAAGATTATCGAGATCGAAAGCATGAAGCGGCTGTCCAATTTCGTGCATTACAAAATTAGTAACATCTACAACATTATTGATCGGGCGAAGTCCGATGCTTTTCAATCTATTCTTCAGCCACTCAGGAGATTCTTTTATTTCGACATTCAAAACAACTTTGCCGATGTAACGAGGGCAATTTTCAGAATCAATTATTTCAACGTCTGCAAATTCATGAGATTTACGATTAGACTCATTCAGCGTTATTTCAGGCATCGTTAAGGGCTTGTCAAAAAGAGCAGATAGATCACGAGCAATTCCAATATGGCTTAGAGCATCTGCACGATTTGGAGTTACAGCAATTTCTAATATTGCATCGTTCATTTTCAAAGCTTGTTCAAGCGGCACTCCTTCTTTTAAGGAAGCATCTAAAACCAAAATTCCTTCATGGTCTTCTCCTAATCCGATCTCTTTTTCAGAGCAGATCATTCCTTCAGAAACTACTCCGCGTATTTTAACTTTTTCTAATTTCAATCCGCTTGAAGGAATTAGTGTGCCGATTTTTGCAAAAGCTATCTTTTGTCCGGCTTCAACATTTGCTGCGCCGCAAACAACGTTATACTCTTTATCGCCATCAGAGACGATACACAAACTCAGCTTATCTGCATTTGGGTGTTTCTTACGCTCTTTAACAAAACCGACAAACATATTTTCAAAATTCTTAGCTTGATCAACAACATCTTCTACTTCCAATCCGGCGTAAGTTAATTTATCAATGATATCGTTAAGAGGAATATCTTTCAGATTGATGTATTCATTTAACCAATTAAGAGAAACTTTCAATTTATCACCTATAACGTGTTAGAATTGAGTCAAGAAGCGTTTATCATTATCAAATAAAATTCTTATATCGTTGATAGCATACTTCAACATAGCAGTTCTTTCGACTCCCATCCCGAAGGCATAACCGACAAATTTTTCCGGATCTATTCCAACATTTAATAGAACGTTTGGATCGACCATACCGCAGCCAAGAACCTCAAGCCAGCGTCCATCCTTTCCTTTGGGCTGCCACCAAACATCCATCTCTGCGCTCGGTTCTGTGAACGGAAAAAAGCTTGCACGAAATCTGTACTGAACATCCTGCCCGTAAAACTGTTTTGCAAATGCAACTAATGTCCCTTTCAATTCAGCAAAAGTAACATCGGTATCAACATAAAGACCCTCGACCTGATGAAACAAACAATAACTTTTAGCGCTTATAGCTTCGTTACGAAAAACTTTTCCGGGCATTATTGCGCGCAAAGGCGGTTTTTTTTCTGTCATCAAGCGTATTTGTACAGGCGATGTATGAGTGCGCATCAAAAAATTTTTTGTTACAAAGAAAGTATCCTGCATATCGCGTGCCGGGTGATCATCGGGAAAGTTTAACGCTTCGAAATTATTGTAATCGGATTCAAGTTCAGGCCCTTCATAAACAGAAAAACCAAGCCCTTTGAAAATTTCTTTTATCTCATCTAAAGTTTGTGTAATAATATGTTTGCTGCCAATCGTATATTGTCTATCCGGTAAAGTGAGATCAATAAATTCACGCTTGCTTTTAGAATGACTTTCAAATTTTGTGCGCAGTTCATCAAATTTTTCCGATGTAAAATTCTTGAACTGATTTAACGCTTGTCCAACTTTTGGTTTTTCTTCTTTGGGCATTTCCTTTAGCGCTTCAACAAGCTGCGCAACAATTCCTTTGCGGCTGAGATATTTTATACGCAGTTCTTCAAGCGTAGTTGGGTTGGTTACTTTTGAAATATCATCTTCAAAATTTTTACGGGCAGATTCAATTTTCTTTAGCATTTCAGTATACAAACAATTTAAAAAAAACCCTCCTTAGACTTTAAAAAGACTGGGAGGGAATTAAATTAGTTCATTGCAAATTTAACTACATCGGAGAATGCTTGCGGGTTTTCTACAGCTAAATGTGCCAATAATTTTCTGTTGATCGTAATACCTTTTTTATTTAGCATATTTATCAACCGGGAATAAGTAGTGCCGTTTTGTCTTGCGGCAGCATTTATTCTGATTATCCACAAACTGCGGTATTCTCTCTTTTTAAGTTTGCGGTCTCTATAAGCGTGCTGCAAACCTTTCTCAACTGCGGTTTTAGCAATTGTATGAACATTGCCCCGGGCACCCCAGTAGCCCTTCGCCATTTTTAGTATTTTTTTGCGTCGTTCTTTTGAAGCAACGCGATTTACTGCTCTAGGCATTTTTACTTCTCCTTATTGAATCATGATTTTTACCCGCTTCTCATCAGCTTTTGAGACAAGAGTTGATTTTCTTAATGCTCTCTTTCTCTTTTTAGCTTTAGAAGTAAGGATATGTGACTTATACGCTTTGTTTCTTTTTACTTTACCGGAGCCAGTAGTACGAAAAGATTTAGAAGCTCCACGGTTACTTTTCATTTTGGGCATTATTCCACCTATCTATTTTTTCTTTTTCCCTTTATGCGGAGCTAAAATTGCGTGCATTGCACGTCCTTCGAATTTTAGTTCCTGCTCTAATTTTGAAATGTCAGCTAACCTTTCAATAAATTTTTTTAATAAATTTTCACCAATATCTTTATAAGCTAATTCTCTTCCCTTAAAAATTACAGAGACTTTTACTTTATTTCCTTCTTCAATAAAATTTGCAGCATGCCGTGCCTTAAAATCAAAATCGTGTGTATCAGTATTAGGATGTAGTCTAATTTCTTTAAGAACGCTAACAACCTGATGCTTCTTCTGTAATTTTTCTTTCTTTTGCAGTTCGTAAACGAATTTTCCGTAATTGATAATTTTGCAGACTGGCGGTGTAGCTTGAGGCGCTATTTCTACCAGGTCAAGCCCTGCTTCTTCTGCTCTTTGTATTGCTTCTTTGACCGGTAATATTCCTAACTGTTCGCCCGTTGGTCCAATAACTCTAACTTCGGGAACTCTGATTTCCTGATTTACGCGGTGTTTTGGTTGAGTAATGAGATACCTCGCTTAATTGTGATTTATTCTGTTGTTTATTTCGTTTAGAATTTTTTCTATGAATTCTTCTAATTTCATACTTCCTTTATCGCCTACTTTATGCTCTCGAACGGAGACCGAACCGGCTTCTTTTTCTTTTTCTCCTACAATCAACATGTAAGGGACCTTATTGGTTTCCCAATCACGAATCTTATATCCGATCTTTTCATTTCGTTCATCGAGTTCTGCAATAATATTTTTAGATTTTAACTCATCAGTAACTTTTTTAGCGAAATCAAAATAATGTTGAGAAACGGGAAGAACAGCCGCTTGAATTGGCGAAAGCCAAACCGGGAAAGCACCGCCGTAATGTTCAATTAAAATTCCCATAAATCGTTCAATAGAGCCAAGTAAAGCGCGGTGAACCATAAATGGTCTGTGTTCTTTTCCATCTTCACCAATATAATTTATATCGAACCGCTCTGGCAAGTTAAAATCAAATTGAATTGTGCTCAGTTGCCATTGACGGTTAAGAGCGTCTTTTATTTTAATATCTATTTTGGGTCCGTAGAATGCGCCGCCTCCTTCATCCATTTCATATGCAACGCCTTCTTTTTCAACGGCGCTAATCAACGATTTTGTAGCTCTATCCCAAAGAAGTTCTTCTCCAACAGCGTTCTCGGGTTTAGTTGCAATATAAAATTTCAAGTCATCAAAACCGAATGATTGGAGCATGTAACGTGAAAAACGGATTACTTCAATAATTTCCTCTTCAATCTGCTCTTGAGTGCAAAAAATATGCGCATCATCTTGAGTAAATCCTCGCACGCGCAACAATCCGTGCAATACGCCGCTCTTTTCGTAACGATAAACCGTTCCAAGTTCTGCCCACCGCAAAGGTAGATCACGGTAAGAGCGGAGCTTAGTTTTATAAATCATTATGTGGAACGGGCAGTTCATTGGTTTAATATAATAATCTTGTTCATCAACTTTCATCGGAGCATACATGTTATCTTTATAATGAGATAAATGACCGCTTGTTTCCCAAAGCCAGCTTTTTCCCATGTGTGGAGAGTAGAGTAAATCGTAACCGTTTAGCAAGTGAGTTTCGCGCCAAAATGATTCTATCGTGTTGCGAACGCGCGCTCCTTTAGGATGCCAATAAATTAAACCCGCTCCGGCTTCTTCATGAACGCTGAACAGATCGAGCTGCTTTCCAAGTTTTCTGTGATCTCGTTTCTTAGCTTCTTCAAGAAAGAGTAAATAGTCATCAAGCATTTTCTTTTTGGGAAAAGAAATACCGTAGATTCTCTGCATTCGCTTGTTCTTCTCATCGCCGCGCCAATAAGAACCAGACACGTTGAGAAGTTTCACAAATTTTATTTTACCTGCATCTGGTATATGCGGTCCCGTGCATAAATCTGTAAATTCGCCTTCATCATAAATGCTGATAACTTCGTTAGTATCGTCGAGTTCACTAAGAATCTCAAGTTTGTAATTATCACCTTTCTCTTTAAAAAATTTAAGAGCGTCATTTTTAGAAAGTTCAGTCCGCTTAAAACTGTTCTTCTTAGAAGCTATCTCTAACATTCTATTTTCAATCTTAACAAGGTCTTCCTCAGTTAATGTAGAATTGATATCGATATCATAATAGAAACCCGCATCAATAGCAGGACCAACGCCAAATTTAGCTTCAGGATATAACGATTGAACAGCATGAGCCATTAAGTGAGAAGAGGAATGCCAGTAAGTTTCTTTTCCTTCGCTGCTATCAAAAGTAAATAATTGCAGTTCGGCACCTTCATTTAATTTGCAGGAAAGGTCTCGAAATTTTCCATTGACTTTGGCGACCAAAGCTTCATCAGCAAGCCGATTAGAAATTGATCTTGCAATTTCAAAAGGAGTGATCCCTTTATCGAATTCTTTTACTGATCCGTCCGGAAATTTTATTTTAATTTTATTCATAGTTCAAAATAAAAAAAATCGGAGATAACTCCGAGTTAGTGTGGGTTCTATAGGATTCGAACCTATGACCTTCTGCACGTCAAGCAGACGCTCTAACCAACTGAGCTAAGAACCCGTGCAAATTATTTTGTCATTTTTCTTTGCAAAACCCAAATCAAAAAAACAGTACCGAGAGCCGGACTCGAACCGGCACGGGTGTTAACACCCACAGGATTTTAAGTCCTGTGCGTCTACCAATTCCGCCATCCCGGCAGAAACTAAATAATAATTTCAACAAATTGCGTGCAAATATAATCTTTTTTTTTATTCTCTTGCAATATTTTGAATCTGAGAATAACAATTTGCAATAACTTTTAAGAATATCCTAAAAAGTTGCAACCTTATCAGAATCAACAACCCATTGAGTTAGTTCGCTCATTGTGCTATGCTCTACACCATCACACAATTTTATTTCTTTCAGTCCTCTTGCTTCTAAACATGAGCCGCATGCTTTTATTTTACCCCCTTTCATAACAACACTCTTCAACATTCGTTCAATGTTGTAATAACCGTTTGGCGTGTTTTGGCTTGGAATTGCACAACCAACAGCATCAGCCATCAAAAAAATTCTTACTTCAATATCTATATGTTCTTTCTGAAGAGTCATTGCAAGACGCAAAGCGTTGTATGCTTTTTCTGTTCCGTAAGGCGCATCGTTAATTATCAATAATACTTTCATTTTACTCCTTTTGATTTGATGTATTCTAAAATAGACCGCGGATAACACTGATTAAACGAATGCTTCGTCAAACCAAGCACAACTTCTTACAGATTTATTATTTGAAAAATTACTTTTGAGACAATCTCTATCACTTAGGGAAAAACTTTCACATAGTATTAGCTATGCTGCAATTTTCAAACACGATAAAACTTTTTGGAAATAATATTAAAAAATGTCTGGAAAATTATTATTATTTAGATGCAAATAGTTTCTTAAGTAATAGAAACTCCTGAAAAATTAAAAACTTTTTGAGCAATAGAGTTGTAAGAGAGTAA
>DYHW01000010.1 GCA_020723965.1 Melioribacter sp. | reverse complement strand
CTGGAACAGAGTATTATTACAGAGTCCGAGCAAATAATGCAGGAGGAACGAGCGGGAACTCGAATGTAATTAACTTAACAACAATTCCAAATCCGCCGGCAAAATACTTAGTTACAACGAGCAATAATAGTCCTGCTGCAGGAAGCCAAGTTACAATAACAGCACAATTGAGCGACCAATACAACAATCCGGTACAGATAAGCGGAAAGATTGTAACTTTTACGTCAATCAATGGAGGAACTTTCTTATCAAACACGAACGTAACTGATGGAACTGGAAAAGCTGCTGTAACTTTTTCGGTAAGCACAACAGCGGGAACTACACATACGATAATTGCAGCAGACAACACAACGCCAACGGCTTTAACTGGTACTAGCGGAAATATAACTGTACATTCTGCTGCTGCTGTAAAATATATTGTCTCTGTAAGTGATCATTTTGTTGGGACGGGTTCAACTATCACAGCATCGGCTCAGCTTGCAGATCAATATAATAACAATGTTAAAACTGCTGGAAAAATTATCACATGGACAAGCACAAACGGCGGAACGTTTAGCAGCCCAACTTCCACAACTAATACAGATGGGATTGCAGCAATAAATTTTACAACGAGCTCTTTCAATGGGATAGCGCACAAAATAACAGCAACAGACGAAAGCGGTTTGACCGGATCATCGGCAGAGATATATACAGTAGAATTAGCAGCGCCTTTGCTTCTTCTTCCAGGAAACGATTCAAAGAATATCAATCAAAAAGTTTTGTTAAAGTGGTCAATGATAACCGATGCGGATGCTTATCAGATTTGGCTCTCAAAGCAATCCAATTTTTCTTCTTCGGCAACACAAGTAATAGATACATGGAGAAATGAACATGAAATTGTTTTAGATAATGGACAAGTTTACTATTGGAAAGTAAGAGCTAAGAAAGGAAGTGTAATAAGTGTTTGGTCTGACTCATGGAGCTTTACAACTATACCATTGAAACCGGAAAGACCTGTACTCTTTTTACCATTAAATGGGGAGAAGAAGATTGTTCTGAATCCTATACTAAAATGGACTGAAGTAAAATTTGCAGAATCATACAATGTTCAAGTTGCGGAAAATTCTGACTTCTCAAACTCGGTTGTTGATCTGAAGAATATTAGAGTTACATCTGCGCAGATTAGCGGATTGAAATATAAGACTGAATACTTCTGGAGAGTAAATGGAGTTAATATTGTTGGCGCAGGCGAATATTCTACAACTTGGAGCTTTAAAACTACAGATACATTGGCTGCGCCTTCAGAACTGAAAGCTGAAGCAGACACTTCGCTTAGTATCAGTTTGACTTGGAAAGATAATTCGAACAATGAAACAGGATTTATGATTGAAAGAGCGGGTCCCAACTCTGATACTTATACTGAATTTGTCAGCTTAACGGCTAATACAACAAAATATTTGGATAAAAATTTAAGTCAAGGTAAAACATATAAATACCGCGTTAAGTCTTTTAATGCTGATGGAGTTTCTCTTAGCAGTAATATTGCTCAGACCACTATTCCAAATGTAAGTATCAAACCGCCTTCTAGCTTAACGACAAAAATAAATAGTTCCGGACACATAGAGTTAACATGGAAAGATAATTCTAATAATGAAAAAGGATTTATTATTGAAAGAGAAGAAGACATTAGCGGAATCAATCCGACCAACAAAATATCATTTTCAAGAACAACAGTTTATATTCCAATTGCCACTGTTGCCGCTAATACAACAAAGTATATTGACGTAAGCACAAAAGAAGGACTTAAATATCACTACCGCGTCTGTGCTTTTAATGATGACGGTTTTACCTTTCCGGTTCCGGCTTTTAAGCCAATATTACCTTTGAATGCGCCCACTAACCTGAAAGTTGAAACTGCAAATAAGTTTGTTGCTTTGGTAAAATGGCAGGATAGGTCTGACTTTGAAGAAGGGTTTGAACTATTTAGGTCAACTAAGAGAAATATTTTATACAGTTTTATTTACAAAGGAAGCGCAAATACAAACTATTACCTTGATACTACTGTGTATGATGGAAGAAAATTTTATTACAAGGTACATGCTTTTACTGGCGAGCACGGAATCTCAGCGCCTTCAAATATTGATTCCGTTTTCTTTGCAATGTCAGCCCCGTCAAATTTTAAGGCAGCGCAGATACCCAGACAAAATAGAGTAAAACTTACTTGGAAAGATAATTCCAAAAGTGAATTAGGATATCTGATTGAAAGAAAGATATTTAATGAAACGCGGTTTACAGAAATTGCACGTGTTAACTCCAATGTAGAAACATTTACAGACGAGGCCGTTGCTAATAAACAAAATTATCTTTACCGGATAAAATGTTTTAACGAAGAAACAGAATCCAACTATGCAAACGAAGAAAATATTTTAGTAAGTTTTGAAAAGGAAAATATCATTCCTACTGATGTTAAATTATTTCAGAACTATCCAAATCCATTCAATCCGACAACAACAATTAGTTATTTTATTCCCAAGCGGACATTTGTAAGGTTACAAGTATTTGATATGCTGGCTAAAGAAATTGTTGAACTAGTAAATAAAACGCAGGAAGCAGGGCTATATGAAGTAATTTTCGACGGAAGCTCTCTGCCCAGCGGTGCCTATTTTTACAAATTGGAAGCCGGACCGTTTGTTGAAGTAAAAAAGCTGCTGCTAGTTAAATAATTATCTAAGTTATGCGCCACTACGTAACAGTCAATTCAGTTTAGTATATTAGTATCACTATGATAAATTTACCCATACCCAGACTGGATAAGAATCCCGAAGTCAGGAATTGCCTTCTTAAGTATTCAAGATTGAAAGAGGGCGAAATTTGGGATGACCCCCTTGGAAAACAACGTATCGGCTGTCTTGACGCTGATCAAAGAAGCGGCTTCCAACCACTGCCAGACTTTATGATAATGATGCGTCAAAGTCCCTTTCAGACACGCAGCTTCATAACAATGCGCAATCAACGAGGCTACTGTCACTCTGCTTCGACTCTCATCTCGGCAGAAACTCTGAAATGTCAAATATCATACAACTAATTTTCATAGTAAAATGGATAGACTCAAAATTTGTCTCGAGACTTCATCATATTTACCTTTGATCTGGACGACTCCTTATTCTCAAGGTGTCATCAACTTAATCCAATATTACCGTGATAATGCTGATTATTTTATTCAAGAAGATTGCTTGAGAGAAGCAATGAGCTACATTTACTATCCACAAAATTGGTTTAGACATCCATCAGTGCGGATTAGAAAATTGGTAAAAATTTTAAAAGATGAGCAATTAGAAAATTTGACATTCCCAAGCGCTGCGTTTCAAATTTTATTAGGCGGCAAAATGTGGGCTCAAGGTCTTTACCTAAATTTTGTAAGACATACTACTTTTTTGTATTCAGATTTAGTGGACAAGATCGATTTTTCTGATAAGAGAAATGGATTATCTGCCTTAGCAGATATGATCGATGAAAGGTTTAATGAACTAAAAATGAAGATAGAACAACATTTGAAACAAGAGAGTTTCGATATTGATTTCACGCAAATGCTCCCCTACTGGGGTAGATTTTATTTGTTTTCAGAACTGCCCAAAAACTTAACTGTTTTTGTATGGAAAGACCCCTACAAATTTGAAAAAGGTGCTGCACGCATTAGAGATGTGTACCATTATGAAAGTATGATTAAGTCCGGACAGAATTTTGATAAGATGATAGTGGCTAATACGGGATTTTCCGCTCACATAAAGAGAGAAATGGGCAGTCTTCCAATTGAAATTATTTGTTCACAAAGTTGTCAAACTGAAATTTTTGAATAAATCTTGTTTCATATGAATTATTATTCCTTTTTATTCAAACCAACGTTCACACTTTCTTCAAGTCAGGTAACCAGTAATTTTGCATACACCATTCTTCTTGAACTCGTTCCTTCTCTTCAGCGTCCAAGCAAGAAGCTCGATAAGAAATATTCAGGGCAGTATGATTTTTTCCTCTCCCCGAACATCCGTATCGAGGTCAAGGCATCACGAGCTGTGGACTATGAACTTGATGAACCGCTTTACATCAAAGCCTTGGCTTCTGACTCTAAGAGACCTTTTGATATGAACTTCCAACAGATCAAGCCTGCCTGTTGCGATGTTTTTGTTTGGCTTGCTGCTTGGAGAGATGAAATTCGGTACTGGGTCATCCCTTCCTATGACGTCGAGAACAGTCAATACTACTCGAAAGGTCAGCATCGCGGCAACGTCGGTGAAGGTCAACTTCATCTCAACCGAGAGAATATTTCTAAGTTCGACAAGTACCTCTGCAAGTCAACAGCACTTGAGAAGACAATCAACGAAGCCTTCAAGAAGGAAAAGAAGTTGCGTAGCGGCACATAACACGGCAAACAACGACGACGCTCCATCTTTAGATAAGGATTATTGTTGTCGCTCAACCATGTTTGCTGCGAGAAAAATTGGTTGTTTGTAGGCAGCAAACGGAGATGCGTTGTTTTGGTGAACAATCTTTGTAACTCACCTTATGCCAAAAAATGTAATGGAAAGATTTTTTTGAATTTGACAATTATTACTTATTTTTGTCTCGAAATAAAATTCTGAATCGATCCCAACTCAACCGGGACGGTTACATTTTTTCAAAAATATTTATAGGACTTGATCAATGGGACAGGTACCTAGTAACGAGAGCAAACCAAAATATTTAATAGTTGGCAGCGGAAAACTTGCCAAGCATTTCATTCATTACTTCGATTTAATTGGTGTAACTTACCTTCATTGCACGCGCAAAAATTTAGCAGATTTTGTAACGCTTGCCGCAACTGTAGAAAAGATTATTCTGCTGATACCAGATGATCAAATAGAAAATTTCATTGCAAATTATAAAAGTAAAATTCCCCAAGAGAAAATTTGGATACACTGTTCCGGCATGTTATCGATTGAAGAAGCAGAAAGCGCTCACCCGTTAGCAAGTTTTTCTGAAGTATTGTTTGATTTTCAGTTTTACAGAACTATTCCTTTTGTTACCGAAAAAGGGAGAAAAAATTTCCAAGAATTATTTCCCGAATTACAAAACCCAAGTTTAGAAATTCGAAGAGAGGATAAAGAGCTTTATCATGCTTGGTGCAGCATGGCCGGTAATTTTACAACTATTTTATGGCTGCAATTTTTCCGCTATCTCGAAATTGATTTGAACATCCCTCGTCAAGCGGCGCATCAATTTATCTCTTCAATTTCTGAAAATCTCTTTAAGTCCGCCGATCCGCTTACTGGTCCTCTAAAAAGAAACGATAAAAATACAATCGAACGCCATTTGAAGCAGTTAAGAAATCATTCTTTCGAAAATGTTTATAAATCATTTGTGGATCTTTTTAAGAGCAGCCAGTTATGAAAACAATTCATGATTTTCAGTTGATGAAAAAAGAGAAACAAAAAATTTCTCTCGTTACTTGTTATGATTTTTGGTCTGCAGTAATTATTGATGAGAGCGGTATTGACGCTGTTTTAGTTGGCGATAGCGTTGCTATGGTAATGCACGGTTTTGAAACAACAGTCAATGCAGAAATTGAAATGATGTCTTATCATGTTGCGGCTGTAAAACGAGGATTAAAAAACAAATTGCTTATTGCAGACCTTCCATTTCTTGCTCATAAAAAGAGTTATTCATTTTTAATTGAAGCTGTTGATAGATTGATGAAAGCCGGCGCGCAAGCTGTTAAAATTGAAGGAGCAGGCAGCAACATTGAGTTAATTAAAAATTTGGTCGAAGCAGGCGTGCCTGTTATGGGACATATTGGACTAACTCCTCAGTCGGTTCATCTATTGAGCGGCTTCAAACTTCAAGGTGCTGATGATCTTTCTTCCAAAAAAATTTTGAATGATGCCCATTTACTTGAAGAAGCGGGATGTTTTTCAATTGTGCTGGAAATGATTCCGTCTGAATTGGCAAAAAAAATTACAAGTGAGCTAACTATTCCTACAATAGGAATAGGTGCAGGCTTGCATACAGACGGGCAGGTCTTGGTTCTTCAAGATTTGTTGGGACTGAATAAAAATTTTAATCCTAAATTTTTGCGTAAATATCTTAATGGCTTCGACTTGATAATAAATGCGATCAACCGGTATAACTCGGATGTTAAAGAAAAAACATTCCCTAATGAGAAAGAAAGTTATAGATGACAAAGATAATTCGAACTGTAAAAGAGTGGAAGCAGCTAAGAAAATCCAAAGGGCTAGTAGAAAAAAGGATCGGATTTGTGCCTACGATGGGCGCGCTTCACAAAGGGCATGCTTCGCTTATTAAAAAGTGCGTTTCAGAAAATGATGTTTCGGTCGTAAGCATTTTTGTTAACCCGACACAATTCAACCAAACAGAAGATTTTGAGCGATACCCGAAAACATTAGAAGATGATTTGAAACTGCTTGAAAAACTAAAAGTTGATTTCCTCTTTTTCCCCGACTACGAAGAAATCTATAAGGATAATTTTAGGTATCGCATTTTTGAAAATGAATTGAGCAAAATCTTGTGCGGCGCTTTTCGCCTAGGGCACTTTGAAGGAGTGTTAACGGTTGTATTCAAATTACTGAATATCATTCAACCAGATCGCGCATATTTCGGAGAAAAAGATTATCAGCAGTACAAACTTATTGAAGGAATGTGCAAAGCATTCTTTTTTGATGTTGAAATTATTCCCCTTTCAACTGTACGAGAAGCAGACGGATTGGCAATGAGTTCTAGAAATATTCTTCTTGCGAAAGAAGAAAGAATTTATGCGGCAAATTTTCCGCGCTTATTGATGTCTGAAAAATCAACCGAAGAAATTGAAAAAGAATTGAATTCTCTCGGCTTCAAGGTGGATTATATCACCGAACTTAATGGAAGGAGATTCGGAGCGGTTCATATCGGAAATGTGAGGTTAATAGATAATGTTAAACTATAAGATTTTATTTAAGATAACCGGTTCAATTGCCTGTTATAAAAGCGCATATCTAATTTCAAAATTAGTGCAAAACGGGTTTGAAGTTAAAGTTGCGGCTACAGAAAGCGCATTAAAATTTATTGGCAAAGCAACTCTCGAAGGTTTAACAAGCAACACAGTTTATACCGATTCATTTGCGCATGGAGAGATGATGAGCCATATAAATCTTACTAAGTGGGCGGATCTAACAATTCTATGCCCTGCATCAGCAAATACAATAAATAAGTTGGCAGCCGGAATAGCTGATAATTTGCTTACATCTTTATTTCTTGCACATGATAGAACTAGACCTTATCTGATTGCACCAGCTATGAATACTTTGATGTACGATCACCCTGCCACACAAAGCTCGCTTAAAAAATTGAAAGAGTGGGGAATAAATATTTTACCAACCGCCGAAGGTTATCTTGCATGCGGTGATCTTGGAAAAGGAAAACTTCTTGAGCCTGATGAAATTTACGAATATATACTTCTTTCTCTCTCTAAGGGTGTAGGCGATCTTAAAAAATTAAAAGTACTTGTTACTTCCGGCGGGACCAAAGAGAATATAGACGGCGTTCGGTTTATTTCTAATTTAAGTACAGGAAGAACTGGAGCGGTAATAGCGGATTACTTTTCCAGGAGGAATCACATTGTAACAGCTCTTTCCGCAAAAGAGGCATTAAAACCATCGGCTGATTGCGAAAAAATATTCTTTGATGATTTTAACGACTTGAATGAAAAAATGAAAACTCTTCTCTCTCAACATGAATTTGATGCCGTCATTCATCTTGCTGCAGTAAGCGATTATTCCGTTGAGTCTGTTGAAGTCGATGGAAAAACAATTCCGGCTCCGTTAGAGAAAAAAATTGACTCTGATAGTGAGCGGTTAACGCTTCATCTAAAGAGGAAATTTAAGATTGTTAATGAACTGAAAAACTATTCGAAGAATAAAAATGTTCTTCTTGCCGCTTTCAAATTCACAAATACTTCTGATAACGACGAAAAACATTCAGCTGTTAAAAAATTGTTTACAAAGACCAACTGCGATTTTATCGTTCAGAACGATAAAAAAGATCGACTTTCAGATAATGTTCAGAGCAACTTTCTTGTTTATGACCGGGAAATGCGGCGGCATTCTTGTTCAAACGCATTTGAGTTAGCAAAAAAAATGGAATCTCTTTTTAATACAATACACAAAAGGAATTAAGATGGTTCTTTGCATCGATGTAGGCAACACACAAATACACGGCGGTGTTTTTGACGGTGAAGTATTGGCTGCGCAATTTAGAAAAACATCGCGCCAACAATTTTCTTCCGACGAAGCTGGAGTCTTTCTTCGTTCGGTATTGCGTGAAAATAAAATTGACCCCGACTCAATTAAAGATATTTCTATTTGCAGCGTGGTGCCGGATCTAAATCATTCTCTTCGCAGCGCATGCTTAAAGTATTTTAATATAGAGCCGTTCTTTTTAAAGCCCGGTGTTAAAACAGGGTTAAAAATCAAATACAGAAATCCGCTTGAAGTTGGCGCTGATAGAATAGCCAATGCTATAGCTGCAACGCATTTGTATCCGAATAAAAATTTAATTGTTGTCGATTTTGGCACAGCAACTACCTTTTGTGTTATCAGCAGCGCCAAAGAATATCTTGGCGGTATAATTCTTCCAGGCATTAAAATTTCGATGGAAGCTTTAGAAAGCCATACCGCACAACTGCCTATTGTGGAGATTAAAAAAGTGGAAGAAGTAGTTGGAAAATCTACGGTGGAAAGTATACAATCCGGATTATATCACGGACAAATAGGAATGGTAAGAGAACTTAAAACAAAGATTACTAACGAAGCTTTTAAGGATGAAGAGCCGATAGTATTGGCAACCGGCGGTTTTTCCCGTTTGTTCGAAGAAGAAAAATTATTTAAAGAAATTTTACCAACTCTTGTTTTGAAGGGTTTGTTCTATGCATACAAAATGAATAAAAAACAGTGAAAGGAATCTAAATGCTGCGAACTTTATTAAAATCAAAAATACACAGGGCAACTGTAACTGGAGCTGATCTAAACTATGAAGGCTCAATTGCCATCGATCCACTTTTATCTGAATCTGCCGATATAAAAGAATTTGAAAAAGTAGAAATATATAATGTTAATAACGGACAACGTTTTTCTACTTACGTTATTCAAGGCAGTGAAAATGAAATTAGTTTAAATGGCGCAGCCGCCAGGTTAGTACAAGTAGGAGATATAATTATCATTGCAAGCTACGCGCAATACGATGAAACAGAATTAAAAACACAAAAGCCAAAAATAATTTTGGTGGATGAATTGAATAAAATAAAATATGTTTGATAAGCCCAATTGCAAATTTAGTTCGGTTGATTTATGATTTAGTGTCTGAGGCAGAGCTTACCCTTGTTTAGAATTTTATTACAAAGAACAAAAATACCACCTCGGCTGCGGGTGTAAATTATTTTAATTTATCATTCTGCCAAAGAAAATACTGTTCATCAAAAGTTTATTAGTGCTGTACCAATAAGCCCTATAGTTTGGCCCCTCAGTAATCATAATAATATTACCTTTTCCTAATCTATCCGTTACAATGCTAGCAGAATTCTCAAACAGTTTTAATATTCTTTTTGATACGAATCCGCTTACAAGAGGTTTGTCGCTATATTGAAGCGGTGTTGAATAGGGATCTGATGATGACTGCAAAATGATATTCCCGCTTACAAAAACATAAAGTTTCGGGTCTGTATAACCAAAACCTAGAGGGTGTGTTAAATCAAGATTCGCTTGAAATATTGACCCTGGAATAGCAAGCGCATCTTGGTCTTTTCTTTTAAGGGCGTACTCTCGTCTGCCTAGTAGTGATTTATCTTTATCTGCATTTTTATCTATCAATTTCACTTTTGTAAATTTTTTATTGATCAACCATTCTGTTGCAGAACCTATAGAGATCAAAGTTCCCCCCTCCTGAATCCATTGTTTTAGTTTTGCAACTTCGCTGGAATCTATGCTGCTATATGAGCCATCGGTCATTATAATTGTAGTGTAATTTTTCAAATCAATATTTCTAATAAATCGAGTTTCAATCAAACTCAAGCTCATCTCCATTCTTTGATCGAGCAAATGCCAAATTTCGCCGGCGTCAATAGAAGAGATTTGAGGACCGACTATTAACATAACTTTGGGTTTATTAACAACTACAAAATTTGAGCTTCCAATATCTATTCCTTCAAGAGACAACCCCGTGCTCAGCGAATAAATATCGATGTTGTTCTCTTCAGCTGCTTTCTTAAGAATGTTATTTATGCTGGCAATATTTGTTCTTTGAATGCCAAATGGAATAATGATTGAGCCGTAGTTGAAATCTATTTCGCCTTTATTAGTTGCTGCCTTAAATGGTTTTGTCGCAGCTTTAACTTTTATTCCGCAGTTTAAAATTTGGTTTAGCACCTTAGGAGCCAGATATCTATCCCAGCTAAATAGATAAGCATAAACGTTATCAGATTCTTCAAAGCTTCCTTTCGGAAACTCAAGCGCAGTAATTCTTTTTCCAATCAACTCTTTGGGAAATGATTTTGATTTATATTCTGCATACGGCAGATTGAAAGCTAAAGGGAAGGTCCACGAAGAAATATCGTAAAAAATGCTATCCTTAAATTCAGTGCTCGTTTTAAATAAAGTAGTGATTAGACCAAAATTTGGCTGCTCTGTTGGCACAACATAAGCAGAGCCGGCTTCAAATTTTACATTTCCCACAGTTAAATTTTTATTCAATTCATAAACATCAATTTGATGTCTATTTAGTATATCAACAAAATAATTGTTGAGCACCTGATCATTTTTATTGCCGAAAATGTATGCTTTTACATCAGATTTTTGTGCTTCTTTGAGTTCAGATACAAAGAAATTTTTTTGATAATTGAGCAATTCAACTCTCATATCATAAGCTGCTGTTAAAGTAGAAAGTGATGTTATGAATTGATTTCTGATTGCAAAAGGAAATGTAATTACCCCGTCGTTATTTTCCTGCCTAATTCCTCTTGAACTTGCCTGCTCAAATAAAATTCCGATACTTCCATTGATATCGGGATAGCTGGAACCTTTACCGTAATAAAAATCATCAAAAACTTCTTCAGAAAAATAGAGGGCGCCTATTTTATCTAAAGATTTAGCATGGTACTGAGCAATTTTTTTTGTGAGCAGATAATTTTCTTTTGGCGTAAGAGGATTAGCTCTATCGGGCACGCCTGGCTGAAAGAAAAATGTTGAGTTGCTTCCCATTTCGTGGTGATCGGTCAGAATGTTCGGCATCCATTCATGATATTTAACAACTCTGCTTCTGCTTTCAGGGTGTTGTAGCAATAACCAATCTCTATTTAGGTCGAACCAGTAATGATTGCCTCTTCCGTTCGGCCAATACTCTTGATGTTCTCTGTTGAAAGGATCCGTGTTGGGCACTTTACTCCGGTGCATATTAGTCCAAATTGCAAAACGATCAAGTCCATCCGGGTTTAATACAGGGTCTACTATAATAATAGTTTTGGAAAGCATTTCTTCAAATTCTTTTCCAGTAGCAGCTGTTAAATGATAAAGTAATAAAGGAACAGAATTAGCCCCGCTTGCTTCATTTCCGTGTACCGAATAGCCAAGCCAAACAACTACAGGCATCTCTTCAATTTTTAGCGCGGAAGATTTTTGGGGGTCCGATAAAAGCTTATGCTTGGCTCTTATTTCTTCAATATTTTTCAAATTTACAGGTGAAGAGATTGTAAGCAGATATAATGATCTCTGCTCGTATGTTTTTCCATACTCTTCAATTTTCATTCTATCTGTGTTTTGGGCTAATAATTTTATGTATCCAATTATTTGATCATACCGCAAGTGATATTCGCCCGGAATAAAACCGAAATAGGATTGCGGAGTGGGGATATTAGAACTGTAATTTATATCGCCTGTAAGAAAGTATTCTAATCCTTGCTGCGAAAAGAGAGTATTGTTAAACAATGCTGCAAACAAAATTAGTTTTAAGAAACTTTTAAAAGTTTTTTTCATTTTTTATCTCTTGAAAGTGAAAAGATTTTTTTTACAATATAATAATATTCTAACTTACTGATGTTACGCAGCGACCTTTTAATAGAGATATTTTGCACGAGAAAAAACAATAGCCCCGTCCCGAAAATTCGGGACGGGGTAAAGAGACCTCCCCAAAATATTTTGAGTTTTAACCCCCTAAAGGAGGTGTTGTTGGGCTAAAGCCCATACAGGGGGTATATATTTCAAAACCCCGCCTGTCCGAAGAACCCTTCGGGGAAGGTAGGGGCTATAAAATTTTAATTTTGGCTTTATGCAAAAGGTGAGTTATTAAGCGAAGTATTTTTTATACAAGAATGCCTAGGCATATCTCATCTGTGGCAGGGCGTTTCTTCATCTCTATGAAGCGCATTCAGGAAATTTTATACAACCGTTCAAAATTTTAATTGTAATCTTTTCATAAAATTCCTAATATCCTTCCCAAATTATCAAATAAAATATTGGAAGATAAATGAAAAAAAATCTGCTTCTCTTCGTCATCATTTCATTTTCATTTCTTAATGCACAATCTCTCAAATCTCCCGAAGAATTTTTGGGATTCAAAGTTGGTGCAGATTATAAAATTGCCGATTACGAGACAATACAAAAATATTTTAAGCATCTGTCTCAATTTTCAAATAAAATACAATATGAAGAGATCGGGAAAACTTCTCAGGGCAGAGATATGTTTATGGCTTTAATAAGCTCTGAAGAAAATTTGAAGAACAAAGAGCGTTACAGAGAAATTGTGAAAAAACTTTCTGACCCTCGCAAACTTTCTGAAGATGATGCAAAACAACTTGCAAAAGAGGGAAAAATAGTTGTGCTTGTAACTTGCAACATTCACTCTACAGAAATTGCTTCTGCACAAATGTCTATGGAATTTGCATATCAGCTTGCAGCATGCAGCGCATCAGAAAAATCGAACAAAGCATTGAGTGATGTTATCTTCATACTTATGCCTTCAATCAATCCAGACGGCACAACAATGATTGTAAATTGGTACAATAAATATCTTAATACAGAATATGACGGCGCAAATATGCCGTATCTTTATCATGTTTATTCCGGACATGATAACAACCGAGACTGGTTCATGTTCAACCTAAAAGAAACACAAAATGTGGTTAAGATTGCATTTCATGAGTGGATGCCGCAAATCTGGTTAGACCAACATCAAATGGGAAGCACTGGTGCGCGGTTGTTTGTTGTTCCATATAAAGACCCGCTTAACCCAAACGTGAACCCGCTAATTTGGAGATGGCAAAGTGTAATTGGTGGAATAACGGCGCTCGATATGGAGAAGAAAAATTTTACTGGAATTATTACTCAAGCTTTGTTTGAAGGATGGTGGCAGGGACCGGCAAGTGATTGCGGTTTGTGGCACAATCAAATTGCTCTTCTTTCGGAAATGGCAAGCTGTAATATTGCTTCCCCTATTTTTATTGATTCATCAGAAGTGAGAACAACTCAAGAACTAACAACTTATGATATTCGTACAAACTATCCTTCTCCTTGGCGCGGCGGCTGGTGGCGTTTGCGCAATATTGTAGATTATGAACTTGCTCTCACTTATAGTTTATTGGAAACTTCCGCTCTCTACAAAGAAGAACTATTATTAAACTATTATAAAATGGGAAAAGAAGCAGTGGAAAAAGGAAAAAATGAAAAACCATTTGCTTATATAATTCCACGAGACCAAAAAGACCCTCATACAACTTCTAAGATGATTGAGGTATTACAGCTTGGTGGCGTTGAAGTTCACTTTTCAGAAAAAGAGTTCAAAATTGACAACATTATTTATCCGGCAAATAGTTACATCATTTTCAATGCTCAGCCGAACGGAAGGTATGTAAAGGATCTATTCGAAGAACAGCGCTATCCTGATTTGCGAAAATCTAGAAGCGAAACGCCAATCCGACCGTACGATGTTGCAGGATGGACTCTTCCATATTTGATGGGCGTTGATTTTTTTACAATTGATAAAGTTTTTTCCCTTGAAGCAAAAATTCTTTCCGATGCAAATTATCAAGTAGGAGAAGTTAGCGGCTCCAGTGGAAATTATTTTATTGCTCAAGCCGGGTCTAATATTAACTCAACTTTTATCAATAAACTGCAGAAAGAAAATATTCCCCTTAACTGGAATGTAGAAAGAATAAGGATCGAACAACAAGAGTTTGCCGAAGGTTCTGTTTTTGTCCCGGTCAATGAAAAGTCGAAGAAAGTAGTTAATGATTTAGCAAAAGAACTTTATCTTAAAATATTATCGGTTGATCTTGTAGATAAATCAAAATTGAAAGAGTTAAAAAAAGTTCGCGTCGGGCTGTATCAATCTTATTCTGCAAGCATGGATGAAGGATGGACACGATTATTGCTCGAAAATTATGCATTCGAGTTTAAGTCAATGTTCAATAAAGATTTCAAAAATAAAAAACTGAAAGAACAGTTTGATGTTATTATCATTCCTGATATGAACGGTGATATTATTAAAACCGGAAAACCAAGCGGAGATAATGCACGCTTTTATAGACCGAAGCCGCCGGAATTTGAAGGAGGAATTGAGAAAGAAGGAGTTGAAAATTTGAAATTATTTGTTGAGAAAGAAGGCGGTTACCTAATTACAATTGGACAAGCATGCAACTTTGCAATAGAAGATTTCGGATTGCGCGTTACAAACGTTCTCAAAAATGTGAAGAGCGATGATTTCTTCTGCCCCGGTTCGTTGATCAGAATGAATGTGAATAACAGTAACCCAATTGGCTTTGGCTTCGATGCTGAAACAATTGGCTACTTGAGCGACAATATTGCATTTGCCACAACAATTCCTTTTGGGCAGTACGATAGAAGCGTCGTTGCCAGATATCCAACAAGCAGTTTATTAAAATCCGGTTTTTTACATGGCGAAGATTATCTTTTCAGGCGGGCTGCTATTGTTGATGTTAAACAAAAAAATGGGCATGTTATTTTGTTTGGTTTCAAAGTTCAGAACCGTCATCAAACATTTGGGACGTTTAAGTTTTTATTCAATGCAATTCATTCTGCTGGGCTGATGAACTAATTTTTTAAGGTTGCCTGACGATAAAAAATTAAGACATCTGCACATTTTCAATAACAGAATGTATAGTTAGTAAACCGGTGTGTAATTTAAATCACAACTCTTAACTCTAGGCTAAAAGCAATTAAACTTTTCCTTTGTATCAATTGTTACTTATTGGTGAAGAATAAGAAGAGTTTTTTTGAAATGAATAAATCTCAATACCTTCAAAAAATAACTATCTGGAACGATGAAGCTGCCAGGCATATACTTTCTCGTACATCCTTTGGATTTACCAAAGCAGATGTAGATTTTGCTCTCTCGAAAACTTTAGATGACTTTGTTGATAATTATCTTCTTAAAGAACAGCCGGAACCTACTGCGCCAAATTACAACGGAATAGATTGGACAACGGCACCTAATAACACAACCAACCAAACCGAATACAATAATTGGTTCCGCTCGTTGGTTTATTGGTGGCTCAATATGATGAGCAACCCAGGACTCTCTTCCAGAGAAAAGATGGTATGGTTTTGGTCTAATCATTTTGTAAGCGAGTATTCTACTGTTCTGGTGCCGCAGCTTATCTATTTACAGAATAAATTATTCCGTCAATATGCATTTGGAAATATTATTGAATTGACGAAAAAAGTTACGATAGACTCCGCAATGCTTTATTACCTCGACGGAGTTAGAAACACTAAAAACGCACCAAACGAAAATTACGCACGCGAACTTCTTGAACTTTTTACAATTGGTATTGGCAATTATACTGAAGAAGATATCAAGCAAGCTGCAAGAGCGCTAACGGGATGGAGAATTAACAGCACAACGTTAACGTCTTACTTTGATGCCGCCGGTTTTGATAACGGCACAAAAACTTTTCTTGGACAAACCGGAAATTTCGGTTATCAAGAGATCGTTAATATCATTTTCACAAAGCAGCCGACAGCAGAATTCCTTTGCAGAAAACTTTACAAAGAATTTGTCTATTACCAGCCGAATGAAGATTACGTTAAGCAGCTTGCAGAAATAATGCGCGCTAATAATTATAATCTGAAACCTGTTCTTTCTGCACTTTACAAGTCGCAATATTTTCATTCTGCCGATATTCGCGGCGCTAAAATAAAATCACCAATCGAATTATTGATAACAACAGTAAGGCAATTTGGTCTTTCAACAGACAACAATTTTTTGAACTACATTCGTACAAAGTCAGGAGAACTTCAGCAGGATATATTTAATCCGCCCGATGTTCGCGGCTGGGAAGGGCAGCGCAAGTGGATGAGTACAACAACTTATCCTGCAAGAAACAACTATACAGACTCAATTATCAACGGTGTAAGAATTAGCAGCTTAACTTATAAAGCGGATGTTGTTGCTTATGCGCGTAGTTTCCAAAGTTCAGAAAACGCCGTTCAATTAGTTGAAGATGTAACAAAGCAGCTAATTCAGTTTCCTTTAAGTAAAGCAAGAAAAGATTCATTACTATCAACACTTTTAGATGGCGCTGCTGTTTACGATTGGTCAACATACGATCCTCAGTCCAAAACTCGGCTTGAAAAATTTTTCAAAGCTTTAATGCGCTTACCGGAATTTCAGCTTTCATAATATTTCAGAGAGCCAAAATGAAAAGAAGAGAATTTTTACGAAACTTAGGAATGGTTACCGGCGCAGGAGCTGTTACATTTTCAATTGCTGGAATTCCTATTAAAGCGTTTGCCCAACCGTTCATGAACATACAATCCATCAGCGGAAAAATTTTAGTCCTCATTCAACTTAAAGGCGGTAACGATGGTTTGAATACTATTATACCGCTCGATCAATACAGCATTTACAGTAGTAAGCGCCCAAATATAAAGATCGATGAGAATCTTATTGTAAAACTAAATGATTTAACGGGATTTCATCCCGCATTAGCGCAGTTAAAGCCGTTATTTGAGGAGGGGAAACTTACAGTCATTCAGGGCGTTGGATATTTGAACCAGAACCGTTCACATTTTCGATCAACGGATATTTGGCTTTCTGCATCGGACTCTGATAAGTATGTTTTTGATGGTTGGGTTGGAAGATATTTGTTGAAGGCATTTCCGGATTATCCTAATGTTCCCCACACACATCCTATGGCAATTCAAATCGGCTCTGTTCAATCGGGATTGTTTGATAGCCCGCAAGGCGGATTGGCAGTTGCTTTTTCTGACCCAAATGCATTTTATCAATTAGTAAGTGGAATTTCTGCCGATAACGATCCGCCGCCGTCAACAATAGCCGGCGATGAACTGAAATTTTTGAAGGAAGTCGCTGCTCTATCAATTAAATATGGAAGCGTAATTAAAGAGAAAGCAGATAAAGGAAATCCACAGCAGGATTATTCAAAGGGTGGAACGTTTGGCGGACAATTAAAAATTATTGCAGATCTGATTGCCGGCGGTTTGGAAACTCCGGTTTACTTAGCAACACTTGATGGATTTGATACGCACGCAAATCAAGCAAACACACATCAAACTTTATTATCGCGGTTGGGAGAGTCGATTAAATCTTTTCAAGCGGATTTAGATCAGCTTGCCCTTGCCGATAAAGTCGTTGTGCTGACTTTTTCAGAGTTTGGAAGAAGAGTGAATGAAAACGGAAGCGCTGGGACCGACCATGGCGCAGCACTACCAATGCTATTGGTTGGTAAAAATATACAAGGCGGAATTTTCGGATCTAATCCAGACTTAACTAAATTGGATAGCAACGGCGATATAAAATTTATTCATGATTTCCGCCAAATTTATGCGACAATGCTGAAAGATCATTTTGGAATGACAAGTCAACAAGTAAATGACGTTCTTCTTAAAGATTTCCAAGCTCTCCCTTTGCTTAAATCCGGAATAACAGATGTAACTTATGATATCGCTATTCCAAATGATTATGCGTTGATGCAGAATTACCCCAATCCGTTCAATCCTTCGACAAAAATTCAATACTCACTGCCGCAGCCAAGCGAAGTCAATTTGAAAGTTTATGATATGCTAGGAAGAAATGTTTCAACAATTGTTAATTCTTATCAGAGTGCTGGCAGTTACACTGTTAATTTTGACGGAAGCAATCTTGCAAGCGGAACATACATCTATTCATTGGAAACTATTGCAGGAAAAATTTCTAAAAAGATGCAGCTAATCAAATAATATTTAATGAACGAGTTTATTGACTTTTTTGTTTAACAAAAGGAGGCAGCACCGGTTCAGATAATTTTAGAATCAAAAATTATTTTCCTGCATCTAACATTAAACAACTTACAGGAGATTAAAATGAAAAAAAATGTAGGCAATTCGGACAGAGTAATTCGTGTAATTATTGGTCTAATTATTATTGCACTTGGTATTTTAAATGAAAGCTGGTGGGGTTTAATTGGAATTGTTCCTCTCTTTACTGCTGCAATTGGCTGGTGCCCGACTTATTTACCATTCGGAATTTCAACTTGTAAAACAAATCTTGAAACAAAAAAATAAATAAACTGAGGAGCGTTTTGGCGCTCCTCATTCTTTTTTTGAATTCTTACTAAGTGTTTAGTTCTAATACACTCGCACGTTCTTTTTCTTCCCCAAATTAAAATATATATGAAATATTTCTTTATTGGTAATAAGATTAAATATATAGAATAATACTTTGGTCTTGGCTTTCAACTTTTTATATTATAGCAAGCTAATAATGAAAAAATTTTGTGACTGAGAAAAAATTTAACATAACTAGCCATTATGAAAAGATAGCAGATCTCAACAATTCGGTACGAGAATTTTTATCTAGCCAAAATGTTGAGCAGCATATCTGCAACGCAGTTGAAATATCTCTTACCGAAGCTCTCAATAATGTCATCAAACATTCTTACCAGAACTCTGATTCTAAACATATCGAAGTAGTTATTTCAAAAAACACCAATCTTATAGAAATAGCAATAATTGACGAAGGTGAACCGAGAAAAAATCTTGAAATAAAGGAGTTGGACTTTGATCCCCACGATATAATGAATTTGCCTGAGAGCGGTATGGGCTTATATATAATCAAACAGTTAATGGATGAATTGAACTACTATTCCCGCAACGGCAAAAATTATTTCACTCTAAAAAAGTGGATTTATTAGTAGATTTGGCTTCAAAAATTACAAGAGAAAGATTTTTGAAATTATTTACTGCAGTTTTTCTGTTTTTCGTTTCAAGTTTGTTTGCGCAAGATACAACGCGAAGCGAGGCATTCAAAGATAACTTTCCACGCAAATACCCAATCATAAAAGCAAAGTATCCTTCTTATTCTTTGATAGCAGCGTATTTATTAGTTAGCGAAGCAAATCGCAATGACCCTTATGCTCAACATGAACTTGGTCTTCGTTATCTGCTTGGCAATGGATTTCCGACTGATACCGTAAAAGCAATCTATTGGATTCGTAAAGCGGTTGATCAAAATTTGCCTGCGGCGCAGTTCAATTATGGAATTATGCTTTATAATGGTATTGGTGTTCCGTGGAATCCTTTTGAAGCGTATCAAAACTTTAACAACGCAGCAAGTTCAGGGCTGCCGGAAGCTCAATTTGCCGTTGGTCTGCTTTACACAGATAATCTTGCCCTTAACAGAGATTACAACAAAGCGTATAAACTTTTTAAGTTATCTGCCGATGCAAATTATCAACCCGCTAAGGATGCATTAAAACAATTATTAAAAAGCGGATTTCTTCCTTCCGATGATTATTCATCTAAACAGCATAAAGTTGTAAGAGTAGATGAATCTGCTCAACTTATCAATCCAAATTGGGATTTGGATTTTTACGATTTCAATTCATTGTCTGATGAAAAAAAAACAGACGAAACTCTTCAAAATATTTTGAACAAGCGCAGTGAAGAATTAAAAAATTTCTTTGGCTTGAGTGAACTGAAGGACGAATCTATTCCTAAAGATACAAGCGGAATCGGTTTGTTAAAATTTGCCGCCGAAAGCGGAAGTCCGGAAGCATTGCTGCTAACAGCAATTGGTTTTGAGAAAGGGTCGCTTTTCAAAAAAGATCTTGTATTAGCCGCTTCACACTATTTGAGAGCGTACCGATTGGGTTCTTTTAAAGCAGGTGAATATTTATTCAAGTTGGTTCAATCAGATAATTTTTTGAATATTTTAAAAGAAAGAGTAAATAACAACGATGCTGATGCTATGTATTGTTGGGCTGGAATAACAGCGCTTGGTTTCAGCAGCCGAATTGCGAATGAACAAGCGCTCGATCTTTTAAAAAAAGCAGTCGATAAAAAACATATTCCTTCTATAATTGAACTTGGGCTTCTATATTCGAATGGAACGTTGGTTGAAAAGAGCAGAGAAAAGGCGGTTCAATATTGGGACATTGCTAAAGAATTAGGAAGCAAAGAGGCGTTGGTTCGAATTGCTATGAGTAATCTTTTAGATACATTATTAGTATCGGATAAAACCGAGGATCTGCATACTCTTAAAGAAATTGCAGATGAGGGTTCAGTACTTGCGCAAACGGCGCTTGGCTATTGTTACGAAAAAGGAGTTGGAGTAAAAGAGAACAAAGGTTTGGCTGTTCGTTTATACCGCAGTGCATCTCAGCGCGGTAATCAAACAGCTTTTAATTCATTAAAACGAATGTATGATGAGATCAGACCTTCTGAAGATGAATTTCAGATTTTCGAAGAAAATTAGAGGGTTTTAAGCACTACAAAAGTAATATCATCATTTTGAAGCGCTGTGGCTCTGAATGCTGCGACTGCTCTCAATAAAGCAACTTTTATTTCTTCTGCAGACTTATCCATATTGTTCTGAATTACACGTTTTATATTTTCTTCACCAAACTGCTCTAATAAAGGGTTCATAGTTTCGGAAAGCCCATCTGTAAAAAGAAAAATTATATCGTTTGGCTTTGGCATAATTACAGCCGCTTCAAGAATATTTTCGAACATGCCTTTATCGTTTAATCCAATGCCAATGCCTTGCGGACAGATAACGTCAACACTATTTATCTCGTGTTTGAAATGAAATGCCGGCGTATGCCCTGCGCGAACAAATTTTATTGAACTATCTTTTTCAATTGATGCGATGCTCATTGTAAGAAAAAACTCTCGTCGTAAATTTTTAGAAAAATATTTTTTTAGATTTATTACAATGTCTCTCACTTCATAGAAATTATCTAACAATAAATGAATTATTGATTGAACACGCACCATATAAAGCGCAGCCGCAATTCCTTTGCCGGAAATATCGCCAATAATAATGTAAGTACGCTCAGGGGTTTCTATTATGTCAAAATGATCGCCGCCCACTTCGCGCGCGGGCTCGTAGTGTGTTGCAATTTCGTAATTAAAAATTTGCGAAGAATATTTTGGTATAAGATCGAATTGAATTTTACGCGCAACGTCAAGTTCCCCCTTTGCGGAAAGCTTATCGGCAAGCTCGAAAGCTAAGAGCAGAATTACTATTACAAATGCAGATAAAATATATGATTGGTTAGCTTGAGCGTATCCGACAAAAAAGAAAAGCAAAGCAGCGAGAAAAAATAATCTGCGCGCCGGAGTTAGTTTTAGTATAAAAGCATTAAAAAGGGAACGGATAAATATCAGTCCACGGATAAATTTATTTTTGTGCAGATCTGGTTGAGGAATATCTTTTGCAAAGAATTCGTAAACTTCGCCGGCTTCTCTTTTAATTAGCCGTTCAATTTCTTGGTAGCTGAGATCGCTGGTGTAAAGATCAAAAATTCGTTTTATTGGATTTGAACTAGCCACAATAAACCATATTATTTTCACACTCGTTAGACGCTTTTGGCGGAGATAAGTTATGATTTTAGGTCTAACCTTTCTAAGCGGGAACGCAGATGTCTTTCTGAAATTCTAAGCAGACGGGCGCAGCCGCACTTTTATTTCCGTTTGTTTGAATTCGTTCGATAATAATACCGCCTAAAAGTAGTTTATTACCAATTAAACTCTAAATCGGGGTCATAACTTTTTTGATAATAACTATTCAGTTCCCTATTTTTGAACCGCATTATTTTTTAAACACAACAAAAGAACTCTATGATTTGGAAGACAATACTTTTTGTGCTTATGTCAATAGTAATTATTTCGGGCATTACATTTCCAATTGTTCCTCAACCTTCTCAATGGTATGAATTTCCCGTTATAGCCGGCTTAGAAGAAAAAGCAAAAATTATTTTCTTCCACGTTCCAACAGCTTGGCTTTCTGTTCTTGCATTTCTAATGTCCATGATATACGGCATTAAGTATTTACGCAATAATAATTTGGATGACGATTCAAAATCTTCTGCCGCTCTTCAGTTAGGAATGATGTTCACAATACTTGCAACAGTAACCGGTTCAATTTGGGCGAAATTTACATGGGGATCTTTCTGGCACTGGGATCCGCGCGAAACAAGCATTTTCATACTTCTGTTGATCTACGGTTCGCTTCTGGCTTTAAGGTCTGCAATCGAAAACGAAGATAAACGCGCACGTCTTTCGGCGGTTTATTCTATAATTGCTTTCTTAACCGTTCCCTTTTTCATTTTCATTATGCCAAGGATAATGGTTGGCTTGCATCCAGGCTCTTTAGAATTAGACCCAAACACAGGTAAAATTATTCAAGGCACAAGTCCTGTTATAGATTTTAAGATGAGCCCAAACATGAGAGTTGTGTTTTTCATGTCGCTTACGGCTTTCACAATCTTATATTGGTGGATGTGGAAAGTTCGTTATAAAGCAATTATTATCAAAGAAAATCTTACTAAAAAATAATCTGAGGTTAAAATTGGAAAACGGATTTTTCGGTTTTCTCGAAAAGAACTCGATCTTTATTGTTATGTTTATTGTTCTAGTTGTGTGGCTGGGAATATTTTTATTCCTTCTAAATACTGACAAGCGGTTAAAAGCAATTGAAAAAGAGCTTGATGAAGTCATCCAAAAGCGAAAGGAAAAATAAAATGAAAAAGAAACATATATTTGGCGGGGCAATAATAGTAGTATTCCTTGGCGTTATGATCTACCTTTTTACTCAAACAAATATTCAATATGAAAGCGCTTTTTCTAAGATTGAATCCAGCGGCAGAACTGTTAAAGCCACGGGAATTTGGGTAAAAGAAAAGAATTATAAGATCGACAAAGAGAATAACATATTTTCTTTTTACATGAAAGATTCAGAAGGGAAGGAGATGCGCGTTTTATATCATGGTACAATTCCAAATAATTTTGAATCTTCAACAAGTGTTGTTGTAACTGGTAAATTTTTAAACGGCGTTTTTCATGCAACCGATATACTCACCAAATGTCCATCAAAATATCAAGAGCAGCCCGTACAAAACGCTAACTCTTAGTTAGCAGTCAGGAGCAAAAAATGATCGGAAACATATTACTCACACTGGCACTCCTTACAGGAGTATTAACTATTATTATGTATTACTTTACTTTCCGCGGTTACAGTAATACAATTTCACTTGCAAGAATTGGTTATCACATAACAGCAATATTGGTACTTGCCGCTTCGGCATTGTTGCTTCATGCAATTTTAACTCATCAGTATCAATATGCATACATATATAATTACAGCAGCAGCGATCTACCTGTAGGATTATTGATGGCTACTTTCTGGGCGGGGCAGGAAGGAAGCTTCATGTTGTGGGTTTTCTTTACTGCAATAATAGGATTGATATTGTTGGATTATACCTCCAAAAGAGGCGACTTAGAGCAAAGAGTGATGATGATTTTCACACTTGCACTTTCGTTTTTACTTGTAATGGTCAATCCGCTTCTCAAATCACCTTTCAACTTCATTTGGCTTCAAAACGATTTTATAGATGTTAAAAATATCAATCAGGCATTTCTTTCTTTACCGGCGCTGCAAAATTTCTTTTTTTCTGATCCGGGGTCGAACAAACAATTCGTTCAGATGGGGCGCGAACTTTACGCTGCATTGACTGCAAACAATATTTCTATGAACGATTTTATAATTCAAGGGAAAGGATTGAACCCGCTTCTTCAGAATTTCTGGATGCAAATCCATCCGCCGGTTTTGTTTGTCGGGTTTGCAATGGCTGCCGTTCCTTTTTCATTTGCTATGGCGGCAATAATGAAAAATGAATACCGCGATTGGGTTAAACAAGCTTTGCCTTGGGTACTTTCAACAGCAATGGTACTTGGTTTAGCAATTATGCTTGGTGGTTATTGGGCATACGGAGTTCTTGGCTGGGGTGGTTATTGGGGCTGGGACCCAGTTGAAAATTCTTCTCTTGTTCCCTGGCTTATTGGCGTAGCTTCAATTCATACTCTTCTCGTTCAAAAGAAAACTCAAGAGCGGGAATCAGCGTCTTTCGACAAAACAGATACAATCAAAACAGGTAGATTTGTTAAAACAAATCTTCTTCTAAGCATTTTAACTTACGTTCTGGTTCTTTACAGTACATTTTTAACAAGAAGCGGAATTTTGGGGGATGCTTCAGTGCATTCATTTGTTGATCCTGGAATGACGGTTTACCTTTTCCTAGTAATATTCCTTGGCGCATTTGCTATATTGGGTATTGGCGGAATACTATATCGATGGAAATACCTAACTGAACAATTTACTTTTGAAGAAAATGTTCTTTCGAGAGAACTTGCATTATTTACTGGTTCGGTAGCTTTAATTGCTTCTGCAATTATTGTTTTGGTTGGAACCTCAGCGCCAATATTTGGGCATACTGTCGAACTCAAATTTTACAATGAATTAAATCTTCCTATTGCTATAATAATTGGATTGTTGAACGGGCTGAGCTTTTTGCTTAAATGGCATGCTACCAATAAAAAACAGTTATGGAAAGAATCGCAATTTTCTCTAATTGCATCATTTGTTTTAACCGCTCTAATAGTCTTCATCGGCGGCGTTCACGAGTTAATGTATATTATTCTAACCTTTTCTGCCGTATTCACTCTTTTTGTTAACGGCGAAATTGCAATCAATATTTTCAGAGGAAGAAAATCTTTTCTTGGCGGATATATAGCGCATGCCGGACTGGCAATATTTTTACTTGGCGCGCTTGCCGAAGGTGCTTATTCACAAAAACAACATGCTGAACTTGTGAAGAATGAAAAATTAAATGTACTCGGGCACGCTCTAACTTTTATAGGATATGAACCTTTTGATAATGGAAAGAAATATAAATTCAATATCAAAGTTGAGAGTGGAAGTTCTTCCAGTATTGTATCGCCTGTAATGTTCGTATCAGAATTTAACAACAGCTTGATGCGCGAACCCGATTATCTTAAGGGATTAACAAAAGATTTTTATGTATCGCCTGTTGGCTACGATGAAGGAAAAACCAGCGGAAGCGAAACCCCAATTTCACTAAAAAAAGGGGAGAAATACGATTATAATGGAGTTGAAATAATTTTCAATCAATTTGCTCTTCCAAAAGATATGAGCGGAATGACAGGCGGCGCTAAATTTAAAATTGGAGTTGACCTTACTGTAAAATACAACGGCAAAGAAGAAAAGATTGAACCTTACATGGAGAACGATGGACAAGGTCCAGTATATGTTCCGGCGGAATTGCCTTCTGCAAATTTAAGGGTAACAATTGTTTCTATAAATGCATCTAATGCTCAAGTTGATCTCTTGTTCACTTCACTAGAAAGCAATTCACAAAATCAAATAACTGCTAAAGAAGTTTTTACTGTTGAAGCAAGCATCAAACCGTTTATTAGTTTAGTCTGGATTGGCGTCCTAATTATGGCATTCGGGTTTGTTGTTGCGGTCTATAGAAGATATAAAGAATCGCTGGTGTAGAGGTCAGCTTTTAGCACTTAGCATTTAGGTATAAAAAGCCCTCGCTATAAAGTTGTTTTTTTATTCTTTCCCATTTTTTCTTTTGTAGGGAGAGGGTTACAATATCTCCGGAGAAAGGCATTAATATGGGACAAAAGTTCCTCCCGAAAAATGTAGGGGATAGGTTTGACAATACTTGTCTGCCAAAGGCATGATAAAAAGCAATAAAAAGCTGGCAATAACTAATCGTCAGCGCCTAGTTAAGAGATCATAATTACTTTAGCCGTTAAGAACTAAACCATTCAGCTTTTCCTTTTTTATTGCTGAACAATGCTCTATAGTGAGCAACTATTACATCATCAGCATCTTCACATCAGGGTAGCCCATCAACTTTAGAATAAAATAATTTACTGCAGCTTCACTTGGGTCATCCGCGTAGCATACAAGTTCCGCATATCTTGGTACACCTGCCTTCGTTAGGACATTCCAGATATCCTTCGCGGCTTTGGGAGTGTTGCCGGCATTCAATAAATCTGCGTAGGGAAGATGAACAACTTTACCACCTTGAGTTTTAGCAGGTATATCTTTGCCCGAAGCGATAAATATTTTAGGATAAACTCCTTGCGTAGTTTTGGGATCAGTAATTATCACTTCATCTCTTAAAGTTTCTGGATAAATGGTGGAAGGAATTGATAATTCTCCTGAGGTTTTTGGAAGACCAACAACAGTTGCATCTTTTGTTAAGGCGAAACCAAGCTGTGTTAATTTATCAATAGAATCAATTAAGACGGATATTTTTTTCTGTCCAAGCTTCTCCATCATCATAAAAGCAAGTGCCGCTTCTTTTGTTAATCCGGAACCTGAAATCACGATTGTTTCATAAGAAGCATTCACACCGGTTGAACCAAGAATTTTAGTAAGTTCAATTGGATTATTGATTTTAGATTTGAACACATCTGCTGGAATATTAACTGCATATGGTACATGCCCCTTGTTGAATTCATCTGCCGACCTCACATCAATAATGTTGATCTGAGAAATTCCATACATTCTCATCATCTTGCCGTTCCAACCCTGTAACCATTGTGCATCTCTCATCAAAAAAGGTAGATCATAAGTCCAAAGTGGAAGCTCTCTTTGATCAGATACCCACTCCAACAGCGAACCGGGATAAAGCTTAACATTCGGGTAGCCTAACAAAAATTTAAGTGCGAAGTAGGGTACACTTGCAGCTATTCCTCCCCCGCAATGTGAATAGATTTTTTGTTCCGGCTTAATTCCGAAATAGGTTAAAAGCTGTTTTATTTCTTCTGCGGATTTGAAAGTTTTGTCGGGATTGTAGAAGTCAGCGCTGGGTATCATTACGGCATTTGGGATATGTCCCGGTCTGCCGAAGATATTGTAACCTCCAAAATGCCATCCGGCATCAACTGCTTCTAGCAATACATTGTTGCGCGGGTCAGCAGATGCGGTTAAGAATTCAGTCAGTTCAACTTTAGCTTTCTCATTCAGTTTCTTAATTGTGAAACGACCATTCTTTGGAGCGGGTGTGAATTCATTCGTTACCGGTAATCCGGCTTCCTCCCACTTGAAGAATCCGCCATCCAGAATAAAAATATTTTTTGTGGGAAAGCCGTAATAATCGAGAGAGAAAAAAAGTCTGGTTGCAAACATTGTCCCTCCCTGATCGTATATGACAATATTTTTCTCTGAACTGATTCCCCAGGACTGGTAACTTTTTTCTATTTCCGTAATTGGTAATTCTTTAATGCCATAAGTGAATATATCGTAATTGATTGCTCCGGGAATGTGCTTTGCTTTGTATATCTGAGCGGGTGAAGCGTCAAGTATTACCAGATCGGTATTCTTAAGATTTTTCTTAAGCCAATCAACACTAACGAGATTACCTTTTATTCCTTCTTCAGCTATTAGTAGCTGCGCAGTTACTAGATAAACAGCTACTGTAAGAAGGACGCTGTTCCTCAAAATTTTTAACATGTTATACTCCTTTCGTTTGTATAAAAATATTTTAGAATAAATTACCTTAATGAACAACTTGATAATTTCAAACTTGCCCTCCATCTGTTTCGCAGGAATACTTAATTGATAAATAGTTTGAAACAACTTGTTCTCTGTTGATTAATATGTCCTTATTTAGAGTGTGAAGGCTTCTCAACCACAAACAAGGCATGTGGTTCATTACTATAGCTATCCTTTAATGTGAAGACTAAGAGGAAAAAATACACGATGAAACCAAACACAATGAGTAACTGGATTTTAGATGTTTTTTGAATATCTTGTTTCGAATTAACATCACAAACTTCACCGGGGCAGTATTGAGCTTTTTCTTTGTAGTACCAAGAATAGAACTTACAACCTATACAAATACCAAACGCAGCTTCAAAGAATAAAAATATTAAACAAATTAGACAGCCAATTCCCGTTATTGGACTAAATGCGTTAAGCACGCCAAGATGGATAAATATTATAGCCGCCAACACTGAACCAATTATCCAGGCAAATTTTTTTTGTGCAGCGCCAACATATTCCGGTACTTGATTCCGGACAATCAAACGTCCCATTATTAAAAAGGGAGAATATTTCGGATTGATAATGACGCGAATTAAAATATCTGTAAGGAAGACTGTAATAGAAAATTTAAGCGGTATAAAATTCCCTTTAAGAACGACTATCATAATTGATGTGAACATTATGACAAAAAGTATTCCTGCTGCTGCTCTTATTTCACGTTCATTTAATACATGAATGTTATAACCGGGAACCTCCTCTCCAAACTTTATAATTTTATTCATACTGCTTTCCCTTTTTATTTAATTGTATGTTATTTTGACGTGAGAATATATAAATAAGACGCAGACAAAAAATAAATATCTATACACATCCGGTTGTAGTCTACCAACGGCATAATTGCATCTATCAATAATCTGGTAATCTTTGATGAAATAATTATATTGAATAAGTATTCCAATTTATTTACGGAGATATTTTATAAACAGCACAGCAAAAAGAGTAATTGATAGAAAGCGTGTCAAATTCTATTTATGGATAGGCGCGGCTTATATACTGCTTGGGATAGTGATAGATGTGCAAAATTATTCCGCAGACTTTGGATCCCGGCTGGTAAATCACATTTGGCGGTCGGTCTTTATAGTTTTCATCAATTTTATTTTTTTCGAGTATAGTCTTCCATCTGTTAGAAGTCAGAAAAAAAATGTTTCCAAAATTCTTCTGTTCCTTCTCGTAATATCAATTCAGTTGATGTTATATTCTTTTGGTGTGTATGCTTGGAGGTATATCGGGATACAATTGCATATTCATGTTGAGTTGCGAATGTTCAAAACAGTTTGCGATGTCGTCGAATATGGTTTTCCTTTTGCTTTTTTCTCAATGTTCTTTTTCGGAATTATCAAACATATCTTTGACCATAATAAATTAAAGCAGGCAACACAACAGCTGCGTATAGAAAAGCAGCAAGCCGAATTAAACTATTTAAAATCACAAACGAATCCCCATTTTTTATTCAACACATTAAATAATATTTATTCCCTGGCAAGAGATAAATCCGATTTGGCGCCGGAATCAATTTTGCGTCTATCGAAAATGCTTCGTTTTATGTTGTACGAGACCAATGGAGAATATATGGCAGTAGAAGAAGAGATAAAGATTATTACAGACTATATTGCGCTTGAAAAATTGCGGTATGATGATTCTCTGCATATCAATTTTAACTGCGACATTGAAAATATGAAGCAAGCTTTACCGCCGCTGCTGATGATTCCATTAGTTGAAAATGCTTTCAAACATGGTGTCTCTGAAACAAGAAATCGGTCGTTTGTTGATATCCATCTTTCGGTTAATCAACGGCAGTTAACATTTTGTGTCAAAAATTCTACTGAAAAATTATCTGATGAAAGGAATCCAAAAGAGAAAATTGGTCTTGCTAATTTGAGACGGCAGTTGGAATTGCTCTACACAGATTACGATCTTTCTATTCAACAGGCAGATTCTGTATTCACCGCAACATTAAAAATTAATCTATCAAGTCATGTCTAAAATAAAATGTATAATAATAGAAGATGAACCGTTAGCGGTAAAAATATTATCCGATTACATATCTCTAGTACCGTTCCTTGAATTAAAAAGTACATTCAAGGATGCCATCCGCGCAACTGAGTTCCTTCGCGATAATAAAATCGATCTGATATTTTTAGATATTCATCTGCCGAAATTAAAGGGGATAGCTTTCTTAAAGACACTGCCGCATCCGCCTGCTGTAATTATTACAACGGCTTATCACCAATATGCAGTGGAAGGATTTAATCTGAATGTAACTGACTACTTATTAAAGCCATTTGATTATGAACGCTTCTTATCCGCCGTAGCTAAGGTAAAAACAGCACATAAAGAAGAATATGATCCAACTGTTAAAGATGAGATAAAAGATTTCATCTTTCTAAATGTGCAAAAGAAAAAAATGAAAATTTCATTCCAGGAGATCATCTATATTGAAAGCCAACGAGAGTACGTAAAAATTATTACAACGAAAAAAGAATACATTTCCAAAATAAGTACTCATGAACTGGAAACCCTCTTGCCGGTAAATCACTTCAAACGAATTCACAGATCTTTTATAGTTGCAGTCGGTAAGATTGAATCATACACGGCAAAATCAGTTGAATTAGCCGGCGGAGTATCTATACCAATTGGCAGAGGGTACAGCGGTGCTATTGAAAATTTGTAGTGCTTAATACCAACTTCATTATTTCTTCTACAGTATCTAATAGACGACTGATAACATTAATTCATTCTGCGACAAATACTTCTCTTTGATAATATTTATATGGTGCAATTTGTGACCTGCAAGAGAATAGAGTAACCTTCTCACACTCCGTTTTTTTAATTAAAACTCTCTTTAATGAGGTGATGAAATTTACTTGTTACATTCTTTAGATCAAGACAGTTTTTGATTTGGCGGGCTAATGTGTCGCTAACTTTATCAAGGATTTTTATTAAACGACTATTTATTATTTCATTCAGTTGATAATAACAAGGAATTGATAACATTATTGAAGTGTGTTCAATTAAGTAGTTAATTTCTTTTGGCTTTAGTACAAATTTTTGTTTTTCTTTATTGCAGCCGGGATGATATAAATCCATTCTGTGTTCGGTATTAAAAACAAAAGTAACAATAACATCATCTTCATCATCGGCATTATTCAAGCCTATAAAATATTTTGCTTTTTCACCTTGAATGTTAGGCGCACGGTGATCGAGGAAAGTTGTTCCTGCTTCGAATAGCGGCATATCACCCCAATTCTTTTTGTAACCTGAACCTTTCTTCTATTTCTTCTTGTGTTAAAGTTGATTCTTCATCTAACGCTAAAAAATAATCTATCTGTTTTCCCATTCCTTTAGTCTTAACAGTCTTATCCCATGGTGTATTTCTAAAATGAGTTGCCTCAACCAAATCTTTGGCGGGCGCTTCTTTATACATGAATGCGACTTCTTCAAGAACAGATAATTCATTCGGAGTAAACCAATCTAAGTCCGGAATCTTATTTTTCAAATGTATTTGATAACTATACTTATCGTCATCATCAGTAACTTTTTCCACGGAAAAATTTTTCTTAAACTCTTCCGGGAATTCGTCCTTTTCAAATTGTTCTAAGAGTTTAGAAGGAACCGGACCGTACGGCATACTTATATAATTGTAACCTGTTACAGAAAGACCATGCTGCTTGAAGTGAATAAAGTCCAAATAGTAGAGAAGTTTGAAGAGTTTTGTTTTCTTGCAGTCTTTGGTGTTCTTTACAAAGTAGATTATCGCGTTGACAATCTTTTGTTCTGTTATATTCATTTTTACTTTCTTTACTTCGGATGCAAATCTATATCTAAATAATCGAAAAAGAAACAGCTTTATTAAGTATAAAAATTCACATTAATATCCAATCTCAATAAACCGCATGGAAACTTATGTTACAAACCCGGGAGCTCTTTCTTTATTGCGCTCCAAAGTGGCGGGACATATACCAATCAAGTGGCAGTTGTGATTTGCTTTTCCTGCTAAAACTTATCTAAAATAGATCCCGCAACGCGGGACAGGCTTTGACAATACTTGTCCGCCGCATGCATGATTAAAACCAACATTAATCCGCTGTGTAAGTTAGAGCAGACAGTAGGCACACCAAAAGTTTTAAGAACATTAACGTTTCAATCCACGCGCTCGCACGGAGCGCGACTTTCCTACCGCCAAAATCCGCCTAACCAGCAAATGTTTCAATCCACGCGCTCGCACGGAGCGCGACAAATGAGGGATCCGCTGGTATTATTAAGATGCAAGTTTCAATCCACGCGCTCGCACGGAGCGCGACAAGGTAAACGTGTTATAATACCGGGCAATGATGGGTTTCAATCCACGCGCTCGCACGGAGCGCGACCCAACCGTGCAGTTTTAATAAGCCAATCTCAAAGTTTCAATCCACGCGCTCGCACGGAGCGCGACGGAACAACGATTGTTGCAACTAACCTGGTAGACAGTTTCAATCCACGCGCTCGCACGGAGCGCGACAGTGATAAAAAAGGTTACTGGCTCTGTCGCACGGTTTCAATCCACGCGCTCGCACGGAGCGCGACGCGCTCACGCCGCTGTGCCATCCGGTATCGGTAGTTTCAATCCACGCGCTCGCACGGAGCGCGACCAAGTGTTTACGACAGTGCAAAGATTGGTTTTAAGTTTCAATCCACGCGCTCGCACGGAGCGCGACTTTTTTGGATGTTCTCTTGGTATGAGAACGCAAAGTTTCAATCCACGCGCTCGCACGGAGCGCGACCTCAAACCGGTTACTGCAACTTCCTTCAGTGAGTTTCAATCCACGCGCTCGCACGGAGCGCGACTGTTTACAAATGTCAACAAAATTAAACTAAAAAATGTTTCAATCCACGCGCTCGCACGGAGCGCGACCAAAGTGTATCCGGATGTTCAATTTTACTTTGGTGTTTCAATCCACGCGCTCGCACGGAGCGCGACAGTTTTTGCGCCCGTCCAACTTGCCTGTGTAACTCGTTTCAATCCACGCGCTCGCACGGAGCGCGACATCAACAGTAGTCGCACCGCTTCCCGCATCTGGGGTTTCAATCCACGCGCTCGCACGGAGCGCGACCAGATTTGTCTGGAAAGTTTACTGCCAGCAAGAGGTTTCAATCCACGCGCTCGCACGGAGCGCGACAAGTATAGCTTCTTCATAACCGCCGAGCATTTTAGTTTCAATCCACGCGCTCGCACGGAGCGCGACGCCGTAAAGAGATGGAGAATTTAATCCGTCATATGTTTCAATCCACGCGCTCGCACGGAGCGCGACCAGATTTGTCTGGAAAGTTTACTGCCAGCAAGAGGTTTCAATCCACGCGCTCGCACGGAGCGCGACCAGATTTGTCTGGAAAGTTTACTGCCAGCAAGAGGTTTCAATCCACGCGCTCGCACGGAGCGCGACAAGTATAGCTTCTTCATAACCGCCGAGCATTTTAGTTTCAATCCACGCGCTCGCACGGAGCGCGACTCCGTGCAAACGGATTGGATGAGGACGGCGACGGGTTTCAATCCACGCGCTCGCACGGAGCGCGACTTAACAAGATTCTTAAAGCTAACATTCGTAAGAGTTTCAATCCACGCGCTCGCACGGAGCGCGACCGCCTTCAGTGTTCTTCCTTTTCCATCTTGCTTTGTTTCAATCCACGCGCTCGCACGGAGCGCGACATTGAGCGGGGTAACAATTGACAAGGTTAAACAGTTTCAATCCACGCGCTCGCACGGAGCGCGACCCTCTACATAATCTCAATGCGGCAGAATTTAAAAGTTTCAATCCACGCGCTCGCACGGAGCGCGACATCGATTGTGTTTAATCGACTTTGCAAATCGCCAGGTTTCAATCCACGCGCTCGCACGGAGCGCGACCGATGCTCTATTTTGTTTTGTTTATATTTATTAAGTTTCAATCCACGCGCTCGCACGGAGCGCGACGGTTATCGAGTTTATAAAACTAAAGGGTTTACAAGTTTCAATCCACGCGCTCGCACGGAGCGCGACCTTTTAAAAAAGCTCTTGGTTTATATATTATAAGTTTCAATCCACGCGCTCGCACGGAGCGCGACTCGTCAGAACCCTTACGCAGACTATCCATTGCCAGTTTCAATCCACGCGCTCGCACGGAGCGCGACGCCTAACGCCTCTAATAACTCGCCCCGATACTGTGTTTCAATCCACGCGCTCGCACGGAGCGCGACGTAGACTTCTTAAATGTTTGAGCTAATACGCAAGTTTCAATCCACGCGCTCGCACGGAGCGCGACTTAGTAACTAAACAAACATCGCCTGTTTTTGTCGTTTCAATCCACGCGCTCGCACGGAGCGCGACATGTATGGGATGCTGCAGCTTCCAGAGCAGCACAGTTTCAATCCACGCGCTCGCACGGAGCGCGACGTAAATTTTTATCGTATGTCCCCCCCATATACGATGTTTCAATCCACGCGCTCGCACGGAGCGCGACCAAAGTAACATTAGTTTCAAGTTCTTTTGTTATCGTTTCAATCCACGCGCTCGCACGGAGCGCGACTTATAACCACTCTTTATTGGCTGAGCGGGCACATGTTTCAATCCACGCGCTCGCACGGAGCGCGACTTGCATCAATAAAAGCTCTTGTCCTTTGATAGTCGTTTCAATCCACGCGCTCGCACGGAGCGCGACACCCAATCGTGCCCCGAAGGATTACACGTAGCAAAGTTTCAATCCACGCGCTCGCACGGAGCGCGACATAAAATCAAAGACTGCAATTTAAATGATGATGAGTTTCAATCCACGCGCTCGCACGGAGCGCGACAAAATATTGTTGATTATGTAACACTTCCTTATGGGTTTCAATCCACGCGCTCGCACGGAGCGCGACTTAGCGCATCGTCTTTAACAATCAATATTCATAAGTTTCAATCCACGCGCTCGCACGGAGCGCGACTCATTCTCAACGGTTGGAATCTTGCGGGTTAATAGTTTCAATCCACGCGCTCGCACGGAGCGCGACATCCTGCAAGTGACCAAGCCCCGACCGCTTTGATAGTTTCAATCCACGCGCTCGCACGGAGCGCGACTGAGGGACGCTAAAAATTACCGACAGGATTTCCAGTTTCAATCCACGCGCTCGCACGGAGCGCGACGATTGTTCCGCCGATTGCAATAACACCATATATGTTTCAATCCACGCGCTCGCACGGAGCGCGACAGTAACTGTTTGGGCAAGATCAACTTGATAAATGGTTTCAATCCACGCGCTCGCACGGAGCGCGACAGGAAATCCATAAGCGACATAGCAAGACTTTTAAGTTTCAATCCACGCGCTCGCACGGAGCGCGACGACAGATCACATATATAAATCATCAAGTAAAATGGTTTCAATCCACGCGCTCGCACGGAGCGCGACTTAATTTCGGAGGTTTCTTGCAAAATAGAGAGATGTTTCAATCCACGCGCTCGCACGGAGCGCGACAGATGCAGCTCGTCAACGATTCGGGATCGCTGAAAGTTTCAATCCACGCGCTCGCACGGAGCGCGACATTATTTCAAGTCGATTGTTATTAATAAATCGTTGTTTCAATCCACGCGCTCGCACGGAGCGCGACTAAAAATAAATCAATTTTTGCATTTAAATATGCAGTTTCAATCCACGCGCTCGCACGGAGCGCGACTTACTTCATTATTTGCTTTAGTTTTGTATAAATAAGTTTCAATCCACGCGCTCGCACGGAGCGCGACACTTTAGTATCAGCCCAAACAACCATCTTTACCAGTTTCAATCCACGCGCTCGCACGGAGCGCGACCGCTTTACATTACGATAACAACATAAAATATCAAGGTTTCAATCCACGCGCTCGCACGGAGCGCGACTTTTAATTAAGTTTTCCAACCACGTTCCACCTCGTTTCAATCCACGCGCTCGCACGGAGCGCGACCATCACCATTTGCTAACATTTTTAATTCGTTAAATGTTTCAATCCACGCGCTCGCACGGAGCGCGACTCAAACTCTAAGATATATACTTTGATGTTAAAGGTTTCAATCCACGCGCTCGCACGGAGCGCGACCTCATATTTTATTTTTTATGAACTGGTCATATAAGTTTCAATCCACGCGCTCGCACGGAGCGCGACCTTTTATTATATCACCACCTGCAGGTTTAAATGGTTTCAATCCACGCGCTCGCACGGAGCGCGACTTCGTATATTGATTTCACACCTGGCAAAGCATTAGTTTCAATCCACGCGCTCGCACGGAGCGCGACCTTCCCTTGCCAACCGCTAGGCATCGTTACAAAGTTTCAATCCACGCGCTCGCACGGAGCGCGACTTTTTACCTGGCAGGTCGTTATCAGCTCCTATAGGTTTCAATCCACGCGCTCGCACGGAGCGCGACCGATCTATGGTGAGTTCTTTACTACCGCTATTTTGTTTCAATCCACGCGCTCGCACGGAGCGCGACAAACCGCTTACACCTGCATTGATGGCTTATTGCAGTTTCAATCCACGCGCTCGCACGGAGCGCGACTCCTTTATTTCTAACTATATAAAAAATCTTACTTTAAACAGTCTCAATCGCTTAACAAAGACGATAAGGGTAAAATAATTTAGAAACTTTACAATTATCTTATTTGTGTCAAATTTTATCATTGCTAATACCCCGGCATTTTTATGTGTGCTTCGATTAGCGGACTCTTACTTATTATATTATAAGTAAGTCATCAATGTTCAATTTCTTTTCTTTACCATAGTGTTCCAATCGCTTTTGCCAATTGGCTCCAAGAAAGTAAAATCTCAAACTGTCTTCTTCTTTTTTATAGATGGAAAGCAATTGTTCTTTAAGCTCTTCCCACTGAGCGGGATCAACAATGCACTCAAATACGGAATTCTGTGCGCGTATTCCGTAATCTAAACAGGTCTCCGCTACTTTTCTCAATCTCTTTTTTCCACTCATCGTTTTTGTGGATACATCATAACTAACGACTACAAGCATTTTTATTCATCTCCGGTTTTTCATTTTAAATAAAACGGCGGATACTCGGAAATATCCCCGCGAATGTACCTCGCAAGTAATTGTGCTTGAACATGCGGCAGCAATCCAATTGTCATTTTCTCATCAAGAAATGGATGTGTTATTTCTTCCTGTTTTCGCTTTTGATATGCATTCAATACCGTCTTACGTGCATCATCAGACATTCGCACTTCACCGGATTCTCTTATATCAAAATCTTTTTTCGTTACCTGTTTCAGGTTGATGAGATTCAACATTATTCTATCACCAAGGTATGCGCGGAATTCTTCCATAATATCTAAAGCAAGACTTGGTCGCCCCGGTCTAAGTTGATGAAGAAAGCCTACTTGAGGGTCCAGTCCAACGGTTTCCAGCGCAGAGCGAACATCATTGACAAGTATGGCGTATAAAAAAGAGAGGAGAGCATTGGCGGGATCCAACGGGGGACGCTTAGTTCTTTGTGTGAATATGAAATCTTCCTGTTGGGTAGTAATAAGAGAAGACAATACACCGAAATACAATGTTGCGCATTCTCCTTCGTATCCGCGAAGCTCGTCAAGACTTTCAGTCTGTTGTATGTTTGCCAAACGTCTTCCCATCGTATTAGCGGTTGAAATAATTCCTTCAATGTCCGGGCTATCCGGGTGGTTACGTTGATGGCGGAGAAGCAGATTTCTATAGTTGGAAACCTTTGCAGCTATAACGGGGCGGGCAATTGCCAGAGATTGAGACTCATCGTCGGAGATCGCATACTGAGCTTTGCGTAATAAAACATTTCCGTGCTGTGCGCCATAAACTCTTGCAAGAAATTTTCCATTCTCCGATAGATAACTGATGCCCACATTGTTCTCGGTGCAATAAGCCATCAATGCAGGTGTAAGCGGTTTGAACCCGAAACAGACAATATTTTCGATTGAATGTGTAGGCGCTTGAAAAACTTTTTCGTTGTTTATTTCTACAACAAATGTTTCGCGTTCTTTACGAAGATATGCTTCTTCCGATGTAATATACAGTGTGTTCAAATGTTTTTTCATGGCATATATAATTCCTTCATGTAAGCTGCAAGTTTTCTTTTGTTCATTGCTTTTGGTTGACAGATATCCTGAAGCGAACAGTTACGACACTTTGTTGAATACTCCGCTGATGGCACAATCTTGTTTGAAACAATTTCTCTAACAAAACCGATGATGCTTTCTGTTTGTAAACGCAATTCGTTATCGATTTCCACTACGTCTCGCCGTCGAATCTTTCCGTAGAAAAATGCGCCGTGAGTAATTTTCACATTAAGCATCTCTTCAAGGCAAAATACTTGGGCGCAAAGCTGCACCTTGTCGCTTATGTCGTCTTTTGGTTCACCGGATTTGAATTCAACCGGCAATATTTCTTCACCGCTTTTTGATTCCCTAAACTCAACTACATCGCATCTGCCTGTTATACCAAGACGGTATGAATGTATGCGAAGCCCGCGGACAGTTTTTTTTGTCCCTCTTGTTTCGTATGTGTCCGTATCAACTTTTTCATGCAGAATATTTCCGCGAGTTGTGAAGAGATTTTCGTTCCATGCATCGTCAACATGTATAAGTCCGCATTGACGCGGACAATAAACGTAATGCTGCAGCGCGCTTATCATTATGAAATCTTCTTCAGTGTACATTTGTTTTCTCGTTTAATTGTCCCGAAGGGACAATATATCTCTAGATGAGTAGATTAATAAGAATATTGTGCCCCATAGGGACGATATAGAAATCATGTTATGTCTATTAAAATATATTTTTCATCATATGGAATATCATATTTTTTCAACAATTGAATATATTCATCGCGGAATATTTGCTTTTTATGATGCCTCTCCTGGTTGTTTATATATTTAACAACACGGTTAATATGTGAGTGTGAAAAGGAAAATGCGCCGTAACCTTGCTGCCAATTAAATTTACCTCTGACAAATTTTTTCTCGTTAATCCATTTGGAGGAACAACCTTTCACATCTTGTAATAAATCGGGAATTAGTTGATGGGGCTTGTACCCGACTGCAATATGAAGGTGGTTAGCTGTTCCATTTATTGCAATTAATTTATGATCGTTGTTTTGAACTATACCTGTTATGTATTTATATAATTCATCCCTCCACCAGGTTTGAATCAGTGAGGTTCTATTCTGTACGGCAAAAACTATGTGGAGATATATTTGTGTAAATGTGTTAGCCATAGCATCCTCTACGTCGTCCCTGCGGGACTTTGATTTATATGTATGCCGGATTTTTTATAATTATGTCGTCCCTAACGGGACTAAAATATTTGTTCGTTATTTTATAATCCCGTTAGGGATTGGATATCTATAAAAACTCAGCTAAACCAAAGAACTTAATCCCGTAGGGATGATATATAATTTCTTTTAATGCGTTACAAAATGTAACGGATTAAGGGTGGGGACAAATTGTACCCACCCTTTGCATACTCAGTTTATAACTTTTCTTCCAAAGAAATATCTGGGGGCAATTTTTCATTATTTATCTTTATCTCATAATCATTCCATGAGCGGGGAGGAACATTACCGTCTTTTTTCTTTTCGACTTGAACACGCTCAAATAATTCTCCGGAACGCGCGTTGCCAAGATGACTATCATGTTTGAAGACAATTAATTTTCTAGGATTCATTTCTCCTCTTGCTGCGGAACGATCATGCTCAAATGCGTTGAGCAATGCTTCCCATAGTAGATTAAGATCATTTTCTGAGAAACCCGTTTTAGCTGCATCAACTGCTGAAACAAAACCATGCATTCGATATAGTGCATACGGTACTGTGGCTTTGCGTCCCATTGTTGAAGCGAACTCACGATCTTCTTGCTTTTTTGCATCCTCCTCCTTTGTTACAGCACAACGTGTAATTGTATGTTCTGCTTGAAATATTCTATCCTCTGAACGTGAAAAAGTAAATTGAATTGGTCCACGAACTGTCCCCGCACCTTTTCCTTTTTTCTCTTTGGACTTCTTTCCTTTTTTTTCTCCATCTTCATTATTATTAGTGCTTTCTGCTGGTTCATCTTTTTCTTTACCTGTTGAGAGTACAGCTCCAAAACTTCTTATATCCCAATACTTTTTGCATAAATCTTCTTGTCGAGTTTTTACTGATTCGCCATCAGCACTTTGAATGATTGTGTTTAGTACGTTTCCTTGTCTAATAAAAATTAGATGTTCATTCTTTTCCGATTCGAGCGCTTTATCAAATTTTAGCTCAACATAGTTTCTTACTTTTCGTTTAATGCACACGTCTGTTACTAGTCCCTCCTGGTTTTCAATATCAACGCGTGGAAGATTATCCTGGTCAGGATCACCGTTTGGGTTACCATCTTTAACGTCGAATAAGAAAACAAAATCATAGCGATTGTTAATAGGTGTTGACATAATTAATTCTCCTTGTTATTTGTTTTATTTTCAAAATCTTTTTGGCGTTGATGATAGTATCCGATTGCGAAACTTGCCTGGTCTTCCAAAGAAAATGCAACTGGAAAACGTTCACCTTCAATTTTACACATCAATTCTTGCAACAGTTTGTCAAGATTTATAGCTAATCCCGGTTTTTCTCCCATAATCTTTGATAAATGTTTTTGTGATAACTTAAATAATCTTCCGAATGCCGTGGAAGGAGTTGTTGAAGCAGATGAGAAAAACCGTTCCCGTATTCCAGCGTTTAGGTTGCCGCCAGATGCATAATATTGAATGGACTCAAGTACAGCAAATAGGCGTCCACAGATATAAGCGCTGTTTGTGTTTGATTCATCTAATGTTGCCATAAACGTTGTTCCTCCTTTATGATTTGAAATTCGATTAAGACAAAATTTTAAAAGTGCAATACGAACAGAAGTTACATTCCCTTGTTCAGCGCGTATTCGATTCAACACTGAGCTCATTATTCTGATCGGCGGCGCCGTTCCCATTACGGCAGATTTCCATAAGGCCGCGCCAACTCTGCCATACTCTACATCATTTCCCGATTTGCTTTTTGTTGCACGCACTAATTCCCAAAAGCGAGGAAATTTATTCACGAGCTTTTTTTCATCACTGTTGTATTCTGTTATTTCTATATCGCGGAACCAATGAGCAATGTTAACCCGAAGGTTTTCAACACTCGTTTCTATCCAATCACGAACGGCGATTCTTGCTGCAGAACCGCTCAATGTTATTGCGTAGAATATATCAGTTGGGATATGCTTCGTTGCTTTATTTCTTCCTTCATAAACAGATTCAAATAATTTTTTTATTTGTTCCTCATTTGGTTCATCAAGCTGTGCAATGTCTTCAACATCAATTTTGTTTTTTAACCAATAAACAACAGCCGTATCATCCGAAATCTTTTTCCTGTTTTTATAGATGAAAATATCTTTACCTTTTTCATTCTTACCCGGTTCACCGTTTGCGAGAAGCCAATTCAAAGCATCTACATATGCTTTTGCACAATGTGTGCAAATCATCGAGTTATCATTTCCCTCCAATCCATATGATGAAAAGACTTCCCCTTCAAATGATACAAGATAATTCCCAAGTGAATTGCGAGGGAGAACACCATCTATTGTCCCATGCGTTGCAAGATTCTTAACACGATATTCCGATTTACCACATACAGAACAAGCAGAATTATCTTCTCCTTTTGAGGACTGTTCTTTTTCTTCATATCTTTTTTTTATTTCTTCTATTAATGATTTATCCTTATGAATAAAAGAAACATCACTAGCTGTTTCCTGAATTAGAAATAAAAGGTTTGTACTCTTTCTTAATTGTTTTGCTTCAACTCTAGACTCGAAGACTTTTTGTGCAGCGTGTATTCCAGTTGCTTCATCTCTCTCATAGAATTTAATAACAGGGCTTATTGCTTGTACATTCTGATATGATTTTAACTTTGCCTTGAATGCATCGAGACATTTTGTTGCTCTTTCTCCTTCCGGAAATCCAAGCACATATTTTTCATTATCCATTAATAATCGTGCTAGCACATTACTAGTTCTTCCCTTGTTTTCCGTCCTTACTAAGTCTTCAACAAAAGTCTCTTTGTTTTCTGTAGGAAGAATATCTAGAAATGTCCCATCAGATTTTATGTAAATGTATGCATCTACTCTCTCCTTACAGAAGGCGTCATGAATGAAAGATTGGTCTCTTTCGTCTTTTCGAAATCTTTCTGCAAGCCCAACTAATTGTTGTATCATATTCCCTCCATAGCGGCGGATTCTTCTGCAAGATTAAGCTCATGAATTAATTGACGGGGATACTCTGCAATATTTCCCTGCATATGATTACTGGAAAGAATTTGTTCGTATTGCTTACTACAATCCAGCACTCCATTCTTAACTGCAACATCGTAAAAGAATTTTGGCATAGGAATTCCTTTTTCGTCATACCACATATCAAGGAACATACTACCAATTGGAATATCAGTTTGTATTGTTAGAAAGTCAGCGGTTGGCTCTTCGAACTCTGCAGAAAATTCACGTGTTCCTAAAAAAGGTCTTCGCCAGCATTGCCCTTTGCGCACTCTTCTATTGAACTGTACAGCTTCAGATGGAAATGGAATTTCCTAAATTAACAACAATGTAAAATTT
>DYHW01000009.1 GCA_020723965.1 Melioribacter sp. | reverse complement strand
CTAAACCGTCGTAGGGCTTATACTCTACCGCGAGTTCTTCCGAAGGAATGGCTATGCCAGAATCTCGCTCTCTCCGCTGCAAGCTCTCAATTATTTGAGAGCTTTTTTGCGAATAAATCTTAATAATCAACTTCCCCCTTTAAAATTTCTACTCCACCAATCAAATTCATCTGTTCTAAAATTTTCCCCTGTCGGCTGAATAAATAACCTGATGGTTTATTGGGATTTCTTTTAGTTGGATTCGGTAAAATAGCAACAATCATTGCAGCTTCTGCCGCAGTTAATTTTGCCGATGATTTATTATAATATGTTTGTGACGCCGCCTCTATTCCGTAAATTCCTTTCCCCATCTCTGCTATGTTCAAATAAACTTCAATAATTCTCTCTTTACTCCACAACGATTCAAGTAAAAGAGTAAAGTATGCCTCAAATCCTTTTCGAACAATATTTTTGCCTGAAGTCAAAAACATATTTTTAGCAACTTGCATTGTAACAGTGCTGGCGCCGCGTATTCTTTTTCTTCTTTCATTTTCTTTCATAGCTTTTTCAATCTGTTCAAAATCGAATCCGAAGTGGTCAAAAAATCTTTGATCTTCTGAAGCTATTACAGCAATAGGCACATATTTCGAAACTTTCTGAATAGGAATAGATTTCTGATTCACATCGAAGAAAGAGATCAACCCTAAGAGCGGTTCAGATTTCCAATGTATGAATGCAGTAACGGGAGGATCAATAAACCTGAAGAAAAAAATCACAAATACAGAAATTGCCCCATAGATTAGAAAAAAGGAAAATAAAAACTTCAACGAGTGCAAAATAAATTTCATTTTACGCCTGCTTCAATTCATTAAGTAACGATGTAGCATTGTAATGAACTCTCATTTTAAAGACAACCGCGCTTATGGTGCTTCGGCTCTAACACAAATTTAGAAAATATTTTTTGATAAAAAATGTTTACTCAATCACGCGCATTACCGGATAAACATTCAACTGTTTATCAAAGTATGGCGAGCGTTGATAAAAGAAATCTAATCTGAGCCGTGCGCTATTTCTAAATTTTTCATCCTCCTCTACTTTTTTTAAGAATTCTTCTTTCAGATTTGGATTGTCCTCTGCCATCTTGCTAGCAATCGGCTCCATCGAATATTCTTCATAATATTCTTTCTGCTCGAAAATTGAATTGAAAAAGCCCCACTTCACAAATGAATCGGGCCCAAGAGGTTCTAATAGATGAATTATTACTCCAAGCGTTCTTTGATTTGTGGGCACATAAAATGCGCCCGTTGCAACCTTTACGCTATCAATAAATGTTTCGAATTCATATTGAGGTAAAAATCTTCCCTCATAAGGATAAGAAGGAAATTTTACGTTCTTGAATTTGATCTTTTCAACAAAAACTTTTTTTTCACGATCGACTATTTCAACTTTCACGCCGTGAAGTTTTAGCAGGTCAACTATGTTGGAATATTCTTTTGGTATTATATAAGCGATTGGCGCTTTAACAGAATCTTTAGTCTCCGCTTGACTAAAATATGGAACTTCTATTTCATATGGTTTGCCGGTGTATCTTGTAATTTTCCTTCCGGTTATCCAGCTCTCTTCTTGAACTTCTTCAATGCCTTTGTATTTTAGAAAAGAATGCTTCTCGTTCAGCGTAAAAGTTAATGGGAAAGAATTTTTATTTTTAAAATAATAGTCAACAACAAATTCATCGGCTTCTCTATTCAATTGCAGCAATTCTTTTTTTCTTTCGGAAATCAAATTGATAGCTGCGGTTATAAGAACTTTTGTTGAAAACACCCTTTCTTTATAGGGCTTCAACATATGCGTTTCTATTAAAAGTCCAGGACGGTTTTGAATTGCGGCATATCCATGAGAAAATCTTGGCGCAGAAACCCAGTCGACCAATCCTTTGCGAAGGTCTCCCTCTCTAAACCCAACATAAGGAAAAATTTTAAATCTGTTTTCTTCGGTCTCTTTTTCAACAGCGGGAATGAAAATATTCCGTATCCAATAACGTGTTTTTGGCGGAACATTATTGTTCTTTTCAATTCCATATGAAATTGTATATTGAAAATCTTGACCGTTTGTTGTGTGTGTGTCTATAAAAAAATCGGGCAGCCATTGACTGAATATTTTTAACAATGCACTCATCTCGGGTGTATCTGCTTTCATAAAATCCCGGTTAAGGTTCAGATTTTGTGCAGTTGTTCTCCATCCCATTTCAGTGGGGCCATTCTGGTTGATTCGGTTGTAAGGACTGTTTCGCTCGTGTCCGTCAACGTTAAATATCGGAATAATGAGAAGAATGATATCATCTAACATTTTTTGTTTCTCTTTTGTAATAAGAATTTCGCGAAGCAAAAGCATACATGCATCTTTCCCCTCAATTTCACCGGAATGAATTCCGTTTAAGATGAGAAGTATTGGTTTTGGTGTATTCTTGGCCTGCCTAGGCGTGAATGCTTTTTCCTTTGACACAATAAGAAAATAAATATCTCTGCCTTGTGGAGATTTACCGATAGAAATCATCTTCACAAAAGGAGAAACATCAGCAAGTCGTTTGAAATAATCTATTGATTCTTCATAATTAGGAGTGGAAAAAAAATTTGACTGCTCAAAATAAGTCTCCCACTCTTTCATAATTTGTTGCGGTAGCAAAATTGAGTTAAGGAGAAGAACGAATAAGATAATTTTTGCCATTATAACTCCGATGAATATTTGAGAACTAAATAAGAACAATTTTTGTTGATAATTAAGAATTTGAATTCTAACCTGCAAATGAATAATTTGAAATCAAAATTAAATATACAAACACAAAAATACTGTGAGGTAAAAATGATATCAAACAAAATGCAAAAAGCATTGAATGATCAGATCAATGCAGAGATGTTTTCTTCATATCTCTATTTATCAATGGCGGCATATTTCGAAGCTGAAAATTGGATAGGCTTTGCCAATTGGATGAAACTCCAATCAGAAGAAGAATACAGCCATGCAATGAAATTCTACAAACACTTGGTAGATGTTGAAGGAAGAGTTCTTCTTGCCGCAATTGAAAAACCGAAGATAGAATGGGAATCGCCTCTTCAAATTTTTGAAGAAGCCCATAAACACGAGCTCTATATTACAGACCGAATAAATAAGCTTGTAGAGCTTGCTACTGAAGAGAAAGACTATCCAACTCAATTATTATTACACTATTTCGTAACAGAACAAGTTGAAGAAGTGACGACCGTTGCACAGATAATCCACAAATTCAAATTGATAGGCGACAATAATTCAACTCTATATTTACTAGACCGTGAACTTGGTATGAGAGCAAAATAAACAGCTCTGCAAAGAAAAGCGGTTTTTTTAGCCGCTTTCTTTTTCCACAAATAATTTTTTCGTTTATAAAATTTTTATTAGATTTCGCAACCAAAAAAAATCGAATAAAGAGGATATTGAACATGGCTAGAAGATGTCAGCTTACAGGCGTTGGTCCGGTTAGCGGGAATAGCATTTCTCATGCTCATAACAAGAGCAAAAGAAGATTCTTGCCCAATCTTCAAAAGAAAAAAATCTGGGTCAAAGAATTGAATAAATTTGTTACTGTAAAAGTTTCTGCAGGCGCTTTGAGAACAATTTCTAAGAATGGAACTGCTGAAATTGCTAAACTCGTAAGAGAAAAGAAGATCAAATCAAGATAAATTTTTGATTGAGTCATCAAAGACCCTCGAGTTTAATCGTGGGTTTTTAGTTTTAAATATATTGCATTTCGTAGTATTCGTAAATTACTCTGACGCCGATAAAAATCGAAGTGTAAATTATTATAATACCAACTTGTTCTTCCAATGATAGACTACTATTCCGGAAAAAATAATGACGAAGCGGTTCACCAGGGCAAAATGGAACTTGGTTCAGTTGCTCTTGCTATTATTATGGTTTATCTGCTATGTGAGAAATATTTATAAAAAAAGCCCCACTGAAAAGCGGGGCTGATTATTTATCTCTTTCGCTCTGCTGACTTTCCTCTTTCTCTACTTGGATTTCTTTCATCGCCTCTATCACGATTCTCAACTCTCTGTGCTGGTCTCTCAGTACTTAGTTCCCTTCTCGGTTCTACTCTCTGTTCAGGTTCTTGAGACCTTTCGTTTCTATTTTGCCGTTCAAAACTCGGAGTGCTTTCTCTCTGCATATCACGATACGTTCTTTCTTCATTCCTAATTTCAATTCTTTTATTTGGAGCTCTTTCTGGACGAGAACGTTCAATTTCTTTTTCACTTGGTGGGCGGTCAATAATTCGACCACGTTTAATTTGTTCACGAATTCTTTTATCATCTTTGTTTAGATCATCACGATTCACGTTTACATCACGCTTTCTTTCGGCAGTTCGATCTATGATAACATTTCTGCCATCATCACGGGAAAGCGGAGTTCTAATTTTATCTCGTTCAAGGGTAGAATTTCGTTCACCTCGTTTGATTTCAAAATTGTTATCGCTTCTTTCACTCATAATATCTCTATCAGATGGTCTATAAACAACTATGCGATCACTTCTCAAATTGCGTGTCCTCTCGAAATCACGATAATTATCTACAGAAGATATTTCTCTTTCAGCAATTCTATACCCTGCTCTTCTTTCAACGAAAGACTTATCTATGCCGCCGTTAATTAGAAGTCCGCGGTCAGAGTAATAATTTGTTCGATATTTCGTTCTCTCAAAAATTCTTGCTGTTTTTCTTGAATCAATAATGTAGTCATTGATCCTTGGATCGCAAAAACGGTTGTATGTTACAAAATTCCAATAGTTGTAGCTTGAGCGCCACCCGATTGAAAAGTGAATTCCTAAATCGATGTGAAAACTTGCATACGGAGGCAGCGGGGCCCAGCCGATATAATAATCATCGTAACGCCATTCTACCCAAGCCGGAGCCCAATCGTAATCGGGTACCCAGATCCATCCGTAATAATCATCATAATACCAGCGACCGTAATGATAGGTTACCCAGCCGAATGGTTCGTAAGAATCCCAATACCATCCTTGAGATGTCCAGCTCCAACGCCCCAGTAAATAAGGTTTCCAGCTACGATGAACTCTTGCAGGTCGCCAAACAATCAAATCGGGCTCTATTTGTATCCATTCACCGTATGGACGAAGCGATGAATAGAAAAAGCTGAGTGATATTCCTTGCCGAGGTTCTGCACTTAACTCAATAGCCATTGTGAATAATAGCGCTGTTGAGATAACCATTATCTTTTTCATTGTTAACCTCATTTAAGTTTTGAACATAACAGACAAGTAATGTGCCATTAGAATTATTTTAAAAAGAGACAAATTGAATTCTTTAAGAAAAATAAATGTTTAAAAAAGAAGACACTTTCTTTATTATTATGTACAAGAGCATGACTAATTAACAAAACAATAACATAATGATTTTTATTATTTTCACAAACGAAAAATCTGAATCAGGAGATTAAATGGCTCATAAGTTCTTTTTAGAAAGAAGACCGCATAATGGATTAACATATTCAGAATATTTTGAGAGTTTCAGAAAAAAGATCGAAACTGCCGAACCGGCTAATTTTTCGCAGGAAGAAAAAGATTTATTTGAATATTCCAAGCTAAATTTTCAGCGAAGTTCCCGTATTCATAAGACGTACATTGTTGATTCCATCTTAATAGAAGCACTCCAAAAAATTTCTGAACCGCAGATATGGATGGTTATTACTGAAGATTGGTGCGGCGATTCTGCTCAGAATCTACCATACATTGCTAAGATTGCCGACTGTAATCCTAAGATATTTTTAAGGATAATTCCGCGCGATCAAAATCTTGATATAATGGATTTATATCTCACGAATGGAAATTCTCGCAGTATTCCGAAACTTATTGCTTTCGATATGGATGGTAATGAATTGTTCCAGTGGGGTCCGCGTCCACTCGAAGCACAAAAAATTGTAACAATGTTAAAAGAAGAAGGAAAACCGAAAGAAGAAATTATAGAGCAGCTTCATATTTGGTATGGAAGAAACCGTGGAAAAGCTTTAGAGAATGAGTTTAAAGAAATATTTGGTGTGAAATAACTCTTAAAATTGAATGAAAATATAATGATTCAAACTAATTATTCTTATTTTCTTTGGATTCTGTGGACAATCCCTTTTCGAACATCTTAAACTCAACATAGAGTGTAACGTTGGATACAACTGCCCTTCCTTCATTTTGCCCAGGCAGAAATTTTGTTTGCTTAACTGCTTCTTGAGCAGCTTCTGAACATCCCAGTCCTAATCCCTTTAGCACTTCAGTTTTTATTACGTCTCCATTGATATCAATTGTAGCGATTAAAATAACTGTCCCTTCCAATCCGTACATCAAGGCATGTTCCGGATAAATTAGATTTTCTTGAACAGATTTCATTCCACCTACCGGCACAGGGCAAATTTCAACATCACAAATAAGTTCTTGTTTTTTTCTTTTCAGAACTTGCTGTTGTCTATTTCCATTTTTATAATCACTTAATGTTGCGCGATAGCTGGGATCAAATTCAAACACCTGTTTTTGTGTTAGTATTCCTTCAGAAAAGAGCATCAGCTCTTTCAAAGCGCCGTTTTCATAAAATTTCCGATGTGTCCCCTCTTTTATTCCATTCTTAACAAAATATTCTTCTTTCATCAAACCTGTTTCATAAAATTCCCTCACCCAGCCTTCAAGAATTCCTTTGCTGTAATTTTTTTCTGATTTCAAGTTCCCATTTGAATAATACCAAACAGCGCTGCCGTCTAAAACGTCATTCACGTAAGATATTTCTGAGCGTAATGTTTTATCGGGGTAATAAGTTTTCACTATCCCATTCTGTGCAGAAATTAGGTTCATTGGAATAATAATTAAAAATAACAATTCTAAAAAAATTTTCCGGTAAATCGACTTAGACATTTTCAAAAATCATTTATTTCTATTTGCAATTTAGAGATTTCGTTCTCATCGCCCAAATTTTTTCACAAGTAGTTTTATCCGTGTTAAAATAATTGCTATTAATTAAATTTGAATAAGCTCAGAAAAGAATTGGATGATTATCAACAAGATGCTTTGATTAACCACGACAAATATCAATAGAAGTATTACAAAAGGTGTTACACTCGTAAATCAGTCATCTCGTTACTACAAACAAAAAATCCTTACAACTTATTGGATTGTAAGGATTTAATTGTTGTGGGAGCTAATGGATTCGAACCAATGACCCTCTGCTTGTAAGGCAGATGCTCTGAACCAGCTGAGCTAAGCTCCCGTAAACAAATCAATAAAGTATTTTAAAATTTGCGCACCAATAATAGAACATTCGAGGCAAATTTTCAATAAGATCAAGAAATATTTTGAGCGGAGTTCAAATCTTTCCCATAGGAATGTAATGCACACTAAAACCTGCTGACAAGTAGCGAGAGATAGAGGGTGAGGTTGTTTATCACATTCTTATTTTGAAATTATTGTATTGGTTCAGAGGAAAAAGGAATTTTGGGTTAATTAAGTAATGGGAAAAATCAGTAGTTATACTTCATCCCCTAACTAGCTAGTCTAGCCAATTGTAATTTAGTATTTTTTACAGCAGGTTCCTCAGTAATTCTATCATTTAAGAAATCTTCGGGTGTCAGATAAAACAAAGAGCTGTGTAAACGTTTGGTATTGTAGTAGTCGATAAACTAAGCAGTTTGATTCTTGGCATCGTCAAGATCAATTAAAGAATAATACTGTAATCCTAATTTTTCTAAAATTAGAATAATTATTAACTTTTTCTCCATCGAATATGAATTACTAATCCTTCTTATATAATAATTGTTAATTTTCTATATAATTTAGAAGGATATTTTGAGTAATGCGAAATTTGATAAGAAGTTAGATTCTCATTCAAAAAAAAATTACTATCAGCAATAATTTTTGCTTGACATTAGTAACTACATCTTTTTATTTTTGAACGAGTGTTTATAGAGTTCATTTCGATGACTCTATAAGATACTTAGCCCAGTGTCTCCCCCCAACACTGGGCTTTTTAATTAAATTCAGAGGTAGCAATGGCAAAACTTCAGAAAAACACTAAAGACCAGAAAAAAATCTATGTATCTCCGTTTAAAGATTATTGGAACAGATTCAATTATTTAATACTTCTTGCTGGGCTTGGAGCTTTAATAATTGGATTCTTTCTTTTGGGACAAGGTACGTGGGATAGCAAATCATCACTTTTCTTATCTCCTGTAATTTTAGTTATAGCTTATTTATTGATAATACCCCTCTCAATCTTTGTGAAACTTTCTAAAAACAAAAAATAATAATAAATGTTCCTTGCTAAAATAAAGGGAAATATTGTATCCACTCCTAAGAACAAATATTTAGTTGGACATAAACTTCTTATAGCGCATCCAATTGATACTGAAGGATGCTTCGTGGGGAAAAAGGATATGATCGCATTAGATCTTGTTGATGCAGGAATTGGCGATACTGTTATTGTAGTTCAAGAAGGTGATGCTGTTCAGCAAATACTTGGTCATTCTAAAGCCCCGGTAAATACGATGATCATTGCGGTAGTTGATAATATCGAAGTTGAAGAATAGTAATAAAATTCTAAGTGATAACTTACGATCTTAAAAATTTATCTTACTTAAAACTACTACTAAGTATCGAGGGCATCGGTCCGCAAAAAATTTTTTCACTCCTTTCATCATTCAAAAATTTTGAGAAGATCTTTAATGCAAATTATAAAGAGCTGAGTGAAGTTGAAGGGATAAGTTCAATTCTTTCAACCAGAATTCTTAAAGCATCACACCAGGCAGGAATTATAGAAGAAAATTTAGTTAATGAATTAGAAAGACTGGAAAAACTAAACACTCGCCTCATCTCTTATTGGGATGCGGGCTACCCTGATTTGCTAAAGAAAATATATTATCCTCCATTGATCTTGTACGTTAAGGGAGAGTTTGATCAACAAGATTCAACCTCGATCGCAATTGTGGGGACACGTAACCCATCAACCTATGGAAAAGTTATAGCTGAAAAATTTGCCCAAGAACTTGCAGAGAAAAGAATATCGATTGTAAGTGGGTTAGCAAGAGGAATTGATTCGATAGCGCACTCCAATGCAATGAAAGCAAAAGGGAGAACTATTGCAGTTATTGGCACAGGCATAGATGTTATTTATCCACCGGAGAATAAAAAAATAACCGAAGAGATCTTTGAGAAGGGCGTTATTATTTCAGAGTTCGAGCTAGGTACAAAACCAGATGCACAAAACTTTCCCCGCAGAAATCGGATTATTTCCGGCATATCGCTGGGAACTTTAGTTATAGAAACGAAAATTTCAGGCGGGGCAATGCAAACCGCTGCTTATGCGCTTGATCAAAATAGAGAAGTATTCGCGGTTCCCGGGAATATAAATGTGAAACAGAGTGAAGGCCCAAACGCATTGATCCAAAAGGGGGAAGCAAAATTAGTTTCCTGCATTGAAGATATTCTGTACGAACTAAATCTAAAATTAAGACCGGAAATTGGAAAAAATATTCCTCAACCTTCTTTTGAGTTAAATCTATTCGAAGAAAAGATATTGAGCATTCTTAACACAGAAGCACTGCAAATTGATGAGATAACAAATCTATCATTGATGAGCACTTCTGATTGCTTGGTAAATCTATTAACGCTTGAATTCAAAGGTTTAGTAAAACAATTACCAGGGAAAAATTTCATTCGGTGTTAGTCGTACTTTTTAATCCCTTTCCAAAGAATTTTTAGTCTCTCTTTAATTGTTTTTTCAGTTCCATTTTCGGAAGGGAAATAGAATTGTTTGTTTTTTAGTTGAGGGGGTAAATAATCTTCTTGAACAAAATTATTCTCAAATGAATGAGGATACTTATAATTTTTTGCATAACCGAGGTCTTTCATCAATTTAGTTGGGGCGTTACGAAGATGAAAAGGGACTGAAAATGAATCCAAATTTTTTATTTCGCTCAAAGCGCTATCTATTGCAGAGTAGGACGCATTACTTTTAGGAGAAGATGCAAGATAAGTAGCGCATTGTGCAAGAATTATTCTGGCTTCGGGCATACCAATTTTATCTACAGCGCTGAATGCGGCTTCTGCAAGAACTAAAGCATTAGGCGCTGCATTGCCAATATCCTCGGAAGCGAGAATAATCATTCTTCTAGCTACAAATAAAGGGTCTTCACCACCATCAAGAATTCGTGCCAACCAATAAATTGCTGCATCAGGGTCTGAACCTCTAACGCTTTTTATGAATGCTGAAATTAAATTGTAATGTTCTTCGCCGGCTTTATCGTACAGAATATTTTTTTTCTGAACAACATTCTCGATAATTTCTTTAGTGATCACTATCTCTTCTTTTGATAATTCTTGAATAACCGCAGCTTCCAAAATATTCAATAAAATTCTTGCATCTCCGCCGGAAATATAAATCAGATAATCGTTATCAACTTTTGTAATATTCAAGTTCTTTAAGAATTCATCGTTTGCGAGAGCATGATTAAGAATTTCTTGTAGATCTACTTTTGACAATTCTTCCAGAACAAAAATTCGAAGACGAGAACGAAGAGCTGGAATAACTTCGAAGGATGGATTTTCCGTTGTGGCCCCAATCAAAATAATTTCTCCAGATTCTACAGAAGATAAAAGAGCATCTTGTTGAGTTTTATTAAAGCGGTGAATTTCATCAATAAAGAGAATTGTTTTTTTGAAGTTAAGAAGATTTTGTTTTGCTCGTTCAATTATTTCGCGTATTTCTTTAACACCGGATGAAACTGCATTGACTTTGAAAAAATTGGAATTTGTTGATTGAGAAATTATTTTAGCAATAGTTGTTTTACCGCTGCCCGGCGGACCCCACAAGATAATCGAACTGAGAGTGTCATTTTCAATCATTGTTCGAATTGGTTTACCTGAACCAACTAATTTTTGCTGACCTTGAAATTCATCGAGAGTTTTAGGGCGGCATCGTTCTGCTAAAGGCATATGAGGGATTTTAAATTTTTCTTTCACTGCTTTTTCTAATTCTCCTCGATCTTAAAGACAGTTTCATTTTTTTTCATCATATGAAATTTTTCTCGTGCAACTCTTTCGATTTTAGCTTTGCTTACTTGTAAAGAGTCGATCTCTTTATCTAACGAATCAAGCCGTTTCTCTGCTTCTTTAATTTCTACATCGAGGCGGCTTAATTCGTTTTTCATCTCAAGAAATTTAAGTATTCCGTTCTCATTCAAAAAAAGAAAAGCCATAACAGCTAAAAGAATAAGAAAGATTGAAATTCTTACTATAGTTTTATTTTTCATCGGAGCGAATGCTTTATAATACGATCGATCAATTCTTCAAAAGAGATACCAGCAGCTTTTGCCATTTTAGGCACCAGACTTGTGCTTGTCATTCCAGGCAATGTGTTCACTTCTAAGCAATAGGAACGATAGTCGTTTGTAACGCGAAAATCGATGCGTGCATAATTTTCGCAACCAATTGAATTAAATGCAAGCAGAGCCTGATGCTGCAAGTGATCAACAACTTTTTTAGGGATTTCTGCCGGCACAATATATTCACTCATACCATAAGTGTATTTCGATTCATAATCGTAGAAACCGTGTTTCGGTTTGATTTCTAGGACAGGCAGAGCACGTTGACCAAGAATTGCAACCGTGAGTTCATGCCCGGGGATATATTCTTCAACAAGAATTTTTTTAGAAAAGAGTAAAGCGTTATTTACTGCAGAAAGCACTTCAATATCTCCACGGCAAATAGTTAAACCAATCGTCGAGCCCTCATCGTTTGGTTTGATCACACAAGGATACCCGAAAAATTTTTTGATCTTATTTTTGATGAGATCATAATCTTCAACATTTTTATCTATTACAAACCATTTGGGCGTCTTCACATCGAAATGCTGGAACATTATTTTAGCCATGCATTTATCCATTGCCAATGAACTTGCCAAAATTTTTGAACCAGTATATTTTATTCCGCGCATTTCCAACAGCGATTGAATTGTACCGTCTTCTCCCCATTTTCCGTGAAGCGCAAGAAAGGCAATATCAACATCATCAAACATAGTTGAGTTCACAGCTTCAACATAATTCCGATTAGAAATTTCAGTAAAGTTTTTTTCTTCGAAAAATTTTTCTTCTTCTTTGGGTTGATTCAAACCATAAGCCGGATCAATAACTTTTACTTTATAGCCTAGATCATACAAAGCTCTGAGGATCGATTTTCCAGAAGATTTTGAGACTTCTCTTTCTGGCGATGTGCCTCCAACGAGCAGCGCAGCAGTTATATTACTATTCGACATTTATTTTCTCGTAATTTTTATTTAGCGCTATTAAAAATTCAGTAATCGAAACGATTTCTTTTGTCAATTTTAATTCCGTAAACTTTTTCTGAAATAGAATAAAGTTCTTTCAGCTTATTATTAGGAATTGCTCTTTCTCTTCCGAGCGTTCTTGCAACGTAAATTGTATGAGCAGCGTGCTCGAGTTTTTCCATTCTGAAATAAGCGCCTTTTATAGTTTTGCCAAAAGTTACAGCGCCGTGGTTTTCTAGCAAAAGCGCCCAAGCGTAATCAATAAAAGGAAGCATAGAATTAGGAAGGTCCTCCGTTGATGGAGTGCCGTATTTACAGAGAGGCACTTTGCCAAGCGATAAAATTACTTCCGGAAAAATTGGTCTCAGCAATCCTTCGCCAATTGCGGAAAAAGCTGTAGCGTAGACCGGATGACAATGTATTACAGAATTTATATCTGCTCTATTTTTATATGCTATAAGATGAATTTTAACTTCTGTCGAAATTTTTCCATCTCCTGCAATTAAATTTCCATCGAGGTCTATTTCTAATAGTTCCCGCTCTTCAAGTTCACCTTTGCATTTAGCAGAAGGCGTAATTAAAATCTTTGAATCATCGAGACGCACAGATAGATTTCCATCGTAAGCTGATACGAAACCTTTTTGGTAAACTTTATGGCAAGCTTCTATAAGTTCTTTATGGGGCGACATTGTTTTTCAATTTCTTCAATTATTTTCATACTTTTTAAGCTGTCTTCGCCAGTAACCAGAGGCGTTTCTTTTTTTAAGAAAGAGCGCTGCACAGATCTTAACATAAAAGAAAGTTTGTTACCGCGTTTTCTGAAAACTTTTTTTGCTTCGCCATGCAAATCGATAATAAGTTTTGACGGCTCATTTTTTTTGCCAAAAAAATTTTCGATAATAACAGAACCATTACATCCAACTATTTCAATTCGATTGCTCGCTTTTTTGCTGTTGTAAGAAACATTAAAGTGCCCGAAGCCGCTTTTTTCAAATTTTACTATTGCAGAAGCAAAATCTTCAACATCGCTTTTATAAAGAACATTATCCATGAAAGCTCTCACTTCATAAATCTCGCCTCCAAAGAAACGGAGCAGATCGATCGTTTGCGAACCGAGGTCTCTCAAAGCGCCTCCGCCGCTTAATTCCTTTTTGAAGCGGAAATTATTATCCGGCGCTAAATCAATATTATATGAAGCAGAGATATAGACGATCTTCCCGAGCATCTGTTTTTCAATCAATTCTTTTGCTTTTTGAACTTGCGGGTGAAATCTGTGCAAATGGTTAATAATGAGGATTACATTATTTTCTTTGCAGACGTTAATCATTTCTTCGGCTTGAAGAGAGTTCAATGCAATCGGGCGTTCGCATAAAATGTTTTTTCCGGCTTTGGCTGCATTGATCACTTGAGAGTAATGATCAGAGTTCACACTTGATACATAAACCGAATCGATACCGCTGGAAAGGAAAAGACTGTAATTATCGAATGCATTTTGCGCACCAAACATGCCTGCAATTGATTTTGCACGGTTTATATTGTGGCTGTAAACCGAAAGCAATTTACTGCGCTGCATTAGTTGAAGAGCTGGAAGAAAAAAATTCTCTGCAAAACTTCCGCATCCTGTTACTCCCCATTTTAATTTGCTCGCCAATGGATTGCTAAGTTTAATTTTTGTTGGGTTTACTATCATATCTATAACTTTAGTTTTTGCATCAATAATTTGATCGGCTGAGAATTTTGCATTACATAAAAATGAAGCGAAACAATATTTTTATTTAACAATTCTTCAACTTGTTTTAATGTCCAATTAACGCCAATTTCCATAGCGTGCTCGGGTTTCGAACTTTCAATTTCTTCAGCAAGCTCCGAAGGAATATCTATATAAAAATTTTTAGGAATAGATCTTATTTGCGCTTTTGATGTGACAATCTTTAATCCGGGAATTATGGGAACATTTATTCCTTCCTTTCTGCACAAATCAACATAATCGAAAAAGCTTTTATTGCTATAAAACATTTGCGTAACAATGTAAGAAGCCCCGGCATCAACTTTTGCTTTTGTGTAGCGGATATCTGTAATAAGATTAGGAGCTTCAAAATGTTTTTCGGGATAACCGCTTGTGCCGATACAAAAATTCATCGGTTCGGCATCTAGTAAACTATCTTCTAAATATTTCCCTTTATTGAGGGAGGAGATCTGATTGATCAATTCAAAAGCATAATGATTTGCGCTTCTTCCGAACTTGATCGGCTTTTTATAAGTGTTGGTGTCGCCCCGAACAGCAAGTACATTCTCAATTCCAAGATAATGGAGCTCAATTAAGAAATCTTCCGTTTCTTCGCGTGTAAATCCACTACAAAGAACATGAGGTACAGCATCAATATTATATTTATTCTGAATAAGCGCGCATAAACCAAGCGTGCCGGGACGCTTCCGTTTTGTTTTCATTTGTATTCCGCCGTTGGGTGTTTCTTCGTAAATAACTTCGGCTGCATGACTTGTTATATCAATGAACGGAGGATTGTATTTTACAATATCATCAAGCACATTTAAAAATTGTTTAACATTGCCTCCTCGCTTTGGGGGAATGATTTCAAAACTTATAAGCGGTCTAGATGATTTTTCTAGATGTTCAATTACTTTCATATAATTTTTTTTATATCAATATCTAGTAGTTGGTTTGCAATTTAATATTTTGTTCAACAAACTTCTCACTTAGGAATAAGTTTGAGTACAAATTTTGATCTGTTGATAAATATTTCTTCTCTTAAGGGCAGCTTGATATATTCTCCCTTCAACCACATTTGGCTCATGTCTTTGTAGTGACTGTTCATAAAATGCCCCGCTTGTCCGGTGGGCATAATAAATTCAAGATAATCAGGATCGGCAAAATCAAAAATATAGCGCATAGAAGGACCAAGAATATTCTCGTAAGGGTTTGAGCGGTGATTTTTTCTGTTATCGCGCTTTTCTTCGAAAAGTTCCGAAAAGGAATATTCCGTATTGAAAAGCGTAGTTCCATCTCCGCCAATTTCGAATGGTCCTATATTTATTATTTTATCTAAGAGAGTTGAGTTATCATGAAACATATGCTTGAAAACAACTTTGTGAATAGCGCCCCACTGCCAATTGGCAATATCTTTTCCATATGCTTCTTCCAGAGATGCCAAAGCATCTACTAAACTTTTTCTTATAATGTCGTCTCGTGTTTCTATCTGCTCAGTTTTTATATTATCAAAAAATGATGAACTGTTTTCATCTAATATTTTTTGAATTATTCTGTATGGAACATTGGCAACAAATACATACTCTTTCAACAAGTCTTTTCCCATCTCGTCTTCAAAAATATTTTTTATAAGAGAATGGAGATAGAAGGAGTATATTGTAGGAATTTGACTTCTTGAATCCATTTCATAATTCCAATTCTCAAAAAGGTGAAGAGCAAGGTTCAAATTTTTCTCATTTACTTTTACGCTAGAGAATGCAGATAGAATATATTTTGTCATCATTTTTGCGTAAGGCGAAACAAAATCGTTCTGATATTTTTTGTAATCATCTTTCGAGTGCAGTTTTTTTGAATTCAGTAATTGTGTAATCCGTTCAATGCGCGACGGCGGTTCCCAGATATTTGAAATGTGATATGGAAATTTTTCTACAGTTTTATTATTTGCCGAAGCAATAAAGTTTGTTGAAGGATTAAACACTTTGGGCATCTCATCATAAGGAACAAAACCTTTCCAATCATAAGCGCTCGATGTTCCATCGTTTACAAATGTTGTGCTGTTTGAAGCACGAAGCGGCAGCTTTGCAGCGCAGATATAGCCAATGTTACCATTATTATCAGCATAAATAAAATTCTGCCCCGGTACAGTAAAATTTCTTAACGCATTCTTAAAATCATTCCAGTCTTTAGATTTGTTAATTGAAATTGCAGCAAACATTTCATCGCTGAACTCAAAGCCCGTCCACCTCATGCTCATTGCAGCAGGTTGAATGCCTGTATTAGGATATAAAATATTGTAAGGATGAATATCGGTAACAATAGGCCCGCGATGAGTTTTTTTAATTTCAAAAACAACGCTGGCTGAATCTTTCACAACTATAGTATCTTTATATATTGATAATTGACGCCATTGTTTATCAAAAAAATATTTTGTTCCGGTCGTGTCAATTTGTTCTGCATAAAAATCTGCATCGTCTGCCATAACGTTAGTCATAGCCCATGCAATGTTCTCATTTTTACCGATCACAATTGCAGGCATGCCTGTAACTGTAAACCCTTCAGCATTCCAATCTTTACTTCGTAACATTACAAAAAACCAGCGACCCGGAGCATTGTAGGCAAGGTGAGGATCATTCGCAATTATAGGTTTTCCGGATGCAGACATTTTTCCATTCACAACCCAATTATTAGAACCAATATGTGTTCCAACAAATCCCGTTAATGCTCTGAATTGTTGATCTACTTTAATTAAATTATTTGTAACTGCTCCAATTTGTTTAAGCTGGCTGGGAATTATAGTAGGCGCATTTTGCGGATAATCCGGCATAAGTTCTTTTACTTTTTCAAATCCATATTTTTGAGCAAGATGAGAAAAAGTTAGATCAGTCCACCAGCTTATATTCAATTCCCAACCCATTAATTTTGCAATTACCAAACTGTGTTCAGGTTTCCAAGGATAAGGATAATAGCCAAGAATATCGAACTCAGCTTGATAGCGCCCTTTTGCTTCTTTCAAAAATGAATTAACTCCTTTTGAATATGCATTTAAGATTTTTTGAGAAAGCGGATTGAGTTTTGGGTAGCTCTCCACTGCAAGTTTGAATATTCCTGCAGTTCTGAACATTTTATCTATAGAAACAGTTTCACTGCCAAGAACTTCGCTTAAGCGTCCTTCTCCTGCTCTGCGAGCAATATCCATTTGAAACAATCTTTCCTGTGCGTGAACATATCCTAGGGCAAATGCAGCATCTTCATCATTCTCTGCTTTTATCAGCGGTATTCCCCATTCATCTCTGTAAATATTTACTTCCGCCGCTAGACCAATAAGTTTAACTTCACCTTCGTAGGCCGGCAGCGATCTGTTCAATATATTGTATGATAGACCGGAAAGAATAATCAATAAACTGAAAATCGTTACCGAAATGCCAATTGTAATTTTTTTCCATTGCTTCATTTTACCCGTCCTTTAATTTAGTAGATGATGTAAGAAGCATATTCAGCATGTTGTTTATAAAATTCAATTGTAATTTATAAAATAATTGATTTGCTCAATAAGAAAATATTTGATAAATAAGTCCTTACATTTCTGTCATTTGATAAGGATAAACTATGAACGAAATTTTACTGCTCGGTTTTATTATTATAGTTTTGTTTACAGCCGTTACTTTTTTGATTCTGAACAAAAAAATCTCTTCAATTCAAAACACTAACTTAAAAGAAGAGATAGAGCGTTTGGATAAATTGTTTCGTGATGAAGCTGGACGTAACCGCGAAGAAACATACCGAAATTCTAAAGCGCAGCGGGAAGAATTGATTTCTTCTATGAAAAATCTTGGAGACCAGCTTTCATATACAATAGGAGAAATATCAAAGCGGCAGAAGGACCAGTTAGAAATTTTCACAAAGCAACTGAATACACTCACTCTTTCTAATGAACAAAAGCTTGATAAGCTGCATGATAAAGTTGAAACACAACTAAAAGAAATTCAAGAGAACAACTCTAAAAAGCTCGATGAGATGCGCACTACAGTTGATGAAAAACTGCACGATACTTTAGAGAAGCGGCTCGGAGAATCTTTCAAGATCGTTACTGAAAGATTGGAAGCTGTCCGCGAAGGTTTAGGAGAAATGAGAAATTTAGCAGTAGGGGTTGGCGATCTTAAAAAAGTTTTAACAAATGTAAAGACACGCGGCACTTGGGGAGAAATACAATTAGAGAATTTGATTGACCAAATTTTAACGCCAGATCAGTACTCGAAAAACATTTCTACTAAAAAAGAAAGCAATGACAGAGTTGAATTTGCAATAAAAATGCCGGGACGAAGTGAAAACAAAGATGGAGTTTGCTGGCTTCCCATTGACGCAAAATTTCCGATGGAAGATTATCAGCGGCTAACTGCAGCACAAGAATTAGCAGACGTTTCCCTAATTGAAGAAGCATCGAAAGCATTGGAGAACACAATTAAAGGAGAAGCAAAATCAATATTTGAGAAATATTTAGACCCTCCCAATACTACTGATGTTGCTCTTCTCTTTCTTCCCGTTGAAGGTTTGTTTGCAGAAATATTACGCCGCCCCGGACTTTTCGAAAAACTTCAGAATGATTATAAAGTAATTGTCACTGGACCTACAACGCTTACGGCTATTCTTAATAGTTTGCAGATGGGATTCAGAACATTAGCTATTGAAAAACGAACTAGTGAAGTATGGAGTTTGCTTGGAGCGGTTAAAGCTGAGTTCGGAAAATTTGGAGACATATTAGATAAGACACAAGAAAAACTAAGACAAGCGAGCGACACAATTGACTCTGCAAAAACACGAACACGCGCTATTGAACGGAAATTAAAAGAGGTTCAAGAGCCACTAACAAACGAAGAAACCCAGCTAATTAAATAACTCACCTTACGCAGAGAATACTAAAAATATCATTCCGTCCCGACGTCTCGACTGAGCTCGACGAAGTCTTGTCGGGATCGGAATCTCATTATGAATAAATATAAGATGCTGATCCCGATAAATCGGGACAGCATGATCCCGCAATTGCGGGACGTAAGGTGAGTTATTTATTAAATTCTTTAATAATCTTTTCGATTTCCGCTTCATTTATACCGCCGCCGTAAAGAGAACTTTGAGTTGTTGAACTCACTTTTTTGCTAACAGCGCTGAGGGGATCAGTTACAGGATTTCCTGCACGTGCTCTTAATCTTTCTTCAATTTGTTTTGTAAAGCTCCCCTCCTCATATCCGCTCTTCACATTTATAGTATTAGGCAAATCAAAAGAAGTAACACAATTTCCTGAATTCACCGGACGAGTTTCGAATGCCAACGTTTTCACATTCATAAGATGCATTGCTGTTACATTTTCTGAAATTATTGAACCGCCCCAAGTTCCGGGACCCAGCGTCATAGATGGCATCAAGCCAGTTGTGTAACCAACGGCACCAACTGACGATGGAGTATTTACTACAATTCTAAAAGCCGGTTTTTCTAGAGCAAACTTCATTATAATTTCTTTATCATTCGAGTGGATCGCCAGTGTATGTCCAATTCCTCCAAACTCTAATAACTCAATACAACGATGGCATCCTTCAAGCCAGCCGTCAACTGTATAAAATGCGAGCATTGGAGAAAGCTTTTCGATCGAGAGCGGTTCCTCTTTCCCGACACGATCACATTCAGCAACTAAAACTGTTGTGTTATTGGGAACGCTGAATCCGGCATAATTAGCTATCCAAACTGCTGACTTACCAACAATGTCAGCATTCAGTTTAGCACCCTTAGCAACTTTTGTTTCTAATTTTTTCTTCTCTTCTGAGTTTACAAAATAACAACCCAATCGTTTTGCTTCTTCAATTACTTTTTTGCGAATTGGTCTATCAACTATCATAGCTTGTTCAGATGAACATAAAGTGCCGTTATCAAAAGTAGTTCCATAAATAATATCAGCTACTGCTTTTTGATAATTAGCTGTCCGTTCAATAAAAGCGGGAACGTTTCCGGCACCAACTCCGTATGCAGGTTTACCAGCGCTATAAGCGGCATGAACCATTGGCATACCGCCGGTTGCAAGAATTACTGCGATGTTTTTATTTTTCATAAGAGCATCTGTGCCTTCGAAAGTCGGATTGGTTAAACACTGAATCAATCCTTTAGGCGCACCGGCTTTTTCGGCGGCTTCCGAGATAACACGCAATGCTTCCGAAGTACATTTAACTGCTTTAGGATGAGGTGAAACTACAATTCCATTTCTGCATTTTAGAGAGATGATTGCTTTATACATCGCAGTGGAGGTTGGATTGGTTGAAGGCACTAATGCAGCAACCACACCCATCGGTTCGGCAATCTTTATAATTTTTCCCTCTTTCTTTACTTCAATCACGCCCACTGTCTTTAAATCTTTTATCGATTCCCAAACGTCTTTCGTTCCAAATTGGTTTTTAATGATCTTATCTTGAATTTTACCAAATCCAGTTTCTTCGTAAGCCATTTTGGCTAAACGTTCTGCTTCGTTAAAGCCGGCCTCTGCCATAGCTTTTACAATTTTATCAACCTGCTCTTGATTGTAATGTTTGAACTCTAGCTGCGCTTCTTTAGCCGCTGCCGTTAACGCTCTGGCTTCCTGTATAGATTGAAGATCTTTATCGAGATTCATTTTATAACCCTTGTTTTATTGTTGAAATATAAAGATAGGTTTCTCAAACTTCAATTTTGATTCTTGATGTTTCTTATGATAGAGCATTGTACTTTAGAGAATGTGTGAAAATATCTGTAGAGCTAGAGCCTCCAAAGTCAATATTCTTTTTGACTTCGGATATTCGCAAAGAAAATGAGAAGAGTTTTTTTAATGAGAACAACAAATACTCTTTTGCTGCAAAATATTCAAATGAGTCCTACGGATAATTTCGCGTTACAAATATCGGCACATTGTGAAGGCGGGCTAATTTTGAACGGCTATTTAAATAACTCTTTCAATTTCTGGTAACCGCTTTTACTTATAGGCAATTTCATACCATCGTTAAGAATAACTCTATACGACTCTTTTTCAAACAACTCGATCTGTTTTACAACAGCAAGCTTCACAAAATATGAACGATGAATGCGGATAAACTCGGATGGGTCTAAATTAGCTTCGAAAAATTTCATAGTTTTTTGTTTTAGGAAGTTCCCTTTTTCAGTGTAAAGCATTGTGTAATCATCTTGCGCTTCAATATATTTTATTTCATCTATAGCAATTACAGAAATCTTTTGACCGTTCTTGACAACTATTCGTTCTAAGAATTCTGCGCGGTGTTCAACTTCTTTTATAAGCGAATTGATCTTTCTTTTTGATTCATTTCTATTTGTAAGCTGTTTGATTGTTTTAGAGATTGCTTCTGAAAAACGTTCTTCTGAAAAAGGTTTGAGAAGGTAATCTGTAGCATTTACTTCAAAAGCTCTTATCGCATATTGATCGAATGCGGTTGTAAATATGATTACAGGCGGTTCGTCTATTAACTCGAGCATTTCAAATCCTGTCAGCTTCGGCATTTGTATATCGAGAAAAATTAGATCCGGTTTCAGTTCGCTAATCTGTTTTATACCATCAAATCCATTTGATGATTCGCCGACTAATTCTATTCTGTCAAATTTTTTCAAATATATTTTAATGATCTCTCTTGCAAGCTGTTCATCATCAATAATAACCGCTTTTACTTTATCGTTCATACTTTCTCTCAATTAAACGGGAATGAAAATATTAACTCGGAAAATATTATTTGTTTTTTCAACTGAAACAAGGTTGTTCTGATTATAAATAATTTTTAATCTGTTCTGAATATTTTTTATTCCGATGCCTTCGCCTTTTCGAGGCACAGCTTCCGGGTCGAAATTATTCTCTACGGTAATTCTAAAATATTCTTTTTCCATTTTGCAAGAAAGTTTAATAACAACCTTTTCTAAACTTTCATATACGCCATGTTTGATCGCATTTTCGAAAAGCGGCTGCAAGATCATCCCCGGCACTTCGAGCTCTTTACATTCTTCTTGTAATTCTTCGCTGAACTCCAATTTATCTGCAAAGCGAATCTTTTCTATATCAAGATAAAGTTTAGCGTTATTTATCTCTTCGCTTAATTTATTTTTTTGCTTTTCATTTTTTGAAAGTGTACCCCTAAGAAATGAAGACAGCTTAATTGTCATATCCTGCGCACGCTTCGGATTGCTCAATGTCAAAGAGCTGATTGAATTCAAACTGTTAAAAATAAAGTGGGGATTGATCTGATACTTTAACGTTTTTAACTCGGCTTCTTTAACAAGCGAATTTAATTCAGCTTCACGCAGTAATTTCTGTTGAAAATTAGTGTAATAAATAATTACATAGTCGACCGAAACAATTACTGTGTAAAAGAGAATGCCGATTAAAAACCGCCACACTAAAGATTTGTACAAAAAATCATTGTATTCCAAGTTGGCAGTAAAAATATTTTTTACGGTTAAGTAGCCGATCAAAATCCAGATGCCTGAGCTGATAACAGATGCGGCAGCGTGGTTCAAAAATATTTTAGAGGCAGAGTAGTTCTCGAGTGAATTGAAATTTACAGTGTACCATAAACTTATTCCAAGAGCCACATAAATTAAATTGAATACTAAGGCATCTATTAGAGCTGCTTGATAATCGAGCGAAAGGAAAACCGACATCACTGTAAAGTGTACCAAGAAAATAAATAACCACGCTATAAGATAAGCTGAAAAAATTTTTTTACTCTTTAAAAATGGATTAACCATTATTGACCGCCTTAGTTATAAATTTCTCCGCCGCCAAATAACACTGTTCCTTTAATAATTAAAATCGAATCTGATGAAGAAATATTATTAACATCCAAAAATCGCTTATCTTCAAAACTGCCGAACACTGAACTAACGTTTACAATTACTTTCCAGTCTTGAGGAACTCGAATTTCAGTACCTCCAAAAAGAGTAATGATTTCTAAAGTGTTTTCCCCTGGCTCCAGTTTAGAATGAGCAAAATTTATTTCAGTCCCGCCAAAAAATGTTGTGATTTTTCCACCCCGGAAATTTTTTGATGTAATCATTTTTTTATTGCTTGAGAAAACAGCAGTTTCATCTACATAATCAAATTCCTGAGTTGAAAAATTATCTGTTGCGAATTTCATGCCCGAATGTCTGCTAGTTTCTTGTTTTTCATTACGCTGTAAGATCAACCATAATCCGAAAAGTAATAGTAGTATGGGCCAGAAATCTCGTATTGTCCAATCGAACATAAAAGGAACAAAGTGGCGAAGCAGACCGAACAAACCAAGTATTAAAAAAGCATAACCAATAAAGCTTCCTTTGGATTGCGCGAGAATTACTATGCCAATAATAATGAAGATTGTACTCCATGAAAAAATTAAACGACGGAAGCTGAAAAAGAAAAATCCAAAATTGTCTAGTACTAATAATCCGCCAACAATAATTAAAATAATTCCAAGCCAAATGCGAACATTTGAACCGTTCATCTGAACCTCCTTAAAAATTTGTTTTTATTTCTCCGCCGCCGAAGATAGCAACACCTTTTATAATGAGAGTTTTATTGTGTTCATAAACTAAGTTGGGGTCTTTTCTGCGTTTGTCTCCAAAACCGCCGAAGATCGGAATAAGGTCTATTTCTACATTCCAATTTTGAGGGACAATAATTGTTACTCCCCCAAATATTGCGGTTACTTCCAAAATGTTTTCACCTTCAGCAAGTTTACAGTTGGATAAATTGATATCTGAACCACCGAATATCGAAACAATATTTCCGCCTTTGAAATTTTCTGAGTTCATAATTTTTGTAGCGCCGCCGAATAAACTTACCTGCTCGATATAATTTTTTTTGTCTCCATCCGAAGTGTGTGATATTGATAATTTATAAGAATGATATCGACCCCTCTTGCCGAAAATTATATATGCCCCGATAAGAACAAGAATTAGGGGCCAAAGTTCGGGCACAAGATTAAATAAACCGATTGCAATAAAAACAATTCCGACTGTTTTATTTTTAGAAAGTAAGAAAAAGAGTAAGCCAAAGAGAATGAAAAAATATTCCCACGAGAACAATTCGTATGGAATTTCGAAAAGGTTATAGTTATTTAATAAAAAAAGCGTGCCCAGCAATATCAGAAGCATCCCAACAACTATTCTTCCGTGAAATTTTTGAGGTTCCATCTTTTGATCCTAAGTTTTTCTGATGCAAAGATAATTGTAAAGCATAAAAAGTGTGATTGAAAATCGGTAAGCGGCGGAAATTTATCGGTGAATAATCGTTTTCAGATTCTTAATCGATTGTTTTTATTTGTTATTAACTCGATTTCTTAATAACCGAAATGCTTGTTACTATTATCCAAAGCGAAAATAATAGGAATGTTACTTTTTGAAAGACTGGAAGGAAAGACAACAATAAATCAAAAGTCCAAAGCAGATAATTTATAATGATCAAAAAAGTGATCACGAAAGCATAAAAGAGAAATTTGAAATCACGTTGTTGTTGTAGAATGCGAAGATAAACTAAAAAAGAAAGTGAACCGAACAGAACACTCAAGTTGATTGCAAGATCATGGTTTAGCAAAACGATCAGATACGAAAACAAAGAAGCAAAGCCAAGTAATTGAAAAGCAGTCGATTTAAGATCTCTTATACTGATCAACTTTGGAAGATTTGTCCAAAACGATCCTACCGCTAATAGAAGCACAACCATTGAAATTATTGCAAATGGACGACCGGGGTTTGGCTGCCCGTTGTAGGCAATTGTATCGAACAAGTCGCACCAATAATTACCCGAAAAACTATATCCTTCAGAAATTTTATTTTGGCTTGTACCCCCTGGATATAAGGTAGCTGCAGCTATATATAGCGGAAAGAATGCTAAAATTCCAATTATCGGTAAATACAAATTAACTTTTTTTAAAGATGTTCTAATGTTTACGATCATCTATTCTGCCAATAAAACTTTGCAAACTACTTGTCAAAATAGAAAACATTATTGCTATTGCCAAGAGCTCCCGCAGTGAATAGATCAAAAGAAAGCAACAACATTACAAGAGAAGAGATTTTGGATTATTAGTAACTCACCTTACGCAAAAGAATGTTACGGAAAGATTTTCTTCCATTTTGTCATTCGTGAACTTGACACGCTTCAAGAACATTTCCGTCTGTGTCGTAAAAGTAGAAGTATGTCACTGCTACATCATCTATCAGTTCACTAACATTTACTCCCCTTTTTTGTAATTCTTGTCTGGCTGTCTTTGCATCAACTGTTCTGAAAATAGGATATGAAGCAGTTTCTTTGTCGCTGCTATTTTTTTTATCTGTTTGCCATATCGTTAAACTTGTCGGACTACCCGTGTCTAAAACCACCAAATTAATATTATTGTCCTCCCAAACCGCTGTAAGTCCCAATTTGTCCTGATACCATTGTTTTGATTTGTTGATGTCACTAACACGAACTATAACCGTGTCGATTCCCTGCAATATTTTTTTGTTGTCCATAAATTGTCTCTTGGTTTGATATGTTTTATACTTGTCATTTTTATTAAAATCGTCCTGTCAAGACTGTTTGTTTTTGTCGTCAAGGGGTTGCCGCTAACCGGCAGCCAAGAACAGCAATGACGAATTGAAAAACTATTGCTAATAATTTTATAAATACTTTTTAATGCAATCCACTTTAAAGAGCAACTTGGTTTTGTCAACCTAACTTGAAAAACCAAACCGACCGCATCGAAGAAGTGGTCGCTGTTGAGGCGCTTAGTATACCTATTTATTTTAATATTTTCAAATCAAGGATTTCCATAAAATCCATAAAATAATTTCGCACATCTATTGAGCCATAAGTTGTTAGTTGGATTAATTGATTAATAATAATGGCAAAAAGATGAAGCACTTCTTTATAGTTACCATCAGATTCATAAAAGTCCCAATGAGGAGTATGCTCTTTGCATTCTTGGCGGTAAATCCAAATACCTTTATTAAAAATCACAATACATTCAATAGCTGGGTCTTCTAAATAATCAGAATCTAGTCCTTTATATCTGTCAAATTCTGATTTGTTTTTTAGATCTGAATCAAGTGCGATATAGACCCTTATTGGGCGAATATCATAATTATAAACACTCTCCGAAAATGGGTGACTTATTTTAAGTGTTCTCAATTTATTGAATTTACTAATGGTTGTTTTAACCTCATCCGAAGTAGATTTGGTTTTAATTTCGAAAGCAAAGCCACAACTTTCAACAGGATAAACTCCAAGCTCTTCAGAAAAAAATATTGCTGGAAATACTTTTTTATAATAGAACAATAAATCTATTTCGGAAGATTGTTCGCCAGTTGAATCAATAATTTTACCTTTGCCAATATCCCAATCAACTGGTAAAAGTGGTGAAAACAATTTCCCAAGTCCAGTTTCACGTATTGAACCTTTCAAACCATTGTGTGTAATCGATTCTATACTTTTAGACTCCTTAACAAAAGAAATTATTTTATCGATGATTAATTCTTTATACAAATTATTCGGCATATATAAAACTATTCTTAATTGATTTCATAATTCAATAGGTATAACGACGTTGCGCCTAACCCCCCGCCCCAAGTAAGGAAGCTGAGTAAAACACAAATGCCAATGATTAAACAAACTGCACTTAACTTGCATCAGCAAGTGCAGTTTGTAAGTTAATTAATTAGAATGAACACTTTGAACAAAATCTTTAACAAAAACACAATTTCAAAAATCATAAAAACGCCGAACTAAAATGGCGGTCGGGTTGAGGCGCTTGTTATGCCTTATTTGTAATTTTCCAAATACCATTATTTATCTTTAATCTAATAGGTTTTAAGCCGAATGGTTCTGTAACAATATATTTCTTAAAATTCATTATTTCCATTTCAATTGGCTCAACACGTATTGAAACAAAATCCTCTCCTCTCGGGCTACTAAAAAATAATATCCAAGAACCAATCCAGTGTTTAACTCTTTCTCTGACTCCGTTTTCTATTGTTGATTTTCCATATATAACTAAGTTAGCATTATCAGATTCTTGTCCAAATGCAATCGTGACGTAAGGATTTTGTTGAATTTCTCTAATTTTTCTAAGTGCGGGATTAGTGCCAAACCAAACTATAAAAGTATCTAATTCTACTATCGGTTGAACCATTCTAGCACTAGGCCAACCATTTTCACCATTAGTAATTAAAAAACAATATTTAGATTTATTCATCATCTCTCTGGCAATTTTAAGACAATGCTCAAGTGAAGTATTAGACTTTTTTTGAACTCTTGATTTATAATTATTGAGAAATGTTTTAGCTAAACGTTTTTTTAATTTATTTAACATTAATTCTCCAATATTCTTTAAGAGGCATAACAAGTGTTGCAACTAAACCGCCGCCCAACATAGCAATGCTACTTAAAACACAAACGCCAATAATTTATAAACAACCTTTTTATTACAACCTACTTCAAAGAGCAACTAAGTTTTGTCAACCTAATTTATAATTACTTCAAACGACCGTATCGAAGATGCGGTCGGCTTGAAGAACGGGTTATGTGCCTTATACTAAACGCTGTCAATTGATTATACCACGTTGCTCAACATTATATCTTGTATGTGAAGTAAATTCCAAATCGCGAATCAATAATACTTTGTAAGAATTGGGATGTGGTTTTAAGAATTCACCAAAGTTCTTAAAATGTATATCATTTGTAAAAAAATAATTAACATAGGTTATATAAAATGCGTGTAAACTATCAAAATATATCCCGCGTGAAAATGATTTCTTAGATTGACAATATATCATAGTTGCGAGCGCAGCGAGTGGACCTTGATAAACCAGTGGTTCGAAATGTTTCAATGAATATAACATTCTCCCAAATGTATCTTTTATACCTATTTCTTTCCAAAAGTTTTTGATCGATGTATTTTCCAACAATACTTCTGCACATAGTATAAGCATCATATAAAATATGGCTATTTTAAATATCTTTTTGTCTTCATTCGAGTAATCATTTTGTTTAATAAATTTTAATGAATTCAACGCACTTTCAAGTGATAAATTAGTGCTCGATTCTTCGTTGTTCACTAACAATGGAATATCTTCATCATTTATAATATTATGAATGAGTTTATTAACTGGTTTTAGAATGTTAAATCGATTTCGAAGGTCATTGATATCATAAATAAATGTTTTCCGTGGGTTATCCACTAAATCTCTCCAAGTGTTTGCGATTGGAGTATATGAAAGTAATTCTCTTGGCTTTTCAACACGAGGGAAACCAGATTTTATATATTCGATAATAATTTCATCAGGAGAAGGAAGTAATTCACGATCAAAAAGATTTTGGGAGAAGTAAATTAATTTTTCTTTCTTTATTTCCTCGGAAGTCAATAGAATCTCCCATAATGTAATTGAAGAAATAACCCACTTTCTACCCTTTAATCTTTGATGTGCCTTAGTCGCAATCGCATCTTCAATCGTGCGATCCTTCGCAAAATAATTTAGAGCAGATGTTTCGATATACCAACTTTCCATATTTTTATCTAATATCTTGGCACATAACGGCGTGGTTTTTAAGCCGCCGCCCAGAACAGCAATGCTTAACTTGCAACCAATGTTTATAATTTGTAGCCGCCTGTAAATTCAACCGCACAGGCGGCGACGCTATTTAACATTTACAATCTACTTAGAACAAAAAGCCGAACGAAAAACGAAAACTTAAAAACTGCACCAAACTCAAACCGATTCGGCGGTCGGTCTTGAGCGGCGGGTTATGTGCTGATAATGGAACTAATGTTTTAACGCTTTCAGTAATGGTTCCAATGGATCAACAAATGATTTTATTATTTTCTCTAATTGTTTTGAAACATCTATTGGAGATCCGGATACTTTTTGTTCGTTATCAAAAACTTTATCAGTTGGACTAGTATAGACCTTGGTTATTCATCTATTATGAATGCAGTATATTTTTCTCTCTCTCCAGGTTGATCATTATTGACAAGTTTCTCAACAAGTTCTTGATAAGGAATAAGCGAAATAGAAATGTTTGATTTAAATGCATATTCTTCCTCAAGTTTTCTTTCTCGCCCGTAATGTACTGTGCAGAAATAAATAGCATATATAAGCGGAAGTGTCATTGATAGTTTACCAAAAAAAGCTACATCAAAATTAGTAGTAGTTTGAATAACGAAAATTGAAACACCCCAAGATGCCAAAACCAAAGCACCAAGTGCATAAATCCAGAATTTCTTGGATTTAGCTAATTCGTATTGACGTGTTTGAAATGAATGGAACAATGAAAAACCAGTAGCTTTTTCTATTTGAACTTTAATTTGATCTTCGAGCTGTTTTAAGTGATTAATTAATTTTTCGGTTTCTTCTTTATTAGTTTTTACTGTTTCTTCGGCATCTTCTGTAGTTGAAGAAATATCATCGCGATATTGATCAATTTTGGAATAAAATTCTTTTATTTTGGGCTCAAGTGCTGTTACCTCAGAATTGCTGGTTTTTGTATTTGCAAGAAGTTGATTTGATGTTGTTTCGTTTTGCTGTATCGTTGAAAGTAGTGCGGCGGCATTTTGATTTGATTGTGTAGTACTTGAGACAATTTCTTCTGTTTTGTTCTTATTATTTTCGGATTGAACAACAATTTGATTTAAATTTTCGACAGCAGTATTTGCTTTGCTAACAAGATTATCTAAAGCTTTTTTTTGAGCTAAAGCAGATTTAATTTCTTTTTTTTGATTAGCAATTTCAACTTCTTGTATTTTTAGTTGATTCATTTTGTTTAGAAAACCGAGCAACTCATCGGAAAGATTATGTAATCCATATTGCCAAATTGAAACATTTAATTGTTCTATATTATTCGAAAGGTTTTCAATTTCATCTGTACCATTTATTAGGTTAGTTAGAGAACGAGATATTGCTTCAAGATTAGCAAGAAGAACCTTTTGAATTGATATTGGTAACTGAATGAGTTTTCTTTTTTCAATCGAATCAACTAGTACTGCTTTAGCTGAATTCAAGTTTATAAAAGACTCATTTAAAGAAACTATTCCACGATTAATGTCGAATCCATTTTCTGCACATTTCGCCAGTGCAGATGATTGTGATTCATCAGTGAAAGTAGTTAATATTTCCCACATTCTTTCAATCATTTATTTAATTCCTCTTTTTATGAACAAACTTAAAAAGCACATAACGGTGTTGTTTTTAAGCCGCCGCCTATAACTGCAATGCAGCTTTGAAAAACGAACGCCAATAATTATTTATAAATTTATTTATTTTACTACACTCAAAGAGCAACTAACTTCTGCCAACACAATTTTATAAATGCAAAAATGCCGAAACGTTTAAAGCGGTCGGTTTTGAGTTGCTAGTTAGTTTTTGCTTTGATTTTACGTGGCGATATTGAAAAAAATCTTTTACCTAACCAACAATGAAAAACAATAACTAAAGAACGCCTCGCCGAACAACAAGCAAAACTTTTATTTGAACCAAACACTGCATACCGCACTAAAAAAGAACAGAAACAAAACCAGCTTTGTAAAAACACAAAACCGGCAAGCCAACACCTAAGCTTTGATAAAATTAGATAGCCGAACTTTTTGCCGCCAACCTAAAAAAAGAACAAACCAACATTTGCAGCAAAACCAAATTACCAATACCAACCAAAGCCCGAAGAACCAAACCAGAACAGATTACCAGCATTGCTGCCGAGACTTACACCAAACTTGTTTTGTAAACTAACGGCGTTGCACTTAAGCAGCCGCCCATATTCGACAATGCTACTTTTGTCAGCACACTTTTTGTTTTAATCAATTTAACTAATTAATCCCACTTGAAAAGATAACTCAACTCTGAAAACCAATGCCTATAATTACTTAACAGACCGAGTTGAAAACGCGGTCTGCTTGGAGTGCTTGTTAGGCTAATATTAATTCTTATGAAATTGTTCTAGCATTGGTTTACCCAACCAATTGTTGCTAATATCTTTAGTGCATTTTGAACATCTATCAGTATCATAAGTCACTTTATTTTTACAAAATGGACATAAGCGCTGGAGTTTTAAAAATACAAGAATAAAATTCAATATTAGTAATAGTAAAATGAATATGGAAGATCCTATAATGTATGGCTCGTATTTTTCATCTATCGGTGAATAAAAGATTGGAACACTAAATAGAATTCCCCAGAATACTATACTAGATATTGATAATGTTGTAATAATTTTATAATTATTTTTTACTAAAGCAGTGATAAGATTCTGGTCTTCCGTAGTTAATTTGTCGCCATTTTTATTTAAGAATCCTATATAATTTTTTAAATAATTTTTTCCTTTGTTCCTTATACTTACAATAGGGAGAATATATATTATACTCATAAAAGTCATTTTGATAATAAAAGATATGTAACTACCACCGCTGCCTTGACCAGAAGGAGGCGCCATACATCCTTGGGTTAAGAATATTAGTAAAAACAAAATAGATAAACATAAATTTTTCTTTAGATTAAGTTTCATTTTTACCTCTGTTATTTTGTTGTAGCCTAACGGCGTGGCTTTTCACCCGTCCGCCCATAACAGCTATGACGAACTGAAAAGCTACCACCAATAATTTTTAACTAATATATTTATTAGAACAACTTTAAAACTATGCTTACCTTGTTAACCAAACCCAATTACTTCTCCATTGCCGCTCTGAAAAGAAGCGGTCGGGTGCAAGAGCGGGTTAGGCAAATACTATTTTAGCAAAACAAGTTTTTTAGTTGCTGAATATTTATCGGCTTGAATCCTATAATAATAAACTCCACTAGAAAAGTTGCTCGCATCTAAATTTAATTCATATGAACCAACATTCTGAAACTCATTTACAAGAATTTTGATTGCTCTTCCAAGATTATCATATATAACCATTTTTACAAAACTGCTTTTTGGTAACTCATATTTAATTTTCGTAACCGGATTGAATGGATTTGGGTAATTCTGTAAAAGTGAATAATCCGATGGAAGCTCCCTAGAATTATCAATCGAGGTTACAATCTGTTTTGTAAACTGTAATGGTCTTTTTGCTTCAATCCAGCGTAGTCTATAGTCTTTAGAATATTTATCAACAAGACTGTCAATAGAGTGGTTAGTTATTCTCCAATATTCTACAACTAAAGGAGAACCCCACCGACTAATCACTGTTGCGCTTATACTATCTCGTAAACTTTTATACAGACTTTCTGGAATGCTGTCGCGAATGCCGACCGCTACAATTCCACCTCTATATTTAGGAGCATTTATATATATCGAATCTTTTTGTGGATAAACTAATCCAACTATTTTTTGCTGGCCTTCTTTATCTGGGATGCCAAGTTCTTTCGGATCTAGCTTCCATATCCAAGTCATTGACATCCCCACAGAGAAATTAAACTCATGCTGATCGGCAGTGCACATTGTTTGAAAACGGACATCATTAATTTTTATCATCGCAACACACGAAGAACTACCAATAATTGTAAAGGGTGCATTAGTATTATTAGTCAACGTAACTTTGACTTCAATGGAATCACCATAAGAATAATTCGATTTATTGGTTATTACTTTAAGAACACCTTGACCGAAGCAAATACCAGTAATCACCAAATACATTAAAAATATTTTAGATATAGTCTTCATTTTATTTGCCTAACGACGTTGCCGCTAACCGGCAGCCCAGAACAGCAATGCCGAATAACAACAACCATTTTTTATTTGTAAAAATATTTCTTAGAAAATTCTACCTTAAGAGCAACTATATTTTGCAAACGCAATTTTATAATTACACAAATGCCGCACTGAAAAACGCTGTCCGCGTTGAGCGGCTTGTTAGTTTGCGTTTTTATAATTGTCCAAACTCTTCAAATTTATTACCTACGAAATAAAAATTTATTCCAGGTGATTTTAATAATCCAGTTGAAACATTAAATAATAAATTCAAACTAGATTTTGTTTCACTAAAAGATGGATATGATAATTCCATTTTTAATGTATCACCAATTGCTAATTTTTTTATTTTCGCAAAATATTCTTCACGTTTTTTCTTCTTAACATCGTCTGCCAGGTCTCCAGAAATAACATAATTTTTACCTTCACCTATCGCTAAATATTTATAATCTGAAATAAATGTGAATGGAGGGAAAAAACCATATTTCCTTATTATAACTTTACATTGTTCTATTTTCTTTTGATAAAATAACTCATAATAACTTTTTATATATAAAGCTTCATTAATAAATAATGAATGTTGATCTTTGTCATTGAATAATTCCCTCTTGAAAAACACATAAAAAACAAACGTGTCTTTTCCTTTAATAAATTGGTATGGTGAAAGAAAATTATAGTCTTCTGAGACATAAGCCATTATCGGACTATTATTTTCAGAATATTTACTTAGGTAATCTTGAAGATTGAATTTTTCAATTGGGTTTTCAATTAATGGAGATAATACTTGATTGGTAAATATTCGCTCTGGTTGAAATTTCCAAAATACTAGAAGAGCCAATAAATAAATAATTGATATTACTATAAGAAATTCGCTTGCTATCTTTCTAAATGATAAAGTAGAAGTTGTTGAGGATTCTTCATTGATATTTCTTGTTTTAATACTACACTTGCTAAATATATCTATTAATGAAGTCGATCCCTTAGTTTGTATAATTAAAATGAGATTCACTAAAGGAATAGAAAGTAAAGCCACCAAAACCAACATTTTTATTTTAATGCCATAGTTAATAACGGGGAATATGTAGGATAATATTGGATAAAAATTTAGGCACAAAAACAAAAAAGTAAAATTCAAAATAATTCTATAAATAATTCTGAGTGATTTGAAAGAATAATTATCATTGATGCAAAGATTTATTCTAGTTACTTTCATTCCTATCGTATCTCCATTCAAACTAAACCTAACAATAAAAAAATAGCCTAAATAAAATACTAGGTAGTAAATGTATACACCCTTTAATGTATTAAAAGTAAATGCAAGAAACGCAATTAATAGTGCCATAACTAATAGAATGGAAATGTCAATAATAAATGCTGAAAAACGTCTAACAACAAGACTTTTAAATGGTTTGAAAAGATCATTGAATATATTATGGAGAGATTTATTCATTTTTCATTTTAATTTTTTTATAAAATGAATCGACTATAAATAGGAAGCCGCCAATATTCAATAACAATAACATTACAACCAAGAAAGAAGAATTTTCATATATAAATGAATCAAATCCTTTAACTAACGATGTTCTTATTATTTCAGAAGACCCTCCGTCATAAGTCGCAATAATTGGATCATCTAAATTATATTCACGAATATCGCCCCAAATATTTATGATGAGAGTTGTTTGGGGAGGTAATTTTTCAATTCCGCTAAATGTGATAACACCCGTTGAATTGTCGCTACGCATTTTACGCATAATTGCATTTGATTCAACACTTTGCAAAATATTACCAGATACACCCCACGCTGTAAGATTAGTAACATTTTTTATTCTAATGTCTAAATTTTTTATTGTGTATTTAGAATTATTTGTAATCTCATATTTTACTTTATTTCTTGTTTTATTGAGAAAATCATTAACCTCAAAAACATTATTTAACTGTTCCGTGTTTTTTTCCTTTTTGAAATACTCAACCATAGGACCTAAACTTTTCGAGTATTTTCCGCCGATAGAACTTGGAAGTTCAGCATCTGAATATTGGTAAACAACCTCAAGATCAGAAGTAGAAAAGAATATTTTTACTGCACCCCATATAAATAATACTAATGTGATGAGAGCTACTAATGCTTGAATAAATTTAGCATTTTTTAAAAGCCATTCTTTCATTTTCATTAAAACACCATATTTTTTTTAAGCAAACTAACGGCGTTGCCGTTAACCGGCAGCCCAAAACAACAAAACCGAATAGTTGCAACTACTTTTTGTTTACTAAAATATTTCTTAGAACAAATTACCTTTAAATGCTACTAAGTTTTGCGAACTCAAATTTTTAATTACACAAATGCCGCACTGAAAAACGCTGTCCGTGTTGAGCGGCTGGTTATGTTTCCTTCTCAAAGAATGTTAAAGATGATTTACCAATTATTTTGTTTTCTAATATTTCTTCTATCGCAGACATTTTCCACACAATACCAATTTGAACTTTGAATTCATCTTCAGCGCCAATCCTTCCAGAATAAACACCGATAAATCTCTCACTTTTTCCAAATTGCCAATCGTCCATTGAAGCTGCATTTTCTGGAACTATCATTCCAACTTCTTGAGCATATACTGGCGAACCAGACATACCTTCTCTTGTAGCAGTGTCAACATAGAATTTTGGCAAATTATCTATATCAATATCAGGTTCGCTAGCTATTGTGCCACGCTTCCATAAAGGAAAACTTGCACCTCCAAACATTCCAAACGGAAAACCAAGAATAAAAACATCAAGACTCGGATAAATTCTTATCATTTCAAGTCCTAGAGAATTATCATTTGCACAAACTATCGCAGTATTTTCTATTCTTAATTTTATGCAGGCAATATCTACTTTCTCTAGTAGTGTTGGATGAACATACCAAACTGGTTTTTCTTTTTCATATAGTTCGAGAAGATAGGTTTTCCATTGGATATACGATTGATCATTCGATTTTTCTTTATATGGAACCTTGATACTTAATTTATTTGGAATGGCGCCACAATTTAAAAGCGGTTGTTCAGTTTGTGGATTCCGGCCAGATACAATATGCCAATTGGTTATAAGATAGGATTCGTTCTCAAATAAATAGAAAAAAGCACTTCCGATAGAAAGAGAAGTATCATTAAAAAAAGTCTCAACCTTAACCGGGACATAAGATTTCTTTTCTTCAATTTTTGCTGGTTTATTCATAATATTTTATCAGAAACATAACAGTGTTGCCGCTAACCGGCAGCCCAAAACAAGAATGCCGAATAGAAGCAACTAACTTTTATTAATAAAAATATTTCTTAGAACAAACAACCTTAATGAGCAACTAAACTATGCAAACGCAACTTCATGATTACAAAAATGCCGCAATGAAAAACGCTGTCCGTGTTGAGCGGCGGGTTAGGCAAAAATCATCCTTATTATTCATGTTACTAGATGTTATATAATGTAAAAAACTATTATAACGAATTATTTAGATCATCAATAAATGTCAACGAATGAAGATGTTGTACATAATTACCCAAGTTATATTTCTCTTCAGGGCACCAATCTTTTCTGTGTATTAACTTCTTTAATGAGCATCCGCCCATACACTGTGGGAGGTAAATACATTTTCTACAATCATCATCATCAAATATTTTTTTTGAACGCCATAAATTTATGTTATCATTTAATTCAAGAGAACCATTCTTAAGAATTTTACCAATTGAATCTTTTTGAGTATTAAAATGATCCGCACATTTATATACATAAAGATCAGCACCAATAATCCATTGTTCGGGAAGATCAACAATACAAAACTCTGAAATATTCCTAGGCTCAAAATAAACATTGAATCCCATTTCAATAGCCAAGTCTAATACATCTTGAGAAACTTTAGAAAATTCTGAAATACTATAAGTGTTTTTAAATCGATCAATACCATCCGCTGGAACAATAGCTTTAAATATTAATGCATTTGCGCTCTGTAATCCATACGAAGAAAAACTGACTAACAGTTCTTTCATATATTTTATATTAGACTTATCAATATTTACACGGATATTCACAGTTGATTTTTTAATAGCGTAAGATAAATTTGATACAATTATATCAAATGATGGTTCACCACTTTTTAGGAAACGCCTAGAATTATGTATTTCCCTCGGACCATCTACAGTGATTTGAAATGTTTTTATATCTTCACCAACTAGGATATCACAAATATTGGGAGTAAGAAGATATCCGTTTGTTGTCATGGAAAATGATGATTCAGTTTTGTATTTGTGACAAAGATAGTTTATATGCTTTTGTAAATTAACAATAGTATCAAATTCTAGGAGTGGCTCTCCTCCATACCAATCGATGGATAATTCTCTAATTTTTGATAAGCGTTTATCTATAAATTTTAGCAAAGGTATAAAATCATTTTTATTCATACTAATATTTCTATGCTTTTCAAAACAGTAAAGGCACTTCATATTGCAATCTAAAGTTGGCATTATTGAAAGCATCAGAAAGGATCTTTCTGTTTTTTTAGTATAGATTTTGCGAATTTCTTCATATTCGTCAATTTCATAATCAAGAATAAATCCACCCTTATAAAGAATATTGAATAAACGTTTTTGAAAAATACTTTTTCCTTTTTTAACATCTAATAAAGATTTAGATAATTTTAAACGAGAGTCTCGTGGCACTTGTATTAAAGCACCAGTCCTAGTGTTAAAAAGTAATTCATGTCTCTTATCTTTAGATGATGTCTTAACGATATATTTAGAAAATTTAAATGACTGCATAAAAAATGCTAAACATGCCCTCTACAACATCTTGATAAGATTTTCTTACTAGCTATAGCTAATCCCTTAGGTTCTTTAATGAATTTAGTATTAATAAGAGATTTGATTTTGCTGTCTTGCTTAATTGCTTTCTGAAGAACAAACTCGCCAATTTTTATCCTTATTGCATTGTCATCCCAATCAGAAGAAATTATTTTCTGAATATCTAATAGGTCAATAGATAGATTTTTACTCATGGTAATCTCCTTTTTTATTTTGCCTAACGGCGTGGTTTTTAAGCCGCCGCCCAACATAGCAATGCAGCTCTGAAAAACTTTGCCGATAATTATTTATTAATTTGTTTATTGAACTACACTCAAAGAGTCCCTAACTTTTGTAACGCAACTTTATAACCAAACAAATGCCGCAACGTTTAAAGCGGTCGGTCTTGAAGAACTGGTTAGCCTTTGAAATTTATTTTCTTGACAATATGTCATATCTGACATACCTTTGCACCATGATAATTCAAGATAAACCTCTCATCTGGTTGCATGGAAAAATTAAAACTCCTCCATTTTCCTCTGCTGCTCGAATAGAAACTGGATTTCTTTTCAGACTTCTTCAGATGGGAGAGAAATTGAAAATGCCTCATTCGAGACCGATGCCTAGTATAGGTTCTAATTGTCATGAACTGCGAATAAATGACGAACGAAATACTTGGCGGATTATCTATAGAATTGATGATGACGCAATAATAATTCTTGAAGTATTCAAAAAGAAAACCCAGCAAATACCTAAGAGCATTATTGATATTTGCAAAAAGAGAATAAAGGAGTATGACAATGAATAAACAGAAACAAAAGAACCTAGAAATAAAAGGCTGGAAAATTGGTTCAACCGCAGAGTTTCTTGGTTTATCTGAAGAAGAATCTTCATACATAGAATTAAAATTAAAACTAAGCACTAATTTAAAAAAGTTGAGAACCGAGCAAAAACTAACACAAATTGAATTGGCAAAAATTCTAAAATCAAGCCAATCGCGCGTAGCAAAACTTGAAATCGGTGATCCTTCTGTTTCACTTGATCTCATTATCAGATCCTTATTAGCTCTTGGCACATCAAACAAAGAAATTGCTAGAGCTATCTCCTCTTAATATTTTGTGAAAAGGCTAACGGCGTGGTTTTTAAGCCGCCGCCCATAACAGCAATGCAACTTTGAAAACCCACGCCAATAATTTTTATTTATTTTTCTTTTTAACCTACTTCAAAGAGCAACTAAGTTTTGTCAACCAACTTTTAATTTACTTCAAACGACCGTATCGAAGATGCGGTCGGCTTGAAGAACGGGTTATACCGCTTTGATAAAACAATAATTATGAAATTTATTTTTCCAACTCATCAATTCTAATGAATTTACTTTTTTCAGGGAGAAGCAATTTTGATTTTTCATCAATTCTGTTCTGAATCAAGTCCTTAAGTTTGTAATCAATCATACCAATATCAGAAAATATATCACGATAAATATGATATCGTTTCTCCCAAGTTTTTTTATGGGAAGTTATTTCCGCTTTAAGATCTTTTCCTAGGTCCATTAGTTGGCTTGCAACATCATTCATTTTATTGTTGTAATCATTACTTGATAAATAATCATAAACGCGTTGAACAGCTTTTTGTTTTGCTTCGTTTGACATTTTGAGTAATGATATTTTGACAAGACTTTCGCGGAGAGTATATGTTATTGGTTCTAAACTTACCGGGCTTATTACAAACACTGTATTTTCGACAAAGTAATATTGTTTCCTAGTAGGGAAAGCATTTGTAACCAATATTGCAAAATCGGCTTGGCGAATTTTGCGTGCTTCTTTAGCTTGTTCGATATGATTTTTGCTGAAAGTTTTTACTTTTTTACATTCATAGACAATTTTACCTATTTCTTTTTCTTGTTCGAGAACTATCTGAATTATGTCGCCAGCTTTTCCAGGATGTTCAAATTTGTCTTGGGGGAACAGCTCTTTGAGCTTTGCAAGAAGTTTATCTTCTTCTAATAAACCTTCGATTTGTGGAGTTATTCCTTTCTCAATTTGCTCTTTCAGTTTTTTTATTTCGTCATTAGCTTGTTCATATTTCTTAGCAGATACTTTGAGACTGTTTTCGAGCTGAGACATTTTGTTTTTTGTCTTTTTGAGGTCGTCTTGTTGTTTCTTGAATTCTTTTTTCTGAATCTCAACTCCTTTATCAACTCCTTTTTTTATCTCAGTCTTCAATTTTTGGTTGAAAGATTTTTCTAGTTGATTTCGCTGATCTTTCATTTGTAATGAAGCTTTCTTTGCTTGTTCAGTCAAAATGCGTTTAGAATCACGCAATAATTTTGCTTGTTGTTTCTTAAACTCATTCGCTTGTTCCTTAACTTGATCTTTATAAATTTTTTCTTGCTCTTTAAGTTTTTTCCTCTCAGCTTCCAACTTCTTTTTATTAATTTGTTCTTGTGCTTTCAGCTTTTTCTGTTCAGCTACAAGATGTTTGATATGTTCTTGTTTATCTTTCCAAAGTCCAAGAGCTTTATCATACTCAGTTTCTGTCAAAGGTTTACCACAAACTGGACACTTTAATGTTCGCTCCATATTTAAACTCCTTTACATTTTAGTATAAACATACGCGGTATAACGGCGTTGCGTTTAGCCCGCCGCCCAAAACAACAATTCAGTAAGCTTCTCACAACTTTATTTTTAAAATCAGTTTTATATTGCAATCACACTTTTAAGAACAACTTACTTTGAAAAGCTAAACCCAATAGTCTTTCCCTATGACCGATTCGGAGACGCGGTCGGGCTGAAGTGCGGGTTATGTGTTTAATTTCCACTTAGAAGTCTTTGTTTTATGACCATTATCATCATTTATATCCAACTTAGGTAGAACCTCTTTTATTTTAAGATTACCTTCATTCCTTTTCAATAACTTACCAAATTGTGCATTAAACGAGTAAAATGCTGGTGTTCCAACATTACTATAAAAGCCACCAGAATATTCTCGCAAAATATCCGCAGTTGTAAATGTTCCGCTCATTTTTTTAATGATTCTTTTAATTCTATCTAGACTCACCTCAATTTGCTCATCCATTTTTGTTTCCTAAACAATATTAAGCCATTTTAATTCAGTTTTGTTCTCGATACTTTTGTATCAACGTAGCTAATGAAATTTGTTAACTTTTGAATATCCTCTTTACTCAAATCACGATCGATATATGAATTTTGACCTATCAATCTTACAGACATCGCATTTGCTGAAAGTATAGCTTTGCAGAATTTCGAACTAATAATAAATATATTTCTCTCCGAAATATCACTTCCGCCTAATTCACCGCCGACTTTACGAATCGGTTCTGATAATGAATCAAATTCATAAACTTCTTTATCAACTAAAAATTTTATCTTGTCAACAAACATCCAATCCTTACTTGAGAATAAAGTCCAAGCTTGCCAAGTTTCTAATTCATCAGATTGAGTAAAGCGTAAATAAAAAAAGGCAAAACCAGTACTACCAAAAGTGACTGATTTTATATTAATATCCGACCCAGAATAGACTTTTGTATTATTTGTATCAAATTTGTCGGGACCTTTAAAATAAACATCTGGGGCAATCGTATTTGCTGACGGGACACAAGAATAAAGTAAAGCCAAAATGAATAATATTGGCATCATTTTGATTAAATATTTTACCATAATAACTCTCCCTATTATCGAAACACATAACGGCGTTGTTTTTAAGCCGCCGCCAAAAACAGCAATGCAACTATGAAAACCAATGCCAATAATTTTTAATTTATTTTTCTTTTTAAATCTACTTCAAAGAGCAACCAAGTTTTGCCAAACAAACTTTATTTTTACTTCAAACGACCGTATCGAAGATGCGGTCGGCTTGAAGAACGGGTTAGCTGGTTACTTTTATTTTTATTGGACATTATATTGTGTATCAATAAATTTATCTATAGCAACAACAAATTTTAATAACAACTCATGAATTGGTTTTGTATCTACAACAGTTGCCATACCAGGTTTTTTAATTGAAGTTGTTGTAGAATAGGAAAATGATTTACTATTTACTTTACCATCTTTAACTACTTTCACTTCGACTGTAAGACCAAGATTATGTGATGGGGCAGAAAAAGAAGGTTCAATATATTCTGGTTTAACATCTTTTAGTAATATTTCAATCTTATTGGAAGCATCCGATTGTATATTTTGAAATTTTGTTTGTATCAATTCATTAAAAAGACTTTTTAGTGGAACATTAACCGAATAACTTGTTCCTCCAACCTCAATTTTATCACCTTGTGGATTTGGAACATATGAGTAACTAACATTTTCTGATTTAATAACTTTTATGAGCTGTTGAACATCATACGGAATAGAATTTGAGATTATTGTGGGACCACTTGCACATCCGTGAAAAATAAATACTAATAAAAGAATTGAGATGATAGAATAAAGATGTTTAAGGTTTCTCATGAATATTTCTCCTAATGATTAATTTTGATTACCAGCTAACGGCGTGGTTTTTAAGCCGCCGCCTATAACAGCAATGCAGCTTTGAAAACCAACGCTAATAATTTTTAATTTATTTTTCTTTTACAATCTACTTCAAAGAGCAACTAAGCTTTGTCACCAATTTTTATTTTGCTTCAAACGACCGTATCGGAGATGCGGTCGGCTTGGAAAACTGGTTATGTGCTTGTTTTCATTTTGCAAAAATTTACTATAAAAATTTCATTCTATCGTTTTAAATATAATATCTCTATTCACTTAAATGTGTGTGTTTAAAGTCTTCTGAATATTTGAACCCATAATTAAAAACCCTATCTATCGTTGAGTGAGCAAACAAGATAATACCAATCAATTGGATTACGGGAAAGCTTATCATTGATCCAATAATGTACAGTAAAATTGAAATAGCTCGATGGTGAACAACATTGTACACTATGGCTCCAAGTCTGGGACTAATAAGATATCCTATCATTCCTACATCTGGGATTAAAATCAATGCTGGGAACCACCACCACGAAAATCCAAGTTGTGAGAATAGATAAATAGAGAGAATTAATAAAAATAATTCTTCTATTTTCAACAAAACTTTCATTTCTATCTCCATATCAAGATGATTTATTTACAATATATACCCTAGTAATAAAAAAATAATCTCCAATCTAAATACAACTAAGTTCGTGATATTATTAATATTTTTAGCACATAACGGCGTTGCAACTAAAGCGCTGCCCATAACAACAATGCAACACTGAAAAGCC
>DYHW01000005.1 GCA_020723965.1 Melioribacter sp. | reverse complement strand
ATTACTGTATTTCTTAAAATCTAATCCTTCTAATTCAATTTTTCAGAAGGTTCTATTAATTCACTCATAAATTTTTCCTTTATAATTCTACTGTTTGAAGAATTTCACCTTGAACACCTATTACTGTTACATTAATTGGGACCTCTCTATTTGCCTGTTCAAGTGCCTGCTTTGCTAATTGGGCTAAACCACCGCAACATGGAACTTGCATTATAACAACAGAAATTGTTTGAATATTTGCTTCGTTAATCATAGTAATTAGTTTATCAAGATAAACATGCTTGTTAGTATCAAGTTTTGGACACGCAATTGCAAGTGATTTCCCTTTCATAAAATCTTTATGAAAATCTCCATAAGAAAATGCGCAGCAATCAGCCGCAAGTAGTAGATCTGAATTTCTGAAAAAAGCCGCTTGCGGAGAAACAAGATGAAGCTGAATGGGCCACTGATTTAAGTGAGAAATTCTTTTACCGTTCTCTTCAGCAAAATCATTTTTTTTGAATACAATTTCTTTAGAACCCGGGCAGACGCTATAACTTTTTTGCGGTTGTGTCTCTTTTGAATGAAGCGGGTTCTCAATTCCATTTTCTCTAAGATATTCTAGCGCTTCTCTTAAGTATTCAAACTCTTCGTGGTCGCGCAGATGTTCAAGATGTGCTATAATTACATTCGTTCCACCTTTGACGATGTAATCCATAACTTTTCTTTCATCGTATGGTTCGGCTTCCCGCTCTTCGATTGTTAAGGCACCGGACGGGCAGTGTCCAAGACACGCTCCAAGTCCATCGCAAAAAAGATCGCTGATCAATCGAGCTTTGCCGTCAATAATTTGTAATGCGCCTTCATGGCATTCCGGAACGCACAATCCGCAGCCATCGCATTTTTCTTCTTCTATTTTTATGATTTTTCTTAACATTCCACTTTCCTTTTGTAAATCAGATTTTTTTTTCTGATATTAAAATAGTGAATATTTATTTTTTCTACAAGAATTTTTTTTGGTACAAATTCCAATAATTAACGCAGCTACAATTAGTGAAAAATCCTAGTAATAATCTTAACAACAAACAATGAAACAATTATGAGTATCAAATACATAAAAAACAATGAAAATTCGATTCAAAAAGTTAGATTTACAGTACAAGTTGTTTTTGCATTACTCTGTATCTGGATTGGGATAGAGTTTTGGCTTTTCACGACTTATTTAGAATCCGGGGGGACAACAACTTTTCACACAAGACCGCCTGGCGTTGAAGGTTTTCTACCGATAAGCGCGCTGATGAGCGTATATTATTTTTTCTTAACTGGAATAATTCATCATGTTCATCCTGCCGGATTTTTTATTCTTTTAGCAATTGTTGGAGTTTCGTTTGTTTTTGGAAAATCTTTCTGTAGTTGGATGTGTCCCATTGGAACTCTTTCAGAATTTGTGGGCGATTTTGGTGAGGAAGTCTGGAAAAAACTTTTCAAACGAAGAGTTAAACTTCACAAGATAGCAGATTACCCTTTGCGTTCATTAAAATATCTTCTTCTTGCTTTTTTTGGCTTCGCAATTTTTTCTATGACGGAAGCCGCATTAGAATATTTTTTGAACGGAGAATACAATGTTGTAGCAGATGTAAAGATGTATTATTTTTTTGCGAACATTTCAGAGTTTAGTTTAATTGTAATTGGAGTGTTGTTTTTGCTCTCGATCTTTATTAGAAATTTTTGGTGCCGGTATTTATGTCCATACGGCGCTTTACTTGGTTTAGTCTCGTTTTTAAGTCCTAACAAAATTAAGCGTAACGCAACAAGCTGTATAGATTGCGGATTGTGCGCAAAAGCGTGTCCGTCATTCATTAAAGTTGATAAAATGAAAACAGTTTTTTCGGATGAATGCACATCGTGTTTGAATTGTGTGGATGTTTGTCCCGTTGCGGATACATTAGAAGTTAAAAATGTATTTGGCGAGAAGAAAGTTTCAAAAAAAATCTTTGCGTTTGGAGTTGTTTTAATATTTGTTGCAGTTACAGGATTAGGAATGCTTACAGGCAATTGGCACAATAAAATCTCAAAAGAACAATACCTGCAGATACATAAAAATTTAGATGCGATTGGTCATCCAAGAAGTACCGAAGATATTAAGGAATTAAATAAAGCTACAGAAAAAGGAAAAATTTATGACGCAGAATGAATTAGGAAATCAAAGTTGGTTAAAGAGAATTCGGAAAATATTTTCTCCGCCGGCGGAATGGAAAATGCCGGTTATGATTCTCTTGGGAATCTTTGTTGGGCTAGGATTTTATCTGGTTTATATCTCCAACGCAGTTTCTTATTTATCGGATGATCCGAAGACATGTGTTAATTGCCATGTTATGGCTCCCCAATTTGTAACTTGGCAAAAGGGAAGTCACGGAAAAGTAGCAACGTGCAATGATTGTCATGTCCCCCAGGATAATTTTGTAAGTAAATATTTATTTAAGGCGAGCGATGGTTTACGTCATGCAACATATTTCACAATGCGTTGGGAACCTCAGGTAATTCAAATTAAAGACGCAGGCAAGAGGGCGGTTCAGGATAATTGCATAAGATGCCACAGCAATTTAGTTCACCCGATTGAGCTGAGAGCGATCAGCAATAAGAATGTGGAAGATCAAACGGAAAGATATTGCTGGGACTGCCACCGCGAAACTCCACACGGACGCGTTCATAGTTTATCGTCAACTCCTTATGCAAGAGTTCCGCAGATAAACAAAGTTCTTCCTGAGCGGTTGGAAGATTTTATTTCAGCAGAAAAAAAAGAGAAGTAAAAATCAAACAAACAGAAGGAAAGAAAGATGAAATCAATTCAAGAATTAACAAAGAACAAACCATGGCTTGGATGGCTTTTGTTCGGTGGTACAACGGTGGTTGTGTTTATAATCGGCCTGCTAGCTTCTTCAATAGTTGAAAGAAGAGGGGAATCATTTATGCTGCAGCAAGTAAAGCCGATAGCCGATTGGGAGCCGCGCAATGAAGTATGGGGAGAAAACTACCCCCGTGAATATGAAACTTATATGCAAACGCGCGATACTACTTTTGCAAGCAAGCACGGCGGTGCGGCAAAAATTGATTATTTAGAAAAGTATCCGGAGTTGGTAATTCTTTGGGCGGGATTTGGATTTTCAAGAGATTATAATCAGGGGAGAGGGCATGCGTATGCTGTTAAGGATACAAGGAATACTTTAAGAACGGGGGGAGAAAAAACAAACACAAATCCTGCAACTTGCTGGACATGCAAAAGCACTGATGTTCCGCGCGTTATGAATAATATGGGTGCAGGAAATTTTTACAAAGACACGTGGAAAAAATTAGGCGCCGAAATTATAAATCCGATTGGATGCCAAGACTGCCACGACCCAAAAACAATGGACTTACGAATCACGCGTCCAGCTCTTGTTGAAGCATTTCAAAGACAAGGAAAGGATATGAAAGATTTTTCTCACAACGAAATGAGATCTCTTGTTTGCGCCCAGTGCCATGTTGAATATTACTTCAAAGGAAAAGAAGAAAAGTATTTAACATTTCCGTGGGATAAAGGATTTTCTGCAGAAGAAATGGAAAAATACTATGATGAAATTGAATTTAGCGATTGGACACATGCATTGAGTAAAGCGCCTATGCTAAAAGCACAACATCCTGATTATGAAATGTTCATGACGGGCATTCATGCAAAAAGAGGCGTATCATGCGCAGATTGTCATATGCCATATAAATCAGAAGGGGGCGTTAAGTTTACAGATCATCATATTCAAAGCCCGTTGAACAATATTGAAAACTCATGCATGGTTTGTCATAGAGAAAAAACTGCTCAATTAGTTCAAGATGTTTATGACAGGCAGGACAAAACTGAGGAATTAAGAAGATTAACAGAAATTACATTAGCTAAAGCTCATATTGAAGCAAAAATTGCTTGGGATAACGGCGCAGCAGAACAAGAAATGAAACCAATCTTAAAATTAATTCGACACGCACAATGGAGGTGGGATTATGTTGCCGCTACAAACGGACTTGGATTTCACGCACCAGTTGAAGCGTTAAAAGTACTGGGGACATCAATTCAAAAAGCTGAAGATGCTAGACGAGAATTAGCAATCTTGTTGCTTAAAAAGAATGTTAAATATCCAATTACAATGCCGGATATTTCAACAAAAGAAAAAGCACAGAAATTTATTGGATTAAATATGCAGGAATTAAGAGCAGACAAAGAAGAACTGAAGAAGAAATCAATTGTTGAGTGGGATAAAAAAGCAAAAGAAAGACAAGGGACTTTGCAGCAATATTGAAATAATTATTTATTCATGGAAGCTAAAAAAATGTTTGTAAAAGAATGGGACACAGACGATACTGATTCTAGCGGAGGTTCGCTAACTTTTATTTGGAAATGATTTTTTAGTCGCCTGTTATTTGGAATTTGAAAACACAACAAAATTTTGGAGAATTGTTTTATGAAAAAAATTTTTTTTGTTATTCTGATTTTTTTTAACATAATAACCTTTGCACAAGAAAAAGTAAAATTTTCTGCACAAATTAGACCACGCTGGGAATTTGACGACCGCGATTTTAATTCTAAAAAGCAAGCAAGCAGTGTTACATATTTACGCTCGCGTCTCGGTTTAACTTTTACCCCGTCAGCGGATATTTCAGGATTTGTACAAGTTCAGGACTCGCGACTTTTTGGAAGTGCTACAAGCACAACAGCAGATATGAAAAATGTGGATCTGCATCAAGCGTATTTTAAGATAGATAATTTTTTCAACTTACCCGTTGATTTGAAAATTGGAAGAATGGAAATGCTGTTTGGAAACGAAAGATTTATTGGCACTGTTAACTGGGGAAATGTTGGGAGAAGTTTTGACGGTACAACTGTAACAATAAAGGGAGAAAAAGTTAAGGCAGATTTCTTTGCTATGAAGGAAGCAGAAAAACAAAACCTTGGCGATACTCTCGATCAAAACATTTACGGAGTTTACACAGATTTATTATTGGTAAAGAATCACAAAATTCAACCCTTTTTAATTTGGCAGAGGATCATTCCTTCTTCTCTTTTAGACAGATTTACAACGGGAGCTTATGTTAAAGGCGATATTGGTTCATTTACGTACGAAGCGGAATTTGCATATCAGTTTGGCGAATTTACTACCGGCGGGAAAATTGTGGATATTAGCGCAATGATGTTTGCATTCAACGCAAACTATAATTTTGACGCAGATGCCAAGCCATTCATCGGAGCGGGAATTGATTATATAAGCGGAGACGATAATAACGCAGATAATAAATTCAAAGTGTACAACACTCTTTATGGAACAGGGCACAAATTTTTTGGCTTCATGGATTACTTTATAAATATGCTAAACGATACTTACGGGTTGGGAATTACAGATTTGAGCGCGAGGTGCGGCTTTACACCAATTTCCAATTTAAGAGTAACAGCTTTTCTGCACGTCTTCAGTTCGAATAATGATTATAAACTGAAATCAGGCAGTGTAACTAATTCATTCGGGACAGAATTTGATTTGTTGATGAACTACAAATACAACGATAACGTAAATTTTGAAGGAGGATTTTCTTTATTTTCTCCTGGTGATATTTTCAAAGAGAAACGAGGAATTGATTTATCCACTTGGGCGTATTTGATGGCGGTTGTAAATTTTTAAATTGCAGTAAATCATTCCAGATGCTCGCTGAAATAGATTTTAGAAAAAAAATATTTTTGATTTATTTTGAAGGGACGTTTAGCGCGCGTCCTTTTTTATTTTACGAAAGAAGAATTAAGATTAACGACTTCTGGAAAAGCGGAAATAGAAGACTCTCTTCACTGCAATGAGTTCCGACTTAACTGCATCGAAATTTCATTGAAGCTATTGTGTTATGAATCGATCCGCTGCGACGGTTAATTCTTCAAATCTTTTTTCCGTTGACTCTTTTGTTGCGGTATTTCCAAAAGAAATAAATTGGTAATCCGCTAAGAATAAGTATCAAGCCCATCATAGCGTTTTCGGTATCGGAAACGATCGAATTAACCAAAAACATAAGAGCAAAGATAACGAACAACGCAGGCGTATAAGGATAACCCCAAACTTTGTATGGTCGATGTGCATTGGGCATTTTTTTTCTTAAAACGAAAACCCCAAAAGCGCCGAGCATGTAAAAAAGCCACGCTGCAAAAATAACGTAATCTGTAATTGTATCGAACGAGCCAGATAAAACAAGAATACAAGACCAAATGCCTTGCACAACCAGCGAAACATGCGGAGTTCCAAATTTAGGATGAACTTTTCCCAAACTGCCAAAAAATAATTTTGCTTTAGCCATTGCGAATGGGACGCGTGCAGTTGCTAATATACTTCCGTTCAATGCGCCAAATGTTGAGATAATAACAGCTATAGAAATTAGCGCGCCGCCGCCGCTTCCAAATATTTTTTCAACTGCCGTTGCTGCAACGAGAGTTGTCTTAGACATTTCATCTATGGGAAGCACGTATAAGAATGCTAAGTTTATTAGAACATAAACTGCAATCACAATCAAAGTGCCGTATAGCAATGCCAGCGGAACATTTTTATGAGGATTTTTTACTTCGCCGGAAACAAATGTGATGTTGTTCCATGCATCGTAAGCCCAAAATGCCCCCGCAAATGAAAGCCCAATTGCGCTAATAAATCCTGTTGTTGAGAGCTGCGGCATGGAAAATCCCGTGTATATATTAGAAGCGCTTCCATTTCCCAAAAACAAAAGCAAAGCAGAAACAATTATTATAGAAAATATTTTTATGAAAGTAACGGCAGTTTGAACTGCGCCGCCGAAGACAACCCCGATATAATTTATGCCTGTTAAAAACAGAGTGCATATTATTGCAACGGCTTTAACGCCAAACTCTGCAAAAGGATAAATATTTCCCACCAACGGCATATGAAAAGAAAATTGCCGCCAAGCTTCTGGTAAGTTCGACAGATGAACAAAGTAGCCGACATATTCCGCAAACGCATAAGCAATAGCGGCTTGGCTTCCAGTTTGAATTACAGCCAGCACAGACCAGCCATAAAGGTAGGCTGTGAAATCGCCATACATTTTTCTGAAGTAAACATATTGCCCGCCGGTAGCTTCAATCATTCCCGCAACTTCCGCGTTAACAAGCGCGCCAATAAAAGTTATTAGACCTGCGGCGATCCAGACAAAAATTAAAAGTTCCGGCGAACCAAGCTGCTTAGCCATTGTAGCAGGTTTAAGAAAAATTCCAGAGCCGATCATTGAGCCGGCTACAATCATTATTGAAGCAGTTAGTGTTAATCCTCGTACAAGTTCAGTTTTTTTCTTTTGTTGTTCCATTCTAAATCGTCAAAAAAGTCGCGTCAAAATAATCAATCAAATTGGTTCCTCAAATGATATTAGAAAAGTATTTTCAATAAATTTCTATATCAGAAATAAAATTCATCTGATTTCTATTTTTACAAAACATTGTTAGGAAAAAATAATGAAAAATCTGATGCTGGTTTTTGTTCTCGTTTCCTTTTTTGCTTTTATATCGTGCTCGTCTGCGCCCACGCTTCAAATTATAAATCTTGATGCGGCAAAAAATGCCGTTCAAGGTTATTATGAATCAGGAGCGTTCGAACGCGAATGTGAAAGAATAATTGACGATGCAATAAATCGCTTAGAGACAATTCCGCTTAAAAAAAACATGACTGTAGTTTTTGATATAGATGAAACTGCTCTTTCGAATTATGACCATACAAAAGAAATTGGATTCGGTTATGTTCCCAAGCTTTGGACCGAATGGCTGCTGAAAGCTGACGCAAAAGCAATTCCACAAACTAAACGTTTTTATGATTGGCTAATTTCTAAAAATATTGGCGTAATTTTTTTAACTGGCCGTTATGAAGAAACACGCGATGCGACAATTAAAAATCTTTTCGATCAAGGGTATACAAAATTTGACACACTAATTGTTCGCAGAAACGATGAGCGCACCATCCCTGCTGCAAAATTCAAAGCGTTGAAACGTGAAGAGTTAGTTATGAAAGGTTACGAAATAATTGCCTGCATCGGCGATCAATGGAGCGATTTGATTGGCGGAAATACAGGGTATAAAATAAAACTTCCCAACTATCTCTATTTGATTGATTAACTTTGTAGCGCCGCAAACAAACTGGGCTTTTGTTCATAAAAAAAGAGCGATTGCCATTATGGTAATCGCTCTTCGTTTATGGAAAATATGACGTGAGATATGTCCTTATTTTGTCAAGAGCATCTTCTTGCTTATGTTCACATTATTGCCGCTCAATCTATATATATACATTCCGCTTGTTAATTTGCTTGCATCAAATGTTGCTTTGTGAATTCCTGATGTTAATTCGCCATCAATCAAACTTGCAACTTCTTGACCAAGAATATCAAACACTTTCAAAGAGAACTTACCGGCAACAGGAATAGCAAATTCAATTGTTGTTGTTGGGTTGAATGGATTAGGGTAATTTTGAGAAAGTTTGAACTCTGTTGGAATTAAAGAATTCTCTTCTACACTTGTTGTCTTATAAGAGATAGTGTAGATCTTACCTTCTTTAGTTCCGGCAAAGACGCTATTGTTTGCCGGGTTTACAACTAAGGTACTTACTCCAAATCCGCCCAGGCCAAGCGAAGACCAAGTGTTTCCGTTATCAGATGAAACATGAATGCCGGTCGTCCATGAACCTACGTATATTTTTCCTGAGCCATCAACGTTAATTGAATAAACGAAAGGAACATTAAGAGAAGTTACTTTTACCCAGCTCGAACCGTCATCAACTGATTTGTAGAGACCATCGCCGTAAGATCCGGCAAAAAGAGTATTTGAAGTAGAAGCAAGAGCCCAAATTAGATTATAACCGCAAGTTAATTTAGTCCAATTAGTGCCGTCATCTGTTCTGAAAACACCGCCGCCCATTGTTCCAGCAAATACTTTTCCGTTATGAACAGTCAATGATTGTACTGCTAAGAAGGCGCCAAGTCCATTGTTTATTGCAGTCCAAGTAGTTCCGTTATCAGAAGATTTGTAGACTCCTAAGCCCCAAGTTCCGGCATAGATAATTCCGTTATGAACAGCCAGAGCATGAACATCTTTCCCAGCTAAACTTGTAATTGTCCAGTTGGTACCATTGTATTTGAAAACGCCAATTTCTGTAGCTGCAAAGATAGTTCCGTTATTTTTTGTCAAGGACCAGATGAAGCTAACATTCATACCGGTGTTGATAACAGTCCAATTTCTTCCGCCATCATTTGACCTATAAATTTTTCCGCCCAAAGTTCCGGCATATATTGTAGAGCCATCGTATAACATTGCGTAAACTATCTCTCCCGTGGCAAAAGAACTGACGGTAGTCCAGCTTCCACCAGTAGTTCCACCAGTGCTTCCGCCTGTTGTTCCACCAACTGTAATTAGTGCGCTTGAAATATTATTAGAGTTGTTTGGATCTACTGCCGAAGAGCTTGATATAGAACCATAGTTAGTAATTTTTCTTTCTACTGGAATGTAACCCATGAACATTGCAAGATTGAATTGCCCCATTCCAGTTAAAGATTTACAAATCATTTGACCATTCTGAACACCGCTAACAAAATCGACAGCGGCAAAAGGAGCTAAGATAGAGCCGCGAATATCAATGCCTTGAATCTTTAGATTTTTTGCTTCGTAGAAATTGTATAGAACATTATTGATAGCCGTTCCGGTTACTACATGTCCGCCAGTCCAGCTAACATTAGTTCCGTTGATGTTTACAATAACTACGGAACCGTTTGGAACGTTAACTTGAAAATCGTTTGCACTGCTTAAATCAGTTCCGGTTACTTTGAAAACATTCAAGTATGGGTCTGTACCGGTAAGTCTTAAGCCGCCCCATTGCAATGTAGTTATTCCATTAACTGAATAAGAAGATAACGAAAGAGATAAATTTTCTAAGTGAGATTTAGCCAAGTTAAAATCGATAAGAGTTCCTTTGTTAACCGCGCCATCAACGCTTACATATGGCGCTGGCAAATTAGAGGCGTTTCCGTAAAGAACATCGCCGTTGTAAACGCGGCCGCTTGTATAAGTAAGATTGTTTCCAACCACTAATACATAACCGGAATTTGGAGGAAGCAGATCGCCCATGCTGTAATTTGCAAAATAAGCATCGCGTCCAACGGCAACCTTACCTTGAGTATCGGATGAGGGTTGATTAACATCTTCGATCACAAATAAATTATAATCTTTTGCAACGCCAAGATCTAGCATAGAGTTGTTCACTTGGTTGCAATCAACTTTTACAGTTATTGATAATGTAGCGAAAGAACCGGTTGAAAGCGTGCCTACTGTCCATTTCCCTGTAGTTGGGTTGTACGATCCTTGGGTAGTAGAAGATGATTGGAAAATTAGTCCGCTCGGTAGAACGTCGGTTACTTCAACATTAGAGGCATTATCCGGACCGCTGTTTGTAACTTTTATAGTGTAAATAATATTATCGCCGCAATTGGGAGTATTGTTATTAACTGTTTTTTCGATTTTGAGATCTGCACTTTCTCTTTTATACATACCGGCATCAACGGAAGTGTTGTTGTCTCCTCCTGCAAGCGTAATGCAAGAGGTTTTTCCTGTTGTGGGATCAGCGTCTGAATCAACATTATCATTACTTCCTTGATTTACATGGCTGAAGATATAGTTTGTAGGAAGAGAGAATAGAACGTAATAATCACCAGGATTTAAGTTTGTGAATGAATAGATTCCGTTTGAATTTGTTGTAGTAGTAGCAACTAAATTATTATTTGAACAATCGTAAAGTTTTACAGTTACGTTTTGAATTCCTGGCTCGTTACTCTCTTGAATTCCATTCTTATTGAAATCTTCCCAAACCTTATCGCCTAGCGAAGCTTTTTGTTCTGGTTTGTAAATGCCTGCATCTATAGAAGTGTTATTGTCGCCTGGATTTAATGTAAAACAATCAGTTCTTCCGGTTGTTATATCTACATCGGAATCAACGGCGTCGTTGGTTCCGGCATCTTTAGTTGTAAAGAGGTATCCGCTTGGTTTTACAAATTCTACAAAATAGCTTCCGGCATTTAGATTTGCGAATGAATAAACACCATATATATTTGTATTTGTTGACGCGACCCAATCGCCGCTGCAGGTGTAAAGTTTTACGGCAACGTTGGCAACACCAAATTCATTACTGTCTTGAATGCCATCCTTATTTGTATCTTCCCAAACTTTATCGCCCAAAGATGCTTTTAGTTCTGGTTTGAATAATCCGGCATCTACGGTTGTGTTGTTATCGCCGGCGTTCAAAGTAACGCAATCAGTTTTTCCGTTAGCATCGGCATCAGAATCAACCGAACTGCCGCCCGCATTCTTAATTGTGAATTGATAACCGCTTGGACTAACGAATTCTACATAATAGCTGCCAGGATTAAGATTAGTAAATGAGTAAATTCCGCTTGTGTTAGTTGTTGTTGTGCTTTTGAGCGCACCTGAACAATCGAATAATTTTACTGTAACATTTGCCATTCCAGGTTCATTAGCATCTTGAATACCATTCTTATTTAAATCTTCCCAAACTTTGTCACCAAGCGAAGCTTTTGGTTCTGGATATAAACCGGCATCCCAGGTTAGATCGTTTTCGCCTGCGGTTAAGGTAGTGCAGATAGTTTTTCCATTGGCTGGTTCTGCATCGGAATCTTTTGAATCATCAGAACCTTGATCTTTTGGAGAAAACACAAATCCGGTTGGTTTAACAAATTCAGCATAATAATCTGCTGGAGCTATATTGGCAAAAAGGTAATTTCCGTTAGCGTCTGTATTTGTTGTGGCAATCAAAGTGCCGCTGCAAGTAAATAATTTCACAGCAACGCCGGCTATACCTGCTTCACCAGAATCTTGAATTCCGTTCTTATTTGCATCGTTCCAAACTTTATCTCCAAGAGATGCTTTTGGCAGTGTGTTATCAGCGCATTTCAAAAATCCTGTATCAACAGTTCCGTTATCAAAATTTTCGTTGATCTTTGTGGCGGTATCGTTAAAATCGCTAAAAGAAAATCCGTTTAATGAGCCGCCGCCAATTGCTAGCTCTGCTAAAGCCAAAAATTGAGAAATTGTTTTACCTGCAAAAGGACCAGACGCAATTGCAAGATCGCCCAGTTTTGTTGGATTAGAACCGATCTTTCCAGCAGCGCTGTATGCAACGTTTAATTTTAACGCGACTAACTGTCCAGCTAAAACGCCGGCGCTTGTTGTTGTTGGGTTAGTATAATTTGTAGTAAATGCTCCTGCGGTAGAACCCTGAGGCAAAAAGTTTTTTACTGCTGTGGCAGTTGTAAGTGTTAATTTATAAGTTGAGCCAAGAACTAGACCGGTAGGGAAAACTTCGCTGAAATAAAGGTCTCTTATTTTTCCCGGACCGCTGTTTGATGGACTGCTCCATCCGCCTTGTGTATAAGTTGTAAAACCTTTTAGGTCGCAATCGGCAGGCTTATACCATTCTATTGTAGCGGTAACTTCTTTTTTATCAACGCCAGGTGTGGCAAGTACCAATTTTTGTTTATCGTTCGGAGAAGTTTTATGAACATATTTTGTTCCTTGAGGAATCTCTACTGTTGCTTGAGCTTTAATTGTTGCAGTGCCTATTCCTGAATAAGAAACCGTAATGGGACCTATTTTTCCTGAAGCGTTTGAAACACCTGTGTACTGACTAAGAGTTCCTAAAGATGTGGATAAGCTGACAGTCTTACCGGATAAAGGATTGCCGTTTTGATCTAAAACATAAACATCAAATGTTGCAAGCGTGCCTTGAACAAATGATTGCGCTAAAGGAATAATTAACAAACTTTGTAAAGGTTGGACGTTATTGTTGTTTGCAATAGCATCGGCAACTATTTGATTAGCGCGCGTTTTTACATCGGCATCGGTTATTGTACTAATGTTAAGGTTATCGCTGAAATACCAAATAGCTGCTTGAACTGCCGCGGCTTCTTTGTTGTTGTCTGATAATTTGCCGGTGTAAGTAGTTTTTAAGGGGAAGTAATTATTAAGAATATAGGTGACTTGTGGAGAAGTGTTTCCTTCATCCCAATAATCCTTATTGAACTCAAGCAAGTTGCGAATATCAATGCAGTAGAACTTTTTAGCCAATGAATTAACAGCGCCATTTAAAGTCCCGGCAAAAGCTTCTTGAGTATTATTGGAATATGGATTTGTGTATTTAATATTTATGCCCTCAGCGGTGCCTGTAACTTTCACAATGCTGGTGTAATCGGTTACGCTTTTATCGCCTAATTGCTTTTGCGCAAAAGTGTAACCCGTAAATAAAGTTAAAAGCAATCCTATTATTATCACTCTTGTTGTCCTTGTAAACAGAGCTTTCATAACTTCTCCTTCTAAAATGAATTTTACTAGAACTCATAAAGACAAGCATAATGCCATTAGAAATCTTTGTTTTTAGCTTATTTTATGAGGATTTAAGTACATGTTATAGATGGGGCTGTTTCAGTATGATACAAGACAAACAAACTGGTGCAAAATTTCAAGTCTTCGAAATTTTTTTATAATTACTTGCGGGTATTAATTTTTCATAAGCGTATTTTTTTCTTGAGCAGAATGAATCTCCACAAAAAGTAATGTTTTACACTACAATTTTAGCAGCGCAACATTTTCAATGTGATATGTATGCGGAAACATATCTACGGGACGCACTTTTACCAGATTATAACCGCCATCGCAGAGTAATTTAATATCGCGTGCTTGTGTGGCGGGGTTGCAGCTAATATAAATAATTTTCTTTGGCATTAATTCTAAGATATCCTTTACGGTTTTAGGATGCATTCCGCTGCGGGGAGGATCTGCAATAATAACATCAGGCTTTGGCAATTTTCTCTCTTGAATGACGGGGATGAATGATTTATTTAGGTCAACAAGCAGCGGTTCAAAGTTCGTAACATTATTAAGAGCTCTGTTTACTTTAGCATCTTCGGTTGCCGGTTCAACGTTTTCAAATCCGTAAATCTGTTTAACATTCTTTGAAATGAAAATCGGAATTGTCCCCGCTCCGGAAAACAAATCATAAACAATTTCACTTCCCTTGAACTCAGCAAACTCAAGCGCAGTTGAAAATAGTTTTTCTGCTTGTGCTGTATTAGTTTGAAAGAATGAATTAGCGCTGATTCTAAATTTCCATTCGCCAATTAGATCATGAATATAGCCGCTTCCATGGCAAACGATTTCATAATCTCCGTAAGCGACTTGTGATAATTTCTGATTGATGTTGAAAACCAAAGTAGAGATTTGAGGAATTTCCCGGATAAGCTCATTTTTATAATTTGTGAACAAACGTTCATTTTCTTCATATACAACTAAATTAACCATTAGATCATTTGTTCGAAATGACTGTTTTATTACAAAATTTCGCAAAAAGCCTGTGTGTTTTTGTGTAGAATAGGGAAAAATCTGATGATTTTTGAAAAATTGACGCGTAAAGTTTAGAATTTTATTACTGATCTCAGATTGCAGCCAGCATTCGCTAATATCAAGCACTTTATCATAAATACCGGGTATGTGAAATCCAAGAGCAAAATTTTTGTCTGATATTTCTTGCATCGAACCTATTTCATTCTCGGAAAGCCATCTTTTATCTGAAAAAGAGAATTCTAACTTGTTTCTATAGAAAAAAATATTCTCTGAAGGAATTATCGGAAGCAGTTCAAAATCTTTAATTCCGCCAAGCCGTTCAAATATATCTTTTACCTGTTCTTCCTTAAATTTTGTTTGCTGTTCGTAAGCTAAATCTTGGGCTTTACATCCGCCGCAAACACGAAAGTATTTACAATTTGCCTTTACTCGAAAAGGAGATTCTATAATAAGTTTTGTTGCTTTTGCTTCGGCGTAAGATTTACGAACTCTTCGTATTTGTGCTATCGTTTTATCACCGGGGTATGTTCCATCAACAAATAGAATAAATTTTTTTAGACCGCTTTCATCAACAGAATTAATTTCTTTAATGATTTTGGCAACGCCTTTCCCTTCAAAAGCATAGCCGGTTATCTCGAGCTCGATCAAATCTCCTTTTTTCATTTATCTCCTTTCTTAAGGAGTAAGACTCTAAATCCAATGAACTTATCGCCCCCTAATTTTAAATAGGCATTCGATTCGTGACTGACTTTATTTATAAGTTTCTTGTAAAAACTTTGTTCCTGTTCCGTTAATTCTTCTTTTCTGTTTTTAAGCAGTTCTGAGCATTGATTGTAATATTCTTTAAGCGTGGATGTCAGGTTCTTCTGTTCTGCTATTTTGAAATTTCTTTCTTTATAGTAATTCTCAACTTCATCAATAAACAAAGGGCTAAGATTTGAAGAATCGAATATATCCTTTACAAACTGGGGAACATCTTTTTTTAGAGCGACAATTTCTCCCACGCATAAAAATCCATTAGGTTTTAGTATTCTTTTTATTTCTTTGATGATTTTGTTTCTCTTTTTAAGCGATATAGAAGCTTGTGCATAAACTAAGTCGAACGACTCATCTGCGAAATCCGTAAGATCGAAATTCATGAGACTAACATTCACATTCAATCTTTCGTCCATAAACATTTTGGCGTTCATCAACGACTCAAAATCTTCAACAATAAGATCAACTTTACATTCATATTTTTGCGATATTAGTCCGGCAAGATTCTCGCTGGCAGAGCCGATCACCAAAGCAGATTCAATCTTTGTGCTGAGATTTTTTTGCAGAAATTCGGACTGCTTTTCTAAACCGGGTAATAAAATATTTTTCACACGCTCCCTATTTGTTATATATCATTTTCTTTGTTGATGAAAAATTATTTGCCGTTAACATGTAAAAATAAGCGCCGGCAGATAATTGCCTGTTCTCGGGTATCTGTTGTTCGCTGAATTCAACTTTGTAATAACCCGGCGGTTTTTCTTCATTAACAAGAGTTGCAACTTCTCTACCTAGCAAATCATATATTTTTAATGACACATGTCCGCCTTTTGCCAACCGGTAAGAAATAATTGTGCTTGGATTGAACGGATTAGGGCAGTTCTGCAGCAGTTCAAAAGTTGAAGGAATTTCTTGTGAGGTCGAAACAGTTGTTGGGACTCCAAAACTAAAATCGGCATAAACCGGCAAATGATCCGATGCTGAGAGCAATGCGGTTCCAATTTCGGCGTTGAATAACCAATAGTTAGAGCCGGTTGTAATCGATTTACCGAAATGGAGCCCGTCATTTCCAAATATTTTATAAGAATCGTTAATGTAATCTATTCCACCATATTCTTGCAGTGATTCAGAAATTAAAATCATATCAAGTCTTGACTTTAGCGATGTTGGCGAATATGTGTGAGCATGAGCAAATAAAATGTTGTCTGTCCATCTGCCAACGGCATTTTGAGGATCGTAAAAATATCCGCTTTCAGATTTGTCTAACAATCTCTTAAATGCAGGTTCTTCATAATCAAAAATGTTGAAATCGCCAACAACAACATAATTGGCTTTCTTGTTTAACTTTTTTGTTCTTTCTCTAAGCACATTAACAGCGTTCAATCTTCTAACTTGATTTTCTGATTCCGGAAATGCTTTCAGATGAACTCCAAAAACGATTAAAGTATCTCTTGTAAATTTATGTACTAATTTAAACTCTGCTATTGGTCTTGGGTCAGCAGTAATAAGAATGTGCCCGAGATAATTAAAAAGGGAATCTTTATAAAAAACAGCGGCTTCGTTTCCTCTTCCCCAAGAGATGCTGACTTCAGAGGAAGCTTTGTATTTATTATTTAGCGTTTTGGTTAGTAGTTGTTGAACGGCGTCGCTGCCGTCAAGTTCAACAGGGACAATAATAGTAGGGTTAATAGCGCTGAATATAGTTTTCAAAGCGTCGGCAGAATTTTTGTTGGCGGGAAACCTATGAACATTGTAAGTCATAATACGAATTGTTTCCTGAGCAGGCAGAAGTGAAAACGAAAGAATTATAAAGGAAGCGGCAAATATTTTTCTCATATTTAACACTCTCAAATAAAATAAATAAAATTACTATTTTAACTATAACAAGATATTAAAACTTTCTCTAAGCATCAGCACTTGATTATTATGAAAAAAATTTTTGCTGTTTCATTTTTGTTTTTATTTTATGGCGCATGTAAAGAAAAACTTCCAATAGTTAATGATTGGGGCAGAACACAATATCAGCTTGTTGATCAGAATGGCAAGGCAAAAGTTTTTCCGGATTTAGCAAAGGAAAAAACCACAATTGTTGGTTACATTTTCACAAACTGCCCGGATATTTGCCCCCTTACAACAAACAATATGCGGCTTATTCAAGAACAATTAAAAAAAGAAAATATTGTTGATGTTAATTTTGTTTCTATCACTTTTGACCCCGAACATGATGAGCCGGCAGTTTTACGCAATTTTGCAGAAATCCGAAATTTAGATTTAAGTAACTGGACATTTCTAACGGGGAAAAGATCAACTATCGACTCAATCATTCAACGCGCCGGAGTTATGGCAGTAGTTGGAGATTCAACCATCTTTAAAGACGGACGGAGAATTTATTATTACATCCACACAGACCGCATTCAACTCATCGATTCAGAGGGGAGAATTAGAAAAAATTATACGGGCAGTAAAATAAATATTGATGAAATTACCTTGGATATAAAAGAACTTACTAATTAGCTGCACCATCAAAAATTAGAAAGGAACTAAGTTGAAAAAAATATTTATCATAATTTTTTTTGCTTCGTTTGTGAGCGTAACTATTCCACAAACAAAACTGCAAATAAAAGGTGCTTGGATCAGACCGGCAGCACAAGGGGGCAACAGCGCTCTTTTTTTTGAAGTTATGAACAACAGCAATCAATCCGATACGCTGATTGCGATTACTTTTGAACACTCGGAAATAGTTGAAATTCACGAAACATTTAAGCGCTCAAATGACATGATGGGAATGCGCTCCGTTGAATATGTTCTAGTTCCATCGAAATCAACTGTAAAATTTAAACCGCGCGGTCTTCACATAATGTTGATTGGATTAACAAAGGATATAAAAATAGGCGAGCAATATGAAGTTAAATTGGTATTCAAAAAAGCAAGGGATGTAAGAATAAAAGCCGTGGTGAGCGATATGCCAAAAGCGAATTAGCATTATGATAATTTAGTTTTTAAGAGCGCCTGTACAAAAAAAATAATGGGATTTATTCTGATAAATTCTTAAAATGTTATCAATGGAGAAAAGAAAAATGGCTCGTCAAATGTTTTTGAAAGTAATTATTTTTTTCAGTTTTCTTCTATTATCTTCTACATCAACCAATGCGGCAATTTTATATATCGATCCAGGCACCGGCAGTCTAATTTTTCAAATTATCTCCGCAATAGTTCTTGCAATATTATTTTACTTTTCTCTTATAAAAAAAACTATAGTAAAGCTTTTTGACAGGATAAAAAAAATATTCTTGAACGAAAAAACCGATACTAGATAAACCCGAATTTTATACTAATGATAAATGTTAGTTAGTTGACATATAATAAAAATATGAGACTTCACTCCAAATTATTTGTTTGTTGTTTATTCTTCGTGCTATCTACTGTACTACCTCAGACAAATAGAATTAGTATAGGCGGCTTCTTTGGCAGCGGTCTATCTGTTAACGCAAATTATAGTTATGAAATTAATAATTCCTTTTTATTAAGGCCAAATGTGAGTGCAGTAATTACTAAGGACGGCAAAGAATTGTTTTCTTTTATGACTTATGAACTTGATTTTGGTTACAATTTTCTAAGCGAATCTTATAATAAAATATACATCACTCTTGGTTGGTCATATAATTCTTTTATTTCCCAATCTTATGAAGGAAATGCTTCATTTATTTCCGACAAACAACCTCCATATTATTTTACTGGAAGGACAAGAGAAGATAGTTTTGGGATTTCTGGAAAAATAGGCGCGATTGGTATTGCTTGCAGTGGGTTTAGTCTTGGTTTGGAAGCAAAATATTTGATGCTGTTCCCAAAGGTTAAATATAACTATAGTCCTAAAGAATACTCTGTTATAAAAGGCATTGAAACAATAAAAATGATATTACTTGGTGTATTGTTTGGCTTTTCTTTTTGAGTATCCGACCCAACAAGCGGTTCAACTTGAAAGCGGGAATTACTAAATAAAAAAAATCATAAATGATTTATACTTATTCCAGAGGTTATAGTGTTATTAAACGAACCTACAGAACAAAACATAATTGAAGCGCACGAAAGAATAAAAAGCATAATTCACCGAACGCCAATTTTGACTTCTACATCGCTCAATTCATTCTTTGGCGGCAGTTTATTTTTTAAGTGCGAAAATTTTCAGAAGGTTGGCGCTTTTAAATTTAGGGGCGCAAGTAATGCTCTTCTTTCTCTAAGCAATAACGATTTAAAAAAAGGCGTTGCTACACATTCATCGGGTAATCACGCCGCTGCTTTATCGCTTGCTGCAAAAATTAAAAACGTTCCATCTTTTATTGTAATGCCAAGAACTGCGCCGAAAATCAAAAAAATAGCAGTTGAAGGCTATGGTGCAAAGATATTTTTTTGTGAGCCCACTCTTAAAGAGCGTGAAGAGACCTTAGCAAAAATTATTGAAGAAACGGGCGCAACTGTGGTTCATCCTTATGATAATTATGCTGTTATTGCTGGACAGGCGACAGCATCAAGAGAAATTTTTGAAGAACTAAATGATCTAGATTATTTAATTGCGCCTACTGGCGGCGGCGGGTTATTGAGCGGAACTGCATTGAGCGCTAAATATTTTTCCGCAAGAACGAAAGTGATTGGGGCAGAACCGAAAGGAGCAGATGATGCATTCCGCTCTATTCGCGACGGGGTTATCCATCCTTCTCTTAATCCAAAAACAATATGCGATGGTCTGCTTGCACAACTAAGCGAAAGAACTTTCTCGATAATTCGCAATAATGTTGAGGAGATCATTACAGTAGGAGAAGAATCTATAATTACAGCAATGAGAATGATTTGGGAACGAATGAAGATTATTGTAGAACCATCATCGGCGGTCGCTCTTGCTGTTATTTTAGAGAGCGGAGAAAAATTTGCGGGTAAGAAAACCGGCTTAATTCTTTCCGGCGGAAATGTTGATCTCGAAAATTTGCCGTGGATAAAGATGAAACCGTAAAAAAATGATGCGTCAAATTTCAAATTCTAGTAAGAAATTTGTTGGAGGATTAAATAAAAATCACAAGTAAATAATTCATTGCTATTTTGATGAAATCAAAAAATAAGTATCTTAGCAGCGCAACTAATTTAACGTTAAAAGCAGCAAAAGGAATTTTATGGAAAATATTAAAAAAGATAAATTTAATAATCTTGCTTTCTATTTTTTAATGGGAATTATAGGACTCAGCGTTGTATATGTTCTTGGTTATCTTTTGTATACGGCTATCTATGGGTAAAATAAATATAGCCCCCCGCATAAGAGAGCACTAATATAATAATGGATAAAAAAAAATCTTCACATTCTTCATTTGGTGAAATTACAAAAGCAATGGGTCTCGTGTTCGGAGATATTGGTACAAGCCCAATTTATACGCTAACAGTAATTTTCTTTTTAACGTCTCCCACACCGGAAAATGTAATTGGTATTCTTTCCCTTATATTTTGGACTTTGATAATTATCGTAACGGTGGAATATACTTTTCTTGCGATGAGTATGAGTTCAAAAGGCGAGGGAGGAATTATTGTATTAAAAGAAATTCTTCATAGCTCGCTCAAATCGGCACGGTCTATGGTTTATGTAACGTTTTTAGGTTACATAGGTGTTTCTTTGTTGATGGGAGATGGCGTTATCACTCCAGCTATAAGTATTCTCTCTGCGGTTGAAGGGCTTGAGTTAATTCCTGGTATGGGACATATTGATGAGAACACGGTTGTTGTTATAACTATCGCAATTACAATTTTACTTTTCGCTGTTCAATCTCGCGGCACAGATAAAGTCGCTTCATCATTCGGTCCTATAATGATATTGTGGTTCTCTTCTCTGTTTATTACGGGGTTTGTTTCATTGATAGAAAGCCCGGGAATTGTTCTGGCGATAAGTCCGCACTATGGAATAGAATTTTTGATTAACAACGGGCTGGCTGGATTTATAGTTCTTTCGGAAGTTATTCTATGCGCCACCGGAGGCGAAGCGCTTTATGCCGATATGGGGCATCTTGGCAAAGAACCTATACGCCGCGCATGGTATTTTGTTTTCTTTGCTTTAGTGATAAATTACTTTGGACAGGGTGCTTTTGCAATGAGAATGAACGAAGGGAAGGAAGAGCAAATCAATATTCTTTTTGCGATGATAAAGCATCAAGCGGAATTTCTTTATATACCTTTTTTAATTCTCACCTTGTTTGCAACAATTATTGCCTCTCAAGCAATGATCAGCGCAATGTTCTCTCTTGTCTATCAGGGAATTAGAACGCATATCTTTCCATTGATGAGAGTTAAATACACATCTACACATCTCAAATCTCAAATTTATGTTGCAGCAGTTAATTGGGGATTGCTTGCAGCCGTAATTTTCGTGATTCTACTTTTTAAGAAATCTACTAATCTAGCCGCCGCATACGGTTTAGCAGTAACAGCTACAATGACAGTGAGCACTATATTCATGATTTGGATATTTCTAAAAAAAGATTTTAAGCTAAAATTTTATGCTGCCTTGCTTGTACTGGTTGTGAATTTAGCGTTCTTGTTTTCTGTGTTTACAAAAATTCCGCATGGCGGTTATTGGTCTATTATTATTGCAGCTGTTCCGCTGCTTATTATTTATATATGGACTTTCGGCAACAAATCGGTTTATAGATCGTTCCGTTCGCTCCCAATCGATACTTACTTAACAAGCTTTGACCAGCTTTACCAAGGAGGAAAACTTTTACCTGGCACGGCGTTATACTTTACAAAAGACCTTTATATGATTCCCCCTTATATGGTTCACTGTACAATTCGTGGAAGTATAATGTACGAACATAATATTCTTGTTTCGGTAATTACTATGGATAAACCATTTGGCGTGCAAAAATTATATGTCCCGGATATTACAGAAGGTTTATCGGGCTTAGAAGTGCAAGCCGGTTATATGGAAAAATTAGATGTTCCTAAAATTCTAAAAGAAACAACCATCGACCCGAAAGTAATGTTTTACGGAGTTGATGACATAAGAGCAAAGAAACCGATGTTGAAATTTTTTGCTTTTATTAAGAAAATCACTCCCAACTTTGTTCAGTTCTTAGATCTTCCTTATCATAAACTGCACGGCGTTGTTACGCGGATCGATCTTTAAAATTTCTTTGAAGATATTCTGAAAAAGAGTTAAAATAGTATTGTGTAAGCCGCTCTTTTCATCAAAAAGATGTTGCTATGCAGTTGCATATGAAACTTCTCTTACAAAAATAGATTTATAAATTTCCCTACACTTCTGAAATATATTATCTAAAATAAATAGAGAAGAGGTTATCATGAAAAGCAAGAATGTTTGTCGGTTAATAATCTTCTTCTTTCTCTGTGGATTTAATCAAACAGCTTTACCTCAAGATATTCCTTATTGTGAAATGGTGGGAAAGAGCATCGGTGAAGTTTTAAAAACTTACGGCAAACCCCGCCACCACGATAAGAGTAATCCTGCAATGGAGTGCGTGTTTTATCAAGACAAAACTAAGCGTGTAGTTTTTATTGGCGATAAAAGCGGAGTCTATCAAGTACAAGCGGATCTATTATATAGTTCCGGAAAGGAAGCTCAAAGTCTTATCTCAAAATATTTGAGTAGCTGCACCGACCAAAGATTTCGCATAGACACTTTACACACGGGCGATTATTCAATTCAGAAACCCGGCGTTAAAATAAGCTTAACGCTTTTTGAAAACAGATATTCAAATCAATTTGAGATAAAAATAAAAGCGGACAGATCTGAGAGCAGATGATTATTTCAGTGGTGATGATCATAATCTTGATGTAAATTTTCTCTCACTTGTAAATATTCACCATACTGTTCAAGTAGTTCCCATGAGTAAATTCCAAAATTATTGCCGTCTTTCCATTTGATTTGAATGGCATAGTTTCCAACCATCTCAATATTTTCAATTTCGTATGCTTCTGGTTTTAATTGCTGCTTGGGTGGCGGGGCGTAATGCTTCCATAAAATAGTTTCACCTTTATTTCCTGCATCGGGCGATTCATCACGCAGAAACTTGAGCGGATACTTAATTATTTTTTTGTTATCCCAAGTTATTTCAAGATGCTCTTGTTTGTGCAATTTTATTTTTGTTGGCACTGCCATTTCATTCACCTTTACTATTTGATGCTGGCTGCTGGATTTGTAGTTAAACAATATCCAGCAGCTAGAAACCAGCATCTAAAATTACAATTTATATCTTAATCCAGTATAAATCATTCTACCGTTTACCGGACCCCAAATAAGAGAAGCGTCAAAATATTTTTCATTTGGATTAGTAGCGCTTATTATTGGATTATCTTGACGAAAATTAAGCAAGTTTTCAACTCCAAGATATAAATCAAATCCTTCGTAAAATGTTCTTGTAATCTGAAGATTGATCAAAACAAAACTTGGCGAATTTTCTCTTACTTGAAACTCAGCCGGATTAAGTTTTGTTGATGGAATTCTTTTTACTCCGAACCATTGCAAAGTAAGATCATAAAACATTTGCGGGTCTTCGTATGTTTCTCTGTTTGTTTTGTGCGCAAAATTGAATAAAGCACGATGTTGAGCAGTTAAGGGCCTGCTTACAAAGCTATTATTTATTTTTTGCTTAACATCCAAAAAACGGTATGCTATGCGGGCATCAAATCTTAATAGCGGCTTGATGTTCAATTCCAATTGAACTGAATTTGAGTAAGCGCCGTTTAGAGTTGAGTAAAAGTTGATAGACTGCGGATTTGAATCGATATCTGCAATAGTAACTTTTTCAAACTCTGTTCTATAAAAGTCCAAAGAAAGAGTCGCTTCTCGGTATTGATGCAAAAAATAATAAGTTGCGTTAAAGCCGTAATTCCAAGCTGATTCTTGATCTAATCCGTACCCAAAATTATTGCTTTGTGTAATGTAAATATTTCTTGCACTCGCAAAACTGGAGGCATATTCAACAAAAATGTTTGATGTTCTGTAACCTCTTCCGGCGGCGGCGCGAAAAACCAAATTGTCATTAATTGCATATCGAATGTGTAAACGCGGCGTTAACATGAAGCCGTAATAATTATGGCTATCACCGCGAATGCCCGCGACCAAAGAAAATTCATTGTTTGGTTTAAAGGTGTATTCAAAAAATACGCCCGGAACTCTTTCTATTCTTTGGTATCGTTTGTTTTGAAATAATTCATCGTATTCATCAAATAAAAAACTGAGACCGGTTCTAAATTTATGAGTTTCTTCGCCCAAGATGGATTGATAAATAAAATTTACGTAACCATTTTTTTGAGCTCCTTCATAATTGTGCAAACCAAAGAAGGAGGTGTTTTGATAGTTGTTAAAAGACCATTGAATTCCAAAGCTTTTATATGATTCATTAAAAACATAACCGGTTTTTCCGTAAATATTAAAGTTACGGTTAGTTGTTCCGTAGCGATAATCAGAATGATTTTCTGCCGATGAATGCGTCATTGTTCCCCCTTCTTTTTTCTCATTCACCAATTGAAAACCAAGTTGGCCTTCCCAGCCGTTTCCGCTTTCATAATGCCATCTTTGCATCAAGTTAACGGTGTTGAATGTCGGCATATCAATAAACCGATCCGAATTTCTATCTTGTATGTGGCGACGAGAACTTGCATGAAGAAGAGTCATAGAAGATAAGCGCTCGCTAAATTGATGACGAAAATTCAAATTGCTTTCTATTCTCTGTTCTGAATCGGCATAAAAATTAAAATAGACAGGTTTTTCTTCCTCGCTAAAAGGTTTTTGCATATCAATATCTATTTGCCCGGTGATAGATTCGTAGCCGTTTACAACAGAGCCAATTCCTTTTGATACGTTGATGGCATTGATCCATGTGCCGGGAACAAAAGTTAAACCGACAGATGTCATCAGCCCGCGCATGAATGGAAGACTTTCCATTGTTGTTTGTGTATAAATTCCGGATAGTCCCAACATTTCAATTTGCTTTGCGCCTGTAATTGCATCTGTAAATGAAACATCAACAGAAGGATTAGTTTCAAAACTTTCAGATAAATTACAGCACGCCGCTTTTTGCAGTTCTTTTTGAGTAATGATTGTTGTGTTTTCTGTTCCAAGAAAATCAAGATAACTCGATTGTTGTTCGCCAATAATTTCTACATCGGTTACTTTTATCAATTTAGATTCTAATACTACTTTAACATTTCTTTGGTCTTCAACAATAAGCGTATCGGAACTATAACCAATAAAGCTTACAATAAGTTTATTAGATTCTTTAATTAACGAAATCTTAAAATTACCGTTGATATCAGAACTTGTTCCATTGGAAGTCCCCGCCCAAATAATATTTGCCCCAATTAATGGTTTCTCATTTCCCTTTTCGTCTTTTTCCATAACGATACCGGTTATTGCACCCTGCGCAAAAACTAATGTTGAACAGAAAAACAGCGCTAATAAAACTAGTCTTGATTTCATTATTATCTCTCCAGTTAATAGAGTTAGTGAGTATTATTGTTGTCGCGATACAAACAGCATTTGGGCAAAGCTTTGTAAACTTCATTCTTTGCTTTGAACTTTTCTGTATCGTGACCAACAGCAGCAAGAATTTGTTGGAGAGAATCAACTGTAATTGTCGGCTCGAAAGCAACTTTTAACATTTTTGTATTCTTGTTCCACTTTGCAAATTTTACTTCGTCAATTTTTAATGCTTTTTCAATTCTGTTCTTGCACATATTACAATTGCCAAATACTTTGAATTCAGTTTCAACAACTTTTGAATCTTGCGCTACAATTAAAGTTGATAAAAAGAAAAATACGCTTAATAATGAAATTAACTTTTTCATCGCTTTCCTCATTTAAATAATTAGAATAGTTTTAATCCACGCACTAATGCGCGGTTTTAATTAACTAATTGTTATTCAATGAAAGAATTTTAAATGAGAAAAGTGCAGTTAAATAGATATGTGGAAGAATTGATATGAAGGTTTTGTGAAGACGTAGTATAATAGTTTGACTTGTCGATGAGCTTATTGTTTACGATTTCATCAGAAACGATAATTGAGTTTTCCGAAAATAATAGCTGTTTAAATTTAGCTTCAAAAGTATGAAGATCGTCAAGCTTAATAGTTTTTATTTCATCTTTGCAATGCGATTCTGGGCAGCATGATTTCTCTAAATCTGTATGGCATTGATCTCCGCAAGGATCTTCATCGTCCGGCGTTCTGCTCAAACTAATTGAATTGACTTCGCCGCCGCAAAAATGGTAAGTTATACTAAGCCCTGCTGTTAAAAACAGATAAAGGAAAGTAAATAATATGTAAAACATTTTTTTCACGGCGCTAATCTAAAAAAAAAAGTAACTAATAATATCAATTCGATTTTAAAAACTAAACTTAATAATTAGAACAAAGTCGCTTTTTAAAATGCTGTCTGTTTTAAGCAGCTGGTTAGGTTGCGGTTACTTAAATATTTCCTCAAAAATAGAATTTAATTTTTCGTCAACATTACCATTAAATACAGTATATGGAATATTGAATTTCTGAAGAACACTAGCGAAACGTTTGTATCCATCTTGACTACGCAATTCTATCCATTCGACATTTAATTTCTGGGCTTGCTGTTTATTTAGATCCGAAAGCTTATCAGCTACAAACACACTGCTTTCTCTGGCAAAGATAGCATCTGCGCTTTCAGGATTTCCTTTTCCCATTAGCTTAACTTCGCATCTATAAAATTTAGTATCATTGATTAAATAGAAATCAACTTCTCTCATAGATTCAGGAACACGACTTTGATCAAAGTGTATTGGCGGAACTTCAAATATTTTGCAAAGTGTTGTCATTAGATATTTTTCTGCGCGTTTACCGGCAGTGCTCCAAAATCCTCCACGTAATTCTGCTCTTTTTACAGCAAGGGTATTTATTACAATTAAGCTTTCACTCACATTTAAGTCTACACTAACACCGCGAAATTTAATTGTAAGTTTCAAATCTAATTCGTGTTCCGATTCTGTTAATTCTTTTATCGCGTTATATAATGAATCATAATGTTCGTTGGAAGCTTCAATAACAATTTCCCGTCTTGCAGTATTATACATATTTGTTATTGTTTTTTTATTTAAGCCGGAATTAATTGCTATTTCATTTGACGAAAGATTAGGATTTAGAAATTCCTTTTTATACCAGTCAACTGTTATATCTTCATTTTTTAATTTGGCATCAACAACTTTTTTAAAAAAATCTATCGCATATTGAAGAAATTCAGCATTGATTAGGGTTACCACTTCAATTCGATAATCTTTTCCGCTAATTAGTTTGCGAATAATGTTTTTGATTACTTGGTCAGTAAGTGTCATAAAATTATTGTTTTTTTGAATTGTTCAAGGGTTAGAAAATGAATCTCTTTTTCCTTAAAAAGAGTTTTCGGATGAGTCTTTTCCTTCATATAGCTAAAATATTTTTCATCTTTCTCTGTTAAAAAGAAATATCTATCAAGACTTTTTGCAGTTCTTCCTACAGTGCCACTTCCAGCAAATGGATCGAAAACCAAATCATTTTTAAAAGAGTAATACTTTATTACTCGTCGGCATAATTCAGCAGGGAATACTGCTGAATGAACTTTATCAAATGTAGGATCAATCTTCCAAACGTTTGTTGTTTCATAACCATCTTCAACTTTACTTTCCTTAACAGTGTGATAATCATATTGATGAATATTCCAGTCAATCAACTTCTCGGTTTGTTTTCTATACACCAGCAAATATTCTGTTATAGCATTTGGTTTGTATGCTAACGGTTTTCTATGTTGTAAAAAACCAGCATTACGATTTTTGACACTTGCTTCTGGTTTTAACCAAATTATATCGTCTATAAACTCCCAGCCCATTTCAATAAGATAATGATGAATATCAAAAGGAATGGGGAATCTTTTACTTGAATGAGAGCGACTAACTCTTGGAATAATTATCGGTGAAGTATTAAGAATAAAAAATCGTCCTTCTTTGGTTATCCGATATACTTCCTTGAACACTTCTTCTAAGAATTTTAAATAATCTTTATAGCTTGGGTAAATTGAATAATCCCGTGCATTGTAGTAAGGCGGCGATGTAAATGTTAAATGAACGCTTTCGTCCGGAACATTCTTCAAAATTTCTCTAACGTCTCCGTTTACAACTGTGTTTTTTAGAAAATCATAAGAGTCAGGATGTAGTTGCTCATTTTTCGATTTTATCTGAGAGAAATATTCTTTATAGATTACAGTTTTTACCATCTCATTAGGATGGTTTATTAAAGGCTTGAGAACATTTTGCACTTCTTTATCGTCACGAAAAACTAATAAACCTCTTATGGCTTGGCAAACTACTTTTGGGTCTTCGTCTTTTAGTAATGCATACAAATATTCTTTTGATTTTGGATTGCGCATTCTTCCAAGTGAAGAAACCGCCTCTCGTCTTACAGTTGTATCAGAATCTTTTTTGGCTACTTCAGATAATGCTTGAAGATAGTTTTCATCGTTCAATTTGCCAAGATTTTTAACAGCCCAAAACCTCACTTGACTATTTTTATTATAGAGATAATTAAGCAGCCAGTTCCCGTCAAAATCTTTTGGTAAATGACCAAGATTTTCCAGTAGAAAAAGAATTTTATTGCTTTCCTTAATATCTTTTACGAAATGAAGGATAGCGCCGTTACCTTGACTTTTTAATTCTCGAATTTGATCTTTTGTAAACATAAAAAGCACTTTCCATTTTCAAATCAAATTTTGGTAAATGTTATTTAGCCAAATTAATTTAATGAATAAATGGACGTTTGGAAATAATAGAAAAAACGCCCATCCTTTTTTTCAGACGGGCGCAATTTTATACAATAACTATTTATTGATTGCCAAGTATAATTGGCAAGCCGTTTTTCCCGCTTCCGATAATAACAACTTTACTATTGGGAGAGTTTGCCAATTTTTCGGTCGCTTCAATTCCTTTCCATTGCAAAAGATTTGCGCTTATGCCTCTTGCAACTATATCTTGAAAGTCTGCAATACCTTTTGCCTCTATCCGTTTACGTTCGGCTTCTTGTTCTTCTCTTTTTAAGATAAACTCCATACGCTGGCTTTCTTGTTCAGATTTTAATTTTTCTTCGATTGATACCGTAAGTCCAGCCGGTAAAACTATCTGTCTCATGGGAGCGGCTTCAATTGTAATTCCGCGTGGACCAACTAACTTTTCCAATTCGTCTTTCATTTCGGCGGCAAGCACTTCGCGAGAAGCAGTGTAAAGAGCTTTTGCATCATACTTTGAAGTTACACCGCGCACAACAGAGCGGAACTGCGGAATCAAAATAATATCTGCGTAATTTTCACCAACGGTTTTGTAAATTTTTGAAGCGTTCTCCGGATCAAGACTATAGAGTAAGCTTATTTCGAGCTGAACGCCTAATCCTTCCTTAGAAGGAACATTCATAGCTTCTTTTAATTCCTGTGTCTTTATGCTGAACTTGATTACGTTTGCCATAGGATTAACAATGTTAACGCCGGCTTTTAAAGTGTTATCGCTTACATTGCCAAGAAAATCTACTACTCCAACTGTTCCTGCTGGTACAACTGTAAACATTTGTAGAACCGCTACCAATGCGCCAACGGCAACGCCAACGAACATAAGTCTTGCTTCCTGATATCTCCCCATTTTTTTGAAATTTCTGTGAAGCGCTATTGAAGCCGCTACAATTACAAGTGCAATTATGAATAACATGTTTCCTCCTGTTTATTTTTTATTTGTTATGATGAAAGATAAGCAGTTAAAAGGGAAAAGAAAATTAGAAAGCAATTTTCTTGAAGAATTCGCAAATTGATATCCGAAAGAAATCATCTTGAGGTAATTATGAAATTAAAAATGTTTATCACTTTATTTCTATTTGCAGGCGCAATTTTAGCACAAGATAGAATTACTGGTAAATCATTTGCAACACGTTCTGAAGTGATAGCACAGCGCGGTATGGCTGCAACAAGTCAACCACTTGCTACACAGGTTGCGCTAGATATTTTGAAAAAAGGGGGAAGCGCAATTGATGCAGCTATTGCTGCTAACGCATGTCTTGGTTTGATGGAACCAACCGGTTCTGGAATTGGAGGCGACCTTTTTGCAATTGTTTGGAGCGCAAAAGAGAAAAAACTTTTTGGTCTGAATGCAAGCGGACGCTCTCCATATTCTCTCACTCTTGACTATTTCAAAAAGAATAATATAAAAAGTATTCCTGCACTTGGACCTTTGCCTGTAAGCGTGCCCGGATGTGTTGACGGCTGGTTCGAACTTCATAAAAAATTTGGCAGACTGCCTATGAAGGAAATTTTGGGACCCGCTATTAAATATGCGCGCGAAGGTTTTCCAGTTTCAGAGTTGATTGCATACTATTGGGAACGTAGCGTTCCAACATTAAAAAGATTTCCCGGCTTTGAAGAGATTTTTACAATCAATGGAAGAGCGCCAAAAAAAGGAGAGATATTTAAAAATCCATATTTAGCAGAAACATTAGAAAAAATTGCTAAAGGCGGACGCGATCTTTTTTACAAAGGGGAAATTGCTAAACGCATTGACGCATATATGAAAGAAGTTGGCGGATTTCTTTCTTATAAAGATTTAGCAGATCATACTTCGGAATGGATAGAGCCAGTATCTACAAATTACCGCGGTTATGATGTGTGGGAATTGCCGCCAAACGGACAAGGAATTGCGGCGTTGCAGATGTTAAATATTCTTGAAGCTTATCCGATAAAAGAATTTGGGTTCGGCTCAAAAGAACATATTCATTATTTCATCGAAGCAAAAAAACTTGCCTTTGAAGACCGCGCAAAGTTTTATGCCGATCCCGAATTCAATAAAATTCCGGTTAAAGAATTGATATCGAAAGAATATGCGGCGGAACGTAGAAAACTTATTAACCCAGGCAGAGCCGCACGCAGATACGATGCTGGTAACCCAGCACTTAAAGAAGGCGATACAATTTATCTAACTGTAGCTGATGAAGAAGGCAATATGATCTCTTTCATTCAAAGTAATTATAGGGGAATGGGTTCCGGAATGACACCGCACAAGTTAGGATTTATTTTGCAGGACCGGGGTGAAATGTTCAATCTTGAGGAGGGGCATTTCAATACTTACGAGCCGCACAAACGTCCTTTCCATACTATCATACCCGCATTCATTACTAAAGATGGAAAACCGTTTATGAGTTTTGGCGTGATGGGCGGCGCTACACAACCGCAAGGACATGTTCAGATCGTTATGAACGTGATCGATTTCGGAATGAACATTCAAGAAGCCGGCGACGCGCCAAGAATTTTGCACGAAGGATCTTCTGAACCGACAGGAGAAAAAATGACTGACGGTGGCGAAGTTTGTTTGGAAACAGGTTTCGATTACGAAGTTATCCGCGAACTGATAAAGATGGGGCATAAAGTGAGGTTTGATGTTGGCAATTACGGCGGCTATCAAGCTATTATGTTCGATAGCGTGAACAAAGTTTATTACGGCGCATCTGAATCTCGCAAGGATGGGCAAGCTGCGGGATATTGAAAAATAATTGCAAATTGCGAATGTAGAATGAAGATTTAAATTTTCATTCTACATTCTGCGTTCAACATTCTACACTAATATTTGTTTAATCAACTTAGGCGAAGATACTTTTTCTTTAGAGACTGCTATAGAACTTAGAATTCTTTTCTTTGTGCTTTCAACAACTTCTTTTTTATCTGTGAACAGCTCTGCAATCAAATCGCCTTTTTTAATTTTATCGCCAATCTTTGAATGAAAAATAATTCCCGCTTTATAATCAAGTTTGTCATTCATAGTTTTTCTTCCGGCGCCAAGCTCAAGCGCCGCCATTCCTATTTCGTAGCAATCAACGGTGTTCAGATAACCTGCTTTATCTGCAAAAACTTTTTCATGAATTTTTGCCTTAGGATATTTTTCTGGATTTTTAATAAGAGAAATATCACCGCCCTGCAGTTTAACCATTTCAACAAATTTTTCAAATGCTTTTCCGTTTCTGATTAACTCTTTAGAGATTTGGATCCCTTCTTGAATTGATTTTGCTTTTCCGCCGAGATATATCATTGCGCCGGAAAGATTAAATGTAACTTCGTTAAGATCGTCAACTTGTTCGCCTTGTAAAACTTTTATTGATTCGTAAATTTCAAACCAGTTGCCAATGTAATTTCCGAGCGGCTGATTCATATCTGTAATAAAGCCAATCACTTTTTTATCGAATGCTTTAGCAGTGCTGATAAGCGATTGAGCGAGCGTTTTTGCATCCTTTTCCTTTCGCATAAATGCGCCGCTTCCGGTTTTGATATCGAAAACTAATCCGTCAATTCCTTCCGCCAATTTTTTGCTCATAATGCTTGCGGTTATAAGAGGAATTGATTCGACAGTTGCCGTTACATCGCGCAAAGAATAGATAAGTTTATCTGCTGGGGCAATCTCTTTTGTCTGCCCTATTAAAACAGCGCCGCATTTTTTAAGAACAAATTTATACTTGCTTAAATTTAAATCCGTTCTGAATCCTGGAATTGACTCAAGCTTATCAAGAGTTCCGCCCGTGTGTCCAAGTCCGCGCCCGCTTATCATCGGAACTTTTAATCCTGCAGCGGCAACAATTGGCGCCAGTATTAACGATGTCTTATCGCCAACGCCGCCGGTTGAATGTTTATCAATTTTAAATCCTTCTATTGATGAAAGATCAACAACAATTCCGCTGTAAAGCATTGCTTTTGTAAGAAGAGCAGTTTCTTCTTTATTCATTCCTTTTAGAAAAGCCGCCATTAAGAATGCAGAAAATTGATAATCGGGTATTTCTTTTTTTGTGTAACCGGCGATTAAAAAATTAAGTTCATTCTCGGTAAGGTTAAGGCCTTCTCGTTTTTTTCTGATTAGTTCTACAGTGTTCATATTATTTCCATTAAATAGTAAGATAAAAATCAAGAACAAGATTATGAAATCTAGATACTGATTGGCTGGTTATGTGCAATTTATTGTTGAGCAATATTTACAATTGATTTCGAATTTTGCACATAACTAACTGCTAACAGCCGGTTTTAAAATTGAATCTAACACTCTTTTTCTATTAACTTATCAGCACAAAAAAACAAAATCAAGAGGAAATCATGTTTGATCCTAATTACAAATTTACTTGCGTTGAACGCTTTCTAAAATACGTAAAAATTGATACTCAATCGAATGAAGACTCCACGACATTTCCAAGCGACCCAAAACAGCTTAACCTTTCTAAAATATTGGTTGAAGAATTAAAAGAGATCGGCTTGCAAGACGCAGAGATGGATGAATACGGTTATGTAATTGCAACAGTTCCTTCCAACACAAACAAAGATGTTCCTGTAATAGGATTTATTGCTCATGTGGATACTTCTCCCGCTGTAACCGGTGCTAATGTTAATCCTGTTATTCACAGAAATTATCAAGGCGGAGATATTGTTCTTCCTCAAGATCCAACTAAAGTAATTGACTCTGCGGAAAACCCTGAACTAAAAGAGATGATCGGATTTGATATTATTACAACAGACGGCACAACATTGCTTGGCGCCGACGATAAAGCCGGCATTGCCGAAATAATTGACGCAATGAATTATCTTATTCAGCATCCTGAAATTAAGCATGGAAAAATTAGAATATGTTTTACGCCCGATGAAGAGGTGGGGCGCGGCACAGAAAAATTTGATGTTCAAAAATTCGGCGCAAAATATGCATATACAATAGACGGCTCTACGCGCGGCGAAGTTGAAACGGAAACATTCAGCGCTGATTCGGTTGTAATTAAATTCAACGGAAAGAATGTTCATCCCGGTTATGCAAAAAATAAATTGATAAACTCGGCTAAAATTGCTTCGCGGTTTTTAGAAATGCTTCCTAAAGATTCACTTTCTCCGGAGACAACCGAGAAGCGCGATGGATATGTTCATCCAACTCAGATTAACGGTAATGAAACCCAAACTGTTATTAAATTTATTATACGCGATTTTGATGCTGATAAGCTGAAAGAATATGAATCGCTCTTAAAAGAATTATGCGAAAAAGCTGCTGCGCAATTTCCCGGCTCGTCTTATGATTTTGAGGCGACTGAACAATACCGTAATATGAAATACGTTCTCGATCAACATCCGCACGTTGAAGCTTTTGCTGTTGAAGCGCTGAATCGTCTTGGCATCAAACCGATCAACTCGGCAATCCGCGGCGGTACAGACGGATCCCGCTTGAGTTATAAAGGATTGCCAACGCCAAACTTGTTTGCAGGCGGACACAACTTCCATGCTTTCACTGAATATATCGCTGTTCAGGATATGGAAGCCGCTGTAAAAATGATTGTTACGCTTGCTAATGTTTGGGAAGAAAAATCATAAAACATTTATAAACCTTGAAGATTGTCAAAACGATCTTCAAGGTAATTCTTTTCATCTTCAGCGGAGTAAAAATGAGTTGGTTCTTGGGGGGAATAGGTCGATTCTCTAAAGAATTTATTTCAGCCATTCAACCATCCGATTCAATTCCCCTTTTAAATTATTCATCCGAAAAATTATTTCTCTTTGCCGGCGGAAATCCAAGCACGTGTAAATTTAAGATATATCCCGAAAGCGAAACCCAAAAGAGTTGGCTGTCTGTCGGCATTGGAATTTCTCGCCCGCCGCAAAGAAATTTTTTATCAGAATCGGACTGGGATAGTCTAGTTGATAATAACGAAGAAGAGAAAACCAATATTGACGGGCATTATGTTTTAGCAAGTTGGAATGAAGAAAAGATGCTGTTCGTTACCGATAGGATCGGCTTGCGCGATTTTTATTACCGAATCGATGAAGAAGAGAATATTTTGTTTTCTGCTCGCATCGATTGGCTTGCTAAATTAAAACCAACGGCAATCGATTTTAAGGAATTCGGAAGCCGATGGCTTCTATTCAATCAAATATCTTCAAAGAGCATATTAGAGAATATCGAACGGGTTGTTGGCGGCAGTTCTCTTGCAATGGATAGAAAAACAAAAAAAGTTACATTGAAAGAAAACAAGTGGCTCCCCGATGCAAGAAGTTTAAATGTAAGCACACTGCATTATGCAGATGAGCTTTCGGGTTTGATCTCTTTTCCGCTCGGCTCTCAAAAGCTGTCTCTCAGCTTATCCGGCGGGTTAGATTCTCGTGTGCTTTTTTCTTTTTTAATTCAAGATAAAAATTATAATTGGGACGCACACACTTTCGGAGAAACAAAGCATCCGGATTCCATTATGGCAAAAAAGATCTGTGGTGATTTTGGGATCTGCCATAAGCAAATTTATGTTCCTTTTTTTTCCGCCGATCAGTTTATAAAAGAATTTAGAGAATACTCTGCGCAAACCGTAGTTAATAATTCCGCTTTCTCATTTATGCAGCTGCGTAACTACAAAGAACTAGAAGGGAGCGGTAAAATTCTTATCGACGGAGGATTTGGTGAAATATGGAGGCGAGAGTATTTCAACCGTCTTTTATTTCGCGGCTCCAAATTTATTTTGAACCAAGATGCAAAAAAAATATTGCCTCATTTGATGACACATCGCGCAGATTTTTTTTCGGAGGATATTAAACGGGCAATGATTGCCGGAAGCGAAGAACAGTTAGAAAAAATGTTTGTACAACTTCCTGCGCCCGAACAAATTGGTTTGGAGAACTGGATAGACATGTTTGCAATCAAAACGAGAATTACAAATTATTATTCTCATGAACAGTCGGTATTGGATTCAATTGTTATCAGTTACATGCCTTTTCTACAACCTTCTTTGTTGGAAAATCTTTTTGTGATTCCGTTGGTTCAGAGAAAAAATGGAAAACTTTTCAAAGACATAATAAAAAGTAATGCAGAACAGCTTGCGATGTATCCGCTTGTAAAGGGAAGAATGTATCAACCGTTTTGGATGAGCACGTTCCATTCGCGCGCCTGGAATTTGATTCGGGAAAAAATGAGTAGAAAAGCACAAAATGATGAAGCCGTTAAACTATTCTTCAAAAAAATGTTCCCGTATATTTATGATGTTGTAAATTCGCGGTCAGTTAAGGAATGCAGTTATTATGATTACAAAAAAGTTGCCGCTCTGGTTGAGAACCTTCGAAAAGAAAAATATGAAAGCGGGTTGTTAAATGAATTGGATTGGTGGTTCGCTTTTGAAATGTTCAGGCAGCAAATTGATTGCCCCAATTATTTTAACGGGAATATTCTTTGTTGAAATTATCTTATTTTGATTCAGCAAATAGAAAATATTATGCAATTTTTCGATCATATTATTTTATAATTAAGAGCCATGCCGCATAGACTAAAACGCGCTACAGATATTTCGTTAGCTATAAATATTTTTCTTTTCATCATAAAAGCGGTGGTTGGCGTAATATCAAATTCTATAGCAGTTATTTCCGAAGCGCTAAATTCATTGACTGATATTCTTTCTTCTATTGGAATAAAGATAGCCGTAAAAATTTCTGGACAGAAACCGGATCCCAAACATCAATTTGGGCACAACGCCGCTCAACCAATAGCCGCATTCATGCTTTCGGTTTTTGTTTTTGTGGTTGGAATTAACATCATCGAAGAATCTGTTAAACGGTTAATCGAACCGAAAGATATCCATACAATACCCGCGGTCTATGTTGTTCTTATTATTACTATGATTATCAAAGTTGTTCTAAACCGTTATCAGGTTAGAATTGGAAAAATGTTCAACAGTCCTGCAATACGAGCCGCAGCAGTTGATAGTTTGAATGATGTGCTTGCTTCATCAATTGCGCTGCTTGGCGTTATTGGCGCTGCATTTAACTTTCCGGTTATAGACAGCATTGCCGGAATTTTAGTTGCGATGTTTATTTTTAAAACCGGTTATGAAGTCGGCAGAGAGAACATAGATTATTTGATGGGAACTTCTGCCAGTAAAATGTTTGACGATAATGTGCGTAAAATTACAATGAGCATAAATGGCGTCAAAGGCATTAACGATCTACGCTCTCACTACGTTGGCGATAAGTTTCATATAGAGATTCATATTGAAGTAGATAAAGATTGCTCAACAACAATTTCGCATGATATTGGCAAAGCAGTTCGTTTTGCTTTAGAAAAAATTAGTGAAGTGCAAAAGGTTTTTGTGCATATCGATCCAGTATAATTAAAAGGGGACAAGATGAAAACCAAAATTAGTTTTGTATTCATTGTTCTCTTCTGTGGCTCTATTCTTGTTCAAGCACAATTCAAATCTGTTGGTGTTAAGTTAGAACTATTATCCAGCATCGAGATTATTTACTTTTCATCAACTCTTCTTTAACCTTCTTCGTCAATCCATTGGTAACAATTTCATAAGAGTGATCAATCCAACTCAGAATTTCTTTGTTGGGCACAGAACCATCAAGCGCAATGGTATTCCAATGTGTTTTGTTCATGTGATAACCCGGCGTTACAGCATTATATTTTTCTCTTAGCTCAACGGCTAATTCAGGATAGCATTTTAAGTTTATGCTGAGAGGCGGAGTTAGATTGGCAAGACAAAAAATTTTGTTCATTACTTTGAAAACCAGTGTTTCATCGTCGAAAGGAAAACCTTCCGTTACTCCTCTCTTTTTAAAACAGTGCTTTCGAACCTTTTCTATATCCACCATTGTTCTCCTATTAGAGCAAAATACAACTGAAATTTAACAAGTTTTTTTTGAAACTAAACCATTATTTTGGTGTAAGAAAAATTAAACACTCTTAGATAGGAAAACAGATGAAGAAATTCTTAACGCTGACAATTCTTTTTTTTCTCGTATTGGTTTGCCGCGCACAAAATCCAAACGAGGTTCTCTCGAAAGACCATACTATAGATTCAAATAAAGTCATTTTACACGATGAAACTTACAAGCGGATCAATCAAGTGGTAGTTCAATTGTTTTCAAATTATCATTACCGCAAAATTGATTTGAACGATTCGATCTCTGCATTCATCTTTGATCAATATATAAAATCGCTCGATAATAACAAGCTCTATTTTTTGCAATCTGATATTGATGGTTTTGAAAAATACCGTAATCAATTTGATGACTTTTTAAAAGAAGGAAATCTTGCCGCCCCTTTCGAAATATTCAATGCATATAAAAAACGATTGAACGAGCGGATAAAATATATAAATAGCGCATTCCAAACGCCGTTTGATTTTACGGCTGATGAATCTTTTACGCTTGACAGAGAAAAATCCGATTGGGCGCTATCGAGAAGCGAACTAGACGAGCTGTGGAGACAGCGTTTAAAAAATGATGCATTGAATTTGATTATTTCTGGAAAAGATTGGAAAGGCACTGCAGATGTATTGCTTAAACGTTATCAAAATTTTCAGAAGATTATTTTGCAATATGAACCAGAAGATGTTTTTGCTCTTTATATAAATGCTTATTCGCAGGTTTATGACCCCCACACAGATTATTTTTCTCCGGCGGCATCTGATAATTTTAATATAGCAATGAAACTTTCACTTGAAGGTATTGGCGCTACACTGCGCCAGGAAAATGATTATACTATTGTTGCCGGTATTGTTCCCGGCGGGCCTGCTCATAAAAGCGGTTTGATAAAAGAAGAAGATAAAATTGTTGCTGTCGCACAGGGAGAAGATGGAGAAATGGTGGATGTAATTGGCTGGCGGCTTGATGACACTATTCAATTAATACGCGGGAAAAAAGGAACGGTTGTTCGTCTTCAAATCTTAAAAAAGGAAGATGGCGTTAATGCAATTCCCAAAGAAATAAAAATTGTGCGCGATGAAGTTAAATTGGAAGAACAAGCTGCCAAAGATGAAATTTTGAATCTTGAACAGAACGGAAAAAACCTAAAACTTGGCATTATTAAGCTTCCATCTTTCTATACAGATTTTGAGGGACAACGATTGGGAAAACCTGATTACAGAAGCACTACACGCGATGTGAAAGCTATCCTAAAGAAATTCAAAGAGCAGCAAGTTGACGGAATAATTCTTGACCTTCGCAACAACGGCGGTGGCTCTTTGCAAGAGGCAATTCAATTAACCGGCTTGTTTATTAAAGATGGTCCAGTTGTGCAGGTAAGAAATTCTAATAATATAATAGAAGTAGATAACGATACGGACCCGTCGATTGTTTATGATGGTCCGCTGGCTGTTTTGATAAATCGTTTCAGCGCTTCTGCATCCGAAATTCTTTCTGCAGCTATTCAAGATTATGAAAGAGGAATTTTAATTGGAGAAAATACTTTTGGCAAAGGAACAGTTCAGAACATGATCGATTTAAACAGAATGATTCCGGCAGCAAACAAAAGATTGGGACAGATAAAACTTACAGTTGCAAAATTCTACCGGATAAACGGAAGCAGCACACAAAATCTTGGTGTTAAGCCAGATATAAGCTTCCCATCGCCATACGAAGCAAAAGAATTTGGAGAAAGTTCTCAGCCGAGCGCGCTTCCGTGGGATCAGATCCAAGCAGTGCAATATTCAAAATTTGGAAAACTTTCAAAATTTTTTCCACAACTTCTGGAAAAGCACGAACAGAGAACTAAGAGAGACCTTGAGTATCAACACATGCTTGAAGACATTGCAGCATTCAAAGAGAACCGCGCGATAAAAGTGTTTTCATTAAATGAAGTGATACGAAAAAAAGAGAGAGATGAAGCAGAAGCAAAAAAGAAAAAACGAGAAGAAGCAAGAGCAAAAATGTTTGGAATTAAGATCGAAGATAAAAAGGAAGTAAATCCGCCAAGAACTATGGAAAGTGATTTTGGATTGAAAGAGAGCGGAAGAATATTAGCTGACCTAATTTTAGCAAGAGCCGGATAAAGCAGATCCACAAGAGAATAGAGGTGTAACCAAAAAATAATTTTTGCTGTCATCCTTAAGACCGCGGTTTTGTCTTTCGGTTGATAGGTTTAGTGGGAGACAAATGCCGAAGGCATCACTATGTGAGAATCTTTGTTTTAATTGAAATGGAGACTCTTCCCCTCGATTTTTAGCGGGCTCAGAATGACATTTTAAGTACCGAATCTTAACTATTTCTCGTTTTGCAGAGCTTCAAAATATTTTCTAATCAAATCCTCGTAATCTTTTTTGTAACCCTCTCGGATCGCTTTCATTAACTCGTCTTTTAATTTGTTCTTTCCTTCTTCTGTATTTAGAATTAAACCCGGCGGAGAAGTGCGCACAAAATTTTTGCCAACGTCGGATTTTCTATCTTTCTCATAATCACGCTCGTTCATCGATCTTTGAGCATCGAGCAGTTTAGATAAAATTCTTTCCTGCTGTTTAACAAGTTCATCGTTCAAATTTTCCGATTGGAGATTAGTTACAACTTCTTTCATCTCGCCTAAAATTTTTTCGAGATTTGCCGCAAGCCGTTTTGACTGCCCTGACTGCTTCGCTTCTTGATTTAGCTGTTCAAGTGATTTACGGATCAACTCTTGCTGTTGAGCGAGACGCTGCATTTGTGCGATTGCTTCTTGTGAAAGTTCTCCTTGCTTCATCATTTGTGTTAGCTTATTTAAATTCATTTGCTGCTGAGAAAGCTGTTGAAGCTGCCGCATCAAGCTCATCATGCCGCCGCCTTGTCCGCCGCCGCTCATCATCTGGTCTAAAGCGCTCTTCATCAAACTTGCTGCCTCGTTAAGTGATCCCATCGCATTCTTCTGCATTTGTGCAGCTGGCTGTCCTTGCTGGTTTTGCATTGCGTTTATTGATTGCTGCATATCGGAGAACGCTCTGCCAAGCGCTTTTCCCATTTCAGGCGTAATTGCAAAAGTTTTTTGTGAAAGGTTGTTCATCTTCTGAAGAACTTTTCCAAGATTGCTTTGTATCTTACTCTGTTCCTGCGAGTTTTTAGAAAACTCGTTTGAATATGGACTCAATTGTTCGGTTTCGTTCTTCAGCTTCTCTTGATCTTTTGAGAGCGTGAGCAAATCATCAAGTATCTTCATCATATCATAAAATATCTTTATCTGGTTCATCTGCTGCATACTTGATTGCAAGTTCTGCGTCAGTTTCTCCAAACTTCTCATATTCTGTGAAAGCTGCCGCTGATTTTGCAGCGCATCGTTTTTTTGCATCTGCTGTAAATCTTTAGCGGTTTCGTCAGAAATTTTTTCGTTGTTCTGTTTTTCAAATTCTTTTTGGAGTTTCTCCAGTTCTTCTAGCGGCATATCCTTTAATTCGCTCATCTTCTCTTCGAGCTTGTTCATTTCAACGCCAAGCTTTTTCATATTATTGGTTGCCTCTTGCTGGCGTTCGGAAAGTTCATCTCGCTTAGGTTTATCGGAAAGATTCGATTGCTCGGTTTTATTTTTTAATTCGTCAATTTTTTCTGATAGTTCTTGAGTGCGTTTTAACAACTCATCAATTTTTTGTTCAACTTGAATTCGTTTAAGGAGATTAAGAGTGCGTTCAATACTCTTCTTGATGAACTCCTCGTTGGCTTTTAACTCTTCCATAGACATCTGAACATTATCGCGGTTCAAGCCTTTTAGCGCTTCCTGCAGACGTTTGAACACTTCTTTCATCTCTTCAGTGCTTATTTCTTCCAGCAGTTGCTGCAGTTCGTTATATTTTTTCAGTGTTTCGTCTGAAAGAAGGTTGTTCTTTGCAAGATCATCTTTCATTTCGGAAAGTTTTTGAGAGACCTCATCAATTTTATTATTGATCTCTTTGAGTTTTTCTGCGGCTTTTTCGATGCGTTCTTTTTCCTGCCAAGATATTTCTTTTGAGTTCCGCTTAAGGTCATCGCTTATCTTTTGCATCTCTTGTTTTAATAGCTCAGCTTCTTGAAGTGTCTGCGTCAAATCTTTTGCTGCGCCTTCTTGTTTGTTCTCGGCATCGGCAAATAGTTCATCGAGTGATGGAACTGTGATGGTAAACTGAGGCGTCTTTGCAGATTTTGGTCCGTTCACATTATCGTTATCAAAAACTTCAAAGTAGTATAATAATACTTCGCTTTCAGCAAGAACAAAGGGCGCAAGATCCCAAACAAAATAGATTTCGTCTTCCTTGAACTGATTGGAAACTGTGATTGGAATTTGTGAGAACTCTTCTGCGGCACGGCGGTATTTTGATGCCGAGAGGCGATAGTTGAGTATCATTCTGCTGAAGCCGTAGTCGTCTGAAATTTTTGATATGAGAGATATTTTTCTCTCAGTTCCGAGTTTTATGTTTTGTGCCGGAGAAATCATTTCAACCTTAGGCGGCTCATCAGCTAAAGCTTTGATCGAGTAAGTAATCGGGTTAATGTTTGTGAATCCTTGTTTATCTTCAATCTGTAATTGGTAATTGATCTCTTTGGAAACAATGAACTCGGCGGATGCTTTTGTGAAAGCAGCGTTCATCCGCTTTGTTGAATTGTCGCTAAATTCAACGGCGGCTTTTGAAAGCTCCCGTGATGAATTCAAAGTTAATTTTATTTTGCTTCCAAGCAAAGCGATAATGTTTCCATTGTCTTTTTGCGTCTGTTCCGGCAATCGCGAATATGCAGGCGGAGTAATGATCAATTCGAAGTGGGTAATTATTGGGCGGTTGATAACGGAAATTTTGTAAGTCTCGCTCGTAATATCTTCTGCTGAAGCAAAATATTCGAAAGAACTTTTTACAGATGTTGCCTCGTAAGTAAAACTGCCGGATGAATCGGGTAGTAATTTCTTTTCTGTGAACTCTGTTTGTTCTTCTGATTTTGCCGATAAAAATATTTCCGGAGGAATCTGCCCGCTGGTTTTGATTAGGATAGTGATGTTATCGCCCTTTGAGATCTCTACGTTGCCTGGTTGAACCTCAAAAATAAATTTAGGCGGCGGAGTAAAGTTTATCTTGTAGTTAACCAAGCGGTATGATGCGGAACTCAATTCCGGCACTAGAGAAACCAAAGCAATGGTAAAGAGAAGCGTGATCAACCCTATACGAAAAAATCTTTTTGTCGAAGTGAAATCAACAACCTGATTGAAATCTAGTTTCTTGGTTCTTTGATAAACATTTTTGAAAGCTGCTTCAACAAGCTGGTTAGAATAGTTGCTGTTATTTTCATTCAATAGTTGAACTGCGTTTGCGAGTTCATCTTTAATTTCAGGAAAGTGCGCGCCGACTTTCTTTGCGGTCTCAACATAATCCGGGTTGTTGTAGTAAATAAGATCTTTGATAAATGGAAGAGCCACATAAATACAGAGAACTAGAATCGCTGAAACTATTATGTTCCAAAACAAAACTGTTTTAAAACCTGGATCAAAATTTCCAACAGCTTCAAGAAAAACGATAGCAAGGAAAAAAACACACAATGCTGCAATGAAGAGAAATAGTTTTTTCAAACCATCTCTACGTTTCTCGCGTTCAACAACAGCGCGCAGCTTTTTTTGTATTTCAGTTAAGTGGTTGATCATTTTTTTATCTTTTCAACCGAATGCGCACAAAGGTCAAATATTACTTACTTCTCTTTTAGTTCCTCTTTTTAACGAGCAACATTAAAACAGAATGAATTTTAATTGCATAATCAATCACAATGTTTGATAACTCATTCTTATTTATTTCTTTGCGATTAAACTTTTCAATTCATCAACGCCCATACGATAATATTTGTTCCAAACTTAAGCGTTTCCTCTCTTTTAGCCGGCGGATTTTTATGAACTTCAGGATCAGCCCAGCCATCGCTTGGATTGCTTTCATACGTGTAAAAAACACACAACCTTCCATTTACAAGAATTCCTAATCCTTGCGGCGGTTTGTTATCATGCTCGTGTGTCTTTGGAACTCCATTTGGAAAATCATAAAAGCAATGATACAGTCCGTAACTAAACGGGAGCTCAACCAAATCTTTATCCGGAAAAACTTTTTTTATTTCGCGGCGGAACGCTTTATCCAATCCGTAATCATCATCAACATAAAGAAAGCCGCCGTTCTCAAGATAAGTGCGCAGCTTCTTTGCTTCGGCATCCGCGAAGACTACGTTGCCGTGTCCAGTCAAAAAGAGAAACGGATAAGCGAAAATATTTCCGCTTGATAGATCTACAAATTCATAGACCGGTTTTGTTTTGATATTGGTATTCTGTGCAACAAACTTGAGAAGATTTACTTCAGACGAGGGGTCGTTGTACCAATCGCCGCCGCCATTATATTTCAAGCGTGCGATTTTAAACCTGCCTTCATCTTGCGCATACAAGAACGCGGAAAGCAGAATTAGAAATAAAGATATTTTGCGAACTGTTTTCATTGCTTCTTTTTTTATATGCACAAAATAAAGATTTCGTTCCCACTTTGCATAAGCAATATATGGTTGCAGATTCAGCAGCTTAAATATGATCTCTAAAGAATGCGCTGCTAATAGTCTAAAAAATAGTCTGGTTTCCAATTCGACTATTCGTTTCTTATCTTTGCCAAAGATTTTTTAAAAATGAAAAGCAGATACAATGAGATTAAGTAAATCGTTCATACCAACATTAAAGGAAGCGCCAACTGAAGCAGTTATTCCAAGCCACATTTTGATGATACGTGCGGGATTGGCGCGCCAGCTTTCTGCAGGCATTTATTCATGGCTGCCAATCGGATACAAAGCGCTCAGAAAAATTATGGATATTATCCGCGAAGAGATGAATGCAATAGGCGGGCAAGAGTTTCATTTTCCAAGTCTCAATCCGAAAGAAATTTGGGAACAGACCGGACGCGTTGAAGCTTTTGGAGATATTCTTTTCCAAATTAAAAACCGCGACTATGTATTAGCGCCAACGCATGAAGAGATTGTTGCATATCACGCAAAAGGCGCGATTGTTTCATATAAAGATATGCCGCAGATCTGGTATCAAATTCAGACCAAATTTAGAAATGAACCGCGCCCGCGCAGCGGCGTAATTCGCGGAAGGCAGTTCATAATGAAAGACGCTTACACACTTGATAAAGATGACGCAGGATTGGATGTTGGCTATGATCTTCACGATAAAGCATACCGCTCTATTTTTGATAGATGCAGATTGAAATATTTTGTCGTTGGAGCTTCAAGCGGAGCTATGGGCGGAAGCAAAAGCGAAGAGTTTATGGTTAAGAGCGACGCCGGCGAAGATACTGTCGCCTATTGCGAAAAGTGCGGTTATGCTTCTAACGTTGAAGTTGCTCAATCTGTAGCGCTGCCGGCAAAACGGCATGCAGAAAGCAAACCTGTTTATGAAATTTCCACTCCGAATGTAAAATCGATTAATGAACTTTGCGCATTTTTAAAAATTCACGAGCAAGAAACAGCTAAATCGAGAATTTATATTCACGATGGACAGCCCGTTTTAGTTTTAATGCTTGGCAATGATGAAGTGAATGAAACAAAATTAGGTTCGGTAATTGGCGGTAATGTTCGTCCCGCGCATCCGGAAGAACTAAAAGAAATTACCGGCGCTGATGCTGGCTCAATCGGGCCGATCGATTTCAAACATAGAATCATTGCCGATAATCTTTTGAAAGACGCCAATAATCTTTACAGCGGCGCTAATAAAAATGATTTTCATATTGGCGGTATTGATTTGCTGCGAGATGCACCTAAGATCGAATACTTTGATTTACGAACAGTTAAAAGTGGTGAAAAATGTATTCGCTGCGGCTCAACTTTGGAAGTATTTAAAGCAATTGAACTCGGACATATTTTCAAACTCGGCACAAAATATTCCGAAGCGCTTGGCGTTATGTTTCTTGATGAAACCGGAAAAGAAAAACCTATTGTTATGGGAAGCTACGGAATTGGCGTTGAAAGAATTTTTGCATGTTTCATTGAGCAGAATTATGATGAAAAAGGAATTGTTTGGAAAGAACCATTAGCTCCGTTCAATATTCATTTAATCGGATTGAACATGAAGAACGGAGCGGTTTCAGAAGCATGTGAAAAAATTTACATTGAATTGATTGCCGATGGTTATGAAGTTTTATTTGATGATAGGAAAGATGTAAGCGCAGGATTCAAATTTAATGATGCTGATCTTCTTGGTATGCCTATTCAGGTAATTGTTGGCGAAAAGAATTTGAAGGAAGAAAAAGTTGAAGTAAAAAATAGAAGAACCGGCGAGAAGAAAGTTGTTGAATTAAATAAACTGTTGGAACTGCTTAAAAAACCGTTTTAACAAAGGATTTTTTTTGTCACCCCGAACTTGGTTCGGGGGTCTAATATGAACAATTACTATGTTTATATAATGACCAACAAATCAAAGACTCTTTATGTAGGAGTTACTAATAACTTAGAGCGAAGAGTATATGAACATAAAGAGAAACTGATTGAAGGATTCACAAAAAAATATAATATCACAAAATTAGTATACTTTGAAGAGACACCAGATATAAACTCAGCCATTAAACGGGAAAAGCAACTTAAAAATTGGCACAGAAAATGGGAAATTAATTTGATTGAATCCGTTAATAAAGGATGGAATGATCTTGCGGAAGATTGGTTTAATAAGAATAACGATGCTGAAACAAGTTCAGCATGACAATGGGAAATAAACTCTACATCGTTTCCACACCCATCGGTAATTACGAAGATATTTCTCTGCGTGCGTTAAGCGTTCTCAAAAATGTTGATTTTATTATCTGCGAAGAATTCAAAGAAGCAAGACGCTTGCTCTCTCATTTCAAGATCGAAAAAGAGCTTGTCTCTCTCAACGAGCATAATGAAAAAGAATCATCTCAAGAAATTTTTCTTAAGATAAAAGAGGAAAAATCAGCGGCGCTAATTTCTGATAGTGGAACTCCGCTGTTTTCTGATCCCGGTTCGCTGCTTGTTCAAATGTGTATTGATGCAGATATTGATGTAGTCCCAATTCCCGGCGCAAACTCGCTTCTGCCGGCGCTTGTCGGCTCTGGATTTAATTTAGATAAATTTTATTATGCCGGATGGCTTTCACCCAAAAGTGATTTGAGAAAGAAAGAATTGCTACGGTTGAAAAGCATCAAAGAGTTGATCGTGCTGATGGAAACACCATATCGGCTCAAAGCAATCCTAACGGACGTAATGAAAATCTTCGGCGGCTCAACAAAAATTGTTGTAGCATTTGATCTCACACTTCCGACAGAAAAATTCTTTCGAGGTAAAGTCTCGGATGTTTTAAAAATCGTGTCAGAAAAAAATCTAAAGGGCGAGTTTGTTCTGTTAATTAACAACCGTGAATAATTAAACGGGAAACATTTTATGAGAACATTATTTCTGAAAGAATCATTTGATGAAGTTACCAATAGAATAAACAAACTTACTCTAAATTCACAAAAACTATGGGGAAAGATGAGTGTTGATCAGATGCTCGCTCATTGCTCAATAGGTATAGAAACAGCAATCGGGACAAAATTTTTTTCACAACTCTTCATTGAAAAGTTAATTGGCAGATTTTTTAAATCTATGGAAGTTGAGGAAAAACCAATCAAGAAAAATAGCCCTACTAATCATGCATTTATTATTAAAAGCACGGAGGGTTTTGAAAAAAAACAAAATTTGTTTCGACTGATATATCAATTTCATCAAGGCGGCGAGGCAAGATGCACAACTAATCCGCATTCGTTCTTTGGAAAACTAACTCCTTCAGAATGGGGTTCTCTCATGTATAAGCATATAGATCATCACCTAAAGCAGTTTAGTGTTTAGCCAACATTAGTCATTACTCTTGTGCACCAAGCCATATTTTTGTTAAGTTTCGATAAAGGAACTAACCAATAAGTATTTTGGTTATGTCAAAAAGGAGAAAATCATGTTACAAGTTCAAGACGTAGATCTTACGCCAAATCCGCAGGCATTGAAATTTGTTCTGAATGAAAAACTGTTGAACAGGGAAACACGCAATTATAAATCCAAAGAAGAGGCAGAAAACGATCCGCTTGCAAAAGGTATCTTCGAAATTCAAGGTGTGGTTTCTGTTTTTTATATGGATAAATTTATTACTATAGAGAAAGAAGCAAAAGTTGCATGGGGACAAATCCAGCGTCCGTTCGTTGAGTTTATCAAAAATTTTGATAAGACGTTAATACCTGCTGAAAATGCAGCAACTCAAGTAAGCAGCGAAGAAGAAACTGCGCTTTTAAAAAAGATCAATGAAGTTTTAGACCAGCGCGTTCGTCCCGCACTTGCCGGCGATGGCGGCGGACTTGAAGTTACAGGTATGGAGGGATTGACACTCAAAATTCGATATCAAGGCGCATGCGGCAGCTGCCCGAGTTCTATACGCGGAACATTAGTAGCAATCGAGAATTTATTAAGAAGGGAAGTTAATCCTTCTATCGAAGTTGTTTCTTCAGACTAATAGAATTACTTTTCTTTAAAACAAAAAATCCCGCGCGAATGCGGGTTTTTTGTTTGCGCAAATAATTTTTTATTTGAGTGTTGTTACTTTGCTAATGTCGTCAAGTTTTACAAACTTCTCTTGAAATTTATAGCTACCATTAGCTGCTTTAACAGTCTTTATGAACTTAACGTTAACATTAGTCGATTTGACTTTTCCTTTTGCTTTATCGCTAAATGATTGTTGTTTAGCCACGGATATTCTCCCTTTATTTTGGCAGCAAATTTAAGAAAAATCCTTTTAACAGCAAAAGGAGCGCTTCTTTAGAGCTAATCAGCAAAATCTGTTTGGACTAGATAAGCTAAATCTATTGGCGAAAGATTGATTTGTATTTCATATACCCACGTTCAGTAAAATCTTTTTGTGTAGTAAGAATAATAGCATTCAAAATTCTCATTCCGGGTGTGTGTGAATGATGAATGTCTTCATTATTTCTCCGAAATCCATTTTCTCCATTTGAACGGAAAATATTTGCGAATAAAATATTTCTGCACGTTCAAGATCGTTAACTGGAATTTCAAACCAATAGATTACGTTTGCCATTTTATCTCCTCTTGTTTTTGTTAACTAACTGTTGAAGGATTTCGGCTTTAATTTCATGCCCTCCGTTAAACTTATGAAGCTTGTAATTAATTTTATTTTCCTCAAGCCGGTTAATTTCTTTTTTTATTTGGTCTTTGGAAATGAATTCGTCTTTATCGCCTACAACAATTTCCAGCCTGATCGAGTTCAAAAGTTTCTCTGATGATCGAAGCTCTACATCGTGTGGAATACCGCCGCCCCAAAGAATTAGGCGATTAACTTTTGATTTGCCGTTGGCAATCCATCTGCACGCTGTAGCAGTTCCTTGCGAAAAACCGAGAACTGTTACTTTTGCTGGAGTGAATAAACCATATTTAATTACTTCATCGTAAATTGAATCGAGATAATTCACATAGTCGTTGATCTCTTTTTCTCTTTCTTCTTTTGTCATCCACGTTGCGCCGGTCTTTCCGCCAAAACCTTTCAGATAAAATCTATTCAACGCTTCCGGCGCCACTACTAAAGCGGATTCATTAACTGCCAGTTTAAAATATTTTATAAAATCTTCTGCGAGCTGTCCGTATCCGTGAAGAACAAACCAAACAGATTTTATTTTTTCTGATGGTGCGCCCAGCACAAAGTAACGTGCGTTTTTTTCTACTTTAATATACTTCTGATTTATGTTCATAATTCCTATGATCGTAATTTTACTTTATTGAAAAATTTGAATATTAGATGCTAGACTCTGGATTTTGATACTAGAACCAGCATCCGGAAACCAATATCAAATTGATTTTAGTTTATCAAACGCCGCAAGGAGTTTTCTTCCGCGGGCTTTAATTGCCGGCGAGCCGGTTGTCATCTGCTTTTCAATTTTATAGCGCACACTTTTGATGAGCGCTTTATTTTTTGTAGCGAGACAGGAAAGTGATTGCAGGCACGCAACTTTTACAATAATGCTATCCGATGTTGCGAGCCATTTATTAAGTTGGTTGAAAGCTTTATCCAATTCTTTCTTTGTGGGTTTTAGATATCCGAGCATGAGTGCGATATGCCAAACAACTTCTTTCTGGTTGAACTTACTAAGATTTTTAAGAATGATCCTCTTTTTTTTCTGAATATATTCAGGATATCTCCTCGCAACTTTTTCAACTGCTTCTGCGCACCTTGCACTAATCACTTTGTCTTCGTGAAATATTCCATTAAAGAGTTCGTCGAACAAAAGCTGATAGCGCATTACTAACTCAACTACTTCGTTTGATTTTTAGATTGAACGAAGATCATTCCCTTTAAAAAGATCGTAAACGGCAAGCATATTATTTCCTATCAAGCACCCCAATCTTATCGCCAACATTTATAAAACCAGAACCTTTATGTAGCAATTTCATACCGAACATCACTTCGTTTCCGAACGTTCTATATTTTATTAGTGTTTGCAGAGGTTCCTCGCTTTTTTCTCCTGTTTCCTGATTCACATTAACAAGCGGGCAGCGGTGGCACTGTTTGACACCGGAAAAAAAAAGATCAGCAATCTTAAACTTTTTCCATTCATCTTCTTCGTATGGAGCGCCCCCAGTAAAAACAAAATTTGCGCGGAAACGATTCATCGGTATTTTCTCTTCCAGCCGCGAATTTAAATCATCAAGCGAAGATTGACCGACGATGACAAACGGAAAGCCGCCGGCAAAACTTGTTATCTCGTTGTTCATCGCGTAATTTTTGTCAACTTGTCTCCTCATCTCGTCTTTCATATAAACAAGTTTACAATTAAGCCCGAGAAGATCACTAAACCAATTGTTCACATGCTTTTCGTAAAGCGCTGCTTTAACCGTATCGTCTCCAACAATAACGTCAAGTTCATTACCCGTGAATTCATTGTGTGAAATATTGAGCAACAATTTTTTTTTCAGTTTGTGTTGAAAATGTAAACCGCTTAATGATACTTCTACTTGGACCAGTGCCATTTGCGGGTATTTACGCTGCGTTAAGAATTTTCCCGCTTCATCAACCAGCATCCAACGGCGGTCGTATTGCAAGCCGCGGTCTGTAACTTCTGCGGACTGCAAACTGATTCCGCCAAGAGATTTTACAGGATAGATATTGATTTCGCTTAAGGTATAATCTTTCATACGGAGCGCTCTTTCTTTGATGTCATAAAATAATTACAAAGAGGAGAAGGAACAAAACTATTTTTTGAAAATAGTTTCTATAAGTAATTTCATTTTCTCAACGTGCGTTCCATGCCAGTAGATCTTACGGCAAGATTTGCATATATAAAATTCTTTCTGTTCTTCTTTTACTTTTAACGGCAATTTTTCTTCTATTATTTTTTTATCTATCCGTTTAAGAATTGAATTGCACTCCAAACAGCGGGTGAATTCTTTTTTTTCATTTTTAAGATCGAACCTATTTACAATTTCTTTAATCTGTTTCAGCGGAGTAGTATTGCGCAGATAATATCCTCTTACAACTTTACTGTGTTTAAGAATTCCAACATCGCGCGTAAGAATTGCCCGCTTTTCTTGAACTGAAATTTGAATAATTTCTTTGTCGGTTAAGTTGTTTTGATATTTAGTATCGAAGCTGAGCATCCGCATATAACGAGCAAGAGCGCCGAGGTGAACATCGAGAACAAATTTTGGTCTGCGCAAAGGTTTAGGGCGCAGCCGCTGAATCTTTGCAATGTTGATCGATTCAAATTCGGGATAAACGGAAATATCATTGCCGTTTTTTACGATGTGATCGAATCCAACCGAAACCCCATTAACAAGTATAAGATCAACTTCTGTGTGAGGAACGCCTAACGATTCTATGATATCTTTAACAGTTGGTTTACCGGTAAAATTATGTGTGAATCTTACTTTTCTTTTATTGCGATTTAGAAAATCATTCAGTTCTTCATAAAAACGGATAGAGATAAGTTTCATTGCTTTTCATTAAACTGATAAAACCCCAACAGCATTCTTTTAGCAGGCGGACTTCCTAATTACTTACAAGCAAAACGATAAAAGGGATCGGTAAAAAAACATCTCAATTAGTTGGTATCAATATTTTTTGCAGTATTCAAAAAATTCTACTTATCCTTAAAAGCTTTTATATAGTTTTTAGTGAATCCACTTAATACCAATCTTCCGCTGATCTCCGCGCGCTGTTCAAGTAGATCGTTCCAATTGTCAGTTCCTTCCCAAAAGACTTTTTTCATTTCAGAAATAGCTTCGGGGCTGCATGTAGATATTTTTTTTGCAAGCGCTGCAACGGCTTCGTCGAGATCGTGATTGTTTGCAAAGACTTTTGTGTAAAGTCCGTTTTGCTTTGCCCAGAATGCATCGTGCCATTCAGCGTCAATAGACATTGTTATAAATGCGGTCTTTCCAATTTTTCTTTCGATAGCGGGTCCCACAACAAATGGCCCTATGCCCAATGCAAGCTCGCTTAATCTTACAGATGCTTCGTTCGAAGCAAGCGTATAATCTGCAGAGGCGGCAATACCAACGCCGCCGCCAACGGCTTTCCCTTGAACGCGTGCAATAATAAACTTCGGACATTTACGCATTGCATTGATCAATCTTGCAAAGCCCATAAAAAATTCTTTTCCTTCCTTATAATCTTTTATCTGTAACAGCTCATCAAACGATGCGCCGGCACAAAAGTTTTTTTCTCCTTCACTTCGGATAATAATCACTCTTGCTTGGTTGTCTTCGGCAAGTTTATTTATCAAGTTTGTTATTTCCTTCAGCATTCTTGAAGGAAGGGCATTGCTTTTCGGATGTTGGAAGGAAATAGTAGCTATACTGTTAGAAATACTATGAGTAACTTTTCCGTTCTTCTCCATAAAGGCGCCTCCTTAAACAAAATTTTTCTAAACAGCCACTATATACTCTACATCTACTATTTTGTCAATCAAAAAATCGGGAAAAGTATTTTCTAATTCCGATTTTGTTCTATAACCGTAAGTAACAGCGCAGGTTTTTGTGCCGGCATTTTTTCCGCACTCGACATCCATTTCAGAATCGCCTACAATGAGAGTTTTACTAACATCAATGTTAAGGTGGCTGCAAATTTTTAGAAGCGGTTCCGGCGAAGGTTTGTGTGCCATGCCCGGGCGTCTTCCCATCACATAATTAAATTTATCTCTAAGTCCAAAATGATCAACAATATTATCAGCTTGCTCTTGTCCTTTTGTCGTAAGTAATGAAGTTGCAATTTTTTGTTCTCTAAGTTTGGTTAATATTTCCATAACTCCGGGATAAACAACAGAAGAGTCGATGTAATCGAAATAGGTCGATTTATAAATGTTAATAAAGTGTTCGAAATCAGGAACGCTGAATCCGAACTCACGAAAGATATCTTCGAAATGTAACCCGATCATTTTGTAAAATTTCTCTTCATGTATTTCTGTTTTTATATTTAATTCTTTCAACGAATGAAGAGTTGCTTTGTAAATTGTTTCGTGTGAAGAGATCAGCGTGCCGTCCAGATCAAAAACTACAAGTTCGGTTTTCATAAAATTGTTGTGATAATAGTCGATTTCAAAATACTGATTTACCATTTAAAAGTAGAGACGGAACAATTTATCATATTAAAGATATATCGCATCTTTAAAATAATATTTTGTATGGGTGAGTATAAAAATATTTTACGCGGTCCAGGCGCCAAGTATAGTTCCGAAAAGAAGCAGCACGATCAAATGATACCCGCCATCAACCAATACTTGCCTGATCGATTTTCCTTCAAAGAGAGAATTGATCATCATGGCAGATGCGATAAATCCGATCCAGCAAAGAAATGCAAGACGAATTCCTTGGGCAACAGTATCGGCGCCTAAATATGACATAATTCGTGCAAGTGTATAAGCCATAACTAACTGTCCCAAAAAAGCAAGCCCGTAAGTTTTTATAGGATTAAAATCTTTTTTAATTTCTTCTTCTGTTTTATCGATTGTGTCCATCCACATTTTTCCAAATAAAAAAGAGCTATACCATAGCGGACTTATACCCATAGCAACGGCGGCGCATAAAAGAACCGCCCAGTAATTTACTTCGCCGTGCAATGCCATTTATCCTTCTCTTCATAAATTACGAATTACGAACCCAATTTTTTATTGTCCGTAATTCATAAAACACACATTATTTTTTAATCTTTATAAATTTTCACGTTAGGTTTTTCACCGCTCAAATAATAGCCGCGATACATACCTTCCGTATTAAAAGGCATTGCAACGCTCCCGTTTTTGTCAATCGCAATTATTCCACCGGTTCCGCCAAGCGCAGTTAATTTTTTCATAATTACTTCATTTGCGGCATCGCTCAACGAAAAGTTTTTATATTCCATCAATGCAGAAATATCGCGCGCGACACTAAGACGAATAAAGTATTCGCCGTGCCCTGTTGCAGAAACAGCACACGTATTATTATTTGCATAAGTGCCGGCGCCGATGACGGGGGTATCTCCAACACGTCCGAACTTTTTCATCATCATTCCGCCAGTTGATGTGCCCGCGGCAAGATTGCCGTTTTTATCTAATGCTACAGCGCCAACCGTTCCCTGTTTTTCAACTTTCTTTCTTTCTTCTTCGCGTTGCCTCATTTTTTTATACGATTCCCATCTTTCTTTAGTGATAAAATAGCTGTTATCCACCATTTCTAAATTATTCTCTTTTGCAAATTCTTCTGCGCCGGCTCCAATCATCATAACATGAGGAGATTTTTCCATAACAAGCCGTGCAAGATTGATAGGATTTTTTACATGTTTAATTCCAGCAGCAGCACCCGCCATTAAAGTTTTACCATCCATAATAGAGACATCGAGTTCGGCGGCACCTTTTTCAGTAAGCACTGCCCCCTTTCCAGCATTGAACAAAGGCGAATCTTCCAAGATAATGATAGCTGCGTTGATAGCGTCTAGTGATGTTCCGCCGGTTTCTAAAATATTGTATCCGGTTTGTAATGCTTCGTTTAGTTTAGCTGTGTACTCGGCTTCTTTTTCGGGAGTCATGCTTGTTCTTAAAATTGTTCCCGCGCCGCCGTGTATCACTATTCCATATTTTGAATTGGTTTGAGAAATTATAGACTGATTGAAAAGTAAAATTAACGCATAGAAAAAAAACGAGAGTGATGCTCTTTTAAACATAAATGCCATTGGCACACCGTTCTTTATTTGAAGTAGAAATTATCTTCTCAAAAAACAAAATGCAATACAACCCAAGTTTTTTTATAAGATATGATTGGTTTATTGTTGCAGTTTCTAATTATCCGTTTTTCTTCTTCGTACTTTTTATTTGTAATGATGTATCATAATAATCTTAAAAAATCTGCGTGCCATTCTTAACAAGCGTTATTTAAGAAGAAAGGTTTTATATCCAACGCCCTTAACGTTTATGCTTATCTTTCCATTTTCAACTTTTACCTTTTCTTTGCTAATAAGATCAGAAGCAGATCTAATTTTATAAACTGCGGGCAACTGTAATTCAACTTGCTGTGTGTTTTCGTTTTTGTTCAACACAACCAAAATTCTTTCGTTCATATCGGAACGTATATATGTGTAAGAATTTTCATCGGCACGCAAAGTTAAAAAGTCTCCGTAGCGAAGCGCGGGATGATTTTTTCTAATATTCGCAATCGCGCGTACATCTTTCAGCATTTTCCTTTCGTAAAGATTCAACTCGTTGCCAAAGCGCATCATTCTTCTGTTATCGGGGTCGGATGCGCCTGTCATTCCGAATTCACTTCCGTAATAAATTACGGGCAGCCCGGGAATTGTGTTCATGTAAGCGTAATAAAGTTTTGCTTTCTCATAATTGGCGGGGTTATCAACTTGCGGCGGATTTTTCCACCCCTCTTCAATTGCGCTCCATTGGCTAATATCCAGATCGCCATCGGCAAAAGCCATGAAACGATTTTTATCGTGGCTATCCATAATATTACCCATAAGATGATTTTCGCCGTAAACCGTAAATGTTTTTTTCATCTCCGCATCAAGAACATTGAAAGAAATATTTTTATCAAGAAAAGTCGGTAATGCCGTATCATACAAATTGAAATTGAACTGCGCGGAAAGCTGCCCGTTGTTAATGTAAGAACTGATCAACTCGTAACTTCCGAATGTTTCACCGATCTGATAGACCGAAACATTTAGTGGTAATTCAACTTCTCGTTTTATTTTTTGAGTGAGCGCGCGCCAAAACTCATTTGGCATGTGTTTAACTGCGTCTTGGCGGAAACCATCTGCTCCAGTTGTTGCTAACCACCACACAGCGTTTGAAGTCATGAAATCTATCGCTTCTTTGGATGCGGTAAAATTAAACTTTGGTAAGTACGGTTCGAACCAGGTTGTTAGTCTGTGCTCATCCCACAATCGTAAATTCAATCTTCCATCTGGTAAATACAAATTGCCGAACCATTCGGGATGTTGTTTAACAAGCGGATGCTTTTCGTGAACATGATTGGCTACGAAATCCAATAATATTTTTATTCCATGTCTGTGTGCGACCGAAACAAGTTCTATTAACTTTTCAATTGTGCCGAACTTTTCTTCTGTGTTAAAAGAATTTACCGGCCAGTAACCATGATAACCGGAAAACCATCTGTGCGGCGCAGGAGCTTCTTTATATGCTTCATTAGGGTTATCGTAAACGGGAGAAATCCAAAGAACATTAACGCCGAGCGAATCGAAATATCCTTCATTGAGTTTATCGATGATTCCTTGAAAATCTCCCCTCATGTAATTTGCTTTTGCCAAGAGAGAATCGTGGGCAATAGGATTGTTAATAGATTTATCACCGTCGCAGAAACGGTCGATCATAAGCGAGTAGATAATCCCGTCATTCCAAGTAAATTTATTATTTGCAGCGGGTTTGCCGTTAAGCAAATGGACCGACTGGATGTTGGTTGTTCTGCCGTTCTTCGAAACAGCCAGGCGCAGCAATTTATTTCCGTTCAGTTCATCTTTAGAAAAAGCAAATTCAATTCTGTTTTTATTTATGCTGATATTTTTTTGCAGAACGCGTCTGTTGTTCAATAATGCGATTATCTCGGAGCGATTAACTTTATCCCCTTCTTTTTCATTTTCATAAATAAAATAGAACTTCGAATGATTCTGAGTAATTTCTTTACCCCCAATATGAAGAAAAAGTTTTCCGAGATCTGGTTCGGCAACATTGTAAAGCGAATTGAAGTCTCCAAAACCGTTCGGTTTTTTATTGGGATTCGTTGGGTCAACAATTTCTTCGCCGTCTCCATAAAATTTGTATTCGTAACGCCCGGGTTCGAGAGCAACTTCGGCTTCAAATATGCCGTTGCCGTCTTTATCATTCATCGGCAAATTTCCTCTGTCCCATCCATTAAAACTTCCGAATAGTGTAAGCGTGTTGTATTTTTTATCCGGTTTGAAATAGAATTTATATTTCTTTTGAACGCGCGAACGGATAGGAATTGAATAGAGTTTGTTGTCAATTTCGAAATCAACAAGCGTTAGTCCGGAAAAATTCATCTCTGGCATAAAATGAATTTGACCGGTTGTTTTATCGAATTGCACTTTAACATTTTTATTCTCTTTGAATTTTAGATCATAATTATCAGAAAAGAAAAGATCGGTTACTAAAACAGAGTCTGCTTTCCCGGCAATTAAACCGATCGGTTTTATAATATCGCGTATCTCAGCTTGCTGCGCTGTTAAAAGGCTTAAAAATAGAAACGAAAGAATGAGAATGGGTTTTACTTTTTGCATTACATGCTCCTGTTAATAAATTGACAGCGGTAAAATAAAAATTTCCAACCGGATATCAGAAGTTAAAAACTACTCTGCTTGTTAACAGACTTTGCGTAAAAAAAATAAGAATCGGTTATGATCAACACCCTATTTTCAAACGCCCTCTTTGTTCAGAGGTTCAACGATTTTTCTTGCGTTTATTTATGAGTTTAGAAATTCTATAGCTTGTATAGGCAAAGAACGGCGCCGCAATAACGTCAATTGTATAATGAACGTGCTGAAGTAAAACTAAAAGAGCTATAAGAAAAGTGCAGATTAAAAAAAACGTTTTGAGCTTTTTACTTTTAGCAGTTAAGAAGAAAAGAAACATAGTTGCTGTATGTCCGGAAAAGAAGAGGTCGTGAAGAAGAGTTTCTCCGCCGCCAAAAAATTCTATGAAAGGATCTGTAAGAGGAATGATATGCGGTGGCGCATTCAGCGGTAAAAAATAGATAGTTGTTAATCTTAATGCTGCTAATAAAGTATAAGATTGAAGCGCTATCAACATTCTGCCCGGGTGAAAGGATAAAAAGAAAAGCGCAATGATAAGTCCACCATAGATCAGCGCAAAAGTTAACCATGTAGTATCAAGCGGATTAAATGTTGAAAGAAGTGGATCGCTGAAAGAAAATCCTGGGCGTATTTCGTTGTAAGCTAAAAATTTTGCTAACCAGAAAAGAATAACAGCAAGAAGAACAATAGTTATAAAAAATCTCGGGCTAAAATTTTTGTCGAGCAGAGCTGCGCGCCAGATCGGTTTTATCTTATTGGTTTTACTCAATAATTTTCTCTTATCTAAAAAGGAATGCCGAAAAAATAATTATGTGCCGCAAAAAAACAAAACATTATTTTAGGAATGTCATCTTCAGTCTAAGAAAAACAAAGCGCATCCAAAATTTTCATCTGTAATTTTCTGTAACTTCAACTAACAACCGCGTTATCAAAAATTTCTAAAATAATTTTCAGATCGATTCTAACTATTTTGCATAAAAGCACGATAATAATACGAAGACAATTCTTTTTATAGATTAGGTAAAGAATGAACTGCACACTTAATAGAGTAATTTCAATAGATATGAATAAAACAAACCGATCATTTAGATGAGCGGCTGTTTGTTTTTTTACAACTGGTTAATATTCTACACCATTAGGAGTTCATTTGTGCAAATTAGAGAAAATTATCTGGGCACAAATTTTGTTTTAATACACAAAATAAAAATATGGAACTATAAACTAATTACACTTATTTATGAAATCGAACGATGCAAAAAATGCAATTGATCTTCAGCAGCTTTTAAAAAACAGAACTCCAGAACAAAAAATCGAACTGCTGAACGAACTTGCTTTTTCAGAACTGAACGACTCTTCCATTAGAGAGGCGGCTAATCTTGTAGCAGATGAAGATAAAGGAGTTCGCAATGCTGCAACAATGCTTATACTCGCAAACCGCTCTCCTCAATTTCCTTATTACATTGTTCCATTTGTTACTTCAACGGATATTTCCGTAAGAAATCTTGCCGGAGAAATTTTGATTAAGCTCGGCCCGCTTTCTGTAGATGCTATTGCCCAATTCGATCATCAGAACGATGATGATACTCTCAAGTTTGTTATTGATATTCTTGGTTTGACCGGTGATCAAAGAGCAGCTCTATTTATTTTAGGTGTAGTTAGCGCCTCTGAAAATGATAATGTTATACTTGCATGTATTGAAGCGCTTGGCAATTTGCAATACGATGCCGCCGTTGATGTTATGATGTTGTTTTACGACCGTAACGAACTTTACAAGCCAACAATTGTTGAAGCGCTCGGAAAGATAGGTTCAAAAGCCGCGCTTTCTTTTTTAATGATGCGCTATCCTTATGAAGATGAGGTAACGCAATACTCAATTCTTGAAAGTCTTGGCAGTCTTGGCGATGTGGATACTTATTTCTTTCTGCTTGAACAAGTGATGAGTGTAGGCGGTCCGCTTATTCTTCCTTTAATAAATTCAATCTCTTTACTGAAAGAGCGCTATTGTCTCGATATTCCTTTCGATAACAAAATGAAAAGTTTGTTGATGTACACAATTTCAGAAGGAACGCTTGAGCACAAAAAAGTTGCATTCAATTTGATCGATTCCTTTGACGACAAAGATATTCTTTGCACAAGCTTGAATTTACTTGGTAAAGATTATGATCTGGATGAAATGATCCGCGAAAAGATTTTTAGAAATGCCGAGTATATCTACCGCGAAATCTCTCGAATAATAAACAGTAAACCGGAAAATCTCCGTCAAGTTCTACAGCTTTTCCTTCAAACGGCAAATTACATAAACGAATTCCAAGTGATGTTAAATATCTCAACGCTAGATATCAAAAATATTATCCACGCAGTAAGCTGTATGCTTAATCATAGCGATGAAGAAGTTCGAAGAGCATCAATGGAGATTCTTTTTAATCTCGATCCCGAAAGCGCTCTTCTATTTATTGATACCGCGCTTAGCGATGATAATGTATGGAATAGATTGCGTCTGCTCGAAATATTAGAGCAAATGAATGGTCGGGAAATTGATGCGGCAATTCATAAATTGACAAAGGACGAAGACGAAATGGTGCGCGATAGAGCGCTCTTTGTATTAAATGCCAAAATAAATAATATACCCACTACTTCTATTTGAAAAATATGAATCCAACACTCAACTTAAGCGCATCAGGATTAGCTCAAAGCATTGCCCCGTCGGGTGTAAAACAGGCATTTATGTCTGTGCAGCTCTTTACAGCTATTCGCAAATATATTTATGAAAATTGCGGCATTTATTTCCAGGACAATAAAAAATATTTCCTTGAAAGCCGTCTGCAAAGAAGAATGAATTACTTGGGGCTTAAGACTTTTGAAGAGTATTTTGATCTTTTGCGCTTCGGTCAAAACTCGAATGCAGAGAAGAAATATTTTTTTGAAGCAATCACAATTAACGAAACATTCTTTTTCAGAAATCAACCGCAGCTTGATGCTCTAGCGGCTCATATTCTTCCCGAAGTGATCAATTCTAAACTTGCTACGGGAAAAAATAAAATTCGTATTTGGAGTGCGGCAAGCTCTTCTGGAGAAGAAGCATATTCAATTGCAATGATATTTCAAGACATGATAAAACCAAGAAACCCCAATATGGAATTGGAAGTTGTCGGAACGGACATTAACAGCGCTGTAGTTGAAACTGCAGTCAATGGTGTTTACAGAGATTATTCGGTGCGCAACACTCCCCCGTATTATTTGAAAAAATATTTTAAGCAGACGGGAAACGGCGCGTTTGAAGTGCAGCCCGATATCAAAAAGATGGCTTCATTCAAAATAATGAATTTGTACGATGATGCTGCAATGCGGCTTATGTTCAACTTCGACGTTATCTTTTGTGCAAATGTACTTATTTATTTTGATCAACTATCTAAAACCAAAGTTGTTGCTAATCTTTATAACTCGTTAAATAAAGGGGGATACTTGTTCATCGGATATTCCGAAACACTACATGGTATTTCCAAAGCATTTAAGCTGATTAGCTATCCCAACACAGTTGGTTATAAAAAGGAGTAAACTTACTATGAAGAAGGTAATACTAGTAGCCGATGATTCTCCAACGATCAGAAAATTTGTTTCGGTTGCTCTTTCTGTAAAAGGATTCGAGATTATCTCCTGTTCAGACGGAATGGAAGCAATAGAAATTCTTCCTACGCAAAAGATCGATTTGGTTATTACAGATCTGAACATGCCTAACGTTGACGGGTATGAACTGATCTTGTCTATTAGGAAAAACGATGAGTATAAAGAACTTCCAATTATAGTTCTTTCATCGCTCGGAAATACCGAAGATATACAAAAAGGATTAGAATGCGGCGCAAACTCTTATCTTGTTAAACCATTCGATCCGAAACGTGTTGTTTATGAAGTTTCAAAATATCTAAACTAGAGGTTCAACTATGGCACTTAAATTTTTGATCGTTGACGATTCTGTAACTATGAGAAGAATTGTTATCAACTCTCTTAAGACTATCGGGCACGAAAGCTTTGTGGAAGCTGCTGACGGCAGAGAAGCAATGCAGAAGCTTACTGTGGACGAATCTATAAATTTTGTAATAACGGATTGGAATATGCCGGAAGTTTCAGGTTTGGAGCTTGTTAAAGCAGTCCGCTCTAATCCTAAATTAGAAAGCATTCCTATTTTAATGGTAACAACGCGCGGCATGAAAGAGGATATTGTAGAGGCATTGCAGGCAAAAGTGAATAACTATATTGTTAAGCCTTTTACGCCGCAAATCCTTAGAGAAAAAATTGAAGCAATTGTTATAACTGCGGCTTAAAGGGGGCTAATATGGAGGCAAAAACAAATATGCAGCATCTATTCGACAAACTTGGAGATTTAAAATCATTTTTTGTTTACGGACAAAAGTTGGTTCCTATTTTTCAGAAAATAATAGATTTTATGCATGAAACAGTTCCTCTCTTAGAGAACGTAAACCAATCAATTCAAGAAAGTACAAGCAAGATTCCTAAAGCTGCCCACCAGTTAGATAACGTATCGAGCGCAACGGAAGTTGCAACAACTGAAATTTTAGATGTTGTTGACGGAGTATCGAACGATCTTCAAGCCATTCAAGCAAGACTGAAATCTCTAGAGTCGAAGTTAACGGCAAAAGAGGAGTCGATTGCAAAACTTGTAGCGCGCTATCCAAACGATCCAGATGTTGGAAATATATTTAAGACCGGGGCTAACTCCGCCGCATTAGATGATGATGTTAATTCTATGATTCAAATGGTTGACAAAATTCAAGAAGGGATGATGAATATTACATTATCGCTTCAGGTGCAGGATATTACCGCACAGCAGCTTTTATCTGTTAATCATATGATCACTTCTATTCAAAGCCGGTTATCTTCTCTTTTAGTTGATCTTGGCGGTAAAGAAACAAAAGAATTACCCGGGCAAGAATTCGAATTATCCAATAACACGGCTTTCAATCCCGATGCGCGTTACGATAGAAATCATAATCATCAAGTTTTAGCAGATACTCTTGCAGCAGAAAACTCAATTAAAACATCTCAAAAAGAAATAGACAAGCTTTTTGCAAACAAATGAACGAAACAATTAAAAATCCAACACTAATAGACCCCGACATGAAAGAAATTGTCGAGAGTTTTTTGGTTGAGACTAAAGAAATCTTAGAAAAACTTGATTTCGATCTTATCGAGATTGAAAAAAAGCCCGATGAGAAAGAGCTTCTCAATCAAATATTCAGATGGTTTCATACAATCAAGGGTACGTCCGGTTTTCTTGGATTAGAAAAGCTGCCTCACGTAACTCACAAGTGCGAAGATATCCTGAACAAATTACGTAAAGGTGAAGCATCGCTGAATACAAACTTGATGGACGGAATAATACTTGCCTATGATACTATCAAAGAGCTGGTTAAGCAAATAGAAACAGAACAAAACGAAGAAGTTGATATTGCAAACGTAAGCAATGTGTTAGAATCCCTTTTATTAGGAATTGAAAATGGAAGTGAAAGCATAAAAGCAGCAGATGAGCTTGCAAAACTTGAAGAGAGTTTAGCAATAAAAGGTGTTGAGGAAAAAAATGTTGAGAACGTTTTAGAAGCTCAAAATCAAAGTTCTTCTTCTGTCAATAAATTAGATAAAAAACAGCGTGAAGAAACAAAACAAGAAACGCTAAATAAAATTACTGCGGCAACTCAAGTTAAAGACAACACAATACGCGTTGAAGTTGACAGATTGGACGCTCTTCTGGATATTGTTTCCGAATTAGTCTTGGGAAGAAACCGTCTTGCACAAGTCAATACCAAGTTCAATGCAGAAAATGAAGGATCGAATTATTCTAAAGATTTTGGCGAAGTAACAAAGCAGATCGATTTAATGACAACCGAACTGCAGCTTGTTGTTATGAAACTTCGTATGATTAAAATTGCAAAAATATTCAACCGATATCCGCGCCTCGTACGCGATCTTTGCAAAGAGTTGAACAAAGAAGTTGAATTGGTTATAAAAGGGGAAGAGACTGAAGTTGATAAAAACCTTATAGAAGAAATAAATGATCCGCTTGTTCACTTGATTAGAAATGCTGTAGATCATGGGGTCGAAATGCCGGAAGTTCGAAAACAGGCGGGTAAAAATCCTAAAGGCACGGTTCTTCTTTCTGCCGAACATGTTGGCAACAATATTATTATTACTATTCAAGACGACGGCAAAGGAATAGACCCAAATATTATAAAAGAGAAAGCAATTGCTAAGGGATTGATCATTAAAGAGAGGGCAAAAGATCTTTCGCGGCAGGAAGCAATGAACCTGATATTTTTGCCCGGCTTTTCAACTGCCGAAAAAGTTTCTAATGTTTCTGGACGCGGCGTTGGGATGGATGTTGTTAAAACTAATGTTTCCAAACTGCGCGGAATAATTGACATCGATTCTGAAGCTGGCAAAGGGATGACAATTAAAATAAAACTTCCCTTAACTCTTGCAATAATATCCGGAATGATATTCAAAGCGCACGGCGAAATGATGGCTATTCCTCTCAATTCCGTAATAGAAGTATTGCGTGTCCACTCAGATCAAATTTACAGCGTTAACGGAAGAGACGTGATCAAAGTTAGAGATTCAATTCTTCCGCTTGTTAGTTTGAAACAATTATTAGCAGGAAGATTAAACGGACACGAAAACGAGAATGACGTCTGGCAATATATTATTGAAATTGGCATTGCTGAAAAACGATACGGAATTAAAGTTGATGAATTAGTCGGGCAGCAGGAAGTTGTTATTAAATCGCTTGGTTCATATCTTGGTAAAATAGATGGCATTGCCGGTTCAACTATTATGGGAGACGGAACCGTAGTTATGATCCTTGATGTTCACGAACTATTTAATAAATTGGAAAGAGCAACTTGAACAGTAAAATCTTGGTTTTGATTGTAGACGACTCGGCTTTTATGCGCAAATCGCTTTCTATTATGCTCGAAAGCGACCCAGAAATTTCTGTAGTCGCAACAGCTCGAAACGGGCAGGAAGGTTTTGATTTTGCTATGAAATTAAAACCTGATATTATTACGCTGGATATTGAAATGCCGGTGATGGATGGTTTGACTGCGTTAAAAAAGATTATGACCGAATGCCCTACTTCTGTTATTATGGTAAGCTCTTTAACCACTGAAGGTGCTCATGCAACTATAAGTGCAATGGAACTTGGTGCAGTAGATTTTATTCCAAAAGAACTTTCCTACGTTAGCGTTAATATTTCGAAGATAAAAGAAGACCTTATTCATAAAGTAAAAGAGATTGTTCGGCAAAGACGATTTAGAGAAAGATTAAGCAGAATAAAATCTGTTCAGGATAAAGCGCCTATTCCCAAAGCTGCCGGGGTAATTCAAAATGTTCCGCGATTGTGTTACAAAGCTATTTCGATCGGGGTCTCTACCGGCGGACCATTTACTCTTCAAAAAATTCTCCCTATGATTTCAGAAAAAGTCAGAGTTCCTATTTTTATCGTTCAACACATGCCGCCTAAGTTTACAAAATCTCTTGCTGAAAGATTGAACAGTATGTGTAAATTAGAAGTAAAAGAAGCTGAAGATGGAGAATCGGTTCGCCCAGCCGTAATATATATTGCCCCTGGCGGCATGCACATGAAAGTAAAAAGCTGGAATTCCAATGGAATAACAATCCAAATTACACGCGAGCCAAGCGATACGCTTCATCGCCCTTCTGTTGATGTTATGATGAACTCTGTTATTGAAACCTACGGCAAATACAATCTTGGCGTTATTATGACAGGAATGGGAAAAGACGGATTCGAAGCGATAAAAAATCTAAAAAATATTGGCGGATATTCCATAGCTCAAGATGAAGAAACATGCGTAGTTTATGGAATGCCCAAAGCAATTGTAGATGCAGGATTGGCGGATGCAGTTCTGCCGGCAGAAAAAATTCCTGAAATGTTAAATAGGGTGGTTTAAAAATGGCACAACAATTTGAAGACACTTTGTTCACAGATATATTTTCAAAAAATAAATTATCAACCGGAAATCTTATCAAATCTCACGATGCCGAAATAAACGGTGTATGTAAAATTTCTTATGAAGAGGATTATGTTGACGGAATACGAATTCTTCTAAAGAAAGATGCAAACGATAATATCAAAGAGATAAAATTTGTTTGCTCCTGCGGTCAAACCAAATCTGTTATACTCGACTACTCTGAATAATAAATAGCAGTTGGTGAATTTTAGCCAATCTTAGTCATTATCAGTTATTCATTTCAAAAGAATTCAAACTTTTTCTCTGGCATTTCTTTTGGGTATTAAAAGCAATCAACTCGAAGGAAAATATGCCAGAGCATGTAAAACTTCTTCAAAATCTACTCGACTATTGTGCGGTTAAAAATAAAGTAATCGCTAAAAACATTGCCAATATCGGAACTGAAGATTATAAAAGGGAAGATGTTGCCTTCAAAGATCTTCTTGATAATAATGTCAATTCATTTTTAAAAACAACAGAGTCAAAGCATTTAAGCGGCTTGAAAATAGATCAAAGCGGCAGCTCCAAATTTGAATTTTTGAAAGATGAAAGCGAAGACTATGCCTCGGGTGTAAATAATGTGAACATCGAGAAGGAAATGAGCGAACTTGCCGAAAATACCTTGCGGTTCAAGTTTGCGTCAAAAAAAGTAGGCGATTACTACAGAAACATACAAAACATAATTAAAGGCGGAGGCAGAATTTGAAAATCTCCGGCAGTTTTTTCGGTCTAAATTTTAGCTCGCGCGGAATGAGCATACAAAGAAAAAAAATGGACCTCATTTCGCAGAACATTGCAAACGCAGATGCAGTGCGTACAGAAACCGGCGAAGCGTATAAAAGAAAAACTTTGAAAGTTCAGGCGGACCAAAACGAATTTGCACAAAATCTTTCTGTCGAAGGGCAGACAATTCGTTTGAACACAACAAACAAAAATCATTTGCCAATTGTTGCTTTGCCTCGAGAGGTTAATATTTCTGGCGATAACGCTCAAGTTATAGTAAATGAACTTGAAGATCAGAAACCAGGAGAACTTGTTTACATGCCTGATCATCCCGATGCGGACGAAAAAGGTTATGTCCAAATATCGAATGTGAACGTGATCAACGAGATGGTGGATATGATAGCAGCAACAAGAAGTTATGAAGCCAATCTTCAAGCGCTCAATTCGGCAAAACAAATGATAAAAGATTCTTTGGAGATTTAAATGAAAATTAATATGAACACAGTAGGCAATTATGCGCCCTCATATTTGAAAGCAGTTCCGAACAGCGTTTCGGAAGAAGCAAAAAGAAACGTGAATATTTCAGCCGAAGAGAAAAAATTTTTTGCAGAACTCTATCCCGCTCAGAAAGAAGAGATAATGAAATATCAGACCTATAACTCTAAAGGGAAAATTTCCGGCGTACACGTCGGGTCACTTTTCGATAGGAGAGGATGAAATGAAAATAGAAGGATTGGGAGAATTTTTACCCGGGGCGGTTCAGCCGCAAAAGAATAAACCGTTGGAAAATGAAAATTTTGGAAACACCCTAACAAATTTCATTAAAGACGTAAATCAATCTCAAGTCGATTCAGCCGAAATGGTAAAAGATTTTGTCTCGGGTAACGGTATTGAATTGCACGAAGTAATGATTGCAGGCGAAAAAGCAAAAACTAATCTTGACATGTTAATGGAAATAAGAAACAAAGCAGTTGATATGTTCAAAGAATTAACAAGGATGCCTATATAACTATGGACTCAAATCCTTTACAAGCATTATTTGGAATACTGAATAAACTAAACCCAAAACAGAAATTTATGCTTGCAGGCGGAGTGTTTTTAACACTCTTTCTGCTAGCAGTTCTTCTTTTCTTTTTGAATGAGCCGAACTATTCAACTTTATATTCAGGTCTTTCGCAAGAAGATGCATCAAAAGTTGTTGAGTATTTAGGAAATCAAAAAATTCTTTACAAGATTGATGATAATGGCCAGACAATCAAAGTGCCGCGTGAAAAAGTTTATGAGCTTCGTCTTGCTCTTGCCGGAAAAGGAATTCCAAGTTCGGGTGTAATTGGTTACGAAATTTTTGATAAGACTTCAATGGGTATGTCAGAGTTTATGCAGAAGTTGAATTACAAACGCGCGCTTGAAGGAGAACTTTCCCGGACAATACAGCAGCAAGACGGAGTTGTGGGCGCACGCGTTCACATAGTTATTCCGCAAAAAACAATCTTTAAGGAAGAAGAAAAAAATCCCACCGCTTCTGTAGTTCTGAAACTTCGCAATAATAGTGCGCCGTCAAAAGAAAACATTGAATCGATAGTGAATTTGCTGTGTGGAAGCGTAGAAGGATTGCAGCCGAATAAAGTTTCGATTATTGATACAAAAGGAAGAATCTTTAACAACGATACCGATGAGGAACCGCTTGCATTTGCATCAACAAAACAATATGAAATAAAACGTTCGGTAGAAAATTATTTGGCTCAAAAAGCGCAAAGCATATTAGATAACGTTCTCGGTTACGGTAATGCTATGGTACAGATAAATGCAGAAATCAATTTCGACCAGGTTGAAAAAACGATGGAACAGTACGACCCCGATTCTCAAGTGGCGGTCAGTGAACAGACAATAAAGACGAACAACTCCGGAAAAGTTAGAAACGATACAACGGCTCAATCCAACGAAAATTCTCTTACTAATTATGAGATAAGCAAAACGATACAAAAAGTTATTGAAGGTAGCGGAAATATAAAAAGACTTAGCGTTGCAGCTGTTATTAACGACATCCCAAAAGAAGTTAAAAAGGGAGAGAATACAGAAATCGTATTTGAGCCGCGTCCGGCTGCACAAATAAAAAAATTAGAAGAGATAATAAAAAACGCTGTAGGAATAGATGAAACGCGCAATGATCAATTTTCTCTTGTTAACATTCCTTTTGAAACAAAACCTGCTGAAAATTTGACCGAAGAAGCAGTCTCCGGCGCATTGCCAAATCCTAACGAATGGATCAATTTGGTTTTTATTGTGGTTGCAATAGTTTCCTCAATATTTGTTCTTAAAAGTTTGATGAAGCGGCTGCAGAATGAGAGAATCGTGATTGGGACAGTTAACCCTGGCGCTTTTGGAATCAGCGGAGGTTCGGCTGCAGCGCCTGCTATAGCTCAAGCGCCGCCTACGGCTCAGATGATCGCTTCAAAAAAGAAAAGAGGAATGCTGCTTCCGGTTGGCGATATTGAAGATGAAATTTCTGATGAAGCAATGTTAAAGAAAAATCAACAAGAGAGAATTGTGAATTACGTTTCTAAAAACCCTATGGATGCAGCAAAACTAATAAACGCTTGGATGCACGAAGATGAGATCTAACGATAAAATAGTAACAAAAGACAGTTTACGAGAAGAAGTAAACGGGCTTCAGAAAGCAGCCATGCTAATGGTAGCTTTGAACGTAGAAGCCGCTTCAGCTGTATTAAAACATCTTGACCCGGCTGATGTTGAAAATCTTACAGCAGAAATTTCAAAAGTTAGAAACATCTCTTCTAAAACAGCAGATATCGTTATAGAAGAATTTTACAACATGGTAACCGCGCGGGAGTATGTGCTGGAAGGAGGATTAGATTATGCTCAAGCGGTGCTCGAAAAAACTTATGGACCTTCAAAAGCAGTAGAAATTATTGATAAAGTAAGACGCTTAACAACGTTGAAAGGATTTGATGTTTTGAAAAGAGCCGAGCCCTCTCAGCTTATTAACTTTTTGAATAAAGAACATCCGCAAACTATGGCTCTTATTCTTTCTCAATTAAGTCCCGATCAAACGGCAAATGCATTAAAAGAATTACCAGAAGATTTGCGGTACGACGTTGCACATAGAATAGCCACATTAGGAAAAATAGCCCCGCAAACCTTAAAACAGATTGAACACGTTGTTGATGAAATTGCCGGCGCATCGATGAGCCAATCCGTTGGCAAACTTGGCGGGCCTAAATGTCTTGCGGCAATTCTGAACAGAGCAAATATTACAATGGCAAAAGAAATTTTGGATAAAATTGAGAACATTGATGCCGAAACAGGCTATGAAGTCAAACGGCTGATGTTCATCTTTGATGAGATTATTAACATTAACGATAAAGATATTCAGAAAATTTTACGCGAGGTAGATAGAAAAGACCTGGCGCTTGGATTAAAAGTTGCTGATGAAAAGCTGAAAGAGAAAATTTTCAAGAATATGTCTGAACGCGCTGCTGATCTTCTTAAGGAAGAACTACAATATATGGGAATGGTAAAATTAAAAGAAGTTGAAGCGGCACAAGCGAGAATAATAGATGTTATTAAAGCGCTCGAAGAGCAGGGCGAAATTTCACTTAATATTAGAGGCGGTCCGGAAGAAGTATATGTCTAACATTATAAAATTTAAGGGGCACGCAGGTAAACCGAACTTAAAGGTTGCGGCAATAGGAACTTCTGATTTCGCTGTTGAAGACACCGATACTTTCAAGAAACAGCTTGAGAATTACTATCAGACCGGTTTTAAAGAAGGAGAAGAAAAAGCAAAACGCGAACTTGAACAGGACTATTCTTCCAAACTTTTTAGAAAATATGAAGAGGTTTACAACATTCTTAAGATTTATGATGAGAATCTTGCAGAGTATGAGAAAGCTTTTGAAATCCTTGTTATTCAAACGGCTCATGAACTTGCAAAGAAGATTGTTCAGCGAGAGATCGAAACAACAAATGTGATAAACGAAAATATTCGTACCGCTATAAATAAAATTATTGGCGCTAACGAAGTTAAGCTGAAACTTAACCCGATGGACCTGCAAGAACTAACGGAAACAAGTAAGAACATTATTCATAGCAGTTCATTCAGCAAAATAAAAATTGAAGTGGATGACCAGATAGAACGAGGCGGCTGCCTGATTGAAACAGAAATAGGAAATGTAGACGCTCGCATTTCTACTCAATTAAATAAACTGAAACAACAGCTTCTAGAAAGTTTGTAAATGAAGAGCTAATATGGAATTTGTTGAACTATTGTTGGATAAGTATCAGCGCATTATCAGTAAAACCGATTCTGTGCGCGTTAACGGTAAAGTTATTGATGTTATTGGGCTTGTTATTGTTTCTGTTGGTCCAAATGCTGTTATGGGAGAGATCTGCACAATAATAAATCAAAATGGAGAGGAAGTTTGCAAAGCTGAAGTAGTTGGGTTTAAGAATGGTAAAGTTTTATCTATTGCTATTGGCGAAGTTTACAATATTTCTCCAGCATGCGAAATAATTGCAACAGGAAAAAGTTTTTCTGTAGGTGTAGGAAAAGAGTTGTTGGGTAGGGTGATAGACGGGCTTGGTGATCCAATTGACGGCAAAGGAGAAATTAGTTATTCATCATACCGCGAATCGTACCGCGAACCGCCCAGCCCTCTTGAAAGAAAAAGAATTGCGACACCAATTCAGACAGGCATACGAACAATTGACGGCTTATTAACAATTGGAAAAGGACAACGTGCAGGAATTTTTTCCGGCAGCGGAGTTGGCAAAAGCGTTTTGCTCGGAATGATAGCACGAAATACAAGCGCAGATGTAAATGTTATTGCGCTTATAGGAGAGCGCGGCAGAGAAGTACGAGAGTTTATCGAAAGAGATTTGGGAGAAGAAGGATTAAAAAAATCAATTGTTGTTTGTGCTACAAGCGATAAATCACCCCTTATTAGATTGAAAGGAGCTTATGCAGCAACAACAATAGCAGAATATTTCCGCGATCTCGGGCTGGATGTTATGCTCATGATGGATTCGGTTACCCGTTTTGCAATGGCGCAACGCGAAGTTGGTTTATCAATTGGCGAACCGCCAACAACAAAAGGGTACACTCCTTCTGTATTTGCGCTGCTGCCAAAATTGCTTGAACGAGCCGGCAATACAGAAAAAGGATCGATCACTGCGCTCTACACTGTATTGGTTGACGGAGATGATATGACTGAACCGATTGCTGATGCAGTGCGGTCGATCTTAGACGGACATATTGTTCTTTCTCGCAAACTTGCAAACCGAGGACAATATCCGGCTATTGATACACTTCAAAGTATCAGCAGAGTAATGCCAGATATAATTGACAGCGACCATTATCGGCGGACAATGCGGTTTAATGAAATTCTTGCTACATACAAAGAAGCAGAAGATTTGATAAACATAGGAGCTTATGTTAAAGGCAGCAATCCACAAATTGACCACGCCTTATCGAAGATCAATCAAATGCGCGGATACCTTAAACAAGATATTTTCGAAAAAGCATTGTATGATCAAACAATGGACAGACTTAATTATTTAATTGAAGCGCCGATTGTATGAGGAAATAAATGGGAAAATTCGATTTTAGATTTCAATCTGTGCTGAACGTGAAAGAAATTCTTCAAAAAAAAATTGAAGAAGAAATTTCTTTGATAGCAAAAGAAAAAAAGGATTTGCGGCATCAGCTTGCTCTTCTCTTAGAAGAAAGGAAAAAGGTTCTGCAGAAAATAACCGGACATACAATGAAAGCTTCTGAATATCAGAGTGTAAAAATGTATGATTCGCATTTAGAAAAGGAAATGCTGTCGATCGAAAAGAAGATAGAGAATTGTGAAAAAAGAAAACAACAAAAATTGAAAGAATTAGTAGAAAGAAAAAAAGAAAAGAAGGCGTTCGAAATTATAAAAGAAAATGACCGCGAGAATTTTATGATTGAAGATGGACACAAGGAATTAAAAGGATTAAATGAAATAGCTATTCGAAATTACCGCGAGAAACAGTCGTGAAGGAGAAAGTAATTTATATCGTATCGTTTATGCTAACTTTTGCGTTAGTTAGCGGAGTTTTTATTTATCTGAATTCGATCTACAAAAACATATTCGTTTTTGATTTTACACCGGTAACTCAGGTTCAAAACCCTCAAGCGAATAAAATTGAACAGAAAGCGGAGAAAAAGACTTTCCCTTCGAAAAATGAAGAACCAATAAAAATTGACTCACCCCCAAAAAATATTCCCGATATAAAACCCAACGATGCGGTTACTGCGAAGAAAGACATTGTTCAAGCTCCAAAGTTAACTATGCCTATAGCCGAACAAAATAAAGCCGAGAAAGAAAAGCTTGTACAGCAAACGGAAGTTATTAAACCATCTATTTTAGAAAAAGAAAGCGCAAGGAAAGACAGCGCTTATAAAGCTTGGTTGAAACAGACAGTAAAACTATACGAATCTATGGATACGCAGCGCGCTGCTAAAATAATCAGAGGTTATTCCGATAATATTGCAAGAGACATTCTTCTTTCGATGAAGAAGAAAAAAGCAGCAAGTATTTTAGCCGAATTCAAGCCTGAAGAGGCAATAAGAATAATAAGTGTGAACTGATGAACTTTAGCGCATTTTTCATAGATAAGTTGAGCCAAACAGATCGATCTTCTTCTGCAGGCTCTAAGAAGAATACCCATGCTTCTTATATGTTTTCGGATATTATCAAAATCTGCGAAGAAGAGAGCGCAATAAGTTCAGCGGGAATACATAGCGATTCAGAACTATTATCAGATGAAGCGTTTCCTGCATTGGGGAATGTTGTTCAAGTTACACCGCAAGAGTTTAACGCTCTCTCTAAATTCATTTTGGATTTTGTCCAAGACACTATACATCAGATAAATTTAACCGAATCAACGCTCAAGTATACTCCTGCGTTGATAAACAAAAAGCAATTTGTTTTGTCTCAAGAAAGGCTGCAAAATTTTTTGGGCGGGTTTGTTGAACAAATAGAAGTAAATAAGGAACTATTTTTTATTAATGGATCTCAAAAGTTATTTGGAGGATTGACTAACGGCGCTGTTGATCTAAAAGAAAATGTTGTCGCTTCTATTGTCGATCATCTCAAACAAAATAATTCTCTCAATCTTACTGTAAGCGCAACCCCCGATAGACTCAATTTGAATATATCTCTCATTTCAGAAAAGGATGAAAAGCAAGCTGCAGGCGTTAACAATGAATTTACGCCTCATCAACTCCTGAAAAAAATACAAAACAAAGAAAATGTTTTGGCTAAGTCTGATAATGGGCAAGATGAAATTGTTGTAAAATTGAATGTTGATTTTTCATCAACAGAAGAAATTGCTGCAGCAAATAAAAGCGCGTATGCCAATAATTCCGAAGAAAAAGAGAACAGTAAATACAAAACCGAAGTAACTGAAATAACTTTACAAATTCTTAAACAAGAACAAGATAATTATGATTTTATTCCCCCCTCAATTACAAGTTTTGAAATAGAGGAACAAAATTCTGATCTTGATTATAAAGTTCAGCAGATAAATGAGAGCGATGATTTTCCACAAGTTTTAGAACCGGTAATAAAAGAAACTCTAACCGGGTTGAAATTTTTTGCGACTGATGTTAATTATAAAGAAAATGTAGAATCATCAAAAACGCAAGAGAATAAAGTTGAAAAAAACATAGCCCCACAAGATAAAGCCGAGCCAGCCGCTAATGTTTCTGAAACAAAAAGTATTTCGCAAGAAATAAATAGCCAGCAAAATAAATCTACTCTTGAATTTATAAAATTTGCACCGATAAAAGAACCGGTTCAAAAAGCAGAGAATGAAACAGAGCTTTCTCAAAAATCAGCAGAGAAAGAAAAGAGCGACATTCAATTTCAACCGAAAGAAAATGATTTTACATTTATAAAAGTCGGGAAGCCCTTTACAGAAAAATCAATTAAAATAACACCGGCAGAAAAAGAAGTACTTCAACAACTTAAGTTGCAGCCACAATCGGCTTCAGAAACTGAAAATGTAGATTACGAAAAGATAAGCGGAGAACTTAAAACAGATTTTCGATCAACCATTAACCATCCCGCTGCAGAGAAAGAAATTAAAATGCAGCCGTTAAATGAAACATTTGACAAAACTTCAATCCTTGGGAAAGAACAATTAAGCGGTGCAGCATCGGCACAAAAACAAGCAAGCAATCAAGAACCTTTCCTACGCGAAGTTCAGTATAATATCATGAAAGATGAAAAAGTTAAAAATGTTAAGCCGGTTAGCGATGCAAAAATATTTGAAGAAGCGCCAAATATAACTAAAGCAGCCGCGAATGAAACACAAAACAAAAATCAAGGGGAAAAAGAATTTGCGAAGTATAAAACCCCCGAAAATATTAAGAATAGTTTTGGACAGAGCATTAATGTCTCCAATGAAGTTGAAATAGAAAAAATTAAGTCGTTCTCTGATGTAAAAATTTTGCACGAAACAGTTAAGACGATCAAAAGCGCGGAAATAATTCCTGAAGCTGCAAAGTTTATACAACAAGGAGAAAAGCAGAGCATTACTTTTCAATTAACGCCGGAAAATCTTGGTAAAGTAAAGTTGATTGTAGATTTAATAGAAAACCGGCTCAACACCCGCATTGAAGTTGAGAACGAACAGATAAAACAATTTATCCAATCGAACATAGAACAACTAAAACAGGCATTGCATTCATCCGGTATAAATTTAAGCAATGTTACTGTTAGCCTTGCCGGCAATGAACAAAAATTTAATAAAGAATTTGCTTCTAAGAAAAAATCATCAGAGAAAAGTGAAAAAATAAAATTCGAAGAAGAGCAGCCACATAAAAAACAAAAGCTGATGGGATATAATACATACGAATTTTTAGCATAAGGAATAAATAAAATGATCGGATCGATACCAACAAAAACAACAAACACATTACAACCGGCAGCGCACAAAAGCACGCTTGGTAAAGATGATTTTTTGAAATTGATGATTCAGCAGCTTAAAAACCAGGACCCGCTAAATCCGATGGATGGATCAGAATACGCTGCACAACTCGCACAATTTAGTTCGCTTGAACAATTGACAAATTTGAATTCATCAATTAAACAGAGCATCGACTCTAACTATCTTCTCACCCAGTCTATCAATAATACTTTAGTAGCAACATTGATAGGGAAAGAAGTTAAGATCAGCGGCGGAGAATTGAAACTTAACGGACAAGAGAATTTAACGCTTGGATACAACCTGCCCTTAGAAGCGAAAGCAGCTACTATAAAAGTGTATAATGATAAAGGCGCGCTAGTAAAGGTAATTGAAAATGCACCGACAAAATTTGGAAGCAATAAACTTTCTTGGGATCTTTCCGATAATACGGGTAGCAAATTGCCAAATGGTAATTATAAATTCGAAGTTGAAGCAATAAATATGAATGGCGAAAAAATGACAGTAAATATTTTCAAGATAGGATTGATTGACGGAGTTCGCTTTGGAGAAAAAGGCGCTTTACTGATAATTGGCGGCGCTGAATATCCAATTTCTGATATTGTAGAAATATTGAATCCAAAGAACTAAGGAAAAAACTAATGGCAGAAATTAACGGCGTTAAAGTTCCTTTTATTCCAATTGTAGGAAATGAATCGGTACAAAACCACCGCGTAGACAACAGATCAATTTCAACTTTCGATGCTATCTTCAAAGAGGAGCTTGAGAAAGTAAAATTTTCCAGCCATGCTTTGAAGCGCCTTGAATCCCGCAACATTCAGCTAAGTGATGATGATTTGATAAAGATTCAAAATGCAGTTGAAAAAGCCGAAGCTAAAGGGGCAAAAGATTCATTAGTTATGATGGATAAAACGGCGTTCATCATAAATATTCCAAACAAAACAGTTGTTACGGCAATTGAAGTAGCAGATTCAACAGAAAATGTTTTTACAAATATAGATAGCGTAGTGTTTGCAACATAAATAACTAAATCAATAAAACAGAGCGGGACCTTCCCCCCAAGGACGCTCTTCGGTTTGGCTGAATGACTGAAGCCGAATCAAACTCAGGAGGTTAAACATGGCACTCTTAACATCTCTATTTGCAGGTGTTTCCGGGTTACGTAATCATCAATCAATGATGGACGTTATCGGAAATAACATTTCTAACGTTAACACGATCGGATTCAAAGGTTCTCGTGTTACATTCAGCGATACTTTTAATCAATTCGTAAAAGCCGGCACTAACCCAACAGAAAGCACCGGCGGCACTAATTCATTTCAAATTGGTCTTGGTATGAAAGTTAATTCTATTGATCGCAACTGGAACCAAGGCACATTCGAAAGAACAGGCATTGTAACAGATATTGCGCTGCAGGGACCAGGAATGTTTGTATTGAAAAGCGATGGACAGGCATTCTTCTCTCGTGCCGGGGCTTTTGTTTTTGATGCAGACGGAAAATTAGTAAGCCCGCAAAACGGCGCAATAGTGCAGGGTAAAGTTGCAAGCGCCGAAGGGGTAATTCCTCCCGGAAATAATTTGGAGGATATAGTGATCGATACAAATCTTAAACTGCCCGCTGTTGCAACGACAGAAATCAAATGGGGCGGCAACTTAAAAAGTAATTCGCAATTAACAAGAACTTTACAAGTTACTCAACGAGGCAACATTAACGCTTCGGCTTTAGCAGTAGGCGAGAGCACAGCCCCGAGCAAAGTAACCATATATAACGAATATGGAAAAGAATTCACTTACCAAACTACTTTTACTAAAACAGCAGCTAACACTTACGATCTTAGCTACAAACTGTTAGATATTGACGGCACAGAAATAACAACAGGAAGCATTACAGGTTTAGTATTTGAAGACGACGGAACAGGAAATTGGGTTCTTAATGCAGCTTCTAAAGCCAAATTTGACGGAACAGCAAATAGAATAAATGTTCCTCTTTCCAATATAGATTTTATTTATGATGGAACAGTAGTTACTCAAAACTCTTCAACATACACACTTAGTATTTCTGCAGATAACAATAAGCTTCCTAACATTGTAAGCGGTTCTGTAACCGTTTACGATTCACTCGGCACGGCACATCAAGTTACGATGAAATATACAAAGATAGCCGATAATATATGGACCTGGACAGCATCGGTGCCCGGCACGTCAACAGTTGACGGTAAAGCTGTTAACGCAGTAGGAACAGTTGAATTTAACCCCGATGGAACTTTGGACCCCGCTAAAATTTCACCCAATAACCCGCAATTCTCATTTGTTCCAAGCGGCGGCTCAGCTACCTTAATTATTGATCTTGATTTTGGTACCGGTTTTGGCGGAATAACACAAACATCCGCAAGCTCTGTTATCAGCGCTTTGTCTCAAGACGGCTCTCCATCTGCTTCGCTTTCTAATCTTAATATCGATCAATACGGAAACATAGTAGGAATTTTCTCGAACGGTTCTTCTCGTAGTCTTGCGCAAATTATGGTTGCCACATTCAACAACTTGAATGGCTTAATAAGCGTTGGCGATAATTTGTATTCTGCTTATGCAAACAGCGGCGTGCCCAGAATCGGCAGTCTTGGCGAAGAGACTGGAACTACAGTTCAATCCGGAGCGCTCGAACAATCGAACGTTGACTTATCTGAAGAATTCACTAAAATGATAGTTTCTCAACGAGGATTTCAAGCCAATGCGCGCGTAATTACTACGGCAGATGCCCTGCTTCAAGAAATTACAAACTTGATAAGATAATTTTTGCCCCACTTTAGCGCCTTCTTAGTTGGCTGTGGTTGGATAGGAACGAATAAATTATTGAATAACTTTCTAACCACAGCCCAATCCTGAAACCAACAAATAACCTCACCGTTGGCGGGATAAATCCAACTGATGAATATTAGCCAGTTCATTGTTTAATTAACAGGACAAATCAAATCCTTTCGTAATTTTTTAGTGGCATAGCAATTGAAAATCTATTGACGCTATGGAACAAACAAAAGAAGAAAAAACAATAGTTAAAGAAGAAGAACCGCTTGGCGTCGAAAAGAAAGGGTTCAATATGAAAATACTAATCATCGGGATCCCCCTTTTTCTCGTTCAATTGGTCGCCGTTTATTTTATTACCGCAAATATTTTGTTGAGCAAACTTGAAGCAAACCATTCTGCTGAACAGGAACCGGCGGTAGAAAACGTAGATACTGCGAAAGTAGAACCTGAACCTGAGGCAGAGCGTGGAAAGTTTGTTTATATGGTCGAGGACCTCATTATTAACCCGGCAAATACTGATGGGAAAAGACTGCTTTTATCATCGCTCGGGTTTGATGTTTCTACAGAGAAAGAACATAAGGCGTTAAAAGCCAAGGACGTGCTCTTGAAAGATGCGATTATTTCAGTAATGGGAAGCAAAGAATTAGCTCAATTGGGCAACACTGCTTACCGCGATACGCTTCGTATTGAAATCACAAAACGGCTTTCTTATGTAATGCCTGATGTAAAGATCAACACAATTTATTTCAGTAAATACATTTTACAATAGAAATGGCAGAGATATTATCACAACAAGAAATTGATGCGCTGCTTAATAATATAAAGAGCGGCTCAGAGCAGAAGGTAGATCACGAGCAGGAGAAAGAAGCAATACTTTTCGATTTCCGGCTTCCAAACCGGATCTCGAAAAACCAACTGCGTATTCTAAGAAGCATTTTCGAAAATTTTGCAGAAAGCTTCAGCTCGTTTCTTGTTTCCAAACTGCAAACCGTTGTTAATATCAATGTTAATTCGGTCGATCAAATTTACTATTCGGAATACGTTCTTTCGGTATCAAACCCTGCGTGCTTGTATACATTTGAAATAAATAACACTGATGTAAAAGGGATACTTGAGCTGAATAACGATTTGGCTTTTTCCTTTGTCGATAAACTTCTTGGGGGCAACGGGCTCGGCTCTAAACAGACAAAGGTTATTACTCCTATTGAACAGCGAGTTCTTAGAGTGGTTGTAGAAAGAGTTATGCAGGACCTGAAGAAAGCATGGCAAACAGTAGATAACATGGATTTTGTGGTGGAACACTTTGAACCGGATATCGATTTTGCTCAAATTACATCACAAAGCGAATCTGTTCTGCTGATTTCATTTGAAATTTTGATTGGAGAACAGTCGTACTGGATGAACATCTGCTTTGCTACTTTCGCTTTCGATAATATACTTGCTCGGTTATCTAATCAGAAGCTTGCTTCGCCACGTGCTGTTAAACACTATGGCGTAACTGCGCGAGAAGTTTTGCAAACACACATTTCGTACACTGCTTTACCTGTTCAAGTTGAACTTGGCACAACGAAGCTTTCTATTAAAGAACTTCTTGAAATGCAGAAAGGAGATATTATCCGCCTCGAAACAAAAATAAGCGACGACCAAAAAATTAGAACTAAGGAAAGAATTCTATTTCTTGGAAGGATGGGAGTGGTAAATAACCATAAAGCAATTAAGGTAACTAAAAAAATTATAGAACAACAAAAATCTCTTTGAGGATTTATGGATAACGACATCAATGATATCACATTGCCCGCAAGCGAAAATGACCCGTTGGAACAAAAATTAGTTGGCTCAGCGGCTCAGTTCGAAGAATTTGACGATTCGAATAGAGTAAGTAGCGGTTACGACGACAAATTACATTTTCTAAAAGATCTGCCGATGAATATTTACATTGAACTAGGAAGAACGCAGATGCAGATCAAAGATATACTCGAGTTAGAAAAAGGTTATGTGATCGAACTCGATAAACTTGCCAGCGAACCTGTGGATGTTTACGTGAACAACAAAAAAATTGCTGAAGGGGAAGTGGTAGTAATCGATAAACACTTTGGCATTCGTATTACAAATCTTGTTGACCCCGCCAGCAGATTAAAGGAAGTTTCCTAATGTCATTTTTTGATATAGTAAAAACTATTTTGCCGCTTGTACTAATACTATTATTTCTCTTCGGTATTCTTATTCTTATTAGAAAGTATTCTTTTTCGATGAACAGCAAAAAAATTCGCATGCTGAATGTGCATGTGCTTCATAATCAATTGATTCTTCCAAAAAAGTATTTATCGCTTGTTCGTATTCAAGATAAAATTCTTGTGCTTGGCGTTAGCGAAAACAGTATAACGCTTCTTAAAGAGATCGATTACGCTCAAATTGAAGATGATGAATTAAACCAACAAGATACGAAACAAAACTTTATTGATATCTTAAAGCAGAATTTAGGAATGCGATGAAGAAGAAGGTCTTTCTTTTTTTTATCACTATTTTTTTTCTAATAAATACGGCAGACGTTTTCGCTCAACAAAAAGCGCCAACCACAATTCCATTTCCTAAAATAAATCTTGATGTTGGAGCCGCACAGAGCGGCAGTGATGTTTCTGTAACGCTTCAGTTACTTTTACTTATGACTGTTCTTTCTTTGGCGCCATCAATAGTTATAATGACCACCTCTTACTTACGGATAATAATCGTATTTCATTTTTTGAAAAGCGCATTAGGAACGCAGCAAATGCCGCCCTCTCAACTTTTAGCCGGCGTAGCTTTGTTTATAACTTTTTTTATTATGGCTCCTACTTGGACAAAAGTAAACGACGCGGCTCTAAAGCCGCTTATGGACAATAAGCTGAGCGTAGAAGACGCATACAATAAAGGAATCGAACCGATCCGCCAATTTATGTTTAAGCAAACGCGCGAGGAAGATTTAGAATTATTTATTGGTTTATCAAACCAACCGCGGCCAAATACACGCAACGATATCTCTACTTACATTTTAGTTCCTGCTTTTGCTCTTAGCGAATTGAGGGCGGGTTTTATTATAGGCTTCTTTCTATTTATCCCCTTCATTATGGTAGATATGATCGTGTCTAGCATTTTAATGTCGATGGGAATGATGATGATGCCGCCGATGATGATTTCGCTCCCTTTCAAAATTCTCCTCTTTGTTCTTGTCGATGGCTGGAATTTGATTGTTGGTTCTTTAGTAAGGAGCTTTTCGTAATGACAGAAGAACTTGTCATAGAAGTTTTGAAAGATGTTTTCTTTACAACATTTCTGATTCTTTTGCCGATTCTTGGAGTTGCGCTTATTGTAGGTATTTTTGTCTCAATTTTTCAAGCAGCAACCTCTATTCAAGAAATGACTTTGACATTTGTTCCCAAATTGGCCGCCACGGTGATAGCAATTATTTTTCTTCTTCCGTGGATAATTGACAAGATGGTTGCAATCACCACAAAAATGTTTACTATGTTTCAAAATGTATTGCGATGACAGAAATTTTAATTGGGGATTTCGTTTTGGCGCTTCTAATTTTTTTAAGAATTTTTTCTATGATGGTTGCTGCGCCAGTATTAGGACACGGAGCATTTCCCCCAATTGCTAAAATTTTTCTTTGCTTTGTTATTGCATACATGACATTTCTAACAATCGATAAAGCCAACGTTCTTATCAATCTTAATCTTATTTCGATTTTTGTGAATGCAGCTAAAGAAATTGTTACCGGATTAGTTATGGGCTATACACTCAACTTTGTCTTTTATGGAATTGCTTATGCTGGAAGTTTAATTGGCTACGACATGGGGCTAATGTTTGCAGAAGTTTTGAATCCAATGCAGGAAACACAAAACAATGTAGTGGGAGAAGTTATTTTTTACGCAGCAATAATGGTGTTTTTTTTGATCAACGGGCATCATCATTTTATAACGGCAGTTGTTGCTTCTTTCAATGTTGTGCCTGTTGCAAAGTGGACGGTTAACGAGCCCCTCTTACAATTGGTCATCAAATATTCGTTCGCAGTTTTTACCATAGCGTTAAAAATTGCTTCTCCAATACTTGTTTCTTTTTTTCTAGTGCATATTGCCGAAGGTATTATTGCTCGTGTTATTCCTAACATACAAGTATTTTTTGTGGCACAGCCGGTTAAAATAGGATTGGGCTTTTTGCTTCTTTCGTTGCTTGTTCCAATTTACATCTTCGCAATAAAAAATTTCTTGCAGCGTTATGAAGACCAACTGACACAGATTATTAAAGCTATGAGCGTTTGATATGGCGGAGTTTGAAGGACAAGAAAAAACCGAACAACCTACTCATAAAAAACTTTCTGATGCGCGCGATAAAGGGCAGGTTGTAAAAAGCACAGAGATAAACTCGCTTGCAGTCTTTGGAAGCGGGCTTATTCTGATCTATTTGACAAAAAACTATTTTGGCGAAAAACTATTCGGGTTTACTACAGAACTGCTCGGCTCTCTGGACCTGCTTGATCTTAATAAAACGATTTTACAAACATACTTTTTTAAGTGGGCTCTTTTTTTCTTCACAATTTCTGCACCGCTTCTTCTTGGCGTTCTTGTTGTCTCATTAGCAAGCAACATTGCGCAGTTTGGTTTCGGATTTAAGACAAAAGTATTTAAGCCGAATTTAGGGAAGTTTGATCCGATCAAAAATATTAAAAGGATGTTTTTTTCATCCCATTCTTTTGTGGAAGTTGCTAAATCTTTTCTTAAACTTATTATAATTGCTTCATTCGCATATTTTGTTATTTCGCAGTTGATTTCCGATACCTTCCAGCTTGTTGAATTGACTATCGAAGAAACGGCGGCTTTCATGCTGGATGCAGCGTTCTCAATGATATGGCAGATAGCGCTCTTTTTCGCTCTCATAGCTTCAGTCGATTTCTTTTTTCAGCGGTTCAAATTTAAAAAAGAAATGATGATGACTAAAGTTGAAGTTAAAGAGGAGTTAAAGCAGAGCGAAGGTGACCCTCTTGTTAAATCGCAGATAAGAAAACGAATGGTTCAAGCGGCGCGCAAAAGAATGATGCAAGATATTCCGACCGCCGATGTTGTTGTTACAAACCCATCTCACTTTGCTATTGCTTTAAAATATGAGATGAATAAAGATTCCGCTCCAAAAGTTGTTGCTAAGGGAATGGATGAGCTTGCCCAAAGGATAAAAAAGATTGCGCTAGAAAATAATGTTCCGCTATATGAAGACAAAGAATTAGCCCGTGCGCTCTATAAAACTTGCGATGTTGGTGATCATATACCAACTAAGCTTTTCAAAGCGGTTGCTCAGATACTTGCATATATCTACCAGATGAAAAAGCTGAAAAAGAAAAGGAGTATAGTATAAGTTGAAAAACTTTGGTAAAAATTCGGATATATTTCTTGCATTTGGTCTAATAATGATGCTGGGTTTGCTGTTGATACCGCTGCCGGCAGTTGCATTAGATTTTTTGCTTGCCCTTAATATTATGCTTTCAGTTTTGGTATTGATCGTTTCATTATATATTCAATCTCCGCTTGATATTTCTGTATTCCCGGGGCTGCTTTTGATAACAACGCTTTTCCGGCTTGGGCTAAACATAAGTTCAACAAGATTGATTTTGATAGAAGGATATGCCGGCAAGGTAATCGAGTCGTTCGGTTCTTTTGTGGTGGGAGGAAATTATGTGGTCGGGTTTATTGTGTTTATCATACTAGTTGTAATTCAATTTATTGTTATCGTAAAAGGGTCGGGAAGAATTTCTGAAGTCGCGGCTCGGTTTACTTTAGATGCAATGCCGGGAAAACAGATGGCTATCGATGCCGATCTGAATACAGGCTTGATAAATGAGAACGAAGCGCGGAAAAGGAGAGAGCATATATCTCGTGAAGCAGAATTTTACGGCGCAATGGACGGAGCCAGCAAATTTGTTAAAGGAGATGCAATTGCCGGGTTAGTTATTAACGGAATAAACATAATGGGAGGATTCATAATTGGAGTAGCACAAAAGGGATTGTCCTTCGAAGATGCACTTCACACATACACAATTCTTACCATTGGCGATGGGCTGGTTTCGCAAATTCCGGCATTGATTATTGCAACGGCTGCTGGTTTGGTAGTAACGCGCAGCGCTGCTGGTACGGCTTTAGATTTTCAGATGCGCACACAGCTGTTTTCCAATCCGCGTGTTCTTGCAACGGTTTCCGGCACTGCTTTTCTTTTTGCATTGATACCCGGCATGCCCTCTATTCCTTTCGTAATCTTAAGTGTTTTGCTTGGGACCACTTCTTATTTTACTAACAAAAATCAGAAAAGCATTCAAACCAGTAAAATTGAAGAAGAAATATCGACTTCTGAACTTATAGAAGAAAAGGTTGAACAGTATTTGCAAATTGATCCGATAGAAATTGAGATTGGTTACGGGTTAATAAGTTTGGTAGATGAAAAGCATGGAGGAAATCTTTTTCAAAAAATTTCTTCTACAAGAAAATTGATAGCGCTCGAGTTCGGAGTTCTAATTCCTCCTGTTCGAGTTCGCGATAACCTACAGCTTTCTCCAAATGAATACATTATTAAAATAAAAGGCAATGTCATTTCTAATTATGAAATTTATCCCGATAGAATGCTTGCGATGAACCCCGGTTCCATTACAGAAACATTGAGCGGACTTCCCTCTACAGACCCTGCATTCGGTTTGCAGAGTTATTGGATTACCAACGATGAAAAAGAAAAAGCTGAAATGCTGGGATATACTGTTGTTGACTGCATTTCAGTTCTTACTACTCACTTGCAGGAGGTTCTTAAAAAAAACTTTGATAAAATATTAACCAGACAGGATGTTAAACAGCTTTTGGAAAATATTAAGAAAGAATATCCTGCAGTAGTTGAAGAGATAAATCCGGATATTCTTAATCTCGGAACTATTCAAAAGGTTTTGCAGAATCTTCTTAAAGAAAATATTCCGATAAAAGATTTTGTTCAGATTCTAGAATCGCTCATCGATTATTCCAAGACGACAAAAAATGTCGATGTTCTTACTGAATATGTCCGCCACACAATCGGAGAAACAATTGCAAATCTTTACCGCGATTCGAACGGGATAATTCATGCCGCTGCTTTAAGCGAAGCGTTGGAAGCGGCAATTACAAAATCGTTACAGGCGCAAAAAGACAGCGTGGTAACGCTTGGGCTTCATCCAGCTGTATTGCGCGAACTAAATAGTGAATTACTGAACATGATGGAAAAATTTGGAAAGCTTGGCTATCCGCCTATACTCATTACTTCGGCTACAATTCGTCCTTATTTTTACCGACTAGTTAACAGCAGTTTCCCGACGCTTACCGTTCTTTCTTTTACAGAGCTTCCGGCAAATGTTGAAATTGAATTTCTGGGCAAGATAGAGGTATCAAATGCAAATTAAAAAATTTGTGGCACAATCTTTAAAAGAAGCAACACAACAAATGAAAGACGAGCTTGGGCTCGAAGCAATAATTTTGGGCACGCGTGTTATTGAAAGCGACAAACGCTTTGATATGAAAAAAATGTATGAGATTACGGCGGGAATTGATGAACCGCTAAAAACTGAAGGAGAAAAAACAGCAGAGCGCTATTCTTCGGAAAAGAAAAAGTATATATCGGAATTAGAAGAGCTTTCTAAAAAAATTTATGGTAAAGAAGAAATTCCTTTTCCCAAAGAAAAAGATCCAAAAGTGGAGTTAGTTTCAAAAACTTTTGAAAAGGAGATAAACGAAATTGCGGAAATTCTTGAAACGCGAGAAGTTCAGAAGAACTTAATTAAAAAAATAACTGCACATCTTTCTAATTCTGCCAGCTTTATTGATGAAGCAAATCTTCAGAACTATCTTCTTTCAAGCATGGCATCAATAATACCCACAAAAGATTTTAGGGTAAGCAAAAGCCGAACAAAAAAAATTGCGCTTATTGGCCCAACTGGAGTTGGCAAAACAACTTGTATTGCGAAACTTGCCGTCATATCAAAAATAATTCACAAGTTGAAAGTTGGGTTGATTTCTATAGACACATACCGTCTTGGCGCAATTGATCAATTGAGAATTTTTTCGGAGATAAGCGATATCGAAATGGCTGTTGCTTACGAGCCGGAAGAAATGCAGAAAATTATGAAAAAGTTCAAAGACAAAGACTTGATATTTATTGATACAGTTGGGCGAAGCCAGAGAGCAAAAGAAAATTTGGAATCGATCAAAAAATATTTGGATGCTGCGAATGTAGATGAAACAATTCTTGTAGTTGGCGCAACAAGTTCATGGCGCACGCTTAATGATGTAGCAGAAAAATTCAAACCGCTTAAATACAATTCCGTTATTTTTTCCAAAGTTGATGAAGCCGTTGCTTTTGGAAACGTTATGAATCTTGCAGCAACTTATAATGTGCCGGTAATGTTTTTAACTAACGGGCAGGTCATTCCCGATGATATTGTTTCTGTTAATCCATCTTTTTTAGCAAACTTGATATTTACGGGTAAATTATATAAATGAATAGGCAGGCAGAGCGGCTAATAGAGCTTAAGCGGCTGGAAGACGGAGAAAAAATCACTTCGCACTCAAAAATAATTTCCGTCTGTTCCGGCAAAGGGGGAACAGGGAAAACTTTTTTTGCCGCCAACTTTGCATATCAACTTTCGCAGATGAAAAAAAAAATTCTTCTGATCGATCTTGACCTTAATTTTTCCAATATAAATATTCTTCTTAACCGGACGACTGAAAATACAATTTCAAAATTTTTTGAGCAAAAGAAACAGCTTGACGAATTAGTTTACTCTCATTCGCAAAACTTAGATATAATTTCGGGCGATTCCGGCAGAGAAGATTATCCGCGTGTAAGTAAAGAGATAATCGATTATTTTTTTTCTGCGCTTTCAAAAATATCAAGCAGATATGATTTTATAATGATCGATTCTTCGGCTGGAGCAGATGAGATTTTAATTCATCAACTTTTAAGATCAGATTATAACATAATTGTTGCATCGACGGAGCCGACTGCAGTTATGGACGCTTATGTAATAGTAAAATTGTTGAAAGAACACAGTTCTTCTTCCGAAAAGATAGTAGTAATAAATAAGTGCACAAATGAAGAGGAAGCCGATAGCGCCTTCGGAAATTTATCTGTTGCGGCAAAACATTTTCTCGGAGAAGAATCGCTCCGTTTTCTCGGCTCGGTCAGTTTCGATTTTCCCGCGCATAGGTCTATAATGGACCAAGAATTACTTATTAAATATACGCCTCAAGCCAAATCTGCTCTAGATTTTTTACAGCTCGCAGAGCGGTTCATTAAAATCGAACAGGTGGCTAATAATAACCAACCTAAATTTAGCCGGCTTTAATAGCGCCTTTCAAAACTTCCGTTTTACAAGAATTATCGAACACGCCCCAAAAGACTTTAGTGGTATAGTCTTTGCATTTATAGATCAAAAAAGACAGTGTAATAAGGATGAATAAAATAATACTTCAATTTGGACTGCTTGTTTTCTTTTTTGCAATAATCTATTTCATACAACGGGGGCACGCTTTAGAAACTGTTTTTCTGAATTCACTATCAATCTTCATCCTCTTAACAATAATGCTAAGCATAATTGTAATCGGGTTAATCAAAGCTATAAACAGAAACTCGCTTAACAAATTAGAAGATTATGCTGAACAAATATCAGGGAACAAGAAAAATGAGTAACGCCTCTCTATGGTTGTCTTATAAGCAAAATCCTACAGCAGAATTGAAGAAGCAAATTGTGCTGACTTATGTAAATCTTGTTCATTACGTAATTCACAAAACCAATTTAAATCAAAACGGGTTGTTAGACCGCAGAGATTTCTTTCAATTTGGAATAGAAGGATTAAGCGAAGCGATCGACCGGTTCGATCCGGATTACGGCACTAAATTTGAAACTTATGCTATTCAAAGGATACGGGGCAAGATCTATGATGAATTAAGAAAATATAATGTTCGATATGAGCATGTATTGGAAACTGAAACTTCATCAAGTTATTCACTTCCTACTCTTTCAATAAATCAACCTGTAAACGACGATGATGGAATGCAGCTTTATGAAATGCTTCCGAACAATAACGAGAAGCCCGATATTATTCTCGAAAAGAAAGATTTGAAAGAAAAATTGTTAAAGATCATAAAAGAATTAAACGAACGGGAAAGAACAATACTTAGTTTGTATTACTACGAAGAATTGAATTACAGCGAGATAGCAAAGGTGCTCAATATTACAGTCTCTAGAATATCGCAGGTCCATTCAAGAATACTGAACTCACTTAAACAACGGTTGGCGGAATATCATGCCTGAAGTAAGAAACGCTGAATTAAAAGAGCAGATAAGAAAGCGCATTGCCAATATTGGAACGCTTCCTTCTGTTCCTCAAATTATTACGGAAGTTTCTTCGCTGCTCGATAGCGATAAAACGAGCGCATCGGATCTGTGCAGAGTTATATCGCAAGATCAAGGAATAGTAGCAAAAATTTTAGCAGTTGCTAATTCTCCTCTTTATGGCTTGCCGCGCAGGGTGTCTACAATAGAGTTTGCCGTTGTGATTATCGGTTTCGAGCATATAAGAAATATCTTAATTGCTCTTTCACTTGTTGAAGCATTCAAAAATAGAATAACGCCGAATTGGGATCATAATGCATACTGGATTCATTCGCTTCTAATTGCTACTGCTGCAAAAAGAATTGCCGATGATCTTCACTATCCGAAATCTGGCGAGGTATTTACTGCTGGACTTTTGCATGATCTTGGATTGGTTGTTCTTCAGCGATATATGAATTCCGATTTTAAGAAAATAGTTAAGATCGTTGAAGAACAGCAGATGAGTTACTTAAATGCCGAAGAAGAAGTTCTCGGGTTTACTCATCAAGATATTGCCGAGTTCTTGCTTGATAAATGGAATTTTCCGCCATACATCAGTGAAGCGGTATTGTATCATCACACACCATCGCTTGCAGAAAACGGAAAAGTGCTTGCGGCGCTTATTCATCTTGCCGATTATATGACGCAGAAGTTGAATATCGGCGCGTTTGAGTGGGACAATGATTTCGTTTTTGACGAGAGCGTTATAAAAACTCTTGGTTTAGGAAGTCTAGAATACCTTGACGAATTCATTGCAAGTTATGAACCGTTGTTTAAAAGCCATCTTGAATCAATAACTATGAATTAACAAATACGTGAGAAATTATGTCAACTGTTATTATCGATTATAATCAAAAGCGTGAAAGAACCGAACTGATTCTGAAAAGAATAAACACGCTTGCACCAATACCAAAAATTCTACAGGAAGTTCTTCAACTGCTCAATAATATTAACACAAGCCCGCATCTTCTTTCAAAGGCAATTTCTAAAGATCAGAGCGTTGTGTTGAAAATATTAACGATCGCAAACTCGCCTTTCTACGGATTGACAAAAAAGGTTTCATCAATTGAGTTTGCAATAATGATACTTGGATATGATGAGATCAGAAATGTTGTTTCGGCTCTCTCGCTTATGGAATCGCTGAAAAACAAGAGCGATCAATACATGGATCAGAAGAATTTTTGGATGCATTCTTATGTTACTGCAACTATTGCTAAAAAACTTGCGCTGGATATGGGCCTCGAAAAAAGCGGCGAAGCTTTTATTGCTGCTTTGCTGCACGATCTCGGAATATCGATTATACACAGATTTATGCATACGGATTTTGTGAGCATCTGTGATCTGGTTAGCAGCGGCGCCAGTTATTACGATGCGGAATTACAAGTGATTGGAATGACGCACGGAGAAATTGGAGAGATATTATTAAAATATTGGAATATACCAGATCTTATTGGTGAAATTGTTTGCAATCATCACAATCCGAAACTTTCAGAGCGGCTGCCTGTGTTAACTTCGGTTGTTCATCTTGCGGATTATATGACTCAGCAGCTGCGCGTGGGAGAGTTTAATTGGGATGACGGACTTGAATTAAACGATCATATTTTCTCGGCACTTAATATAAAAGACCTTGCAGAACTTGGAAAGTTTATCGATAGTTACAAAGAACCATTGCTTGCTCAAATAGAATCTTTGAGGTACTTAGCGTGAGACTAATAAAAGAAAAAACAGGCGAGTTCGAATCGTTTCACAAATCGCTTCAATACTTTACTAAGAACTCCGAAGCAAAAGGAGATTTACGTTTAGTAAGTTTTGAAATGCAGAGAACAAATTCGAATCTTCTAGAAAAATATTCTTTTTTTGTTCAGAACCTTTTTTCGTTTCACCGCAAGGTTCAGAACGCATTGAATGTTGAAGATATTCACTCTCTCTTTCAAGAATTTGTAAAAAGAATAATCCGTGTAAAGGAAGTTGAGATTTTTTTATTTAATGATTCGCAGAGACATCTTGTGCCCGTGAATCAATCTGCATCTGCTATTCACCTTAATTCTGTTAACAGAGCTTACAGAGAAGGAATTCTCGATTGGATTTTTGAAACGAAGAAACCAACTATTATTCCCGATTTAGATTCTCTTACTATCAACGGCTCGAAGCTCAATCAAATTATTTTCCCCGTCTATGATCAGAAAGCTAACTACGGTTTGTTGTCTCTGCTCACAACAGTTTCAAAAGTTTCGGAAGATTCTATAGAAAATCGTTCTATTCAAATTTTGCTCGGTACAATCATTCCGTTCATAGTATCATTCAAACAGAAGCAAACAATCAACAAATTGTATCAAGAGCTGCAGGTTTATCAATCTAAACTTCAGAATGATTTTGACCTTTATGCTATTGGCGAACTTGCTGAAGGAATTTTGGAAGACGTTGGAGAGCCGCTTCAAGTTATTCTTTCTTTAGTTGATTTGATTGAGAACGAAAATTTGAAAGCGGATAAAAGAACAACTGAAAAAATTAAAGAACAGGTTGCTAAAGTGAGCGAGCTGTCTGACCGTCTAGCAAAATTTTCCGGTCTCAACAAACCGCAAAATCATAAATCCGCGCCATGTCATCTCAATAAGGTTATTCGCGAGTTTAAAAACGTAATTAACACTACGCTGCAAAACCTTGGGCTTGAATGCGAGCTGGATTTAGAAGAAAATATTCCGCCAATTTTGGTCGATCCGAAAGACGTCAAACAACTTTTAACAAGCGTGCTGTCTCTTTTGAAGAAAGGTTCTAATAAAGGGGGAGCAATTGTAATTCAAACTAAATATCGAAAAGAAAAAATTGTTCTTTCTGTTTTCACAACAGAACATTTTGAAAGTATTGCTAATCCGAACGAATTCAAATCGAATGTTACAGTTAAGCTAATAAATGAGTTGATGAAATTAAATGAAGGTTTTGCCGAGTTTAATTCGCTGCCGCTCAAAGGCACAATCATTCATCTCGTCTTTCCATTGAAAAGGAAATTAGTTTTATGAAAAAAATAATTTTCTTTTTGGCAATCTGTTCATCTTTCTTGTTTGCGCAAGAAGCGCAAAAAAGTTCTTCTGTTTTGCCCGCTCAAGATACAATAAAGATTGCGGAATTGGTTCAACAGCAGATAGAAGCGGCAAGAATGAAACAAACAACGAATGCGGCTTCTGTTTCGAACTTTGCTGAAAAGAGGATCGAAATTCAAGTTCAGAGCGTCATTACTGCGCCGCAAGTAAGAGCGTGGTCAGATCATTTTTTTAATGCGCCGCTTCACCTAAAAATTTTTTCATTAACATCCATAGCTATCCTTCTTTTTGTTTTTATAAGAAGAGCCGTTTTGAGATTAAACAAAAAGAGAAAACTTACTATCAAACAGAAGATAGCGATGATAAGAGAAGAAAAAGTTGTTCCAAGAATAAATTATAAGATTAAAAAAACCCGTAAATATTTAAAAGACAAACACTGGGTCTTTAATAGCTCAGAAAAGCATTTATCAAAAGCTGCTAAGGAGCTTAACATTGCAAAAGGAGAAGTTCTTCTTGCTGCGCGGTTAAAACTATTTGAAGTAGGAAAAATGTGAGGCGATTATGATAAAAGGAATTTACACTGCCGGCAGAAGTTTAGACCACAGAACAAAAAACATAGACATAATTGCGAACAACCTTGCCAACATCAACACAACGGGATATAAGAGGGAAGTTCCTTTCTCTGAGTTGGTAAATAATTACGGCGATGCTGCAATAAGAAAAATTACAAGTCATCAGCAAGGTGAAGTAATTCAAACGTCAAATCCTTTAGACCTTGCAATTTCCGGCAAAGGTTTTTTTGCAGTTAAAAATGATGAAGGCAGTTTAGAACTTACACGCGATGGAAGGTTCCGAATTGCTGAAGATGGCTTTCTGGTTGATGGAACCGGGAAAAAAGTTGTGGGAAAAAACGGCGAAATTTCTTTGGATGAAACTTTGCGAAGTAAAAATTCTATTATTCTAATAACTAAGGCGGGCGAAATAAAGATAGGAGACATGATAGTTGACACATTGTTAGTTCTAAATGTTGACGAAGCAGGTCAATTGGTAAGATCCAGCGGCTCAAATTTTTTAACCGAGGGCGTTGATTATTATCCTGCAACTGAAGACAACTATGCGATTTCTCAAGGGTACTTAGAAGAATCCAATACAAACCCGATTGTTGAGATGGAAGCGATGATCCAATTGAACAAAGAATATGAAGCGGCTCAAAAAATTATTGCTGCTTTAGACCAATCGCTTGATAATGCAAACGACATAGCAAAAATTTAGTACGTAGCAGCAACTACACTGTAGCAACAGTAAATATTATTATCAAGCGGCAAATAGACCAGAAGAATTAAATATTTTTTTAGGAGTATAAAATGGCAACAAGAGCATTGAGAACAGCGGCTTCCGGAATGTATGCACAACAGGTTAACATCGAAGTTATTTCGAACAACATAGCCAACATTAACACAACAGGATTTAAAAAGAACAAAGCCGAATTCCAAGATTTGATGTATCAAGAAGTTCACATCAATCCTCTTACTTCTACTACCCCGGGCTTAGAAGAAACTTCCACATCAAAAATCCAGATTGGAAACGGAGTTAAACCGGTATCATCTCAGAAAATTTTTGTTCAAGGAGATATTGTTCCAACAAACAATCAATTTGATCTTGCAATTCAGGGGGAAGGATTTTTTCAAGTGCGCAGAAGTGACGGAACGTTTGCATACACGCGCGACGGTTCATTTAAAATAAATGCCGAAGGCAAAATTGTTACAGCCGGAGGTTACGCTTTAGAACCGGGTTTAATATTGAATTCTGATACAGTCGGCATTTCTATCGGAAGAGACGGAACGGTAACGGCGCAGGATACAAGCGGCGGAACCGCTGCTTTGGGCAATATAGAACTTGTCCGCTTTATGAATAACGGCGGTCTTATTGCGCTTGGCGATAATCTCTATGCCGAAACAACGGCTTCGGGGCAACCATTGATCGGAACGCCGGGCAGCGAAGGATTCGGAGAAATACATCAAGGTTATCTCGAATCTTCAAACGTTGATGTTGTGGAAGAAATGATTTCGATGATTGCCGCTCAGCGCGCTTATGAAATAAACTCGAAAACAGTTAAAACCGTTGAAGAGATGATGACTATGGCAAACAATCTTAAGAGAGGTTAACGTAAAATGTCCGGGCTTATTTCCATATTGATTGTATTTACACTTAGCGGAGAAAAATATTTTGACCAGCAGATAAAAAATTATCTCGACCAGAAATTTTTTTCTTTCGCGAAGTATGAATACCAAATTGTTAATGAGATGAAGGGTTTTTCTAAAATAGAAATAAGCGATGATAAAAATTTCCGGCTTAATAAAAATTTTGCTTACATACCTGTTAAAGTTTATGACGAAAATAACTTTGCAAGTTCATCTTTGCTTACAGTTCGTGTAAAACTTTATAAAAAGGTTTTAATGGCTTGCCAAAAGATAGAGCGCAACTCAAATCTTAACAACGCAATGTTTACTTCTCAACTTGCAGATGTAACAATGTTAAACGGAAGTCCGGTTACAGAAGAAAAATTGTTGAATGATTTCAGAACAAAAATTTTAGTTAAAGAAGGTTCTATTTTATTTGAAGAAATGATTGAGCCAGTGCCTTTGATCTATAAAGGGGATAAGATTGTTATTCATGCTGGAAAAAACGGCGTAGATATTTCGCTAAATGGAATTGCACGTCAAGACGGATGCCTTGGCGATGTCATTTCAGTTCAATCGGACAGAAAATTTTTCAAAGCAAAAATAATTGATAAATTTAATTTAACGCTGGTAGAATAAAATGAAACAAAAGAATTTTTTGATAGTGTTTATCTCTTTGGCTTCAATTGTTACAGCGCAGGACATGCGGCAGAATTCAGCTTTTTCACTTTTTTCTGATAATAAAGCAGCGAGGCAGGGAGATGCCGTTACAATTATCGTTCTCGAATCTACGCTTGCTTCGAACAATTCAGAAACTTCCGCTGGCAGACAGAGCGATATTGGCGCCGATCTAAACGCTGGCGCTAATGGTTCAAGAGGAGCATCTAATTCCGGCGCTTATACTTTTGATGTTAAAGGGGGCGGGGCAGGTTCTATTGGTACTGCTAATGATTTCAGAGGCAGCGGCTCAACTAAAACTACTGGAATGATCCGCACAAAAATAAGCGCGGTTGTTGATACGGTTCTTGCAAATGGAAATCTTGTTCTACGCGGAAGCAAAAAAATATCGATCAACGGCGAAGATCAAATTGTTAATATCAAAGGCGTTGTGCGCCCTGTAGATATTCAGCCCGATAACACAGTTCTCTCATACAATGTTACAGACGCAGAAATTTCTTTTGAGGGGAGCGGACTTATAGATAATGCACAAAAACCTGGCTGGCTGACAAAAATTTTCCATTGGTTGTTTTAGGATTTACAATGAAAACAAAAATTTTTACGTGGCTCGTATTATTTTTTATTGCCGGCAGTTCAATTTCTGCACAGCGCATTAAAGATGTTGCATATTTAAGCGGAAAAAATTCCGAGCAAATTATAGGATATGGTTTGGTTGTTGGTTTGGCAGGAACAGGCGATAGTTACCGCTCTTCATTTACAATTCAATCTGTAACAAGCATGTTAAAGCGCTTTGGAATTACTGTTCCGCAAACCGATCTTAAAACGAAAAACGTTGCCGCCGTAATCATAACTGCAACATTAAACTCAAATTTGAAAGCGGGCGCAGAGTTTGATGTTAATGTTTCTTCGCTTGGCGATGCAACAAGCCTTCAGGGAGGAACGCTTTTAGTAACGCCTCTTTCTGGTATTAACGGCAGAGTATATGGGTTTGCTCAAGGCGCTGTTTCGGTTGGAGGTTACGATGTTAACACTCTTAGCGGAAGCAGAATATCAAAAAATCATACGCTTGCCGGCAGAGTACCGCGCGGCGGGGCACTAAAAGAATCGATCGCTTTTTCACAATTACCGACAGATGAAATTTCAGTTTTCTTGAAATCGCCTGATATTACAACGGCTCAAAATGTGGCAACCTCGATCAATCAAAAATTTGGAAGTGAAATTGCCAAAGCAGCAGATGCTGCAGAAGTAATTATTACAGTTCCGCAAGAACGCCAAAATAATTTTGTCGGCTTCTTATCAGAAGTTGAAAATGCAGATGTTAAAGTGGATGAAATAGCAAAAGTAGTTTTGAACGAAAGAACCGGAACTATTGTCTCCGGCAGCAGCGTAAAAATTCAACCCGTTACAATTACGCACGGCAACTTGAATATTACTATTCGCTCTTTTCCAATAATTTCACAGCCAAACGCTTTTTCTCAGGGCAGAACGACTGTTTTTAATAATCTTGTTCCTTATGTAAGTCAAGATTCAACAAACACCGTTGCAATTCAGGGTGCAAGCAATGTGCAAGAAGTTGCCGCTGCGCTCAACTCGTTAAAAGTATCGCCGCGCGATATAATTGCAATCTTTCAGGCATTAAAAGAAGCGGGGGCTTTGATAGCTGAACTAATAATAATGTGATATGGAAAAAGTTTCTCTAAAAATAAATAACGATAAACATCTTTCGAAGCCGATAGAAATAAATTCTCGTTATGATAAAAAGCAGAAAGAAAAGATAGCTGATGCGGCAAAGCAATTTGAAAGTTTATTGACTTCGATGATGTTGAAAAGCATGAACAAAACTACCGGCGGAATGTTTGGCGAAGAAGGTTATGGCAGCGATCTTTACAGTACCGTTTTTGAGCAAGAAATTGCTTCTTATATCTCTGAGACAAAAAGCTTGGGCATAGCTGACGTTCTTTACAAAAAAATTACAGGCGAAAAACTTGCGCCGGAATTACGGTTCCGCCGGTCAAAACAGATAAGCCAGATCGAAATAAAAAATGAAAGCGTTCAACCGGATTCGACTAAAGTAGCGCCAAGTTCTGAATCGTTAAAGCGACTGCAAAAATATGACGATCATATTAACGAAGCCGCTCAGTCGTTCGGCATTGATAAAAATATTATTAAATCTATTATTATGGCTGAATCCGCAGCTAACAATAAAGCAGTCTCAAGCGCAAAAGCAAAAGGGTTAATGCAGTTGATAGATTCAACGGCAACAGATATGGGCGTTCGAAACGTTTTCAATCCGAAAGAGAACATTTTGGGCGGCGCTAAATATTTTGCACAAATGCTTCGACAATATAATGGAGATATTAAACTTGCTCTGGCGGCGTATAATGCGGGTCCGCAGAATGTTCAAAAATATAACGGCGTGCCCCCTTTTGAAGAAACTAAAAACTACATCAACAAAGTATTGAACTACTTAAATCATTTTAATGAGAGTGAGCAATGAACACACAGCAACTACTCGAATCTCTAAGAGCGCAGGATTCTAACTTAGATCTTTTAATGGAAGCATTGAAAGCGCAAAAGTATGCGATTCTTAGAAATGATTACTCTTCTTTGGAAGAAGCCATTAGTAATGAGCAAAAAATATTGAAGCTGGTTGAAAAGGAAGAAAGTACACGCTTGAAAGTTATTAAACAGATTGCAGACAAGTATTCAATTAAGTTGAATGAAAATTCGCTTGAAAGTTTACTTGGCAAAGCGCGCCAGCACTTGGGCAATGAATTAAAAGATGTTGAAAAAGTTAGAGAATCTATTAAGACAAAGCTAACTAAGATTACACGAACAAATGCACAACTAAAAAACGTGGTAGAATTATCACGTAGTTTGATAAAAGAAACTATGATGATGTTTGTAGGACCAAACAAACGATCATTGGTAAATAAGAGAGTATAAAATGGGACTCGGGAGAATATTTGATATTTCCGTGCGCACAATGTCGGTCTACCAGCGCGCAATTGATGTTTCATCGCAAAACATTTCGAATGCGAATAACCCCGATTACAGCCGCCAGAAAGTAGTTCTTACTTCAGAAATTACTCAGGGAGACAAAGGCACCGGCGTAAAGCTGCAGGATGTATTAAGAATTAGAGATAACATGCTCGACTCGCAGCTGCGTAAATATCAATCTACTCTTTCTGATGCCAACAGAAGATCTGAAATTCTTAAACAAGTTGAATCTATTATTTCTGAACCATCGGAAAACGGGTTATCGACTTATATTACAGAGTTTTTCAATGCATGGGATGAGTTAACAACCAACCCGAATTCTGTGCAGCTCCGGCTGAATATAATTCAAAAAGCGCAGCGAATGAGCGAACGCTTCAAAGAAACTATGGATGGCTTTTCAGAAATTCAATATTCTCTTCAAAGCGATGCTTCCGTAAAAGTTGAGCAGATAAACAGTTATCTTAAATCAATTAACGAGCTGAATGGAAGAATTTATGAATCGGAATCTCGCGGCTTAAAAGCAAGCGAATTGAAAGACCAGCGCGATTCTTTAATTGATAAACTAAGCGGGCTTGTGAACATTACGGTTCAAATGAATGAAAATGGGGCAGCCGTCGTAACCGTTGGCGGCGTTCAAGGCGCTGATCTTAACAGTCATAATCAGTTCGAGCTGAAAATTGTCAATGGTCAGATGCGTCTCGTTTCTAAACTCGATTCTAATGCAGCTGCAATAGTTAACGCGGGCGAGTTTTTTGCGATATCCGATTTGTATTCGAACAAAATTCCATCGTATAAAATCAGTTACGAAAATTTAGCTACCAGCATTGTAAACAATGTTAATAATTTGCACAAGCAGGGGTTTTCGCTTATGCAAGCCGGAGTTTCGGAAACCGGCATTCCGTTCTTTGGTCAATTAGATGCTTCCGGAAATGTGGTTAATGCTATTGACGATGGTAAAATCCGGATCAACCCTGCAATTCTAAATAACCCGAAATTCATTGCCGCATCAAACACTGCAAACAATGATGGCAACGGACTTATTGCAAATATGATTGCCCGTCTAACAGATTCTAAATTACCAGAACTTAACGACCAAACATTGATTGAGAATTACATATCTATTCTCAATAATATTGGCATTGAAAAAGTTTTAAGCGATAACAGAATAGAATCCAGCGAAATGGTAATACAGCAGTTACAAACTCAAAAAATGTCTTACTCCGGCGTATCGATTGAAGAGGAAATGACTAATATATTGAAGTATCAGCGTTCTTTTGACGCCGCGGCAAAATTGATAAAAGTTGCTGACGAATTATTAGAAACAATTTTAAATATGGTGTAGGTTATGCGCGTAACAGAAGGTTTAATAACAGAAAAATTTCTGTATTACAAAAATAAAGTTTCATCAAAAAAGATGAAACTTCAGAATCAGCTTGCCAATAACAGCAAGATCGATACTCTTTCCGATGATCTTTCCGGTTCTTTGGAAAGCATTAAATTTGCTACACAAATAAAGAAAACTGAAACATTTAGCAAAAATGCAGAAAGCGCAAAAGATTTTATGACATCCACTTTGCGCATATTGGAATATTCAACAGACGAGATGCAAAAAATTATCTCCGCCACTCAGTCTTCTGTGAACGCATTAAATACTTCTAATTATGGAACGATCGCTCAATCGATCAAAGATTCTCTTTCTGCAATTGTTCAGAGTATGAGTTCAAAGCAAAACGATATGTATTTTTTTGGAGGGACTGATTATTCCGCGCCTCCATTTGCTATCGATGCTAACGGAAGAGCTGTTGTTACATCGGCAAATATTTCCGGCGAAGTTAAAGTTCAGGTTACTCAAAATATTAAAGACACAATTAACATCCCCGGTTCTAAAATTGTTGCAACCGGAGTATTTGACGCAATCAATGCAATAATCGACTCATTAGAAGCAGGCGCAACGCCAAGTGATGCTTTAATAAATAATTTAGAAAGCGCATACAAAGAAATGTTAAATGTGCAATCTCTTGGCGGAGAACGTATGAACCGAATTGAAGACATTAACGAGGTTTTAAAAAATCAAAAAGAAAATCTTTTAAAACTTCTTGCAAAAAAACAAGAAATAGATCCGGCTGAACTATTAGTCGATTTGCAACACCAAGATTATCTGCTGCAGGTTTCATATAAATTATTAGCTAATTCATTTCCAAAATCGATCTTTGATTACATATGATCAACAAAGCAGGAACAATAATAGGGTTGCTTGTGGGTTTGTTTTCCATTTTTGGCGCTTTCTTTTTTGAAGGAGGGTCGTTTCGCGCGCTTTTTATTGCCACATCAATTTTGATCGTTTTTGGCGGAACATTTTCTGCAATCATAATCGGTTTTGGGTTAGATAAATTCAAAAATATTATTACTCTAATTCACCTTGCATACTTTCCACGTAGTTACGATTTAAATCATCTTATTGATACATTTATGGAGATATCAATCAAAGCAAGGAAGGAAGGACTGCTGGCAGTAGAGAAAGAACTGAACAAGTTCGGGCATTATTTTCCAAAGAAGATGACAAAGTTTGTGCTGGATGGAACCGATGCAGAGTCGCTTCAATCGCTCGCGTATTTGGAAATGAAAGCAATGCAGGAAAGACATTACTCGAACATCTTTATTTTTACAAAGATGGGCGGTTATGCCCCCACAATGGGAATTATTGGAACGGTTATGGGTCTAATTATGACTTTGGCAAATGCCGGAGCAGACCCAAATTTGTTAATTAAAAATATTGCTACAGCATTTATTGCAACTTTATGGGGTATTTTTAGCGCTAATATTCTTTGGCTACCAATTGGAGACAGGTTAAAAAGATGTCATTCGGAAGAGAAAAATATGATGGAAATTTCTTTGGAAGCAGTGCTAACACTGCAGAGCGGAGAGATCCCTTCAATTATGAAAGCAAGACTAATAGGAATGCTTCCGCAAAAAGAACAATTGAACAAACTGAGTTCTTAGGACCCGAAGAAAATCCTTTTCAAGAAAGCGGTGATAAAGACAGATACTTGATCACTTACGCCGATCTTATTACGCTGCTCTTAGGATTGTTTATTATTCTTTATGCAGTCTCTAAAGTCGATTTGGGTAAATATCAAAATGTTGTAGCGGCTTTTGATAATTTTTTTGGGAAAGAATCTGTAATTCAGATACATTCGAATGCAAAAATTATGAACGGTCCAAAAGATCAATTGAACGAAGCTCTAAGTAAATTGATTGTTGAATACAATTACTCGAACTCAATTCAGTTGGAAGAAAATGAACGGGGAATAACCATTCATATTTTGGATGATATTCTGTTTGCCCCGGGGCAGGCGCAAATAAACGAAACGTCAAAACTTGTTCTTCAGAGATTGGCTAATGTAATTCGTAGTATCCCAAACGATATAAGAATTGAAGGGCACACAGATAATGCGCCTATCAATACCGCGCGTTATCCTTCTAATTGGCATTTGTCGGTTGACCGCGCTTTGAATACGGCGTATTATTTAATTAAGGATGAAGGAATTCCCCCCGATAAAGTTTCTATCGTTGGTTATTCCGAATATCGACCGAGGGCTGCAAACGATAGCCCCGCTTCAAAAACAAAAAACAGAAGAGTAGATTTAGTAATTCTAAAGTGAGTTAACATGAAAATTAAGACAGTTCAATTCGGCGAAATTGAATTTCCCGAAGATAAAATTATTACTTTTAATGAAGGTCTCTTTGGATTTGAAGAGCTGAAGAAATATTTGTTCATCAAACCAGATGATAGTCTTTTTTACTGGCTTAATTCGGTTGAAAACCCGGAATTGGCATTCCCTCTCTTTGGATTGCGAGTAATAGATGAAGAGTATCCGCAGCAAGCAGATCATGAAGCGTTCGGAATTGTAATATTGAATGCCGATCCTCTCAAAATAACAACCAACTTGAAAGCGCCTGTTTATATCAATCAAGAAAATAAATCAGGGTTTCAAAAAATAATTGATTCGGATAAATATCCGGTTTACTACAACTTATTTGCCGAGTGATGTGATGTTAGTGCTAACAAGAAAAATAGATGAAGAAATAAAAATCGGTTCTAATGTAACCCTAAGAATTCTTTCGATATCAGAGAATCAGATTAAAATTGGAATAGAAGCGCCAAGAGACGTGCAAGTTTACAGAGCAGAAGTTTATGATAAAGTAAAAGAATGCACCCAGATGGCTTCACGCGCTAGCTCTCAAAAACAAATGAACCTGTCCGAATACAAAATTAAAAAGGTGAAGTAGTAAAATGAAATTAGATAATACAAGAATAAGCATACTTGTAATAGATGACGCAGATATAATCAGGAATGCGCTCAGAAAGTTTTTAATGGATTACGATCTTGAAGTAATTACATGCAATGACGGACTGGAGGGGTTGCAGAGCGCATTAGAATATAAGCCTAAGTTGATCTTTCTCGACTTGATGATGCCAAATCTCGATGGAATCCGGCTGCTTCGCGTTTTGAAAGTAATAGACGACTTAAAGGATATTCCCGTAATTATTATTAGCGGACACACAGACAAAACAAATGTTATGGCGGCAATGGAAGCCGGCGCTGAAAAAATTATTTCGAAACCGTTGACAAAAGATGTTCTTGTTAAAAGCATCAACGAAATTCTAGGAAACAAATTTCTTTCGAGCACAAAAAAAATAGCGCAGCTTTCTAATTCTGAAAAAGAGAAGATGACCGAAGTGCTCCGTCAATATTTCGGAAATTCAATAGCTAATAAAAGAGATTCTATTCATAATTCCTTAAACAAGAAGAACAAAGACCTATTAAAACTGATCTTACATGAATTGAAAGGATCAAGCGGCACTGTTGGATTTCCTCAAATCTCGGAGATGTGCAAAGAAGTAGAAACGGTTTTAACAGCCAATAGTGTTGATTGGGAAGAAATTAACTTTAAGTGCGGCGCTCTTCTTAATAAACTGATAGAAATTGAATTATCTCTTAAAACTGGTGCGTAGGAATGTTTATTATTATTGGATTCGTAGTTGTTTTTGGCGGAGTTGTTATTGGCTTCTTAATGGCAGGCGGAAATCTTATTGTTCTTATTCAGATCTCCGAATTCGTAGTAATTGGCAGCGCGGCTATTGGAAGTCTTTTAATTTCTTCTCCTCTTCCCTTAATTAAAAAAATTGTTAAAGAAATATCTCATGTTTTTAAGCATAACGGCAATACAAAAGAAGATTACATGCAAATGTTGAAGGCATTTAGCGATCTCTTTTTAATTGCTCAAAGAGAAGGGTTGCTTGCAATTGAAAAACACATCGAAAACCCGGATAACAGCGAGGTATTGAACAAAGCGACAAAATTTATAAATGATTCTTATCGGAAAAATTTCTTTTGCGATACTATGAAAGTTATGCTCGCCGGCTCTGTTCCTCCTCATGAAATTGAAGGGTTAATGGATGCCGAGATAGAAACTTTTGAAAAAGAGAACAAACCTGTACATGAAACAATTGGCAGAGTAGGCGATTCACTTCCCGGACTTGGTATTGTTGCCGCTGTTCTGGGCATTATTGTAACTATGGGGTCGATAAATGCCGGCGCCGAAGCGGTTGGGCATCACGTTGCTGCCGCGCTTGTTGGAACATTTCTTGGAGTTTTGCTGGCTTACGGTTTTGTTAATCCTGTGGCTGCTAATCTTGCCCTCATAATGGAAGAACGAGCTCAGGACCTGCAAATAATTAAATCATATATTTTGGCTTATGCAAAAGGGAACCCTCCTTTTGTGGCTGCAGAGATTGCGCGTAGAACTATTTTCTCTGACGAGCGCCCAACTTTTGCCGAGCTTGAAACTTCATTAAGAGGGAAAAAATAAAAGAAATGGATGTTAACGATTCTGCTCCTGTTATAAAAAAGATTAAGAAAGGGCATGGCGGTCATCACGGCGGCGCCTGGAAAGTAGCTTATGCAGATTTTGTTACTGCTATGATGGCTCTTTTTATCGTCCTATGGATCTTAGCCGCGAACCAGGAGATCAAAGAAGCTGTAGCCGGTTATTTTAAAGATCCTATAGGGTTTTCTACTAAAAGTAAAGAACTGCTTAATGGCAAAGGTCCGGCGCCTCTTGATACGCAGCTGCAAGAAGAAATTCAAAAGCGTGAAAATGAAAAACAAGAACTTGCTAGAACGGGGGAAAAACTAATTGAGGAATTAAAGTCTGATACAGACCTGATCACTTTAGCCGAACAAGTCAAAATAGAAGTAACGAAAGAGGGTTTGAGAATCGAACTGATTGATTCTGCTGATGATCTCTTTTTTGAAGTTGGTACTGCGGTATTGAAGAACCATGCTAGAAAACTTATAGAGAAAATAGGCGGCGAAATTTCTAAACTGCCAAATAAAATAATTGTTGAAGGGCATACAGACTCGAGGCAATTTAAGAATTCCGGAACAGGTTACACTAATTTCGAGTTAAGTGCAGAGCGCGCGCTTGCGGCAAAAAGGGCGCTGGTCTTTGGCGGGCTCTCTGAAAAAAAGATAGATGAAATTCATGGATTCGCAGATAAACGACTGAGAGATACATCGGACCCTTTCAGTTTTGTTAATAGACGAATTAGTATAACTATTAAATTCAATAAATAATGAACGCCCTAAGAAAAATAATAATAATTGAAGACGATGCTTTTTTACAGGACTTCTATAAATTATTTTTTAAAAAGGTTGGCGGAGAAACAATTATTTTAGAGAATGCCGATGAGGTTTTGAAAGAAATTCATAGCGGAGGCGTTGATTTGATAATAATGGATATAAATTTGAGAAATACTTATCTAAATTCTCAAAAGGTTGACGGGATCAAATTTTCCCGCTATATCAAAGAAAATTTTTATCATCTCAAAATTCCTATTCTATTGATTACGGCTTATCCTTTATCCAGCTTCGGAGAGAATGTGCTGGAAGTAAGTTTAGCCGATGATTATCTTATTAAACCGATAGCAGATTATAATCAACTAATTGAAAAAATAAACAAATTGGTGTTTGTTCAAAATGAAAGATAAAGTGCTTATAGTAGAGGATGAAAAAGATACCAGGTTTATTCTCGAAAAACTTTTGACGAGAAATAATTACGAAGTTATAACCGCCATAAACGGGCAAGAAGCGCTTGAGGTTCTCAAAAATTTTGAACCGAAGGTGATTGTTGCTGATTGGACTATGCCCGTGCTTGACGGACTGGCTTTGTGTAATATTCTTAAAGGCGATGAGAAATTTAAGCTTATCTATTTTATAATACTCACTGCTCGTTCTTCTCTTAAAGACAGAATTATGGGGCTTGATGTTGGCGCAGACGACTTTTTAGTGAAACCAGTTGAAAATCAAGAGCTGCTTGCTCGTATTCGGTCTGGCATTAGAATTTTCAATCTTCAGAGCGAATTGGGAAGAATAGAGCATTCTAAAGCCGTTGTTGAAATGGCCTGTACTATTGGGCATAAGATCAATAATCCTTTAAGCAGTCTCCTACTTTCTATAAAGAATATAGAAAATGAACTCACTGAGTCTGAAAAGAAAAAATTAACTGATGATCTTTCCACTGTAAACGAGTCGATAGAGCGGATTAAAAAGTTTGTAAATGAGTTAGTTCATCTGGAAAATCCTCAAGTAATAGATTATTTTGAAGAAAATCGCATGATCAAAACAGACTGATTTAAATTTTTGCCTTTTCTTTCGATAATAGAGTGGAGGAGAAGGCATGTTAGAAAAAATTGTAAATATTACACCGGGCTCAGACTATAAACAAGCATCAAAACCGGCTCGATATTCTAATATTTCTAATTTTGCCAGCGTATTAAACTCCTCACTAAATGATTCTATTTCTCTTTCCCCTGCAACTGCCTTTTTATCGAGCGTCAATTGGAAATTAAGAAAACTTCAAAACGATAAAGACCGCGTCTTAATTGTTTTTGAATTTGACGGCTTTGAATTCTTAACACAGATTCATCTTTCCGATTTATCTCGTCTAAGCATTTTTGATTTTGATATAAAGAAACATTTAGAGAATTATAGCAATAAGACCGAAGTTTATATGAAGATTATTTCTCCAATAGACCAGAAATTGCGCGAGAATATAGACCCAAAATTCAATTTGCCTGCTTTAAACCAATTTATAGACGAGATAGTTGCAATAAGCTCGTTTAGATATTCTATTTCTGAAGACAACGCAGAAGTGAAAGAAATATTTTATGAACACGAAAACAATATTCGAGCTGAATTTAACTACATAGGGGAGTGCCTGAAAAATTTTCTAGAGAAATTTTTATCTGTTAAACTATTTATAAATCAATCTTTTTCAAACCCAGAGACTGTTCTTCTTTTAAAGAAGCTCGGTATAAAATAAAAAAAATTTATGCCCAACTCTTACAATCAACACGAATTTCATGAAGAAACTTTACTCGATTTTAAAAATTATACGGAATTGCCCAACAACAATCCGTTGGTTATTGTTGATTCGAATTTGAAGATCGTTTATTGCAACGATGCTTTTAGGCAGACATTTTATTTGGATGTTTTAGATGATATTTCTCAAATGGATTCGAATCAGGAGTTTGTCTTTCTTGTTAAAGGATTTTGCAATAGCAAGTACAAGAACATATCTATAGATATTAATCTGTCATCAGAAAATGACCGCCTCATAAAAGATTATTCCGTAAGTATAGAGCGGATTATCATTAAAAATGTTCAATACTTTGTTCTTTCGATCGAATCTTTAGAGCAGCAGAAGAAATTAGAAATCAAGATCAATTCGCTTCATAATGCGCTCGATCATGGAAAACTTCCAATAATAATTCTGAACGAGAATAAAGAAATTACCTATGCTACTAAATCATTTGAAGGGATACTTTCAAAAGAGATCGAAGGAATTTACAATCAAAATATATTCAAAGTTCTTGGAGGTATTCTTGAACCTGTAGATTTAGCAAATCTTAATTCTGCTATCGATTTATCACGTTCATGGAAAAAGATTGTTTTGCATAACAGTCAAAATTCCGTTGAATATTGGGAGTTTGCGCTCAACCCTGTTTCCAACAGCGATCAATTAACGCCAACCTTTATTCTTATAGCAAACAATTTAACCGAGCATGTAAATCATACAAAAGCAATTGAACGGTCTGAGAAAAAACAGAAGCTAATCATCAATAATATTTCCGATCTGCTTTTAATTGTTGAACATATTGGCGATGCTGTTTTGTTTGAAAATGCGAATGACAATTTCTGCCGAATTTTAGGTCTAGATAAAGATGAAATTTATTCTTCAGATATAGAAAACTTAATTCCACAAAAGCTCGCTAAAGAAATTTACAATTCTATTCAGCAGTTTGCGCGGAACAATGAAGCGATTCATCAATTTAATTATAAGCATTCTGATGAGAGAGAATATGCTAGCAAGATCACCAGCATAATCGAACGCGAAGGGGATTCCACATTTTATATTATTACAATGAAAGACATAACCGAAGAGGTTTTGTACCGCGATCAATTGAAGAAAGCATATCATAAAGAGATTCAGCTTAATAAAATGAAGTCGGACTTCCTTGCTAATATGTCCCACGAAATTCGCACTCCGTTCAATGCTGTTGTTGGCTACTCGGAAATTATTGATGAAAGTTTTGATACCGGCGATATAGAAATATTAAAAGATTTGATGGACTCGATGAAAGAAGTGCTGGGTAGAGCTTTGAATCTCTTCACAAACATAATTGAAGTATCGCAGATCGAATCGGGCGAAATTGAATTGGATATGGTTGATTTGAATTGTAATCCGATTGTACGAAATGTTTACAATAAAATGGTTAACGAAGCAGCGAAAAAAAATCTCGAATTTATTTTGAAAGTTTCAGAAGAAGAATTCATTATTGAAATAGATTGGGTGAAATTTGAGAAAGTGGTTTATTTACTAATTGAGAATGCAATTAAATATACCGCCGAAGGGCATGTTTATCTTGGAACAAAACAGAAAGAGAAAAGTATTGAGATAACAGTTTCTGATACCGGTGTTGGAATCGATCAACTTCAGATAGAAAGATTGCTGAAGCCATTTACTCAAGAGGTTGAAGGTTATACGCGCCCATACGAGGGAGCCGGACTGGGCTTAACAATTGCTTACAAACTTACTCTTATTATGGGTGGAGAACTCAAAATATCAAGCGAAAAAAACAAAGGAACCAAAATAACAGTTTCGTTTCCTGGTATTACTCAGGCATAAAAATTTAGAGAAGAATGAATATTGTAACAGAAAAATATGATCCTGCTGCGCTTAACAGCGAAACGCTTCAGAACAAGTTCTATAAACTTGCAAAAGAGCATTTCCAAATTACTGTGAGCAGCGATAACAATACGATAAATAATATTAAGAAAGCTGTTCGTTTCTTTTCTCTAGAACTGCCTGCCGAAATTAAAGAAATATTTATACAATACGCCGATGCGCCGCTATTTTGGATTTATGAATCGTGGCTCTTAGTTCAGATAGAAGAATTTATGAAGTTTAATCTTGTGCGCGGAACTTTTGGAGAGCTTCATAAATCGATGAAAGATAATTACACTAAGTGGGCTACAACAAAACTAAAAAGCGAAAAAGACTATTACGCAACCTTGTCTATAAATTTTATTGAACGGGATATTAACAAGCACAACTTTTTAAAATTGATTCTCAAAGCAATAATTTTTTCTTATCAGAGCTCGTATTACAATCCTTTACGCGCAATCGAGCTTTTGAACAGCGCTCTCGAAATCGTTAATTCTCTTAGAATGAACGAACAGATAAAGTCAGAAACTAAATATGTCATTCATCTCTATTCCGGTTTTGCTCACTTAAAAGAGAACGATCAGGAACAAGCAAGCTTATCATTCAAAGAAGCGTTAAATGTAAAACCGCAGGGCAGTACGGCAAAGTTCTATTGCGCCCTTACAGAATTAAACAGAGGACATGAAGACACTGCCGCATATTACCTGCGCGAGATTTTGAATTATGATATTTATCGTTTGTCCATTGCTATAAAAACAAATAATACGGGAATGTTTAGTTACTTCTTGCGTAATGCATTTATCTATAACATATTCCACGAAAAAGATTTTATTAAAGCATACAACTCCATTGAAACAATTCTTGATGAGTGCCGCATTCATAAAGTTGATGCTTTTGCAAATTATAAGAAGCAGCTCCAGGTATTGAAAGAGAGAAAAATCGAAGAATATTATGATGATGAGATCAGGCAGACGGTCGCTTTTTCCGAAAAATTTTTACAGACATATTTGGATTCGAACAATACGCTGATTTTTGCGCTCTATCCCGAGCTTCAAAATAGATCTCAATGGCTTATCGAAGCAATTGTAGAGGCAATTCAAAATAAATTCTTCTCGCAAGCCAACGAAAAACTTTTAATTTATGATAAAGTGCTAAATGAAGAATCAAGTGCAGAACAACATTTGCAAAAAGAATTAGAAAATGTTAAAACACGTATGCGCGATAATCTCAGCACTTCAATCCAAAGAGTAACCGAAAACTACGAGCATGAAGCTATAGCTATTGAAGAGAAGATCGCTCAACTGCCAAATTTAGCGCGTTATAATCCGCGCACCTCAATGTCGCATAATACGGCTTACAACATCTTTATTGCGTTTGTTATTTTCTTCATCGGCGGAGTATCGGGATATTCGAATAGAACGGTTACAGACGTTTCAGAATTCAACTCTATTTTTGTTCATGTTCTCACATCGGGTTCTAAGTGGGGTGCTATCAGTTTTCTGGTTGGATTGTTGATTTCTACAATTCTTTCCGGTATAGTTGTTCTCGAAAGAATGGAAGTTAAATCGAAACTCCTTCATAAACTGAGCCATTTGAAAATCGAAAAAGATAAATATATTGCAGAATTAAAAGTAAGTCATATTCAGCGGGAAAAAATAATGGTAGATAGTATAAACAGCAGCATAGCAATGCACAAAAAACGGGCGGCAGAGTTAAGAACGCAAAGAGAGACGGAAGAAAAGCAATTGCGTGAAGATGCAGAGGCGAAAATAAAAGCAATTACAGACGGATTAGTAAAATTTTAAAAGAACCAACATCAGCCTTAAAAGAGAGCTGATGAACTCAAGGCGCTGAAAGAAATGTCAGAGCAACAGCTTATATAAGTGACCGAAGAAAAATTATTGGCGTAATCTCCCAACTTTCTGACTTACGTAAGCTTGTTAATTATCGGTTTCCCTCTTTGTCTTACCCTTAAGAACAAACCACAAACAGTGGATATAATTAGCCATTGGGCTAATTAGTCTCATTTTCCCCTATATATTTTCTCAAAACGGCATCATTTTATTAGAACTGATTTGGCCTTTCATTTGACTATTATTTTGGTTAAAAATAAAAAAAATTCAGAGGAGAATGTTTACGAAGATAGCGGCATTTATTCCAGCAAAAGGAAGCAGCAACAGGAACCCAAATAAAAACGCAATGCTTCTTGATGGGGAACCGCTCTTTCTTCGAAACTTGAAAAAGAGAGAATGATTCATGAACTAAAAGAAGAAAATGCCTCAAAAGAAAAAATGATGATAAAGAATATAACGAGCAGTATAAATGTTCGCCCCTAAATAGTAAAAAAAGCTAAAGAACAAAAAGCAAATGCGGAAATAGAGCTTGAAGAATATGCCTACAAAAAAACGAAATTACAAAAGGCTTACAAAGAATCATTCAATAAGTCCATCATGTAATCGGCAAATAATAACCATGATTTCATTTTCTAACTGCACTAAGAAAAATGTAAAAAAAAACACCCAAATAAAATGGTCTAAAATTTTAGTATTCTGATAGTTGATTATTGAGTAGCTATGATAAACAAAAATCATCCGGACGCAATTTTTATTCAACTGCACACTTATTGTAATGCAAATTGTATTAATTGTCCACATGATTTTACATATAAGGCAATTCACCCTAAAGGTAAAATGTCTGAATCGACATGGAAAAAGATTTTACACGATTTAATTGAAATGGATTTCAGAGGGCAAATTGGCTTTTACTTACACCATGAACCACTCATTGATGTTTCTTTATTTGATAAAATAAACGATATAAATCATATGACCAATTCATTTGTAGTTTTATCCACAAATGGCGCTTTATTAAATCAAAAAAATATCGAAAAATTGATAGCATCACGTCCTAAGAAAGTTCATATAAATCTAAACTCTGGTGTAAAAGAAGAATTTGAAAATTCTATGGGGTTAAATTTTGAGACCACGATAAGTAATGTTCATAACTTTATTTCACAGGCAAAAGATTTAATCGAAATTGAAATAAATTGTCCTGTGTTGAAAGGATTTAATGTGCAATCCTTGAAAGAATTATTCCCTACTGTTCAAGTTAATCTTGAATTCTATGCGAATTCACGAGGTGGATTGATTCCCGAGCTTTTTAGTAATGTTGAAGGTAGTCGCTTTAAGTTAGATAGCTATTGCAGACAACCATCGCAAAATTTAAATATTCTATTTGATGGCAGCGTTATTGGCTGTTGTATGGATTGGATGCATGAATCCAAGAATGAAAGACTAAATATAAACAACACAAGTATTGTTGAAATTTACAATGAAGTTAAAAAATTAGAGGATTCTTTTAGAATAGGGGACTACAGTAAATATAAAATGTGTCAACTTTGTTCTTCGGAAATGGGATTTAACAAAAATGATAAGGGTGAAAAATTGAAAATATTATTAACTAATCATCATCTTCTTGATTATACGGGTTCTGAAGTTTTTACACTTACACTTGCAGATTATTTAAAACAAAACGGCTGTGAGGTTGTTGTATATTCACGTTATGTTGATAAAATTGAAAAAGAATTTATAGATCTTGAAATTCCTGTAGTGTATCATCTTGAAGAAATAAAGAATCACAAGTTTGATATTGCACATGTCCATCATAATATAAATGCTGCAGAAGTTCGATTTTTTTTCCCGCATCTACCTATAGTATTTTTATCACAAGGTGTTTTACCTTTTCTAGAGCAACCCTCGGTTTTTGATTTAGGCATTTCTCATTACCTTGCAATAAGTGAAGAAATAAGGAACAACCTTATTAGTTGTGGAATTAACGAAAATGAAATCAGTATAATTGGAAATATAATTAACACACAAAAATTTTTTCCATTAAAACCAATTAATCATTTACCTAAAAGAGCTTTGATCATAAGCGCCAAAATAAGCGATGAAAAAGCAAACACAATTATCGAAGCATGTAATTTTCTAGGGATTGATTATCTGTTTGTTGGTGGCAGATTTGGCGAGGTTAAACAAGAACAGCTTTTAAAGCTAATTACCGATTCTGATATTATCTTCTCATTGGGACGTGGTGCTATTGAGGCTATGCTATGCGCAAGGTCTGTTATTGTATTTGATTCTTTAGGCGGTGATGGAATGGTTACGCCTGAAAATTTTGATGAAATCAGGAAACACAATTTTTCTGGAAGAAGATTTGGTAAAGAATTTTCTACGGAAGATTTGATTAATGAAACAAAACAATATAATCCTTCAAATACGCAGATACTCTATAAGAAAGTATTTGATGCTTACTCGGCTGAGAAAATAGTTCCCAAATTGATTAGAACATATAAACAAATTATCTCTTCTAGGACAATCATCAGTGGTACAATTGAAAACAAAAAATTGGAAGCATTCTATGCTTCTCTTCAAGAAACAAGAACATATACTACAATATTAACACAACGAAAATCAGATAAACCGAAAAAAGAAGAGAGACTCCAAACAAATAAAGAACGAACTAATGATAAAGCAGATCTAAAAGTAAGTCAACTTATATCAAAAATTGGGATTTATAAACAAAATAAAAATGAGCAATTTTTAGTTGAACATTCTTATGACATTTTAATTCCTATTTACAATGCCTTCGATCATGTAAAAACTTGTGTTGAAAGTGTTTTGAAGAACACAGATAAAAAACACAAAGTCTATTTATTGGATGATGCAAGTTCAGATGCTAGGATTCTACCTTTGCTGAACGGTTATGCTCATGATGATAACCGTGTTATTGTTTTGCCCTACGGAAAAAACCTTGGCTTTATTGGTAATGTGAATCGTGGATTTGCAATCTCTAATAACGATGTGATAATATTGAATTCAGATACACAGGTTACACCGGGCTGGGTGGAAAAAATGCATAGATGTATTCTCAGTAACTCATCTGCTGGAATTGTTTGTCCGCTTTCAAATAATGCAACAATTCTTTCTGTCCCAGTAATGAATGCTTCCAACAAATTACCAAAAGGAATGAGCATAGATGATTTTGCAGATTTAGTTGCTAAAGCTTCTAAGCTTTCTTATCCCGAATTACCAACGGCTGTTGGTTTTTGTATGATGATTAAAAGAATAGTTTTGGATGAAGTTGGGTATTTTGACCCAATATTTGGTTTAGGGTATGGAGAAGAAAATGATTTTTGCGAACGTGCTAAAGCAAAGGAATATAAAATACTTTGTTGCGATGAAGCCTATGTTTATCATTATGGAGAAGCTTCATTCTCTTTTGTAGAGAATATAGATGAGCGGAAAAAGAATAATCAGATAATTTTAGACAATAGATGGCCAAATTATAATAAAGAGGTTTTCGCTTTTTGCCGATTAAACCCGTTAAGAGAAATTCAAGAAAGAGTTTATCACATTCTTCATGACTCAGATAAAACAAATATTTTACATGTTATACATAACTTTGATGCGCCCGGTGGTACAGAGCTTCATACACGAACTATTATTGATGGGCTAGCTGACCAATATATTTCTACCGTAATCTATCCATCAAAGCTAGGCAATCTTTATGTCGATGCAATTTCAAAAGAGATTTCAAATCATTTGCGAGTAGTAAAAGTTGCACAAGAAAACAATCTTGCTGTTGAACATTTTGGTGGTTTGCCCGCTGATTTATACAGCAGTGTAATAGAGGAAAACTTTGCAAGATTTATAAATGGCGGAAATTATAAAATTGTTCACTTTCAGCATCTATCCGGATGGTCAACATTACTCCTTCCAATCATCGCTAAAAAGATGGGAAAAAAAGTTATTCTATCTGTTCATGATTTTTATTTGCTATGTCCTGAATATAATTTATTATATCCATTTACAAACCAACTTTGTAGAAAAAAGTATTCTGATCCAAAGGATAAAAGTTGCCTATACTGCTTAGGAACAAGAAGATATAATAGATATCCGGAAAAAGCAGTTGCACTTGATGAATACCTATTAGAAAGAAATCATTTAATAAGTCAAGTACTAGAGTCAACTGATTTGCTGATTGCCCCCTCAAATTTTGTTAAAAATAAAATCTTATCTGCATTTGGTAGCAGCTTGAACGAAAAAATTACTGTTATTCCTCATGGAATTGCAAAACTTGAAAAATGTACTCGTCCCCAGATTTTTAAAAAATTGCACGTTGGTTTTCTTGGTAATGCAACTGACCGTAAAGGAATAAATGTTTTTCTTAAAGCTGTAAAACTACTCCACAATCAAGATTTCGAATTTGAAATATTTGGAAATACCTCTCCGGAAATTAAAAGCATCTGTTCAGAATTAAAAGTAAAAGTCAGAAATGGATATAAAACCAGCCAACTTCCGAAATTATCGCAGAAGATTGATTTGGTGCTTCTTCCAACTATTTTTGAAGAGACTTTTAGTCTTACTTTAAGTGAAGCACAGTCAATGGGTATAGCCGTTTTAGCATCTGACGAAGGCGCTTTAAAAGAAAGGATTGAAGATGGAAAAACAGGGTTTCTCTTTAAATTAGGAGATGCATCTCATCTTGCTGAAAAGCTTTTGTTTTTGAAAAAGAATCCACAACTTATAAAAAATGTTCAGACTTCTCTTATGAATTTAGAGGTAAAAACTTTAGAGGATAATATTGAAGATTATAGAAATATCTACAAAAAAATATTGTCAGATAGTCCTTCGATTTCCAATACTACTGGGAAATTTAGCGTTCATTCATTATTGCCCAAAACATCATTGATTGTATTAACATATAATGAACTATACTATACAAAACTATTTTATAATTCATTAAACAAACATTTTTTGAGGAATAATGAATTAATTATCGTTGATAATGCCAGCAGCGATGGTACTAAAGAGTATTTAGCAGAAATTTCTCATAATAAAAATATTAAGGTTATCCTGAATAATTCTAATCTCGGTTTTCCTGCTGCGGTTAATCAAGGGATTTTGGCTGCTGAAGGCAAATATATTCTAATTGCTAATAATGATATTGTATTGACAGAAGGCTGGCTAGAACGCATGATTGAAATAGCAGAAAGTGACCCTCAAATTGGCTTAGTAGGTCCATTAAGCAACGAAGTAAGTGGCTTGCAAAAGGATGAGAATGCTAAGTACGATTCATTAGATGAAATGCATAATTATGCAGCCCTTGTTGCAGCGAAAAACAAGGGAGAAGTTTTACATTTTCCGCGCGTTGCATTTTTATGCACCTTGATAAAGCGTGAAGTAGTTGAGAAAGTTGGGGGACTGGATGAACGCTTTACACCTGGGAATTACGAAGATGATGATTATTGTTTGCGAGCTCAGATTGCAGGCTTCAAAACTGTAATTGCGAAAGATGTTTTTATTCATCACTTTGGTTCAAAAAGTTTTAAGGCAGATGGAAGTCAGAAATATATAGAGCAGTTGGAAGTTAATAAGCAGAAATTTATTGACAAATGGGGAGTAACACCGGATGAGCTGTGGCTTCAGAACAAAGAGATAAAACCCCGGCAAATAATTTTTCACATTAACAAAGACCAATTTGCGCAGCATTTCGAAAGAGCGCGGGTGCAAATTGCAGATAAAGAATTTGCAGCAGCTCTTAATTCGTTCATTTTAGCTATTCAATACTACACAGCATCAGAACGTAAAGGATATGAAATAGATTATGCATGGTTGTTAAATCTTGCCGGAAATACAGCGCTATTAGCCGGTAATATAGAAGTAGCAAAAAATTATTTTGAAGAAGAGTTGAGCTTAGTTCCAAACTCTTCCTCCGCCTGTGTCGGATTAGGAGAAGTATTTTTAGCCCTGAAGATGATTGAAAATTCTAAAGTAATGTTCGAATGGAGCGTTAAAAATGATCCCGAAAACAAAACCGCGCTCCAATCACTTTCAAAAGTAAATATTCTTCTTGGTCTAGAAGAATATCATAATTCATTAAACTGAGATTACTATGCCGCAGTTAACGCTGTCAATGATTGTTAAGAACGAAGAAAAATATTTGCGCGAATGTCTTGATTCGGTAAAAAACGTAGTAGATGAAATCGTTTTAGTAGATACAGGTTCAACTGACCGCACAATTGATATAGCAAAAGAATTTGGCGCAAAAGTATTTCACTTCGATTGGATTGATGATTTTTCAGCCGCACGAAATTTTGCTTTGAGCAAATCTACATGCGATTATATTCTCTACCTCGATGCAGACGAGCGCTTAGACCCATGCTCAGTCTTAGAATTAAAAAGTCTAGTTAGAACCAAAAGAAGAGTTGGATATTACTGCGCAATAAAAAGTTCTGATTACGAAGGAAGCCGAGAAAGCTCAATACTATACGCGCGCCTTTTTGCAAATAGTCCGGAAATAAAATTCACCGGAAAAATTCATGAACAAATTGAACCCTCTCTTCTTGAAAATAATTATCCCCTCATTAAATCTAAAATATTGATCAATCATGTTGGATATAGTGTTTCTAAAGAAGAAATAGAGAGCAAAGCGAAAAGGAATTTGTTTTTACTGTTGGAAGAATATAGAACTACAAAATCACCCTACTACGCATTTCAATTAGCTAATACTTATAAAACGCTGAAAGAAAAAGAAGAAGCGCGGAAATATTTTCTAATTGCTGCAGAGTCTTCTAAGCTTGAAAGAACATTTAAAGCCGAGTGCTACGCTTCGCTGGCAATGTTGGAGCTGGAAGACCATAAATTGATTGAAGCCGAAAAATTTGTATTGAAATCGATAAAAATAAATGATCTGCAACCGTTTGCTCATTTGCTGGCTTCAAAAATTTATTTTAGGAAAGGAGATCTGATAAAATCTGAAGAGAAATGCAGAAGCGCTTATGCATCAAACAAAGAAATTCAATTGAGCAGAAATAACGCTCCCCTTTCCGTTGTATTGGATTTGGAGGAAATTATCTATTTCGGTTTGGTTCTTGTGCTAAAAAATAAAAATGGCGTCAATTTACATTTCTATCAAAATGAGATGCAGCAACTCTTCAAAAAACAAAACCCCGGTAATGCAGCGCAAAAATACTCTTCAGTTCAAAAATTATTTAACGGGGCTGCTCTAAATACAATGGAACAAGAATTATTGGAGAGCGCAGTCAATAAAAACAATCTTAACTATTTTCTTCCGCTGCTAAGTGATTATTCCAATAAAGAAATTAAACTAAATTTGATCGAAAAACTGAATGCCCGGTTGAACGGCGAGCCGGAAGTAATAAAAGCTCTTGCAAAAATTTATGATGAAATCGGTAGGATTGATGAAGCCATTTTTCTTTTAGAAGAAGATAAAGAGCTGATAAATACAGACCCCGCGGCTTCGTTTTATCTTCTCTCTTTCTACTTAAAAAAAGGAGATCTTAAAAAACTATCAGCGACTATCGAACAAATTCAAAAAAACTTTAGCGGAATACCTGAAGTTTTTGAGAGGATAAAATTATTGAAAGAAAAATTAGGTTTGATTTCTGCGCAAGCTTAGCAATTCTCTCTAAAGTAATTCTAAACTTTTCAAAGCCCTATCCGATAATATAACTGAGAATTAAATCTCAAAATAACAATCAAGCACGGATGCTTGGTAAACATAATATCAAAACACACGGAGGTACATCATGGCATTCTCAGTTAACACAAATCTTGGCGCTCTTCAAGCGTACAATGCATTAGCAAAAGTTAATGCGCAAACGGAAAAAGCTCAGCTGCGTCTTGCTACAGCCAAAAAGATCAACAGTGTAGCAGATGACACATCGGGTTGGAACGTAGGTAAACAATTAGAAGCTTCCAACTTAACGATGAAATCTCAGCTTACTAACATCAGTTCTGCAAAGAACTTCTTGAACACTGCTGAATCAGCTCTTCAACAGGTCTATGACAAACTCAATCAAATTATTGCAAAACAAGAAGACTACAAAGACCCATTGAAAGACGCTACAAGTTTACAAAACGACGTTAAAACTTTGGCAGACGAAATCAACTCTATTCTTACGAACACCAAAATTAACGCCAAGGACTTGTTAGAAAGCGTAAGCAGTTCATTTGGAGCTGGTGCAACAGCAGTTGTGATCAATGTTGGCGCTAAATTAGGCGACAACAGCACTGCTCTTACAGCTTTGAGAAATGGAGATGCAACTTCAATGACAACAAGCATTACTACATTCCAAAGCAATGTAAGAACTGCAATTACATATCTTGGCAATAATCTTCAAACACTGGATTCAAGGGAAGAATTCATAACAAGTTCTATTGCAAATAACACAGCTGCAATTTCAAGATTGTTCGATGCTGATATGGCTGCAGAGCAGTTGAATGCAACAAAAGGCCAAATTTCCGGTCAAATTGCAACTGCAATGTTAGCTCAAATGAATTCAGCTCCGCAACAAATCTTGTCTCTTTTCCGTTAATTGAGAACTACATGAACCCTCTCCAAAAAGTTGGAGAGGGTTTTTCTAACTGATCATTAAATAGGTTACTGAAAAATGTATACATCAACTTCGCTTGCAAACAAAAAAATAAACCAATACTTAGTTAATGATATTTCGAACGCTCGCCCGGATCAGCTGATAATGAAAGTTTATGATTTTGCTATCTCTAATTGTCAAAGACATGATATGATTAAAACCAATGAAGCTTTGCAAGTGCTGATCAATTCACTCGATTTTGATAACGATGCTGCTAAAGGGGTCTCATTTGGGTTGTTCAGACTGTATCAGTTTTGTCAGGATCAGATGAGAAAAAAGAATTACGATGTAGTTTATAAAATATTAACCGAGCTAAAACAAAGCTGGCAATTGGCTATACAAAACAGGCAGTAAATTATGGCATTCGATGTTTTAACAACATCAGGCATAAACAATCTGGTTAACAAATTCCGAATAAGTGAATCCGATAAGAGGATCAATCCCCTCAATACGCGCAAAACACGCTATCAAAATCTCGATACTGCATATTCAACTCTTAGCAGTAAACTTAGCGCGTTAAAAAGTATAATCTCAGAATTGAAAGAGAGCGGGATTTCATCTTCGTTTGCAGCTAAAGCGTCATCTTCATCAAACACAAATTTTGTTTCTGTTTCTGCTTCTAACACGGCGGTTAATAATTCTCATTCGATTCGGGTAAATCAGCTTGCTAAAAGCGACATCGTTTTATCGCAAGACCTATCTTCTTCATCAAATTCCACCGCAATTACTTCACCGGGTTCTCATCAATTTGTTATTGCCACAGGCGATGGCGAGGGGGGGCAGTTCACAAGCAAAGCCACGGTTACATTTGAAACTTCGGACTTTACTGACGGCGCAATCTCTAATAAGAAAGTGATGGAAAAAATTCAGAGCGCAATTAACAGCGATAAAGCAGTAGTTGCTTCTAATTTTGTTTCCGGCAGCACAACAAGCTCCGGTTCATTTATACTGAACCTGAACGGAACAGAAACAACCATCAACTATTCTGCCGGAACATACAACGATGTTATTGAAAATATCATTGCTCAAATAAATCAACTAAGCGGAATGACTGCAGAAAAAGTAGTTGATGGTTCCAACTATCAAATTAAGATCACCGTTAACGATTTATCTAAATATATTACCATTAGCGGCGATACGGGAACTTTGTTAAGCGAATTGAGTTTGTTGGCTGAAAAAGAGAAAGCGGCTTCTGGAATTGTTACTGCTTCTACATTTTCTCCTGAAGCTTCTACAACTCAGCTTTCATTAACAGCAAAAAATTCTGGTTATGATAATAGAATCTTATCTTTATCGGATTCTGCCGGTAGTAGTGCCTTAAATGCCGTTGGTTTGAATCTAGGCGGCGCAAGACAATCGTTTGTTCAACAAACCGGAACTGATACGGCAGGCTATGTGTATTCAACATCTCTGCTAAATTCAAAATTTGAGTTCAACGGAATAAATCTTGAAAGAAATTCTAATGTTATATCTGATCTTGTTACAGGCGCTACAGTTACGTTAAAATCGTCTATGCAGCCTACAGATACTTCAGTTAATTTAACTATCTCTTCAGATACCGCAAAGATTAAAGAAAAAATTAAAGATTTCATCACAAAGTTCAACGATGTTTATACTTTTATAAAAGAAAGAAGTAAAACAGTAGATAAAAACCGGGGGCTTTTTATTGGCGATGCAAGCAGTTCATCGCTTTTAAGTGTTCTTAGTTCGTCTGCTTATACCAGAGTTGCAGGAATTCCTGAAAACCAAATTAATAATCTTTCTAAACTCGGCATTACTTTCAATTCGACTTCCGGTCTGAACTTAACAGATTCTGCGCGTCTCGATTCTGCAATAAGTGAAAATATCGGTCAGGCTGAAGCATTGTTCAATTCAACTAACGGAATAGCAAATGTTCTTTACGATAGAATAGATCCTTATCTTGGCAGCAACGGGTATCTTGCAAAATCGAGAGCGGCATTTGGTAAAAGTATAACAAGTTTGAATGACAGCGTTGCGTCTGAGCAAACCAGGATAGAAAAAAATGCTGAACTGCTAAGGAACCGCTATATTAAACTGCAAACACAATTGGCAACATTACTTTCTAATCAATCATATTTTTCAACCGGGTCATCGGGCTATTTTAATCAATGAACTATTTACAAAGTCAAATCGATCTGTTAAAAACTGCGCTGCTTAGTGTTTCAAGAGGGTTAGATAACTTAACTTTTGAAACATTCGACACGATTTTTCCAGATGCCTTGAACACTATTAAAGAAGTTCATAAGTTTCGGTCGGTTTTGGCTGCTCAATATTCAGCACAAGAACTAGCCCCTTATGAAAAAGATTTATTTGGATATGCTAAACAAATCGAGGAAAAGTTCGATAATATAATTGGAGTATTTTCTGAAGAGGAAAAGAAGTTAGAAAAAGAGCTTTCTATTTCAATTAGCCAAAAGAAATTATCAACTTATAAAAGGTAGAACCGTGGAAATCAAGGGTATTTCGAATAACTCACCATTCGTTAATCAGCCAAAGGGGAAGAAAACGTCTTCGGTTCAAGCTCAAGACCCAAAAGATAAGATAGTTATTTCTCCAGAAGCCAGAAATTTGGCAAAGGGAGAATTATCTGCAGAACGGATTGAAGAGCTCCATCAAAGAATCGCTTCCGGCTTTTACGAAGCCGATGATGTTCTGAAAAAAGTTGTAGAAAAGATTTTGAACGAAATTCAGAAATAAATAATTTTCGCCCTTCCTTTATCTGAAAAGTGAAAATAAATTATGGAAAGACGGCCCAGAGTATTAGTAGTTGACGATGAGGAACTAACTCAAGATTTTCTTCGTTTTTTTCTCTCTAAAAAATTTGATGTATTTACCGCAGTCAATGTTAGTTCCTTTTACAACGTAATACAGCAAGCCGATTTCGATTTGATCTTGATGGATGTTTCGTTACGCGACTCAAAAGACGGCATTCAACTAACACGAGAATTAAGGAGCAGCGAGAAGTACAAGAACGTTCCAATTTTTGTTCTTACGGCATTCAATACAACTCGTGAAAGACGAAATGCGCTTGAGGCAGGCGCACAGCAATTTCTTGCAAAGCCAATCGACGCAAAATCTTTGCTTAAAATAATTGATGACACTTTTAGCAAATTAAAACGATCCCACCCACACGTATTAGTCTGTTAATTTTTGTTAAAAAGAAGTTTTATTCCCCTCAATTTTTTTTAACTCCCTGTAAAGATTCACCGTATATGAAACAAGAATTCTCATTTAAGTAAATTTTGCCGTTGCTATTTCTTTTTTTCTTTTGGTCTTTTTTCTTCTCTCTTTCTCTTTGATTTGGTGTTATTCTTTTTTTCCGCTGGCGGACGCATCCTCTTTCTCATTGAGATCAATTCTTTTTCAACTTCTCCAAAAACAGTATTCGGTTCATATTTCCCGTTCTTCAATTTTTTCCCGGCTTTAATACCTGTAAGTATTTCAATTGCTTCTTCAACCTTGCTTGCAATGTAAATATGAAATTGATTTTTCTTGGCTGCATCAATCGCCTCGTCTTTCAACATTAGATCTTTTACATTTTGCGCGGGAATTATTACCCCCTGCGTTCCGGTTAATCCTTTCATTTTACAAGCGTCAAAAAATCCTTCTATCTTTTCATTAACGCCTCCGATCGGTTGAATTTCTCCTTTCTGGTTTACAGAGCCGGTAATTGCAATCGATTGTTTGATTGGGATTTTTGAAAGAGCAGAAAGAAGCGCGCAAATTTCTGTAATCGAAGCACTGTCTCCGTCAATCATGCCATAACCTTGTTCAAAAACCAGACTTGCCGTAAAAGAAAGCGGTATTTTCATTCCAAAATTTTCTCGGAAATAACCGGAAATAATTAACACTCCTTTATTGTGCGTATTGCCGCTCATTCCGGCTTCTCTTTCAACGTTAATAATATTTCCGCTGCCGAGCGAAACTGTTGCAGTAATACGTGTCGGTTTTCCGAAAGCAAACGGACCGCTTTCATAAACAGCCAGACCGTTAATAGTGCCAACTCTCATACCTTCGGTATCAATTAAAATAGTGCCTTCGTTAATCATCTCAGAGAGTTTAGATTCATAAAGCCCGTGTCTTTCTTTAGCAGAGTTGAATGCTTGGTTTACGTGATAATCTGAAACCATTTTATCGCCGTTGTCTTTTGCCCAAAAACAAGCTTCGCGAAGAAGATCGGCAATGTATGCAAAACGCGTTGTAAGTTTATTCTTTTCTCCGGCGTATCGCGCGCCATACTCGGCTATTTTTGCAATTGCTGTTTTATCGAACTCTAAAAGTTTTTCTGATTCAATCAGTTTCTTAATAAGCTTTGCATATTCAGTTAATGCCTGTTCTGTGCGTTTCATCTCATAATCAAAATCGGCTTTCACTTTAAATATTTTGTTAAAGTCCTCTTCATATGCAGAAAGGATTGAATAGATATAATTGTTTCCTATGAATATTATTTTTGTGTCAATTTCAATCGGTTCGGGTTTTATAATACTCGGGGAGAATTGAAAAAGATTGGCAAAGTCTTGAATTTCTAATTTACCGAAGAGCAAAACGCGCTTAAGAGTTTTCCACACGCCAGGTTCCATGAAAGCATCGAGCGCATTTATAATAAGATAGCCGCCGTTTGCCCGAAGCAGCGAGCCGGCTTTTATTCGGGTGAAATCTGCGTACCATCCTCCTTTACCGTCGCTGTATTTTTCGATCGTGCCAAAAAGATTGTTATATGTTGGAGAAGACTCAACCATAATCGGACATTGTTTTGTTTGTGAGTTATCAAGAATGATATTTACTTCGTATTCTTTTAAGTAATCTATCACAATTCCCCCTTCAGCTTCTTCTCGTGCAGGGCGCTGCCCTTTGAACACGTCGATGTTCTGAATAATGCTCTGATGAACTTGATCTAAATATTTTCGCACTTTGCGGATTTTGTATTTCTTTTTCAGATCATCTATAGTTACCAAAACTATATCGTCTGCATATTCGCTTTCGAGCTTGATGATTTTATCGTGAAAATCTTGCGTTAACTTTAAGCTTTCCTTAAAAACCTTCAGCAGTTCTTCTTGGTATGAAGAATATTTGCTTGTTATTTCTTCGGCTTTTTCTCTGCTTAATTTTTCATTTTGCACAAGTTCTTCTAACTGATGCACAAATATCGGTTGATCATTAATTACGGCAAGAATTTCCGGTCTAACAAGTTCGCCCATTTTAATCTGACCAAGCGTAAAATTATCTTTACGAAGTTTGTTTTCGAAAGTATTTATCATAGTCTGCTGCAGTTTACCGTAATCAGAAATGATCTGTTTCTTTTTTGTAGCGAACGGCTCCATTGAAAGAACTTGCGGAATTTTTTCTTGTAGGAATTTTATTGCGCGCGAAAGATCTCGTTTGAATTTTTTTGCCTGTCCCGCCGGAAACTGTAAAAGCGTGGGCCAGTCCTCGTCCTGAAAATTGTTTACGTATGCGTAGTCGCTCAAGTGGCTGCAATCGGGACTGATAGACTCGAGCATTTTTTTAATAGTTGTAAATTTACCAGTTCCGGAAAGTCCGGTGATAAAAATATTATATCCTAAACTTTTTAATTCGACTCCAACGCGCAATGCTTTAAGCGCGCGTTCTTGTCCTACAATTCCTTCAATCGGTTTCACATCTGTTGTCGTTTCAAATTCAAAAACGCTTGGGTCGCAAATCCATTTTAATTCTTCCGGTTTTAGTTCGATATGCCGTTTGGCTTTAAGAAGTGTCATAGCCCTGCCTTAATTTTAGTGCGAAATTTGATTTCTAAAATAATATAAAAATGAAAAAGATGTGCAGTTAGCTATTAGCTTTTGGCTGCTCGCCTCGCTTCCCGTTTCGCCTTCGCCTTGACGAAGTGGACGCTAGTCGAAGCGGGGCAGCAGTCAACAGTCGGCAATTAGCTTTTTGCCCTCAGCTATTGCCGTGCACTGAGCGAAGCGAAGTGAACCCATCGACCACTGGTAACTGATCACCGATAACATCCAGCATCCAGAGATTTTGCAGTTGTTTTTAATAGAAAATCTGTTAGTTTGCTTTTGAGGTTTTTGGGGAACCGTAAAATGTTACACCTATTTATATACTACTTCTTCTCCTGAAGGAATAAATACCCATTAGATAGCAAATTAGTTTAACAAACTAGGGGGTAAACTATGACATAGTTAAATTTTTTTTCGTGAATTTATTAAAAACCTTCCGGCTTTTTAGAGGTTTGGAAGAGAAGCAAAAAAAAATTTTATGATGAGGTTGGTAATGAGATATAAACTTTGGTTATGGATAATATTTCTAATTACATTTTATTCAATAACATTTGCACAAAGTTCTGGAGCTTGGGTTACAATTGATTCTTTACTTGAGGCAAGAGTAGGGCATGCAATAGTTGTTTTACCAAATGGTAATATTCTTGTTAGCGGTGGCGAAGGCGGTTATGTAAATAGCAGGAAAGCAAGTAGTGAAATCTATGATTTAACTACTAGTAAATGGAGATACACCGCTCCAATGAACATAAAACGATTTCTCCACAATTTGGTGTTATTAAAAACGGGCAAAATACTTGCTATAGGAGGTTATGCAGAAAGAAGTTGTGAATTATTTGACCCGGTTACAGAAACGTGGACAATGACCGACTCAATACCTACAATGAGATTTGATGGCCAAAGTATAACTGAATTAAAGGATGGTAGAATACTTGTAAGTGGCGGCTTTAGAACTTCAAATGTCGCAAATTCTGCGGAGTACCTATCAATATGCGAAATCTATGATCCTGTTACTGAAAAGTGGTTACCTGCTGCCCCCCTGTATGTTGGAAGGTACAACCACACAGCTACGCTTTTAAATAGTGGAGAAGTTATAATAGCCGGAGGATCTACAAAAACTGTTGGTGCTTTACGTTCTTGTGAAATATATAATCCTACTAATAATACATGGTCTATTACCACTTCCCTGAACGAACCACGTTCAAATGCCGCTTCAATTCTTTTACCTAATGGAAATGTTTTTATTTCAGGTGGAGATTCCACAGGTGTTAACATAATACCTTGGAAAAAAAGTTGTGAGGTTTTTGAAAATAATATAGGAAAGAAATGGTTTTACGTGGAGAATATGATAGACCGGAGAATTGGTCACCAAATATATTATTTGGCAAAAACAAATCAACTCTTAATTATAGGTGGCGCTATAATGCAGCAAAGTGTGGAAGATACATGGGAAACATATGATCCTATTAATTTGAGACCTCTGCAATATGGAATATTCCCGCTGAAAAAAATATTCAGTAGAAGAAATACAGTGAAACTAAAAGATGACAGAATAATTATTGCGGGCGGTGTTGAATATGATTTTAGTGTATGGGGCGGAATGCCATATGCATGGACTTCAAAATCTTGTCAACTTTTCGATATTTTAACATCAGTTGAGGAGTCGAAATTAATTCCTGATGGCTATATTTTATTCCAAAATTATCCCAACCCATTCAACCCAACAACAAAGATCAGTTTCTCAATTCCACAGAAGAGCCAAATCAAACTAAAAGTGTTTGATGTTCTTGGCAGAGAAGTAGCAACCCTTGCCGAAGGTGTTTATGAAGCGGGTAAATATGAAGTTAATTTTGATGCAGGCAATTTGCCAAGCGGAGTTTATTTTTATAATCTTGTAACCGAAAAAAATTCGATAACGAAAAAGATGTTGCTGCTTAGATAATAAAACAGTTCCGCCACAGTAAAAACCATGGCGGAGCGTTCTTGTTATTGCTTTACAAATCTAAACCGGAGCGGATTTCTAATAATCACAACTTAGAGTGATACGCATACTGCAGAATTTTCGGCTTTACTAAATTAACGTAATCTTTGTAAGACATTTGAATCAACTCTGTATGATTACAAGCATTAAAAGCAATCATTTCGTCTTTTGAGAGAACATCTGCAACATAAACATCCATTCCATATAGGTTGCCGAAAGGAGGCATTGCGCCAACTTCGCAATCGGGAAATTTGTCTTTGAACTCCATTTCATTTGCAAGACGCACGCTCTCTGCGCCAACAATTTCCTTCAATTGATCAAAGTTCACCCTGTAGGAAGCGGGCAGAACGCACATCGCCATTTTTCCATCTATCTTTACTAAAACAGTTTTTGCTAATTCATTCCCGTTGACGTGTGCTGAAGCCGCAATTTCCTGAGCCGTAAATGCTAATGAATGTTTAATTGTTGCGTACTTAATATTATTTCTGTCTAAGTATTCTTTCAATATTCTTGCCGGCATACAATCCTCCTTTTTTCTTTACAGCTATGATAAAAGAACAATTACTGAAGTAAGAAGAATTAAGATTTTTTTTTGATTTATTCATTAACCCTCCAGATTTTGTTCAAAGTTTTTATCAGAAGAAAGGAATTTCTGCTTGCAGAATAAAGAGAATATAAAGAGTAGAATTTATTTCATATAAAATGTAGCAAGTATTCTTCTATGATTCAACAAAATAAGTCTATCGGTTATTGACCCGATTTTCTATAGCAGAACTCTAACTTTAAACAACACTTCCGATGGTTCTTATGTTATTCTTATTTTTTATATTTTAGACGAACAGTTATAATGAAAGTGTAATGGCTCATTTTATTGGAATTGACGGGGGCGGCACAAAAACCAAGTGTGTTCTTATCGGAGAAGATGAAAATATTCTTTTTCAATCCGAAGCAGGCGCCTCTAATCCTTTGTCGGTTGGATTTCAAAACTCCGTTAAGGTTTTGGTTGACCTAATAAAAGAAACAAACAAAAAAAATAAAAAGACCGCTTTTGCTGTGATCGGGTTAGCTGGAGCCGGGCGGAAAAACTATCGGGACGAATTGAAACAAAAATTTGCCGCTCAACTTGCAAAAGAAAATATCCTTCTCAAAAATTTTGAAATTGTACCAGATTCTGAAGCCGCACTTTATGGCGCCTTTAATGGAAGAAAAGGAACTATTTTAATTTCAGGAACAGGATCGATATTTTATGGAATAGATAATGCCGGAAATATTTTTCGAACTGGCGGCTTTGGAAAACTAATTGGAGATGAAGGTAGCGGTTATTCTATTGGGCAAAGAGGATTGGCAGAATTTAGTAAACAGTTAGACGGAAGGCGCAAAAAAACATTACTTACAAAAATATTCCAAGCGCAGTATGAAATTACAAACCAAGACGAGCTGATCACAAAAGTCTATTCTAATAATTTTGATATTGCTTCCGCCGCCACGTTAGTTATTGATGCAGCGGCAAAAGGAGACATGCCCGGCAGAAAAATTATTGATGATGAGACCGATGAACTGCTTTTACATTTAAAAGCCGCAAAAAAATATCTTAAGGAAGAAAAAATCTCGCTCTGTTTCAGTGGCGGACTGCTTACTTCAAAAAATTATTTTTCATCAGAACTAAAAAGAAAAATCAACGAAAAATTTATCAATATAAAGATCATAAAGCCAAAACATCCGCCTGAAATGGGCGCCGCATTACTTGCTAAAAAATTTTTTGCAACCAATCTGTAGTTATTCAAGATGGTCGATACTCAAACCTCAACTCAACGCACAAACACTAAAAAAAACGCATGGAGCTGGATACCTACTCTCTACTTTGCTGAAGGACTTCCATATATAATAGTGATAACTGTTGCGGTAATTATGTACAAACGGTTAGGAATATCAAATGCCGAAATTGCGCTCTACACAAGCTGGCTTTATCTGCCCTGGGTAATTAAACCTTTATGGAGCCCATTAGTTGATATACTCCGCACCAAACGTTTTTGGATTACAGCAATGCAGTTTTTTATAGGCGCGGGAATGGCAAGCGCTGCTTTCACTATTCCTATGCCCGAATTTTTTCAATTAACTCTCCTATTTTTTTGGCTTATTGCATTTGCATCTGCAACGCATGATATAGCCGCCGATGGCTTTTACATGCTTGGCTTATCGGAAGGGATGCAGTCCTTTTTTGTTGGAATCCGAAGCACTTTTTATCGCATAGCAATGATTACCGGACAAGGACTGCTCGTCATTCTTGCCGGTTATTTAGAGAGCGCTCTAACCGTTCATCCCACAGAGTTTAAAGTTGCTGCAGAACCAAATATAATTTTTGAAAATACAATTGAAACAGATTCGTTATTCACAACACCACTTGAAGGCGCTTTGAGATTGATCGCAAATCCTTCTAATATTGAAATTAGCACCAAACCAAAACTTCGCAAAGTTGTAAGTTCAGATGTTAATTCAGTTCGCAAATTCAACCTAAAGAACGGATTTTCCGGGGAAACGACTTTATTATCAGATACTTCGAACCAAACCGATCTAGTTGGAAATATTGGCATAGTAAAATTTCGATTATCTCAAAAACCGGACGAAGGAAAAGAATATAAAGTTAATCTCGATTTTATCGAAGGGAACGAGGGAATAAAAGTAATTGAAGGAAAAACTTTGTTGTTCAATTCCAATAATTGGAATAAATCCGCATACGCTGTAGTTCAGCTCGATACAACTATTAAGAATAGAACCGCTGCATTATTTAAAGCGCGGTCCGACCGCGTTCCTCTTGCATGGGCTTTTACTTTTGCCGCAGTTGCTTTTCTTTTCTTCTTCTTTTTTGTTTATCATAAATTCGTTCTGCCGCGCCCAGTAGCAGATAAAACAATTGAACGGGAGAAAAATGTTTCTGTTTTTAATCCATTCTTCAAGTCGTTCTATAAATTTTTTAAAAAGGAAAAAATTATTCTCATAGTTTCGTTTTTATTGTTATATCGTTTGGGAGAAGCACAGCTTGTAAAAATGGCTCCCCCCTTTATGCTTGATACTAAGGAAGTAGGAGGACTCGGTTTGACGACTACAGATGTCGGTTTTATCTACGGAACAATTGGAATGATAGCGTTGATCATTGGCGGAATACTTGGTGGTTTATCAGTTTCAAAAAAAGGATTGAAATTTTGGCTTTGGCCTATGTTGCTGGCGATAAATGTTCCTAATCTGCTCTATGTTTATTTATCGTTCGCACAGCCATCGTCTATCTGGATAATCTATGCCTGCGTTGCGCTTGAGCAGTTCGGTTATGGTTTCGGATTTACGTTTTATATGATGTATATGATTTACATTTCTAACGGAGAATTTAAAGCTTCTCATTATGCGATCGCCACAGGGTTTATGGCTCTTGGTATGATGATACCAGGTATGTTCAGCGGTATAATTCAGGAAGCAGTCGGTTATAGGTTTTTCTTTGTTTGGGTTGTAATTGCAACAGTTCCTTCTTTCTTGATCGCAAAATTTATCCCGATCGAATATTCGTTCGGCATGAAAAATAATTCTGAAGCGTAAAAATTTTTTTCGAAGTTCGAAATTATTAAAACATAATTTTTGGTTGACCGTCTCATTCATTAAAGATCCGGAGGATAATTGAATTCCGAGCAGATTATTGAAGTCCGCGGGCTCACAAAAAAATTCAAAAACATTACTGCCGTTGATAATCTTAATCTGAATGTTTTACGCGGAGATGTTTTTGGGTTTCTAGGCCCTAACGGCGCAGGTAAAAGCACTACAATAAGAATGCTTCTTTCTTTGATCAAACCAAATTCCGGTTCAATTAAAATATTTGGACTTCCCTTAGAAAAAAATCGGAATGAAATTTTACAAAAAATTGGCGCTATTGTTGAAACACCCGATTTTTATAAATATCTATCCGCTTATAAAAACTTGGAAATTCTTAGCAGACTTTCAGGCATAGAAGTTTCAAGAAATAAAATTATGAAGATGCTGGAGTTAGTTGGACTTGAGAAGCGGTACAAAAGCAAAGTGAAAACTTTTTCGCACGGTATGAAACAGCGGCTTGGTATTGCTCAAGCTCTTCTTCACGATCCGGAATTGATTATACTTGATGAACCGACTACAGGACTTGACCCGCAAGGAATGAAAGAGATTCGCGACTTGATTCTTTATCTGAGCAAAGAAGAAAATAAAACTGTTTTTCTCTCTTCTCACATTCTGCGCGAAGTTGAATTGATCGCTACACGAATGATCATTATCAATAGAGGAGCAGCGCAAGTTGAAGGAACTGTTGAAGGTCTTCTGAATACGGATATAATGAGCGTTACATTCGAAGTCGATCAAATCGATAAAGCAATACAAATAATTAACGGGACTAATTGGAAAATTTTTTACAAATCACATGCAAAGAACCAAATCAATTTAGAAATGACGAAAGATGAAATTGCCGGGTTAAATAAATATTTAATTGAGAAGGGAATTATGGTAAATTCAATAGTTCCGGTGCGCTCTCTCGAAGATTTCTTTTTAAAGATTACAGAAGCGGGTGAAAAATGATAACGTTGATTTCAATCGAACTTCAGAAAATTTTCAGAAAGTGGCGCTCATATATCGGGTTCATCGCAATTGGCTTAATGACCGCTATTGTTCAATTCGCGCTTTACATAAGCAAAGACAATTACATCAAATTTGCTACAAGAGGGTTACAAGACAATTTTGAATTCGTTGGTAATTTATTCAACGGCTATCTTGTTGCGTATTTTATTTTGCAGGCGCTCTTCATACATATTCCTTTTTTAATTGTGCTGGTTGGCGGAGATCTGTTTGCGGGAGAAGCCACAGCCGGAACTTATAGAATGATTTTAACACGCCCAATCTCTCGGTTCAAATTAGTAACCGCAAAATTTCTTGCAGGCTTTGTTTACACCAATATACTTTTGCTGTGGCTAATGTTTGTTAGCTTTGGGGCAAGCGTTCTTCTTTTTGGAACCGGCGAACTTATTATAGCGCGCGGAAATATTTTAATTTTCGCATCGAACGATGTTTTGTGGCGCTTCACCGCTGCCTATGCTTTTGCAGTCTTGAGTATGACAACCGTTATATCTCTCTCAATTTTTTTTTCATCAATGGTTGAAAACGCGGTTGGTCCAATCATTGCAACAATGGCGGTTATAATTGTTTTTCTTATTATCTCTGCAATTCCCGTTGATCTGCTTATTAGTTTACGCCCTTATTTTTTTACAACTCATTTAGTTCAATGGAATGAATTCTTCGGGGACCCTGTTGATGCAAAAGAGATTGTGAATTCCGGCCTAATTCTTTTTGCACACATTGCCGGATTATATCTGCTAACAGCGTATCTTTTCATTAAGAAAGATATTATGAGTTAAATCCGGCAAGCGGTTGCAGCGCTTTTTTCTTTTACGAAGTTAAAACGAACAAAAGGAGTAACATGAAACCATTCTTAATTTTTATTACACTGTTATTTATTTCTGTTCTTTCTGCGCAGTCGAAAGACCCGGACAAAATTTTGAATTCCGTAAAAGCTAAGTTCGAAAAAATTCATGATTACGAAGCTGATCTTAGCATTAAAATAGATATTAATTTTGTGAAAGTGCCGGAGACAAAAGCCAAAGTATTTTTTAAGCAGCCTGATAAAACAAAAATTCATTCGGAAGGATTTGCAATGCTGCCAAAGCAAAGCAGAAGTTTTTCTCCCGCGCAACTTTTAAAAGGAGATTACACTGCGCTCTTTGTCCGCACAGAAAATGTTAAAAACAAAATGCTTGATGTAATAAAGATTATTCCCAACAGCGATACTTCGGATGTTATACTTACAACGCTTTGGATTGACACAGACGGTTCTATCATAAAAAAGATTGAAACAACCGGAAAGAAAGGGGGCACAGTTCATATAGAATTGAGTTATACTGATGAAAAATTTGCGCTGCCTTCAACAGTAAAATTTTCTTTCAACCTTGGCGATATTCAAATGCCGGATAACCTTTCGGACAATAATGATCAAAGAGACCGCGGTGGAAGAAGAAACAGAGGCCCGATTAAAGGTACTGTTACAATGACTTATATGAATTATAAGATAAACAAAGGCATTCCGGATAGTTTTTTTGAGGAGAAGATAAAATAATAAGAGAAGAATGCAATTCAATTTCAAAAAAAGAAAAGAATATCAAAATAAATTATACGCTGGAGCCGTTATCTGAATGATACTATCATCAGTTTTTTCTCACAAAAAAATTACATTTTGTTTGTTCCAACCATATTAACAGTTACGTCAATGTTCTCGGCTACTTTATTGCCTATTACTACATTATCAACATCAAAATCCGAAAGCTTAACACTAAATTTAGCGCGCACGCCAAGTAGATCACCCGGTCCCCGTTTTTGAGTCTGCTCGCTTTCATCAAGATAAGTAGCTTCTGCATCGGCAGCCACTTCTTTTGTTACGCCGTGCATCGAAAAATTTCCTCTAACTTTGAATACGAGTTTGTTATCGGCTGTCTGCTTTACATTTTCAACCGATTTTATTTCAAAAGTTATTTCGGGATATTTTTTTTCATCAAGCCAATTTGCGCTTTTTAAATGGGTATTGCGCAGATCAATGCCGGTGTTCATCGAAGCTACCTTAACAACAATTTTTCCCTTCAATGTATTTGCAAAGTTTACTGTTTCAAAAGATACCGTTCCTGTAATTGCGTTAGCTGTTCCTGTAATATCTTCTAATTGGGTAGTGCTAAAGAAAGTAACTTGGTTTCTTCCTCCTTTATCCTCGAAGTTAAATGTTTGACTTCCGCCCGCTTTTACTTTAAATCCTTGTGCAGTAACAGCAATCGTTAAGAAAAGAACAACAGCAAGAGTAGAGCAAAATCTATTCATACTTTTTCCTTTTATCTTTTTATGCTTAAACAGAAACTGGTTCAAAAAAGTTCAGGGGATAGAATGTTGACTGTTCTTCAATACTTTTCTTAAATCAGAAATAGAATTTATTTGGGAATAATATTAACAAACTTATGTTACGCAATGTAAACTTAATCAAGTCGAAAAAGATGTTGAAGTGAAAAATACCGCCGCTTTGTTTGGCTGGAAGGAATGTAAAAAACAAATTAGAATTGGAAATAGATGAACGGCTGAATGTCTGCGGATTTAAATTGTGCTGCTATCCAAATGAAGACAACTAATAAAATTGCTTTACCTGCCAAAGGAATATCTGCAATTAGTTTTTGCACACTTATTTCTAGTTTAACCGGCAGAAAATGAAAAACAAAACCGGTCAGCATCAATCCAAAAATGATGGGAAGTTTTTCAACGAACTGAAAAAAAACATCTGCGTGGAAAAAATTAAAGATTTGGTCTAACATTTCTCCTATTACGTTCAGATCCGGAGCGCGGAAAATTAAAAATGAAAAAGCGATAAAATGAAATGTGATTATTATCTGGAAGAACTTCAAAAACTTTGTGTTGTAGATTCGAAGAAATGTGTAAAGTTTTGTTTTTGGTGTTTGCAGAATCAAACTTATAGTCATCATAAAACCGTGCAGCGCACCCCAAATAATGAAATTCCAACCGGCGCCATGCCAAAGACCGCAGATCAAAAAAGTAACAGCGATCGCAATAATATTGCTGACCATTCTCAAATTTCTAAACTTCAATTGAATAGGGCGGAACAGATAATCTAAAAGCCATTTGGAAAGAGAAATATGCCACCGCCGCCAAAAATCTGCTATACTTGTTGCTTTAAATGGCGCATTGAAGTTGTCCATTAGTTTGAACCCGAGAAACAATGCAATACCTATTGCCATATCGGAGTAGCCGGAAAAGTCGCAATAGATTTGAAGCGCGTAGCCGTAAACGGCTAAAAGATTTTCTACGCCTGTGTAGCGTAACGGGAAATCGAAAATGCGGTCTACAAAGTTGATGCTTATGTAATCTGCAATAACAACTTTTTTGATCAGCCCGGCTATTATAAGAAACGTTGCTTTGCCCAGGTCTTCTTTGGAAAGAAACAGCTCTTGATTTAACTGCGGCAGAAAATCCGATGCGCGGTCAATAGGCCCGGCAAGCAAATTTGGAAAGAAGAAAACATATACGGCAAAGTCGCCTAAGCTTTTTGTCGGTCTTAGCGTATCGAGATAAACATCGAAAACATAATTAAGCGATTTAAATGTGTAAAATGAGATCCCGATAGGAAGAAAAATTGCAAGCGGGTCGATCTGTTGGCTGCTTATATCTGAAAAAATCTGTAGAATGAAATTAGTGTATTTAAAGTAACCGAGAATTCCAATATTAACTATAACAGAAAGCGCAAGATGAATTCTTTTCCAAGTAAAATTTTCTGTAGAGCCGATCCACTTGGCAAAAAAGAAATTTACAACGGCAGATAAAACTAAAACTCCCACGTAGTAACCCGCCGCTTTGTAATAAAAGTAAAGCGAGAAAACAATCAAGAAGGCAAGACGCACAATTTTGCTTTTAGAAAAAAGATTATAGAATAAAAGAAAGAAGAGAAAAAGAAAGAGGAATAAACTTGTGCTGAAAATCAGCGGATCGTTTGGGTTGTATTTTAGAAGGTCAATTATTTTATCGAGATTGAAATTGCCAAACATGCCAAAGCTTTTTTTGTTGAAAAGGAAAAAAGCAGAACTTTACCTGCCTAATTTTGAATCAACCAATTTTTGTAAATCTCCAACGCATTTTAAGCGGAGCAGTTCGTAACTCTTAAACTTCACTTTAAAATGTTCTTCAACAGCAAGAATTATGTTTATATGATTTAATGAATCCCAGCCTGGCACTTGCGGCGCAGTTGTTTCATCTTGAAGATCGAAATCGTCAAGATTTAGCTGCTTTAGAATAACTTTTTTTAATTCAGTTGAAATCATTTATCTGCTCCAAACTTGTGGATCGGTTGCGCTTATCAGTTTTTCTTTATTTGCTTTGCGGCTTGGTTTGCCAGAGGAACTTTTAATTAGCCATCGTGGAGGCACAAGATACACTTTATGAATGTTTACATCTATAGTCATTCCAGCTTTCAAAATTGCCATTCGGACTTGATTTTTACTTTGTTCATCGTCGGCTTTGGTTTCAGCAACAACGGCAACCTGTTCTGTTCCCATTGTTTCGTCTTCTTCTCCGAATGCAATCACGCGTCCGGGTATAACTCCTTCAACTTGATTGACAACGTCTTCTATATCTTCGGGGTATATATTTTTTCCGGCAACAATAATAATATCTTTTTTTCTGCCGATAATGAAAAATTCATTCTGATATCGAAAACCGTAATCGCCGGTGAAATACCAACAGTTTTCAACAACTTCTGCTGTTTTTTCCGGGTAGTTGCGGTAACCATCGAACATAGAAACAGATTTAACGGCAACTTCTCCAACAAATCCATCGGGCAGATCATTTCTTTTATCGTCAACAATACGGGCATCACAGCCGTCAATCAGTTTGCCTGAAGAGACGCAAACGCGTGTTATTGAATTACTCTTTGCAAATTCAACAACGCCGTTTTGTAATTTATTTCTATCAACAATTACTTCGGGAATTTTTTCACCGGCAGTTGTTTGGGAAACGGCAAGAGTAGTTTCCGCCATTCCGTACATTGCAGTAAGAGCGAGCGGATTAAATCCGTACTTCTTATACCTATTAGCAAACTTTTCATGGCTATCGTGCCGAACTGGTTCGCTTGCATTGATTATCATCCGAACGCTTTCAAGAGAAATTCCTTCCAACTCTTCTTCATTAATTTTTTCTGCATATATATTATATGCAAAATTAGGAAGCCATAAAAGAGTAGCTTTTTCTTTTGAAATTGTTTCAAGTTGGATTACTGGGGCAAGCACCCATTGGAACGGATCGATCTGGATAGATGGGATTCCGAATGCAAGGGGAATTTGATATGCGCCTATCAATCCCATATCATGATATAAAGGAAGCCAGCTAACAACTTTATCATTTTCTGAAAGCCGAAGAGCTTTGCAATAATGAACAACATGATTTAAGACTGCTCGGTGCGAAAGCACTACCGGCTTTTGTAATCCGGTTGTTCCTGAAGAATGCTGCAATAAGAACGGATCGGTTTCATTAACAGAGTTGGCAATGTTTTCAATCTCATTATCAATTTTTGGATCGATGCTTTCATTCAAATTCCATTCGAGAGGAAAATATACTGCTTTGATTGTGCTGCCCGGTTTTTCAATCAATGGACTAATAAGAGGTTCGAGTTCCCGTTCTGTTAAAATGTAATCGAGCCCGGAGCGCTGCGACATTCCTTCCAAACCCTGGCGGAATTTATCGGGATGCAAACGCGGATTTGGGTAAGCTAAAACTGCAGGCAGAGCCGCAGTGCGCGAAATTCCTAAATAGAGAGGATAGAACATTGCGTTATGCCGCATTATTATTGCGCAGACTTCTCCAGGTTTTATATCAAGTGCTCTGATATGAGCTGAAAATATTTTTGCAGACTCAAGAAGCCTGCTGAATGACCACCGAAGAGGTTCTTCTCCTGCAACCCAATGAATAATTGCATCTCTATCCGGATTTTTTTTTGCATTGAGCGACCATCGTTTCCAAAGAGTGTTCGCTTCTCCAATTTCGAAATTGTTCACATAGCCCTAAGGTTTATTTGTATTTATTGAATTCATCTATGAGAGCTTCTGTAAAAAGTTGAGCAACTTTTTTTGCTCCCTGATCATTGAAGTGAATGTAATCTTTATATGCAAGAGGGGGATTTGCGTTTACCCAATTGGGCATTGAATTTTCACCTCCCATTGCATCGAACAAACTCCAAATTGCAACATCGGCTTGCTTTGCAATATTCTTTTGTGCTTCAACTAATCTAAGAATAGTAGGATCGGTTACAAAACCTGTTCCTTTTTTCGTAGCTTTATCGTGCACTGAAATAAGAACAAAACTTGTTTGTGGAAATACTGCCTTGAAGTTGTTAATCACCTTAACCATTTCTTTTTCATACCAAAGATAATCTGTTTTACCGCCAGCTATGTTCAAACCGAATTCAAGAATGATCAGCTTATAATCAAGATAATTTGCAAAATCTTTTAAGATAGAGGAATTGAGCTGCTGAAGGTCTACGCCAGAGTTACCGCGCAACGGCAAATTATCAACATAAAGTCCAGGTTCATTTTCTAAAACGATTCCATAAAATGTTGCTTGATCTACCGTTGGGAATTCGATACGAATTGATTTTGCGCGTGCGGTTGGTTTTAAAATTAACTCTTGAATCGAACTTCCTGGTTTTAGCGCCGCAGTTTGTTTTGTTCTGCCGTCAAAAGAATAAGTAATGGTAGAAGTTTTTGCGTTAGTGTAATAAAGTTTTGCAATAGAAAAATCTTTAAGATAACGACGGAACGGTGTAGTCTCATATTGAACCCAAGCATTTCCTTTTGGCACAACTGCTTCACCGCTTATTCCGAGTGGTAATCCTTTTGGATTATTAGTGTAGAGTGCCGCAGATTCCCAATTATTAGAGAATGAATGCTTGGTTGTCATTCTGAATGTAATATCTTGCGAAACAATGCCGAGCCATCCAACACCGTTACCGCCAAATTTGCTCTGGAAAGTTTCTCTGATATCGGCTGTAATCAAATCCCCCTCGATTGCTGAATCGCCATAGTGTGCAATGCGCACGGTTTTTGTCTTAGAATTTTTTAAAGCGTCAAAAAAATGAAAAAGCTGTTTTGTGTTTCCGGTAATAGGCGTTTTTTTCCCTTGCAATGGTAACATGTTGGTAGAACTGTTTGAGCTGTTTGCTGCCGGGGCTAACAATTCGAGTATATTATTATGTAAAAATGGGAAAATAGCAAGCGATGATTCCGTGCAGCGCATTGTACTATATTGAAGCGAAGAAGTTGGTTCAACTGCCGTCTCTTCTTTAATGTCAGAAAAAAGATCCACGTTTCTAATTGTAAAATTTATTTTTTCAAACGGGTATTCAAATTTTATAAACGAAAGAGTAATAAGTATAATAACCGTAATAGCTATAATGTAGAGCGGTTGATAGATTTTGTTGTCGTGCTTCATGAGATGATAATCCTTTTTAAAAAATTTTTATGAGCCAATTACCCCAATCAATATATGGATCAGGCTCAAATCCATCGTATTATAATTTATACTTTTGCAGTACTTTTTCAATTTCGTGCGCCCAAATTTTATATGCTTCTGCTTTTAAATGAATACCATCCCATGTTAATTCCGAGCGCAAAAATCCGTCCCGGGTTGAAAGCTGGGAAATGATATCTATATAATCTAAATTATTTTTCTTTGAGTAGTCAGAGAGCATTTTGTTCAATTTATCAATTTCTCTGTTTCTTCCGTTATTCAATTCCGGCGTGCCTCCCCATTCTTTAGCATAATTCTTAGCAGAATAAGTAGCCGATTGAATTACCGGAATAATGTTTTTTGCTCTTAATTCATTTATAAGGCGAAGATACAGTTGAAATATTTCTTCAAGAGGCGTCCAATTATAAACATCATTCAATCCTCCCATAATAAAAACTATTTTCGGATTTAACTTAATAACGTAATCTATTCTAGCAAGATAACCGCGCAACACATCGCTTGGAATACCCATTTTCACAACATTGGAGCGTCCTAACAGCATAGTCCATTCAGCGCCGTGAGTTAATGAGTTACCAAACAGCACTATATCAGCTTGCTTTGTTTTGTAAAGATCAAACATCTCCAATTGAAGATTGTAGTTAGGGTTCGTCCGGTATTTTAGAGTATCCTTAGTCCTATTGTTTTGTTGACAAATGACCTGAGAGTGAAAAAAGAAAATGGCACTAAAAAAAAGAACGATGTTTATGTATTTCATAGATGTTCCCCGCATAATAATTGATTAAAAAATAATGTTAATCGTGTAAAAACAAAATGGACCAATAATTCTCTCAATTATGAATTACTATCCATTTTCCGTTCGTTGGTTTTCATTTTTTCAAGCTCTGAAATTTTGAGACGAAGATTTTTTTCCAAAGCAGTTAATTCTGTAATCTTTACAGTATATTCTTCTTTTCGAGTTTCGATGAGAGCGGCTTCTGCTTTTAACTCGCGTATATTGTTTTTTAGAGCCGCTATTTGATCTTTTAGTTTTTCAACTTCGAGCAAGTTCTCATTTATCAATTGGAGAAGTCTCAATTTGTTTTCGTTAAGGGTGGAATACTCTTTGTTGATCTGCTCGAATAGCTGTTTAAATTCTTTTTCTAAATTACCTTTTTTATTTTCATAATTAGCGGTTTCAGAACGGAGCTGCTGCAAATATATTTTTTGATTATTCGCTTCGTCGTTTAACGCTTGGATCTCTTTGTTTAGCGCAATATATTCTCCTTTAAAGTTCGTAATCTGCTGTTCTGCTGCAGTCCGCTCTTTCTGAAAAGCTTTTGTTAAACCGCCGTATTCAGCCACTTGTGCGGTTTTTTCCATCAAAATTTTTTCTTTGCTCTGTAGTTCTTTTTCTTTTTCGAGAATATTCTTGCCAAGCAGGTTGAGCTTATCCCTTGATAAGTTCATTTCTTCTGTAAGCTTTGTGAATAATTGTGAAATGCTGTTTTCGAACCGCTCTACAGATTTTTGTTTTTGTATTATTGCTTCTGAAAGAGCATCTTCTTCTTTCTTTAACTTAAGAACTTTATCATGCGCTTCTGTTTTTACAATATCGAGTTTATTTATTTCTTCAACAAGTCTATTTTTTTTATCGGTTAAATCATTTACATCGGACTCTAATTTTAAAAAAATGTCTTTAGTAAAATTATATTTTAAGTCGATCTCGTCGAACTCTTTTTGTTTAACGCGCACATCTTCTAAAAGGGAATCGCGCTTATTTAATAACTGAGTGAGAACTTTTTCTTTCTCTAAAAGTTGAGCGAGAATAGAAGCGAGAGAAACTTCTAGATTGGACTTGATTTCTTCGCTTAAACTAATTTTATCATCGAGCGCTTTTATTGCCGCACTGCGTTTATTTTCTTCTGTTTTAAGACTATTTAATTTTTCGGATAAACTCTTTTCTATTTCATTTATGTTCTTAATAGGAACATCCAGACTGCCTCCGAATTGGCTGATAATTCTGGAAATTTTTGCTTCTTCCTGTTGCAGCGAGGAAACAAAAGATGTTAACCGCGCGTGTTCTTGGCGGAGCTGTTCAAATTCCGATTTGAAAGGATCAATTTTATTTTGAAGTTCATCAATTTCGTTTTGTTTTATGCGCAGTTCATATTCTTTTACAGCTATGTCTTGCAGTTTCTCCTCTGATTTTTTAGAACTTTCTTCGAGCGAAGTAATAAGGTTGTGAAGCTGATCTTTTTTTTCTTCAATCGCACTTACTTCATCAGAAAGTTCGCGAAGCTCTTCCGACTTTGATACGATTTCTTCCGTTAAGTTTTGAAAATCGTTTTTTTGCTTTTCAGTTTGTTTTATAATATCGCTTAGTTCTTTTCGGGCTTCTGCAAGTTTGTTCTCTAGTTCTGTAAGACTTTGATGTTTTTGAAGAACCGTGTGTAGTGTATTTTTTAATTCATCGTTTTCTTCAACAAGTTTTTCTATTTCGCTTTTTCTTTTTGGCGAAAAAATTCCCATCTATATTTGCTCCTTCATTGATGGCTTATTTTAATTGTTATAAAGATAATAAACTTTGTGAAAAGTAACTCCGTTCTAAGCAGAAGAGTATTTGAATGAGCGGCGAGTTATTCTTACTGGGGTTCTGCTTTTTTAAGCGTCCTAAGAGAAATAATATATGCGGAAACACTTACAGCAATAATGAATAGAATTATTCTGACGGAAGTTTTTTGAGTGAAAAATATCGCTGATAAAGAGATGGTTCCGACGAGGAGAACAATCGCATAGACCTTTGATTTCAGCGGCATAGCTCTCTTTTCATAATAATCTTTAACAGTTTTACCAAAGCGAGGATGATTTATAAGCCAATCGTAAAATCTTTGAGAGCTTCTTGCGAAACACCAAGCGGCAATAATAAAGAATATTGTTGAAGGCATTAAAGGAACGAATATTCCAATAATGCCTAGCGAAACAAAAATCCAGCCAGCCGCTATTAAAATCGGTTTGGAAATTTTTTTCATCGAGCTGCTAATATTTGTGTAAAAAGAGTCAATCATCTAATAACTTCTCGAGATAATCGCGGTAAAGAGATTTTGGAATTGAGTTGATTAGATCAACAAATTGTTGCTTGTTAATGAATCCTTTTTGATATGCAATTTCTTCAATGCACGCAACTTTTAATCCTTGTCGGTCTTCAATTACGCCGAAAAAAGTAGATGCTTTGAGCAGCGCTTCCGGTGTGCCTGTATCTAACCACGCAACACCGCGCCCAATTATTTCTACGCGCAGTTTGTTATGCTCTAAGTATTTTTTATTAACGTCTGTTATTTCAAGTTCTCCGCGTTCAGATGGTTTTAAGTTTTGGGAAATCCCAACAACAGCATTATCGTAAACGTAAAGACCAGGCACAGCATAGTTTGATTTAGGCGCTTTCGGTTTTTCTTCTATGCTTATTGCTTTTCCATCCTTATCAAACTCTACTATTCCGTAACGCTGCGGGTCGTTAACTTGATAAGCAAAAATTGTTGCGCCTATTTTATTTTTTTCAACTGCTCTGTAAAAGAAATCCAATTTGCCGTAAAAAATATTATCGCCTAGTATCAAAGAAACCGAATCATTGCCAATAAATTTTTCTCCGATGATAAATGATTCAGCGATTCCATTGGGCGCTGTCTGAATAGCATATTCTATTTTTAACCCGACCTGCGAGCCGTCTTCAAAAAGTTTTTGATAAAGCGGAATAGTTTCTTCGTTAGAGATTATCAGGACTTCGCGTATGCCTGCAAGCATCAAAATTGAAAGAGGGTAGTAGATAAGCGGTTTATCATAAATAGTAACAAGCTGCTTGCTGTAAACTTTTGTCATCGGATACATTCGTGTTCCGCTGCCGCCTGCAAGAATTATTCCTTTCATTTTTTTCCGTCTGGTTGTTTAATCGTCAACTATAATATAAGCCGTTTTGAGTAATATTTCTTTCTCATCGTAAATATAAATTTTGTAATCGCCCGGTTTGATGAATTTGTACCTGAAATATGTATCGTTCCAATCTCTGCTGATCTGGTATTTGCGCGCTTCTAAAAATTCATCATAATCAATACTGTATTTTCCTTTTCTCCAAAGATTAACCAAAATTTTATCTGTATCTAAAGGTTGGTTATTCGTAATAAAAAAATAAATTAAACCGCCTTCATTACTGAGCGATACATTTCTTTTTATTAAGACCGGTTTATTTTCAACCACCCGCTCACAAAAAAGAACTTCCACGTTTTGATATTTATCTGGGGTAGTTTCATTAGGGGGTACAACAGTTTGCTCTGGGCTGACAATAAGTTGAGCGGAAGCAATTTTATTTTTTTCGCGATCAGTAAAGTAGATGCTGAACGCCCCGTCTTGGACAAATTTGTAATTGTATGCGATCCAGTTTTTGTTTTTGGGCAGCTTAATAATTTTGTTAAATAGATTTTTGCTTGAATTCTTATTGACAAGATCAACATAGAGAATAATTTCGTTGTAGTGTTCTTTTCCCGGCAGCCATCTAAAAAGAATTGAAACCGATTGATTCCTTTTTATTTTTTTGGAAAGAATAGGATCGATTGGCTCGCCGTTGTCATTATAAGTTTTAGAAAAGAAGATTTCCTGAGCAATGCTTAAAGTTGATGTGTAAAGTAGAAATACAATTAAAAGGGTCAGCTTGGTTGCGGTTGTCATTTTAATCTTCATGAGTGTCAAAAATAGCTACTTGGTAAGTATATTTGTTTGAAAAAAACTAAAAAGAGAAAATATGAGAATGAAACGGTTTCAATTCAATAAACAAACCAATATGGAAAACTTCTTCAGCCGAGCGGATATAAAATTGATCATTCAAAATATCTGTGATTTCAAATTCTTCGTGATAGCTGCGCACGTCTAGCTTTAATCGGCAAGTAGAAGCTGTATCGGAATAATTGACTGCCACAACGCGTTTTTCATTTTGCCATTTCCATTCAAAGGCAAGAATATTTTTAAATGTGCCGTTATTATCCCAAGCAGGAGCAGGTTCAAGAAGTCTACAAAGCCCGCGCTTAAATACATCTTGAGAAACGATGGATAAAAGTTTGTTGTAAAAATCTTTCATCTCGTTTAAAGGAGTTTCTTCAGGTTCGCGTCCAAGTTGTACGGGCAATTTTATTTTTTTCCCTTCAAACTGTCCATCGTAATAAAAATGCATCCCATGAATTGTGCTTATAATTACTGCAGCAGCTTTTGATCTTTCTTTTCCGAAAGCGGTTATAGCTCTTTCTTCGTCGTGATTTTCGGTAAAACGGAGGGATTTCTTTTGATATTCTTCATCGGCCAAAAGATGTTCATAAATAGCTTCAGCCGGCGCCGTTTTCAAACGGTCGGTTAGTTTTTTATCATAAGTGTAATCGAAACCGAGCTGCTGCAGTTCCCATTCTAAATCCCAATATGCTTCGGCAATAAATAGAAAATCGGGGCGTTCATTTTTTACAGTTGCAATTGCGTCTTTCCAAAATTCAGTTGGCGGTATTTCAAAACCGCTCTTAGAAAGAATTCCGCCCCAAGTATTTTTGAAAACATGATTAAGAGCAAGCATTGCCATATCGCACCGAACGCCGTCGCAGATTTTAGTAAGCTCCAATAAAATATTGGTTAAATATTTTCTGGCATCGAGGCAGAAAAAATTTACCTGCACAGTATCTTGCCATGCGGGAAAAAAGGGATCGCGCCCATGCGCAAAGTATATTTTTTCTTCAAAAAAAGGATGATAAAATGTGTGGGGGTCTCTATCATGCATTTCTTTATTAACAAAGAGAAACATATTCGGATTAGTTCTGATCAAATTACTGTGTGCGCTGAAATGATTAGGCACAAAGTCGAGTATAAGTTTGATCCCTTTCTTATTGAGATGCGTTTTTAATTTAAGCAGCGTGTTCAAATCGCCTACTTTTGGATTTATCTCATAAACATCAATTGCGAAAGGAGAGCCGATCACATCTTCTCGTTTCCATCCTTTAAGCGCTCGGTCGTAACTTTTAACTAATCCATCTTCAAAACAGTATTTGTCAATTACAGAGTCGCAAGTTTTCCAAACGCCTAAAAGCCAAATATAGTCTATTCTTTTCTGCTCAAATGTGTCCCAATAAGAATTTGGAATATCTGCAAGTGTTGCTTTAACTGAGCCCTGGTCAAATCTTCTCAACCAGACACGCGTGTTAATTTCGTAAAGAGAAGGATTGTAGTTCATTTCACTCACCAAACGATTTTTTCTTAGAAGCGAGTAAAGCTTTTTTTTCTTCTTGCAATTCTTTGTTGCGAGCCATCAACTCGATGTATAGACGCTCATCCTTTGATTCTGCAATAAGCTGGTTGTTCTGTTTAATCTGTGAATCGATCAAAAAAATATGAAAATATTTAACCGTATCTGTTGCGTGCTCAAAGGTGTCTTTTTCAATTTTTCCGTTAAAAGAAATATCGTCCCACTTTTTACTGATTATTTCGTCGGTCAATGTTAGTTCTAAAACAAACGAGCGCAATTTTTCATTATCTATTTTATCAATTAGATAAGAGGGAGAAATTTTTTGTTCGTTGAATCCTTCGTGAACAATATCTGCAAGCTTTCTGTACGTATGATTAAAAAAGTTTTCGGTAGCAACGTTGTCTATTATATAAGAAACAATCTGTTCGTTCCCGCTGAAAAGCAAACGGATCAATTCTTTTTCGTAAGGATTTTCATTTTGCTGCTTTGCAGTTAGCTGAAGTTTCTCGGAAGCTTGTTGTTGGGAATTTCTTTGTTCGGGCTTTATTGGAGCGCTTCTTTCTTTTTGCAGCTCTAAAAAGAAATTAAGTTCCGATTCGATCAACTTTTCGCGCAAATTAAATTTTTTAGCTATTGATTTCATTAACAAATTGCGCTTCAATTCATCATTAACTAAGGCCAGCATTTTAACAAGTTCGCGAACTGCTTTTGTCATTTCTGCGCTATCTTCGAACAGTCCTTCCTCTTCAAACTGAGCGGTTTGATATTCTAAAAAATTTTTTGCACGCGCAATTTCTTCATCAAATTTATCTTTACCATATTTAATTATGAAAGAATCCGGGTCTTCTCCTTTTGGAAGCGCAACTACTTTCACTTCAAAATCTTGTTTAAGCAAAATTTCGATGCTGCGCAGTGATGCTTTTTGTCCTGCCGGATCAGCATCAAAAAGAATAATAATGTTTTTCGTGAAGCGAGAAAGTAACTGCACTTGCTCTTCAGTTAAAGAAGTGCCGGATGAGGCAACAACATTTTTTATACCCGCTTGATAAAGTGAAACCAGATCGATGTACCCTTCTACAAGAATAGCACGGTTAAGTTTTCTTATTTCATCTTTGGAATGGAAAAGACCGTAAAGCGATCTGCGTTTGGAATAGATTTGCGATTCGGGAGAATTGAGATACTTAGCGGCATTGTCTTGATTTTCTAGAAGGCGTCCGCCAAAGGCAATTACTCGTCCGTTGGGAGAAAAAATAGGAAAGATTATACGTCCGCGGAACTTGTCGTAATATTCTCCTCTGTCGTTAGTATCGATTAACCCGAGAAGTTTTGCTTTTGCAATATCAACTTTATTTTCTTTAGCGTAAGTAAGAAAATTATCTCTGCCATAAGGAGCAAACCCGACTCCAAAAATTTTCTGCGTTTGCGGTTTTATATTTCTCCGTTTTAAATATTCTCGCGCTTCTTCGCCAGAAGAACCTTTAATAAGATTATCTGAAAAGAAGCGAGCCGCCATAACGTTTATTTCGTACAACTCTTCAAGTTCGCTCTGCTGAGCGTCAAAAGAACTGCTTTCATAATCTATTTTTATTCCTACATGCGCTGCAATTTCTTCGACCGCTTCAACGAAAGAAATATTTTTAAATTCCATTAAGAATTTAAAAACATTTCCTCCTGCGCCGCAGCCGAAGCAATGATAGATTTGTTTGTCTTCGCTAACCGTGAATGAAGGGGTCTTCTCTTGATGGAACGGACAAAGTCCCACATAATTTTTTCCGCGCTTTCTCAAATGAACATTAGTGGAAATAAGATCAACAATATCCGCTGCATTTCTTATTTCTTCAATCTTTTGTTCTGGTATGCGCATTTTTTGTTTTTGTCGTTCTGCATAAGCGGTTATTAAATTTACGTATCGTGCGGAACCCATTCTAGTGATTCCGGCACATGCCGAAAAGAATTTCTGCACAGACTGCGATAATCATTTATGACCAAATTAGAAATTTATTCTATCAAACCAAATTATCATCAAATTGCCCATCAAAATATATATTTGTATTTTAATTTTAGTAATAAGTATGAGAACGAATTTTTTGATAAAGAAAAGCGTATTGCTAATACTTTCCGCACAAAACTTTAGCGAGGAAGAATATTTAATTATTTCCAACGCACTCAACAGAGCAAACATCAATATTTTCATCGCATCGGATTCTAACTCACTCTGCATAGGGGCAAACGGTTTCAAAGTAAAAAACGACATTCAGCTTTATAATGTACATGAAAGCAATTTTGGGGGTTTGATTATAGTTGGCGGAAGCGGAATTAGAAATTATTGGAACAATCGAACGGTTCAATCTATAGCTAAAAAATTTGCCAAGAATAAAAAAGCTATAGGGGCAATTTGTGCAGCGACTATTATTTTATCAAAAGCAGGATTGCTTTCAGAAAGCGCAACCTGTTTTCCGGATGACAAGCGTGAACTTGAGAAAGATGGAATCGAGTACAAAGATGCGCCGGTTGTCGTTCAGAAAAATATTATAACTGCACAAGATTCCTCTGCTGCGCCGGAATTTATAAAAGCATTCCTATATGAATTTCCTAAAATTTAATTTCTCTCAAGAACTTATCATCTCTTCAAAATGTTTATGGAACAAGACTCGACTGTTGAGAAGTAAAATTATCGCGCCTATTCTGTTGGCATAAAGTTCAAATTTACTTATTGAGAAATGATCGAATCATTAAAAAAATATTGCAATAGTTTAACACAATACTCACGCTATAAAACGCGCGAAGTTTATGTTGGTGATATACCACTTGGCGGCAACAATCCGATCCGCATTCAATCTATGACTACAACCGATACGATGAACACAATTGCTACTGTAGAACAATCGATACGCATTATAAAAGCGGGATGCGATTATGTGCGTATTACAGCCCCCAGCATAAATGAAGCGCAAAATCTTCAGAACATAAAAAATGAATTGAGAAAGCGCGGCTACAAAACGCCACTAATAGCAGATATACATTTCACGCCAAATGCTGCGGAACTTGCAGCACGAATAGTAGAAAAAGTTCGCATAAATCCCGGCAATTATGTTGACAAGAAAAAATTTCAAACGCTCGAATACACTGATGCAGAGTATAAAGCTGAGATAGAACGCATTAGAGAAAAATTTTCTCCGCTTGTAAAAATTTGTAAAGAGTACGGAACAGCGATGCGAATTGGAACAAATCATGGTTCGTTATCCGACCGCATTATGAGCCGTTACGGCGATACACCGCTTGGAATGGTTGAATCGGCTCTTGAGTTTCTTCGCATCTGTAAAGATTTGAATTATCATAATATTGTTCTATCGATGAAATCAAGCAATCCGCAAGTTATGGTTCAAGCTTATCGGCTGCTTATAAAAAAAATGGAAGAAGAGGGGATGAACTACCCGTTGCATCTTGGCGTTACAGAAGCAGGCGACGGCAAGGATGGAAGAATTAAATCTGCTGTTGGAATTGGCACACTGCTCGAAGATGGAATTGGGGACACTATACGTGTTTCCTTAACAGAAGACCCAGAGTTTGAAGTGCCGGTTGCTATTGCATTGGCTAAAAGATATAAAGAGAGAGAAAATCACACCCCTATTATTTCGATTGGAGAGCAGCCGAATGATCCGTTTAATTATTCGCGCAGAGAAACATTTGAAGTGGCGGGGATTGGCGGAACGACTGTTCCTAAAGTTATTGCCGATTTTAGCGAAGAGGGAATAGTTGACTACGCCGATCTAAAACATGTTGGTTATCTTTATGATTCAATTGCCGATAAATGGAATATGAGCGATCAAGCAAGCGATATTTTATATATCGGGAAACATGATTTACCGGTTGAATTACACGGCAGTTTAAAAGTAGTTTACAATTTTGAAAAATGGATTTCACTTGAAGACAAATCGAAAGGATTTCCTCTTTTCGCAGGTAGTGAGAAGTATCTGAACTCAGCTCAAAAATCATTTCTGCTTAATTTTGTTGAAATAAATATTTATGATCTTTTTCAAAATACATTTGATAAAATAGTTAATGATTCGGCAGTTGTTTTTGTATTGACAACAAATAACATACACGGAATGGCAGAACAACGGCGTGTATTTTTTGAATTGATGAACCGTAATGTGAAAAATCCAGTTATCGTAAAACGAAATTATAACAATGTTAGCCAAGAAGAATGCCTGCTTTATTCATCCACAGATTTTGGCGCGCTTTTAATTGATGGTTTTGGCGATGGTGTTTGGCTGACTGGAAAAGATAGCTTAGATAAAAGCTGCGATAGACCTCTAATCAATAGAATAAATTTTGGAGTTTTACAGGCATGCCGCTCTAGAATTTCAAAGACAGAGTATATAGCCTGTCCTTCCTGCGGTAGAACTTTATTTGATCTTGTTGATGTTACAAATAAAATCCGCAGCCGCACACAGCATTTGAAAGGAATTAAGATTGCAATAATGGGGTGCATAGTAAACGGCCCCGGAGAAATGGCAGATGCCGATTATGGTTATGTAGGTTCCGGTCTGGGTAAGATCACTCTATATCGAAGCAAAGAAGTTATCAAACGAAATATCAGCTCTGATAATGCTCTTGATGAACTGATAGAGATTATTAAAAAAGATGGTAATTGGATCGACTCAGTTGAAATTTGATTGGCATTCGATTTGTTTATAACCTGTAATTATGATATATTTTGAGTGAATCTATGAGAAAATTTTTAATAAAACTTAGCAGAAAAAAAACAGCAGAGCTTTCAAATAGAAGTTTCTGATAACAAGATGCACTCCAACTATTAGGAGTGCATTTTTTTTATATATGACAGCAGGAGATTTGATTAAATATCTTGAAGATTGGGCGCCGCCTGGAGCTGCTTGGGAGAGGGACAATGTTGGACTTCAAATCGGCTCGAGGAGGCAAAAACTCAAAAACATTATGCTCTGCCTCGAGTTAGATGATGATGTCTTAAAAGAAGCCCTTCAAAAAAAATGCAATTTTATTTTTACACATCACCCGCTCATCTTCACCCCTCTAAAAAGATTAGATACCGAAAAAGACCCCAATGCGATTCTCATCGAAAAAATTATTAAGAACAACATCACTATTTACTCCGCTCATACTAATCTTGATTTTACAAAAGATGGAGTTTCATTTGAGCTGGCAAAAGCGCTCAAACTTAAAAAAATAAGCTTCTTAAAAAATGAAGAGAGCAATCAATTCAAAGTTGTTGTTTTTGTTCCGCATGAAAGTTTAGACAAACTTGCCAAGTCGGTTTTTAACGCAGGAGGCGGGATTATTGGTGAATATGAGAATTGCAGTTTTAGATCCAGCGGTGAAGGAACTTTTAAGGGCTCCGAGAAATCTTCTCCCTCGGTCGGAAAGAAAGAAAGATTCGAAAAAGTAAACGAAGTTCGTTTAGAGTTCATAGTTGATTTATGGAAATTAGATAAAGTTATAGACGCGCTTATCGAAGCACATCCTTACGAAGAACCCGCATACGATATTTATCCTCTCAAAAATAAAAATGTTAATTACGGCTCTGGCGCTATTGGCTTGCTTGAAAAAGAAATAGATGAAAAAGAATTTCTGCGTTACGTCGGCAAATCGCTAAAGGCAAAAGGTTTGAAATATTGCGAAGGGAAAGGAAGCCCAATTCGAAAAGTTGCCGTTTGCGGCGGAGCGGGTTCAGATTTGCTTGTTGAAGCTATTTCAAACGGCGCTGATGCTTTTGTTACGTCAGATGTGAAGTATCATACTTATCATTATGCGCAAAGAAAGATTTTACTTATTGATGCTGGACACTACGAGACGGAAATTATTTCGTTGAATATGGTTAAACAAAAACTCAATAATTTTTTTTCGAATAAAGAAAAGATAAAAGTTTTTAAATATTCGGGCATAACAAATCCGGTAAAGTTTTTAAAACAATAAAGGAGTTATAAATTGAAAGACCGGCTTTCAACGCTTTACGAACTCCAGTTAATCGACAGCCAGCTCGATGAACTTGAGGAGTTACGCGGCGATCTTCCCGCGGCTGTATATGATTTGAAATCTCAAATACAATTATTTGAAGAACAAATCGAAGCTAAAGAAGATGAAAAGAAAAAATCGATAAATAAGCGCAAGCAGAATGACGATGATATTGAACGGATGAAAGTTAATTTGAAGAGATTCAAATCTCAGCTTTATCAAGTGCGCAATAACAAAGAGTATGATGCACTTACAAAAGAGATAGACCACAGCGAAGGACAGATATCTAAGCTTGATGCAGAAAACAACGCGGTCGAAGACCTTGTTCAAAAATTGAAAAAGGAAGTAGAAGAAATTAAACCGCAGCTTGATACATTAGCTAAAGAGTTAAAAGAAAAAGAAGCAGAATTAAAACAGATAGTTAAAGCTAACGAACGCGAAGAAGCCCGGCTGCGTGATAAACGTGAAAAGGTTGCTGTAAAAGTTAAAAAACCAGATTACAATACTTATATGCGCATTCGCAAAGCGCTCAACGGGAAAGCAGTTACTTCAATTGCTCGTGCCGCTTGTTCCGGGTGTCATAATGTTGTTCCGCCGCAACGCCAAATTGAAATTAAACAGAACAAGAGATTATTTTCATGTGAATCGTGCGGAAGAATTTTGGTGTCGTCCGATATTGCCGAAGAAGTTCAAAAGAAAATACAATTGTAGATAAAAAACGGAACCCCGACTAATATGGGGTTCTTGATTTTAATAACTGATGTTACGCATATAACTTTTTTACATGCAGCCCCCGATAGGTCAGTGGCTTTGACAAAAGTATTTTGATTGAAGGAATATAAAAATTTCATTCCTAACGGAGATAAGAGCTGCCTGGTAAGCGCTGTAGGCGTGATATGTTTAGAAATGCTTCATCCAAACTTCAACTTTAAGTACACTATTGAAAGCGTCATCAAAAATGTTATTCCGCTCATAACAATTAGCGATGAACTGCTGATGAGCGTGCCGTATGTTAACCAAAGCGCTTGCCCAATTAAATTTATTGCGCTCCATGCAATTGAAATATCGCGAGTAGATTTTGACCTCCACGATTTTAAAACTTGCGGGAGAAGCGAAGAAGCAACAAAAACTCCGGCAGTAAAGCCCACTAATTCTACAGAGTTCATAAATTCTCTTTATATGATTTAGTCTAAAGTGATTCCTTCGGAAGTCTACTTCTGAAAAAATGAGGTAGAATGTTGGTTGTAAAATTATTATCCCAAACTTCTTTTACCGCTCCGTCTTTTAAGTAGTAAATTCTTGGCGGCGCTTGACCGATCAAATCAAAAAATTCCTGTGCGCCAATAATATAGTAAGGAAAATAAAAATCTGTTATTGTCTTGAATGAATCGACTGAAATGCGTCCTTCGATAAATAATAGAGCGTATAGATGAGGAAACCATTTCATTTTTCTTTTCAATTGAGATAAGTCCTTTGCAAGCTGTTGGCAGTGATCACATTCTAAGTTTAAGACTACAATCATATTTTCGCCGCTCGATAAATCAACTCTCCCTTTGCCTTCAAAGTTTGTGTAGAGAGAAAACTTAAAATCTTTTTGGAACTTTATAGGCGCTGCAACAAAAACAATGAGCGCTGAAATAACAGCGATTACAGGTAAAATAAAATAATTTCTCTTTTGAACGGAGGGCGTTCTGTAAAGAAAAATTATGAAGACCATCAATACAATATTTTTGATGATAGATTCTAACGGCGGCATTTTTATTATCTCGCCGAAGCATCCGCAATTCTGCGTGTCTTTAAGTATGAAACCGGCATAACCAAGATAAAGTGTAAGTGCCCCCAGAAATAAAAAAGAAACAGGCAGCACAAGTTTTTTTAAGAAGAACGGCTGAAAGAATAATAAGCCGATTGAAAGTTCAAATCCGATAAGAATGCGAACAAGTAAAGCTGCAATATCGCGTGTGGGAATAATTCCATTGTCTATCAAAATTATTTCCACTATACCGGGCGAAAATAATTTCGAATAGGCGGAGAAAATAAAAACTGATCCGAGAAAGAACCGCAGAAACAAAATTGTAATATTTCTATTAGCGTTAAGAAATTCTTTCATTGGCACAGATAATTTTATCAACCGAAATTCTGTCGGTTTCATTTAAATCGATCATAGCATTGACTAAGTAAATCCATTTAAATCTTTTGATGTCGCCTTGCCGTATTTCATCTTCGAAAATAATTTTCTCTTTTAACAGTTTTGCTCTTTTTGTTCCATAAAGCAGCGGCGAAGCCGGAGTAAAATATTTTTCTCCGTCGCTGAAGACAACGTTTGAATAGCTCGTATCGGTTATTAATCCGTTTTTCACTATTAATATTTCTCCCGTAACGACTTTGCACAAATGTTTTTGTATTGCGCTTCTGTCTTCAAACTTGTGCTCGTATGAAATTGTATCATCATTAACAATCGTTAATGCAGCAGGCAATCGTTTTTCGTAAGGAAGAAAATCCACGCTTAAAATTTTGTCTGAATAAATAACTCTGCACTTAAAAAAAATGTTGTCCGATAAGGCATTTGGAAATATGATCCCCTCGCTCAAATCGATCGGGGCGTCAATTCCAAACAGTTTTTGTCTCGAATTATTTACTCGTGCATTGTGATACTCGATATTCAAAAGTTTTTTATCAAGCACTTTTATTGTTTCAAGTAATCGGTACATATATTTTATCCAATAGTTCTTGATATTCTGATAGTGCGCTGCTCATGAACGTGATGCCGCCGCCGCTTCGATAGAAGAATTTGGCTGCTTTATTTTCGATAAAACGGATCATAACCGCGCTGTTTAATTTTTTCCCGTCGAAGCAGCCGAAAATGCCGGTGTAAAACTCGCGCGAAGAAATTTCTGCTTTCCTAATTATCTCAACTGTTTTTTTCTTCGGAGCGCCGCTTATTGAGCCGGCAGGCAGCAGTTTGAAAATTATTTCGCCTAAGTTGTTTTCAAATCCGCCGCTTAATCTTCCGGTAATTTTAGAGCTAACTTGCAGAAGCGTTTTATTGTTTGTAACAATTTTTTCTATGTATCGAAAATTTTCTACGCGCACATTTTTTGCTACTATGCTTAAATCATTCCGGATGAGATCAACAATTGTTGTGTGCTCTGCAGTTTCCTTTTTATCGTTAAGAATAATTTGACCAGCATTAGGTATTGCCGCATCAATTGTTCCTTTCATTGGATAAGATGAAATGATACCTTCTTCTATTTTTACAAACGTTTCGGGCGAGAAAACTACAAAACTATTGCCGTAGAGCAGTTTGTATCTTGCAACGCCAGCTAAAAATATTTCTTCTAAAGAAAAATTGCACTCTATTCTTGTGGGAAAAGTCAAATTTATTAGATAAGTGTTCCCGGCATCTATTTCCCTCATTACAAGTTCGAATGATTTTTTATATTCATCGAAGGGGATTGGAAATTTTTTTAGCCAGACTTTTTTACTCATTTTCATGTCTGGTTCAAAATTTTTTACTCCTTCAATATCATAGAAAATATTGAAAGCCGCTGCATCATCAAGCTTAAGTACAATCGGTTCCAGAGCTTCAAAATCTATAATGAACAAAAACGGAATTCTTGTTTTTCCATATTCGTTCATCTTTAAAATTGCGGTTTCTTTATTACGACTCATATATTAGGGCAAAGGAATTTTTGTTTATGCTAAAGCGCGTGTTAATAATAGATAACTTCGATTCTTTCACTTACAATTTACGGCAAATCGTAGAAGAATTGCATTATGATTATTCTATTATAAAAAATAATGAAGTAACTTTTTCTGACGTCGAAGAGCATGATAAAATAATTATTTCTCCGGGGCCCGGACTGCCAGATGAATCAGGGAATATTAAAGAGATAATCAAAGTGTTCTCTGCAACAAAAAGTATATTGGGCGTGTGCCTTGGGCATCAGGCTATTGCAGAAGTTTTTGGAGCAGCTCTTTTTAATTTTGAGAAAGTTTGCCACGGATTAAAAACTAATGCAAAAATAATTTCGGATGATTATCTATTTGCAAACATTCCTTCTCAATTTGAAGTTGGATTGTATCACTCGTGGGCTGTTTCTAAAAATAATTTCCCCGATTGTTTATCAATTACTGCAATAAGCCAAAACGATATTATTATGGCAATTGCTCATAAGGAACTAGATGTTAAAGGTGTTCAATTTCATCCCGAATCGATAATGACGAGCTGCGGGCCGCAAATAATAAGTAACTGGCTAAAACATTAGTATGAAATTAAATGTACTGCTTCATTCAAAAGGAATGGTTTGATAGACATTATTTTTGAAGATACTACGGAATTAAAAATCACTGCAGCTTTGCAGAACATTCAATACTAAATAGAGACTTTATATCAGCACTGTTTGAATAGCCGAAATGATATTTTCAACCGCAATAACCTCTACGCCCACTTTGTTCTTAATAGCTTTGTAATTGTTAGAAGGGATAACAACTTTATTAAAACCAAGTTTTGCCGCTTCGTGAATTCTTTTATCAATGTTGCTCACGCTTCTTACTTCGCCCCCCAAACCAACTTCGCCAATAACAACAGAATCATTTCTCGCAAACTTATTTGAGAAGTTAGAAGCAATTGCACAGCAGACGGCAAGATCAACAGCGGGCTCATCTATTCTAATTCCTCCGGCAATATTTAGAAAAACATTCTGTGCAGACAACCGAAGATTTGCTCTTTTCTCCAAAACAGCTAACAGAATAGAAAGACGGCGGTAATCGAATCCGGTTGCAACACGTTGAGGATTACCATAAGATGAAGGAGTAACTAAAGCCTGCACTTCAAGCAGAATAGGGCGTGTGCCTTCCATGCTGGAAGTTACAACTGAACCTGTAATTTCTTTTTCGCGTTCGCTTAAAAATATCTCGCTCGGATTTTTTACTTCTTGCAAACCGTCGTCGTGCATTTCAAAAATGCCTATCTCGTTAGTGCTGCCGAAGCGGTTTTTCTGCGCACGCAAAATTCTGTATGAGTAACTCCGTTCACCCTCAAATTGAAGAACAGTATCAACAATATGCTCAAGAACTTTTGGTCCGGCAATTGTGCCGTCTTTTGTAACGTGTCCAACTAAAACAATCGTACAATGTTTCTTCTTTGCGAGTTGCATCAACTCTGAAGTGCATTCGCGTATTTGCGTAATAGTTCCCGGTGCGTTATCAAAATTGGGTTTATATGTTGTCTGAATAGAATCAACTATAACAACCTGCGGTGCGTGTTTTTCAATAGCGCTGAGAATAATATCAAGATCGGTTTCGGTCATTACAGAAATTTTTTCGGAGTAGACTTTTAATCGTTTTGCGCGGAGATTTATTTGATTGGCGGATTCTTCGCCTGTTACGTATAAAACTTCGCCGTTAATTTTTGAAGCGGCTTGCATTACAAGTGTTGATTTACCAATTCCCGGATCGCCGCCAATAAGAATAACAGAACCGGGCATCAATCCGCCGCCCAACACACGATCAAATTCATTTATGTTTGTTTTGATTCTATCTTCTTCAACGTGAACTGAAGAACTCAGTTTTACAATGTTCAATTCCCCTGTAAATTTTTTCTTTGCAGATTTTTTTTCTTCGATCAGTTCTTCCGTGAATGAATTCCAGCTTTCGCATGAAGGACATTTTCCAAGCCATCTTAACGATGAATACCCGCAGTTTGTACAAATGAATTTGATTCTGGACTTGCTCAATTGTTTTCCTTTTGTATGATCAAAATCCTGTTCGCTGAATGAACTTCTGGATTACGGTGTCCGTGCTTTCTAAAACTTCATTTGGTGTTCCGGTAAAATATATTTTTCCTTCATGTATCATTGCAATTTTATCGGCAACATTTTTAACGCTGAACATATCGTGTGTAACAATAATTGAGGTTATAGTAATTTTTTGGTTAAGCTCTTTGATAAGTTCGTCAATAGAATCTGACATAATGGGATCGAGTCCGGTTGTCGGTTCATCGTACAAAATGTAATCTGGATTTGTAACTAAAGCTCGTGCAAGTCCAACCCGTTTTTTCATTCCTCCGGAGAGTTCTGCCGGTTTTAAATTTTGCGTGTTTGGTAAACCGACAAGCTCAAGTTTTTCAGAAACAATTTTTTTTATCTCTTTTTTTGTAAAGCCCAAGTCGTTTTCAACTAAAGGGAGAGAAACATTTTCTTCGACGGTCATTGAATCGAACAATGCAGAGCCCTGAAACAAAAATCCAAAACGCTTGCGTATCTCGTACAGTTCTTCCCTTTCAAGTTGATGAACAATCTTCCCTTCGAATTTTACATAACCATCGTCGGGCTCTAGCAGAGCAACAATATGTTTCAACAAAACGCTTTTTCCGCATCCGCTTCTGCCGATAATTGCGAGCGATTCTCCTTCGTTAATTACTAGGTCAATCCCGCGCAGCACATAATTATCTCCGAATCTTTTTTGGAGATTTACAATTTCTATCATAGTTGAAATGAATCAATCTTTATTTGGCGTGAAATATATGAAAGAAAAGAATGTTTTTCAGATATGGGCTTCTAAACTGCCGGCACGCTTAATTGATATGAAGGGGAAAAAAGATGACTCAATAATAAATTTTTCTCTCTGCAATGACTTCAATTTTGTTCATGATCATGCTCTTTTTTCCTCTTTCCCTTCTACGAACTTTCCTTTTTAATTTATCATCAATTTTTTTGTAGTAATCTATTTCTTGTTTTCAAATCTTTTACTGCAGAGGCATATAACTTTTGAGACATACTTTTTGCTACGGATTCAATCCCGTATGGCAGTCAACACAGAGCATTTCTTTCCACGCATCTCCAACTTCATTGCCGGGGTGCTTAAATGCAAGAAAGGAATTTACTGCTGAAACTTCTAATTCATTCGGGGGACCTTGAGAATTTATATAGTGGCACAGATTGCAATCTTTTTTTATCACTCTTCCTTTTGATGTAGCGTGGTTATCGTTGTGGCAGCGAAAACAACCTTTAAATTCCAAATGCCCAATATTGTTCGGGTAAACATTCCAGCGCACTTTCATCTCAGGGAAAATATTTTTTCTAAACTCGTTTTGAATTCCTTTTACGGCTTGAGAGATTAGATTTTGTTTATCGGCATAAACAGCAGGATAATTTTCTTTGTAGAATTTATTGACTTCATCCCGAATCACAATCATTGCAGTATCGGTCGAAGAAAATTCTTTGCCCAAAATATCCATCGAAACGGCTTTAATGCGAGGAAGTTCTTTCGGTATTGTTCCTGCTGTAAGCGCATTATTTATAAAAAAAGCCGGTGGTTTATAACTGTGTGACGGGCGGTTATGGCAATCCATACAATCCATTTCTCTTGTTTCCAAAGTATCTAAAGCTTTCGTATCTAATTTTTCATTCTCATCTTCATAAATAAATACTTCGCCGGTTTTTAAGTTTGTATATTTCACCCACGGTATGTTTTCGCGCTTATTGTCCGAAGCTTTGTATTCTATTTTAATATTAGGATTTATATGCCAGTGAATTCCTTCCTGCAAGCCGAGTGCACTAATAGGAGCTCCAATTTTCATTGTAAGAACTACATCCCATTCAGAATTATTTTCATCGGCGAGGTAATGCTTTTCAGTGCGAAGTTTTCTTGAATAAAATTTTTGAGGCCAATGACATTTTTCGCAGGTCTCGCGCGCTGGGCGTAAATTGGTGATAGGCGTTTCAATTGGACGAGGAAATGTTCCGAGAGTTACAGCATAAACTTGATACAATCCCGAAAGTTTTGATCTGACATACCAATCGGCGCCTGAGCCCACATGACATTCAACGCATGATACTCTTGCGTGGGGCGAATTTTGATAAGCAGTGAATTCCGGAGCCATTACTTCATGACATAGTTTGCCGCAGAATTCTACAGACTCTGTGAAATGAAATGCTTCATAGCTTCCAACAGCAGAAAGAAAAAGAAAAATTGTTGTGCCAATTGCAAAGATAAAAAAGCCGGTTCTATGGCGAATATCGTTTAAGTTAACCAGCGGCCATTCTTTTGCTGCAACAATATTACTCTTTTTATCCTTTCTTATTTTTAATACCATGCCAATTGGAATTAAGAGCAATCCAATAATTAAAAAGACCGGCAAAACAATATAAGTTATAAGTCCTAAATATGATCTTCCTTCACTTGAAAATGCTGTAATTGTGAATAGAAAGACGATCATGAAAAAACTGATTAAAGCAATTGTAGCGCCGATGAGAGATATCCAATTTTGCGATGAATAAGGTAATTTTATTTTCATTTCTTCTCTTTTTTGATTAAAGATTTTTCAAGTTCAATTTCGTAATATTCTGTGTAGAGCGTCTGATTTTGTTGGAACAAATTAATCAGCAGAAAAGAAAAATCCAACAATTTAATAGCTTGGCTTTCTTAATTATTTGGCAATTAGTTGCTTCAGATATTATCTATCTATTTCTGGTTAGTTTTCTTTTCTTTCTCTTTTATCTTAAGATAAAGAGTTATTACTATAATCAGAAATACAACTGTTGCAGCAGCAAAACCGTTTCGTCTTGTGTAATATTCATCAATTTCTTTTTTAGCTAAGAGAGATGCTTTCACTGCAATATTAATTCCCTCTTCTGTTTTAGCCGATACTTTAGTTGAATCAAATGTATGAATGAGAGTTCTAGATTGAATAATAGTCTGCTTAACATCTTGAAGAAGAAACCCGATTTCAACATCATTCATTCCTTTTTGTCGTACTTCTAAAAAATTGGCATTAGCCGACTCGTAATAATTATTCAGCTTAACTAAGGATTCTTTAATTTTTTTAGAGACGGCATAACCTTCGTCGCCAGGTGTATGGCATTCAATACATTGTGATTCTTTATTAACGCCAATCATTGCGGTGCTTGGTTTTTGTACAGCATGATATCCGTGGCACTGCTCGCATGCATGAAAATTCATCTCTTCAAATGACTTAGCCATCTTTGTGGTAGTGAAGTATTCCATATTGCTTGTATGGCAAGTTCCGCAAACGTGTGAAATAGAAGCTATTCCAGGGGGCATTGCACCATGATTACCGTGACAATCGTTACATGACGGGGCGCCTAAATCTTTATTTTTAAGTAAAGCTTCGCCGTGAACACTCTTTGAGTATTCTTCTAACTGATTACTTGGTATGTTATACTTTTTCATCAACTCTTTGTTGCCGTGGCATTTATTACAAGTATTTGGAATATTTAGTGCGTAAACAGTTGAGCGTGGATCTTTTGCCGGAAGTATATTGTGTGAAGAATGGCAGCTTGAACATTCCGCCACATTCTGATCTCCGCTTAAAAGTTTTTTACCGTGTACGCTTGTATAATATTGAGCAACTTGATCAGTGGCGATCCTTGGTTGATAAACACGCATGATATCAATGTTTGAATGGCATTTGCCGCAAAGTTTTGGAATATCCTGCCGTTTAGGAACGCCAACAAATCCTTTTGAACTGCTCTTTGCAATAGTTTCATCGGCGCTTGTTGGGTCTCCACCGTGGCAAGATGAGCAAGAAAGATTTGCATAACGATGCGCATCATTCTGAGAAAAATCTTTGGGAAGAATTTCAACTTCTTTATGACAAGTATAACATTGATCTTCTTTGGGAAGGGCTTCTTTTTTTATATCCTTTTTTTCTTTTTGAGTAAATCCCAAAAGAAATAATAGCGGCAGCGCATAAATCGCCAAATAAAAAAATCTTTTTTTCATATTGATTTTTCCTATACTAAATAACCAATAATTGTCATAACGGCAATAAAAAACACAACAAGAATTCCGATTAAAGTTAATGGTTGAATTTTCCAGCCGTGTTTCTGTTTTATTTTAATGAACGGAATTAACATCCATATTACAGCTGCCACACCGAAGATCAGAATGCCGAACAATTCCCCTTCAATAAAAAGAATGTGAGCAGGAAGTAGTTTTAGTGTATGGAACATGAACATAAAGTACCATTCTGGTTTTATACCTTCAGGCGCTGGTGCAAATGCATCGGCTTTGTTTCCCAATTCCCATGGAAAATAAAGCGCTAGAAAAATCAGTATGTTAAAAACAACAACCCAAAAGAGAAGATCTTTAAGAGCAAAATCGGGGAAAAATGGGATATATTTTTTCTTGTTCTCTGGTAAATTTTTGAACTTTTCAGGTTCATGCATTCCCTGCTGTTGAATGAAAAATAAATGAGCGACAAGAAATACTGTAAATATTGCAGGAAGAATAGCAACATGAATTCCGAAAAATCTTGAAAGAGTTGCGCCCGTTACATCTTCACCGCCTCGTAAAATCATTTTTAAAGGTTCTCCGATTATGGGAACTACGCCTACGATGTCTGTTCCAACCTTAGTAGCAAAAAAAGCAAGCTCATTCCAGGGCAACAAGTAACCGCTAAATCCAAATGCAAGAGTTAATACAAGAAGAATAAAACCTGTAACCCAAGTTAATTCCCTCGGTTTTTTGTATGCTTTTGAAAAGAAAACGCTGAACATGTGAATGAAAGCAAATAAAACTAAAAGATTTGCAGACCAGCTATGAACGTTCCTGATCAGCCATCCAAATTTTACTTCGGTTACAATAAAGCGAACACTTTCATAAGCGCTGTCTTCGCCCGGTCTATAATATAGAAGAAGAAGAATTCCAGTTAAGAGTTGAACAAAAAAGAGGAAAAGAGTTACGCCTCCCATGTAATACCAAATAGAGTATCTATGAGCCGGTACTTTTTTGTGTTTGATCAAATTGCGGAGCGGCTCAAGATTATACCGTTCATCAATCCAGGAAGCAATTTTAGAACCAATATTTTTTATCATTTTTATTAACCCGCTTTTGTAATAACGATTTCGTCTTTAACAATTTTTACTTCATACTCTTCTAAAGGTCTTGGCGGCGGACCAGAAATATTTCTGCCGTTGAGATCAAAAATTCCGTTATGGCAGGCGCACCAGATCTGTTTTGTGTCGTTCTTATATTGAACAATACAATCCAGATGTGTACAGGTAGCAGCTAAAGCTTTATACTCGTTATCTTCGGTCTTTATCAGAATAACCGGCTGCCTCCCGAACTTAATTATTTTTGAACTGTTGGTTGGAAATTCGGCGCTTAAGCCGGCTTTAATGGAACTGACTTTTGGTTCGGTAGTTTTAGGAGGAATTAAGTATGAAATTATTGGATAAAAGACCGATATTATTCCTCCGATCCCTCCGATTCCTAAAAGCGAATTTAGAAATTTTCTTCTGTCAATCTTCATATTCAACACAATTTGGTTATTAAAATTTTTATTTAATTTCTATTGCATTTAAGAATTACATGCTTCTCCACAGGGGCAGTATTTTAAACAGTGCATTTCTTTATTTGCATTGTATTGAACTGCAGATGCCCGGTAATGCCCTATCTTTCCAAAATCTTTTGGTATTAAAAGTGAAGTGACTATAACAAAGACGATAACAATTATCACAAGAAGAGCAGATAAGCGTTTTACTTGTTCGGGTATGCCCGCTAAAAAATTTTTCATGAATTACTCGAGCTGATTTCTAATAATTATCATTTATTGAAAATGTTTCTTGATTTTACTTTGCTGTAAAAGATAGAGATGATTAAGAGAACCAATCCTAAAAAGATGAAAGAGATAATTCTATAACTTGGGTCCAAACTGGTTGTACCGACAATAAGTACATAAACAACCGTAATTAGAAGAGTTAACAAAGACATCCAGCGGTATTTTTTATTTTTAAGAATAATGCTAATGATATAATATGCGACCGCAACGATAGTCCATGATAGACTTATATAATCCTTTGGAACTATATGATAAAGCGCGTACGGAAAGATGAAAAAAGCCGCAGCTAGGTAAGATAATCTCATTGCTTCTGTTTTCAGTTCTAGTCTGTTTTTCTGCCAATTTAAAATTCTTGCGCTTATCAGGGCAACAATACCAAAACTAAGAGCAACCACACCAATTTTGCCGGCAAATATCAAATAAGAAAAGAATATGATCAGATACATTATAAAGTTGGCAAGAATAATAATTTTTGAACGAAACCAGATAGCCGTTGAAACGACGATCAGACTTTGCCAACACAGCCAAACAAAAAAATCAGGTTTAGGAAATTGAGCTATTATTGCAACGCTTAATGCGGCATAACCCAGAATGGAATAGAAGAATGTTGAATACTTACTTTTTTCTTTCTGCCAAAATAAAACTGATAAAACAAGAAAGATAACCGAAGCGATCAAATGCGATAAAGCAAGAACCTCCTTATATTTAGCAACAGTGATTATCAAAAACAAACTGTAACACATAAAACAATTTATAAACGAGCTGGCTTTTACTGCCCAGTCTTCCAAATTTTTATTCTCTCTGAAAAGATTACCCAAAGAAAATATTGAAGCGTAAATTAAAAGCGCTAATACAGTGAAGTAAGAAAGGTTTTGTAACTCCGCTTTATTTCCAAGAAAAGGATTATTTATAAACCATAAGAAATGAGCAAAATAGACCACAATAATTCCATAAAGGAAAAATCCGCTCCAATTAAATTTTGCTCTTAGATAATCAATAATAAAAGAGAGTAGTATTAGGAGCGTTATGATTGAAGAGGAATTATTACTTATTAGCGCAGTAATGGCTACGAAAGTTATTCCGATCGCACTTAAGTAAGACGACTTTCTTTTATAAGAAAGATAAAGATGCAATGCCGAAACAATAAGCAGTAACAAAACAAAAAGAAGATAATTTTCAATAGCTGGGTCATTGCTAAAAAAATGTAGACGGAGTACAGTAAAGTAGAGTAATACTAAACCTCCTCCGAAAATATATTTAGATAAAAATAGAAGCGAATTTCTCCAGTAATGTGAAAGAGCTATTAAAATCATAACAAGCGCAAAACCAACCAAGCTTGGAAATACCGGTGGTAGATTTTGATAAGGGAAAGTCATCAATAAAACAACGCCAATTGCAAGAATCACAATTCCAACTTTTGCAAACCAAAATTGTCCTATTTCATTTTCTAATGAATCAGCTCGCGCGGAAATATTATTTGGGATAAGAGGCGGGAATTTAAAATTGTCTTCGCTAGATTTTGAGTCGATTTTTAGGATCTCTTCTATACGCGATATTCGTAATTCTAAAGTTTTTAGATACAAAGTTACTTGAGCAATTTTTTGACCGTTTACTGAAGAGTCCATCTGAGCACTCCTTAAATCAATTTTGTTTTTGGGAACATCCTACTCTGAACCACAAAAACTTACTTAGAGAAGAATCTACTATTCAAGAAGAGAGCACTAACGAAACTTCCAAACATTATAACAAGATATTTGCCTGTTAAATCCTATTAGAAGATAAATTTATTCTTAAGTGAAAGCAACAAAAAATTTATTGTATTTAATTGTAAATATGAAAAAAAGAGGGTTACCGGGAGGTTCAATTTATTCTTACTGTACTTTATTTATGCTTTGGCTGAATAGATTTTAGATGAATTTATATACTACCAGACCTTTAGCAAAAAGAGTAATGCGGCTAACCACTATCTAGGCGATGTTTAATTAAAAATTTTTCTACTTAAATGCTATCTACAGTCGTTTTTAAAAATTTATAATTTAGTGTAACTTTAAGTCGTTCTAAATTTTTAAAAGGTCTTTGCTTTAAATGCCGCTCCGTTATTTATTTTTAGATTTCAACGCATACTTTGCTTCTGTTGAACAGCAGATGAACCCACTGCTGCGCAACAAACCAACAGTAGTTGTTCCGATGCTGGCAGATAGCACGTGCTGCATAGCGGCAAGTTATGAAGCAAAAAAATGCGGCATTAAAACAGGCACTCTAGTTTCTGAAGCAAAAAAACTTTGTCCCGATTTAAAAATTGTTAAAGCACAGCACCGCGCATATGTCGAATATCATCATAAATTAGTTGAAACGGTTGGAACATGTATTCCGGTCGATCAAGTTATGTCGATTGATGAAATGGTCTGTTCGCTTATCGGACGCCAAAAGATTCGTGAGAATGCTGTTAAGTTAGCTCATCAAATTAAAAGAACAATTGCAGAAAAAGTTGGTGAATATCTAAAATGTTCTGTTGGAATTGCTCCAAACAGATTTTTGGCAAAGACCGCAACTGATATGCAAAAGCCCGACGGGTTAGTTGTTATTGAGGAAAAAGATTTACCCAAGTGCCTTTATCAATTGAAGCTTAGTGATTTAACGGGAATAGGAAGAAGAATGGAAGTGCGTTTAAGACGCCACGGAATCTACACTGTTGAAACACTCTGCTCCTTACCAAAAGCACGCCTTAAAGGGGTTTGGGGTGGAATAGAGGGAGAGCGAATGTATGCGCAATTACGCGGAGAAGATGTTAAAAGACCGCCAACACACAGGCAAACAGTCGGGCACTCGCATGTTCTTCCGCCAAAACAAAGAAATAAAGAGGAAGCTTTTGCCGTTTTGAATCGCTTATTACAAAAAGCAGCTATGAGAATGCGTTATCTTGGTTATGCCGCAGGCGCGGTCTCTATTGGCGTAAGATTTTTAGGCGGAATAAAATGGAGAGAAGAAATAAGTTTTGCTCATACACAAAACACAATTGCTCTAATGCGTGCTTTAGAAAAGATGTGGGAGCGTTATCCGGCTATAAAGGAAAAACCTCTGTCTGTTGGAACAACTTTATTCAAATTGTTGAGGGAAGAAGAGAGCACCCCAATCTTTTTTGAAGATTATGACAAGGTAAAATCTCTCAACAGAGCAGTTGACGGACTTAATAAAAAATATGGCTTTGCTTCGGCGTATTATGCAACGTCTCACTCGGCAGTAAAATCTGCGCCAATGAGAATCGCTTTTACACAAATTCCCAACTTAGAAATTGAAGATGATGAAAAAGTTTTTTGATATTGGTAAGTTCAATTGCTGATCATGAAAGCCCGCTAAATGTAATGAAAGAAAATTTCAGGGCGTTTAGTTCAGAGGGATGGTAAAATAATTCCGTCAGACGTCTAGATGAAGAAACAATACTCGCCTGACGGATAATTTCTTATACTTGTCATCGGCTGCCGCGTTGATGATTTCTTTCTATTTTATCACAACTATTTGTATCCACTCTTTTCTAGATCTTTTAATGTGTTAAATGGAAATGGGGGATTCAAATATTTTGCTAGAAATTTGTAAATCTTTAATCGTGTTTCTTTAGCAAGTTTTGTATCGATGCGGTCGAAGCTGTGACCTCCAGGCGCATCTTTGAAAATTTCATATTCAAATTTTTTGTTTGCCGCTTTAAGCGCGCGAATTAAATGCTCTACCTCCAATACATTCACGTCATCATCATTAGTGTTTGTGTGAATTAGAAGAGGCGTTTGAAGTTTTTCAGCGTGATTAACGGGGGAACGTTTGCGATATTCTGCGACATTATCTTTTGCTGTTTTGCCAATATGATACGGGGCAGAAAACTCTTTTCTGTAAGAGTCATCGTAATAGCCCATTCGCGCAACAAGATCGCTAACAGGAACTCCTGCGAAAGCAACTTTATAATCGTCCGGATTTTGAAAAATATCCATCAAAGTGATCAATCCGCCGTGGCTCCAGCCAATTACTCCTACTCTATTTTTATCAACTATATCGTAATTCTCAACCATCCAATCTCTGCTTGCATTGTTATCGTCTATCTCTAAACCGCCGTAATCAATTCTTTCGTAAAAACTTTTTCCATAACCCGTGCTGCCGCGGTATTCGGGGGCAACAACAATATATCCCTGTCCAATCAACTCGCGGATAATATGAGTGTGATATGTTGTGAAATCTGCGTGCACACCGCCGTGCGGTAAAACAATTAAAGGATACTTTTTGCTGCGGTCGATCTTAGTCGGAATAAAAACATAAGCCCAAAACTTAAGCGGATTATATGCCCCCATTGCAGTTGGGTTCGGAACTTTAGCAGGCGGCGGTCCTACTATTAACACTTTATCGATGTTTGCAACATCGCCAACTTTGTTATACCAGAGAATATCATCAACAGCTTTTTCAAGTTGATCCAGTCGATGATTGAGCAATTCAAATCTCTTTTCGATTATTTCTTCTACGCTTTTCTCTTTTTCTTGCGCGAAATTTTGAGAAGAAAAAAAGGCAATAAGTAAAAATGTGCTATTGATAAGTTTTAGCAGTTTCATATATCATACCTCGTTATGATTATTACTGTTAAGTTGAATTACAGTGTGGTAATTCTTAAAAATGACAGCGTTAATTTAATCAAATAATCCAAAAAAAATTTACCTGTGGTAACGGAATGCGGGCAGCATGACGGGAGTTATTCCGAATTTATAACTTTGTGAAAAAAATCGAGCACTCAAGAAAAAATCGATAATTTTTTTACAAAAATGATGACTAATTATGAGTGCGATATTAACTTGGCTTAGCAAAATGATTTTGGGAATCAATTTATTTTCAGAATGTCCGCTTTCTGTAGCATACAATAGAATATAAAATGTATTAACTTTGCCATGGAAAATTCCTCTCCGCTTATGCGGCAAGGGGGAATTGTATTTTAAAAAATTTGATCATCCCTATTCTTCATAATAATCGACGGAAGAAGAGTAATGGTTTAAAATAGACCAACATTACATGAAACACCCATTCGATTTTTTTTTTTGAAAAAATAGATTCTTTCGCAAATCTAAAAGAGAGAATAAATAAGAACGAAAGGCAAATTTTTGTTTCGTCATTTGCTGGTTCTTCAAAATCTTTTTTTCTTAAGACCATTGCAGGAGATGAAAAACAGATTGTTGTTCTTTGTTCTTCTGTTCAGGCCGTTAACGAGACAAAAGTAGAGTTGAGCATTCTCTCGATGGATGAAAATATTATCGCAGCGGATGATCTGGCAGCCGAAACTTTACAAGAAAGACTAACCGATCTTAACAAGCGCGGACGCTTTATTCTAATTTCAACTTATGATCTTCTCAAACTAAAATTGCCTTCAAAAAACTCTATTGACAAAAACACAACAAAAATTGAAATCGGCGGCAACATATCTTACGGTGATCTCATTGAATATTTGAACTCGATCGATTACGATCGTGGCAGGTTCGTTGAAAGTCCGGGCGAGTACGCAGTTCGCGGTTCGATTATTGATTTTTGGTCTTTTAGCGAAAAGCAGCCATGCCGTTTAGAATTTGACGGCGATTTTATCGAATCGATACGTTATTTCGATCCGGAAAGCCAGCGCTCGCTCGATAAAATTTCTTCCGTAACTGTAGCCGCTTCAATAAACGCAGCCGAAAAATATTCAAGCGATATTTTTGATTATCTAGATAACCCGCTTCTATTTGTAAACGATTATGAATTGAAAAATCTTTTTGGGGAATCCATCCAGGCACAGTCGGGAGAAGAAAAAAAGGAGAAACGTTTTCCAACAATTGAAGAAGAAATTGATAAGGAACTGAAAATAGAGCTTTACGAGGGGATAGAGGAAGGGGGAGAGAAAGAGCATGAACAAGAGCAAGAACAAGATGAAAAATATTCGTTGGGAAAATTATTCCAGAAAAATGCACGATGGATTGTTGAAGACCCTGTTGGGATGCACGAAGAAAGAATTCAGCTTCACTTTATTGAAGCGCCTGCAATCAACTCTAACATCGAACTCCTTTGCAGCATTTTGAAAGATTATGCTTCAAGAAATTTTCAAGTTATTATTACAGTCGAAAATGAACTTCAGAACAATCGGCTTTATGAACTACTTGCTGATTTTAAAAAAGAATTGGCAGAACTGCTTGAGATTGGGAAAATCAAAATTATAGTTCTTGCAATAAAAAGCGGATTCGTTGCAAAGAACAGCTCTCTTTTTCTTTTAACAGATTACCAAATCTTTAACAAGCCATACCGTACTAAACTCTCTTCACTATATAAGGTCAAGAAATCCCGCGTTAAAGATTTTGCTTCGATCAAAAAGGGAGATTATGTAGTTCATGAAAATTTTGGGATCGGGCAATATGTTGGTCTCGAGACAATCAAGATTGGGGAAGCCGAGCAAGAATCGATAAAAATTTTATACGCTGAAGGAGGCGTTGTTTATGTTAATCTTAATTATCTCTCACTTGTAAAAAAATTTTCATCACAAGAGAATGTTCAGCCGAAGCTGTCGGTTTTAGGCAGCGGTGAATGGAAAAAGACAAAGAAAAAAGTAAAAGCAAAAATTAAAGATGCCGCGCGAGAGCTTATTACTCTTTATGCAAAAAGAAAATCTTCCGAAGGTTTTTCATTCAGTTCAGATTCAATTTGGCAGAAAGAACTGGAAGCATCGTTCTTTTATGAAGACACGCCCGATCAAACAAAAGTTACAGAAGAAGTTAAACGAGATATGGAAAGTCCGAACCCAATGGATCGCCTCGTATGCGGAGATGTCGGCTTTGGAAAAACAGAAATTGCTGTTCGTGCAGTATTTAAAGCTATTAACGATGGAAAACAGGTCGCTCTCCTTGTTCCAACTACAATTCTTGCAGAGCAGCATTATAATACTTTTAAAGACAGACTTACTCAATTTCCTGTGAAGGTAGAAGCGCTTTCGCGGTTTCAAACTAAAGCCGAGCAAACAGAAATTACGAAGAGAATTGAGAAGGGTGAAGTTGATTTAGTTATTGGAACTCACCGCTTGCTTTCGAAAGATATTCGTTTCAAAGATTTAGGATTGCTTATCATAGATGAAGAGCACCGCTTTGGCGTGATGGCAAAGGAAAAACTGCGTTCATTAAAAGCAAATGTTGACACACTAACGTTAACGGCAACGCCAATACCACGTACTCTTAATTTATCCTTGCTTGGCGCTCGTGATCTATCGATAATAGCTACGCCGCCGCCTAATCGTCAGCCCATCTACACAAAAGTTGATACGTTTGATATTCATAAAGTGCGTGAGTGGGTTTTGAATGAAATAAAACGTAACGGACAAATTTATTTTGTTCATGATAGAGTTGAATCGATTGAAAAAATTGCGGCTTATATTCAAAAATATATTCCCAATATAAAAATATGCGTTGCACATGGGCAAATGAAGCCCTCAGAGCTTGAAAAAGCCGTGCATAACTTTCTCAATAAAAATTGTCATATGCTTATTTCGACAAAGATTATTGAATCTGGACTCGATATACCAAACGTAAACACGATTATTGTCAATCGTGCAGATCGATTTGGATTGGCTGAACTTCATCAATTGCGCGGACGAGTTGGGCGGAGCGATAGGCAGGCGTATGCATATTTTTTAGTGCCTTCGATAAATACAATAACCAAAAAAGCTGTTAAGCGGTTACAGGCAATTGAAGAACACACCGATCTTGGCGAAGGGTTCAATATATCTATGCGCGATCTTGAAATTCGCGGAGCAGGAAATCTTTTGGGAACAGAACAGAGCGGGTTTATCGATTCGGTAGGGTTCGATATATATTTAAAATTGTTAGATGAAGCAGTTGATGAATTAAAGCAAAGCGAATTCAAAGATGTTTTTCAACATTTACCAAAACAAAAGGAACGCTCAGAGCCAACCATCGACACATATTTCGAAATTGGAATTCCTCATTCATTTATGCCCGATCAAACAGACCGCTTGAGTTTTTATACAGCATTATTCTCAATGATTAACATTGAAGAACTTGATGAAATTAAAGAAGAGATGACCGACCGTTTTGGCAGAATTCATCCTTTGGCAGAGCGGTTGATGCTTGCTGCAGTTCTCCGTTTTTATGCGGCGCTTTCATTATTCGAAAGAGTTGTTATTCAACAGAATAAAATTATTTTAATACTTCCTAAAGCAGAGAAGGAGCACTTTTATCAAAATAAATTTGTTATGCTTTTGACTTACATCAATTATAATTATCCAAAAGATATTACATTTGTGCAGACGACTGAAACAATGAAGCTCGAGATGAATAATAAATTTAATTCTCCAGAAGCTGTTATGAATTTTTTGATTAAGTTTTGTAAAGAAGTATCTGATGTGATTAACCGTTCCTGATAGTATGCTTAATGTATATAGTTTAGGGCTGTGTGAATAAAAAATTCTATCTGATAAAATATAATCGGCTCTATAAAAAAAATAAGGAAATAAATAGAAGGCAAAATGAGCAGTCTCACTAAAATCTTTTTTTATTTATTCATCATTGCTCTAATCGGAATTCAGTTTATCAATGCCGATAGAACTAACCCGCCTATTATCGGAAATCTTGAAGCACCTTCCGTTGTTCAAAATATTTTTCGCACTTCATGTTATGATTGTCATTCTAACGAGACCCAATGGCCAATTTATAGTAAGATTGCTCCCATCTCATGGGTCATTATTAAAGATGTTAAGAACGGGAGAAAAAAGCTCAACTTTTCTTCTTGGGAAAAGAATTGGACTGAAAAACAGAGAGCGCTAAAAAAAGAAATTTGGGATGAAGTGAATAATGATAACATGCCTCCTTCTCAATATGTTTTGCTCCATCCGAACGCTAAGTTGGATATATCTCAAAAACAAATTATCCGTAAATGGGCATTGGGCGATGGAATTTGGGATTATGGTCCAAGAAAGTAATGGGCTGAATTATTATAAAGGAAATAATGAACCGATCCTATTATTTCAAAATATCACTTCATATTATATATTAAGTCTTATATAAACAACACAACTGGAAATGCGTATTTATTTAACCGGATTTATGACAAGCGGCAAGAGCACAATAGGACCAATTTTGGCAAACGTGCTCGGGTTGAATTTCTTTGATCTCGATAAAGAAATTGAAAACGAAGAGAAACTTTCCGTTGTAGAAATTTTTGAAAAGAAAGGAGAACTGTATTTTAGAAATGTTGAGAGTAGTGTGCTTGAAGCGCTTTCTCAAAAGGATAATGTAATTATTTCTCTTGGCGGAGGAACAATAGCAAATCAAAAAAATTATGAGCTGCTTAAGCAGACCGGTAAAATTATCTATCTTAAAGTTTTGCCGGGCAATCTTTACAAAAGATTAAAGAACAAAATTGATAGACCCTTGTTTCGTGATCTGGTATTGGGAGAAAAGGAAGAAGAAGATTTTTTAGATCATATAAAAGAGTTGCTCGAAAAAAGACGCAAGTATTATGAAAAAGCAGATCTGATAATTGAGACAGACTTTCAGCCGATTGGCAGAACAGTCGATTTGATCGCAAAAAAAATTTCTTATTTGTTTAATGAAAAAAATTGATATAAAAATCCCCGGCAAATACTATCCAGTCTTTATTGGAAAGAATATTTTCAATGAACTCTGGCGGCTAATAGACAAGAAGAAACTTCACCGCAATGTTTTTATTATTATAGATAGTAACGTTTACAAATTGCACCGAAGTAAGATCGATTTGTTTATTAACGAAGCGAAATGTAAAGTAGTTAAGCATGAATTTTTAGCGAAAGAAACGAACAAAAATTTTTCTTCGCTTCGAAAAATATTTTCCGATTTAATTTTCTATGGCTTTGCCCGCGATACTTTGATAATAGCTATTGGCGGGGGAATTACAGGCGACCTTGCTGGATTAGCAGCGGCAACTTTTTCGCGCGGAGTTCAATTTGTGCAGATACCCACAACTTTGCTTGCTGCTGTTGATAGTTCAGTTGGTGGCAAAACCGGAATAAATTTTAACGATACAAAAAATATTATCGGTTCATTTTATCAACCCGAATTTGTTCTTATCGACACCAATTTTTTCCAGACGCTTCCTCAAGATGAAATTATTTGCGGGACAGGTGAAATACTGAAGTATGCTTTTTTATCGGATGAAAAATTATTCGATTTCCTGAAAAACAATCTGCATAAACTTCTCTCTTTTCCAAAAGGAATGTCCCGACTTGTCGGGACTCCGTCGGAGGACTCCAAAGACAATCGATTTACTGCACAAATAATTGAAAGATGTGTAGCTTTTAAGGGCTATGTTGTTTCTTCGGATGAAAAAGAAAGCGGTCTTCGTGCAATTTTGAATTTTGGGCATACTTTTGCGCATGCCATCGAAGTTGAACAAAAATTTAAAATTAAACACGGGCAGGCTGTAACGATAGGACTTGCGTGCGCCGTTGAATTGTCTCATCAAATTGGATTGTTGAGCGTTCAACAAAGAGAAAAATATCTCTCTCTTCCGTTAATGCTTCGTCAACAAATTACGGTTAAGAAATTTTCTGCAGAAAAGATTTATGATATAATGAAACGCGATAAAAAAGGAAAAGAGAATAAAATAAAATTTGTTCTGCTTAAAGAAATTGGCAAATTGCTTATTGATGTTGAAGCGGAAAAGAAAAAAGTTGTCAATAGCATCAACATAGCTTTACAGTATTTCATTAAGAGAAAAACTTTATGAAGGATAAAAGAACATTTCTTTTATTTATGCTTTTTTACCTGCTGCTGGTCTATTCAAATGGTTTATCGCAGACAGAAAGAGAAACGCGAGCAGTTTGGGTTGCCACTAATTTCAGGTTAGATTGGCCTCCGCCTACTTTTGATCAAGAACAACAGAAGAAGGCGCTTATAGAAATTTTTGATAATGTCAAATCAAAAAATCTGAACACAGTTTATTTTCAAGCCGGAAGCAGCGGAACAGTTCTTTTCAAATCTTCTTTTGAACCTTTTTCACCATACATCACAGGCGAAGTTAACGGCAAGCCATCTTACGATCCGCTTCAATTTGCAGTTGAACAGGCACACAAACACGGTTTGGAAATTCATGCTTGGATAAATATTGTTAAATGTTTCAACGGAACAGAGTACAATATCTTGAAAAATCCGAAACACATTTCTCAACGTAAACCGGGATGGGTGATTGAAGATTTTAGAAATGGAGAAAGGTCATTTTGGTTAGACCCTGGTCTGCCTGAAGTGCGCGAATACATTTCGGATATGATTACAGAAATGGTGGAGGACTATGATATAGACGGTGTACACCTCGATTACATTCGTTATCCTGGCAAAAATTTTGACGATGAATTTTCTTATAGAGTTTACGGAAATGGTTTAGTTCGCGATGAATGGCGAAGAAAAAATATTACAGATCTTGTTGAGCAAATCAACAAAAAAATCAAAGCGGTAAAACATCACATTAAACTTGGCGCAGCTCCTATTGGTGTTTATCAAAATCAAAAGGGGATGACCGCTTGGGAAGGTTTCTCTGAAGTTTATCAGGATTCGAGAGAATGGTTGAGAAGAGGTATTGTAGATTATATCGCTCCGCAAATTTATTGGGGTATTGACGACAATCCTCGTTTTGAAGTTGTCGCAAAGGAGTGGATTCAAAATTCATTCGGAAGAAGTATTGTGTTAGGAATTGGCGCTTACAAAGAAAATGTTAAACCAGATATAGAAAAAATGATTTCATTTTCGCGTAACATGAACGCCGATGGCGTTGCATTCTTTCGTTATTCCAATATAAAGGATAACTTATTTGCATCTTTTTCACATAAAACTTATCCCGCTTCTATGCCCTGGCTCGATGGAATTTATCCTCCTTCCCCTTCTAATTTTATTGTCTCGCGTACTGATAATGAAAAAAATATTTTTTCCCTTAATTGGGATAACAAAACAATACGCGGAAGCAGCGATAGTGTTAACTATTATGCTCTCTATAATTTACCGAAACCTGATTCTGAATTGCTGCAGGAATATTTATTCGATCTGATCTCTGCACAGCGTTCTTCTCTTGTTTTATCGATAGAGAAACCTAAAAAAGTAAATTACTATTTCTGTTTGAAATCGGTGAATAAACTTTGGAACGAAAGTGTAGAAGCTTCTAATGTGGTTGAGCTTGAGGTTCCTGCAATGAAAAATTTAATAGAGCTTAATTATGATCTGGATAAACCAACACTTATTAAAGAAACTGATGACAAAGTAGCAATATTGCTTTTCTCTCAAGAAAATGAAAAGATTACTTTAATTGGCTTGAAAGGAACTAGCAGACATTTGCTTATGACGGACTTTGTTCTTGCAGGAAAAAATTATTTTGCACTACAAATTGACATGAAAAATTACGATGCGTTAAGAATCTATTTCGAGTCAACGAAACGGGAAGCTGAGTTGAAGTTTTAACTGCCGTGATCGCGAAGAAGACACCAAGTTCGCAAAATTTTCCAAACAAATTTATAGATAATAACATATGTCTAAAAGCAGAATTCAAAAATTGAAGAAGCAACCGAAAAAAAAAATATGGATGCAAATTACTGTAGTAGTTCTTCTAATTGTCTTCGCGGCATATTTCATTTTATCTAACATGGCTGTTAAAAATGACACATCCAATAAAGATATCGAAAGAGCGGTGAGTAAAAGAACAGCGTATTCATTTGTGAAAGAAGGCGAGTTGTTATTTACAGATGCTCAAAGCAAATTCATAACAAAGATTGATATTGAAATTGCAGATGATGATGACCAACGCCAAACGGGTTTGATGTTCCGCAATAAAATGGAAGAAGATCAAGGAATGCTTTTTGTCTTCCCAATTGAAGCGCCGCAAGCTTTTTGGATGGTAAACACAATTCTTCCGCTCGATATTATCTATGTTAACTCAAAAATGGAAATTGTAAAAATTTATAAAAACACCGAACCCTACTCTGAAAAATCATTGCCTTCCATAAAGCCGGCTTTGTATGTTGTAGAAGTTAACGCTGGGTATTGCAATAAGTATGGTATTAAAGAAGGCGATAAGATAGTGTGGAGAAGGGAATGAATTTTTGTCGTGAGATGTAAGAAGCGAGACGGAAGACGAATAGAACGTCTTCCGTTTTTCGAATTACTTTCTTTTTTTAATCACTTTTTTCTTTGCAATCGACTTGGCTGATTTATTCCCGACGCTGCGGGCAATCTTAACTACTTTAATCGCTTTTTGCTTTGACATAATATTTGCTTTTTTACTGGCTACTTTTTTCTTCTTTACAGCCGGTTTCACTTTTTTTACTGCAACTTTTCTAATTTTCTTCGAAATTATTTTTTCTTCTTTCCTTCTTTTCTTTTTTCCTTCTTTCCTTTTTCCCTTCTTTCCTTTGCCGCTTACAGCTTTCTTCTTCGGAGAAATTTTCTTTTTGCTGCCTTCAGACGGCTGAAAGCTTTTAGCAATTAAATTCAGCGCACTGCCGGCTTTGAACCATTCAATTTGTCCTGCGTTGAATGAATGATTTAACATGATCTCATCAACAGAGCCGTCACTGTGTTTAACAATCAGTTTGAGTTGTTTTTCAGGCGCGAACTCACTCAAACCTACTAAACTTAATTTATCATCTTCTTGAATTTTGTCGTAATCATTTGGATTTGCAAAAGTTAACGGAAGCATTCCTTGTTTCTTCAAGTTTGTTTCGTGAATGCGGGCGAAGCTTTTGGTGATGATCGCTTTTCCGCCGAGGAAGCGCGGTTCCATTGCTGCATGCTCGCGCGATGAACCCTCGCCGTAATTTTCATCGCCAACAACAATCCAACCAATTCCTTGGGTTTTATAATCGCGTGCAACTTCATGAACTTGTTTGTATTCACCGGTGAATTGATTCTTTGCCTGTCCGGCGTTCCCTGTAAACGCATTAATTGCACCGAGGAACATATTCTTTGAAATATTATCAAGATGTCCGCGGTATTTCAACCAAGCTCCAGCCGGAGAGATATGATCTGTTGTGCATTTGCCTTTTGCTTTAAGAAGAAGGGGAAGATCAGTAAAGTCTTTTCCATCCCACGGTTTGAATGGTTCCAGGAATTGTAAACGTTCGCTGTTTGAATCGATCTTAACTTCTGTTTTGAATCCATTCTTTGAAGGGGCTAGAAATCCTTTTGTATCCTTTTCAAAACCTTTCAACGGCAACTCATCGCCAAATGGAGGATCGAGTTTTACTTGCTCGCCATTTTCATTTACTAAATAATCTGTTTCGGGATTGAAAGAGAGACTACCCGAAATTGCCAGAGCGGTTACTAATTCTGGACTTGCAACAAACGAAAGAGTCTCTGGATTATTATCATTTCTTTTTGCAAAATTTCTGTTGAAGGAATTTACGATCGTGTTACGTTCGCCGGTTTTAATATCCATTCTTTTCCACATTCCAATGCAAGGACCGCACGCATTAGCCATTACAGTTCCGCCAAATTCAGTAAGTGTTTGAAGCTGACCGTCTCGTTCGATAGTGGCTCGTACTTGCTCTGAACCAGGAGTAATTAAGAATTGTGTTTTTGCTTTCAATCCTTTTGCAAGCGCTTGACGCGCGATGCTTGCTGTGCGGTCAATGTCTTCATAACTTGAGTTTGTGCAGCTCCCAATCAATGCAGCGCTTATCTTATCCGGATAATTATTCTCTACAACGGCTTCTTTTATTTTTGAAATTGGCCACGCAAGGTCGGGAGTAAAAGGGCCGTTAATGTGCATTTCAAGTTCGCTCAAATTTATTTCGATGATCTGGTCAAAATATTTTTCTGGGTTAGCATAAACATCATCGTCGGCTCTGAGTAATTCAGCATTCATTTCTGCGAGTTCGGCAACATCGGCACGGTCGGTTTTTCGTAAGTAGTCAGACATTTTATCATCGAAGGCAAAGAGAGAAGTGGTTGCGCCTATTTCAGCGCCCATATTGCAAATTGTTGCTTTGCCTGTACATGAAATTGAATTAGCGCCCTCGCCAAAGTACTCAACAATAGCGCCGGTTCCTCCTTTAACTGTTAAGATGCCGGCTACTTTTAATATCACATCTTTTGGTGAAACCCATCCGGAAAGTTTTCCTGTGAGTTTTACACCAATAAGTTTAGGCCATTTCAGTTCCCATGGCATTCCGGCCATAACATCAACAACATCGGCGCCGCCAACACCAATTGCGATCATCCCTAATCCGCCCGCATTTGGCGTGTGCGAATCCGAACCGATCATCATTCCCCCTGGGAAGGCATAATTTTCTAAAATTACTTGGTGAATTATTCCAGCGCCGGGTTTCCAAAAACCAACGCCATATTTTTGGCAGATGCTCTCAAGAAAATCATAAACTTCTCTGTTCTCATCAATTGCTCGTTCGAGATCCTCTTTAGAACCGCTTTGAGCAACAATTAAATGGTCAGCATGAGCAGTAGCTGGAACTGCAGCGTATTTCCTGCCCGCATGCATGAATTGAAGAAGCGCCATTTGTGCAGTTGCATCTTGCATTGCTACTCGGTCGGGTGCAAAATCGGCAAAATCTTTTCCTCGTTGAAGCGCACTGATTGCCGGTTCCCATAGGTGAGCGTAAAGAATTTTTTCTGCGTAAGTGAGCGGTCTTCCAACCACATTGTGTGCGTGCTTAACTTTATTATTCAAGCCCGCATATACTTTTTTGATCATATCAAAGTTTGCCGTCATATTTAATTTCCTTTTCAAGTTTTACATTTTAATTGCTTGAAAGATAACAAAAATGTCTATAAAATTTAACGAGACTAAAACGTGATAAAATAAATAAAAGAAACATCTGAAAAACTATTAATAGCACACAGATGACGCTGATTAAACGGATTCACGCTGATTTGAATCCGTGTTATCTGTGTTCTATAAAACATAGATTAGAAGCCCATCTATTTATTATTCAGGTGTTTCTAAAAAATATATCTATAGGCATGATGGTAATTTTTGGCTCGAACATTTTGAAGTATTTTTGGATTATTTAACTCAAGCATAAACCATAAAAAAACGCAATATAATCTTTAAGATTTTTATAAAGATTTAAGGAGCGGAGAGATTTCATTTGTCCGGTAAATTACTGATTTGGAAGTAAAGTGAAAATCTTGGTTGCGGGGTTCATATATGATTTAAAGTAAAACACAATTGGTAACAAAATGCACAGACAAAAATTTCTCAACTAATTTTCAGTACACAACTAAATTCACGAATTCTTAGCTTAGCATATCAATAAGAAATTAAGTGGTCCAAAATAATTTTTCACATGTACAATTCTTGTTCGACCAACTCACAAATTATATGCGCTGCTGTAATATGCCCCTCCTGTATCCTTTGAGTATTTGCTGAAGGAATTATTATTGGCAGATCGACCAAATTTTTCAATTGTCCCCCGCTTCCTCCTAGAAATCCAATAACAAACATTTTTTTCTCGTGTGCTTTAACAACCGCTTTGATAATGTTGGCAGAATTTCCGCTGGTTGAAAATGCAATCAGAATATCGCCTTTGTTGCCAAGCCCTTCAACGTTGCGCGCAAAAACATTTTCGAAACCGATATCATTTCCGCCTGCTGTAAGATTTGAAGTGTCTGTAGTTAGAGCAATTGCCGGAAGCGCCGGGCGCTGAATATTATGACTTAATCGTATCATAAATTCTGCTGCGATGTGCTGGCTATCTGCAGCGCTACCGCCGTTACCGCACAGCAATAACTTTTTTCCATTTCTAAAAGCATCGGCAATGCTTTGAACAGCAACTAAAATTTCTCCTTTGCAGGCGCTTTCCATTTTTAATTTTACTTCGCTGCTTTCCTTTAACGAATCAACTATGAATTTTTCTTTATCCAAAATTTTCCTCTTCTGAGTCGCTTATTTAATATAACAAAGTTTATTATCATTCTCTCAAGATTTACAATGGTAATGTAGAAGAAAAACAAACATATGTTCCGGACAGAAATAATAGTAAACATGATTGCTAAAGTAGACCCTGAGCAAAAACAAAATTATGACAAGATCACGAACAGAACATGATCATGATTTATAATAACATCTTGCGCCTCCGAGTGAGTCCTTTGTAGAACATTCTGCTTACGATAAGTGGTTTCGAGTATCTTGTATGCAAAACAAATTTTAATTGTTCCTAAAACCGACTTTCATTAAGTTGCGGCTAAATTTTCCAGAAAGTCATATAGGTTAAATATGAAAAAAACAATTCTATTTTGGGTAATTGCATTCATTCTAACTATTGCATCTGCGTTCTATCAAAGAATTACTGGTCCAACTTATTCCCTCTCTGGTAAGGTTAATTTTGACGGGAAAGAAATACCATTCAAACTTGAACGCAGCCACAGTTCTTCTTCTAATTATTTAGTTGAACTTAAAACCGGCGATGCTGAAATTAAAGGAACTATCTTTTACCGAAAGTTCAACACATTAGAAGAATTCACTTCTGTTGAGATGACCGGAAAGGAAACTTTATCTGCTGAATTGCCAGCACAGCCGCCTTTAGGAAAACTTGAGTATTTCATTCAGCTTACCAAGGCGGATCGGTCCATTGAAATTCCCGGCGAAAAAGCTGTTCCGATTAGATTTAAGGGAGACGTTCCTATTTGGGTTTTGATACCGCACGTTATAGCAATGTTTATGGCTATGATGTTTTCTACACGAGCCGGCTTAGAATTTTTTAACAAAGAACCGAAACTGGAAAAGTTAACGTTATGGACTATAGTTATTCTTTTTATCGGCGGCTTTCCGCTTGGATTTGCTATGAACTATTTAGCATTCGGAGAAATGTGGGGCGGCTGGCCGTTCGGAAATGATGCAACAGATAATAAAACTCAAGTAGCATTTATTGCCTGGCTGTTTGCGTTTTATATGATTAAGAAGAACAAAAATCCAAAACTTTTTGCTCTTCTTGCGGCAATTATTTTGTTAGCTGCTTATATGATTCCTCATAGTGTTTAAAAAGATCACGAGCAAGATCATGATCACGAGTATAACTTTAGTTTTTATAAACGATGTTCAATTTTTTCGTGATCATGTTCATAATCGTAATCCTAAATCTTTATTTTTTTTCATTCCTAAACCATTAGGAGATAATTAATGAGCTCACACGAAAAACCAACTACAAGCGGATTATCATCGAACGCTTATACCGAACTAAAACCTGGCGAAGAATACTTGCCAGTAATGAACCCTCAACAAAATTACCCTGAGGTTACGCCTTATTCTGTAATAACTGGGATAATTATGGCAATAATTTTTACTGCAGCCGCAGCTTATCTTGGATTAAAGATAGGACAAGTTTTTGAAGCTGCTATTCCTATTGCAATTCTAGCAGTGGGCTTATCGGCTTCATTGAAAAAGAAATACGGCTTAGGTCAAAACGTAATTATTCAATCAATAGGCGCAACGTCAGGAACAATTGTTGCCGGTGCAATATTTACAATACCAGCGCTATACATTCTTAATCTTCAAGCTCAGTTCTATCAAATTTTTCTTGCCTCACTTCTTGGCGGTTTTCTTGGAATTCTTTTCTTGATTCCGTTCAGAAAATATTTTGTTTCGGAAATGCACGGCAAATTTCCATTTCCCGAAGCGACTGCAACTACTGAAGTTCTTGTTGCGGGCGAAAAAGGGGGCAAGCAAGCATTCGTTTTGGTAATAAGCGGAATGATTGGAGGAATATACGATTTTGTTGTTGCAACATTTGGAGCGTGGAGCGAACTATTCACCACCAAAGTAATTCCAATAGGGCAAGAAATTGCAGAAAAAGTAAAGCTCGAATTTCGGCTTAGTATTAGTTCAGCAATTCTTGGCTTGGGTTACATTATTGGTTTGAAATATTCAGCGATCATCGTCGCAGGTTCATTCTTATCGTGGTTTGTTATTATTCCAATCATTGCTTATTTCGGAGATTATATAACAACACCGATAGGCGCGAATATTTCATTGTTAATTAAGGATATGTCCGCCGAACAAATTTTCCGCGCATATGTGCGGCACATCGGTATTGGCGGCATTGCAATGGCAGGGCTAATCGGAATTATTCGTTCTTCAGGAATTATTAAAAAAGCATTTACGCTTGGGTTTCAAGAATTGTTTGGTAAAAAAATAGATACAGAAAATCTCCGCACACAGCGCGATCTATCGATGAAAATAATTTTCGGCGGGCTTCTTGTAACTGCAGTTTTCATATTTGTTTTCTTTTTGTTTGGCGTTGTTACAAATCTGCTTCAGGCATTTGTTGGACTTTTAATAGTTCTTATCATCGCATTTTTATTTACAACCGTTGCGGCAACTGCAATTGCTATTGTAGGAACCAATCCGGTTTCTGGAATGACGTTGATGACTTTAATTCTTTCATCAGCAGTTCTGGTTTCGGTGGGGTTATCGGGTCCGGCTGGAATGGTTTCTGCTCTTATCATTGGCGGCGTTGTTTGCACTGCTCTTTCTCAAGCAGGAGCTTTTATTACAGATTTGAAGATAGGTTACTGGCTCGGCTCGTCTCCTTATAAACAAGAAAGGTGGAAGTTTGTAGGAACTATTTTCTCTGCAGCAACAGTTGCATGGATTATAATGGTGTTGAATGAAACATATGGCTTTGTTGGAGATAACGCACTCGTTGCGCCGCAGGCAAATGCAATGGCTGCTGTTATAAAACCGCTTATGTCGGCTCAACCTGCGCCATGGATGCTCTATCTTGCCGGCGCCTTGTTGGCTTTGATTTTAACAATTCTAAAGGTTCCCGCTCTTGCTTTTGCGTTGGGCATGTACATTCCTATGGAATTGAACACTCCTTTGCTGGTTGGCGGTTTGATATCTTATTTTGTTTCTACACGCAGCAAAGATGAAGCGTTAAATAATTCTCGCCGCGAAAGAGGAACCTTGATCGCATCCGGCTTTATTGCCGGCGGCGCGCTGCTTGGTGTAGTTAGCGCTATTTTGCGTTACGCCGGCTACAATTGGGTGAATGTAGATTGGCAGGAATCTCATTCTGCAGAGGTGCTTGCGCTTATAATGTTTAGTGTAATTACTTTATATATGATTTGGGATTCGATGAGAGCTAAAAAAGAAGAGTAATTTTTTTACTCTCTCTTTAACTTTTTCTTTTGATTAAGAATAAAAGGAAATTGTTATTAACTAGCGGCTGTCTCAAAATCTTTTTTTGTCATTCTGAATCCCGCTTCGGCGGGAGGAAGAATCTCTTTAAAAAATCGCTTTCTTTTTACCGCGTATGATTTAAAGGTTATTTCATAATTTTATGGCGGTTCATTCACTAATTTGTGAAGGGATATAATGAAACAAATTCTCAATTATTTAACAATCATTTTGGTAATTACAATGACTGTAACAAATTCATTTTCACAGAACGCTGAAAGAAAAAATATACCTGAAAAATATAAGTGGGATAATTCGATTCTTTACAAAAATGTAGATGAATGGCAAAAGGATAGAGAAAAGATCGAAAAACAAATTGAAGCGCTTAAAACTTTTCAAGGTAAAATGGGAAAAAGTTCGGATTTGTTTTATGGAACACTTAACCTTTATTTCGATATTCATAAAAACCTCTATAAGCTTTCTGACTATTCATTTCGAGTAGCAGATGAAGATATCCGTATAAGCGCTAATCAATCATTAAATCAACAAGCTGCAACGCTCGCCACAAAACTCAGCGAGGCGGCTTCGTTTATCAATCCGGAAATTTTGAAGATAGATCAAAATGAAATAAAAAAATTCTTTAACAAGAAAAAAGAGTTGAACGAATTCAAATTTTATGTTAATGATATTTTACGGCTGCGCGGTCATACATTGAATACACGCGAAGAAGAAATACTTGCGAGTGCCGGAATGATTACAAATACGCCGAGCGAGGTATATGGAATTTTTGATAATGCAGAAAAACCAAATCCTAAAGTTAAACTCTCAAACAATGAAGAAGTTGAGCTGAATGCGGCAGCTTATACAAAGTATAGAACTGTTCCCCACCGGGCAGACCGTGAGTTGGTGATGAAATCGGTTTTTGAGAATTATAAAAAATTTCAGAACACGATCGGGGCAAATTTAGTTGGTAAATTAAAAGCAGATTATTTCTTTGCTAAAAATAGAAAATATAAAACATCATTAGAAAGTTCTCTTAACGTGAACAATATACCAGTTACGGTTTATGAAAATTTAATAAACCAGATCAACAAAAATCTTCCTACGCTTCACCGATTTCTAAAATTAAAAGCCAAAATGCTCGGCGTAGAGCAACTTCATTATTACGATTTATATACTCCGCTTGTTAAATCCGTTGAGTTCAAATTCAGCATTGAAGAGGGAAAGGAACTATTGTTAGATTCTTTCAAGCCGTTGGGTGAAGAATACATATCAACCGTTAAAAGAGCGTTTGAAGAAAGATGGATCGATTATCTCCCGTCAAAGGGGAAAAGAAGCGGCGCTTATTCTTCCGGCGCCGCTTATAATTTTCATCCTTTTATTTTAATGAACTGGACAGATGACTACGAATCCGTTTCAACTATTGCGCATGAGTTAGGACACACTATGCACAGCTATTTTTCAAATAAACATCAACCGTTTGTAAACGCGCAATATTCAATATTTGTTGCGGAAATTGCATCAACGCTTAATGAGAATTTTCTTAACAACTATATGCTTGATAAAGTTAAGACAGATGAAGAAAAATTATACTTGCTTGGTTCTTATCTTGATCTATTGAGGACTACAATTTTCCGTCAAACTTCATTTGCAGAATTTGAGCGTGAGCTTCACATGAAAATTGAAAATGGAGAACCGCTAACCGGCGAGGATATCAGCACAATCTATTATGATATTGTGAAAAAATATTATGGACAAAATGAAGGCGTTTGTGTAGTTGACGATTACATTGCTCATGAATGGGCATACATTCCTCATTTCATCAATTCCACATATTATGTTTATCAGTATTCCACCTCTCTGATCTATGCAACCGCATTTGCAGAAAAAATTGTTAAAGAGGGGCAGCCGGCGGTTGATAAGTTCTACAATATTTTGAAAGGCGGTTCTTCCGATTATCCGATTGAATTGATCAAAAAAGCAGGACTTGATCCTCTCTCATCCGAAGCGTTTGAGCTGACTATGGCAAAGATGAATAAGGTTATGGATAAAATAGAAGAGATTTTTCGCAAAGGAATGGGTTCCCAAAACAAGCAGAAATAAAGTGTGCGAAACTATACAAGCGCGGCTCTTCTTTTGATGAATGGTTTAAAACGAGAATGCCCCTCACTGAGGGGCAAGTATTTTTGAGGCGACTAGCCCTTTTTATTTTAATTTAAGTGTAACTTCCGAAGCGCAAGCCCAACTGCGGTTTCAACGGAATATCTCTCATCCAAATATTCTATGACAAATCGAAGAAAATTTTTCTGAAGTCTCTTAGGAATCATCACTCCGTAAAATGCTCTCGCTATTTCAAATAGTTTGTACATTATTATCTCTTCTTTTCCAAATATATTATCGAAAAGATCGGATAATTTTAAAGTGGTGCTAAAGATATCATCAAAGTATTTTATGAATATTTTTGAGGCGCAAATTTTAAACGCGACAGCTTATTATTCGCCAAATTTGAGAAATTGATATTGAGATATGACTTAAAACAGGGAGAAGAGCCGGAACCCAGGTCTGGGGGGAAACCCGTGTTCCAGCATCAACTCCCTAAAATTTATTGCTCGGGGTTATAACTTAACTCAACCTTAACATGAAAATCAGCGCCGCTAAATAATGTATATTTAACCTCGCCTATAGTGCATTTATAATCTTCGCCAACCATATCGCTGATAACTTTTGCAATCGCATTTTCCAGCGAGCCAACGCTAACTGCTTTCAATTTATTCTTCAAAAGTTTATCAACATCAATCGATTTTTCTTGTCCTGTTGTCATTTTATTTCTCCGAAATAATTATTAAGCTTTGCTCATTAGACGCAATTTATTTTTTTTAGTTTTTAACTCCTAATCAAATCTAATAATTCTTTAGTCTTTTCGTTCATCAATTTTTCATTATGGCGAGATTCTACGTTTAAGCGCAGCAGCGGCTCGGTGTTGCTCATACGTACATTAAAACGCCAATCTGGATATTCTATGCTAAGCCCGTCCAATTCATCAACTTTACCGCCAGTATATTTTTCTTTGATTACTTTGATTTTTGCGGCGGCATCCGAAACAGCTGAATTTATCTCCCCAGAACAGGGGTATGCTTCAATCATTTTTCCAACAAGTTCCGACATTTTCGCTTTTTCGTCGGACATCAATTGAAGAATGAGAACGAATGGGATAAGTCCGCTATCCGAATAGTAATTATCGCGGAAGTAATGATGCGCAGACATCTCGCCTCCATAGATTGAATTCACTTCTCTCATCTTTTGTTTTATGAATGCATGTCCGCTCTGAGAAACGACCGCTTCTCCGCCGGCTTTATAGACAACATTAATCGTATTCCAAACGAGCCGCGGATCATGAACAATTTTTTCCCCCGGATAAGTTTTAAGAATTGATTTTGCAAGCAAACCAACTATGTAATATCCTTCTATAAAATTTCCTTGTTCGTCAAAGAAAAAACATCTGTCGTAGTCGCCATCCCATGCAACACCGAGATCTGCATTGTTCTGTTTAATTGCGTCTATAGTTGGTTGGCGGTTTTCAGGCAATAAAGGATTTGGAACGCCATTCGGAAAATTCGAATCGGGTTCGTGAAAGACTTTTATCATTTTTATTGGCAGATATTTTTCAAGAGCATCGAGCGCTGGTCCGGCGCAGCCGTTGCCCGCATTTACAACAACCTTGTATGGTTGGATTTTTTTTGAATCGAAGAATTGTGTGAGCTTTGTTATGAAATCATCCATAATATCTTTCTGAAAGACTTTTCCTTTCACTTCAGCAACTTCGCTTAAATCATTCCTTAAAATCATTTTTTCAATTTCATTCAAACCGGAATCGTAACCCATCGGGACTGAACCTTTTTTTACAAATTTTAGTCCGTTATATTCAGGCGGATTGTGGCTTGCGGTAATCATTATACCGCCATCGGCATTCAAAAACGGCGTGCCGAAGTAGATCATTTCAGTTCCGCATAATCCAAGATCAATTACGTCGCAGCCTGCATCGTTCAAACCTTTTGAAAGCGCGGTGAAAATTTCAGGTGATGACTTTCTAATATCGCGCCCAATCACAACTGATTTCGCATTTAAGTATTTTGCAAAAGCACGACTGATTTTATAAGCTAGTTCAGCGTTCAATTCGCCCGGAACTTTGCCTCGTATATCGTATGCCTTAAAAGAAGAGATTTTTTCCATTCGTGTTTCCGAAAATTTTTCAAATAATTTACGAATCAAAGATAAATAAAACATAAGAAAATAGCGGCTGCTGCTGGTTTATTTTTGCATCTGCAAGTACCGGATGCCTTTTTAGTTGGCATAATAAGAAGGCAAAACCATGCTGTTTTATGGTAAATCAGGTTCAAACAGTTATACATTTTAGACTTTTCTATATGCTTCATATTTCTTTAACTCCGATAAAATAAATTATCTGCTTGTGAACTTTAAAGAAAAATTAAATGTTGCGACAATAGATGTTACGACATATATTCCAACTCGTAATAAATATTAATTATCAAATAGGAGGTTCAAATGGCAAAGCTTCGTTTTGCGGCAGTTCTTTTGTTGTTCGGGTTTATTTCACTTAGCGCTCAAACTAAATGGGCATTAGATAAATCTCATTCAAACGTGCAGTTTTCCGTCTCTCACCTTGTAATTTCAGAAGTAACAGGTCAATTCAAATCGTTTGACGGCGATATTGAAGCTTCGAAAGAGGATTTTTCTGATGCAAAGATCAATTTTTTAATTGATGTAGCCAGCATCAGCACCGAAAATGAAAAAAGGGACGTGCACTTAAAATCTGACGATTTTTTCAACGCCGAAAAATTTCCGAAGATAACTTTCAAGGGCAAGTCGTTAAAGAAAGTTAGCGGAAAGAACTATAAACTTGTCGGCGATCTCACAATGCGCGACGTAACTAAAGAAGTAACACTCGATGTAGTTTACAACGGAACAATTAAAGACCCGTGGGGCAATATAAAAGCCGGCTTCAAAATAACAGGCGAGTTAAACAGATTCGACTTTAATTTGAAATGGAACACTTTAATGGAAGCAGGCGGCGCAGTTGTTGGGAAAACAGTTTATATCACAGTTAATCTCCAACTTCAAAAATCATAATGAGGCTTGAGCAGGAAATAAAGCAGCCCAAGTTTAGAAACGAATTTCATAAGCTGGCCGTAAATTTAATTTATTCTTACGGCTGGCTTATAAATTTGCAATCAAGACTTTTTAAGAATTATCATATTACCGGTAATCAATACAATATTTTACGAATTCTACGCGGGCAATATCCTAATCCGGTAACAGTGAATTTGTTGAAGGAGAGAATGCTCGATAAAATGTCGGATGCATCTCGTCTTGTTGAGCGTTTGCGCGTGAAAGGTTTTGTTAAACGAAATATTTCAAAACTCGACCGCAGGCAAGTTGATGTAATTATCACAGAAAAAGGATTGAAATTGCTTGCTGAGATTGATAAACTGAATGAAAAATATGATTCTTTCTTCAAGAAATTATCAAAAGCCGAAGCAAAAAAGTTGAACGAGCTTTTAGATAAGCTGAGGGGATAACTGCATAAATTAAATTCTTAATCAGCGCAGCTGTAAGTTATTATTTACAGTCTTCTTCAAGAAATAAAAGACCTGTTCTTCCTCTTCCCCCCGAAACTATTCGTACTTCAAACAGAAATTTTTTTAACGTCTGCTAACAACTATCTTGGTTATGAAGCCCAACTGTTTTATTTTTGAATCAAATCAAAATTACTTTATAAACATTAGGTGTGGCATGAAAAAAGTATTAAGCTATTCAACATTATTCTTAATTCTCTTTGCATATGTTTTACCTCTTCAAGCGCAAGTTAATCTCGATACAGTTAAAGCTCAAAAGTTCGATACAGGCAAGATGTGGTCTTTCGACTATCCGCCTGTGGAATACCTCAACAAAACTTACGGAATGAAAGTTGATGAAACATGGTTTGAAGATGTTCGTCTTTCCGCATTAAGATTGCCCGGATGTACTTCTTCATTTATATCTGAAGATGGTTTGATGATGACAAATCACCACTGCGTTCGCGGAATTTTAGAACGTGTTAAGAAAGAGGGGGAAAATATTATTGAAGAGGGTTTTTTTGCTAAAACTCTTGCTGAAGAAAGAAAAATTCCAAATTACTACGCTGATCAACTACTTCTTATAAAAGATGTAACAGCGGAAGTGCAAACAGCAATTGCGGCAGGAAAGACCAACGAAGAAAAAGCAAAAGCTCGCGAAGCAAAATTCAAAGAACTTGTTGAAAACTATCAAAAAGAAACCGGATTGACCTGCCAAGTAGTTTCTCTATTTAACGGCGCAAAATTTTCTATTTATGGTTATAAAAGATACAATGATATTCGTCTTGTTTTTGCTCCTGAGATGGCAATTGCCTATTTCGGCGGAGATTACGATAACTTCACATATCCCCGCTATAATTTAGATTGTGCATTTCTGCGCGCTTATGAAAATGATCAGCCAGTAAAAGCAGCAAATTTTTTCAAGTTCTCTACAAAAGGAATTCAACCAGGGGAACCAATCTTTACTGTTGGCAACCCGGGCACAACACAAAGATTAAAAACTATTGCACAGCTTGAATATTTTCGCGATGTAACTTATAAGAATAACTCTTTCTTGCTTGATACTTATTATAATACCCTTGAAGAATTGAAAAAAGTTGAACCAAAACGAGCAGAAGAATTTGAAAAGATCAGAGTCGAAATCGGCAACAGTCAAAAAGTTGTTTCGACTATTTATAAAGGATTGACAGATCATTACTTAATGGCTCGGAAAAAAGATTTTCAAAAGAAATTACAAGAGGCAGTTTGGAAAAATCCGGAATTGAATGAACAATATGGAAAAGTTTGGGAAAATATCGAGAGAACACGGATGGAGATGAGAAAATACGGCCCTAAAATTTCTGCTTACACGCTCAACCCAAGATTTACGCCAAAATATTTTTCAATTGCCAAAAGCATTCTAGATCTTGCAAATGAATTGCAGAAGCCGGAAGATCAAAGAGCTGCTCAGTACAAAGGAACTAAGTTGGATTCAACTATCAACGCAGTCTATCCGGAAAATCTTGATAAAACGCTCGAAGACACAAAACTATGGATCTGGGCGGATTATATGAGAATGAATCTTGGCGATGAGGATCCGTTTGTAAAAAAATTATATGGAAATAAAAAAGGAAAAGAAGCCGCGGCATTTGCACTTAAGAACTCAATAATTGGAAATAGAAATGCCGCTATAAGTTTTGTTAAAAAGGGAGCCGAAGAAATATTAAAATCCGACGATCCGTTTTTACTATTCGTAAAAGAATCGCAGGCAAAATTACCGGAACTTCAAAATTTGGCTAAAGAAGTTACAAATACAGAACAAGTTTATGACGACATGCTTGGGCAGGCAATCTTTAAAATTTACGGCACGTCTATTCCGCCGGATGCAAACTTTACATTACGCTTAAGCGACGGCGTTCTAGCGAGCTTCGATTACAACGGAACAAAAGCGCCCTTCTTTACAACTTTTTATGGAATGTATGATCGTTGGTTCTCTTTCTATAAAGAATATCCGTGGAATCTTCATGAACGTTGGTCTATAACTTCAACAACAGGCAAGCTCGATCTTCATACGCCGTTCAACTTTATCTCTACAAATGATATAGTTGGCGGAAATTCCGGCAGTGCTATCATCAATAAAAATGCAGAAGTAGTAGGACTTGCATTCGACGGTAATATGGATAGTATTGTTGGCAATTTTATTTATATGCCGCATAACAACCGCTGCGTTGCTGTAGATTCTCGTGCAATGGTTCATGCTATCGATAAAGTTTACAAAGCAGACCGCCTAGCTGAAGAATTGAAAGAAGGGAAACTGCCTAAATAATAAAAAATATTTTTTAACAATTTTGTTTTTGTTAGGAAGGGTCTACTGCCTCGCTGTTGACCCTTCTGCTTTTTTATCAGCATTTGCCAAGCAAAAGTGGTCTAACGTTTGAGCAAGCACGCCGTGCAAGTTTGCCGCTATCAAAAGAGCGAAGCAACCAAAACGCGAAGCGGCACAATGGAGCGACAACAATTGTTCTTTCTCGAATGTGGGAGCGTCGTTGTTGGGCGTGTTAGGCGAAGCGGCGGCGATATTTTTATTTATCCAAGTTTTGTTCCGCACTCACCACAGAATCTTGTTCCTGTCGAATTCTGTGCCCCGCACTTTGGACATTTTATTAAATTAAGCGCAGCTCCGCAGTTATTGCAGAATTTGCCTTCGCCAGCAGGTTTACCGCATTGGAAACAGAGCGTTTGCTTGCTTTCAATTTCTCCGGTAAAGACCTGTGTGCTGGCTGCTTTTTCCTGTATATCTTGAACTGCTTTCTGTGCTTTTGCAGCGGCAACTTCAACGCTTACTCTTGGGGCATCATCTACGCAAAGCCCTTCCTGTTCATTCCAGTCGTTTTCACAGACCCATTTTTTGCATTTAGGGCAACGACGAAAACGCTGCTTCGCCTCGTTCTGGGCAAGTTCAAACGCCCCTTCATGTTCCTTGTGCCATGCAGGGGACATTCCCCGATAGCGTTCGGTGAGAATATCAGCACCTCTTTCAATTGTATAACCCGTTCCTGATCTTCCCAGTAGAGATGTGCCTATCGATATTGCCTTACCCAACCCACGTAAAAGCCCGGCTTTTTTATGAGTCTTGGACTCTATAAATTTGGTCTTATAATCTTCCCTGCAGAGGTCGCAGAAGAAAGTAAACTGGGATCCTGCCTCTGTGCTGTTATCCGCAAAATTGTCTGTAAATGGTTGTAGCGCCATAGTTTTATCCTCCTTTTTACTTTAATGGTTTATTGCATTTTATACAATTATTTCCGATTGGTGGCTGTTCTGTTTTACATTTTGGATTTGGACAAACTACTACTAAGCGAGCATCGCAGTGCTCACAGTAATCTCCAAAAAAAGTTATCTTGCCGCATTTTGGGCAATCAATTTCTAACGAGAGCCCGCAATTACTGCATCTCTTCCAATCTTTCTGGATTGGATTTCTACATTTTGGACATCTCAAGGGTCCCAGTGGATTTATTTTACCGCATAATGGGCAAACATTTGAATCCGGCGGAATTAGTTTATCGCAATACCTACAAGGATGTTTGTATCCGGGCATAATTTAATCTCCTTTTGTTTGCTTTCTTGAAAAGGTAGAGTTTTTAGTCGCCAAATCCTTCAAGTGCAGAGTTTCCGGCAGTTCCCAATGCTTGCGTAATTGCTTCTCTCCAGGGTTTTGTAAACCAATCAACAATTTTCATTATTAAGCCTCTTGGATTTGAAGGATTATAAATTACCACTTTAATCCTACTATACCCTCTTGCGTAGACTATTGCGTAAAGCCCAGTTTCACCAACAGGTTGTGGAACAACATTCGTAGGCATTGATTCCGTAACCCGTGCCCGGAGAGAGTTTATCTGTCGTTCATAATCATTATAAGTATAGTATTTTCCTTTCACTATCGTAAGAACTACTTCAGCTTCCTTGGGTAAATACTGCTCTAAAAGTCTGCGGATTTGTTTTTTAGCCATTTCTTTAAGAAATGAGTTTACTTTAAGGTAGGCATCAGGGTCAACTTTTAGTAACAGTTCCTGTTCAGCATAGGATAGGTCTTCAAATTTAACTTCATTGGCAAGATTCCAGAGTAAATTTTGTACAAGACTTTGCTTTACTTCCGGATGCTCTGCAACAAACGACATTATTTCTTTATATAATGGAATAGTTGGCGCTCCATGAATAAAATAATAAGGTTCGTTTGCATCAGGCGCAGCACGGTCCGAACTCAAGCAATAACTCTCTAAGATAAGAGTAACTTTCGACCTCCCAGCCAAATACAATACACCTTTTTCAAGTTTGTATGTATCATCACCTTGAGGTAGACCACTTACATCCCTTAGCAATTCAGGCTCAAAATCTAATTTCGTTATCCTTTTGGGAGAAGATGCACAGGAAAGCAATAAGATACTAACTCCTACAAGCAACATCACCATGAAAATACCTTTGATTTTTATACTTCTGCCTTTTCCCATCTTATGTTATCATCCCGTGTGCTCACATTAAATTTTAGCAAATCTGCCACACCATTTTTTATTCCCACCATTTAGGAATTTGTTTTGGGTCTATGTTTATTGGCTCAGAAGGAAGTTCGCCCTGCTTTGTAGTTGATTTTTGGTTCTTCTTGACAACAACAGTTTTTTTATTGTTCAAGTCAGATACTTCAACTTCGCCATCTAAAACAATCAAGGTTGTGGTGCCATCATCATCTACTTCTATTGTATAATCTGTCCCTCTAACAGAAACTGCAGTAGTCGGTGTCTTAACTGTATTGGTTCAGCGGAAAATGGAATTTCGGTTGAGTTAAGTAAGGTGAAAAA
>DYHW01000015.1 GCA_020723965.1 Melioribacter sp. | reverse complement strand
TTGGTATAATTGATATTGAGAAACAATAGCAACAAAAATGGAAAAATATACAGACGACCATCTTGATAGATTCAAAAAATATCTAAAAAAAACTGGACTTAAATTTACTCCTGAAAGAAAAATGGTTTTAGAATGTATATTCGCGTTACACAGACATTTTGATGTGGATGAACTTTACGATAGGCTACGTAAAGAAAATAAAAATGTTTCTCGGGCTTCTATTTATAGAACACTCCCTTTATTAGTAAAATGTAAATTAATCAAGGAAGCGCTTCGCCGTCGAGCAACTATCAGTTATGAACATATCTTTGGGCACCAACATCATGACCATATAGTATGCTTAAAATGCAGAAAAGTTATTGAGTTTGGAAATGAAAAAATTGAGAAGTTGCAAGATACTATCTGTAAAAAGTATAGTTTTAAACCCGTTGAACATTATTTAAACGTCCTGGGCTATTGTAAAAAATGCTCGGAAAGTATTAAAAAGGAGGTAATAAAACAATGATTCCGTTGACAGATTTAGAAGAAGGTGTGACAGGTAAAGTTGTTGAAATCACAGGCGGTAAAGGTATTCATCAGCAAGTGGATGCACTCGGTATCAGGATTGATACCGAAATAAAGAAGATGAGTTCAATGGTGTTAAGAGGCCCTGTTATTGTTTTAGTTGGGAATATGCGAGTTGCTATTGGGCGAGGAAAAGCTCAAAGTATCATGGTTGAACCATCCAAATAAAAAACTATTTGATAAGTTTTTTTATTTTTTGGTATAATTGAGATTGAGAAACAATAGCAACAAATAAATTTGGAAAAAGGAGGTTTTGAAGAATGGTTAAAGTATCTATAAAAAAGATTTTGTTAATGGGTAACCCTAATGTTGGCAAAAGTGCAATTTTTTCACGGCTGACAGGTGTTGATGTTATTGTTTCGAATTATCCCGGCACCACTGTTGAATTTACAAAAGGTTATTTAAAAATTGGTACTGAAAAATTTGAAATAATTGATGCACCTGGAACATACACACTTGAACCAACAACAAAAGCAGAAGAAGTTGTAATAGAGATGCTGAAGGAAAGCGATATTGTGATAAATATTGTAGATTCTACAAACTTAGAAAGGAATCTTAATCTTACACTGCAGTTACTTAAAAAGAATATCACAATGGTTGTTGTTTTGAATTTCTGGGATGAAATAAAACATATAGGGATCTCAATTGATGCTAAAAAACTTGAAGAACTTCTTGGTGTACCAGTAATTCCTACCTGTGCGATAACAGGTGAAGGGATTAAGACGCTTTCTACAAGGATAAAAGAAGCAAAAATAAATCCCTATGAATATATTGACGACGAAAAATGGCATGAAATTGGAAAAATTGTAGAAAAGGTACAGACAATATCTCATCGGCATCACACATTTTTAGAAAGACTTGGTGATATATCTCTAAAACCAGCAACCGGGATTCCAATTGCTTTAATAGTAATGTATCTATCATTCAAGGCTATAAGATTTATTGGAGAAGGATTGATCGGTTATCTCTTTGAGCCACTTTTTGAAAAACTATGGGCACCTTTAATGTTAAAACTATCAAGTAGTTTAGGTGGTGGCGGTTTTATCCATGATGTTTTGATTGGGAAATTGGTTGAAGATGAAATAGAGTTTGTTGAGGCAATGGGTCTTTTAACAACAGGAATTTTCGTTCCAATAGTGATGGTTCTTCCATACATTTTTTCTTTTTATTTAATTCTAAGTTTTTTGGAAGATTTCGGGTATCTCCCACGACTTGGTGTTTTGGTTGATAATCTTATGCATAGAGTAGGACTTCATGGGTTAGCAATAATACCGATGATGCTCGGGATTGGCTGTAATGTTCCCGCTGCTCTTGCAACAAGGATACTTGAAACAAAAAGAGAAAGGTTCATTTCTGCAGTTTTGATGGCAGTGACAGTCCCTTGCATAGCACAGATTGCAATGGTAGCAGGATTAATTGGGAAATTTGGTGCAAAAGGATTTTTCCTTGTATTTGGGACACTATTTATTGTATGGGTAATACTTGGAATTTTACAAAATTTTTTATTAAAAGGTGAAAGCCCGGAAATATTTATTGAAATTCCACCGTATCGTCTTCCTTATTTTAGGGCTGTAGCTAAAAAACTCTGGATGCGTATTAAATGGTTTATTAAAGAAGCAGTGCCCTATGTTTTGCTTGGTGTATTTATTGCCAATGTTCTATACTTCACAGGAATTATTGAAATTATTGGTAAAGTCACCGGGCCTGTAATTACAGGAATCTGGGGGTTACCACCCGGAGCAATAGCTGCTTTAATCGTCGGCTTTTTAAGAAAAGATGTTGCTATAGGAATGCTTATGCCACTTAATTTAAGCATGAATCAGATTGTGATATCTGCTGTAATTTTAACAATGTATTTTCCATGTGTTGCTACATTTGCTGTTTTAGTAAAAGAACTTGGCATAAAGGATATGCTTAAAGCAACTATAATTATGATTGTTTCTACTCTCATTGTAGGTGGTGTTTTGAATTTAATTCTTCA
>DYHW01000013.1 GCA_020723965.1 Melioribacter sp. | reverse complement strand
AATTACTGTATTTCTTAAAATCTAATCCTTCTAATTCAATTTTTCAGAAGGTTCTTATTTGTTTTCTAAAAAAAATTAAAATTAATTAACAAAGTAAAACGACAAACCAAAAAAGCTGCTTTTATTATTGTAGTTGATGCTAAGACAAATTACATTGCTAACTGCAATATTGATTAAAAGCCTGCTCAGAATGTCTTCTCTAACCCCCTTGATCTGCTTGCAGCATAGAAACTGCGTTGGCTTTTGCTAATAACTCTGAAGGTAAGTATGACAAACGAGTAAAACATATGAGTCAAAATTAAATTAGATTACTTCCATAATAGCATTGTAAATTTTTGACAACGGCAATCCTACAACATTATAATAGCAGCCGTTTATTTTTTTCACGAACACTGTACCAAAATCATCTTGAATACCATAAGCGCCGGCTTTATCCATAGGACTTTCTGTTTTAATGTATTCGAGAATCTCTTGTGGAGATAATTTTCTAAACGTTACTTCTGTTCTTTCATAATCAATAACTCTTTTACCATTACATATATTTTTAACAACAAATCCGGTATAAACAGCGTGCGTTTTTTCGCTCAATTTATTTAAAATATCGAATGCATCTTTTTTATTCTTCGGCTTGCCAATAATTTCATTCTTCAAGACAACAATTGTATCAGCAGTAATAAGAATTCCACTTTTAACTCTTTGGGAAGCTACTTCACATTTATGAAGCGCAAGCCGTTTTACAGTTTTAATTGGATTTTCACCGTCTATAATTTCTTCAGAAAGATCTACGGAAAAAGATTTGAATTTCAAACCGAGTTGTTTTAAAAGCTTTCTTCTGCGAGGCGAACGTGATGCAAGAAATATTTGTGTGCTGCTATTGATCATCAGAATAAATTATGAAATAAATTGGAAAGAATTGTGATCGGAAATTTTTCAACGGAATAAAGCTTTAATACTGCCCCAAGTTCTTTTTGTAACGTTCGATACATTATGAGGGACTGCAATTTCTGAAGAATAAGAAAAAGTGCCGTCATTATCGACAATCTTCAGTCTATAGATATATAGTTTATCTGCACTTTTGTATGCGCTTTGGTCAACAAATTCATAATTTCTATCAATTTTGGGTTCAACAATGCCAAGTTCAATAAAACTGCCGTTTACAGTTTTTCTTTCAACAACAAAATGTTTTAAGTTGGTCTCGCTTGAAGTCTGCCAAGAAATTATAACATTTCCATTTTGGCTACGGGCATTAAACTTCAGAAGTTCAGCACCAGCGAAAGCAACTGCCACACTAAGAAGCAAAAACGATATAATTAACTTTGTTTTCATCCTTTTCCATCCAAAATATATTTCTGTAAGACAACATTGTCAAGTTTTAATTTCAAACGCGCCGATATTTATCCCAATTTCCAAATTTGAACTTAATAAAGATAACAGCGGCATAAAGTACAACATAGAAAGGAAGCGCAGACCAAGCCCCAATCAATCCTAATTTTAAATAAACCCCCAAGAAATATGCAATCGGTACAAACACGAACCAATTAACAACAACTTCAGAAAGCATAACAAATAGTGTTTGTCCAGAAGCTTGCAATCCGTTGGCAAGAACAACTCCAATACCGTAAAAAATTTGCCCAAGCCCAGCGATTCTCAAAGGAGGAATTGCTGTTTCTATAATTTTATCATCGTTTGTAATAAAGATTAGTATCAATCTGGGAGTAAGAGTGAAAATCAATCCGACAAAAATCGTATAAATTGTTGCGAGCTTACTTGTTTCGAAACCATAATGCTTTGCTAATTTGATATCACCGCTTCCTAAACTATTGCCAACAAGTGTGTGAATTGCAATTCCAAAACCAAAGCAAGGCATAAGAGAAATTAAAAGAGAAGAAAAAACAACGTTGCTGGCGGCTTGTTCGACAGTGCCTAGCAAACCTGTAATTGCAATAAAGCTGAGAAACCCGATTAAAATAAAAATGTTTTGCAAAGAGACTGGTAAAGATATTTTAATTATAGACTGAGCAATTTTATTAACAAATCGAAAATTTTTAAAATGAAGAAATTTAGTTCGGTAGCCCGAATAGGAAGAGACAGTAATGTAAAACATTGCATCGCAAAAAGTAGCAAGAGTGGAACCTACAGCAGCGCCGGCAAGCCCCATTCCTTTCATTCCAAAGCCGCCGTAAATAAAAAAATAATTGAAAACAATGTTTAATAAGTTTGCAAGCACACCTGAATACATGAAAATTTTTGTATTCCCTATTCCAAAGAAAAATCCGCGGTAAGAAACTGTCATTAAAAAAAATGGAATTCCCATAAAGCGGTAGTGGAGATACTCTCCTGTGTGATAGGCAACTTTCGGATCAACTGCAAAGAAATCAGCAATATCATAAGAAAAAAAAACTACAATAGCGCCAACGATGGCTCCGACAAGAATAGAAATAATAAGAGATGTGTTTAATACTTCGCCGCACGCTTCATATTTTTTTTCGCCAAAGCGGCGTGCAATTAAAACATGTGTGCCGGTAGCAAGACTGGAAAAAAAACTGACAACCGCCCAAGTTGCCAATACACCAATACCCATCGCTGCAAGATAATACTCTGCATCAGGCAGCCGTCCAACCATTGCTGTATCAACAATAGAAACTACCATCTGAGTTGAAAGACCTGCAATAGCGGGTAGCGCCATCTTAAGAATGTATTTATAATCCTTAGATAGTGAGAATAAACTCATAATGCGTAAAAATATTGAATAATAATCTTGGAACAAATTTCAGTCAATTTATATTTGCTGCTTTTTATTTTCATACAAAACTAAAATCCGATTTAGTTTGAATTATTTTGTAGTTACTAATCAAGCGCAAGAATTTTAGTGTAACAATGTTCTGGCAAAGAAATGGGATTTTCTAAGTAGTTTTTTGTATTTGTTAGCTGCCAAGAGCTAAATGAAAAGATGAGTTTTATAATTCAACTGTATTTCTAAATTGGAAATAAGGTTTAAATATTTAGTTAGAATTTGCTATTTTGAGTTTAGAAACTGCTTCAAAAGATTTGGTAACGCTATGTCAAAGCAGGAAGAAATAAAATATCTTATTCATACGCTTGGTATTAAGCTAAACGTTATAGCAGAAAAGCTCGGATTGAAAGTTCAAACTCTTTCTTACCTTATTAACGAAAGCCAACAATTTGATGATGACCTTTATAAACAGATAAAAAAAATAATTGACGATTATCAGTTCGAGTTAAACTTATTCGATGGCGAATCATTAGAAAATTTAGACCTCTTTACAGATGAAAAACTTGAATTCGGCATTGGAGAACGGATAAGATTATTTGCAAAGCGGAAATATGGCACATTAAAAAAACTTGCCGATGCAATGAAAATTTCTCCGCAGCAATTGCAACAATATATCAGCGGCAACAGAGAGCCGGGCACAAGAATTTTAGTAAAACTTCTTCGTCTTGGATGCGACATAAATTGGCTGCTTGGCGGAAGGGGATCTTTAGAATCTTATAAGATTTACAAATTAGAAAGCGAATTGCGAAGATTACAAAATAATTTTTCTCAGATAACGGCATTGATTCATAAAGCTGAAAGCGGACGCTAAAATACAATCGATAAAAAATGTAATTTAAGTTCTCTTTTATTTCATCACATAGACAAAATATTTCATAGGTTTTAAGGTAAGTTGTGGAGCTAAGCGGGATCGAACCGCTGACCTTCTGAATGCCATTCAGACGCTCTCCCAGCTGAGCTATAGCCCCAAAATTATATCACGAATTAAAGAACATCTTTTTGAAATATATTTTCAGTTGATAAAACGACCTTGATTACTGACCTTCCCGATTTCATCGGGACGCTCTCCCAGCTGAGCTATAGCCCCAAAATTTTATCACGAATTAAAGAACATCTTTTTGAAATATATTTTCAGTTGATAAAACGACCTTGATTACTGACCTTCCCGATTTCATCGGGACGCTCTCCCAGCTGAGCTATAGCCCCAAAATTTTTTATCGCGAATTACTAATAGAAACAATAAAGTGCAGCAAATTGCACGTCTAAACTAAAAATCTAAAAACTAATTGTCAATTTTGCGAACCACACTTAACAACTAAACAAAAATTATTTTTTAATCTTTAGATCATTTTCGTTAAGCGAAAAAGTCCAAAGCATTTTTCCATCGGAATCATAAACTGAGCAGCTTAATGTTCTGTTCTTTCTCTGACCACTAACTTCAAAAATTCCAAAATTTCTCTCTGTAACAAGTGTTGATTCAATTCGCCAAGAATTAGGAAAAACTTTTGAAGGTGAAGATGTTAAAGGCGACATTGTGAAATCATAAAGCGGGTAATTGTTATCCCGTTCCATCTTTGTAATTTCAGTACGATGAACATCTCCGGTTAAAAAAATTACCCCTTCAATCCCCTCTTGCTCAATTGCTTTCAATATTTTTTCTTTTTCAAATGGAAAATTTGTATGGTTTTCATCGCTTAATTCAGGGTTTAGAAACTGCCCGCCGGTAACTATCACTTTAAAAGGCGCTCTGCTATAAACTAAATTATCGATCAACCATTGAATTTGAGCATCGCCAAACATTTCACGTGTTTCCGTTTTGCGATCATTTGGAGTTCGATAGTAGCGGTTGTCCATCAAAAAGAAATCTACATCTGCCCAAGAAAAATAGGAAGTTGTGCCTGGTCTGCCATTTACGCCGTAAGATTGGTTCGGCCAGAAAAGTTTGAAAGCTTTTAGAGTCATCTCTTTGTTCCACCAACCACGGTCGCTGTTATTCGGTCCGAAATCATGATCGTCCCATATTGCATAATTATGAACCGAGCCAAACAGTGGCTGCATTTCTAAAGCTGAGCGAGTATGAGTGTATCGATGAATAATGCCGGACCATGAATCCCAATCGACTTCTCTTAAGTAAATATTATCTCCAAGCCACAACATAAAATCCGGCTTTTTTTCATATATGCTTTGAAATATTTTGTATTGTCCGCCATAAGGATTACCAGGCCTATCATAAATAGTTTCATTTATGTAAGCACAACTTCCGGCAGCAAATGAAAATGAGGGGGGGTCTTTTCGCCACTGCCATAATTCTTGTGTTTGGAATTTTAGTTCATAATTGCGTTTAACTTTTTTCCCATTGATGAATATTTCATAATTGTACTTTTGCCCGGGTTCTAGTTTATCGATCTTTATAATAGAAACGCACCCTTCGCTCTCAAGCGTTTCTACTTCTTTAGTAAAATATTTCCTTTGGGAATCTTCAATATTCCAATAAACATATTTCACTTTGGCAGGTTGAATGGTCTGAGTCCAAATTGATACTTCTCTCATTGCAGAGTAACCTACCATAGGACCTGTACGCAAAAGTTCTTGAGAGTAAACTGAAAGGTTGAATAATAAAATAAAAAACAGAGATAAAAATTTTTTCATGAAGAACCTCATTTATTCCAAAATAAAAATAAAGTTTTCTTTGCCTATAGGAAAGTATTGAATTACAGATCGAATGAGAATATCTTTGATCGTCAAATAGAAAGAAAAATGAAAACCAGTTTCAAATTCAAAATTATTTTTACGCTTGCGTCTGCGCTCATCATTATTTACGCGTGCGATGATACTCTAAACATCAACGATATAGATAGCAGAATAATACCGCCGAGCAACGTTAGTTACTCTCAGCACATTCAACCGGTTTTAGATTTAAAGTGCAGCAGCGCAGGGTGTCATAATAGCAAAGACAAAGCTGGTAAGTTAAGTTTTTCATCTTATTCAGATACTGTAAGCGATCCTTTAGTGGTCTTTCCGTACAATCCGCAGAATAGTAAACTTGTTTGGGCAATAGAGGGAAGAAACATATCACCAATGCCTCCTGTTGGCTACCCGCCTTTAACTAAAAATCAAATTGAGGGGATAAAGACGTGGATAAAAGAAGGGGCGAAGAATAATTGAGAATTAATAATTGCGAATTGAGAATTTCAATTTTAATATTGATCATTCATTCCGCAATTCTCAATTCCAAATTCGCAATTAATTAAAGCCATTTCATTTCTCTATACCATTCAATGGTGCGTTTAATTCCTGATTCCAAAGAGACATTTTGACGAAAGCCAAAATCACGTTTAGCTTTCGATACATCGCACGTCCAATTCTTCTGAACAAAATCACGTGCTTTCTCTAAATTAAATGTTGCAGCTTTCGAGCTGAAGAGGGCAAAAAACTGCGCAAGAGCTGCAATTGCATAAACTATAAAATGTGGAATTTTTAATGTGAGAGCTCTTTTTTCAAACACATTTCTGCAAACTTCTCCAATCTCTTCCCAATCATAAAATTTTTCTGATGCTAAGAAATAAGTTTCTCCAACAGCTTTTTTAGAGGTAGCAGAAAGATAAATTCCGTTTACAAGATCTTCTACATGTATCAAATTCAACTTCTTCTTTTTGAAGCCAATCAAACCCATAAAACCTTGTTTATATGTTTTGAAGAAAAGATAGATCTCTGTATCCCGCTCACCAAAAACAGCAGGAGGACGCACAATTGTGATTGGAAGTTTGTTCATATATTTTTTTGCCAGCTGCTCTTGAGCAAATTTACTTCTACCGTAAGTAGTAATTGGATGTTCAACCGTTTCTTCTGTGCAAGGTTTTCCAAATAAAGAAGGACCACACGCAGTTAGACTGCTGACTATCACTATTCTTTTAATGTCCGGATTAACTTCGCAGAGAAGATCAAGCAGAACACGAGTTGTTTCAACGTTTCCTTTAAAATATTCTTCTTCATTCTTTGCCTTCACTACGCCCGCCACATGAAAAAGATAATCAGCATCTTTCAAAATTTTTTTTAGAGCTTCTTTATCAAACAATCCGCAATCGATAATTTCGACAGGTTTTTTTTCCAGCCATTGTTTAGAACTGCTGCTTCTTAGTATGCATCTAACGTGATGCCCTTCTGCAAGAAGTTTATCTACAAGGTGGCTTCCTACAAAGCCAGAAGCGCCGGTAACTACAGAAATAATTTTTGAATTCATCGTGTTAATTTTCTTTTAATTTTCTTTATATTGTCGACCAAAATTTCAATAACGTTTTCTAATATCAAAGATATAAAAATCATTCTCGAAAAAATAATCTGGAGGAATTTTGGACTTATTCAAGAAATGTTATGATTTCACTCGCGCAGATGAAGTCAAAGCGTTAGGCGTTTATCCATATTTTCGCGCAATAGAAGAAAATGAAGGGCCTGTTGTTCAAATAGAGGGACGAAAAATTGTAATGGCCGGGTCTAATAATTATCTTGGATTAACTGCTCATCCAAAAGTAAAAGAAGCTGCTCTTAAAGCAGTTGAAAAATATGGAACTGGTTGCTCTGGTTCTCGTTATTTAACAGGAACTCTTGACCTTCACATCGAACTAGAAAATCGCCTTGCTAAATTTTTTGGAACTGAAGCCGTTCTCCTTTATTCAACTGGTTATCAAACAGCACAGGGAATTATTCCTACTTTAGTAAATCGTGGAGAATATGTTATATCTGACCGTGATAATCATGCATGTATTGTAGCCGGACAAATAATGGCAAAAGGAGCAACGGCAGATCTTGTTCGTTACAAACATAACGATATGGCAGATCTGGAAAGAGTGCTGCAAAAAATTCCTTTCGATGCAGGCAAACTTATTGTAAGCGATGGCGTCTTTAGCACCGGAGGAGAAATTGTTAATCTGCCTACTTTAGTTTCTTTAGCAAAAAAATACAACGCAAAAACATTGATTGACGATGCCCATTCTGTTGGAGTTATTGGTAAAGGCGGAAGAGGAACGGCAAGCGAATTCGATCTTGAAAATGAAGTAGATCTGACTATGGGAACGTTCAGCAAAACATTTGCATCTCTTGGCGGATTTGTAGCTGGCAGTGAACGTGTGATCAATTTTCTTAAACATCATTCTTCAGCTTTAATTTTTAGCGCATCGCCAACCCCGGCGGCAGTTGCAGCTGCTATCGCAGCGCTCGATCTTCTCGAAGAAGAACCCTGGCGTGTAGAAAAACTTATTAAAAATGCTAATAAAGTTCGCATGGAACTTACTGCGGCCGGTTTTAATATTGTAAATGGGCGCACAGCTATTGTTCCTGTTATTGTTGGCGATGACGCGCTTGCTTTTACTATGTGGCGCAAACTTTACGATGCCGGTGTTTTTGTGAATGTATTTATCTCTCCTGGCGTTCCGCAAGGAAGACAAATGATGCGGACAAGCTATATGTCCACTCATGAAGATCATCACCTCGATTTCATAATCGAGACATTCAAGAAAATTGGCAAAGAGCTCGGTTTGATCTAACACTAAGAATGAAATACATAAACGCAAAATTTAATTTCGGCATGCTTTTTTAATTGCATATCGGAGGAAGAATGTCTGAAATAATAATCAGAACAGTTCAAACAAAGAAAGAGATTCATACTTTCATAAAGTTTGCATGGAAAATTTATCAAAACGATCCTTATTGGGTCCCTCCGCTTATATATGATAAAAAGAAAATATTAGACCGTAAAAAAAATCCTTTTTACAAGCATGCTGAAATGGAAATGTTTCTTGCTGAAAAGAACGGCGAGCTTGTTGGTAGAATTGCCGCAATAAAAAATGACCTCCATAACAGATATCATAATGATAAAGTTGGATTCTTCGGATTCTTTGAGTGTATAAATGATCAGGAAGCAGCTAATAAACTATTTGATACTGCAAAAGAATGGTTGAGATTGCGCGGATGCGACGCAATGCGCGGGCCGGCTAATCCTTCTTCGAACGATGAATATGCAATGTTGCTTGAAGGTTTTGACGATGAACCGAGACTATTGACGTCTTACAATCCAAAGTATTATTTGACGCTTTGCGATAATTACGGCTTCACTAAAGCAAAGGACCTTTATGCATACAAACTTGAGAACCAAAAAGTAATCAGCTCTGAAAAACTGAAGCGTGTTGCTCAGATCGCTCAAAAACGTTCCGGTATAAAGGTTTATCAGATAAATATGAAGAAGTTCAAGAGTGAATTAGATAAAGTAAAATTTGTTTACAATAAAGCTTGGGCGCCAAACTGGGGATTTGTTCCGCTGACTGAAGAAGAAATAGACGCAATGGCAAAAGATTTAAAACCGCTTGTCGAACCTTCCCTTGTTCTTTTCGGTGAAATCGATAACAGACTTGTTGGTTTTGCGCTCGTTATGTTAGATTACAATCAGATATTTAAATCGATGAATGGAAAACTATTTCCTTTCGGATTCTTAAAACTTTTCACTCAAAAGAAAAAAATTACTTGGTCGCGCATAATTACGCTTGGAATAATACCTGAGTATCAAAAACGGGGGTTTGATGCAGTTTTTTATTGGGAAATTGTCAACCGTGCAGCTAATGTGGGCATTTTATTGGGTGAAGCAAGTTGGATACTTGAAGATAATGATATGATGAACCGAGGTGCACAAGTTATGAATGGCGCGGTTTATAAAAAATACCGCGTTTATCAAATTCCTATTTAATGTTGACGCCTATTAGCTGATGTAATGTTATAAATTTACTTCAGAGCTTCATCATATTTTGAAGTGTGTGAAACGTCTATTTTTTTGAGAATTTGAAAAATAGATTTATCCGGATACGATTTTAGATATTCAACAAATTCTCCTGCCTTTGCATCAAAAAAAACTTTCATCAAAACGCTTCTACGGTCAATCTGGTCTTTCATCTTATCTAAATTATAGATCAGCTTCGCTATATTCTTGTATGCAGTATTTCTATCTTCCTTTGAATAAAAAAGATCCAGTCCGTTATAATGATAGTCAAAAAAATCTTGCCGGAACAATTGATACTTAGCGTTCAACAAATTATCTACTAAAGCTCTGCGGTTGTAAGCAGTGCTTTTCAACTGCCACTCATTAGAAAATTGGCCGCCTCCTCCTTTTGCTGCAATGTCAAGCGCTCTTTGAAAATAATCTGTTCCGCCAAGCAAGTAGTAAGAATCCATATCGAACCCAATAATTATATAAGCGTAAAAATCGAGTAAGCTTGTCAATGGGTCAAAATCAGCATGATTGAAATACATTGCCTGCCCTTTTTCATACTTAAACTGCCAAACATTATCCATTATGGTGAACATAAGAGAATTGAGCTGAGAACCTTCAATAGCCCTTTGGCTTGAAACAACCAATTGAGTAGAATAAGTAACTCCATCGCCAGCGGCTACAAAAAAAATATTGAACGTGCACTTTATTTTTTCCCCTTCCCAAGCCTGGCGGGTAAACTTCGTATTGTTAAGATAATCGCTAATTTGGTTTTTAAAATTATCTAACCGTTCGCGTGCTGCCGTTTGAAGCTGTTCTACATTCACAATCACAGTTGCATCAAGTTCCTGTGCCTTGGTATGAATTGAAAAAGTAAGAATGAAAGACAAAACGACAAATATTTTTTTCATCAAGCGCATTTCGTTATTAAATTTTCATTTTAAGATATAGATTTGTAAATAATTATACAATAAATTATGTTAGAAACGTATGAATCGATTATTAAAAATACTTTTGCTTTTACTATTCATTAGCGTCGAAAGTTGCGCGATAGATAGTCCCGGCGCCCGGCAGGCAGCTTTGTCACTCTCTAATATTTCTTCAAATAACGACCTGTTTTCTGTCTTTAACAATCCCGCGGGACTGGGCTTGGTAAAAAAAAGTGAGATTGGTTTTTTCTATTCGCCGGCTCCTTTCGATGTAAAAGAATTATCGAATGCTTATGCAGTTTTCTGCGAACCAACCTCATATGGTTCGTTCAGCGGAGGCCTCAGTATATACGGTTTTGAATTGTACAAAGAAACAAAATTTATATTTGGTTACAGCAATAAAATTGGCGAAAATTTTATTGTTGGGGGTGCTGCTATTTATAAAAATATTTCGATAAAAAATTACGGTACAAAGGGAGTTCTATCTTTTAATTTTGGCGGCATCGCAAATGTAACGGAACAGATCGGATTAGGTTTTGTAATTGAGAACGCAACACGCTCAACCTTAGGAAATGAATCCAATCAAATACCAACAATTTTTATAGGCGGTGTTCATTTCAAGCCCAATAAAGATTTTACTTTTAGCGGAGCAATAAAAAAAGAATTAGGATTCAATCCATCTATTCGACTTGGAACAGAATACTCGATGTTAGATTTTATTCAATTTCGATTTGGCGCTTCGAACGAACCGAATAATTATTCTGGCGGGTTCGGTATAGTTTTTCAGTTTTTACAAATTGATTATGCAATTACTTCACACACAGATCTTGGTTTAACGCATCAGTTTGGTTCAATAATCCGTTTCGGCAAATAATTGATGAAAAAAATATTTCTCCTTTTTCTTATTATTATTTCTTTTGTAACTCTCAAAGCTCAGGTAGATACTTCAACCGTTGAACAATCGTTTGAATCAATTTTGGAAGATGCTTCAGCAGAAAAAGACGATAATGAAATTTATGACATTATAGAGTACCTATCACAAAATCCCATACCTCTCAATACTTCTTCAATTAACGATCTACTGCAAATTCCTTTTTTGAATCGTATCTCTGCTGCCGCAATTATCCGCCACAGAAATTTACTGGGAGGCATATATTCAATCGACCAGTTAAGAAACATTGAAGGTGTTTCTTTCGAAGTGATCGAAAAGATACTTCCTTTCCTAAAATTAGGAGAAGATGAATCTACAAGCATTGCAGGTTTCTTAAAAAAAGGTTTAGAGCTGATTGATATTTCTTTTAGGTCCCGCGGAATATATGATATCCAGGAAAACAAAGGATACAGTACCGGCAAGTATGAGGGCTCGCGCTGGAAAATTTACAATCGGTTTATATTAAGCACAGAAAATAAAATTCGCTTTGGCGCGCTGATCGAAAAAGATGCCGGTGAAAAATCTATTTCTGACTTTTCAACTTTTCACTTTCAAGTCCGGGACCTGTATCTAATAAAAAATTTGGTTTTAGGCGATTATCTTTTTGAGTTCGGACAGGGTTTAGCTTTATGGAGCCGTTATGCTTTCTCAAAAGGAAGTGACGCTGTTGGACCGCTGCCAAGAAATTCACGCGGTTTGGTGCCTTATCTCAGTTCCGATGAAAATCAATTTTTAAAAGGAGCAGCAGCAGTTTTAGATTACAGCATATTCTTTTTTAGCGTATTTTATTCTACAAGATATCTTGATGCTTCGATCGATAGCACAACAAACGAAATCGCTTCCCTCTCTGTTGACGGTTTGCATAGAACTCCTTCAGAAATTCGGAAAAAAGATAAAGCTAAAGAAAATCTTTTTGGCGCTTCCTTACAATTCACTTTTACTGAGCTTGGTAATTTAGGAATATTATATTACCGTCAAAAATTCAGCAACAATTTCAAAAAGAATTCACTTTTAGACCCAACAGGAAACGAATTTGACTTCTTCTCTTCGAGTTACAGTTTTGCTCTGAACAAGTTGAACATTTCCGGCGAAACAGCTTTTTCTCAAAAAACTTTTGCAACTTTGAACAGTGCAGAAATTGCGATAGATAAAAACATCGCAGTAGTTTTTGCTTACAGGAATTATTCACAAAATTATTGGAATATCCATTCGAGCGGCTTTGGAGAGCGCGACTTTGCACAAAATGAAACTGGTTTTTACACTGGATTAAGATTACGAACTATTTATGGCACATTGAATTTTTATTACGACCAGTTCAAATTTTTTACAGTAAGTGATAAGTTCAAATTTCCAGCTGCTGGAGACGATTTTTTAATTTATTACACATACAAACCATACAAAAACACAGAACTGCGGCTTCAATACAAAAACAAAAAGAAACAAATTTTAGAAACTGATAAATATGTATATAGTTTGGGTTCGAACCGTAAACAAAATATAAGAAGTGAATTTCATTATAAGGTCTCAAAAAATCTTCAACTCCGTTCTCGTATCGAATATGTGTTGGTAACAGCTTCAAATGTTTCATCCAGCGATAAGGGCTTTTTACTTTTTCAAGATCTGCGCTTCAATCCATTTCAGAATTTATCTCTTTCTGCGCGTGCAATTTTTTTTCAAACAGATTCTTATAACTCTCGCGTCTATGAATTCGAAAACGATCTCACAGGCGTAATGACTAATCCTGCTTTATACGGAGAAGGAATGCGTTGGTACATAGTAGCGCGTTACAACACACCATACGGCTTAACGTTTTCATTAAAATATTCTGAACTCTATAAACCTAATGAGCGCACTCTGGGCAGCGGTTACTCTGAGATCCCGGGGAATCTTAATAACCGGTTGAGTTTGCAGTTGGACGTTAAGCTGTAAATGATGTTGTTCAAGGCGGGTGTTTTAGTTCGGTTATCTATTTTATTTTTTTCAATTATTTAGAAGTATCATTCTGATCTATTCATCCACCATTTCAAATTACTTAAATTAACCAAGCAGCTAAAAAGATTTTTTTTGCAGAAGTGTTTCGCATCCAAATGAAATGTATTCTCGCAACAAAGAAATATCAGGAAGTCTTACAGTAGGCAGTCCGAATCTCAAAGCGTAAATTGGTCTAAAAAAGTATAAATCTTTTCTGACCGGAATAAAATTATAAATAGCGCTAAAGAATTCGAACTCTTTAATTGTACATCCTGTGCTGTAGTGCAATTTGATCTCGTCAATATAACTGGGATATTCCCCGAGTGATTTTGAAATCGACTTCAAAAAATTTGTTGGGAGTATGTGCAAATAAGGTATAATCTTCAAAAAACTTTTTCCTATTTGCTGATGGCCGGCAAACGGAGAACGTTTTGGAGGAAAACTAATGAACAAATACCCATTATTATTTAACAGTTTGTTAAGGTTTTTAAATGCATAATTTTTATCGGACACATGTTCAATAACTTCGCGCATTATTATCAAATCAAATGTTTCATTTATTTTTGCGGAAAGTTGAGGGTCTGTAATATCTCCTACAAAAATATTAAGAGAAGGATTTTTTTCTTTCGCAATTTCCGCACGGTCGGAATTTAACTCTAGGCCAACGACTGCCATTCCTATTTCATGTAGCGCTTTCAATAAACCGCCTTCTGCGCAGCCAACTTCGAGCACTTTCTTTTCCTGAAAATTCGGAATGTTCTTTTGAAAATAAGGAAGGAGGTATTTAAATGTGAATTGTTTTTGTTCGTAGAAATGTTTCTCTGCCATAGTACTTATTCAAAACTGTGCTGAAAATTTACACAAACTTTTCGAACAGAAAAAGACTTCTAATTTGAAAGTTATTTAAGCAAATGTTATTTCTAAATAAATTCTAGACCGGATTTGAAAATTTTAAGGTCTAACACTATTTAAGATAACTTCTTGCATTACTTTCACTAAAAGAATAAATTTTGCTATCAATTTTTAAGCTATGACTGAGAGTACGACAGAAAAAAACATAACCGTCAATCGAAAAGCCCAACATGAGTATTTCATTCTTCAAACCTACGAGGCGGGTATTGTTTTAGTTGGTACCGAAGTAAAGGCGCTTCGTCAGAACAAAGCAAATCTTGTTGATAGTTACGCAGTGGTTATAAATGGCGAAGTTTGGTTGTTAAATGCCAATATTTCGGTTTATAATCAGGGAAGTATCAACAACCATGATCCTGTTAGAAAAAGAAAATTGCTTCTGAACAAGAGCGAAATAAGGAAACTCAACAAAGCAATATTAGAAAAAGGCAATACTCTTATACCGCTTCGGTTTTATTTTAAGAACGGACGAGTGAAAGTAGAATTAGCCGTTGCGACCGGTAAAAGAAAATATGATAAACGAGAAGCGATAGCAAAAAAAGATTTAAAAAGAGAAATGCAGCGAAAATTTAAGTAGCTAAAACAGGAGAAACTATTGAATAAAAAAATACTCTTTCCCCCCGTTAATCAACAGATGGAATTGATTAAAAGGGGGACATCCGAGATCATCCCGGAAGAAGAACTAGTTAAGAAATTAGAAAAGTCACTTAAAGAAAATAAACCACTAAACATTAAACTTGGCTGCGATCCTACACGCCCCGATCTTCACATTGGTCATTCAGTTGTTTTAAGAAAACTTGCTCAATTTCAGCAGCTTGGCCATCAAGCAATTTTGATAATTGGCGATTTTACAGGAATGATAGGCGATCCTTCAGAGCGAAACAGTTCCCGCCCTTCTCTTTCTTTCGAAGAAGCGCGTGAGAATGGCAAAACATATTTCGAGCAAGCTTCAAAAATTTTAGACCGTGATAAAACAAAGATTGTTTATAACTCTGAGTGGCTTGGCAAAATGAGTTTTGAAGATGTAATAAAGCTCTCATCCAAATATACAATAGCAAGAATGCTCGAGCGCGATGACTTTACAAAGCGTTACAAAAACGGTATCCCAATCAGTATGCACGAATTTCTCTATCCACTGGCACAAGCTATGGATTCTGTAGCCATTAAAAGCGATATTGAACTCGGCGGCACGGACCAAAAATTCAACTTACTCGTTGGGCGCGATATCCAACGTGAGTTTGGTTTGCCACCACAAGTAATTCTTACAATGCCTTTATTATTAGGAACAGACGGCGTTGAAAAGATGAGCAAATCTATGGATAATTATATTGGTATAAATGAAACACCAAAAGAAATTTATGGCAAAACTCTTTCTATTCCCGACGATTTGATTTATCTATATTATCTTTTAACAACAGATGTTACAGACCAAGAACTAAAATCGATTAAGCAAGATCTTGATAATCAACAAGTTAACCCAAGAGTCCTAAAACGAACTTTGGCTAGAAAATTAGTAGAAATGTATCATTCTTCTAATGCTGCCATAGAAGCAGAAAGGGAGTTTGATAATATTTTTGTAAAAAAGGGATTGCCGGATGAAATTCCCACTTACTCATTCGAAAAAGGGAAAAGTGTCATTGACATATTAGAACTGATTATGGAAGTGGGTTTCGCTTCGTCAAAAAGCGAAGCACGCAGATTGGTTGAGCAGGGAGGAGTGACTATCGATGGGGAAAAGATTAACGATATTAAATACATTCTTAAACTTGATATAGAAAGAATATTGAAAGTTGGAAAAAGAAATTTTGTAAAAATTATTTGTAGTAAATAAATAGGAGAAAACTGAAATGCATGTTCCAACAAAAATCTTTTTTACAAAGGGGGTCGGAAAACACAAAGAATATCTAGCGTCATTCGAATTGGCTCTTCGTAATGCGGGGATAGAAATTTGCAACCTTGTATCTGTAAGCAGTATCTACCCTATTGGCTGCAAGATATTAAGCAGAGTACAAGGGCTAAAATTATTAAGGCCTGGTCAGATTACACATTGTGTGATGGCAAGAAACTCTACTAATGAACCGAACAGATTGATTGCTTCTTCAATTGGGGTTGCCATTCCAGCAGATAAAGAGATGTATGGTTACTTATCGGAACACCACCCTTACGGAGAGACCGAAAAAGTTGCAGGCGACTATGCTGAAGATCTAGCCGCTACAATGTTAGCTACTACTTTAGGAATTGAGCTTGATGCCGAAAAAGCATGGAACGAACGGGAACAGTCTTATAAAATGTCGGGTAAGATCGTAAAGAGTTTCAATATAACACAGTCTGCACAAGGCGATAAAAACGGGCTTTGGACTACCGTAATTTCAGTTGGAGTGTTTTTACCATAGATTTATTGTACAGCTTCAGATGGAAATGGAATTTCCTAAATTAACAACAATGTAAAAT
>DYHW01000004.1 GCA_020723965.1 Melioribacter sp. | reverse complement strand
TTACTCTCTTACAACTCTATTGCTCAAAAAGTTTTTAATTTTTCAGGAGTTTCTAATAAATAATAGCAGAAAAAGAATTGATGAGTTGAAAAAACTTATTCTCGAACTCCATAATGGTCAAGATGTTGAAACAACAAAAGCTAAATTAAAAGAAGCGATGGGAAGCGTTCCTTACGGCGAAGTTGTTCAAGCGGAGGAAGAATTAATAAAGGAAGGTTTGGATAGAGAAGAAGTATTAAAATTTTGCGATCTTCATTCTGAAGCATTAAAAGGAAGTTTAGATACAACTAATGCAAAAAAAATCCCGGAAGGGCATCCGGTTGATATCTTTATAAATGAGAATAAAGAAATAAGGAAAGTAATAGATCAACTAAAACATCTTTTTGTTGAAGCATCGCTACGAAATAAAAATGAAAGCGCCGATGATCTAATTATGAAAACACGCAGTTTGTTTAATTCCTTAATGGATATTGAAAAACATTATTTACGAAAAGAAAATTTGGTTTTTTCTTATATGGAAAAATATAACATAACCGGACCGCCAATGGTTATGTGGGGAAAGCATGATGAAATTCGTTCTTTCTTAAAATCTTCTTTTTCCCTTTTTGATGAAGCAAAAAATATTGATACACAAAGCTTTCTAGATTTTGTTGAAATGATGTTTCAACCGACTATCAAAGCTATTGAAGATATGATTTATAAAGAAGAACAGATACTTTTTCCAATGTGTATGGATACATTTACAGAAATTGATTGGTTTGAAATCTTAAAACAAAGTGAAGATTTTGGTTATTGCTTGTATTATCCCGAAACTAAATGGAAGCCAAGTTTTGCCGAAGATGAATCTGTTTCCGTTGATTCTTCCGAAAGAATTCGTTTTGAAACCGGTTCTTTTACAAAAGAAGAATTGGAATCTTTGATAAATGCTCTTCCCGTTGATATAACTTTTGTTGATAAAGATGATAAAGTGCGTTTCTTTTCTAATAGCGGCAAAAGAATTTTTGCTAGACCAAAAGCTGTACTTGGCAGACAGGTTCAGTTTTGTCATCCTCCTTCAAGCGTGCATATAGTTAATCAAATAGTTGATGATTTTAAGAGCGGTAAACAAGATGCTGCAAAATTTTGGATTAATCTACACGGTAAGTTTGTTCACATTGCTTATTACGCAGTAAGAAATTCTGATGGAGAATATTTAGGGACACTTGAAGTATCTCAAGAATTAGATGAATATAGAGGTCTAACCGGCGAAAGGAGAATTTTACAGTATGACAAATAAAATTGATATTACTCCACAAACAATAGTTGGTGATTTGTTGAATGCTTATCCAGAACTGGAAGATAAGCTGATTGAAATTGCGCCAGTATTTTCAAAATTAAAGAACCCTATTTTGAGAAGAACTATTGCAAAAGTTACAACTTTAAAACAAGCCGCTGTTGTTGCTAATATCTCTGTGGCATATTTAATTAATGGTTTGCGCAAAGCTGCAAATAAAGAAACGATTTTAGTAGCAGAAGAAAATACTCGGCAAAGCGCAAAACCATCTTGGATTTCAAAAGAAAAAATCAAATATGAGTACGATGCAAGTTTAGATCTAGAAAATGGAATTCATCCGGCGGGAAAAGTAACCAAAGGAATTCTTCATTTAAGAGATGATGAAATTTATTTACTTATAACACCATTCATTCCAGCGCCATTAATCAAAATAGTTGAAGAAAAAGGATATAAAACTTATTCCGAATCAGTTGATGAAAGCAAAATCTACAATTACATTGCAAGAAATAATTAAATTGACAAAAACATGTTAGAGAATAAGGAATTTTACGATAGCATTTCCGCTTTTTATGAGAAGATGATCGACTTTGAAAAAAATCTTGAATTGCGGATTAACGCTTATCAAAGAATCTTTTCTGTAAAAGGAACAGCGGCGGATATCGGCTGTGGAGTTGGATTGGATTCAATCGCGCTGGCAAAAAATGGCCATACAGTAACCGCATTCGACATTTCGCCAAAGATGATTGAAGAAGTGAAACAAAACGCTTTAAAGTATAATATTGATATCGAAACCCACACTCATTCTTTCGAATCACTGCCAAAGAACTACAACAATAAATTCAATTATGTTGTTTCTGTAGGCAACACACTTGCTCATCTTAACTCAAAAGAGCTTAAGCGGGCAATTAAAAAAATGTATAATTTGCTGCTGCCAGGAGGGAAAATATTTCTTCACATTCTTAATTATCAGCTTATCAAAAAGGAAAAGAAAAGAATTAACAACATCGCTAATCGTGATGGAAAGATTATTATCCGCTTTTACGATATCAGAAAAAGTGATCTAGATTTCAATATTCTTTCTTTTCTACAAAATTCACCAAAAGATTTTCAACTTGTTACTACAAGACATTATCCGCACACAAAAAATATTCTTTTAGAAAGTTTAATTGCAGCCGGATTTAAGAATGTAAAATTCTATTCGGGCTTTGAAGGAAAAATTTTTTCTGTAAAAACATCAAAGGATATGTTTATTTCAGCAACAAAGTAGCTGCTGGATTTGTCATTGTCGGGGCTTGATTCATCAAGCCCGAAAATCAACACTACTCTTTGGGCTTCATAAATGAAGCCCCTACACATTTTACCAATTACTCAAATGTTTGTGTTTTTCAAATTCCCATTTTAATGGATTAACCCGAATATAATTACAGATATTGTTAAGGTCTTTTTCGCCCCTAATAATATGTTCAAAATAATTTCTTTGCCATTCAAAATCATTAGATCCTGAATCGTGAATTTGTTTTGCAGATCTTGCTTTGAAGAATCGGATTATTTTCCCCAACGTTATCATTTCATTTTTTGTCATAATCCATGAAGAAGCTTTATTTATTACTGTAGGGGCTTGATTCATCAAGCCCGAAGATTTACTATTTTGCGGCATGGGCTTGCCAATAATTAAAATGCCGTGGAAATGATTTGGCATTATTACAAACTTATCAATTTTAATATTTTCAAACTGATTTTCCAATAACTTCCAATTCTCTTCCACAATTTTTCCATACTTATTTAATTTCATTGTTTCGCCTGAAACATCTCCAAAAACCCATTTAAGATTCTTAATACAAATTGTTACATAATACCAATATGCTTGTGAGTAATCAAATGATTGCAGACGAACAGACTTTCTTTTTGGCAGATGAGTTTCTTCATTCTTCATGGAAATCATCCTTTTTATGATGTTATTGGGCTTCATAAATGAAGCCCCTACAATTTATTTATTGACGGTTAATCCATTAGTTTCAATGTAGGGATTTGATTTAGCAAACCTTTAATTCACACTACTCTTTAGGATTAGTGAAAGCCAGACCGTTATAATTGTATTATAAGGAATTCAGTTTGACGAGCGTTTTTTCTTTTAAATTTTCGAGAGATTCTTCGCTTAACATTTCAAAAGCTTCATCGCGTAGTTTGCCCCACTTATTGTGTACTGGACAAGGCTCTTCGTGAGAACAGCCCGGAAAGCCCAGCACGCAAGATTTGAAGACATCCAAACCATCAATAGCTTCAACAATATCTATCAGTTTAATTTCGGCGGGATTTCTCGCCAAAAAGAAACCGCCATTCTTTCCTTTTTTTGAACCAACTATTCCACTTGATGTTAAAATCTGCAAAACTTTAGATACAAATTCTTTTGGAACTTTCAATTCATCGGATACTGATTGAGCGTTGTAAATCGTTTTTCCTTTGGTAGATAGAAACAATACTGATTGAAGTCCGAGTTCGCACGCTTTTGAGAAAAAGACAGTCATAGTAAGTTCTTCCTATTTTTCTCTTATCTATTTTTTTTAGGCAAAATAGTAAAATAGGAGCGAAAATTCCTAATTAAAACACTGCAGTATTTAGTGTTAACAGTATTAAATTAAATCAGAAATACGAATGGTAAAAAAAGTAAAACAAAATTGTCTGCTATAAAAAAGATAAGCGCTTTTCAAAAATATTCTAAAGTAGCTTTTAGGTAAGTTACAATTTGAAGACTGGCTATAAAAAACCCGGTCATAAAACCGGGCATTTATTAAATTAGTTAAGTGAAGCAACGGGCAGGATATAATTATCGAGTGATATTTCTTCTACCTTTATTTTTATAACCCCCCTGCTAATCATTCCAAGAGCCAGCGCTGTGCCCATAGATAAATCTAAATCTCTTCCTTCAATGTAAGGTCCTCTATCATTTATTCGGACTACTACAGACTTACTATTTTTTTGATTGGTTATTCGAAGGAACGTACCGAACGGCATTTCTTTATGAGCTGCTGTAAAAGCCATTTGATTATATTGTTCGCCGTTAGCAGTTAACTTACCATGGAATCCGGGTCCGTACCATGATGCAATCATGTAGCCCAAATTACTAAAGCTAACACTTGATACATTTGGCTGTGTATCTTTGCTTACAGAAATTTTCTCCGCACCATTATTTTCCGATGCTGATGAATCGCTAAGGCTCATAAAGCCGCCTGTAACCAGCAGCAGACTTATGATAAAGATTAATTTTAACGTACGCAAATATTACCTCTTAATTAGTTTAACATACCTACTTAGATTGAGAAAAGGAGAAAAACTTAGGTCAATAAAAAGGACCGCTAAATTTTCAGATTTGAAGAGAGTTTTTTTAAGGTTCGATGATTGTTACTGGTGACTGCAAAACTTAGCTCGTCATAATAAACAAGTTCTAAATTTTGCTGTGTGATCAATGAGGATAAGTTACTGACAAAGCGCTTTCCAGTCGGCACAAAGGAACTAACCCGGTCTGTTGGAATTAACGTAACTAATAAATTAGAAAATTCATGAAAAGAATGAAGAGAAATTTCATCTTTCGAGATATCTTTCCAAATGTTATTTATGGGTTCTTTCCAGTCTGAATAAAGAAAGAAACTGATCAATAGAGTATATGTATAAATAATAGTTTTCATTTTCGCATAGCAAATTTACTCATTTAATAGCTATTTTTGAAATGAGAAGAGGTATAATGTTTTAATAAAAAATAGAAATGTTCGATTTTTCGTTGTTTTAGCATATTTTGAATTATATTATTAGGAAAATTTTTTATCTATAAAATGGCGTAAAGCGGTTATAGTTACAATAAATATAAATTTCTATCAATCTGAATCTAAAACTAAACAATTGGCATTATGACACGAAATCTTATTCTTTCCACAATATTATTTTCATCTTTACTGATCACAACAAAAGCTCAAGTTAAGGAAGATTCAATAAAAACCTACCGGCTAAAAGATGTAACCATAATGGGAATATTAGAATTGGAGCCGGAATCGTTCATAAAGATTGCTCAGACAGAAATAAAGAAAGCAGACGCCGGAGGGGTGATTGATCTGGGAAGTAAAATACCATCAATAAAAGCACAAACAAACTCGCGCGGCGAAAGCTTATTTTTCTTTAGAGGTTCCGGTGAAAGGCAGATAACACTTTTTATGGATGGCATCCCTATAAACATGCCATGGGATAACAGAATTGACCTAAGTCTTCTACCAGCCGAAATTGTTAGCGAAATTACTCTTCTTAAAGGAATAAGTCCGGCAATTTTTGGCGCCAATGCAATATCCGGAGTTATAAATATCAGTTCAATCAATCCAATTGAGAATATTAGAAGCGGAAAATTCTCTATTCAAATAGGCGAGACAGGCTACAATAAATTTTCGGGTCTTTATTCTAAAGGAGGAGAAAAGCTTTCTTATTTAATTTCTGCTGGTTATAGAAAATCCGATGGTTACAAACTTCCTAGTTCATTTCTAAGCAGCGCTAACCCAACCAAAGAACGGCTGAATAGCTATATCAACAGTAAAAGCGTTTTTGGCAAGATAAATTATAAATTTAGTAATGATTACAGCAGCGACTTAATCTTTTCATTCATCGATTCGAAAAAGGGGGTCCCACCGGAAATTGGGGTTGCAAATCAACGCTACTGGCAATACCCAGAATGGAAAAATATTATTTTAGCTGCTAATGGCAATTTGAAATTCAGTGAAAGTCAATCGTATTTATTCTATTCTTTTTCGATCAATAAATTCAACATGCAAATCAATCAATATAAGAATGCGTCTTTTACCACTATAGATGATATTGAAAAGAACAACGACCTAGTATTTCGTACAAGATTGATTTACACAAATATTTTGAGCGGAGTTTCGCTTTTGAAGATAGCGCTCAACGGACAATCGTTCCGTCACAAAGAAGAATTTCTTTCAAGTAATTTTATATCTCAAACCTATTCGGAAAATATATTAAGCGTCGGTGCAGAGTACGAATATGTTCAAAATAAATATGTCCTTTCTGTTGGAAGCGGCATAGATTGGATAGGAACCCCAAAGACAGGAGACAAACCTGGAAAGGAAAGTTTAACGGATTACGCGTTAAATGCCGCATTCGTTTATTTACTTGATAACAATTTTTCATTAAGAATTAATGGCGGAAGAAAGACAAGGTTTCCGACACTAAGAGAAACTTTTTCCGGCGCTTTGGGAAGATTTGTTCCTAATCCATCATTGAAAGCGGAAATTGCTTATTCAGGCGAAACAAGCTTGAGCTACAAGCAACTAAATTTCACAACAGATATTTCGATTTTTCTTACTTATTTAAAAGACGGAATTGTGAGAATCGGCCTGCCCAAAAAACAATTCATGAGAATAAATAAGGATCAAATTAGAACATACGGTTTGGAATTGGTTTCAAGATATTATAACAATAATAATTTACGATCATCTTTCAATTTCACTTTTCTTTCGGCAATGAGTAAAAATGACTTGGGAGAATTCAAAGACACACTAGAATACCGCCCGCAAATAAAAAGCAGTTTTGATTTGGATTACTCAATTTCGAAAAACCTTAATGCTTTGTTAGAACTAGAATATACAGGATTGGAGTTTGGTTTAAAGGAAGGCAGCACAGGTTATCAAAAACTTCCGGATTATTTTCTTGCCAACATACGAGCAGCTTATAGTTTCAGCATGAATGAACTTGATTTTGAAATTTATTTCCGGTTGAATAATCTTTTTGACCGGCTTTATTATACACAATTTGGTTTGCCCGAAGCAGGAAGACATTTCTTAATTGGCGCAAATATGGAATTTTAATAACCGGTTAAGAATGGCAGTTCTGTTTTTCTAATGCAAGCCTGCCTAACTGCTTTAACCTAAGATCCTTTTTTTATAATTTGCCGATAGATTATATATACATAAGATGAAAAAAATCACGGCTTTCATTCCATCTTACTCCGAATCAGTTGAAGAATATTTCTTAAATCAACTTTCTGATGTTCCATTAGTTGAAAAGGTCTATTTTCTTACAAATAGAGAAAAGAAGGAAGAAGAAAATTCAATCGTAATCGACAATCTATTCAGCGCCAATACATTACAAAAATTAGCAGACCGAGTTAAAACCGAATATCTTTTACTAATAACAAAGCCAGCTAAGATCAATTTCGGATTATATTCGTTAGAAAGAATGCTTGCTGTTGCAGAAAACAGTTCAGCTGGAATAGTTTATTCTGATTATTATGAAATAACCAGTCACACCGCGCCGCATCCACTAATTGATTATCAGCTGGGAAGTGTGCGCGACGATTTTGATTTCGGTTCCGTCATTTTGATCAACTCTGATGCGTTTAAGAAGGCGGTTAAAAAAACAGAAGCTGATTTATACTATGCGGGTTTCTATTCTCTGCGCCTTTCTATTTCTCAGGAAAGAATGATTTTACGAATCCCGGAATTTCTATACTCTGCTGAAGAATTGGATACGAGAAAATCCGGCGAGAGACAGTTCGATTACGTTGACCCGCGGAATCGAGCGGTTCAAATCGAAATGGAGCACGCTGCAACCAATCACCTCAAAAAGATCGGCGCGTTTCTTGAACCGAACTTTAAGGAAGTTGATTTGAGCAAAGAGAAGTTTGGTGTTGAGGCGTCGGTTATCATTCCTGTTAAAAACAGAGTTAAAACAATCAGCAATGCTGTAGAATCTGCGCTGAAACAGAAAACCAATTTCCCCTTCAACATAATTATTGTTGATAATCATTCTACTGACGGCACAACCGAACTACTGAAAGCGTTCGCATCCAAAAATAAAAATATAATTTATATCATTCCGCAAAGAAAAGATTTACTGATAGGCGGATGTTGGAACGAAGCGGTTTATCATCAATCGTGCGGAAGATTTGCCGTGCAGCTTGACAGCGACGACGTTTACAAAGATGAAAACTCGTTGCAGATTGTGATAGAAACTTTCGAAAAAGAGAAATGCGCAATGGTGATTGGTTCATATATTTTAACTGATTTTTCACTCAACAAAATCCCACCGGGATTGATTGACCACAAAGAATGGACCCCCGATAACGGACCAAACAATGCGTTGAGAATAAACGGTCTTGGCGCGCCGCGTGCGTTTTACACTCCTCTTTTACAAAAAATTAAAATTCCGAACGTAAGCTATGGAGAAGATTATTTTCTTGGAATAACATTCTCGAGAGAATACAAAATTGGAAGAATCTACGAACCCATTTATTTTTGCAGACGCTGGGAAGGAAACAGCGATTCTTCGCTTTCGATTGAAAAAATTAACTTAAACAATTTGTATAAGGACAGGCTGCGCACGTTTGAAATTTTAGCAAGACAAAAGAAGAATACAATAAAATGATGATCGAAGAAAAACCCAAAAAAAATTCTGGTATCGAATGGTGGGCTGAACGTACAAAAAAATTACTTGATGAACAGAAAGCTTCCTGGCCGCTATTAAAAATCAATTACGAGAATCTCGCAAATATTCAAATCCGCGAGTTTATATTCGATGATTTTGAAATTAAGATTCAATACAACCCGGATAGAATAAAATCTACTTCTGCGGATGTTAGTGACGGCGCAATAAAATCTAGAAAATGTTTTTTGTGTCTCGAAAATCTTCCGGTTGAACAGAACGGTTTAGCTTACAATAAACATTTTTTTATTCTTTCAAATCCGCATCCAATATTTCCAGCGCACTTCACAATTTCAAGAAGAATTCACACTACTCAAACCATCATTGGAAATTTTGAGGAGTTATTAGATCTTACAAGGGCTCTCGGAAAATATTATACACTCTTCTACAACGGTCCTCAGTGCGGTTCCTCTGCACCGGACCATATGCACTTTCAAGCTTGTACAAAAAATATTATGCCCGTTGAATATGAGTTTAACAAGATGGTTAGCAAGCTTCCAGGAGCAGCCACCGGTAATGGAAAAATCGAAATACGATTTTTTGAGGAATTTCTCCGTTACTTTATTTCCTTCGAATCACGGGATGAGGATGAATTGCTTTTTGCATTCAAAACTTTTGTGAATGCGTTTAAGAAAATTTCTCCGCCGTACGATGAACCCTTAATGAACCTCATAGCGAGTTATCAAGAAAATGTTTGGCGTGTATTGATCTTTCCGCGACAAAAGCACAGACCGACTCATTTTTTCGCGGAAGGCGAGAAACAATTGCTTATTAGTCCCGCAGCTGTTGATATGGGCGGATTGTTCATCGCTCCGCGCGAAGAAGATTTTAAGAAGATAACCCCCGAAGATGTGATTGATATTTTTAAGCAGGTTAGTATTTCCAAAGAATATTTTGGATTTTTAAAGGAGAAGATAGGAGAGGTTATTGCATAATTATAAGAAAGAGCATTGCTAGTTCAAAAATTATCACACCGCCGTTATAGCAATCACGCTCACGTCGTCATCAAATTCTTCGCCGGTATAATCGAGCAATTCTTTTTTGATCTGCTCGAGTGAATCTTCGTTAGCGTTTATTTTTTTTAAGAATTCAGCAAATTTTTCTTCTTGATAAAGATCTCCATCTCTATTACGCGCCTCTATTATACCGTCTGTAACAAGAAACAATTCATCGCCGGAATTCAATTTAATTTCATAGTCTTCATATTCTCCGGATTGACTGAATCCTAGTAGCAATCCGCCAGAATGAATTTTTTCAACTTTATTTGATGATTTGAAAAATAGTGGCAAGTCCCCGGCGCCGGAATATTTTGCAATTCTATTTTTATTATTTAGAATAATTACCGAAAGAGTAATAAAGACTTCCGAAATTCTTTCATCTTTATAAACTGATTCGTTCACTTTTTGCAAAATTGCGCTGGGAGTAATTTCTTTAGCAGATTCGAGAACAAACCGGGTAGCGCTTCGAACATAACCTGCATAAGCAACGGCAAAATACCAAGCCCCCCACCTCTTTCCCATAACATCGCCAAATACTATCGCTAGATGATTTTCATCTATTTTAAAATAATCTATAAAATCTCCGCCAGGAACATTTTTGAAAGGTATGTGCCAATGTTTGATAGCAAAGCCATCAAATTTGGGAAATTCTTCCGGCACAACTTTAGCGCCCATCGTATCTGCGGCTTTTTGCACTTCATCAACAACTTTTATTCTTTCTTTTTCCAAGCTCTTTAAAATAGCCGAGACTTTTGCAATTACAACTTTAGGACTTGACGTTTTGATTATGTAGTCTTCAATTTCAAGATCGAACCCTTGAAGAATATCATCTTCTTCACCTTTAGCAGTTAAGAACACAAAAGGAATTTTTTTTAACTCTGGGTTTTCAAGCAACCGTTTGCGGAACTCAAAACCGTCAACTTCGGGCATCATCACATCGCTAATAATTAGGTCTGGTCTGATCTTTTCCGCCATTTCCAAACCTTCGAGCCCATTAGAAGCTACTTCGCAGTGGAATCCAGCTTTTGTAAGATTGTAGTTAAAAAGTTTTGCAATGTTAAATTCATCTTCTACAAGAAGAATGGTGTTTACCGGTTTGTTATTATTTTCAGCCACTGATTACCTAAAATATTTTTCCTTTTTCAAAATTCCGGCTTTTGCTTTGTTAAGAATGAAATATCGGCAGAACCACAAAGCGCTCAATTATGAAAACTTTTTATAGCATCTTGAAGTTCGGAGTAAGATTCGAAAACTCTGAACAGCCGAGTAAGTTCGAACATAGAATGCACGGCTGGTTGAAAGCCGACGAGCTTTAAGTCTCCTCCCATCTTAACAACTTTTTTAAGAGTTCCCACAATCACGCCAAGGAATGTAGAATCGATGTACTCAACAGAAGTAAGATCAATAATAATTTTTTTGTATCCGTAATCTATTTTATGATTAACCATTAACTTCAAATCTTCAGCTTCGCGCAGAGTGGCTCTATCAAGATTTATTATCTCAACAAGTACATCATCAATTACTTCTTCAATAATTGCCATTGCTTACCTTTAATTCAATTTAGCTCAAGCTCTATTACCCCAAATGGATGGGTTATGAAACCGATATACTTCATTTGCAGTTTTATCCGCTTCAAGAAATAAATCTAATTTCTCTGCGAATCGATTTTATATTTATCCATCAATCTGTAAAGAGTAGCGCGGCCAATTCTAAGTTTTCGCGCTGCCTCAACTATATTGCCCTCTGTTACTTTAAGCGCATGCCGAATCGCTTCCTCCTTTAATTTTTCAAAAGGAATAACGGGCGATTCGTCTCCGAAGAGGGTGCCGTTGTCTGCACCGAAGCTAATAGTTCTAAACTGTGCCGTAATGTTTGCTGGAAGAACATCAACATCAACATATTCACCGTCACTTAGAATCATAGCACGTTCCAATGTATTCTCAAGTTCGCGCACGTTTCCCGGCCAATCATAATCATATATAGCTATCAGCGCTTTCTTTGTAACTCCTTTTATATTTTTTCCCAGTCTTGCATTGAATTGCTTTAAAAAATGATCGACCAAAACAACAATGTCTCCTTTCCTTTCGCGTAAAGAGGGAATATGAATGGGGAAAGAATTTAATCTGTAGAATAGATCCTCTCTAAATTGTTTGTGATCAACGGCTACCTTCAAATCTTTGTTAGTAGCAGAAATAATACGAACATCTGTTTTGATAATTTCATTACCGCCAACGCGTTCAAATTCTTTTTGTTGAATAACACGGAGAATTTTAGCTTGAAGTGCCATTTCCATTTCGCCAATTTCGTCCAGAAAGATTGTTCCCCCTTTAGCGAGTTCAAATTTTCCAATCTTTCTTTGATGAGCGCCCGTGAAAGCTCCTTTTTCATGGCCAAATAATTCGCTCTCGAGCAATTCACGAGGAATAGAAGCACAGTTTACAACAACAAACTGTGCGTTTTTTCTTTTACCGTTGTAATGAATTGCACGCGCAATCAATTCTTTTCCAGTTCCGCTCTCACCTGTAATCAAGACCGTAATATCATTGTCAAGAACTTTCGAAACCATTTTAAATGCATTCTGCATTTTTTTATCTACAGAAATGATTTGGTCAAAACTAAATTCCTTCTGAAGATTTTCTTTCAGTTTTTCAAGCTCGCGTTCAAGGTCGTAATTTTTAATTGCATTTCTAATTGCCGGCTCAAGGCGGTTTTTATCTATCGGTTTTGGAAAATAATCGAACGCGCCAAGCCGAATAGATTCAAGCGCCACTTCAACGCTGCCCTGCGCAGACAACATGATAACAGGCAGGTTAGCATATTTTTGTTTTATTTTATTTAATACTTCGTTGCCGTTTATATCGGGCAGCATAATATCAAGCAGCACTAGATCGGGATTATCAGAAAGTGAATTAAGTGCATCAGTCCCGCTAGAAAATGTTTTAATATTATAACCCCACTGATTTTTAACCCAGTGAGTTAACATTTTCAGGATCGATTCTTCGTCATCGACAATAAAAATAAGTTTTTCCAAATTTGCCTCTGTTGAATTTCTATTTTGGTAACCTAATAATTACCGTTGTACCTTTTTCCTCTTCAGAACGAATTTTTATAAATCCCCTATGCAAATCTACAATTTGCTTTGCGCTAACAAGCCCAAAGCCGGCTCCGGTTAGCTGTGCGCCTGGTCGTTGAATTTTGTTGAACTTCTGAAAAAGATTTGGAAGCTCTGCTGCGGGGATACCAGCGCCGGTATCGCTAACATCAATTTCAATTTCTTTCCCATAGTCTTGAACAATAACTGATATTCTTCCTCCGCTAGGAGTAAATTTAACTGCGTTTGAAATCAGGCTTGCAAATACTTTTACCATTCTTTCTTTATCGACATAAATAATTAGTTTTTGGTCAATGTATTCACGCGTAAGAACAAGTTTCTTCTCATTTATTTGACCTTGAAAATCAGCAAGTGCAGCTTCGAGAAGATCAATTATGTTTACGGAAGTTTTATGCAAGTCTTCTTCTCCTGCTTCAAGTTTAGAAAAATCGAGAAGATCGTTAATCAATTTTCCAAGACGTTTTCCCTCGGTCAAAATAATATTGCTGAATTCCTTAAGTGTATCTTTGGGAAGATCGTGGTCTAAATAGAGAGTTTCGGCAAAACCGACAATGGAAGCAAGCGGAGTGCGGAGTTCGTGAGAAACGTTCGAAATAAATTCACTCTTGAGTTTGTTCAATTCTTCTAATACTGTAATTTTATGCCGAGCCCTTTCGCGCTCAATTGAAACTATTCTGTTTGCTTCAATAAGTTTGGCGTTAAGATCTCGAATCTTTTGTTCATCAAGTTTGCGGTTTGTAATGTTGCGTCCTATGCTCAGCATTCCGGAAATTACGCCTTCAGAAAAGACAGGTTTTGCATGAATTTCAAAAATGACCTGTTCATCGAATCGGTCGAGAATTTGAGCTTCAAAAACCGTAATGCCGCTTGAACCAAGAATTTTATTGAACACATCTGCAATTTTGCTTTCATCGTCTTTGTCAATGAATTCAAGAAAATGCCTGCCTATCATTTCATCTGGAGCATAACCAAGCGCGCCTGCACCGTTCTTATTCACCATATTGAAATTGCCAAATCCATCAAGCGTAAAGATCAGATCATCTGCAGTATCGATCAACATTCTAAATTTTTCTTCTGACCGTTCGAGTCGCAACTGAATATTCTTTTCTTCTGTTATATCTTGAATTACACCAACAATGCGAACGACAAGATCGTTCTTAAAAATCGGGTAGCCGGAATGACGAACCCAATGCTCTTTACCAAAACGGTCTTTCATCCTATACTCAACTACGGCTTTTTCTCCTCTTCTTAATTTTTCTATAAATTTTTTAAATAAATTAAAATGATCAGGAACAATTGACCTAAGCATACGTAATTTATTTTGGTAAATTTCTGCCGGCTCAAAACCAAAAATTGGACGAACAGCTTCGGAAATAAAATTATATTCAGAGCCCTCAGCATTAGTAGAATAGAGAACCGTATTTATTGTATGGATTGTTTCCCTAAAGCTTTGTTTAATTTCTGCTTCTTTAGATATATCCGAAAAGAAGCTCAAAACAAAAACCGGGTCTTGATGAAAACTATTAACAACAAATGAATTTATTCTGAACCACTTTTCAGAATTATCAGCCGCAGCATATTTCAGTTCAAAATCTGTTATGTTTTTATTTTCAAGTGCTGCTGCTATGAACGGAAGTCTTTCGAAACTTACGCGTTTACCGGACGAATCGAAAAATTTAACGACTTTCAGAAAATTATAGTTAATCTCTTTCCAACTTACGCCAAACATATTTGCAAGATAGCTGTTTGTTTGCAGCACCGAATAGTCCGAGGCGGTAATTATAAACGGCGTATGAGAGTTGAATAAGAAATCTATATCGCTTTTATGAGTCGAGCTTTTGTTTGTATTTTCTTTTTCAATCTCTTTTTTCAATTGATTTAGCGCGGTTAATAATTTTTTCTTGAGCGTTTTTGCGTCTGTTAATTTTGTTTTCGATAAAAGGACAAGCAAATATTTCTGTTTTTTCTTTTTTAGAATTATTTCTTTGTAAATAGCATTGAATCCATATTCTTCCTTCAAAACCAAAAATGCTTTCGAGTTTTTGATTTCGGTTAAAGATGGTTCTTTCTCATTTGTTAATATTTTATTGAGAGAATCAAAATAGCTGCCTTTGAATTTACTTCCGCAAGAAGCAAGAATATCATGCTTATTTCTGTAATCGATAAGAATATATCCAAAATCGCATTTTGAAAGCGAACAGATTTTTTGTAATAATTTTTCACTTTCTTTTTTCATGAGGATAGTTTTACAAAATTAGTTGTAAGATAACAAATTCAATTGAGTAAATATATACAGCTAATCACCGTTTTTATAAAAATTGAATATAAGATAAAAACAATAACAGAGCGCCGAGGCAAAAATCCAATAACCGTACTCTTTATTCAAATCAACCAAAAAAGCACCTATTAAAGGGCCAGCTATTGTTCCAACGCCATACATCATAACATAATAACCATTAGCCTGAGCAATGAACTGTTTATCAACTTGTTCAACAGTGTAATTTAATCCGACTGAATAAAACGCCGGAACAATTCCGCCGATAATAAAAAAAACAACAATAAGAAATGAAAAGCTTTTGGCTGCGACCGGCACAATGAACAAGATACCTAGCGCTGCAGAAATGTAAAGCAGCAATTTGTACTTCGAAACCCTATCAGAAAAGAGGCTAATTAAATAAAGAAGAAAAATACCGCCTGTTACAAATGCAGCGAGAAAATAAGAAACATCATCGCTAGAAAAATTATTGCGCAGCCCGTACAGAGGCAAAGCTACTATCACAGATGATTCGAACAAGCCATAAACTGCAGAAGAAATCAAACTCATTAACGGCATTTTTGAAATAGGCATTTTATTTATTACAATTTTTTCTTTGTAAAGATTTATTTCCTCAAAAAAAATAGATTGGATTATAAGCACGATCAGCATAATCGAAGAACCGATAACGAAAGGGACCCAGCTTCCAAATTTTGTTGTCCAGATCAAAAGCGTTCCGATTGCAATTCCTATTGATAACAGCACAACATACAAACCGATATTGCGCCCGCGGTTTGTTTCATTACTGTAATAATTGATCATTACTTCTGTTGATACAAAGACAAATGTACCGCCGATGCCCATAAAAAATTTAATCGGGTAAAGTAGAGGAATGATATACCAAAATAGATGAAGAAGTGCGCCCAGCATCCAAATAAACAACCCAAGCAGTAAGATTTTTTTTACACCAAGCCGGTCAATCAATTTTCCGGCATATCCGGAAAACATTACAACACCTAAGTAACCCACCATAGTTACCGAACCAGTAATCATGCTCGGTTCCCCTTTCTGTTCCAATAGCATTACTGTAACCGGCGCTATCAAACCAAAACCGATTCCGCCGATCCCAATACCAACCAGTGCAAGTATAAAATTTTTACGCATAGTTTTCCAAAGATTACATTGCAAGATAACTTCACAAAAAATTATTACACAACTTTTATTATAATTGTATTGTAGAGTCGAAAAAATAGCACCTTTTACAAAATAAGGAGTATCTCACAAAGAAAAAGAAAATGAAAAAAGAAAAAATAAAAAAAACAGAGCTTCTTGCGCCGGCGGGCAATTGGACGATGTTAAGAACAGCAGTTAATAATGGGGCTAACGCTGTTTATTTTGGCGTTAAACAGTTTAATATGCGGGCTACCGCTGGTAATTTCGATTTTGCTGATTTGCAAGAGATCGTGAAATATAGCAGCGAAAATAATGTTAAAGTTCATCTTACACTTAACACAATAGTTTATGAAAATGAGCTTGATGAATTGGATAAAATCGTTCGAACAGCTAAAGAAGCCGGTGTAGAAATGATCATTTGCTGGGATATGTCGGTAATTCAAAAATGTATAGAGCACGAGATGCCGTTTTGCATTAGCACTCAAGCATCCATTTCCAATTCAGCAGCCGTAAATTTTTATAAACGATTGGGAGCAAAACGAGTAGTGCTAGCGCGGGAGTGCACACTAGAAAAAATTAAAGAGATAAAAAAAAATACTACTGTTGAGATAGAAACTTTTGTTCATGGGGCAATGTGTGTTGCCATAAGTGGAAGATGTTTTATGAGTCACGATATGTTCGGCAAAAGCGCCAATAGAGGAGAATGTTTGCAGCCATGCAGAAGAGAATACGAAGTTAAAGATAAAGATGAAAAACACGAACTTATTCTTGGAGAGAATTATGTTATGTCGCCCAAAGACATTTGTGCTGTCGGGTTCATCGATAAATTGATCGAGGCCGGTATTGATGCATTCAAAATAGAAGGACGGAAAAGAAGCCCAGAATATATAGCCAAAGTTGTTTCCATTTACCGAAAGGCAATTGATTTTTATTTTGAAGGAAAATTATCTGAAGAAATAAAAAAAGATTTTATCCATGAACTCAAAAAAGTCTACAACCGAGGTTTTTCATCTGGATTTTATTTTGGGCAGCCCGCTGCAGAAGATTTTACAACCATTTATGGCAACGCCGCTATAACAAGAAAAGTTTATCTGGGCAAAGTTTTGAATTATTACAAAAATGCCAAAAGTGCTCACATTAAAATAGAAGCGGATTCTATTAAGTGCGGAGATTCTATTTATATCATCGGCAGCACAACAGGAGTAGTAGAGTTACAAGTGAATCATCTTATTTTTAATGATAAGGAATTTCAAATTGCCGAAAAAGGGAGTCAAATTACAATTGAATGCAACGAGCGGGTAAGAGAACACGACAAAGTTTATAAAATTACTTATTTGGAAAGTTGAGCTAATTTAAGTTGAGCTTGGGTTTACTTTTAGTAAAGCTTTCGACCGCTTCTTCGGGGTTCTGAAAAATTTTGAAAACTTTATCCATTCTTGTTAAAACAAAAACTAAAGAAGGCATTTCTTTGTTATAAACCAACCGTAAATCGCCGTTCATAGAATTAACCTTTTTGAGAAGTGCAACCATAGCGCCGAGGAATGTAGAATCGATATACTCGCAAGCGCTCAGATCAATTACAAATTTATTTGTTCCATCGTTAATAATTTCGCTAACAAAATCCTTAAAGGTAACAGCTTTTGCCAGCGTTGCACGATTGAGATAAACATGCACCACTGCAACATCGCCTATTTTTTCCCACTTAAAATCCATACGCCTTCTAATGTATTACTTATGTGTTGAAAATATTTTGATAATATTAATATATAAATATTACTATAAATAGTCGAAGTCAATTTTTTAGAAGTGTTTATTACCCTATAAATATTACATGGAATTTTAGACTCAATGCAATTAGTATAAATACAATTTTAATTGATCTAAATATTGCAATAGAAGAAATTCTTCTTATGTTCGTGAAGTGAGAAATTAGATTGTTCTTGTTTTTATTTGGGGTCATATTACCAAAATTGTCATTAGAATAGCACTAAAGACAAATTTGGGATAAATATTGAAGACAAAAAAAACACGATTATTTTTTGCAACGAACGAATAACATTAGACTATTTAACTGAGAGCGGAAACCGGAAAGTGAGTAATGCTCTGTCGGTTAAATTATCAAATTGAAACGCGCTGCTAAATGACGATATGTTACTAAATGGTTCGTTATCAGAGAAAAATAATAAATCTGCCTGGCTATAAATCCAAATTAAGAGATATGAGACAATAAAAACATTCCTCATTTTATAGGATTTGTTGTAAGCAGAATATTTTTGTTCTATACGCAGTTTATCGGTCTCTTTTAGATAGTCGTTCTCTTTTGTAAGTGCGTCGCGCAAAAAATAAATCATTGCGCCAAGATTAGCGGCTGACAAACCGCTCACAATCCAACCTTTAGAATCATTTCCAACATGTAGCTGCCCCCAGCCAGGCAGAATTAAATTTTTAACGAAAGCATTCTTTATCAATTTCTGCCGCTCGTCAGCAAATTTAAGAGCTTCAGAAATATCAACGGGATTAGCAATGTTAACGGGCTTTTCACTAAGCGCCTCTTTTTTTACCTCTTCAAAGAGAGCTATTAGTTTGGGTGATATTTTGGAAGGATCTGGAATAAAATTGTTTTTTAAGCCCAGGATATTCTGAAAACTTTTTCTTGATAAAGCTTCGTTACCAACGGCGTAGAATGAAACTGCACGCATTAAATAAATATTGACAAGCGCGGAATCGCTTAACACTTCTTTGTTAATCAAGTCGGTAGATAGTTGAATCGTTTTTTCATATTCAAATTCTTCGAATAGTTTTTTAATTTTTTCATAATCGGATTCTTGTGCAAAAGCATTCATTACAGTAAAAAAAATAAACCCTGTTAGAAAAAGTTTGTTTATCATTTAAGTAGCAGCATTTTTTTTGTTGAAAAGTAATTACCGGCTTTGCCGTTTACGGTCAATGAGTAAAAATAAATTCCGCTTGGTAATTGCCCGTTATAAGTTGTTTTTTGTGCGTCAAATTCAACAGTATAATAACCGGGTTGTTGCTCTTGATTTACGAGAGTTATTATTTCCTTTCCCAGTACATCATAAATTTTTAGCTGAACAAAACTGCCTGCAGAAATCTGATAACTAATTGTGGTAGAGGGATTAAAGGGATTCGGATAGTTTTGGAAAAGCAGATGTTCAGTGGGTATCGCTTTGCTCTGCTCGGCATCTACAACAATTTCTGATATCTCAACAAATGGAACCACCCTGCCGCTGGGATCTTTTCCGCCAAAAACAGCAACTGTTCCTTTATAGTTTACCGCCATAAGATTCGTTCTAGCGTAATTTAACGACGTAGATGATGCAATTTTCAAAGAGCCGTCTGGCTGTATAATAACTTCTTCAACGGAGTTCAATGCGCTATTGGTTTCGTTGTATCCGCCAATAATATATCCTTTTTGAATAATAGGGTTATAAACGGCTGCGCCACCAGCCCTTGCTTCAATCAATGGTTCGGTCAAATCTGTAAAATTTCTAGAAGGGATGTTAAACTTACGTATTGATTTTTTTACTCCATTAAACACGCCTCCAAAAATATAAATGTTATCGCCTACCATGAATGTCATGTGCTGTCTCGGCTTGTCTTTAGAAGAATTGATTTTGGCAATAATTTCGGTCTGCTTAGTGAGCAGATTGTATTCAACGATATAAGGAAATTCTGCCGAGCCGCCGTAATTTAATGAGTCGCCTCCAATTATATAGAGTCTATCGCCTGCAACATGACCAGTAGATAAAGATCTTCCAAAATTTGAATTACGATCAAAAACTTCAGGCGGAGAAGCTTCGGGCTTAAAATTCCAAGATTCGATAGTGTATTTGTCTACTGAAGATTCAGTAACACCGCCAAAATAAACAATCTTGTTTCTCCAAATATCTCCAACAAAGTCCATTCTTATTTGTTTCATGTTTCCAACTATACGCCAAGTATTTTGCACAACATCGTACTCCTGAATCCAATCAACTTCCCTTTGCTGCAATTCAGAAAAACCACCCAAGATATAAATTTTATTACTCAACGCTGCAATATCATAAACAATTTGCCCGCCAAAAACGGGATAAGGCATTGGCTTGTCAATTATTCTCCATTTCAATTGTGCGTTAGCTTGTTCTGCAAAAAATAACAAGAGCGTAATTGTTAATATTTTTTTCATTTTATTAATCAAAACTTCTCATTAAAAATTTATTATTATTTTAATACAGATGAAATTAGTTGTTCTTAAAACTGAATTTGAATTTAAGTGTATCACCGGCGCGAATAAAGAACGTGGTATCGATTTCTTTGTAACTCGGGTTCTTTATTGTAAGTCGTATTGAACCGGGGTTAACCCTAATCAAATCTCGCAAAGGTGTTTGTCCTTTTAACTCCCCGTTAACATAAACATTTCCCCACGGAAAAACTTTACAGCCAATAAATCCCATCATAGAATCGAGCAAGACGCGAATATTTGTTACTTGTTCTGCCTTAACGGAAACTATTTTTGTATATACCGGATAATCTGGATGAACAAGTTTTAACGTGTACTCTCCCTCTTGAAGATTTATCGGTCTGTTCAATGGCGTGGTCTCAAATTCTTCGCCGTTAATGTAAATTTTTGCCCAGGGCAAGCATTCAATAAATAACCCGCCGTATTGAATAACTTTTTTTGCTGCATCTGGATTTGTGTTCTGTTCGTTTGTTTTCTGATCCTGCTTCTTATCGGCAATAAGCGGCTGGTTTAGATTATCGAGATCAATTTGTTTTTTATTCTGAAAAGCTTGGTCAGTTTCGTTTTTATTTTGCTGAGATGCCGATTGAGCGTTCTGCTGAAAAGAAGTTGGATCATTTTGTGTTTGATTTGGCAACCGCTGCTGTTGACTATCGATTATTCCCAAAATAATATAAACCGTCAGGATAACAACAACCGTTGCAATAGCTGTAATACCTTTCCACGGAAACTTTTTTTCTTTTATACTTTCGTATGCTAAATTAACGGTTAATTGATCTGGCGAAATATTTAACTCATTCAACGCTTCGAGTGCAGAAGCATATCTCTCCTTTTGATTTTTTCTTAAAAGATTATAGAGCAGCTTTTTTATTTCCTGCGGCAATTCATTCAATCCTTCGGAAAGAGAATTTTCATCGTAAGACATTATTTCGTTAAGCGTGAGAGTTATATTGTCTTTCAAAAATGGATTTTTGCCTGTGAACAATTCAAATAAAAGAACGCCGACAGAGAAAAGGTCGCTCTGTGCAGTCAACTTAGCGCCGCGCACTTGTTCTGGGCTCATGTAACTTGGCGTGCCCACAATCGAATAAGGATTTGTTACAAAATTATCTTCGGCAGAAAGTGCCAGTCCAAAATCGCCAAGTTTTGCATTGAGATTAGCGTCGATAAAAACGTTTTCGGGTTTAATATCGCGATGAACTATTTGATGATGATGTGCGTAGTGAAGACCCTTTAACAACTGGACGGTTAAATGCTTTTTCTGCTCAAAAGACAATTCTTCTTTCTTCATTAAATTACGAAGACTAACACCTTCGATATATTCGAATGAAATATAGAAATACTCTTTGTGCATTCCGAAATCTAAAACCTTGATGATGTGCGGGTGATCCAGCTTTGCAAGAATTTTTGCTTCGCGCTTAAATCGCTCTACAAGCGATTGATCGGAAATCTTCTGAGTGTTAAGAATTTTTAGAATAATTTTTTTTGCAAGGTAAATGTGGTTTGCAAGGAACACAGCCGCGTGCTCATCTTTTTTTAGAACCTCGATGATCTGAAATTTTTCGAACAATATTTCCGAAGTAAGCGCCGACATTTTATTGGATTCCCAGCTCCTTCAGTTTCAATTGGATCCAGCGCACAGAAACATCAAGCGACTTTGCCGTAAGTGTTCTGTTGCCGTTAAATTCATCAAGACGTTTTTTCAAGAGAATAATTTCAAATTCGCGTAAAGTGCCGCTGAAATTTTCTAAATCCTGCGCATCTTCTAAAATAATATGTTCGGCATAAATTTTATTCGTATCACATAAGATAAGTGCACGCTGAATCACATTTATAAGTTGGCGAATGTTACCGGGCCAATAATAGCTTTCTAATTTTTTTATTGCGCTTGTGTCAATCGGAGTTTCACGCTTGGATATTTTCTTAACGAAATAACTTGTAAGAATCGGTATATCACTGCGTCGTTCACGCAGGGGCGGTATGCGAATAGGAAAAACATTTAGTCTATAATATAAATCTTCACGGAATGCGCCTTCTTTTACCATCGTTTGCAAATCTTTATTTGTAGCGGCAATTATTCTAGCGTCAACTTTTTTAACTTTTACGTCTCCAAGACGAATAATTTCTCTGTTCTCTAATACACGCAAAAGTTTTGCTTGAAGCGCTGAGGAAATATCCGCTATTTCATCCAAAAAAAATGTTCCGCCATCTGCTGCCTCTAGCAATCCTTGTTTATCACTGTTAGCTCCTGTAAAAGCGCCTTTTTTGTAGCCGAACAATTCGCTTTCTAAAAGAGTATCCGGAATTGAACCGCAAAACTGAGCAAGAAAAGGTTTATCGTTTCTTCTGCTAAGGCGATGGATTGCTTGAGCTGCAATTTCCTTACCTGTGCCGCTTTCGCCTGTAATTAAAACTGTGGCATCAGTAAGGGCAACTTTATATAAAATTTGAGAAAGGGATCGGATAACCGGGCTGTTACCGATCATTTCCGGAATATCTACAAACGATTGCAGCTTATTAAGAAGAATCTGATTCTCAATTTCCAGCTTTTCAATTTTTATAATACGATCGAGTGCGAGCGAAACAAGATTAGAAAAAAAACTTAAGAAGAGGAGATTTTCCTCCGTAAACTCGCGGCGGTCGAGCTGGCTATCGGCAACAATAACGCCCCAAACATTTCCATCGCGAAAAATTGGAACTCCAATCAAAGATTTAATGCGCTGAATTTGAACGCTTTCAAACTGAGAAAGATGCGGGTCGCTCATTACATCATGATAAAGAAGCGGTTTCTTTTCTTTAATAACTTTTTGTAAGATGCCCGAAGAAAATTCGTGCAGGTCTGTTATGCTTTCATTAGAAATCTTGCGGGCAGTGATGATCGAAAAGGTATCATTTGTTTCATCATATTTAACAAAGAGACCGCGCTCGGCGTTAATTACTTTTATAACAATATCTATCGCATCTTCTATTAAAGAGTCCTGACGTGTTGCAGAATTTAATATTTGGCTGAACTCATAGAGAGATTCGAACTCGTCTCTTGAAAGATTTTTTATATGATTGATATTATTTGTAAAAAAATTTGACATCTAAATTTTCTCGTCCATCACTTATTCTTTTTCAACACAAAAGCCAATTTTCTTTATCCTCTTCATCAAATGTAAAGAAGGAGAGTTGCATTTACCTAACAACAAATGTTGCCGGTTTAGAGCGCGTTCTATTCTGAAATTCATCAATACACCAAATTACCCAAAAATAATCTCCGTTTGTTAAATTTAGATCAGGTATTATTTCGATGTCGTCTTTAGAAATATTATTTCTTTCCCATCTAAGCTGAGGAATAATTTCGTCTGTGTAAATTTGCGCCAAATACTTAAAGTTAAATCCGGGCAGAAATCTTTTCCATCTAAAAACCGGCTTCGGTCCTACTATGGAACCATTAGCAGGTGATTCAAAATAAATTTCTTGTTTTATTATTCTCAGTATGGTTGAAGAACCAGCGTTAAAACTTCTTTTTGATCTATCTCTTACAATTATCTCAAAATTTTTCCCAACAGCATTATCAATTGAAGGGGAACTAGTTTTACCGCCGTACGGATAACTTAATTCATAAGAGTTTGTTTGAGCGCTATATTTTAATTGTTTATAAAAATTTAATGCGCTGCTGTTAACAATTACAGAATCTATATCATTTTCGGCGTCAGAAATTTGTGCTTGAATGAATAGGGTGTATCTTTGATCATCGGGGTAACGGTTTTCCACGCTAGTATAAATCAATAAATTATCCAGCTTAGGCATTGCATTTAGAAATTTTTCAGCTCGAAAATTCTTTGTGCTTGAGAGCTGTAAAAACAAAGAATCTTTACTATACTTTTCTTTCTCGATAATAAGCCAGCCATCGTTTCTTGGAAGCCCATCTAATTTGAAATAGCCATTTGCATCAGTGTAAACAAAAATATTTTGGTTTTTCCAAAGAATTTTTACATTGTTGAGCGGAACAGATGGAGCAGCTTCAGTTTTAATATATCCATCTACCATAGAAAGATTATAATTTGGGTTTTCCGGGTCCAGAGGATTAAGGCGCGGCGCATCGCACGAAAAAAGTGCAGTCATAGTTAACATCAGCACCACGCCACGAAAATAATTCATATTAATTGACATCCCCATTTAAAAAACTTTATTGTTGAATATAAAGATAAAAAAAAGCCGAAAGACTTGCGGCTAATATGCAGGAAATTATCTCAATTATAAACCCAAAAATAAACTTCCTGAGGAATAAAGTACGGCGCTTCCAGCAATTTTAACACGTTCGCCTAAATCTTCGCAATATAGTTCGCCCCCTCTTTTGGAAACCTGTAAAGCACGAAAATTTTTCTTACCAAACATTTCAGACCAATAAGGAACAAGAACAGTATGCGCTGAGCCTGTTACAGGGTCTTCGTTTATTCCTTGGTTCGGCACAAAAACACGAGAAACAAAATCCGCTTTTTTCCCTATTGATGTAATAATTACCCCATGATGATGCAGTTTTTTTAGCTGCTCTATTCTTGGTTCATAATTTATAATAAAATTTTCCGATTCAAAAACAATAAGGTCGAAAGTGCTGCGCAGCGTTTCGATCGGTTTTACATCGAAACAATCTAAAACTTCTTGCGAGATTGGATATGGCTTCGGTTTGTTGGCGGGAAAGTTAAGAGATAAGATTTCGCCGTCACGGTCAACAAATAATTCGCCGCTCTTTGAGGTTAATTTTATTGTAGTTGCGTCTTTTTCGATGAAATTAAAAATTACAAATGCCGATGCGAGCGTTGCGTGTCCGCATAGATCAACTTCTGTTGCCGGCGTCATCCATCGAATGTGGTAATGGTTTTCTTCCATTACAAAGAAAGCCGTTTCAGATAAATTATTTTCCGCTGCAATATTTTGAAGAACGGAATCATTCAGCCATTTTTCAAGAGGAACAACCGCCGCCGGATTCCCGCTAAATAATTTTGATGTGAATGCGTCAACATGGTAAATTGGTAAAGTCATCTTCTTTTCCTCCGTAATCGCGCTCTTGCTTGTGATCGCTTAAGGGCAATCATAATTATAATCAAGAGCATGAATGAGATATTAAAAAAACATTTTCTTATGTAAAAAAGGTATTACCGCAACTTTCAATCCTTCAACATACAATTCTTTTCTATTCATCACTCCGTTTGTAAAAAAACCGATGGCGCCCTGTTTCTGTTTTGTGTTTTGTTGATTCATAATTTCATCCATCACATCGCCAAGTTCTATTCCTTGCAATAATTTATCAACAACCATAAGAGGTAATTCAAAATTAGGCGACAATCCGAATCCCGCTCTTCCTTCTTTATCAACAACACACATACACCCAAAAGCAAACCATTTATTAAAATGTTTTGCTATCCCGCCTTCAATTCCGACGAAAAAATCAGCGTTGAGTTTTTGTGAATCGTTCAACTCTTTCAATTTCATTGCTCTGTTCATTGCACCGGTAAATGTTTCATCGCCTACAGGTTGAACCCCAACTCCGGAAGAAACTTCTATTCCGACCGCTTCGATCTTCTCGAAATAGTTTGCAAATGCTTCTTCAACAGAGGCGATCTTTACAGGATTTTTTGAACCGACAAGAATTTTCATTTACCAAAAAATAATATAATTGGGCGCCATATTCTTTTAGCCCAAGTTGCTTCGTTATGCTCGGCTTTTGAATCTATAAAAACGAAAAAATCTTTCTCTTCTTCGTATCCTTTTTCTTTAAGAGTTTTTATCATCTCATCAACGCCGGGCTGTAGAACAGTTTCTAATCCTACACCGCCGTTATCTATATAGAGAAGAAGATCTTTCTTTTGTGATGTATCATCCTTTACAACTTTGGTGTAATCAAAACCGCGGAAGAGAAATGCTGGAGAAAAACAAGCGGCTTTCGAAAATATGTTGGGATATTCCCACGCGCAGATCATTGATATAAGTCCGCCCATAGATGAACCTCCTACAGCAGTGTTTTTTGCATCGGTTAGTGTCCGATAATTTTTATCTACAAACGGTTTTATTTTTTCTACGATAAGCTTGGCGTATAATTTTCCAAGAGGAGTATGATTGTATTCTTCTCCTCTGTCATCTGTGTTATTGATTCCGACTATGATAAACGGCTCAACTTTACCGCTTTGAATTAAACTATCGGCAGTTTCATCAACTTGCCAGTCTATAAAAGTATTCGAAGTTCTAGGGTCAATCAAGTTTTGTCCATCGTGCATATAAAATACAGGATAACGTTTGTTCATTTCTTTTTCATAATTAGGCGGAAGCCAAACAAAAATGTTACGCGGTTTTAAACCATCAATTACAAAGTTTTTGTTATACTCAACTTTGCCGGTTATTTGACCAGCAACTTTGAAATTAAATCTATCGCGCCAATTATTTATTACGACACTAATCGTTGTATCATTTTCAACTTTTAAAACTGAGTTTAGCGGGACGCTTGCATCATCTTTTAAAGCTTCTGACTGCCACGCACCTTTTGTGAATTTGTATTCCAGCGTAAATCCTTTAAGAAATTGAAAAGTTTTCCCCCATAAATTTTTACCCGTTTTTTCAAGCTGAACACTACTTGGATCCCAATTTCCAATTTCCATTGTGTTTCCTGCAACAAAAATTTTTTCGCTATCACTAAGTGTTGGCGCATAAACCTGAAGTGTTACGTTCATCTTTTCTTGTGCAAACACTGAAACTACAGCGGCTATTAGAAAAACAATGATTTTGCGATTCATTTTTTCAACATCAGATTATTTCTATAATAATAAGTATAGTTTTAAAAATTATCTTCTGAAAGTTAAACACATAGAACTCATCCCGACAAGTTGCGGCGCCAAATTCGCAGCGAATATAGTTGCATATCTATCTCTTTTTTAAAAGTTTTTCCCAAAGGGATAGATACCTAAGAACTATCTATAATTTTATCGGTCATACGATCGAAAGCATTCTTTCAATGGGAAGTCTTGCGCGGATTGCAATTTCTTCTGGTACTTTTATTTCATGCTTTTCATTCATAAGCGAGTTATAAAGTTTCCCAAGTGTAGTTATTTTCATGTATTCGCAAATTGACTGCTCGCTAATAGGGTAAAATTTACTCTGCGGTTTTATTTTTTTCAAACGGTGTAAAATTCCGATTTCAGTAGCAATCACAAATTCTTCGGCTTCGGACTGTTTAACAAAATCGATCATTCCTTCCGTTGAATAGATATGAGAATGTGCGCAATCAAAATACATTTGAGATTTCAACAAACATGAAGTTGAACATCCGCATTCAGGATGAATAAGAAATTCCGCATCGGGGTGTTTTTTGTAAGCTTCGCCAAAATCAATATCGCCAATCTTTTCGTGAACATGGCACGCGCCGTTCCATATTTCCATTTCGCGTTCGGTTACAGCGCTTACATATCGCCCTAAAAATCGATCCGGCAGAAACAATATTTTTTTATTTTTTGGAATTGCATTTACTACTTTGACTGCATTAGATGAAGTGCAGCAGTAATCGCTTTCTGCTTTTACTTCGGCAGTTGTGTTTACATACGAAACAACAACGGCGTTCGGATTTTTTTCTTTCCACTTTTTCAATTGATTTGCATTTATAGTTGAAGCAAGAGAACAGCCGGCTTCTAAATCCGGAAGTAATACTTTCTTATTTGGAGAAATTATTGAAGCTGTTTCTGCCATAAAGTGAACGCCGCAAAAAACAATTATATCTGCATCTGTTTTGGATGCCTGCTGTGAAAGCCCAAGTGAGTCGCCAACAAAATCTGCAATATCCTGTATCTCCGGATTTTGATAATTGTGCGCAAGAATGACGGCATTCTTCCCTCTCTTCAATTTTAATATTTCATTTGTGATTTCGTTCATGTTATTCCGATCTTTTTAAATTATGCTGCAAATAAATTTCTTCATTCGAAATACATCCCAATATCGAGCGCTTTTACGGAATGAGTTAATGCGCCAATAGAAATAAAATCGACACCGGTTTCAGCAATTAAACGTACATTTTCCAGCGTAACATTTCCTGAAGCTTCAACTTTAGTTTTACGTCCAATTAGTCCAACCGCATCTTTCATTATTTTCAGGGACATGTTATCAAGCATAATTATATCTGCGCCGCAAAATAATGCTTCTTGAACTTCAGCAAGATTTGTTGTCTCAACTTCAATCTTAATTTTTCTTTTTAATTTCTTTTTAATCTGACTTACTGCCACAGTAATGTTTCCAACGGCTTTGATGTGATTATCCTTAATCATCACCATATCATAAAGCCCCATTCTGTGATTTGTTCCGCCGCCAATTTTCACTGCATACTTATCAAAAATCCGTAAGCCCGGCGCTGTCTTGCGCGTGTCAAGAATTTTTACTTTCATGCCGCTTACGCGTTCCACAAAATGTGAAGTTATAGTTGCAATGCCGGATATTCTTTGCAAAAAATTTAGTGCTGTTCTTTCACCTGTTAACAAAGCACGGTATGAACCTTTTAAGCGAGCGATTTTTGTTCCAGCAGAAACAGTTGTTCCTTCTTTAACTAAACTTTCCCATGAAATGTTTTTATCAAGTTTTTGAAAAACTGCTTTTGCGATTGAAAGCCCGGCAATTACTCCATCTTCTTTTGCCATTAAATATGCTTTCGAAATTTTATTCGGCGGAATGATCAGATTAGTAGTAACATCGCCTCTGCCAATATCTTCTTTAAGCGCTGTAGAAATAATTTTATCTATTTTTTTCAATGTTGAGGATATCCCTTTTTTAACTAATAGCTCGTCTTAATCATGTTCATAATCCTCCTCTTTTTTTCCGTTTAATGGAAGAAAAATATCATGACTACGATTAAGACAGATTTTCATCTTTTGCATAAGGCAACCTAATAAAATATTCGCCCTTACCTTTTTCGCAAACAATTGTTTTTTGAAAATCTTGATTCTCATCCGGAAAATCTTCCCGAATATGACAACCCCTGCTTTCTTCTCTTAGAAGAGCAGAACGGGTTATTATAGTTGCTATTTCAATTAAGCATTTTATCTGTAGCGAATAATATTCAAATTTTTTTCCATAGTGTTTTATGTAAAGATGTTCAAGGTGTTCTGATGTTATTTTAAGCGAGCGTTTTGATCTTATTATACCCACATTAGTCCACATTAAATTGGAAATATCCTTTCTAATTTCCGTCAATAATTTTTCTTTGTTCGAATCGATTCTGAATTTAATCTGTTCAACTTCTGATGACGCGCATATTGAATTGTTGCAATTTTTTAATGCGTGCTCTATGGCTCTTTTCCCGAAAACAATACATTCGAGAAGAGAATTGCTTGCAAGCCGATTAGCGCCATGAACGCCCGTTGATGCCGCTTCACCCACGGCATACAAACGTTTAATATTTGTCTCCGCGTTTAAACCTGTCTTAATTCCGCCTATCATATAATGTGCAGCTGGAGCAACGGGAACAGGGTCCTTTGTTATATCAATTCCAAATTTAAGTGCTTCATCGTAAATATTTGAAAAATTATTCCTAATTCTTTCTGCATTGAGATGATCGAGCTTTAAAAAGACACAAGGTTTGCCGGAAATTTTCATCTCCGAAAAAATTGCTTCTGTAACAACATCACGCGGCGAAAGTTCTGCATACCCCGATTCTTTCAAAAATCTTTCTCCACTGTGATTGACAATGAAAGCTCCTTCGCCGCGCACTGCTTCACTAATTAAAAACGTTTCTCCACTTTCTGAATAAAATGATGTGGGATGAAACTGAATAAACTCCATGCTTTCAACTTCGGCTCCGGCATCGTAAGCAAGAGAAATCCCTTCGCCGATTGATGAAGGCGGATTTGTTGTGCGTGAGTAAATTGCACAGCCGCCGCCTGATGCAATAACCGTTGTTTTACCTGTAATCATCAAATCTTCTTGTTTAAGAATATCGTAAGCATAAACACCCAAGCATTCCTCCTCAGAGACAATCAACTTGTAAACAAGAGTATTTTCAAAAAATGTAATTTGATTATTATCTAAAACGAACTTGGAAATAAAATTAACCAGTTCTTTTCCTGTTGCATCGCCTCCGGCATGTAAAACTCTTGGCACAGAATGCCCTCCTTCTAGACCCAAAGCAAATTTTCTGTTGGCTTTGTCGAAAGGCATTCCCATCTCTATTAGTTCTTCCACAAGAGTTTTTCCTTCCTCGGTTAAAATTCTTACGGCGTTACTATTAGATAAATTTCTTCCTGCTTTTATCGTGTCTTCGTAGTGAAGCTGCGGTGAATCGGTTGAACTTATTGCAGCTGCAATTCCTCCTTGTGCCCAATATGAATTGGAAAGTATAATTGTAGTTTTAGCGATAACTGCAACTTTGCAAAAACGAGACGCATACTTTGCCGCATATAACCCAGCCAGTCCGGCTCCAACAATCACAACATCAAAGCATTGATCTTTCATATAATATTTTTTTTGAATTCAGATTAAAATAGGAATTTTAATCGAAATAGAGATGCATTGATATGAACTATAACTATAAAATAGCGTATAACATATCGACGAGAGAATAATACAAAAAATCCAGCGTATGCCGGAATTTTTGTATTAACAACTAACAAGTGGCAATTAAATATCAAGCCAATAAGAAAATTTAATCAAAAACACATCATTACCATCGCTCTTCCAAAGATTTTTGAAATCTCGAGCTAATTCAAAACTACCGGCATCTTGATAATTAGTTTGATCATGCGACCAGACAAAATAAAATATAGAGCCAGGCAAAGCTTCCCATCTTAAAACCAGATTGCCTCTAAGCGATTTGTAATTAAAATCCGGATTACTTAATGAAAATGATGTTGCGGGTCCGTTTCCATCGGGGTCGATTTTATAGATGTTCTCTTGTTTATCCAAACTAATAGTTGAATTGTTTTTTCCGTACGTATTTAAGTCTAAACTTCTTGGGCGGGCAAGTTCTTTGAAATTGCTATAATTGCCAACAGCAAAAAATGGCTGCAAAAATAATTGTAAACTAAGCGCTGGGCTAAAGCTCCAATTTAATCTAATGTTTGCAGAAATAGTTTTTTGTTCAATATCGCTGAACACATATCGTATTCCATAAGTGTGCAGCGCTGTTGCATCTGTAAAATTTCCCACCCACTGTCTAGTATCCAAGTTTAAATCATACCTAGGACCAATACTAAAATTAAGCTGAGGGCTTGGGAGCCAATTTACATTTGCAGCAAGTGAAGAACCTTTACCGCCAAGTTCATTTTTTTTATATTCAAACTCAAAATCAAAATAAATTCTTTCGCGCGAATCTGAATTGAACGAAAGATAAATTGAGTAACCGGCAGGATTTAGTACAAGAGGTCCGCCGCGTGTACTTGTTTTGTTAAGCGATTCAAAAGAATAAGCCCCCTGTAATCCGATACCCCAATAATTCATAAAAGTCAAGTTAGATCTTAACCAAATAAAACTGCTGTTAAGGTTCCCCTCAAAATCATAACTTCGCGCTGCAGCAGCGTAAATCATTTTTCTTCTGAAGATACCTGACGGTTCGAACCATTTATAACCAAGAACAAAATGAGCGTTAATTCTATCTGCAAGCCATTGAAATCCGAGGTCGTTATATTCAAAACCGGGCGAAGCTGCGCCGATTGCAGCATTTAAAAATAAATCTCCTTTTTGTTTGTTCAGCATAACTCTACCGTACCAGCCCGAAAGAGAAGTTCTCTCCGGATCATAAGTTGCATAAGTAGCATCTGGTCTTTGAAAATATCTGTAGGGCTGTTTTTGCAAACGCTGAATAAATTCTTTTGTGCCTTTTATGTAAGAACCGGCAAAAGCGCCGGTGATAATATAATCTTGATTGCTATCTAAAAAAGTCCAACCATCCAAACCAAATGCTAAAGCATTTTGCGCAAGACGAGATTTTAGCGGCTCATAGTTTAAATTCCTGCTTACTGATGTTAACATAAAACCCAATGATTGATTCCTATCATTAAATTCTTTTTTTGCCCGAAGAACACCGTAGTGAGTGAGCGGCTCTACCTGTTCTTGGGTTTTAATACCATTATTAAAAAGAGTAGCAAAAGTTCTTTCTGTTACCGCACTGACGGCACCAATAGCGGTGGATTCATTTATTTTTCCTGTTAATTTTGCTGCGCCAATAATCCTTGTCTCTGTAGGAAAATCTACAAACTGCGCAGAAGATGTTCTTCCCTGCGGCGCTCTTCCAATTCTTCTTGAATAAAAAAGTTGAGGCCAGTTAAAGTTAAGACCCATGTTATTGTTTGCGCCTCCAATTCCAAACATAAAAGTATTTGCCCCTTCAATAAAGAATGGTCTTTTCTCTTGAAAGTAAGATTCGAATGCAGTTAAATTTATTACTGCGGGGTCAACTTCAACTTGTCCAAAATCCGGATTAAAAGTCGCATCAATGTTTAAATTGCTTCCTACTCCAATTTTTAAATCGGCGCCGAGCGAGGTTTTATATTGATTGCTTTTATAGAAAGGATCGTTTGAATCATGTTTTAAATACTGCGCTTTTTGAACAGCATACGGAAGAATTTCTAATCTTTGTTCCGGTTTTATTCCGGATAATCCTTGAAGAGGCGCAAATCGGGAAACGAATCCGCTTTCATTCTTAGGAACCATTATATAAAAAGATCGTTCATTAAAGCGTTTAATTTCCCTTGCAAAGTTTACACCCCAAGTCATTTCTTCGTTCTCATTAAAGCGAAGTTGAGAAAATGGAATTCTCATTTCAACAGACCAGCCGCTATCATCAATGCTTGTTTTAACTTCCCAAATTCCGTCCCAAGTCGCATCATCCCAGCCATCGTTAAATAAAGTTCCGTCAACAATAGTTCCGCCTGCATTTACGGCAAAAAAGTAGCCGGTACGTTTATCGTTATAAGGATCAACATAAAAACCAAACCAATCGGAGTCTATGTATGCATCGCGTCTTCCAAGACTTGCATCAATTAGATGCGGATTAGAATCTTTCAATCGTGCTGCGACATAAATATTATCTTCATCGTATGCTATCCACACGTTAGTTTCTTCTGATGCAGGTTTTCCTTCGTTTGGGTCTCGCTGTGTAAATTCTTTGACTGGGATTTGCTGCCAAACGGGTTCAACAAGGTTTCCATCAATTTTTACTTTTGTGTTGTTGATTTTGTATGCAACTATCGCTTTGTCAGAGCTGATGCCCCCTCCTTCTGCAAATAGTGTAGCTTGAAGTAATATTAGAAAGAGCGGTATAAATTTTTTCATATATGATCCTCCTTTGCAAATATCAAATTTTTATCGCCTATTTAGACTTACAAGGAGGGAAAAAGTTTCTTTTAAAAAAATTTAAAATAATTCCGCCGTTTGTTTCATTTTTTTTTCAATATCAGATACTAAAAATTCGTTCCGCTTTCTTTTTTGAATAGAGCAAAATTTGTATCTTTTCGCAAAAACTATTTTTTCAATTTGTAAAAAAAATATCATTAGTAACCACTCATCCTTCAGCGTGTATAATTTATGAATTCAGATTTCATTCAAATAGATGGCGTAATAGTTAACAAAGAAGTTGTTGACACTAATTTTACATGTGATCTTAGCAAATGCAAAGGCGCGTGTTGCACAATGGAAAGTGACTATGGAGCTCCAATAACTTTATCTGAAATAGAAGAAATTTCAAAAGTTCTTTCTGTTATTCTAGAATATTTGCCGCAAGAGCATAAGAAAGAAATTGAAAAGAACAATTTTTGGATTAAGAAAGAAAATGAACTAATGACGCGAAGTTTAAACAACAGAGCCTGCGTTTTTGTAACTTTCGATGGTGAAATTGCAAAATGCGGTATTGTGAAAGCATATTATAACCGAAAAATTAGTTTTATAAAACCTGTTTCATGTCATTTATTTCCAATTCGCATCTCGAATTTCGGGGGAACTGTTTTGCGTTATGAAAAATATAGCGAATGCCAGCCCGCTCTTGAACTAGGAAATAATAATAAAACAAAAATAATCGATTTCTGCAAAGATGGACTTATACGGAAATTCGGAAATGAATGGTTGCTCAGAACAAAAGAAATAATTAAAAGTTAGTTATGTTATCACTTCTGCAAAAATTATCACTTCAACAGAAACTTTCTCCTCAGCAGATTCAATATCAGAAACTGCTTCAGCTTAATACGCTTGCGCTTGAGCAACGAATTAAGACCGAACTTGAGTTGAACCCAATTCTTGAAGAAACACTAGATGAAGAATTCGATTTAGAACAGAGAGAAGAATCTGAAGACAGCGAAGATAAAACAGCAGAAGATGAAGAAGAAAAATACGACAGCAAAGAAGATGAGTTCGATCTTGAAGATTTTATGAATGAGATTGAATCCGAACACGAGTTTGATAGATTGAATAGAAGCCGTGACGAAGAGAAAGTGCAGCCGATAGCTCCGCAAAAAAAATCTTTACGCGAATATTTGATTGATCAGCTTCATATGCTAGATCTAAGCGAAGATGAAATGATACTTGGCGAAAATATTATTGGTAGTTTAGACAAAGACGGATATTTCAAAGCGGATATGCAAAAGATTGTACACGAATTAAAGCTTTTCGATCATATAGATGTTACGCTTGACCAGGCAGAAAAAATTTTGAAACAGATTCAAACTTTGGATCCGGTTGGAATAGCGGCGCGCGGTCTGCAAGAATGTCTTTTGGTTCAGATTAAAAATTCGTCATACGACCCCTATTATTCTTATCTGGCAGAAAAAATTCTTTCTGAGCATTTTGAAGATTTCGCTAACAAGAGATTCGATGCAATTCAAAAAGCAGTTGACCTTTCCAAAGAGACGTTTCGTGCAACTATCGATCTGATATTGCGGCTAAACCCTAAACCCGGGGAAGGCAATATTGATTCAGAAGAGATGAATCAGGTTACGCCCGATTTCATTATCGAAAAAATAGAGGATAACTACATTGTTACTCTTAACGATAGAAGCGTTCCTTCGGTTACGATAAGTAAATCGTATCTTGAAATGATTGACTTTAATAAGCGTAAAAGAAAAATCCCCGAGCGCGAAAAAGAAACTCATAAATTTTTGCGCGAAAAATTCGAATCGGCAAAATGGTTTATTGCTTCTCTCCAGCAGAGACGCGTAACTCTGATGAAAATAATGAGGTCAATTCTTGAAAGGCAATTCGAGTTTTTTGAAATGGGCCCCCGTTTCTTAAAACCTATGATCTACAAAGACATTGCCGACGAAATAATGATGGATATATCAACTATCAGCCGGGTTGTAAACGGTAAATTTGTTCAGAGTCCACAAGGCATTCATGAGTTGAAATATTTTTTCAGCGAAGGTTTATCGACTGACAGCGGAGATGAAATATCGAACAAGCATATAAAGGAACTGATAAAAGAAATTTGCCATAACGAACCAAAAGAAAATCCATACAGCGATGACAAAATTGCCAGTATTCTTCAAGAGAAAGGGATTCACATTGCTAGACGCACGGTTGCGAAATACCGAGAAGCGCTGAAAATTCCGGTTGCGCGTTTACGAAAGGAACTATGACCGCTCTTAACATAATTTTAATTGTCCTTCTTTTTTCTCTCTTTGCAATTTCTCACACTTGGCTGGCTTCCAGAAAAATTAAATATGCTCTCGCAGAAAAAATAGGAAATAGAATCGCATTTTATCGTATGTTTTATAATGTTTCTTCTTTACTGATTTTTGCCGTATTCTATATAATTACTCCTAAGCCAGATCTGATTGTCTACGACTTACAATATCCGTTCGATATCATTACATTTGCACTCCAAGTTCTTTCGTTTATTGGATTGGTATGGGCAGCACGACCGATCAACTTGAAAGAGTTTCTCGGGGTTGTTCAAATTGAGAGATACTTGCGAGGTAATTACCGCGCAGATGAGTTAGATGAAAAGCTAACTTTAAAAATTGAAGGAGCGTTTAAATTTGTTCGACACCCTATTTACTTCTTCTCAATTTTGTTTTTAGGATTTCGTCCAACAATGAGTTTGTTCTATTTTGTAATGTTTCTCTGCATTGTTGTTTATTTTTATATCGGCTCCATTTATGAAGAGCGCAAACTAATTGAAGTATTTGGCAGCAAGTATAGAGAATATCAGAAGAGGGTTCCAAGATTGATCCCTTTTACATTGTCTTTACAACGAAAGCCAGAAGCCACAAGTTCGTAACGACAATTTTAAACTATTGGAGACACAATAAAATGAAAATTAGGTCCACAACAATTATTGGCATCATCAAAGATGATCAAGCTGCGCTCGGCGGCGATGGTCAAGTAACGCTTGGCAATACTGTAATGAAGCATAACTCAATGAAGATACGCAAGCTCCTCAATGGAAAAGTTATTTGCGGATTTGCCGGTTCAACTGCTGATGCTTTCACATTACTGGCGCGCTTCGAAGAAAAACTTGAGCAATACAGCGGCAATGTGAGCCGTGCCGTTGTTGAGCTTGCAAAAGATTGGCGAACAGATAAATATTTGCGCCGGCTCGAGGCGATGCTCGCCATTATTTCAGAAGATAAAGCTTATGTAGTTTCCGGAACCGGTGACGTTATAGAACCGGAAGACAACATAGTTGCCATTGGAAGCGGAGGAATGTACGCGCTTGCTGCTGCAAAGATGTTAAAAAAATTCACTTCTTTTTCTGCCAAAGAAATTGTTGAAGAATCATTAAAAACCGCAGCAGATATTTGCATCTACACAAACGAAAAAATAACAGTTGAAACTATTGGCAAATGAGGAAAAGAAGAATGAATAACGAATTGGTTAAAAACCTTACACCTGCTCAAATTGTAAAGGAATTGGATAAATATATAATTGGTCAAAATGAAGCCAAGCGCGCTGTTGCAATTGCTTTGCGAAACAGATGGCGCAGGCAGCAAGTTGATGAAATTATTAAAGAAGAAATAATGCCCAATAATATTATTCTTATTGGACCTACGGGCGTTGGTAAAACAGAAATTGCGCGGCGACTTGCAAAACTTTCCGGCGCCCCGTTTATTAAGGTTGAAGCATCAAAATACACAGAAGTTGGCTACGTGGGACGCGATGTTGAATCGATGATTCGTGATATTGCTGATATTGCTGTTAGCATGGTGCGTTCTGAGAAAACAGTAGAAGTTCAGGAAAAAGCTGATAGAATGGCAGAAGAAAAAATTTTAGACCAGCTGATTCCGCCCACAAAGAGACCTCATGCAATTGAAAATGAGCAAGAAGAAAATGAAGAACCTCGCAATGAAAAAACACGAGAATGGATGCGCGAAAAACTTCGCAAAGGAGAAATGGACGATAAGTTGATAGAATTTGATGTTACTACTCCAGCTTTTGGCATGCAGGTGATGGGACCACTTGGAATGGATGATATGGCAATGAATTTGCAGGAGATGATGAGCAGCATGATACCAAAGAAAAAAAAGAAAAGGAAAACCCCTATACGCGAAGCAAGAAAAATTATCTCTCAGGAAGAAACTGAAAAGCTGATTGACATGGAAGCTGTTCAGCGTGAAGCTGTTAAGCGTGTTCAAGAATCGGGAATTGTTTTTATTGATGAGATCGATAAGATAGCGGGGGCAAAAAGTCAGCAAGGACCAGATGTTTCCCGCGAAGGAGTTCAGAGAGACCTTCTTCCGGTTGTAGAAGGTTCTACTGTGAATACTAAATATGGACCGGTTAAAACCGACCACATTTTATTTATTGCTTCTGGCGCTTTTCATGTTTCAAAACCAAGCGATCTGATACCCGAACTTCAAGGGCGTTTCCCAATTCGTGTTGAACTCAAAAGTCTAAGCGAAGAAGATTTCGTAAAAATTCTAACTCTTCCCAAAAATGCGCTGCTTAAACAATACTTTGCGCTTCTTAAAACTGAAGGAGTTACTATTTCCTTTAAAGATGACGCTATAAAAGAAGTTGCTAAAATGGCAGCTTTAGTTAACGATCAAGTTGAAAATATTGGGGCTCGCAGACTGCATACTATTTTAACTACTTTGCTCGAAGATATTCTTTTTGATGTGCCCGATAAAATGCCGGAAGCGGAAATTGAGATTACCGGCGAAATGGTAAATCAAAAACTCGATACTATTGTTAAGAATAGAGATTTGAGTAAATATATTCTTTAAATGTAGAACAGAGTTTCTGATTTGTTCGAATATTTTGTTTAGCAACTGACTGCTACAAATCAATTTACAAACAGATTCTTCGCTTCGTCAACTTTATGAAGCGAAGAATCTGCAGCCGATTGCGAGTAAGGCGGTTATAGTAACTACTTTCGTTTTGGGTTCACCGGTTATTCACTAATATCATAGCGCAGCAACAGCAATGGAAGACGCTTGATTACAAATATCTCGGAATAAAAATATTACTCTCAATATTAAAATGTGTGTTCAAACGAAAGATAAAAAATCATTCCAACTCTATTATCCTCATTTAAAAAACTAAAAGGGAATGCCAACCCGGGAACAATTTGCAATTCGCCAATATCAATTGCATAGCGAATGCCCGGGCTAATGAACTTTTCAGTAAAGCGATTTACATTACCAAATTCATCAATGTTGCTGCCGTCATTTATTAGATACTCCATCATAACATTGAATCTCTCTCCGGCAAGCCAAATAATACTTCCGCCCAAATTCCAAAATGTCAATTGATGCCGCTTGTTCGAAAAAGAAACTTGAGCTGAAGGCATAAATGTAAAACCAGCATTAAAATGTCCAACAAAGAATTCAGAGAACCGCTTACTAGCAGGCAGATTTATTTGCATTCCTATCGAGCCCGCTCCTAAACTTTTGCTAACATTACCTGTCGGCACTATTATTGAAATACGAGGTGAGAATGCAGCCCAATCGTCACTTGTAAAAAGTTGATACCGGTAGTTGAACATCAAATCGCCCACGCCTTTATTTGAATTAAGAAAAGAATAAGGAATTGTGAAACTGAGTTGATGAAGTAGTCCGCCGATGGGCCATTCTTGAGTGAAAGAGTAGAAAATATTTCGTTCTGGTTCCCTAAAATAAACGGCATGAGAAATATGCTGAACTACTCCTTCTTCCTGGTTATATGCTTCTTCAATAAGGAAAGAATTATCTTCGACCGCTTTTGAATACTTATGAGGCGGCGGAATGTTAATAGAATTATTCTCCGCATCTTTACTTCTTTTGGAAACAAATAAATTACCAATTACAGGAAAGTATAACTCGCCCTTTTTGTTTACATGCAATAGTTGGTTGACGTGAGCTTCTCCGCAGCCAAACTCAAAATTAAGCGCCGGCTCTGCAAGGAAATAGGATGTGTGCGATCTTCCAAAATATTTCTTAGTTGATTGGGCTTGACTAGAAATAGAGAAGAGAATTATTAAAAAAATCAAGATTGAAAAGGTTAATAAAAAATTGTTTCTTTTTTTCATTTTTTCCCTACCGCTTTTGATAACTATTTAAAGAGACTTGCTTTTCACTCAAAATAAAAAAAATAAAAATGTAATGATCTTCCCGCTTTCCGAAATCAAAAAGTTAAAGTGCTGTAAATTAGAATTTCCACTCTATGCCAAATTGAAACAAGCGGGGGTTGCCAGGCAATATTCCCCGCGAGCGGTCTACAATATAGACTTTGTCAAACAAATTCTTTACTGCAAATACAGCCGTTAGGTTTATTGGTTTTATTGTATAGTTTACAGATACATTCCAGATTATCTGTTCAGGTATTATTCCCTGCCGTCCGCTCGGAGAAGGATTTACCGTATTTAGATCATCGCTGAATTGATCACTAACATAGACCGCCTCAAGATAGAAGTTGGTTTCGTTAGAAGTCATATATCCAACAGAGGCAGTAACCAGATGTTTTGGCGCGTAAGTCAGTCGGTTACCTGTTACTATTTTTGTGGGTATAATTGTACTGTAGCGTACCCCGCGAAACTCCGCTACCGGCAGATAAGTGTAAGCAATGTTTAGCAAAAGATATTTATCATACCACATCCAAGGCGCAATTGTAACCGATGATTTAAGCTCGGCGCCGCGGTGAATAGTTTTTCCAGCATTTGTAAAGTTAGTTCCACTTCCTCCAGCAAGCGAGCTTGGAATTATTTGGTTTTCGAAATTCATTTCAAACAAAGTTGCATGAAGTTCAATATTTGATGTTAACTTAGTTCTAATACCCAATTCTAAATTCCAACTCTTTTCCGCCTCAAGTTCGATACTTGAACCGTCTGTGTTGGAAATAACATCCTCAACTCTCGGAGGAGCAAAGCCGCGATGCAAGCCCCCATAAAACATCAGCTCCGGCATTGGATTGAACGTAGCGCCAACGCCTGGAATAAATTCAACTAATGTAACCCGCCCTGATGCCCCGTTCAACCGGTTAGTGCGCGAATAATGGATGTTCTCCATTCTTAGTCCTCCGGAAATTGTCCATTTGTCTCCAATAAAAATCTTATCCTGAATAAATGAAGCTAATGCAACTGTTTTTCGTAAATTGTCTTCTCTTAATACTCCAGTTCGCGCAAATGGAGAATTTCCTTCAATCTGTTTTCGATCTTGTGTCTCAAAGTGAACTCGAATTCCTAAGTCTGTTTCGTGTAGAAAGCCCAAAAATTGATGATTGAATCGAAATCTCGGCTCAATACCCCACACATAATATTTCCGATTACGACCATCATTTCGTGAAGGATTTAGAACAGTTCTAACCCCTAATTGATTTCCGGGGTTTGCCGAATTAGTTCCGCCATTATTTCCCTGGCGCCACCAGTCGCGTAGAAATGCCTGCCCATATAAGTTTAAAGCGAAGTAAGAACCGTTATCTCCCATATAACGATCGAAAATAATGTGAGCGCCGTAACGGTGAACAAAGAACCAATCGTTTTTGAATTGATTTTGAAATGGGTCCTCTTCGAATTCTATTTGCGTTATCCCCGCGTAAGTGATGTTTGACGTTTCCTCATAAACGTTTCCTTTTATGCTTAGTTTAGATCGTTTATCGATCTCCAAAATAACTTTTCCGGAAAGATCATTAAGTCTTGTCGAAGTATTTGAGCGAGCAAGATTTCCCTGTTTACGAGAATAACTTGCCATAAAGCCAACTCCATTCCAATTGCTTCCGAAATCAAACTGGCCGAAGAGATAATTACGGTTACCTGTAATTATTTTCACCATTCCTTCTGTTTCGCTTGGAGGTTGAGGTGTTAAATAATTGATTACACCGCCGATAGTTTGTGGTCCAAAAATGATCTGACCGCTCCCTTTGAGAATTTCTACTCGATTAAAACGAGAAATCGGTGGATGATAATATGCTGCAGGGTCGCCATAAGGAGCTTGAGTGATAGGAATTCCGTCTTCAAGTAGCAGCACCTTTGAACTTCGGGTTGGAAAAAGTCCGCGTATCCCAATATTTGGGCGGATACCAAAACCATCTTCATCTCGTACATACACACCGGGCACTTTCCTCAAGATTTCATTCATTCCGACCGGGTGAGTTCCTTGAATAACATTTTTACCAACTGTCTCTCCTGAACCAGGAATCTTCAAAAAGAAAGAAGGATTTGAACCAATTATTTCAACTACGGGAAAATCATATAAACGAGGAATAAGAAAAAAGTTTTGCTGAATCATCCCCGACTCTTCCACATTTATCTTTTCAGTAACGGATATATAGCCAACCATACTGGCCTTTATTTCGTAAATACCGGGGGGCACATTATAAATAAGAAAATGACCACCGCTATCAGTTGCCGCCCCTAAGTTTGTGCCTATAATAAGGATATTTACACCTGGAAGCGGACTATTTGAATCTTTTGAAAAAACCCGTCCACTAATAGTTTTATCTTTGCTTGAATTTGTGCCCGCAGTTATAGGGAGGGTTAAATTGATTAGATAAACAAAAAAAGCGAAAAGTAAAAATCGACTGACTACCATTGTTATAACTCCTTATAGTATTTATAAATAAGAGGCAACTGTTATAAATCTAATTTTTATTTAGACTAAATATAAATAAAGACTTATAATAATGCAAGCCTATCTGATTAAAAAATTCTACTTCTTTCCTAAATATCTCTTGATAGATATGAAATCATTTTTTCTGCAAGTTTTCCGAATGAATAAGTTTTTAATTCTATATAGACTTAGGAATTATGATTATGTAAAATTGAAGAGCTTATTTCAGGGTTCTATATTGTAACTTCATTTCAAACTGATTGAACGCTTATGAGCGGCTGATGGATGTTAGAATAGAGCTAAGTTGAAAAGGTAAACAATAGTATTTCTATATCGGGAAAAAATTTATTTCAGTATTAACCAAAGAATCTTTAAAAAAAGACAGAATTATGCCAAGCCAAGACAAAAAATATTTTACTCCTCAAGAAGCGCGCCGCACTCTTCCATTAGTTAAGCAGATAGTAACAGACATTCTCTATAGTGCTTCTCAAATAAGAACAATAGCAGAATCATTGGATGGAAATATTGCCGGCAATGAAAAAATATTAAACCTCGCCTCCCAAATAGATTCCTTTATTAAGGAGTTGGAAGAAATAGGATGCCTTTATAAAGATGGAAATTTTAAGATTGGTCTTGTCGATTTTCCTGCGGTCATAAACAACAATGAGGTTATGTTATGCTGGCGCAGCGATGAAGATGACATCATGTTTTATCACAGTATGGAAGAGGGATTCTCCGGCAGAAAACTAATACCAGAGGAATACTTATAATCTATTTTTGTGCCTCGCATTTAATTCATTTACGGCAGGGGCTGAGAAAATTATCTCGTTCCTTCTATTCTATATGAGTGAGTTATTTCAACAGATTTCTGCAGCATCGCAGTAACACTGCAATAAGTTTTTTGTGATAATTCAATTGCTCTTTCAACTGCATCCTTCGGAACATCTTTTCCATAGAAAACATATTCGAGATGAATTTTTGTGAACACCTGCGGATGAGTCTCTTGTGTATCTGCCGAGATGTTCATTTCGAAGCCATCGAGTTTTATTTTTTTCTTTCCAAGAATTACTGCAACGTCACTTCCGGTACAGCCGGCAAGAGCTAGTAAAATTAATTCTTTTGGACGTGTTCCCGCATCGCTTCCGCCGAATTGCTCAGGTCCATCCATAGTAACCCAATGATTGGAATCCGTTTTACCAATAAACGTTACGCCCTTTATCTGTTTTACATAAGCATTTTTTGCTGCCATTGAAACTCCATTTTCTTATCAGTTAATAACCAATTTTCTTTTTCCGTTAGATGAAACTGATTAAATATCGATTCAAAAATAATGTGCAATAATTTCTAAATACCGCTTAATAAGGATAAAAAATGTAAAACAAAATTGAGAATGCAAACATTATCCACATTCCCAACTTAACGGTTTTTATTCTTCCGGCAACAAGCATTGTTAAAGGATAAACAACAAAACCAGCCGTCATTCCAATTCCAAGATTGTAAGTAAAGCTCATAAGAGTAATTGTGATAAAAGCAGGAATTGTTTCTGCCAGATCATCAAATTTTAGATGAGAAACAGGGGTAATCATTAACAGCCCGACAATTATGAGCGAAGCGCCGTAAGCATAAGCAGGTATAGCCGCAAATAGTGGAGCAAAAAATAATGTGCTCAAAAAAAGAATTGCCGTTACAACCGCCGTCAATCCAGATTTTCCGCCTGCTTCAATTCCAGCAGCTGATTCAATATAAGCGCCGCTTGTTGTAGTTCCGCTAAGGGACCCGACAACGGTTGCAAGCGCATCGCACAACATTGGTTTTTCAATTTCTGGCATATTTCCATTTTCATCGAGCATCTTTGCTTTGTAGCCAAGCCCAAGCAAAGTGCCCATTGTATCAACAAAATCCATTACGAATATTACCAATATTACAGAGAAGAATCCCCAGCTCATCGCTCCGAAAATATCGAGCTGTAAAAAAACCGGCGAAATATCCGGCGGCAAGCTCATCCATTTCTTTGGAAACGGAGTTACTCCAAAAACAAAACCAAGAAAAGCCGTAAATAAAATTCCTATTAGAATAGCTCCGTTTACTTTTTTTATCATAAGAAAGCCGATAAGAAGAAACGCAAAGATTGCTAGCAGAACTGATGGTTGACTAAAGTTACCAACGTGAACAGGCGCTCCGGGAACGCCAATCGTAACTATTCCTGTTTCATTCAAACCAATAAATGTTAAAAACAACCCAATGCCCGCGGCAAAAGCTATCTTCAAACTATCAGGTATTGAATTAGCAAGCCAGCTTCGGATATTGAGAAGAGTTAAGATTGTAAAAAGACAACCGCCGATAAAAATTGCACCAAGCGCAGTCTGCCAACTGTAACCTAGAACTTTTACTACAGTAAAAGCAATAAATGCATTTTCTCCCATATAAGGAGCTATTGCAAACGGTCTCTTTGCGTAAACGCCCATTGCAAGCGTGCCGAAGAATGCGCTAATTATAGTCGCAGCCATCGAAGCGCCGAAAGGCATTCCGGCCGCTTCAAGAATTTTTGGATTAACAATTATGATGTAAGCCATTGTTACAAAAGTGGTGGCGCCCGCAATGAATTCTTGTTTAATTGTTGTGCCGAGTTCATCAAGATGAAAATATTTTTTAATCATAACGCTCTCAACTATTTGTTATTTGAGTATTTTTTTTGATAATTATGCGAAAAGTAACTGAATCATTATGAAAAAAGATTCTTATTTAATTTCAATTTATTTTCGAAACAGATAAATGATCAGCGAAATAATTATACTAAGTATAATAGAAGTTACTATTGGAAAGTAGAATATAAAAATTTTCCCCTTTATAACAATATCGCCAGGAAGTTTTCCAAAAAAGCGGCATCTTATCAGAAAATATTAAACCAGCACCAAGAATAATTAAAATAACGCCGCTAATGATAAGATATTTTCCAAGCCAGTTGAATTCGTTCATAGGAAAAGCGGGTTTTGTTTTATAGAAATATAAAACAACTGATTAGCAGTTGCACGCGCCGCTGTTTTCTGCGCTTCATTATTTTTTATCTGGATGCCTAACAAAAGCGACAATGTTAAAATACAATTTGAGGAAATGAACTTGTTTTCTCTTCATTTACATTTCAAAAGCTAATTTCTATATTCAACATGAGAAAAGCTTAAATGATAGCCCAATTGTACAACACTTGAGCGGATACAATTATTGTAAAGCAAAGAATAATTAAAACGCGCGAAACATTGAATAGAATTTCAACGCTTCGCTAACTTTCACTTACCAGAATTGCAGCGATGGAAAACCAAGATAATTTCAATTCCTCAGAGAATTTATTTAAGCAGCGCGATGAACCGCCGCCGCCAAAGCATGTAAAAAAACTTTCCCGTTCAAACAAAAATGTTATTATTGCCGGAGTATGTTCCGGCATTGCCGAATATTTAAACATCGACCCGGCTTACATACGGATAATTGGAATTCTCACGCTATTTTTTAATTCTTGGAGCGCCGCTGCTTATTTGATTGTTGCGCTCTTTCTGCCTGTTCACACTTCTCAAAATGATTTTTCCGAACTGGAAAAAGAAAAAATTCGAAAAGAGAATTTTAGAATTATATTAAGCGGAGTGTTGCTTTTTACAGGGTTCCGTTTTTCTTTGGAAGCATACGAAATTAGAACCGCCGCTCAATTTTTCTTTCTCTCGAACAATGTGTTTGTTGCACTAATAGTGCTCGCCTATGGCGTTTATTTTTTATACGGTTACAGAAAATGTGAAGAACAGAAAAAAATGTTCGTTCAATTCTTTTCCCGGTCCGAAAAAGATAAAATTTTACTTGGCGTTTGCGGCGGATTAGCAAACTATCTTTGCATCGATTCATCAGCCGTTAGAATTATTTTTATTCTCGCTGCTATTTTAACGTTGGGTTTATTCTGCGCTGCTTATTTGATTCTTGCTATCGCTGCTCCATCTGCTCCAGCAATCGCTCAAGGGGAAAAAGGTGAATAGACTAATTTTTGCAGCAGCGGTAATAATATTTGCAATGCTTTTACTTTTACAATTAGCCAATATAATTCCATTAACATTTGATGAAGTGATTAGTTTTGTTTTTATTCTGTATGGTGCTGTTGCCGTTTATCGATCGCTAAGTAAAGGAGACCGGGCAATTTTAGTTTTTTCAACTTCGGTTTTTCTTGCTGGGGTAATTTTAGTGGTAAAATCTAATTATGAAATACACAACTTTTGCGGTCTGGTTTTTGCTTCGGTGCTTTTTATTAGCGGAACGGCTTTTATCCTTCTCTTCATCGAAAACATGAAAGAAAAAGCATTTTTTTTAAGCGGAACTGTTTTAATACTTCTAAGTTACTTCACTATAAATATTTTAGGACCGATAGGGTTTTTAATTTTTGTAAACAAAGCGTGCAATATTTTAGAAAACTTTTTGCCAATTGTTTTAATCTTTATGGGAATAAGTGTTTTTATCAACAGAAAAAAATAGCTTATCTGCGAAATTTTCCGGGCAGATTAGGGTTGGCAGCTGAACTTTCTAAAAAAGAAGTTGTAGATGGAGATGTTGGGCCCCCGCCAGATTCAATAGTTACTTTGAATAGTTCAATTTGCTCTTTCGGAAGAAAAGGAAAAGTTGTGAGCTTTAGATATTCGCTGCCAACTGGCTGATACATTCCAAGCGAATACGCTTGCCCTCTGTTGTACATCCATAATTGATACGACTGGTTCGGTTGTAACGGCTGAATATTTTTGAACTGGATCAATCCTTCTTTTTCATTAAAGGAAAGAAGTAGCCGAGCAGACGCATTATTATCGCCTTCGGGACGGGTTAAATTAACAACAAAAATATCTTTATAATTGAAAAACTCAACCAAAGAGGAATAATTGCTAATAAAATTATTTGCGGCGGATAATTCGCTTTTCAAAGCAATCATTCCATTTTGAAGATCGTCGATTTGATCATTTAGTGAATTGATCGTTGTGAAGGTGTAAAAGCTTAAGATCGAAAACAAAATCAAAGAAAAGATAAGAGCAATCCATCCCGGCAGACTTCCTCCGTTTTTTCCTTGAGCGACCTGCGGATAAATTTTCTGTTGTTGGCTGGTTAAAATTAGAGGTGGTTGCTCGTCAGTTTTTATTTTTTTAAACCTATCGACGGCAGATCTTGGTTCGCCAAATTTTTTCTTCACATCTTGTACAGAAGTTTCTGAAGGGGCAGCTTCTGAGCTTTTTAAGGATTCCTGCTTCTGAGTTAAAACTGAAGGAGTTTCTATTTTTTTAGAATGGGAATTTTCTGTTGTTTGAAGATTTGGAAATGACGCAATTAAGGTTCTTCGTTCTTTTTTAATCTTAGCTTTTATTTCATCTTTCATGCTCATCAATTTTTTTGCAACTAAATTTTTTACTTCTGCGTTAGGTTTTTCCAATTCGAGTATGACCGGTATAATAGAAATGATATTTTGAAGTTCGGCTAATTCTTCAACCGGCAGACCGCCCCCCTCATTCATATAATTTTTGAACTGAACAAAATTGTCATTATCCATGCACCCCGAAGCAAAAGCAGCTACCATTTCATGAATTGCTTGTTCTGCCATCCCTTTTATTCCTTAACTAGATAATCTCTAAGACTATGAAGCGCGGTTAAAATTTTTGCCCGCACTGTTTCAATTGGTACGTTCAGTCTATCCGAAATTTCCCCTATCGTGTACCCTTCATAATAAGCAAGATGCAAAACATATTTCTGCGTATCGGTTAATTTTGAAAGCGCTCCTTCAATTTTTGGTCTAATAGTAAAAGCCGTTTTAAGATCCAAACTGTCCATCTCTTCTGGAAAGGTTGGAAGAATAAAAAAGTCCTCGTGTTCATCGTCGTTTAGCTGCACAGCATAGTTTGCTTGGCGTGATCTTCTTAATGAATCAACCGCTTTGTTACGCGCAAGAGTAACAAGCCAAGAATATACATTGCCATTCTTAAAGTTGAATTTATCAATCTTGCGCCAGACGATTGCAAAAACATCAACAAGTATCTGTTCAGCAGTCGATTGATCCGGCGCAATTTTTTTTATGATAGTAAAGAGTAATGGCGAATATCTATCGTACAGTTCTTCAAGCGCACGAGATTCAAAACGCACTATCTCTTGCATCAATTCTAAATCCGATAGTTCTTTAAACTTGCTCAACTAATGCTCGATTTTTAATAATGACCACAATCAAAAGTATGATTACTAATACAAAATTACAAGAATACAAAGCCGTATAGATACTCTTTAAAGTAAATACTATTTCACCTCCTCTTATTTTTCTTGCTGCATTACAACAAACATCTAGCTACTTACAACCCTCAATTGATTTTATTATATTCGCATCATAAAAAAATTAAAATTAACATGACATCCAACGAAATACGAAAGCAGTTCTTAGATTTTTTTGAAAGTAAAGGACATCGGATAGTACCGAGCGCACCAGTTGTGCCTTACGATGACCCGACCCTTCTTTTTACGAATGCCGGTATGAACCAATTTAAGGATGTTTTTCTCGGAACCGGTTCTCGTGAATACAAACGGGCGGCTGATACTCAGAAATGTATCCGCGTTTCGGGCAAACACAACGATCTTGAAGAAGTTGGACACGATACTTATCACCATACTTTTTTTGAAATGCTCGGCAACTGGTCATTTGGAGATTACTATAAGAAAGAAGCGATACGCTGGGCGTGGGAACTATTAACTGAAGTTTGGAAACTTCCTAAAGAAAGATTGTGGGCAACGGTTTATAGAACAGATAATGAAGCGCTGAACCTTTGGAAGAGCGAGACCGATATAAATCCAAAACATATTTTGAAATTTGATGAGAAAGATAATTTTTGGGAAATGGGCGATACCGGCCCGTGCGGTCCGTGTTCCGAAATTCATGTCAATTTGAGTAACAACTTAGAAGACGCAAGCTTAGTTAACACAGGCTCGCCGCAATGCATCGAGATTTGGAACTTGGTCTTCATTCAATATAACCGTGATGATAAAGGAAAACTTCACGAACTTCCGGCTAAGCATGTTGATACCGGAATGGGCTTTGAGCGTGTTTGTGCAGTTCTGCAAAATAAAAAATCGAATTATGACACAGATGTTTTTACGCCAATCATCAAAGCAATAGAAAAACTTTCCGGAGTTAATTATAATTCTTCTTTACAGGCTGAAGACAATTCCGACGAAGGTAAAAATAATATTTCGATGAGAGTAATTGCCGACCACATACGCGCATTGACTTTTGCAGTCGGCGATGGAGCAATTCCAGGAAATGAGGGCAGAGGTTATGTTCTAAGAAGATTATTGAGAAGAGCTGCCCGTTACGGTAGGAGAATAAATCTAAAAGAACCTTTTCTTTACAAACTTGTTTCCGAAGTCGTGAAAAATTTTTCTCATGTTTTTCCGGAAATAAAATCGAACCAATCTCAAATTGAAAAAATTATTAAATCTGAAGAGGAAAGTTTTAACGTAACTTTAGACCGCGGAATTGAATTATTCGATGCGCTGGTTAAAAAACTGAGCGCAAAAAATGAAAAAATTATCCGGGGCGACGACGTTTTTAAGTTATATGACACTTACGGATTTCCGGCTGATCTTACAAACGTAATGGCTCGTGAACAGGGATTTACAATTGATGAAGCGCGTTTCAATGAGCTGATGAATGAGCAAAAAGAACGCGCACGCAGATCATCAAAAGAAAAACTTGGAACTGCAGCGGTTATAATTGATAAGCTCGACGATTTTAATTTATCTTCAACTGAGCCAACAGAATTTCGGGGTTATGATGAACTAACTAGCGAAGCGAAAATAATCGGGATAAAAAAAAACAATGGTAAATCTCTTGTCATTCTTAACCGTTCTCCTTTTTATGTGGAATCCGGCGGGCAAATTAGCGATAAGGGAAATTTAATTATCGGCGACACTCATTTGCGTATTGTTGGTCTCGCAAAAGTTGGCAATCATACTATTCATATTGTAGATAACGAAAGTAAAGTCGAGTTATTAACGGGCGCTACAGTTCTTGCTGAAGTAGACAAGAAGAGACGCTGGGACACGATGCACAACCATTCGGCTACACATTTTCTACACAGGGCGCTAAGAGATATTCTCGGCTCGCATGTTCAACAAGCTGGTTCGTATGTTGGTCCCGATCGTTTGCGCTTTGACTTTACTCATTTTGAAAAAATAAGCGCGGCAGAAATTGAAGCGATCGAATCGCTCATTAACGAAAAACTGCGCGAGAATTTACCAATGATTCATCACCGAGACATGTCTTTCGAAGAAGCAAAAAAGATGGGCGCGCTAATGTTCTTCGGCGATAAATACGGCGATAAAGTAACCGTTGTTCAGTTTGGCAATTTCACAATGGAATTTTGCGGCGGCACGCATGTAAAGAACAGTTCACAAATTGGTTTGTTCAAGATTGTTAGCGAGTCATCTATTGCCAGCGGAGTACGCAGAATTGAAGCGGTTACCGGCGCCGGAGTTGAAAAATATATTCAAGAATTGCAATTGAGAATTGAGAACGACCAATTGAGAATTGGAAAATTAGCAGATGAGAAGAAGAAGTTAGAGAAAGAAATTGCCGCGCTTCAGTTGAAAGAAAAACTCGGCGAAATTAGTTCTATCATTTCTAATCCAACCGTTGTTAATGGAATAAAAATTTTTAAGGGAAAAGTTTCCGCATCAAATATGGATGAGTTAAAATCCATCGGCGATGAACTGCGTGAAAAAATGAAGGGCGGCGTAGGAGTTTTAATCTCGGAGATCGATGACAAAGTTGGAATTGTTGCAGTTGTTAGCGATGACTTGATTAAAGAGAAAAAAATTCTTGCCGGAAATATTGTAAAAGAAGTTGCTAAAGTTGTTGGCGGCAGTGGAGGAGGTAAACCACATCTTGCAACCGCCGGCGGTAAAGATGTTACAAAAATTGATGAGGCACTTGCTTCTTTGGAAAATATTTTTCTCTAATCATTATCTTATCTTTTAATTTTTACCAAAACAAAAACCCGATTCGGAGCGAAACGGGTTTTTTTTATTGCCTGATTTTATTTAACCAGCAGCATCTTTTTTACATCAACAAAATTTCCAGCTTGTAATTTGTAAAAATATATTCCGCAGTCTGATTTTTATTTATTTTTTGTAAAGAAACATTCCACAGTATGTCCGAGTGGGGCAACAGAACGGAATACTTGCCTGAACGGAAAATTCTACGGCTCACAGCAAATACTTTTCAGTAATATTTTTTTATGCACACTTTGTTTCTAAATAAGGTTGTTTAATGTTATTTTTGAATGAAATCAAAAATGGAGTAAATATGATTCGTAAGCATGTTTTGAACAGACCGATAAAGTTATTAGCTGTAACTTTTATCCTTTCTTTCGTTTTGGGAATGATGCCTGCATCTCCGGATGAAGGAATGTATCCTTTGAGCGAGATTGATAAAGTAGATTTAGTGAAAGCCGGTTTGAAAATTGACGTTAAAGAAGTTTATAATCCCAGCGGAGTTAGTCTTGTTGATGCTCTTGTTCAATTAAGCGGCTGCACAGGTTCGTTCATCTCGGAAAATGGATTGATAATTACAAATCATCATTGTGCATACGGCGCTATTGCCCGTTCAAGCACAGTAGAAAATAATCTGCTTGAGAACGGATTCTATGCAAAAACATTACAAGAAGAAATTCCCGCACAGGGATACACGGCAAGGATAACTGAATCATACCATGATATTTCCGATATTATTCTTGGCGCGATTAAAAACGTAACCGATCCATCTGAGCGAACAAAAATAATTGCGCAAAAAAGTAAAGAACTTGCAGATGACGCCGCAAACGAAAAAGAATCTATTGTTGCAGAAGTTTCCGAAATGTTTGCCGGGAAAAGTTATCTGTTGTTTAAGTATCGTATAATGCGAGATGTTCGGTTGGTTTACGCTCCGCCACAATCAATTGGCAATTTTGGCGGTGAAACAGATAATTGGATTTGGCCTCGTCATACCGGCGATTTTTCGATACTGCGGGCATATGTTTCGCCGGACGGAAAAGCCGCTCAATATTCTAAAGATAATATTCCGTTCAAGCCAAAAAAAATTTTGAAAATAAATCCGAATGGAGTTGAAGAGGGCGATTTTGTTTTTATGCTTGGCTATCCTGGTAGAACTTTTCGTCATCGCCCTTCTCAATTCATAAAATATCAGCAAGAGTATTTGCTGCCTTACATTTCCAATCTTTATAGTTATGCAATTCAAACAATGCAAGATATTAGCACGGACGACAAAGCTCTTCAGTTATTGTTTGCAAACCGTATTAAAGGATTGGCAAACACAATGAAAAATTATCAAGGCAAGCTGAAAGGATTAAAGAAAATAAATCTTATTGAGCAAAAACAAGAAGAAGAAAATGAATTGCGCCGTTTCATCAACTCTGATTCACAATTAAAAGCAAAGTATGGAAATCTTTTTGAAGAAATCCAGAATGTGTTCGATAAAGTTTACGAAATTACTCGGGCTGATCTATGGCTTAGACAAATAAATAATTTTTCTCCTTCGCTTTCGCTTGCAGCATTTATTTTGAATTATGTAGAGGAAATTCAAAAACCGGATGCTGAACGAAGAACTGCTTTTCAAGAAAAAAATTTGAAACAAACTCTTGCCGCGCTTGAATCGGCAAGACAAAGTTATAATCAAGATTTTGAAGAATCGATGCTGATGAAAATGTTTACCGATGCGATTTCATTCAAAGATTACTCGCGAATTGCTGCGGTCGATTACCTTTTAGAAACAGATGGAAACAGCGATGAAGAAACTTTTCAAAATTTTATTTCTAACGTGGTTTTTACATCTAAGATATTACAGAAAGATTATTTTGAATCGTTGTTGAAGAAAAAACCTGAAGAAATAGCTGCAATGCAAGAGCCGCTTTTTATCTTTGCGGCTAAAATCAAGCTGCAAAATCAAGCTGTTACAAAAGAGAACGAAAGAAACGACGGAAAACTAAACAAACTTTACGGGGATCTAGTTAACGTAAAAACGCTGTGGAAGAAAACTAATTTCATCCCCGATGCAAACAGTACTTTGCGTTTAACATATGGATACGTTAAAGGATATAGCCCGGCAGATGCTGTCTATTATGAACCCTTTACTAGCATTGAGGGTGTAATTGAAAAAGGAAATATTGGCGGAGAAGATTTTGCAATACCGGATAAACTTAGAACACTTTACGATAAAAAAGAATTTGGAAAATATATAAGCAGTAAATCAAAAAAACTTCCTGTTGCCCTGCTGTATAATATGGATACAACCGGGGGAAATTCCGGCAGCCCAATTTTAGATGCTTATGGAAATATAATCGGCATTAATTTCGACCGCGCATTCGAAGCAACAATAAATGATTTTGCGTGGAATGAATCTTACAGCCGTTCGATTGGAGTAGATATTCGTTATGTATTGTGGGTGTTGGATAAATTTTCCGGCACTCAAAATTTATTAAAAGAGATTGGTCTTTTTCCGAAGGATCGTTCCGAAATTCAATAATAAGTGTAGGGGCGGTTTAAATGCCGTCTTTACAATTAAAAGATTTACAGTCTAGGCGAAAGGAATTCCACTTTTTTATTTAATACGCTCATCTTTAAAGGAAGTTTACCGGCAAGCCCGACATCTGCAATATTGTTGAAATGCCTTGTGGTATCGTTTCCATAATTGTCTTTACACTCAATCTTTCCGATATCACTTGGTACGGACTGATTGTTTTCGATAAGATTTAGTTACGAAGCAACATCGGGACTTAACTTCATCGTTTTTGCAAAATCATTCCCCAAACCTGTGAGCAGCAAACCTACTTTAACATTTTTTCTTTCCTCTTTTTCAGAAAGCATCACACCGTTTATCACCTCATTCAGAGTGCCGTCTCCTCCTACTCCAATAATATAATCACTCCCATCTTCAATACATTTTTGAGAAAGTGTGATAGAATCTGTATTCTTTTGTGATATATGATATGTTGAAGTCTTTGCCAAGAAGAAGTTCAATTTCTTTAGTGCGGGAATTTATATTCTTTAGTAAGCCGTTAATAACAAATGAAATTTTCTTCACTAAACGCCCATTCTAACCCTTCACAAAGGAATGGCTATATTAAAATTCGACCGAGCTATTTTACTCAGTCTTCTTTCTAAAAATAGAAAAATTCTAATTATTGTAATGAAGATATTTATTTTCTTGTTAGTATAGAAAAATAATTTTGGGCGTGATCCAAGTAAAAAGTATTAAAAATTACGATAACGCAAATCAAAATTCGATGAAAAATGCGAGCAATCCCACTAAGAGCAAGATAATTCCGCTAATAAGTTTATCGTGATGTTCTAAAAAATGCCACTGCAATTTTTTAACCCCTTTTGATGCAAAATGAACCAAAAAGATCATTCCCAAGACTGTAACAAAAAAATAAACGATCGATACGATTCCTATTCCAAGCCAGCCCAAATGACTTGCGGTGAAATAATAAACTTCGATTTCGAGACAAGGTGAAAAAAACATTGCAACACTTAGAGTGAACACGATAGACCGTTTGCTCTTCCGGTTTTTCACTATCTGATCAATATCAATATGATGATGCTGGTGTGCGGTTTTTATTAAACTATGTCGATACTCTAAATAGAAGTAAATTAACCCAAGTGTAATTAGTATAATTGGCGCTATATATTTTGTGATAAAATGATATGACTCTGAGAGTTTATATCCCACCAGCCCAACAATAATTCCTATAGCAACTGTGCTGAGTGTGTGTGAGAATCCAGTAACAGCAGTAATTATTATTGTTTCTTTATTGTTCCATTTTTCTGCTTTGCTTATAGCAATTATTGGCAGCCAATGGCTTGGAATAGTTGCATGAACCAAACTAAGAAGAAAACTTCCAAAAAATATCTGAATTATTGAATCCATTAGTTTCACTTACTTGTATTAAACACTATGCGAATAATAATCATTTTTCATCGAATCTTTAAATCGCATCCCTTTTTTATGTAATTAATTGATAAATTAAAACGCGTCATTTAACGGTTGGATTTTATTTTTATGGATTATTACATAATAGACGGCAACAACTTGATCGGGAGAATAAAATTTCTCCATCAACTTCAGAAAAGAAATAAGCAAGAAAGTCGCATAAAATTAATTCAACTGATAAATAAATATTTTGCGGGAAAGAGAGTGAAAATATCTCTCCATTTTGATGGGTTTTCAAATATTTCGCTTAATGTTTCTAAAGGAAAAATATTTTATTCAGCAGAAGAAGCATCCGACAATCTGATAAGAAGAGAAATTGAATCTTCAAAAAATCCCCGGTTAATAGTTCTCATTACATCTGACCGCAGTCTAATGGATTTTGGGAAAGCCTATAGCTGCAAAGTGATCTCTTCGGATGAATTTAATTTATTAACAGAAAAGTTTTTTGAAAAAGACCTTGAAACCGAAAGAATAAAACAATTAGAAAATGATAAAGAAGAATTTCTAAAACTTTTTCAGTAAAGGTAAGTAGCTCTTTAACGAACGGTAAAGAAATAAGAAGCTTAATTGAACCGACACTCTTATGAGCGAGTTCAGTTTAAATTTCGCAGAAATTCAAATAGAAATCAACTTGAATTATCAACTCATCTTACGCAATTTAACATGTAAGGTTTATCGTGAGCGCGGGGTATCTTCCAATGGAATCCCTTCGGGAGAACCACCGATGCTCTACTTTTGAGTCAATCTCTGCAAGAAATTAATTGCCTTAACAGAATTCTTAAACGACTTTAACTTTTTCTCTAATCTATAAGCTTCTGACTTTGTTTTACTTGGATGAGAAATTATTAACTCCCAGGGACCTTTATTTCTTGTAAAATTACTTCGGTTCTCGTTATGACGCTTTAATCTATCTTCAAGATTAACTGTATGACCAATGTAATATAGATTTTGTGAAATAGATTTGATGATATAAACAGTATACATCAAATTATTAAGGTGAGTTTGTGAGCGCGGGTGGGATCGAACCACCGACCCTATGCTTAAAAGGCATATGCTCTACCCCTGAGCTACGCGCCCTCTCCATAAAAAATTTCTATTCATCAAAGCTTTGCTAAAAACGGAGTATTATAATAAATACACATTTACTACAAATATTTTGCGGGCACAAATATAAACCGATTCATCTTAAAATCCAAAGACCCCTCACAATTTTAAATTGCATTGTAAGAAAGAGTATATTATTCGCTGCTATATCCACTAACAACAATATTGTATTGACAAAATTTTTTTCCATACTTTTTGTTATATTGAAACAGATGTAAAAATTACCTGATATGAAAGAATCAAGAATTTTAATAGCAGACGATGATGAAACTTTGTGTTACTTGCTCAAAGAAGAGTTGGTAAATGAAGGATACATTGTTGAAGTAGTTTATGACGGCAAAGAAGCTTTAGAGCTTCTAAGAAAACGTTATTATGATGTTCTTCTTTTGGACCTTGAAATGCGCGAAGTTCACGGGGAAAAAGTTCTTGCTTACGTAAAGGATAATCATCCAACTCTGCAAGTAATTGTGTTAACAGCAAAATCGGATATTCGTACGGCGATCGACTGCATAAAGCAAGGCGCATATGATTTTATAACAAAGCCATACGAGTTCGGTCAACTTTGCGTAACAATTGAACGCGCACTTGAACTAAAAGACCTCCTGATCAAAAACAAAATACTTTCTTCAAAAATAAGCCAAACCCCGCCTAACACAATAATTGGAGAAAGCGACGCAGTAAAAAAAGTTTTAAAGTTAGCAGAACGGGCGGCAAAATCGGAATCAAATGTTTTGCTTGAAGGAGATACCGGCACTGGCAAAGAACTTTTTGCAGAGTTCATACACAAAAACTCTCATCGTGCTAACAAACCTTTTGTTGCTATTAACTGCGCTTCTCTGCCGGATCAATTGATAGAAAGCGAACTGTTTGGATATGAAAAAGGAGCGTTCACAGATGCAAAAAGTTCAAAGCAGGGCTTGGTAGAAATTGCCAGCGGCGGAACACTCTTCTTAGATGAAATTGGCGAGTTAAGCTTAACGCTTCAACCAAAACTTTTACGATTTCTTGAAAACGGCGAGTTTAGAAGAGTGGGTGGAATTGCTAACCTTAGTTCCAACGTTCGTGTAATAGGCGCAACAAATAAAAACTTGATGGAAGAAGCCGAGAAAAAAAACTTTCGGCGCGATCTTCTTTTTAGACTCAACGTAATTACTTTAACTATACCTCCTCTTCGCGAAAGAGACGGCGATGTGCTTCTGCTTGCAGAATATTTCTTGCAGAAAAAATCTCCTGTACGTTCTGTTAAAAAACTTTCACCAGAAGCTAAGAGAGATCTATTAGCCTATCATTTCCCTGGAAACGTGCGGGAATTAGAACACATAATTGAAAGAGCAATTATTTTTGCAGAAGGAGACACAATTTCTACTAAAGATTTAGCCGTGCCGAGCGCAGACCATTATTCTACAATTGGCATTGAACCAATTGACCCAACTACACCGCTCGAAGATGTTGTTAAAAACCATATTAAACAAGTATTAGAGCATAATAATTGGAATCGCGAAAAAACAGCGCACACTCTAGGTATCAGCTTAAAAACTCTTTACTCCAAAATCATTAAATATAATCTTAAGTGAAGCAATCTGAAGAACATACTTCCTCTATAAAACATCTTGCACACGATTTAAATAACATCTTTACAAGAATTTTAAATAGTGTTGAACTACTTAAAAGAAAAATTGTTAGCAACGAAGAAATAGTTTTATTGTTGAACAACATCGAAGCAGGAACGTATCTTGCCTCTGAAATGATCGAAGAAACTTTAGTTGCGAACGAAAACAAAACTAGTCCCACAAGAAGAATAAACATCAACTCAATAATCCAAGATGTGATACGCACATTTGTTTTTCAGCAGAAGGAAAAAACAAATTTTCATCTTGATCTTGATCCGCAATTATATCTTGTTAAAGGAAAATACTCCGATTTTTACCGCGTCTTTATAAATCTCATCATAAATGCAGTAGAAGCAATCAAAGCCAAGGGGGACATTTCTGTTAAAACTAAAAGCCGCACAGACCACAAAGGCGCTATTGAAATTACAATAAGTGATAACGGAAGAGGTATCGATCATGAAGCGCTTCCTTACATTTTTAATGAAAATTTTTCCACCAAGCAAGGAAGCAGTATTTCGGGTGTTGGATTATTCATTGTTAAAAATATTATTGAAAAGTATGGCGGGTCAATCAATGTTACGAGCAAAGTTGGTATAGGGACGAAATTCAGAATAATATTAAACGCTGCTGCGACAAAAGCTAAAAGGAAGAAGCGTCATGCAAAAAAAATTTTAATTGCTGAAGACGAAGGCGTTTTAAGAGAATTGCTTGCTGAACTATTGCGTTCATACAATTACAAAGTTACAGTTGCCTCCAACGGCGCAGAAGTTTTGGATGCGCTCAACTCTGTTTTACCAGACCTAATGATCATCGATCAAAAGATGCCAGTGATGGATGGAATAGAATGCATAGAGCAGATCAAGAAAAGAGAGGAAAACATTCCGATTATTCTCGCAGCGGGTTCACCAACCGATATTAGCGATAGAACTTCTTTTTTGAAAATTGACAAGATCCTTAACAAACCATATAACTTCGAAGAGCTGCTTTCTATAATTAGAGAACTAATTGGTTAGTTTCTCTTCAGCTTTCAAATCAATAATATTCAGATTGTTAACGTAAGGCGCAATTACAGGTTTTTTTATCGAACCGAGTTTTTCTAACACAGCAAGAATTGTTTTGGAGGCATTCTCTATAAATTCAATTCGTTTCAAAACCGCTTCCTGCGAAAAGTTATTTTTAGAAAGTTCGCGTCGAATAGCCGCAGTGGAAAGATTTATTAAAGTTAATGGTTGTTTTATTTCGTGATTTGCTGTTACAACTGTTGCAGCGTATGTACGAATTTGTTCGATCTCGATTAGCAGTTTATTCGTTTCGCTAAAGCGGAGAGCAGAATTGATACGGGCGACAAGTTCGGTCTTATTAAAAGGTTTGCGAACGTAATCGAATGCGCCAGCTTGAAGACCGCTCTTTAAATTATCTACGTCGGTTAGCGCTGTTAATAAAATGATAGGGATAAGTTTTGTCTCTTCGCGCGCAGATAAAGTTCTGCACACATCAAATCCGGACATTCCGGGCATTATCAAATCAAGAAGAATGAGATCGGGTTTTTCTTCTATGGCTTTTTGTATACCCATTTCGCCGTCGTATGCTTTTATTATCTCAAATCCTTCTCTCTCAAGCTTATCTTGAAGCAAAAAGACGTTATCGGGAAAATCATCTATAACTAAAATTTTTTTCATCATTTTTAAACAGTTTCGTTCAGATACTTTTTTAATTTGGCAGTTAGAACTTGAGAGTTAATCGGTTTTGTTATCAGATCATCAAACCCATTTTTTTCAATAACTTCCTTATCCTCTAACATTGCATAGGCAGTTAATGCCCAAACGGTGATATCTGAAAATTTACTGTTTCCTCTAATTCGTCTTATAGTTTCAAATCCATCCATTTGCGGCATCATTATATCAAGCAAAATCAAATCCGGCTCGATGTAATTAAGCATAAGTAAACACTCCATTCCATTATGAGCAAAAAAAGGATTGCAGTCCATCTCTTTCACAAATTCGCCGACAGTAAAAAGCGCATCACTGTCATCATCAACTATCATAACTGTTGGTTTGGATCCGTGCGCTCTCTCTTTTTTAGATCTTGGCGGCAGTATTTTCTCTTTGTTTTGTTCATCAACCAAGTTCATTTTTTTATTTATTTCAGGCGACTCTATTTTTAGTCTGTCGCGCAATGCTTTTAATACATCCATTGGATGCGACTTTACTTTAAGAGAGATCTCTTTCAAGCGCTTATTAAGCAGCGCCTGCATATCCTTAGAAATTTCTTTAGGCAGTATTAAAATGACCGGAATATTTTTGGTTGCTCTGTTTTGAATAAGTTTGTAACAAATGTCAAAGACATATTCTTCGGCAGAATCTACATCGATAAGAATGCAGTCAGCATTAGAGAGAAGCATCTCTGCTAATTGATAATTAGGCTGTATTACAAGTTCTAATTCTTTTTTATTTTTAAGTTGTTCGCTTAATTTGCCGGACGATTCATCGAAGCTGCCTACGACATGAACTTTCTTCACTTGTATCGGAAAATAATTTTCAATCTTGCTTATTATCTCTTCAAATGATTCAATGGTTATCGGTGCAATCATAAAGTCGAATATTTGCGGTTCCCAGCCAACTTTTTCTTCTTCAATGATAATTGTAAAGATGATCGGGATATTTTTCGTTGGTTGAACTGAACGCAAGTTGTAAATGAAAGCCCAGACATTCTCATTGTAAATGAATGGATCAATAACAATTGCGCTCGGATTTATTTCCTTTGCGATATTTATTCCTTCCGAAAAAGTGGCGCAAGAAAATATTTTGTATCCATAGGAGGCAAGATAATCTCCTATTAACTTTTGCGATGCATTATTATCGTTAATAATTAACGCCGATTTTACAATCCCATTTTTGTCAACATTCAAATTCATAGCCGATAAAACGCTCTCTTCCTGCGCAATAACATCCAGTACAACTTCAGGAAGAACAAAAGAGAACTTGGAACCTTTACCCAATTCACTTTGAAGCAAAAAATTTCCGCCAAGCAGTTCGATATACTTTTTACAGATTGCCAATCCCAAACCAACGCCCCCATATTTGCGCGAAGAACTTCCATCAACCTGTCTGAACTCATGAAAAATAATTTTTTGGTGCTTTTCGGAAATTCCAATACCCGAATCCGATACAATAAACTCGAGATCAAAAGAGTTTTTAATATCGCAAGAAATTTGAACGAATCCTTTTTCGGTAAACTTAACAGCATTCACAAGAAGGTTCAGAAGTATCTGCTCTAATTTTGCTTTGTCTGTATTTACTAACGCGTTTTTATTCTTTGGAAGGTTTACAATAAATTGCAGTTGCTTTTCGGTAGCGAGTTGAAAAATATTCGAATAGATTTCTTCTATAAAATCATTCAGTAAAAAACTTTCCTTTTTTATATCAATCTTTCCCATTTCAAATTTAGAGAACTCTAAAATATTATTAAGCAACCCGAGTAATTTATTCCCGTTGCGATATATAATGTTCAGCCGGTCTTTCACCTTCGTAGCTACGCCAATGTCTTTCAAAAGCAGTTCGGTTAAACCGAGAATTGAAATTAAAGGCGTTCGCAATTCGTGAGACATGCTTGCAAGAAATTCTGATTTAACTTTTGTAAGTTCAACGGCTTTCAATCTCTGCTGTTCAAGTTCATCGGCTTTCTCACTTAATTGTTTGTGAAGTTCTTTTAGCAGATCATTCTGCTCTATAATCTGCCGATTTTGTTTCTGATATTCTTCGTTAAGCTTCTGAAGTTCGTTCACAAGATTTTCAAGCTGTTCAAAAGTTTTTGCATTAACTAAACCAACAGCAAGCTGCTCATGAACGGCGTCTATATATTTTCCAATTTCCTCATCTGGAGACGATTCGGAAGCGAGTTCGAGAACTGCGATTGTTTCTTTGTTGTAAATGACCGGAAATATCATCATGTATTTTATTTTGATTGAAGCCAGACCGGTTTTGATCTCCGGGAAGTTATCGTGAAAGTGAAATTCGGCTTTCTCTTTCTTTTCGATTGCGCTGCTGTAAAATCCCTCCTCTTGTGTTGGAGAAACAATTTCTTTGCTAATTCCAAAAGATGAAATTAGGCGGAGCGATTTATTCTCGATAATATAAAGAACGCCGAAAGTTAATCCGGTTGATTTAATGATTTTGGAAAGCGCTGCATCCGAAATCTGTTTTAGGGTAGGACTTTGATTTATTAAAGCGATGAACTCAGAGTATTCGTTTTCCACTTTCTTTTTGAGCACAAGTTCATCTAGCATTTTATTGAACGTCTCGCCTAGATGACCAATCTCGTCTTGTGTTATTATCGGAACACGATGCTCTAGGTCTCCGCGCCCGGTAATTTCCGCAGCTTGGCTTAAAAGAAATATCTGCTTTCTAAGTTTAGCAGTAGAAACCAAAACCGTTATAAAAGTAATTGCGCTGCCGGCAAGAATTATAAGAAGCACAACAATTCGCAAAGTTTTACGAAATTCAACTCCTTCTCTAAATGCATGAAAAACAATAAAATCTATTTTGGCGCCTGGCGTTATAATGGACCGTGGCGTAAAAAGAGCGGCTATATAATCCGCATTGTCTAACTCTTCGGTGAAAATATCATAGTTATTTTTTAATTTAAGAAAGCGGACAGAATTTAAAATACTTAATAGATATCTTTGATTTGTTTCTGGATGTGACACTTCAATAGGAGAATCATTAACAACAAGCGAAACTTCGGCTTTTATTTTTTCAGCTATTTTATTCAGAAAATCAGAGCTGATCATTCTGCCGTAATATATTATCCGCCCATCCAACAACTGCATGTAACGAAGAACCGTGTTGGGATTATTTTCAAAAAATTTTATGAAAGATACAGAGCGAACGTTAAGATACGAGCTGCTCTTCACTTTGAATTCGCGAGAATTTATGGTTGAATCGTTGACGAGCGTAAAAAGAAAATCTATGTTTGTCTGTTCGAGGTTGATAGAGCTAAATTTATTTATAGAGGGCAATATGCTTCTTAAGTCTTCATCGGTTTTCTGCAGTTCGTTTTGAAAGGCAAAGATGAAATCGCTTGTTGAGTTTATAATTGTTTTTGACTGCTGTTGTGTCAAAACACGTCCTGCTAGAGAATAGAGAAGCAGCGTTGAAGATATAGATATTGTCAACACTATCAGAGAAGTGACCAATATAAAACGCAAGTTGAGTTTCATCAGTTGGACCTAACAAAAATAATCGCTTCGTAATGCAAATGTGAATTGTTTCTATCAAAGAAGCTTTTGTCAATTCAAATTAAGGATGGTATATTTTTCAAACTGACGAATATATTACTTACTCACCTTATTCAGAGAATACTAAAAATGTCATTCCGACCCGACTGAGTTCGACGAAGTCTTGTCGGGATCGGGATCTCATTATGAATAAATATAAGATGCTGAAACAAGTTCAGCATGACATATGCGTAAGGTGAGTTACTTAGGTTCTTTTTCGTTTTCTTTTTTATTTTCTTCATCCTTCTTCAATTGCTTCTTGTATTTTTCCAGTTCCTCGGCTAAATTTTTATGCTCTTGTTTTAATACTTCTTCTTTCTTCTTCACCACTCTATCTTTTAGCGAGGGCAAAATTTCAGCTTTGATAAGCATTATTATTTCTTTTGTTGTTATTTGCTTCTCATCGTAACCAAAAATATAACGCAGCCCAAGCACCCACCAGGGCAAATCTTTCAACAACGGAATTCCGCGGCGGGAAGTTGTTTCTTCATTTACGAATAGACCGCCAATAGCGGTTTCTTCGCCGTTGTATAAAAGAACGCTTGTGGTTGCAGCAGTTTTTCTTATTTCCGTACTAATTGCACCTGGCAGCGCCGAACTTCGTTCTATCTTTAACTTCAGAAATATATAATCAATTTCATCTTCTGTGTAAATGTAGGGTGTTACTTCAATTATAGTTCCGGTAGAATAGAATTTATCAATTAAGTTCCCAGCAAAATCTCTTTCTTTAATAGAAATGTCTGACCCAACTTGTGTTCTGCCCTGAATTCCATTTATCACACTCACGGTTGGGCGGGCAATAATTTTCCCGAGATTTTCGGTTTCAAAAAACCTGAAAAGCGCGGTTGCTTCTCCTTCAAATTTCCCCATAGTAAATTCGGTTTTAGGAGCAATACTAAATTCCGGGGGTTTTTGCTGTGCCTGCGTTTGAGCTGTTGTTTGTTGTTGTTCTTGAACTGTAACTAACTTTCCTCCAATCTGTAAACCGCTTCTGGAAAGCAGAAACTCCCAGTTAATCCCTTTCTCCTGCATTTCTGCAACGTTCCCTTCAAAAAGAAGCGCTGAAATTTTTACTTCACGCTCGGTTACAGGTGCATAAACTTCTTTAGCAAGCGGTTCTTTTTGATCGGTTTTACTTTTGATCACAATTACCAAAGGGGTCTCTTCGATCATCAGGTTTTTATACTGCACAATAACAAAAAGAGCTTTGAGATAGGGCATTTTATCAATTTCAATGTTTATGGGCTCTTTAATATCTACAGAGGAAACAATTCTTTTGCCCGTGATTTTTTCACTTACCGCATTCAGCACTTCAACAGCTTGTGCGAATGGAAGAGTTTCAGAAAGAGATACAAGTTCTTCAGGATTGACAGCGCCTTTCATTTTTTGCTTAATGTCGATCTGCGCGTTAATTGGCAAGGTCAATCCGATAAACACGAGGATTGAAAAAAACATTTTCATTTTATTTACTCTCTTTTTTCACTTTTTCTAATTGAAGCGATATTTTTTCAATTATGCCCCCTTTGTTCAATACAAAGCTAACTTCATTCTTTTGGTAATTTATATTTGTTAAATAACCGAGATAAACTTGATCGCCTTCCCAAAGCAGATAAGTATTTCCGCCGGCATCAGAAAGAAATGCGCCGTCTGGTATTAGAGCAAGTAATTTTGCTGATTGAACATCGAGTAATTTGTCTAAGTTCGGCGGAAGTTCATTGCGAATGAGCGGATAAAAAAAGTCGTAAGCAGGATTAGGCGTCAGTCTGTTTTCTATGCTGTTCTTAACATAAAATCTGTCATCCCCGGAAAAATAAACCTTTGCATTAAATTTAAAAGCGACCAGATAGCGAGGTGTCCCATCTTCATCAACTTTAACATTGTTTGACAGTTCAACATTAGAAACTTTTTTTAGCTGCTTGCTTTCTTCTATTGCATAGACCAAGCGATAAAAATCGTTGTACTCTGCTATGCCTGTTAAAGTATAATTATAAGTTGTAAAATTATTTGCGGGCTGTGTCTCATTAAATTCAATATTAATAAATGAATTTGGAGAAAAACTAAAACTTACCTGATTGACAAAATCGAAAAAGTTTGCCTGCGAAAGATTGTAAGGTATAACGTATTTTCTGTTTGCTAAAATTGAATCGAGTTCTGCCACTCGCTTTTGTAGAAAGTCAAGTTGTTTTTTCAAAGCGTCAGTATCGAGTTGATATAGCTTTAGGTCTCGTACCTTTTGCTGCTTTTCATTTATTTTACCGCGCAGATAAACGAAATCGAATAGCCCGCCAATCAGCACAATAGCAATAAAAATAACAAGAATGGCGATAGTATTTTTTAATTTAGCGCTCATTTTTTATTAAGCTTCTCATCGGTCATTTTGAAACTAAGTGTAAAAGCGAAAGCGCTTTTATCGCGCAGCGGCTCGTAATTGATACTTTTAAGAAGAGACACTTTATTGTAATCTGCAAATTCAGTCAAAACGCTTCTTACCAATGAGTAACCGGTTAACTTTATTTCTTCTTGAGCAATCGTTTCTAATTTGGTTACCCAAAAGCTTCTTCTTCGTTCAATAAAATCTGAGATCTTTGAAAGATTTTTATTCCAAATGCCCGTCCCCACCGAAGCAGAATCAAGGATTGATTGTGTTGCATCAAAACTATTGATGCGCGCATCGAGCGGAGTGATCTGATCTACAAGTGTTTGATTCTGCAGCTGACGCTGTGTTAGGCGTTCAATTTCAAAATCGAGATCTTTTATTTCTTTGTAATTAGACAAAATATTAAAAGTGAAGAAAAACGTAGCGCCAAATAAAAGGGGCAAAACCGCATAACTGTGCCACCCAAACTGGAACGTCTTCTGATTTTCTTGAATATATTTTGGAAGAAAATTTACGCCTGCGTATCGTTTGCTTAACTCATCAAAGTATTCAACACCAACAGATATTGGTATTGCATAAAGAGCAAGATTTTGTGCATCCTCTTCATTCAATACACTATAATCGATATTTTCAAATTTTAATTCTGATACGTTAGCTTCCGGGAAAGTTCCGTAAAATGATAGTATTAAATTTTCGGAGCGGTCTTCTCCGCATAAAATGATGTTATCAAGTTTCGGAACTCCGCCGTTTTCCATCTCTAATAAGATCTTAGAGAAGTAAACATCGTATGTGTGAAGGTTTTTAGTTCCAATATCTAAGGCGCTGCCAATATGTTTTAGTTTTTGCCCTTCGAGAAAGATAAGTTTGCTGTATTCTTTTCCAATATAGATTATAAGCGAATAATCTTCCGGAAAAAATTTTGTGTTCTGAGAAACATAATATGCTAAAGAAAGTTCCGCCGTTTTAACGGTGGGAATCTTTAAGTAACGACGATTATTATAATTTGCAAGTTGATTGATCAAACTTACTGCCGGAATTTCCCCTTCTATAAAAACAGTAAGCATTGTTTTTTCATTCAATTCAATAGCATCTATTGAATCATTATCTACAACAATTCCTTTTGTAACTTGAAGGTCGTTTTTAATAGATTGAATAAGTTTTTTCTTATTAGGGTCTTTAGGTCCATCATAAAGATGAAAGTTAATTGCTGGTTCTGTTACTATAGGAATATAATCCAAGTTAGAAATTTTGAGGTCTTGTAAAGCAGAGTGAAAAAGAGTTACATCCGAAGTTTCGCTCTGATCTTGAGATGATTCTTCAGAAGATTCCAATCTATCCAAAGAAAGTTCTGCATCAATATCTCCATGTTCAATTTCAGCCATAAGTTCCTGTCTTGAGCCAGAGTGGGCAAACTGAAGCCGATGAGATAATGTGAGCGAAGCGACTCGCAGTACTTTAAGGTTATCGCCCGCTTTGCCAATTGTGGCAAGTTTTACGTCGGTTCCCTCGCAATATAAACAGACAACCGGTTTCAATCAGCCCGCCTTCATCAATTGTAGAATTCTGGTTTTGTTGTTTGCATAAGCAATTGCATTCTCTTTTGTTATCTTTTTTTCCAAGTAAAGACGTAACAAGTCCTGTTCCATCGTAATCATGCCCTGAGGACCCCCTTGATTGATCATCATGTAGATTTCACTTGTATTTTTGTTCTTTATTGCAGCTCTTACACTAGGCGTTACAACTAGAACTTCTTTAGCAAGCGCCAACTTACTATCGACAGTTGGAACCAATTTTTGAGAGACAGCTGATATTAAAACGTCTGCTAATCTGTTTCGCACCCGATCTTGTTCGTAAGGATTAACTTCTCCAATAATTCTGTCGATAGATTCTACAGCAGATGATGTATGAAGCGTAGAAAAAACTTTATGTCCTGTATCTGTAACCTCAAGTGCCGCCAAAATCGTATCTGGATCGCGCATTTCTCCAATAACAATTATATCAGGGTCCTGCCGCAATGCCTGTGTTACACCGTCTTTAAAGGAAAGAACATCGCGTCCTACTTCACGGTGTTTAATAATTGCTTTACGCGACTTATGAACATATTCAACCGGTGAGGCAATAATAACGATATGACACTGATCGAAATCGTTGTGAAAATCGATAATAGCGTCCAGCGTGGTAGATTTACCAGAGCCGGTAATGCCGGTAACTAGCGACAACCCAAACTTAATATAATTGTGGCTCATAGTTTTAACGGCAAGCGGGTGAAAATCCATCGATTCTAAAGGCCGAATTGATGCTTGAATAGCGCGCATGTTCAAAGTAACACTATCGAGATCAAAATAAGCATCTGCCCTAAAGCGAATATTTTTTTGGATTTTTTCATACTTGAATGAATAGCTGAAATCTAAATTGCGGTTTTCAAGCAAATAGTTGCATTGATTTTTATTCAATAAAGAAATTATCAACGCTGATGCTTCATCTTCATTGAGCTGAGGCAAATCATTAACTCGTTCTTTCTTTCCGTAAATTCTGAACCAAACACTATTTTGAACGCCAAACCCGCCGATCTCAACGTCTGATGCATTGCGGTCTATCATTGTTCCCAAAATATGATTCATCAACTGAAGGAGAAGTAATCGATGCTCTGGTGAAATTTCGTTCATCTTTTCAACAATGAAGCGGGCTCTTTCTGGACCTAAAATAGTAGGGGGGATTTTTTGGGCAATGTCTGAAAGGATCTGTTTAGTTTCTGTAATCATCAAAGTTCTCATTTTTGTGAATGAACTTGATACAATATATTTTATTGTATTTACAATATAACAATTGGAAGATTAGTCTTCCATAGTTGCCCCAATAACTTCTTGAATGGAAGTTAAACCCATTTTTACTTTTTCGAAACCGGAGTCTCGCAAACTGGCAGTTCCATCTTTTCTTGCTTGTTCGCGTATGGCTTCTTCGTCAACCTCCTCCCCGGACCGAACGATTATTCTTCTAATCTCTTTTGTGAAGTAAAGCGCTTCATGAATAGCCATTCTTCCTTTATAGCCGGTATTGTTGCATTTATCGCAGCCAACGGGCTCATAAATTTCATGCCCAGTCCAATCTTTTAAACCAAGCCCGGTTGCTGCAATATGATCTTCGATGTTTAATACTTTCTTTTTGCAATTCACACATAATTTACGAATAAGCCGCTGTGCAACAATGATGTTAATAGCATACGCAATTAAAAATGGTTCAACGCCCATTTTGAATAAACGTGCGACTGCACTTGGCGCATCATTTGTATGAAGTGTGGAAAATGTTAAGTGCCCGGTATTTGCAAGTTTGATTGCAGTTTCTGCTGTTTCTTTATCGCGCATCTCGCCAACCAGCACAATATCCGGGTCGTGTCGTAAAATCGATCTAATTGCCTGTTCAAAATTCATTTTGTGGCCAATTTTCAATTGCCGCGCTCCCTCAATCACGTATTCTACCGGGTCTTCAACTGTTAAAACATTTTTGGTGGGATTGATCACTTGATAGAGAGCTGCTATCAATGTTGTTGATTTACCGCTCCCTGTTGGTCCGGTCAAAATTATCATTCCTTGCGGTTGATTGATAGCTTTTACAAACGCACTGTTTGCATATCCGGTAAGACCAAGTTTTCCTAAATCTCTAATAACTTTTCTATCATCAAGAATTCTTATTACAACACTCTCAAATTTATTTTTCAATTCTGTTCCCACCGTAGGCAGAACAGAAACTCTGAACCGAATTATATGTCCGTCTATCTCTCTTTGAATGAATCCGTCTTGAGCTTTCTCTCTTTCAAACCGGTCCATCCCCTTTGAACGGTCTTTAACCACTGCCATTACGGCTTCGGGCATTGTATTTTCTTGTGTGTGCCACAGCATCAGCTTACCATCAAGTCGAAAATGAATTTCTGTTTTGTTGCCCGATTTAGGAATTAAGTGAACATCGCTAACGCCTTTTCTTACTCCTTCAACAAGAGCTGCTTCAATAAGATTGATGAGCGCGCTTTTATTTATTTCAGCATCAAGTTGTTCTTCATCAACTGTTTCTTCTTGAGTAACCTGAATTTCTTCGGCAGATTCTTGAATCATTCTCAGAAATTCATTTTCAGAAGAAATTATTAAATTGATAAATTTATCGTAATCTTTTTTTCTGAGATAATTTATCTCATACTTTTTAACATTCAGAGTATATGCAATCTTTGCAATGTTTCTATCTGTTGGATCAACTGCCGCAAGAATAAGTTTATCTCTTATTTTATCATCGTATTTAAAAGGAATAACGCGATGTTGAAGGAGCATTTTTTTTACTTCTTCTCCCTGCTTTGTCATAAAGTTTTTTATCTCGTTGAGCCGTTCTTCGGGCAGGTCCTCCGGATGAATGTTCAATTCTTTGAATGCGTAGAGAACAGCAACTTCGCGAAAGATAATATCGTGGTCAAAACCGAACTCGTCGACCAATATTTGCGCAAGATTTCTTTTTAGTTTTGTCTGATCACTTTCTTTGATCTTAAGAGCTTGCTCAAGAATTTTATGATCAATAATTCCCTTCTTTAAAAGAAGATAACCTATTTTATCAGTTAGTTCGAGTTGTGTTTCGATCATTGTCTCTTTCCCTTTTTACATAACAGGAGATTTTGGGCTAATTGTTGCGGTTTCAGCAGATACCAAAGTCAACCCAATCATAACCACCATAATTACCATCGCAATACCAACTTGAATCATCTCAATTATATTCTTTAATCTGTATACAGTTTCGCTTTCATAATAGTTAGCAAGCTGTAGTGCGGTGTTTTTAATTGTTCCGGTTTCTTCGCCTGAGTGAAATCTTGATATAGCGGTCTCTGTAAACACACCGCTTACTTCAAAAGCTTCCGTTATTCCAATTCCTTTTTTTATCATTAAAGGGATAGCAACATTTTTTATTTGCTGTTCGAAATAGGAGTTGCCGGTAGCTTCGGCTGCTATTCTTATCGGCTCAATACTCTCTGCTGAACCGGCATATAAAGTATAAAAGACGCGGCAGAAAACTTCTATAAGTGTTTTATGAATAAGCGAACCCATAATCGGCAGCTTTAGCATTACCCTGTCAATAAATAATTTCCCTTTTTTCGTTTTACTAAATTGCCATAATATTATTGGTGGAGCAACTATTAAGAAAGTAACAAGCATAAAATTATTCATCAAGAAGTCGCTTATATTCAAAGTTGCAGCCGTTAGCGGTGGTAATTCGATCTTAAATTTCACAAATAATTTTGCCGTCTCCGGGAAAATATAACCGACATAAAAGAGAACAGCCAGGAACAAAATGAAAAGAGTAACCATTGGCGTTATCAACGCGCTTCGCAAATTTTTTCTAAATTCCTGCTGCCTTTCTAAAAACTTTGCGGTTGCTTTATAAATTTCTGCCATGTTTCCGCTTTTAGATGCAAGCCCAAGCATATAAGCGGTAAATTTTCCAAAAACAGATTGATAGCGCAAAAATGTGGTTTCGCTATCTGCCCCTTTTTTTAACTCGCCATTAATTTGCCTTAATGTTTCCTTAAGAGTTTTGTTTTCAATATCATTTATAAGGAGAGTAAGAATTTCACTGTAGGGTAATTTTTGCTCTAAAAGTTCTGCGCTAATTTTTACATAAGAAACAATATCTTGTTGCGGAGGTTTAGGACTGAAATCGAAATATTTTTTGTTAACCGATAAAACTTCATAGCCAAGTTTTCTCAAGGCGGAAGTAACTTCCTCTTTCGAAAATGCGCGCTGTTCACCGGTAATTGGTTTTTCTCTTCCACGTCTTATTTTGTAAATGTATGCAGATTTTTTTTCTAACGTTTGTATCTTAAGCTGATTTTTCTCGGCAAGTTTAAGAACCTTCTTTTTAGCCAAAGAGAAAGATGGCTCGGCAAACGTTCCACTTAAAGCTTGCCCATTTGCCTTTAGTGCCGTAAAACGAACTTCGATCATAACCCTCTCAATTTAAAAAAATGACGCCCGATAATGGTTACTGTTAAGTTTAATTTAACAAAAAATTATGATAAAAGTTAATCGATACTTCTAAAATATGCCTTGCTGTATGTCAATCCGTTCCCCATCATCGCTAACTAGTCAACTAAAAGATGATTATATTAGAATTACCCAGCCGCTTTCTGGCTTTAAGGTATGTGGCAGGCGTTCTGCTAAGTGTGTAATTCTGATAAGATTTCTTGCGACCGGAATCTTGTAATTCAATTTCGAATCGAAAAAAAATTGAGAGGGAACATATCATAGCAACGAGCAATAGTAAGCGTGATAAACAACAACTTTTTATAAGATTCCCTTCGACAAAGAAAAAAAAATTTATTATGTTTTATTTAAAGTTATTTACAAAAAATTTTACAATAAATTATTGTTCTTTATGAAAAAAGCAAATCCAAAGACTTTCGTCCTCGATACAAATGTCATCCTTCATGACCCTACTTGCATCAATCACTTTCAAGAAAACAATATTATAATTCCTCTTTCTGTAATTGAAGAACTTGATCATTTCAAACGCGGGAATCAAGTTATTAATCTTAATGCGCGTGAGTTTGCCAGAACGCTGGATTCAATTGCCGGTAATGAAGTCTTTAACGGCGGCGTATCGCTTGGAAGAGGAAAGGGAAAAGTTAGAATCGTTATAACGAAAGGACTTTCGGTTGAAATTCAAGATGTTTTTAGGGAAGATAATGTTGATCATCGTGTTCTTAGCGCAACATTTGAGGCGAATAAAGAGAACAAAGGAAAAGTTAAAACAATTCTAATAAGCAAAGATGTTAACTTGCGAATGAAAGCTAAGGCGCTTGGTATTCCGGCAGAAGATTATACAACCGACCGGGTTACTAATGTAGAAGAGCTTTACAGTGGAAAATCGACAATCGAAAATTTTGACGATAATTTTTTGCAAAAGCTTTATCAGCCCCCCTTTGATGTTCCCGCGAAACAAATTTTGAAAAAGATAAAATCTGAAGCTGTTCCGAATAAGTATTATATCATGCGCAATGCTAGCCGCTCTATTCTCGCATGTCTTGATCAAGCGATGGAAAAGTTTAGGCGCATCGATAAACAAGTTGTTTACGGAATTAAACCGCGCAATGCTGAACAAACTTTTGCTGTAGATGCGCTCACCAACAGCAATATTCCTCTTGTATCTATGACCGGCAAAGCCGGCACTGGAAAAACATTATTAGCATTGGCGAGCGCTCTGCAAGTGAGAAAAAATTATCGTCAGATCTACATTGCGCGTCCTGTTGTTCCTTTGAGCAACAAAGATTTGGGTTTTCTTCCGGGCGACCTTGAAAGTAAACTTGCGCCTTATATGCAGCCACTGTGGGATAACTTAAAAGTAATTCAAGATCAATTTCCGGAAACCGATAAAAATCATCAGATCATTAACACAATGATCAAAGATGAAAAACTTGTTATTGAACCGTTGAGTTACATACGCGGAAGAAGTTTACAAAGAATTTATTTTATTGTTGATGAAGCACAAAACCTTACGCCGCACGAAATCAAAACAATCATCACACGTGCCGGTGAAGGCGCAAAGATTGTACTTGCCGGAGATATTTATCAGATTGATCATCCATATCTTGATTCGCAATCGAACGGGCTTTCATATTTGATCGAACACTTCAAAGGACAAAAACTTTACGCTCATGTTAATCTTGAAAAAGGAGAACGCTCCGAACTTGCAGAACTTGCTAGTAATCTTTTATAATGTTCTAACCCTATATTCAACCTTTACTACGATTAAAATATCACTGTTCAATTTTCGGTGGACGTAATTGTTGAATGCTCGTATAATAGCATATCAAAATTTTGAAGAGATTTATGCATACTGATACCAATCAACATACGCTTCCATCTATTAGGGAGATGGAACACGCTTATAAACAGAGCGATTCATCATACGACGGAATTTTTTATCTCGCCGTCCGAAGTACCGGAATATTCTGCCGTCCTTCATGTTCGGCAAGAAAACCATTACCCAAAAACGTCGAATATTTTACTTCGGCGCGCGAAGCGGTTTTTGCCGGTTACAGACCATGCAAACGCTGCCGCCCACTTGAAGCAAATGGTACACCGCCGGATTGGGTTTCAAAATTGTTAAATATAATTGAAGCCGATCCGACTGCGCGTTATAATGATCAGTTCCTCCGTTCGATTGAAATTGATCCGGCGCGCACCAGAAGATATTTTCTAAAAAACTATGGAATGACTTTTCAAGCATATTGCCGCGGAAGACGACTCGGAATTTCTTTTGAACAAATCCGGCAGGGGAAAGATCTCGATGATGTAGCGCTTGGTTATGGTTATAAATCTCACAGCGGATTCCGCGATGCGTTTGTAAAAACTTTTGGCACTCCGCCGGGAAAAATTAAAACTACCGATTGTATTCTAACTGCCTGGGTCGAAAGTCCAATGGGACCATTAGTAACCGCCGCAACAGATAAGGGAATTTGTCTTTTAGAATTTTCAGACCGGAGTATGCTGGATGCGCAGTTTACAACATTACGAAAGCTTTTTAAGTCTCCAATAGTTCCCGGAGAAAATAAACATATCATTCTTCTTCGAAAAGAATTGAAAAAATATTTTGAAGGTTCGTTGAAGCAATTTACAGTGCCGCTGATTTTTCCAGGTACTTCTTTTCAACAAAAAGTGTGGAATGAGTTATTGAAGATTGAATACGGAAAAACAAAATCTTATGAAGAAATGGCGCAGCAAGTTGGTGTTCCTAAAGCTCAACGTGCCGTTGGACACGCAAACGGATTGAACAGGATCGCAATTGTTATTCCATGTCATCGTGTTGTAAATAAAAATGGAAATCTTGGCGGATACGGCGGCGGACTCTGGCGGAAACAACGATTGCTGGAACTTGAGAATCAAATTAAAAGGTGATTGATTATTATCAATAGAAAATCCACCAACGATAACCGGTCACCAAAAACAATCTAAAACTTCCACATAGTATCAAATGTAACCGTAATTCCTCTTTGTTCTTTTCTCAAGTAAGTTTTATTTTTGTTCAAACAACAAGCCAGAGATATTATGAAACGAATTATTTTCTTTCTTTCTTTTTTCCTTCTTTCATTTGCAATCACTAACTCGCAAAACAATTCGCTGCTTCTCCGCTTCCCTGCTCTTAACAATGATGGGTCCAAAATCGCATTTTCATTCCAAGGTGATATTTGGACAGTTCCGGCAAGCGGCGGAAAAGCAACTCGCTTAACAGTTCATGAAGCTTATGAAAACAATCCCAAATTTTCTTTGGATGGAAAACAAATTGCATTCAGCGGAGCGCGCTACGGCAATAACGATATATTTGTAATGCCTGCAGAGGGAGGAACTCCAAAACGATTAACTTATCATTCAGCCGCCGATAATATTTCAAGCTGGACAAATGACGGCAGCATTCTTTTTTCAACATCGCGCGAATTCAATCAGATCGAAAGACCGCAAGAAATTTATTCTATCTCTGCAAAAGGAGGAACTGAATTTCGTTTTATGGATGTTGTTGGTTTTGAACCTATAATGTCTCCAAATGGAAGATTTATTGCATTCGTTCGCGGCGATATTAACCCCGTCTTTAGAGAAGAATACCGAGGTTCATCTAACAGAGATATTTGGCTATTCGATACTAAGACAAAAAAATATTTCAAGTTAACTGACTTTGAAACGAACGACATAATGCCTCAATGGAGCGATAAGAGCACAATCTATTTCTTAAGTTCGAACAGCGGACATTACAACATCTATAAAATTAAGATTGATGATAATGGCAAAGCAGTATCGAAACCCGAACAACTTACAAACTTTTGGGAATCCATCCCTTCGGGAAAAGACCATTCAATACGCCATTTCGGAATTTCCGGCGATGGTGCTTCAATTGTTTTTGAAAGAGATCACAATATTTATTTAATGAAAACTTCAGGCGGTTCGCCGCAAAAAATTGATATACAAATAAGTGCAGACGACCGCTTCGATCCGGTTGAATTCAAAACATTCACCAGCAATGCAAATGATTACGCCGTTTCTCCAAACGGAAAACTTATTGCGTTTGTTATCCGCGGCGAACTATTTATTAAAGAAGCCGATAAAGATAAAAGCAGAAGCGTTAATCTTTCCGACTCTCCTTACCGCGATATGGACGCCGCCTGGCTGAACGACACAACTATTGTGTTTACATCAGACCGTGAAGACAATAACTTTGAAATGTATCTTGTGAGATCGGCTGATAAAACTCAACCGAATATTTTCAAATCTCTCAAACATCAAATTATGCGGCTAACAAAAACAGACGAAGATGAATCCTCTATGGTTGTTTCAAACGATGGAAAGAAGATTGCATACATAAGAGGAACGGATAAAAAACAATTTGTTGTTTCAGATATTTCTCCGGATGGAACCCTTAGCAACGAAAAAATACTTATGGATAGCTGGGCTGCGCCAAGCGGAATTACCTGGAGCCCAGACAATAACTGGCTTGCATATTCTTTGAATGACCTCTACTTCAACGAAGAAGTTTTTATTCATGCTGCAGATAATTCTTCAAAACCTGTAAATGTAAGCATGCATCCGCGGGATGATGTGCGTCCGTTCTGGAGTGCGGACGGTTCTAAACTTGGTTTCATTTCGGCTCGTAATAACCGCAACAACGATGTTTGGTTCACATGGCTGAAAAAAGAAGATTGGGAAAAAACTAAACAAGATTGGGAAGATAAAGAGCCAACCGCTGAAAAGCCTGTCCTGACGAAGGAGGGGAAAGATGAAAAAACAAAAGATGCTTCCGGTAAAAAAGACAGCGTGAAAGTAAAACCTATCAAAATAGATTTTGAAAATATCCACGAGCGCATTGTTCAGGCTACTAACTTCCCCGGCGATGAAAGCGATCTCGCAATATCGAAAGACGGCGAAACATTCTATTATACTGCTGTTAGCAGCACTGCAAAAGGACGCGATCTTTACAGCATCAAATGGGACGGCAAAGACCTGAAAGAAATTACAAAAGGCGGCTCAAATCCGAACAGAGTTACAATAGACCGCGAAGGAAAATATCTCTATTACATAAAGCAGGGCGGTTCATTCAATAGAACAGATATAAAAGCAGATAAAACCGAAGCGCTTCCTTATTCTGCTAAAATGAAAATTGATTATCCAGCAGAGCGCTCACAGATTTTTGAAGAAGCATGGCGCGCAATTAGAGATGGTTTTTATGATCCTCAATTTCACGGGAAAGATTGGAACTCTTTACGAAAGAAATACAAAGAACTTTGTGTAATGGCTTCAACAAATAACGACTTCCGCGATATGTTCAACAATATGCTTGGCGAATTGAATGCAAGCCATATGGGCTTAACTTCTCCTGATAGAGCCGAAACTCAAAAAGATGCAACCGGTTTATTAGGTGTTGAATTGGCGCCGACTAAAGATGGAATAAAAATTAGTCGCGTCGTCAAAAACTCGCCTGCCGATAAATCATCAAGCAAACTTTTTGTTGATGATATAATTACTGCGGTTGACGGCTATCAATTTAATGAAGCAGAAAATTTTTATTTTCTGCTCAATACAAAAGTTGATGAAAAAATTTTGTTGAACGTGAAAGGAAAAGATGGAAAAGAAAGAGAAGTTGCAATTCGTCCCGCCGCCAGTATTCGTCAGCTAATGTATCAAGAGTGGGTTGAAGATAGAAAAAAACTTGTTGATAAATATTCTAACGGAAGATTGGGCTACATTCACATACAAGGAATGGATATGCCAAGCTTCGAAGTATTTGAACGCGAACTAACCGCCGCAGGTTACAGAAAAGAAGGATTGTTGGTTGACGTTCGCTACAACGGCGGCGGCTCTACAACAGATTATCTTATGACGGTTCTTAACTACAAGCAGCACGCTTACACTATTCCTCGCGGCGCTAGCAATAATCTAGAGCGCGATAAGAAAAAATTCCGCGATTATTATCCAATTGGCGAACGCCTTGTTTTTGCAGCATGGACAAAACCATCAATTGCGCTTTGCAATGAAGGAAGTTATTCTAATGCAGAAATTTTTTCGCACGCTTACAAAACTTTGAGTATTGGGAAATTAGTCGGCGTTCCAACAAACGGATCTGTTATTTCAACCGGCGGCAGAGGATTGCTTGACGGCTCGATGGTTCGATTGCCGTTTAGAGGTTGGTTCACAAAGACAACGGATAAAAACCAAGAACTTGGTCCCGCAGTTCCGGATATTATTGTTCATAACTCAATTGATTGGATTGCGCGCGGAGTTGACGAGCAACTGAAAACCGCAGTTGATGAATTGCTGAAACAAATTGATGCGAAGAAATAAACGCACATACATCTCTCTCCCCAAAAGGGAGAGGGTTTTTATTTCTCAACACTTCTTTGCATAACTTTTTTTAGTGTTGGACATAGTTACAACCGTTTAATAAAACTGAAAGAGTTTTTGTGCCAGATAGAATGAAATTAAAAGTTATTTACTATTTTTGCCTCCGCATTTTTAAACACTATTTTTCACTTGGAGGAATCTTAATATGGCAGTAATGATTACAGATGAATGCATTTCATGTAATGCGTGCGAAGCCGAATGCCTCAACAATGCAATCTACGATGCCGGCGTTGCTTATAACCTAGGTGGAGAGGAATTCGCAGCTCTTTCAGAAGAACGCACCTACATTGTTCCGGAAAAATGTACAGAGTGTGTCGGTTTTTACGATGAGCCGCAATGCATTCCGGCTTGTCCAACTGAAGCAATCGTTGCCGATCCGGCACGTGTTGCATCCAAAGAAGAATTGATGGCAAAGAAAAATCAATTGGATTTGGTTGGAAGATAATTTGGGCTTTACTAAATACCCTCGACTCTTCTAGTCGGGGTGTGTTTTTCCTTAAAATAAACTATGCTCTCTGCATCTCCATAACCAATGATATTAACTGGGTTTCTTCAAATTTATAATGGACAAAATTATTTACACTGTATAAACAACTTTAAATCGTAACGCTTCCAAGATTGTTGCAAGTTGTTCGTTCTGACTAATCAATTTAATAGTATAATTGTTAAACTCTCTTCGCACATAGTAATTTTTTCTCAGCTCATCAAAAAGTTCTATGCGTGCTTCTTTTTTCATTCTAATTCCTTCCCTTAACATTCTATCATCTTTTCCAATGTCGTAAATTTTTAAAAAGATGTTCGAAAGAGCTTCCTCAAGGTTTGTTGATTCATCTAATATAATTTTCTCTTCGGATATTTTTGGAAACTTTGGCCGCCACAACATTTTACACCCAAGATAGCGACATAATTTTTTATAGATCATCTCGGTTCCGTTTACTTTACCCTCTAAAGAATACCCGGCTATGTGCGGCGTTCCGCTCGAAACCAAATTCATCAATTCGAAATCGATTGACGGCTCGTTTTCCCAAACATCAAGCACTACAGAAAGGGGTTTTCCTTCTTTTAATTCTTTTTTTAGAAAAAGATTATCAATCACTTCGCCGCGCGATGTGTTTATTAAAACAGCATCTTTTTTTAACCGTTCTATCTTTTCTTTGCTAATGATATTCAATGTTTTGTCTATCCCGGTATAGCTTAAAGGAACATGAAGTGTAATAACATCGCATTTTAGAATTTCATCCAAAGTTACATATTCATTCGAACCGGTTTTTCTTTGCAAAGGGGGGTCATTCTTTAATACGTTGAAACCTAGAGCTTCGCCAAATGCAGCCACTTTACTTCCTATTTTTCCAACGCCAATAACACCGAGAGTTTTTCCATGAAAAGTCCATTTCTTTTCTAAGAATATCCTTACAATTGCAGCAATAACATATTCGGCAACCGGATAAGAATTACACCCCGCAGCATCGGCAAACTCTATTCCGTTGCGTTTCAGATATTCAACGTCAATATGATCAATTCCAGAGGTTGCTGTTCCAACAAATTTTATATTTGTTCCCTTCAGCAGATTCTCATCAACTTTTGTAACAGAGCGAACAATCAAAATATCTGCATCTTTCTCTGTAGAAGTCCATTCTGACAAAACCGCGTTAGTGATCATTCTGCCTTTAAGCAGTTTTAGATTGCCAAAGTTTTGAAATGCTTCTGCTGCCTGCGGAATATTTTCATCAACTACAATTTTCATTTCACTTTTCTTTTTTTGTGTTAAATATAATTGAATAGCACAAAAATAACCTTTCTTTAGTTCCTTATTTGAATAGCCAAACGTAAATGATTATCTTTGTCGCAAATTATAGGAAAGGAGTAAATCTCTTAAAATGAAGTTTAAAAAAAGAACACATACTTGCGGTCAACTTAGAGAAGAGAACATCGGTCAATTAGTTGTTCTGAACGGCTGGGTTGCAATTAGGCGGGATCTTGGCGGCGTAATTTTTATTGAGATGAGAGACAGGCACGGCATTACACAAGTTGTGTTCGAACCTTCATATAATAACGAATCCTATGAGAAAGCAAAAAAATTAAGAAATGAATTTGTGATTTCTATAGAAGGGAAAGTTAGAAAACGGCCCGAAGGAACAGAAAACCCAGCATTGCCGACCGGGCAGATAGATGTTATGGTTGATAAACTTATCATTCTCAATTACGCAGAAACGCCCCCATTTGCTTTAGAAAATAATGTTGAAGCCAGCGAAGACCTTCGTTTGAAATACCGCTATCTTGATTTGCGCCGCTCAGAGATGCAGAAGAATCTTCTTCTTAGGCATAAGATGTATCTATTAACAAGAAAATATTTTGACGAGAATGGATTTGTTGAAGTTGAAACACCTGTTTTGATGAAAAGTACACCCGAAGGCGCGCGCGATTTTTTAGTGCCCAGCCGTATCCACAAAGGGAAGTTCTATGCGCTTCCACAATCGCCGCAAACTTATAAACAATTGCTGATGATTGCCGGGCTCGACCGTTATTTTCAGATCGTAAAATGTTTTCGCGATGAAGATTTGCGCGCTGATCGTCAGCCCGAGTTTACTCAAATTGATGTTGAAATGTCATTTGCAGATGTTGAAGATATTTTTGAGATCGTTGAAGGATTGATGAAAATCTTCTTCAAGGAAATTCTTAATGTGGATTTGAATACTCCTCTTCCTCGTTTGAGTTTTGAAGAGGCAATGGAAAAATATGGAAGCGATAAGCCCGATCTACGCTTTGGGCTTGAGATGACCACTCTAAACGATCTCTTTGCAAACTCTCAATTCCGCGTATTTAAAGATGCGGTTTCGAATAATGAGATCATTACCAGCTTGCTTGCTAAAGGGTGTGGTGATTACACCCGCAATCAACTTGATGTGCTGACAGATTTTGCTAAAAAACTTGGCGCCGGCGGTTTGATCTGGATGCGCGTTAAAGAAAATGAACTCGATGCGCCAATTGCTAAATTTTTAACAGATGAGGAAAAGAAAAATATTATTGCAAAAATGAAAGCCGAAGCCGGAGATCTCATTTTCATTTTAAGCGGAAAGCAGTTAAAAACTTTATCGATCATGGGTTCTTTACGTCTCGAGATGGCTAAGCGCATGAATTTGTTTTCGGCAGACGCTCCACCTTCTCTGCTCTGGGTTACAGATTTTCCATTGTTCGAATGGGACGAAGAGACAAAACGTTTTTACGCAATGCATCATCCTTTTACTTCGCCAAGAATAGAAGATATTCTTTTTATGGAAAGTAACCCGGCAAAAGTTAAAGCACGTGCTTACGATTTAGTTCTGAATGGAAATGAAATTGCCGGTGGCAGCATCAGAATTCATGATTCCGACCTGCAGGCAAAAATGTTCCGTGCGCTTGGAATTAGCGATGAAGAAGCAAAAGAAAAATTTGGATTTTTGATTGGCGCATTTAAATATGGCGCGCCTCCGCACGGCGGAATCGCTTTCGGATTTGATAGATTGGCTATGCTTTTTGCAGGCAAAACTTCAATTAGAGATGTAATTGCTTTTCCGAAAACTTCCAGCGGACTTTCTTTGATGGATAATTCTCCTTCTTTAGTTGATGAAGCTCAGCTAACAGAACTTCATATTAGAATAAAATAACTCGCCTTAGGCAATGATATTTGAGCGTTACTTTTTGCGACAGACGTTTATTATTTTTCTGCAACAAGTTTAGTCTTATTCCGCTTATAAAGTTTATTCGACTGTTTCACTTTGCTGCGCTGTTTGGGCAGAGGTATGCGTATTTTTTTCTTCTTTGTTTTGATTTTCTGTTTCATTCAGACAAGGTGTTTCTCCAAGCGTAAATTGCCCAAGTTTGGTTTTAATATCAAGAAATAAAATTCTTATAACACGTTACTAATCCGATTCTAACTTTCAGCAATTTTGTAATTCAACTTTCATTAGAAATTTTTATTTTATATCTAATCATTATTCATAGAAAGGTGAAAGCATGAGGAGAGTTTTTTTTCTACTTAGTGTTCTGTGCACAGTTTTATCAGCACAGAATCAAATTAAAATTCCTTACACGCGTTATGTTTTGCCGAACGGATTAAATGTGATACTTCACGAAGATCATTCAACGCCAACTGTTTCGGTAAATACATGGTATCATGTAGGTTCCGGATACGAAAAACCGGGGCGTACCGGATTTGCCCACTTGTTCGAACACTTAATGTTCGAGGGATCAAAACATGTTGCAGAAGGTGATTTCGATAAACTTCTTGAAGCAGCCGGCGGAAACAATAACGGTTCTACAACAACGGACAGAACTAATTATTTCGAAGATGTTCCAACAAACGCTCTCGAACTTGCTTTATATCTTGATTCTGATAGAATGGGTTTCCTTCTTGAAGCAATGAGTCCGGAAAAAGTTGACGGTCAAAGAAACGTTGTAAAAAATGAAAGACGACAGAGCTACGAAAATCGTCCTTACGGATTAGCATGGGAAACTCTTTCAAAGAACTTATATCCCGCCGGTCATCCCTATAGCTGGTCTGTAATTGGTTCAATGGAAGATTTAAATGCTGCTAGTTATGAAGACGTAGTTGAATTCTTCAAAACTTATTACGTGCCTAACAACGCATCGCTTGTTATTGCCGGCGATATAAACCCGCAAGAGACATTAAAGATGGTGGAAAAATGGTTTGGTGAAATTCCTAAAGGAAGACCTGTTCCTCTGCTCAATCCGGTTTCTGTAAAACTTTACGAAGAAAAGATTGTAGTATTGGAAGATAAAGTTCAACTGCCGCGGTTATATATGGCGTGGATTACTCCGCCAAGATTTACGCCAGGCGATGCAGAGATGGATCTTCTAGCTAATATTTTAAGCGGCGGAAAAAATTCACGCTTGTACAAAAAATTAGTTTATGAATTACAAATTGCACAAGACGTTAACGTAATGCAAAATTCAAGCAAGATCGCTTCGCAATTTATGATTATTGCAACCGCACGCTCTGGACGTTCGCTTGAAGAACTCAAAAAAGTAATTCAGGAAGAAATTGAAAAGATAAAAAAAGAAGCGCCAACGCAGAGAGAATTACAAAGAGCGGTGAATCAATTCGAAGCTTCTTTTCTTGACGGATTAGAAAGTCCCGGCGGATTTACCGGCAAAGCAAATACTTTAAACGAATATTTTTATTATACCGGTAACCCAGATTATGCCAACGAAGACCTTGCGAGATACAAAGCATTGAGTCCCGAGGATATTCAAACGGCAGCGCAAACTTATCTGCCTAATGACGGGCGCGTAATTCTGAGCATTGTTCCAAAAGGCAAAATTGATCTTGCTATCAATTCTAAAGCGGAGGGAAAATAATATGAAAAAGATATTTTCGTTTGCGATAAATCTTTTTGTTGTTTCTGCATTTTGTTTTTCTATTTACGCTCAGAGCCCAGACAGAACAAAACCACCGCAGTTGCCACCGCCTTCTCAATTAAAACTTCCTGCTGTTCAGCAGTTCCAGCTTTCCAACGGATTGAAAGTGGTGTTGATGGAAAAACATGACGTTCCTTTAATTCAACTTAATGTTGTTGTTAAGATGGGAAGTGTAAATGATCCGGAAAACAAAGTTGGGCTTTCAAACTTAACTATGGATATGCTCGATGAAGGAGCGGCCGGAAAATCATCTTTGGAATTAGCTGACGAAATAGATTTTCTAGGGGCAAGAATTACTACAAACTCTTCCGCTCACATTTCTGGAATAAACCTCCATACGCCGCTTTCAAAGTTTGATGATGCGTTGAAAATTATGAGCGATATTGTTTTGCGTCCGGATTTTCCTCAGAAAGAATTGGAAAGAAAAAAGAAAGAAAGATTAACATCGTTAATGCAGATGCACGATCAACCAACTGCTATTGCAAGCGCTGCGTTCAATCAACTATTGTTCGGAAAAGAACATCCGTACGGAAGAATGACTAACGAAAACACAATCAAAGGTTTTGCCGTTGATGATCTAAAAAACTTTTATAAAAAATATTTCGCAGCCAATAACGCCGTTGTTATTGCTGTTGGCGCTATAAAGAAAGATGATCTTAAGAAAAAATTGGAATCAGCTTTTGGCAAATGGCAAAAAGGTATTGTGAAAGAAACTACTGTAAGAGAAGCGGCACAAGTTTCAAAACGCATAATTTATCTTATCGATAAACCCGGCGCAGCTCAATCTGTAATAAGCATTGGAAGAATTGGCGCCGCACGATTGACAAGCGATTACAATTCGATCGTTGTTATGAACACATTGTTGGGAGGATCATTCACTTCCAGATTAAACCAAAACTTAAGAGAAAAGCACGGTTATACTTATGGAGCATCTTCTCGCTTTGCATTTAGACCCGTCCCAGGAAGTTTTTCTGCGTCATCATCCGTTCAAACTGAAGTTACTGATAAAGCTCTAATAGAATTTTTCAATGAGCTGAATGGAATACGCGAATCAATTCCGGATGAAGAATTAAACCGCGCTAAAAATTTGGTTGCTCTAAGTTATCCGGGAAATTTCCAAACGGTTGCAGAGATTGCAGGACAACTTGAAGAATTTATACAATATAATCTGCCCGAAAAATATTTTGCCGGGTATGTTGAAAAAATGTTAGGCGTAACCGGCAGCGATGTAAATGTTGCGGCTAAAAAATATATAGTGCCGGATCAGATAATAATTGTTGTTGTCGGAGATAAATCGAAGATCGAAGAAGGAATAAAACAATTGAATTTGGGCGAAATAATAAATCTTTCTATCGAAGATACACTTGGCAAAGTGCCAAAAATGGAAAATTAGAATTCACTTTATTTAAAAGGATGAATTACAAGTACAGGTTTTATTAGTATAATAATTTCTATTCGATCAAAAAGAAAAAATGAAAATAATTATACTCGGCGCAGGAATGGTTGGCGGGCCAATCGCAATCGATTTGGCGAAAGATAAAAAATTCGATGTAACTGCTGTGGATATTCGCGAATCGAATCTTAGCAGACTTAATGGTTATTCGATCAATAAAATTAACGCCGACCTTTCGCGTACAGACATAATCAAAAAAATAATTGAAGGGCAGAATCTAGTTGTAAATGCCGTACCGGGTTTTATTGGATTCGAGACTTTAAGAACCGCAATTGATTCCGAGAAAGATGTAGTTGATATTACTTTCTACGCAGAAGATCCCTTTCTGCTAGATCAATTGGCAAAAGAAAAAAATGTAACCGCTATTGTTGATTGCGGCGTTGCGCCCGGCTTAAGCAATCTTATTGTTGGTAATCTTAATTATCATCTTGACGAAACAGAAAGCATAATTATTTATGTTGGCGGACTCCCGCAAAAAAAAGAGGGTTTGTTCGAATACAAAGTCGTTTTTTCAATTAACGATCTGCTCGAGGAGTATATTCGCCCGGCAAGATATATTGAAAATGAAAAGCAAGTGATTAAACCAGCGCTTTCGGAATGTGAACTAATTGAGTTTTCTGATGTCGGAATTTTAGAAGCATTTAACAGCGATGGTTTGCGCACAATTGCACGCACAATCAACGCGCCGAACATGAAAGAAAAAACTTTACGTTATCCCGGTCATGCCGAAAAAATTGCAATTCTTCGCGAAGCTGGATTTTTTTCTAAAGAAGAAATTGAAATAAACGGCGTAAAGATCAGACCCTTTGATCTCTCTGCAAAAATTTTATCCGAGGTATTTAAGTTTCAGCAGGGCGATAGAGATTTAACTGTTTTGCGAGTTATCATGCAGGGAAAAAAGAATGGAAAGAAAGTAAAACATACTTTTGAAATGCTCGACCGCTATGATGAAAATACAGAAATGCATTCAATGGCTCGAACAACGGGCTACATGGCAACAATGTGTGTAAGGTTATTAGCCGATGGTTTGTACAGAGAAAAAGGAATTACACCGCCGGAATTTATAGGTAAAGATGAAGAATGTTATGAATTCATTATAAATGGGCTGCGTCAAAGGAATATAATTGTAAAAGAATTTAAAGAGTGATTCAACTATTTATGTTATCAATCCGTTGCCGTCTTTGCAGCTTTGAGTGAAATTATTCCTTTCTGTTGAGATTTTTGCTTTTATAAAATAAATGTGAGAAGCTATAATGAAAAAAATAAAAGTTATAACTCTCGCATCTACGGCGTTGATAATAATTAACTGCTTAACTTCAACACACTTAGCGCAAGAAAAACCGAAGGAAGAAAAGCAATTCTCTAGTCTGTGGGAAGGCAAACTTAATGCTGGCTCAGTTTCTTTACGCATAGTTTTAAAAATATTTAATAATGCAGATGGCTCGTTTGGTGCTTTTCTCGACAGCCCGGACCAAGGTGCTGCCGACATTCCTATTTCTTCAATAATTTTTACTGAAGACAGTTTGAAATTCGAGATAAAGCGGATCTTGGGAAAGTACGAAGGGGCAATTGTAAAAGACAGCGCTTTGATAAAGGGAAAATGGTCTCAATTGGGATCATCGCTTCCATTAGATCTCAAAAAGATTGAAAAACTTACAGTAGTAAACCGACCGCAAACGCCACAAAAACCGTATCCTTACAATGAAGAAGAAATAACATTCGAAAATAAATCTGCTAACATTACACTTGCCGGATCATTCTCTTATCCCAAAGGCGAAGGAAAATATCCGGCAGTCGTTATGGTAACCGGTTCTGGCGCGCAAGACAGAGACGAAACAATTTTTAGTCACAAACCGTTTGCTGTAATTGCAGATTATTTTGCGCGGAATGGAATTGCAACACTCCGTTTTGATGATAGAGGCGTGGGAAAATCAAAAGGAAATTTTGCATCGGCTACTTCGGAAGATTTTGCAACAGATGCGCTTGCAGCGGTTGAATATTTGAAAACACGCAAAGAAGCCGATCAAAATAAAATTGGAATTGCTGGGCACAGCGAAGGCGGTTTAATTGCGCCGTTGGTTGCGGTAAATTCGAGCGATGTTGATTTCATAATTCTTCTTGCCGGAACAGGCCTGCCTGGAAAGGATATTTTACTTATGCAGACAGAATTGATAAGTGCCGCCGAAGGACAAAAAGAAACAATTACTAAAAAATATGTTCGGTTCGCCGAAAAAGTTTACGATGTAATAAATAAAGAAGAGAATAATTCTTTAGCAGCCGATGAGATTAAAAAAATATACAATGAATACTTAACAACCCTAACTGAAGAAGAGAAAGCCGCACTGATTAACTCGCAAGAAATTTTTGAATCTAACTTGAAAGCAATAACGTCATTGTGGTTCCGATTTTTCTTGAAATACGATCCACGACCAACATTAGAAAATGTTATTATTCCGGTTCTTGCATTGAACGGAGAGAAAGACCTTCAAGTTCCTTCTAAAATAAATTTGAGCGAAATAGAAAAAGCTTTAAAAAACGGCGGCAATAAAAATTATAAAATAATTGAGCTGCCCGGCTTAAATCATCTTTTTCAAAATTGCAAAACTGGCGCCGTTAGCAAATACGGACAAATAGAAGAAACTTTTTCTCCGGTTGTTTTGAAAATAATGAAGGATTGGATTTGGGAGGTAACCGGAAAATAATTTTGCCATTGAAAAAATCGAATTGTAATTCCAGTAATACTTAACCGCCAATTTATCGGTAAAGAATAAGCGGCACGCCTTTAATTAGTTCTCTATCATTTTGATGTTTCAACACTAAGTTGGTTAAAATTGAGCGTCTATTTATAAATAAGCTTAAAATCTTTTTCTTTTCCTTTTTTCCACCATGACTCGGGAATGACTTTCCAGTTGTTTGCAGATTTAGGTGTTATTGTTTTTTGATTTTCAATCCATTTCATAACGTAATATCTCAAGTCTCTATCAGTAGAGAAAAGAATACGTTTTTCAAGCTCTTCTTTAGGAATTCCAGCGCCTTGCGTTAAGTGATTTCCTCCTCCGTTGCCGCGGTAAGAATTGAGAGCAACTTTATATTTTTTATCTGTATAAAACTTAGAACCGTTAGAAAAAGAAAGTATGTTAACCCTGTTTCCGTAAGGTTTCGATACATTGACCGTGTAATCTATTCCCATGGCGCTGTCAAAATTATAGTATTGCGATTTTAACAAAGGCATATTATTTCTTCTTTCGAGAATAAGATTACCAGCTGCATCTTTTACAAAATTCAATAAATGATCATTTTCGTCTTTCATTTGATTGAACCAAATATCAGAAGTGTATTCCAAGTAATTTTTTATTTCTAATCCGCTTAATTCCATTGTGTAAAGAAGATTTTCATAGCGGTATAATTCGAACAAGTCGCTTACAAAAATATCTCCCTTTTCAATATTGGCGTTAAAAGAAAGCGGTGCGGTAAAAGAAATATCTGCGCCTGTCAATTCAAGTTGAACTTTATTGATAAGATCAACAAAAGCGGAGCTGCCGAAAATAGATTCGCGCGCAGAAACCGATTCGGTAAAATATCCAACCTTTCTGCCGACATATTTTTTTACATTGTTTAACGCGCCATTGAATTTGTTCATGAAATCTTGATCTGGTTTGTAATTTTTCATTTCGACAATATCGCCTGTGATTTTAGAGCGCCATTTTTTTTGTGCGTTATCGAAATCGAAAGTTATGTTGGCAACTGCGGCGTCTCTTGCAGAACTTGTTGCGCCAAGAATGTTAACTTCTTTCCACTCAGAATTTGAAACGGTAATATTCCACCCTCTATGATCATGCCCGCAAAAAATAATATCAAAGCCGGGAACTCGTTGAGCTACTAACTTTACCGCGTTTTCATTTTTATACGTATCCGCATTTTGATTTCCATAAGTGTAATCAACGCCCGAATGAAAGAGACCAACTATTAAATCCGGCATCTCTTTTTCTTTTATGATTGTTACCCACTTCCGTGCAGATTCAACCATATCATTGAATTCCATTCCTTCCCAAATATTACGCGGCAACCAGTTAGGAATGTTAGGAGTGATCATTCCAAGAATTGCTACTCTAATTTCTTTTCTTTCAATAATTGTGTACGGTTTGAAGTAAGGATTGCCGTCGGAAGTTTTAACGGCATTTGCAGCAAGCCATGGAAATTTAAGCTCTTTGTTGAATTTGTCGTATACAGCGTGCCCAGTTTCAATATCATGATTGCCAACTGCTGCGGCATCGTAACCGATATAATTCATGATTTCGGATTTAATGTGCGGCACATCGGTTTTTTCAAAATTATAATAATAAACGGCTGGCGTTCCTTGCAAAAAATCGCCGCCGCTTAACAATATTATTTCTTGATTTGTGTTGGCACGTTCTTCTTTTATATAACTCATAAACTGGGCAAGCGAATTTGCGGTCTCTTTCTTTTCAACAAAACTGTAAGGAAAAATTGCGCCGTGCTCATCTGTTGTTTGTATGATTTTTAATTGAATTGTCTGCGAATAAACGAGCGCAGAAAAAAACAGCAATTGAAGTGCAACTAATATTACTCTTGTGCGGTTTGAAAAAAAATTCATTTTATTCTCGATGTTTATTAGAAATATCTGTTTTTATAATATGAGTTCTTTTCGTTTTATCATGTATAGTTCAAAAGAAATATAAAGATTTTGAAAAAGAACATAGAATATTGGTCCCAGCGATGAAATAGGACTCATAAAAGTTAACGAAATCCAAATTGTAAAAGCATTGTTCTTTTGTCCAAGCGATTGCTTTGCTTCCTCCTTAAATTTACTGCCTCCTATAATACCGCCAATAAAAAAGAAGAAAAAACATAAGAATGCAGATGCTGCGCCAATTATAAAAACTATTTCGATATTTGATGGAAGCTCCGTTCTTATATAGTTAGATGCGTCGGACACTGCAAGATAAATGTTCAACACTAATATGTAATAAGAAAAATCCTTCCAGCCGATCATACTGCTCCAAACACGCGGCAAAAAATATTTAGTCGCTTGTGCTAAAACAAGCGGGACAAAAATAGTTATAATTACCGGCATCAAAACTTCACTTACAGAAATATTGTGCGTGCTGCTGATTATATGAGGCAGAAGAAATGGAATTAAAAACGCTACAACAACATTGTTCAACAAAAGAGAAAAAGTAACAAATTCAACCTCCCCCTTTTTTAAGCTGATAATAACAGGGGCAGCAATTGCCGTAGGCGCAATAGCTGTTATAAATACAGTTTGCGCTAACGCGGTATTTATCGGGTTTAATAAAATATAAAACAGATTTGAAGTAATAATAATTACGGCAAGAATTGCAAAATGGATTTTTTGAATTATCTCTTTCTCAACTTTTATTTCAAGAAATAAAAAAAAGAGCATTATCATTAAGAGGTATCGAATGAGGTAAGTATATTCGTGTCCATACGGCATAAGAATGCCGCAGCCAATTGCAATGAGAAGAAGAAAATTTTTCACATCAAGTCGCGAAAATATTTAGCGAAAGTTAAAAAAGAATTGAGAAATATTTAATGAAAAAATTCTTCCTCCGTAAAAGTAATTGCTTAAGTATTTCTTGTTTATGGTCTTATACTTAATCATGCTTGCTTTTTAATAGAGCAAGATCACGAACAAGAGTAAGAACAATAGTTATAAACTAAACGCTTTCATGCAGAAAGTTATGGGCGGGTAAATAAATTCTTATTATATCAAATCTCTATCAACAAGAAATAATTTCTGCATCGGATAAAAACATTATACCGGAGTAAATCTTAATGATCGGTTTAACTTTTTCTATTACCTGATTTATCTTTACTTCGTCGTCAACAATTACAAGCATATTATATTCATTAACGTCAACCAAAGATGTTGAAACGCTTTTGCCGTGTTTTCCCATTCCGGATATATCTTTAATCAAAGAGTATCCTCGCACTCCAACTTTTTCTATAGCTTTTATCACTTTAGATAATTCAACAGATTCAATAATAATTTCTAATTTTTTCATAACGCACCAATAATATTTTGCAACATACTTGTTAAGGAATAGTAGAGCGGAATTCCCAAAATAATATTAAAAGGGAAAGTGATTGCCAGAGACATAGTTATATAGTAAGATGGATTAGCTTCAGGAAGAGCAAGACGGACGGCTGCGGGTGCGGCGATGTAAGAAGAACTTGCGGCAAGAACTCCGAACAAAGTTGCACTGCCTAAGCCAATCCCGAACATAACAGCAATCGAAGAGCCGATAATTCCGTTTACAATAGGAAACAATAAGGCAAATAGACCGAGCTTTAACCCCACTTTAGTAAACTCTTCTATTCGTTTCCCCGCTATCATTCCCATTTCAAGAAGAAATAATGTGAGCACGCCTTGAAAAGGATGAACAAAAAAAGGAGAAGTTAATTCATATCCTTTAGTTCCTGTGATAAATCCTATCAATAAACTTCCGAATAGAAGAACAATGCTTCCGTTAAAAAGAGCTTCTTTACCAATATCAAAAAAACTTGTTTCACTGCTGTAAGTTTTTTTAAAGAGATTAACGAGTAATAACGAAACAAAAATTGCGGGGGATTCCATTAAAGCCATCATTCCAACCATAAAGCCGTCGTATTTTATTCCGCTTCTATCTAAAAAAGTAATAGCGGTAATAAAAGTAACTACGCTAACCGAACCGTAATGAGCCGCAATTGCGCCGGAGTTTATCACATCACCCTTTAATAATTTTATTAGAGTAAAAAAAACTATTGTTGGAGTTATTACGCCAATCAAGAACGATATAATGATCGAGTAGATTAAATTTCCTTCAAAGCCATTTTTTGAAATTTCAAATCCGCCTTTAAAGCCGATAGCCATCATCAAAAAGATCGAGAGAATTTTTACGATTGAATCGGGCACTTTTATTTCGGATCTTATAACAGCAGCCACAAACCCCAGAACAAAAAATAAAATGCCAGGCGTGTTAAGATTTGAAATTCCGTTTTGAATTAGTTCATTCAAAATTATCTTCCTTTACAATTTATTGAGCATAGAACGCAGAGCGATGAATCTTTATGCAAATAATTATTTGCTCTGCGTTCTACATTCTACGCTAAATGATTATCATCCAAACAGCTTTTGCGAGTACTGCAAAATCTTTCGATTTGATTTTGTTTTCTGTTGAAAGAACCTGATTAATAACAAGATAAAAATCGCTTCCAATTTTTGGTTTCCAATTTAAGCGATAGTTCATATTAACTTGGTCCGCTTCGTTATTCCACTGAGCAAATACAGATGAGGCAAGACGCGTTGAAAAATCATAACTGATTCTGCCGCCAATTTCGCTTGTGGTAAAATTGTTCTTTTCAATTGATATGCTGTTATAAGAATAATCGCCCAAAAAGGTAAAGTGCTGCCCAACAGTTAACGAATAATTAGTGGAGAATGATGTTTTAGTTCCGTTATAAAAATTACCGGTGGAAAGATTTAATCCGATTGCAATATCTCTGCTTTGGGAAGTTCTTGCTTCTACTTGAAAACTTGTAAACCAATAAGTGCCCATTTTAATTGTTTGGTTTTCGAAAATGTTGAATTCCGATATCAGTCTATCGAAAGATCTGTTAATCTGAAAACTAATGTTATCACCGGCATCAGTGCTAATTCCAAATGGAGAAATACCCCAAGACGCTGTTTGAAGAATTCCATTTTTATCATAAACCATATTGGTTTCCATAATATCAAAATTTAATTTTCTAATTCCGTCCCAATTAACTCTGGGGGAAAGTTGAAAGCGATAAGTAATTTCTTGAACGCCCTTACGTGAAAGAAAACCCATTTCTGGATTAAAATTCGATTGAAGAAATCTATATCCGGCAAACATATCTATTAGATCGTTCGGATAATCAATAAAGAAATTTCCGCCCCAAGAATTTTTTGCATTATTCTTCTGGTCCGATTTTGCTACGCTCGCTCGAATTACTAAATTTTTATCACTAAGAAAATTATTGAATGAAAAATTTAAGTCGCCTCCAAAAGCTCTGTTGTAACCGTCTGCGTGCATTTTATTTGTTAAAAGAAAGCCGATATATGATTGATTGAACAGATCATATTTAACGCGCGTAGTGCTAAAATTTGTGGTCTGAACTTCGGCTGTTTCTGCCGCCTGCATATTTATTGCTCCAACTTCAAAATTGCCGACTCTGCCAACTAATTTTGCGCCTGCAATAATAGGAATTTCTTTACCGCCGCTAATTCCAATTCTTCTGCTGTAAAAAAGTTGATTGCGAAAGCCGAGGGGAAAATCAAAAGTTTTCATCCCCTCTAAAAAGAAATCTCTTTTTTCCGGAAAGAAAAGTGGAAACCGGGTAAGATTAATTCTTGCTCTATCTGCCTCAACTTGTGCAAAATCTGTATTGATAGTAACATCTAGCGAAAGCGTTTCGCCTATTCCATATTTTATATCAAGTCCGGGCTCGTGCACATAAGTTTTATCGCCGTTTTTTAAATGTGCCCCGGCTATAAAGTATGGCATCAGATAAACCGGACTGCCCCGTTTAATATTTTTCAAACCAACAAGATCACCCGCTTCTGCAATTTTTAATAATCCCTGATTCTGCCCATACGAAGTCCAAAGCGTTTCTTCATTCAAGCGCCTAATATCTCTCTGAATATTGAATCCCCAAACCTGCTCTTCTTTATCGTAGAATTTAAAGGACGAAAAAGGAAATCTTAGTTCAGCGCTCCATCCGTTATCTAATATTTGTGTTTCCACTTCCCAAACCGCATCCCAATCCTGATTAAAATCTCTAAATTCAAACCCGGTAAGAAGCGCATCATTTTGAGCGCCGAGCGAATTTATTCCAAACCAATATGCAGAACGGTTATCGTTAAATGTATCGAATAAAATTTTTATGTTGTCATCGGCGCTAATTCTACCATCCCATTTTAATTCGCGGGCAATTAGCTTTTCGGGTTCGTTATCGTAGCACATAACGCCTATGTAGAGGTTTTCGTCATCGTAGATAATTCTAACATCTGTTTGAAAAGATGGTTTTACGCCGCTTGTTGGTTCGCGCTGTGTAAAATCGTTGATGAGAATCGCTTTGCTCCATACATCATCATTCAAGAATCCATCAAGTTTAGGAGCGGTCTGTACGCGCACGGCTTGCGCTGTTTTATTTTGAGCTGTAATTGCAGCAAAATTTGCAACTGCAATTATTAAAATAATATTTATGAAAAAGATTTTTGTTTTTGAGTTCAATTATATCCAGTCATTTTTTGTTGGGGACAAAAATAGAAAAGAATACCGGTGAAAAAAAGAGAGATGAGCGCTTTTCGATAATCAATTTCGATGTTCTAATGGGCTAATTCACTTAGATGCAGAGAAGATAAATAGGAAAACATAGAAAAGCGCCAATGTATTGTATGTAATATAAATACCCAAAAGGTTGCGGAACTTTTGCGGCTCGGCAGATGTTCTAAAATTTATTTGAATTATACAGAGATTAAAACTATAATTAGTTAGCAATCACAGGAAAGTATGTTTGCAAACTCAATAAATACCAATCCTGCCTATCTAGAATATCTGAACTCTAATGCAAATAGCATCCGCAAGAACAATAATATAAAATTAGAACTGGATGAAAAGACTTTTCTAAAATCTACTGCCAAAGCTCAAAGAGAAACGGTGGTTTCGGAAAAGCTTGATGAGAATCGATCAATTGAAGACTATAATTTACGCCTGCAGCAAAATACGCCAGCCGCCAAACTTCTCGGAACTATCAAAGCATATAACGAAACTAATAAAATTAAAAAGTTTGATTACGAAAAAGATTCGGAAAATATCATTGAATTAACTGAAACTGATGATTACGAAAAAGTAAGAAACTCTTTTGCCGGCGAGGGATATTATATAGTGATAACAGATCGAAAAACCAACGCGGATAAAAATAGATTAAAAAATTCTGTAGCCCTTTGGCAGGAAAGAATTAACAACACTTATCGTCTTGGGCTCAAAAAGCAGCCGGGAATACTTGTAAATCTTGTTATCTAATCTTTGTAGTAACCTTTCTTCTTAAAAAGTTTAGCTCCGTAAATCCGTTCGTTTCCAATTTGATTAACAATGTAGTGCTTTTCTGGTTTTCCGTTCACTTCTAGAACTTCATAGCCAATAATACCGCGCTTAAGCAAATAAGATAACATCTTTAAGAATTCTTTCTTTTCGGCTTCGTTTAAATCATCAATATCAAGTCTGTCTGGTCTGCCGAGGTTTAAAAATTTATCAAGTTTTGCAAATGCTTTTGATGTATTGGAAATTTTTATCGAATCTTGAGGCGGCGTGATTTTTTCTATTTTTTTTCCTTTAAGGTTTGTTGTAAGCACGTTTTGAAAATATTTTGCATTATTAACAGGTCGCATATTTCAATCTAATTTTTATAATATTATCGAAAAGATTTTAAAAAGATTGAATACGGTTTTGTATGCATAGTCAAAAGTATAAAAGGGATAAGTTTTAACCTGCTCGGATTTTATGTATTAGCAGCGCCAAATTATTTGTAGTGTAATTTTTATTCACTTATGGGTTTAATGCCTCGCCGCTAGAAGCGTCATTCCGGCGAATGCCGGAATCCAGATACTGAATGCCAGCGTACGCAGGAATAATTCATTTACTTAAAATTTACTCGATTTATTTTTTTTGTAATGTAATTATTTAATGAAAAGTTCTTTTTCTTCTCTTATATTTTAACAGCTTATGCAGAGGGTTGATTTTAATGACACTAAAAAACTTTTTATTTTTTCTTCCGATTTTTATTTCACTGCTTTTTATCTCTTGTGATGGAGGAATAGAACCAGCGACAGAACCGCTGGGAGCTGCAGGATTTAGCGGCAAAGTTACATTTAATGGCAGCTGGCCTATTGGCGTTAAACGAACTCATCTTGTTGTTTTTAAAAATGAAATAAAAACCGCAGACGATTTTTTCATTCCAAACTTAAGTTTTGTGTCCGATTCCATTCCTTACAACAGCAAGGAATATTTTTACAAGTCAATTGAAAGTCCTTACAGTGCAATTTTCAAACTGGTGCCCGGAAGTTATTCTTATCTTGTTGTAGCCCAGTCTTACACTCCGCTAATAACATTTGAACGGAAAGATTGGTTTGTTGTTGGTGTTTACTGCGAAGGGGGCGATCAAAATAGAATAAAAAAATTATTGCTCGAACCGGGAAAAATAACGGAAGGCGTGGATATTATTGTTAATTTCAGAAATCCGCCGCCACAGCCGCCCGGCGCTAACTAATTTTCTTAAACAATAAAAATATGATTATGAAAAAAATATTTTTCATTCTGATCATTTTTTCCTCTGCAAATTTGTTTGCGCAAGGGGGACAAATAAAAGGAAAAGTTATAAGCGATAAAGCGCAGCCAATTATTGGGGCAAATGTAATTGTTCTCGGGACTAATTTTGGCGCCGCTGCAAATGAAACCGGATTTTTTGAAATATATAATCTCCCTTACGGTAAATACACTTTACAAATTTCTTCTATTGGTTACGAAAAGAAAACCGTTTCTGTTACTATAAGCGAAAAACCCGCTTCGCTTACTATTGTTTTGAGAGAAACGGTTATTGAGACCGAACAGATAATAGTGAGCGCCGGAAAGTATGAACAGAAAATTCAGGATCTCACAGTCAGCACTGTAGTAATTCAACCGGATGTTATCACTCGTAAAAATTATCAGACGTTTGATGAGATGCTTCGCCATGTGCCCGGTGTACAAATGACGCTTGAACAACCAAGCATACGCGGTTCAAGCGGATACAGCCGCGGAGCAGGTGCGCGAGTTCTTGTTGCTATAAACGGAATTCCGATCTATTCCGGCGATACAGGAGACATTGTTTGGGAGATGATTCCGATTGCAGATATCGAAAGAGTGGAAGTAATTAAAGGTCCGGCAAGCTCGCTTTATGGCTCTACTGCTATTGGCGGAGTGATAAACATAATTACTAAGTCTGTAGTCAAAAACCCGATAACTAACTTTAGAACTTATATTGGAGGATACGACAACCCTGCTTATAAATTGTGGAATTGGAGTAAGTCATTCAGAGAATTTTATGGCGTTGAACTTACACACTCTAACTCTTACGAAAATCTTGGTTACACAATTTCTCTTAAAAAATTTGATAACAACGGCTACCGTAAAAACGATTATTTCAAACGCTATATAACATATGCAAAGCTTAATTACAGTTTTTCGCAAAACAACTATTTGACATTCTTTTTCAATTTCCTAAATCAAAATAGAGGCAACTTTCTTTATTGGTCTGATTTGCGGGAAAACGCTTTAATTGATACATCTTCATTGGGCAACATTGTTAAATCAAATAGATTTTTAAGTGGCTTAATCTATCATCATCATTTCAACAGCTCTTTTTCGGCAGAACTCAAAACCAGTCTTTACCGCACAAAGTTTGAGGGATATGGTAAAGAGTACACCGCATCAACAGCAACTCTTATTCGTGGCGAAGCTTTTACTAATTACAAATTTTCCAATTCCTTTTTGCTAACTAGCGGTGTAGAAGCATCATATGCAAAAGTAAAATCGAACATTTTTAAGAATCCATTTTTCTCTAACGCAGGCGCATACGCTCAAACAGAATTGAAGATAACACCCGAATTGATTGCAACAATAGGTTTGAGATATGATTTCATCAAACTTGATACAATTCCGGGGAAGGGTGCATTTACACCACGCGCAGGTTTGAATTTCAAACTCACAAAAGATTTTATTCTCCGTTCGTCAATAGGAACGGGCTTCAGAGCGCCAACTCCGGCAGAAGTTTTTACATCTGCGGCAGTTGGCGGCGGTATTAGCGTCAAGGAGAACCCGAACTTGACCTCGGAAAAGAGCATTTCTTTTGAAGCGGGCGCCAATTATTTTTATTCTCAAAATCTCTTTTTCGATCTCGCTTTTTATCAAACCGATTATGATAATTTCATCGAACCGAATCTTACAAAAGAAGGAGATATACAATTTATAAATTTGAGCCGCGCACGCATTCAGGGAGTGGAATTGATAACAGATTGGTCTATAATTCCAGCCGAATTACAACTTTCAGCCGGATACAATTACATGTGGTCTCGCGATATCGAACATAATAAAGCAATGAAATATCGGCCAAGAAATATTTTATATGCTCAAGTTCGTTATTCGCCGGCGCCGTTTGATTTTGGAATTGATTTTAGGTATTGGAGCAAAGTTGAAGAAATAGATTTTGCATTAACACAACCGCCGCTTGTTTTGATACCGGACGGAGATAAAAGAGTTCAGGTTTATGTTGCCGATGTAATGGTTGGCTATAATTTTTTAGTTACCAGCTTGCCTGCAAAAATCTATTTGAACATAAAAAATATTTTTAACTACAACTACATTGAGTTTATAGGCAACATAGCACCAATAAGAAATGCTTCTTTCAGTTTAGAATTATTCTTCTAATAAAAACAAAATAATATGGATTGGGAAAAAGAATTAACCGCCGCAATAACAGTCTGCGACACTGAAGGTAAAATTGTTTTCATGAATAACAAGTCCGCCGAAATTTTTGCTGACGATGGCGGTTTTAAATTGATGGACAGAAGTTTATTCGATTGCCACTCTAATGCATCGAGCGAAAAGATTAGAGAAATAATGCAAAAGCAATTAATAAATGTTTACACAATCGAAAAGAACGGAATTAAAAAATTAATCTATCAGTCGCCATGGTATGAAGATGGGAAGATGAAAGGATTAGTTGAATTATCGATTGAGATACCATTTGAGATGCCGCATTTTATAAGAATTTAATATTGCAAAAAAAAGAGGGCGCTAATTAGCGTCCTCTACATTTATTCCGCAATTGCGAAACAATTACTTTCTGCCGGCTCTCTTAATCATGCCTTTGGGTCCTGTGCCATCTTCTGTTCCGGCTGAAGTGGCGTTGCCGCCTTTAGAGTCGGGAAAAAATATTTAAAGATTTTGTATGAATAGTTTTTAAATTTTTTTTCCAATTTACTCTATGATAGAACGGACTTAGATTTTAGAGGTTACTTTGCTCTATCAATTTGATTTTATTAGCGGAAAGTTGTTGCCTCAAGTAAAAAGAGATTGAACTTGATAGAGACCGATTTAACAGCACCCCCGGCGGGAATCGAACCCACATCTCGAGCTCCGGAGGCTCACGTTCTATCCGTTGAACTACAGGGGCATTTTTTAGATTGCAGCTTTGTGCAAAACTTTATATTTAGGCGGCAGGCGGAAACAATTATATTCTCTATTCAAAATAAAAAGAAAATCTTTCCTATGCCATTCATTAAAAATTTTATCGAACACTAGAGGCAATTGCAACAAATGAATAAAAATTTCTGTGTATAGATTTTTTAATTTATTTACTAATTTATCGATGGAAAAATTTGAAAGGTGTAACATTGTCGGTTTCAATCAAAAAAATAATTAACGATGTAATTTCTACATTAAAACTGCAGCCCTCACCGGAAAAAAAGGAGGCATCTTTTTGGGATTATATGAAATCTCAACTCTATTTCGAAAGCACTTGGGAACAAAAAGATTTAAAAGTGATAGAGAATGAGATAAAAAAAAATTTGAGTAAGCTTGATAAAAAAGAGTTAACTGAGATGTGGAAAAGTACAGACCCTAGCTGGGAAAAAATTGAAGCAGACAAAAAGGTTGACTCAGACGAAATGAAAGATGACCTGACTAACGAAATTCTGGGGCAGGTTATGGACAGAATGGATGATAACTATTCTGAGGGAAATTACTATGCGCAGAGCGACAATCTTTTCACTGTAGAAGATAAGCCCACAAAACAATCAAGCGAAGAAGATTTTGATGACCAATCTGAGCCAACAGTAATTGAAGATGAAGATATAAATATAGAAGAAGATTCTTTTGAAGATGAAGACACTTCTGAAGAAGATGAAGACATTCGTTAAAAGGTTCTTTCTATTTTTGTTATCATCCTAAATTCCTGCTAAAATAAACACTAACTAGGGGCGGGATAACTTGCCCAGATTCATCGGGGTTTTTAGTATCTACAACTAAAATGTTTATAACATCAAGCATCATTTATATAATCAGTCTATCTTTGTATAAAAAATAATTAGAGCACAATGAATGAATCCGTCAGCCATCCTGTTATTAGCGTTGAGGAAGTTGTTCGTCCAACACGTCTTGAAATTGATCTGAAAACTCTTGCTGCAAACTACAACAATATTAAACGTCATGTGGCGCCGGCAAAGATGATGCCTGTTCTTAAAGCAAATGCTTATGGGCACGGAATTGTGCGCATAGCGCAGCTAATGGAAAAATTGTGCGCAGACTGTATTGGCGTTGCTGTGCTAGAAGAAGGAATACTTTTACGCGAGGAAGGAATCAAAACTCCAATACTTGTTCTTGGGGGGATATGGGGAAATCAAATTCCTCTATTTTTTAAACATGATTTAACTATAACCGCTTCATCAATTGAGAAATTGAATCAGATCGATGAAATTGCCGCACAAATGAAAGTGAAGGCAAAAGTTCATTTAAAGATTGATACCGGAATGGAACGCATCGGCGTTCATTATTATAATGCAGAAAAATTTCTTGAAGCTTCTCTTAAATGTTCTAATATCGAGATCGAGGGGGTTTATTCTCACTTTGCAAATTCAGATGATACCGATCTAACATTTTCATTTCTTCAGTTAGAACGATTTCAAGAAGCATTAAAATTTTTCGAAAAGCATTCTCTTAAAATGCCTGTTCGGCATATTTCAAAATCGGGGTCTATACTTCAAATGCCTGTAGCAAATCTCGATATGGTTCGTCCCGGTATTTTGTTATACGGTGTTTATCCCTCCTCTGAATCGCGGCGATCAATCAATGTAACTCCTGCTTCAACTTGGAAATCTCTTGTAGTTTATTTCAAGGTGATCAAAGCAGATCATCCTGTTGGTTATGGATTGTCGTGGAAATCGGACCACGACGTTCGAGCGGTTACTGTGCCTGTTGGTTATGGCGATGGATATTTTAGAAGCATGTCTAACAAAGCCGAAGTATTGATTCGCGGAAAACGTTATCCTGTAATTGGAAGAATTTCTATGGATCAAATTGTTGTGAATATTGAAAACGACAGCGCATACAATGGAGATGAAGTAATTTTATTTGGGAGTGACGGCGGTAATAAAATTACCGTTGAAGAACTTGCCGATTGGGCAGGAACTATTCCTTACGAAATTTTAACCAACATCAACACACGCGTGCCAAGGGTGTATACAGAGCAATGCTTTTGAAAATTTACATATAGCTTTACTTGTTACTCTACAACAGTAATAAATAAGTTGAGAAGCTTTTGCTCTAATGCCTCCATATCTTCTCTTATTTTTTCTCGCGTGTGTTCCGTTTCTTCCGTTAATTCTTGAATAAGATTTTTATAATAACTTATTCCATCTAATAAATTAGAAAGGAAGGTTTCAAAATATTCTTCTTGCTGCGCAGAAACTGAATTACTGCTTTCCTCAATTTTATTTTTGAGGTAATCAATATAAAGACTCAGTTCTTTCACAAACATATTTGGGCGGTTCGGGTGTGATATTAAGTTTATTCTTCCGTAAATATGATCAACCATTTCCTTCAGCGTCGCAACTTTTGAAAAATACGCAAGGTTCGGCCCAGGACAAACAGAAACGGCTTTGCTCTGTTTTGTAACTTCAATTTCATTAACAATCAAAGCGGGAATAGTTAATCCTTCGCATAGGCAGACTTTATCAACAACTTTATCATATTCTTTTTGAAATTCATCGGAATCGGAGTATCTATTTTTCAATTCGGCAACTTTTTTATTTATGTAAGAAATTGAAGCCGTGCACAATGGCTTATCTGTAAATTCTCTATTTGACTGTAGATATTTTATTATACATGCGCTTCCAGGTTTACCATTTTCGATTCTTTCTTTTTTTTCCAAGTCTTTGCTGTTATTGCGCAAGTTGTTAAAAGGAACTCCCAAAGGAGAAACATAACTCAAGTAAAAATCGTCTTCTTCTGCTTCGCAAAGTGTTTTTAAAGTATAATCATCAACATTCATAACTTCGGGGACTAATAAGAATGGACTTCCCCATCCAACCGATTTAACTCCGTAGCGTTTAATTAAAAATTCATGCTCGGTAACAGTTCCTACTCCGCCCTGCACGGTTATATCTATATTAAAATTATCCGAATCAATTATAATCCCTTTTTTCTGAAGAGCGGGAAAAAATATTTCTTTCAAAGAGTTCAACAATTCCTCTTTTCTATTCTTGAACTCTTCCATTATCGGGCCTAGAAGAAGACCATCGGTTGCAAAAGCGTGTCCTCCGCAGTTCAAACCGGATTCAATCCTAAACTCTGAAACCCACAATCCTTTCTTTGCCAAAAATTTTCCTTGAATTAGAGCCGAGCGAAAATCGCTTACTTTAATCACTATTTTCTTTTTAAACTTGCCGGACTTATCAGGGAAAAAATCCATAAAGGATTCAATATAACCGTATAATTTAGGGTTCATCCCGGCAGAAAAAATTATTGAGCTTTCTAAATCGCTAAGAGCGTATCCCCGCAATGCAGAATGTGCGTCATTAAATTCAGTAGGAAGCTGTGCGCCGTTAGAATCGTAATTTGCCTTATCAACTTTGGTCATAATATTAACATTAACGGAACCGGGTTCTATGTTGCTGCGAAGCCATGATTGAAGCTGCTTTACAAAGTTTTCATCGCGCGAAGCAAGCATCTGGTTGTATTTCATTTTTAATTTTGAAAACTGCGGAAGCATTTCAAAATAATTGCTTATCTCGCTGCCGGATTCAAACGGAGATTTTTTTAATTCATCGAATTCTTCTTTTACTATTTGATCGATCATGTTCAAGTATGCGGTAATTCTTCTGGACCTTGAATCGGGTTCTTTATCATTGATGGGAATGTATATTTTTCCAAGACGACCGAGATAGTGTTTGCGCAGCTGCTCCATTATTCCATCATCAACCAAAGAGATCACAGATGAAATTCCGTACTTAGCTACTTTTACCGGCGCATCAACGGAAAAACCTACACCCAAAACAGGTATGTGAAATGTATGTCCTTGTGATTTTATCATTACTTTTTCCAAATCTTATAAATGATAAGGTTAGATTTTTATAGAAAAGCTTTGCGCAAAAAAAATAACGCGCTTTTTTTAAATGAGTAAATAACCTTCTGAATGATAAATAAAGAGGCAAAACGAGCTTTCTATTTTGATAGCAACTTACAAAAAAATATTATAGCCGCTTAGTTGAAATGGACTATAAAAGATGTTTTTACAATTGTTTTACATTTCTTGAACGGCGGAAAATAGAAGAAAGATTTATTTGGATTGAATAGTCGCCCGCGCAGCAGCGGAATGCTCATTCCACTTAAGATGAGTTAGCATTGCATAGCCATGACTTCGGCAAAAATATTTTTTCTATGCGGTTCATTGGTTCAGGAAATAGGAAAAAGACAAAACCTCATTAAGCCAAATCTTCCTTAATCCCTAGTGAATCATATATTTCTTTAACTAAAATTTTTGTTTCGAGAGGTTTCCTTAAAAATTTTGTTACTCCCGCTTTGTAAGAAGCTTCCTCGTCCTTTTTCATTACATGCGCGGTAAATACTATAATGGCGGCGTTTTTATATTGCTGCATCGCTCTCAATTCCTGAGTTAGTAAAAGTCCATCCGTCATTTCTTTTATTGCTATGTCCAATAAAAAAACATCAAAAGTATTCTCATGTATTTCTTTATAGAATTCAGAGGAATTTTTGCAATACTTTACATCAAATTTACGGGATAGACAATTCTCGTACATTTTTAATGTAAGCTCGTCATCTTCTAAGATCAGTAGTTTTGGTTTCATACTAATCTGCTTTTAGTAATGCGCGTAAATAAAATACTAACGAACTATAATCAAAGTAAAATAAATTTACAACATTTTTCAACTAAACTGTTCAACTATTGTTTTGAAGAGAAATAAACGATAAGTTTTATCAGAAATAAATCAAGGTCAATAGAAACAGGTATGAGTATGAGTTTTAAGAAAATTCTAGCAGCAATTGCAGCTTTTACACAATTCTTATTCATAAGCTGCGAAATAGAAGAGCCCACTATGCCGGCGTGGGATCTATCTCTTAATCTTCCTATTGTCAAGAAAAATTATACGCTATTAGAAGTTGTCGATAAGAACAGATCGGTTCTCAATTATTATCAAGAAGGAGCAAATAAGAACTTACTTTACTACAGCGAAACCAATAATATTAATGAAATAAAGATCGAGGAGAAATTAAAAGTCGATGGTTTCAGCAAAACCGTTTCGGAGACAATAGGAACAATCACTATCGGCTCGGATTCTGTCAGCGCCGATATCGGTTTTGGTTGGATTGGTCCGGGCATTAGCCCCGGAATGCAGGTTGTTGTTCCTCCGCAGAATGATAAACCTGTTTCTGCAAATCTGGATCTCATTGATGAATTTTTGCAGGTGAAGTTTGAATCCGGAGCAATTGATTTATCTATCACAAATCATTTCCCTTCGCCTGTATCATTAACAATTAAAAATCTTGTTTTGAAAAACACATTGAGCGGAGAAACTGTTGCCCAATACAACGGCAGTATCGCTATTCCTCCAAAAGAAACACGGATAGTTAAAGCAATACCGGTTGCAACGGGAATCTTTGTTAAAAATCAACTTACATTAGACTGCACGGTTTCCACAAACGGAAGCGGCGGAAGCCCAATTACTGTTCCGAGCCATTCGTTCACCGTTAAAGCCAAGTTCAACGATCTTAATGTTACAGAAGCTACCGCAAAAATACCGGCTCAAGATCCAGTTATTATTGAAAACACAATTACTATTGATGAGAGCACAGCGCAGCCGAATAAATTTCAAAACATAAAAATTGAACGCGGGACACTTAATCTAAAAATTTCTAACAATCTAGATATTGACGCAGCCGCAACATTTACAATCTACAATCTTAAAACGCCTCAGGGCGCAACATTCAATGAAACACGTTCTATTGGGAGAAAACAAACCATAAATGTTTTCGATAATCTTTCGCTGAAAGATTATTCATTTGTTAGTTTGAACGGGCTGCCGACTAATTCCGTTTCTTATAAAATTTCCATACAAACAAAATTGGCGAACGATTACCGCACTATAAAAAGCACAGACGGTTTTAGCGGAACTGTCGAATTCAGTCAACTCTACATAAAAGAATTTACCGGGCAGCTTAAACCGCAACCGCTTGATACAGAGCGTTCATCGATAGCGCTTGATGTGAAAGATATTCAGAACAAGCTGCAGTTTCAGCAGATCAATCTTAAAAATCCTATTCTTCAACTTCGTTTACGCACGAGCGCGCAAATTGAATTTGGGATTAGCGGGCGGCTTGAAGCGAAAAACAACGCTGGACAAAAAGCAGTTCTGAATCTAAATTCAAAAACGCTTAACACAACTTTGTTTACTCCGTCTGATTCGATCTTAACATTCAACACGGATAGTTTGAGCGCATTCTTCAAAAAGTTTTCAAGCTTTCCAGATTCGCTTATTTTTTATGCGGGCGGCGCGCTAAATCCAAATTATAAAACAGTGAGCGTAAAAAACACAGATAATATTTCCGGAAGAAGCGTTATAGAACTTCCTTTCGATTTCGGAATTGCGAATGCTCTGCTAAAAGATTCTGTTGATATTGAACTGTCGAAAGATGAGCGGGATCAATTCAAAAATTTTAACTATATCGAAGCGGGAGTAAAAATAACGAACGGAGTTCCGGCGCAGATCTCTTTTACCGGGAAACTTTATGATGAGCTAAATAGATTCTTAACTTATTTCCCGCCGAAGTATTCCGATCAAGACACTGTTATAACCATCAACGGCGCTTCAACAGATAATAATGGGAACGTGGTCTCGAAGAACGAGCAGACAATTAAGGTAAAAACACTCAAAGCAGATGCGGATAAAATTTCTAAAGCTAAGTACATGAAAATAGTTTTGAAATTAAATACAACGCGGGCAAACAACCTGCCGGTTCGATTCAGAACGAACGACGATTTAAAGATCCACGCGTTTGGTTCCTTAAATTACCGCGTTAAACCATAAGGAGAAATTGAGCGATGAGACGTAAAAGATTTTTATTTGCGGTTTTATTTTTTGTAACACTTAGTTTTTCCGCGGCTCAGTCAAGCGGCTCAGTTGGAATTACTGACGCTCGTTCAATGGGAATGGCAAAAACTTTTACAACTTCATCATTCGGTATTTATGCGCTTGGCAGGAACCCCGCAAATTTGATTTATGATCAATCAAAAAATGTCGAAGTGGTTCTCCCTTTCCCGCTGCTAAATATCGGGGCTGCTGTAGGGTCAAACTTTATTTCGATTGATGAATACAATTATTTCTTCGGACAAAAGAATAAAGATGAAGATGGAAAAACTGTTGGGCGGTTATTGACTGAGAACGATAAGAATAGATTGAAAGATTTATTTGCCGATGGCGGCTCGGTTTTAAGCGATCTCCAAATTCTGTGGTTTGCGCTTTCAATAAAGCCGGCAGAGTTATTTGGAACGCTTGCGTTTTCTGTGTCCGATAATTTTTCGGGCAATATGACATTTCCCAAAGGAATTATCGATCTTGGGCTCGAAGGAAATCTTCCTAACAAAGTATATAACTTTAGCGATGCAAAACTTAAAATGTGGTGGCTGCGCAAATATTCTTTCTCGTATGCGCGCAATTTAAATCTTGTTCCGGCTCTTTTTAAAAATTTTTCTATCGGATTTTCGGTCAATATGGTTCAAGGATTTATCTATGTTGGATTAGACCGGATAAACACAGAACTTAAAACCGGCGAGGCAAACGTAATTACAGGCAAAGGAGAATTTTTGGCGCACGCTGCATTCTCGCCTGATTTCAAAGTGCGTTACAATTTTGATAAAGCCGCCAAAAATAATGGCGGCTCGTTCTCTCCTTTTCCTGCGCCTGCGGGCAGCGGAATCGGTTTCGATTTTGGCATCAATGCAAAGTTGAACGAATTTACTTCCATTGGTTTTTCAGTAACAGATATCGGCAGTATAAACTGGAATAAAAATGTGGCGCAGTTTTCCACCAATGCGCTGGTTTATCTTGACGATCTGACCGATCAGGCACAGCGCGATACGCTTGTAAATCGGCTCACCGGAAAAGAGAGCGGAAAATATATTAACTCTGTTTCAACTCAGCTTGCAACCGCTCTTCATTTCGGCGTCGGTTTGCAATTAGATAAAATGTTCGGAAGTTTCCCTGGAAAAATGCTCCTTGCTGCCGATCTTCACCAAGGATTTAATGAACAGCCGCTTAACAGCAAAAAACCGCGCGTTTCTTTTGGCATTGATTGGAGTTTCGCTTCATGGATTGCTCTGCGAACCGGATTATCTTTCGGCGGAAACGATAATTTCAATTTAGGCGCCGGACTCGGATTCAATTTTGGATTATTGGAATTAAACTTCGGCTTGCCAGATTTTCATTATCTTCTTTCTCCTAATAAAGCTAAGCGGATTACATTGGCAGCTGATTCGAGGTGGAAATTTTGACCGAGTGATGGGTGATGGATGATGGGTGATGGATGATGGATGATGGATGATGTGCCGAAGGCATCCCTTCGGGAGGGAATGGGGAAAATAATTTTAAAAATATTCTAACGCTGAATAAAAAGCCCTAGCATGAAATAAGATTTCATTCGAGAGTGTATTATGTCCGGTAATGTTCGGATTGTAATACTGTGTTTTGAAATGATTCCGTGTAGCAACTGTTAAGTTATCAGTAACAAATGTCGCAGTTTTTTCAGAAAAGTTTTAGAACGATCAATAAACTGATAAAGAATGTTTCAGAGAGGAAGAATTGGAAGAAAATTCAACCAGCCGGCAATTTCAAATAATTCGAAAAGAAGAAGAAAACATTATGATAAAAATTGTCGTTAATCTAATCAACAGGAATTAGTATTGACCCTCTCCTTAGGAGAGGGAAGGGAGAGGCGGGGTTTGCGCTTTAAGTTATATATAGAATACGAAGGCACACGCTACAGCGGCTGGCAGATGCAGAAGGATAGCAAAACTGTTCAAGGCAAACTGATTGAATCTGCAAAAAAAATTTTTAAAGGGGAACAGATAGAACTCTACGGCTCAGGCAGAACCGATGCCGGCGTTCATGCGCTCTGTCAAACTGCTCATCTTGATGTCAAAACAGTGCTTGCGCCGGAAATTATACGAATCAAAATGAATGATGAATTGCCGGCAGATATTAACATTATCGAGATAGAAAAAACAGACTCTAAGTTTCATGCGCGGCATAATGCTGTTAGCAGAAGCTATATTTACCAAATCTCCAAACGCCGAACCGCATTTGGAAAACCTTTTGTCTGGTGGATTAAAGATAAACTCGATTTTGAAAAAATGAAAAAAGCCGCTAAGCTGTTTATCGGCATGCATAATTTTGTTTCTTTTGCAGACCAGGACGATACAGAAAAATCAACAAAAGTTTTGATAGAAGACGTACAGCTAAAAGAAGAAGGCGATTTGATCTTAATTCGTATTGTTGGTTCCCATTTCTTGTGGAAGATGGTGCGGAGAATGGTTGGAGCGCTTGTAGAAATTGGAAGAGGAAACTTATGTGAAAAAGAATTAATATATTTTCTTAAACATAAATCTCCAACGCCCGCAAAATATACTGCTCCGCCATCCGGTCTTTTTTTAGAACGCGTAATTTACGAAGGGGAAAAACTTGATAAAGATTTTGGAGCTGTGATAAATGTTCTGTCAAATAGCCGGCGCTAAAAAACTCAGAAGAAATCCTATTTTGTAAGGCAGGTTAACTAAATAGGAAGTTATTTTTGACGCTCTCCGTAACGCTCAATTACCAAAAAAATTGCCCCTTCTCTTGCTTTGTAAGAAAAGGGGCATTGTTAGTAGTTCTCTTAACACCTTTTTACTGACTGAATTGAGCTGCCGTAAAAAAAGTAAATACTAAGCAAAGCTCCTCAAGAGATTACTAATTTACTACATTGGCTTTAATGCTATCGGGCCACACTGACATAGTTACATTAACCTTTGCAGGGCCAATATCACCGGTTTCCTTACCTATTCCTGTTAAAGTAACTAACTGTGCACCTGGCACAGCAGTATAATCTCCATTGCCTGTAGCTGCTAATTGAGTTGGAATTACCCAACCAGTAAATGTGTTACCGCCGCCGCCAAGCGCTGCCGGTTTTCTGTAATATTGCTGCGCCATAGATGCAAGGTTTGTTAGATCAGCAATAACAGCATCTCTGTTTGCTTGAGTGCTGCTTGCCGTAAATACGTTGATGCCCACAACTACTGCAATACCAACGATGATAACGCCCAGAACGATGAGTAATAATTGTTGTTGTCCCATAATATAACTCCTTTTTATTTAGTTATTGTTTTACAAAGATGATAACAGAGATTTAATAAATCATCTTTTATATATGTGCTAATATTATACCAAAAAGAAACTTCATTTAGTTCAATACTTTTTCAGGTTAGTTTAGGATCGTAACTTCGTATTTATTCCCCCACACAGTAATTTTTACACGTATCGAATCGCTGCCGGTAACAACTTCGTTTCCAACTCCTATAATTAAAACATTATCATCATTTACGGTTGCAGTGTAATTACCATTTGCTGTAGTAACCAATTCTGGGGGAATGCGCCAGCCGGTAAATTTTTTGTTTCCGCCGCCATATTCTAAGGGACGCATATAATGCTGCTGCGCCATAGCGGCAAGATTAACTAATTCATTGGTAACATTGTTCCTCTTAGCTTCTATCGCATTTGCAACGAAAATGTTAATACCAACAAATACCGCTATACCAACTATTATAACTCCTAAAACTATCAAGAGAAGCTGCTGTTGACCCATTTAGTTCTCCTACATTTTCAATCGGTAAATTTTCCCGAAAAGAAGAATTAAATAAAGACTGATTAAGCCGTAAGAGACGACAAATTTCAATCCAAAGCGGAGAAAGAAAACAAACTGATTATTCACAAAAAGAATATAAAAAAGAGAATTTTCATTTGAAAGAAAAATCTAATTAGAATTTAACAAGATTCTTTTTCGGGAAATATTACAGGTAATTTTAGGAATAAATTTTATGCAATGAAACTTGAGACTTCCGAAAAATTAATGATTAGTGTCATACCGGGCTTGATCCGGAATCTAAAAAGTGGATTCTGATCCCGACAAGTCGGGACAGAATGACAAATGAATTCATTTTCTTGTCAAATCAATTTTTCGGAAGTTTCGAATAAATAATTAGTCGATCCTTAAAAAGTCATTTTTAGCTTTGGTATATGTAAGATGAACTCCAAAAATCTAATAATGATTGCTTCAGTGTTTTTGTAAAATAAGCCAAAAAAAGTTTCCTTCTGCCGCATCCACTTTCGCAAATTAAATGCTGCGGCTGAAAGCATTAGATTTATCGAGAACCCCGAAGCTCCTGGCATTGATCAAGTGCTTTAGGTAAGGTGTGTCCATCATAATCATACTTTTCTAAACTATATGCACCAACTATTATTCCGCTTTTCTTTGTCATGACTACCGATGCCTTACTTCCAAACTCATATTTCTTGTGCTCTTTTCCCTTTGATATGCAGTAAACTTTTGGTTCGTGGATACTGTAAATCTTTTCTTTATCGTCCTTCTTTTGCCTTAATATTTTGTTGAATATGTCGAGCGTTGTTTCATATTTCTTCTTTTGCTCTTAGCTCAATTTACGTTCAAGCTCGCGTATCAGTCTGCCGGCAATTGTCTTGAGCTTCCTTGCTGCTGCATATGCCTTCTTTTTATTCTTGGGATGATTCCTAAACCTCTGTGCCATTACTAATTTCTTTACTACCCTTGCATAGCTTTGTCTTTGCTCGACGCCCTCTGTCTCAGCTATCTTTCCACATTGATCAATTATTTTTTTATGCAATTTTACGTCGGTTGGAAATGTGATATTCTTTTCTTGTATTGTCGTATCTACTACCACTTCAGATTCCATTGCTTCTTTGCCATGCAGGGATATCGATATCTCAAGTATCTTCTTTACTCAGGCTTCGTTTATACGTTTTCTGAAATGCACAAAGTCGCTTGGCTCTAACGGGAACTTCCATTGGAAATCTTTCTCTCCACGGCATTTTCCGGCTCTACTGATACAATGGGTCTTTCGGATTCAACATTTCTTCTAATCCTTGATACAAAAAACTTCTTTGATGTTTGTCGGGCGAGTTACTTTTCATTTAGAGTCATCCTTTTTTGTGTATATGTTTTGCAAGGTTTTAATCACAATTTATTTAAATCTTGTTCCGAAGGAATGGATTCCCACAATATCTGACAACTCTTTTTCCCACTTTTCTTTTATTATTTCTCTCTTTTCAAAACATTATTGGCTTTTTCAGGATCGACTAAGTAAGAATTGGTCCCTAAATAAATTGCATCGGTGTCAACCTAAGAGTTGAAGAGACGGGATAACTTGCCCCGAATTATCTGGGTGTCCCGTCTCTACCAAGGTAATGTAAAAAATCATTTCAAATATAATGGTCCATCCGGGCCAAGGGGCAGTCCGAGCCACATCCAAACCACCAAGAGTAGCGTCCAAAAGATTGTAAATAAAATTGTATAAGGAATCATTGTAGAAATTATAGTGCCAATTCCATATTTCTCATCATATTTTTGTGCGAAGGCAACAATAAGCGCAAAGTAGCTCATCATTGGGGTAATGAGGTTCGTAACAGAATCGCCAATTCGAAAAGCGGCTTGAGTTAATGCGGGATGATAACCGAGCAGCATGAACATTGGAATAAAAACTGGAGCCATAATTGCCCACTTAGCAGAGGCGCTTCCCATAAACATATTTATAAATGCTGCTAACAGTACAAACATTGCTATAAGAGGAACTCCGGTTAATCCAATGTTTTTGAGAAATTCTGCTCCTGCGATCGCTAAGATCAATCCTAAATTGCTGTAACGGAAAAAATATACAAACTGAGCTGCAAAGAAAACAAGAACAATATATGTTGCAAGCGTTCCCATTGTTTTGATGATATGCTTCATCATATCCTTATCGTTCTTAATTGTCTTTACAATAATTCCATAAACTAAACCGGGCACTAAAAAGAAAATCAATATCCCGGTAATAATTCCATCGAAGAAAGGGGAATGAAGAACGTCATTTGTTTTAGGATTTCGGAACAATCCATTTTCGGGAATTATAGTTAAAGCAAGCAGCGCAACAATTATTAAAAGAGTAAAGCCCGCCCACTTTAATCCCTTTTTTTCAATCGGGGAGATCTGATCAACCGGCAACCTCTCTGCGGTTCCATTATATGTTTTAAGCCGCGGCTCAACTATTTTTTCTGTAACCCATGTGCCAAGTATTACAACCAAGAAAGCTGAAACGAACATAAAATAAAAATTAACAGCGGCATTAACAGTAATATTTGGATTGATGAATTGTGCGGCAGATTGAGATAGACCTGCAAGAATAGGGTCAACCGATCCGATCAAAAAGTTGGCTCCAAAACCGCCGCTTACACCGCTGAATGCAGCCGCCAATCCTGCAATCGGATGCCTTCCTAGTGCATGAAAAATAAGAGCGCCGAGAGGAATTAAAATTACGTATCCGGCTTCTGATGCAAGATGTGATATGATACCCGCGAAAACAATAGCTCCGGTAATAAGTTTTTTAGGAGCGTTTAAAACTAAAGAGCGGATCATAGCGGTAAATAATCCGGAACCTTCAGCAACGCCAATTCCAACCATTACTGCAAGAACATATCCAAGCGGCGGAAAATTTACAAAGTTGTGCGTTACATTTGTGTAAATCCATCGTATTCCATCGCCGCTTAGCAAACTTTTCACTGTAATTTGAGACCCGTCAGCAGGATGAATTGCCTGCCACGCAAGAAGATTTCCAAGCCAAGAGAAAACGACTACAATCAAAGCCAGTATGCCAAAAAGCGTTGCTGGATGAGGAAGTTTGTTTCCTACCAATTCAATGTAATCGAGCGATTTGTTGAAAATTCTGGTTGTAATACTTTGTGAGTTCAATATTATCTCCTCATGTTGATAAAGATTGTGGCAAAGTTATAATTTTTGTGCGGAAGAAAAAACAAAAACGGTTTCTTTCTTTAAGATTTTATTCCCTGCCGATCAACTTGTTGAACAGCGCGCCATTAAAAAATTTTTCTTCAACATTTTGTTTGTTATAAAATTGTTCAAAAAGCGGAACATACTTTTTGTAAAGTGAATGAAGTTTTTCCAACTTATAATTTTCAAATACCCAAAGATGTTTTTTGAATTTATAAAGCCGAGAATATAACGCGCGGTTATAAAATAGCCCTGCGATGCGAATAAGATAGTAAACTAAAAAATGCCAAAAATGAAATTGATATTGTGGTTTGTGATCGGCGTTCTGTAATCGGTTGATAGTTTGTTGAAAATAATAAGAAGCCCGCAAGTGATTCATTCCATCGCCGAACCCAATAATGTTTTTAATAAGCTCTCTTCTCAGCCCCTCTTTTTCAGTGTCGAAGAATTTTGTAATTCTTCCGCTTGAGTAAAAGTCATCAATCATTTGTTGAAACTCATCGTAACTATTAACGAGAGCCGAACCTTTGTAAAGCTCATCGCGGTTAAAATCCGGCTCGGGGTTAATAAAAATTGTTTGCTTTCCCATAAGCCAAGCTTCGAGTGCAGTAGTTGATTCAAAACAGGTCCACAAATCAGAAACGCTAATCAGATCATGAATTGATTCTTCGCCGCATAAGTAAATTGCATTTTCATAATGTGCTAGCTCGCTCATTTCGTTCTTAACGGGTTCTTTGCGTTCCGGCGCATTCTCCTGCGGATGCTGCTTTAGAATAAAAAGAGTGTCTTTGTTCTTTTCAATTGCTTGTTTTAGAATATCGTGCACGGCAATTCGCTGTTCTTCAATCCAGTTCAATTTATTTTTGTCGCCGCGTGCCCAATAAAGTAATTCATCTCTTCCGCGTTTATGATCGAGCTTGCCGAAAGCCCATCCTGCATAACCGATAATCTTTGTGAATTGAGTAGAGCTGTATTTACGAAGAAAATTTTCTTTGCTCAGAAATTTGTAGATAATATAACGGTCAAATCCAACGCCGCCTGTAACAACAATTTTATCTTTTGCTTCGGGAACTTCATTTTTTAAAAACTCCGCCGTGCGTTCACTCCAGCAGCAAACATAATCCTGATAAAACTTTTTATCACGATTGAATCCCCAATAATCAAAACTTCCGTCTGTTCTAAAGTTGCCTTCGGAAATAAGTGCGAATAAAGGAATCTTCTGTTCGTGTGCGGTTTTCGAAATTTCAAAATAAAGATTAGAGCCGATTGTGTTTGCCTGAAGTATTACATCCGGTTTAATGCGGTATATCTGGTGAATATCGATGTTAAGCGCATGATGAAATTCGCAGTTTAAAAACCGTTCTGCAAAAAAACGGATCGGCAGAAGCATTTCCACATCGCGTCCAACGGCGTCATCGGTAAAACAGAGGACTTTAATTTTCTTGTTCATTTGCTTTTTGTCTTTGCGTGCTTTGCGAGAGAAAAATTTTTCTCACCAAGCCGCGAAGATTTGTGTTCGTTAATAATTCTTTTAGTTCGCCTCGTACTGCTTTTTGATATATATCCAACAAACTCGGGTCTTCGATCGGTCCATGGTGATGAACTTGTTTCCATTCTTCATTCATCAATTTAAAGATGCGGCTTGTTCTTATAGCCAAATTAATTTTTGTCTCGCCCATAATAAACTAGCCCCTTTCTCTTCCAACCGCATAAAAAATATCCGAACCCTTGTGAATTGTGTAATCGTAAAATTCAACGTAAACTTTCGCTCGTCCGTTAAAAATTTTTTCATACGCTGACTTAATTTCTTCCCAACCCCTTTTGATGCTGCCTAACGGATTATCCATTGCGATTTCATCAGAGTGTGCCCAATTGTTTGACATCTTTACTAAATCTCTGGAATTGAATGCTTCGTAGAATTCCGAAAGAGCTTTTTGTTCAGAGGATAAGTTAGATTTTTTCTTGTTGCCTGTGATTGCTTTTTGTTCCGGATTCATAATTATCTAACTGAAGTTACGCAAGCTTTGGTTTAAGTATCCCCGACATTTATGTCGGGGATAAAAATGAACCTCGATAATCCGGGCTTTAGCCAAAATTGTCCTAAAATTGTGGCTAAAGCCAATTTGTTGGTGAAATACTATTCCACGACCTAAAGGTCGTGGCTATTAAAAATATCCAAATATGAATTTTGCGTAATTTCAGTTATCTAACCTCCAATTTTCTTCTTTTAAGTTCTTTGCTGCTTTGCAAAGAGTTTTACGCTCTTAGCGGCTGAGCTTTTAACCGCATAGTATGCAAAGGAAATTACTGCTTTGTAATTTGATCTAAATAACCGGCTAACTTCTTCGTCAAATTTCTATTCGAGTATTGGAAAATATCTGTTTGATTCGGAAGCAGCTTGCCTTGCTTAAATTTTTCGTAAAGCTCTTTCACTGTTCGGATTGTCTTTTCGAGATTATTGAAATCGCAAGTGTAACCGGCATTAACACCGCGAACAATTTTGGAGGCGTCGCTTTCTTCAGGCCCGATCAACAAAGTTGGTCTGCGCGATGCAAGATATTCGAAAAGTTTTCCGGGTAATCTTCCATTTACATTTGGCATATCGTTAAGTATGAGCAATAAAACTTGCGCACGATGCATTCGTTCTATTGCTTCTTTTCGAGAGATATGTTCTGACAAGCGTAGATTATTTTTTAACCCGAGCGAAACAATTTCATTAACAATTGCATGACCAATAAATCCGACGAGTTCGATTTCCAAATCATTTGCAAATTGCTGGTTTTCTTTGGCTATAATTGAAAGCGCTTTCCACAAAGTTTTTGCATTGCGGTCGGGGCCTAAACTTCCAAAGTGACTCAGTGTAAAATTTTTAGAAAGAGAAACAGAAATGTTTTTAAAATCATCTTCATCAAAGCCCCAAACGATCACTCCAACATCGCTCGCACCGATTGATTCGAGATCGCGTTTCCAAGTATCGCTGCAAATTGTAATCTTATCAGCACAACGGAACACACGCTGTTCCATTGCTTCGTGAATTCTTTTTGAGATCGGGTTGAGCATCAATTGTGGAAAATAATCTACTTGTGTCCACGGGTCCTGGAAATCAGCATGCCATGGAATGTCCAATTTATTCTTTACGCCGTAGGCAATCATGTGAGTTGTTTGCGGCGGACCGTTTGTAAACAAAACATCAACGGGATTTTCTTTTAGATATTGTGATAAAAATTTTACAGAAGGAGGAATCCAAAATCTACGGGCATCGGGAATAAATAAATTTCCTCTAATCCAGATTCCGGCTTTATGGAAGAAGCTTAGCTTCTCTTCCTCAAGAAAAATGTTATGAATTCGTTCTTCTTTTTTCTTTCCTGTGAAGAACTTAAAAAGATTATACGGCTCCCAAATTTTTGTTTTTAGAATTGTAATTCCAACGGGAACGTCTTTAAAATTTCCTTCGTCGAGAACGGGGTATTCCGGATTTTCAGCAGTGCAAATCACAGGTTCCCAACCAAATTCGCGTAAATACTTTGTAAACTTAAGGCAGCGGTGAACGGCAATGCCGCCCGCAGGGGGCCAGTAATATGATATGATCAAAACTTTTTTCATGGCAGAATAATATTCCCGGGGTCTTCCGGAGCTTTGCCCGCTCCTTTAATTGTTCCCTTTAAAAAATCAACAAATTTTTTCGGGCTCATCAAAATATCCAATTCCGCTTTTTCATAAAAATTAAAGAAGAAAAGAAGAAGCGGGAAAAACACGATAAGAATAATTTTAATAAAAATTGTAAAAGCAGGGTTCATCGCAGGCAAAAAATAAACTGGAGCCGAAAGAAGAGAGCCAACCAAAATCATTATAGCAAGTTTTTTATTCTCAAACGGAATTTTATAATACTTATCGGAAAAATTTTGTGTAACGAAATAAAAGATCACAAACGAAACAAGCGTATTAACCGCGGCAGCCATAATTCCAAACAGAGGGATAAAAATAAAATTGAGCAGAACATTTAACGCCGCCGAGCCGATAGTAATCCATGCAATATGTTTTGTGTTCTTTGTAAGAAACATTCCAAGCGATGCATTCAAACGCATTCCGCTGAAAACGTATGAAAGCAAAATCACCGGCACAACTAAATAAGCGCTATCAAATTCATTTTTCAGCGCAAAAATTCTTATCAGCTCTTCGCTAAAGAGAGAAAGAAAAACAAATCCCCAAACAAAAAAGAAAGTGGAGTAAGTCATCAGTTTGCTGAAGTAACGCTTATCGTCTGACTGACCAAAAATTTTATATGCAATCGGCATTAAGCTAAGACTAAATGGAAGTATCAAAAACATATTTAGAACGCCTGCAACTCGGTAACCGAATCCATAAAGCCCCAGCGCTTCTGCGCCAAGCAAATATTTGATAATATATCGGTCACTCAAGTTTAACAGCATAAATCCAAGCGAACTGAAAACAAGCGGCAAACCAAATTTGAGGGACGCAGACAAAATCTTTTTATCAAAATACAGTTTCATTTGAGGAATTATTTTAGCGAGTAAGAATAATATTATCACAAACTCACCGATTGCCGCTGCGTACAAAATTCCAAAAAGTCCTTTATTGAGCCAAGCTACAAAGTAAATTGTAATTCCGGTCATCAACAAAATTCTTGCACTGCTTACTATAGTATAAAAAAAAGAATGTTCATCGGCGCGCAGCTTTGCAAGAAACAAATTATTCATTATACGGAGAAGAATAATATAAGCGCCGAGACGAATGTAACTGGCTGGTACGAGCGAGTTGTGAAAAGTAGCCGGGAAAAGAGAAATAATTGATTCAGCCAGTATGACAAGAAGCGCACCAGCAGCTAAAACAAAAGCAGATATTGTAAAGAGCGATGAATCTTTTCGATCTTTATATTCATCCGAATTGTTGAGAAGAATGATTGAGCTTGCCTGCCCAAGAATAAAAATTTCTGTTAGGATTGTAATCGTAATATCGAGCAAATCCCAAACACCAAACTCGCCAAGTGAAAGTTTTGCAGTGTAAAGCGGAATAAGCAGAATGCCAACAGCTTTTGCGGCAATGTTGCTTATGCTGTAAATAAACGTGTGTCTAACAGTACTTGTTAACCGCTTAAGCATTTATGATTTATCCGCTCTGTTCTTTTTCTTTGATATGAAAAAAACTAATCCCAATCCGCCGAATAACAATAAGTTTAGCATTAACGATAAATATTTACCAATAAAAAATGTTTTGGGCTCGTATACAAACTCCACTTTGTGTTTCCCTTTTGGAACAACAATTCCCTGAAAGCCGTGATTGGCTTTATAAATTTTTGTTTCAATGTTATCGATATATGCTTTCCACGCTGGAAGATAAGTTGTGCCGAAGAATAAAAAATTGTTCCCTCCAGAATTTGTTTCTATTACAACATGTTCATCTTTGTATTGAGTGATTGTTGCAATGTTGGCAGAGTCCCCCTTCTCATACTTAAAATCTCGATTCTCAACAAATGACAATTTCTTGGGGTCGAATGAATTGTTCTTGACAGCATTCAATATTTCAACTGAAGATTTTTGAGAAACGCTGTCAACAAAATAAATACGTTGGAGCGCATTATCGTTTCTATATACAAATGTGTTTTGAGATTGATGAATGCTTGTAAATCCGGCAAGGTCGTAAGGGGTGTCTGTAACAACATACTTTACGCCAAGCATTCGCCATAAAGTTAAATTTACCGGTCCAACGACGTCCATAAAATCCTGATAACTGCGCGGCTTTACTGCAGAGTAACCGAAAAAATCTTCCTGTAAAAAATAAACATTAAAATTGGCATTGTTAGAAAGAGTTCCCATTGAGCCGTCTTGTTTAAGATTTAAAATGCGGTAGGGCTCTTTATCATTTTGCTGTTTGATAACGGAAATATATTCAGGTTCTTTGAAAAGTTCGTTAATGCGTTCAGATTCAACATAACTTGCGCCGCGATTTCCAATTCTGAAAAGATCAAATAAAATAAAAATTGCCAGCCCGGTAATAAGCAATACATTGTTAAGTTTTGCTGCTGCATAAGCATAACTTAAACCGAAAGTAAGAGTTAACAGCGTAAAAGCAATTTGTACATCACCGCGGAACATATCGGACATATATCCAGCTAGCGCTCTGAACATTTCGGCTTCTTGGGATTTGCCAAGCGCTGCAGAATGATCATTAACACGTTGAGCAAACCAGCCTGCTAAACTATCGCCTAGTATTAAAGAAAGAATGAACAAAGAAGCAAAAACAATTGCCGCATTTTTTAAAACTTTTTCGAGGGCTGCGTTTTTTTCTTCGCGTAGTGAGATAATTTTCATTGCGCCAAGTCCTGCTAGAATCGGAAAGATGATTTGAAGAAGATGAAGAATCATCGAAGGGGCGCGGAAGTTATCGAAGAAAGGGAAATAGTAATACATCAAGTTATAAACAAATGGGAAATTCTTGCCAAAAGAAATTAAAAGAAAAAAGAAAACAATAATACCGAAGAATTGAACAGCAGGCTCTTTCCATCTGGCAAAAAGCGCAAGTAGAGCAAGCGCAAAAATAATTATCCCCATGTACATCGCAACATCAACAAAAGGCATTTGACCAAAGTATGTGTTTACTTCAACTGCTTCACCTTGTGTCAACTCTCCTTTGTAAGTGGATCTGCCAAATCCGTAGTACGAGGGAACGATAAAAGTTAGTACCTCGCCGGGAGAGAAAGACCAGTTGGTGTTGTATTCGTATGAATTAGTTTGCGGTTGGGCGCCGGCGGTTTCAATTTCCGTTATGCTTTTTGTGCCGCGCGTTGAATATGGTTTGTATTCATAAAGCTGTGCGTAAGTATCGAACGACATTAAAACAGCAATTATTCCAATCGAAGCTGTAATGCCGAGTGATTTCAATAATTGCTTCAACAAAAAATTATCTTTTTTAATGAAGGAACGAATGAAAAAATAGATGAAATAAAGCATCGTTGTAAGCGCAAAGTAAAAAACCATTTGAACGTGTGCACCCAGAACAAGTAAGTGCATGCCAAAAAGAAAAAGCAGAACATCTAAAATTTTTATCTCTTTCTGAAATTTAAATAGCATCATTAAAATAAAAGGGAAGACTGCCAGACTCATCAGTTTTGTAATATGCCCGATATAAAAAAGCACAAGAATTCCAGTGCTGAATATAGTTGAGACAGAAACTAAAAAACTAACAGCCCGACTTGCGCCAAAACTTCTCATAAAGAAAAATGATGTAAAGGCTAGAATGACAAAGCTGAAAGAATAAATTGCGTTGTAATCTTTGAATCCAGCAGAATAAATTCTTGACGCATAGGAATAAACAACAGAGGTTAAATCAAACCAACGTAAAGATATTGAAGTTGCAACGGCGGGCATACCGCAAAAAATGTGCGGGTTCCATAGCGAAAATCCATCTCGGTCCTTCATTGTATATTCACGTAAACTCTTTACCTGTATCAGATCGCCCGATTGAGTTGTTTTATCGCCAAACATGATTGGCGAGAAGAAGATTAAGATTAGGATCACGATTAAAGTTAAGAGAGCGGGCGTTTGAAATTTTTTAGACATCCATTCCTTTGGGACTGGAATGAATTTGCCGAACGAAGAACCGATCTCGCTCGATTTAACCGACGAAACTTTCTTTTGCTTCTTTGACATTACTTCTCCTCTTTTTTGCGCCCTTGGCTTACTGACTAGTCGGGATACGAAATTTGCGTTAAAGCTTTTACAGCAGAGAACGCAAAGAAGTCGCTAAGAACGCAGAGTTATTTATCTAAAATTGTTTTAGCGTAATTTTGCCAGCTCATATTTTTTGCCTGCTCTTCAATACGTTCCCGCGGAATCGGGTTTTTCAAGAACTCTTTCATCACTTCATACATTGATTCTATATTTTCCGACTCTGCAAGATAACCGTTATAGCCGTGCTTTATTGTTTCCGGGAAATGTCCGACCCTAGTTGCAATAGACGGCAGTTTAAAATTATAAGCTATCGATTCAACTCCAGACGGAGTAGCAACAAGATAAAACAAAACATTGCAATCTGCCGCCTGAAAGTATTTGTGCACTTCTTCGTTTCCAACGTAACGGTTCACAACAACAACTTGATCTCGAATTCCGAGCTCATCTATCAACACAAGCGGACGGTAATCGCTTTCATCATCGTCCTTACGAATTAATATTTTCTTGATTAGTCCGAACAAGTTCTTCTTGATTTTTGTCGATAGCTTGTTAGAGTCGAGTGTATTCCAAAAAGATTCGCCAACAATAAGAAGTGAAACATCGTCTCGCTCATTGGCAAGTTTGGCGAATGATCGAATTACATTATGAAGCCCTTTGTATTTTCGGATGAACCCAAAAAACAAAAAAACATGTGAGCGTAAACCTAATTCTTGTTTAACTTGTTCTTTGTCAAAATTCGGATCGGGAACGAACATGTCGTAAACCGGGTGATAGAGTTTGAGAATAAACTTTGTGTTATCTGTTATCTGCTGTCGTTTATCGGAAAAAATAAAATTATAGTTAGGGAAAATTTCCTTTAGTTCGTCAAATGTTTTTAGTGAATGAACAATAAAAGTATGCGGTTTTGAAAGAGCATAACGAATCAATCCTTTGTCAATAACGCTCACTTCCTTTTGGGCGACAACATGAAGATCAAAAATAATTTCGCATTTACAAACGCGTTTAAGTTTTTTCGCGATGTATCCGATCGGCAAACCTTGAACCGCTAGCGCCCACTGGAAAATTGCTGCGTCTGGATTTATCTCTCTTATAGCATCAACGGTCTTTTTCCATGATAAAGGATTATTGTAATTGGTAATGTATTGAACATTGATTTTTGTTCCTTCGAGAAGATTCTTTTTGCTTGAACGGTCAATGTAATCGCGTGGAATGATGGAAGGATATTGCTGAGTCCATGAAACTATATGTGTCTCCGCCCCTAACTTGTCCAAAGCTTTGGCGAGCGACAGAGTATAATTAGCAATGCCTCCTTTGAATTGCGGACCGGGCCCGAAAACAACTATTTTCTTCATTTATAAATTTGGCTTAGAATGTATAATTCGTTTACAAAACTGAAATTGGAATTTATCAAATCACAAGACACAAGTTCCAAACAATAACCAAGAACCAAATATCAAAAAACAGAATTGAAAATTGATAATTTAGAATTTGTCATTTGGTTATTAAAATCTATTTCCATTTCTCATGTCATCTTTTACGTCTCATTTTTCATATTTCACCGTTCACACCTTAATTTTTCAACTGCTACATCATATACACGGCGCATTCCTTCTTCCAAAGAGATCTTCGGTTCCCATCCCAGCCGTTCTTTCACAAAACTCATGTCGCAATAACGAGAGTGAACGCCCATCGGTTTATCTATCAATGGTTTTATAGTCGGATTGTATCCGGCGAACCTGCTGAATATTTTTATCAAATCTATAAATGAAGTGAGTTTACCCGAACCAATGTTGATTGCGCTTCCATCATGAATTTGCTCCATCGCTAAAAACATGCAATCCATAACATCATCAATGTGAACAAAATCGCGTCCCTGCTGACCGGTTCCCCAGACCACAAATGGGTTTTCCTTTTTAGCGGCGCGTGTAGCGATAGCCGGAACAGGATAACTAAGGTCTTGATCTTCACCGTAGCCAGAGAAAGGACGAATAGAAACGATCGAAATACCATAATGCTCGGCGGCAATTTTTGCTAAATATTCGCCGGTCATTTTTGTCCAGCCGTAGGTCATATCCGGCTTGCCCAAAATGTTTCCGTTTATATTTATGTCGCTTTCTTTAAGAGCTGCTGAGGCGGTTTCCGTTTGTAAACTTATTGGATAAGCGGCAGATGAACTAGGATAAAGAACTCGTTCAGGTTTTGCTTTTGCAATCCAATTAAAAAATTCTGCATCTATCGAAAGATCGAGCGCAACGGCTATAGGGTCCCCCTCTATTTTTGCGCGCCCGCCAACTATTGCCGCAAAATGAAACGCATCTGCAAATCGGCTAATTTTTATACCGTATTCTTTTTCAAGCCACTTTGGATTTTCCTGAAGGTTATTCAAAAATTTTCTAAAGTCCATCTTCCAAAAAAAAAGCCGCTCTTCCTTTCCAAAAATTTCTATGTCTTTGAATTTCTTTGAAGTTATATCTTGCAGCCAAGCTGAAGGATGAGTTCCAACGGAAAGGTCATCTACCATAATTACCGAATCGTTAGTCCGCTTGAGAAGCTGCTTTACAGTATTTCTTCCAACAAATCCGCATGCGCCGGAAACGAGGTGATATTTCATGAATTGAATCCTTTAATGTGAGGCGAAAATAAGAATTTTCTTTGAGAAGAGAAGAGTTAGAATGTAGAAGAGAGTTTTAGATCATTAGACCATCAGTTGATCACTTTTTCTCTTTTATCACATATTCCTTTTCGTCGTTAGAATTGTGCACAAGAATTTCTCCGAGCAGACCAATTGCAAAAAATTGAACGCCTACAATTATCAAAAGTATTCCAAGAAAGAGCAAAGGACGGTTTCCAATTCCTGTTCCGTAAAACATTTTTTCAAATGTGAGCCAAGCGCTAATTACAAATCCAACCAAAGCGGTTATCAACCCCACAAAACCAAACAAATGCATAGGGCGTTTGATGTATCGTGTGGTGAAAACAACTGTTATCAAGTCAACAAAACCTTTGAAGAAGCGGGATATGCCGAACTTTGTTTTGCCATACCGACGCGGATGATGTTTTACAACAACTTCTGCAACAGAGAACCCTTTCCAATCAGCAAGTACAGGTATGTAACGGTGAAGCTCGCCGTAAACATTTATATTCTGAACAACTTGTTTGCGGTATGCTTTTAAGCCGCAGTTGAAATCGTGTATTTTAACGTGCGTGAATAAACGGGTGATATAATTGAAAAACTTTGAAGATAATTTTTTGATGAACGGATCGTGACGTTTCTTTTTCCACCCGGAAACCATGTCGTATCCATCTGCCAGTTTTTTTAGAAGATTAGGAATTTCTGAAGGATCGTCTTGAAGATCGGCATCCATTGTTATTACTGCATCGCCGGTTACCTGTTTAAAAGCAACTTGAAGCGCAGCGGACTTTCCATAATTTGTTTTAAAGCTAATGTAGTAAATTTTATTATCGGCGCGCGCTAATTCTTTTATTGTATTCAGAGACTTATCGGTGCTGCCATCATCAACAAAAACAATTTCATGGTCCGATGAAATTCCACGCATAGCTTTCTTTATTTCGTTGTAGAGGGTTCTAAGCGATTCCTCTTCGTTAAGAAGCGGAATAACTATCGAAACTTTTTTGAAACCGAAGTTTTGTATTGTCTGTTGTGTTCCTTCTGTAGAACTTGTTCTAAACCTTTTTCTATTATAATATCTTCTGTACGGTTTTTTTTGATGTTGCTGCCCCTGCTGCGGTTGTGTGCTCTGCGGGGTTGGCAGTTCCGATTTTTGCTGTTCTGTCAAAGCATTTCCATTTTTCTTTTAGAATATTTAATCAATACTATTTCCCAGTTCAAAATTATATTAAGACTAAGCTAAAATCAATTAGATATGAACCGAACCATAATACTATCATAGAAATGTAGCTAAATTATTTTTCGTTTTGCTCAAATGTTGCGTAATTCAAAAAAATGAATGAAATAAATATTAGGCAAAACTCATCTGCCAAGAATTACAGCATAATTTTGTTTGACATTGAGCGGTATAACTTATGCAATAAAAAGCAAATAGTAACAGTATGAACAGCAGGCGGAAAACAACATAGAGAAAATTCTGTTGTCTTTATTTATGAATGAAGTTGGTTGTTCACAATCTTTTCAATATTTATCTTATTTCTCAGTCAAGAAGTAGAGTAAATATAAAGCCGGACAAAAAAATTAAAGAGAAAGAAAATTTGAAAGTGCCCAAAACTATATTTAGATTTCTTTAGAGGAGAATGAATTTATGGGCGCGATAATTTTTTGGGGAATAATTCGTACTGCTCTCCTGATTATTGCTCTTTGGATTCTTTACGGAAAAATCGAATACAAGTACTGGTGGTGGTTTGCTGTTTTATCTGTTTACGGTGTTGTTGTTTATCCTGCAATGGTTCAATACAGAATGTTTCTTCATGAAAATGAAGAGATAATAAATAACTCTCTTTGTTCTTCGTGTAAACATTTTGATAAAACCGCGGTAATTTGTTTGAAGTATGATAAACATCCCACTCTTAAATTGCTTCCATGCAAAGGAATGGATTGGGAGCCGAAAGGAATAAGTAATGAAGAATAAGAAACGCCTGCAAAAAAAAGAAATATCTCTCAAAAGTAATATTGTCTTTTGCGCCGAATGCGGTGAAGAGCTTGAGACATTTGGCATATCGGGCGAAAAGATCAATATCAAAAAAATAAAAGAACGACATAAACGGTGCAAAGATACTGGAAAGTTTAAGGGCGATAAATGTGCAATGATATTCATTGCGGAAGAATCAGAACGCCTTCTTACTTTTGATGAAGACGAGTAAACAGATCAGTAACGGCTTCAACAAACCGCGGACCCGGCCGCAAATATAAATTTCTATCAACAAAAATTATCTCTTTTCTTTGAATTGCTTTTAAAGATGACCATTCGGAGTAACTATTTTTTATTTTTGGAAATTCTTCATCAACTCCAGGATAAATAATAAAATCTGGGTCTTTCCTTAAAATTTCTTCTCTAGAATAAACGGGATAATTCAGCGGTGAATCCTCTGCAATATTTTTCAAGCCGCAAATTTCAAGATACTCATTGATGAAGGTATTTTTGCCGGCAAGCATTACCGGTCTAAGCTCAATTAGAAACATCGCCGTTTTTTGTTGTTGATGGGAGGACAATGATGATTTTATTCTTGATACAGTGGAATCCCAAGCGGCTATTTTTAATTTGGCTTCTTTTTCTAAACCAAAAATCTTTCCGAAGTCTAAATAAGTTTTTTTGATTCCCTCAAAGCTGCGCGGATTAGAAACAAAGATTTTTATTCCGAGTTCGCGGAATTTATCATAAGTCTCTTTTGTGTTTCCTTCGACTGTAATAAAAACTAGATCAGGTTTCAGAGTTACAATTTTTTCAAAGTTGAATGTCAGCATGTCCCCCACTTTTTCAATTTTTCGAGCAGCTTCGGGGTAATCGCAATAAAAAGTATTGCCGGTTAAATATTTTTCCACTCCTAAATCATAAATTATTTCCGTTAAACTTGGTGCTAAAGTAATTATTCGTGCAGGCGCCGTTCCGAATTCAAAAACATTTCCAAGATCATCGGTAATGGCTAAAGATGCCCGGCGCTGTTCTTCTTTATTTACACAAGAAAGCAGCATTAGCCCAAATAACAAAAAGAAAATTCTAAAAATATTTTTCCTGGTTGACATCAATTGATTCCTAATCACGAGCGAATAATACAAAATTTTTTTTATGAGTTAACGCAAGTTTTGAGAGGCGATGATTTTTAGTTATTTTTGCAGCGCATCCATAGCTCAGCTGGTAGAGCATCTGACTCTTAATCAGCAGGTCGCCGGTTCGAATCCGGCTGGATGCACAAAGAAATGCGAAATCGAAAAAAGGTTTCGCATTTTAGTTTTATATATAGCAATACAGATTTCAAATCAGCGTGCCGCCGGTTCTGCCAAAGGCATCCCGATGGGAGAATCCGGCTGGATGCACAAAACCCCGCTCGCAGCGGGGTTTTATTTTTTTAACTTCAAGTCAAGGTTACAGTTAGTAAACTGTTAATAAGTTTTAATTATCAAACAGAGAAACGCCCGCCTCTTCTACAGATTTTTTATAAGCCACCCAATCTTTTTGGAAAAAATTATTTATTCTTTCCATCACAGTCTTATATAATGACTCGAACAACATCAAATTAACTTTTTCTGCCTCGCCTGGTTTATCCCAATGGCTGGTAATTGCGCTGTAAGCTCTTCTCAGTTTGAATGAAAGTTTTGTTTCATCGGTAAACAAACCTTGAATTGTTCTCGGCTGAACGATCAATTCATTCAATATTTTTACAGAATCTTTCATAGACTTGCTCAATTTTTTCAATTCGGCAAAGCTGGTTCCTTTCTCTTTTATTTTTTCATCAATTAGGTTGATTGTTTTATCGGCTGCATCAAGTTTTTCTACTGTTTTTAAAACAGTTTCTATCTTTGGCTCAAGTTCTTTAAAGATTTTTTCTCTTTCGAGCAAGTTTTCAAGTTTTACATTTAAGCGGGGGTCAGAAAGAACTTTAACGGTAGTTGAATCGGAAAAATTTTTGAAAGAGAGTTTTATTTTGTATTCGCCTGGCAAAACTACGGGGCCAGCTGGTTCTTCGTTCTCTCTTTGTCTAAACATACCGCCGGGCATACGTACTCCTTTTCTTTCGAACGCCCAGAATATTCTATTAAATCCTTTTTCAAATTTTGGGGTAAGGGTCCGGATAACTTTATTGCTGCTATCAAAAATTTCTATCTTAATTTTGTCGTTCCCTTTTGAACTATCCGGCACAGCATAAAAAGTAATCATTGCCCCACGCTGAATGTTTTCGCCTTTGTATTCATCTGAAGCAGCGAAATGAATTCCCGGGGCTTGTTTGTAAGCGAATTGATAAGCGTCTGGAATTTCAAATGCTTTTATTTTTTTATCAAGAAGCGAAAGTCCTTCTTGGGTCAGTTGTCGCAAAGGACGAATATCATCAAGAATAAAGATAGACCTGCCAAAAGTTCCAACCACGAGGTCGTGTTCGCGCGGATGAATTGCAAGATCATACGTTGAAACGGTTGGATAACCGTTTGTCCATTTTGTCCAATTTTTACCGGCGTCTATACTAACGTATAAACCGAATTCAGTTCCAAGAAAGTATAAATTTTTCTGAACCAAGTCTTGAATGAAAGAGAGAGCATAACCTGAAACATCGCTTTCTCTTACGATGGGATTCCATGTCTTTCCCAGATCGGTTGTTTGAAAAACATACGGCTTCCAATCATCTCTTCTATAATTATTGATAACAACGAATGCTTCATTTTCATTGAAAGAAGAAGCTCTAATTTGTGGAATCCAAGACCCCCCGGGAACTTCTTTGATGTTTTTAGCTACGTTTTGCCAAGTTTTACCTCCGTCCTTTGTTAGTTGCACATTTCCATCATCAGTTCCAACCCATATAATTCCTTCTTTAATTGGGCTAGGCGCAACAGCAAGAATGGTTGTGAAGTTTTCTGCATTGGTTACATCAAAAGTCAACCCGCCGCTAACATTTGATTTTTGCTTAGAGGGATCGTTTGTGGTTAAATCGTGAGAAATAATTTCCCAGCTGTCGCCTTTGTTGGAGCTTTTATGCAAATACTGAGAGCCGTAATAAATAATATTTTTGTTGATTGGATCTTGAGCGAAACCAGCATTCCAATTGAATCTAAGTTTTTCTCCATTTGGATGAACAGGTCTAATATTTTTTCTATCACCGCTTTTTAAATCATATCTGCTTAGATTACCTCCTTGCGACATGCTGTAGATGAAACGAGGATCAAGGAGATCGGCCGCTGTGTCAAAACCATCGCCCCACCCAACTTCTTCCCAATAGCTGTTTCTAATTCCACCCACGCTTAGAACTCTACTTGGACCGCGCCAAGATCCGTTATCTTGAAGACCACCGTAAATATTATATGGAAAATCCATATCAACATTTACATGATAAAATTGCCCCAGTGGCAAATTGGCAACAAATCTCCACGTCTTGCCTCGATCATGAGAAATTGCAACTCCTCCATCGTTTCCATCTATTATATAGCTGCCGTCATAAGGATGAATCCACCATGCATGATGATCGGGGTGAACTTCATTTTCTGATATAAGAGTTTTAAAAGTTTTTCCTCCGTCTTCACTAACCGTAACCGAAGAGAACAAGTTGTAGATCCTATTTTCGTTTTCGGGGTCGACAAAGATTTCGTGATAATAAAAGGGCCTGTTGCTTACGTTTTCATCGGAGACCAACTGCCATTTGAATCCGCCATCTTCAGATTTATATAGTGCGTTTTTTTGTGCTTCTATAAGAGCATAAATAATTTTTGTGTTATTTCGTGCAATCGCAAGCCCAATTCTTCCAAGCTCGCCTTTGGGTAATCCCTCTTTCTCTGTTCTTTTTTGCCAAGTTTCTCCTCCATCGTAAGTAATAAAAATGCCGGAACCTTGACCGCCGGATTTAAAGAACCAGGGCCAGCGCCTGAATTCCCACATAGCGGCAATCAATTTATTTGGATTGGAGGGATCCATTATTAGATCTGCTATGCCAGTTTTATTATCAACAAATAAAACTTTGCGCCAGCTTTTTCCTCCGTCTGTAGTTTTAAAGACGCCCCGTTCAGAACTTTCACCCCAGGCGGAACCCTGAGCGCCAACGTAAACGATGTTCGAGTTTGTCGGGTCAATGATTAGGCGATGAATATTGCGCGTTTTTTCCAAGCCAAGTAATTTCCAGTTCTTACCGCCATCGAGACTTTTATAAACTCCGTTACCGCTTGTTTGGCTGTTGCGCGGGTTTCCCTCTCCTGTGCCAGCCCAAATAATATCCGGCACGTTTTGATCTACAGCCACTGCTCCAATTGAAGCTGCAGGCTGATCATCGAATATTGGTTGCCACGAAATGCCACTGTTTGTAGAGCGCCACAAACCGCCGCTTGCTGTTCCAATGTAAATAATTTGTGGATTTTTTAGAACCACATCTATCGATGTTACTCTTCCGCTCATTCCCGCTGGACCAATACTACGCATCTTCATCCCTAATAGTGCCATATCAAGTTTTTGTGAAAGTAAGTTTGAAGATGAAGCGATTAAAAATATTAGTATGCCCAAAGATTTTAATAAAAATGAAAGGCGAAAATGCTTCATTATTTACCTCCTTTTTTTAACAAAAGTTATGTTGATGAAATGTTTATCCCTTTGCATATATAATAAATAAGTTTGCGCATTAACTCAACATACTTTTTTAATTTTTTCAACCGTCAGAGACTATATTCGAATTACGAGATAGTAAGTTTTTGATGATTAGTATTTTGTTTTTTTCTTAGATTTCAGATGACCAAGAGAAACAATTGATCGTCAAATGATAATTAAAGGAGCGCTTAAGAAGATGAAAAATTTTATGATGGTTACACTGTTTATAATTGTTTTAATAATAATTCAAAACTGCGGAGGAGAAGTGAACGGGAATGCAGATTTAGTTTTGCTGAACGGGAATATTGCCACCATTGATGAAAATAATCCAAATGCCGAAGCCATTGCGGTTAAAGACGGGAAAATTTTAGCGGTTGGTTTTGAAGATGAGATAGAAAAGTATATTAGCGACTCAACCGAAGTGATCGATCTTAACGGAAAGTTTGTGACCCCAGGTTTTATAGATAGCCACGCACACTTTTTAGGGCTTGGCAGATCGCTTATAAATCTTGATCTACAAAAAGCAAAAAATTGGAACGAGGTTGTATCAATAATTGCAAAGGATGCAAAAAATAGAAAACCTGGGGAATGGATAGTTGGAAGAGGATGGCACCAGGAGAAATTCGATCCCGCGCCTGAGCCAAATGTAAATGGATATCCGCTTCATGATGAACTGAGTAAAGTAACGCCGAATAATCCTGTATTGCTTTCACACGCAAGCGGACATGCAATCTTGGCAAATGCTAAAGCGATGCGGCTTGCAGGCGTTAATAAAAATACGCCGGACCCGAAGGGAGGAACTATTGTTCGCAATGAAAAAGGAATTCCTATTGGAGTCTTTGAAGAGAACGCCGAAAAATTTATTACAAAAATTTATGATGAGTATTTAGCAAAGCGGACACAAGAACAAATTCGCGCTGATTATGTTAAAGAGATTCAGCTTGCCTCCGATGAATGCTTGAAGAAGGGTGTAACATCGTTTCATGATGCAGGCGAAACTTTCGAGATAATTGATTTACTAAAGCAGCTAGCAGATTCAAATAAATTATCCATTCGGTTAAATGTTATGATAGGGGATACTTTCGAAAAAATGAAAAGTAAATTGGCAAGTTACCGTATGCTGGGATATGGAAACGGTTTTTTAACAGTGCGCTCTATAAAACAGTACATCGATGGCGCGCTTGGCTCTCGCGGCGCTTGGCTGTTGGAACCATATTCGGATTTGAAAGATCATCTCGGTTCAAACGTAACCACCATAGAAGAATTAAAAAAAATTTCTGAACTGGCAATAGCAAATAATTTTCAAATGCGCATTCATGCAATTGGGGATAGAGGCAATCGTGAAGTGCTGAACATTTACGAAGATATTTTTAAGAGGAATCCGGATAAAAAAGATTTGCGCTGGTGTATTGAACATGCTCAGCATTTGGCAGCAGAAGATATTCCCCGTTTTGCAAAACTGGGAGTGGTGGCTGCAATGCAGGCTGTGCACTGCACATCCGATATGAGTTTTGTTGATGAACGTCTTGGAAATAAACGCGCCGAAGAGGGTGCTTATGTATGGAAAAAACTTATAGATAGCGGCGCAATAGTTTGCAACGGAACCGATGCCCCTGTAGAAGATGTGGACCCCATAAAATGTTTTTATTCGGCAGTAACTAGAAAAGATGCTGATGGAAAAGTTTTTTATAGCGATCAAAAAATGTCGCGTATGGATGCGCTGAAATCATATACTATCCACGGCGCATATGCATCGTTTGAGGAAAACATAAAAGGATCGATTGCCACGGGCAAATTTGCTGATATTGTTGTGCTTTCAAACGACTTATTAAATTGCACAGACGATGAAATTCGAAAAGTAATTGTACTTTACACAATAGTTGGTGGAAAAATAAAATATAAAGCAAATTAGTTTTTACATAAATTTTTTTAAGGCGCTCCGAAGAGTGTGGAATTACAGAACACATCTTTTTATCTTTAGCAGCACGGGAAAATCTTCCTACAAATAAAAACAGTTGTCGCTTAAAATTGGTTAAGCAGAAAATCTATGGGAACAAAATGAAAAGAGATTTTTTAGTTTTATTGTTTTTGTTAATAATAACCACTGCAAATATTGCACAAAAAGATGAAGTCTTTCCGCGCATTAGTCCAAACGCCTCGGTTTCTCAGGTTATAGGATATACAAAAATTACAATCGACTATTGCAGACCTGCAGTTAATGATAGAAAAATATGGGGAGCGCTAGTTCCATATAATCAGATTTGGAGAACGGGCGCAAACGAAGCCACAACAATTCAATTTACAACAGATGTTATTATTGAAGGGCACAAAGTTCCAGCCGGCATTTATTCTCTTTATACAATTCCAACTGAAACAGAATGGACCGTCATTCTAAACAAAGCATTCAACGTTTGGGGGCTCACCTATATGCCGGAAGAAGATTTTCTTCGGTTCAAAGTAAAACCCACAATAAGCAATTACATTGAACGTCTTCAATTTTCTTTTTCCGAGATTACCGAAAGATCAGCATCTGCTTTTTTGAACTGGGAAAATCTGCAAATATCTTTCAAAGTTGAAGTCGATTTCGTTAATCAAGTTCACGCAAAGATTAAAGAAGTATTGGCGGCAAGACCGCGCGATGCGGCGTTATATTATAAAAGTGCTGAATATGCAGCCGACCACAATTTCTTGCTTAACGAAGCTTTACAGTGGGTTGATAAAGCAATATCCATCAATCAAAATTTTTATGCTTACTATGTGAAAGCGAAAATTTTTTTCAAGCAGAACAAATTTACAGAAGCTAACAGAGCTTTAGAAAAATGCCGAGAACAAGGAAGAAACAATAAAGATTTCGAATCTTACGATACGTTGATTGATCTGCTTGAAAAGCAAATTAAAGAAAAGTTAAACTGAAAATTGAACAGAATAACCCGTGCATGATGTTAGTAAGCTTAAAAAGAGTATAACTCTCGAGCTGATTGATGAAAAAATTTAACATTCCGCAATTCTATCGAAGTTCAATTATTGCAAAGATAAAAGAATTACGCCGCGCAGAGGACCCCCGGAAAAAAGAATTTACACCAACGGAATTAGATTTTGGTCCAGTTAAATTTTTAATAGCCCGCCATTTTGGATTCTGTTTCGGCGTTGAAAATGCTATCGAAATAGCATACAAAACAATCGATGAAAACCCCGGCAAAAGATTTTTTTTATTAAGCGAGATGATCCACAATCCTCTTGTGAATCTTGATCTTCAGAGCCGCGGCATTCAATTCATTATGGATAACTATGGCAATCAGTTTATCGATTGGAACGAAATCTTAGCTGATGATATTGTTATTGTTCCCGCATTCGGAACTACTATAGAAATTGAAAAGCTTCTCGAAGAAAAAGGAATTGACCTGATTAGTTATAATACTACTTGCCCTTTTGTTGAGAAGGTATGGAATCGAGCCAAAGATTTAGGAAAAGAGAATTACACGGTAGTAATACATGGAAAAGCAAAACATGAAGAAACTCGCGCTACATTTTCGCGCAGTAAAATGAACGGAGCTTCCATTATTGTGAAAAATTTATTGGAAACAAAATTTCTTGCAAAAGCAATTCTTGGCGAAATTTCTAAGGAAGAATTCTACAATTTTTTTGAGAATAAATTTTCTGAAGGTTTTGATATCGAGAAAGATTTACGGCGCATCGGGGTTGTAAATCAAACCACTATGCTTGCCGGCGAAACGGAAGCAATTGCTGATTATTTGAAAGAAACAATGATCAAAAAATTTGGCATAGAAAACATTAAAGATCATTTTGCAGACACGAGCGATACACTATGCTACGCAACAAACGATAATCAGCAGGCAACCATTAGTTTGATGAAAGAGAACGCGGACTTTGCAATTGTTATTGGTGGCTACAACAGCTCAAATACTACACATCTTGTAGAATTGCTCGAACAAAAATTCAAAACGTATTTTATTTCCGATGCTGAGAAAATCATTTCTAATAAGCATATAAGCCATTTCGACATACACGATCATGAAGAGAAAGTAACGGAAGATTTTCTCTCTGAAAAAGATCAAATTGTAATTGCTGTTACAAGCGGCGCATCATGTCCGGATTCTGTAGTTGATGAAGTTTTGAACAAATTGCTCTCTTTTTTTGACGGCGTAAAAAATATTGAAGAGGTTTTGAAATTTTCAAAATAACTCTTTAACAGAGCGTTTATTTTGTTTAGTGCGCAGGAGGATTGTTAGTGCACACAGAACTACGCCAAATCTGATAATGAACTATACTCAGGATCGAACAATCTTCTATAATTTCTCATAGCAAAAGAATCTGTCATGCCAGAGATGTGATCGCAAATCATTCTAGCCCGAATTTTTTTATTGCGTTCTTTCCTGATTAACTTATCGTTAAAATCCGGGAGCAGTTTTGTATCTCTTAATTGAGTTACATAGTTGTTTTCCAAGACTGTAAATATTCTTTCGATCATCCGATTGCCCTTGAACTCAACTTGATGTAGTTGTGAAGAATGAAACACAAGCTCAACAGCAATGCGCTTGTATAGTTTGGCGCGCTTTAAAACATCACGGCTAACTGTCAATTCATATTTATAACGGTTGGTTAGATTATCGAGAAATGTTTTTCTTGTTTGCAAACTGCAAGCGCTTACAAATTTGCCAATCTGGGCGCCAAACATCGGCTTGAACTTTCCATTTTTTATCCACTCAATAATTTCATCAATAATCGATTTCTGCAGCTCGTCTAATTCGGTTTCTTCTTTAAAGCGGACTAATTTTTGAATATTTATAAAACCGCCCGAAATGCTGTCTACCAAATCATTTATTGCATAAGCGGTGTCGTCTGCCCAATCCATTATTTGGCATTCGATACTACGGAAGTTGTTAAGAATTTTTGGCGGTTGAATTTTTGCTGGAATTTTATTCACGCCGAAAACAAAATATACTAGTTCTTTTTGATTATCATAAAGAAAATGATTTTCGGGTTTGTCAAATTGAGAAAATGCAGCTTTATATTTTAATGTGCCGTCAATAAAAGCGCGTGTTGGATTCATACCCCGGTAATGATCATCTTCACGATAAAATATTTCAGTTATCAATCTTTGTGTTTGAGCGTTCCCTTCAAAGCCCCCATATTTATTCATCAAAAGATTCAACGTTCTCTCGCCTGAATGTCCGAACGGGGGATGCCCCAGATCATGCGCAAGACAAATAGATTCTACTAAATCGGGATCGATGAAATATTCATTATTGAACAGTTCTTTTTCTCTGTTAAAAATGAAATTGCAGATGGACCTGCCTATCTGAGCTACTTCGATTGAATGCGTAAGTCGAGTTCGGTAAAAATCATACTCGCCCGGCAGAAACACCTGTGTTTTTCCTTGAAGGCGTCTAAACTCCGATGAATGAATTATTCTGTCTCTGTCAATTTGAAATGGAGAACGATAATCATCATAGCGCTTGCTTTCTTTTAGCCGCTCATAATCGAATTCATTATAAAATTTATTTTTCATAATTGTGATGAGATTGTTGTAAAAGAATAATTAAAATTAAGAAATATTAGAGCAAGAAGTAATTGAACTACAGACATTGCCACACATGTATGTACATCCAGTCCCTTCTAAAAAATAATGGATTCCCATTTTCAATGGAGGGACTATAAGGAATTCCGTGAGTTTCCCTCAAAATTTTTTAAGCCAAATAAATATTATTGTTTTATTATTTTTAGTCTCTTGAAAATAGAATAGCGTAATTATTTTATAGGGCCCAGTCTTTCTGAACATAAGATTATGGCATAGGCATGGAAAAATATTTCTTTATAAATATATTGATAATAAAAAATCGGGCGCTATGAAATCTAAATTGCTTTACTCTTCTTGCTTAGCTTTTTTGCTGCTCATAATTACTGCAACAACTCTCAAAGGACAGTATGGCGCACAGTTAACTTTTAGCGAAGTTATGTTCTATCAGGTAGAAACCAATGGCGAGTTTATAGAGATTTACAATACCTCTACAACAGAAACGATCGATCTAACCGGATTCAAATTCAAATACTATACTTCTTCTAACGATAATTTCGCTTCCTTTATAGGAGGAATGAAATTAGCTCCGGGAAAATTTGCCGTTGTGATTGAAAACGATTACGATTATACTAACGGCATATTAAAAACATTGATTCCTGCCGATGCAATTGTTCTCAAAATAAGCGATAGCGCATTTGGAACATCTGGTATGGCTAACGAAACCAGCCGCGATATTTATCTGATCAATGCTGCCAATCAAACAGTTGATACTTACATTTATTCGGCGGGAACAACTGCCGCGGATAATAAAGCGGGCTATTCTGATGAAAAGGTTATTCTTGATAAGAGCAATGCTGCATCTAATTGGAAAAATTCACTTAAATTGAACGGCTCGCCAGGTGCAAAAAATTCTGTTTCGCCTGTCGATTTTGATTTAAGAGTAACATTTACAGGCGTCATTCCCGCCGAGCCAAAAGTAGAAGACACAGTAAAAGTTTCAGCGCTTGTAAAAAATATTGGAAGACTTGCAGCGGCAAATTTTTCAGTAGTTATTTTTAATGACGCCAACTACGATTCTATAGGACTGCCATCCGAATCTATTTTTAGTAATACTTATACAAATCTTGCAAGCGGCGATTCAATAATTATACAAGCGAAAATTTATTTAAGCACAGCGGGCAGTTATTCCCTCTTTGCAAACATAACTTATGATCAAGATGAAAACATGTTGAACAACAGAGCGTTTTTCAAATTCACAACCGTAGAAAAGCCAGCCGCCACAAATGAAATTGTTATAAATGAAATAATGTATGCGCCGACAAATGATGAACCTGAATGGTTGGAATTATTTAATAGATCTAATCGACCGCTCAATTTGAAGAATTGGAAGGTAGGCGACAAAACCTCCACGCCAACAATTTCTACAACAGATTATATTTTGAATCCGGGCGAGTATTTAGTTATTAGCAGCGACGCAACGATTACAAATTTTCATCAAATAAGTTCGAAACTGCTAATTAGAGCTCTTCCATCTCTCAGCAACACTGGTGATGATGTAATATTACGCAGTAATACTGGATCTACTATAGATTCGCTTAAATATTTGCCATCATGGGGCGGCAGCACCGGCGGAAAATCTTTAGAAAGAATTTCGGTCAATTCTCCGAGTACAGAGCAAACTAATTGGAAAACTTCAATAAGTTCTACGCGCGCTACGCCGGGAAGAATAAATTCCGTATCTCAGAGAGATTATGATTTGAATGTGAAAAGCTTTACAGCAAATGTGAAGTTTGCCGAAATGGGAACTAGCATTAAGCTAAGGGTTTTGGTTGAAAATATCGGAAAAAGCGCAGCAAGATTTTTTTCTGTGAAACTGTTCAACGATTCCAATTTTAATTCGATCGAAGAGTCGGACGAATTTGTTGCTGAAATTCCGGGGTGGAATCATCAGCCGGAAGCAGGCATAATTTATGAATTCACAACAACTAATTTCTTCTTCGGCTTAAATCAGTTTATCTCGAAGATCGAATTTGCGGAGGATGAATATACCGAAAACAACAAAGCACTTTTGAAAATTAACGGAGTAAGATTAACAGAATTTTCAGGCGAGCTGCTAGTGAACGAAATAATGTACGCTCCTAATTCGCCCGAACCAGAATGGATAGAGATATATAACAACAGCTCTAAGCAGATCAATTTGAAAGGTTATCAATTAGCTGCCGAAAGCGGAAAAAATAAAGTTGTTTCTAAAGATTTGTTCATAAACCCGGAAGAATATTTTGTTATTACACGTGATAGTTCAATGTTCTCAAGATATCCGGGGTCCCCAAAATTTACATTAGCGCTTTTTCCAACTTTGAACAATACAAAAGATAAAATTATACTACTCGATTCTCTTGACCGCGCGATCGATTCGCTTGAATATAAAAGCAGCTGGGGCGGAAGCAAAGGAAAGTCTTTAGAACGTATCGATTTTGCTAAAGCATCGATCGATTCAACAAACTGGAAAACATCTGGCAGCATACTTGGCGCAACGCCCGGCTTTATTAATTCGGTTTCGAAAAAAAAATATGATATTGCCGTAACTACAATAACCTTTACACCTCAAAGCCCGCTTGCAGGCGATAGAGTAAAAATAAGAGCCGAAGCAGTTAATTTCGGTAAGAATGACGCTGCATTTAGACTGATACTTAATCAAGTAAATATCGATGGCTCAAAACAGAAGAGGGAAGAAACATCCATAATTATCCTTGTCAGCGGCAATTCGATTACATTCGAATTTGATTTTGCAATTGCGAGCATTTTATTAAAGCACACATTTGAAATAGTTGCGGATTGCTCTGACGACGAAGACTTAACTAACAATAGTTTAACGGCAGTGATTCGCCCCGGTTACAAACCGCAAACAGTTCTTCTAAACGAAATTATGTATAATCCATTAAATGGAGAACCGGAATGGATCGAACTTTACAACAATTCTTCGTTTGATGTTGACCTCGAAGATTGGTCAATTATAGATGTTCTTACAACCCCGGCTAAAACAAAAATCAAATCGAAGGATTATATTTTTCCAGTTAGATCTTTTTTGGTTGTTTCAAAAGATTCTACAATAAAAAATTTTCATAGAGAAGTTCCATCAAAACTGATCATTTCAACTTTTGCAAATCTTAATAATGATGCAGACGGGGTTGTAATAAAAGATTCACGCGATGTTACAATCGATTCTATGAGATATGACAGAACTTGGGGCGGCGAGAGCGGAAGATCGCTCGAACGAAAACAAATGTCCGTTTTAACAACAGATAAAGCAAATTGGGGCTCCTCAAAAGATATTGAACTTAGCACACCGGGCAGAATCAACAGTATTGCGGTAAAGAAATTCGATCTCACAATTAAATCAATTGTTTCTTCTCCTCTCTTTCCTGTTTTGGGGGACGAAGTGTTGATAGGCGCAAAATTATTTAATAACGGAACGAACTCAGCGGAAAACTTTACAGTTAGCATTTATCTTAAAAGTAATAACAACTTTGTATTATTTAGCGAGACAAAAGGAACAAGCCTTGCCGCATATGATTCTACTGTTCTCTTATCAAATTTGCGGTTAAAATTGAATGAGACAAAAACAATTATGTGCCGTGTATTCTTTACAGCCGATGAAGATACGATGAACAACACGATAACAGGTGATATCATTCCGGGCGCAAAACGCAACACACTGTTGATTTCGGAAGTTATGTATGATCCGCTTCCCAATGAATCCGAGTGGATTGAAATAGTGAACGCTTCTAATGAAGCGGTTAATTTGAAAAATTGGTCAGTTAGCGACCTGCTTACTACTCCAACAAAAAACTTCATTACAACAAAAGATAATTTTTTGAATCCAGACGAGTATGCAGTTATTACTTCCGATTCGAATAAATTCTTTTATGTTCCTCCAAAGAAATTTTTCCAAGTTAAATTCGGAACGCTCGGCAATACATCCGATGGCGTTCTGATCTACGATTTCAAAAATGCTGTGATAGATAGTTTGTCCTATAGATCGAGCTGGGGCGGCGGCAAAGGTTTTTCATTGGAAAAAATAGCTCTTACCTCTGCAACAAACGACAGCTTAAACTGGACAACGTCTTTATCCAAAGTAAGCGCAACGCCGGGTTTAAGAAATTCCGTATTAAATCCTTCTAAATATTCTATTGGTGCGCTTACTTTAAATGAAATCATGTTCGATCCCGCTGCGGGCAGTTCAGAGTTCATTGAGTTTTATAACACAACAGACGATTCAATTCAAATAGGAGGAATGGAATTAAGAATAGGCACACGCGACAGAGTAAAGTTATCTGTTTCGAATACGGTTATTCCGCCCAGACAATACTTTGTACTCGCGTCTGACACTTTAATTTATCTTAATTATCCTTGGCTTAAAAACAGCCGTCTTGTGCGCGTAGCTTTGTTCAGCTTATCGAATGATGGTGCGACCCTGCTTATAAAAGATTTACTTAAAATCACACTGGATTCCACCGCTTATTCTCCAAAATGGCACAATAAAAATATTTTAATCACAAAAAATAGATCGTTGGAAAGATTAAACCCGTTCCTCAATTCGAATGATGGAAAGAATTGGAGTACCAGTGTTAGCAGCGAAGGAGCTACGCCTGGAAAACCAAACTCGGTTTTTACGCAGAATTTATTGCGTGAATCAAAAGTTACAATTAACCCCAATCCCTTTTCTCCGGATAATGACGGCTTCGAAGATTTTGCAATTATAAATTTTGATTTAACTCAACCGCTCTCTCAGGTTAGAATAAAAGTATTTGACAGCGCCGGACGGTTGGTTAGAACAATAGCGGATAATCGACCATCTTCTTCTAATAATTCCATTGTGTTTGACGGCTTGGACGATAATGGAAAAGCTTTGCGGATTGGAATTTATATTTTATTGATCGAAATTATAGGCGCAGATTCAACAAAAGAGGAAACAATAAAAACTCCTATCGTTATTGCGCGTAAATTATAATTTGAAGTCAATAGAAATTCTGTCTTTAATGAGGACTTGGCAGCCAAACAAAATACTGTTCCAAATTTTCAATCCATCAATTTTTTTTGATGTTTTTTTGATAAATTAAAAGTGAAAAAACGCAGCCGAGAATTTTTGAGCTATATTAAACTATTCTGCTGCTTTTCGGAATAGCGGTGGCAAACGGGTTTATGTAACTAAGTTAGATTCAAGAAGAAACTGCTCTAAAACAATTTTATAGTTAGATGATTTTATTGCGCATAAAAATTTTGTTTCTGTTTATTCTGATTTTGATTCCCTCCTTTTCAAAATCACAGCAGAAAGCAGATGTAGACGCTCTCAAAAAGACCGCCCTCTTACATATGCAAGCCGGACGATACGGCGAAGCAATAGATCAGTTGAACAAGTATATATCCGCTAACCCGCAAGAATCTGAAGGTTATAACCTTCGCGCTGTCTGTTTTGAAAAACGCATGCAGTATGAAAACGCACGGTTAGATTACCGCCGCGCAATTGCAATTGAAACCCGAAACCCAAACAAGCGCGCCGAATATGAAAGCAGTCTGAAACGCCTGCTCGACATTTGGTATCCTCTCCTCAACAAAAAAATTGAAGGACACTTGCGCGAAATTGCTATCGACCCAAACATTCCTTACAACTATCTTGAAATTGGTAAATCGTACAAGTTGATGGAAATTTGGGATAAGGCAGAACAATGGTATGATGAATATTTAAGACGAGACGACTATGCATCGCCAGATGAAATAATACGCTACACAGAAGTTCTAGCAAAGACCGGAAGCATTGTTAAAGGGGAACGAATCTTAAAAAAATACACAGAACGTTTTCCTGAAGATTGGCGTTTGTGGAGCCGCTACGGATATTTTACTCTTTGGCTCGGTAAATATGCAATTGCAAAAAAAGCTTTCGAAACCGCGCTCGGGTTTAAACCCTTTTTTAAAGAAGCGCAGGATGGTTTAGACATTGTTAATCGCCAGGCATATTTAACTCAGGAAGACCCGCGGGCATTCGAAAAAGAATATCCTATTGACCGTTACTACAGAATAGTAAGAAGAAATCCCAGAGATATTGAAACACGCTTTAAACTTGTTGACGAACTTATCAAAGCAAACCGGTTTGAAGAAGCATATCAACAGTTGCAGATTATAGGCGTTACTAAAGCCGATGATGAACGCTACAAAGAGAAGCTTCAATATGTTCTCTCTTACCGACAGAAAACTTACCGGGAAAAATTAGATGAAGCAAAAATTATTTTGTTAAAAAATGAATTTGATAAAGACGCGCTTAAAACAGTTGCACAGTATTATGAATATTTACAAAATTACGACAGCGCTCTGGTTATGCTTGATAAATATTTTGAACAGTATCCGGATGAAAAAGACCCGCAGCTTCGATACCGTTACGCGCGGATTTCTGCATGGAGCCGTGAGTTCGATAAAGCTATTGACATAATGGACGTTCTTCTTAAAGACGAGCCGAATAATTTGGATTTTCAACTTTTCCGCGCTCAAGTTTCTGTTTGGATAAGCAGAGATATTGAAACTGCTCGACAGTATCTGGATAATGTTTTAAAAGCAAAGCCCAATAATATTGATGCTCTAATATCTATGGGCTCGCTTAAACTTATTGACCGCGATATTGCCGCTGCTCAGCAGTATGCAGACAAAGCCAAAGAGATCGATCCAAATAATGAAGATCTTATCAAACTTCAATCGAATATCGATTGGCAGGAAATGCGGGCTGAAGAAGAAAAAATTTACTCAATACTTAACCAAGGGCGTCAAAAGGTTATTGATAACGATTGCATCGGCGCTCTTCCTTATTATGAAGAATACTTTTCTAAAGCCGCACCTAACTCGTTGGTTCTAAAAGAATACGGAGATGTTCTTTTCTGTGCGAAAAATTACAACAAAGCTCTCGAACAATACAATCAAGTTATTGCTTTAGGCCCCAATTACGATGCGCAAACTCAACGCGCAAAACTTTATTACAATATGGGAGATTCGTTAAATGCTGTTCGTGAGTTTAAAGATTTAGTTAGTCAGGACCCAAAAGATTTTGAGGCGCTTCTTTATCTTGCTGATTCTTACGCAAAAATTCCTGAAAACGATTCTGCCCGTACAATTTATAACACATTGCTGGATGATTGGGAACTCGATTCGACACAGGTTAAAATGGTAAAACTTAGAAAGAGCTGGTTGCCGGTAACCGGAATTGCCGCAATATTTGAAGCATTTCCTTATAACGCTGCTTTAGCGCCGTCAACTTCATTTTACGCAGATAATCGTAGTTTCAGATTTTTTTCGAGCGGCTCTCGTCTCGAACTTGGCTTAACTAATTTTATTTCATTTGGAGTTTCCTTCTTTCGACAATTCATTAAAGCCAATGCTGAAAGTTTAGATGAGGATATATTAAGCCAAATCAATTTTACCGGAGATCAAAGATTTACAGCGTTCAAGGGGCATCTATTCATTCGTCTTTCTCCTAACTTTAGTCTGGGAGTTGGCTCCGGTAAAAGCAGCGCGCGAGGCGTTATATTGCGCGATGATAACGATGTTTTTATCCGCTTCGAAAAAAAAGATACTATTTCTCTCAGCGCAGTTTATCAGAATTCCGATGCGTTACTCGTGCTCTATTCTCCTTATTTACTAAATATTCGCAATATGGCGCGCCTTTATAAAATAGATGGAAGTTATTATCAGCGCTCTGGATTAAAAATAAGCGGATATTTTCAATATATTGCTGTTGATGATGCAAATGAAGGGAACGACTTCAATCTACGGGTCGGCAGATATATCTACTCCGATCTTGCAATAGGTTATGAGTATGCTTATTCAAACTACAAAATCAATACGAAATATTATTACTCGCCAAAAAATTTCGAATCGCACAGCATATGGTTAGATAACGAACTGGACAGGAAAGAAACTTTACGCATATCGATCGGAGGAAAATTAGGTTTTATTCCACAAAGCAGTTTTTTAGCGCTCGAAGGGCATGTCGATGCTTTCTATCAGCCGGTTAGAAATTTGATTTTTTCCGGCAGAGTTAGCGTCGGAAGCACATCGCGTGATGAGTCAAGCTATAGATATTTTTCTAGCCAGCTTTCTCTATATTGGACTCTGTTTTAGACTTATTCAAAAAAATTACTTCCTTCTTATATTTGCAAAAAATTTTTTGGTTATTTCAATGATTCCAAAAATCATTTTTCTTTTTTTCTTTTTGAATTCATTATTCATTTCGCAAAATGTTCGGTTCTACGGCGAAGCGAAACCCGGAAACTTAATGATTGGCGCAGGAGATAATATTTCAAAAGTTCTTTTTGATAATAAAGAATTGTTGGTTGATAAATCAGGAGTATTTGTTTTTGGTTTCGATCGAGACGCAAAAGGAGAACATGTTCTAAAAATTTATTACGATAACAAAGAGCAGGAAACATTTTCTTTTCTTCTCGAAAAGCGGGAGTATGGAAAACAGCATCTTACAATTGCGCAAAAGTTTATCACTCCTCCCAAGAAAGAATTGAGCAGAATAAAAATGGAAGCAGAATTGATAGATGAAGCTCGTTCGAAGATCGGAAAAATTAACGATCCCTTTTTTATGAATGGATTTGTTTTCCCTGTTAAGGAAAATAAAATAACAGGATTATTTGGAGTGCAGCGAATACTAAACAACAAACCGCATAATGTTCACAATGGAGTTGATTTTGCCGGCAATATTGGCGATTCGGTCTTCGCTATAGCTGATGGAATAGTTCAACTTATCGGGGAAAATTTTTACTACAATGGCAATTTTGTTCTGATCGATCACGGACAAGGACTGAGCACTATTTATATTCACTTAAATAATGTTTTTGTAAAGAATGGAGAGAAGGTTTCCAAAGGAAAGGTGATAGGAGAAGTAGGGTCTACCGGTCGTTCTACCGGACCGCATTTGCATCTTGGCGTTCAGTGGTATAATAAAAGAATAGACCCGATGAGTCTGTTTTCCTTAATCATTAAATAATAATGCCAACTTTCACCGAAAGCTAATTAGTTGCTTTACTTCTTTTGAGATTTATTTTTCAAGCAGTTCTTTTGCGTTATTCACAACCAAACAGCCAAGCTGTTCCAACTTTTTTATACTCTGATGTCCACTTGCTATTAGCACGCAATCAGCGCCTATCTCTGAGGCAACCTCAAAATCGTGTACTGTATCGCCGATCAATAATGTTTCTCCTTTTCCATTTTTCAGGCGAGCCATTAACTCTTTACCAAGATGAAGTTTGCCTGCGGCATAAATGTTATCAAGTCCAACTATGTGAGAAAAATATTTTGTTAATCCAAAATATTCTGCCATTTCTTCAAGTGTGTGCTGTGAATATGCTGAGAGAATGGATTGTCCTATTCCTAATTGACTTACCTTTTCAATAATATTCGAAATGCCGTCGTATAGTCCGCACTCAAATTTTCTTCTTTCATATTCATCCATCCATTGTCCGCCAACAATTTCAAACGGCTCAATTGTAAAATCGAATCCTAACATTGCGTAATAGTTTTTTACCGGTATTGTGAAGACATTTTTGTAATCTTCTAAAGAGAGAGGTTTCATACTGCGCTGCTCAAGAAGTTTATTTATAAGCTGAACCGATAAATCAACGTCGTTGATGATTGTTCCGTTCCAATCCCAAATTATATGTTTATATTTTTCTAACATGCAATGCAAATTTAACTAAACTTTGTTATTTCAAAAAATATTCTAAATTTTATCGAGGGAGATTCGATGTATCGCTTAATTTTTTGCGATCGATAAAAAAGGTAGTAACAAAGTTTTGATCTATAGAAGGAAATAATTTTAGATTGAAAAAAATGATCGAATCCCGACAAGCTTGCCTGCTGCAAGCAGGTCGGGGAAGATCTATAGTTGAACAATCACACATCAAAGTACAATTCAAATTCGTGCGGATGCGGACGCAATGCCATTGGTTTAATTTCTTTTTCTATTTTGTAATCAATCCACGTTCGAATTACATCTTCTGTAAAAACATCCCCCTTCAATAAATATTCATGGTCTTCCGCCAAAGCTTTTAATGCATGCCCAAGAGATTCCGGAGTTGATGGAACGTCTTTCAATTCTTCGGGCGACATATCATAAATATCTTTTTCAAGGGGTTCGCCTGGATCGATACGATTCATAATTCCGTCAAGTCCCGCCATCATAATTGCAGAGAAAGCGAGATACGGATTGGCTGCGGGATCGGGGCAGCGGAATTCAATTCTCTTCGATTTTGGAGAAGAAGAATACATCGGAATGCGGATCGATGCGCTTCTGTTTCTTTGCGAATATGCAAGATTAACCGGCGCTTCATAACCGGGCACAAGCCGTTTGAAGGAATTTGTAGTTGGGTTTGTAAACGCAATTAGAGAATGAGCATGTTTCAAAATTCCGCCTATAAAGTAGAGCGCTAACTCGCTCAAACCCGCATAACCGCCGCCGGCAAATAACGGTTTTCCTTTTAGCCACAAACTTGTATGTACGTGCATACCGCTTCCATTATCGCCATAGATCGGTTTAGGCATATATGTAACCGTTTTGCCGTTTTTCTTTGCAGTGTTTTTAACAATGTATTTAAACATCAGCAGTTGGTCTGCCGCCCTTAGCAAAGGTTTGAATTTCATGTCAATTTCACATTGTCCGCCGCTTGCTACTTCGTGATGCTGCGCTTCAACTTCGATTCCGACATTGATAAGATTCTGAACCATTTCATTTCTTATATCCATCAACTGGTCTGTTGGAGGAACGGGAAAGTAACCTTCTTTATAACGCGGTTTGTAACCCAAGTTCGGATTTTCTACTCGTCCGCTGTTCCATTTTCCTTCAATAGAATCGAGCGAATAGAAAGAGAAGTTTGGACCGCTGTCGAAACGGACATCATCGAAAATGAAAAATTCTGCCTCCGGTCCAAAATATACAGTATCAGCAATTCCAGTTGATTTTAAATATGCGTCTGCTTTTTGTGCAATGTTTCGGGGGCAGCGGGAATATTTTTCTTTTGTAGCCGGCTCAAAAACATCGCAAGTAAGAGAAAGCGTGGGCACTTGAATGAATGGATCGACAAACATTGTTTCTGGGTCGGGAATTATGAGCATGTCGCTTTCATTTATGCTTTTCCATCCGCGAATTGATGAACCATCAAAACCAAATCCATCTTCGAAAGATTCTTCTTTTAATTCGCTTGACGGAATTGTTGTGTGCTGCCACTGCCCCGGAAAATCCATAAACTTGAAATCGACAAATTGAATTTTATTTGTTTTTATGAATGAAAGAACCTTTTGTGCCGGAGAAGACGCCTTTGCCATAATTACTCCTTTTTTGAATGTAAGTTTAAACTGGTTGTTTCTTTTATTGCAGATAAAACAAAACTTGTTATAGTTCTTGTAACGCCGGGCCAAGATTGAATTTTAGAAAGAAGCGCTTCCAAATCTTTTGTCCCTTTAACTACAACTTTCAAGATGTGAGATCCTTCGCCAAGAATGGAATAGCATTCCAAAATTTCAGGCGTCTTTTTGATATGTTCGGAAAACTTTTCATAATTTTTAGAAGAATCCATTATGACAGAAACAAACGCCATTATATCAAAACCGAAAGAATAGCGGTTTACTTTTGCGTAATAACCTTCTATTACCTTGCTCTCTTCCAATTTTTTAAGCCGATCACTTAACGAGGGAATTGATAAACCTATTGCTTCAGCCAGCTCGCTCCGTTTTGTTCGCCCATTCTCTTGAAGTTTTTTAAGGATGGTTATATCTAAGTCATCCAACATAAATTATCTTAATTATTTAGGTGTTTATATAATTATGACTGAAAAAATAAGGGATGATTCTACAAAAAGCAATCTTATATCTTTTTTTGATAGAATTTTTTACGAAAATTATAGGCGCTTTTAGAAAAAAAATCGGCTTGTTTGATGGAAAATCTTTTTAGATTAGCGACGGATAAAAGTAATTAAGGAATATGAAAAAAATCTATATATATTTTTTTTTAATTCTTTTCCTTTTCCGGTCTTTAACGCTTGCTCAATACAACCTTCAAATATCCGCTGTGATCAATGAAGTGAATGCGGATTCGCTGATGGAGAACTTGAAAATATTGACAGGCGAAAAAGCAATAACTCTTAATACAGCTCCAGTCTTTATTTTATCTCGCCACAAAGATAATATCGGCAATTCTCAAGCGGCTCTTTTTATCAAAAAAAAATTACTTGAATATGGACTAAAAACTTATGTGCAAGAATTTTTAGGAACTGGAGAAAATGTTTACGCAGTTCAGCCGGGAGTAGAAAAGCCGAATCAAAAAATAATTATTTGCGCCCATTACGATAGTATGCCGCCTGGAGCTTACTCACCAGGCGCAGATGATAACGGAAGCGGAACCGCGGCAGTTTTAGAAGCTGCCCGGATTTTGTCTAAAATAAAAACCAAATACACTGTTATTTACGCTCTTTGGGATCAGGAAGAACAGGGATTGCAGGGAAGTAATTATTATGCAAATCAAGTGAGTCTTATTAAAGACAGTATAGTTGCGGTAATAAATTTAGATATGATCGGCTGGGACAGCAATAATGATTTTAAGGCAGAGATCCATACTCAAAACATTGCCAACTCGGTTGACCTTGCCCAAAAAATGTTCAATGTAAATTCGCTTTACAATATTGGTCTTAATGCATCAATTGTTAATCCCGGAACTAATAGAAGCGATCATGCATCTTTTTGGACTTATAAATACTCTGCTGTTCTTTTAATAGAAAGCTTTCAGGACTTTAACCCATACTATCATCAAACTTTGGATAGAATAGATAAGATCAACAAAATTTTTTTTAGCAAGTGCGCGCGGCTGGCAATAGGAACATTAGCTTATTACGCCGGCATCGCAAAAGACACTCTTATCATTTCAGAAAAGCCGACCTTTTTCCAGTTGTATCAAAACTATCCAAATCCGTTTAATGCTTCTACAAAAATCCGATATAACGTTTCGAAGGAAACACATGTAAAATTAGTTGTGTATGATGCATTAGGAACTGAATTAGCAGTTTTGGTTAATCAAACTCAGCAGCCAAATGTTTACGAAATAGATTTTGATGTATCGAGGTTCGGAGTTTTTGCCAGCGGCGTTTATTTCTATGCGCTGTATTCGGGTGATTACTTTGCTGTTAGAAAAATGGTTCTCGCTAAATAGTATCAACTTGCCAAAAAGTTTTATGAGAACTTTTTTTCCATTTAAATTTCTTTTTCAAAAGTAGTTTTACGGAAGTCTTAAAAAATGCAAGCTGTTTGAATTGCGAAAAAGAGGAGGCAGCGTGCCGTTAGAGCGGTCATTAAAGTATTGAATAGATTCTTTCTATCTCTACTTTTAACTCTTCCAAATTAACATGCCGCGCTTTACGGATGAACTCTTTTCCTTCGAAGAAGAATAAAATAGTTGGAGCTGAAAAAACACTTTGCTGAGAAGCAAGCTCTTTTGCTTTATTGCAATCAACATATGCAAAAGAAAGCAACGGAAAATTATGTTGAATTAGTTCGATGAGTTTGGGTTTTAAAATCTTGCAAACATTGCAATTAGGGGTGCTGAAATAAACTGCAGAAGCTTTGTTCGAGGCAACGAATGTTTTAAATTGTTCAAGTGTAAAAAGATCAGTTTCCATTCTACCGGCAATTATTCTTTACTTAAAGAGATGAAAATAAATTTCAAGCCGTTAAGAAAGAATTATTAAGCTTTCCCTTTCTTTTCGAATTCTTCTTTGCTGACCAATCTTTTTTCGCAAATTCGGAACTGATGAATATCAAAATATTTTTTCAAACCGTTTGCGTACTTCTGAATATCGGGAACGCGGACATAACCTTCTTTGAACTCTCCGGTTTTTCTGTTCTTAAATTTGAAATGAAGTAAAACTTCTTCCGGCATGAAAAACCCCTCGCATTTTTGACATGCAAAAATAGTTCATTTACGGGCTATTATTCAAATTCTAAAGCGTGTGCTTTTTTGCTTTGAAAAAAGATCAATAAGAATGACCGGCAGTTATCGGATCAGAGGATAATTAGGTGACAAAAGTTGATTAGGCAAAATATTGGATGATGCGGAAAAAGAAGAATGCCTTGTCGACAACGCCTCTAATTCTTTGTCTGAACAACTTAAGTTTAGCATGAAAACTTTCAATAGCAGCATTGGTAGCTCCGTTCTCAAAATAATTTATGATACCTCCAAGATGACGTTTGATGGTGTGTGCAGCTACTTTCATTTCTCTAAGCGTTGTTGATTCTACTTTTTTTATCCAGTCTTGGAACCTATACTTTATATTTTTGTACTCGTAACAGTTCCGGAAGTACATCGAATAATCATACGCCTCTTTGAGTTCTGGATATTCTCTAAACAATATTTCTGCTCTTTGTTTCTGTGATTTACTCCATTTATTTGACGGCTTGAATAAAAAATATCTACTGCGTGCTAACAACTGTTTCCTTGTATCTCCGTTACTAAATGTTTTGGGACGAAATTCAACCTTCAATTCTTTGGCTTTTATTACCGCCTCGTTTTCTTCTTCTATTGCTTTCCATCTTAGATTTATACGTATTGATTGTACTGCCTCACTTACTATCTGCTGCACATGAAATCTGTCGTATGTATGTAATCCATTGGGTGCTATTTGTCGTGCTGTCCAGTCCATACTGTTTGACAAATCCAGCGTTATCTCTTTTATCTTTACCAACTTCTCGAACGGCACCTTATCTGTTATTGCCCTTGTTATTATTGACGATTTTGTGCCTTTGATTATTGCCGCAAGTGAACCTTTCTTCCCCTTGGCTTTCTTGTTTATCACTATCGTGTAGAGTTCTCCGTCTGCCAACCCAGTCTCATCAATTGCCATATCTGACCCAAAGTTTTTTGCAAATACGAACGATTCTTCTTCAATCTCTCTTTCTCTTTTTTCTTTGAATTCATTATATCCAGAAATAACATTCTTGTATTGTTTTTCAAGTGTATTTGGCTTCAACTTATTTGCCATGGCTACCGTGGATATCTCTATAGGTGCTCGCTCAATCTCCGCCTTCAAAAAAAAATGCAAACTCTTTTTCTAGTTTTGTCCCCGGATACGTTGTTAGTATTTCTTTTTTGTAGAGTTCTGAGACTCCTTCTATTTGCCAGACTCTTCTTCGAAACAATAGTTTTACTTTCTTACCTCGTACCGGGAAATCATCTACTCGTATTTCCTTAAATCCTTTCTGTCTTACTTTTCTCTCACCGTATTCTTCCGGTAGTTTGGGAACTACATTCTTTTCTTCAAGCGTGATTGTTATTTCTCGATTCACTTTTTCATATCCGACATATTCAAAATATTCTAGTATTCCCTCCGGCAGTAACAGTTCGGCTAACTCTTGTATCTTGTTCATTGGCTCCAATTCTTTTTATTTTTCTTCACTCCTTAAACTTAACCATTCTTTTGCCACCTAATTATCCTCTGATCCCAGTTATCAACCATCCGCCGTTTATTTTTTTCAGATTAAAGAGAAATAGCCGCCGATTTTTACTTTACGATCCAGATTCCATTTGCCAATTATGAATGCCGTGCTTTCGTTGAGAGCTTCGAGCGAAAGCGCTTCTAGAAGATAAGTGTACCCAGCTTCAATATCGGGATAACTTTTTTTATAAGCATTTAAGGTTGTGGTTCATCCATATTTTATTCCATTCTTACCAATAAACCGTAAGGAATCCGACCGCCAGTATTCTTCCATATAATTTTCAAGATCGCCTTTATTCCAAGCAATGCGCTGCTTTTCAAGAATATCTGAAATATCAGGCCGGTTTTTTAGGATAGCGTTTGAACAATTGAATGGCTCATTATCAATAAAAAACAAAAGCTGTTCTTCTCATGTTTATTGCTCATTTATTTTGAAACGAATTCTTAAAACGCCATTTTCAAAATTTGAAGAGATGATTTTGAACGCGCCAATTTCTTTAGTTGATTCAACGTGCGGACCGCTGCATAAACATTTATCATAATCGCCTATCTTTATTGTGCGAAGTATTTCTCCGGCTTCGTCCGGCAAGCGTGCAAGATTGAATACCTTTTCAGCTTCATTGCGGTTAATAAATTCTTCTTTGACAGGCATATTTGCAATAATAACAGAATTTACTTTTTCGTTGATGGTTTGAATTTCTTCGGGGGTTAAATTGCGGTCGAAATGATAATCGCATTTCGATTTTTTCTTTTCAATATGCGCACTGAATGCTCTTCCGCATCCGAATATTTTATCTATTGTTCCGTTTAAAATATGCTCGGCAGTGTGCATTGGCGGATAATATTCTTTTGGATTAAGATTATAGTCCATTTTTGAAACTCGCTTCTAGATTCTTGACGCCGGTCTTGATCATGCTCTATCGTTTGTTTATCTAAACGAAGTGAAGAGTCTCAATGTTGAATCCGGGATAATTCGCTTCGCCCATTATGATAATATTGAGTTAGTCTTTGTTAATATTCAAGTCTCTTCCTAGAAAATGCTTGAACCAAAAATTTACATTCTCTCTAATCGAATGTGTGCGAAGAGGCATGCCGACCCCGTGTCTGGCATTTGGATAAAGCATCAATTCAAAATCTTTGTCAAGTTTTTGTAATTCATAAATAAATTGAATTGTGTTCTGCATATGAACGTTATCGTCCATTGTTCCGTGTGTAACGCGAAGTTTTCCTTTAAGTTTATTTACAAAAGATATAGGCGAAGCATTTTTATAACCTTCGGGATTTTCTAATGGCGTATCCATATAACGCTCTGTGTAAACATTATCGTAAAGTTTCCAATCCATCACGCCAAACTCTGCAATGCCGTGAGTAAAATAATCTACGCCGTAAGTTAAAGCTAATGCGGTTGTGGTTCCTCCGTAGCTGCCGCCGGTAATCCCGATCTTTGTTGTATCAATAAATGGTTTTGCTTTAAGCCATTTTACAGCCGATATATAATCATTCATTTCCCACTTGCCTAAATTACGGTGCATCAGGTCTACTCCTTTCTTTCCAAAATGCCCGGAGCCGCGGTGATCTACCATCATATAAATTATTCCATTCTGCGCCATGAAGTACGGTTCCATGATAAATGGGAAAGAATTTCGCACTGTGGGTGCATCGGGGCCGCCATACACAGAAATTATGACAGGATATTTTTTTGTCGGGTCAAAATCGGCGGGCATATACCAAATTGCAGGCAAGTAAAATCCATCACCTGAAGGAATTACAAAGATCTCTGGTTTGGCTAAAGTATAGCCGTCCATCAAAGGAAGTTTTGAATTGCCAAGAGAGCGAACGAATTTTCCATCTGTTTTGTAAAGTTCAATTTTGGCTGGCTTAGTAATGTTACTAAATCTTGTATAGAAATATTTTCCGTTCGGGGAAATTGTTGCCGAGTGAGTTCCTGGCGCAGTTGTTAGCTGTTTAAAACCTTTGCCGTCTAATCCTACAACAAATAGATGCCGCTCTGTGCTGTTATCTTTCCATCCTTGGAAATAAACTTTGTCATTATTTTCATCTATAAAAGATATAGCTGTAACATTCCAATCGCCGGTTGTCAATTTCTTTTTTAGCTTTCCGCTCATGTCGTAATAATAAAGATGATAATAGCCGTCAATGCCTGTGCGAAGCAGAAACCCGCTTCCGTTATCGAAGAAATATAAATCCTCAAACCATTCAACCCAGGTCGGCTGCTTTTCGTTTAATAGTTCTTTTTTCTTTCCTGTGTTGATATCAACATAATAAATAATAATATTATCCTGTTGGCGGTTCATCCATTGAACGGTTAATTTGTTTTCTTTAGTCCAAAAAGGCCAAGCAATATATTGATCTACTTTTTCATCGAAATCCGCCCATACTATTTTTGTAGTTGCTAAATCAATAATCCCTAATTTTACGTAAGGGTTCGGGTCGCCGGCTTTAGGATAGCGCTGTTTTTCGAGCTCGCCGTGTTGTCCGTCTGCTTTTACCAAATAAAATTCTGGAACGGGATTATCATCAAACCGCAAGAAAGAGATAAACTTGCTGTTTGGCGACCACCAGAATGCAGCATATTGCGATGACCTGCCTAAGATTTCTTCATAATAAACCCAGGACGCCCAGCCGTTGTAAATTAAATTTGTTCCGTCGTTTGTAAGCTGTGTTTCTTTTTCAATTTGAATATCAAACACAAATAGATTGTTGTTTTTGACATACGCTGCCTTTTTACCGTCTGGAGAAAGGCGAGGCACTTTCTCTTCGGCATCGTCTTTGGTCAACCGCTTGAAAGTATTTTCAGAACGTGAAAAAAAATAAAGATCATTTTTTTGATTGAATAGAAAGCCATCGTAATCCTTTGTGTTTGCAGCTGCTCTATCGAGCGAAAATCCTTCAGGCAATTGATAAGCTGAATAATCTATGTAAATTTCTGATTTTTCATCAGCCGCACCTACTTTCATTAAAGTTGGTTTAGAGTTGGGTTTGGTAAAATCGGTTTTTATTTCGAGGTAATTATTTTCATCGAGCCAGCCCATAAGGCGCGGAAGAGTGCCTGTTAATCGCGGCTCTCCCATCTGATAGACTTGTTTATATGTAAGTTTTTTTTCTTGTGCATTTAACTCTATGTTGATAAATGCAACTCCAATAATCATAGCAATAACAAGCAGGATTGTTTTTTCAGCTTTCATTTATACTCCATAACTTTTTAATGACACTAAAATAAGAAAGAGTATGATCAAGTTTAAGAACTAGAATAAGTTTATGGGTTATGAGATAGTTAATAACAATTATCATTAGCCATAAAACCAATAACTGCTTCATTACCAAGCATAAGCTTCGGGCGCTTGATTGCCCGGGCCCGGCCAAATTTGGTCTAACTTTTTTAATGTATCTTCTGACAATTTTAATTCGAGCGCTTTTATGTTTTGTTCTAATTGCGCCAAAGTTCTTGGTCCTACAATAGGAGATGTAACAGCTGGATTATTTAAAACCCAGGCGAGCGCAACATCTGCGGGCTTTTGTCCAATCTCTCTGCACAGCTTTTCGTATGCTTCAATTTGTGCATGCAGTTTCTCTACAGAATTTTGTAAAGGTTCGCGTGTTCTTCTCCCCTCTTTTGCTTTATCAAAAACGCCGCACAAAATTCCACCCCCTAAGGGGCTCCAGGGAATCAATCCAATCTCAAAATGATTGCACGCAGGAATTACTTCTAACTCTATGTGCCTATTGCGCAAACTATAAATGCTCTGCTCTGAAACTATTCCCAAAAAATTTCTTTGCTTTGCTATGTAATGCGCTTCGGCAAGATTCCATGCAGCAAAGTTACTGCTGCCCACATATAAAATTTTTCCTTCGCGCACCAACTGTTCCATGGCTTGATAGATTTCTTCCCATGGAGTATTGCGGTCTATGTGGTGCATCTGATAAAGATCAATGTGATCCGTTTTCATTCTTTTTAAACTGTCTTCACAAGCTTTCCTGATGTGATAAGCCGATAGCTTTGCATCGTTCGGTTCTTCCCCCATTTTTCCGTATACTTTTGTAGCCAGCACAATTTTATCGCGTCGTTTCGCATCTTCGGCTAACCAACGTCCTATAATTTGTTCTGTTACACCGACTCCAAGTTCCCACCCGTAAACATTAGCAGTGTCAATAAAATTGATGCCGAGTTCAAGAGCGCTGTTCATTATTTTGAAACTATCCTGCTCGCTTGTATAAGGTCCAAAGTTCATTGTCCCAAGGCAAAGCCGACCAACTTTTAATCCGCTTCTTCCAAGATGAACGTATTCCATTTTTTCTCTCCTCTGTTATTTTACTGCAATCTAAAAAAGAAATTCTTGAAGAAAAAACAGTTTTACCGCTTTTACAAAATCCAAATATTTTATTGAAATCAGAAAAATTATGAGAAGAAGTTAAACATATTAGACTCCTGTTGCGAAAGAAAATGCTCAAAAGCAACTCAACTTTTTAAAAGATAGAAATTGCATACGGAAGTTCTGATAATTTCCGCTTCATTTATTTAGTATTTATTTTTGCTCAGTTAAAAATGCGAATCTAAAAGAGAGAGTGCAAATTTTTGCGCTCTTTGTTATTTTTAATAAAAACATAAGGAGGCAAGCCGCAATGGGCGATGGATGCTGGATGATGGGGAAAATCATTTTAAAAATATTATACATAAATTTATCCCGCCAGCGGGGGGAAAACAAAAATATTTCTGTCAATACTATTATGCGGCTTTGATGACTTTTTTCAAATTACATATTCTGCTTTCTTTGCTCTTGATAATTATTCTAAATGCATGTTCTTCCGCACCGCGCTTTACTTCCCGCTATAAAGAGTTTTCGAGCGGGAAAACCAAACCGTACGATTTGAGCAGTTATAAAAACGCGGAAGCGCTCCAGACAGTTATTGGTGTTGCATCATATTACGCCGATGAATTCCATGGAAAAATTACATACGGCGGAGAGATCTATGATATGTATAAATTTTCAGCAGCACATCCAAATTATCAAATGGGAACGATAGTAAGAGTAACAAACCTTTCGAATGGAAAAAAAATCATAATTCGGATCAACGATAAAATGCCTTTTCGGCCGGATCGAATTATTGATCTTTCTTACGGCACAGCAGAAGAGCTAGATATGATTCAAGCTGGCATTACTGAAGTAAAAGTTGAAGTGCTTGAGTGGGGAACTGGAAAGAAATAAAAACAGTTCTTCCCCCTTTTCAACAAAACAAATATTACTCTCTTGCTCAATTCACTACTATCCAAAATTGCCCCCAAAAGCAAGAGAGTGAATGAATCGTTTTGTGCGAATACTCATCCAATCAATTGAAAAAAAACAATGGAGTAAAAATGTATATTGATGGTCAACTAAAGGGGGAACTTAATAAACAATTAGCGGCGCTAACTAAGAATGTAAAGTTGGTTATGTTCACTCAAGAACTTGAATGCCAGCATTGCAGAGAGACAAAACAGATATTAACCGAGCTTGCTGATGTTTCAGAGAAACTTTCTCTTGAAGTGAAAAACTTTATTAACGATAAAGAAGATGCTGCAAAATATGGGGTTGATAAGATTCCGGCAACCGTTTTACTTGATGAAACAGGAAGAGATTATGGGATCAAATTTTATGGTATTCCAGGCGGATACGAATTTGCATCACTGCTTGAAGATATCAAAATGCTTGGAACAGGCAAAACAGGTTTTGACGAACAGTTCGAAGAGAAAGTTAAAAACATTAAATCGGATGTTCATATGCAAGTGTTTGTAACACCTACTTGTCCTTACTGTCCGCAAGCAGTTATTACCGCTCATAAATTTTCTTATCTAAATGATAAAATAAAAAGCGATATGGTTGAAGCTACCGAGTTTCCGCATCTTTCAAATAAATACACTGTGCGCGGCGTGCCAAGAACAGTAATAAATGAAAATTCTTTTATTGAAGGAGCTGCACCGGAACAAATTGTATTAGACAAAGTACAAGAAGCATTAAATAGAGCAGTATAAGATGATAACAATATCAAAAGAAATTATTATTAAAAAAATATTGCCTGTAATTGGCGGGGCTGCGCTTGGTTATGCTTATTATTTTTTTATTGGCTGCCGAACTAATTCATGCCCGATTACAAGCAATCCCTATATCTCTGTTTTTTATGGCGCCTTGATAGGGTTAATTTGGGCAGTTCCCTCTAAAAGAAAAAAAGAAATGAAAAATGAACCCGATAACAAAAAAGATTGAAATTGAAGTCCTTGTAAAAGAAATTCCAGAATCGATCACTTACCTAATGGAAAAAGGAATTCGTTGTTTAAGATGCGGCGAGCCGATTTGGGGAACGCTCGAATTTGCAGCTATGGAAAAAGGATTTAGTGAAACGGATATTGAAAATTTTGTGAACGATCTTAATAAACTTTCTGTTAAGAATAGAAACTAACTTTTCTCAATCACTTATAATTCTTATTTTAACAATGCATTTAAAAGAGGAAAAAATGAATCAGAAAATCCCTAGCAATAAAAATAAACATGCGGGTTTGTCGCAAAAACAGAGAAGCTGGATCTACACTGGAATTTTTTTCAGTATCATTCTTCTTCTCTTCGCCTTCAATAATGCCGATTACTTATTTGGCAAAGAAGAACCCAATGGTCCTTATCCGCCCAACTATATTCCTGCAGCTCAACAATCAACAGCTAAAGCGCCGGATTTTACATTGCCTACTTCCGATGGCAAAATGCTGAAACTTTCCAGCTTGAAAGGAAAAGTTATAATACTAGATTTCTGGGCAACCTGGTGCCCGCCATGTCGTAAAGGGATTCCAGATCTTATAGAGTTGAAGAAAAAGTACGGTAAAAAAGGATTTGAAATTATAGGCATTTCGGTTGACAGAGAAACAAAAAATGAAGTTGTTCCCTTCATAAAAGAGTATGGGATAAATTACCCCGTTGTTTATGCAGATAATAATATTATTACGAGCTACGGCGGCATTAGAGCAATACCGACTTCATTCATTATTGATAAGCAAGGTAAAATTGTTGCAAGCTATGAAGGGTTAATACCTCTTTTAACTTACGAAAACCATATTAAAAAACTGTTGTAATAGAAAAATAATTCTCAAAAAAAACACGCCCCGCTTATTGCGGGGTTTTTATTTGTGTTGTATATCTTCTAACAGAAAATTAATTATCTCATCTGAAACTATTATTAACATTCTTTTCTATCGTATCGAATTCAAATAATTTTTTCTCTTTCCTAAAAAACTTTTTATAAAGAGTAATTTGCTTTTAAACACAAAAGCCACTGAAGAGTAATTCTGTAGTTTTTTCTTGAAGGAGAGTTATTTTCTTTATATCATAAATCAGCATAAAATAAACTTCTTGTTATCTTACAAAAAAACATTTAAGATAACTATGGAACGAGAAGATGGGAACTCAACAGTTATTATTGCTCACGGTAGCTTTTATTGTAGTTGGTCTTATGTTGTATTCCGCTATTGATATCGCTTATACATATTTGGAAAATTCGAACCGCGATCAGCTTATCTCTACAATTCACGATATTGGAATTCTGGCGCAAATCTATTATAAAAAAGACCATTTACAGGGGGGCGGCGGTGGAAAATATACTGGCTGGGAAATTCCTTTGCAATTAAAAAATACTCAAGCGGGAACATTCAGCGCATCTGTGAAAGAAGACAGGGTTGACCTTAGCGCAAACGGAACTGAAATTGGCAGAAACGAAACAACAGTTGTTCGCATTACCGCCCGCGTAGACAATAACGGCATTCGCGTTACTATTGTTAACTAACCCGGGGCCATACAAGTGACAGTTGAAAACACTAAATACATAATCTATCTGCTTGAGCTTTCTAAAAGAGGAAGACAGCGCGGATTTTTAGAACTCTGCCAAATCAATTTAAGAAATGTTTTTACAATCGCATTTCGTCTTTTATACGATACCGAACTCGCTAAAAAAGTAACCGTTAATACTTTTTTGAAAGCATGGGAAGAGATAAAACTGTTTGATATTAGAAAACCGTTCGTTGATTGGATAAAACATATAGCTGTCGGTCTCGCTATTGAAGAAACAACTAATTTTCCAGAACAAAAAAATGTACAGCCGTCAAAAAGCACTTTTGCCGAAATTCCTTACCTAGAAAATCTGATCAACGCTCTTCCGGTTGAAGACAGAATAATTTTTGTTCTGCACGATATTGAAGGTTATAGCTACGAACAGATAAATTTCTTTTTTAAAGAGATGATAATAGATGAGATCAAAACTAAACTGATCCAAACACGCCAATACTTGATAAGCAGATTAGAACTATGAGCTGCGAAGAAGCAAAAATAAATATGCACGATTATGTGGATGAACAGCTCGATGAATTTACTAAGAACGATGTTGAAAATCATATTCAGAATTGTAAAACGTGTTTTAACGAATATAAAAGGTTAATGCTCCTTTTTGACCGCTTGAAGGAACTTCCGCATGTCATCGAACCGCCAATGGAAATAGTTGAATCGCTTACGGCAGAACTTCTCAAACAAAGCGCTAGAGAAGAAAAAGATGAACTGCTGATTCCACAGAAAAACATTAAGAAGATAAAAAAGGAACAGGTAAAGCAGGAAAAAATGCTGAAAACGATGCGCGGTGCAGACCGCAAAAGCATAGTTACAAAAAAAATTGTCAAGCCGCTCTTAGCCCCGCTTCGCATTGATTTCAAATTTGATAAAACATTGTTAATTCTTCTTCCATTATTGTTAATAGCCGCGGCATATCTAGTTTATGATTTTCAGAAATATAATTCACCTTGGACCATTAGAGATATCGAGGGACAACATTCAATAATCGGAAATCCGAATTCGGGGAAAAAGTGGCGACAGGGGGAAAGTTTAATGACTGATATAAAAACAAAATCAATTGTGCACGTCCCCGAAACTTGCAACATAGAAGTTGGCGTTAATTCTCTTGTAATTTTGGAAAAGGCAAAGGATGAAGCAAATAGAATTCGGTTGAATAAAGGGACAATTAAAATAATCAACATAACTGAAATGCCTTTTTTTTCAATTGTTGTTGCTAATTCTGTTATTCATGATCGCGGCGGCGAATTTATAGTAACTGTAGATGACAAAGGGAATTCAAAAGTGCAAGTCAATGCTGCATTTGTAGAAATCGTTCACAATGGAGATAGTTATTTTGTTGATGAAGGATATTTATGTAATATCAGCAACGAATTTAGACCAGGCACACCCTACAGATTCGATGCCTCTGTAGAATTTAAACTTGCAGTCGAACAATTTGATTACGGCAGCGGCGGAGACGAAGCCGTTTCAAAAATTATTTCTTTGGCGCGAGAAATTGATATGCTAACTCTGCTTGCTATGATTCCCCGCGTTTCTCAATTGCAAAGACAAATACTATTTCAGGGAATTAGCAATTACTTTCCACCATCAGAAAGCGTTACACGCATGGGGATTATCAAGTTGAACAAAGAAATGTTGTATAAATGGTGGGAAGAAATTGAATGGCAGATTTAACTTATTTATTATCGTAACTGAAGGTCGGCGCGCCTAGAAATCTATAAATTTTCCATCCTTCATATTTATCTTTTTTTAGTATTCTTATGCTGCGCTCCGAATAAATTGGATTCATTTTTCCTTCGAGCGGGTCCGGCATTAGAAATGACCCGTTGCAAATGGCGAATGCGTAACCATCCGAAACATTCACCTCTTCGATCTTCATTTCCCATTTTCCATCTGGGTATTGTTTAAGGTACTGAAGTAGATCATTCCGGACTTCGCTTTTGCCCATAATATTAACAGAATCCGGAAGAATTCCTAAATATGCGTCATCAAATAACGAAACCGCCGCTTCTAGATCGCCCGCGTTATATGCGGCAACAAAATTCTCTATTACCTGTCGAACAGCAGTTTCGTCTGCAGTTTTTGCCGGCCTCTTTTCGGCTTCCGGAACTTCTTTTGTGCAAGCAGAGATAACAATTAAAAACACCAAAACAAGCAGCGAGCTGCGCATACTCAATACCATTTATTGTAAATAAATTTCTTTGCAATAATAATAATTATACAGAAGAACTGAAACGGTGGGATACAAATTCAGATGAATATTGAACTAAGTAGATTGCACGTTGCAAAACTTATCTGTCACAGTAGAAGCCAAGCTATCGAAACGGCAATAGAAGAATAAATCTTGGGTTAAGATCAGTCAAACAAGAAATCTTTCTTTCAAAAAATTGGGAAATAAAGACGGGCAGGCATTCGGCATCAAGATTTTTTATATTAGCACTCAATAATTAGAAAACACCGAGTAATCAATGCGCCCGAAGAATCTTGCAGATATTCCGAAAGCTTACAATCCCAAAGACGCTGAAAATAAGTGGTATAAATACTGGGAAGAACGCAAACTTTATCACTCGAAAGTTGACGAGAGCAAAACTCCGTACACTATTGTAATTCCCCCTCCAAACATTACCGGCATTCTTCACATAGGACACATACTAAACAATACGCTGCAGGATATTTACATTCGCTACAAAAGAATGAAAGGATACAATGCTTGCTGGGTACCGGGAATCGACCATGCATCAATTGCAACCGAAGCAAAAGTTGTTGCGCTGCTTAAAGAACAAGGAATTACAAAAGACAGCATTTCTCGCGAAGAGTTTTTAAAACATTGCTACAAATGGAAGGAAAAATATGGCGATATAATTTTTCAGCAACTGCGCAAACTTGGCGTTAGCTGCGATTGGGACCGCGAACGCTTTACGATGGATGATCACTATTACAAAAAAGTAATAGAGGCATTTGTTAAGCTATACAAAGAAGGATTGATCTACCGCGGTTACAGAATGGTGAACTGGGACCCCGCGTCAAAGTCCGCAATATCTGATGAAGAAGTTTTTTACAAAGAATTTCAAGGTAAACTCTGGTATTTCAAATATCCCGTTAAAGATTCGGATGAATTTGTTATTGTTGCTACAACTCGTCCTGAAACAATGCTTGGAGATACCGGCGTTGCAGTTCATCCGGAGGACGAACGATACAAACATCTCATCGGCAAAAAAATTATTCTGCCAATTGTTGGAAGAGAAATCCCGCTTTTCGCAGATGAATACATAGATAAAGAATTTGGGACCGGTGCCGTTAAAGTTACACCCGCTCACGATGTGAATGATTACGAAATGGGATTGCGTCATAAACTCGAGATAGTAAACATCTTCAACGAAGACGCAACAACAAATGGAAACGTGCCTGAAGAGTTTCAGAATATTGATCGATACGAAGCAAGAAAAAAGGTTGTTGCAAGATTAGAGGAGATGGGCTTTCTTTACAAAGCAGAAGACTACACCAATAAGGTAGGATATTCACAGCGCGGCAACGTTCCTATTGAGCCCTATCTTTCTGAGCAATGGTTTATGAAAATGGAAGAACTGAGTAAACCGGCGCTTCAAGTTGTGCTTGATGGCAAAATAAAATTTCATCCCGAGCATTGGGTAAAAACTTACATGCACTGGATGTCTAATATCCGTGATTGGTGCATCTCGCGCCAATTATGGTGGGGGCACCGTATTCCGGTTTGGTACCATAAACAAACAAATGAAATTTATTGCGAAATCGACCCCCCAGCAGATATTGAGAACTGGCGTCAGGATGATGATGTTCTAGATACTTGGGCATCAAGTTGGCTTTGGGCGCAGGATGTATTCACAAACGAGCGCGATCAAAATTATTATTACCCAACTGATCTACTTGTAACAGCACCCGATATAATTTTCTTTTGGGTTGCGCGAATGATAATAGCCGGAATGCATTTCAAAAACGAAATTCCCTTCAAAGATGTATATTTCACCTCTACCGTGCGCGATATGGATGGTAGGAAAATGAGCAAATCGCTCGGCAATTCTCCCGATCCGCTTGACCTGATCGAAGAATACGGCGCAGATGCGTTGCGCTTTGCAATAATATACATAGCGCCGCTTGGGCAAGATGTTTTGTTCAGCAATGAGAAGTGTGAGATAGGGCGCAACTTTGCAAATAAGATTTGGAACGCCGGAAGATTTTTATTGATGAACCTTGCCCAACAGCAGGCAGGCGCGCAAAAGATAACGTTCAATTCTGAACTAAAAGATAAACACATTGATTTTACCGACCGCTGGATAATGTCGCGTTTCCAATTAACTCTCAAAGAACTAAATGACGCATTCGACAAATTCGAGGTGAATAACGCTTCGAAAATTGTTTACTCTTATGTGTGGAATGACTTCTGCGATTGGTATATAGAGTTGTCAAAACAGCGGTTGTACTATGCAGACGAAGAAGTAAAGTCGGCTGTTCTAACACGCTCCATCTCTTTGTATGAAGAAATGCTTAAACTTGTTCATCCATTTATGCCGTTCATTACAGAAGAAATTTGGCAATTACTTGATGAACGAAAAGAGGGCGAGAGTATTTCAACTTCACACTTTCCGCAGTTCAACGAAAAGTTGTTCGATAAAGATGCTGAAGAAGAAATTCTTTTTGTTCAAGATGTTGTAACTGCAATCAGAAATATCCGGGGCGAAATGAATCTTCCTCCGTCAAAACAGATAAATGTTTTTTTAAAGACGAATAAAATTACCGAAGAACAAGCAAAGTATATAAAATCCTTAGTTCGCATTGCAGAACTGAAAACCGCTCCACAAATGGAAAAACCTAAAGCAAGCGCTTCGGCTGTTGTGAATGGTTGCGACATATTCATACCGCTTGAAGGGTTGATCGATCTTGATATTGAGCGCGGGAGAATTGAAAAAGAAATAACCCGCCTTTCGAATTTGCTTGAAGGTGTTCGCAAAACGCTTTCTAACGAAGGTTTTGTTGCTAAAGCTCCTGCAGAAGTTCTTGAACGAGAAAAAACAAAACTTACCAATTGGGAAAAATCTCTTCTAAAATTACAAGCTATTCTTACTGATCTGAACTAATTTTAATAGAACGCGGATCGTTATACTTTTCTGCAGCATGCGGAATCGATTATGATTTCCTAAGATATATTTGATCAAAAATAATCATAAACGGCCGGCTCAGTTATTTACTACTATTGTATCATTGCATATATTAACGAGCGTTCATTATGAATTGAGGTCGATTGAAGCAGCCAAACACAAAACAGTTAATACTTTCTACTGCGCTTGACCTTTTCTCGAAACACGGATATGCCGGAGCTTCCATTCGGCATATTGCTCGTTCTATTGGAATCCGCGAAAGCGCTATCTACAACCATTATAAATCAAAAGAAGAAATTTTTTCTGCAATACTTTCTGAGTTCAAAGCTGTAACAATTAGTGAAAAAATTTTAAGCGATGATTTGATAGAGGACTTAGTAAATCCAGAAAAATTTCTTAAGAGATTTGTAATTAAACTAATAAGCCAGTGGAGTTCTGCAACCGAAAGAAAATTTATCCGTTTATTGTTGATGGAGCAATTCACCAAAATCGGTTCAACCGAACTTTCTGTTTCAGGTTATCTTATTGAACTCAGATCTATCTGTAAAATGATTTTTAGCGAGATGTCGAAACACAACATTATTAAAAAAGTTGATCCGGAAATTCTTGCCAACCAGTTTACAGCGCCCCTCTTTCTAATTAGAACAGAATATATGACAAACGACGATGTAAAAGAGATAAATAAAGTATATGATTTAGCAAACAAGCACGTTGAATTTTTCTGGAATGCAGTTAAATTATAAACATGTAACATATGAGCTCGTAAATAATCCGGTTTTAGATTCTTTTTTTAATATTTTTTTTGTGCGAAAAGTTATTCTGACAAGTTGAGAAAATAATCTTTCTTATAACTCAATTGGCAGACAAGTTAGTATAAACTTATTTAAATTCTCAATTACAATTACGGCTAACGGAAAGTATAAATGAAGAATCTGTTTCTATCGCGTGACCCAAGCGGATTCATCTTTAAGCAAAATGGAAAAATCTATAGAGCAGTTAACTATTCATATCAGCAGAATTATGAATACCTAATTCAGTCGGGACTTTACGAAAAATTATCTTCTGAAGAATTGCTCATACGCCATGCTGAATTGGATAAAGAAGATTTTGCTTTAGCCGGAGAGCCTTTTGTAGATTGTTATAAAATCTTATCACCAGTTGAAATTGAATTTATCTCCTATCCGTATGAATGGTCGTTCGAACAGCTTAAAGATGCGGCTATCACCACTCTACAAATCCAAAAACATGCTTTAGACCGCAATATGTCGTTGAAAGATGCTTCGGCATACAATATACAATTTTTAAATTGCAAACCTATTTTTATAGATACATTATCATTTGAAATTTACAAAGAGGGTTTTCCCTGGATAGCATATAAACAGTTTTGTCAGCACTTTCTCGCTCCACTTTTGTTAATGAGCTATAAAGAAATAAGACTACATAAATTGCTGAACAATTTTACGGACGGCATCCCTTTGGATTTGACAAACTTATTGCTGCCTTTAAAAAGTAAATTGAACCCTAAAATTTTACTGCACATAAGTTTACATTCAAAGGCGCAAAAAAAATTCAGCAACAAAAAAATTGATCTGCAAAAAAGGAGATTTTCTAAACGGTCGTTTTATGGGTTAATAGATAATTTATTAAGCTTGGTTAATAGTATTAAGCTAAGAAGTAATTCGAACAAGGGTTCAAGCTGGATAAATTATTATGGTGAAAATATTTTGAATCATGCTTATCTTAATCATAAGATACATTTAGTGAAGACGCATCTTGAAAAGGAGAAACCAAGAACATTGTGGGATTTGGGTTCGAACACAGGGGCGTTTAGCAAAATTGCGGCAGAAAAAAATATAAAAGTTATCTGTTTTGATTCCGACCCGATGACTATCAATAAAATATACATTGATTGCAAAGCGCGCGGCGAAGAGAACATTCTTCCTTTAGTTTTAGATTTAGTAATTCCAAGTTGCGCAGCGGGCTGGATGCTTTCGGAACGGGCTTCCTTTTTGGAGCGTTCATCTGCAGATATGGTAATGGCTCTTGCATTGATTCATCATCTTGCGATTGCTAACAATATACCGCTTAGTTCGTTAGCAGAGTTCTTTTCTAAAATCACCCCAAAAATAATTATTGAATTCGTTCCCAAGAACGATCCTAATGTACAGTTGCTTTTGCGCAGCAGAGAAGATATTTTTTTGCAATACAACCAATCTAATTTTGAAAAAGAATTTGAAAAATATTTTAGTATAATTTACCGCGAAAAAATAGATGAATCCGAAAGAATATTATATTTGATGAAAAGCCGCTAATCATAGATGTAATGAAAAAGTTCAAACAAATATTTTCCGAGCTGATTAAAACCCAATTTGTTCTGCACACGGCGCTGATTTCACTTATTCATATTTCCAGCGTCTATCGGACCATTAAAGAATCAGAGTATCCAATATCAGAGACAGAGTTCGGCATATCGATTGTTTTGATCTTGCTGATTACAATAATTAGTTACTTTCTTTCAAAGTATTTATTAAAAGATAAAGTGAAAGCCGCTGTTGTTACTACTTTATTTTTAGGCGTCAGTTTTAATTTTGCGGTGATCAATAGAGTTTTATTCCAAAGTCATACTTATGCCGTCTTAACGGAGAATTTTTTTTTCGGGGACCAAGTTTTTACATCTGCCGTCTTGCTGTTATTCACTTTTGTTTTATTGTCATATATTATTTTGATTATGCCCTTCAAGCTGGTTCGATTTAATCACTATCTTAATGCTCTGCTTATACTATTCTTTCTTTTTGAACTCAACAATCTTTTTTTCTATGAACCTAAGACGATCAAGCTGGAAAACAAAATAGAAACTGAACATATTACACCAAAGAGTAACTCGACCTTGCCAAATATTTATTATATCGTTTTTGACTCTTATACAAATTTTGAAAGTTTGAAAAGATATTGGAAATACGACAATGCCGAGCTATCTAATTTTCTTACAAGAAAAGGATTTTATGTCGCTCACAAAAGTAAAAGCAATTATAATCAAACTCATTTTACCATTGCATCTGTATTAAACCTTTCATTCCTGCACTATGAGTCGTTCGACAAATTAACTTTTGCTCATTATCCAAATTTGTTCAAGTTGATCAAATATAATTCTTTGGTTAACATTTTAGAAAAGAATGGATATCAAATAAAAAATTACTCGCTGTTTGACATTTCCAACACTTCAAAATTTTATAAATTTGAACTCTTAGACGAACCTCACTTCTTCAAGAGCACTTTCTTCGAAGGTATCGTAAATGTTCCATTAATAGGAGCAGCGCTTGGATTAAATTTTAAGCCGGAAACGGATATTATAAAGATAAATTTAGGATTAGCTTCCAAGCTTAAGGATATTCCTTTAGTCAAAGAGACCACAGAAAAAAATCTGGGTAAAAGTTTTTTTGTTTATGCACATTTTATGCTGCCGCATCCCCCTTATTATTTTGATGCAAAAGGGAAGATAATGCCGGATAATTATGCCCGCGATGACTCAAATATTTGGAAATATTTAGAACAACTGAAATTCACTAATAAGCTAATAATGGAAACAGTAGATTTTATTATATCGAATTCTAAAGTTCAACCGGTCATAATAATCCAAGGCGATCACGGGTTTCGGTTTCTTAAAGATGCAGCAGCTCAAGAATCTGAATCGCACGCGATTCTCAACGCTTTTTATTTTCCCGATAAAGACTATAAATTCCTTTATCCCACAGTTTCATCTGTTAATACATTCAGAATCTTGCTAAGAAAATATAATTTGCTCGATGAAAAAACTCTGCCCGATAAAATATTTTTTGTTGCAAAAGGAATTGTAACTAATTGATTAAAAAAGCAATGTGATTTTTATTCACCAAAAAAGTATTGCAATGCGCACAAAGAGCTTCTTTATTTTTCTTTGACTAAGCCGTAAACTAATATTAAGTTTTACACAAGATTTGCCCAGAATACTTTAAGAGGCAAGAAAAAGATGAAAATTTCAACCCTTCATTTAAGATACTTACCGATAATTTTACTGCTAATGAGTATAAACATGGCGGCTCAAACAGATGCAGATCCGGCAAATGCTCTGCCTAAAAATGTTGACGGCTGGCAAATTGCGTCTTCAGACCGGACATTCAACAATGAAACGTTGTTCGATTATATTGACGGCGGTGCAGAATTATTTCTGAGCTTCGGGTTCACAAAAGTGTTTAACAGAATTTATTCGCGAGAGAACCAGCCCGATATAATGGTAGATGTTTTTTACATGAACTCTTCTTATGACGCATTCGGCGTGTTTTCATATTCGGGCGGAAAAATTGAAAATAATTTTGGTCAGCAATCACATCGTTCACACGGGGCAATCCTTTTTTGGAAGGACAATTTTTATATATCTATTATAAGCAATACAGAAACGGAAGAATCAAGAAACGCGATCGCCAAAATCGCAAAGATCATTGATAAATCTATTCCAGAAAAAGGCGCTCTGCCAGAGATCTTAAATTATCTGCCCGCCGAATTTTTGGATAAAGAAATTATCCGCTACTTCCGGCATTATATTTGGCTTAACTCTCACTTATTTATTTCGAACGAAAACATTCTAAATGTAGATCAACAAACAGAATGTGTTCTTGCTCAATACGGACAGGAAAAAAACAAATGCGTGCTGCTCATTATAAAATATCCAAACCGTGAAGATGCTTCTTCGGCAGCGGAAAAGTTTATCAAGAATTATAATCCAAAATTGAAAAGCGCTTCAACTTTACAAACGGACGATAAAAAATGGATAGGCATTGAATCTATTGATAATTTCTTTGTCGCAGTTTTTGACAGCGAAAAAGAAGAAACTGTAAAAAAACTGATCAGCTTGGCAAAAGAAAAAATTTATAATATAAAATAGAGCGCGGATATTTATAATAAGAGACTTCCGAAAAATTAATGATTAGTGTCATTCCGGGCTTGATCCGGAATCTAAAAAGTGGATTCTGTCCCGACTTGTCGGGACAGAATGACAAGTGAATTCATTTTCTTGTCAAATCAATTTTTCAGAAGTCCCAATAAAGTATAAATGATTATAAGCAATCATGATAATCAGCGTTCCGTTAAATAAATTTTGGAGCGAAAGAGATGACAGAAAAAAATCTAAGCAGAAGAAAATTCTTAAAGTCCGGCGCTATTGCTGCTGCAAGCGCAGTATTTATGAATTATCCTCGGGCTATTTTCGGTCAAGCTCATGCTAAGACACGTGTTGTATTGATCAGAGATCAAAACGCGCTGGACAAGAACAAGAAAGTAAACGCAGAGGTTATTCAACGAATGCTTGATGATGCGGTGCAAACTTTATTTGAAACAAATGATGCCGCTGCTGCATGGAGTAAAATAATTAAACCGAACGATATTGTTGGAATAAAATCAAATGTGTGGAATTACCTGCCCACGCCGCGTGAACTTGAGAATGCAATAAAGAGAAGAGTTATGGATATTGGCGTCTCCGAAAAAAACATTAGCATAAACGACCGCGGCGTTCTTAAAGATACTGTATTTAAAAAATCAACCGCTTTGATCAATACTCGACCTCTGCGCACGCACTATTGGTCGGGCGTTGGAAGTTTGGTTAAAAATTATATAATGTTTGTTGAAAGACCCTCCGATTATCACTATGATTCTTGTGCGGACTTAGCAGCCATTTGGAAACTGCCGCACGTAAAAGGAAAGACACGCTTGAACGTGCTTGTAATGTTAACGCCTCTATTTCATAGCGTTGGTCCGCATGGTTACAATCCGGATTACGTCTGGCAGTATAAAGGAATAATTGTCGGCGTAGATCCGGTTGCCTGCGATGCAGTTGGATTAAAAATTCTTGAAGCAAAGAGAAGAGAATTTTTTGGCAAATATAAACCGCTGAATCCGCCGGCTAAACATATTGGGCTAGCCGATACGCGGCATAATCTCGGTACAGCAGATATGAACAAAATTGAGTTGATAAAACTCGGATTAAAAGAAGGAATACTGATTTAAAATAAAAAACCCCGACTATAGCCGGGGCTGCAGTTAAGAATATTTTTATCTTATCGAATTACTTTAACTTCTGCTGCTTGAAGTCCTTTCGGACCTTGAGTAACAGAAAATTCTACTTTATCGTTTTCCTGCAAAGATTTGTATCCATCTCCAACAATTGACTGAAAATGTACGAATACATCTTCTCCGCCTTCTTGTGAAATAAAACCAAAACCTTTTGTGCTGTTAAACCATTTAACAGACCCTTGTTTGCGCTCTGCCATAACAGATGCTCCTTTAATAATTTGTTGATAATTGATTGTTTGTTACGACAGGGCTTTAAAACTACTGAAGGGTTCGAACAATTTGCGTCTACGTCTACATCTACTTCTAAAGTTACTGCCATTACGGGTGTTAACTTACGGCAAATATCTTAAATATCCTAATTTCTTTTAATAAAATGTTCTGAAGTGAAAAGAGAGAAAAGCAGACTGCACCCGGCAAATTTTAATTTGTTAAGCTAGAAATGCGGTTAATTAAACTGACAAGACTTTTTTATATACAGAGACTTCTGAAAAATTATTAATAGCACGCAGATGACGCCGATTTAACGGATTCACGCTGATCTTAATCCCTGAAATCCTGCCAAATCAGTGTTATCCGTTTTTATAATAAACATAAATTAGATACCCATCTCTTTATTTTTCTAATGATATGTTTAAAAATAAGAAACCACCGAGTAAATTAGGAAGAACTAACTTGAGGTAAAAAATCAGAGCAGCCAATAGCAGTAAAAGGGAAATAGATTTCAGTAACAACAATATTTATATCGGAATAGACAATCATAAAAAGAGCTGGAAGATAAATATCTTGTGCGGAACAATAGACCATAAAATTTTTACGATGGAACCAAAACCAGATATACTGAACAACTATTTGCGAAGAAATTTTCCAAGAAGCCGTTGATTTTAAGACTGAAATTAGTAACACAAATACGGCATCTCTCACAAAGTGAGCGTTATGATGAATCAGCACGGCTGCTTAAAAATGTGTCAGCTAGAAGCTGCGTGAACAGCAATAAGAAAAGACCCGGCTCTAATGATAGCTTATACCGAGTATAAGAAAAAAATGATTGCGCAAAAAGCTATTGTTAAAACAGCACGAAAATTACTCAACAGAATCAGATTTGTACTAAGAAACAAACAACCTTATGTAATAAGCCTTGTCAATTAAGGTAAACAAAGTTAATCAAGTTCAAGATTTACTTGTGGCTGATTGCAGTGAAACTTCTGCGGCACTAATTAAGTTGTCCGTTGTTTTCAGATTGCAAGCCACAACAATTTTATTATAACAATCATCTTGCGGCTGTTGATTATTGTAAGTATGACCGCTAATAAAAGTGTAATTGAATTGATTGACAATGTTTATCAATAAATAATCATTGATGCAGTATACTTTTTTGTTGCTTTAACTGATAACGAGGGACTTGCTTTTTAACATAAAAGATGTTTCTTTTTAAACACTTGGAAAAACTCTCTACTATCGAAATAAGCACAATATCTTAAACAAGAATCCTTCCCCAAGATATTTTTTGTCTATCAACAGCAATAAGAATCTGACCCATCAGAAAAATAATTTTCATAAATTTACTTAGTTTAATAGCGAGAGCAGATGAACGGAAAAACAATTCTTGTAACCGGCGGAACGGGGTCTTTCGGTAAAAAATTTGTAGAAACCATCCTTAAACGTTACAACCCCAAAAAGGTTATCATATACAGCCGCGATGAACTAAAACAATCCGAAATGCAGCAAGATGAACGGTTCAAAAAAGACGGCGTATTGGTACGTTACTTTATTGGCGATGTGAGAGACGAAAAAAGATTAACACGCGCATTTGAAAACGTTGATGTCGTTGTACATGCTGCAGCGCTAAAACAAGTGCCCGCGGCAGAATATAATCCATTCGAAGCCGTGAAGACCAACATAATTGGCGCACAGAATGTTATTGACGCCTGCTTTCAGAACGGTGTAAAAAAAGTAATTGCACTAAGCACAGACAAAGCTGCGGCTCCTATCAATCTTTACGGCGCAACAAAACTAACATCCGATAAACTTTTTATTGCCGCTAATAATTACCGCGGCACACACGATATAAAATTTTCGGTTGTTCGTTACGGTAATGTAATGGGAAGCCGTGGCTCTGTAATTCCCTTCTTTATAGAGAAAAAAAAGAACGGAGTTCTGCCTATTACAGATAAACGAATGACCCGCTTCAACATAACTCTTCAAGAAGGCGTTGATTTTGTTTTGTTTTGTTTAGATAAAATGTGGGGCGGGGAACTCTTTGTTCCAAGAATTCCGTCTTATAATATAGTTGATGTTGCCGCAGCAATTGCGCCTGATTGTAAATTAGAAGAGATCGGAATTCGTCCAGGAGAAAAAATCCATGAAGAAATGATTACAGAAGCAGATGCAATAAATACTATCGAGTTTGAAAATTATTTTGTTATACTTCCTTCAGTTCAGCTTGGCGAAGCTTCACAATTAAGATTATGGGATACGGAAAAATTTAGAACAACTAGTAACAGCAACCCAGGTAAGTTTTGCGAATACGGTTTTAAATATAACAGCGGAACGAACGAATGGTCTTTGAGCGTGGAAGAATTGCGAGAGTTGATAAATAACAGTGTGAGCGATGATCAGTGATCCATCGTCAGCGGTATTTCTCTTCTTTTATTTATTAAATAAAAGAGAATAATAAAATGACTAATGAAAAATTTAAGTCGTTTGTGGATTTAGAAATATGGAAATCCACCCACTCCCTTGTTTTGAAAATCTATAAATTGGCGAAGTCCTTCCCTCGAAACGAAAAGTATATTCTCACAAATCAATTATTAAGAGCCTCTCAATCAATGCACGCAAATATAGCGGCAGGAACGGGCAGGTATTCAAAGAAAGAGTTTCTGCAATATTTAATAATTGCAAGGGGTTCAGCCGAAGAAACAAAATATCATTTAATACTTGCTAAAGATTTGGGGTATATTACTCAAGAAGTATTCCAAAAATTAAAAAATGAATATACTTTACTGGAGAAGAAAGTAAATTCTCTCATTACATCTATCAGATCAAAGCAATGAATCCGAAAGCAGATAACCGACAACAGATAACTAAGACCTACTCATATGGCAGACAGTCGATCGACAACGATGATATTCAATCGGTCGTAGAAATTTTAAGATCAGATTGGCTAACTCAAGGTCCCACGGTTTCAAAATTTGAAGAGGCGCTCAACATAAAGTTCGGCAGTAAATATGCCTCGGCGGTTGCAACCGGAACGGCAGGACTTCATTTAATTGCGCTCGGTTTGGGCTGGAAGAAAGACGATATAATAATAACATCGCCTATTACATTTCTCGCAAGCGTTAACTGCGCTGTTTATGCGGGCGCCACTCCGGATTTTGTTGATATTAACCCCGACACTTACACAATAAATCCAAACGAACTCGAACGGAAATTAAATCTGTATGCGGCGCAAAACAAAAAAATAAAAGCAGTTGTTGCAGTTGATTATGCCGGACAGCCATGCGATTGGAGCGCACTTAAAACTCTGCAAGAAAAATTTGGCTTTCAACTAGTGAACGATTATTGCCACGCGCTTGGCGCCGAATACAAAAATGATCTTCAATACGCTGCAAAATATGCAGATGCAGTCAATTTAAGCTTTCATCCAGTTAAGCATATTACAACTGGCGAGGGGGGTGCTGTTTTAACAAATAATGAATCGCTCGATAAAAAAATCAAAACGCTCCGCTCTCACGGAATGACAAAAGATAAATCAATTCTTGAAAAGAATGACGGACCCTGGTATTATGAAATGCATGAAGTTGGTTTCAACTACCGCATCACAGATTTTCAGTGCGCGCTAGGAATAAGTCAAATGCAAAAATTAGAAGCATTTGTTGACAAACGGAGAAAAATTGCAAAATATTATGATGATTTTTTTGGTAAGAATAAAAATATAATAGCTCCGCACGTTTCAAAAAATGTAAAACACGCTTACCATCTCTATCCGCTTCAAATTAAATTTGACGATTTAAAGATTGCAAAAAAGAATTTCTTTGCATATCTCAAACAGAAAAATATAATCGGGCAGGTGCATTATATACCGGTTCATCTTCAACCATTTTACAGAAGGAATTACGGATTCATGGCGGGTGATTTTCCGATAGCAGAAAAATTTTACGAGAGAGAAATTTCGATCCCCATCTATCCTTCGCTTGAAGAAGAAGACTTGAATTATATTTCAAAGACAATAGTTGAAGCATTAGAAAGCGCTTTATGAAAGTTTCGATAGTTACAGAAGGATCTCATACAATAGGATATGGACACATTACCAGATGTCTTTCGCTTTATCAGGCATTTGAAGCCAGAAATATTATCCCTTCATTTTACATCAATGGCGACAGCACATTTAAGAATCTTTTAAAGGATGTGAATTATGAGATAATAAACTGGGTTGAAGAAAAAGAATTGTTCTTTAATAAAATTAACGATAGCGATGTTGTTATAGTTGATTCTTATTTGGCAAATAAAAACTTTTACGAAAAAATTTCTCTTTCAACTCCTTTGCCTCTATTTATAGACGACTACAAAAGATTGGATTACCCGAGCGGAATTATTCTCAACGGCTCTATCAACGGCAAAGAATTAGACTATTCAACGAAAAATGATCAAACACTTTTGCTTGGAACAAAGTACACTCCTCTTCGAAAAGAATTCTGGGATATTCCTGATAAACAAACCCGGCTAAGTATTCATAGCATTCTTATTACTTTTGGCGGGCAGGATGTTCATAATCTTACTCCTAGAATTTTAAAAGTAATCGTCCGCAATTACCCCGACATAAAAAAGAAAGTAGTTATAGGCGGCGGTTTCCAAAATGTAGATCAGATAATAAAAGCCAAAGATAAACTTACTGAAATCTACACAACGCCTTCTGCAACAGAAATGCTTAATCTTATGCTTGAGTGCGACGTTGCTATTTCTGCTGCCGGACAAACAATATATGAGCTTGCACAAGTTGGCATACCAACTATTGCTATTGCGGTTGCAGACAATCAGAAGAACAATCTTGCAGGGTGGGTTAAAGAAAAATTTATTGATTCAGAGCTAACATATCTACAGCCAAATTTGGAAAACAGACTACTGTTAAGACTTGCTAATCTTAAAAGGAAACAAATTCGGGAAGAGCTAAGCAGAATCGGCAAACAAAAAGTAGATGGCACAGGAGCAAAACGCATTGTTCAATTCTTAATTGATAAATATTCCGGCAAGCATGGATTTTACCTCAGAAATGCTACTCATAAAGACTCTGCCATTATTTTCAATTTATCGAACGATCGGCTTGTAAGAACCAACTCAATAAATCAGAACCCTATAAATTGGTTTGAGCATCTTGATTGGTTAAGCGGGAAATTGTTGGATGATGATTGTATCTTTCTATTAGCTTTTACTAACAATGATAACTTTATCGGGCAAGTTCGTTTCGATGTAACCGGTTCTTTCGCTTCTATCAACATTAGCATCGACAAAGAATATAGAGGAAAAGGATTTGCAAAAAATATAATATTTCAATCCAGCTACAAATACTTTCACGAAAAACCAAATGTGAACAGCATACTTGCTTATATTCATCCGTTAAATATCCCTTCTATAAAAGCATTCAGCAGGTCGGGTTATATTTTTTCTCACAAAGAAAAAATCAATGAAGAAGAATTTCTTGTTTACAAACTGACAAGACAAGATGGAAATAATTATCAGCGGAAATAAAATAGGCAGCGGGTCAAAAGTTTTTATTATTGCCGAACTCTCTGCCAATCATGATCAAAAGTTTGATCTTGCTGTTGAAAGCATCAAGGCAATTAAAGAATGCGGAGCCGATGCTGTAAAATTTCAAACATACACTCCTGATACAATAACATTAGACAGCGATAAAGATTTTTTTAAGATCAAGCAGGGCACAATTTGGGATGGAACAACTCTTTACAAGCTTTATCAGCAAGCATATACTCCGTGGGAATGGCAGCCGAAGTTAAAAAAATATGCGGAAGAACTTGGATTGATCTGTTTTTCAACTCCTTTCGATAAAACAGCCGTAGATTTTCTTGAAAAGTTAGATGTTCCGGCTTATAAAATTGCCTCATTTGAAATTGTCGATATTCCGTTAATTGAATATGCGGCTTCGAAAGGAAAGCCAGTTATTATCTCAACAGGAATTGCAACAGAGGAAGACGTTTTTGAAGCTGTTGAAGCATGCAGAAGAGTAGGCAACAATCAAATTGCTCTTTTGAAATGCACGTCTGAATATCCCGCTCCAATTGAAGAAGCAAACTTGAAAGCAATTCCTTATCTCTCAGAAAAATTTAATGTTGTCGCGGGACTTTCTGATCACACGCTCGGAACAACGGCGTCAGTAGCGGCGGCAGCAATCGGCGCAAGAATAATTGAGAAGCATTTTATTCTCGATAGAAAAATGGGGGGACCAGATGCGGCGTTTTCACTCGAACCCCACGAATTTAAGCAAATGGTAGATGCAGTCCGCAATGTTGAAAAATCTTTGGGCAATCCAATATTAGAATTAACAGAAAAAGTAAAACGAAGCAGATATTTTGCCCGCTCGCTTTTTGTAGTTAAAGATATAAAAGCCGGCGAAGTTTTTACCGATGATAATGTTCGTTCCATCAGACCATCAAATGGACTGCCGCCAAAGTTTTTGAAAAATGTTCTAGGGAAAAAAGCAAAAAAGAATATCGAAAAAGGAACTCCATTAAATTTGGACTTGATTGAATAGCTTTACAACTATACCGAAAATTATCGCAATTGTGCAAGCGCGCGTGGGTTCAACTCGGTTGCCCGGGAAAGTATTAAGACCACTTAGCGGCAAACCGATGCTTTGGCACGTCTTCAACCGTCTTTCTCATTCAAAACTTATTCATAAGACTGTAATTGCAACAACAACACTTCCGGAAGATAACCAAATTGAATTATTCTGTAAAGAAAACAGAATTTTGTTTTATCGTGGCAGTTCGGACGACGTGTTAAACAGATATTTTGAATGTGCTAAAAAATTCAGAACAGAGATTATAGTTCGGATTACTGCAGATTGCCCCCTAATCGATCCTGAAATTGTTGACAAAATGATCAAAGCATTTTTGAAATTGAACGAACTTAGAATATTTGATTATCTAAGCAACACAATTCATCGAACATTTCCACGTGGACTAGATATTGAAATATTTTCTTTCCGAACGCTTCTTAAAGTTAATCGCCAGGCTGCAAAAGAATACGAACGCGAACACGTAACCCCGTTCATTTATGAGCATCCTCAAATGTTCAAAATCAAAAACTTTGTTAGCGAAAAAGATTATTCGTTTCACCGATGGACAGTTGACACAGAAGAAGATTTTAAGCTCGTCGAAGAAATATATAAAGCGCTTTATAATCAAAAGAAAATATTTTTGTTAGAAGATATTTTAAAGCTTTTCAAGAATCGCCCCGAACTAATTAACATCAATCAGCAAGTCCCGCAAAAAAAGCTCGGAGAATAAAGTAAAGCTCTCTCAATTCGTAGCTATAAACAGGTCCGTGGTTTTTTATAATTGAAAAAATGAAATGATGTCGTTCTCTTGAAAATAATGTGAAATTTCTAGTAATAAATTTTCAGAAAGGATTGTTTTTACATTTTACACGAACATCAACCGCGTAATATTTATTATCTTCTCCAATAATCAACGGGTTCAAATCGAGCTCAACTATATTTTCATTTTCGATCATCAATACGGTGCAACGTTTAATTATCTCTTTAAGCGCAGTTATGTTACAGCTCGCTTCTCCGCGAACTCCGCGCAATATTTTACCAATATTAGTTGAGTTGATCATCTCTTCAATATCGTCATCGGAAAGATAGCAAGATTTGATCGTCGTATCGCCAATTACTTCAACATACTTTCCGCCGGAACCAAACATTATTATTGGGCCAAACGATTGGTCTCTAAATCCGCCAACTAGCAATTCATGTTTTGTTTTAACAAACGGTTGAATAAGAAATTCTTCAACAAAAAATCCGTTTCGCGCAAAATTTTCTGTTATTTCTTCTGCTGCTCGTGCCAATTCGTCCTGCGTTTTTATATTAAGTCTAACCGCGCTTAACTCCGATTTGTGCACAACACTTTTATTGACCCCCTTTAGAACAAGCGGATAGAAATCCTTTTCAACGCAGTTAAGTTCAGTTGGTTTTATCAGCTTGTATTTTGCAAGCGGCAGATCATATTCTTTGCATAGCTTCTCTACTTCTGCTTGTGAAATAAAGCCGTTTACAAAATTATTTTTGCTGGTTTTTAATTCAAGCAAGTCTGTGTATTCTTTTCTGTTTTTTGCAATTCTCTGCTTCCATGAAGTATAAAACAACAAATTAGAAATGACTTTAGCGGGGTCTTCCGGGTTTTTGAATAGCGGTATTTTTGTCAAAGAATGGTTGCGGTATTTTTCCCAGAATTCCGGCAGCGGCATTGCCACCTGAAAAATTGGCTTTTCGCTTTGAATCGAATTAACACTTTCAATAACTTCGAATGGAGAGACCATCACGGGCTCAACAAAGATTGAAACCACTGCGTCTACATTTTCATCATCTGCAACAATCTCGTTTATTTTTTTATAAACCTCTGCGTTCCCGCCAGGCAAAAGATCAACCGGATTTTCAACGCTTCCTTCAGGCTGAACAATATTGCGAAGCTGTTTTTTCGTTTCTTCTGAAAAATTTGCGAGCAATAATCTTTCTTTCTCAAGTGAATCAACACATAAGATAGCCGGACCGCCGGCGTTAGTTACTACAGCAACCCGATTACCTCTCGGCATCTTAAAATTCTCAAATCCCTTTGCCGTGTTGAAAAGCTCGTTCAAATTATTAGCGCGGATAATTCCGAATTGATCCAACAGCGCTTCAACAACTTTGTCTTCGCTGCTTAACGCGCCCGTGTGCGATGAAGCGGCTTTCATTCCACTTTGTGTTCGTCCAGCTTTTAAAATAATGACCGGCTTTGTTATCTCGCCGGTAATAAACGGGTGTATGAACCCGGTTCCGTTCACAAAACTTTCAAGATAGAATGTAAGCGTCTTTATGTTGCCGTCATTTTGCCAAAAATGAAGAAGATCATTTTCGTTTACGTCGGCTTTGTTACCCACACTGATGAAGTGTGCAAACTTTATATCAGTTTCTCTTAAAGAATTTAAAACAGCAGCGCCAAGCGCTCCGCTTTGTGAAAGAAAACCAGTGGCGCCGACTTCAGGTTTTTCTGCCACAAAAGTTGCATTCAGTTTTATTGCCGCCATTGTGTTGATTACGCCCATGCAATTTGGTCCAACCATTCGAGCGCCGGAATTTTTTATTTTTCGGATAATCCGCTTCTCGAGTTCTTCTCCTTCTTTACCAATTTCTTTAAACCCGGCAGTAATGAGAATAATAGAACTTACTTTTTTCCTAAGAAGCGCATCAACAGATTCTTCAGCGAATTGCTTTGGAACAATAATGACCGCAAGGTCAATCGGCTTGTTTATTTCTTCAATTGTGCGATAGCATTTGTAGCCCAGAACATTATCCGCATTTGGATTGACAGGAAAAACTTTTCCTGTATATCTGTAAACTTTGATCGTCTTAAGCAGCTCGTATCCGATACTCTTTTCTTTTGCAGAAGCGCCAACAACGCAAATTGATTTTGGGTAGAAAAAATTATAAAGGGAAGAAATCATAATGTCTCCGGTGCAGTATACAGATTAAATTTATTTATATGCATCTTTTCTCAGTTTTATCCAAACTATTCTACAGTAAATATACTTTTGGAAACACTTCAGCTAATTCTATTTCTTAAATCCAAATTAAATATAGAATTTAAATCTCTGTTTTTCTATTTCACCAAAAGGCAGATTGCTTTTAGATAACCGGAATTCTTGAAAAAATTTTGCGCAGCGCTACTTTGTTCTTGATCTCTTCGAGGTGGCAAAAATTAGCACTGACCCTTAGCATAGAGCTATGCCTAACGTGCATTCTTTATTAGTTCAGTTTTTTATTTTCTTGAATTAAGCCGCTGTTTTATAGTAAATTATAAAAGAAAATAACAATGCTTAAAAACAAATAGAGATATCACAATGAAAATAACAAGAAAGAATTTTATAAAAGCTTCTTCGCTCATAGCAGGCGGCTTCTTGCTTCCTAATACTAACGTTATTGCAAAATTTATTGCCTCTCCTTCTGGATTTAGAATTATTCGTGATAATATCGGCATTTACACAGAGCGCGGGGGAACAATCGGGTGGTTTATTTCTGATGATGCTGTTGTTGTGGTTGATTCACAATACGAAGAAACAGCTAAAAATTTTGTGAGAGGTGTTAAGCAAAAAACACAACGCAATATAGACCTTCTTTTCAACACACATCATCATGGAGATCATACGAACGGCAATATCTACTTGAAAGATTTTACATCAATAATTGCTGCACACGAAAACTGTGTTGAACTACAAAAGAAATTTTACGGCAATAATCCTGATAAACCGCAAGCATATGCAAATGTAACATTCAGAGATGAATGGACTTTTGACCTTGGCAAAGAAAAACTTTACGCTAAACATTATTGCGCTGCACACACAGGGGGCGATGCGGTAATTCAATTTGTTAATTCGAATGTTGTCCACATGGGCGATCTTGTGTTCAATAAAACTTTTCCATTTATTGATTTGCCCGGCGGCGCTTCGCTAAATGGATGGATTGAATTCTTAGAAAAAGCTGCAACACATTTTAGTAAAGATACTATTTACATATTTGGTCATGCCGCATCTACAGATCTTTTAACGGGCTCTCAAAAAGATTTATACTGCATGCGCGATTATATTACAGCTCTTTTGGATTTTGTCTCCAAAGAAATTAAAAACGGAAAAACAAAAGAAGAAGTCGCCGCTTCAACAGAAATTCCTGGTGTTGTCGATATCAAAGAACAACGCGAGGGAATGAAAAAAATGAATCTTGAAAGAGCATACGAATATTTGACAACAAAGCAAGCGCCTTCTTTTTGAAAGATTTGCTTACGAATTTCTTTTTATATGGTTTATCACAGAGGGTAAAGAAATGTGATTTTCTGTTGTAACAAAACTAAATGAAAAAATAATTCAACCGTGTTTCGTATCGGCAATAATTTTGAAGAGATTATTTGTGCGTTTTATTTTTCATTTTATTAACAACTAATTCGATAATTTATACCCGCAATATTCTATCTGTTTTTTATGAAGCGTGTATTTAAATTAATATCACTTTTATCTCTCATTTTTGCTTTGGCCTGTTCACAAGAGTCCGAATTAACTTTTCCCTACTATCAATCGGTCATAATCAAAACAGAACCCGTCATAGTTCGACTTAAATATAAAGAAGCAGCAATCATAAACAGAGAACTTAATATAAAGTTTGAGGGCGTTGTCTCTGATTCGCGATGCCCGATCGATGCTATTTGCATTTGGCCCGGCGATGGCGAAGTAAAACTGTGTGCAACCACAAATAACTCTTCAAAAGAATTTACTCTGCGCACAGATCTTTTTCCAAAAAAAATTTTTGCTGGTAAATACACTATCGAGTTAAAAGCACTTTATCCCGCACCCAAAACTACTGTTCGTATCATGCCGGAGGATTATTACGTTGATATTATTATAAAGAAGTTTGATGAAAAAGAACCGCGTCCGGTTTTGCTTATTGACTCTAATAATAGCGGACTTATTAAAAAAGATATGCTGAACGTGAACGATGTTTCGTTAGAAAAAGATATTATTACATTTTCTGTTGGCTATAGCGGCGGATGCGCGGATCACTTTATCGATCTTTTTGCTTACAGGGAAATAGCAAAATCGAACCCCGCGCAAGTTACGCTTAATCTTTCTCATGATTTGCAAGGCGATGTCTGTCTTGCATACATTACTAAAATAATTTCATTCAATATGAAAGAGCTAAAAGACTTTCTGAAGACACACTATGAAATTACCGATAGAGTTCTGCTTATAATTTTGGACCCGAGCGGAAGACCAATTAAAAATCCTATTATAGAATATAAACTTTAGACGCTCAATTCATAATCAATCCGTTTCTGCAGGATGCCGCGCCAGATTAAATCGTACTCTTCTTAGGTTTACAAAAATAGAAGATGCTATTTTTCTTTTTTTACTTTGTCTAGCTGCGGAATGTTTAGCTCCTTCGACATTTTGCCAATGGTTTCTAAATCTAACTCGCCAACGATATTAACAAAAGTTGCTTTTCCTTCTTTATCCAAAGAAGTAACAACAAGACCAACATACTGATCTTTTGAATCTCTTCTTACATAAACGTTAGTGAAATTAGTTTTGCTTTTTGTTCTTATTACCCGTTCCCATTTTTTTGTTTGAAGTTCTTTATCCATTGACTCAATCGATGCTTCGATATTTCCGAAATCCTTTTTCTCAATATTGTATTCCTTAACCCGGATAAGTTTTAAAACATTTATTTTTTCTCCAAGCGAACCCTTCTTTTCTTCTTCGAACATGCCCGCCATCATTTTAAGCAGCGGACTTTCAATATCAATTTCGTTTATTAGCTCGGCATTTTTCAAATTGACTAACTCATCAAAATTAAAATAGCCGGGTTCTGTTGAATAATCTATTTTTTCTTGAGCGTAAAAAATAGCGCTCGCTGCAAATAACAGAACGATAGATATTTTTAGTTTTCTCATTTTGTTTCTCCTTCAAATAAATTATTTACAATGCCAAACCCGTCGTAAATAGGTTTTGCTACTTTTTCGCGTAATATATCACTTTGTAGAGAAGAGGCAGTTTCTTTAAAAATTTTATCTACAATAGCGAAAGCATATTTTGTTTGCTCTTCTGCGCGCATAATTTCTTCCTTCGAGTAATTATAATTGTATTGCCCCGGTTTATTGATGATAATAGCCGTTATTATTGAACCCACAACGATGATTGTTACAGCCGCCGAAAAAAATGGTCGAGTAAATACAATAGAAAGAAGATCGTTCATTATACTCTTTGATTTTTCATGAACCATTACAGTTTTCTTTTCAACCAGCCGCACTACTTCTGCCGGAACTTCTTCCTCTTTAATTTTATGAACTTCTTCCGCCGTTCGTTCATACTGCAAAAGCAGCTCTCTCACTTTTTTGTTTCGCAGCGCTTCAACTTTTATCTTGAGCCGATCGAAAAAATTTGCATTCCCGTATGCAACTGAAATTATTTTTTCAATTTGCTTTTCGTTTAGTTCAGATGACTTCTTCCAGATCATATTTCTTAAATTCCTCCTGCAGTTTTTTGCGCGCGCGCAGCAAGTATACTTTTACCGAGTTAACGGGCATATTCAATGTTTTACTTATTTCCCTATACTTTAGCCCTTGAATTTCATACAGCACAAACACACTTTTCAAATTATTCGGCAGTAGTTGTATCGCTTCTTTTACTTTGGACGCCATTATGTTTTCATGAGCAGCTAAATATGGATTGTGTTTTGTTTCATTAGTGAAAAATGTTTCTTCAAACTCGCCGTTAATATTCTGCATTCGATTCCTTTCGATTTTTCTCTTTCTTAAATAATCGAGGCAGAGATTGTTCGTCGTTTTCATTATCCATGTCTTTGCGGCAAAAATGTTAAACTTATCGATATTCTTCCAGATGCGGATCATAACTTCTTGCGTTACATCATCTGCATCCATTTTGTTTTTCAGCATATACAAGGAGTAGGTGTAAATCTTGTTCTTGTACTGCTGAATGAGAAATCGATATCGCTGCTGCTCAAACATATTTTTTCTAATACTAAAGACGAAGCGGGTTCCGATTTTGTTACAAAATTTGCCATGCAAAGTAAAAGTAACCAGAGAATAATGGAATGGCGATTTCCAATTCATTATTTTCATATTAAACTTTTGGGAAAAAAGCTATGACGGAAAATAAATCAGAAATTGGTTCAATTTCATGGGCAGACCTAACTGTTTCCAATGCCGAAGAGGTGCGTAATTTTTACAGTCAAGTTATCGGCTGGAAGTTTGAACTTGTTTCTATGGGGGAATACAGCAATTATAACATGCTTACACCAAAGAGCGGCGCACCCGCTGCCGGTGTTTGTCATACTCTTGGTGTAAATGCAGCCCTGCCTGCACAGTGGTTGATCTATATTACTGTGGCAAACATTGAAGAAAGCATTAGGGTTTGTAAAGAACTGGGAGGAAAGATTTTAATTAAACCAAAGAACTATGGCAGTACGGGAAAATATTGTGTTATTCAAGATATCGCTGGAGCGGTATGCGCAATATTCGAACAAAATAATTCATAATACAAAATGAAAGAATTAGATTTTAGCCCGGCAAAATCTAAAGAAGAATTTCGAATCAATTACAAATTACATGATCTTGCAGAACGAGCTGGAAAAAATTTGCTCGTTCAGTGGGGAATTCAATTCAAAGCTTTCGGAGAAGATAAGCGGTATGAAAAGCTTTGGGAAAAAGGGGAAGACAAACCGGACATAATAATTGATTACAAAGGAAAACAATTACTACTCGATTGGAAAGGGAAACAGAGTAAAGCTTTTCTAGTTAATCTGCGTTCAATAAAATCGTACGAACAATGGCAAAAAAAATTGAATATCCCCGTTGTGATTGCATTTCTTGTTTTTGATAATCAAGGCATTTTAACAGACCGGCGATTTGCTTTTTTGCCCATTCACCGGTATGCTGAATCGAAATCTAAACAATGGGATAAAAATAAAACGGTTGAGTTCGGAGAAGAACTATTGAAGTTTACTAAAGAGAATTTACTAAAATTTATTTAGAATAAATTTTGGCTTACTGTCATAATCTTGTTCTGATATTTGAACTAACTGGAAACAAATCCATCCAATAGTGGAAGATGATATAAAAAAAATAGAAGACGCTTTCCGTAATTCTACATCGTCCGACGAATTGTTCGATGCTTTTCAGAAAGCATTATCGCTTTATATAACTGATATTGAGTTGTATAAGATCCTTCTTGCTAATCCAGCCCTTTCGCCCGATGAAATAAAAATGTTTGCAGAGAAACTTCTAAAACAAACACCAAACAATGCATTTGAGCTTTGTATGTGGACAGCGAAAGTATTTGAAAACTATCAAGACTATTATAGACTCGAAGATTCGATCCATTATTATCGCAAAGCTATCTCTTACAATCCGACAGATCACGAGTCCTTGCTGCAGCTTTTAAAATTCTACAACTATGAAATTGAAATGCCGGCAAACAAAATAATTATCGAGCTGGTTGAAGAAAATGTTTCCGCTGCTCATCAGAAAAGTAAAGTGTATTATGCTTTTGCTGATTTATATAGAAAAGTCGGAAATAAAAAATTAGAGGCAAAATATTTAGCGTTGGCGGAATATTCTTCTGCGCGAGAGCAATCAAATTTTTAAATTAGTAATAATATCCTATTGTGAAATAGAAGAATGTTTCTCCCCAAACGATTCTATTGTTAGTAAGTTTATTCGCGATGTAAAAACTTTTTCCAACAGAAAAATCAGCAGGACCAAGTGGAGTATCGAACGAAAGTGTTGCGCCAATACCATGTTTTAGATCCTTAAATCGAATTTGTTCTCTCTCTGCCCAAATAGAACCGAGGTCATACCGCGCTTCCGCATATGTATCAAAGAAAAGTTTGAATGGAAGTTTATATCGATGTTCTAGAGAAATTAAAAATATTTGTCTGCCGCGAAATTCGTGGTCTCGTAACCCGAAGAACAAGTTTTGACCTCCTAAAGAAAACTGCTCGCTTAACGGGAGTGTTTTATCTGCCGACCCGATCACCGCTCTAAAGCTCCAAACAAAGTAATTGCGGTAACTGAAAATATTTTTATAGTCAAAATAAATTTTTGTGTATCCGATATCGCCGCCGAGCGCCGACTGGGCGGTTTCATAAAATCCGTTTATTAAGAATCCTGCTGTTGGATAAGGATATTCATTTTGCGAATCGATAAAAAGAGAAAAGCGCAAACTAGAGATATCAACTTTATACGTAGAGCCGGCGTAATCTAATTTGTTTTTTATTTCATCTCTCTGATAACGCGCTTCTGCGAATAAATTGCCGAACCTTTCAACCTGTCTTCCAAAACCGAAAGAGCCACCATAAAAAATTTGTCTATACACACCGGTTTTTATTCTTTTAAAACGATTGGGCGGCGCGGCTATATCTTCGTACACATTAACATCATTAAATTCATAAAAGGCGCGCACTTTGTAAGTAAAGTATGAATCGAAAACGCGGTTTGCTTTTTGTTCTATGCCAAAATATCTGTTGCGGGCGCCGCCGGAAATTGTCGCTCCTATCTCTGTTCCTGTTCCGTTAAAATTTTCGTTCCGCATATCGAATGAAATTTGAGTTTGATATTCGTTATCGATACGCATTCCAAATCGTATAATGCTTGAAATTTTTTCTATCAGCGATATTTTTAATTCATTATTTCCGTTGTTGTGTGTAACAGTAAGTTCTATCTGATCAAAAAGATTTGTACTTCTTAGGTTTGTCAATCCTCGTTCTGCAAGCTCATATTTAAAATAACCCCCTTCGCGAAGAGGAAATTCGCGTGTTATTATTCTTCCTTTGGTTTTATGATTTCCTTCTACAACAATTTTAGAAATAACTCCTTCATCCACCACAACAGATAATGAGCGTGAATATTCATCGAAGTATATTCTTTCGATGCGCGCGAACGAATAGCCGTTTCTCTTGTATAAACGGAGAAGATCAACCATAGCGTCAAATGTTTTTCTTGGACTATACGGGGCGTTTTTTAATGTCGAAAAGATATCCTTAGCGGCATCATCATTTATAACAACTACTCCTTGAAGCTCTATTTTTTCAACGAGAGTATTTTTTTCTTCCGCAACACTTAAAACAGATTTATCCTTCTCTTCGATAATGTCGATCGAAAGGTCGCGCCAATATCCCTCAGAAAATATTTTGTAAAGCTCAAAAAGCAAATCTCCGTTTGAGACTATCTTGCTTCCAGCAAATTTTTCAAATAACTTTTTCTCGGTTTGACTCGCGTTCGGTTTAAGCATAAGATTCGAAAATGTTTTTTCAACGCCGCCTAATTTTTGTTTGAATAGACGCACAAATTCTTTTTCAACATTTTCGACGATCGGTTCGGCTGCTTCATATCCGCGTAAGATCACATTGCTTAAATCGCTGAAATCGGAATTCTTTTTTCCCTCTAACTTTGGAGTAATTAAAAAATCTGTCTTTTTAATTTGTTGTTCATTCAATATTTTCATTGGTATGCTAACAAGTTGATCTGCAATAGTCCAAGGAAATTTTAATTCTTCTTCATTGTAAAGAGGACTGGAAGAATCGACTGAAATTACAATCTCTGCACCTAATTGCCAAGTTTCTTTTGCAGGAATGTTCGCGACTAATCCTCCGTCAACTAACAGCAAAGAATCTATTTTGACCGGAGGAAGAAGAAGTGTTACGCTCGAACTAGCTCTCATCGCGGCTCCAAGTGAACCGCTGCCTATAATTACTTCTCTGCCCGAAATTAGATCTGAACTTACCGCTCTGAATTTGTACTTAAGAGAATCATAGGATTCTTCGTTTATAATCGGAGCGCTGATAGCCATTAGTGTTAAAAAGTTTGCAGCGCGCTGCCCAGTTGAAAATGAAGTAGGTATGATCGGATTCAAACCATCCATTCTAAATGAAAGAATAGCTTTATCTTCTGTGATTTTTTGATCGATAAAAAGTTCATTGCGGTTCGATTGTTGTGCTGAAAAAAAATCATCCCATCGGGTTGCAAGCAGCATCGAATCGAGATCTGCCAGAGAATAGCCGGCGCTGTAAAGTCCGCCAATTATACTACCCATACTTGTTCCAACAATAATTTCGATCGGAATATTTTTCTTTTCTAATGCTTTAAGTACACCTATCTGCGAAATTGCCCGCGCGCCGCCTCCGCTCAATGCTAGACCTATCTTTGGCAGATTCGAAGGAATTTTTTCTGTTAATCCAAACGGAAGCTTTTTTTCTGTGAGATTAAGTTTAAGCGTTGTTTTGTTTTGTGCAAAAATGATAGTAGAAAAAATGAGAAAAAGATAGATTATTTTTTTTGCCGTTTGCAACATCATTAAGCTCTCTAACTCAGCATTTGCTCACTCTGCTTTAAACAAAGCGAGTTATTAGCAAGGTTTATAGAATATTATATTAACCGCACTCAAAGAGCATTTTGTTTTGCAGTTCGAGTTTAATATTTTTTTTTCTTAGTAGCTTGTTTCTGCGCATGTGCTTGTTTTTCGGCGGCTTCCATCATGCGAGCCATAAAGCCCTTTTTCTTTTGAGGATTTGCTACTGGAACAAGTTCTACATTATCATGTTTTAGATTAATATAATATTGTTGTCCTATCGAAAGTAAGTTGAACATGAAATAGTAAAGATTCAGCCCCGATGGCAAGCTCATAAACATAACAGTAAACATAACCGGCATAATGTAAACCAGCGCCTTTTGAGATGGGTCTTTAATAGTCATCTTTTGCTGAATGAACATTGTTATTCCCAAAAGCAAAGCAAGCCCGCTTATAATATCGATATTAAAAAGAGGGATCCTAAATGGCAGTCTGTAAATTACATCGGGGGAAGAAAGATTTGTTATCCACAACATAAATGGCTGCTGTCGTATATCTATAGCTACATTAAATAAACTCCACAAAGCTATAAGTATTGGCATCTGAAGAAGCATCGGAAGGCATCCGCCCATTGGGTTTATTCCGTAGGTGGAATAGAGCTTCATTGTTTCTTGCTGTATTTTCTGTTGCTCGTCTTTATATTTTTCTTTTATCTCGGTTATCTTCGGCTGAAGCATCTGCATCTTTTTCATCGATTTCAAGCTTTGACGCATTAGCGGATGCAGCGCTATCTTTATTATAATCGAAAAGACGATAATGACTAATCCAAAATTAGAAATGAAACTATGTAAAAATCTAAACAGCGGAAGCAAAACATATTCTGAGATTGGGCGAATTATAAACTTAACTCCAAAGAAACTGCCGAAGTCGAACACCGATTCAAATTTCTTTCCATAATCTTTTAACAAGTAATAATCCACCGGTCCTAAATAAAAAGTAAATGAATCTTTCTGAAACTTCTCGTTTTTGAAGGGAACTTTAATGCTTGCGCTGTAAATTTCTCTTACTCCATATTTATTTGTAAAGTGATGCCCCTCAAAAAATGCTCCCCCTTCGCTGCTTGGTTTTTCGGGCGACAAAATGACGGCAAAATATTTGTTCCGAACAGAGACCCAATCCACTTTCCCGTTGATATCCTTGTTAATTTTTTCGCCGTTTGTCGTAGCGTCAACAATCACCTGTTCATCTCCGGTGTATGCGCTTGCGCTCGAATGATTTGCTTCGTCAACAGAATTGTCTTCAACAAAATTTAATCCGTTGCCCCAAACAAGATCGTAACGGTAATCGCTAATTATATCGTCAAAATTTTCTATCACTATATCAACTTTGGACGCATAATTATCTCCATAGAAAAGGAAATTCTTTTTAAGCGATTTTCCATTGCCTGCATCAAACGAATATTGAAGAGAGAGAGAATCTTTTCCGCTTAATCTATAATAATAGTTATTTGCATTAGAAGTGAAGTCAAGAGAAGAAGTATTAACAAGTTTTCCATCCTTAGTAACAAAAATGATGTTGAGGTCCCCGCCATTCTTCTGATTTACAAGCTGAACATATTTGTTGTAGAAAGCCGTGTCTTTTGTTTGATGATAATACCAAGTGTTATATTTTTTTAAGAACACTTTTTTAATCTTTCCGCCTTTGCTTGTAAGTTCGATACGCGATAGATCGGTTTCAATCGTAATTATTTTTTCTGCATTCGTTGTTGCGTCAAACAAAGAGGGCTCTGCAGCAACAGGTTCCTGTTTTGTTTTTTTAACTGCATCCTCGTGTAAGCTGTCTTTTTGAACTACTGTGGGTTTTTCTCCTTTCTCTTTTGACGGTGGCGGTGGTGCGGGAGAATTAAAATACAACCAAACTACAAGTATTAGTCCAATTAAGATAAAAGCAAGCGATGTCTGTCTGTCCATTCAAATTCCTTTTTATTTTTTCTATAACGGCAAATTTATTGTGATTGCCGTCTTTCTTCTTTTTTCTCTATTAATCTTTTTTGAGGGAAGTAAAATTACTCTACGGGATCGAACCCTCCTTTATTAAACGGATTGCATCTTAAAATTCGCCAGACCGATTTAATTCCCCCTTTGAGTGCGCCGTATTTACTGATTGATTGAACCGCGTACTCTGAGCATGTGGGATAAAAACGGCATGAAGGAGGAAACATTGGCGAAATCAATTTTTGATACAACTTAATTATATGCACAAAAACAGAACGCACTTTACAACTTTTTTTTTATCTGATCCATCAAATCAACAATTTGCGGCTGAACATCTTTAAGTAAAATTTTACTGCTGTTCGACTGATCTAACGTATTCGGCGAAAAAATAATTAACAGGGAGGCGGTTTTTTCCTCAACCACACTTTTCAAGCTCTGTTTATTTAGTCGGAACGATTCGCGCATCAATCTTTTAATTCGGTTTCTCCAAACTGCATTGCCCGCCTTTCTTGAAACAGCAAAAGCCGCTTTTAGTACGGCTTGTTCTCCTTTTTCTCGAATATAAAAGAGAGCTTTAAATTTATGGGAAGAAGAAAATAAATTTTCTCCTAAGGAATAAACTAATTCGAATTCTTTTTCGCTTTTGATTCTTTCCTTCGAAGAAAGACCAAATTGTTTCAATTATCCTTCGTCGCTAACGGTTAATTTTTTTCTTCCTTTTGCTCTTCGGCGCGCAAGAACTTTACGCCCGTTCTTGGTAGCCATCCTTTCGCGAAAACCGTGTTTGTTCTTTCTTTTTCTATTGCTTGGTTGAAATGTGCGTTTCATTATTAATATCTGCTCCATTTGAAAGTGCGCAAAATTAAATAAAATATGGTTAATTACCAAAATTCACTTATCAATTGTAATTCTTAAATTGAGTGTAGTTGATATGCGCAAAGCAATAGGGCGGAAATTTCAGCAAACAGCCCAGCCGAAGTACTGCTCGCCAAAATAACCGCCGCCATCAAGAAAGTTTTTAGAAGCGTTGCTTACTTGAAGAGATCGCTTATTTAATTCTTGTGGTTCAATCGGAATGCCAAGAACTGATTGCTTTTTTTGTTTAGAATTTGAGTTGTTGGAGAGAAAATTTTGTATCAGTTTGAGTGTGAGTTCTAAAATAAGGCAGCGTTAAATTGGCTAAACCCAATTTCTATCTTTCCAAAAACGATGCTCGAAATTTTCATCTATGTTTTACTGAATCCTAACCATTTTAGCTAAATGAAAAACTAACTAACTTAATCGGCTTGCCAACAGCTATATGCTGCTTTTCATATTTTGTTTTTATATTCTCTTCGAACGAGAGGTGGTTCGATTTGTATAAATTATCGGTCGCTTTAATGAGATTTAGTTTTTCATTCTCAATTACTTTGAGCGTGTAATTAAATAAAGTATCATCATCGGTTTTTAAATTGATCTTGCCCTTGTCAACCAAAAACTTTTTATAAATGTCGAGAAAGCGAGGATGCACAAGGCGCTTTTTCATACTGCTGCGGCGCGGGTATGGATCAGGAAACGTAATCCAAATTTCTTCCGCCTTTATTTTCTTAAATACGCTATCTAATTTTTCGGCATAAGCAATTAAGAAGGAAACATTTTTCAATTGAAGAGATGCGGCATTAATTGATGCATTCCACAAACGCGCCGGCTTTCTATCAATTCCAATAAAATTTCTGCCGCTATATTCTGCCGCTAAGCTTATCGAATAATCTGCCTGCCCGCAGCACAACTCGATAGTTACAGAGTTATCGTTTCCTAAATATTCTATTATTCTGCTTTCTACATTTTCATCTTTGTAATCAAAAATGTTCTTAAATGTTCTTGCTTCATCTAATTTTTTCTGTTTCTTTCGAGGCATAAAAATTTTTCTTTTGTTCAAAAGTTACACTATCAAACCAATTGCTAAAAACGCAGACACAAATTTAATAATACTTCACTTTTTTTGTAAAAACAGAAAAGTTTAATTTCCGTCGGTCTTCGAAACCAGCACTACTTTTGCACTGTTTTGCAGCCGCCAAAGAATGTAAAATACTCTAAAAATAAATATTATGAAAAAATTAGACCGGCAAGATTTTCATTACCCACGAATTCTTCAAATGAAGAATAGTAGAATCGAACATTTTTAGATAGGGCTCTGTAGTTGAATTCGAACGAATCTTTTCTTCTCGGATTAACTACTATTATTTCTTTTTCTGGAGAGGTCTGTTTTTTAAAGAGAGCTTTGATGTGAACATCAGAATTCGATAATGAATAACCAATAAAAACGATTTTTTTAGCTGTGCGGATTTCACGCGCCGCTTCGCTCAAAAGTTGTGAAATGATCGAATGATGAAGTGTTTTTAAGTATGATGGGGGAATTATAAGAGTTTGGAATTCTGTTCCATCGAGCGGGCAGCGAATCTCGTACTCTTCTTTATCGGGATATGTATAACCAAGAAATTTGCCCTGGTTTAAATCTATTTTACGATCCCAAGGAGTAAGCAAAGTTTGATTACAACAATTGCAATATTTCCAATTCAAGCTTCCGTGAGTTTTTATTATTTTAAAAGGAACAGGATTCTCGCCGCTTGAAATTAGAACCGGCTCTCGCGGGTTTATCCAAAAATTATAATTACGCATCGCTGGCGCCTTCTCATAATTCATCAAAGGGATACAATAATCTATATAACCGATCTTTCTTTGGAATAAAAAATCGAACGCTTGCTCAAGTAGAGTGTCGTAATTGAGTGTTATTATTGAAGTATTTGTATTATGCTTTTGAATTGTCTGCCAAAATAGATGATAGTAATGGCTTGATTTGTCGGTTCTAAGATTTACAACATAATGTATTAACTTTATCAAATACTCTTTTATATCTCTAATTTTTTCGTTCGTGTATTTTGCGTTAAGACTTTCGTTATGTTGAACGAAATAATCTAAAAAACCAAATACCGCTTCAAGCTGCGGAAATTGATTTTTTTTTATATTGAAATCAAAATTATCTGTGATAAACTCCGCTACTATCTTGCCTATTTTAGAATTTGTGATCTCTTCAAATTCGCCGGAAAGAATCATTGGAAGCATTTCTTTTTGCAATGGTACGCCGTCGGGATTCGATGCCCCTGCGCCAAGTACAAAGACAATGTCTCTGCTTGGGTGATATCTTAAAAAAATTTCTTCGCTCACAAACGCCCGCTATTTTGCTAAAGAAAAAGAAATGCTAGTTATCTATTTTCTTCTGATTTTACTCTTGCAAAAGAAACACAAATTATAATTTTCTTCAATTTGAATTTAGCAGAAAAAGAAATTGTGCGCTATTTATTTATTTCGATAAGAATTAACCGCTTCCCTTTTTCGTTGCGCGCATTTGAGGGTTTATATGATAGCTCAAAAATGGTTGATTTTTTAATGTATGGCTTATACTTCAACTCGGCTGTTTTGAATTCGTCCATTAAGTCGCCTCCTTTAAGCGCCATTATGTACGCTTTCTCTTTAACTAACGGAAGGGAATAGCGGAATAGAATTATTAAAGGAACCGTAGCGCGGGTAACCACTAAATCGAACGAGTTTGCATATTTTTGTTTAAATTCTTCACTCTCCACTCTTAAATTTTCTGCAACTACATTGTTCAATTTTAGTTTGCTAATAAATTCTTTAACAGCTTCGATTTTTTTATTTGTTGAATCTGCAAGCACTCCGCGCAAAATGGGTCTTGTTATTGCAAGCGGAATTCCTGGGAAGCCGCCCCCTGTTCCAAGATCTAAAAATTTAGAAGCTTTTGGAGGAAGAAATTCGGATATATATGAAGAAATAAAAACGTGATTCTCAATTATCTTTTGAACATCGCGGCGGGAAATGAGATTTAGCTTCGAGTTTTTTTGAGTAACAAGATGCGCAAAGTTAGCCAACCGCTCTAATTGATATTCTTCGGGGTTTAAGCCGTTTTCCCAAAAAAGTGTTTTAAGCTCTCTTAAATAGTGCTCTTGAAGATCCAAAAAATCCTCAGAATTAACTTTTCAAATATACTAATAAAACTGAAAGATCTGAAGGGGTTACCCCCGATATCCTGGATGCCTGACCAATTGATCTAGGTTTTATTTTATTAAGTTTTTCACGACCTTCGGTCGAAATTGCTTTTAAATTAGTATAATCAAAATTTAATGGTATCTGTATCTTTTCTATTTTTTCTATCTTTGCAACTAGCTCTTCTTGCCGCCGAATATAACCTTCATATTTTATTTCAATTTCCACTTGCTGTAACGCTTTTTCGTTATTTAACAATTTTAGAATAGTTTCATCATAGCCATTAGATTGTTCAAGAACTGTTCTAAGGGAAAGCTCCGGTCTTTTTACTATTTTTTCAATCGTTTCAGTATTATCAATAATTGACAAGTTATTTGATTCCAAAAATGAATTTATTTGCCCGGGCTGGATTTTTCTTTTTCTTAAATATTGTTTTGATGAAATGATTAAGATTTCTCTTTCTTTTAATTCATGGTAAGTTTCTTTCGAAATCAGTTCAAATTCAAAACCATATTTCATTAACCGTCGATCAGCATTATCTTGACGAAGCAATAATCTATGTTCAGCACGGGAAGTAAACATTCTATATGGTTCGTTAGTGGATTTCCCCACAAGATCATCAATTAACACTCCTATGTAAGCTTGGTTCCGTTTCAAGATAAATTCTGGTCTTCTTTGGATATTAAGAGCAGCATTTATTCCTGCTATTATTCCCTGCCCTGCCGCTTCTTCGTAACCAGAAGTACCATTTATTTGTCCAGCAAAGTAAAGTCCTTCGATCAATTTTGTTTCAAGCGTTAAGTCTATTTGATAGGGGGGGAAATAGTCATATTCAACAGCATAACCATGGCGTACCATTTCTGCCTTTTCTAAACCTTTTATTTTTCTCAAAGCTTCGAATTGTATTTCAGCCGGCAGCGATGAAGAAAAACCATTAAGATAAATTAAATCAGAATCTAATCCCTCCGGTTCAAGAAAAAGTTGATGTCTTTCTTTATCAGCAAATCTAACTACTTTATCTTCAATTGAAGGACAATATCTTGGGCCAACTCCAGAAATTAATCCAGTGAATAAAGGAGATCTATCAAAACCTTTTTCTAAAATTTTATGTACGATTGGATCTGTATAAGTTATATGACAACTAACCTGCGGTAAATAAGGAAACTCATATATTGGCGTTCTTAATGAAAATGGCTCTGGATTTTCGTTCCCGGGCTGTTCTTCTAAAATATTCCAATTAATAGAATTTTTTAGAAGACGCGGCGGCGTTCCAGTTTTCAGTCTACCAGAAACAAAACCCATTTTAACAAGCGACTCTGTTAATCCCGTTGCGGGGGATTCACCAAACCTTCCCCCCTTTGTAGAAGAAAGCCCCGTATGCATCAATCCGTTTAAAAAAGTACCAGAACAAACAATAAGTGCTTTACATTTTATCTCTTCTCCTTTCCCGGTTCTTACGCCAACTATTTTCTTATTTTCTTCAATCGCTTCGAGAACGGAATCTTCGACAATTTCTAAATTCTGTGTTGAAGAAACTACCCTTTCGGCTTCTTCGGAATAAAGCTTTCTATCCGATTGACATCTGCCGGCCCAAACAGCCGGACCTTTTGATTTATTCAATGTTCTAAATTGTATTCCGGTTTTATCGGCGATCAAACCCATTACACCGCCAAGCGCATCAATTTCGTGAACAAGGTGCCCTTTTGCGCTGCCACCAATAGCTGGATTACAAGACATTCTTCCAATTGCGTGTTTATCCATTGTAACCATACCAACAGAACAACCCATTTTAGCTGCCGCAATAGCTGCTTCTATTCCCGCATGTCCGCCCCCAACCACAATTATATCAAATTCTTTCATTTATTCCTTTCCGTTTCACATGAAAACTTGATTAAAATCTTTAAGTATTTTTCAGAATGTTTCACATGAAACATTACTTTCCAATGCAAAACTTTATAAAAATATTATTTAAGATATCATCAGTTGTAACTCTGCCTATTATTTCACCAAGCGTATCTTCGGCATTTCTCAAATCTACGGCAATAAATTCACCGGTCAATCTCTCTTTTATTGATTCTCTTGCGTTCTCAATGAATTCTTTTGCTTTCTTAAGTGAATTGAAGTGCCTAATATTTGTAACAATTGCTGTTTTTTCGGAATAATTTCCCGTACCCAAAGCTTTTTCTTTGAGTTTATCAAACAGCTCATCAATTCCTTCTCCTGTTTTTGCAGAAATTTTAACATCACTTGGAATATTACTATCTGTTACAAGGTCTATTTTGTTCAGAACATTGATAATTCTTTTTTCTTCAGTTATAGATTTCAATTGCTGATATAAATCCTCTGTAAAACCGGTTAGTGCATCATTAAGGAAAACAACAACATCTGCATTTTTTACTGTTTCAACACTTCTGCTGACACCTTCTTTTTCAATTTCATCATGTGTTGTTCTCATCCCCGCCGTATCATAAAGTGTAAACAAAATTCCGTTAATAGCTACTTCTTCTCTAATAATATCGCGTGTTGTCCCAGGAATTTCGCTAACAATTGCTCTTTTTTCTTTTAGTAAGTAATTAAGTAATGATGATTTGCCAACATTGGGCTTACCAACAAGAGCAACATTAATTCCATCTTTTATTATTCTACCAAAGGAATAAGAATCTAAAAGTTCGTCAATTTCATTTTCTATTGAGTAAAGTTTTTCGAGGACTTGTGGCAGAGAAACAAATTCTAAATCTTCTTCTGCAAAATCGAGTTCCAATTCAATCATTGAGGAAATATTAATTAGAGATTCTCTTAAGAAATTAACCCTCTGCGAAAGGAGACCATTAAGTTGATTGCGAGCTCCTCTAAATGAAGCTTCGTTTCGAGAATTTATTACGTCAGCAACGGCTTCTGCTTGAGCAAGATCAATTCTGCCATTTAAGAACGCTCGTTTTGTAAACTCACCCGGTTCGGCTAATCTAGCGCCATTTTCGACAATAACTTTGATAATTTTTTCAACTATCAAAACGCTTCCGTGAGAGCTGATTTCAACAGAATCTTCTCCGGTATATGAATGCGGAGATATGAATATAGAAACCAAAACATCATCTATAAGTTCATTTGAAGAATCTAATATTTTACCATAGTGAATTGTGTGGGAACGACAGTGTTCTAGCTTAATTTTACCTATAAATATTTTATCAATTGTTTCAATGCTTTTTTCTCCGCTAACTCTTATTACAGAAATCGCACCAACTCCAAAAGGAGTGGCTAATGCCACTATTGTATCATCTTCAAAATGCATAGCAATATTTTGGAATTTTATTAAGAATTTTCGGGATTAGAACACAAAATTAAAACAATTAGCTGTTACTAACAACGAAAGCGATTTAGTAATAGCAAAATTCAAAGTGTATTATAGATTCGTAAAGTTTTAATTTGTAATATGTTGCAAATGATTCCGATCGTTTGTAGTAAATGTTTTGTATTAGTAATAAATTTGCAATAAGATTTTTGCAAACACAAAAAAATCTATATTCGGGTGAAATGTAATGGCATACAACTTCAGCAAGTTTACAGTAAAAGCACAAGAGACAATTCAAAACGCAATTGAGATAGCACAGAATTACAATAATCAAATAATTGAACCAGAACATATTTTGGCGGCAATGCTGCAAGATCAATCGAATGTTGCTGTTTCTATTATTCAAAAATGTGGTGCTAATTCCAATCACATGAAAATTAAGACTGGCGAGTTCTTAGAAAAATTGCCGAAAGTTTCTGGCAGCGGAATTGGTAATCAACAACTTTCACATCATACGGCAAAACTTTTTGATGCTTCTTCAGATGAAGCAAAAGCACTCAAGGATGAATACGTATCGAATGAACATATTTTATTAGCATTGAGTGAAGATAGAAGTTCCGCGGGAAAATTTTTAAATGATAATGGAATAAATAAAAATGTAATTCTTGCTGCATTAAAAGATATTCGAGGCGGACAGAGAGTTACTTCACAAAATCCAGAAGAAACATATCAAGCATTGCAAAAGTATGGACGAAATTTAAATGAACTTGCTCGTTCAAATAAATTAGACCCTGTAATTGGAAGAGATGAAGAAATTCGTCGTGTGTTACAAGTTTTATCGCGCAGAACAAAAAATAACCCGGTTTTAATAGGCGAACCCGGAGTTGGCAAAACTGCAATTGCAGAAGGCATTGCTCATAGAATTGTTTCTGGAGATGTTCCGGAAACATTAAAGACGAAAAGAATTGTTGCGCTTGATATGGGCGCACTTGTTGCAGGCACACAATATCGCGGTCAATTTGAAGAAAGATTGAAAGCAGTTGTAAAAGAAATAGAAGAATCGAGCGGCGAAATAATTTTATTTGTCGATGAACTTCACCTTCTTGTTGGAGCTGGAAGAGCTGAAGGATCCATGGATGCGGCTAATATTTTAAAACCTGCTCTCGCACGAGGAGACCTTCACGCTATTGGCGCAACAACTTTAGATGAGTTCAGGAAATATATAGAGAAAGATGCTGCGCTTGAAAGAAGATTTCAACCGGTGCTTGTTGAAGAACCGAATGAAGAAGATTCGATTTCTATTCTAAGAGGATTAAAAGAACGATATGAAGTACATCATGGTGTTAGAATTACAGACGGGGCTATTGTTGCTGCCGTTCAACTATCGAATAGATATATAACGGACAGATTTTTACCGGACAAAGCAATTGATCTTATTGATGAAGCCGCTTCTAAATTAAGAATTGAAATTGATTCAATGCCCGAAGAACTTGATTCAATCGAAAGAAAAGTAAAACAACTTGAAATTGAAAAAGAAGCTCTAAAAAGAGAAAAGGATGCTGATTCCGCCATACGTCTTGCCGAACTTCAAGTAGAATTAAATCAAGTTTTAGATGAAAGAACTAGATTAAGAAGTCATTGGCAGCTTGAAAAAGAAAAGATTCAAAAAATCCGTTCGATGAAAAGTGAAATTGAAAAAGCAAAGACGGAGGCAGATCGTTTTGAACGAGAGGGTAATCTCGGAAAAGTTGCAGAACTCCGATACGGTGTAATAAACGACCTTGAACGAAGGATGAAAAAAGAAACCGAAGAACTAATTTCGATACAAAAAAATAATAAAATGTTAAAAGAGGAAGTTGATGCAGAAGATATTGCCGAAGTAGTTGCAAAGTGGACTGGCATTCCAGTAAGTCGAATGTTAGAAAGCGAACGAAGCAAACTTTTAAGATTGGAAGATGAACTTCACAAGAGAGTAGTTGGACAGGCTGATGCAGTTGCCGCTGTTGCTAATGCGATTAGAAGAGCTCGCGCCGGACTGCAAGATGCGCATCGCCCGATCGGTTCATTTATTTTTATTGGAACAACCGGCGTTGGAAAAACAGAACTTGCCCGTGCGCTTGCAGAATTTCTATTCAACCATGATCATGCCATGATACGAATTGATATGAGCGAGTATATGGAAAAATTTTCTGTATCGAGATTGATTGGCGCTCCGCCCGGATATGTTGGTTACGATGAAGGCGGACAATTAACCGAAGCCGTACGGCGCAAACCATATTCTGTTGTGCTGCTTGATGAAATTGAGAAAGCTCATCCAGATGTATTCAACATTCTATTACAAGTTTTAGATGATGGAAGGCTAACCGACAACCAGGGGCGCACTGTTGATTTTAAAAACACAATTATTATCATGACTTCAAACTTGGGCTCCCACTTAATTCAAGATAAACTGGCAGAAATAAATGAATCTAATTTTGAATTTATTCTTGGAGAATTAAGAATTAGTTTAAGCGAATTGCTGCGCCGTACTATTAGACCCGAATTTTTAAATAGGATTGATGAAATAGTTCTATTCAAACCGCTCTTGAAAAACGAGCTAAAAGAGATTATAGATATTCAGCTTAAGCGCATTAGCAAAATGCTTGCGGAAAAAAATATATCTATTGACGTTAATGATGACGCAAAAGACTTTCTTCTTAGGCATGGATATGATGTTTCGCTCGGTGCTCGCCCATTAAAGCGCACAATTCAGAAACATTTAATCAATCCACTTTCTGCAGAATTGTTAATGAACAAATTTGAACCCGGGGATACAATTTTAGTCTGCTGCCCCGACGAAGGAAAATTAGAGTTTTGCAAAAAATAGTTTTCTGTTCTGTCATTATTATTTCCCAAATAAATTCCATATCAGATTTAAGAGATAAGAAACTCTTACTAACAAATAAGAATCTATTTCATTAAGTTAGAATCGAAAATTTTTTTAATGGAGAACTTAGATGCGCGCCACTAAATTATTAGTTACTGTTGCCGTTACTTTTTTTGCTGTTGCCTGTACTAAGCTAATGTTAAAGCCGGCAGATTTTTCATGGCCTATAGAGAATGTGTTAAAAATCGATTCTAAAGGAGATGTTGAAGAGCAAAGACACACATTCAAGCTGAATGTAAAACAATTATTATTTGCCGAGTTCAAAGATTCAACAAATTTTGCGGGAAAAGAAATTCGGATAATACGCGATAAAGCCGGTTATTATTTTATTACCGGAAAAAATTTCAAGAATGTTTATGTATTCTTGCCGGTGGAGGGCGGAATGAAACTAGAGAACACTATTTTGATTTCAGAAACTAACCCGCTTGTTTCACCAGCGTTTAACCAGAAAGCTCCCAACATAGAACTGCTTGACGGAACTAAAAAATACTTATTGAACTACAAAGGCATTGTGAGGTAATTCCATGAAGACTAATAATGTTTTTTTAATAATTATTTTCTTTATCGCGTTAGTCTTTAATAATAATATATCTGCTCAATCAGATTTTGAAAAAGTTAAGTCATTCGAAACACGTTACAAACAGCTTGAGACCGCTATAAAGAACGCTGCTTCATTAAATGAATGCTTTGCGATTGGCGAAAATATTATTAGACTAAAAGAAGACTTTTCGGCTGAAAGAATCCTCTTAGACAAAAGTTTGTATCCGGATAATTTTGAGTCCGCCTTTATTAAAATTGAGTTTGCGCTCGAAGTACGCAAGGCAGATTTTACACAAATAGTAGAACTGAAAAGTGAGGTCGGGGCGCTCCAAGATAAAGTTTCGGAACTTAGTCAGCAGAACGAAGGGCTTATCGTTCAGATAAAACAGTTGCAGATAAAATCAACAAAAGATGCTGCAACTATTGCGGCGCTTCAAAATTTGATTGCACAGTTGAAATCGAACATCGCGCAGAGAGATGAATTAGTGCGGGGAATTGTTGACAGTTTATTGGCGGAATTCGTAAAAACTCCAGGAACTCTTAACGAGGCCGAAAAACAAGCAATCTTTAAAAAAGTCGAAAGCGGTAATCTTTTCTACAACATAGAACGCACAATCAGCGACAATGTCCAATTCATTAAAGTAACTCAAACAACTCCCAATGATCTTGCCGAAATGAAAATTCAATACAAAGATTTCAATAAAGTATGGCGGCAGATCGGGCCAAAGCTTGCCGATGTTTATTTGAGCAGACGAGAAAAACTTGCGCAAGTTGCAAATATAGATGCGATGTTTATAGAATGGAATTTACGGCTCAACGATGAAATGTGGGGACAGGTGAATAAACTTTTCAGAGATCAAAAACTTGCACTGCTTCCATTTAAAAGCGGAGATCAATTTGTTCACGGCGTGGAATCTTTTATAGGTGACGAAATCAAAAACCTTGGCGTAAAACGAGGGGAAGAATCAGAAAAAACTTTTTATGCTTTTACAGACAGCGTTTATTTTAGAACTATGCAACCTGTTTGGATACCAATACTGATTGAAAATAATATGATGACAGAAGCCCACAAAGATACAATAGAGGTACGCCTAGCAATGTGGAAGGAAAAAGTAGCACCACCAGCTCTATTTGATTGGTTCTACTTTGTTCTTGGTTTCGTAATTATTGTTTTGCTTATTGCTTATTTTATGAAAGGAAGAAAGGGCGCTGTTGTAAGGAATGAGGAAAAGATGGAATGAAGAAAAGAAAATTTATTTTGATTGTCGTTCCGGACTAATCGACGGGGCTCGCCAAAATCTTGTTCCTAATTTTGTAAACTTTTAATAGGAGACTTTCTCATAAATCTTTGCGCCTCTGTGCTAATAGATTTGAAAGTGAGCAAAAGATCACTACATGGACACAGAGAAAAATTTACTTTTGATAATTACACTTCTCATTATCTGAGTAAATTTATACTTAAAAATCCCACGCTTTTGTAAAAAGCCCTTTAATCTGCCGCCCAACCCAAAAAGCTTCGTGGTGAACTCATTTCTGTGAGGCATTGTTCTAATTGTTGAGTTTAATTTACAAGAATAAATTGCTGTTTAAAATAATGTTCTCCAAAATTTTTGACAGATAAAATTAGTTGCAGTAATTGGCTTTACTTCATTCGGCGTTTTTTATTTGCCCCTTGTTGGTTATAATTTTTTTCTTTTAAAAAAAGAAGGCAACACAATGAAAAATATAATTAATTTTTATGCGGTCATTTTTCTAATCTCTCTTTATTTTTTTTCTTTTACGCAAAGTATTTATTCTCAATCACTTACTACTCCATTAGGTTTATTAAAAAAAGTGTCGCCTGATCCAGACTTACAGGTAAGTCTTCGTGATACTACAGCGAAGTATTCACAACTTAGCGAAGAGGTACAGAAAACTATTTCTGTAACTTCTTCAAAAATCATTTATTTCCTCCCTGCTTCCATAGTCCAACTTGAACAATTTTACGGACAACCGAAGTCGTCAATATTTACCAATGTATTGTTTTCATTTAATAATAATTCGGCGGCTGTAAGAGCCGAACTGCTGAGTGATTATATTTTTATAGGGGGGCGGTATATTCGAGTTGGGATGACTGGTCTAGTAGAAAATTCAAAGGATACTCTAGATAGCGACCTCAATCGCTTTTTTAATTCAGGGGGTAATTTGATGTTATATTTCCATTTGCCATTGTTTGGTTATTTCCACCAAACAAAGAATGAATCTTTTGTATATTTTCACGACGATCTCAGATTTGATATATCTTTGGTGCCCCAAATAAGCTCTGATATTCCAGCATTGAATTCTGTTATTACAAATCCTAAATGGAAAACTGATATAGGACTTGAAGTTGGCGCTTTAATGAATACTATTAATGATACATTTCGATTCATAATGCAAGCACGATTAGCATATGCTTTTAGCAATCAACCATTCATTGCCTCTTTAGTTGAAGAAAACAGGAAAGCTTTCGCTTACGGCAAATTTACGTTTGGCTTAGACATAGGTAGTATTTATAGATTAACTATTTCCAATTATTTTTTTGCTCCGGCAAAAGTAAAAGACAACTTTCCTTTAAGTTTTGGTTTACAAATAATTCCAAATTTATAGTTAGATGCCTTACCACCGCTCAACATGGGCACCTCTCCCCAGAAAAAGCTTCGGAGAAAACTCATTTCTGTGAGGCAGTGGTGAAATTATAAAGTTGTGTTGTAAAACTAACTTGTCTATTAAGGTAGGTTGTTCCCCGTAGAAACGTTATACACTAAAAACATTTTTATCCGCCAGAAGACGCTGCGGGCAAGTATATAAAAAATTTTATCACCCGCTTTTTTTATCTTATTAGGTTTGGCTTTTCAAACGCGCCAATGTAAAAAATTTTTCCCTTTTTCACTTCAATATTATAATTATTCGTTTCTTCAAGACTGAACTCTTCGGCTTTCTTTTTAAATTCATCAGGTGAAACAGAATGAATAAACGACTCAAGTATTTTTACACTTTGATAAGGAGTTTCTGAAACTGGCGATGCGGTTTCACTGGGCAATTGAAGAACAACACTTAACACACCGTTTGGCTTTAACCAACGGGATATTTTAGAAAGAAGTTTGTCAACATCAACGTATTCAAAAATTAAAGCTGCATGAATTAGATCGAATATTGAATCCGCAAGTTCAAGTTCGTTTAGGTCTGCACAGATAAGCTGAAGATTCTGCAAGTCTTGTATAAACCAAGCTCTGCACTCGGAAACATATTGTATATTTATGTCTATCCCAACTATTCGATCGATCGGACGGTTAATTAAATGCTGAAATCCGTTTCCGGCGGTGCAGCCCAAAACGCATAATGACCTCGGAGAAAATTTATTCAGCGTCTCTTCGAATATTTTATCTAACATCTGAAGCTGCAAAACGCTCGGTGCCGACATATGTCCGTCGTACTCATTCAAAGGAATTTGAAGCCATGGGTTATTTTTTTTCATTTTTTTGTGTTCGCTTAGATTAAGAATTTTCACAGTTAATTTATAAAATAGAGTTGATACAATATTTTTCCTTTCGATTATCTTATTTTTAATCCAGTTTCAATCTAAATACTATATTTAATTTCAGCAAATAATATTTTTTGTTTGCGTATTTTGAATAAAGCGGGAGAAGAAAATGGAATTTACACTTTCCAGAATAGCGCTCGGTTTGTGGCGGGCAAAAGAATGGAATTATAACACTCAACAACTCTTGAGCTTAGTTAATCAGGTGCTTGAATTGGGGATTACATCGTTTGATAACGCAGATATTTACGGCGATTATGAATGTGAAGCATTGTTCGGAAATGTTCTGCGAGAAAGTCCCTCTATAAGAGACAAGATGCAGATAATTACAAAGTGCGGCATCAAACTAATATCTCAAAAATTCCCCGCTACAACTATCAAACATTACGATACCAGCAAACAACACGTTATACAAACAGTTGAGAACTCGCTTAAAAATTTAAACACTGAATATATTGATCTTCTTCTCATCCATCGCCCTGATCCTTTTATGAATGCAGACGAAACTGCCGAGGCATTTCATGAATTGAAAAAATCTGGCAAAGCTTTGCACTTCGGAGTATCAAATTTTTTCCCGCATCAGTTTTCGCTGCTTCAATCACGGTTGGATTTTCCTCTTAAAACAAATCAAATTAAAGCTTCTGTATTGTGTACAGACCACTTCGACAATGGCACTATCGATTATCTTCAAGAAAAAAAGGTGTTGCCTATGGCATGGTCTCCGTTTGCTGGCGGACGTTTGTTTTATGAAAACAATGAGCAAGAAGTTCGTGTGAGAAATGTTTTGTTCGAGATTGCAAAAAAATATAACGCCGAAATAGACGCTGTTGCCGCTTCTTGGCTTTTAGTTCATCCTGTCAATTTTATAGTTGTGCTTGGCAGCGGAAAAATCGAAAGGATAAAGTCTGCTATGAAAGGTTTAGATATACACTTATCGCGTGAAGATTGGTTTAAGGTTTGGACAGCATCAAAAGGAATTGACGTACCGTAAAGAAGAAATAAACAGAGCTAACATTTTTTCCTTACAAAATTAGTTTGCCAAAGCTGATCTTAAAAACTTTTTAAGCAAATACTTTTATACAGATAGAACAAAAACCGATAGAATATTAACATCTTTAGAGCCGCGCACAAAAGCCCTGCTTTCAAAAAAACCCGGCATTTTTGAAATTTTATTTTACTGGCAGATGCAATTTTATTTCGACAGAATAATTCAGCGGCTCTGGCGGAGAAATTCTGCCTGCGCCCTGGGGTCTCATTCCGCCCCCTCCTCTTTGTCCCCCGCCCTGAGGCGACATTCCAGTCATTCCTCCTCGTGCGCCATCAAACTCCATCTCTTCTGTTTCAAATTTTATTATTAAATTTTCGCCGGGAAGAGACGCAATTTGAAATGAGTATTCATCGCTTACAGCAAAAGGAACCTGCAGCTCGTAAATAAGCCGGTCTGAACTAAACCCTAACTTTGCTCTAATTCCTTCTCTATTTTCTAAAGGAAGAAGCGTTAATGGATATTTGGATTTATTTACAACTTCAAACTCATTTTGGCGTTCTAAAAAATTTTTTACTAGATTTTCTAGATTCCCCGGTTGAAACATTTCTCTGTTCATATTTTGCACTTGTTCGCGGGGCGCAAATTTACTAGAGAGGGGAAACTTTATTCCAAAAGTTTTAGAGTTGTCATTATCGGGCTGAAACCATGTTATAAAGCCGGCGCGAAACATTTGCATAATCTTTGCGCGGTCATCTGTAACTAAGCAGATATATAAATATTTCTCGTCATTTCTAAAACCAATGGTTATCTTTTTTTCAGGCGCTGGAATCAGCCCGCCCTGCCAGTCTGTTATATCGCCATCAATTTTAATTTCGCTCTCTCTCCAGCCGCTCTGAAGTTGTTGCGTAGTTCCGCATCCAGTGAACAAAGCGATAATAAACGCACTGAAAGAGATAAGTAGAACATTTTTAAAAGATGATCTGTGGATCATTTTATACTCCGTTAATGAATAATATCATTGAATTTTTGAAATGAATTATAACAATAACCTGACAAATATTTGAGGGGAAAAGTTTAATTGTGTTGTAAAACTTCATCGAATAAAATTTAGAATCAGTCTTCGGTAATCACAACGGGTTGGGGGTTAATGAATTTTCTAAGAGAATTCAAATGTACTATAAAATAAAAATCTATTATCGTATAGCTTCGCGCCATGTATAGTTGATTAGAAGAGCGCTAGAAAAATAAAAAAATTTACTCTTTTAGTTTTGAAGAGGCGGCCTCATATTTTAATTAGCTAATAACCGCCTCTAAGTTTTTCATAATTTCTAAAAGATTAGTTCAGCTTTACAGGCAATTTCCTTATTCTCTTTCCGGCAGCCGCAAATATCGCATTACAAAGCGCAGGCGGACAAGCTGCCATACCAACTTCGCCAACGCCGCCAACCGGAAAAGAATTTTGAGCTATGTAAACTTCCACTTTGGGCATTTCTTCAAAAGTAAGTATTGGATAATCGTCAAAATTACTTTCTGCAACGCCGCCGTTTTTAATTGTAATTTCTCCTTTTAATGCCGCCGAAAGAGCAAATGCAATTGCGCCCTCTATCTGCGCTTCAACAGTATCTGGGTTGATAACAATGCCACAATCGATAGCGCAAATAAATCGGTCAATCTTAAATTCATTTTGAGATTTAATACTTACTTCGGCGACCTGAGCGCAAAAACTTCCAAAGCCTTCCGACAGAGCTATGCCTCTTCCTTTTCCTGCTTCAAGCTTTTTATACCAATCAGATTTTTCTGCGGCTAATTCCAAAACTTTTCTCAAGCGAGAATCCTCTGTGAGCATCGTTCTTCTGAATTCAAAAGGATCTTTTTTCGCTAGATAAGCCAACTCATCTATAAAAGATTCAACCGCAAATGGATTTTGTGTTTGATACACAGCGCGCCAATAACCTAAAGGAACGTGAGTATCTACCAACGATCCGCTTAACTTGATATTGGGAATTTTGTATTCAAGAGGCCATGCGGCTTCTGCAATATCATATTCTTTGGGCTCGATTTTTCTGCCCGCTCGCTGAGAAAAGATTGAGGGGGCAGAGACATGATGCTCGAACTTGATCAGATTTCCATCGCTATCTATTGCACCATTTAACTTGTGCATGCTTGGCGGGCGGTAAAATCCGTGCTTTATATCATCTTCTCTTGACCAAGTTAACTTAACCGGAACGCCGGCGGCTTTAGAAATTTCTGCCGCCTCAACAGCAAAATCTGTTTGAAGCCGTCTTCCGAATCCGCCGCCCAAAAGCGTTACATGAATCGTTACATTCTCTTCTTTCAGTCCCAATTGTCTTGCAATATCGCGCTGCGCTGCTTGCGGGTTTTGGGTAGCAACCCACAGCTCTGCTTTGCCGTCTTTTACATTTGCAACACAGTTCATCGGTTCCATTGGCGCATGCGCTAAAAACGGAACTTCAAATGTTGCTTCTAAAAATTGTGCATTGTTAGTTATCGGTAGTTCCGGATTGCCCTCTTTCCTTATTTCTTCGCCAGTGCCGTTTAATTTCTCAATCATTTTGCTTTTAATTTTTTCCGAAGAAAAATTTGCGTAAAGTCCGTTATCCCAATCTACCAATAATTCTTCTTTCCCCTTGAAAGCGGCCCAAGTTGAATTTGCAATTACTGCAACTCCGCTTGAAATTTTCACTGCCTCTTTTACTCCGTTCAATAATTTAGTTTTAGAGGCGTCAAAATTTTTAACCATTCCTCCAAATACAGGCGGTCTTTTTACTGCGGCGTAATACATTCCAGGAATAACAATATCAATTCCAAACTTTGCTTTACCATAAATTTTATCTGGCGTATCCAAACGATGAATTTTTTTACCAATGATTTTAAAATCTTTCGGCTCTTTCAGTTTTACATTTTGCGGAACAGGCAGTTTGGAAGCATCATCTGCAAGTTTACCGTAACCGATCTTTTTTCCGTTCAGCTTATTTATAACAAATCCATTTTCTGCTTTACAATCTGCCGGTTGAACTTTCCATTTTGCCGCCGCTGCCGCTATTAACATTTCGCGCGCAGCCGCGCCGGCGGCACGAAGCGGTTCATAATTTCTTCTTATGCTTGTGCTTCCGCCCGTTGTTTGACTTCCATATTTTCTATCGGCATCTGCTTGTTCAATTTTAATTTGTGTCCAATCAACTTCTAATTCTTCGGCTACAAGCATTGGCAAAGAAGTTTGAACGCCCTGTCCCATTTCAGATCTGTGAACTATAATAGTTACAACTCCATTTGAATCAATCTTTAAGAAAGCGTTCGGAGAAAATATTTTTGGTTCTTCTCCTGGTTTTGCAAAAATGCTCTCTGCGGGAATAAAAGCTGCGAGAACAAGTCCGCCGCCGCTCAAACTTACAACTTTAATAAACTCTCGTCTTGATTGCTTTTTCATTTTAATTCTCCTCCACAAGTTTATCTACAGCTTTGTGGATTCTATGATAGGTTCCGCAGCGACACAAAACTCCGTTCATTGTTTCTTCAATTTCTTTTTTTGACGGTTTCTTCTTTTCATTCAGCAGCGCGGCAAGAGTCATTATTTGCCCCGGCTGACAATAACCGCACTGCGATACTTCCAAATCTATCCACGTTTTAAATATTGGATGATTAGGATTCTCTGCTAACCCTTCAATTGTAGTTATCGATTTGCCTTCAACATCTTTAATAGAAATAGAACAAGACCGCTCTGCTTTTTTATTGATATGAACAACGCAAGCGCCGCATATTCCCTCGCCGCAGCCGTATTTTGTTCCGGTCAAACCAAGACTATCACGCAGCGCCCATAACAAAGGAGTATCGCCATCAACATCAACTGTTTTCTTTTTGCCGTTTACTGTTATAGTAAATTTAGCCATAGAAGCTCCTTCAGGTTAGTTTGTAATCTAAAAATAAAATAAGTGAATAGAGCGGAAAGAGCAAGCGGCTATAATTTGTTATTTCGTTTTATCTATCACTGCTTTAAACGCCGCTGCATACATCTGAATCTGCTTCAACATTGCGCCGAGCCCGTTTCTGCGCGTTAGCGAAAGATGATTATCAATTCCTATTTTTTTAACAAACTCCGGAGGAGAAGAAAGAATTTCATCAGGTGTGTGGTTTGAATAAACTTTTATCAACAATGCTATTAAACCTTTTACAATTGCTGCATCGCTGTCGGCTTCAAAAATAATTTTGTCGCCTTCAAGTTTCGCATTGATCCACACTTGGCTCTGACATCCGTTCAATTTGTATTTATCGGTTTTGTATGTTTCATCAATAGCGCTCAGTTGCCTTCCTAATTCAATAATGCGCTTGTATTTGTCTTCCCACTCGCTAAACTGTTCAAACTCTTTTACTATTTTATCTTGTGTTTCGTTTATCGTCATTGCGGAACCTTTTACTAGCATTAAATAATTTACGTCTTCATACTTATGCAAAACTATAAAAATTTTTTACCGTTATCTTGCTTAAACTGAAAAACGAATTTATTTGTTAAGATGAAAAATGATTTTATATATTCACAATCCAACTTATCAAATAGAAAGGAAAAAATATGAAACTACAAAAATTGATTGTTCCGGGGCTTGTGCTTGCTTTTGGTCTGATTCTTTATTTTACTTATTTCAGTCCCAAAGATGATCTTGGGTTATTCTCAGATTTTGATACTAACAATACCGCCAATAGAGACATAATAGTAAAGCTGCTTCACGAAAAAGGGTTCGTTAGAGATGGATCCGGCGGAACAGTTTTTTATGTTGAAGATGGCGCCGGCAGACATGTTAAAGTTGTTGGACCGCTAACGCTTCCGCCCGGAATGGATGTTACCAATCGTGTTACTTTGCGCGGACATTTGCACGATGATTATTTTCACGCAGCCGAAGTAAGAATTAGAAACTGAAATTCTCTTTAAATTCATTAAGAAGCTTTATTACTACAAAATCTTTAGTTTCAATGAATGACCATAATGAGGTTTTGTGAAAAATTTTGAATTAGTGTCTAATTACGAACCAGCCGGCGATCAGCCAAAAGCTATTCAACAACTGATAGAGGGATTGAAGCGCGGAGACAAACACCAGGTTTTGCTCGGAGTTACAGGCAGCGGCAAGACTTACACAATGTCGAATGTAATTCAAGCGTATAACCGCCCAACGCTTGTTATTTCTCACAACAAAACTCTTGCAGCGCAGCTCTATTCTGAATTCAAATCGTTCTTTCCGAACAACGCCGTTGAATTCTTTATCAGTTATTATGACTATTATCAGCCTGAAGCATACGTTGTTAAGCGAGATCTTTATATCGAAAAAGATTTTGCTGTTAATGAAGAAATTGACCGGCTTCGTCTTAAAGCAACCACCTCTTTAATTGAAGGAAGGAATGATGTTTTGATCGTTGCCAGCGTGAGCTGCATTTATGGCATAGGTGCGCCCGATGAATACGCCGGGCAAATTATTTTTTTAAAGAAAGGTCAATCTGTTGAACGAAAAAAACTTTTAAGAAGTTTGATTGATATTTACTACACACGCAACGATACAGATTTCAGACGCGGAACTTTCCGCGCGCGCGGAGATGTTGTAGAAATTATCCCCGCTTATCAATACGAAGAAGCGGTGCGAGTTGAATTCTGGGGAGACGAAATTGAACGGCTTTCCATCATCGATTCTATTACCGGCGAAGTATTGCATGAAATCGAAACAACGGCAATTTATCCCGCTAAATATTTTGTTACTACAAAAGATCAAGTCAACCGCGCAATCTCCTCAATAGATGAAGAATTGCGGGATCGTCTAAAATACTATTGGTCGCAGGAAAAATATGTAGAAGCAGCGCGATTAGAGCAGCGCACCAAATTTGATATTGAAATGATGCGTGAGATCGGCTACTGTTCCGGCATCGAAAATTATTCCAGACATATGGAAGGAAGGGCCCCAGGTTCCCGTCCCTCGTGCTTGTTCGATTATTTTCCGAAAGATTATCTTTTAATTATAGATGAATCGCACGTAACTATTCCTCAGATACGTGGAATGTATAATGGCGACCGCTCTAGAAAAGAAGTTCTGGTTGAATACGGTTTCCGTTTGCAATCGGCTCTTGATAATCGTCCGCTCAAATTCGAAGAATTCGATGCGCTCACCAACCAAGTAATTTATGTAAGTGCAACTCCGTCGGATTACGAGCTTGAAAAAAGTCAAGGCGCATTTGTAGAGCAGGTGATTAGACCAACGGGATTGCTCGATCCCGAAATTGAAATCCGTCCGGTGAAAGGACAGATTGATGATTTGATAGGAGAAATCCGAAAACGAGTTGCTCTGAAAGAACGCATTCTTGTTACTACGCTTACAAAAAAAATGGCGGAAGATTTGGCGGATTATCTCGATAAATTGAAAATAAAAGTTCGATACATTCACAGCGAAGTTGATGCGCTCGAACGTGTTGAGATCATACGCGATCTGCGCATAGGCGATTTTGATGTTCTTGTCGGCGTTAATTTGCTGCGCGAAGGATTAGACTTGCCGGAAGTTTCCCTCGTGGCTATCATAGATGCTGACAAAGAAGGATTCTTGCGAAGTGAAAGATCGTTAATGCAAACTGCGGGACGAACCGCGCGTAACGTAAACGGCAGAGTAATTATGTATGCGGATAAAATTACAGAATCGATGCGGAAAATGATTGAAGAAACAAACCGCCGAAGAACCCTTCAAACTGAGTACAACAAAAAACACAACATTACGCCTACTACGATCTATAAAAGCGTTGAAGAGATTATGAACTCGACTTCTATTGCTGATGTGCGCAAGAAAGATTACGAAAAACATGAAGCCGCTTTTCTGAAAATCGCCGAACCTGTCGTTAGATATATGACCGATGATCAGCGTAAAGAATTACTCGATCAGATGACCGAAGAGATGCTTGCTGCGGCAAAAGATTTGGAGTTTGAGCGCGCCGCTAACCTGCGCAATGAAATTGAGAAACTAAAAAAGATGCTTAAATAAGAATGTAGAAGATAGAATAAAGAAGTTAGAATCTCGCCTCTAGTATTAACTGCCTTTTCGTTATTCTATCTCTTGTCTTTTTCATTTTAAATTCTATCCTAACAATCCTAGCTTTGCTTTTATTCCCCGGGGCATAGCATTCTTATGAACCAGTATTGCAATTGTTTTTAAGCGGAAATAGCGTTCTGACATATACCAATAGCCGCCATATTTTTTTTCTTTTGTTCCCCAAGAGTTCTTCGCATAATAAAACTTGTACCCGTTCTGATCTTTTGCCAACCCTGTTATATGCATCATGTGATCATAGGAGGTTGTCCGGTTATCAAAAGATTCTTGACGCATTTCTTGCGTTATAAATTTTTCTTTAGCTGGATGGTCGCTATCGTCATCTTCTTTTTTTGAATCCTCATCGCTTGTTTCTTCGGTCGAGGGAATTATAGCAATACATTTCTTTTTGTCGAAAGTTTTTTCGCTTATATCGCCAGCCCAAACAACCGAATATCCTCTCGAAAGAGCAGAATCGATCAAGTGGATCATATCGTTCATAGGAATGTTGTAATATTTGTTTTTACTCCAATTATCTGGAATTTCAAGATTGAACTGAGCGTAATCTGTATGATGCGAAAAAGATGTTAGTTCCACATAATCATCCGGATTAAACCCGAATGATTCGCAAAAACTTTTTGGCGTGTATTTTATCCCTTGATAATTAAATTCTTTGGGCGGAACGCCAAGATAAATGTTAAGCGTAGATTCAAAGGCTTCCTTCCAGCGGCTCGTAATTTTACCGCCTCTATTTCTATTTACCGCGTCAATAATCGCTTTAAGAACTGCGTGCATCTCTCCATGATTGTGTTCCTCTTCTTTAATTTTCATCCCTTTATAAATTTCTTCCGGAATTAATCCATACTCTCTTATCATTTTCATCGCATCGTGAGCTTGTCCTCCCTCGTCAAAATTTGTTAACCCCGCGTAGCGAATATAGTTTTCTGCTTTTTGCGGATACGCATAGCGAACATTATACATTGGAGAAAGAATATGTTCGCCTTTTCCCATTCTAATCAATTCTGTTTCAACAAAAGATGTTGTTGCAAACGACCACGACGCTCCCGTTTTTGCCTGGTTTTTTACTGGCGTGGTTTTTACTTCATAAATTGTTTTGAATTCGTATATGTCTTTCTTTTTTTTGGCTTGAGAAAAAGCAAAAGCTGGAATTAAAAGAAGAGATAAAACTAAAATTGAGATTGGTTGATGTTTCATTGCCCCTCCATTTTGCGGTTTGTTAAATATATTTCACTAAGAAAAAAATTGTTCTTAGTAACTCAACATTAGCACTTACTTGTTTTTGATATCAACAGAAAACGAAGAGTGAACGTTTATGTACAACGCATTTCTAAAGAGGAATAGAAAAATTTATTTGTTGAAGAGAAGACATTTTCTATTTGAGTGTAGCTAAGCCGAGACCTCAACCGCCAACATAATTATTTTAGAGTGGTACTAAAAACTACACTTTATTTAATCACTCAAACAATAACCATTACTGTGTATTTGTTCGTAGTGTTCATCGACTCGGAAAGCTGGAGCCGGTCTATTTACTCCAGTTCAAAGTTATTCATCAATTCCCAACTGCCAAAGCATAAAAGCGTAATCGAAAGCCGTATCTTTCAGGCGGTCATATCTACCCGAAGCGCCGCCGTGCCCGCCCGGCTCCAATTTAATTTTAAATAAGAGAGGATTGCTGTCCGTTTTTGTTGCTCGCAACTTTGCAACATACTTTGCCGGCTCCCAATACATAACCTGGCTGTCATTTAGCGAAGTTTTTATCAACATAGTCGGATAATTTTTCGGTTCTATGTTATCGTAAGGGGAATAACTTTTCATATAATCGTACGCCTCTTTTTCTTTTGGATTTCCCCATTCCAAAAATTCTTGAGTTGTGAGAGGCAGAGTTTCATCGAGCATTGTGTTGATTACATCAACGAATGGAACGTAAGAAACTACAGCCTTGAAGAGATTAGGGCGCATATTTGTAACAGCGCCCATCAGCAAGCCGCCAGCGCTACCGCCGCTAATTATCAATTGCTCCGATGAAGTATATTTTTCTTTTATCAGATGTTCTGCACAAGTAATAAAATCTGTAAATGTGTTTTTTTTCTTCATCAGTTTGCCCTGTTCATACCATTCCTTTCCAAACTCGCCCCCGCCGCGTATATGCGCTATTGCGTAAATAATTCCTCTATCTAACAGGCTTAATCTTGATGATGCAAAAGTAACTTCGCTTGAAGAACCGTAAGAGCCGTAACTGTAAAGCAGCAAAGGTCGCTCGCCGTCAAGTTTTAATTCTTTTTTATATACAATAGATATCGGAATCATAGTGCCGTCAGATGCTTTAGCAACCAGCCGTTCCGACTTGTAATTCTTCATATCGTATCCGCCCAAAACCGGCTCTCGCTTCAGTAATTTTAATTGACGTTTTGTTATATCGTAATCGTAAATTGATTGCGGCGTAATAAGTGATTGATAATTCAGCCGGAAACATTTCGTGTTGAACTCTTCATTGTTAGAGGGGGAAATGCTGTAAACCGGTTCCGTAAATTCTATGTAGTGCGAGCTGCCTGTTTTCAGATCTGTTATACCAAATGCGGGAATTCCATTTTTTCTTTCACGCGTTATAAAATGATCGGAAAAACATTCAATGCCATTAAGCATAACATCTTTTCGGTGCGGAAGAATTTCTTTCCAATTCTCTTTTTTCGGGTCTTTCACCGGAGCTGTAACCAATCTAAAATTTTTTCCCATGTCGTTTGTTCTGATATAAAAGCTGTCGCCAATATGATCTACATAATATTCAATATCATTCTGTCTGAGATAAAACAGCTTAAATTCCCCTTCGGGATTTTTCGAAGAAAGATATCGTACTTCGCTAGTTGTTTTGCTTGCCGAGACGAGCATAATAAATTCCTTACTTCTCGTTCGGCCAAGATTGATATCGTACAATTCATCATTCTCTTCATAAATAAGTTTATCGTTATTGCTGCCGAGCTGATGTTTGAATAATCTATTAGCTCTCTTTGTTACAGCATCCTCTTGAACGTAGAACAAAGTTTTATTGTCTGCCGCCCAATCAATAGAAACAATACGCTCGGCATAATCATTTAGAATTTTCCCCGTCCGTAAATCTTTCACTTGCAAAAGGTACTGGCGAAATCCTGTTGTATCAACCCCAAACGCGAGAAGATTGGCGTCATCGCTTACTTCGTAATTAGAAATACTGTAGAATGCGTGTCCCCTAGCAAGCTCGTTCATATCAAGCGTTATCTCTTCTTTTGCCTTCAAATTTCCTTTCTTTCTGCAGAAAATAGGATATTGTTTTCCTTCAACATTTTTTGTGTAATAATAATACCCGTTTTTTTTGTAAGGAACGTTTTGATCGGTCTGCTTAATGCGAGAGAGCATTTCTTTGTAAAGTTTCTCCTGAAGTTTTTCGGTCGGCTTCATTACCGCTTCTGTGAAAGCGTTCTCTGCTTTTAGATAATTGAATACTTCCGGACCTGTTTTTTCGCGCAGCCAAAAGTAGTTATCAATAAGCGTCTCTCCGTGAATCTTTGTCTCGTGCAGTATCTTTTTAGCCGCCGGCGGTTTTGAATTTTTATCCTGAGCTGCCAGTATGTTGTAGCATAAAAAAACGATTATTATAAACGAATAAAAATCTTTTATGAAATCCAATATTGACCTCGTTTTTGTTTTTAATGTGAAGCGTATATAAGAGTTAAAATTGCTGTTGTTCTGATTACAAAATAATACGTGCTAAAATGTGGTTCAATAGAATTCCGCATAGGATTAAATAAAAATGTGTGTGTTTTTGTTACTAAGCGGCTATACGCTGCACCTTATTTCCTATGTAGATTCTGCGGTTAACCGAAATAACGCTTAAAAATTTTTGTAGTAAAAAATCTCAGTATGCACCATAAAAACGCTATCTGCAATTTTAAGATAGTCTCACTATATTATTATAGTAAATTTCTACTCCCTTTAATTTACAAGGAGAAAAAATGAGCAAATTCAAATTTGTGATTAAAAGAAGCGGGGCTATTGTCCCTTTTAATCCGGATAGAATAGCAAATGTAATTTACAGAGCTGCTGTTTCGGTTGGCGGACGCGATAAAGAAAAAGCAGCCGAACTTTCTAAGCAGGTTATTGCATTGATGGAAGAAAAATTTGAACATGATTACAAACCGCACGTTGAAGAAATTCAGGACATTATAGAAAAAGTTTTGATAGAGAACGGACACGCAAAAGTAGCAAAAGAATTTATTCTGTATAGAGAAGAAGCGTCGCGCAGAAGACAAGCCGATTCCCGCCATTTTTCAAGAACTTTGGAAAATATTCCCTGGGCAAAAGTTTGGCGCTCGCTCGATTGGGCTGTTTCACATAATCTTCACACTGTTGAAGCGGTAAACGCAAGAATTAGGAATGGAGAATTTCCTCATATTGTTCATGAAGCAGAAAGCGCATACGAAACAGAGCTTGATACCGCCGCAGAGATGATTAAAGATAGAAGCAGCTATCTTAAAATGGTTATGGTTAGCGGTCCTTCTTCTTCGGGCAAAACTACAACCACATATAAACTTGAACAACGCTTGAAAAAGTTGGGAATGCGCTTCGTTCCACTGATAGTTGATAATTATTTCTTCGATCTTGAACTTCACCCCAAAGATGAATTTGGTGATTACGATTTTGAAACTCCGCAAGCACTCGATCTTGAAATGATAAACGATCATCTAAAGCGGCTTGCCGCAGAAGAAGAGGTGAAAATTCCTTATTACGATTTCAAAGCAGGCAAAAGATATCCCGACCGCACTCCAATACAATTACGCGAAAATGAAGTTTTGTTGATAGACAGCTTACACGGCTTATTCCCGGATTTCAGCAAAGAGATCCCCGCATCGCAAAAATTCAAGTTATATCTAGAACCCCTTCTCCAAATGAAAATGCCAGATGGGCAGTATATCCGCTGGACAGATTTACGGTTGATTCGCCGAATGCTGCGCGATTCTGTTCATCGCGCTTACAACCCAGAGCAAACATTATTGCATTGGCATTATGTGCGCTCTTCAGAAAAAAGAAATATTCTTCCTTACAGCAGTACAGCAGATTATATTATAAATACTTCAATGCCGTTCGAAGTCCCTTTGTATCGTCCTAAACTTTTAAAAAGTTTCGAGGAATGGGAAAGCAAATACAAAGGAGATCCTTTACGCGAAGACGCCTATACAAGAGCGGCTCGTGTGATGAAAATGTTAGAAGCTATTGAACCGGTTGAAGATGATTCTTCCGTGCCGGGTGATTCCGTCCTGCGCGAGTTTATCGGCGGAAGCTCTATCAATTATCATTAATTGTAGCAAAATAAATTTCATTAACTATCATTTTGAAGACTGCTTTACTATGAAAAATAGAAATTCATTTATTTTTCTGACCGCCGCTTTAACAAGCATTCTATTTATTTCTTGCGGCGATGCAGGGGTAACCACAACTTTTCCAGGACTAGAAGACGCACACAGGCATTGGAAATCGCTCAACATCAAAAAATATTCGTTTCATCAATTGATTTTTGGCGTGCCCGGTGCTTCAGCAGATACAATCACTGTTTCAGTTGATAATAACACAATTATAAAAACAACATTTAAAGGCACCGATATTCCTCTTCCTGCCGAAAAAATAAAATACTATAAAACTGCCGACCAGCTTTTTGATCTGTTGTTTGCATTGAAGGGGAAAACTATCGGCTCTTATTATGTTGATTTCGATACCAAATATGGTTACCCCGTTCTGATTATTATTGACCCGAGCTTAAGATATTCTGGTGATGAGTATTGGTATGATTCGCGCGGATTTAGACCTGAGTAGTTCTTTTATTCTCTTTCTTGTCTAATCTTAATTTACAAAGAAGCCGAGCATGGAAATAAAATATGCCTATTCAAACTATTAATCCAGCAACAGGTAAGGTTGAAAAAACTTTTGCCGAATGCTCTCGCAAAGAAGTTTTTGAAATGATCGACTATGCGCACGATGCTTTTCTCAAATGGAGTGATACAAATTTTGCGATGCGTTCACTACTAATGAAAAATGCCGCGCTTATTCTTCGCGACCGCAAGGAGCATTACGGAAAGATTTTAACTCTTGAAATGGGAAAGCCAATTACTCAAGCAATTGCAGAAGTTGAAAAGTGCGCATGGGTTTGTGATTATTATGCAGACAACGCTCAATTAATTTTACGTGATGAGATTGTTCAAACTGACGCCTCGGAAAGTTTTGTGCAATTCGACCCGCTCGGAATTATACTTGCTGTGATGCCCTGGAATTTTCCATTCTGGCAAGTATTCCGTTTTGCCGCTCCTGCTTTGATGGCGGGCAATGTAGGAATTCTCAAACACGCATCCAACGTTCCTATGAGCGCACTTGCTATCGAAGAAATTTTTATGCGCGCTGGTTTTCCCCAACACACTTTCCAAACTTTGCTTATTGGTTCATCATTGGTAAAAGATGTTATAGATCATCCAAAAGTAAAAGCGGCAACGCTAACCGGAAGTGAGCCGGCGGGAAAACATGTTGCGCAAGCATGCGGTGCAAAATTAAAAAAAACAGTGTTGGAACTTGGCGGCAGCGATCCTTTCATTGTTCTTGAAGATGCAGACATTGATGAAGCGGTCAAAACTGCTGTAACGGCACGGCTTATAAATAACGGACAAAGCTGCATCGCAGCAAAACGGTTTATAGTTGTGGAAAAAATTTATAATGAGTTCGAAAAGAAATTTGTTCAACTAATGAAAAAAGTAATTGTTGGAAACCCCATGAATACGGAAACAGAACTTGGTCCTATTGCTCGGGAAGATTTATTGCTTGAACTTGATGAACAAGTTAGACTATCAGTCGCAAAGGGCGCTGTAATTTTGTGCGGGGGAAAGCGACTCGAACAGAAAGGATTTTATTACGAGCCGACTATTCTTGCAAACCTTAGCAAAGGAATGCCTGCTTACGATGATGAAATATTTGGTCCTGTTGCTTCGCTTATAAAAGCAAAAGATGAATATGGTGCAATAGCTATTGCTAACGATTCACAGTTTGGTCTCGGCGCATCTCTGTGGACTTCAAACATTTCAAAAGCGAAAGAGCTGGCACGAAAAATTGAAAGCGGTTCAGTGTTTGTCAATGGAATGGTTAAGTCCGATCCGCGATTGCCTTTTGGGGGCGTTAAAAATTCCGGTTATGGAAGAGAACTTTCGCATTATGGCATCAAAGAATTTGTGAATATTAAAACTGTTTGGATCAAATAGCTGCTTGATAGATATTGGTTGCTGGACGCTCGATCGCTGAAACTATCTCTGTTAAATAGAGACAACTGGCTTTAGCACAAAAATTGGTTTCTTAAAATAGCTGTTTAATTATTGCCAATTATTTATTCTACTTCTCTTAAATTACAACTAACAAAAAAATTCGATCACATGATATGGCCCTTAGAGTGAGAAATGAACAAAAAATATCCGATGATACTTACCGTAATTTTCCTCTTTTTTCAGGGCTTACTGCCCTACAATTAAAACAAATAATTTCCATTAGCAAGATTCTCAATTACAAAAAAAACGAAATCATATTTTGGGAAGGAGATGCCTACAAAGGATTTTATATACTTTTAAACGGCTCGGTTAAAATTTATAAAATATCTCATGAAGGAGGGGAGTCAATTCTTCATCTAATTAAACCATTTGAGTCATTCGGCGATGTCCCGCTTTTTGAAGGCGGTAACTATCCTGTAAACGCACAGCTAATTAGTGATTCGGTTTTAGTTTTCATCCCACATAAAGAATTTATTAAACTGATAAAGAATAATTCTACTATCTGTTTTAATATGCTGACCGGATTTGCAAAAAAAATGCGTCGTCTTACTCAAAAAGTTGAAGAACTTTCTACCAAAGAAGTAACGAACCGGTTTGCAAGATATCTTCTCGAAGAAATCAAAAAAGCCGGGACAGACAATTTTCCCGAACCATTTGTAAGACTTAATATATCAAAAAAAAATATTGCTTCTTATATCGGGACAATCACCGACACATTATCTAGACTGCTTAAAAAATTACAAAACGAAAAAATAATTCGAGTCGCCGGTAAATCAATTTTTATTCTTGATTTGAAAAAATTGAAAGCTTTAGCCAGATAAATTTCTATTCTATTGTTTCCCATTTTTTCTTTTTAAAAAATGCTAAATCCGACTTAAGTCAAAAGATATCTGTTCCAATAGTTGGATATTGCACTTGAAAAAAAGGAGCTATACCATGATACTCACAAAATCAAAACCTATAAGACTGTCAGCAATCACTGCATTTTTATTTTTGTTCTCATTTACACAATCCTTAGCTCACTGTGACGGATTGGATGGTCCAGTTGTTAAAGACGCTCGTAAGGCGCTGGAATCTGGAAACGTTAAGCTTGTCCTGAAATGGGTAAAGCAAGAACAGCAGGAAGAAATTATTTCCGCATTCAACAAAACTCTTACTGTAAGAAAATTATCGCCGGAAGCAAAAGATTTCGCGGATATGTATTTCTTTGAAACGTTAGTAAGAATTCACAGAGCCGGAGAAGGAGCGCCATATACCGGACTTAAACCTGCGGGTCGCGATCTTGGCCCCGCTATTCCCGCTGCAGATAAAGCAATTGAGTCTGGTTCCGCTAAGGAGTTGGTAAAATTCTTACAGGATGCAATGCATAATGGATTACATCCACTTTATGTAAGTGCTTTAAGTAAAAAGAATTTTGATCCAAATGATGTTAATGCTGGTAGAGAGTATGTTAAAGCTTACGTTGAATATGTTCACTTTGTAGAAAAAGTTTATCAAATGACTACCGGCACAGCTCACGGTGAAGAAAATTCTGAAGCTCATTCCCATTAATTGACGCATCAATCCCTCTTTCAAAAAGAAAGAGTATTGATAATTTTTTACAGATTTATTAAGACGGCACAATTAATAATTCACGGATAAAAAAAATGGCAGAATAAAAAGGGAAAGAAAATGCAATTCAATATTCCTAAACCGTTAAAAGAAGAACATGAAGTAATCCATGAGCAGATGCAACGCGCCATCAGCGAACAAGGAGCTGTGGGAATAGCTGCACAAAACATTGCTAAAATTCTTCATCCTCATTTTGTTAAAGAAGAAGAATTTGCTACACCTCCTCTCGGCTTATTAACCGATCTCGCCAAAGGGTTAATAACCGATGAGATGAAACCCGTTTGGGATATGACTGAAAGACTTAAGCTGGAACTTCCTCAAATTTTGAAAGAGCATGATATGATCAAAGCTGCAATTCAAAAGCTAATATCGGCTTCTAAAGTGGAAAATAAACCGGAGTACGAAGAATTGGGAAAGAAAATGATTCTTCATGCTCAGACCGAGGAAGAAGTTTTGTATCCCGCCGCTATTCTTATCGGCGAATACTTAAAAGAGAAATTCAAAAGTCCAGCTGAAATTTAGTGATCAAAAAAGAAAATGTAATGGAGATGAATTATGTTTATTAACATAATTGAGTTTCCACCAATCAAAGCCGGTAAAGAACCCGAGTTTCTGGAATGGTTCAAATGGTCCAATAGTGTTTACAAGAATTTTGACGGATTTATTTCACGACAGCTGTTGAAAGTTACGAAAGGTGGTCAAAACTATGTTTCGCTGGTAGAGCATGAAAGTGAAAAAACTTTTATGGCAATGCACACCAGCAAAGAACGTCAAGAAGCTTTTAACAAATTAAAACCTTTGTTGGAAGGTAAACTCTCTCCTAAATTTTACGAAGTGATTATTGATACTGAATAAAAATATTTTTAAGATACATAAGTAAGACTAAAAGGAGTTACTTATGTTCTCTACCGTACGATATTTTATTAAGACCAGCATAATCTTCCTTCTATTGGGAGTTGCGACTGGTCTTTACTTATTAATTGCCAGGTACTATTTCGATATTTGGCCACATCCCGATCTTGTATCGGCACACACTCACATAATCCTTGTTGGCTCAGTAATGATGATGATTATGGGTGTAGCGCTCTGGTTCTTTCCGCGTCCGGAAAAGGATGATAAGCTTTATAAACCAGTTTTAATATTGACCACATATTATTTTATCACAACATCAACCTCTATTCGGTTTGTTTCACAAATTCTCTCATCTTTCATTGTTGTCGGTAACTTACTAAAACTGATCCTTATTATTTCGGCTGCCGGACAGGTTTTAGGTATGATGTTATTCTTCATTTCTATGTGGGGAAGAATTAGGTCGGTCGGAAGTCATATTAGAGAAGCTAAAGGAGAAAGATTCTAAACAAAAATTTTTTATACTCAAATGCGATATGCTCATATTAATTAAACAAATTTATTTACAAAAAAAGGTGAAATTATGATTGATTCAAACATCGTATTAACCGGACAAACAATTGCCTACACTTTTTATGTTCTTGCTATTATGGCTTTAATGGGATGGTTTGCTTACAAGGTAACGAGAGACGGTTCCGGCAAAGTAGTTAAATCGTCAATATTTTATTCTTTTGTCGGGTTTCTTGTAGCTATCGGAGTTTCTTTTCATATTGTAACGCATGAAACAATTCCATGGAAGTCAATGGATTTAAATCGTGCAGAGATTAAAGCCGATAAGGAATTTCATATCATTATGGAGAACCACGAATTTCGGCTCCCTTCTCATAAACTTATGATAAGAGTAAATGAGATTGTCAGATTTAATGTCGATTCGAAAGATTTAACATACGGCTTTGGATTATTTAGAAGTGACAATACTATGGTTTTTCAAATGCAAGTTGTTCCCGGTCATATTAATGATATTCTGTGGCAGTTCGACCAACCGGCTGTTTACTCGATCCGTTCAACTGAATATTCTGGGCCAAAAGGGATCAATATGATCCTAAGAGATGCGGTTGAAGTAGTTGATTAAACAATTTTTTAAAATTAAAGAGAGAATTTGAAAATGAGCTTAATACAAACGTTCACAAACGGTGAGCAAGGATTATTCAAACCGAATTCCTTGACACCAATGCAAAAATTGACATTACGATTTGTAGTGATCGGCTTGATCTATTACAGCATTGTTGTTGTTGAGGGGATGTTGATGAGACTGTTTGAAGTTAATCAAGGTCTCGCTTTAGGTGTAAGCCAAGAACAGTTTTTTGCCATAATGACTGCACACCCGCTTGTTGGAATTTTTGGATCTACTTATTCAATTGTTTTTGGTGCGTTTCTTTTCCTTGTTCCATTCTTAATGAAGAAACCATTGTGGAGTATCAAATTAGGGAACTGGACTTTATGGCTAATCGCTATCGGCACATTCATATTTTGGTTTGCTGGATTTGTGTCTCATTATTCTCCGCTTTACACACTTTATTGGCCACTGCCGGCAGATTTTTCTCAATTCAGTGTTTTAGGAGGAACATTCTTTATTATCGGTATCGCAGTAGTAATGGTTGGAACTGCATTTTTTGTCATCAATATTTTTAAGACTATTGCATACACACCGAACGGTTGGGAGAAACAACCAAGCGGTGCATTAATAAAATCCGCTCTCGGTCTAACCGGTTTAACAAATCTATTTTCAAAAAATAAAAAAGAACATTTAGTTTCTGTGCCCGTTGCTGCTATCGCTAGAGGATCAGTAGATACAGCTCTTAGTGCTGCCGTTATTTTATTCACAGGTTTTCTAATCTTAATTTATATGGTTGCAGAATTATTTGGAATAAGTCTTAAACATTCTTCTATTGATGCTTTATTGTATAAGAACTGGTTTTGGTGGGGATTTGATCTAATAGCAGATGGTCTCGTTTTAATTTTTGTTGCCGGAACGTGGTACCTTCTAGCCACACTAATTAGTGGAAAAAAGCTTTTTATGGAAAATATAGCACGTGCGGCTTTGTTAGTAGCGCTTGTCGTTTCATGGACTGTTTGGTCACATCACTTAATGTCCGATCAAGCACAACCAGGTATTTTGAAAATAGTTTCTGGTGAGATGGTAACGGCTTTTGAGCTCATCACGCAAGGTCTTGCTTTCTTTATTACTCTGGTTACACTATGGAGTGCACGACCATTAAAAATGACTAATCCTTTAAAGTTCTTACTTGGCGGTTTGCTCGGATTTGCTCTTGCTGTTCCGGCCGGTATTATGCAAGCAGATTTAGGTTTGAATAGAATTCTTCACAACACTCAATGGATTGTTGGTCCTCATGCTCATGTTGCAATTCTAATTGGATTGACCATGACACTTTATTCGGCTATCTATTTCCTCTTTCCAATCCTTACTAACGGAGCCAAACTTTATAGCGAGAAATTAGCCAGCTTCCATTTCTGGGCACATCTTCTCGGTGGTATCGGGATGGGCGCTTTTATGGGAATGGCCGGTTTAAGAGGGATGTTGCGTCGTACAATTTACTTCAATGGAGAATTTAATGTTTACATGATATTAGCTGCACTTTCAGGCTCACTTCTTCTCCTTGCATTTTTAGCTTTCTTCTATAATATTGTTATGAGTGTTGGTTTGAAAGGTGTGATAGGAATCTTTCTGCCATCCAAATTAAAGACGACTGATTTACTGCCGTCTGAGTAATAAAATTTGATACATCTAAAAAGATTTATGCAAAAAAGCCCGACTTCTAACGTTGGGCTTTCTGTTTCTAATTATTCATCTAAAAAGATTGAAAAGCTAAAACGCATGATCTACATACATCTGTGTAAAAAAACCTTCTTTTCCGAATGCGCCGTCTATTCGCAAAATTAAGTTGTTCATAAAAATCCTCAGCCCAGCTCCCGCGCTCCATTTCATATCAGTGTGCAAAGTAGATATTTTCCATTCGGGCGCAACACGACCCAATTCTGCAAATACAGCTAATTGCAGCCAATGCACATTTAATTTTTCAGTAACCGACCATAGATTGAATGGATTCCAGGAAATTATCTGCCGGTATTCTGCGCCGTAATAAACTGCGGCTCTATCATTAAACCTTCCTTCGTAATATGCACGAAGCCGGTATCTTCCGCCAAGATAAGCACCAGTGTAAGGCGGAGGACGATGATATTGTTTGATTAAATTTCCCCCGGGGTCAGTTCCGATAACATCATAACTATTCCAGGTAAGTGTATTAACTGTCCAGAAGTCTAACGCCAATACTTTGGGCGGTGGACTTTTACTCCCGTGCATTTCATGCAGCGGAAGATACCAGCGCAGATCGGTCTCGATTACACTCCACGGTGCCATTGAATCAAACCACCCGAAATCTCTTCTGAAGGCAATCTTCTGCAGGCTGCCGCGGGTTGGGTTAACGTAAAAATCAGTATTCTCTCTTGTTAATGCGAATTCAATTCCGTTTGTAGCGAATGCAACACGCTTTCTGTAAAATGGCTTTACGTCTACAAACGTTCTGCCGCTTATTAAAGGATTCCAATGCGTTCCCCCCATTTCGCCGGATTTTAATATTCCGTTTTCAAGCTGGGGAGAGAAATAGATTTGATCTTTGCCATGACCTATCGGAAGCAGATATCTGAATTTCAATTCATACCATTGATCGGAACCGCTCACTTCTAAATAATTATTTTTGTCTGATTCATTACTGCCAGCGCGAAATTTAGGATCTTCTGGAGATGGAGCAGTTGGTGGATCTTTGTAAACATTTAATACACCGAAATATCCACCAAGAATATCCGGCGCAATATACACTCGTGGATAAAACGGTAAATAGAATTCTCTGAATTGAATGAAGCCGTATTTCGTACCGTTGGTGCTTATAAGTCCCCCCATGTAGAGAGACATATTTTTCTGAGACAATCCTTGTATGCCGACAAATCCGCCGGCAGCCCATCCGAATATTTCACTGTATAGTGCAAAAGGGAGAGCGGAAATTATTAGATCATCTTTCTTTTGATCGACCGCATCTTTACTGATTGTTTCTTTCGAATCAGTGCTTTGAAAAAATTGATCCGTCTCGCCTTTTTTTGTTTGACCATTTATATCAATATAAAAAGGCAAGCTTATGATCAACAAGAGAAAGATGAAATATTTTTTTAATCTCATTATGGTGATTAATCTTTTTATGATTCCGATTAGGTAATCATCCTAAATATTCCATATCATCGATCAAATGATTTGTCCCATTCGTATCGAGATGAGTAATAGGAGTTTCATTCATTAATTTTCGCAAAGTGTTTTTCAACTTCATCATTTGAATAAAAAGATCGTGTTCGGGGACAACGTTTTCCGAATGCATCGGACTTTTGAAGAATACCGACATCCATTCTTGAATTCCTTTCATGTTGCTGCGTAGTGCAAGATCAGTAAACAAAACTAAATCGAGCAATATTGGAGCTGCCAATATCGAATCACGGCAGAGAAAATTTATTTTTAATTCCATCTGGTAACCGAGCCATCCGAATATATCTATGTGGTCCCATCCTTCTTTATTATCACCCTTCGGCGGATAATAATTTATTCTAACTTTGTGATAATAATCGGAATAAAGATTGGGATAAATTTCCGGCTGCAAAATTGAATCCAATACGGAAAGTTTGCTCTCCTCTTTAGTTTTGAAAGAACCGGGGTCATCAAGAACTTCTCCATCGCGGTTACCGAGGATATTATTTGAAAACCAGCCATGTAATCCCAGCAGTCTCATTTTTAACATAGGAGCGATAACAGTTTTTATTAATGTCTGACCGGTCTTAAAATCTTTTCCGGCAATTGGAACGTTCATTTCATTGGCAAAGTCCACAATTGCGGGAATGTCAACACTTAAATTAGGCGAACCATTTACATAAGCAGCTCCTTCAGCAATTGCCGCATAAGCATAAAGCATACTCGGTGAAATGTCCGGATCGTTATTAATCATACCATTAATAAAATTCTCTTTTGAGGAATGGACTTCTTTCTGTTCGATAAAAGTTTCGGTGCTGCCTGACCAAACAACCACAACTCTATCGAGTGAGTTGAATTTTTTAAAGAATAGAATATCCTCTCTCAGTTGCATCATCAATTCGTATTTATTTTTACCTGGTTTAATGTAACTGCCTTGTAATCTTTTCACAAAATTAGGATCGAAAACCCCGCGCATCGGTTTTGTTGACTTTAGTTCATCTGCAACATTGCTTAAATCTTTTTCGCTAAGCACTTTTGCGTATAATGCCGATTCAAAACAATTTTCATCTCTAATATCCCAACCACTAAATATCAGATCGTCTATTGAAGTCAACGGTACAAAATCTTTAATCAACGGGAAATAATTTTCAATTCTATTGCCGATGCGGATTGTTCCCATTTGAGTTAAAGAACCGATCGGTAGTGCAAGTCCTTTTCTCACTGCATGTATTCCGGCTAAAAAAGTGGTGGATACTGCGCCGTTCAATCCAACAATTAAAACACCGAGTTTGCCGTTTGGTTTTTCTATAATTCGATTATTCATTTTGTTTCTCCCTATTTAATTCACTTTTATAATAATTTATTTATCGCCTCTTCAATTTTGTTAAAAGAGTTTACGATAACATCTGCATCTTTTGTATCAAGCGGGATTTCCCAACTTTTAACATTCAGCCAGATAGTTTTGCACCCAATCTGCTTGGATGGCGAAATATCATTTGTGTATGAATCTCCCGCTACAATAGTTTCTTCCGGATTCGAGTTAATTGAATCAATTGCAAGGGAGATAATTTTTGAATCCGGTTTTCGTACCCCGGCAATTTTTGAATCGATTATTGATGAAAAATATTTCTTCAATCCAAGTTCATTCAGCACCGAAACCAGATTTCCATAGTAGTTGGAGACAATCCCAAGCTTGTAATCGTTTGCTAGTCTTGCAAGAATCATCTTACTTTTTTTAACGTTGTTAATTACGGATCGATGACAATATTCAACCAATTTATCAATGATTGCATAGTAAGCGCCGGAGAGGGGGTTTTTGTTCTCTAAATATTTCATTTGCTGCAGTAATTGTGCTCTATACGTCTCTCTTAAACTGCTCTCCGGTTTTATTAAGGTTTGCACATTCTTCTCTGAGAATACGAACGCATTTCCAAAATCTTCCTTGGAGATTGGAATTTTAAAATATTGGTAAGCTTCCCAGAATTTTTCACTCCAATGAATTCCGCCGGTATCTAAAGTTCCGCCATAATCAAAAATCACAGTTGTTATTTTTGAGCTCATAAAATTTCTATTGTCTCCACATTATCTTTAATGGGCTTATGCTTTCTAAATTGTATTATGATTAATCCCACAAGAATCCAAAATAATTCTCTAAGCCTGTTGATCAACCCAACATATACGCCGATTCCGGGGGAATATTTCAGCAGACCCATGATAAAGAATAAACCCCCTTCACGAACGCCTAACGTCATCGGCATAAAGAAAAAGATATTGATCAATAAAGAGGAGAAAGCATTAATTAGAATTGCTTCCGCAAAGGAGATTTGTATTCCGATCGACCACAATATGAATACAAATTCTAATGATGCCGCTATCCTGGCAATAACTTCAAGAAGCAATGAAACATAAAAATATTTTCTCTGATTATTATAAAGACCAACTATCTGCTCATCGATAATTTCCGGCGTTTCATCTTTTATTCCTAATCTGCTGATTATTTTATGTGAGTACGGAATCTTGTGGCTGAAACGGAGGAGCCATTGAATAATTCCATTTTTATGTCTTGATAGAAAAAAAAATATTCCGGCAATTGAGATAATTAAAATCAACCCGGATAATATTTTCAATTCGGAATTCAGTGAAACGGTAAACGGAATAATTATTATCCCGATCATCCAGAAAACAAACGAGGAGAGGAAATGAAGCATGGTATATAAAATCACGGCTGCAACAGATGAATGTAAACCTATTTTATTTTTCAATGCCCATATTTTGTACGGTTCACCGCCAAGATTGATTCCGGGGGTTATATAATTGATCGCAAAACCGCTTAAGGAAACGGAAAGCACTTCTTTAAAGGGGATTCTTTTATTTCGAGCATTCAAAATAAAATAGAATGCAAGTGAATTAAGAAGATAAACCACCAGCCACGTTCCAATTATAGCTAAAAACCACCAGCCGGTCTTTCCGATATTGATTATTACATTGGCTAAACCATATTCATTTACCAAAAGTGCCAGGATGGTAAGTCCGACAATTAGAAAAAATATTTTTACTTTCTTTTCCATCGGCTTTAATCAAACAAGTACACTTTCAGGAATGTTCTGACTTTCTTTCGAAAGATGTTTTGCAGCAATTAAATAAATTACTTTGCTGTTCAATTCATGGCGAATTACCATATAAACGAAAAGAAGATTTAAAATTGTTAATTCGAACAAGAAGTATATGATCGGTTCTGCAATAAGTATACTTATAAACAAAACAAACATTCTGGTGTTTGTGGTAAGTATGTTAAAATATTTCACCAATGGTTTATTTCTCAAATGATAGAGTTGACTGAGAAACTCTGGTATGTTCCCTTCATATCTTCGGCTTATGATTAGATAAAGATTAATAAGATTTCTTGAAAATATTCTCTGCTGCACGGTGTAGTTTATATAAACCCTCATTAAAAATTTTTTCACAAAATTATTAGTCCATGTAAGATTTTTATATTCCTTCTTCAATGCCGAGAGGTCGTCTATTTCACTTTTGTTTTTCCCGTAAATGAAGTACATGAAATGATTGCGGTAGTAGTCGGCATATGCTGATTGAAATGAATGACCGATTCCGGCAAGAAGAATTAACAGAAAGAATGCCGGCGAGATGCCATCGTTCAGTAATCGGAAATAAAGATGCAGATAAATACTTAGGAACCATAAATTGCCGCCAAATCCGTCTAAAATTCTCCCGTATCTGCTTTTGGTATTTGTCATTCGTGCAAGCTGTCCATCTGCGCTATCCATTGCATTGGCAACTATTAATAAAATAATTCCAACTATATTCAGCGAAAGGGAGTTGTAGTAAAAAAGATGCCCGGCAATTATTCCCAAAAAGATACTTGCAACCGTAATTTGGTTTGGTGTAAATCTCAATTTGTATGAAAGCTTGGCAATTACATATCCAAAAGGTCTATAAAAAATTATGTCGACCAGTTCTTCAGTCTCTTTGGATTTATAGGTTGATTCTATTTTAGTATTAATCTCCGTCATAAATTCTCTTCCCTTATTTATGTACTCTGTATTGTGTCTCAACTGAATCGGTATATTCCAAAGCACGGCTAATGATTGTTTCTGCAATTATTTTGCTTGCTTCAATTCTAACCGGTGCAAAGCTGGGCCAATCGTTCAGATCGATAAGGACTATTGATCCGTCACGTTGAATTATTGCATCACCACCATAAACAATTACTCCCAATTTCTCTGCAGCCAGCTCAGCGAGCTCGCGTAAGTAATCTTCACTGAACTTATAACTATTATTTCCGTTTTGATAGTACCAGTGGAAAAAGTCTGTACCGAAAACCGAATAAAATTTTATAACATCGCCTTCGATATGCTCTTGAAGCAATGCATCGCGGATTCCACGATTAGCAAACTCTTTCAGTAAAAAATTTAGTTCTTCATCACTGTATGCCTGGGTAACATCTTCTCTATGTATTGCATGTACATCCCCGCGTTTGACCCAGATTTTTCTGGTACTCAATTGTGAGATTGTAAATTGTTCTTTGGTTTTAGTCTTAACAATAATACTTTTTGGAAAAGATATATTGCTTTCAACAAGTTTTTGATACATACTGCTTCTGTAACAATTTAAGGTGGATTGTGGCGGATTAATAATCGTTACCCCGGTTTTTTGTAATTGGATCAATTTATTTATCGAATCTTCTCCTCTTGCCATTGAAAAAATTATTTCTTCTTTCAGCTCTTCGAATTTTACATCTTCCTCAGAATATAAATTCACATTTGCACCAAGTTTAATAAGTTCCTGTGCGGTCTTTAGGAATATCAATGCATCATTCGTAGTTTGATTCGGAGAATATTTGCGGCTTCTCTTTATTCCGGCTATTTGCAATTTCATTTCATATCCTTTATAAATTAGAAAACAGAAACATTTATATACCTGTCGGGATTTTCTTTTATATCTGTTATTAAAGAATTTAATTCATCGATGAGAGAGTTAAATTTTATATAAAGAGTTTTATCGTTTAAAGAACCGCCGATAAGCGTGCTGTCATTTTCAGTTTTTTTAACAATTGTGTTTAACCCGCTCGTTAAATCGTTGAGGTTATTGTAAAGGGAATCATTTATCAAAAGTTTACCGAATGTTCCTTTCCCAGAAGCAAGCGAATCTGTGACCGTTTTTAAATTGAATGTTATTGCAGCTATATCATTATAAAGATTTGGTTCGTTAATCAATTTGCCTATCGAACCTTTTGATGAATTGATCTTAGAAACAATGCCGGATATATTATCAAGCAAAGCATTCAATTTATTTATTGCGGAATCGTTAACTAATAATTTACCGATTGTGCCGTTTCCCAATGCAGTATTGCTAGTTATACTTTTTATATCGGAAGCAATCCCATCTATTTTTTTAAGTATCGGTTCTACAACCGATCCGGCAGTTTCAATTGAAAAAGTCTCTTCAACTTTTAGGAAATCGCCATCGTTTAATGGTTTTTCATCCGGATTACCGAGCGAGATGTTAATCATTTTATCCCCAAGAAGACCGAATGTTTCAATTGCTGCAGATGATCTAGTTGTAATCTTTCCGGCATATTCCTGAAGAAGTGAAAGCTCTATTACAATCTGATTTTTATTATCAATTGGAACAAATCTTATATCTTTTATGCTTCCGATTTTTAATCCTCCGAGTAATACAGATCCTCCTTTCTTCAATCCTTCCGTTTCTCTAACAACAAGCTTGAGATTGTAGGTTTTTGAAAAGAGATTTTCTCCTGTGCCTACAATTACTACAAATAAAAATAAGATTACTAATCCGGAGAAAATTGTATACCCAACTTTCATATTATTCTTTTTTGAATTGCTACTATACATTTATCAGCTCGTACATATTATAATTTGATTTCATTATGTAGTTGTGTTTACTTAATTGATAAAAAAATTTATTAACGAACGGCTCATCTGATGTCATAATTTTTTCGATAGACCCGGATTCAACTACTAAACCGTCGTTTATAACTATTATTTGTTCTCCTAATTCAACAACATCGTTCAATATGTGGGAAACAACAACGGAAGTGGTCCCGTTTTCTTTAAGCTTTTCAATCAATTCTATAATTGATGCTGAGTTGAGCGGATCAAGTCCGGTAGTAGGTTCATCAAATAGAATTAGATCGGGGTTAAATGCGAGAGCACGGGCAATTGCAATTCGTTTTTTCATTCCTCCGCTTAATTCCTCCGGATATAAATCTCCTGTCCCGTCCATATTTACAAAGTTCAGCAACCGTTCCGCTTTCTCATTCAGTTCGCTGACTGTTAAGCTTTTTCGTTCGGGAAGAAAATAAAGTATATTTTCAGTTACAGATAGTGAATCGAATAAAGCATTGCTTTGAAAAACAATCCCGATTTTCTTCCTCATCGTTTGATATTCACTCTCTGACATGTGATAAACATTTATCCCGTTAAAGAATATTTCGCCGGAATCCGGTTTCCATAATCCGGCAATGATTTTCAAAATCGAACTTTTGCCGGCTCCGCTCGGTCCGACAATTACAGTTGTTAAAGTATCTTCTATTCTGAAAGAGACATCTTTTAAAATGACTTTTTCTCTAAATGAAAGTGATATATTCTTTAATTCGATCATTGTTACAATACTTCCCAAACAATTTTTGTAAATATGAAATCGAGGATTAATATTACTATTGAAGAATAAACAACAGCGTTAATTGTGTTTTTGCCAAGTCCTGTAGTACCACCCTTGGTTTTGAGTCCGAAGTAGCAGCTTATTGTTGAAATGAAGAAAGCAAAGAAAAAAGGTTTTGCAAAACCAACAAATAGATCTTTCATTTTTAATGCATTAATTGCAGTATCCCAAAACCAAGCTATTTCTATTTGAAAAGTTTGTTTTGCAATTAACATCCCTCCCAAAATGCCGGTAATATCAGCTATTAAAGTGAGAGGTAAAAACATTATTAAAGCGGCAACAGTTCTTGGTAATACCAATTTATGAACCGGATTGAAGCCAAAGGCTGTCAATGCATCAATCTGATCACTCAGCTTCATCGCCCCGATCTCAGAGGAATTTTTTGCACCGGTTCTCGCCGCCAGCAACAAGCCCGTTACTACCGGTCCCAATTCTCTAACCATACCGAGTGAAACAGTTCTACTAATCAAAGAAGTGGCGCCAAATAGTTTTAATTGATGACCAGTTTCGATTGCCAAAATCACTCCGGCAAATAATCCTCCCAATAAAACCAGGGGCAATGCTTTCGAGCCGATAAGATACATTTCGGTTAATGTTTCATCCCAATTGTATTTTATAGTTTTAATTCCCAATAGGAGGTCGCGAACGATGAATCCAAATTCTTCAAAACCGTATATCATATTTTTGAATTGTGCCATTCTGTTTAGCTATCTCTTCTTATTTTTTTTTTGCTTCAAGATTTCTTCCGCTTTTATGATGTCACTTCGATGATCAACATCAATAATCCTTGAGAAAGGGAAAGCTTGCATATTAAATTCTCTCTTAATCAAAAAGCGTAAAAAATTCCTCAGCCGATTCGTATTAGCGTTCATTGCTCCTTCAATTTCTTTTTTTATTTCTTTTTTGAAGAGATATAATCCGCCTGTAACGAACTCATAATTTTGGGTATTATCAACAAAATCAATTACGCTCCCCTCTTCATCAAGATTTATATAAAGCGGTTTTTCATCATCTATAAAATCAGTGGCTGCAACTATCACATCCGCATCGGAAATATTAATTCCATATTCTATGAAGGATAAAAATTCTTCCTTTATGAAAACTGAATCTGAAGCAGCAATCAAAAAAGGAGGAGTTAGATATTGTGATAATTCTTTCAAGCTGTGAAAAGAACTTTCGGTGGTTTTAACTACTAAATTTATTTTATTTGAACCATAGTATGCTTTAAGAAATGATTCAAGATCCTTCGATTGTTCGTTGACGATACAACTTATATTATCAGCTCCACTATTGATTGCCGCGTCAATGACCCATTGAATTAATGGTTTACCGAGAATTGGAATCATCGGTTTGGACAATTGAATTCCTTCAGCTTTTAATCTTGAACCCTCGCCGGCGGCAATAATACCTACGTCAAATTTTGTTTTCTTAGTTTTACTTTTTTGCATCATTACTATTGATATTTCTTTTTCTAAATATTTTTTGTGGATTACCTTAAAAAGCTTCTTGAATAGTAAAATAAACATACGTTCCCTCACGTGATTGAGCGATATCGAGCCGGACATTGAGATGCTGCTCTTTATCAAGCATATATCTTAATCCCATTCCACCCGCAATTTTTAAATCACTTAAACTGAATTCAGAAAACTTTGGAAAGACCTGACCGACACCAATAAATGCAGATGCGCCAATCCTCCAGAATAAAGGTCTTCTATATTCTGCTTGAACAGTCCATAAATTTTTATCTAAATATTTTCCCATCGGATAGCCACGCATCATTTGATGACTTCCAAGTTTCGGCAGCATTTGAATCGGTACATCGCCAGCCGTGCTGTTAAATAAAGTATTCAGAGCAAGTACCTGTCCGTTTGCAATTCCGATATAGTAACGAATGTCCAGATCAAAACGGAAAAAATTAACATCGCCGCCAACCAATTTATTGAAATAGAGACCTTTCATATCGGTAAAGATTCCTTTGGTAGGAAAGAATAAACTATCGCGATGATCAAGAATTAATTCTAAACCTAAACCTGAGGTGGTAACGCCTAAGGAACCGAGCAGATCTCCTTTAACAATTACTCCATCGGGATCATAATCTGCAAGACTGAATTTTTCGAACCAGAAGTAAGGACCGACGTAAAAATTTTTTATTACCGAGGCAAGGAAATCGAGCTTGATTCTGTACTGGTTGTAAGTAACATTTTCACTCACTTTTGTTGAAGGATCAGGACCAATTCCCCAAAATGTATCAGGAGTATGATAGTAAGAGGCTTCAAGATCAAATCTGGAATCGTTATTGCCGAAAAACCGGTTGACCCTTACGCTCCCTTGAATCTGTTTTTTAGTAGAATAAGTACCGTACCCGCCAATAATATCCGGAAAGCGATCGGGATTATCCGGATCGGGATTATTATAATATAGAAACGCCACGCCGAATGAATACCCAGTTGATGGAAGATAGAAAAGAACGGGAACGGGATAAAATCCATCTTTGCTTGCCTTTATATTTTCGTCGATCGTTTGACTGTATAACTTTTCAGCCATAAACATAAATCCGATCATCAGTATGAAATATTTATGGTTTTTCATTTTCCGGCTTAACTCAATGCAAAATCATTTAATTCCCGGAGCCGAAGATTTCTTCTTTCCGAAGCCCTTGCAACTCAGGTTTAATTACATTCTTAAATTTTTCTTTTTGATTACTGTTCAATTGGTTTTCAACTTTCTTTATCAAGCCTTTTATTTCTGATATTCTTCCATCTCTTCCTTTTTTGACTTTTATTTTCTCAAAGAAACCGGGTTCGTCATCATTCTTTACTCTTTCCTTCAATCCGCTAATTACCTTTTTGTCTTCCTCCAATACCGATTCAATTTCTTTTAAAATAGTTTTTATTGAATTGTACTGAACATCATTCAGCGACAGATATTCCTTTACTTTTTCAACTTCGATTAAAGATATTTTTTCTTGTGCCGATAAAAGCTGAGCGGTTATTAATAAAACAGCAAACAGATATATTTTTGCTTTCATACTTTTTCCTTCTATTCAGTTAAATATTTGTTAGACATCCATAATGTAATTGTGATTATCAGCCATAGAACTGACCGCAATATCATTGCATGCAGACTATGCTCTGAGACTGCGGAACTAATGAAATAGAGCAAACCAATCGTAACTAATGTGCTGATATGGAAGAGAGTGACAATGGTAGAATATCTCAATGAATTTTTGTGCCTTCGAAATATTTGAACTCCGACATAAATTCCCATTCCGCCCATGATGATATTATAAATCAATAATGGAATAAAAACGGTGTAATCAGGAATCGATAATCCCAAAAGTATTCGTGAACCTTCCACAAGAGAAAGCGCACTGAATATCATTGCAACTATTGCGGTAATTCTATCTACTGTTTTTTTCATTTGGATAATCTTTCTTGGTATATTAATCTCATATAGGTTGTTTTATATAAAACCTAATTGCCGAATTAGCATCCTGAGTATCCGGAAAATTTTCATAGTCTCCGTATCTTTCATAAAGTAAAAAATCTAAACCCAGCGATGTCTTTGAAAATATATTGTAAGTGAGTCCCACATTAAGTAATCCGACAAATTCTTCGCTATCTGCACCGCTTAACGTATGAATCCAATATCTTTTGAAATTTGCATATATACTTCCAATATCTTTAGCAATTATTCTTAGTCCTATCTTTCCACTTGCACCGGGTCCAATGTTGTAATCTTTTCCATATTCACTTGAATATGCCGAGTTTGTTCCCCCCATTAGAATAGCCGATACTCCCAAATAATTTTGCATGGAAATTGTTGAAGAGATAGGTATTGTATTGATTATTTGTCCAGATACACTTGTAGCTGAAAGTTTATAAACGGTATTAATATGAATATCAACTTCTTTGTAAATCCCGATTATATTTTTTGAAGTGTTGAAGAGCTTAATATTATTATCCCAGATAACACCGCTAGCGAATATTCCTACAATGTTATCATCCGGTGTTAAATTAATTTCCGTGTGTAGAGAGAAATAATCAAAAGGTTCTTTATGATTTTCAACATCGAATTGATCGCCGTAATTTAAATCCGTTCTAAAAGATGCATATGTTCTGCTGTTGTTTATCTTTCTGCTAAAAAAGACATTATGTGCACCGAGAGAAATGGCTGCATTGAAACTTTTCTTTTCCTTTTTAAAACCATCCTTCCACATATCACCCCGAATTAACCGATTGAATCCTTTCATTGGATCAATAAGCGTCGAAGAAAATTCCCTCAAAAATCTTTCAAAACCAGTTGTACTTTCATCAATAATTAGATCGGAAACACGAAATGAAATTTCACCAAGGATAATTCCAGTAACCGGTGTATTAACAATATCATTGTAGGAAGGGGGTTCGTTCTCCATGAAATATTCCCACATCAAGCTGCCTCCAAAAGCAAAGGGAGCAGATTCCCAAAATCCAAGTCCGTTCGATCTGGCTGCATTATAATAGTTTGAACCATGATACGGGTGCCAGAATTGATTCATTAGATAACCATCCACATCCCATTCGAATCCATTTCTAAAATTATTCTTTATTGATTCCCAACTTATTGCTGACCATCCTTCATCGCTGATGTATCTATTAAATGCCCAGACACCCAAATTCAAGCCAACAACCTCGGCAGCCGGCAGCCAATAATTTTTTTCGATAGAATTTTTTGTTGCAGCAGTGTCTTGAGATTCTGATGAAGAAAATTTTGCCAACCCCGATGGCAATTCTTTGAAAGTCTTAATTTGCGCTAATGTTTGCGAGTGTTGCACTATAATAAAGACAACGCAAATAGATAATATTATTTTTCTTTTCATATAGTATCTCTCAATTCTCATTTCATTATCCTCCATCACTTTTTATGAACAACCCATCCGCCATGTAAAAAAGAGTTGTAAAAACGATTTATCATTTCAAATCCGGCATTGGACAATAATTTTTGCAATCGTAACTCTGTAATAAAATGCTGTTCGATTGATTGAACTGCAATTTTTCTAACCAATTCAGATGAAGCGCCGTTCAGTTTCATAAAATTTCTCCATGCTTTAGACATATCTTGAAACTGTTTACTACCGGGATCACCATACTGGTCAACTATTACTAGTGTGGCGCCACTTTTTAAACGCTTTGCAATATTTTTGAACAGGATTAATATATTTCCTTCATTAGAACTAAACCGTAAGACAAATAACAAGGAGGCACCATCAAACTGTTCTTCTTCTGGTAACGTGTCCGTAAACCCATGATGAAGTTTTACACGTTCATTCAGACCGTGACTATTTATTTTAGCCTTTGCAATTTTTATCATTTCCTCAGAAGGATCAACTCCGGTTAATCGCCATTTAGGCATATAGTTCCCAAATGTCGTCAATTCCATTCCTGTTCCGCAACCCACAACTAAAAGATTCGCGGACTCACTCAACTTATCTGAGAATATTGATAATGCCATCGTGAAGAGCTGGTCATAACCGAACACTGCTTTGCGGGCTAAGTCTTCATAATGCGACGCCTTTTTTGAATCAAAGATTATCTCACTCATTTGCCTTTTCTGTAATTAGTTTCAAAAATATATTTAATCTATTTTTTTACTGAATCTCAATGCGCTGAAGATCAATATAGCTACTCCCATTCCAAAAAGAACTAAAGTCTCAAACCAAAGAGCGGAAAAACCGATTCCTTTCAGCACAATGCCACGTAGGATGGTGATAAAATATCTTAGCGGAATTAAGTAGGTAATGTATTGAACTACTTTCGGCATATTTTCAATCGGAAACGCAAACCCGGATAAATAAATCATCGGCATCATAATGGCAAATACAGATGCCATCATTGCTTGCTGCTGTGTTTTTGAAACAGTGGAGATGAATAAACCGATACCCAAATTTGAGAGAACAAAAAGTAATGCGCTGAAAAGTAGAAACAGTTTATTTCCCCGCACTACTATTCCGAACCATTGAGTCATAATTACCATAACAATTATCAGCACAACAAAACCGATGAGCGTGAAAGGAATCAGTTTACCGAGTATGAGTTGATAGTTCTTTATTGGAGTTACAATCAGTTGTTCAAGTGTTCCAATCTCCCGTTCTCTTACAACTGCCATAGACATTAAAGAGATTGTCGAAATCATTAAGATAAGTCCAAGAATTCCAGGCACCATATAATTGCGTGTTTTCATTTCCGGATTATACCACACGCGTACTTCCGGCGTTAAAGATCCGCTTAATGAAATTTTCATTCCGAGTTTGTCTTGTGTATCTGCAACAATTGATCTGGAAAATTTTGTGGCGATACCTTGAATATATCCGAGCGCTATTGATGCTTTATTACCATCGGAACCTTCAAAAAGAGTTTGAAGCGGAGATGTTTCGCGCTTATTTATTTTCTTTTCAAAATCTTTTGGAATTACAATTGCAACCAGAGTCTTTCCTTTATTTAAGAGCTCGGTAACCTCTTCATAGTTATCTACATAATAGTCTAATTGGAAATATCCCGATTGTTCAAACCGTTTTATAAAATCGCGGCTGGTTGATGTTTTATCCTGATCATAAATTGTTGTATGAATAACATTAACGTCCATGTTAGCCGCATAACCAAGAAAAACTAATTGCAGAATTGGCGCAAGAAAAATTACCACAAGCATTTTTTTATCGCGCTTAACTTGCAGTAGTTCTTTGATTATAAATTGAAAAATCGTTTTCATTTCTCTCACTTATTTTTTGATTTTCTATCTGCTAAGGTTGCAAGTCCGATGAAGATTATTCCGAAAATTCCCAAATAGATAAGTTGATCCCAGAAAGCGGAGATTCCCGCTCCTCTTAAAAGAATCGCTCTCAGAATAACGATATAAAATTTTGCCGGAGTAATATTGGTCAATACTTGAACTGCTATCGGCATACTTTCTATCGGAAAGATAAATCCGGAAAGAATTAGTGAAGGAAGTAATGAAGTAACATTTGCGGCTTGAAACGCAACTTGCTGCGAATCTGCGATAGTCGAGATAAATATTCCTAAACTCAATGCGGCAAACAAAAACGCAGATGTTCCTATGAGCAATAAAAGTATACTTCCTTTTATAACTATTCCAAATAAAATGTAACCGGCAAGCAGTACTATAGTCGCGTTGATTAATGATATTACTATATACGGAATTGTTTTGCCTAGAATAAATTCTATTGATGAAAGGGGCGAAACATTAATCTGTTCAATCGTGCCTCTCTCTTTTTCCCGTACAATGGAAAGAGATATCGAAATGACAGCGGTAATTATTAAAATCATTCCCATCAAACCCGGAATAAGAAACCGTGTTGATTGTAAATCCGGATTAAACCAAAAACGGGGTTTAAGATCGATCGGCACATACATATTCTTGCCGGTTACCGCTAAATATTCTTTTGTTAGTTGTATCGAATAACTGTACGTGGCAGCGTTAACATAATTCTTAATTACATTTGCAGTGTTGCCGTCAACACCGTCAACTAAAAATTGAATCTTCACTTCTTGTTTGGATTGTAATTTCCTCGATAAATCTTTAGGAAACACAACAACCGCTTGAACAATCTTTTCGTCCAATAATCTTTTAATTTCTTTGTCGTCATCAATATTTGTTACAAGATCAAAATACTCGGAACTGATCAATCCGCTTACGAAATCCCTTGTGTACTCTGATTTGTCTTGATCATAAACCGCTATCTTGATATGCTTAACGTCAAAGTTGATTGCGTAACCAAAGATTGCCAGCAAAACAACGGGAAAGAAAAATACTATGAATAGCATTCTGGTATCGCGCTTGAGCTGACGTGTTTCTTTCTTGGCAATTGCAAATATTCTATTGAACATTTTTTTTGCTGTCCTTTTCAATTAGATGAATAAATACATCTTCTAGTGTTGGAATTATTTTTTCAATGCGCTTTACCAAAATTCCGTTATTTTCTTGCAGTATCTGAATGATGTTGCTCTCAATAATAGTGCTGTCGTTTAGAATGACATGTATATAGTTGCCGAAGATTGATGTTTCGCCAACCCACTTTTCTTTTTCCAAAATTTCTAAGCTGTCAACAACCCGTTCACTTTCAATCTCCAGAATAGGATTCTTGATGTAATTTGTCTTTAACGCCTGAGCATTCCCCTGAGCTATCAGTTTTCCGGCATTAATTAAAATAATGTCATTACAAAATTCGGCTTCATCTAAGTAGTGAGTAGTTACAAGCACCGTTGTTCCGCCTTCGGAAAGTTCGTTTATCAAATCCCAGAAATTTCTCCGCGATATTGGGTCAACTCCGCTGGTCGGTTCGTCGAGAAATACAATTTTAGGTTCGTGAATTACCGCCGTACCAAGAGCTAACCGCTGTTTAATTCCTCCCGGCAAAGAACCTGTTATTACATTTTCCATATTCTCAAGGTTGGCAACTTTCAAAACCCATTTTTTCCTTTCCTCATATTTCTTTCCATCCAAACCGTATATGCCGGCAAAGAATCTTATATTTTCAATAACTGTCAGATCGTTATAGAGAGAAAATTTTTGAGACATATAACCGATATTTTTTTTCACCATATCCGGTTCTTTCTTAATACTATAACCGCCAACATGCGCATCGCCTGAGGTTGGTTCTAGTATTCCAATCAACATTCTTATTGTAGTTGATTTTCCGGCACCGTTAGCGCCAAGAAAACCAAATATTTCTCCTTGACGAACATTGAACGAGATTTGATCTACAGCAGTAAATTTCCCAAAGTTTTTTGTTAACTCATTTACTTCTATTGCATTCATTAGTAAATAACTCTCCCTAAAGATTTTTCTAATTTCACTTTGGCGATTTGATAATCTACCTCAGCAGTTTTCAAATTTGTTTCCGCTTGCATATTCAAAGTTTCTGCGTCAATCAAATCCGTACTTGTTGCCAATTGTATGTTGTACTTTTCAGAGGTAACACGGTAGTTTTCCAACGCTTGTGTTAATGCCTCTTTGCTCACGTTTACTTTTTCATCGCTCTTATTAAGATTAAGGTAGTTTGAATAAACTTCCATCTGGATATTTTCTTTCATTTGATCAAGATTTGTTTCGAGCTGAACTTTAGTTTGTTCGGCTTGCGAAACTTGAGACGATGTTAATCCCCAATTCCAAACGTCCCAGCTTAGTGTTACGCCTAAATCCCAGTTGGAATTAAACTCATCTTTTGCCGGTTGAAATCTTGGATTAGGATTGCTGTAATAATAATTTCCGGTCAGATAAACGGATGGCAGCCAGTTGGATTTGGCGGCGCTTACTCCTTCTCTACTCGCTTCAACACGGTAAGACAATGATTTCAATTCGTTTCTATTGTTAACTGCTTCAGTAATTATTTCTGCAAGTTGATATTTCTCTAAACTTGATGACTTCTCACTTGCAGCAACTTTTGTTTGTGAAGAAAGATCAATGCCTATCGCTTTGTTAAATGCAATTCTTGCAAGTTCTAAATTATTTTCCGCTTCAATGAGCATAAGTTTCGTATTTGAATATTGCACCTCTAATTTCAAAAGATCGTTCTTTGATACAAGTCCATTCTCAAAAAAACTTTTTGTATCCTTAAGATGTCCCTCCATCTGTTGAAGAGTTTGTACAATTACTTTTTTGATCTCCTCGGCTTTATAATAATTCCAGTAAGCAATGTAAATGTTGAATGCGGCTTCATTTTTTTCTTTAGAGTAATCATGTTCCGAAGCTTGTAAATTTAGCTTTGACGAACTTCTTAACGATAGTAATTTGAAACCGGTAAACAGCGGTTGACTGAAACCGAATTTGAATGTGTAGTTATTGAGTATCGGCTCGGAAATCCGTATTGGAGCCGGAGAAAAAGGCATTGTTACTTCGAATGGTGGAATGTTATCGCTTAACCGCGTATAATTTCCAAACAGTTTGAACTGTGGAAGAAATTGGCTGTTGAGCTCCGTCAGTTTTGCATCGGCATAATTCAATTTCGATTTTGAGACTTTGAGATCCTTGCTGTTCTGCAAACCGATTTCCAAACTCTCTTTTAGCGTTAATATTTTGTCCTGGGCTAAGAGAGAACCGGCAATTAAAATCATAACTAATATTTTTTTCATTTCGTTTTTCCTTCAATTTTCTTCAAACTTTACTTGCTCATATAATGGATAAAGACATTTTCCAAAGACGGAGTGATGATTCTTTTATCTATTTCTATGATTGAATTTTCTACAAACAATTTTTTAATGAAGGCATAATCCTTCTCGAAGTCAGATACGGCAATATTCAACCGGTCGCCATACATTTGCACTTCAAAATTTGTTAACGACTTTATAACATTGTATGCAGTTCTTGCCGGTGTGCAAACAATCTCTATTATTTGTATGTTCATCGAGTCTTTAATATTCTTCGGCGTATCGCAGCTTATAATTTTTCCTTTGTCCATCAAAGCAACTCTGTTGCAGCGTTCGGCTTCATCGAGATACGGAGTGGACATAAAAATTGTAATTCCTTCTTTCAAAAGGTTAGATAGAATTTTCCAGAAATCTCTTCGAGAGACCGGATCCACGCCAGTGGTCGGTTCATCAAGAAAAATAATTTTCGGTTTGTGGATTAAAGTGCAAGCCAGAGCAAGTTTTTGTTTCATTCCGCCCGAAAGTTTATCGGCAAGCCGGTCTCTAAAAGGTGTTAGTCTTGTGAACTCAAGCAGTTCGTTCCTTCTATCGTGATAATTTTTCACTCCATGTATGTCGGCAAAAAATTCTATGTTCTCATCAACGGTTAAATCGCCATACAGTGAAAACTTTTGAGATAGATAACCGATTTCGTCTTTTATTAAATTCTTTTGTAATAACAGATCATACCCAAGAACTTCTGCGGAGCCGCTATCGGGGTTGAGTAACCCTACTAACATTCTTATTGTCGTTGTTTTTCCTGCGCCGTCCGGTCCGACCAATCCAAACATTTCACCACGGTTCACATGATAGTTTACTCCATCAACTGCTAACACTGAACCGTAACTCTTTTTCAAATCGTTTATTTTTATTACTGCTTCCATTATTTACCCGCTACCTTTATAAAATGATTTTCGCATCAGCCGGCATACCCGGTTTTAAATCAAAATTTGTATTGGGTATTTCTATTTTAACTGCAAATACTAACTTTGTGCGCTCATCTTTAGTTTGAATGTTTTTTGGAGTAAACTCTGCCTCGGGAGATATATAAGTTACTTTGCCTTCATATTTTTTATCGGGATAAGTATCAATTGTGATTTCCGCTTTTTGCCCAAGTTTAATCTTCCCTAATTCCACCTCGGAGACATAAATAATTAAATTCACACTTGATAGATTTGATATTTTGACAAGCGACGACATTGGCGATACTGTTTCTCCAACTTCCACAAATTTTTTAACTACAAATCCATTTAGCGGCGATATTACATAGCTATCCCGGATATTCTTTTTTAATAGATCGGCGGAAGCTTTAGCTTTTTTCAAATTAGCTTTAGCTTGTTCGATTTCTTCCGGACGGAATATTTTTTTCACTTTCTCATAATTTTCTTTTGATACACTAAATTGAGCAAGAGCAATCTGATAGCGCGCAGTTATATCTTCATATTGTTTTTGTGTGATTGCTTTGCTCTCCCATAATTTCCCATATCTTTCAAAATCGTTTTTAGCAAGTTTAAGATTGGTTTCGCTCTGCTTCATCATTTCTTCGGCTTGTTTAATATCTTCCGTTCGCGCCCCTTTAATCATCAAATTTAGCTGAGCTTGCGTTATTTGTTCTGCTGCTAAAGCTTGTTCAAGTTGAAATCCGAGCGCTTCGTGATCAATTACAAGAACTGTATCACCGGCATTAACTTGTGTGCCCTCGTCTGCAATTATTGATTTTATTTCCCCCGCATTCTTGGAACTGATTGTAACATTTGTTGATTCAATTGTGCCGGTAGCTTCCAGTAATTCTTTATCGTTATTCCTGCCGCATGATGTTATGAATACTGATAAAATTACTATTGCAATAATTTTATTTGTTTTCATTTTTCTTCCTTTTATTAGTTGCTAATATTTTTTTCCCTTTATCAGTAAGTATTCCGTTCATAATAATATTAAATGTGTGTTCCACTGCCTGCTTTAATGAAAAATTATTGTGAATTACAAACTCTGGATTAACTGTTGCTCTAACGGCAGAGATATAAACAGTAAGAACTATAGGTGTAGGAACGTCTATTATTAGATTTTCTTTTTTTCCCTGCTCTATCAATTGACCAATGTTCTTATTGATCATTTTTGTACGAAAATCATCAAACTTTTTCCAAACATGCGGAAGATGTTGTTGTAGATCGTTTAACCATTTGTCGTTGATTTTTGCCGTTGCTTTGCCTATCAACGCAAGCAGATTTGCAAACTTAACAATTGCGTTTTCTCTGCTGTTTATCACAAGTTCAAACTCATGGCGAATCATTGTAGTGTAAAAATCTATTACGGCTTCTACTAAAACGGTTTTAGAGGGAAAATGTTTATAAATGGTTTTCTTGCTGATTTTTAACTCGGACGCTACTTCATCCATAGTTATTTTAAAGAAACCCTCTCTTAAAAATTTTTCCGCGATTCTCTCTAATATTTTTTCTTTCTCGTTCATTTTATCTCCAATGAAAACTATAATAGTTTTTCTGGTTTCCAATATAATGCACGGAAACTGCTTTGTCAAGTATTAGTTTCCGTGGTTTCTGTTGTTTTTTAGAATCTTTGTTTATTAGCGGTTTTGGGAAGGATTAATTTTTTATTCCAACAAATCTTATTACCGAGGCTTTCCCTTGATGTCCCTTTCCTTCGTTCAATTCTATATTATCCTTCGAAAGCTTTTCGAATTCAAGATCAATAAAATCTTCAGCCATTGACTGAAGATTATAAAGAAGATCTAAATCCTTTGGTCCCCCAGAATTATTTTTAATCTGCTCTTTTTCAAATGCTTCCAAAATAATTTTTCCGGAAGGTTTTAATGCATCTATGACTTTTTTATGAAGTATGGGCTTAAGGTCATCATGTACATGCAAATAAATAAGAACAACTGCGTCATAAAAATTAATCGCAATTTCGCGTTCAAAAATATCGGCAACTACATAGTTAATGTTAACGTTTTTCTCTTTGGCAAGCATCAAAGCTTTCTTCATGCCTTCGTCAGAAGAATCGACGGCATCAACTTGCCACCCTAGTGTGGCCGCATAAACTGCGTTTCTTCCTTCGCCCTCTCCTAGAAAAAGAATTTTACCAAGAGTTATTCCTCCTAGTTCTTCTTTCAAAAATTGATTTGGTTCTTTTCCGTAAATGTAATCCGCTTCACTAAAGCGGCTATTCCATAATTCTTTCATAATTACTCAAAATTATTTCATACTAAGATAACTATTTGGAGCTCTTCTTGTCGTTTGTTATTTTTGAGTAGAATAAAATAATCATTACAGATTGATCAACACAGAAAAAATAATAATCGTTGGCGACCGCGTGTTAATAAAGCCAGAAGAAAACATTAACAAAACAAACAGCGGTTTATATCTTCCACCTGGCGTAACTGAAAAAGAAAAAGTTCAGGGCGGCTACGTTATTAAGGTTGGCCCTGGTTACCCTATTGGCATGCCTACTGATGACGATGAACCCTGGCGAGAAAAGAAAACCATAAAGTATATTCCGCTTCAAGCGCGCGAGGGAGATTTTGCTCTTTTTCTTCGCAAAGACGCTATTGAGGCAGAAATTGAAAATGAAAAATTCGTTATTGTTTCGCATACGGCTATTTTAATGCTCTATCGAGACGAAGATCTTTTGAGCTAACCTTTATTTTCCCCCTTATCTATTAATAGAAAATTATTTTTTTCTGTTTAAAACTTTTGCTGCGAGATAAAATTATTCTGTTCTATCGGAAATTTTAGCTATAAAAGATATACTCTTCTAACTATTTTTATTGATTAGTTTCTTCTCAAAACATAGTTTTGCGAATCAATAATTTATATGGAACCAATAATGGAGACTAACGGTTATCAAATTCCTCTTATCTGCGCTATTCCTTTTGTCTTAATGCTTTTGTCTATCGCAGTCTTCCCATTGTTTTGGAATCATTTCTGGGAACAAAATAAAAACAAACTTCTCATTGCTGTAATTTTGAGCGTGCCTATAATTATTTATTTGCTCGCCGTTGGATTGGGAAATCAATTATATCATACAATCTTGTTCGACTATGTTCCGTTTATTATTCTTCTTGGCGCTTTATTCACAATTACAGGAGGAATATTTTTATCTGGAGATATTGAGGCAACGCCTAAAATAAATACTTTGTTTTTAGGAATCGGCGCCGTGCTCGCTTCTTTTATGGGAACTACCGGTGCTGCCATGCTTTTAATTCGTCCAATTATTCAAACCAATAAAGAACGAAAGTTCAAGGTGCATACTATTCTTTTTTTTATTGGTATCGTTGCAAACTGTGGCGGTTTATTAACCCCTTTGGGCGACCCCCCGCTATTTATGATGTATTTGCGCGGTGCTCATTTTACTTGGTTTTCACATCTATTGCCCGAATGGTTTGTGGCAAATACCTTGCTTCTTATAATGTATTTCTTTGTTGATTCTTATTACTACAAAAGGGAGCCCGCAGAAGCAATCCTTGCTGATAAATCCTTTCGTAAGCCGATTAGAATTCAGGGTAACCTTAACTTCATTTTTTTGATAGGCGTTGTTTTGGCTGTTGCGTTTTTGAACGAACATTATCTCCCTATCATTCATCAAAATCATTTATATAAGTTCATTAGAGAGGGAACAATTCTTGGTATGGGAGTTCTCTCATTACTATTAACTCCAAGACTTTTAAGGGTATCAAATAATTTTACATGGGAACCTATAAAAGAAGTTGCCTATTTGTTCTTGGGTATTTTTGTTACAATGGTTCCTGTGCTGCTTTACCTCGAAACACACGCCAAGACATTCGGCGTTGTTACGGCACATCAATTTTATTATTACACTGGATTGCTTAGCAGCTTTTTAGACAACACTCCAACCGCCGTTACCTTTCATTCGCTTGCTTTGGGCTTGGGTGAACAATCTACTAATCTTGTTGCTGGAATTCCAGAAGAGTTATTAAAAGCTATTTCTGTTGCCGCTGTTTTCTTTGGTAGTATGACTTACATTGGAAATGGTCCAAATTTTATGGTCAAAGCGGTGGCCGAAGAAAACAACATAAAGATGCCGAGCTTTTTTGCTTACATGTGGAGGTTCTCTATAATAGCTCTGCTTCCAATTTTTATTATTGTCGAGTTGCTCTTTATCTGAGTAAAAAAGTAAAAAGTCCCGATATTTTTTCGGGGCTTTCTTTTTTTTCTCCTCTCTGTTAAATTTTCGTAATAGTACAAAAACGCTCTTTTAAGATCGCTAATAAAAACTATGTCTTTTTTTCTTTGCTGTACTTCGCTGTGTTTTTTTGTTTTGTTAGTAATATATAAGAAGAAAGTTTTGGCATACATTCTTTTGGCTTTCTGCATTCACAAAGATGCGTCTGGCTTAACAGTTTGACTCATTTTTATTCTTCGAACATTTTGCGTAACTGATTTAAATCTTTCGTTATTCCGAGGCAGATCATCATTTTTATTCTTGCTTTCTGCCCATTCAAATAATCAGCAAAAATAACCCCTAAGTTTTTCAGCCACTTTCCCGCTCCGGGATATCCATAAGTGTCTATTGTTTCTCCGGCGGGACAGCGTGAAACTAAAACTATTGGAATGTTTTTCTGTATAATGTATTTAATCCCTTCAAAAACAGCGGGGGGAACGTTGCCCACTCCCATTGCTTCTACTATTACTCCCTCTGCCCCACTATCTGCAGCGAAATGGAAAAATTTATCTTCCATTCCCGCATATACTTTAATTAGGTCTACATTGGTATTTATATTTTCTGTTTCCAAAGTTTCTAATTTTCTGGGGGCCCGATTAAAAATTACCTGTCCTCTTTCCACTAATCCGATCGCTCCAAAATCGAGACTATGAAAAGTTTCAATATCTTCTGTGTGAGTTTTTGTTACTTCGCTTGCTGCATTTATTTCACCGTTCAAACAAACTAAAACGCCCATTTTTTTACTGTTCTGATTATTGCATATATGAATTGCGTCTAATAAATTTTTTGGTCCGTCCCAGTCTGGCTCGCTGCTCGTTTTCATTGCCCCTATAAAAACTATTGGTTTTTCTGTCTTTACTGTAAGATCAACAAAATAAGCGGTTTCTTCCAGTGTATCTGTTCCGTGTGTAACTATTATTCCATCAACATCTTCTTGTTGAGCAAAATATTTTATCTTTAGTGAAAGATCGTGCATTTTTTCAGGAGTTATATGTGGTCCCGGAAAGTTTCCGAACTCATAAATAGATATATTTGCTAGGTCTTTTGCTTCCGGTATCTTCTCTAAGAGGTCGACTCCGTGAAAAAATGGGACTGCTGTTTTAGTTATATCGTCTATCTTCATAGAAAAGGTTCCGCCCGTAAATACTATCTTTATGTTGTTCATTTATTGCTCTAGATAATTTTTGTCTTTAGTAAATTTTTGTTCTGTTTTTGCTTTCTTTTCTAAACGCTGGCGGAAATAATAAAAAAAAATTTTCTTTTTTAAAGATTTAATTTGCACTATTAGTTACCAAAATTTATTTTCATCAGCAACCAAGAAGAGGGAATTTCTCTGTTAACAACTTGTGAATAACTAAGCGGGTGTGAAACGTTTCCCGAATTTGCGGGCTTATTTTTTTTTAATTTTTATTTACTCTTAGTGTTAGTTTTGTTGCTTTTGTTTTAAAAACTGCTTGTTATAAAACCAGTTGGCGTGTTTTTTTAATGTGAATAATTTGTTAATTGTTTTTTGTCTCGTTTCAACTTTTTATTTTTTAAAAAATTATCAATTTTTTATAAGGTTTTTCTTTTGTGGATAATATGCAATCTTCAGCCCTGACTCTTCCTATTGAAAAAAACGCTTCTTTACTTTGGAAAGAGTGTCTGAGTATAATCAAAGAGAATGTTCCTTCCATTACTTACAATACCTGGTTTCTACCTATAAAGCCATTTGCTTTAGATAATAATACTTTAAAAATTTCTGTTCCTAATAATTTTTTTATTGAATGGATAGAGGAACATTACAATACTCTAATTAACAAAACTGTTGGACATGTTTTGGGTGCAGAAGGGAAATTAGCGTATGTTATTCTAGAAGAAAAACCGCCTGTTGAAGAGAGACCAATTAACACCGCCCAAAATAATCATACTCCTACTTTAATCTCTCTTAAAAAAACAAGGAACTACGAGACATTCCTAAATCCCCGCTATATTTTTGATAATTTTATAAAAGGGGAAGGCAATCAGCTTGCTCGCGCTGCTGCTTTTGCAGTAGGTGAAAATACTGGACAAACCTCTTTCAATCCTCTTTTTATTTATGGTGGTGTAGGACTAGGTAAAACGCATCTTATACAAGCTATAGGCAACAAGATTTTAGAGGCATCTCCGGACAAAAGAGTTATCTATTTGTCTTCCGATGTTTTTACCGTTGAGTTTGTTGAAGCTATTCAGAATGACAACGTCAATGAGTTCTCTAATTTTTACAAAAGTATGGATTGTTTAATTATAGATGATATTCAATTTTTAATAGGAAAGGAAAAAACTCAGGACCTTTTCTTTCAAATTTTTAATACACTTCATCAGTCTGGAAGACAGGTTGTTTTATCTAGCGATAAAGCTCCTAAAGATTTGAAGGGATTAAATGAAAGACTAATCTCTCGCTTTTCCTGGGGGCTTTCTGCTGATGTTCAGCCTCCTGATTTTGAAACGCGTGTAGCTATTCTAAAAAATAAAAGTTTTTCTTTCGGAATTAGTCTTACAAATGAAATTTTGGAATACATTGCTCAAAATATTACCTCGAATATTCGCGAACTAGAGGGATGCCTTGTAAAACTCCTTGCTAACTCTTCTCTCAATTCAAAAGAAATAGACTTTGACCTGGTTAAAAAAACAGTTCGCGAAGTTTCTACTAATAAGCAGGTGAATATTTCTATTGATGTTATAAATAAAGTAGTAAGTGAGTTTTTTAAAATGGAAGAGAATAAACTGCGCGAAAAAAACAGAAGAAAAGAAGTCGTTTTTGCCAGGCAAATTGCTATGTTCCTTTCTAAATCTCTCACTAAGTCCTCTCTTAAAACAATTGGGCTTCATTTTGGAGGAAGAGACCATTCTACAGTAATCCACGCACACGCTTGTATCGAGAAGATGCTCTCTAGCGATCCTAAAATTAAAGAAATGGTAATTTCATTAAAAAATAAAATAGAGATGAGCGTTGTTTAATCTCCTGTTGTTTTTGTTGATAAGCTGTTATTTGTATGTGTAGTAATAGTTAGTTTTTCTTTTTTATTGCTTCCGTTTTTTCTTCTCTTGGTTTTCTACTTTTTATTAACTTTAGCAAAAAAAAAATAGTTTTATTTCACTTAAAAAATAAAGGAAATAATACTTATTAACATATTCACTCCTTTATTATTCTTATTACTTATTATATAATAAAAGAGAAATTATAATAACTCTGTTGACAAATTAAAAAGTCATACTTTTTCTTTTCCTTATTTTCCTTTTTAGTAAGAATAAAATAAGGTTACTAAATAACTATTTTATTCGAGAAGCATTAATTACTATTTGATAGAAGAAAAAAAATTTAACAACATTACTTGTCGTAAATAAGAAATTATCAAAAATTGATAGTTGCAACAAATTTTAATATTTTTTGGTGTAACAAGGAGAATTTTTATGGAATTCAAAGTAAACAGTAAAGAACTTGAAAAACTTCTTAGTAAGATTATTCCTGCTGTCCCCACAAGAACACCAATGCCTATTCTCGAAAATTTTCTCCTTGAAATTAAAGAAGGACAATTAACAATTTATGCTACTGATCTAGAGATATCACTTAAATCTTCTCTAAATATTGTAGCTGAAGAAGATATTAGAATAATAGTCCCAGCACGCCTATTAAATGATATAGTAAGATCATTAAAGGAAACAGTTATTCATTTTAAAATACTTGCTAATAAAAAAATAAACCTTATAACGGATACAGGAAAATATACAATTAGTTACTTAGAAGGGGAAGAGTTTCCCGAAATACCTTCTGTGAATAAAGAGAAAAACATAAAAGAGCTAAACGAAATTTCTATTAACGGAATGGACTTAAAACAAGCATTTGAAAGCAGCTCGTTTGCGATGAGCAAAGAAGAAATGCGACCTGCTATGACAGGAACTTTGTTAGAGTTTACAGAAGAAGGAATTAGATTTGTTACTACTGATGGGCACCGGCTAGTAAATTTATTAAATAAGAAAGTGGTGCCTAAGTTTAATCAACAATACGTTATTCCCGAAAGAGCAGTTTCTGTGTTAATGAAATTATTAGACGAGAAAGAAGTAAATATTTATTTAACAAAATCCTTCATTTCATTTAAGCTGAACGACATAGAACTAATAACAAGGCTAATAGCACAAAAGTATCCAGACTATTCTAGCGTAATTCCTTTAGAGAACGAACTTTTAATGAAGGTGAAAACAAAAGAGCTACACGATTCTATCAAGAGAATGATGCTGTTCTCAATATCCAGTAGCACGAAAAAAGTTAAGCTTTCTCTTTCTAAAACGTTGCTAGACATATCAGCAGAGGATATAGATATAGGCGCAGCCGGCGAAGAAAAAGTAGCATGCGATTTTAACGGAGAAGAGCTCGAAATAGGATTCAACTCTGTTTATGTTAATGATGTTCTAAATCACTTGGGAAGCGAGGAAGAGATAGTATTTAAACTTCACTCTTCTACGAAAGCGGTAATAGTAGAGCCGGTATTAAAAAAAGAAAATATTGATTTAATGATGTTGTTGATGCCGGTGCGGTTGAACACATAAAATGGTTTTAAAAAAAATCGAGTTGCTAAACTTTAGACTACACAAGCATACATCACTAAATTTTTCCGAAAAAATAAATCTCATCGTAGGCGGAAACGGGCAGGGCAAAACTTCTATTTTAGAATCAATTTATTATTTATGTACAACTAAAAACCTTAATCTCGCAAGCGAAAGCGATGTAATTATGTTTGGCGAGCAGTTCTTTGATATTAAGGGGGAGTTTGTTGATAAGACCACGAATTTAGCGAGAATCTTTTATGACTTAGAAAAAAATAAAAAGAATTTTTTTATAGACGGAAAACAAATAATAAAAAACGCAGAAATTATAGGAAAGTTACCCATTGTTTCTCTCACACAAGGCGACCAAGCAATTACACACGGTTCACCAGCGGATCGCAGAAGGTTTATCGACTCTGTAATTTCTCAAACTAGCCATGCTTATTTAGAAATACTTTTGGAGTATAATAAAACATTACGCCAACGGACAGCGCTTCTTTCTCAGATAAAAGAATTTCGCAACCAGAATTTGTTTGATCAACTAGAAGCATGGACAGAAGCTTTAATTATCAGCGGCGCAGAAATTATTAAACAGCGGATTAGCTTTGTCAAAAATTTTCAGTCTTACTTAAGCCAAGCATACAAAAATATAGTTGTAGATTTTGAAGAGCCGAAAATAGTATATAGTACGATTATCGAGGAGGAAACAACAAACATACCTCAAAAGTTTCTAGAGGAACTAAGATATAGAAGAGAAGACGAACTAAGAAGAGGAGTAAATCTTGTCGGACCGCACAGAGATGACTTTATCTTTTCAATAAACGGATTAGAACTAAAACGGTTTGGTTCACAAGGAGAGCATAAAACTTTTCAAATAGCATTACGATTTGCGCAATTTTTTTATATAAAAGACAAACTTGGGAAAACCCCAATTTTTTTAATGGATGATATTTTTGGCGAGCTAGATTCTTACAGAGCTGGAAGAATAAGTAAATACTTGCCTCTTATCGGGCAAGCATTTATAACCATGACAGATTTAACGCGCATAGAAGAACTAAATCTTACAGATGAAAGCACATTAATAAAAATATACCATGGCACGGCTACTACCACTTAAAGGGTTTAAAAGCATCTCAGATATTATAGGGCGAGAAAGAGAGTTTGAAGGTCTTAGAGTAACGCTAAAGAATTATAATTTAATAGACGAGTTTGAAAAAATATTTCCCGAGTTGAAACCGATCGCTAAAGCAGTACGTGTAGAAAAAAAAATTTTGTATCTACGGGTCGATAACTCTGTTTGGAAAAGCGAACTACATCTCAGAAAAAATATATTAGTAACAAAAATAAATAAGTACTTAAACGAAGAAGTAATAAAAACCATCAAGTTTTTATAGGAGTCATTTTCTTAATTATGACAAAAGAAAAAAACAATAAAAGCGGAATAACGCCGTCAGAATATAATGCCAAAAGCATAAATGTCTTAAAAGGATTAGAAGCAGTTCGGAAGCGCCCCGCGATGTATATCGGTGATGTAGGATCTCGTGGACTTCATCACTTAATAAATGAAGTTGTCGACAACAGTATAGACGAAGCTCTTGCCGGCTATAACGACCGAGTTATTGTAACCATTCATAAAGATCAATCCGTAACGGTCGAAGACAGAGGACGCGGCATTCCTGTTGATATTCATCCTGAAGAAAAAAAATCTGCGTTGGAAGTAGTAATGACTGTTCTGCATGCTGGTGGGAAGTTTGATAAAAATTCTTATAAAGTTTCTGGTGGCTTACACGGTGTGGGAGTGTCTGTAGTAAATGCGCTTTCCGAATGGATGAAGGTAGAGGTAAGACGCAATGGTAAAATATATATGCAAGAATATCAGCGCGGCGTTCCGAAAGGAGCGGTTAAACAAATAGGAACTTATAACAGCGAAAACACAGGAACGAAAATTTCATTCAAAGCAGATAAAGAAATTTTTAAAGCTACCAAATATCATTTTGATACTGTTGCCGAAAGAATGAGAGAACTTGCTTATTTAAACAAAGACATTACTATGATTTTACGAGATGAAGCCGAAGGTCTAGAAGAAACTTTTAGATTCAAAGGCGGCTTGATCGATTTCGTTAAATATTTAGACGAGCAGCGGGGACCGCTTCACAAACCTATTTATATCGAAGGAGAAAAAGAGAACACTCCGGTAGAAATTGCATTAGAGTATAGCAACTCATATTCAGAAAATGTTCACACTTACGTTAATAATATTAATACAATAGAAGGAGGAACTCATCTTGTGGGTTTCAGAACAGCTCTCACAAGAACGTTCAACAACTACGCATATAAAAACGGACTAATAAAAGAAAACAGCAAAATAACTTTAAGCGGAGACGATTTTAAAGAAGGGCTAACCGCCGTTATATCAGTAAAAGTAATGGAGCCGCAGTTTGAAGGACAAACAAAAACAAAGTTGGGCAATGGAGAAGTAAAATCTATTGTAGAAACTATAGTAGGAGAAAAACTTTCTGAGTATCTAGAAGAAAATGCTTCAGTAGCAAAAAAAATTATTGATAAATGTATGCGAGCGGCAGAAGCGCGCGAGGCAGCTCGAAAAGCAAGAGAATTGGTTAGAAGAAAAAATGCGCTCGACTCTATGCATTTGCCGGGTAAACTTGCAGATTGTTCTATCAACGATCCAGAGCATTGCGAGATTTACATAGTCGAAGGAGATTCTGCAGGCGGGTCGGCTAAAATGGGCCGCGACAGAAGATTTCAGGCTATTCTTCCTATTAAAGGAAAAATATTAAATGTAGAAAAAGCAAAGCTGAACAAAATTCTTGAGAATCAAGAAATCCAAGCTATGGTTTCTGCTATTGGCGCCGGTATTGGTGATGAGTTTGATTCAGAGAAATCGCGTTACGGAAAAATTATTTTAATGACGGATGCCGACGTTGACGGAAGCCACATACGCACACTACTTCTCACTTTTTTATATAGGCACATGAAAGATTTGATCACCGCTGGTAAAGTTTACATCGCTCAGCCGCCTCTTTATAAAATTAAAAAGGGAAAAGAGGAATTTTATGCATTTGACGATGATGAGCGCGATAAAATATTAAAACGTTTTAAGTTGGACGGCAAAGGAAAAGAGGAAAAAGCAGCCGAACTTCAAGAAGGGACAGAATTGGAAATAGGCGTGAAAGGAATTGTTATTTCTCGTTACAAAGGGTTGGGAGAAATGAACCCGGAACAGTTGTGGTCTACTACGATGAATCCAGAAACTCGAACGATGCTTCAAGTTAATTTAGACAGCGCAGCAGCAGCAGATAAAATCTTTGAAACGCTAATGGGAGACGCAGTAGAACCGCGCCGTGCTTTTATTGAAAAGCATGCTAAATATGCTAATCTCGATATCTAATGCAGGCGAGCAAGTTTCGGCACAAAGCGAATATTGCATTGTATTTTTCTACACAGCGTTATCTTGGTTTAGCAACAAAGCGGAAGCAGCAAACAAGCTCGTGTTCTTGCTTATGCACGAAACGAAAGAATGCGATCTAGATAAAACACAAAATAGCTAATCTTGCCCTTGCTCCTGGAAAAGATGGAAAAGTGATTATGCCACGAAAGAAAAAAATAATTTATTATAAAGAACCAGAGGAAAAAATTAATTTTCTGCTGGAACAGAACAAAGAATTACGGATCGAAGTGCTTCGTCACAAGGACATCTATCTTTTCCGTGGTAATGCTTTAGACAGTGAGCTTTTTGGAAAAGAGTTTGTTGACCTGACAATTACATCACCACCATATAATGTTGGTATAGAGTATAATTCAAACGACGACGAGTTGACGTATGAGCAGTATCTTGCTTTTTCAGAAAAATGGATAACAAACTGTTTTAAATGGACTAAAACACGAGGTCGTTTTTGCTTAAATATTCCGCTGGATAAAAATAAAGGGGGACAAAGAAGCATCGGTGCAGATTTAACAGCCATAGCACAGAGAATTGGATGGAAATATCATTCCACCATCATTTGGAATGAAGGAAATATTTCCCGAAGAACAGCGTGGGGCTCTTGGTTATCTGCATCAGCGCCGTTTGTCATTGCGCCGGTAGAGTTAATAGTTGTTCTTTACAAAGACGAATGGAAAAAAAACAGCGGCTCAAAAATTTCAGATATTAGTCGGCAAGAGTTTATGGACTGGACAAATGGACTTTGGACATTTAATGGAGAAAGCAAAAAAAAGATTGGACACCCAGCGCCATTTCCACGAGAACTTCCTAGACGTGCAATAAAGTTATTTAGTTTTGTAGGAGATGTTGTATTTGATCCATTTGCGGGTAGCGGAACAACTTTAATCGAAGCAGCTATGAACAAAAGGATTGGAGTAGGTATTGAAATTGATAAAAAATATTGTGAGTTGGCCAAAAATAGAATTTTAAAAGCAGCAGGGACGCTGATATTCAATGAAGAATGAAAATGAAGTAGTTTCTCAAAGCGAAATAATTATTGAATATTTTAAGAGAAATCCCGGTCGAGATATTCAACATCCCGAAATAGTTGATTGGGCGGTATCAGAATTCAAAAAAAGAACAAAAAAAATTTTAAGAGATCCCGACAGACAAATAAGACAACTCGCTCAAAGCGGATTTCTTATTAAAGTAAAAAAAGGGATATACCGTTATGAACCCTCGCTTGAACACAAAAGAGAATTAGAAGATTTTTCCCAAGCACAAAAAGAAAAGATATTGAAAAGGGATAACTATAAGTGCGTGATATGTGGGCGCGGTATTAAAAACGGGGTCGAACTACATATAGACCACATCAAACCCAAAGACCTAGGCGGACAAGCTACCATTGAAAATGGTCAAACACTATGTTCGCAACACAACTTCATAAAGAAAAATCTCAAGCAAACGGAAACAGGGAAGAAAATGTTTATTCGTTTGTACGAACTTTTAAAAAAGGAAAACAATAAAGAGCTGTTAAATTTTTGTATTGACATATTAGAGACTTATGAAAAGTTTAATATAAACGGACATATAATTTGGAAACGTTAAAAACTAATTTTGGAAATTCAACAAGAGAAACATTATAGTTAAAAAAGGTAGTTTTTCTCAAACCACAATTAAAAAAAAATTTGATGAAAGAATTAAGCACAGAAAAGAAAAGAGCGCCAAGAAATAAAACCATTACTCTAACGGAAGAGGAAAAATTCTTTTACATCAAAGAACTTATAAAATTATCCGGGCAAACAACCCCGACGCAAATAGAGAACAAAACAATCAACCAAGATTTGTTTGAAGTACTGGAATTTCTTCCCAAAGGATTTGTTGATTTATTATTTGTTGATCCGCCGTATAACATAACAAAAAACTTTAACGGTAATACGTTTAAAGAAATGCCAAGCTCTGAATATGCTGAATGGATAGAATCGTGGATTACGAAACTAATTCCGACTTTAAAAAAAACGGCTTCAATATATATTTGCGGCGACTGGAAATCGTCCGGCGCTATTCAGCAGGTTGTAGAAAAACATTTCAAAGTTAGAAACAGAATTACATGGGAAAGAGAAAAGGGAAGAGGCGCAAAAAAAAATTGGAAAAATAACACAGAAGATATTTGGTTCTGTACAGTTTCGGACGATTTTGTTTTTAATGTAGAAGCAGTGAAACTAAAGAAGAAAATTATTGCGCTATATACAAACGAAACCGGCGAACCGAAAGATTGGGAAAAGACGGAAGAGGGCGATTTTCGGTTGACTTATCCTTCTAATATTTGGACAGATATCTCAATTCCATTCTGGTCTATGCCGGAGAATACTGATCATCCAACGCAGAAACCGGAAAAACTTCTTGCAAAAATTATTCTTGCTTCAAGCAACAAGGGAGATTTTGTTTTTGATCCGTTTTTGGGAGTGGGGACAACAGCAGTAGTGGCAAAAAAACTAGGACGCAAATTTGCAGGCGTAGAGATTGATGAAGCTTATGCTTGTCTTGCTCAAAAAAGATTGCACGAAGCAGAAAAGGAGAAAGCAATTCAAGGTTATTACGATGGAGTCTTTTGGGAAAGAAACTCAACTAAAGATCAAAAGGAAACAAAGCGACTAGTGGAAAGAGCTACGATGATGAAGAAAACGAGACTATCTCTAAAGAGCACTATTACGAGCAAGAATATTTTTTTACTTTGACAAATAACAGAGAATTTATAAATCGCGCTCACGATCTTATTGTTAATCTTGCCCGAAACAATAAATAGCGATTATATCATGATCGCTATCATGAAAACGAAGAAGAGAGATTTAATAAATAAAAAACAGAATTCATACAAATGGCAACCATATTTGAAAAAGTAGTACCCGTTTCCTTAGAAGAAGAAATGAAATCATCTTACATCGATTATGCGATGAGCGTAATAGTTGCGCGTGCGCTGCCCGATGTAAGAGACGGACTTAAACCGGTTCACCGCCGCGTTCTATTCGGGATGCATGAACTTGGAGTTCCTCACAATAAACCATATAAAAAATCCGCGCGTATTGTGGGCGAAGTGCTTGGTAAATATCATCCGCACGGAGATACGGCGGTTTATGATTCGATGGTTCGAATGGTGCAGGATTTTTCTTTGCGTTATCCTTTAATAGACGGACAGGGGAACTTTGGTTCTGTAGATGGGGACAGCCCCGCGGCAATGCGTTACACCGAAGCGCGTCTTGCCCGCATTGCAGATGAAATGCTGCGCGACCTCGATAAGAATACAGTTAATTTTGTAAACAACTTCGACGAATCATTACAAGAGCCAACAGTTCTTCCATCTTATTTACCAAACTTGTTGGTAAACGGAGCAAGCGGTATTGCAGTAGGCATGGCAACAAATATTCCTCCGCACAATCTGGGCGAAATTATTGATGGGCTAGTAACTATTATAGATAATCCAAAAACCACTCCTCAAGATTTGATGAAGCTTGTTAAAGCTCCGGATTTTCCTACCGGTGGAATTATTTACGGTTACGATGGAGTGAAGGAGGCGTTTCTAACTGGGCGAGGAAGAATTGTTATCCGCGCAAAAGCAAATATCGAGGTGATGAAGAATGACCGCGAGAATATAATTATCACAGAAATTCCTTATCAAGTAAATAAAGCGTCGCTGATTGAAAAAATAGCAGACCTAGTACGCGAAGGAAAAGTTGAAGGGATCTCAAACATACGTGATGAATCAGACCGCGACGGTATGAGAATCGTAATCGAATTAAAACGTGATGGACAACCGGCGGTTACACTGAACCAACTTTTCAAACATACTGCAATGCAAGTAACATTCGGCGTTATTATGCTAGCACTTGTAAATGGTCAGCCGAAAGTATTAACTCTTCAGCAGATGATGCAGTACTTCCTTGAACACAGAATGGAGGTGTTAATTAAACGCACTCAGTTCGATCTTGATGCCGCCGAAAGACGCGCACATATCTTGGAAGGATACATCATTGCGCTCGATAATATTGATGCGGTTATTGAGACAATCAAAAAATCGCGCGATGTTGAGACCGCAAAAGTAAACTTGATGAGAAAGTTCAAGCTTTCCGAAATTCAAGCCAAGGCAATTCTTGATATGAGATTGCAGCGCTTAACAGGACTTGAACGAAAAAAAATTGAAGATGAATACAAAGAGACGATTAAGCTAATAGAAAAATTAAAAACGATTCTTTCTAGTGAAAAGAAAAGAAAGCTGATAATTAAAGAAGAGCTTATGGCTCTGAAAGAAAAATACGCAGACGAGCGCAGAACCGAAATAGTCCGCGATTTCAAAGAGTTCTCGCTGGAAGATATAATAGCAGAAGAAGACGTTGTAGTAACTATTTCTCATGCTGGATTTATCAAACGATTTCCAGTTAGCGGTTACCGCAGACAAGGACGCGGCGGCAAGGGAGTAACCGGAGCCGGCACACGCGAAGAAGATTTCATCGAGCATATGTTCGTTGCGTCAACCCATCATTACATTATGTTCTTCACAGATAAAGGAAAATGTTACTGGCTAAAGGTTCATGAAATTCCGGAAGGCGGAAGAGCTACCAAAGGAAGATCGATTCTAAATCTCATAGAAAAAGATAAAGAAGAAAACATTACCGCCTTTGTAACGGTTAAAGAATTTACAGATGATAAATTTATTGTGATGGTAACAGAGAAAGGCACCGTTAAGAAAACAGTTCTCTCGGCTTACTCAAATATTCGACGCGGCGGAATTCTCGCAATTAATCTTGCCGCAGGCGATCGTTTGATAGAGGCAAAATTGAGTGAGGGGAAGAACGATATTATCATTGGAACAAGAAATGGAATGGCGGTACGCTTCAATGAAAAAGATGTACGTGATATGGGACGCACAGCTACTGGCGTTAGGGGAATTAAGCTCAGCAAAGGAGATGTTGTAATAGGGATGATAGTTATACGCAATGCAACCACGTTAATGGTTGTAACGGAAAAAGGATTTGGAAAACGTTCTGAGATTGAAGACTACAGATTAACTAAACGTGGCGGTAAGGGCGTTATTACAGTGAAGACATCAGACAGAAACGGAAAACTGATTGCGATCAAAGAAGTAAATGACGGCGATGAATTGGTTATTATTACAACGGGCGGAATGGTGATACGTCAAGCGGTTTCTGATCTTCGCATTATGGGAAGAAACACTCAAGGCGTTCGTCTGATCCGGTTGAATGAAGGCGACGATATTGCAGATATAGCGCGCGTAATTCCTGAAGAAGAAGGAGCCGAACAGTAAAAATCAATGTGTTATTCTGAATCTATCCCGACTTGTCGGGTGGAGTGAAGAATCTTTAAAACAGGATGAATTAGAGATTCTTCGTCTCCCACAATCGCCGAAACCTTAGAAAGACAAAAAAAATAATATGGAAAAAGTGATTAGAAAAATATCGTTGAAAGACAAACACAATTACGACCTTGAGTACTGGCTTTCAAAAACCGCAGAAGAAAGAATTTCTGCAATAGAATTTTTAAGACAACAATTTTACGAGACAAAAGATGGTTCTCCACCAAGACCTCAAAGAGTTATTAGAGTTATTAAACACAAACCACGTTGAGTATTTGGTAGTAGGTGGATTTGCGCTGGGATTTCATGGAGCGCCCCGAAGCACAGGCGATATAGGTATTTGGATTCGTGTTAGCGAAAAAAATGCAAAACGAATTGAGAACGTTCTAAACCAATTTGGGTTGTCTTCTCTCGGATATCGAACTGCGGATTTCTTGGATAAGAATTTGGTGATTCAACTAGGAGTTCCTCCGGTGAGAATAGATATTATTATGAGCATCAGCGGAGTTGAGTTTGATGAGGCATACATAAACCGCGTAATAGCCGAAAGCGCAGGAATGGTTATTAATTATATCAGCAAAGAAGATTTCATCAAAAATAAAAAAGCGTCCGGCAGATTGAAAGATCTAGCTGACATTGAAAGCTTAACTCAAACCGGAGAGTAAATCATGCCGCACGACAAAAACATTCAGTTCGATAATCAAGAGTTAGTTTGAGGTTCTTATTAATTATAAACTCCATTGCCCATAGTTTTCGTAAATAGCCGGAAAAATTATGAGAATGAAAATCCTCTTAATAATTATTATAGCGCTCTATTCTAACGTTCATTGCCCAAAAATATCAATCAGTGGTCTGGTAAAAGACGCTGAAACGGGCGCCCTTCTGCCTTATACTAATATTCAAGTAATGAATACAAATTATGGAACTGTTTCAAACCGTGATGGTCATTTTAGAATCACAATTGACTCCCTTTCCTATAAGTTAACTTTTTCTCATATTGGATATACCTCAAAGTCTATTACAATCAATTCCTCTCAAAAAAATGAAATCAATTTGCAGCCAATTGTATATGAACTTGGTAAAGTAGTAGTAAGTAGTTTAACGTGGGCTGAAAAATTTATTTTGGAGGCAATTAAAAAAAATGAAAAAGCCGTCAAAAGAAACAAAGGTCTCGACGATGTTGAAAAGTTATAATCGGGCAGAAAAGATTATGTTACACAACAAAAAACTACAGTTCGACTCAAAATGTGTTCACTCGGGAATCTCCGATTATGAATTTGGCCCTGTTGTCCCGCCAATATATCAAACATCAACATTTAAGTTTGAATCGGCAGAACACGGAGCGGCTCTCTTTAAAGGAGAAGCCGAGGGATATATCTACACACGCATGAAAAATCCCACAATCGAAGCAATGGAAAATGCAGTTGCAGAATTAGAAGGCGGGCACAAAGCATTGGGATGTGCAAGCGGAATGGCAGCAATAAGCACAGTTTTTTTTGCTCTGCTCAAATCGGGCGATCATGTAGTCTGTTCAAAATCTGTTTATGGTCCAACTCTTACTTTGCTTCAATCAATCATGAGCAAGTTCGGCATCGAATCAACTTTTGTAGATTCCGATATCGATGGCTCAATCGAAAAAGCGATGAAGTCGAACACAAAAATTGTTTATATCGAAACTCCGGCTAACCCGATGATTACAATTACAGATCTGGAAACGGCATCTAAAATTGCTCATAAACAAGGTGCGTTGGTCGTTATAGATAATACTTTTATGAGTCCGGCACTTCAGCGGCCTTTTAAATTCGGTGTCGATGTGATACTCCACAGCATGACAAAATTTTTGAACGGACACGCAGATGTTGTTGCCGGAATCATAGTTGTAAAAGATGAAGAGATGTATTTAAAGATGAGAAAAACTTTGAACCAGCTTGGCGGAGTAATTGATCCGTTCAATTCATTTTTAGTTCACAGAGGGTTAAAGACATTATCGATCCGGATGCAGAGACATTGTGAGAATGCCCAGCTAATAGCAGAGTATATTGAAAATCATTCAAAAGTAAAATGGGTGCGCTACCCCGGATTGAAAAGTCACCCCAATTATAAAGTCGGCTTGAAACAGCATAGTGCGCCGGGCGGAATGATTTCGTTTGAATTAAAAGGCGGTTTCAAAGCGGGCGAAGTTGTTATGAACTCGGTTAAATTGTGTGCGCTTGCTGTTAGTCTTGGCGGTGTAGAAACATTGATTCAGCACCCGGCAAGTATGACTCACTTGTCAATGGGCGCCGAAGCGCGTAAAGATGCAGGTATAACGGAAGGGCTCGTTCGTCTTTCGGTTGGAATTGAAAACGCTAAAGATATTATTGATGATCTTGACCAAGCGCTTGCAAAAATTCCAGCAAAAAAATCATAACACAATAGCTAAATTGCGCCGAAGAGAAGAGTTGACAAAAAATTTTGTTATTTTATATTATTAGTTGAAAAACAAAATCTGACGCAAGTGCCAAGAAATATTTGTAGAATAAAAACGCTCACACTTTTTCTTCTTCTTTTTTCTTTTGCTCTTTATGCACAAGAGATTATTCAAAAAGGAAATTCATATTACATTTCTAACACTCTGGTTGTGAAATTCAAAAATGGTTATGCCGGGCAGCAAGCAGTACTTCAATCTTTCTTAAAGAAAAATTTTTCCCCATTTGAGGCGCGAAATGTAATACAGATGTTTCCAGCAGCGGGAGTTCAACTTAATAAAGGTGAAGAAACCTTAAGCAACATCTATCAATTAGAATATAGATCTCTTGACGATCCGATAACCCTCTCAACAAGAATATCTAAATCGCCTGAAATCGAATATGCAGAACCAAAATATGTTCACCGCATTGTCCACACACCAAATGATTCTCTCTTCCAAGCAGGAGAACAAAATCACTTGAACAAAATATATGCGCCTCAGGCGTGGGATGTAACCAAGGGGGATACTTCTGTTCTTGTTGCCATTGTAGATACCGGCGTTGAGTGGGATCATCCTGATCTTTCGGCAAACATTTTAAAAGATGGAAGCGAAAAAGTTATAGGATATGATTTCGGCGGACTGAATGGGCTGCCAGACGACAATCCTCGTGAAGATATAGCGCCAAATAATCGGAACGCATATCATGGTACTCACGTTGCAGGAATAGCGGCAGCGGCAACTAATAATAAAATTGGGGTAGCGTCAATTGGATATAATTGCACAATACTGCCAGTAAAAGCTTCGCGAAGCGATAAACGAGATGCCAACGGCGCGCCATTTATTTATTACGGATTCGAGGCAATTAAATATGCTGCAGATAAAGGCGCAAAAGTAATTAACTGCAGTTGGGGCGGCTACAGCTATTCGCGCTACGAGCAAGAAATAATTGATTACGCAACTTCAAAAGGAGCGCTTGTTGTTGCTGCCGCTGGAAACGAGAACAAGATCGATCCATTTTATCCGGCGAGTTACAGAGGAGTCTTTTCTGTAGCATGGGGCAATAATGACGACACGAAATTCTCGCAGGGGAATTACGGACGAGCAATTGATGCAATGGCGCCCGGAACTTTTATTTGGTCAACTTGGCCCAAACTGCCGCCGAATAACAAGTATTATCAAATGGCAAGCGGTTCATCAATGTCTGCGCCTCTTGTTTCCGGATTGGCTGGATTGGTAGCAGCAAAATTTCCAAATTACACGCCGCTTCAAATAGCCGAACAAATTCGTGTAACAAGTGATAATGTTTATTCCGTAAATGAGGACAGTTTAAAATATTTATTGGGAAAAGGGAGAATAAATGCGTTTAGAGCTGTTAGCGAAACAAACACTATCTCAGTAAGAGCAACTGATATTAAATACGCGGACAAAGGGAATGGAAACGGATTATTTGAAACAGGAGAAGAAATAGAAGTATCTATTTCGTTAACAAATTATTTGAGCAAAGCGGAAAATATAAATGTTAGCGCTGAAACTGCAGATAAATCGATTGTTGTTTCTCTGCTTACGGGGAACGTAGTCTCTATTGATTCAAAGCAAACTTTGATGAATGGATATATATTTAAATTTGCCATACTTCAAGGCGCGCCATATAATCACGAAGTTCATTTCCTTTTGAAGTTTTCTTCCGGCACGTATTCCGATTTTCAATGGTTCTCTGTTCGCGTAAATCCAACTTACGATACTCATGACGCAAACAAAATAACGATGAGCGTAACAAGCAAAGGAGCGCTTGGGTTTAATGACTATCCGGAGAACAGAGAAGGAATTGGTTTTAAATATGATAACGGCGATAATTTGTTGTTTGAGGGAGCGTTTATCTATGGAACAGCATCAAACAAAGTAATGGACGCAGCGCGCATTACCGATAAGCAAAGCGCCGATTTTGTAATGCTTCAACCGATAAAGATCGCGTCTGATCCGATCGGCAATCAAACCGGAAAAACAATTTTTAATGATAACGGCGCCGGCGCAAACGCACTAGGAATTGAAACAAAGCTCAATTCTTATAGTTTTGAGCGAACGCCGAATGATAAATTTGTAATTCTTGAAGCAGAGCTGAAAAATAAAAGTATGCAGAATATCGGCAACTTTTATGCAGGTTATTTTTTTGATTGGGATATTCCCGCAGATGATCCCAACATCGATACAACAGCTTATGATACAGCAGAAAATTTCGGTTACGCTTATTGCAAAGATGTTTCAAAAGAAAATACAATTGTAGGCGCCGCGCTAATCTCTTCCGATAAATATGGATATTATCCCATCGATAATTCGGCTACGAGCGGCGATGTTCGCTTGTTTGATGCAGACGGTTATACGGATGGCGAAAAGTGGCTCTCGATTTCGAGCGGAATAGTTAAAGAGAAAGTTCCGGTTTCGGATATATCTTTTGTTGTGTCGGGGGGACCGTATAGCATTCATGCAAACGAATCTATAAAAATTGCATTCAGTATTGCCGCCGGAAAAGAGTTGAATGATTTGCGAAATTCGATAAAGCAGAGCAGAAATAAATATATAGACATTTATACGAATATAAGTGAAGAAAAGAATTTACCAACAGAATTTCTGCTTTATCAAAACTATCCCAATCCGTTTAACCCAAGCACAACTATTAAATATCAAATTGCCGTCACAAGCAAAGTTCAATTAAAAGTATGTGATTTATTGGGAAGGGATTTGGTAACGCTTGTAGATGAATTAAAACAACCCGGAATTTATAATTCGCAATTTTCAATTCGCAATTATCAATTACCAAGCGGCGTTTATTTCTACACATTGCGCGCGGGAAATTTTTCTCAAACAAAAAAAATGATTTTATTAAAATGATAAACGAGGAAAGAAGAAAAACAATTATAGACTTGGTCGTTTGCGCTTTATCGTCAACTTTAGCCGCTCTCTTTTCCGGACTATTACTGCAGAAGCTCGAAGCAGATGCGCAATCGTTCTTCTTTAATATTCTAATTGTCTTTTTATTTTTAATTCTATTTCCAAATTTTCTTTTGATTATTGCATTGCCAGCAAGAAGGGCGAAACATTTTTTTGAAATAGAAAAAAGAATAGCCGAAAACATAATAGCAACGGTTAAAGCGCTAAAAAAGCATAATAAAGAGAAAAAAATTATTTCCCTATAAAATTTAATTTGATATTTACCACTTCAGGTCTGCTGCCAGTTCTTATAGGCGGGCCCCAAAGCCCGACGCCGCAAGATACATAGTAATGTGTATTTCCAATTCTTTTGTAACCCCAAGCAAGCTCGTAAATCTTTTCGATAATGTAATTGAGCGGCCAAAGCTGTCCGTTATGTGTATGACCGGAAAGTTGAAGATCAATTCCGTTTTCAAATGCTTCGTTTAATCCGTATGGTTGATGGTCCATCATTATTATCGGCAATGATTTATCGATCCCTTTTATAATTTGGGGCAGTTCTTTTCTGCGCGCAAGCGTGAATCTACTAATTGTTCTATCGTCTCTGCCTGCGAGATAAAAACTATTCTCAATCAAAATTACACTATCGCGAATTAAATTAACGCCATGATCAGTTAAAAACTTTGCCGATTGATCAATGCCCCCAATAAATTCGTGGTTGCCGGTTACGGCATAAACGCCATATTTTGCTTTTAGCTTTTTTAATTCTTCTCCAGCGCCGTTCCGAAGCAGAGGCGCAATATTTTCGTCAAGTATATCTCCTGGCAAAAGAATTATGTCCGGGTTTAGTTTGTTAATTTTATCAACAACTTTACTTAGAAACCGCGGACCATTTATAGAGCCAAGATGAATATCCGAAGCCACTGCAATATTAAGCGATTTAATGCCGCCCGCGCTTTTGTTTATGCCAATGGCGTATTTTCTTGTGGCGATCATGGTTGTATTGATAAACCCTCCGGCAACTGAAACAAATGCCATTATCAAAACAACTAACGCAACAAACTGTTTTGAGTGAGCTATATTATTGGTGATGACGGAGGGAAAAAAAGGAATAATAGCGTTTACGAGTCTAAAAAGATCTACTATGATTAAGCAAAGGAAAAAATAAAGCATAAACGCAATCCAAAATGAACCGACCCAGATCAGCAAATCACTAACCGGAGAAGCCCATGTTCGTTCAAGAAATCTTCCTGCTAAATAAGCAAGCGCAACAAAAATTGCGGCTGCTAAATAAATCGCTTTTTGCTCTTGCGGAACAACCGAAAGCCCTCTTCTGATTATATAGAAATTTATAAGTCCGTATATGGCAAACACAACGCCAAAGAAAGTCAAATACTGAAATGATTTCATAAAAATTTTCTCTAATATTTTTTCAACATAGATAAAACAAAGAAGGAGACAAATTGGTTTAACAAAACAGTTGATATAAAGAAACAGAAAAAGCGCATTAAAAATTAAAGGGAGATCAACTACGGCGTTTCTTTAAGGCTTTTTCATAAAGGGCAACATATTTTTCCGCCGATCTTTTCCACGAAAAATCTTTATTCATTCCGTTTAGCTGAATCTTGCGCCAAGCGGTTTTGTTGTAAAAACTATTTATAGCGCGTTGAAGCGTATTAACAAGAGCGTGGGATGAATAGTCGGCGAAAGAAAATCCGGTACCAGTTTCATCTCCTTTGGCAAGAGACTCATGCCAATCTTGAACAGTGTCCGCCAGTCCGCCTGTTTTACGAACTACCGGAACGGTTCCGTATTTAAGCGAATAGAGCTGGTTTAACCCGCAGGGTTCAAACTTAGAGGGCATTAAAAAAATATCGGCAGCAGCTTCTATTAAATGAGCAAACTCATTATTGTATCCTTTATAAAAATAAATTTTCTGTGGAAACTTAACGCTAATGCCTTTGAGCAGATCTTCGTAACGCTGCTCGCCGCTTCCAAGAACTGCCCATTGCGCCGGAAGTTCTATCAATTGATCGATTCCGGCAGCAATAATATCGAACCCCTTTTGGTCTACAATACGGGTAACAATCCCTATAAGTGGAATAGATTCATTAAAAGGAAAATTTATGTGTTCAACAAGAAATTTTTTATTGAGAAGTTTTCCTGATAGATCGCTTGAGGAATAATTGTAAGGAAGAAAAACATCTGTTTCAGGATTCCAAACAGAATAGTCAATTCCGTTCAGTATTCCGAAAAAAGAATCTTTGCGCTCGGAGAGGAAATGCTGCATCCCCCCGCCGAATTCATCGGTTAAAAGTTCGCGCGCATAAGTATCGCTTACGGTGTTTATAATATCGGCGGAATAAATAGCAGTTTTTAAAAAATTTACATTGCCAAAAAATTCACCAATTCCGCCGTGTAAATAATGTTCCTGTTTAATTTCTGCTTTGCTAAAAGCTTCTTTTGCAAATATACCTTGATAAGCAATGTTATGAATTGTGAAAACGGTTGCGCAGTTTTCAAACAATCTATCCCAGCCGTAATTTTCTTTAATAAGAAGAGGAATAAGCCCGGTTTGCCAGTCGTTGCAGTGAATTATATCGGGCGACCATTGTAAGTGTTGCAGCGCTTCAATGGTTCCCTTCATAAAAAGTATAAAGCGTTCATCTTCATCCGGATCGCTTGTATAAAGACGGAAGCGGTGAAAATATTGGGGACAATCGATAAAGTAAACATCAACATTAGAATTTGGAAGTTTAGCCGTATGAAGATGAACAGAACAAACCCGCCCGGCAACGCGGACAGGAATTTCTTTTATATTCCATAGATAATGTAAGTTGTGCTCAACTTCGCCAAAAGTATTGTACTTAGGCAAAAAAACTTTTACTTCGTGCCCCAACTCTTCAAGCCACTTAGGTAATGTGCCGGCTACGTCGCCAAGTCCACCTGTTTTTGCGTATGGAAAAACTTCGCTTGCTAGAAATGCTATTTTCATAAATACAAGTTACTATGAATTGAGGCAACAAAAATAGCTAAAGAATTTAGAACGCGGAAATCCGAAAATCTTATCGGGTTGATATTCGGGGAGTGTTTCCAATCAAATCAAAAACCATAGATCGATTAAAAGCGGAAAATACAAGCGCAGCTTATTATACCGGCATACTATTTTCACTTATGAATTTGTTTATACCGCTTTTGTTTTTTATTAACGAAAATTATTTACCGAAGAAGCAGTTTTAAAAATTTATTGTATCTTGAACCAGTTATTTTTATTTCCTTACTCATTTTTATGAATTTAGAACATAGATAAAAGCAAGGAGTATAGCGCATGACGTTTCTTACCCTCCTCTTATTTATCGGCGGACTGGCGCTGCTGATAATAGGCGCCGAAGCATTGGTTAAAGGCGCATCCCGCTTAGCCATATCAATTGGAATTTCGCCGCTTGTTGTAGGGTTAACTGTTGTTGCATTCGGCACCAGTTCCCCAGAGCTAGCGGTAAGCATGAAATCGTCATTTGCAGGGCAGCCCGATATAGCCCTTGGTAATGTTGTTGGAAGCAACATTTTTAATGTATTGTTTATACTCGGGCTTGCGGCAATGATAGCCCCATTAGTAGTAGCGCAGCAGCTTGTAAAACTTGATGTGCCGATTATGATCGCTGTTTCATTTTTAGTTTTTATATTCGGGATGAACGGCGCAATAAGCAATATAGAGGGAGGAATCTTATTTCTATTGCTTATCGGTTATACAACATTTTTAATTGTGCAAAGCAGGAAAGAATCAAAAGCAATTGAAGAAGAATATTCAAAAGAGTTTTCTTATAAAAACGGATCGAGAAAAAGTTATTTAATAAATACCGTATTGATAGTGGCAGGATTAGCAATGCTAATTTTTGGCTCTAATTTTATGTTAGATGCCTCAGTTCAAATTGCTAAAAGTCTGGGCGTTAGTCAGTTAGTTATCGGTTTAACAATTGTTTCGGTGGGCACTTCGCTGCCGGAAGTCTTTACATCTGTTATTGCAACTCTCCGCGGAGAACGGGATATTGCCGTTGGAAACATTGTTGGCAGCAATATCTTTAACATACTTAGCATTCTCGGTTTAACAAGTTTGGTTTCACCAGGCGGAATTAAAATTTCACAAGCTGCAATCAATTTTGATATTCCTGTTATGATAGCAGTTGCAATTGCATCTCTTCCAATCTTTTTTACAGGCAACTTAATAAGTAGATGGGAGGGAGCGCTCTTCTTTTTTTATTACACTGTTTATACAGCATATCTATTTTTTGCATCAACACAACACGAGCTTCTGCCATTCTTCAGTGATGCTATGCTGCTTTTTGTAATTCCGCTAACCGTCATTACTCTTCTTGTTATAGTATATCGAACCATTCGCAAAAATAGTATAGAACACAAATGAAGCTTAAATTGCCCAAGCTGCACAATCAAATTTTAATTGCTCTTATTCTTGGTGCAATTTTCGGCGCTGTTTTCAATGTTGATAATCGCTACGTAGAAATTAAAGTTAAAGAAAAGGAAAAAGAGACAAGAACAGTTGCAATAAAAAATTGGGAAAAGAGTTCTTTCATAACTTTAGGCGAAAGGCAAGACACAGTAAGTTTTGGAAGCGATCAACAGCTTGAAGTTATAAGTCAATCAAAAAAATATTCATCAGATAAAAGAAAGTATCAGCTTGTTTTCTATAAAGCATATGATGTTGAACAAAAAGTTTTCAGAGAAAAGATCGTTCTTTCGGAAGTTATATCGATAGCTAAAGAGAGAACTATCGCAACGCAAATTAAATGGCTAGGCGATATTTTTATTCGCCTTTTGACAATGATAGCCGTGCCGCTTGTGCTTGCATCGTTAATTGTAGGCGCGGCAAGTTTGGGCGATATTAAAAAGTTTGCGCGGATCGGCAGTAAAACTCTTTTATTTTATTTGTCAACCACCGTATTTGCAATATCGATCGGGTTAATTCTTGCTAATGTAATTCAGCCCGGCACAATGATGAGCATAGAAACAAAAGAACGGCTTCTTTCGGTTTATCAAGGAGATTTGGCGCAGCGCATACAAACAGATTTGGGTTTTGATTTGACTCATTTTTTTGTAAACGTAGTTCCGAGAAATATTTTTACAGCTTTGACAGCCGCCGAGATGCTTCAGATTGTTTTCTTTGCAGTTTTTGCGGGAATGCTTCTTACTCTTTTGAAAAAAGAAAAAGCAGCGCCCGTGATAAATTTCTTTGACGGTGTAAGCGAAGTAATGATTAAAGCAGTTGATGTTGTAATGTTGATTGCCCCAATAGGAGTATTCGCGCTTATCTCTGCAACGGTGGCAGAGTTTGGCTTTAATATTCTTCAAACACTCTTCTGGTATGCGTTAACTGTTCTTTTTGGGTTGATAATACACGCTGTTTTGACCTATTCTTTGATAGTAAAGAGCTTTTCAAAAGTACGGTTGCGCAATTTCTTTAAAGGAATTCGCAAAACGCAGATTGTAGCATTCACAACAAGTTCGAGCGCAGCAACGCTTCCTGTTAATATGGAAGCGTGTGAAGAAAATCTTGGTGTATCTAAAAGCATTACAAGTTTTGTTCTTCCGCTGGGCGCAACGATTAACATGGACGGAACAGCGCTCTATCAGGGAGTCGCGGCGGTTTTCATAGCGCAGGTTTTTGGAATTGAACTAACATTAGTTCAGCAGCTCACAATTATCTTTACCGCAGTGTTAGCGTCAATAGGAACAGCGCCGGTTCCGGGCGTTGGAATAATTATGCTCGTTATAATTTTGAAATCGGTTGGAATACCCGAAGAGGGAATTGCATTGATACTAGGCGTTGATAGAATTTTGGATATGTGCAGAACCGTTGTTAACGTTACAGGCGATGCCGCAGTTGCAGTTGCAGTTGCATCAACAGAAAATGAAATAAAATAAATGCGCCAACAAAAAAATCTTCACACATAAACCGCAAAAGTATTAACCTATAATTGTAGAGACACTATATATTGCAGCTCTACTTAACTACTAATAATTTTTCAGAACACAAGAAGCAGTTCTTCCAATCAATAGATCAATTCTTTTGAAAAAGAATTGCGGATTTTCAAAATAGAATCAATTACTTTTTTGCCATGTTTACTTTCACCCGCAGCTTTAATCAAAGCATCTATCGAAAATATTTTGCTTTGTATCAGCCAAAAAGCAATAGCCCCAATAGTTGCTCCCTTTTTGCCCGCAGTTAATCTGAAATCAAATTCGATCCGTTCTTTTTCTACAAGCGCGCTTATGCTTTTATCAATAATAACCAGCATATCCGCCCCAATCTTATCTCTTACCATATTCAAACCATCTAAAGAGGTAATAATTAAAACATCCGGTTTGTGAATACCTGTGAAATTTATAGGAAATTTTGAAAGAATAACTTCTGCAATCGAAAAGCCAGAGCCGACAGTTATAGGATAATCCCCCTTCTTAGTTACATGAAGACCGGCATACAAACTCGCCTTGGCAAGCAGGTCGGCAGAAGTTTGAACACCTTCCCCGGCGGAGCCGGCAATAATAATTTTTAATTTATTTTCTATGTTGGAAGAAAATTCCGGAAAAACAATTTCGGATTCATCAAAGAGAGTTTTTTTAATTTTTCTTTTTAAGTAATACGGTTCTCTACGGGTTATAAATTTTTTTTCTGTGTAACCGTAATTTTCAATTTCGCTATATTTTTTTACGCCGTACGAGGGGCAAACTTCAAGAACTTCAACAACAGAAAATCCATCATGCTTAATTGCTTCTGCTAATTTATCTGAAAAATCTCCTTTGCCAATGATCCTAGAGGCGTACGAAGCGCCGGCTTTTGTTGAAAGTTCTGTTATGTCGAAGGGCTCTTCATTTTCATCAAACTGTAGTTTTTCCGATCTAAATTTATTATGTGATAATCCGCTTAACTGTCCGCCAGTCATTCCGTAGATCATATTGTTAAGAATTATGAGAGTTAGGTTTATATTTCTGCGCGCCGCTTCCATTAGATGCGCAATCCCTATTGTAGCGCCGCCGTCTCCCTGAATAGCGATTACTTTTTTCTTTTTATCTTCAATAGCCAGCGAAATTCCAGCAGCCAAAGCAGTCGCCCTGCCGTGTAATCCATGCACAGTATGACATGCGAGCGTCGGGTCTATCAATCCGCAGCAACCAATATCGCTAACAACTATTACATCGAGCGGATCGTAATTTAATTTTTCTAATACGTTCGCTAAACTAAGAGTTGCTGTTTGATGCCCGCAGCCTGGACAATAGGGCGTTTCTTTGCTTAACAGGAAATTTGTTGACATTCTTTCGCTTCCTTAATTATTTCTTGAGGAGTAATCATCAACCCGATTTTATTTATTCGTTTTACTCTTTCGTTTAATCTTTCGCCATAAATAATTTTTGCCAGCAAGCCCGTTGCATTTTCTTCGGCAAAGAGAACAAATCTGTATCGTTCAATAATTTCGATTATCTTTTTGTGAACAGGGAGAATAGTTTTGACGTAAAGAGCCGAAACAGAAACACCGCTGCTTCGTAATTCGGCTGCTGCGTCTCTTACCGCTTCGGATGTAATATCATAAGTAACAATCAAAATTTCTTTTTTGTTATCGGGTTGTTCGTCCATTTCATAGAATAAAAATTCGGAAATTCTATTTTGTATTTTTTTATGAAGACGCAATGTGTTTGCAAGCGCGTCTTTTGATGCTTTACGAATTGTTCCGGCAGCATCATGCGTTGATGAGTTTATCCGAACTTGAAATTGATTATTGGTTACAGGCAAAAATGGTGGCGCCAAATTTTCACCGGCTTCATAAGATAGATAGCGCCCATTTCCTTTGTATAGTTCTAATTCTGCAGCTTCTAACTTAGGTAGAGCTGATGTGTCGAGACTTCTTGTGGTCATTATCATTTCTTTTGATGTAAGCAGCACAACCGGCGTTCTCAGTTTTACAGCGGCTTCTACAGCTTTTGAAGTTATGTTCCAGCAGTCGATTAAATTAGAAATAGAAAAAACGGGAATATTATACCCGCCAGAAATGCAGCCGTTTAAAAGCATTAAATCTCCTTGTGCGCCAACGGTAGCCGAGCCAGTGCTTGGTCCCATTCGCTGAGCAAGCACAATAATCAAAGGAAGCTCCATCATAAAAGCCATGTTTACGGTTTCTAACATTAACGCAAAGCCGGGAAACGAGGTTGAGGTTGCAGTAATTATTCCAGCGGCAGAAAGACCGCTTGCCCATTGCAGAACAGTGATTTCATCCGGCGCAAATGTAGAATAGGGAAATCTTTGAGTTGCATATTCGTTCAGCCAATTTGCCGGGGTGATCGGGTAACTAACATAAGCTTCAACGCCGCTTCTAACAAGCGATTCAATAATCAGCTTTGATCCGTCAATAATCATAAAAGAGTTTTTAACTTCCGACATGTTTTTCCTTGTTTATCATCCGAGTATTTTTGCTGCTGTAAAGTTAAGATACAAACATCAATTAAAAAATAGAGACAGAACAGCTGCAGAAACCCTCTTTAAAAAAAATACTGTTATACAGACGTTTCTCTTTAAGTTGTAGCTATGACATTTTTAAAAAGCTATTACAAAAGAATTATTATACTCTCTCTTCCGTCTTCTATCTTCTATTGTCTTTTGCTATATTTGCGCAAAAAAAATTGAGGTATGCCATCGCAAAGAACCAGAATGAAACTGTTGAAAAGATTGTCTCGCTTGCAAAACGGAGAGGATTTGTTTTTCAATCATCTGAAATATATGGTGGATTAAACGGCTGCTGGGATTACGGACCGCTCGGAGTCGAGTTGTTGAAAAATATTAAAGAAGAATGGTGGAAAGCGATGACTTACCGCGAAGATATTGAAGGATTGGACGCATCCATTCTAATGCATCCGCGAGTGTGGGAAGCCAGCGGTCACGTTGAAAATTTTACCGATCCAATGATCGACTGCAAACAATGTAAAGCAAGATTCCGTGTTGATACGTTAACCGAACTTATAAGCGAAAAGAATAAAGAGAAAGCGTTAAAAGAACTTGATGCATCATTATTTCTGGCTGATGGTTCTGTTGATGATAAGTTTTCAGCTCTTCTCGAAAATGACAACAGCGCACAAAGACTTTTAGAAATAATTTCATGCCCGAATTGCGGCAACAAAGGCACATTCACACAACCGCGCAAATTTAATTTGATGTTTAAAACTTTTCTCGGGCCGGTTGATGATGCAAGCAATGTAATTTATCTTCGACCGGAAACCGCGCAAGGAATTTTCGTAAACTTTTTGAATGTAATAAATTCGAGCCGGCAAAAACTTCCGTTTGGAATAGCGCAGATCGGCAAAGCGTTCCGTAACGAAATCAACACAAAAAATTTCCTATTCCGCACGCGCGAATTCGAGCAGATGGAAATGCAATACTTCTGCAAACCTGGAACAGATAAACAGCATTACGATGAATGGAAAGAAAAAAGAATTGACTGGTTCAAATCATTGGGAATGACCGCAACTAAATTACGGTTTCATGACCACCCGAAAGACAAACTTGCTCACTATGCAAAAGAGGCGACAGATATTGAATACGAATTTCCATTTGGATGGGGAGAAATCGAAGGCATCCACAACAGAACAGATTTTGATTTGGGCAGACACGAACAATTCTCCGGCAAGTCACAAAAATATTTTGATGAAGAATCGAAAGAGAAATTCATTCCGTTCATAATCGAAACATCTGCGGGGGCAAGCCGCTCATTCATGGCATTTTTGATTGATGCTTATTACGAAGAAGAAGTTCGCGGAGAGCAAAGAAGCGTTTTAAGATTCCACCCTAAATTAGCGCCGATAAAAGCTGCGATACTTCCGCTGGTAAATAAAGATGGAATGCCGGAGATAGCACGAAAAATTGAAGCGGACCTGCGTCCCTTCTTAAGAATATTTTATGATGATAAAGGGGCAATCGGAAGACGTTACAGAAGAATGGATGAAGCTGGAACACCATTTTGCATAACTGTTGATACACAAACTTTAGAAGACCAAACAGTTACAATCCGCGAGAGAGATTCGATGGAGCAGATTCGTATTTCAATAAGCGGATTATTGAATTATCTTTTGGAGAAGTTGAGATAAATTTTTCTACAATGTCATTCCAATAGAAGCTGGAGTCCAATTCTCTATTTTTGTTTTGGGTTCAGTGTCACAGAATGACTTCTCGGAAAAGTTAAGCGCCCACTTCTGAAAATCCAATTGTGCCGTTGAATGTATAAAGGTTCTCGGTCTTGATGAAATCGAACCCGGCGCCTGAAAATTTTTTTAGAAGCGCAATGATTTGTTCATGATCAACTTCCCGCCAGTCAGCGCTTCCAAATCTGCAGCGCCAGTGGTCCGTGCAAAAAGATTCTGGCAGCCCTTCTGGATAAACTTTGATTCCGCGGTTCGTAATGGCTTGCAGTTTCAACTGTTCTGTTGAAATTGTTTCGATCTTTTTTCCAAGTTCATTCGGATCGGTTCCATCCCAATCGATAAATATATCAACGCCAGCAAGTTTTTTTGGCACATGAACTCTGACGGCTTTATTCAGTTTAATTCCTTTACCATATTTGTATTGAGCGGCTTTTAATTCATGCGGCTTCATCCCAATCTTACTTATCACCGCATCGGTAAATTCTTTTGTGCCAACCCTAACGCTGCTTATTCCCTGTTCAAAAATATCTGCCGTGTGTATGCCGGACTCAATAGTTCTAAGCCATGCATTATGAATTAGTGTTGCAGCTTCAGGTTGCTGAATGTGGACGAGCATCATAACGGCAGAAAGAAGAAGTCCAGATGGATTTGCGAGATTTTTACCGGCGATATCGGGCGCAGAGCCGTGAATTGCTTCGAACATTGCAAGATGCTCGCCAATATTTGCAGAGCCGGCTAGTCCAACCGAACCAGCAATTTGAGCGGCTATATCAGAAAGAATATCGCCATAAAGATTTGGCATTACTATAACGTCAAAGTTTTCGGGAGTATCGGCAAGTTTTGCCGCGCCGATATCAATTATCCAGTTGTCAGCTTGTATATCTTGGTATTCTTTTGCGATCTCGTTAAAAACCTGAAGGAACAAACCGTCGGTAAATTTCATTATATTATCTTTTACAAAGCATGTAACTTTTTTACGTCCATGAACGAGAGCGTATTCAAAAGCATATCGAACTATCTTTTCTGTGCCCGGTCTGCTTACTAATTTTAAGCATTGATAAACTTGTTCTGTTTGGCGGTGTTCAATTCCGGTATAAACATCTTCTTCGTTTTCTCGGATTATAACTACATTCATATCTGGGTGTTTTGTTCGGATAAAAGGACGGTAAGATTGAGCCGGGCGAACATTAGCGAACAACCCGAAAGCCGTTCGAGTAGTAACATTTAAACTTTTGTAGCCGCTGCCGCGCGGTGTTGTAATAGGGGCTTTCAAAAATATTTTTGTGCGTCTTAGCGAATCCCACGCATCGGGAGAGAGTCCCGTATCAATTCCTTTTAAGTAAACTTTTTCGCCAATATCGATCTCTTCAACTTCAATTTTAGCGCCGCCGGCTTCGAGGATATGTAATACCGAATCCATAATTTCCGGACCAATACCGTCGCCGCGCGCAATAGTTATTTTTTTATTTTCCGACATCTTCTTTTCCGTTTTATTGCAGACTAAATTTACTAATAAAATTATACTTGCATGGAACGAATTATTAAATAATAAGGGGGCAACCGCTAACTAATGAAAATTAAAAACGTCAAATTATTCGCAAACAAAATATTTTTTACCAATATTATTACAAGTAAATTATAATAAGCAAATAATCAATTTCAAAAAAGGAGAAGCTGAATGAAACGTATATTTGTTTCTTTTCTTATTCTATTTTCGTTTGTATATGTGGATGCTCAAACAAAGAAGATTGCTTTTGAGCAGTACAAATTAGATAATGGATTAAACGTTATTTTACACAAAGATAATTCAACCCCGATTGTTGCTGTATCGGTTCTCTATCATGTTGGAAGTAAAAACGAAGACCCAGAAAGAACAGGTTTTGCACATTTCTTCGAGCACTTAATGTTTGAGGGCTCGCCAAACATTAGGCGCGGAGAATATTTTAAGATTATCGAAGGCGCCGGAGGACAATTAAATGCAAATACCTCTTTCGATAGAACTTTTTACTATCAAGTTCTTCCATCAAACCAACTAGAGCTTGGGTTATATATGGAATCAGAAAGAATGCTTCATCTAAAAATAGACAGCATTGGCGTTGAAACTCAGCGTAAAGTTGTTAAAGAAGAAAGAAAGCAAAGTCTCGATAATAGACCATACGGAACTGTAGGCGAAAAAATTTTTAGCAACGCTTATAAAGTTCATCCTTACAGATGGGTGCCTATTGGAAGCGCACAATATATCGATCAAGCAACTTTAGATGAATTTATCGCTTTCTACAAAATGTATTATGTTCCTCAAAATGCGACGTTATCGATTGCTGGCGATATTGATATTGCCCAAACAAAAGAGCTAGTAAAAAAATATTTTGGCGAAATTCCCAAAGGGGCTTTTGAAATAGTTAGACCAAAAGAAATAGAGCCGGCAAAAACTGCCGAAGTAAGAGATATAGTTTACGATAATGTTCAACTTCCTTTAGTTGTTCAAGGATATCATATTCCTGCACAGGGAACTCCCGATTATTACGCTTTGAATCTGCTGACTCAATTATTATCCGGAGGAGAAAGCGCCCGGTTTCAAAAAGAAATAAAAGACAAGCAGCAAAAAGCTTTGGCAGTTATTTCTATGCCTTTTGCTTTAGAAGACCCGGGATTATTTATTGTTTACGGACTGGCAAATATGGGCGTTAAGCCGGAAGATTTAGAAAGTTCTTTTGAAGCAGAAATAGAAAAAGTAAAAAATGAGCTGATTAGCGAAATCGAATTTCAAAAACTTAGAAACCAAATTGAAGGCCAATTTGTAGCGCGGAATTCCACCGTGCGCGGTATTGCAGAAAGTTTGGCTAATTACTTTGTTTATTTTGGCGATGCTAATTTGATCAACACAGAATTGCAGCGTTACATGAAAGCAACTAAAGAAGATATTAAACGAGTTGCTAATAAATATTTAACTAAAGAAAACAGAGTTGTGCTTTATTATTTGCCTAAATCAGCAGAGAAAAAATAAATAATAAATGTATAGCTGCCACATGGTCGTTTCAAAAATCTTCGTGTCTCTGTGGTAAAATATTTGAAAGCAAGCAAAAAAAATCACTGCAAAGAAATTGATGAAGAATTGAAAGAAGAATTGTGGGGAGAAAGAGTGAGAAGTGAATGAGCATGAACAGAATCACGATCAAGACACAGAGAAAGAAAATATTATCTTAGAAAACACTTTTGAAACAATCTCTCAATAGATTTCGTAACAAGCACAGAATTACAAATAAGAATTGAAAACATAACGGAGTACAAAATGAAAAAAGCTTTGATATTATTTTTGATTTTATTCGTATCTGCCGCGTCATTTGCGCAGTTGGATAGAAGCAAACGACCGCAAGCCAGTGCAGCGCCCGAAGTTAAAATTGGCGAGGCAGAATCTTTTGTTCTTAAGAACGGATTAAAAGTTTTTGTGGTAGAAAACCGAAAACTGCCAAGAGTTACTTTTAGTTTAGTTCTTGATATAGACCCCGTTCTTGAGGGGAAAGAAGCTGGATATGTTAATGCAGCGGGACAATTATTACGCACTGGAACTAAAAGTCGTAACAAAGAAAAGCTGGATCAAGAAATTGATTTTCTCGGCGCTGCTCTTTCTACTTCGCCAACAAGTATTACAGCTTCCGGCCTAGAAAAACATAAGGATAAACTTCTCGAAATTATGTCTGATATTATTCTCAATTCCGATTTTAAGCAAGAGGAATTGGACAGAATAAAAAAACAAACATTATCCGGATTAGCTACAACAAAGGATGATCCAAATGCTATTGCTCAAAGAGTTCAAGCTGTATTGATGTACGGCAAAGATCACCCTTACGGCGAACCAGAAACAGACGAAACCGTTAAATTATTTACTCTCGATCAATGCAAAAAATATTACGAAACTTATTTCAAACCGAATGTTGCTTATTTAGCGGTTGTCGGCGATATCAATAAATCAAAAGCGAAGGCGCTGGTTGAAAAATATCTTGGCAAATGGGAAAAGAAAGATGTGCCGAAAAATGTTTATCAAACTCCGAAAGCCCCTGTTGTAAATAAAGCAGCTTTGGTAGACCGCGCAAATTCTGTGCAATCTGTTATTGCTGTCTGCTATCCGCTTGAGTTGCAAATAGGAAGCCAAGACGCACTTAAAGCAAGCGTAACTAATTTAATACTTGGCGGAAGCGCTACGGGAAGATTGTTTATGAACTTACGCGAATCAAAAGCATATACTTACGGCGCTTACTCTAACATAAATCCCGACCAGCTAATAGGAAGTTTCGGAGCATTCACGCAAGTAAGAAACAGTGTTACAGACAGCGCAATTACAGAAATTTTTAACGAAATGAAAAAAATTAGAAATGAAAAAGCGGACGAAGCAGAGCTAGATAAAGCTAAAAATTATTTGACCGGAAATTTTATACGCAGTCTCGAAATGCCCGAAACAGTTGCGCGCTTCGCAATTAACACGGCAAGATATAGCCTTCCAAAAGATTATTATAAAAATTATTTGAGGAATCTTAGCGCAATAACCGCAGACGATGTTCAAGAAACAGCTAAAAAATATATTAAACCAAATAATGCTTATGTTCTTGTAGTGGGAAATGGCGAAGAAGTTGCAAAGAATTTAACAAAGTTCAGCTTAGGCGGAAAAATTGATTATTACGATCCTTTTGGTGAAAAGTATGACCCTAATGTTAAGAAAGTTCCGGCTGGTTTAACCGCAGAGATTGTAATAGATAAATATGTTCAGGCGCTTGGCGGAAAAGAAAATTTACTAAAAGTAATCGATCAAACGGTAAAGTTGGCCGGCTCAATGCAAGGGATGAACATCACAATAACCATGATAAGAAAAGCCCCTAATAAATTTTATCAACTTGTAGATTTTGGAGTTGGTCAGCAGAAAACAATTTTTGACGGAATTAAAGGAAAAACCAGCGCTATGGGGCAGGAGCAGGAATTAACAGGCGCTCAGCTTGAAGCAATAAAAATTGAAGCTGCTATCAACGCATTTTTGAAATACGATGAGCTTGGCATTAAAACAGAATTAAGCGGAATGGAAACAATTAACAACAAAGACGCTTATAAAGTTACTCTAACTGCCGCCTCAGGCAGAAAATCTATTAACTATTATGATGTTCAAAGCGAACTGCTTGTGCGCCAAGTTACAACATCAGATACACCGCAAGGCAGTTTTACATCAACTATTGATTTTGATGATTACAAAGAAGTTAAAGGCGTAAAAATTGCGCATAAATTAGTGCAAAGCACACCGATGGGAGCTATTGAATTAAAAGCGTCTTCTGTAGAAGTAAACTCAGGCGTTCCGGATTCCACATTTGAAGTTAAATAATATTTACACCATTCAAGAATTTAAAAGCCGCAGTTCTAAAACGGACTGCGGCTTTTTGTTTGCTCGATCATTTTAAATTTGTTTTTTGAAAAAATCATTACATTGTTTTTAGAAAAATAACCGGTCAGTAAAAAAGAAATTTGACCTATTAACATACCAGAAAAAATTTCATTAACAGGGGGCGCAGTGAACCTCTACAAACTACTACTTATCATACCCATTCTTTTTATTCAATTTATTTCTTGCAGTGAAAGCGGAGTTGAACCTGAACCAAATTATAAACCCGGAAGCAGAGACTACACATGGCAAGCTGATACAATAAAAGCATACTACGTTTACTTTAATTCAATATGGGGAAAAACAGTAAATGATGTTTGGATGGTAAGCGGTGTCGGTTCTGCATTAGAAAATATCTACAGATATGACGGTACAAAATGGTATAGAGAAACAAGAACACCCATTGGAAATACTTCTTCCCTTTGGGGAACGGATAATAATTTATGGATTAGTACTAAAGATGGTCGAATCTGGAATTATAAGAATAATACATTCACTTCATCGCCGCAATTCAAGTATGAAGAAAAAGATGTTCTTTTCTTTTCCATGGCCGGCAAGAATGACAATGAAATTTATGCTGGGGGAGGAAAAGGTATCCCATTCAATAGAGACGGGCTGATTTATAAATATAATGGTAATAGTTGGCAATTAAACCGGGCATTGAAGAATTATGGCAATATTTTCTTGGCAAGGTATAGTACAAAAAATGATAGATACTATTTCCTTGCCTATATAGATAATAAAGAAATAATGGATACAACGAGACTTTTAGAATATGATGGAAAAGACATAAAAACTATTATTAATGATCAAACTGCAGGGAACAATTTGGCAATGAACGATATAGATGGTTATTTATATGTAGGTAAGGGCAAAAAGATTTACAGATATATTGACGGAAAGCTCAATGATTTTCTTGAAATAAATTTACCCAATTTTGGCGGACAAACATGGGGTAGAAATAAAAACGATTTCTTTATTAGAATGCAAGACGGGTTATTACATTATAATGGAACCGATTTGCAATACTTATTAAAGTTTACTTCAAACATTACTTTCGGCTCATCTATGCTGGTTTTAGAGAAAGATATATTCTTGCACGCATTTGATGACAAAACCGGTTACAATATAATTTATCATGGAAAACTAAAATAGGAGATTAAGCAAACGAAAAAACGGAAACGG
>DYHW01000003.1:222686-292933 GCA_020723965.1 Melioribacter sp. | reverse complement strand
GTTTACTCTCTTACAACTCTATTGCTCAAAAAGTTTTTAATTTTTCAGGAGTTTCAATAAATCAATTGAATGAATTAAAACGGAGTTAGCATGGCTAAATTCAAGAAAATTGTTGTACCAAGTAATGGAGAAAAAATCACTATTCAAGATGGAAAATTATCAGTTCCAGATAATCCAATTCTTCCTTTCATTGAAGGTGATGGAACTGGACAAGACATTTGGTTCGCATCTAAAATGGTTTTAGACGCCGCAGTTGAAAAAGCATATAAAGGAAAGAAAAAGATAAGTTGGATGGAGATTTATGCTGGTGAAAAAGCAGTCAAAACTTATGGTAAGAATCAGTGGCTTCCAAAAGAAACTCTTGATGCAATCAAAGAATATATTGTTGCAATTAAAGGACCTCTTACTACTCCTGTTGGCGGTGGAATCAGAAGTCTTAATGTTACGCTAAGGCAGGAGCTAGATTTGTTTGCTTGTGTTCGTCCTGTTAAATATTACAATGGAACGCCAAGCCCTATGAAACGCCCGCAAGATTTAGATGTTGTTATCTTTCGCGAAAATACAGAAGATGTTTACGCTGGAATCGAATTTAAAGCCGAGTCGAAAAAAGCTACTGATCTGATCAAATACATCAACAAAAAATTTGATAAGCAGATACGGCTGGAATCGGGAATAGGAATAAAACCGATCAGCAAATTCGGAACAGAGCGGCTTGTGAAAAAAGCAATTGAATATGCAATCGTGAATAATCGCAAAAGCGTAACGCTGGTTCATAAAGGTAACATTATGAAATTCACCGAAGGTTCTTTTAAAGAATGGGGATATCAAACCGCTAAAAAATATTTTGGCAATGTAACAATCAGCGAAGATGAACTTTGGAAAAAATATGATGGCAAAGCGCCGGAAGGGAAAATAATTATCAAAGATAGAATTGCAGACAGCATGTTTCAGCAAGTTCTTTTACGACCAAATGAATATGATATTCTTGCAACACCAAATCTGAACGGCGATTACCTTTCGGACGCTTGCGCAGCTCAAGTTGGCGGATTGGGAATAGCGCCCGGCGCTAATATGAGTTATCACTTCGCTGTATTTGAAGCTACACATGGCACTGCTCCTAAATATGCCGGGCTCGATAAAATTAATCCTGGTTCGGTTATTTTATCTGGTGTAATGATGTTAGAATATCTCGGCTGGACAAAAGCAGCTCGATTGATAGAGAAAGCAACGGGCAGAACAATTAAATCCAAAACCGTTACATATGATTTTGCCCGCTTGATGAAAGACGCAACTGAAATCGGCTGTTCAGATTTTGCCCGCGCTATAATAATGAATATGTAATTTTTTTTTGATGTAGAGACTCGATTCATCGAGTCTCTCTTTAAATATAGTAGCTTAATAAATCAGTTCACAACGTTAACGCTCGTTCACATCTAAATTTCTTACAGACCTTTCTATCCTTGATTTTAGAACACACTGTGCTTATTTTGGTAACACTTCAAATAAAACTGATGGAGGTTTGATATGCATCATGAAGATAATGGAATGGGTAAAGGATTACTCATTGGATTTCTAACAGGCGCTGCAGTTGGGTCAATAATTGCGCTTTTATTTGCTCCTAAATCGGGCAAGGAGCTGCGAGAAGATTTAAAGATCAAATCGCAAGAGTTTATGGATGATACCGAAGAATATCTTGCAAATGCAAAAGAAAAAGCTTCGCAATTGATTAACGAAGGTAAAAAAAAATCCGAAAAATTAGTGGCAGAAACTAAAGAAAAAGTAAATACCCTTTTGAGCGAAGCAGAAAAAATTTTGAGCGAAGCAAAAGATAAAGCGGGAAGTGCTGTTTCCTCTGGCAAAGATAAGTTTGAAAAAGAGAGTGAGAAATTGAAAACTGCAATAAAAGCCGGTATGGATGCTTATAAGACCGAGAAGGAAGTTTAATTCGAGATGACTTTAATTGATATCCTTCTTGCCATACTGATATTGGCTGCAACTGCTTTATGTATCTTTCTAATTTTTTCGATAAAAAAAATTGGCGGTCAGTTAGAAGAGTTGCAAAAAGATGTAAAGCATCTTGTAGAAAATACCGTTCCAGTTTTAAAAAATTTGAATGAGGTAACACAAAGAGCAAATCGAATTGTTACTTCTGCGGAAAATTATTGGGACGAGATTGAACGTTCGATACAAAATTTGAAAGAGCGTGTATCTAAGCTAACTTCATACACAAAATTTTCTGATGCTGAAAACCCAGCCGGAAGTCTCATCAAAAATCTAAAAGCAGTTTTAAAAGGCATTTCAACCTTTTGGAGCGAGTTTAGACGTAGATAGTTTTTGTTTTTAAAGTAAGGAGAATAAATCTTGAAAGAGTATAATGCAAATGCTATAAGAAATATAGCGCTTATTGGACACGGTGGAAGCGGAAAGACTTCTATTTCTGAGATTCTTTTATTTACAAGTGGCGAAATAAATAGAATTGGGAGAACAGAAGAAGGAAACACTATTTCCGATTTTAATCAAAATGAAATTGACAGGCGGATGTCTATTGCGGCATCACCGCTGCATCTTGAATGGAACAACACTAAAATAAATATTCTTGACACTCCTGGTTTCCCAGATTTCATTGGGCAGGTTATTTCTAGTCTTCACGTAGCCGATCTTGGACTATCGGTAATTAAGAGTGCCGATGGTATTGAAGTTGGCACAGAACAAACTTGGAACTATGTAAAGAAGTATAAACTTCCCGCCGCTCTAATTGTAAATAAGGTTGATAACGAACACTCTAAATTTTTTGATTCAATTCAGCTTGCAAAAAAGAGATTAAGCCCCGATGTAACCGTTGTTAATTTTCCAGTGAAAGAAGGAATAAATTTTCATTCTGTTATCGATCTTGTAAAAATGAAAATGATCACTTACAGCGATCCAGGCACAAAGAAAGTAATTGAAGAAGAAATACCTGAAGATCTGAAACCGAAAGCTGATAAATTAAGAGAAGAATTGATCGAGAAAGTTGCCGAATCGGGCGAAGATTTAATGAATAAGTTTTTTGAAGAAGGAACTTTAAGCGACGATGAATTGCAAACAGGCTTAAAAGCTGCCATCGTGAATGGCAGATTAGTTCCTGCGTTTGCATTTTCAGCAGCTAAAGGGGTTGGAATGAATTCTTTTCTTGATTTCGCTTCTAAATATTTTCCAGCGCCAAACGAAAGAGAACCGATCGAAGCAATAATGAAAGAGGGAGGCAGCAAAGTTAAAATTAAATGCGACCCGAAAGGCGAACCGGCTTTATTTATTTTTAAATCTTTATCCGAACAACACGTTGGCGAACTGTCGATCTTCAAAGTTTATTCCGGTTCTTTGACTCCTGGTCTCGATCTTCAAAATACTAACAGAGATAAAATTGAGAGAATGGGGCAAATATTTATTCTTAATGGAAGAAACAGAAAAGAAGTTTCGAAGTTGAATGCAGGCGACATTGGTGCAGTTGTTAAGCTAAAAGACAGCCATACTGGCGATACTCTCTCTTCTAAAAATTTTTCAATAATACTCCCAACTATGGAGTATCCAAACCCGATTATACGTGCCGCAGTAAAACCGAAGGCAAAAGGAGATGAAGATAAAATTGCTGCTGCGCTGCATACTGCTCACGAAGAAGAACCTACACTTAGAACAAAATATGATCCTGAGATTGCTCAGACTATTGTTTCTGGGCAAGGCGAATTGCAGCTTAATCTTGCTATAAAATTATTAAAAGATAGATACGGAGTTGAAGTTGATTTAGTTGTGCCTCGAATACCTTACCGCGAGACAATTAAAGGAAAATGCGAAGACGCAGAATATAAACATAAAAAACAATCCGGAGGACGCGGGCAGTATGGGCACGTTCATTTGAAATTAGAGCCGCTGCCGCGTGGAAGCAGCTTTGAATTTGTTGATGCTATTGTAGGCGGAGTTGTACCAGGAAGGTTTATTCCTGCTGTTGAAAAAGGATTGAAAGAGATTCTTTCGAAAGGAATTTTAACCGGAAGCAAAGTTGTTGATATGAAAGTTACGCTGTTCGACGGCACTTATCATTCAGTTGATTCTGATGAAATTTCATTTAAGATTGCAGCTATGCAAGCATTCAAAAAAGGATTTTTAGAAGCTAAACCTGTTATACTTGAACCGATTTATGATATTACAGTTAAGATCCCAGAAGAATTTATGGGTGATGTAATGGGAGATATTTCTTCACGCCGTGGAAAAATTCAGGGTATGGATTCTGAAAGTCCGTTCCAGATTATTAAAGCAAAGGTTCCGTTGGCAGAGCTGCATAAATATTCTACTCAACTTCGAAGTTTAACTTCAGGCCGCGGAATGTTTTCGTTGTCTCTTTCTCATTATGAAGAAGTTCCGAAAGATGTTGAAGCAAAGATAATCGAAGAATATCAAAAGCATAAAGTAGAAGAAGCAGAATAATTTATTTCTGCTTAAATTACAGGCGGAAGTTTTATTACTTCCGCCTTTTTTGTTTCTTCCATTAGCAGCACCCGACTTGTTTTCGGGGATCTATTCAAAATTAGAAATGCTGAAATAAATTTGGCACTACAAAAAAAATATGAAAAGACTTTGGTCGCCCTGGCGTTCTAATTATATCGAATCTTTTAGATCGGGAAAAAAATCTGTTGAGTGTGTCTTTTGCGATGCGCTTAAAATTCCGTTTGACAGTAATGAATCTTTAGTAGTATTCAAAAACGATTTATGTTACGTTATGCTCAATCTTTATCCTTATAACAGCGGACACCTAATGGTTATTCCTTACCGGCACGTTTGTCAAATGTGTTCTTTATCTGAAACAGAGATGAATGTGATGATGAAGGCAGTTCAAATGTCTATTAAAGTGCTTGAATTTACGATGAAGCCGCAAGGATTTAATTTTGGCGCCAATTTTGGCAAAGCTGCGGGTGCTGGAATAGATGACCATATTCATTTTCATGTTGTTCCAAGATGGACGGGCGATACTAATTTTATGCCTGCACTTGGAGATGTTAAAATAATTTCACAAGACCTATTAACAACAAAGAAGAAACTGATAGAAGTTTTTAATGATGTTGCAAAAAACAATCGTACATAATTAGGGAAAAAATCATTTGAATATTTTAATTGCTCCGAACAGTTTTAAAGAATGTGCTGATTCTGTTGAAATCTCAGAACTAATCAAAGCTTCTTTACTAAAATTTTTGCCTGCGCATGTTAAAAAACAAATTGAATTTGATCTGCGCCCTATTTCTGACGGAGGTGATGGTTTTCTTTCTGTTTGCCAAAGAGCATTCGGTGCAGAAACTCTTCATTTCGAAATTCCATATCCTTATTCAGATGAAAAATTTTTCTGCCCTATTGGCTTCTCTCCGGAAACGAAAACTCTCTTCATAGAATCAGCTGAAGTATTAGGGATGAAAACAATTCCTATTGAATTTCGCAAACCGATGGAAATTTCTTCGAAAGGTATGGGAGAACTGCTTCTTCAAATTATGGAATCGGCTGAAAGTGGAATTTTGGATCTTGAAAAAGTTGTTGTTGGAATTGGCGGCACAGGAACAAACGATCTGGGTATGGGTATGATGGAAGTTTTTGGCTTGGAATTTTATGACAGTAATGATAAAAGATTAGAAATAGCACCCAAAAACTTTTTATCGGTAGAAAAAATAGTGGTGCCGGAAATTCAACTTCCTTTCAAATTAGAATTAGTAGTGGATGTTGAAAATTCACTGCTTGGCAGAGAAGGAGCTAATTTATTATTTGCCAAGCAAAAGGGTGCAAGTGATGCTGAAGCTGAAAAATTGGAAAAAGGCTTTAGCAAAATTCTTTATGAACTCGAAATTGATGACAAGACAAAGTCCGGCTTGAATGGCGCCGGCGGGGGATTAGCGGCTGCTTTTAAGTTATTCTTTAATGCGAACATGAAATTTGCAGCCAGTTTTATTCGTGATGAATTGGGAATAAATAATTATTCAAGAAACTACGATCTCGTTATAACCGGCGAAGGGAAGTTGGATGCACAATCATTGTTGAACAAAGGCGCAATGATTGTAGCTAATGAATTTGCAGAGAAAAAAAATCCACTTTATTTTATTTGCGGTGAGACCGACGGAATTCTGCCGGAGATTGATAATTGGAAAGTTATCGAACTTTCTGAGTTTTTTAATTCGTTGGAAGAGTCTGTTAAGAATATTGAAAAAGGAATCGATTTGGCTTGCAAAAGGATAGTGCGCGATATCATTCAACTTGTTGCGAAAAATAATTGATAGCTAAAAAAATATTTTCAATTTTATTGAAAGAATTTAATGGAAGTTCAGAACGAAACATTCGAAAAAATAAAAGTAGATGCGCTCGACAAAATATTAGGCAAAAAATTTAAAGTGCTGAACGACGGCTTTGTGCGTGTAATAGATTATATGGGTTCGGATGAATCGATTGTTCAAGCTGCGCGCGTTTCTTACGGCAAAGGGACAAAAAAAATTTCGGAAGATAGAGGGCTGATCCGCTATCTTTTGCGCAACTTTCATACAACGCCTTTCGAAATGTGCGAAATAAAATTGCACGTTCGTGTTCCAATGGACACGTGGCGGCAGTGGATCCGTCATAGAACTGCAAATGTTAACGAGTATTCAACGCGTTATTCAATTGCAATTGATGCCGCACAAAAAACAGAACCGAACCAATGGCGCTTCCAAGCTCAAAATAACAAACAGGGAAGCGAAGGATTTTTTGATTTTGCAATAGGAAGCAAATTAACTGAACGTGAAGAAGAGCTTCAGCAATTTGCACGAGAAATATATCAAGAGCGTCTTCGGCTTGGGGTTGCGCGCGAACAAGCAAGAAAAGATTTGCCCCTTTCAACATATACAGAAGCATATTGGAAAATTGATCTGCATAACTTGCTCAACTTTCTAGCGCTCAGAATGGATGAGCATGCGCAGTTTGAAATCCGCAGTTATGCAAACGTAATTGGAAATGAGATCGTTAGTAACTGGTGTCCGTTAGCATGGGAAGCCTTCAAAGATTACAAAATGAATGCAATGAATTTATCCGCGCTCGAAATTCAAATTCTTAAACAAATTGTGAATGGAAATAAAGAAGAAGCAGTATTACTTGCAGATAATTTTGGGTGGCTCAATAGACTTGAGGGAAAACTTTCGAAGAATCGTGAAAGAATTGAATTTGAAGAGAAACTTATTAAGCTTGGTTTTCAAAAGCCGTGGTAAAAAAAATGTTAGTGATGAACAATAAATTGTTGCCGCCATTTTCAGTTTTGTTGAAAGATATGCAGTGTGAAATTCTTCCTGGTCAAAAGAAATATGTCGATATAAGTTTAGAGAGCCATTGTTTTTGAAAAGAATAATAATAGCTGCCGTTTCGAAGAACAATGTGATAGGGAAAAACGGAAAAGTTCCGTGGCAAGCAAAAGAAGAACTTAAGCACTTCCAAAAAACTACAATGGGTTTTCCGGTTATTATGGGGAGAAAAACTTGGGAGGCAATCGGTAAACCTCTCGAAGGAAGGTTAAACATTGTTATCACCAGAAATCTTGACTATTCTATTCCATTCCATGAAGCGATAATATTTTATTCAATACAACAAGCTTTGAACTTTCTTAAAACAAGCGTTTACGAAAAAATATTTATTATAGGCGGTGGTGAAATATTTAGAGAAACAATAGATGAAGCTGATGAAATGTTTTTATCCGAAATGAATTTTGAAGTCGAAGGCGATGTTTATTTTCCGGTGATAGACAGGAAAAAATGGACTTTAGATTTTAACGAACTGTTTAGTGATTTCACTGTTCATCATTATATTAGGAAGTAAGATTGCCCGATCATTAGAGTGATGTTAAAAAGTATAATCTTATTGCTGTTCCTTAGTGTTTTTGAGTCTTGATGACAAATAACTTCAAACTCTATCGTGAATTTAAAACTTCATCACATAAGGAATAAAGATGCACAAAAAATTTTTCATTTATCCAATTACAAATTAAGGGAAGGATTGAATACAAAGATCAAAATACTGCCGGCAAATCTTGCAAATAAAATTGCCGCGGGTGAAGTTGTTAACCGTCCAGAATCCGTTGTAAAAGAGTTGTTGGAAAATTCAATTGATGCCGGCGCACAAAACATTCAGGTTGTAGTTAAAAACGCTGGTAAAGTGTTAATGCAAGTTGTTGATGATGGCGAAGGTATGAATGAAGAAGACGCAATTCTATCGATACAAAGACACGCTACAAGTAAAATAACAACAATAGAAGATCTAGAAACGATCAACACGCTCGGTTTCCGTGGCGAGGCACTTGCCTCTATTGCTGCGGTCTCAATTTTTGAACTAAAGACACAACGAAATGATGAAGAGCTTGGTACTCATATAAAGATAGATGACAATTCGAACTTCATAAAAGAGAAGGGTTCTTTTGTGAAAGGAACATCAATTTCTGTAAAGAATCTTTTTTACAATGTTCCTGCGCGACGTAACTTTTTGAAAAGCAATACAACGGAACTGAAGCATATTATAGAAACTTTTAAGAAAATTTCCTTAAGCCATCCGGATGTTTCATTCAAGTTTTATAATGATGATGATATAATTTTCGATTTTCCTTCCGGAACAATTTATGAACGGATGAAATTAGTGTTTACCGAAAATATTTTGGATGCTGTTTTAGAAGTTAAAGAATTGACCGATTATATCTCGATTAACGGATTTGTTGCAAAACCGGCTTATCTGAAACGAAGTAAAGGCGAGCAGTATTTTTTTCTGAACAAAAGATTTGTCCAAAGCAAAAATATTAATCATGCCGTCTTTACTGCATTTGAACATATTTGGGAGAAGGGAGACTATCCTTTTTTTGTTTTGTTCATGACAATCGATCCAAAAAAAATTGATGTAAATGTGCACCCTTCCAAATTGGAAGTTAAGTTCGATGATGAAAAAGAAATTTATTCTTTTGTGCAAGCAGTTATTAAAAAAACTGTTGGAAGCTACGATCTTGTCCCCAGCGTAAGCTTTGATGAAAATCGTGCTGAAAAAGAAACGCTTCGTTTTCAAAGAATGTGGCAGACTGAGCTCCAAGATTTTGCCGATCGTCCCTTCTCTTTACAAAATAGATCATCGGAACGCAAACCCTCTGTTATGAGTGAAGATGAGATAGACCGACTGTTCGATGACCTGAATAGTGAAATAAAATCCGCTTCATCTAAAACACAAGTATCTACTCCGTTCGATGAGCAACAATCTACAGAGGTTTATCATGAAGGCGCAACAACGCTTGGGACCGAACCGCCGTTTCTTGTATTGCTGCACAATAAATATATCCTTACTCAAATTAAGAGCGGATTGATGATAATAGATACGCACGTTGCGCACGAACGAATACTTTATGAGAAAGCGCTGCAATCTTTTGAAGCCAACATTCCATTTGCTCAGCATCTTCTCTTTCCAAAATCCGTTAAACTCGATCCCGCTGATTATCAGCTTGCCGTAGAATTAGAATCGTATCTTACTAATCTTGGTTTCGAGCTCAAATTTCAAAGTAAATATGTAATTGTTATTGCCGGAATTCCATCTGACGTAAAAATGGAACATGAAGTTGAAATTCTATTAGACATTCTAAGTGAATACAGAAAAAATGAACAGTTGAAACAACTTGAAATGAGAGATAATCTTGCAAAATCATATTCGTGTAAAGCGGCAATAAAAGCAGGAGATAAGATTACCGAAAATGAAATGAGAATTCTTGTTGATAAACTTTTTGCAACTTCAATGCCCTATGTTTGTCCGCACGGAAGACCGATTGTAATAAAAATTCCACTCGAAGAATTAGATAAAAGATTTGGACGTACTTAATCGGTTTTGTATTTTTTATACAAAATGGTTTTATCATTTAACACTATTCAAAGAAAAACGAGGAAAAGATGTTTTCAGAAGAATACAAGAGAGCAAAAGAATTGTACTTTAAAAAACTTGAAAGTGCTGAAGAATCCGGAATGAAGTTTACAACCGTTTCCGGACAAAAAATAAATCCTCTTTACACTCCCGAAGATATTAGTAATCTTGATTATGCAAAAGAAATAGGATTCCCTGGCGAGTATCCTTTCACGCGTGGAATTCATACAAACGGATACCGCGGAAAAATTTGGACAATGCGGCAGTTTGCCGGATTTGGCACACCGGAAGACACTAATCAGCGGTTCAAATATTTGTTAGAGCATGGACAAACTGGTCTTTCGGTTGCTTTCGATCTTCCCACTTTAATGGGGTGGGATGCTGATGCGCCGGAAAGCGAAGGCGAGGTTGGAATTTGCGGTGTTGCAATCTCTTCACTTCAAGATATGGAAATTTTGTTCGATGGAATTCCGCTCGGTCAAGTTTCGACATCAATGACAATCAATTCGCCTGCTGCTATGATCTTTGCATTTTATCTTGCCGTTGCGCAAAAGCAGGGCGTACCTTTTAACAAACTGCGAGGAACTCTTCAGAACGATATTTTGAAAGAATACATAGCACAAAAAGAATTTATTTTTCCGCCGCGTCCTTCAATGAGAATAATTACTGATATGATTGAATATACAACCAACGAAGTGCCCCAATGGAATCCGGTTTCTATTAGCGGCTACCACATACGCGAAGCCGGCTCTACTGCCGCTCAAGAACTTGCTTATACTTTGGCAGATGGGTTCGCCTACATTGAAGCTTGTCTTGAAAGAGGAATGGATATTGATTCTTTTGCGCCTCGTTTATCATTCTTCTTTAATTCGCATTTGGATTTTTTTGAAGAGATTGCAAAGTTTAGAGCTGCCAGAAGAATTTATGCTAAAAGATTACGCGAAAAATATGGTGCAAAAAATCCTCGTTCTTGGTGGCTGAGATTTCATACTCAAACGGCGGGATGCACGCTTACCGCTCAGCAGCCCGAAAACAATATTATCAGAACCGCATTTCAAGCTCTTGCTGGTGTTCTTGGCGGGACTCAATCGCTCCACACAAACTCGATGGATGAAACGCTTGCGCTTCCAAGTGAAAAAGCTGTTAAGATTGCGCTTCGCACACAGCAAATTCTTGCTTATGAAACCGGTGTGATCAATACTGTAGATCCCCTTGGCGGCAGTTATTTTATTGAATCACTCACTAATAAATTAGAGGCAGAAGCCAATAAGATATTTGCAGCAATTGATTCGCTTGGAGGAGTAATTCAAGCTATTGAGAAAGGTTATTTCCAAAAAGAAATTGCAGATTCTGCTTACATCTATCAAAAAGAACTTGAAAGAAAAGAAAAGTATATAGTGGGCGTTAACGAATTTGTTGAAGAGCAAGGAAAGGTTGAAATACCGCTTCTTCAAGTTTCTCCCGAAGTTGAAAAGCAGCAAAAAGCTCGACTTGCAGAATTAAGACAGAGCAGAAATCAAGAAGCGGTTGCAAAAAGTATAAAAGAAATTGGTGAAGCTGCATTAAACGGTAGAAATCTAATGCCTGTTCTTATTGATGCTGCGCATAATTATGTTACGCTTGGTGAAATGGTTGAAGAACTTAAAAACCATTTTGGTACTTATGAAGAAGCGGTTGTTTTCTAAATTCAATAGTTATATTAAGCTGCTTAGGATATCGAACTGGGCTAAAAATTTTTTTGTTTTTGTCCCGGCATTTTTTTCCAAACATCTTTTTGAAGAAGAATATTTTTATTCAGTTCTATTCGGATTTATCACTTTCTCTATAGCTTCGAGCGCGGTTTATGTTTTAAATGATATTGTAGACGCGCCGAAGGATGCTCTTCATTATCACAAGAAAGAACGACCCGTTGCCAGCGGCATTATTTCTAAAAGAAACGCTCTTTTTTTTGGTCTATTTTTTTTCGCTGCTCTTGTAATGCTTTCTTTGCAATCCGATCCTGTTTTCGCACTTGTTATATGGAGTTATGTAGCTATCAATATTTTATACACTTTTTTTCTTAAAGAAGTAGTTATAGTTGATTTATTCTGCATTGCTTCAGGATTTTTGCTTCGTGTTCTTGCCGGCGCGCTAATAATTTCTGTTTACATTTCTAATTGGTTAATTTTAACCACAATATTTCTTTCTCTTTTTCTTGCTGTTATGAAACGGAGAGTTGAAATTGCAAATAGTGTAAATGCTTCCGACCAGAGAATTGTGCTGAAAGATTATTCGCTTGATTTTATTGATCAAATTGTTGGAATGACCGGCAGCGGAGTAATATTAAGTTACGCGCTCTATTCGGTTGCAGAACGAACGGTAAATCTTTTCGGCTCTGAAAGATTAGTTTTTACAACCATTTTTGTTATTTTCGGAATGTTCAGATACCTGTATTTGGTTTACAAGAAAGGCAAAGGAGAAAATGTAATTGAAATTCTGCTTACCGACTTGCCAATGATGCTGAATTTAATTTTCTATATTAGTGTAACTTTGTATATAATTTATTTATGATTGCTCGAAAATAATTTAGTGTGAACTAGAAATAAAAAATGATAAATGACTTTTTTATACTTTTCTTCTTATTGCTATTCAGCGCATTCTTCTCATCCTCTGAAATCGCTTTTATTGTTGCGAACAAACTAAAAGTAGCATTGCGCGCCAGAAAAAAAAATCACGCGGCTAAAAATGCACACTATTTTGTAAACAATCCGAACCATTTTTTTTCTACAATTCTGATTTCAAATAATATCGTTAATATTACATTTGCATCTCTCAGTTCAGTATTTCTCTTAAAGTTATTTAGTTTTGACGAGTTGGAAATATTGATAACCTCATCTGCACTGCTCTTAATTTTTGGCGATTTGATCCCTAAATATATTGGCAGAGAATTAGCTGATAGACTGGTTCTCCTTTCGGCAACTCCATTACGATTGATTTCGATTCTCCTTTTTCCGCTTGTTAGAATCACAACAACAATTTCGACTGTCATTAGTAGAACTCATCAAAAAGAGGATGAGGAATTTCTTCACATCTTCGATAAAGAGGATATTCAGAATCTGATTGAAGAAAGCTCCGAAGCAGGAAGCGTTGATGAAAAACAGTCTGTTATCATAAACAAAGTGATAGATATTCGTGAGCAGCGGGTTTATGAAGCTATTACTCCGCGTACCGATATAGTAGGAGTAGAGTTAAACAGTTCTATGGAAGAAGTTTTTAATACTTTTATCGAATCTGGTTATTCTAAACTTCCCGTTTATGAAGACAATCTCGATAATATTAAAGGCGTTATTTTCACTAAAGATATTTTTAAGCAACCGGACGATTGGAAATCTGTTTTACGAGAAGTCGTTTTTGTCCCTGAGACAAAAAAAAGTTTGGAAATGCTTAATCAGTTTTTAGATGAGCAATTTTCAATTGCTGTTGTGGTTGATGAATTTGGCGGCACTGCGGGAATATTAACAGTGGAAGACCTGATTGAAGAATTGTTCGGTGAGATAAGAGATGAATATGACGATGTTGAAGAAAAAGCTGCGCGTAAGTTAGATGACAATTCTTTTTTACTGAGCGGTAAAGTTGAGGTCGATTATCTCAATGAAGAATTCAATCTCAACATTCCTGTTGGCGATTATGAGACTATTGCCGGTTTTGTTATATATAAAATAGGCCGAATTCCCGCTAAAGGAGAAAAAATAAAACTTTATAATTGTTCGATGCTTATTTTGAAGTCGGATAAAACAAAAATCGACCTTCTTAAGCTGATAATAGAACCCGAAACCCAAGAGTGATCTTTTTAACCTGATACTCAGAGGAAATAATTTGGAAAGCTGATGGAGATACTTAATTCAATTTATGGAGAAGAAGTGAACAACCTTGCCCCAACTACTTTTGAAAAGATGATGAAGGAAGAGAAGAATGCTGCCATTTTGGACGTTCGGACCCACGCTGAAAATATCTTAGTTAGAATTCAAAATTCAATTTTGATTGATATTTACAAACCCGATTTTCTCGAAAAGATAAACGAACTTGACCGCTCGAAAACTTATTTTGTTTACTGTAGAACGGGAATTAGAAGCTATAACGCTAGTAAACAGATGCTCCAAATGGGATTTGAAAAAGTTTACAATCTTGAGACCGGAATTATCAGTTGGACCGGCGAAGTTGAGCATGGATAAGTCGTCATGAACCCACCAATTATTTTATTTGATGGTTTATGTAACCTCTGTAACTCTATGGTTAATTTTATTATCCGTTACGATAAGAAAAAAGAATTCAAATTTGTGGCTCTTCAATCTGAATCCGCAAAAATTATTCTCTCAAAAATTGAATTCAAAAATGATCTTTGTACTACGGTTGTTTTGTTGTCGGAGCATAAAATATTTTCTCAGTCGGATGCCATTATAAAAATATTTCAACTACTTGGACTTCCTTTATCGTTATTATCTGTAACGAAAATCTTACCCAGAAAATATCGCGATTCAATTTACGATTTTATATCAAGCAATCGTTATCGCTGGTTTGGAAAACGAGACAGTTGTATGATGCCAACGAAAGAAATTCAAAATCTGTTCCTGTAGCAAGGAATCGTATTTTGTGCCAGTTTATATGAAATGGAGAATGTTTCTATTTTCTCTTATCTTTCACCACAAAATTTAAGAACTGTTTTGTTAAAATTTTCTGTTCATCATTCTGATAAAAATTCCAAAGCGCGGGCTGGCGAGTTCGTAACTGATCATGGTGTAGTACAAACGCCTATCTTTATGCCGGTTGGAACTCAAGGAACGGTAAAAGCTGTTTCACAGCGCATTTTAGAAACTGAAGTAAATGCCGAAATTGTTCTTTCAAATACTTACCATTTGTATCTAAGACCGGGCACAAAAATTTTAGAGCATGCTGGCGGACTTCATCGCTTTATGAGTTGGAATCGTCCCATTCTCACCGATAGCGGCGGCTTCCAGGTTTATAGTCTTTCAGAACTGCGAAAACTGAAAAATGACGGCGTTGAGTTTCGTTCTCATCTTGACGGCTCTGCTCATTTTTTCTCTCCTCAAAAAGTTATTGAAATACAAAGAAGTATTGGTTCGGATATAATAATGCCTCTTGACGAATGCACACCTTATCCGTGTGATTATGATTACGCAAAAAAATCTAAAGAACTTACTTCTGAATGGGCTGTTCTAAATAAAGAAGCTTTCGAAACAACAAAGCCGTTTTACGGGCATCAGCAATTCCTTTTTGGAATTATTCAAGGAAGTGTTTATAAAGATCTGCGTGAGGATTCAGCAAGAGATTTGGTTAAGTTAGATTTCGATGGATATGCAATTGGAGGACTTGCTGTTGGGGAGCCAACCGAAACGATGTATGACTTAGTTGATTTCACAACAGATTTTATACCGTTTGATAAACCGCGTTATTTAATGGGCGTTGGAAGACCGGAAAATATTTTGGAAGCAATTGCCCGCGGCGTTGATATGTTCGATTGTGTTATGCCAACACGCAATGCGCGCAATGCTTATCTTTTTACATCGCAAGGTATAGTTTCGATGAGAAATGCGGCATACAAAGATGATTTTACTTCGTTAGACCCTGATTGCAGCTGTTACACATGCGTTAATTCTTCTAAAGCTTATCTTCGGCATTTATTTAATGCCAAAGAAGTTCTTGCACTGGAGCTTGCAACAATTCACAACTTAACGTTTTATCTTAATATTGTTCGTGAAGCACGCAAAAGAATAATTGATGGAAGTTTTATTGAATGGAAAAATAATTTTTCTAAAATCATTTCTGTAAACATTCAAACAAAAGAGGAGAAGTAAATGGAAGTATTATTAGCAATGGCTCCGCCTGCAGATGGTCAGGGCGGCGGCGGAATGATCAGCACACTTATTATGTTCGGCGCTATCTTTGCAATTTTTTATTTTATGATTATTCGTCCGCAGCAAAAAAGAGCAAAAGTACATAAGAATATGATCGAAGCATTGCAGAAGGGTGACAAAGTTGTTATGAGCGGCGGTATTCACGGCACGGTTGCAGGGCTGGAAGAAAAAACGGTTCTTGTTGATGTTGGCAACAATGTTAAAATTAAATTCGAACGCTCTGCAATTACTTCTGTAGCTAAAGAAGATAAAAAATAAGTTCTTTGAGGATTTCTAAAATATGTTACCTCGAAGATATCGACTGGTCGCATAAGTGCAACATAGCGCGGTAAGACGAAATAGTTGATGTTTAATGGATGACGGGAAATGTGAAAAATCATTTTAAAAATATCTTGACAAAAAAATGTTTCTGTCAATGCTATAAAAATTAAGCTTTCATTCTGCTCTGTAAATACTAGGGTTACATAAAGAATAGTTATTCAAGAAAATTGGCCAGCTAAATTCTGTAAAAATCTGCGGTATCAGCGTTCCATTTTTCAAGAACATTACTTTTTTGTCAGCCCCTTAATGTTATTTATTAGGTGAGAAATGAGAGGATTGAAATGGAAGAGCTAGGCATAAAAAAAAATTTTCTTGGGCTCGAAAAAAAATATTCCGGCTATAAAGATTCGGGGATTGTAATTATATCGGCGCCGTTAGAAAAAACCGTAAGCTATGGAAAAGGTACAAGCTGCGGCCCTAAAGAGATATTAAAAGCATCTCATTATGTTGAATTTTATGATGAAGAACAGGACCGCGAGCTTTGCTTCGAAAAAGGAATCTGTACTTTGGAGGAACTAAATCTCCAAAAACTATTGGTCAAAAAATCACTTGATAAAATTTATAAGGAAACTGCAAAGTATATCGATGCAGGAAAATTTGTTGTTACATTGGGCGGCGAACATTCATTATCTTCTGCGCCTATAAAAGCCCATCACGAGCGATTCCCAAATCTATCAATACTTCATATCGATGCTCATTCCGATCTGCGCGAAAGTTATGAAGGGTCTAAGTATTCTCATGCCTCCGTTATGGCGCGGGTTGCAGAGTTTAATACAAACATAGTGCAGGTTGGTATAAGGGCGCAGTCTAAAGATGAAAGCCAATTTCGTAAACAAAAAGGGATAAAAACTTTTTATGCGCGCGAAATTAAAGTGGGAATGTACGGCAGTTCTTGGCAGGAACTTGTTGCCCAGCAGTTAACTACTAATGTTTATATTACTTTTGACGTTGACGGATTCGATCCATCACTTCTGCCGGCAACAGGAACTCCTGAACCTGGCGGATTGTTTTGGGATGAAACTATGACGCTATTGAAAATAATTGGTATGGATAAGAAGATCGTTGGCTTCGATGTAGTTGAACTTGCTCCTTCAAAAAATCATCCTGCTTCAAATTATATTACAGCTCGGCTTGTTTACAAAATGTTGAATTATGCTTTTATAAATCGATAAATTAGGTTACAGATTTATTATTTTCTGAATCATTTCGATTCGGTGAGGGAAAAATGAAAAAATTACTTCTTCTATTACTTTTTACTTTCATTCTAATACAATCATCATTTGCACAGAGCGGATCAGTATATATTACAAATCTTGAAGGTGATATCGATTTAGGGTTAGCTCCTTATGTACGAAGAGTTGTAAGTGAAGCTGAAAAGAGTTCGGCTTTGGCAATAATTATTCGGATAAATACTTTTGGCGGTAGAGTAGATGCCGCTACTCAGATTAAAGATGCTATTTTAAACAGCAAGATTAAGACGATAGCATTTATAGATAAGCGTGCAATTTCTGCGGGCGCTTTGATTGCTCTTTCTTGTGAAAAAATTGTGATGGTGCCCGGCGCTTCAATGGGCGCTACATCTGTTGTTGATCAAGCCGGACAAAAACAATCGGAAAAATATCAGTCATATATGCGCTCCGAAATGCGCTCTACAGCCGAAAAGAACGGAAGACGTACAGACATTGCCCAGGGTATGGTGGACGAATCGATTGTGGTTAAAGATTTGCAGGATGACAGCACGAAACTAATTACTCTTACATCTCAAGAAGCTTTGAAATACAAAATGGCAGATACTGTGTTAACCTCAATTGAAGAGGTCAAAAAAGCTTTCGGACTTGAGAAAGCGGAGGAAATTCGACTTGAATCCAATTGGGCTGAAGACATAGTTCGCTTCATTAGTAATCCGCTTGTTTCGTCTATTCTTATAATGATTGGTTTTATCGGTTTGTTTACTGAAATAAAAACTCCAGGCTGGGGATTTCCCGGGACCGCCGGTCTGATTGCACTGGCTCTTTTTTTTGGAACTGGTTACATTCTCGAACTTGCCTCCATCTGGGAAATTCTTCTCTTCATTATCGGTGTTTCACTTTTATTAGTAGAAATTTTTGTTATCCCTGGGTTTGGCATAATAGGTTTAATAGGTATTATACTTATGGTTATAGGTTTATTTTTTGGTTTGATCTCCGATCTTGAAATAGTTGATGCAAGTTCTATTTCGCTTGCCGTAGTTCAAGTTGCAGGCTCATTTGTGGCATCGGCGTTTTTTATTTTTATGCTTTGGAAAATTCTGCCAAAGACAACTGTATGGAATAAACTTGTCCTTCAGGAAAATATTGCAAGCAAATCCGGTTATGCGGCAAAAACAACATTCGAACACTTGGTTGGAGCCGAAGGGAAAGCATTAACCGATCTCCGTCCTGCCGGCACAGCCATAATTAACGGAAAGAGAATTGATGTTGTTACCGAAGGAGATTTTATTCAGCATGATACTGAAATAGTTGTAACAGCAACGGAAGGTTCTAAAGTAGTGGTAGGTAAAAAAATGTAGCGCAGAATGAACAATTAATCGAAATTAAAACTGATTTCCGCGCTACAAATTATTTTAAAGAAGCTCAACTATATTTTTACTTTTTGTCATATCATTTCTAGTTGTTCTGCGCATCTTTTGCATTGAATCTTTTCCCTCAAGTTTAACACTCACTTCTACGTTTGTTCCGGTTTCAGCTTTAACTAATTTTCCGCTATCGATGTTAAAGAAAATTACACCGCCGCCTGAAATTTTTGGTTCGGCAAAATTGTAATGAATTCCATTTTCAATACCTTGCCCTTTGCCGGAATATTTTACAGTTAGGTCTGCCGATATTTTTGCTGCTCGTTCATCCCCAATTTTTATGAAATCTACAACCCTGTATTTAGCTGTATTCTCAAGAGAAAAAGAGCCGATGTTGCCTGGATATATTTTTTCCCAAGTAGAATCTTTTGCAATGGGTTTAGAGGGTAGTTCTCTAAAAATCATCTGTGTTAATGGTAGAACAGCAGAACTCAAATTCTTTATTAGGTCTGCTCTTTGCTCGGAAGTTAAATCTTGTTTCTGCGGCTGGAACGAATTTAATTTATCAGCCATTTTTTCTAGGCGGCTCACTTCAACAACTTCTCCTTTTTGATTAACACGAGCACGGAAAGGTATGTTGTAAACTGTTTCGTATTCTACATAGCGTAAACGTTCTTCCGGTGAATAATCCGCATGCGAATAGTATGTTACTTTTGTTCCGTTTATGTTGGCATCTAATTTTATCGATGAAACTTTGACTAATAATTCAGCGATAGTTTCTTGATCAATTTCCAATACCTCACAATCAAAAATATATGAGAGAGTTTGTGATGAATTTGATCTCATCACCGAGTCAGTATGAATAGATTCATCAGTTTCCGACAGTGTAGTGAGTTTGTATCTGAATTTTTCCCCCTTTTTGAACTTGTAGTTAAGAAATAATTTTTCACTGCCAATAGAAATGCTTTCTAATGCATCGCTTGTTATTGCCGAAGCATTTGATTTAGAGCCGTTCGGTTTATCATCTTTCTTTCCGCAAGCTATAACAATCGAAAGTAGTAAGATGATCGTTCCAGTTTGGAATAATTTACTTTTCATTTATTTCTCTTCTTTGATGAAAAAAACTCCCCTAAGAATGGGAGCGTTAACAATATTAAAATCCGTTTATTTCTAAAAGTTCTTTTCGAGGGAAAAAGTGAGATATTTCCTTTGCCGCATTCTCGTCCGAATCAGAACCGTGAACAATATTTTCTTGAATGCTGTCGGCATATAATTTACGAATTGTTCCTTCGGCCGCTTTCTGTGGTTCGGTTGCACCAATCAGCTTACGAAATTCTTCAACAGCGTTTTCTTTTTCGAGCGCAATCGGAACGCAAGGACCCGATGTCATATACGCGATTAAATCGTTAAAGAAAGGACGTTCTGAATGTACTTCATAAAATCCTTTTGCCGCATCGGGAGTTAATTTAACCATTTTCATTGCATTTATTTTAAATCCAGTTTCTTGAATGTGAGCGATAACTTTTCCAATTAAGTTTTTTCTTACACAGTCTGGTTTCAGAATTGCGAGTGTCTTGTCCCGAAGGGATGGATTTCCATTGCTCAATGTTTTCTCCGTTTTACTATGTGAATTTTTGTATTACAGTGTTTTAGAAGTAAAGATATCACTACAAAGTAGTAAATTTTATTTTTTTATTAGTTTTTTAGTCGCTTTCTTTGGCGCTGATTTCTTTACAAGTTTCTTAACTACTTTTATTTTTTTACAGGTTTAACTTTTTTGCCAATGCGGACTGGCTTGGCAGCTTTCGTTTTCATTTTATCGAGTGCCTTTTTCATTGTTATGCCAATTTTTGCGGGACTTTCGACAACATGAATGCCAGCTTTTTTCATTGCAGCCATTTTTTCTGATGCTGTTCCTTTACCGCCGGAAATGATAGCGCCTGCATGTCCCATTCTTCGTCCGGGAGGGGCGGTTCTCCCAGCAATAAATCCAACAACTGGTTTCTTCACATTTTTCTTTATGAACTCAGCAGCTTCTTCTTCAGCGCTTCCACCGATCTCACCTATCATAACAATTCCTTCTGTTCCCGGATCATCATTCAACAATTTAATTACATCGATAAATCTTGAGCCGATAATTGGATCTCCGCCTATACCAACACATGTTGATTGACCTATACCGAGATCAGAAAGTTGTTTTACCGCTTCGTAGGTAAGTGTTCCACTGCGAGATACAACACCAACCCTGCCTTGTTTATGAATGAAGCCAGGCATGATGCCGATCTTTGCTTTGCCGGGAGAAATTACGCCGGGACAATTTGGTCCGACAAGTTTAACATCTTTTCCTTTTACTAAATTATAAACTGTAATCATATCTTTGGTTGGAATTCCTTCAGTAATGCAAACAATTAATTTGATGCCGGCGTTTGCAGCTTCTAAAATTGCATCTGCGGCAAACGCAGGCGGAACAAAGATTGCAGTTGCTTCTGCTTTTGTTGCTTTAATAGCATCTGCAACAGTGTTGAAGATAGGAACATTTGTATTTTCAAATTTCTGCCCGCCTTTTCCAGGTGTAACACCTGCAACTACATTGGTGCCGTATTCGATCATTTGTCCGGTGTGAAATGAACCTTCACCGCCTGTAATGCCTTGAACTACTACTTTTGTTTTTTTGTCAAGAAGAATGCTCATTTTTATTCCTTGATAGTTGATTTCAAAAATTGATTGCATAAAATTAAGAAAGGTGAAGGATAAATACTTGGGAAAAATTAAGCTGCGTTGCAGTTTACACTGCTAATTGAAATTCTTTTCTAAATATTTTCCAAATTCTAATAATATCTTTTCATCAAACTGCTTTGCCATCAATTGCATACCGATTGGCAAACCTTCTTTGTCTTTTGCGATCGGAATATTTATTCCAGGAATACCGGCAAGGTTGGCAGAAGTTGTGTAAATATCGCTAAGATACATTTCAAGCGGGTCGTTGGACTTTTCTCCTATTTTAAATGCTGTGGTCGGTGTTGTTGGGGTTAGAATGATATCAACTTTTTCAAATGCTTTGTCAAAATCTTGTTTCAACAATCTACGCACTTTTTGCGCTTTGCGATAATAGGCATCATAATAACCGGCTGAGAGTACATAAGTGCCCAGCATAATTCTTCGTTTCACTTCCAAGCCAAATCCTTCCGAACGAGAGTTGACATACATATCAATCAAATTGCCGCTTTGTTTTGAGCGGTAACCGTAGCGCGCACCGTCAAAACGTGCAAGGTTTGAAGATGCTTCTGCTGTTGTTAAGATGTAATATGTTGCAATTGAATATTCAGTGTGCGGAAGTTGTATGTCAATAATTTCGTAACCATCTTTTTTCAATTGCTCAACTTTTTCAAAAATCGCATTACGGGTCTCTTCATTTAATCCTTCTGCAAAATATTCTTTTGGCAACCCGATTTTGAATTTTTTGTTTGAGTTTAGATTTGTTGAAAAATCCGGTGCGTAAATATTCTGACTTGTAGAATCTTTTTCATCATATTCTGAAATAACAGAGAGAACAAGAGCAATATCTTCAATACTTCTTGCAAAAGGACCAATTGTGTCGAATGAAGAAGCGAATGCAGTCAATCCAAATCTTGATATTCTTCCGTATGTGGGTTTTAACCCATAGATGCCACAGAATGCTGCAGGTTGGCGGATGGAACCGCCTGTATCGGTTCCGAGAGAAACATCGCAGAGATAAGCTGCAACAGCAACAGCAGAGCCGCCGCTGGAACCTCCAGGGACTCTGGAATTATCAATAGGATTCAACACAGCTCCAAAAGCAGAATTCTCGTTTGATGAACCCATTGCGAATTCATCGCAGTTGGTTTTACCAATTATGATAGCGTCTTCATCTATTAACTTTTGAACGGCTGTTGCTGTATAAATAGATTGAAAATTCTTCAAAATGTTTGATGAGCAGGTGAGTGGGCGGTCTTTCAAAGCGAGCACATCTTTTATGGCAACAACAATACCGGCTAACTTACCCGCATTGCCGTCTTTAATTTTTTTCCCGATCAGGTCCGCTTGATGGAGACAGTCATCAAAAATAAAATTGTAGGCGTTTAAATGAGAGTATTTTTGAATTCGTTCCAAAAAGAAGGAAACATTTTCGCGCAGAGTAATTTTACCTTCTTTCAGAAGAGAAATTTTTTCAGTATGATTTTTGTAGCTGAGCAAATTTTATAGCTAAGAAGAATGAAAGAAGTATTACTTTTTATCTTCAGGTTTATCAACTGATTTTACTTCGTCTTCAACATCCTTCAATGCTTTTTTAAATTCTTTCATTCCCTTGCCAATACCTTGAGCAAGTTCTGGAATTTTTCTTGCGCCGAAAAGAATCAAAATAACAAGAACAATTAGAATTATTTCGCCAGCCCCAAGATTGCCAAACATATTAACCTCTATTTAATTATATGTTATTTCTTCTTTGTAACTCTGGACCCGATGAAAATCGAGGGAAATTTATTAGAGAGATTCATCTCCCAATAATCGGGATCAGAATGACAGTGTTAATTGAATATATTCTCTGCTGCAGATTGAAAAATTAAAGCGCCGTCTGTATTTCCAAGTATAGGATCGCAGCATCGCTCGGGATGCGGCATTAGTCCCAATACATTTTTCTTTTTATTCATTATTCCGGCTATATTCATTAAAGAGCCATTCGGATTTGCGTTTGGATCAATCTTTCCATTTTCAGAAGCATAGCGGAAAAGAATTTGATGATTCCTTTCAAGCTCTTTTAATGTCTGTTCGTCAGCAAAATAATTGCCATCGCCATGCGCAACGGGAATTTTCAAAATATTTTTCTCTAATGATTTTGTAAATATATTTTCTTTGTTTTCTACTTTCAGATAAACATCTTTACAGACAAATTTAAGTGATTCATTTTTTAACATTACTCCGGGTAATAATCCCAACTCAAGCAGAATCTGAAATCCGTTGCAAATTCCTATAACCACACCGCCGTTTTGAGCAAACTTGTGAACAGTATCCATAATAGGTGAAAAGCGGGCAATTGCGCCTGTCCTAAGATAATCACCATAAGAAAAACCGCCAGGCAGTATTACCACATCGCTTCCTTTCAAATCTTTCTCTTTATGCCATAAAAATTCTGCTTCAAACCCTAAAATTTTTTTTACTGAATAGTATGCATCATGATCGCAATTGGAACCAGGGAAAACAACAATACCAAACTTTGGTTTCATTTAACTTCTTCCAAAGTAAATTCAAAATCTTCCATGATAGGATTGCAGAGAAGTTTTTCGCTGTATTCTCGAACTTCTTTTTCTGCAGCGCTTTTATCTTTTATATCCACAAAGAATTCAATGTATTTCCCGATGCGGGTTTTTTTCACATTATAAAATCCTAACAGTTTTGCCCCCTGTTCAACCGCCTTGCCCTGAGGGTCTAAAATTGTCTGACGTCTTTTAACTATCACTATTGCTTTGAACAAATTAAATCTCCGTAGTTTTTAAGCCGTTTCCGTTTTCATCTTTTTTGTTGAAGAGAAAGAAATAGAATTTTCTAAGAACTCCAAAAAGAACTATTGCCAGAAAAATGAAGAAAAGGATCTCTCCGTTGGTTACAATTGCTAAAATTAGTGCAAGAACTAAAATGGAAAACAAAAAAACTTTATCTCTAAAATTTTTGTAGCGAAGTTTTGGCAAAGCATTGTAGCGGATCTTACTAATCATTAAAACAGAAAGAGCTAAAAGAAGTGGAGTTATGATGTAGTTAAATGGTTCAACTATTTTTCCACTGCGATGATAAGAGAGAACAAGCAGCGCAACTGTAATAGCAGCCATCGGAATTGGTAACCCTTTGAAATCGCCTTTCGTATTTAAGTCTTCAACCTGAATATTAAAACGCGCTAGACGAAGTGCGCCGAATATAAGTAAGAACGAGCTTATTAAAATTCCCCATCCGCCAAACTGATACGCATAAGCTTTGTAAATAAGGAAAGAAGGAGCCGCGCCAAAACTTACAATGTCTGATAAGGAATCAAGTTCAACGCCAAAACGACTTGATGTTCCCAGCAGGCGTGCAACTATGCCGTCAAGCATATCGAAAGTAGCCGCCGCAATAATCATAATTGATGCGAGTCTAAAATCGTTTTGCGATGCAAAAATGATCGATAGAAAACCGCAAAAAATATTAAATGCAGTAACTGTGTTCGCAATAAACGATTTTGAAAAAGAGATTTTATTCATTATTTATCTCAAAAAGAATTGTTTCACCTGCGGTAACTTTATCGCCAAGTTTTACTTTTAATTTCCAGTTTGCAGGCACATAAATATCAGACCGGCTCCCAAATTTTATCATTCCGAAGCGGTCTCCCATTTTTACGTTGTCGTTCACCTTTAGATCGCAAACTATTCGCCTTGCAATAAACCCAGCAACTTGAGTGTAAAGAATTTTTCCAAAGCTGCTAGTAATTCCAATTTCTGTTCGCTCATTTCGTTTGTCTGCTTTTTCATGAAAAGCTACAATGTATTCTCCTTTAACATAATTAAAAAAATCAACTTTGCCGTCAATAGGAATTCTGTTAACGTGGACATTAAGTGGCGACATGAAAATAGAAACTTGTTTTACGTCTTCTTTAATGAACTGATCTTCAAAAGTATTTTTTATAATAACTATTTTACCGTCAGCGGGGGAAACCACTACATTTTTTTTATTTGGCGGAGTTCTTTCCGGATCGCGGAAGAAGTTTACAGCAAATAGTAAAAAAGTTATACTTAAAACGACCAGAGGATATTTAACCCACGCATTGTGAATGAAAAGAGAGCCGATTATCAATATCGCTGAAAATGCTGCGCAGAATAAAAAAGTGTTCAATCCGTATTTAGTGATCATATTTTTTTTTGATTAAAAGAAAGAATGAGTTTATTGTATGCTTGCACAAATGTAATATTTTTTGTCTTTAATTTCTTGTGAATCTTTTTTTTCATAATTTTAGTCCGCACAAATCATAAATACATTCAAATTGAAAATCAGAATTGCAATAGCGGAGGATAAATGAAATTGAATATGAACGACATGCTCAAGCAAGTTCAAAAGATGCAGGCAGACATGGCAAAAGTTCAGGCTGAATTAGAAAAGAAAACCGTTACAGAAGAAAGCGGCGGTGGAATGGTTAAAGCCACAGCAAACGGAAAAAAGGAAATTGTTTCGCTTGTTATTGATGAAGAAATTGCTAAAAGCGGTGATAAAGAGATGCTGGAAGATTTAGTTGTCGCAGCGGTTAATAAAGCTCTGAATTCCGCTGGGAAAATGGCTGAAGATGAATTAGGCGCTGTTACAAAGGGGATGATGCCTCCAGGCATGAACTTTCCGGGTTTTTAAATGCTTATAGCCGAACCATTACAAAAAGTTATTGATGAGTTAAGCAAACTTCCTTCGATTGGTAATAAAACAGCTCAGCGTTTGGCTCTTCATATTCTAAAAAGCGACCGGGATAGTGTTGATGCGTTAGTGAAATCTCTTATAGAACTGAAAGATAAAATTAAATTTTGCGAGATCTGTTTTAATATTGCTACTGAGGAGAAGTGCGATATTTGCAAAAGCGCAAAACGCGATCGATCGTTAATTTGTGTTGTTGAAGATGCAAGTGATGTAATTTCGATCGAAAAGAGTAATGAATACAATGGAATGTATCATGTTCTTGGCGGCGTGCTTAATCCGCTTGCAGGCGTAATGGCTGATTCGCTTAAGATAAAAGAATTGATTTTACGATTGTCATTGGACGAAGTTACAGAGATTATCCTAGCTTTAAATCCTAACTCGGAAGGGGACGCAACTTCGGTTTATCTTATTAACCTCTTGAAAGATTTTCCTGTTAAAGTATCTCGAATAGCACGCGGACTGCCAATTGGCGGTGATATTGAATTTGCAGATGCTGCAACTATAGGACGAGCTTTCATTGGAAGAATTTCGAGCTGATGGAAAATTGGTTCAAAGAATGGTTTAGTTCGAATGAATATTTGAGTGTTTATCAACACAGAGACGAAGAAGACGCAGAAAAATTATTAGAGCTTATTCTGAGCCGAATTGATCTTACTAATGATTCATGGATTCTTGATGCTGCGTGCGGTGCAGGCAGACATTCTCTCTATCTTGCTTCGAAAGGATTTAATGTTGTTGGTTTCGACCTGAGTAAAAATTTACTTGCTGAAGCAAAGCGTAAAGCACAAAATAATTTTTTGAATATTGGTCTTTTCTGTGCTGACTTTCGTAATGTCGTTCTTCAAAAAAAGTTTGATTTGATACTGAATCTTTTCACAAGTTTCGGTTATTTTTTGACCGATGCAGAGAATTTTTCCTTTGCGAAAAGCGCTTATAGTCTATTGAATCATAGAGGCATTTATTTGCTCGATTATTTTAACGCAAATTATCTCATACGAAATTTAATCTCTGAAACAATACGAGAACATGACGGGAAAAAAATTATAGAACGGAGAAAATTTGAAAATAATAGAGTTGTAAAAGAAATTACGATAGTTAACGGCGGAGAAGAAAATTTTTATATTGAATCTGTTCAGCTCTATTCAAAAGAAGAAATAATTACAGAGTTCGAACGCATCGGTTTTAAGGTGAATGAAATTCTGGGTGACTATAACGGATCAAAATATAATTCTGAAGTATCGCCGAGGTTGATATTATTTTTCGAAAAGTAAAATATTTTCTGTTATTCATTTCTTTTTTTCTATTCCAATCGTGCGAATTGTTCTTAACAAGAACGCCGGAACCTCCGGATTCTCCTTCGATAAGTATTATTCCTGCTACAACCCCTGATATATTGTTTAGAAATTTCAAATTATCGATAGAAGAGAAAATTTTAGAAAACTATCTTTCGTGTTTTGTAGATCAATCTTTTTTAAATAAGAAATACTTTTTTATCTCTTCAGCAGGGTCTGCTTCTCAGTTTCCGGTATTAGTTGCATGGGGAATAGAAGCAGAGCGACAATATTTTATCAGCATGAAATCAAGATCGCTGCCGGGGCGGACTATTATATTAACTTTATATAACCAGGTAAATACGCCTCACGGTGATAGTGCAATTTATCAGCTCGATTATTCTATCTCTATAGCGTCGAAAGATCAAAACATAAACGGCGAATATAAAGGTTCAGCTCAATTTAAAATTTACCGCGACTCTCGTCAGCAATGGGTAATTGTTCAATGGGATGACATTCGCAAAAACGACGTGAGAAGTTGGAGCGATCTGAAAGGGAGGTTGTATTAAAAACTATTTTTTCTTTTTTCTAATAGGAATAATTGGATGCAATCCTTTCGCACCTAAGATTGATGAAAGCATTGGTATGGACCACGGATTGATTAGCAGTCAATCGAATGTTGAGGGGGTCTTTCAAAACTTACAATACGCTTATACTTTTAAAGACACTTTGATTTATAGTCAGCTTCTGAATAAAAATTTTACTTTTAGTTACCGCGATTACGATCTTGGGGTAGATGTTTCTTGGGGAAGGGATGAAGAAATGAGAGTAACCCACGGTTTATTCTATAATGCACAGCGGCTCGATCTTATTTGGAATAATATTATTTCTATGACCATGGATTCAACAAGAATTATTCGAAGTTTCAATTTGACGGTCACTTTTAATCCAACAGATATTATTTATATCGACGGGAAAGTAAATTTAACGCTCGGCAAAGATATTTCGAATAGTTGGAAAATAATTCACTGGGTTGACGAATCTAATTTTTAGGCATGATATGATACTATTTTATCTTAATGAAGCTGTAAGAATATTCAGACGCTCGTCCTTAAATTCTTTAGGAATGATAACAATAACTTCAATTGCAATCTTTGTAACAAGTTTAACTATTATTATAATATTTGGCGCCAATGAAGTTGAAGAAAGAATTAAATCTTCTATTGAGTTTAACATTTATCTTGAAAACGGATTAAGCAGATCTGCTATCGATTCCGTACGGACTGAGATCACAAAAATTTCTGCTGTGCGCTCAGTTCGTTTTATGAGCAAAGAAGAAGCAAAAAAAATATTCTTAAAAGAAACTGGCAAAGACTTTGAAAAAGTCCTCGATGAAAATCCTCTACCGAATTCGTTTGTTGTTCTGCTGACTCCAAACCTCGTTAATGAATCTAATATTGACCGCATATCGCAAAAGATAAAAGATATTTCTGGCGTTATTGAAGTTGTATATGATTACCTAATTGTTATAAAACTTCTCCGTTTTCTAAAATCTGCCCAGTTATTCATTTATTTTTTTTCAATAATATTGATTGTGCTGGCTGTTTACTTAGTCTATAGCAACAATAAGATTCTCATTCATAATCAGCAAACCCTATATTCTACCATGAAATTGGTTGGCGCTAAAGAAAGTACGATGAGAATCCCAGTCATTTTGAACGGTTTGATTATTGGAATAATCTCATCATTTGTTTGTGCGGTTATATATGACTTATCATGGCTTTTGCTTACAAAGGTTTATGCTCAGATCAAATTGTTACGCCACATTGTAATCTTTAATCTTTTGATTTTTATTATCGGTATCTCGTTAGGTTTTTTAGGAAGCTATTTGTCTTCACGCCAGATCTCAATAAAATCTGATCCTAAAAGATGAAAAATTTTTGTTATTCGTTTTTTGTTGATACTATAGATTTACTTTTTATTGCGTTTATCTGTTGTGTTGAAAGTTCTTTTCTTTCGAATGAACAAATGGGGCAGGAAAACACTCAAATAAGGGATAAAATAAATGGGAAAGAAAGTTGCAGTTGTTACAGGGGGAGCAGGTTTTCTAGGCTCTCATTTGTGCGATAGGTTGATTAACGAAGGGATGAAAGTTATCTGTTTAGATAACCTTCTAACTGGACGAATTTCAAATATCGAGCATCTTTTTCAAAACGAAAATTTCCAATTCATTATGTTCGATGTAACAAATTACATTCACGTTCCATCGGATGTAAATTACATTTTGCATTTTGCATCTCCCGCAAGCCCCATCGATTATTTAAGATTTCCAATCCAAACTTTAAAAGTTGGTTCATTAGGCACTCATAAGGCGTTAGGACTTGCTAAAGAAAAAAAATCGATATTTTTGCTTGCTTCTACTTCTGAGGTTTATGGCGATCCGCTCGTTCATCCGCAGAGTGAAGATTATTGGGGAAATGTAAACCCCGTTGGACCACGCGGTGTTTATGATGAAGCAAAACGTTTTGCCGAGGCAATGACAATGGCTTATCACCGCTATCACGCTCTCAATACCCGCATTGCTAGAATATTTAATACTTACGGACCGCGTATGCGTCTTGATGATGGAAGAGCGCTTCCTGCCTTTATCTGGCAGGCTATGAAAGGGGAAGATTTAACTGTTTTTGGAAATGGCTCTCAAACAAGAAGTTTTTGTTATGTTGATGATCTTGTTGAAGGAATTTTTCGTCTGCTTATTTCTAATGAGCATCAACCGGTCAATCTTGGCAATTCTGAAGAAATTTCTATTGTTGATTTCGCAAAAGAGATTATCAGATTGACTGATTCGAAGAGTAAAATAGTTTTTAAAGAATTGCCATTAGATGATCCAAGAGTACGCCAACCCGACATTACTCGCGCAAGAAATATTTTAAATTGGGAACCCAAAGTTAATAGAGAAGAAGGACTGAAAATTACGCTTGAATATTTCAAACAAACATTAAAATAGTTTGAGCATCTACTTCATGCTTTTCTTTGTAGGTATAGAGAAGTGTATTAAAAGAATAAGAAAAAACCCCGGCAATGCCGGGGTTTTTTCTACATTCTAACTTCTGCGTTCTACATTCTATTTCAATACATTCCATCCATACCGCCGTGAGGCATAGGAGGCATAGGTTTCTCAGCTTCTTTCTTTTCGTATACAACTGCTTCAGTTGTGATAAGCAGCGAAGAAACAGAAGCTGCATTTTCAAGTGCAGTTCTTGCAACTTTTGTAGGATCAATAACGCCAGACTTCATCAGGTTTTCATATTTTTCTGTTTGAGCATTAAATCCGAAATCGTCTTTGCCTTCGAGAACTTTATTCAAAACAACAGCGCCTTCCAAGCCGGCGTTAGAAGCAATTAACTTTAACGGTTCTTCAAGCGCTTTTTGGATGATCTTTATTCCGGTATTTTGATCCAAGTTTTCACCTTGTAATTTGTCAAGAGATTTGATTGCGCGCACAAGAGAAACGCCGCCTCCGGGAATTATTCCTTCTTCAACAGCAGCGCGAGTTGCATGTAAAGCATCTTCAACGCGGGCTTTCTTTTCTTTCATTTCAATTTCAGTTGCAGCGCCAATTTTCAAAACAGCAACGCCGCCGGAAAGTTTTGCTAATCTTTCTTGCAATTTCTCTTTGTCGTAATCTGATGTTGTTTTCTCGATCTGGGCTTTGATCTCGTTGATTCTTTTTTTGATATCTTCAGTTTGACCGAAACCTTCAACAATTGTTGTGTTGTCTTTGTCAATAGTTATCTTCTTTGCACGCCCGAGATAATCTAATGTAGCATTTTCTAATTTGAATCCGCGTTCTTCAGATATAACTGTCCCGCCAGTAAGTATAGCTATATCTTCCAACATCGCTTTTCTTCTATCTCCAAATCCAGGCGCTTTTACCGCGCATACTTTCAAAGTTCCTCTTAATTTATTAACTACAAGCGTAGCAAGAGCTTCTCCTTCAAGATCTTCGGCAATCATCAACAACTGACGGCCAGATTGTGCAATTTTTTCTAGGATAGGAAGAAGGTCTTTCATTGCAGAGATTTTTTTATCATGAATTAAGATGTATGGCTCCTCAAGAACAGCTTCCATAGTTTCTGAATTAGTAACAAAGTAGGGGGAAATATATCCGCGGTCGAACTGCATACCTTCAACTACTTCGAGAGATGTTTCTGCAGATTTACTTTCTTCAACAGTTATAACGCCGTCTTTGCCAACTTTTTCCATGGCATCGGCAATAAGATTTCCAATTGTTTTATCGTTGTTAGCAGAGATAGAGCCGACTTGCGCAATTTCTTCTCTACCGCCAACTTCTTTACTGATTGACTTCAAATAATCAATAACCTTAATAACGGCAATATCTATTCCTCTTTTAAGATCCATCGGATTAGCGCCTGCAGTTACATTTTTTAAACCTTCGCGGTAAATAGCTTGTGCAAGAACAGTTGCTGTTGTTGTTCCGTCACCAGCAACATCACTTGTTTTTGAAGCAACTTCTCGAACCATTTGAGCGCCCATATTTTCAACGGGGTGTTCCAGCTCTATTTCTTTTGCTACGGTAACGCCGTCTTTTGTTACAGTTGGAGCGCCGAATTTTTTATCGATAATTACATTACGTCCTTTTGGTCCGAGTGTAACTTTAACAGCATTGGCAAGTTTATCAACTCCATTTTTGAGCGAGTTTCTAGCATCGCTGCTATATTCAACTATTTTTGTTGCCATAATTTATCTCCTTTTTATGTTCAAACTTTATTGTACAATTCCGAAAATGTCGCTCTCGCGCATAATCAAATATTCTTCCTCGTCTATTTTTACTTCTGTTCCGGAATATTTCCCGTATAAAACCGTGTCTCCAACTTTTACTGTCAAAGGAATAACTTTTCCATCATCAGTTACTTTTCCTCCTCCAACAGCAACGATAGTGCCTTCAATCGGTTTTTCTTTTGCAATATCGGGTAGAATTATTCCGCTTTTTGTTTTTTCTTCTGCTTCTTTGGGCTTTACAATTACTCTGTCAGCCAGAGGTTTAATTTTGAATTCTGCCATAGTTTAACTCCTTTTAATAAATTTTTTGATTAGCACTCTTTAAAGACGAGTGCTAATATATTAGAGGAGAATAAAATTGTCAAGTGGAAAAATTGCGAAATTGTTCTGTTTATGGAGTATTTAAAAAAATCTTTAGAGGTTATTTGCTGTCAACAGAACGAGCAAAAATATAATCGATATTTTTTAACATCTGGTTCGGATCAAAAATTTTCTCAAGTTCATCAATTGAAAGGTATTTCATTGCAATTTCTGAACCTGAAATTTCCATTTTCAAATTTTTAGAATGGTCCTGCCATACGTTTTTAGCAGAATCTTGTACAATTCTGTAGGCATCTTCTCGTGTCATTCCTTTTTCGATAAGTTTTAGCAGAACAGTTTGCGAAAAAATCAAACCGCGTGTGAGGTTTAAATTATTTAGCATATTTTCTGGATAGATGATCAAATTTTCTATTAAATTTTTTGTAAGTCCAAGAGCGTAATCAAGAGCTATGCAACTATCCGGAATTATAACTCTTTCAACTGATGAATGGGAAATATCTCTTTCGTGCCAAAGAGCTATATTCTCCAAAGCAGCTATTGAATTGCTTCTTAGAAGGCGAGAGATTCCGGTTATTCGTTCGCTCACAATCGGATTGCGCTTATGGGGCATAGCAGAAGAACCTTTTTGTCCTTCAGAGAAAAATTCTTCCGCTTCTAAAACCTCTGTGCGTTGAAGATGACGGATTTCAACGGCAATTTTTTCTAATGATGAACCAATAATTGCAATCGTTGATAGAAATTCTGCATGACGGTCTCTCTGGACTACTTGGGTGGAAACTGGTTCTGGTTTTAAACCGAGTTTTAAACAGACATATTCTTCTACCTTTGGCGAAAGATGTTCGAAAGTTCCAACGGCGCCGGAAATTTTTCCTACACTGATAGAATAAATTGCATGTTCAAGTCGTGAAATATTTCGTTTAATTTCTTCAAACCATAAAGCAAATTTCAAACCCATCGAATATGGTTCTGCATGAACGCCATGACTTCTTCCAACGCAAATAGTTTTTTTATGTTCGACGGCTCTTTTTTTTAAAACACTTTTCAGTTCGTTCAAATTTTTTAGAAGTAATTCACCAGCAGATTTCATCTGATATGCAAGCGCTGTATCAAGAACGTCCGATGAAGTCATTCCGTAATGAATATGCCGAGAGGCGGGTCCAACATATTCGGCAACATTTGTTAAGAAAGCTATCACATCATGTTTAGTTGTTTCTTCAATTTCAAGAATGCGTTTTAAATCAAAATTTGCCTTTGTTTTGATCACTTGAAAATCTTCATTTGAAATTTCGCCAAAGTTAGCGCGTGCCTCGCATGCAAGTATTTCTATCTTCAGCCAAGTTTCATATTTGAAGAGATCATTCCAAATTTTTCCCATTTCGGGGCGTGTGTAGCGTTCTATCATTACCGCTTCTCCAACAGTATTTTTTTTGTAATATAATCTTCGTTGCGCAAGATTTTTAGTTCTATAGTTTCACCGGTTCTGAATTCTTGAAGAATGCCGATCATTGTATTTTCATTATTTATTCTGAAATCATTTATTGCAAGAATAATATCTTCAACCTGCAGCCCTGCTTTTTGTGCGGGCGAGTTCTTTGCGACCTGTGTTATAATTACGCCGCGTGATGATTTTAAATTGTATGTCTTAGCCATCTGCTCATCAACGGTTAAAATATTTAATCCGGTCCAAAAATCGCGGTCAACTTTTCCTTTTTCCTTCAACTCGTTAATTACTTTCTTTAGTTTGTTAACTGGTATTGCAAAACCAACGCCAACATTTCCTGCAGAACCTTGAGGAGTGAAAATCAATGTATTCATTCCGATCAATTCACCAACTGCGTTGATAAGAGGACCGCCGCTGTTTCCGCTGTTGATTGCAGCGTCGGTTTGAATCATGTTAACATAATAACGGTTGTTAGCAACGCCAAGATTCATTCCAGTTGCGCTTATGACGCCAACTGTAACGGTTGGTTTATCATTTATATCGAAAAGACCAAAAGGGTTACCTAGAGCAATCACCCATTCGCCAATCATAATATTACCAGAACTTCCTAATTTAATGTAAGGAAGATTTTTTGCATTGATCTTAAGCAAACAGATATCGGAAACCGGATCGGTTCCAACAATTTTGGCTTTGTATTGACTTCCATCTGTAAGTGTTACTATAGCTTCAACTGCATTGCCAGCAACATGATCGTTGGTCAATATATATCCATCCGATGAAATAATTGCGCCAGAGCCCAAACTTTTTATCTGTTGGTTATAAACACGGTCGCCAAACCAATAGCGCCAAAACGGATCCATACTGAATATATCTCTGTATTGACGAATTTCTGTTACGTTGATTCCAACAACTGCGGGACTTATTTCTGCAACGGTTTGAGTGATTATGTTACGGCGGGTAATAGTGATATCGTCATTTTTTTTTTGCTGCTCGTTTGTATCCGGTCTATTTGTGCTTGTTACAGAGCTTACATCTGTTTGATTGGAATGAGTATCGCTAATAACAAATGCAAAAATAATAGAAGCAAAAAGAAGCGTAATGAGGGAAGAAAAAATAATCGTTTTCAATCGGTTCATTTTAGTATCCCTTCTTTTTATTCAAACTTGTTATGTATTCTTTGATTGGGGCAATATGTTTTGAAAGTATAATGATAAACAACAGATTAACTAACAAACTAAATTCAAAATTTGTTGATGCGGTAATTGCGGAATATTTATTTAGAATTTCTGCTGAAGAAACAGCAAGGGCACCGCTTAGAATTGAGGCAGAAAAATTTGAGAAGTGAATATTTCTTCTAAAAGCATAACTTATAAGCCAAAGCAGCATCCATAATAAGAGAAGAGGCAACGAAATATATATTGCGCCGCCTCCAGCAGTTGCTAAACCTCTTCCGCCTTTAAATTTAATCCAAGGTGAATAACAATGAGCTAACACTCCGCCAATAAGACTCAGCATAGGATAAATAAAATCAGCTCCGAACAATTGAACTGCCAGGTATGCGCTTAAGAATCCTTTTGACAGGTCTATTAGAAAAACGGCAGATCCGATCAGTTTTGATCTTGAAACAAGATAGGAATTATGCGCGCCAACACTGCCAGAGCCGGCTTCTGTTATATCTATACCTTTACTTTTTTTTAAAAGAATATATGCTGTTGGCACAGAACCCAATAAATATCCAATAATAAAACTTATTATATGATTCATTCGTTAGCCGTTAATTGCTCAAACAAATTTAATAAAATAATAATGGCTGATGAACTACAAATTCTTATAATAATTCATGTTTTTTAGTTTCTGCAGAGTAAAATAGTTCCAAATGTCATAAAAATAATAAGTGATATCTTTACTAAATAAAAAAAAATACTAACTTTGTAACAAGAGATATACTATTCATAATAGGAGAAGTTATGGTTAATTTTATTGGAAGGTTTAATGTAGTGCCGTCGTTGCCAGAAAAATTAGAACCGATGCGCGAAATAGTTTATAATTTATTTTGGACTTGGAATCATGATGCAATTGAATTGTTCAGACGGCTCGATAGAAAACTTTGGGAAGAATCTCATCACAATCCTGTTCTAATGTTAGGCAAGATTAGCCAAGAAAGATTGGATGAAGTTGCTGCTGATGATAGCTTTATTTCTCATATGCACCGTGTCTTTGTTCAGTTGAATGTTTACGTTGAAGAAAAAACCTGGTATCAAAAAAATTATAAATATGACGGCGATAAATTTATAGCTTATTTCTCTGCCGAATTTGGATTGACCGAATGTTTGCAAGTTTATTCGGGTGGGCTTGGCGTTCTTGCCGGCGACCATTTAAAATCCTCTAGCGATTTAGGATTACCTCTCGTTGGGGTTGGTCTTTGTTACAAAGAGGGATATTTCCAACAGTATCTTACTAATGATGGCTGGCAGCAGGAACGATACGAGCTTACAGATTTTTACAATCAACCAATGTCGTTAGTTACTAGAAAAGATAATTCCCCATTTAAAATATCATTAGACTTTCCCGGAAGAACAGTTATTGTGCAGGTTTGGAAAATACAGGTTGGACGTCTTCCGCTTTTTCTTTTGGATACAAATGTTTCAGAAAATTCTGATGAAGACAAAAGAATAACCCGTTCGCTTTACGGCGGAAATATTGAAACTAGAATTCAGCAAGAAATAGTTTTAGGAATTGGCGGTATTAGAGCTCTTAACGAAATGGGAATTAAACCTGTTGTCTGCCACATGAATGAAGGGCACTCGGCTTTTCTTGCATTAGAGAGGATCAGATTTTTAATAAAGAATTACAACTTGAATTTTACTGAAGCAAAAGATATCAATTTCTATTCGAATGTTTTTACAACGCATACGCCTGTTGCAGCCGGAATAGATATTTTTTCAAATGAATTAGTCGAAAAATATTTTGGCTCTTATTATAGGCAGGAACTTCAAGTAAGCGATAAAGTATTCTACAGTTTGGGAACAATTATAAAAGATAAACCACCAACCGAATTCAATATGGCTCATCTTGCTATGAACATGGCAGGTTTTGTTAACGGCGTTAGCAAATTACACGGAAAAGTTTCAAAGAAAATGTGGATTTCCGGTTTTGTAGATATTCCATTTGATGAGATACCAATTGATTATGTAACGAATGGAATTCATACTAGGTCGCATCTTTCAAATGATATGCACGAACTTCTTTACAGATATTTGGGAGAAAAATTCTTGCAGAATCCGGCAGACCATGAAGCTTGGAAAGGGGTGGATGAAATTCCCGATGAAGAACTTTGGCGAACACATGAAAGAAGAAGAGAGCGGATGATTGCATTTGCCCGCAACAGATTGATAAAGCAAATAAAAGAGAGAGGCGGTTCTACTTCTGAACTTGCATTTGCAAAAGAAGTGCTAGATGTTCAAGCATTGACAATAGGTTTTGCACGTCGGTTTGCTACTTATAAACGCGGCACTCTTATTTTAAGAGATATAGAGCGGCTAACAAGCATTTTGTGCAATCCAGATTATCCTGTTCAGCTTATTTTTGCCGGCAAAGCGCATCCAAAAGATGAAGAAGGTAAAAAACTTATTCAAGAAATTATTGCCTTTTCTAAAGAACCACACCTGCGAAAGAAAATTGTATTTCTCGAAAATTATGATATGAATGTTGCGCGTTATATGGTTGAAGGGTGCGATGTTTGGTTGAATACTCCAAGGCGTCCTTTAGAAGCAAGTGGAACATCTGGAATGAAAATGATTGCCAACGGCGGTTTGAACTTGAGTGTAATGGACGGATGGTGGGATGAAGCTTATTCCCCCGATATAGGTTGGAGAATTGGCAACAGAGAAGAATATGCTGATCTTGACTATCAAGACGAAGTTGAATCTCGTTTAATTTATGAAATAATTGAAAAAGAAATTGTGCCACTATTTTACAATAGAGGTGAAGACAAGCTTCCGCGCAATTGGATTAGTATGATGAAAAATTCGATGAAGAAATTAGGGCCGGTTTTTAATACCACTAGAATGGTAGAGCAATATGCTCAAAAATTTTATTTCCCTTCTTACGAAAAAAGAATTAGTCTTATGAAGAATAATTGGGAAAAGGGGAAAGCTTTTTCAAATTGGAAAACTAAACTTTACGAAAATTGGAACAGAGTGAAGTTTATTAGCATTTCTGAAGAAGAAAAAAATGGGGATCTTAAAGTTGGCTTTAAATATCCAGTTGTTGCCGAAGTTGAATTAGGCGATCTTACCCCTGATGATGTTAATATTCAAATCTATTTTGGCAAAGTTGATAATGGTTCCGATAGATTAAAATCTTACGTAGCTATGTCGCACGTTCCGAAAAAATCGAAATCTGCTCCTTACACTTATCGCGGTGAAATTGAATGTAAAGAGACAGGGCAATTCGGTTTTACGCTTCGAATTCTTCCGAAACATCCTTTGCTTATAAATTCATTTGAATTAGGATTGATCCGCTGGGCATAATGTATATTAAAGAAACTTAGGAAACAGCTAAAATGCTATTGGAGACATTAGATTTACGAACGAACGATATTCTGATATATTCTCAGAACCAGTTTAACTTTAATGAGAATTTTAGGATCATTTATAAGAACGAACGGATAAAACGCCCTCATCGGATCACTTATTTTGATGTTTGCAATTATGTTAAAGACCCAACTCCGAAAAATCTGATTATCTACCGTTTGCTAACAAACGTAAATAATTTAGATGCCTATTCAACTAAGTATGGGTATTTCATAAAGATAAATGGAAAAATGGAGCTTGTTTATTTTGATCCAATCTTTGCAATAAAAGATTTACGCCATCTCCGTTTCGATTTAGACCCGGAACGGTTTCGTTTTAAAATTCAGCAGGCAGGGTTAACATCTCTCACTAAAAAAGAAGTCGAACCCAATTTTGCAGAGGTCTATTCTTTTGATCTAAGAGCTGTTGAAGCACAAAATCAAAACGATAAAATCTTTGCAGATGCCATCTTCGCATTTGATACTAATTTTATTGATGAAGAGATTAAACTGGAAATGGAAGATAAATTAGAATCAAAAGAAAGAACTAAGCGTAATATTCCTTTTGCTGAAGCAGTCCTAAAACCTTTCGCAAAGATGGAAAACATTGCAGAGGATCATACAACTGGTAAAGTTGGTTTTTCAACTGTATCGGCGCCCGGTCATGAAAAAGTTAACGACCTAAGAGAAGAAATTATTGGGCTGCTGAAACAAGCGCTTGGAATTCAAGAATCTGCAAGCGTCCATAAGATAAAACAAGAAGATTCTGAAAGTGATAGTTTAAACATCCAAAAACAATTACATGATGATGCAGGCAAGGGATACGGAGTAACTCTTTTGGATTTATTTAAATCAACTAATAAATCTGATGACCTTTCATTAAGGGAAAAGAAATTGGTCGTTCTCAAATTTGATGGATAATTTTTTCCTTATAAAAAGTTATTTTATGATGAACTGCTAACAACAAGGATATGTATTTCGTAATAGCACACTGTTTTTTTCAATATGTATCCTTTTATTTTCTTGGATAGATATTCTCCTACAGCTATTACCCACACACTGCATTCCCAATTTTTTTTAACAATAATTGGCTGATGTTTGCACAATGCTGTAATAAATAGGATGTACTAAGGGATAATGTTTAGTTGTAGACTGCAATCGTGATAATTCGAGAAAGAACATGAACAGAGTTTGAGCAAGAACATGAGCATGAACAAGCAATAATATTTTCATGATCTTGTTCGTGGTCTTAATCATGATCATTTGAATAAGAGAGGAGACAAATAATTTTTCAGAGGGATAAAAGTCATTATTTGTTTTTAAAATCTTCCTTTTTATTTATCACTACATTCAATATCTTTCAAAAGATTCCGAAATAAATAGAGGTCAAAATGCTGGAGATGCAGAAAAAACTTTCCAATACTTTTTATTCGATACTTAGTTTACCTGCAACGGCAATGGGGTTTGCATTATCCATTCAGATTGCGGCGCTTAGTTGGTTAATGCGGACAAAATATAATTTAGATTTGCATGAGATCGGTTTTGTCTGGGCAGCTGGTCCGCTGGCTGGAATTATTGGTCAACCTATTATAGGTTTTATTAGCGATAAAATTTGGTTCTGGAGAGGAAGGAGAAGACCGTTCATTCTAATTGGCGGAACGCTTGCAGCGCTTATGTTATTCGCTTTGCCGAATATCGGAGCGATCGATATTTATTTTGGTATTGGTAACATTGTTATAGTTGCTGTTATAATTGCCTTAACGCTTGACCTTGCAATAAATATCTCTTTCAATCCAACTCGTTCCATTATAGCAGATCTTACACCCGAAGGAATTCCAAGAACAAAGGGCTATACGTGGATGCAAACAATTTCCGGTTCTTTTGGTGTTCTAGCTTACGCTATTGGCGCCATCTTTGGAAACTTTTTTTTGATCTATTTCGGCGTATTGCTGGTACTTCTATTTTCAATCGTTCCATTATTTTTTGTTGTAGAACCTCGTGAATTGAAGTCTGCTCAATCGCAAGAAATTGTTACAGAATCTAAGACTGATTGGAATCAGTATCTAAAACTTTTGTTTGCTCACTCATTTTCCTGGATCGGAGTTCAAACCATGTTTGTTTATATGATAGGTTATGTTGAACAGAAATTAAATCCAGCTTCACCAGATGAGACGGGGCAAATTCTTGCAGTTTCATTTTTGATCTTAAATGCCGTTGGCGCTTTATTGCCTGCATTTGTACTTGAGCCGATCACAGAAAAAATTGGAAGAGTGAAAACGCATATTGCTTCTCTTGCGGTGATGACATTCGGTTATTTGGGAATTGTTTTGTTTGGAACTAGTTCCATTTTAGTCTGGACTTTTATGGCTGTTGCTGGTGTTGGATGGGCTGCAATTGTGAGTCTACCGTTTGCTATTATGTCTGAAAAAGTCGATAAGAATAGAATGGGTTTTTTCATGGGTATCTTTAATTTAAGTGTAGTGCTTCCGCAGTTGTTCGTTAGTCTAGTTCTAGGGAAATTTATTCAGGAGGCGTTAGATAAAGATCTTATTTTTATTATAAGCACTGTTACATTGGCAATCTCATCTCTGCTTTGGTTCATGGTAAAAGAAAATAAAATTGAAGAATTTTAGAAAAGTTTTTTTCATTCATTGGTCTATGCTGTTTTTCACTGTTTGAAAAAGGAGATTAAATGAAAATATTACAATTTATTTTTCTGTTTATAATTCTATTGACTCAATTTTGTTTTGGACAAGAAGCTGGACAAAAGTTCAGTGTTGATTTCAGTGAAATAAAAGGTGAATTAACACTCAAGGACCTTTTCAAAAAAGATTTTGGAAGATATGATGGTTACGAAATAGATCTGTTCGAAAATGAAGCTGTTAATTTTGTTGTTTACACAAATTATTTTAACCCTAGTTTGGCTTTTGTAGATCCTAAAAGAGAAATTTACAAACAAAACGTGGGGGCTGGCAAAGGATACGCAAATATTATAACTACTGTGCCTACTTCAGGAACATGGATATTGTATGTGATAGGCGATGAAAGTTCAACAGGCAGCTACTTGCTTCAGACAGCAATTGCAGAACCGAATGCTCTAACATTAAGCGACGATGCTGATTTTTGCGCAACTTTAGATTTTCTTCTTGCTCATGCAAATGCATATTTCTTTTTACTGGAAAATCCGGTTCTTCAAAAACAGCAGCTTGTAAAACTTAACAATTCCACCGATGCTTACTTTGACGAAGAAACCGGTTCTTACAACGCAACTTATTATGATGGAAATGATCTAAAGAAAGCTGAAGCTCTTTTCAAGAGCATTTCTGAAAAAATAAAAACCTGCATTGGGAAAAATTGGACAGAAAAATATTCCAACTGGCAAAAGGTAGAAAACTATAAAGTGAAGTCGATTACTTTTACAGAAAAGGTAAAAGAAAAACCACGCTTTATTACCGTTTCGATTTATGATTTTGCCGGCTCAGGTCAGAATATCCAAAGCTTATTTAAAGTTGAGGTAAGCATCAATCGTAAACAGTAGAGCACAAAAAATTTGAGATAAATTTGTAAACATTCGTGTCAAAGACAAAAAAACACTAATTATACAAGTTAACACTAAAAAAAAGAATACTTAAGATAGAATTGTAAATATGACTAAGAATATGAAGCTTAACTTATCCCTCTTTTTTTTATGAAGGGTAGTATAAGAGAGGTTCAAGTTCATCAGAAAACATTACAGTAATGAGGATTTTATTCAAACTAATAATGCGCAAAAATCTATCATGTTGGCTTATCAATCCGCTGTTCGGTTTTCAAAAAAACATTACGAAAACTTTCCCGTAATTTCTCTTTTTCTTCCTAAGCAATTAAGAAAGCATGTTGCTGTGGTTTACCAGTTCGCTCGCCAAGCAGATGATATTGCAGACGAAGGATTTTTGAGTGCAGAAAGTAGAATTCAGAATTTAGAATTGTATGAAGAACAGTTACGCGCTTGTTTAACCGGAAAATTTGCAAATAATTTTTGGACAGCATTAAAAAATACAATTGATAAATTCGATCTTACTTATCAACATTTTTTCGATCTAATTTTTGCTTTCAAACAAGATGTAGTTAAGAATTGTTTTAAAAATTATGAAGAGACTCTCGATTACTGCAAAAGGTCTGCTAATCCGGTCGGCAGGATAATGCTCGAATTCTTTGGTGTTCGAAATTCTGAAGCTGTTAAAAGTTCCGATGCTATCTGCACAGCGCTCCAATTGACTAACTTTTATCAAGATATCGAAATCGATTACGCAAAGAATAGAATTTATATTCCGCAAAACGAAATGGAACAGTTTGAAGTAAAACGAGAAATGTTTGAGTTAAAGCAAAATAATGCTAACTTAGAACAATTATTAAAATATCAGATTGAACGAACAAAAAAACTTTTTACTGAAGGGAAAAAACTATTAAACCATTTACCATGGTCTCTCAAATATCAAATTAAATTGACGATCCTTGGCGGGGAAAAAATTCTTGAAAAGATCGAAATGAATAGATATCGGATTTTTGGAATGAGACCTAAACTTGGCCGGAAAGATTATCCAAGCATTCTAATGAGATCAATATTTTTTAAATAATGGACGAATCAAAAAAAATAGCCAAAGAGAGCAACAGCAGTTTTTATTACGCATTTAGTCTGCTCGAAAAACCAAAGCGTGAAGCAATGAATATTGTTTATGCTTTCTGTCGTAAAACAGACGACATAATTGATGAGGGGAATGAACCCGATGATCTTAAATATGAAAAACTTAGAAGATGGCGAATCGAACTAGAAAAAGCTTTGCACGGAAATGCTGAGCATCCATTATTAAATAAACTTGTTACTATTATAAACCAGTTTAACATTCCACTCGAACCTTTCTTCGAACTGATTGCCGGCGTTGAAATGGATTTGCAGCATAAACGCTATTGGACCTTCGATGAATTGATTCAATATTGTTATCGTGTTGCTTCAACAGTTGGATTGATGTGCATAGAAATTTTTGGTTATAAACATAGTTCTGCTAAAGATTACGCTGTAAATCTTGGCTTAGCGATGCAGTTAACAAATATTTTGCGCGATGTAAAAAAAGATTCTGAGAAAGGAAGAATTTATCTACCTCAGCATGATTTAGTTCAGTTTAATTACACTGAGGAGGATCTGCACAATCGGAACTACAATAATAATTTTGTTTCATTGATGAAACATGAAGCTGACCGCGCAGAATACTACTTTAACAAAGCAGACGAAGCGCTTAATATTGAAGACAAGCGTTCTATGTTTCCTGCTCGTGCTATGCAGCATATCTATAACAGACTTCTCAAAAAAATTAAAGCAGAAAACTACGACGTCTTTAACAAAAAAATTAAAGTCGGAAAATTTGAAAAAGTTTCTATCTCTCTTGGTGTGTGGGCGAAATACAGTTTAGTTCACCGATGAAAAGTTGTATAGTTGTAGGAGGGGGATTATCGGGTTTAACTGCAGCAGTTTATCTTTCTGAAAATAAGTTTAAAGTTACGCTTCTTGAAGCATCACCTAAACTTGGCGGCAGGACTTATACTCTTTTCAACAAAGAACAAGATGATTGGTTTGACAACGGACAGCATATAATGATGGGCAGTTACAAAGAGACCTTGCTGCTTCTCAAAAAAATTGGTGTCCATCAAAAAATTTTCATTCAACCTTCGCTCAACATTTCGTTTGCTGAAAAGAATGGCGCAGTTTCAAAATTGATTGCGCCTAAGTTCGGTTATCCGTTAAACCTTTTAATAGCGCTTTTAAAGTATCGGTCTCTCTCCTTCAAAGACCGGCTCAAAATAATAGATTTCTTTTTAAACCTGTTATGTTGTTATCAAGAAGACTTGCGCGGAGTTTCGGTTAAAGATTGGCTGAAAAAAGAAAAGCAAAGCAATGAGGCGGTCAGCAAGTTTTGGGAAATCTTAGTTGTTGGGTCTATGAATTCCTCATTAGAGAAAGCTTCTGCTCAAATATTTCACGAAATTCTAAGAGAGATATTTTTCAACGGAAATGAATCGGCTAAAATAATTATGCCTATGGTTGGATTAACCGAACTTTTTATAGAACCGGTGCAAAATTTTTTTAAAAATCTAAATGTCTCTATAAATATTTCAGAAAGAGTTCTTAAGGTTGTTTTTTATAATGGTAAAGCAGTCCGAATTATTACCGACAAAAATTCCTATTCAGATTTTGATAGCATTGTTTTTGCTGTTCCACCCTATGCTCTTCAAAAAATAGAATATGAGCCGAACATTAATTTTAAGTTTCCGGAATTCGATTATTCACCAATACTCAATGTTCACCTTTGGCTTTCTCCAAATCCGTTTGAAGAAAAGTTTTTTAGTCTTATCGGGTCCAATATTCATTGGTTGTTCAATCATGGAGCACATATCAGTTTAACTACTAGCGCAGCAGATATGTTTATGGAAAGCTCTAACGAAGAGATTGTAAATTGTTTTTGTTCGGAGTTAGAATTATTTTTTCCTATATTTAATAAGAAAATGGTTATTGATTGGAAGGTAATTAAAGAAAAACGCGCTACGATTGTTACAGATAATTCATCGGACGAAAAAAGAAAAAATTTTAAGACACATTTTGCTAATTTATTTTTTGCAGGTGATTGGTGCGATACCGGTTTGCCTTCAACTATAGAAGGCGCCATTTTAAGCGGTAAATTAGCAGCACAAAGCGTGATTTCATTTCCAGAGCGATAAAAACTCTTTGCTTTTTCCGCTTAGGATAAAAATAGATATAATTATTGAAACAAAATGATTGGAGGAAATCATGTCATTACTTAAGCAAAAACTGCATGAAAAAATTCTTGCCGAAAGACCCAGAACAGAAAAACTTGTTAAAGAATTTAGTAATGTTAAAGCTGATGAAGTAACTATTGGTCAGATAATCGGCGGAATGCGAGATATTAAAAGTCTAGTTACTGATATCTCTTATCTAGATCCCCATGAAGGGATCCGCTTTCGAGGACTAACAATACCGGAAGTGCTCGAAAAACTTCCTAAGGTGCCCGATGCAGAAATGCCTTATGTTGAAGGATTTTTCTACTTTTTATTGACCGGCGATATTCCTACAGAAAAAGAAGTTGAAGATGTACACGAAGAATTCAACAACAGAAAAGATGTTCCGAAATATGTTTATGATATTGTTCGTGCTATGCCGCGCGATTCTCATCCGATGACGATGTTTGCTACGGCAATAATGTCGATGCAGCGCGAATCGATCTTTGCAAAAAAATATCACGAAGATATTAAGAAAACCGATTATTGGGATCCGTACTATGAAGATTCCATGAACCTTTTGGCTAAGCTTCCTGAGATTGCTGCTTACATTTACAGATTGAAGTACAGAAATGAAGAGATAATTCCGGGAGATCCGCATCTTGATTTTGGCGGTAACTTTGCACGAATGCTGGGAATTGACAAACCTTACGATGATATTGCACGTCTTTATTTCATACTTCATAGCGACCATGAAAGCGGAAACGTTAGCGCACATACAGGACATCTTGTTGCAAGCGCTCTTTCAGATATTTATTACGCTATCAGCGCAATGTTAAATGGTCTAGCCGGTCCTTTGCACGGGCTTGCTAACGAAGAAGTTTTACGCTGGCTGCATGGTGTTATGGAAAAGATGGGCGGTAAAATTCCTACTGAAGATGAAATGAAAAAATTTGTTTATGAAACATTGGATAGCGGTCATGTTATTCCTGGATTTGGACACGCAGTTTTAAGAAAAACTGATCCGCGCTACATGGCGCAAAGAGAATTCTGTTTGAAGCATTTACCTGATGATCCAATCTTCAAATATGTCGATCTTCTCTTTAAGGTTGTACCGCCTATTTTGTTAGAACGGGGCAAAGCAAAAAATCCATGGCCAAATGTTGATGCGCAATCCGGCGTTATTCAATGGCATTATGGTGTAAAAGAGTATGAATATTACACTGTATTGTTTGGCGTTGGTCGTGCACTTGGTGTTTGCTCAAATATTATTTGGTCAAGAGCATTAGGTTATCCGCTAGAAAGGCCAAAATCACTTACAACCAAAATGCTCGAAGATATCGCTTTCGGCAAGAAATAATATTTCTTTAATGCAAAATTTTCAAACCCCGGCTTTGTCGGGGTTTTTTAAATTTTATTTTACATACAATATTTCCCGAACAAACTAAAATGGTTGATAAGAAAAGATTTTTTCTCATTGCAGCAAACATTATTACCTTTTCTGTTTTATTTCTTCTCGTGCTTTTTTTCTTAATGAAAAGTGAAAAAAGTGTTAATCAAACTCCTATTACCATCACAGAAAATGAGAGAAGAATCTATTCACCTCCTATACCGGAAAAATTGAAATTTTGCGGCGAGCGTGTTCCTTTAGAAGATTTTGATGTTCGCGAAAGAATAGATAGAGAATTTTTAGTGAACACATATTGGCATTCTGCTACTCTACTTTACCTCAAAAGAGCAAATAGATGGTTCCCGATAATAGAACCCATTCTTGAAAAGAATAATATTCCTAATGATTTTAAGTATATGGCAGTTGCAGAAAGCGGGTTAACAAATTCAGTTTCACCAATGGGTGCGGCAGGTTTTTGGCAATTGATGGAACCAGCAGCTAAAAAATACGGCTTGGAAATTTCTAATGAGATCGATGAACGATATCACATAGAAAAATCGACTCAAGCGGCTTGCGATTATTTAAAGGAAGCTTATTCTAAATTTAACAGTTGGACTTTAGCTGCTGCTTCTTACAACCACGGTATGAATGGTATCGAGAATCAAATATCGAGGCAGAAGAGCAAGAATTATTATAATCTTTATCTTAATGAAGAAACCTATAGATTTGTAGCGCGTATAATTGCTATTAAAGAAATTTTTAAGGATCCAAACAAATATGGTTTCTATTTTTCTGAGGATGATCTGTACCCAAGATTTGAAACCGAAGATGTGCCTGTAAATTATTCCATCAAAGATTTGGCTCAATTTGCATCTAAGCACGATATAAACTATAAAGTTCTTAAGCTGTTTAATCCTTGGCTTAGAGAAAACTACATTACCAACAAGCAGAAAAAAACTTATTTTATAAAAATTCCTAAATCGGGAGAGATAGAAATAGTTTCAGATTAAATTCATTTTCTTTTTGTTTCAAATAAATTTTTTGCAGTGAAATAAAGATTTTTTTTTATCTTTGATAAACAAAATGTCCAACCATTTTTTTTCGCAAATGCCTATCAAGAAAAAAGTTAAGTATATTTTTGTAACAGGCGGTGTAGTATCATCTCTCGGCAAAGGGATCACTGCTTCTTCAATAGGTCTATTGTTAAAACTTCGCGGTTATAGTGTTACAATCCAAAAATTTGATCCATATATCAACGTTGATCCCGGCACAATGAGCCCATTTCAACATGGAGAAGTTTTTGTAACAGATGACGGCGCCGAAACTGACCTCGATCTTGGACACTACGAACGATTCCTTGATTCAGATATGTCGCGCGCAAACAACACTACAACCGGGCAAGTATATTATGATGTAATTACTAAAGAGAGGCGCGGCGATTACCTTGGCGCTACTGTTCAAGTTATTCCTCATATTACAGATGAAATAAAAAAACGGATGAAATTTTTAGGTGAAACAGGCAAATACGATATTATTATTACGGAAATAGGGGGGACGGTAGGCGACATTGAGAGCTTGCCCTTTATTGAAGCGATGCGGCAGATAATGTTAGAGCTTGGAAGAAAAAATGCACTGAATATTCACGTAACGCTTGTTCCTTTCATAAAATCTGCCGGCGAAATGAAAACCAAGCCAACTCAGCACAGCGTAAAAAATCTTCTCGAACTCGGAGTTCAACCGAATATTTTAGTCTGCCGTTCCGAAGAAAAACTTTCTCAAGATATCCGTGAAAAAATTGCGCTTTTTACGAACGTTAAAAGAGATTCAGTAATTTCAGCCCACGATTGTTCTACGATATATGAAGTGCCGCTGGTTTTATTTGAGCAAAATCTCGATCAGATTATTTTAGATAAGCTCAAACTTCCTGAATTAACTATCAAGCTTGAAGAATGGGAAAATTTTGTCAACACAATAAAAAATCCTTCCGGCGTTGTTAAAATTGCTGTTTGCGGAAAATATATTGAAAACAAAGACGCTTACAAAAGTATTTCCGAAGCATTCATTCATGCAGGCTCTGAAAACCAAGTTAAAGTTGAAGCCGATTTTGTTAGTTCCGAAATAATTGAGGAAAAAGGCGCCGAATCAATCCTAAAAAATTATGACGGACTTTTGATCCCCGGCGGTTTTGGCGAAAGAGGAATTGAAGGGAAAATAGAAGCCATAAAATATGCCCGCGAAAATAAAATTCCTTTCTTCGGCATATGTTTGGGGCTGCAATGCGCAGTAATTGAATATGCACGCAACGTTTGTGGAATCAAAAAAGCGCATAGTCAAGAGTTTGTTAAAAATGCTTGGAATGTTATTCATATTATGCCCGAGCAATTGAAAATAAAAATGAAGGGTGCAACAATGCGTCTTGGCGCGTTTCCTTGTAACCTCAAAAAAAATACAAAAGCTTACGAAGCTTACCGCAAATCAAAAATTTCCGAGAGACACAGACATCGTTATGAAGTGAATAATAAATTTAGAAGTCTTCTTGAAGAGAAAGGAATTGTTTTCGGCGGCACTTCGCCCAATGATAGCTTGGTAGAGATGATCGAATTGAATGATCATCCTTGGTTTGTTGGCTGCCAGTTTCACCCTGAGCTAAAATCGCGTGCAACAAAAGCTCATCCATTATTCCGCGAATTCGTAAAAGCATCTGTTGAATATTCTCAAAGGAAAGATCAAAGTTGAAAACAAAGTTTATTCTTATCGTTCTTTTATTCTTTTATTTTAACGTTCAAGGGCAGTCTCTAATCCGAAATTTGATTAGTGAAGGAATGCACCTTGCTTACAATTTAGAACTTGACGCGGCTGAAAAAATATTTTACAGAGTGATAGAACTTCGTCCAGACTCGCCGTTAGGATATTATCATATTGCGCAGCTTCATTTTTGGATTTTTCTAGGTTCGCGTGATCCGGGTGAATATCAGATATTTTTAAAATTTGCTGATCTAACGCAAGAGAAGATATACAAAGTTCTTGAAAAAAATCCGAAAGATTATCGAACTATTTATTTAGCCGGTAATCTTGCATCGTTCCGAGCAATGGCGCAAGCCGCTCAAAATTCTTCTGTCGATGCTTTCTGGTCAAGCAAAAAAGCTGTTAATTATTTTGAAGAAACTTTAGAGCTTAATCCTAAATTTTATGACGCTTATCTTGGGCTTGGATTATTTGATTATGCAATGAGTTTTGTGCCCGACTTTTTGCAATGGGCTGTAAATTTGACTGGATTGAGTTCAGACAAAGAGAGAGGATTCCGTTATATAAAAACTGCTTTTCAAAAAGGAACATCGGTTAAAACAGAAGCATCTTTTCATCTTGCAAAAATCTATACAGATTATCTTGCGGAATACGACAGCGCTCTTATTCATCTTCAAGATTTGACTTCAAAATATCCGAGTAATTCAGTTTTCATTTATCAACATGCAGTTACGTTAATAAAAGAGAAACAACTTGATAACGCAATGGGCTTATTGAACAGAGTGAGCCGGTTAGAGAACAAGAAACTTCCTCAAATAAAAGCTTTAGCTCATTATCGCAAAGGGGAAATTTTCTTCAAAAAGAACCAGTTCAAAAATGCAATTGCAGAGTACGAGAAATTCCTTGATCTATCAAAAGAACTTGATTTTACCGGCTATGCTTCTTTAAATAATGCGTTGTGTTATAAACTCTTAGGGAATGATGAAGAGTTCAAAAGTCAACTTGAGCTTATGCAAAGCGGCAACGAAGATATTTTTGAAGATGCCTATGCCAACCTCAAAAGAGATAAATATTTGTTTGAAGGAATTAGTCCTGTTGAACTTAAATTGATACGAATGAAGAATTACCTTGATGCAGGCAGATACAGAGCAGTATTAGATTCGTTAAAAAATAATATAGAAGAGATTGAGAATAGTGATCTTAAAGCCACCGCTTACATATATTTTGGAGAAGCAGCAATGCATTTGAAAAAGTATTCCGATGCATTTTATGCTTTAGACCAAGCTTCAGGAATAAGTTTACAAAATGAAAGATGGATTAAGCCGATGGCTCTTTTGCTGAAAGCGAAGGTAAAATTTTTCAGCGGTGAAAAAAAACTTGCAAAGGATTTAATTGAAGAAGCATCGGATAAAAATATTTTTGAATTCAAGGGGAATATTCAATCTCAAATTGAGTGGTTAAAACGAAGGTTAAAAGGATAATTTTTTTCATAATAAAAATGATCGACAAACTTGTTACATCAAAATCCGAAGAGAAAAAAATAATAACAAAACTTTCATAAAATTCTCCTTCAACAGCTCCTTTTAATTGATTATTTATCCTCATTTAGATAATTTCTTTCACCAAAAATTTGTGTTTATGTTTAAGCTTGCTCTATTTGTTTCGGGCAGAGGATCGAATCTTAAAGCAGTTTACGACAAAGTTCCGAAAGAAAAAGTTAATATTTGCGCCGTTATATGTGATAAGAAGGACTGCGGCGCTGTTCAATTTGCAGTCGAAAAATCGATACCAGCCTTTTTTGTTAGTTCAAAAAAAGAAAATGGTTTTTTTGATTTTGATGAAATTGCGCAGCGCTTAAAATTTCTTTCTATTGACCTGATAGTGCTTGCTGGATTCTTAAAAAAGATTCCCGATTTTTTTGTTCTTGAGTTTGAAAACAAAATTATTAACATACATCCTGCTCTTCTGCCTTCATTCGGAGGTAAAGGGATGTATGGAATGAATGTTCATCAAGCTGTATTTGATTCTTCTGCTAAAGTTTCCGGCGCTACTGTTCATTTTGTAGATAAAATTTACGATAACGGAATGATAATTCTGCAAAAAGCAGTTGATATTTCTGATCTAAAAAGCGCACAAGAAATTGCCGACAGAATTTTGAAAATTGAACATGAGCTTCTTCCTTTTGTTGTAGAAAAATTTGCTGATGGAAAAGTTTTAATAGAAAATAACAGTGTTATTATAGCGGATTAAACGGACGGTGTGAGTGGAAAAATATGCTTTGATAAGTGTATCGAATAAATCGAATGTTGTAATACTTGCAAAAGAGTTAATCTTTCTTCACTATAAAATAATTGCTACCGGAAACACTTTTAAACTGCTACAGCAAAATCAGATCGATTGCACTGAGATAAAAGACTTTACACAATTTCCGGAAATTTTTTCTGGACGTGTTAAAACACTTCATCCCAAAATATTTGGTGGTATTTTGATGCGGCGTGAAAATGAATCGGACCAAAAAGAAGCCGAACAAAACAAAATAGCGCCGGTCGATATAGTTTGTGTGAATTTATATCCGTTCCCTCAAGCAGTAAACCGCAATGACTTTTCATTGGAAGAAAAGATTGAAAATATTGATATCGGCGGACCAAGTTTGATACGCGCTTCTGCAAAGAATTACAGTCATGTCTCGGTATTGACAGACCCTTCTCAATACAATGATTTCATTTTAGAGTTAAAGAGTGGGCAGGTAAGTTTGCAAACACGCAAACGGCTTGCATACGAAGCTTTTGCCTATACATCATTTTACGATACTTTGATTGCAAACTTTTTTGAAAATGAATTTGGGTGTGAAAAAGCTGCGATCCGATTAAATTACAAATCGTCTTTCAATCTACGATATGGCGAAAACCCCCATCAGAAGGGATATCTGTTCGGCAATTTCGAAAACTATTTTAATGTACTACACGGGAAAGAATTATCTTACAACAACATTATTGATTTAAGCGCTGCGGTTGAATTGGCTGGCGAACTCGAAAAAAAAGCGTGCGTTATTATCAAACATACAAATCCATGCGGAGCCGCAATAGGTAAAAATGTTTTGGATTCTTTTGAACGAGCTTTATCCTGCGATCCTGTTTCTGCTTTTGGTGGTATTGTTGTTTTTAACGAAGAAGTTGATGAGGAAACTGCAAATAAATTGAATGAGATATTCTTGGAAATTGTTGCTGCCCCCAATTTTTCTGAAATGGCGATGAATATTTTAATAGGAAAAAAGAACCGCCGAATTGTTCAGATGAAAAATACAATTGATAAAGATGAATTGGAAATTAGATCTGTTCCAGGCGGATTGCTTGTACAAGAAAAGGATAATTCTAAATTTGATGAAGCTGCCATCAGATTAGTAACAGCAAAAAATTATTCTGAAGAAGAATTAGAAGATCTAAAATTTGCCTGGGCTGTTTGCAAACACACAAAATCTAACGCAATAGTGTTTGTAAAAAATAAAAAAATTATTGGAGTGGGCGCCGGGCAAATGTCGCGTGTTGATTCTGCCAAGATTGCATCTTCAAAGGCGAAACATAACGGACACGAATTGAGCGGAGCAGTTGCCGCATCAGATGCGTTCTTTCCATTTGCAGATGGTTTATTGGAGATCATTTCTCATGGTATAACGGCTGTTATTCAGCCAGGCGGTTCTGTACGAGACGATGAAATAATTCTAGCTGCAGACCAAAATAATATATCAATGGTATTTACCGGAATTAGAAATTTTAAGCACTAAGAGGAATTATGGGTATTTTAGATTTTTTCTCAACTGATATTGCAATCGATCTTGGAACAGCAAACACACTGATCTACATCAAAGGGAAAGGAATTGTACTGAATGAACCCTCGATCGTTGCCTTCGATAGAAACACTAAGAAAATAATTGAGCTTGGAAATAAAGCTAAAGAAATGCAAGGAAGAGAGCATAGAGAGATTCGAGTTACTCGTCCTATGCGAGACGGTGTAATAGCAGATTTCGAAATTGCTGAAGGGATGATACGCGCGTTCATTAAAAAAGTTACACCTAATACATTTGCAAGCAAACGTATTGTTATTGCGGTTCCGAGCGGAGTTACCGAAGTTGAAAAACGCGCTGTGCGCGATGCAGCAGAACATGCCGGGGCTAAAGAAGTTCATTTGATTGCTGAACCTATGGCTGCTGCAATAGGAATTGGAATTGATGTTGAAGCTCCGGTCGGAAATATGATTATTGATATAGGCGGAGGCACAACGGAAATTGCTGTTATTGCGCTTGCAGGAATTGTTAATGAAGAATCGATACGTATTGCCGGAGATGAAATGAACAACGCAATTATGCATTTCTTCAAAAAGAATTATAATCTGCTTATTGGCGAACGAACTGCCGAATTAATAAAGTGCGAAGTGGGCAGCGCTGTTCCTCTTAAAGAAGAAGTTACTATTCAAGTTAAAGGGCGCGATTTGGTTGGCGGCATTCCAAAAACTGCAGAAGTAAGTTCTGTAGAAATACGCGATGCGCTTAATGAAAATATTACTCAAATAGTTGAGGCAATTAAGCAAACTCTCGAAAGAACTCCGCCGGAACTTTCTGCCGATATTTTAGACCGCGGCGTTATGCTTTCTGGAGGAGGCGCTCTGCTTAAAGGTTTTGATGAAAGAATCAGAATGGAAACAAATCTTCCCGTACACGTTTCTGACGATCCTCTTTCTGCTGTTGTGCTTGGCGCCGGAAAAGCGATCGAGAACTTGAACAAATATTCGAAAGTGTTCATTCGTAAAAGAACTTACTGATGATAAAAATATTTAAACGGATCTTTAATCAATTCAAAGAATACATTGTTCTTCTCGTCTTATCTATTATCAGCTTAACTATTTTATCGCTTAATGAAAAGCCGGAAGTAAAACAAATTAAAATTTTTGCTCTCGGAAATTTTTCTGTTGTGAATGATCTGGTAAATTCGATCGTTGTTGTTTTCAAAGAAGATAATGCGCTTGAAGAACTTAGGCAGGAAAATGCAAGATTGATGCTAGAAGTTAACAAGTTGCGAAAAAAAAGTTACGAAAATGATGAACTCAGAGCGATGCTCGGCTATAAAGATACCAGCCGCTATCCGCTTATTCCCGTTAAAGTAATTTCAAAATTAGTAACAAAAATTCAGGGTTATTATATTATAAACAAAGGAGTGAACGAAGAAGTTAAAAAAGGGATGCCTGTGTTGAACCATCTGGGATTGGTTGGACTAGTTTCTGATGCGGCAGAAAATTATTCTGTTCTGAAGACACTTTTCAATACTGATTTGAGTATTGCCGTAACCATACAACGCACAAATATTGATGGTATTCTAAGTTTTGATGGAAAAGAACTTGTTATAAAGAACATTCCCACAACTTATGATGTAAAAGTAGGCGATTTGATAGAAACGTCAAATTTCAGTTCTATTTTTCCTCCTTCTATTCCGGTTGGTGTGATAGAAAAAAAAGGCTCTAATGCGCTTGGTCTTCTTCATAATTTAACTGTAAAACCATTTGCAGATGTTGCGGCTGTTAACAATCTGTTTGTTGTAAAAATATTGCCTAGCAGGGAGATCAATAAATTAGAGATGAATTTACTTAAGTAATATTATGACAATAAATTTGTTAAAACCGTTCTTGTTCTTTATTCCGCTTATAATTGTTCAGCTTGTTATTGTTCCTCTCATCTCTATTTTTAGCGCTGTTCCAAATCTTATTCTGATTCTTATTGTATATTTCACATTGCTTAACGGGCAGCTTTACGGAACCATTCTCGGTTTTGTATTTGGTTTATTTTCTGATCTATTTTCCGGTGGGTTGATTGGCGCGTATATGTTTTCCTTCACTCTTTCTGCTTTTATAGCTGGTTATTTTTTTAATGAAAACAAGATAGAAAAAAATACAAAAACATATTTTTTCCTTTTTATACTTTTGGTAGCTGCTGTTATAAACTCATTCATCAATTCGACGGTTTCTAATTCTAATAATGAAATTACTTTTTCATTTCTCTTTTTTGAAGGCGCATTGCTGCCTGGAATTTATACTGCACTGTTTGGACTTCCATTAGTTGTGTTTGAAACAAGAAAGGGATTTTGATGGACGATAATATTTTTGGTTCGACTGCAAGAAGAAGAATTCTATTTTACATTATAGTTGTTTTTTTTGCTGTTGTGTTTGTTCAATTGTTCAGTATGCAAATACTAGATCAGCCCGCATACTCTGTGAAATCCGATGAGAACAGCATAAAACCTATTTATCAAATGGCGCCGCGCGGAGTTTTTTTTGATCGTAACGGGCAAGTGCTCGTTGGCAACAAGCCATCTTTTACGCTTCGAATAACGCCTTCAGACTACGACAGCAAATTGACACCTTATCTCGAAGCGATACTTGGAGTATATCCCGGATATGTTAATAAGATATTGAAGCAAAACGAACTTTATTCAAAGTTTATTCCGCGGAGAATAGCCAAGGATGTTGATTTTAAGGTGATAGCATGGTACGAAGAAAACGCTTCAAAACTCACCGGAATAGATTATATAATGGAGACACAACGCGATTATTCTTTTGGAATATCTGGTTCGCATATGTTTGGCTATACAAAAGAAATTCCTTTAGAAATTCTGCAACGCCGAAAAGGGGAATATTATATGGGAGATGAAATTGGTTTTGGCGGAATCGAAAAAACTTATGAAGATATTTTACGTGGCGAAAAAGGAATTGAATATATACTTGTTGATTCTAGACAAAAGACCATTGGGCGTTACAGAGAAGGTAAAGAAGATGTTCCGGCTGTAAAAGGTTATGATCTGGTATTGACTATTGATAAGGATGCACAGTTTGCCGCTGAAAAAGCGTTTAAAGATAAACGGGGTTCTGTTGTTGCGCTTGACCCTACTACTGGTGAGGTGCTTGCATTTGTAAGCGCGCCAGAATATGACTTGTCAGATTTTGCAGCAGTTACTTCTTTAGATGTGTGGAAACAATTAAATACAGATCCTTACAAGCCGTTGTTTAACCGCGCAACAATGTCAATTTATTCTCCCGGTTCAACTTTTAAGATGCTCTCTGCTATTGCAGCGCTTGAAGAAGGAATTATTGATACAAATTTTAGAATAAATTGCAGCGGCGGATTGCAATATGGAGACCGCTTCTTTAAATGTTTGCATGTTCACGGAAGTGTTGACGTTGAAACGTCGATAGAAAAATCGTGCAACACATTTTATTATCAACTCATTCTAAAAATTGGTTTAGAACGCTGGTCTGACTATACAAAAAAATTCGGCTTTGGCAAAAGGTCCGGCATTGATATTAGCGAAGAAATAGGTGGCATCGTTCCATCTACTTCCTATTACGATAAAGTATTTGGAAAGGGAAGATGGACTAAAGGTTTTCTTCTAAGCTTAGGAATTGGACAAGGAGAACTTAGCGTAACGCCTCTTCAACTTGCGCAATATACTGCTCTTTTTGCTAATTACGGCAAGTCTGCAAAACCGCACTTTCTGAAAAGTTGTATAGAAACTGAAACCAACAAAAGTGTTGAGGTGAAGCCCAGCTATTTTGATATCGGAATTAGTAAAAAGTCATTTGATGTTATTCGAAAAGCAATGTATAAAGTTGTTTTTGGGGCAGGCACAGCAACAAATATTCGTATGCCGGATATTCCAATAGCAGGTAAAACAGGAACTGCGCAAAACCCGCACGGTAATGACCACGCAATTTTTGTTGGGTTTGCTCCATACGATAATCCCAAAATTGCAATTGCTGTGGTTGTTGAGAATGCTGGCTTTGGAAGCGCTGTTGCTGCGCCAATTGCTCGCGATATTATAAAAGCATATTTAGTTAAAGAAAAGAAAAATGAGAATAAAGAGCTTGCTAAAGCTAATAGCTTGATGGGAAGAAGAAATGCAGATTAACTATAAACTTCAAGACAGGTTCGATTTTGTACTTTTTTTTTCCGGAATAGCTCTTATCATTTTTGGTTTAGCGGCAATTTACAGCTCCACTGTAAATCATCCTACTGCTAGCGGAAATTTCCAGAGACAAATTCTATTCGCAGCGGCATCAGTTGTAATTCTTTTTGTCGCTTATGCTCTACCAGCTCAAACGTTCAAGATGTTTACACTTCCTACTTATGGTCTTTCTCTCTTTTTTCTTGTTGCTGTCTTATTGGTTGGCAAAACTGTTTACGGCGCAAAAAGTTGGTTTGGAATTGGCGGATTCGGGTTTCAACCATCTGAGTTTGCCAAATTCGCTACTATCTTAATGCTTGCAAATTGGTTAACATATAAAAATAGAGATATAAATAATTTTATTGATTTAACTATAGCGCTTGCAATTGGTTTTATTCCAATCCTTCTCATTCTTTTAGAACCGGATATGGGTACGGCAATCGTTTTTTCAATAGTAGTGCTCGCTTTAGTTTTTTGGAGCGGTATCAATTTGTTCGGAATATTCGTTGTGCTATCGCCGGCGGTGGTAGTTTTTGCTTCTTTGTTTGGCGTTTATCCGTTTATTGCTGTATTACTTTTGATTATTGCGGCGCTTTTGTTTTTCAGAAAAGATTTGTTCAACAGCATAACGGTTTTTGTAATTAATCTTTCAGCCGGTTTTTTTTTCGATTACTTATTTAAAATATTAAAACCGCATCAACAAAAAAGAATTGAATCTTTTCTCGATCCTTCTGCCGATCCACTCGGTTCGGGTTATAATGCACTTCAAGCAAAAGTTGCTATAGGTTCGGGCGGTCTATTTGGAAAAGGTTTTCTTGAAGGGAGCCAAACTCAGCTTAGATTTATACCTCAGCAATGGACGGATTTTATCTATTGTGTAATTGGAGAAGAATTTGGTTTTATCGGAAGCATAGTTGTTGTAATCCTTTTTATGATAATATTTTTACGACTGTTAGATATTGCTACCAAAGCAAAGGATAAATTCAGCTCGCTCGTAATTGTTGGTTTTTTGGCTATGCTTTTTTCTCACTTTGCAATCAATGTAGGTATGAATCTTGGAATTACTCCCGTTGTAGGGTTACCGCTTCCTTTTCTAAGTTATGGCGGAAGTTCATTATTAGTTAATATGTTAATGCTTGGTGTTGTTCTCAATATCTATAAGAATAGAAAACTTCACACTTAAAAAAAATGAATGCTGTTGAAAAACTAAAATCAAAATTTGAACAAGGATTACACATATGTATAGGTCTCGATACTGACTTAGAAAAAATTCCTCGTTATTTGCTTAATAGCACAAATCCTGTACTGGAGTTCAATAAGATCTTAATCGAAAACACTTTACAAAATGCCGCAGCTTATAAGATTAACTTTGCTTTTTATGAAATAAACGGCTCTAAAGGATTCGACACGATTTATCAAACGCTCGAACTTATTCCGAAAGACGTTTTAACGATTGCAGATGCAAAACGTGGAGACATAGGCAATACATCTAAAATGTATGCGCAGTCAATTTTTGGTTATTTCAACTTTGATGCGGTTACGCTTCATCCATACATGGGCTTCGATTCTCTTAGTCCGTTTCTCGAATATCAAAACAAACTCAACTTCATTCTCGCTTTAACTTCTAACAGCGGCTCTTTCGATTTCGAAAAACAAAAATTATCCGATGGGAAATTTCTTTACCAACGTGTAATTGAAAAAGTAAACGAGTGGAACTCAAAACAAAACTGCGGAATTGTTTTTGGTGCTACAAATTTAGATGAGCTAAAAGAGAGTATTTCTTCGTTTTGCCAGCTCCCAGTGCTGCTACCTGGTGTTGGTGCGCAAGGCGGACGGCTTGAAGATATAGCAAAAATTTTTTTCGACAACGAAAACAAAAATTTTATAATAAATGTTAGCCGCGCTCTAATCTATTGCGATTCTTCAGAGAACTTTCCTTCAACAATTTCTCGTCTTCTCAAAGAGTACAACAAATCTCTTATAAATGTAATAAATCAAAAAGAGTTATAGCATTTAGCCTCTTCTTATATTAAATTATTATACAAAAATGCTTCCTGAATTTTGCAGTTATCAATTTTCTTTCCTTAGAATGGGGAAAAGATGGACGCAGTAGTTAAAGTGCAAGAAAACGCACTCTACGATATTTGGAGAAAGCAATCCTATCATAGTCCTCTCAAAACAATAAATGGCGATGATATTTACATACTGGATATTGGAATTCATGATGGAGAATGCGCTGGCCCCGATTTTAAAAATGTGCGTATTAGAATTGGAAATTTGACCTACATTGGAGATATTGAAATTGATTGCGACTATTCCGATTGGAAATCTCACGGGCATCATATCGATAATAAATATTCAAAAGTAATTCTTCATGTTTCTCTCTATAATAAAAACAAACATGCTTATGTTTATACGCGGGATGGAAGAAAAGTGCCATCGGTTTGTTTTTCGGAATTCATTGATGAAAAAATAGTGCAAGAAATTCACAAAACTTCTTTAAGCAGAAAGACAGATTCGGTCGCATATTTGAAATGTCATTCTCTTATTTCGATAATGCAGGTTGAGAAGAAAGAAAATTTTATTTATCAACTTGGTGTTCAGCGGTTAGAAAAAAAATGTAAAAAAATATTCAACCGGTTAAAAGAATTACAATTATTAAAAGAGCTGAATGTAAAAGAGCCGATTATAACTTACGAACTATCAGCTCAGTTTCACCTCCGTAAATTCAACCATTCTGATTTTAAATCCAAAGAAATATGGCAGCAGCTCTTTTATGAATTGATATTTGAAGCACTTGGCTTTTCCAAGAACAAGACCCAAATGATAGAACTTGCTAAACTTGCAAATGTAAAATTTCTTAGCAAAATTGAAAGCGATGGAGTTTTAATTGAAAAGTATGAAGCTGCATTATTTTATATAAGCGGATTGATTCAAAGCGCTGAGGCGGCAAAAGAACCATTGACCAAAACTTATGCTGGCAGACTGCAATTGCATTGGAATTCGATCAACTCGTTTTACGATGGAAAAATAATGGATGAAACCGATTGGCATTTCTTTAGACTGCGCCCGCAGAATTTTCCAACAATTCGAATTGCAGGCGGCGCAAAAATTCTTAATGAATTGACGAATAAAAACTTAATTCATTCTCTCGTAAAAAAAATAAGCGAGATACATAATTTGACCGTATTGATAAATTCTCTGCGTTCACTTTTTGTGATCAAAGCGGAAGGATTTTGGAAAAATCATTATGTTTTCGATCAAACTTCGAATGCTGAAGTAAGGTATTTTGTGGGGGCTTCGCGTGCAGATGAGATTGTTGTTAACGTAGTTCTTCCTTTCTTTGGTGTTTATTTCGAAGTATTTGGTAATACTAATCTTTCCAAAAAAATTATCAAACTGTATTCTATCTATCAGCAAAAATCTGAGAATCAAATAATTAACGAAGTGGCTCATTCTCTCAATTATACGGATGGCGCTAAAAGAACAATTATTTCACAGGGAATGATCGAGCTCTTTAGGAATTTTTGTTCAAAGAATAAATGCTTGGAATGCGAGATCGGGAAAACTGTTTTTAGTTAATTTGAAATGCCTTTCAATTTGTTAATCTCATCTCTTAATTTAGCGGCGCGTTCGTAATCTTCTTTTTCAATTGATTCTCTGAGCTGTTCTTGAAGTATAGCAAGCCGAGTTTCTTGAAGATTACGTCTGGGCTGCTTCAATTCTTCTTCGTCTTCTAATTTTTCTGGAATTTCATCTTCAGCATCTTCACTAGAAGGAACAAACGCGGCAATTTTCATTACTTCTTCAGAAACATAAAGTGGTGCTCCTGTTCTAACGGCAAGTGCAATTGCATCGCTTGGACGTGAATCGATATCGTTGATCATTGTAGATATTTCTAATTTTATCTTCGCATAAAAAGTATTGTCACGCAGTTCGTCAATTATTATTTCAACAATTGTTCCGCCTAGATTTTCGACCACGTTTTTTAATAAGTCGTGAGTTAAAGGACGAGGTGGCTTTATACCTTCTAATTCAAGAGCTATAGATTGTGCTTCGAATGAACCAATAATTATAGGCAGGCGGCGAATGCCATAAATTTCTTTCAGCAATAATGCGTAAGCGCCGCCTGCAGAAGGACTTGCAGATAAACCGAGTATTTCTACTTGAACTTTGTGCACTGTGTGCCTTATGATTTTATTTTCTTAATCTCTTTTATCAAAACAGGTAGAACCTCAAAAATATCTCCGACAATTCCATAATCTGCAACTTGAAAGATCGGAGCATCTTTATCTTTGTTAATTGCAACAATATATTTTGAAGAGCGCATACCAGCAAGATGCTGAATTGCTCCGGATATGCCTAAAGCAAAATAAAGTGTTGGAGAAACAGTTTTACCTGTTTGTCCAACTTGTTCACCGTGCGGTCTCCAGCCGGCATCAACAGCAGCGCGGGAAGCGCCAACGGCAGCGCCAAGTTCCTGGGCAAGCTCTTCGAGCAAATGAAAATGTTCAGGACCTTTCATTCCGCGCCCGCCCGAAACAATAATATCCGCTTCGGCTACATCAAACTTGCCGTCCGATTTTTTTACATCGGTTACTTTTACATTCAAATTAACCGTTTCGATGTTGTTAACAGTAACTTCAGCTTTTGAATCTGATGGAATGCCAGGGTTAAAAATATTTGGACGAAGAACAAATATTTTTTTCAACGAGTTTATTTTTAGATCAATTAAAGCTTTGCCTGCATAAACCGGACGAGTAGCAGTTATTTCGGTTTCTTCAACTTTCAAAGCAACGCAGTCCATTGCAATCCCGGCATCAATTTTGGCAGCAATGCGTGGCGCTAAGTCTTTTCCCATTGATGTATTGCTGAAGAAGAGAAGATTAAAATTATTTTCAATCACAAATCTTGTTAAAACTTCCGAATATGCCGAAGAAGAATAGTTTGCTAATTCATGATTTTTCAGATGAGTAACCTTTGATACACCGTAACCGCCAATTGTTTCCAGTCCAGTAATTTCATTTCCAACAGAAACAGCTTCGATATAACCGCCAAGTTTGGAACAGATATCGGCAGCAGCTCTTGCAGCTTCGGTCGAAGATTTTTTGATTTGTCCGTTTCTCTGTTCGATAAATACTAAAATTTTATTTGCCATAAGAACCCCTTAAATTACTTTAGCTTCTTCTCTTAATAAACGAACTAATTCCGGCACTGCGCTGGAATCCGTTCCAACTATTTTGCCGGCTTGTTTTGATTCTGTTTTTTTCATTGAAATTATCTCGATATAATTCTGTGCTGCTACTGGTTGCTTTTCGATAATTTCTTTTTTCTTTGCAGCCATAATTCCTTTTAGTGATGCATATCGAGGTTCGTTCAATCCTTTTTGTGCTGTAATAAGCGCGGGCAGCGCAGTTTCTACAATTTCTTTGCCGCCTTCAATCTCTCTTTCACAAGTTATTTTATTGCCATCGAGTGAAAAACTAATTACGACAGAAATGCAATTGTAACCGAGTAATTCTGCTGTTAATTGCCCAACGATCGAACTATCGTAATCGACAGATTGCTTGCCGAAGAAAACTAATTCTGCGCCTTGAGTTTTTATTTCTTCAGCCAGGGCTTTTGCGACGGAAAGCGAATCTCGAAATCCACTGTCTTTCAAAAGAACAGCATTATCGATACCCATTGCTAATGCTTTGCGAAGAGTCTCTTTATTTGCGTCGCCACCAAGACTTATTGCTACTGTTTCGCCTCCAAATTTTTCTTTGGTCTTCAACGCTTCTTCAATGGCGTATTCATCGTAAGGATTTACTACAAAAGTTACTCCGTTTTGATCGATATTTTTACTGTCACTTCCGATATTTATTTTTGCGGCAGTATCCGGAACGTGACTTACACAAACGGCAATTTTCATTTAACCTCCGGGTATCAAAAATATTTTAATACATTTGAATTATACTTTCTAATCGAAATATAAACAAAATTTATTTTTGTGATACAATTTTATAACTTTTCTAAAACAAAGATTATCTTTATTGTATGAACCTGGAAAACCCGCAAGAAATTTATGAAATAGAAAATGACGAAGATGTAACGGTCCAACTTCCCTACAAAGTAGTTTTATTTAATGATGACTGGCATTCATTCGACGAGGTGATAAACCAAATTATCAAAGCGGTAAAATGCAATTATGATGAAGCCCGGGCTTATACTTTCGAGGTACACGTAAAAGGAAAAGCAATTGTATTTATTGGTGAGTTAAATAAGTGTTTAAAGGTCAGTTCTATTCTTGAAGAAATTGCTCTTCATACACAGATTGTATCTTGAGGTCTTGCTCGTATTTTTTTATGCTCGATAAAAAACAAAATTGCAATCTAAATAATGAGCAAAAGATTTATTCCTTATCGATCCTTCCACAGCAAATTTTAGTTACATAGATCTGTAAAAAATTGAGAAGAGAACACGACTGCTCCTTTCTGTAGCTTAAGACAAAACACACAAATCAAATATGTGTTTAATAAAAGATTTTTTTGTTTTAAATTATTTTATTTTTCAGAAGACTCTTATATTATGTCCGATAATTGTTCAATCTAATTTTCCGGAAAAGATATGCAAATAGGTTTGGTCGGGTTACAATTCTCTGGTAAAACAACTCTTTTCAATACACTTTCAAAAGAGAGCTCTCACGCATCACAAACACAAAAAGAAGAGGCAGCAATAGAAGTTATAAAAGTGCCGGATGAGCGGCTGGATAAGCTTACTAAAATATTCAATCCAAAAAAACAAGTTAATGCTACAATAGAAGTGTATGATTTGCCCGGACTTAAAATGTCCGATGATAATAAAGTAAAGATCACAACGAGTTTTCTTAACGGAGTTAGAAACAACGATGCTCTGTTTTACGTGATACGCGCTTTTAACGATGAATCGGTTTCTCACCCTATGATTAGCGTAGATCCTTTGCGCGATATAAATTTTCTTGAAACGGAATTTCTACTTTCCGATCTGGCATTTTTAGAAACTAGGCTAGAAAAATTAAAAAAAGATCTTCTGAAATCGAAAGATGAGAAGCTGAAACGAGAGCTTTCTTTAATTGAAAAATGTCTTACGCATGCAGAAAAAGAATTGCCTTTACGTTCTCTTAATTTAGATGAAAACGAACTAAAACTTTTAACGGGTTTTCAACTGCTTACATTAAAACAGCTTGGCATAGCAATAAATTTTGATGAAAATTCCATTGATAAAGTTGATTCTGATATTGAACAGCTTAAACAGAGCACAACGAATTTAAATGCGCCAATAATTCCTTTCTTTGCTAAGATCGAATTAGAACTTTCGAAGCTTGAGGAGGATGACCGTGCTACATTCATGCAAGATTACGGAATAAAAGAATCAGCTCTAAGTAAAATTCTTCGCACATCTTACGAACTGCTTGGGCTTCATTCTTTTTTTACTGTTGGCGAAGATGAATGCCGGGCATGGACGATCAAGAAAAATTATACCGCACAGCAGGCTGCTGGGGTTATTCATACAGATTTTTTCAATCGATTTATCCGCGCAGAAGTTGTTCACTATGAAGATTTTATTCAACATGGTTCTTTCAACAAATGCAAAGAAGCAGGCGCATGGCGGCTTGAAGGTAAAGAATACATTGTTAAAGACGGCGATATTCTAAACATACGCCACAGCTAATGTAGCGCATTGCGCACGTTGCAATATAATTTACAGCGCAGTTTCGTGATGTAAAAGATTGAATAATAAAATTAACTCGCTAATACTATAAATTTTATAGAAGCATAATTGTCCCAATGCAAATTTTTTTGGAGAAAATATGTCAGCATCGATAATAGAAGGTTTGGCTCCGTCAATATTGTGGAAAAGGTTTTATGAGATAAGTCAGATTCCGCGTCCTTCTAAAAATGAAGAGAGGATCCGCCTTTACTTACGCAACTTTGCAGGACAGAACAATTTTGATTTCAAAGAGGATGAAGCAGGAAATATTGTAATTCTTATTCCTCCAAAACCCGGTTTTGAGAATGCGGCTACTGTTGTACTGCAGAGTCATGTAGATATGGTTTGTGAAAAAAACAAAAGCACCGAGCACGATTTTATGAAAGATCCTATTAAACTTGTGCGCGATGGAGAATGGATTAAAGCTAACGGAACAACGCTTGGCGCTGATAATGGAATTGGCGCGGCGGCGGCTCTTGCCATTGCCGCCGATGATGATCTTGACCACGGTCCGCTCGAATTGCTCTTTACTGTTGATGAAGAAACGGGATTAACCGGTGCAAATAGTTTGCAGAAAAATTTTATCCAAGGTAAGACTTTGCTTAACCTCGATACGGAAGAAGATGGCGCATTTTATATTGGATGCGCCGGCGGAATAGATTCTGCTGCTGTTTTTAATGTTGAGTATGAACAAATTGTCGCGATGTATTCTCCGTTTTCAATTTTTATTAGCGGATTGAAAGGCGGGCACAGCGGTATAAACATAGCTGATGGCAGAGCGAATGCAATCAAGCTGCTCGGATTTTTGTTAAGCCATCTGCTGCAGTTCGATTTTCAATTATCATTCATTCAAGGCGGGTCTAAACGTAATGCAATTCCAAGAGAAGTTGAAGCATTGATTTTTTTGAATCCGGAATTTGAAGCTCCAGTCCGCGAAGTTATAAATGAATTTGCACTCGAGACAGCCCTCGAATACAAAGTAACAGACGGCGAAATAAAAGTTGCATTCGACAAAAAAGAACCAGCTGCAGTCTCTTATAAACAAGCTTTTAAAAGTGATTTTACAAAAAAAATCGTAAATACAATTCATGGTTTGCCGCACGGTGTTATTGCAATGAGCCGGTCGATTCCCGGATTAGTAGAAACATCTACAAACCTTGCAACGATAAATTATGATTCTTCTCAAATAATAATCGGCACAAGTCAACGAAGTTCAGTTGAGAACGCAAAAAAGAATATAGCGAGCGTTGTTCGATCTATTTTTGAGTTAGGCGGCGCTAAAGTAGAAGTTGGCGATGGTTACCCGGGCTGGCAGCCAAATCCTGATTCGAATGTTCTGGAAGTAGCAAAAAAAGTTTTCGAAGGAATGTTCTCAAAAAAACCAGAAATAAAAGCTGTTCATGCCGGGTTGGAATGCGGAATACTCGGGAATAAATATCCCGGACTTGAAATGATCTCTTTTGGCCCAACTATTGAAGGCGCACATTCACCTGACGAAAGAGTTAAAATTGCCGATGTAGAAAAATTCTACCGCTTATTGAAAGAGATATTAGTTGTTCTTGCGAAAAGAAGTTAGCATGAAATCTGTTTATGAAAGCGGCTTCATTATCTTCAAATAACCGCATTCAAAACAAGAATATGTTAACAATGAAAAACGAATTAAAACTTTTCATCATCCAAAAATTAAACTAAGAAACGTACTAGACTATCAGAAACAAATACATTTTTTTATGAAGATTATTCTTCCTGTAAGTTTTTTCCTGTTCTTGTTCATTCAAGTTTTTGGGGAAGAACGCTCTTCATTCACTTCTCAATCTGTTCAGCAGAAAGAAAAAATGATAACACTGCATCTGATAAATTACAGTTGGCATACAGGGTTAATAATTCCTGTAAACGATTTTACCATCAAGCATATACCAGTCATAAATTATTTTAAAGATTATGATTATGTAGACATCGGCTGGGGAGATGAAGAATTTTACCAGCATCCCGATTTTGATCTATACCTTGGTGCCAAGGCGATTATTTATCCTACACCAAGTGTTATAAGAATAGAAGGATATCACCTCGAGATCGATTTCATTATTGATCTAAGCGAGTTTGCAATACGGTTCGATTTAACCGAGGGAAATTTTATTAAACTATCAGAGTTCATCAACCAATCTTTTTCATCACAAGAACCAGCCGGCTACAAAATTACCTCTAAACAAAAAAACGGGAAGATTGTTTTCTATGCTTCATCATTAAAATATCATCTATTCAACACATGCAACACTTGGGCTGCAAAAGCGTTAAAGTCCGCCGGCTTTAACGTTGAACCAACAGGCATTATCACAGACGACCAGTTATTTGAAAAAATAAAAAAACACGGAATAGTAGTCAAAAGTGATAAGAAGAAAAGAAAATGATTTGTCTTGCGATTAACGAACTCATTTTATTCACGATAGTTATCCCATCTTCCAATTGTAATTTCTGTTTTAGATATGTTATAAAGTGAAAGTCAACTAATTTCATCGGCATAGAGCACAGCCAAGTGTCATAAATCACAGAATCTCTAATGCAAGAAAAAAACACTAACTACTAATAGATGGTTTTGGCTATATTTCATTTGAGGGCAGAGTAATTTTGGAAGTAGGTTATTATTCCGTTGAAAATGATTTTTTAAAAAGGATTAATAAATTCTCTTTTTATTTTTCCCTTTATAGTTTTATAATACTCCTGAAAGAATGTAACACAAAAATAAATGGAGGTAGTTATGAAGCTCATTCTACAATGTGCTTTTCTATTATTCCCAGTTCTTCTTATCAATAATAATATATTCGCAGACACCGAACCGAATAACACTTACCAACAAGCATCAACGCTTGGATTAAATTCAACCAGCAGCGGTTCATTGAATGCAGCTACTCAAACGCAGGCAGCCGACGATGTTGACTGGTGGAAAATTACAACGTCTGCCGATGGAAGTTTATATGTCGAAACAAACGCAACAGGCGGTTTAGATATTGATCTACACATCTTTGATATTGACGGTGTAACTGTAATAGCATCATATAATATTTCAACAGGTTCAAAGGAATCGACACATCACGCTCGGCTGATGCCCGGTACATATTATATACGGGCATATAGATATAGTGGAACTGGCACTTATACAATTATGAACAGGTATGTTCAAGCTATCTATACGGATGAAGAACTCTCGGGCGATAATGATACATGGCAGAGAGCTACAACTCTTCTTGTCAACAGTACTAATTACGGGCATATAGGATATTATAGAAATCAATACACAGATAATGTTGATTGGTGGAAAGTTACAGTTCCCAGCGATGGCAGTCTTAAGATACGCACTGAATCTGATTCAGCAGACATTGATTTGTTTCTCTTTGATATTGATGGAACAACACAGATTGCTTCTTACGATATTAGTACTGGTTTAAATGAAGAAACACATTATAATAGTTTAATGCCCGGAACGTATTATATAAAAGTGTATCGTTATAGCAAATGGGGCGCATATAAAATTATATCTACTTTTGCTGCGGTAAACTATCAGGGCGTAGCTACAAATGATATTGAACCAAACGATCTTTACAATCAAGCTCAAGCATTTGGCGCTTTGCCTGTTGGCTCAAGTGTTAAATACGGGCATTTAGGATACTATACTAATAAATATACAGACACTAAGGACTACTGGTCGTTTACAGTTCCACAAGACGGCAGTGTTGTTGTTACTACCGAATCTAACACAACATTAGATATTGACCTATATATGTATGACATAAATGGTACTACTCAAATTGCGTCATATGAGCTCAGCACGGGAATTAAAGAGATAGTTCGTTATAACAGTTTAATGCCAGGCACATATTATGTCCAAGCATATAAATATAGCGGTTATGGCGCTTATAAAATTACTATCGATTTTTCACAAGCGGGTTTAACTAATGATCAAGAGCCGAATGATCAAATTTCTCAGGCAAGAACAATTCAACCCAATGTTTTGATGACCGGACATCTCGGCTATTATTCGAATGGGTTTACAGATGTAAAGGATTATTATGTTATTACATTAACCACTAATTGGGACTCGCTTTATGTTAGAACTGACAGTGACAAGAGTCTTGAACTGGATCTATATTTATATAACAACGCTTCAGTTCAAGTTGCATATGCAGGAGCTTACGGGGCAAAAGAAATTTTGCGTTTCAAAAGTCCGGCAGCTTCACTGCCTTATTACATTGAAGTAAGGAGATATAGCGGTTACGGCAGTTATGGTATTAAAGTTACTAACAGTTATCCGTATAACCCCGTTACTTCATATAAAGATGAATCAGCGGTTATTCCAACTGAATATAAATTATCTCAAAATTATCCCAATCCATTCAATCCTAATACTACTATCAGTTATCAAACTTCCAAGAACGGGCATGTAAAAATCACTGTTTTTGATGTTATTGGCAGAGAGGTCCAAACTTTGGTGAACGAAGAAAAGTTAGCGGGCTATTATGAAGTCAAGTTCAACGCAGAAGGATTATCAAGCGGATTATATTTTTATAAGATCAAAGCCGGAGAATTTTCACAAACTAGAAAGATGCTCCTTTTAAAATAATTCAAATGACTAAAGGAACAGTTAAATTCATATATAAAAAGAAGATAATAATGAACAAAATTTAGATGCGCTTATAACGTAATTTTTTATTTTGGAAGACCGTTTAGAGTTTTATGCAGAGTGATGACCGCTTAATTTCTCTAAGCGGTTTTTCCATTTATAAACGATCATTGAGTTAGTGAAATGGTAATCAAAATCGTGATGCAAATTTGATTCCTAAATTTCATTTTTTGGTAAAATCTGAGGTGTCTTTAAAAATAAACAACCTCGAAAAAATCAAATTTCGAGGTTGTTTGAGGCGCCGGTCGGATTCGAACCGACGAATAAAGGTTTTGCAGACCTTCCCCTTAAGCCGCTTGGGTACAGCGCCAAAAAAAACTTTCAAATTTTCAATGAGGCATCTAGTCTGACTCAGACAGATTAGCACGGCAAAGCCGTTTTGCAGACCTTCCGCTTAAGTCCCGACTT
>DYHW01000003.1:0-222586 GCA_020723965.1 Melioribacter sp. | reverse complement strand
GCCAAAAAAATACTTTCAAATTTTCAATTAGGCATCCAGTCGAACTTGTCCGACTGAGACAGATTAGCACGGCAAAGCCGTTTTGCAGACCTTCCGCTTAAGTCCCGACTTGTCGGGAGTAGAGCGCCAAAAAAATACTTTCAAATTTTCAATTAGGCATCCAGTCGAACTTGTCCGACTCAGATAGATTCGCACGGCAAAGCCGTTTTGCAGACCTTCCGTTTAAGTCCCGACTTGTCGGGAGTAGAGCGCCGTTAAGAATTGAAAATGAAAAATTGAGAATTAATATTTCTAATAAATTCAATTCGATATAAACAATATTTAGAGAACAGAGAAAAAAAATCCCGAAAGTTATCGGGATTGTAGAGCGGGAAACGGGACTCGAACCCGCGACATTCACCTTGGCAAGGTGACGCTCTACCAACTGAGCTATTCCCGCATCAATTTTTTTAAGAACATTTTTTTCGTGGACAAATATAATACTGCATTCAATGCTAATCAACTTATCTATCAAAAAAAATATAACGTTCCAATTGTAACGTCTATTACTCGTATCAACGCAATTATAATAGCATCGGCTATTGTTGTAACCATTTCTTTTTACTCCTTTGTTTTGATGAAAAGATTAACGGCGAAGTTTTTTATCTTTGTGTTGCAAAATAATATCAATTATAGAAATGTTCGAAGCGGAAAGAGAAGAACTCGTAGAAATTTTGAAACAGAGAGGAATAACTAATCAGCGTGTGCTCGATGCGTTCATAAAAGTTGAGCGTCATCTATTTCTTCCTGAAATTATGCAACAACATGCATACAAAGATGTAGCGCTTCCAATTGGTTTAGGTCAGACAATCTCGCAGCCATATACTGTTGCATTTATGACGCAAGCGCTCGATCCTCAGCCGCAAAATAGAATTTTGGAAATCGGAACCGGCTCTGGCTATCAAGCTGCAATTATATATGAGATGGGTGTGCGTGTTTTTACAATTGAAAGACATCTTGAGCTATATAATAGTGCGATGAAAATTTTTGATAAATTGAATTTGAAAATTGCTACTCGCTGCGGTGATGGTACGATTGGATGGGAAGAATTTTCTCCTTATGATGGAATTATTGTAACTGCAGGTGCACCAATTGTTCCTACAAATCTTAAAAAGCAGCTTGCTGTTGGCGGTAAACTTGTAATTCCAATTGGCGATAAAAAAATACAAACTCTCAATATCCTCACTAAAATTTCCGAAGAAAAATTTATTACCCGCGAAGTTCCTTATTTTGCTTTTGTGCCACTTATTGGTAAAGAAGGATGGAACGGGAAATAATTGTAATAGTTGGTTCTACATGTTCTGGTAAAACAAAATTAGGAATTACACTTGCGGAAAAATTACGTACAGAGATTATCTCTGCAGACAGCCGCCAAATTTATAAATACTTGAACATTGGAACAGCTAAACCAAGTACGGATGAATTGGCAAGAATCAAACATCATTTTATAGATTTCATGGAACCCGGTGAAATTTACAACGTCAGCAGATTCGAAACAGATGCTTTGAAAATAATTGATGGATTATTTGCTAAAGGAAAAATTCCAGTTGTAGTTGGAGGTTCGGGTTTATACATAAAAGCATTGACTGATGGTATTTTTAATACTGTCGATGTTGACGAAGAATATCGTGAAGAGTTAAAGTTCAAACGCGACAAGTATGGAAACGAGTTTCTTTATGACGAATTAAAAAAGATCGATCCTCAAAGTGCAGCTAAAATGCTGCCTCAAAACTGGAAAAGAGTTATGCGTGCTCTAGAAGTTTTTCATCTTACCGGCGAACCGATTTGGAAATTTCAAGCAAGTTACGCCCGCAAAAGCGATTATAATTTTATTCTGTATGGATTAAATTGGGAACGGGAAAAACTCTACAGTAATATTGAGAAGCGTGTTGACCAAATGATTGCCGACGGTTTAGTAAAGGAAGTTGAAGAAATTCTTGTCAAAGGTTATTCAAAAGATTTAAACGCATTAAATTCTGTCGGTTACAAAGAAATTATATCTTATCTTGAAAATGAGACCGGTTTAGAAAGGGCAATTCAACTAATCAAAAGAAACACCCGCCGCTATGCTAAACGACAATTGACGTGGTTTAGAAAAAATAAAAATATAAAATGGATAAATGTTGATTCTTCAGTGAATTATGAATTAATTTCCGATCAAATACTTTCCAATTCTGAATAAGAAGAACAATTATTTTCATTAGACTCTGTAAAACAAAAAGACTATAAGCAAGTTTATAAATCAATACTTTATAACTCTAACAGTATTAAAGTAAATGGAGGTCTATATGATAGGAATTGTTGGTTACGGCTCTTACCTTCCTCGTTATCGTATCAAAGTCGATCAAATTGCTAAACAGTGGGGCGCTGATCCCGAATCAATTAAACGCGGGTTGCAGCTGTACGAAAAAACTGTACCTGGTTTAGATGAAGACACTATCACGATATCTGTTGAAGCGGCAAAGTATGCATTAAAGCGCGCGCGCATTGATCCTCAAAAAATCGGCGCGGTTTATATTGGCTCAGAATCTCATCCCTACGCAGTTAAACCAAGCGGTACTGTTTTAATAGATGCGCTTGGTATTGGTCCCCACGTTCATGTTGCAAGTTACGAGTTTGCATGCAAAGCAGGCACTGAAGCAATGTTTGTTGCCTACAGTCTTGTTAAAGCCAGTGAAATGGATTATGCTTTAGGAATTGGCGCAGATACTTCGCAAGGCGCACCCGGCGATGCGCTTGAATATTCCGCTTCCGCCGGCGGCTCAGCTTTTATAATGGGAAAAGAAAATGTTGCAGCAGAAATTTTATTTACAAATTCCTACACATCAGATACGCCGGATTTTTGGAGAAGAGAAGGTGAATTTTATCCAAGGCATGCCGGAAGATTTACAGGCGAACCCGCATACTTTAAACATATTCTTAATGCCGGAAAAAATTTACTCGAAAAATCCGGAATGTCTCCAAAAGATTTTAAGTTCGCAGTATTTCATATGCCCAACGGAAAATTTCCTCAAGAAGCAGGTAAAAAATTAGGATTTACAAAAGAACAATTAGAAGCCGGTTGGATAGTTCCGTGGATGGGAAATACTTATTCGGGTTCATCGCCAACTGGGCTTTCTGCAATTCTTGATCTCGCAAAACCAAATGACAAAATTTTTATGGTTTCGTTTGGTTCCGGCGCCGGCAGCGACGGTTTTATTTTTCAAGTTACCGATGAAATAGAAAAAGTCAGAAGTTTGGCTCCGAAGGTTAAAGATATGCTCGATAATAATAAAATCTATCTCGATTACGGCGAGTATGCAAAATTCAGAAGAAAAATTATTTTAAATGAATAAGGAGAAATTGATATGAAAGATGTAGCTGTAATTGGTATTGGGATGACAAAATTCGGCGAGCTGTGGAATCAATCTTTAAGAGATATTTTTGTTGAAGCTGCATTGAAAGCAATTGAGAATTCTAAAGTTGATCATATTGATTCGATCTACGTAGGAACGATGTCAAGCGGATTGTTTGTTGGGCAAGAACATATTGGTGCCGTTATGACAGATTATCTTGGTATGAATCCAATTCCTGCAACGCGTGTTGAATCTGCATGCGCTTCTGGCGGAGCAGCGTTTCGTCAAGCATATCTCGAAATTGCTTCAGGGCAAAGTGAAATTGTTCTTGCCGGCGGAGTTGAAAAAATGACCGATGGCGCCGATGTAACTGAATCGTTAGCTACTGCTGCAGATCAAGAATATGAAGTATATAATGGAGTTACATTCCCGGGATTGTATGCAATGATTGCACGAGCGCATATGCATCAATTCGGAACTACGAGAGAACAACTTGCAGCAGTTGCAGTAAAAAATCATAAAAATGGTTCGATGAATCCAAATGCGCAGTTTCGCTCACAAGTTTCGCTTGAACAAGTAATGAAATCTACTATGGTTGCCGATCCGCTTAGATTATTAGATTGCTCGCCGGTGAGTGACGGTGCGGCAGCAGTTATTTTATGTTCGATGGATGCTGCAAAGAAATTTACTAACAATCCAATAAAAGTAATTGCATCAGCGCAGGCATCCGATACAATCACGCTTCACAGCAGAGAAAGTTTAACAACTCTTAAAGCAGTATCAGCTGCTGCTGTAAAAGCATATAAACAAGCAGGTATTAAACCCGCTGATATAAATTTTGCAGAGGCGCATGATTGTTTCACAATTGCAGAAATTGTTATTACTGAAGAATTAGGATTTTTTGAAAAAGGGAAAGGCGGTGCCGCAGTTGAACAAGGATTAACTTCTCTTAATGGCAAGATACCAATCAATTCAAGCGGCGGCTTAAAATCCAAAGGTCATCCGGTTGGCGCAACAGGTATAGCTCAAATAATCGAATTGTATGAACAGTTAACTGGTAAAGCAGGCGATAGACAAGTTAATAATGCTCGAATTGGTTTAGCGCAAAATATGGGCGGTTCAGGTGCAAGTTGTATAATTCACATTTTGGAGGCAATATGATTAGTCCAAGATATGCTCGCGAAATTCCACAACGTTATCGTCTTGAAGCAGGGCGATGTACAGTTTGTAACGCAATTTATTTCCCGCCTCGATTGATTTGTCCAAATTGTAAATCGAAAAGCTTCGAGGAGATCAAACTGAATGAAGAAGGAACACTATTAACATTCACAATTATCAGAGTTGGCTCAGAAAAATTTTCTAAAGAAGTTCCTTACGCTGTTGGAATAATTGAATTGAAGGATGGAGTCCGATTAACAGCGCAATTAGCTGATTGCGCAGTAGATAAAGTTGAGATAGGCGCAAAAGTAAAATTGGTCTTTCGCAAAATTCAAGAAGAAGGGAAGTGGGGTTTGCATTGTTACGGGTATAAAGCAATTCTAATTTAGAATTGAGAATTTAGAATGAAGAATTGAGCCTGCCCGGCTTTAGCAGGAACAGAGAAGTAGTCGGAACGATCCCTCGGAAATGCAGAATTTATATTTCTGAGAAAAATACTGATAGAAGTTGCTGCTCTTTTAATGAAAAGTGAAAAATAAATTTTCTTAGAGCATCTTTAAAAACTAAAATATAAGTCATGCCAAAAGAAGAAAGACGAAAAAATGTAATAGTCATGATATATTTTTACACTTCTGAAAAAAAAGAATAAATTAACAAATAGCAGAAGGAGAAATATTTTAAAATAAAAAAATGGAATAAGATGCTGACTGTTCTTGAATCAATAAAATTATCAACGGAATTTCTTGAGAAGAAGGGGATAGAATCACCTCGACTGAATGCGGAACTTCTTCTGGCTGAAATCCTCAATTGCAAAAGATTAGACCTATATCTCAAGTTCGATCAACCCTTAAAAGAAAAAGAAGTAGATAGATACCGCGGGTGGATCAGCAGAAGAGGAAAGTTCGAACCGCTTCAATACATAATTGGCAAGATTGAGTTTTACGGATTAACCATGAAGGTAACGCCAGATGTTCTAATTCCACGTCCGGAAACGGAAATATTGGTTGAAGAAGTTCTTAACTATTGCAAAGACAAAAACGGTTTGAAGATTCTAGACATCGGAACCGGAAGCGGAAATATTTCGATTGCTCTTTCCAAATATTTGAATGAAGTTGATGTCGCGGCGATTGATATTTCCGAAAAAGCAATTCAGGTAGCCAAGGAAAATGCTGCATTTAATGAGGTTGATCGTAAGATTCGATTTATGATTTCTGATATTAACAATTATTCCGCAGCATTAGAAATGTTCGATCTGGCTGTTGCCAATCCGCCGTATGTTAGTATGGAAGAATATTGGAATCTTCAAAACGAGATCACTCAATATGAACCTGATGTTGCTCTAACAGATTCAAATGACGGATTAAATTATTACAGAAAAATTGCTGCACAAGCAAAATTATTTCTAAAAAGCAGCGGTAAAATTTTTATGGAAATTGGAAAAGGGCAGCGGGAAGATGTATTGAGAATTCTTTCTGAAAATAATTTCATTGATATTCAATTTGTAAAAGACTTACAGCAAATTGATAGAGTAGTGATTGGAGAATTAAAATGAAAGCTTTAGTTCAGAGAGTTACGGAAGGTTCAGTGACCATCGACAATCCGAAACATTACGCTGAAATTAAAAAGGGAATGGTTATTCTGCTTGGAGTAAAAGAAAAAGATACTGAAAACGACTTGCTTTTTCTAGCCGATAAATGCGCAAACCTTAGGATATTCGAAGATGAAAATGAAAAGATGAATCTTTCACTAAAAGATATTAACGGTGAAGCGCTTGTGATTTCTCAATTTACACTTTACGGAGATACGCGCAGAGGAAACCGCCCAAGTTTTACTGATGCAGCTAAACCAGAAATTGCTGAAATGATGTACAAAAAATTTATAGAGAGGATGAAGATTAACCTTGGTAACGATAAAGTGAAATCGGGTCTATTTGGGGCAATGATGATTGTCAAAATATTTAATGACGGTCCAGTTACGGTATTGGTTGAATCGAAAGAATAAAGAAAGGAAGATCAATTGCATTCAACGATAATGATTTTTATTGATGGAGTTGGAATTGGCAAAAAGGATTACGAGAATAATCCCTTTTTCAAATACGGGTTTCGAACTTTTGAAGAATTATTTGGTAAAATACCGCACCTTGATGGTAATAAATATTTAGAAAGCGATAACGCATTTTTATTTCCCGTAGATGCATGTATGGGCGTACCCGATATTCCGCTAAGCGGAACGGGGCAGACATCAATCTTTTGCGGCGTTAATGCGCCTATGTTGATTGGGAAACATTTTGGCCCTTATCCTTTCTCAACTCTTCTTCCGTTAATTAAAGAAAAAAATATTTTACACGAATTCAAAAAAAGAAAAAAAAAAGTTTCTTTTGTTAACGCATATCCTAAAGTATTCTTTGAATATGTAAATTCAGGCAGAAGAAGATTGAGCGTAACTACACTCAGTTGTGTCTTATCAGGAATTAGACTGAATAAAATATCGGACTTGAGAAACGGACGAGCAATAAGCGCTGAAATTGATAACAGCCGGCTTATTGCCCGCTTTAACTACAAGCTGCCTGTCATAAAGCCAGAGACTGCCGCTAAAAGACTTCTCCGTCTTGGCTCTCAAAATCATTTCACATTGTTCGAGATATTCCACACAGACCATCTTGGACATGGAAGAAATATTGAACAACTTGAAAAAACAACTAAGACTTTGGACCGGTTCCTTTTTCATGTAATTTCAAATCTTAGTAGGAACATTTCTCTTATTGTCTGTTCTGATCATGGCAACTTTGAAGATCTTTCTAGTAAAATGCATACGCTCAATCCGGCTCTCGGAATTACAGCCGGAAAAAATGCCGAACAATTATCAAAACGGATCAAAAATCTTTCAGATATTAAACATGCAATAATGGAGATGTATGAGTGAATAATTATCCACTCATCAGATTTTTAATTGTTTTTATTTTTGGAATAATTGCTCAATCAATTTATAACGTTCCGCTTCTTTTGCTTCTAATTATATTTTCCTTCTTGTTATCGGTTTTATTAATTCTTCACAATTTATATAACAAGAGATTCGCCGAACTTAAAAATATTTTTCTCTTGTCAGCCAGTCTTACTTTTGGAATGGCTTATCATAGTTCGTTCAATCAAACAAAGGTTATCTATCCGTTTGAAAAACCAAAAATATCTAATGCAAAAGTCTATGGTAAAATTGAGAAGATCGAATTGAAAAAAAAAGGAAGAATAATTCTTACTGTGAAAAGCGATTCTGTTCGTACTGCTGAAAAAATAGATAAAATGAATTACAAATTGCTTTGTTCGGTTTACGACGATGATAAAAAAATTGAAGCATTATATGGAAAGCTGGCAATAGGAAACGAGATCGTTTTTAATGGAGTAATTCAAAGACCGCGAAACGAAAGGAATCCGGGCGAATTTGATTACGAAAAATATCTGAATGAAAGAGGAATAATTGCGCTTGCTAATATTTATAATGCTGATGATTTTCTGATTCTTTCTTCAAGCGTCTCATATCTGCCAAATATTATTTTTCAAATACGGAAAGAGATAGATTCTAAGATAATTGCACTCCACAATAACACAACAGAAGGACTATTGCGCGGGCTGCTTCTTGCAGATCAGCGTTCAATAGATAATGAAATAAAAAGTGATTTTGTTAATTCCGGTGCAGTTCATGTTTTGTCTGTCTCGGGTCTTCATGTAGGTTATATTGTTTTGATCTTTTTGTTCGCATTTAGTCGGTTTAACATAACGGCAAGATATATACTAACAGTGGTCGGTCTGCTTTTTTACATGATTGTTACAGGAGCCGATGCGCCAATATTCCGCTCTACAATTATGGCGCTCTCTTTATTAGCTGCGCCAGCTGCCGGAAGAGATTACAACAGTCTTAACGCTTTAGCTTTTTCTGCTTTCATAATATTACTTCTAAATCCTAACGAATTATTTAATCCGAGTTTCCAATTATCATTTTCCGCAATGCTTTCTCTCATAGTATTGTTTCCGCCGTTAAAATATTCGATAGAACAGATCAATATGAATTCTAAACTGATCAAATGGTTCTTAATTTTTTCAGTATCCTGTTTAGCTGCACAAATAGGAACGCTTCCTTTTACGCTGGCGTATTTTAACCGCTTATCAATCACTTCTATCATTGCTAACTTAATTGTTATTCCTCTTTCGGGTTCAATTGTTGGACTGGGTATTCTAACAGTGTTGCTTGGATTTTTCTACGGCGCTCTTGGCACTGTTTTTGCATCTGCAAATGAGTTTCTTACTTATGGTATGTATTGGTTTGTGCGGCTGATGGGCAATGAAAATTATTCTTACATATCAATTCATCAGTTTAGTGTTTATGATGCTATCATTTTCTATCTCTTTTTAGCGGTTTTGTTTTTTATTTGGAAAAAATTTTCGAATACAAAAACTAAAATGATTGGATATGGATTAGCGCTTTTTACATTTCTTTTTTTTATACGCATAGACAATTATCAATTGATGCCGGAAAAGGAATTGTCTATCTTGGCAGTTGATGTGGGTCAAGGCGATGCTTTTATAGTAAAATTTCCGAATGGTAAAACAGCGCTTATCGATGCTGGAGATGCAACTAAATATTTCGATAACGGTACGCGTGTAATCCAACCGCTGCTTGATAAGCTTGACATTGATAAAATTGACTACGGTTTCATTTCGCATGTCGATTCTGACCATTACGCGGGTTTTCTTTCATTGATAAAAAAATCAAAGATAAGATATATTTTCAAACCGCTTCTTGATACAAATGACATGAAAGATTTAAGGTTAGAAAAATTATTAACTCAACAAAAAATTCCTTTTAGGCATTTCACAAAAAAAATTATTCGTATCGGGAACGCGCGTTTCTATGTTTTGAATGACACAACAAACAACTATTTTGCGCCATTAAAATCCAACGATAGAAGCGGAATGATGAAATTAGTTTATGGCAAAACATCTTTTCTTTTTACGGGAGATGCTGGCGTTCGTGTGGAAGATGATTATGTTGATAAGTATAAATCATTTTTGAAATCTGATGTTTTGAAAGCTGGGCATCATGGAAGTAAAACAAGCACTGGCAACCAATTTCTCTCTTATGTTAAACCAAAATTAGCTATTATCAGTGCCGGTGTGGCGAACAAGTTTCGCCACCCAAGCCAGACAGTGCTTCAAAGATTACAACAATTCAAAGTAGATGTTTTACGTACTGATCTTACTGGCGCCATACTCTTAGTATCCAACGGCTATAACATAGAAATAGTTGATTGGAGGCAATTAAGATATCAATTCATTTTCTAAATAGAGATTTTTGAATTATGGAAATAAAAAAAAATTATTCTCTTAAAGAATACAACACTTTTGGGGTTAATGTAAAAGCGCAATACTTTGCAGAAGTTCTATCGGAAAATGAGATTGATGAATTACTGCATCGAGAAGAATTCCGAAATGTTAAAAAAATTATTCTTGGGGGTGGAAGCAATATTTTATTTACTCGCGACGTGGATGGCTTGGTTATAAAAATTTCCACTAAAGGTATAAACGTGATCGAAGAAAACGATGAAACTGTTTTGGTAGAAGCGTCAGCTGGTGAACAGTGGGATGATCTTGTTTCATTTTGTGTTCAAAATAAATACTACGGCATTGAAAATCTTACTTTGATTCCGGGGACAGTTGGCGCTGCACCAATTCAAAACATCGGCGCTTATGGCGTAGAACTGCATGATGTTTTCGTCTCGCTTGATGGTATAATGCTCGAAAGTGGTGAAAGAAAAATGTTCGATAAAGAGAAATGCAGATTTGGATACCGCGACAGCATCTTCAAATCTAAATTGCGGGAAAAGTTCTTGATCACAAAAGTTGTTCTTAAATTAAGCAAGCAGAAGCATTTAAATCTGAATTACCGAGCGTTTCATAAGTATATAAAAAAAAATGACATTGCAAAATTTACAATTGAGAATGTGAGAGACCTAGTTAAAAAAATACGAATGAGTAAACTGCCAAATCCTAAAGAGTTTGGTAATGCCGGCAGTTTCTTTAAGAACCCAGAGGTAAGTGGAGAACAATGTTATAGTTTACAAAAAAGATTTCCTGATTTAGTTAATTTTAAGTTAGATAACGACAAATACAAAATTTCTGCCGGCTGGTTAATTGAAAAATGTGGTCTGAAAGGGAAAAGAGAGGGAAATGTTGGAATTCACAAACTACAAGCGCTTGTAATAGTGAATTATGGTGATGCAAGCGGGAGCGAAATTTTGTCTTTTGCAGAAAATGTGCAAAGTACTGTTCGTAAAAAATTTGATATTGAACTCATCCCCGAAGTGAACATTTATTAGTTATAACTCTCAGCATTTGTCTGTTTATTTTATTCTTTGGGTCATAGGAATTTGGTTTTGCAAGTAATCAATTTTAGAATAATCGGCAAAATTCATTACATTACAATAGTGAATTTTTCAAAGCACTCAACAAAAAAATCAAAAAAGATATAAGAGCAATTGCATAAGAAAATTTCAGAGAATTATTGCACAGAGTAATTTTGAATTTTGGAAAACAATATATTATTCAATGTATAGTTGCAGCTGCTAACAATCTTCGTTTGAGTTCTGAAAAAATTGAAATTGTTGCAATTCTTAAAGAAAAAATAGCTGCCTCTGAAGACCTTTCTGAAGAGATAAAGAATTTTAAAAAAATAACAGAGCTTTCTAAATTTGGAATAAAATTAGGCGAACTTCAAAATTTTATTGAAAGCGAAAAGATCGATTTTCTTAAACTAAGCGATAAATTCAAAGAGCATAGTTATGGGTTAGTTAGAGAATTAAGTAATTCACTCGATCTATTAACGCCTCAATCGATACGCTCACTATTGCAACAGCACGATCCAGGTTCAATAAAAGTTGACCTAACCAAAAGACCAACAAAGACTAATTCAGAATTATTAGAATTATCTGCATTTAAGAGAGAACTTCCACGCAGATCAAAAGCTGATGAATTAAAAGAAGAAATTATTTTTGAAGAACTAAACAAAGAGGTAGAATTTAATTTTGAGAATTTTGAAGAAAAAGTATTAAGGCATGTAAAAGAATTAGATTCATTTCTAAACCGAATTATAAAATTTGATTACACAGAAGGCGAGATGAATTTTTATATACAATTGATGAAAGAAAATGGAGAGCTTTCTCAAAAAGTTGGTTTTTATGTTCTTTCAAATATGCACACAATTTTTTCTAAAGGATTGGAAATGGTTCATCAGAAAAAAATTGCGCCCAGCACAAGCGTTGTTGAATCGCTACGCGCTTGTCTAATTGTAATAGTTGCTGTTGTTAGAGGGAAGGAGGTTGATATTACAAGTTATCTTAACCGCGCAGAAAATTTTAACAAAACAATTTTATCTAAACAAAAAGGAAGTTAAATGGACTTATTTGCTGTTATTATGGCAGGCGGGGTTGGTTCACGATTTTGGCCGCGTAGTAAAGAAAAAAAACCGAAGCAGTTGATTCGCATATTAGGTGATAACACAATGATTCAAGATACTGTAAGAAGATTAGATGGCTTGGTTGATGCGAAAAATATTTTTGTTATTACGAACAAAGTTCAAAAGCTTCGCGTAAAAGAGCAATTGCCCTCTATCCCAGAAGAAAATATAATTGATGAACCATTCGGCAAAAATACTGCGGCTTGTATCGGTTTGGCTTCAGTTCTTATTAAAAAAAAATCTAAGGATGCTGTAACAATTATTTTGCCGTCAGACCATTTAATTAAAGACGATGACGAATACCGCAAGTGTTTATCTTCTGCAACAAACTTTGCTTATCAATCGCGTGGTTTGGTAACAATTGGAATTACCCCCACACGGCCAGAAACCGGCTACGGTTACATTCAATTTGATGAGAAAGAAGTTGATAAAAACATTTACAAAGTTTTAACTTTCGCAGAGAAACCAAATCTCTCAACTGCTCGTCAATTTCTGGAATCGGGTGATTTTCTTTGGAATTCAGGAATTTTTATCTGGAGGGCTGATACCATTCTTGATGAAATAAAAAAATATTTGCCTGACCTGCATGAAGGTTTAGAAACAATAGAGCAATTTATCGGAACATCAAATTTTGAAAAGCAATTAGTTCAAGTTTATGGTCAGCTTAAAAACATTTCTATCGATTATGGAATTATGGAAAAATCTCAAATAGTTTTTCTTACAAAAGCAGATTTTTATTGGAACGATGTTGGGAGCTGGGAAGCGGTTTATGAAGTAGCAGAAAAAAATGAAGAAGGAAATGCTTTGGTTGGCGATATTTACACTGAAAAAACTTTCGGCTCTTATATATTTTCTCCAAAAAAGTTTACTGCAGCTATAGGCGTAGAAAATTTAATTGTAATCGATACGAATGAAGCGTTGCTAATCTGTCATAGAAATAATGCACAGGATGTGCGTCTGGTTGTCGATTTTCTTAAAATGAATAAACGAAGTGAACTAATCTAAATATTGTAAAAGAAGTTAATGAATTATGAAAAAACTGATAACTGAAAATGATATAAAAAAAATCTTGAAAAGCGGCACTAACGAAATCGTAATAGAAAAAGGAACTTTATTAACGCCTCTTGCTAAAGATAGAATCCGTTCTTTGGGGCTTAAGATTGTAGAGAGCAGTTTATTTTCTGGCAGCACCGTCTCAAATTCGCAAATAAGTATTGCGATAGCTTCTGATCATACCGGTGTTAAAATGAGAAAAATTTTGCATGATTTTCTAAAACAGAAAGGATTTGTTCTGGTCGATGTAGGAACATTTACTGAAGAAGCTGTTGATTACCCCGACCTTGCGCTTAATGTTGCTAACCGTGTTGCAATTGGCGAAGTAAAGTTCGGAATTTTGATCGATGCAACCGGAATTCCTTCTGCAATTGCTGCTAATAAAGTCCCGGGAATTCGCGCTGCAACATGTTATAATGAATTTTCTGCAAGAAGCTCTCGTGAGCATAATGACGCTAATATTTTGGTTGTTGGCGCTCGCGCTCTCGGAGAAGACACAATAAAATCTATAACAGATGTTTGGTTGAAGTCTAATTTTTTAGGCGATCGGCATCAGCGTCGTCTCGATAAAATAAAAGCGATAGAAGAGCAGTATTCGAAGAAATTATAATAGATTTTTTTTCTTATCATTCTCTATTCATAACTAGAAAGGAAAAACTTGTTCATCGAGAAAGCTGTAGTCCGTTCTGTTGAAGAAATAGCCGAAGGTATTTTTCTTTTAAGCGCCCACTCACCATCAATTGCATCTATTGCAAAAGCCGGACAGTTCTGCAACATCAAAGTTTCAGAAACGGATTTTCCTTTATTAAGAAGACCATTCTCAATCTTCAATATCAAAGGCGATTTTCTTTTTTTTGTGTTCGATACACACGGCTTAGGAACTAAAATCTTATCTGCAAAAAGAAAGAATGATACGCTTGATATACTGGGCCCGCTTGGTAACGGATTTGATTTGACTGGCGATTATCAAACGGCTGTTATTGTTGCCGGTGGGTTAGGTGTTGCCCCTTTTTCATTTTTGATTCGTTCGTTACAAGATGATAAAGAAATGGTTTCATATCTTGGCGCGCGCACTAAAAAGAAGATTGTAAATCTTGGACTGAAAAATGTTTCTATGGCAACTGATGATGGCTCGTATGGATTTAAAGGAAATGTAGTTGATCTATTGAAAAAAGAAACCCTTGAATTATCTAAAAAGAAGTTTAGAATTTTTGCATGCGGGCCAAATCCCATGTTAAAAGAGTTACAAAGCTTGTGTATCAAAAATAATTACGATTGCCAGATCTCTATCGAATGTGCAATGGCTTGCGGTTTTGGAATTTGTCAAGGTTGCCCTATCGAATCTTATGAGGATAAAAATTATCTTCTAGTATGCAAAGATGGCCCTGTTTTCAATGCTAATGCGGTGAAGCTATGAACAGTGTAGATCTATCTGTAAATGTTGGCGGTCTGAAGTTGAAGAACCCGGTTTTACTTGCTTCTGGTACTGTTGGCTACGGAAATGAAATATCTCAATTTACTGACTTAAGTAAACTAGGCGGAATAGTTACAAAATCACTTTCGCTTAAACCCAGAAAAGGAAATCCTCCGCAAAGAATTGTTGAAACTCCATCAGGAATGCTTAATGCAATTGGGCTGGCAAATATTGGTGTGGAAGCATTCTTAAAAGAAAAAATTCCTTTTTTGAAAAACATAAACACAACACTAATCTGCAACATCGCAGCAAGTTCCATTGAAGAATATGTTGAATGCACGAAAATATTAACGAACGAAGATACAATAAAAGCATTCGAAATAAATGTTTCATGTCCAAATGTAAAAGAAGGCGGTTTGGAATTTGGCAACAACGTTAACACGGTCCGAAAAATAACAGCAGAAGTGTGTGCAGTGACTGATAAGCCGATTATAATAAAATTATCCCCAAATGTTTCTCAAATTTCTGAATTTGCCAAAGCAGTTAAAGCAGAAGGAGGGGACGCTGTTTCTGCTATCAATACTCTTGTGGGAACTTCCTTCAATATTTTTACTCGAAAACCAAAAATTAAAAATATTACTGGTGGACTTTCCGGTCCGGCAATTAAACCAGTTGCGCTTGCAAAAGTTCTTGAGATAAAAAGAAATGTCGATATTCCTATAGTCGGAATCGGTGGAATAATGAATTGGATGGATGCAGTGGAGATGATGATTGTAGGAGCTTCCGCTGTTCAACTCGGCACAGTTAATTTTATAAATCCTAATGCCGGCGTTGAAATAGTTGAGGGGCTCATTTCGTACTGCGAGCAGAGGTCAATAAAAAAAATATCTGAAATTTCCGGGTCATTCCAAATTTAACTATGGATATAAACTCTGCGCTTCAAAAACTTTATTCGTTACATCAGTTCGGGGTCAAACTTGGGCTTGAGAATACAATTCAGCTGCTCAACCAGATCGGCAATCCACATAAAAATTTAAGGTCTTTTCACGTTGCAGGGTCAAATGGTAAGGGAAGCACCGCCTCATTTATGGCAAGTATTTTAACCGAGGCAGGTTACAAAGTTGGTTTATATACTTCTCCTCACTTTGTAAAATTTAATGAGAGGATAAGAATAAATGGAAAAATGATTGAAGACGAGTTTATTGCTAACTACATAAAAGACTTAGGCGAATATATCGAAAAAGAGAGACCAACTTTTTTTGAAACTACAACAGCTCTTGCTTTCAAATATTTTGATGAAATGAAAACAGATTACGCGGTTATTGAAACTGGTCTTGGCGGTAGATTGGACGCAACCAATGTAATTGAACCATTAGCATCTATTATTACATCAATAAGTTTGGAACACACTCAATTGCTTGGTGATACTCTCGAAAAAATTGCTTCTGAAAAAGCTGGAATCATAAAATTGAATACACCCGTTTTTCTTGGTAGAATTCCGTTCAAGGCAGAAGAGATCATTCTTGCTAAATCTGAAGAACTCAATTGCAATGCTTATAGAATTGACGATTTTACTATTAAAGAAAATAATAGAGTAAAAGTTAGTTTGAATGGGAAAACGTTCTCTCTCTACTCAAACCCGCTGAATGGAGAGCATCAGTTCTTCAATTGTGCTTTGGCAATTAAGACTTTAAATGAAGTTTCAGGAATTAAAAATGGCACTATCATCTCGCGCGGAATAAAAAATGTTGTGAAAAATAGCGGAATACAAGGTCGTTATGAGATATTCAGTGAAAATCCCAAAATAATTTTCGATTCAGCTCATAACTCTGAAGGCGTTGAATCTTTCATCAATGAATTCTCAAAAGAATATCAAAATTATGAAGAGAGTGTTTTAATCTTCGGCGCTATGCGGGACAAAGATATACTAAAAATGATTAAGCTGCTTACTCCTTTCTTTACCAAGATACTTATCTCACAAGCTAAATATGAAAGAGCCGCAAGCACAGAAGAAATCTCTGCTGTTCTTAATAACAATAACATTATCACGCAGCCAATCAATTCACCTGCAGATTTTATTCAGAATTTTTTAAGAAAGAAAGGGAAGAGATGTTTGGTTGTTCTTGGAAGTATGTATCTGCTAGGAGAAATAAAATTGAAAATCATTGAGAAAAAACTTGACATTAACGAGCAAGCGAACTAATTTTTCGATGTGCCTCAATAATCTTCTGCGGACAATAACTCAAAATAATTATTTATCATAGTATCCCCAATTTGAAAATCATAAATCACTACAATCAAGTAATTCAAAAATATTAGGATATACCTATGCCAATGGACATTTCAGAACTGCAATCCAAAAAAATCGTTGATCTTTATAAGATAGCTAAAGACTTCGGTTTGATCGGATACAGCGACCTTCGCAAACAAGAACTAATTTTCAAAATTCTTGAAGCTCAATCTCAAAAAGACGGTTTAACTTTCTCGAAAGGAGTTTTGGAAGTTCTAGCCGATGGTTACGGGTTTTTGCGTTCGGCAGATTACAATTATCTGCCTTCGCCAGACGATATTTATGTTTCACCGTCGCAAATTAAAAGATTCAGTTTGCGAACAGGTGATTACGTAAGTGGACAAGTAAGACCACCAAAAGAAGGTGAACGTTTTTTTGCCTTACTACGAGTTGAAGCTGTCAACGGAAAAGACCCCGAAGCCATTCGCGAAAGAACTTTATTTGATAACTTAACTCCTCTTTATCCAACTAAACGGTTGAAGCTGGAATCTGCCCCGGCAGAATACTCGATGAGAATAGTCGATATGCTTTCACCTATTGGTAAGGGACAAAGAGGTTTAATCGTTTCGCCTCCAAAAGCCGGCAAAACAATCCTTTTGCAAAAAGTAGCTAATTCAATTTCTCGAAATCATCCCGAAGTTAAAATTATAATGCTGCTTATCGATGAACGCCCTGAAGAGGTAACTGATATGCAGCGCTCTGTTCAAGCTGAAGTTATTAGTTCTACATTTGATGAACCCGCAGAACGTCACGTTCAAGTTGCAAATATGGTTATTGAAAAAGCAAAACGTATGGTTGAGGCAGGCGATGATGTTGTTATTTTGTTAGATTCTATAACTCGTCTTGCTCGCGCTCATAACACTGTTATTCCGCATAGCGGAAGAATTCTATCCGGCGGTGTTGACGCAAACGCATTGCATAAACCGAAACGTTTCTTCGGTTCGGCAAGAAATACAGAAGAGAGTGGCAGTTTGACTATTATTGCAACTGCTCTTATCGATACCGGTAGCAGAATGGATGAAGTAATTTTTGAAGAGTTTAAAGGCACTGGCAATATGGAACTTGTTCTTGATAGAACCTTATCAGATAAAAGAATTTTTCCCGCTATCGATGTTAATAAGTCTGGTACCCGTAAAGAAGAACTTTTATTTAAAGATGACGAGCTCAATAAAATTTGGATTTTACGAAAACTTCTTGCCGATTTTGATTCAACCGAAGCAATGGAATTCTTGCTCGATAAGCTGAAAGGGACAAAGAACAACAAAGAGTTTATGTTAAGTATGAATAGTTGATTGAGCAATGTGATGAAGAGATGAAAACGCTTGCTTTTACTTGCGGCGATATTAACGGCATAGGCCCCGAAGTTTCTATCAAAACTTTCAACAAAATTTTTGTCCCTTCAAAAAGGAAGATCATTTGGTTCTGTCCAGCAAATGTTTTCGAAAATGCAGCTTCTATTGTAAAGTCAACTTTTGATTTCCAATTAGTCAAAAATATTCCCGCTCAACTTAACGACAACGTTGTAACCATAGTTGATATAGGAAAATTCAAGCAGAACATTGGCAAACCAAGCGTTAGTTCTGGACTGGCATCTTTTGAATCATTGAAAATAAGCTCGCTATCTGTTTTATCAAAAAACGCCGATGCACTAATTACTGCGCCGGTTTCGAAGATTGCTTTCAAACTTGCAAATATCAATTCCCCCGGTCAAACAGAACTGCTTGCCAAACTTTCCAAGTCGAAGAAATACTTAATGGTTTTTCTTTCAGATGAAATGATCTGCGGGTTGGCTACTATTCATGAACCGATAAAGAATATCTCCAAACTCTTAACAGAATCTTCTCTTATAAACTCTTTAAATATTTTATACGATACACTGCGATATGATTTAGGAATAACAACACCAAAAATTGCAGTGCTGGGGCTAAACCCTCATGCCGGAGAAAATGGCAGAATTGGAGTTGAAGAAAGAGATAAAATTATTCCCGCGATAAAGAATTTTAGGAAGAAAATTGTGGAAGGACCGTTTTCGTCGGATGCTTTTTTTGGAAACAAAAATTATCAAAAATATGATGCTGTTTTAGGAATGTATCACGATCAAGTCTTGATCCCATTTAAATTGCTGAATTTCTATTTGGGCGTTAATTTTACTGCGGGTCTAAATATAATTAGAACTTCTCCCGATCATGGAACTGCTTTTGATATTGCAGGAAAAGGAATAGCCGACCCCGGCAGTATGTTAGAAGCAGTAAAATGGGCTGAAAAAATAATCTCGAACCGTTCAAATCGAAATGCTTACAAATAACTATTTCCACCTTGCCTCTGTATATTCGCACTTGATGCGCTCCATCGATTATAAACAATGGGCAAAATACATTTTAGTAATAAGCGAAGAAATTAAAGAAGAAAATCCGTCAGTTCTCGAATTAGCTTGCGGCACCGGAGAAATAACAAATATTTTAAGAAAACAATTTAAAAACTATGTGGCAGCAGATATTTCCTTTTCTATGCTGAAAAATATGAAGTGTAATAATGTTCACAAAGTCTGTTGCAATATGCTGCGGTTACCGTTCAAAAATAAAATTGGTTTTGTTTTCTCAACATTCGATAGCGTTAATTACCTTTTGAGTAAAGAAAAGATTTTGTTTATGCTAAAGAACGTAAATGATTGTTTAGAAAACGATGGTATTTTTACATTCGATGTTGCACTGGAAAATAATAGTATTAGATATGAGAAATATTTGAACAGGAAAGGAAACGTTAATGGTATTAAGTACGAACAAAAAAGTAACTATAACCGGAAATCGCGTATTCACACAAATCATTTTAATATAACACTTGCCAATGGTAAAAAGGTTGAGGAAATTCATCATCAAAAAATTTATCCCTTTGAAGTATATTTTGAAATTATTGATAAAAGCAATTTTTATGTTCATCAATGTTATGAAGCGTTTTCTTTGATCAATGCAACTAGTAATTCTTGCAGGGCACAATTTATTTTAAAGAAGAGAAGGGGATATGCTAACATTTAATCATGTTGATCTAAATTTTTCTCACCAGCCAGTTTTTTCCGACCTCAATCTTCATGTTGAGCAAGGTGATTTTGTTTTCTTGATTGGGAAAAGCGGCGTTGGTAAAACAACTTTGCTTAGAATGGTATACATGGATATTTTCCCCCAGTCAGGCTATGTTCAAGTTGGCAATTACAACTCAGATGTAATACGCGAAAAGGAGCTGCCTCTTCTAAGAAGAAAACTTGGAATAATATTTCAAGATTATCAATTGCTTGCTGATAGAAATGTATATGAAAATATAGCATTTGTTTTGCGTGTTACGGGGACTCCAAATAAACTCATTAAAAAGAAAGTTTATTACGCGCTAACAGAAGTAGGTTTATCGCATAAACAAAATAACATGCCGGAACAGCTTTCCGGCGGCGAGAAGCAGCGTGTTGCAATTGCACGCGCAATTATTAACGATCCTTTTTTAGTTCTTGCCGATGAACCGACTGGAAATTTAGATAATGAAACTTCGGAAGAAATCTTAGATATCTTAAAAAGAATAAACTCGCGAGGCACTTCGGTTATATTTGCTACGCATAATTATGAACTCATCAGAAAATTCGACTCAAAAATTATACGCCTTGAAGAGGGGAGAGCAGTAAAAGTTATTTTAAGAAAATAGAAGAAATAAATTAATTTACACTAAGCTTGCTTAATATTTCTTTGGTTACCTCATCAATCGATTTTGATCCATCTATTTCGATAGTTTTTGCTTTCTCTTTATAATAATTAAAAACTTGGGCTGTAGTTTCGTGGTAAACCTTAATTCTCTTTTTAATTACCTCTGCATCATCATCTTTTCTTCTTATAAAGCTGTCCGTAGAATTGCAAATGGAACAAACAAAATTATCGTTAATATCGCTTTTAGTTTCAATATTGCCGCAAACGCTGCAAACCAAACGGTTTGTAATTCTATCAATGATTATCGAGTCTTCTGCATCGAGTTTGATAAGGCAGGTCGATTCGTTCTTAATTTCAGAAAATATTTGGTCTAATATTTTAGCTTGTTCTAATGTGCGCGGAAAACCATCGAGAATAAAACCGTTCTTGCATCTTTCCTCATTCAAAACTTCTCGAATTATACCGCCCATAATTTCATCAGGAACAAGTTCTCCTTTCTCTACAATGGCTTTTGCTTTTATACCAAGTTCAGTTTCTTTTTTGATTGCTTCGCGCAAGATATCGCCAGTAGAAATGTGTGCGATTCCTAATTTCGATGCTAATATTTTTGCTTGAGTTCCTTTGCCAACGCCGGGCAAACCGAAAATTATTATCCGCATATTATATTGAATATAGTGTGGGAATATTAAAAAATATTTTTAAAAGGAAATTAAAGAGAAATGTTATTATATGCCAATCTGCTTTTATAGAGAGTGGATATTTCAATTATTCAAAAGAAATTAGTTTTTGGTTTAGACTATAAATGAAAGTAAAAATAGCAGACATTCTAGTTTTATATTTCTAATTATAGATTGTTCTTTTCGATATAAAAAATCTTTCTAAAAGATTTTTGGATTCATCCGAATAAATACCGAAAAAAACATTCGTTTTGTGATTATACTTTCCACTCTCGATCACATTAAAAAGTGAACCGCAAGCTCCAAACTTAGGTTCAAATGTTCCGAAGTAAAGATTTTTTATTCGTGAAAGGAGAATGGCGCCGCTGCACATTAGGCATGGTTCTACAGTTACGTAAAGATCGCATTCATCAAGAAATTTCGATTGAAGATGATTTGAAGCTGCTGTGATAGCTAGTATTTCTGCATGTGCAGTAGAATCTTTTAGCATTTCAGTTTGATTATATCCGCGGCCAATAATTTTATTCTGATAAACAACTACAGCGCCGATAGGAACTTCATTCTGCTTAGCTGCTTTTTCAGCCTCTTCTAAAGCTGCGTTCATAAATTTATAGACGTGATTAGGGAAATTCATAATTATTAATTGAGAATGGCGAATTGATAATTGAGAATTTATTCCATTTGCATTTATAAATTGTAATTGATAATCAGGAAAAAAGAATTGATAAATTTAGAATTCCACTCTTAGACAAATTCATTTTCCATTCTTCATTATCATTTTTTAGCACGCCCGGAAGGATTCGAACCCTCAACCCTCAGATCCGAAGTCTGATGCTCTATCCGGTTGAGCTACGGGCGCATAAATTCTATTGCAAAATTATACTTATTATTTTTTAATGCAAAACTTAATATCTGGCAGGCTTATTTGATTTGTATATCTTACTAACTGATGTTACACAACTTAGTTTATTCTTACTGTCTTTTTGACGGAAGAATCAGAGGAATTTAAACCACAGTAGAGCTAAGCTGAGAAGTTGTGCGAATTAAAATTTAAAAAACATTCCCACCAGTAACACCAGTTACTAATTATTATTGATATAGATAGGCAGTATATCTATTAAAATCATAGCTAAAGCATGTAAAAAAAATCGAGTTGAAAAAAATATTATTCTTTATTTTCATTTGTTTCTTGTTTAGATACTTTTTCAACTAATTTTTCTGCTAAAGCTTTGGCTTGATTTGAAAGCTCAATTTTATCCAAATTAGCAGGAAAATTAACAGGCGCTAATTTTTGTTGAGCTATACGTAAATCTGCCTTGGTTATTGGTGGATCTTTATAGATTAGATCCCAAACACTGATATCCATTTTATCCTCCCTGAAATATGGAATTTATCCTTCCTTGGCAATACAGTGTTATGCCATCACTATTATCGAATAAAAAATTGAAAATTTAAGCTATGGATGAAACTATTTTTACTTCAAAATTGTTAATAAACAAAAAACTTCTTAGATGATTGTAACGCTTCAGGTGGAAATGGAATTTGCTAAATTTAGTATAGTGTAAAACAAGGGAAATTATGGTATAGCCATTCCTTCGGAACATGGAGGAAAGAAAGCGATGCACATCAGAACTTCTATTGCTTACCCGCAGAGTAACGGAAAGATTGAACGATATGACAGAACCATTCACGAAGAATGCTTGATGAGAAAATCTCTGATTAATCTTGATGATGCCAGAAAATCCCGACAAGGCGGGACTGAGTTTATCGACTACTACAATACCAAACGTTTACACAGCTCTTTGTTTTATCTGACACCCAAAGATTTTTTAAATGATAGAATTACAAAGAAACTTGAAGCAAAAAACGCTAAATTACAATTAACTAAATTACAACGTTACGAGGTGAAGAATGTCAGCTAGTTTTTCCCCTTACTTAAATAACCCAAAATTCCTTTTTCCTCTGAACCAATACAATTAAAACATAGAGGAGAAACTTGTTTTTGTAAATTCTTAATCCATTGTTCTTTGATTTTTATTCGCAGTCGTTGATACAGTATCCAACATATTCTACATCTTTATTATATAATAACAGATAGTAAGTTTTATACACAGCGGTTTAGTTGCCGCGCAGTTAGTTTTTTCTCCGCGCAATAAAGCATTAACATCAGAACAAAATATTATACTATGCAAGGATTTAATACAATGAAACAAAAAAATATCTTTGCCAACAAAAAACAAGTTGCTGCTTTAATTACAATACTTAGCATTCTCATTGCAGTATCGGGTTATTTCTATTACGGCAATGAAGAAAAGAACATTACACAAACCCGACAAAACGAACTAAGTGCAATTGCTAAACTTAAAATCAAGCAGATTTCCGATTGGTACGCTGACGAATTAAATGATGCTCTGATTATTTCAAATAATATTTTCTTAAAAGAAAAAATTGAGAAATATCTCTCCGGTAAAAACCCGAACGATAGATCAATTCTCCTAAAGTTTTTAAACCAACTAAAAGCTGAACACGGCTATTTGAATATTCATCTTGTTTCAACTGATGGAGAGCTTCTCTTTTCAATTGATCCTAAATTACAAAGCATCGAACCAGCGGAATTAAATTTAGTTAAAAAAGTAGTTGCTGCTAAAAAAAGTGTTTCTTCCGATTTGAGCAAATCTACTGTTGAGAATAAGATATATATTGATTTTATTTCTCCGGTATTAAATGAAAATAATCAAACGATTGCGGTACTATTATTCAAAATGGATCCGGATAATTTTATTTTCCCCCTTATAACTACCTGGCCAACGCCAAGCAAATCTTCCGAATCATTTATGATTAGAAAAGATGGAGATAAGGTTGTGTTCCTAAATAAGTTAAGACATCTATCAATCCAGCCTATTGATTTTGAATTGCCCATTTCAAGAAAAGACCTTCCGGCTGCTCAAGCAGTTTTAGGTTACATCGGAATTACTGAGGGAAAAGATTATCGTGGTGTAGATGTCATTGCATATATAACCAGCATACCAAACACGCCTTGGTTCCTTGTTGCTAAGGTTGATAAAGAAGAAATATTTGCTGAGAAAAATCTTTTGGTCTGGATAGTCCTTGGGTTTATTGTTCTTTTAATTTTATTAATGGGAATTAGTTTAGCAGGGATATATCATTACCGCCAAAGAAATATTTATAGGGAATTAGCAAACAAAGAAATAAAATTGTGGGAAACCCAAGAACAGTTCAAAGTTACTTTGGACAGCATTGGAGATGGTGTAATAACAACAGACATTGATGGAAAAATTTTATATATGAACCGGCTGGCCGAAGAATTGACCGGCTGGAAATTCAGAGATGCAAGAGGCAGAAATCTTACAGATGTTTATATAATAAAAGCAGAAAATACAGGACTGATAGAAAAAAACCCGATAGAAAAAGTGATAAAAAGCGGTATAGTAAAATATCTCGCAAATCATACAATATTAATTTCTAAAGATGGGAAAGAAATTCCGGTAATGGATACAGGCGCACCGATTTATTCAGCTGATGTTTCTATTAGTGGAGTTGTATTAGCATTCCAAGATGAAACAGAAAAAAGAATTCAACAAAGATTACTAAAAGAAAGCGAGGAACGTTTTCGTTCAGTTCTTGATAACATGCTGGAAGGATGCCAAATTATTAGCCATGATTGGATTTATTCATATATAAACAAAGCCGCAGAAAAACATAACCGCCGCCCTAATGAAGAACTTATAGGGAAAAATTATTTAAGTATGTGGAAAGGTATTGAACAAACAGAGATATTTTCAAAAATTAAACTATCTATGGAAGAAAGAATTTCTTACAAAACAGAAAATGTCTTTACTTTTCCGGATGGAACAAAAGGTTGGTTTGAGCTAAGTATTCAACCTATCCAAGAAGGTATTTTTATCTTATCCCAAGATGTTACCGAACGCAAGTTAGCTGAAAAACATGTAAAAGAAAGTAATGAGAGATTCAACCGCTTGATAAACGATTTAAATGATGTAGTTTGGACGTCTAACCTAGACGGCACTCAAATTGTGGATATAAATAATGCATTCGAAGATGTTTATGGTATTTCAATAGATGAGTTTAAGGCAGATCCTAAGCTTTGGATAAAAATGGTTCACCCTGATGATCGCAATATCGCTGAACAAAGCGGTAAAGAACTCTTCGAAAAGGGGAAAGCTATAGCAGAGTACCGTATAATTAAGCCAAACGGCATAATTCGATGGCTTCTTGATAGAAAATCTATAATTAAAGACGACGAAGGTAATCTGGTTCAGATAGGAGGAATTGCAAAAGATATAACCGAACAAAAACAATTAGAAATACAGGAAGAAAACCGCCGACACATTCTTGAATTAATTGTTGAACAAACTCCTCTGCCGGAAATTCTTGATCTAATTGTAAAATCAGTTGAGAATGAGACCACAACATATATCTGTTCAATTCTTCTTTTGGATGAAGAAGGAAAACATTTATTAAGCGGCGCTGCACCAAACTTGCCAGATTTCTACAATCAAGCATTTCACGGGGCGGAAATTGGTTATGGTGCTGGTTCTTGCGGAACAGCGGCATTTACTAAACAACGTGTTATTGTTGAAGATGTTTTCTCGCATCCTTTTTGGACTCCTTACCGCGAATTAGCAAGAAAAGCAAATCTTAGTTCTTGTTGGTCTGAACCAATAATCTCTTCAGATGGAAAAGTTTTAGGCACATTCGCAATCTACCATCGCAAACCAACTGCTCCAAACGAAGATGATATTCAAAGAATTAAATCTGCGGCAGATATTGCAAGCATTGCAATAGAAAGAAGGCGTATAGAAAAAGAATTAGAAAATTACAATCAACACCTTGAACAACTTGTAAATGAAAGAACAGCAGAACTGCTTGAAAGAGAGAAAGAACTGAAAAAAGCCAAAGAAGAAGCAGACGCAGCCAACAGCGCTAAAAGTATTTTTCTTGCTAATATGTCACACGAAATTCGCACACCTATGAACGCTATTATTGGTTTTTCTGATTTACTTTTTAATTCTTTAAAAGATGAGATGAATCGTAAACGAATTGAAACAATACGCACAAGCGGTAAAAACCTTCTCTCATTGATAAATGATATTTTGGATCTATCAAAAATTGAAGCAGGTAAACTAAAACTTGAACCGGAACCGCTAAACATTATCAAACTTGTTGAAGAAGTTGAAAGCATGTTCTCTCAAAAGATTTCCGAAAAGAAACTCGATTTCATTATTGAAACGGAATCGAATATTCCTAACTCACTTCTGCTTGATGGCTTACGTATGCGTCAGATACTTTTTAATCTAATCGGCAATGCAGTAAAATTCACTGCAAAAGGGTATATAATTCTTATTCTCGATAAAAAAGAAAGTAAAGAAAATTTAATTGATTTGATAATCAGCGTTGAAGATACCGGCATCGGTATTCCTGAAGATGAACAAAGTTATGTGTTTGAAGCATTTGCACAGCAACAAGGAACAAGGGTCAAACAATACGGTGGCACCGGACTTGGGCTTGCAATCACAAAACGACTTGTTGAAATGATGGGAGGGAAAATTGAGATTAAAAGCCAACCTGGTAAAGGAAGCACATTCATAATCACAATTCCTTCAATTAAAGTTTATGAAGACCAAAAACTAGTTACAGATGTAAAAGAATTTGATCCGTCTTCCACAATCTTTGAATGCGGAAAGTTGCTTATTGTGGATGACAATCAAAATAATAGAGAGTTAATTATTGATATTCTTGAAAACGCACACTTAACAATTTTTCAAGCCACAAATGGTAAAGAAGCAATTGAGATTGCAAATAAAGAAATTCCAGATGTTATCTTAATGGATTTAAGAATGCCGGTTATGAACGGATTTGAAGCTACGCGAATATTGAAACAGCAAGAAAAGACAAGAGAGATTCCCATTATTTGCATTACTGCCTCGTCAAAACTTATGCTGCAAGGCGAAGATACAGTTGACTTGTTTGATGAGTTCTTATTAAAGCCCATTGAACTTTTGGCTTTCATGGATCTTTTGAAAAAATATCTAAAGTATAAATCTGCTGATGTGAAAATTGAAAATAAGAAAACTGCTTTAGTCGAGTTTAGCGATGAACAAAAGAAAAACCTGCCCGAATTGATTAAAGTTCTTGAAGAAGAATTTTACCCGAGATATGATAAAATAATTCAAACAAACATAATTGATGAAATGGAAGAATTCGGAAAAGATATAGAATCATTAGGCAGGGAATATTCTTTCGATATACTAATTGAATATGGAAAACAAATTTCTTCTTTTGCTGAAATGTTTGAAATAGATAGTCTAATGAAAGAGATGAAAAGATTTAAGGAAATTATGAGAACTTTGAAATTATAATGCTGAAAAACAGATATCAATGCCGTCAGCTTCAGCAGACGGACAAAAAGAATAAATAGAAACTCCGGCTTCAGCCGTATAAAAAATATTAAATAAGACTAAAGCCATGAATTATTTAGAAAAGAATTATTCCGTTAGCTTTAGCGAACGGAAATTAATATTTGGAAATAAATTTAACACCATTTGCATTAATCCATTCGCTAAAACGAGAGGAAGTCAAAAAAAATTAAAAAGAATTTTAGGAGGGAAAAGATGTTAAATGAAACCAAAAAACAATTCAAAATTATGGTTGTTGATGACAACCTACAAAATATTCAAATTCTTGGCAGTATACTTAAAGAAACAAAATATTCGGTTGGTTTTGCTACTAATGGGAAGCAGGCTATCGAGATCTTACATAAAGCAGATGATTACTCACTCGTTTTACTCGATATTGATATGCCAATTTTAGACGGGTATGAAACATGTACTATTATGCGAAAAGATGAAAAGCTGAAGGAAATTCCGATAATTTTTTTAACTGCTTTTACTGAGGAAGAAAATATTGTAAAAGGATTTGATTGTGGAGCTCAAGATTATGTACTAAAACCATTTAATTCACGCGAATTGCTTGCAAGAATAGATACACATATCCAACTAAAAATTAAATCTGATCAATTAAAATTTATTAACCAGCTACTTGAACAAAAAGTGGAAGCACGTACAAAGGAACTGAGCATAGCATTAGAAAAAGCAGATGAGATGAACCAAGTTAAATCATATTTCCTTTCGAATATAAGTCATGAAATGAGAACACCTTTAATTTCTATTCTCGGGTTTTCTGAATTTTTAATTGAAGAACAACAAAACATAGAGCATAAAGAATATGCTAGACATATACTGGAAGGCGCACAGAGATTACAAACAACTATAAATAGCATTCTTACAATGCAAGTACTTGAAAAAAAGAAAATTGAAGTAACTCCACAGAGATTCAATATTGTGACACTTATAAAAAAAATTTTTTCAAAATATGAAAAAAAAGCTGTTAAGAAAAAATTACATATAAAAACCATCTTCGATTATGATGAATTGTGGGTAAATTCAGATCCTTCTTTATTAGAAAAAGCAATAGATAATCTTCTCGATAACTCACTTAAATTTACTAAAAGAGGAGGTATTACAATTTCTTGTTCTATGCAAGCAGATCAAAATCATACTTTTGCCGTAATTAAAATTGCTGATAGTGGAATTGGAATTTCGACCGATAGAATTGTAAAGATATTTGAACCATTTAGACAAGCGAGTGAAGGGTTATGTCGTGAATATGAAGGAATGGGTCTGGGTCTTCATTTAACCAGACAAATTGTTGGACTTCTTCATGGACAAATAGGAATAAAAAGTGAAATTGGCAAAGGAACTATTGTTGGAATAAAAATTCCAGCTATTCCTTTTGAAAAAGAGATTAAAATAAAAGTAGATATAAGAAAAAAAACTATTACTGAAATTCAAAATGAAATGAAATCCGAAAAACCTTTTGTTCTTTTAGTAGAAGACAATGAGGGTAATTGCAAAATTCTAAATAGATATTTATCAAATGATTTTATTGTTGATGAAGCCGAAGATGGAATTACCGGAATTGCCAAAGCAGAATCAAAGCAGTACGATTTGATTTTGATGGATATTAATTTAGGACCCGGAATAGATGGTGTCGAAACATTTCAACAAATAAGAGAAATAGTGAATTATAAAAGCACGCCGGTTGTTGCACTTACTGCTTATGCAATGAAAGAAGATAAACAAAAATTTCTTGAACTGGGTTTTACCGCATATATGCAAAAACCAGTAGTTAAAGAGGAATTAATAATGTTAATTAATGAATTAGTTATGCAATCAAAAGAAAAATAACTGTGCTGCTTCAATTAAATAAAAAGAACACACTCAAATAAAGTTGTTAAATTTGATTTTCTATGATAACAACACTTTTGTGGAAAATTATTTTTTATGAATTTTTAGACTAGCATAATGTTATAATGATAAATATGTAGCTGATGAATACTACTTATTTATTACCAATGAAATATTAATGGAATAAAAAAATCATTTTTATTAAATATAATTTTATCGTTTCCCGCGTTGTAAAAAGTTTCGTAAAAGAATCTGTAGTGAGTAAAAATATTCTCAACTAAACTGATACTGTTAACTATCTCTAGATAAGTGTTGTCTATCACCTCATTTTCATTCCAACCTTACCTTTCATATCTTTGCACAGAAAAATTGGAGAAAATTTGAAAGAAAAAATTAGGATTGCATCTGGACAAGGTTTTTGGGGGGACCTTCAATCTATCCCTCTTCAACAAGTAACAAAAGGTCCGATCGATTATTTAATGATGGATTTTCTTGCTGAAGTAACAATGTCGATTATGCAGAAACAGAAGAAGCGAAATCCTTCTGCAGGATATGCAAAAGACCTTATTCAAATAATGAAAGAAATTTTACCTTCCATCATGGAAAAGAATATAAAGGTTATTACCAACGGCGGCGGGGCTAATCCTTTAGCTTGCAGCGAAGAAATATTAAAATGCGCCAAGAAACTTGGAATAGATGGATTAAAAATTGCCGTTGTTACTGGAGATAATATTCTGTTAAATGTTGACGGTCTGTTGAGTCGAGGAATTGAATTAAATAATATGGAAACCGGTGAAAGCGCAAAAAATATTCAGGATAGATTGATTAGTGCAAACATATATTTTGGCGCAGAGCCAATTGTAGAAGGGTTAAAACAAGGTGCACAAATAGTAATTACAGGCAGAACAACTGATACATCTTTAACTTATGCTCCAATGATTTTTGAATTTGGCTGGTCGTTTGATGATTGGGATAAACTTGCCTCTGGTGTTGTTGCCGGGCATATTCTTGAATGCGGCGCTCAAGCAACCGGCGGAAATTTTTTAGGTGATTGGAAAATGGTTCCGGATCTGGCGAGGGTCGGATTCCCAATTGCAGAAGCATACCCCGATGGTGAAGTAATAATTACTAAGCATGATAATACCGGCGGTTCTGTTACAACTCAAACTGTTAGTGAACAGCTAGTTTACGAAATTGGCGACCCTTCCAATTATATTACGCCTGAGTGCGTTGCTGATTTCACTACAATAAGATTAGAACAACAGGGTAAAGATAGAGTTAGAGTATTTGGAATTAAAGGCAGACCTGCAACAGACTCTTATAAAGTCTCTATGGCCTATCATGATGGATACTCTGCCGTTGGAACTTTAACTTACACTTGGCCCGATGCGCTCGAAAAAGCGAAAAAAGCAGATGAAATTTTGCGTACTCGACTTTCAGATTTGGGCTTGAAGTTCGATGAAATTCGTACTGAATTTCTTGGTGTCAACGCTTGTCATGGACCTTTAGCTCAAATACAAAATGAAATTAATGAAGTAGTATTACGAGTTGGAGTTCGAGGTCATCGCGCACATGATATTGAACAATTTGGGAAAGAAATTGCTCCTTTGATTTTAACAGGTCCTCCAACAGCAACTGGATTTGCAGGCGGCAGACCAAAACCAAGCGAAGTGGTTGCATATTGGCCTGCGCTCATTCCTAAAAAATTAGTTAAACCAGAAGTAATAATTTTAGAGTTATAAAATGAAAATTAGATTGATAGATATTGCGCACGGAAGAAGCGGCGATAAAGGCGATGCGGCAAATGTAGGCATCATTGCTTATGACGATAACGGTTATGAGATAATTGAAAAGCATCTAACTGCAGAGCGTGTAAAAAAACATTTCGAAGGAATTTGTTTTGGCAAAGTTGAACGTTTTGAAATGCCAAACATACGAGCTCTCAATTTTTTGTTGCATAACACACTTGGCGGCGGCGGAACAGTTTCGTTGAAACATGATGCACAAGGAAAGACTCTTGCTGCGGCTTTATTAAGAATGGAAATTGAAGTATAAAATTTATGATTCTCATTTCCATGTTGTTCCACTTTTGCAGGATGAACTCAAATTACCGCTCTGCAGCAGTTATCTAATGTCTGTATGATTTTTCCCAGGAGTTGTTCCCCATGAAAGAGGGGAATTAGAATGACAATTTGATTAACAGAACGACCAAAAAAGAAAGGAAGTAATAATGTTCGAAGAACAATTAAAACAGATTAACGAGTTTGGACTAAAAATAGAAAATTTACGAGGTTATCTTTAAGTTATCTGAAAAAGAAAAAGAATTAGAAGAGATACGAAAGCTGTCTGAAGCACCAAACTTTTGGATTGATCAAAAATCTGCGCAAGCGCTTCTTCAAAAATCTAAGCCGTTGCAAATTTGGGTTGATGCCTGGAATAAAATAAATACTCAACAGAAACATTTAAAAGAACTTATTGAACTAACAGCCGCAGAAAATGATCTAAGTTTGGCTTCTGAAATTGAGAAAGAGTTCAACGAATTAGAAAAAGCATATTCCAACTTTGAACTTAAAAGCATGCTTTCAGGAAAAGATGATGATAAAAACTGCATACTTACAATTCACTCTGGTGCTGGCGGTACTGAAGCGCAGGATTGGGCGCAAATGCTAATGCGTATGTACCTACGCTGGGGCGAACAGAATGGATATAAAATGAATTTGATCGATTGGCTCGATGGCGACGGCGCCGGAATTAAAAGCGCTACTATTGAGGTTGAAGGAGAATTTGCATACGGATATTTGAAAGCAGAAAACGGCGTGCATCGGCTTGTTCGTATTTCTCCTTTCGATTCTAATAAACGCAGACATACTTCTTTTGCATCTGTGTTTGTTATCCCTGAAGTTGATGATTCTATTGAGATAGAAATAAATCCTGCAGATTTAAGAATTGATACATACAGAGCCGGCGGAAAAGGGGGACAGAACGTAAACAAAGTTGAAACTGCTGTTAGAATTACTCATATTCCAACAGGTATTGCAGCGGCATGTCAATCGGAACGTTCACAAATTCAAAATAAAACTAACGCATTCAAATTTCTGAAAGCAAAATTGTATCAACTAGAATTAGAAAAGCAGCAAGCCGAACTCAGTGAGATCGAAAAAAATAAAATGAAGATCGAATGGGGAAGTCAAATTCGTTCTTATGTTTTTCATCCTTATAACATGGTCAAAGATCACAGAACTAATTGGGAAACTTCTGATACTCAGGGCGTGATGGACGGAAATATAAACAGCTTTATTAAAGAATATTTATTGAAGTTTTCCCACAGCTAAAGTGAGTTGAAAAATGTCAACAATGAAATTTTTTAAAGCCGAAGAAGTAATAGCTGCCGAAGGTGAACACGCAAAAAATCTTTTTATTTTGGTCGATGGAAAAATCGGCGTATTTAAGAACAATCAAAAGATAATCGAGTTCAGCAAACCAGGAGAAATTGTTGGAGAAATGAGTTTGATCTTGAATAAACCTAGAAGCGCAACCATCAAAGCGCTCACCGATACTAATCTATTAGTTGTAACCGGCGAGCTCGATGATATTATTAAAATATACCCCGATATTTCCAAAAAACTAATCAAATCGCTTGCAGAACGGTTAGCAAAAGTTACTTCAGAACATTGGAATTGATAAATTACAATTAGTTAAATGATATGAAAACTCACACCCAATATATCTGGTTCAACACAACTAAGAAAAGAGAATACATCAACATAACCGGCGAAGTTGAAAAGGCGCTGAAGAAAAGTGGCATCCAAGAAGGAATGATTCTAGTTTCTGCCATGCATATAACAGCCGGCGTTTATGTTAACGACGCAGAAAGCGGATTAATTCAAGATATTGATGAGTGGTTGGAAAAACTTGCCCCTTTCAAACCCGATTATCGCCATCACAGAACGGGCGAAGATAACGGCGATGCACATTTGAAGAGTTTGTTAATCCATCATGAAGTAATAATTCCGGTTACAGATGGCAAGCTCGATTTCGGTCCTTGGCAGCAAGTTTATTATGCTGAGTTTGACGGGCAAAGGAAAAAGCGGGTTATAATAAAAGTAATGGGTCTGTGAACGTGTCTTTCTTCATCCCGATGTAATCTTGACGAAGAATCTATTGCACATCATAGTTGTAAATACTTCGCTTTGCCCAGCATGACTTTTTATTTGATTGAAATATGAAAACAAAAAAATCAGATTTTTTCGATCGTGTTTACGTAGTTGTTTCAAAAATTCCGAAAGGGAAGGTTACTACTTACGGTGCAATTGCAGAAGCATGCGGCATAAAATCATCTGCTCGTACAGTTGGCTGGGCATTGAACGGCGCCAAAGAGAGTAACCTGCCTTGTCATAGAGTTGTAAATTGTTACGGTGCATTAACCGGAAAAGTTCATTTTGACGATATCCATTTAATGGAAGAGCTTCTTCGAGCAGAAGGAATTGGGTTTGATGATAATGGATGCGTTAATATGAAAAAGTTTTTGTGGATTCCACCAAAATTCATTCTTAAAAATAAAAGAGCATGAACAAAACAAACTAATATCTTTTCACTTTTATTGAAGAAACGCCGCCGTCGATCCGAACAAAAATTTTATTCTTTGCATTTTCAAAACCCTCTGTTTCATAATGTCCTTTGCCACGTTTAACAAAATCTTCAAATTTTTTGGACATCAGAACCATATCGCCTTCAATTATACAACCGCTGCTCTGCGGAATTTCTAAAGTGAACGACGCCGTTCCCATTTCAACGTCAACATCGGTAGAATCTAATTTATCGCCTAATTTAATTTTTGTGCTAGATGCACCGGTGCGCAATCTTACATTTCTTATTTTGTAATCAGATAAATCAAATTTTCCTTTCGATGCGCCAAGATTGAATTCAATATTCCAAACCGGATTCGGATTCAAACTTATTTCAAGATTATTTCTAAGTTTGTCCTTGAAGAGTTTGAAATTCTTTTGATGGAAATCGAATTGAGCATATACAGTGTTATCTGTTTGATTTACATCGAAATCGTATTGGGCTAAACTTCCGCTCGTTCTTCCTTCAATCAGTTTATCTGTGGTTTTTTCAATCTTTAAAGTGCCGGCGCCTGTATTGATCTCGAGATTGGCAAATTGAACATTCTTGTTATAATCTTCGCTGTAATAGTGTGTGAATTTTTCATTAGCATCTGAATTCCAGCCGCAACTAATAAATGTATTGAAGAAGAATCCAAAGACCAATAACGCAAGAAAAATTCCGAAGAGAGTATTTACAATCACTCTAACAATAGAATTTCTGAAAATGATATGCGCTCCCCAAAAAATGAAGATCAATGGCCATACATCCCACACAAAATCGAAGGAAAAGTAAAGAGCGCTATAATTAGTTAATAAGATCAAAGTGCCAAGGGTTAATAAAAAGAATCCCCAAAAAATTTGTCCGCTTTTCATTTTTATCTCCATCACTTTTTAATGGAATTCCAAATTAAATATGCACCAAGCAGCACAAGCAGAATAGGAAAGACATCATGAAAATTGAAAGCTGGAATAAACCGATCTGCTAAAAAGAAAAGACCAATAATTATCAGAATAAAACCAGCGACAACTCTTCCTCTATCGCCGGAAATTTTATGGTGAGAAATATTAGCTTCTTTTTGCGCATCTTCTGTTTGTGCAGAATCAGATGACTCAGTCTTAACTTTATAAGCGGTTTCAAACGGCTCTTCCGGAACAACAATCCATAGAATGATATAAAGCAGAATGCCTATTCCATTCATTATTGTAATAACGACGAAAAGAACACGAACAATAATTGGATCGATGTTGAAGTATTGAGCTAAACCGCCGGCAACACCCCCAAAAACCCTCACTCTTCGTGAGCGATATAGTTTTTCTTTCATAACAACACCTTTTGTAAATTTCAATTATTAAGACGAACTTCAATTCAAAGAGTTACATATTTTTTTTGAACTAATTTAAATATTTTGCTCAATTTGAAAAGACAATGCTTCTTGTTAACTTTAATGAAAAGATAAAATCCTTTTTACTTAATGAAAATAGCTATTTGTCAATCAAATTCTATTATAGGCGGTCTGAAGGGGAATTCCCAAAAAATTCTTTCGGGTTACAGACAAGCAGTTGATGAAGGCGCGGACCTAATTGTTTTCCCGGAATTGTTTTTACCCGGTTACCCGCCGCTTGATCTTGTTGAGAAAAAAGAATTTCGCGAAGCTGTGGTAAAAGCAGCTGAAGAAATTGCCGCTCAAACAAAAAGCGCTGGATTGCTCTTTGGAACTATTACCGAAGATTTTGAGGATAGTGTAGGAACGGGAGTTTATAATTCTGCCGCACTCTGTTATGACGGCAAAATTCAATTTGTCCAGAGCAAATCGCTTATACCAAATTATGATGTTTTTGATGAAGTCCGATATTTTGAACCCGCCAAAGATATTTTTGTGCATGATTTTAAGAACGAGAAACTTGGCATTTCTATTTGCGAAGATATTTGGAATGATGCCGATTATTGGAAAAAAAGACGTTACCCAATTGACCCGGTGCAGAAACTTGTTGATAACGGCGCAACGATTTTGATAAACATTTCCGCAAGTCCTTTCTCATACGGCAAGCGGAAAGAAAAATTCGAAATGCTTTCTCTTCTAGCCCGTAATGATAAACTTCCGCTGATATATGCGTGCTGTGTTGGCGCTCAAACAGAACTGATTTTTGACGGCGGAAGCATGTGTTTTAATTCTTCCGGAAAACTTGAGATGCTCGGTAAAATTTTTCAGGAAGATTATTTCATTTACGATACAAAAGGGAGTTACAGCAGCATTGATAAAGTTGAATCTATTTTTGAAGAGGAAATATTAAAAGCTCTGCAGCTTGGACTTAAAGATTATGCGGACAAAACCGGATTCAAAAAAATATTGATTGGTTTAAGCGGTGGTATAGATTCGGCTCTTGTTTCTTATATTGCCGTAAAAGCGCTTGGTGCAGAAAATGTTCATGTTGTAATGATGCCGTCCAAATATTCTAGTGAAGGTAGTATAGACGATTCTTTGAAACTGATTCATAATCTTGGCATCTCATCGGATAATATTTCAATTCAACCTGTTGTTGATAGAACGATCGAAATGTTGAAAGAGCCGTTCAAAGGAATGCCTGAAGATGTAACCGAAGAGAATTTGCAGTCGCGTATTCGCGGAATTTATATGATGGCGCTCTCAAATAAGTTTGGCTTTTTGTTGTGTACAACCGGCAATAAATCAGAAATTGCTACCGGTTACGCAACGCTTTACGGTGATATGTGCGGCGCGCTTGCAGTTATTGGCGATCTTTATAAAACACAGATCTATAAGATTGTTAAGTTTATCAATCGTGAAAAAGAAATTATACCTAACGAGATAATCGAGAAGATTCCATCTGCTGAACTTCGTCCGAACCAAACAGATCAGGATTCTCTTCCGCCTTATGATCTTCTCGATCGTATTCTAAAAATGTATCTAGAAGAACAAAAAGAAGTTCGGGAGATAAGTGATGCGATTGGCGATCCGGAAGTTGTAAAAAAAGTTTTACGGCTTGTAGATCTTAACGAGTTCAAAAGAAAACAAGCTGCGCCTATCCTTCGCGTTTCTTCAAAAGCATTCGGTTACGGAAGAAGATTTCCCATAGTTCAAGGCTGGCGGAAATAGTTATTAACAAATCAGAGGTCATTAAATGAAATTTTTCAAATTCTTCATTTCAATTTTTCTCTTTTCTACTGTTCTGTTTGCTCAGTTCGAAACGGCTGCAGACTTGGTAAAGATAAAAGTAATTAGCAGTCAAGATAAAGTTCATCCAAATTCATTATTAAAGGTTGCTGTAAAAGTTAACATAAAAGAAATATGGCACATAAATTCAGATAACCCTAACGAAGATTTTTTAATTGGAACAAAAGTTATTACAAAAGATGAAAAGTTTCCGATTGCAAAGCTCATTTTTCCTCCGGCAAAGGAGATGAATTTTGAATTTTCAGAAAAACCTGTTTCTGTTTTTGATGGAGAAATAATAGTTGGTTTGTTAATCAATATTGATAAAGAATTGCCTCTCGGTAATTACAAAATTCCAATCCAATTCCAGTACCAAGCATGTAACGATCAAATATGTATGCCGCCGTCGAGCGTAAACGATACTTTAAAAATTGCTGTGGTTGGCAGCGAAACTACGATAAATCAAATTAACGAAGATGATTTTAAGAATCTTTCTCTTTCAGTGTCTGCAGAAATTCAAAAGAAGAAAGAAGACCCGATCGCATCTACGCTTGAATCGACTGGTTTATTTTTGAGTTTATTTTTTGTTTTTCTAGGCGGTCTTGCGCTCAATTTAACTCCGTGCGTTTATCCTCTCATTCCTATTACGATAGGTTACTTTGGCGGACAGAGTGAAGGGCGCACTGGAAAACTTTTTCTACTCGGAATACTTTATCTGCTCGGAATGGCTTTCACATATTCTGTTATAGGAGTTGTTACATCTTTAAGCGGCGCTGTTTTTGGAATGCTTATGCAAAATATCTTTGTGATTATCGGGATTGCTCTTCTATTTGTATTGCTCTCGCTCAGTCAATTCGGAGTTTATGAATTTAAGTTACCCGATAGTTTAGTTGCGAAAGTAGGCGGCGCAAAGGGAGGTGTCTCCGGCGCTTTTTTTATGGGATTAACAATGGGTATTGTTGCAGCTCCTTGTATAGGTCCGTTTGTTCTTGGATTAGTAACATATGTTGCCGCAAAAGGAGACCCTTATTATGGGTTCTTGATGTTTTTCGTATTAGCTATTGGACTTGGGTTACCGTATTTGTTTCTGGCGCTCTTCTCCGGCAAGATTAAAAAACTGCCGCGCGCCGGAGAGTGGATGGAAGGGGTAAAACATATTTTTGGGTTTTTGCTCTTGGCAATGGCAATTTACTTTTTGATGCCAATTCTTCCCAAGTCTATACAAGAATTTATTCTACCTGTCTTTGGAATTCTTTCAGCGGTATTTCTTCTTTTCGTTGATAAAAAGGGGAGCAATGTTAAAGCGTTCCGCTTTTTCAAAATTATTTTTTCAGTCATTGTTGTTATTATTTCTGTCTATTCTTTGAGCCCAACTAAAAAAGAATCACCGGCTTGGAAAACTTTTAGTAAAGCTAATTATCAACAGTCGATCTTAAACAACGAAATGATGATAATTGATTTTTATGCAGATTGGTGCATTCCTTGCAAAGAACTTGATGCATTGACTTTTTCTGACCCACGTGTTATAGAAGAGTCGAAAAGGTTTTCATGTTATAAGGTTGATATGACACAAACACTTTCTGATGAAACTGAAAAGCTGAGAAATATGTTTAACATAATAGGAATGCCTACTGTTTTGATAATTAACTCGAAAGGGGAAGAAGTTGAACGTTTGACAGGATTTGTTAGCGCTGAAGAATTTTTAAAATTGATCCAAAAAGTAAATTAAATGTTTCGTTTAATATTCCATCTTATTTCTGTATTTTAGCGTTGCAAAAAAACTAAGATTTAATTAAGAGAAAAAAATATGACAAAAACTGTTCAAGTAGTTGATGATGTAACCGTTCGTTTTGCAGGTGATTCCGGAGATGGTATGCAGTTAACCGGTTCACAATTTACTGATACAACGGCATTTGTTGGAAATGATTTAAGCACTCTACCAGATTTCCCCGCAGAGATACGCGCACCCGCCGGATCACTTTCCGGAGTAAGCGGGTTTCAACTTCATTTTGGTAGCGGAGATATTCAAACTCCTGGTGATTCTCCAGATGTTTTAATTGCTATGAATCCGGCCGCTCTAAAAGTAAACGTGAAAGATCTAAAACCGAACGCAACAATAATTGTTAATACAAATTCTTTTGATACAAAAAATCTCAAACTTGCGCAATATGGAACTAATCCGCTTGAAGATGGTTCGCTTTCTGGTTTTAACGTAATACCAGTTGAATTGACTAAGCTTACAATGACCGCGTTAGAAGACCTATCTCTTTCATTAAAAGAAAAAGAAAAGTGTAAAAATTTTTTTGCGTTAGGATTGATGTATTGGATGTATAACCGTCCAATTGATATTACTTTGAAATGGCTGGAAAGTAAATTTAATTCTAAGCCTGAAGTTCTTGAAGCAAATCAACGTGTATTGAGGGCAGGATTCAATTACGGCGAAACAACCGAGATCTTTACAACGCGTTATGATGTTAAACCTGCAAAACTTCCAAAAGGAATTTACAGAAATGTTTCCGGTAATGAAGCTGTTGCATTAGGTTTTATAGCTGCATCTTTAAGAAGCGGTATTCCTCTTTTCTTAGGTTCTTATCCTATCACACCTGCTTCAGAAATATTGCAAGAGCTAAGCAAGTATAAAAATTATGGAGTAGTAACATTCCAAGCAGAAGATGAAATTTCAGGTGTAGCTTCTGCAATAGGAGCAGCATTTGCCGGCTCGCTTGCTATCACTAATACTTCTGGCCCGGGACTTTCTCTTAAAACAGAATCGATTGGGCTTGCAGTTATGACTGAACTTCCTTTAGTGATCATTGATGTTCAAAGAGGCGGTCCAAGTACAGGACTTCCAACAAAAACCGAACAAGCAGATCTATTCCAAGCAATGTATGGCAGGCACGGAGAAGCTCCGGTTGTTGTGCTTGCGGCTCAGAGTCCTGCTGATTGTTTTTATATCTCTCTTGAAGCAGCAAAAATTGCAATTAAATTTATGACGCCGGTCATTCTTTTAACCGACGGCTATTTAGCATTCGGTTCGGAACCTTTGAAGATTTCTAATTTTGAAGAACTGCCAGAAATAAATGTTGAGTTCAGAACAGAGAAAGAAGGATTTTTCCCTTACCTTAGAGATGAAAATCTTGTGCGTCCATGGGCTATTCCAGGTACTCCTGGTTTAGAGCATCGGATCGGCGGATTGGAAAAGAAAGATGTTATTGGTAACATCAGCTATGATCCAATTAACCATGAAATAATGGTCAAGAACAGAAAAGAAAAAATTGATAATGTTCAAAAAGAAATTCCGGATTTAATTGTAGATGGCGAACAGGAAGGGGAACTTCTAATTTTGAGTTGGGGAAGCACTTACGGCGCAATTAAAGAAGCAATGCGAAATTTAGAGAATACAGGTCATAAAGTTTCGCATGCACACCTACGTTTCATAAATCCTTTCCCAAAAAATTTAGGCGATATCTTGAAAAGATTTAAGAATGTTTTGATTCCTGAATTGAATTTAGGGCAGATGGCAACTCTTATCCGCAGTACTTATTTAAAAGAAGTACTTCAATTCAATAAAGTGCAGGGGCAGACTTTTAAGGTTGCTGAAATTGAGAACAAAATTATCGAAGTGTTAGGAGGAAATAATGGATAATAAAATAAATGAACTTGTGCCTGAAGTAAAATATACTGCAAAAGATTTTGCGTCGGATCTAGACGTTAAATGGTGTCCGGGCTGCGGCGATTATTCAATTCTTGCTCAAGTACAAAGAACTTCGCCGGATTTTGGCGAGAAGAGAGAAAATATGGTTTGGGTTTCGGGTATTGGATGTTCTAGCCGTTTCCCATATTATATGAATACTTATGGATTTCATGGAATTCATGGAAGAGCGGCAGCAATTGCTACTGGAGTTAAATTAGCCAATCCTAAACTTCAAGTTTGGGTTGCAACAGGCGATGGCGATATGCTTAGTATCGGTGGAAATCATTTTATTCATGCATGCAGAAAAAACATTAACATGAAAATCTTGATGTTCAACAATAGAATTTATGGATTGACAAAAGGGCAATACTCGCCAACTTCAGAAAAAGGAATGATTACAAAATCTTCTCCCTACGGCACAGTCGATTTTCCTTTTAATCCGATCAAACTTGCAACTGGTTCCGGAGCTACATTTGTTGCGCGTTCGTTAGACCGCGATCCTAAACATCTTCAAGAAGTCATTTCCAAAGCGGCTAAACATAAAGGTCTTGCTTTCATTGAAGTGTTTCAGAATTGCCCTATCTTTAACGACGGTGTTTATTTTCCGTTAACTGAAAAAGAAACTAAAGCCGATAACGTTATTTTTCTTGAACACGGTAAGCCGCTTCTCTTTGGCGCAAACAAAGATAAGGGAATTAAATTAGATGGATTGGATCCTGTGATTATCGATTTGAATGATGGTAAACACTCGGTCAATGATTGCTGGGTTCATGATGAGTTTGATGATAACCCAACTCGTGTTTTCTTGTTGGCTCGGTTTACAGATATTTCTGGCTTCCCAACTCCTATTGGCGTTTTTCGTCAGTTCAACAAACCGACTTATGATGAAGAATATGTAAAACAGATAGCTCAGATTAAAGAGAAAAAAGGAGTTGGTACTTACGAGAAATTGATGCTCTCTAACCACACGTGGGAAGTAAACTAACAAAATAAAATTCAATTTGTTTTAACTAGACTCTTTTTTATTAACTCCCCTTTCATAAGGGGAGTTTTTATATACGCTAACTTCGAGTTTCTTATAAGAATGAAATAAAAAAAATTGTCTCTCAACCTGCTTGCGGTAGGCAGGCTAGTCGGAATCAATATAACAAAACAGGTTATTTGTGTAACATCAGTTAGTAACTATCGGGTTACTTCATCCACATCATCAACAATAATCACAAGAACTGCAGCAATAATCATAGAAGCGCCGCCAAGAAGCAAAGCATAAATTGCTTGGTTGCCAAAAAAGTTATGAACAAAAAAACCTAAGATTGCGGCAGCAAAGATCTGAGGAATAACAATAAAGAAATTAAAGATGCCCATGTAAACACCCATCTTTTCCGGTGGAAGCGAACCGGCAAGAATTGCATACGGCATAGCAAGAATTGAAGCCCACGCCAAACCAATTCCAAGTTCTGAAATAAGCAAAAGATTCGGATCTTTAATAACATAAAAAGAAGCAAGACCAACTCCGCCGCAGATCAGGCTTATCATGTGAACAGTTTTACGAGAAGTTCTTTTTGCAAGCCACGGAAGCAAAAAAGCGGTGAGCGCTGCAAAGCCATTATAAACAGCGAAAAGAATTCCTACCCAATTTGCGCCAAGATTATATTCTGCCGATGTAGGGTCCGTTGCTTCGTAGATATGATGCGTAACTGCTGGCGTTGTATATATCCACATTGCAAAAAGCGCGAACCATGAAAAAAATTGAACACCGGCAAGCTGAACCATTGTTTTGGGCATTCCGATAAATGACTTAAATATTTCTTTAATCCCTTTAAAGAATCCTTTGCTTTCTTTTTTGTAGCGTTCAAACTCTTTAATATTTTCTGGCGGATATTCTTTAGTTCTGAAAACTGTCCAGCTAACCGCGCTAAAAAAAGCAATAGCCCCGATATAGAAAGAATAAATAACTGAATCGGGTATTTCTCCTTCAGGCGCAGTGTTACTTATACCAAACCAGTTTGTTAAGATATAAGGAAGTGCAGAAGCCACTACTGCGCCAGTTCCAATAAAAAAACTTTGAACTGCAAATCCGATTGTGCGTTGTTCAGAGGGAAGAAGATCTGCAACAAGCGCGCGAAACGGCTCCATAGATATATTTATTGACGCGTCCATTACCCATAACATTCCGGCTGCTATCCATAAAGCAGGAGAATTTGGCATAATAATGAGCGCCAACGACGCGAGAATGGCGCCAATTAAAAAATATGGACGCCGCCTTCCGAGTTTTCCCCAAGTTCTATCGCTTAAATAGCCAATGATGGGTTGAACAATCAAACCTGTTGTAGGTGCAGCTATCCACAGAATAGGTATTTCATCTATGCTTGCGCCAAGAGTTTCAAAAATTCTACTAACGTTTGCATTTTGCAGTGCAAACCCGAATTGAATTCCGAGAAAACCAAAACTCATGTTCCATATTTGCCAGAAATGTAACCGAACTTTTGACATTACTTTTTTCCTATTATGTTTAGAAAAATTTTGCGGTTAATTTAATTGATTGCGGATTAAAAATCTCTACAATTATTTTTGGAACGCAGATTGGTGAAGATCGTTTATGATATATTATGATAATTAGAAATCTCAGAAACTCCCGAAGGATATGCTTTTGGCATAGTCCTTTGAATATAAGCATCATAAAGATCAGCGTTCTATTTTATTATTAAAATATTTATTTTGTTTTTGAAATTAATCCGACAAAACTTAATGCCAAAAAGCAAAACATCAAATAGAAAAAGTGATCATATTAAACTTTGTCTTACTGAAGAAGCGGCATATAAGACCAAAACCAATGGCTTTGATAAATATGAATTTGAGCACTATGCCGTTACGGAAGTTGATTTTGAAAAAATTGATCTTTCATCAAAATTCTTGAACAAAAAAATTGGCTATCCATTTCTTATTTCGTGCATGACAGGGGGCACGAAAGAAGCTAAAAGAATAAATGAACGGTTAGCTATTGCAGCAAAAGAATTAAACATTCCGATTGGAGTTGGAAGCCAAAGACAAGCATTGGAAGAAAAAAAATATCATTCCACTTACAGAGTAGTTAAGCAGAATGCCGGAAATGTTCCGATACTTGGAAATATTGGCGCAGCACAAATATCAAAATCTAAAAATCTACTTGATGATGTTCGTTTTCTCATCGATATGGTAGAAGCCGACACTCTTGTTGTTCATCTTAATCCGCTCCAGGAATTATTGCAGAGCGAAGGTGAACCGAATTTTAATGGTTTATTGAAAAATCTTGAAAAAATATGTTCAAAAATTTCCACTCCTATTATCGCTAAAGAAGTTGGTTCCGGAATTAGCAAGACGGCTGCAAAAAAACTTTTAGAGATTGGTGTGAAGGGAATTGATGTTGCGGGAGCAGGAGGCACAAGCTGGGCTGCAGTTGAATTGAAAAGAAGAAATTTACAAGAGCCCTTTTTTAGTGAATGGGGATTGCCAACTTCTTATTGTGTAAGAACAGTTAATGAACTGAAAAAAGATTTTGATTTTATTTTGATTGCTTCAGGAGGGTTAAATAATGGAATTGATATTGCAAAAGCACTTTCACTTGGAGCTGATTTCACTGCTTCTGCAAGAATTATTCTTCAAGAAGTCTTAAAGAATGATATTGAAGGGGTTATTAAACTAATTCGATCTTGGTTCTTTACTGTTAAGAAAATAATGTACTTAACTGGCTGTGATAAAATAATTAAACTGAGTAAAGTTGGATTAAAAAGAAAAGAGGAGTTGTTTTGATATTAGACTCTAAAAATTATGAATCTTTTTATAAGAAAGAGATCGGTCAAATTGATAAGTATTTGAATAATCTATTGAAAGGGAGAAAACCAGAATCTCTGTATGAGCCATGTTCTTACATATTGAACGGCGGCGGAAAAAGATTGCGTCCATTTCTTGTTTTGCTTTCTGCTAAAGCCGTTGGTGGAAAGCTGAAAGATGTATACAACGCTGCCGCTGCAGTCGAAATCTTGCACAACTTTACACTTGTTCATGATGATATTATGGATAATTCCGACAAACGGCGCGGAAGAGCTACACTTCATAAAAAGTACGATCTTAGCACCGCTATTCTTGCCGGCGATAATTTAATTGCTCTTGCTTATCATAGTCTTCTTAAAGATTGCAAAAAAAATATTAAAGCGTTGGTCGCAATTTTTACTCAAGCAATTATAGAAGTATGCGAAGGGCAGAGTATGGACAAAGATTTTGAAACCAGGCAAACAGTTCCTATTGACGAATACAAAGTTATGATCTTTAAAAAAACTGCTGCATTAACAGAGATGTGTTGTTCAGTTGGCGCTCTGCTTGGCGGGGCAAATAAAAAAGAATTGAAAGCCGCCGCAAATTACGGCAAGTTTCTCGGTATGGCTTTTCAAATTCAAGACGATCTTTTAGATATTACTGCGCAAGAGAAGACGTTGGGTAAAACTGTTGGAAGCGATTTGATCGAAGGGAAAAAAACTTATCTTTTTCTTAAAGGTCTTGAAAAATCAAGCGGAAAAGAAAAAGCTGAACTCATCAAAGTTGTTAAGCAAAAAGGAATTGATAAAAGTGAAATTAACAAATACAGAGAGCTTTATATTAAGTTAGGCGTATTGAAAGATGCCGAGCGGGAAATTATGAAATACACTAAATTGGCTTTTAAAAATTTATCCTTTTTACCAAACGAAGAGGGAAGAAATCTAATGCACTGGTTAGCGAACATTCTTATCAGCAGAGATAAATGATAGAAAAAAAAATTAAAATCATAAATAATGCGGGACTACATACAAGGCCGGCGGCAACAATCGTTAAGATTGCTTCAAAATATAGATGTGAATTTTTTCTGAATAAAGATGGACTGCACATCAACGGGAAAAGCATTATTGGCGTTATGACTCTTGCTGCCGAAAAAGGGTCTGAGATTGTTTTAACATTTGACGGCGAAGATGAAGAACAAGCCGCAAAAGAAATAATAGATTATTTTAACAGAGGATTTGACGAGTTATAAATGACAACAGACCATACTAATATATTAAAAGGAATTGCAGCAGCTCCCGGCATTTCTATTTCTCATGCCTTCATCTATAAAAAAGAAAAAGAAGTGATAACTTCGGAACCAATTACAGATATAGATGAAGCGCTTAAAAACTTTGATACAGCTCTTCAGCAATCTAAAAAAGAATTAAGAAAAATATTTTCGTTGGCAGTTGATAAACTTGGTGAAAAACGCGCTGCTATTTTTGAAGCGCAAATGATGATTCTTGACGATCCAATCCTTATCTCTTCGCTCAGAAAGAGAATTAGAAATGAAATGATTGTTCCAGAATATATTGTGAACAATGAAATTTCAAAGTACACCGATTTAATGAATCTTTCTCACGAACCTTATATGAAAGAACGCTCGCATGATATTGAGGATATTAAAAACAGAATCATTCGCAACCTAAAGAAGAAAAAATGGAAATCGAAAATTACAAGCGATGTTATTGTTGTTACATCTAACATTTCTCCATCTGATACCGTTTTATTTTCTCGCGTTAATGTGAAAGGTTATGTAACTGATTTTGGCGGGCTCACTTCTCATGCTGCTATTGTTGCGCGTTCTTTAAATATTCCTGCCGTAGTTGGATTGCACGAAGCTACTAATCGAATTAAAGAGGGAGAACTGCTGATAATTGATGGCTTCAAAGGAGAGGTAATTATAAATCCCGATGTTGATCAGTTGCGTGTTTATAAGAATAAAATTAAACGTCTTGAACAGCAAGACCACGAACTAGATAAACTTCGCAATTTTCCTGCAAAAACTTTGGATGGAATAGAAATTCAGCTTCTTGCAAATCTTGACTTAACAGAAGAAATGGAGTTCATCGTACATAATAGAGCAGAAGGAATTGGACTTGTTCGCACTGAGCAACTGTTTGAAGAATATGAAGTTTTTCCTGATGAAGAAGAACAATATCAAATTTATAAAACTATTGCAGAAAGAATTTACCCCGAACATGTTATCGTTCGTACTTTTGATATAGGCGGCGATAAAGTTTTGCCTGTTGATCTGAAGGAACCAAATCCGTTTCTTGGCTGGCGTGGTATACGATTGCTTTTAGACAATCCAAAGCTGTTCAAAATACAAGTAAGAGCAATTATACGTTCAAGCTCTCATAAAAATGTAAAATTGATGCTGCCGATGATCGCTTCTCTTGAAGAAATTCGGGAATCGAAAAATTTGATAGAAGAATGCAAGAAAGAACTTCAGAAAGAAGGTAAAGCATTCGATAAGCATATTGCAATTGGCGTGATGATCGAAATTCCTTCGGCTGCAATTCTTATAAAAGACTTTGCTGAAGAGGTAGATTTTGTTTCCATTGGCACAAACGACCTTATTCAATACCTTCTTGCAGTAGACCGCGGCAATGACATTGTTTCTAACATTTATCAAGAATTTCATCCTGCTGTTGTGAGAACTTTAAATCATATCATTCAAGAGGGAAAGAAAGCAGGAATAATGGTAAGCATGTGCGGTGAAATGGCTGCTGACCCATTTGCCGTTCCTTTGTTAATTGGACTTGGACTGAATTCTATAAGTGTTTCTGCTTCCGCTATACCGCTTATCAAAAACATTATTAGGAGTCTCTATTTTGATGAATTGCAAAAACTTGCCAACGACTGTCTCAATTTCAAAACAGAAATAGAAATTAAAAATTATATGCACAATTTTTTTAATAAGAAATTACAAGGTCAAATTAAAAACTTATACTGAGGTTGAAATGAATTTGCAGGAAATGATTACAAAGTGCGATACAGCTAATCAGTTTCAGGTGTTGATCGATTCTTTTAAGCAGATCGAATACGCTTGGAACATCGACTTAGATTTATCTTCTATAAATACTGGCAAAGTCAAAAATATTATTCTTACCGGTCTGGGAGGTTCTGCAATAGGCGGAGAACTTCTTCAGAATTTTTTTAGAAAAGAATTAAAATATCCTTACACGGTAAATAGAAACTATGAACTTCCGGCTTATGCAAACGAAGAAACACTTCTGCTTGCTTCATCGTATTCCGGCAATACTGAAGAAACAATTTCTGCTCTTAGCCAAGCGATCGAAAAAAAATGTCAGATTGTTTGCGTTACAACAGGCGGAAAGATGGAAGAAATTGCAAATAAACATAAAATTCCTTGTGCCAAACTTTTGAAAGGTTATCAGCCAAGATTTGCTCTTTGGATCAACTTTTTTACTTTGCTCAAAACTTTTCATTTATTGAAAATAGTTCCTGATCAATCAAAAAATGTTGAACAAGCCATCGAATTGTTAAAACGAAAGGGGAAAGAATATTCTGTTGCGCCAAACGAAGCATTGAATCTTGCAGAATCTTTGATTGGATTTATTCCGCTAATTTATTCAGTATCGGATTATACTTCCGTTGTTGGAACAAGATTCAAAGGACAGTTTAATGAAAATTCTAAACAGCATTCTTTTTTTGGATATTTGCCAGAACTTGATCACAACGAAATTATGGGATGGGAAGGTTATAAACCATCTATGAATTTCAAATTGATCAATATTCTCGATGACGATTATAATCTTCAAGTTAAAAAAAGATTTGAAATAACATCGGAAGTAATTGGAAAAGCAGGAGGCGAGATAATAAATCTTAAAAGCAATGAACCCGATCTAAAATTAAGATTAGTCGATTTAATTTATCTTGGCGATTGGGCAAGCTACTATTACGCGGTAATTCGAGGATACGACCCCACAACAATTGACAACATAAATTATTTAAAGGCACGACTTTGACAAAAGATTGGCGGAAATATTTTTTGGTTCTGATTTTAACGCCGCAAATTATTTCCGCACAGTTTTACTTCTTCGGTCGCAATAAAGTTCAATACGAAAAATTCAACTGGAAAGTACTTAGAACCGAGCACTTTGATATTTATTACTACGATGATTTTGCTGAACTGGCTGAGATTGGCGCAAATTATGCCGAAGAAGCTTTTTCGGAATACAAAGTAAAATTCAATCATTACGTTATTAACAAGATCCCGCTCATTTTTTATAACACTCACACACATTTTCAACAGACAAATATAACGCCGGGGTTTATTCCTCAAGGAGTAGGCGGCTTTTTTGAGTTCATAAAAGGAAGAGTTGTTATTCCTTATTTGGGCTCGCTGCAGCAGTTCAAACATGTTATTCGTCATGAACTTGTTCATGTTTTTATGACCAATAAAATTTTTACTCAGTTAAGCGATCATAAAATTAGTACGGAAAGATTACCGCCTCTCTGGTTCGTTGAAGGATTAGCTGAGTATTTGTCAACCGATTGGGATACGCAGTCTGAAATGGTGATGCGCGATGCTGTCTTGAACGGAAATTTTATCTCTCTTATTGAGCTTGATCAACTCGGCGGTTACTTGATGTATAAAGAAGGACAAAAGTTTTTGGAATTTGTTGAAAGGAATTATGGCGAAGATAAGATAATGGCGCTAATCGAAAATTTCTGGCGATTTAAAAAATTTTCTGATGTTATAGAATTTACACTTGGGGAGAAAATTACAAATATTAACGATAAATGGATATACGAAATTCGTCAAGCGTATTTTCCTCTTTATAAAGAAAACTTCCCTCACTTCATTCAAGCAAAAAAGATTACCGATTTCGGTTTTAATTTTACGCCAAGATATTTTGAAAGAGAGAACAAAAAAGAAATTTATTTTGTCGGCAATTATAACGGTTATACTTCAATAATGAGGATGAATTACGCGCCGGACAGTTCCGATTATTCCGAGCCGGAAGTTTTGATTGAAGGAGAACGTGATGAAATTTTTGAGGCGTTTCATCTTTTGGACAGATCGATCAACGTTTCTTCAAACGGACATATTGCTTTTATTACCAGGCAGCAAGCATCAGATGTGGTTCACATTTATTCTATCGAGAAAAATGAAGTGGTTAATACGCTCCGTTTCGGCGGCTTGATTAGAATTAAATCCCTCAGTTTCTCAAATGACGGCAGTCAAATAGTTTTCACGGCTACTGATACAAAAGGATTTAGCGATTTATATGTGTATGATTTCTCTAGCGCTCAACTTAAGCGAATTACAAATGATTATTACGAAGATATCGACCCGATTTTTAACAAAGAGAAGAACAAAATTATTTTTTCTTCAGATCGTACGGATGGACTTTTCAAACAAAAGAAAAATTTATTTGAAATTGACTTAACAAGCGGAGAAATATTATATCTCACAAATGTGAACGCCAATATTTCTACTCCGCGTTTCACAAAAGATTACAACGAGCTTTATTTTACTTGCGATTACGACGGCACTTTTAACATTTGGAAAATTCCGTACGGCGGTAAACACTCTGATGGAATGACCCAAGTAACGAAATTTTTAACCAGCGTTTATGATTTTTCTTTCGTTGATCAAAACACAATGGTTACATCAGGATTTGAAAATTTTTCTTTCCAGTTCTATTCGCTCGACCTGAAAACAATATCGAATGAAAGATTTGTTCTGTTTGATTTCGGAAATATTAGCACAAAGTGGACTGCTGAAAAAATCGAACTTGCAGCGGAATACGACAAGCTGAAATATGAAAAAGAATACACGCTCGATTACGCAGTGAGCCAGTTGATTACAGACCCAGTTTACGGAACACGCGGCGGCGCTCTTTTAGCTTTGAGCGATATGCTTGGTGATGACCGCTACATTTTTTACATTAGTAACAGCGCCGAAGTTCAGAGCGAAATATTGAAAAATTTTAACGTTGCAATCTCTCGTGTAAATTTGAAAGAAAGATCCAATTACGGCTATGGAATTTTTCATTATGCAGGCAGACGGTACGACATACGAGAGTCCGAAGAGTTTTTCTACGAAAGAGTATTCGGCGGCTATATTTCTCTTTATTATCCTTTTTCTACTTTTCAAAGATTGGAAGTAGAGGTAGACATTGCCAACTCCAATAAAGAACTTTTTGGAGATTTGATTAGAAGAAAATCTCTCCTTGTTACAAACACACTTTCGTTTGTTCATGATAACTCAATATGGACTTCTACTGGGGCAATTGACGGCTCTCGGTTCAGGGTTTTGCTCGGATACACGAGTGATGTGAAATTCAGCAATGTTAACTATTATTCGTTTATAACAGACTTTAGAAAATATTTTCGGCTTGGTTTAAGAAGCAGTTTGGCAACACGCTTGGCTATCTTTGTCAATCACGGTAAAGAGACGAGGCGTTTTTTTGCCGGCGGAAGCTGGGATTTGCGGGGATGGAATAGATGGTCTATCCGCGGCGAAAAGTTGTGGCTCTCTTCTGTTGAACTGCGGTTCCCATTGGTCGATAAACTATCAATCAATTTCCCTTTTTTGGGTCTCTCATTATTTCAAATAAGGGGAGCAGCGTTTTTTGATGCCGGCGCCGCCTGGGATAAAGTTTACAAAGAAACTTTGGGAAGCGTTGGCGCTGGTTTTAGAATAAATCTTTTTAATGTAATTGTTCTTCGTTATGATATTGGTAAAAAGATCGAGAAAAATTTCTCCCGCTTTCAACCAAAATTGTTTTATCAATTTTTCTTTGGCTGGGATTTTTGATGTTTCTTTTTCGAAAATATTATTTGTTATTACAGCCGCAGAGGGAAATCTTTAGCACACAAAAGATTTCTCAGTCTTGCGGTAAGTTACGATTTTTCGAAGCGGCATTTAGAAAATATCATGTATCAATATATTTAGCTTTCTCTTGTTTAATTTTTATCCTCTCTATTAGCTGCTCGCAGCCAATTTCATTTAGGAACATGGTATCGGGTCAGACGGGGCATTTTATGTACGGGAAAGTTCAGGAAAGAAAATTTTTTGAAAATACTTCTATTCAAGATTCTCTTAAATTGATCTGGTCTGCCGAAACTATTGGAAGCCAAAGCAATACATCTATTGTGATCTATGGGGATATGCTTTTTGTCAGCGCTCTATCCGGAAGAATTTATGTTTTTGAAAGATCCATTGGCAAGCCGCTTGGTTTTGAAAAATATTCCGGCTCAATTCCGGTTGCGCCAATACTAAATGAGATGCGGTTATTTTTTATAGTGAACGATTCCAACGAAAAATTATCAACACTAAAATTATTTGATCTTGTAGGCGGAAAGATTCTTTCAGAATCAAGAGTATTTGGCAGTGTGCAAAATGAAATGCTGAGAGTTGAAGACGGAATTGTTCTGCTTAGTGATTCGGGTGAGCTGATCAAATATAATTTTGTAGGACTGCGGCAGTGGAGCTTATCAACTAAAATTTCTGCAAGATCATCGCCGGCTTCAAACGGAGAGTTAACTCTTTTTGGAAATGTTTTGGGCGAGATTATTGCAGTTAATTCCAACAACGGCGAAATGAAATACCGTGCAAATATAAGCTCCGGAATTGAAAGTGAATTTTCTATTGATGAGCCTAACGCATACTTCGGAGATAATAAAGGAAAAATTTTTTCTGTTAATGTTTCCGATGGGAAATTGAATTGGCAGTTCGATACAAAAAATAAAATTGTTGCCGCACCAGTTCATAATGAGAGTCAAATTATTATTGGAAATCTTGCAGGAGATCTTTACTGCTTAAACAAAGAAGACGGAAAATTGATTTGGAAAACAAGTACAGGCGGAGTGATCAATACTACTCCATTGATGTTCAAAAATTATCTTGTTCAACCGGACATGAACAAGAAAGTATATTTCATCAACACTAAAACCGGAAAGATCGAAAAGACTTACGAGTTTGAGCGGAGAGTAAAACTTTCACCGGTATTCTACAATGGCATTTTATATTTAGGCGCCGATAGAGGAATAATAAATGCTTATCAAACTTTCCCAGAAAATTAGAACAGCGTTTGCGCTAATCCTTATCCTTTATGGAAATACTTTAGCGCAAGAATGCAAAAGCAAAGCGGAAATCATAGTAAATAAAGATGACGCGATGATTTTTATTGATAGTGTTTTCGTTGGCAATGGAAAAGTGAAAGCTGAACTTGACAAGGGAGATCATTTCCTGTGGATAAAAGAATCTTTGCTTAAATGGAATCAACAGGAAATTAGAGATACTCTAAGAATTGTTTATTGCAGTAAAGATTATTTTTTTAGATACCAATTGAAGCCGAAAGAACTTTTTTTGAATCTGCCTATTAACTCCGAAATCAGAACCTCGCAAAAGAGTGAAAGTTTTTTCAGTTCAAATACATTTAAGATTTTACTTGGGAGCGCAGCGCTCTTTGGCGGCGTTGCAGCGCATTTTAAAATTCAAGCTGATAAAAAATATGACGAGTATCTTCGGTCAAAAAATCTATTATTATTAGATGAGGTAGAGCGGCTCGATCTTTACAGCGGTATTGCCTTCGGACTCCTTCAAATAAATTTTGGCTTTTTGATCTACAAATTTCTAACTGAGTGATTCAAAAAAAATCGTATGTATATCAATCTTTTTTCTTCTATTTTTTTGCAGTATCATATCAAAGAATTAAAAACGGTTCCTTTGATTCGAAAAATGTTAGAGTCTGTTCTTATTTTTAATTCTGGTATGCAATTAACTAACGAGCTTATTGTTAAATTTCAAGAAAAAGAAAAATGTGAAAGAGAAATTCTAAAAATTGTGTTACTGGCATTTGTGGCTTTTATCGGATGCCAATCAGAAACTGAATAACAGAAAAATCAGTTAATAAGGAGTAATTATGAAATTGTTCTTCACTACGATAATTATGCTAGTCTTAGTTTCAACAGCTTTTCCACAAGGAAAATTTACAGGTTCTATTTTTGGCGATTATTTTTATAATGCAACAAGAGACGCTGAGATAGCCACTATGAAAAACCTTGCCAATGGTGGCGCAAAAGATCTTAATGGCTTTACTATTCGCAGAGCTTATTTAACTTACGATAACGATATCAGCTATAGTTTTACATCAAGATTTCGTCTTGAAATGTATGACAGAGAAAACCTTACTGATAACAGACTGGGTGTTTTTGTTAAAGATGCTTACGTAAAATGGAAAGGCGTATTCAAAGGACACGATTTAACAATAGGCATTCAACCAGCTCCTCCTTTTGAAATTTCTGAAAAAGCTTGGGGCTATCGACAAGTAGAAAAAACAATTATGGATTTAAGATCAATTGTTTCTACTCGCGATTTTGGTATATCATTAACCGGTAAATTTGATGAAGATGGTAACTACGGCTACACCTTGATGTTTGCTAATGGTTCTGGCGTGCGCTTGGAAACAAACAAATTCAAAAGATATTATGCGCAAGTTTACCTAAAGCCAATTAAGAATTTTCATGCTGCTCTTTATTTCGATTTGAACGGAAGAGCAAAAATAAACGATCCAAACAGCACATTAAAACCCCCTGCAACTATTGATAATAATATTATGACCTATGCTTTATTTATGGGATATGCTGTAAAAGATAAATGTAGTATTGGATTAGAAGGTTATACACAAACAACTGAAAATGGTCTAAGAAAAGAAACAATAGTACCATTATCTATGAATGATCTAAATACAATGGGCTATACAATTTTTGGCTCTTATAATTTCTCTAAAGAATTAGTTGCTTTTGGAAGATTTGACTATTTCGATCCTAACACTGATTCCGATGATATCAGCAAAGGCGATTCAAGAAATTTTATGATATTTGGAATTGACTACAAATTAGATAAAAACTTTTCCATAATACCTAACATTCTAATCGAAACTTACGAAAGTTTACCGAATGGCAGGCGTTCTTATGATACGTCAATTACACCAAGAATAACATTCTTTTATAATTTCTTATAAGAAAAAAATTGACTCATCACTTGGTTGATGAGTCCAACTTAAATTTAATTTGGAGTTCAAGTATGTCTGATAAATTTAGTTCTAAACTTTAGCGCCGGTCATCTTCAAGAAGTCTGGCTGAACAACTGCCAGTACTGTTGCCGCTGTGACTGTTCTTCCAATTTAGATCGACTCTAAAGAAGTCTCAGCAATGAATTCTTCCATCATTAATTTGAATGAAACAACCGTGATGTTAAGCAATCTAAAAACAGTTTTACAAAAATCTATTGCAGACCGCAAATGAGCAATGGTTGTTGATACTCGTAAATGTATTGTCTGCAATAGCTGTTCTGTTGCCTGTATTGCAGAAAAGAATCCAGGCTGATCCAAAAAGAGCTTCCGCTTTTCATTTAAATGCGGCAATAAGATTAGATGATAATATGCCAAACACTTCATTATACGATTCGATTGGTGCAAGTGTTGTTTTCTGTAACACAAAAATAAAGTTAGAAAAAGTTTAGTAAGTTTATTGTACTTCTTTTAATTTTGTCTCCGAGTTGGATGCTCTGAATTTATTAAACATATCCCGATAAAAGGGGAGAAGTTTAGGATTATCTTCGATGGCGGCTTTAAGCTGTATTGACAATGTTTTTGAGGAGAAAAAATGATGTGGCAATTATTTGATTTATTTATTGCTTTCTTAAAAGTAGGTTCTTTTTCCTTTGGAGGCGCATATTCACTTATCCCTGTAATTGAAAACCAAGTAGTAAAAAATTATAATTGGCTTTTGCCGGATGAATTTCTAAAAATACTTGGGCTTGTTCAAATTTTTCCAGGGGCTATTTCAATAAAGTTTGCTACTTATACAGGATATAAAATTGCCGGCGTGCCGGGCGTAATAGCGGCTAACCTCGGAAATATGCTTGTGCCAATGGCATCAATTATTATTGCTGTATTTTTGTATCACAAATACCAAGCGCATCCTCTTGTAAGCAAGGCGTTCGATGGAATTAAGTTCGTAATTGTTGGAATGATAATAGCAATAATGACTCAATATTTTTTAAGTAACTATTCAGACTACCGCAATGTGATATTTGTTCTATTGGGTCTTTTTCTTGTTCTTGCTTTCAAGGCAAGTCCCTTTGTTGTAATTCCTTTAGCCGCTATTCTTGCACTTTTGATTTTATAATTGTGATGAATAAACTAACAGACAAATTCAGAAGAGTTCATGATTATCTCAGAATATCATTAACGGATAAATGCAATTTGCAATGTCTTTATTGCATTCCTTCTCAAAATCAAATCGAGAAATTTCAACATAAAAATATTTTAACCTATGAAGAGCTGACTCGGTTGATACATATTTTCGTAAAATATTTTTCAGTTAATAAAATACGGTTCACCGGCGGCGAACCGTTAGTTCGTAAAAATATTCTTTCTTTTTTTGAACAAGTTCATGAAATTAAAAAATCCAATCATTTTGAAATTGGAATTACAACTAACGGAACTCTACTTGAAGATAAAATTGAATCGCTTCATTCCTTTGGCATGAACCGATTAAACATAAGTCTTGATTCTCTGCAGCGAAATAAATTTATAGCCATCGCCGGAAAAGATTTGTTTGATACAACACTTCGTTCGATCAATAAGGCATTGAAATTTGATTTTGATAAAGTAAAGTTGAATGCGGTAATCATCAAAAATATAAATGATGACGAGCTAATTCATTTTATTGATCAATTTCACAATACAAATCTTAACATCCGTTTCATTGAATATATGCCTTTCAGTGGTAATGGCTGGGATGATGCGAAGTTTATTTCGTGGGGAGAAATGAAATCAATCATTGAAACGAAATATCATCTTAAAGAAATAGAAAGTGATGGTAATGTTGCAAAAGATTTTTTGGTTGATGGAACAAATCTAAAAGTTAGTTTCATTAGTTCTATATCAAATCATTTTTGTTATAGTTGTAATCGTTTAAGAATTACTTCATCGGGAAAAATTAAAAATTGTCTCTTTGCTCAATCAGAAGAAATCAACTTGAAATCAATGCTGGCGGATTATTCATTCGGCGATGAATTAATTGCAGAGATGATTTCAAATTCATTGCAGAATAAATGGTTCAAACATCCAAGCACGGATGAATTGGCAAAATTAAATCACAACATTATGATGAGTATTGGCGGATGAAAAAGAAATTGTCGCACATTAACAACAAAGGCAAAGCAACAATGGTTGATGTTTCTGAAAAGAAAGAAACATTGCGTATAGCCGAAGCTTTCGCCGAAGTTAAAGTATCAAAAGAAGTTTTTGATACAATCAAAAAAAATGAAATTTCAAAAGGTGATGTGCTCACAGTTGCAAAACTTGCGGGCATTCAAGCGGCAAAAAAAACATCGGAGTTAATTCCACTTTGCCATAATATTTTTATATCTAAGGTTGATATAGAACTAAAATTGAACAAAAAGAATATTTCAGTTGAGATAAAGTCCTTCGCAAAAACTAACTCAGTTACTGGAATTGAAATGGAAGCATTAACTGCAGTTTCAGTTGCGGCTTTAACTGTATATGATATGTGCAAAGCGCTTGATAAAAAAATAATAATAAGGGAAATCAAACTGTTATCTAAAACAAGAGGGAAAAGTGGGGACTTTAGTAGAAGATAAAATTGAAAATCTTTGTTTAAAGAATTCTTCTTCAAATAGGAAAGGGAAAGTTGCTGCAATCTCAATAAGCAGGGTAAAAGGAATTCCCAAAATAAATATTCAGAGCGCAAAATTGATTGAAGATTTTGGAATTGAAGGGGATGTGCACGCAGGCAACTGGCATCGTCAAGTTAGTTTTCTTGCTTTAGAAAGCATTGATAAAATGCGTGAGAAAGGTTTGTCATCATTAAGACCAGGTGCTTTTGCAGAAAATATTACAACCGAATTTATTGATATGTCTAATTTGCAAATTGGTTCTAAAATAAAGATAGGCGCAGAAACGGAACTTGAAATAACACAAATTGGAAAGGAATGTCATTCTAAGTGCGCTATATTTTATAAGGTTGGCGATTGTGTAATGCCGCGTGAAGGTATATTTGCAATAGTACTTAAATCGGGTGAAATTTTTGTTGGAGATGAAGTTCTTGTTCTAGACAATCTTTTTGAAACTTAGCGCTTTCATTATTTCTCATTAAACAGATCAAAGGAAGTTATGCTTAATTATGATGAAGCAAATGAAATAATTGAAAATGAATTTCGGAATATAAATCTTACCAAAGAAGAAGTTGATTTATTAGATTCATTAAATAGAGTTTTATCGGATGATATATTCGCTGATCTCAATCTGCCCCAGTTTAATAATTCCACCGTTGATGGTTATGCTGTTAAATATAATCCGGTAATATCAGAGTGGAAGATAATTGGAGAAATAACTGCCGGAAATTATAATGAGATTGATCTTGATGATAATTCCGCAGTATTGATAATGACCGGAAGTAAAATTCCTTCTTCTTGCAATACAATTATACCAATCGAAGATGTAACAGTTGAAAATGGATTTGTTAAGTTTATTGATAATGCAAAATTTAAGTTTGGTCAAAATGTAAGAAAAAAGGGAGAAGATATTTTGGTAAATGAATTAGCAGTACAGAAAGGAACCCGCATCCTTCCGCAGCACATTTCACTATTAGCGGCTTGCGGTCAAAACAAAATAAAAGTTTATAAGCAGCTAATGATTGGAGTATTGGCAACAGGCGATGAGTTAGTGGATATTGACACTTTTCCTGAGAATGATAAAATACGGGCGACCAATCATTACACTCTTCTTGCTATGATTAAGCAGCAGAATATGATACCTATTAACTTTGGTTTTGTGAAAGATAGCAAATGTGGAATAAAGAATAGAATTGAGTCAGCATTGAACAGTGATATTGATATCTTATTGACAACTGGCGGCGTCTCTGTTGGAAAATTCGATTATGTAAAAGAAATTATTCAAGAACTTGGAGTCGAAATAAAATTCTGGAAAGCCAATATCAAACCTGGTAAGCCGATTGTCTTTGGAGTTTATCAAAAAGAAAATAAAACGAAATTTGTTTTCGGGCTTCCTGGTAATCCCGTTTCATCATTTGTCAATTTCATATTTTTTGTTCAGAACAATATGAAGAAACTTTACGGAATTGATGAACAAAAAGTTAAAGCAAGATTAATCTCAGAACTTAATAAGGAAGACAACAAGCGTCATTTTATTAGAGGGTCGCTCAAAATGAATGATGCGTCAAATCAATATACTGTATCATCTGTCTGTTCACAATCAAGTGGAAATATGGTAGGAATGAGTAAAGCAAATTGCCTCATAATTTTTGAAGAAGGGAAAAATCATTTAACTGTTGGAGAAATTGTAGAATGTATAATGATATAACCGGCATAATTCTTTCCGGCGGTAAAAGCACACGGATGGGCACAAACAAATCTCTTCTCAAACTAGGCGGTCAAACAGTAATTGAAAGAATTGTAAACTTGATGAAGCAATTGTTCAGCCGTGTTGTTCTTAGTACAAATAATTTTGATGAGTATAGTTTTTTAGATTTAGAAAAGTTTGAAGATATACATACTGGCGTTGGTCCTATAGGAGGAATTCATTCCGGTTTGTTCCATTCAAAAACAGAAAAGAATTTTATCATCTCTTGTGATATTCCTTTAATGACAATCGATGTAATCGAATATCTGCTAGAATACATAACCGATAGACCGATCACTATTGCGAAAGCAGACGGATATGTTCAACAGCTTTGCGGAGTGTATTCTAAAAGTCTTTTGAATGAGATTGAAAAAATTATTTCGCAAAGTGAAATGGAAATCAGAAATTCCGAACAGAAGAAACGCAAATGCAGCGTCTTAAAATTGGTCGAAACAGCAAACGCTGAAATTATTGATGTAGAAAAAGAATATGCATATTACAAACCGGAAACTTTTTTTAACATGAACCGCCCCGATGAATATGAAGCGATAAAACAAAAATTATGATGATAAAATTTTTAGTGTGCATCAAGCCAATTTTCGCCAACTCCTGTATCAACTTCAACTGGAACATTCAGCGGCAAAGCTTTTTCCATCAATTGTTTTATGAGCGGTCTTAGTTCATCAATCTCATCTTTGTGCGCATCAAAAACCAATTCATCGTGCACTTGAAGCAGCATTTTTGTTTTTGCTTTTCTTTTTTCTAAAGTGCTATGAATATTTATCATTGCTAACTTTATCATGTCTGCGGCTGTTCCTTGAATTGGCATGTTAACAGCGACGCGCGCTTCGAACTGTTGAACAACGTTGTTTTGGCTGTTTATATTCCGTAAAAATCTTTTTCTGCCGTAAAGAGTTTCAGCGTAACCTTTTTTCTGCGCGCTCTTCACAGAATCTTCCATGAACTTCTTTACATTTTTGAAAGAGGAGAAATAATCATCAATAATTTTTTTTGCTTCCTGCTGAGAAATACTTAGACGTGATTTCAAACCAAACGGACCAAGCCCGTAGAGAATTCCAAAATTTACTTCCTTTGCTTTTCTGCGCATTTCCAGTGTAACATCTTTCGGATCAATTTCGAAAATAAGTGCTGCAGTTCTTCTGTGAATATCTTCTCCATCTATAAATGCTTTTGTTAAATTTTCATCGCCGCTAATGCTTGTCATGATTCTCAATTCAATCTGGCTGTAATCGGCAGATAGAATAAGATAATTCTTATCGCGCGGCACAAACGCTTTGCGGATTTCCTTTCCAAGCTCGGAACGGATTGGAATATTTTGAAGATTCGGATTATTGCTTGAAAGTCTGCCTGTGGATACTGCCGCTTGATTGTAAGATGTGTGAATTCTTCCGGTACTCGGATGAATCAAGCTTGGCAGAGAGTCTGTGTAAGTCGATTTCAATTTTGAAACTTGTCTGTAATTAGAAATGATTTCAATTATCGGATGTGAACTTTCAAGCGTTTCAAGTGATTTGGCGTCTGTAGAAAAACCAGTTTTAGTTTTTTTTGTTTGAGGCAGTTGTAATTTTTCAAACAGAATTTTTTGCAGCTGTTGAGTGGAGTTTATATTAAATACTTCGCCGGCAAGTTTATAAATATCATTAGTGTAATTCTCAAGCAGAATCTGCAGGCCCTTGCTGAAAGCGTTCAAACTATTTATGTCAATCTTAATTCCGGTTCTTTCCATATCCTCAAGCACAGGTACAAGAGGAAATTCTATCTCGTAAGCTATTTTTTCGAGTTTCTCTTTTTTTAATTCCTCTTTCAATATTTCATATAAACGGAATGTAATATCTGCATCTTCACATGAATAATCGGAAAGACGTTCTGGGTCAATTTCAAAAATTTTCTCAGGTGTTCTTTTAGAACCAATCAGATCAAGCAGAGGAATCGGGCGGTATTTCAAATATTTTTCAGAAAGATCATCCATATTATGTTTCTGGTCTGGATCGATTACATAACTTGCAAGCATTGTATCGAAATAAAAATTCTTCAAGTCGATTCCGTAATTATGTAAAACGCCGATGTCATATTTACCATTTTGGCAGATTTTTTTGATCTTCTCATTTTCAAAAACAGGTTTGAATAATTTTACAAAATCATCAACCGGAATGCGATCGGATAAGTCGGACGAAAAAAGTGAAGAAACTTCCGCGGAAGGATTTGTTGCCACAAAAAATGCTTCATTGGGTTTCATTGCAAAAGAGCATCCGGCAAGATTCACACTCAAAGTGTCAAGTCCGTCGGTTTCAGTATCAAAAACAAACAGCTCACATTCGGAAAGTTTCTGCGCAAGTTCTTTTGCTTCTTTGAAAGACATTATGAGTTTGTATTTTACTTTGCTTTTGTTGAACACTCTGACATTTTCAGTTCTATTTTCTGCGTCAATTTCTTTCTTGATCGATTCTTCTTGATTTACTATGGGACTTTCAATTTCCTGATCGACAAACAGTTTTCTAAGTTTGACGGTGAAACTTTTGAATTCAAGTTCCTCAAAAATATTCAGCAGTTTTTCCAAATTCGGTTTGTGAAAGCGCGCTTCATCAAAATTCATCTGGAATGGTGTATCGAGTTTGATTGTTGCGAGTTCTTTGGAAAGAAAAGCATTCTCTCTGTTTTCAGTAAGTTTATTAACAATACTTGCTTTCTCAATTTGATCTAAATTTTTATAAATATTTTCGAGTGATCTGAATTTTTGAATAAGAGATAAAGCTGTTTTTGGACCAATTCCCGCAACGCCTGGAATGTCATCTGAAGAATCACCTACTAACGCCAAATAATCGATCATTTGGCTTGGCTCAATACCCATCTCTTCACGAACTTTAGCTTCATCAATTACAACTATTTCATCTGCAGACCTTCCCGGCTTTATAATTTTTATCTTTTCGGAAATAAGTTGAATGTAATCTTTGTCGGGTGTAACCGCATAACAATCAAAACCTTCTTGAGCGGCTTCTTTCACAGCCGTCCCGATCAGATCATCGGCTTCGTAACCTGGAAGAATGTAAATTGGAATATTGAATGCTTCGATAATTTCTTTTATCCGTTGGATTTGATGTATCATATCTTCTGGCATTGCTTGGCGAGATGATTTATAATTCTCATATCGCTCGTGTCTAAAAGTTTTCTCTTTAGAATCGAACGCCGCAGCAAGGTAGTCCGGTTTAGTATCTTCTATAATTTTTAAAAATTGACTAACAAAACCAAAAACTGCTGATGTTGGTTCGCCTGATGAACTTATCAATGGTCGAGATATGAACGCATAATAACCTTTATATGCAAGCGCCATTACATCAATAAATAAAAATTTTCTAGATAGTTTTTTTTCGAAGTTCATTTTTCTCTGCCGGCATTTTTTTATTATATTTTCAATCGAAAATAAAGATTCATTCATACAATAACCATAATAAGATTAAGGAGAATTTATGCGGCTGCTTCGGCTTTTACTTTTCATTCTCTTTTTTGTTTTGCCGCTGCTGCTTAAAGGGCAGAACGTTAAAAAAGACCCCTTTTATATTGCAAGCTGGAACATTGAGAATCTTTTCGACACAGTAGATGATCCGCTTAAAGATGATTCAGAATTTTTACAAAGCTCGCCGAAGGAATGGAATGAAGAAAAATTAGAGAAGAAAATGAATCAGCTTGCGCGTGTTATAAATTATATGAATAATGGCAGTGGACCGGACATTTTAGCTTTTCAGGAAGTTGAAAACATTAACGTGGTTAAAAGACTGATTTATAAATTAAAAGATAGAGATTATGTTGTTGCTCATCGTGAATCTCCCGACCAGCGAGGAATTGACGTAGCTGTAATATATGATAGAAATGTTTTTAGTATAGATAAAATTTCTGCTCTCAAAGTTGAACTGCCAACAAAATACCCCACGCGTGATATTCTTCATGTTGTGTTAATTCATAAAAAAAGCGATGAAAAAATTCATATCTATGCAAATCACTGGCCTTCGAGAAGAGGCGGACAAAAAATGTCTGAAGGGAATAGGATTGCCGCAGCGATCGTATTGAAAAAAAGTTTGGATTCACTTACACAGTCTTCAAACAACGCCAATATTGTTATTCTTGGCGATTTTAACGATAACCCGAGTGATTATTCAATTGCAAAAGTTTTGGAGACATCAGATTTTGAGTGCGATTCAATTTCGGAATCTGTTTTATTAAATCTTGCATATAAGGAATTTGCAATGGGAAAAGGTTCTTATTTGTTTAGCGGTAAATTTGATATGATAGATCAAATAATAATTTCATCTGCATTTCTTGATGGAGAAAAACTTGAGCACGAGTGCGGCACGTTTGAAGTAATTAAACCGCCTTTTATGGTTTTTGAGAACGGGAACAGAAAAGGGGGCGCTATACGAACCTTTTCCGGAGATAATTACATTGGCGGTTTTAGCGATCATTTTCCCGTTGGGGCAAAATTTTTTCTGAAAGCGAACGAATGAAATACGAAAAGATATTTTTGCTCTTCGGAGCTTCTGGCGCGCTTGGCAGAGTAGCGATCGATTATTTTTTAGAGAAGAATTTTGATAATTATTATTTCTTTGCTCGAGAAGGTTTCAAAATAAGCTCGCAGAAAAAGATTTATGATGTGGTGACAGTTAGAGATTTATCGCTTGAAGAAAATGTTAAAAACGCATTTTATAATGTACGAAAGAGCGATAATGCCATTTATTATTTATTCAGCGCTATTGGAGGATATGTAGGTGGCAAATCTATTGCTGAAACAGAATATTCTGATTGGCAGAAAATGATTAATGTAAACCTTAATACCTCTTTCTTGATCTCAAAATATTTTTCAAAATTAATTGAAAAGACCGGCGGCGGGTCAATCTGTTTTACAAGTGCAAGTTCCAGTTTAACACCCGAAGCCGACAGAGCAGCATACAACATTTCAAAGAGCGCATTAAATTATTTAGTAAAAACGTTAGCGCTTGAAGGGAAATCAAAAAAAATATTTGCCAATGCCGTTGCGCCATACATAATTGATTCACCCGCCAATAGAGAATGGGTTAAAGATAAAACTCAGTTAGTAAGCCCGCTCGAAATATGTAATGTTGTTCACTCTATTTTTGAAGAATTTGATAAAATCTCCGGACAAATTTTTGACCTGCCAAAAACATGTTTATAATTAGTTAGAGAGGCAGATTCAATTTAACCGTTGGGAAAAATAATAAACGATCAAGCTGCTTGCAGCAACAATTTAACATGGCAACTTTTAGAAGCTGCGTTTTTGCATCTTATATTTTGGATATTGGCTAATACAAATAAAATTTCTTTGAAAGTTTTCTAAACCAACGAATATCTTTGTCAAGCAGCTTATTTATATCCTCAACGCGGTATCTTTCCGAAAACATTTTACGAATCTGATCCGTACCTAGGGCTCTATCGAACATTTGTATGCGTGCTGGGGTGGACATTTCGAAAATATTTTTGTCCGGATACAACTCTTTATGTACTTGTAAAAAGTAAAACTGCAATCTCATTAGACTCATTTTATCGAAATTTGTTATGTGAATTTGAACTCCATTAAGAATTTTATCCTGCCAAATTCCATATAGCGGTTTGTAAGAGATAGGGCTAAAGATTACGCCGGGCAATTTGAGCGCATTCATTCTTTTTGCAAGTGTGTCTGCATCTATCCATTCTGCAGCAAATGTTTGAAAGGGAATTGTGTAGGTAATTCCAATTCCAATTGTTACAAGCTCACCAAGAATTCCTGTTCCTACAAGATAAAATGGAGTTTCTTGATAAGGAACATTTGGAGAAGTAGGAATCCATATTAAACCTGTGTCGCTAAACTTCATCCATCTATGCCACCCCTTCATCTTTACTATTTTTAATTTACATTTAACTTTATTGCCAATCGTTTTTTTGGAGTTAATTAGCAGTGCTAACTCTCCACATGTTAATCCATACACGTAAGGAATTTCATATTTTCCAATAAATGATTTGAAGTTCTCTTCAACTACATTGCCTTCAATGCGCAAGCCGCCAAGAGGATTAGGTCTATCTAGTATAATAAATTCGATATTGTTCTCGCCGGCTGCTTCCATAGCCAAACCTAGCGTGCTGATGTATGTATAAGATCTGCAGCCAATATCCTGAATGTCGTAAACAAGTACGTCAATTCCATTCAGCATCTCTTTTGTTGGTTTCTGGGTTTTGCCGTATAGTGAAAAATATTTTATGCCGCTAGTTGTATCGATGAAATCTTCCACAGCTTGACCTGCTCCTACGTATCCTTTTAATCCATGTTCCGGAGAAAAAACGGCTACCAACTTGAAATTAGTAGCTTGTTTGAAAAGATAGTGAGTTGATTGCAGTTTACTGTTTACGCCAGTATGATTTGTAATTAAACCAACTCGTTTACCAGAGAGCAGAGCAAAATTTTCTTTTTGAAGAACATCAATGCCAAGAGATACTTTCCCCCGAATGCTTTCGTGGGCTGATTCCTTTTTATCTTGCGCTTGTATTGAACAAGTCATTAAAAAAAATATCAACAAAAAATTTTTCATTCTACTCCAATTAAAAACATGAGTTCGACCAAAAAGTGATAGCCGCACTCTGAACCCGAAGAAAATTGGGGGAGAGGGTCCACATTTCAAATAAAAACCAAGATTCTTCGTCTACCGATAAATCATGATTCTCAGAATGACGATAAAAATTACATTTCGGCTAACCCCGATGTAAGGACTATTGCACTGCTTTAATTACTTGATCTGTAAGTTTAGAACTTGTAGTCAAGATCTCATCAATGTGAATCTCTGCTCGTTTTTTAATTTCCGAAGCAATAGTTTGATTGCTTAGTGAAGAGCAATTTATCAGTACATTAAAATATGCAGATTTTGCAGCAGTTCCAGCAAGCAAAGCTGCAACACCGGCGTCTGACAAAGAATTTTTATTTCCTTTTTCTATAATGATTTTGATCAAAGGCAGCATAGCAGCGCATTGATTCATTACATCTGACGGCACTTCGGCAGCGCCGATTGTAGCTTCTTCAATTTTTTTTGAACGGATCTCTTTTTCTATATCAGTTTCTTTAGGAAGTTTAAAGGCGTCCATTACTTTGTCGAATGCTTCGTTATCTTTTGCGCCAAGTTCGCAAAATTTCTTTTGAAATCTTTCCAATTTTTCTTTTAAAAGAATCATCTCTTCTTCAACATCGGAATATTTCTTTTTGCCTATTGTTAGATTGCAAACCATCATACCCAGACTTGCAGAAAGCGCACCGCACAAGGCGGCTACATTTCCTCCGCCTGGAGTAGGTGAGTTTGAAGATAATTCGTTTAAATATTCTTGAAGTGTTTTTGTGAGATTCATTCTTTCTCCGTTTTTTTTTGAATTAGTAAGAGAACTTCAAAAAATAGTATTTATAATTTATATCATGTATTCAATAATTTTTTCTTCCGGCTTGAAAGGATGAAGAGCGTTCAAACCAAGATTATCAATTGCGGCTTCAACTAATTTTCTTTCATCCGTTTCTTTTTCTTTAGTATAAAATCTTCCGGCTTGCAGCATTGCCTCAAGAGGAACGAGTCCAACAATTTCACTACCGTTCACATCAACTCCAAGGCGCATGGCTTCTTTTTTGACTTCTTCAAAAGCAACATGAATAGGTGTAACGTTGTAATTAGTCAAGTTCATAGAAACTTGAGTGATATTGTATTTCTCAAGAGCAACGCCCATTCCCTTTACTTCTTTAAGCCGACCAGGAATTTTTATGGTCTTTCCATCCACTTTAATCAAATTACCATTTTCATCGCGTTTGGCGTAACCGCTTTCGCGCAAAATTTCTCCAATCTCTTTCGCTTGCTTAACATCAGTTGAGTTGATATTGACGTTGTAAGCAATCAAAAAGAAACGTGAGCCGGTAACAATTGCACCAAGTTTAGAATTGAAAATAGGTTCTCCAAAATCTGGCAGCCAATTCTGGTCATTCAGTTTTTCTGCTAGTCCTTCATATTCACCTTGGCGTATGTTGGATAAGCTTTTTCTATCGGCTTTGCGAGCGGCATTTTCATAAAGATAAACAGGCACATGCAAATCGCGGGAAATAATTCGCGCAAACTCTTCTGAAATTTTTACGCACTGTTCAGTTGTAACGTTCGAAATAGGAACAAAAGGAACAACATCAATTGCGCCAAGCCGGGGATGCTCGCCTTTGTGCCTGCGCATATCAATGTATTCGGCGGCAGCGCGGCAGGCATTCAATGCGCCGTTTAAGATTCCTTCTTCGTTACCTGCAAATGTAACCACAACGCGGTTGTAATCTGCGTCTGGTTCTAAACTCAACAGCTTCACATCTTTAGTGTTGATTATAGCATCTTTAATAGCATCCAGTGTTTCCTGGTTTCTTCCTTCGCTGAAGTTTGGAACGCATTCAATAATTTTTTGCTTGTTCTCTTTTTGCGGCATCATTTCTCCATTTTTTGATAAATTATTTCACCTTTTTTAATTGTATATTTATTCAAGTTGACCCCGATGTTGTAAATTATTTCCGAATATTCTTTAGCTTCGAATACTGCAAAGTCTGCTTGTTTACCAATCTCGAGACTTCCTGCACATTCATTCATGTCAACAGCTTTTGCTGCATTGATAGTAACTGCAGAAATAATTTCTTCAACACTCATTTTCAGTTTAAGGGCTGCCAATTGCATTATTAAATGTATGTTAGGAATATGAGATGACCCAGGGTTGTAATCTGTAGAGAGGGCAACTATTGCATTATTCTTTATCAGTTTTCTTGCAGGGGCATAATCATAATCTAAAAAGAAAGAAACGCCTGGCAGCAGAACTGCAACAGTTTTGCTTTTTGATAACTTTGGAACATCTTCTTCAGAAATCACTTCAAGATGATCAACTGAAAGGGCTTTGTGTTTTAGTGCAACTTCCAAACCTCCAACATTATTGAATTGCTCTGAATGCAAACGCAATTTATAACCCAGCTTTTTTGCTCTAGTAAATATTTTATCCACTTCATCAGATGAAAATGCTGTTTTCTCACAAAAAGCATCAATATGGTTTGCAAGTTTGTTCTTTATGATATAGGGAAGAAGTTCGTTTACTATCAATTCGAGATACTGCTTGTGGTCGTTTTTATATTCAGGCGGATAAGTATGCGCACCAAGGAATGTAGGAATGATTTCTATGGAAGAATGTGTTTTAAAATAGTTGACCACTTGCAGAAGTTTAATCTCGTCGTAAAAACTTAAGCCATAGCCGCTTTTTATTTCAAGTACTGTAACACCTTGTGAAATGAAATAATCAATTCTTGGTTTAAGAAGTTTAACCAATTCATCAAAAGAAGAATTTCTAACGGCTTTCATTGTTGAAGTAATTCCTCCGCCTGCTTCTGCAATTTTTTCGTAAGTGGCGCCTTTAAGGCGCATTAAGAACTCGTTTGCACGCGATCCGGAGTATGCTGCGTGAGTATGACATTCAATCAATCCCGGCAAAACAAGATAATCTTTTGCGTCTATTACTTTATCAACAGTAATTTTTTCTGCGGAAGAATTAGGTAGGATATCTTTTATAATTCCGTTTTCTATCAATATAGAGTGATTGAACAGAGTGTTAATTTCTTCTAACTCATTGCCGCGTTTGTAATTCTTTCCATGAGTATCTACGGTAACTATTTGAGAAGGATGTTTTAGTAATTTTCTCATTTTTCCCTTAATATTTGGTGCATGTTAGTATGAGCGCTAATGTATTATAAAGTTGAGTATTTCAAAAATAGAGAAATGGAATGTTTATTTGCTAATACTTTTGTCAAAGCCAACGCATTTTAGTAATTTTGTGTGTTCAAAATTAAGGAATTCTCAAAATGCCTCTTGGGAAAAAATATAAAATTCTTTTTGTTACTTCTGAAGTTTACCCGTTTATTAAAACAGGTGGTCTAGCTGACGTTGCTTCTACTTTGCCTCAAAAATTACAAGAGATGGGGCATCAGGTTAGAATTGTTGTTCCTAAGTATGGCGCAATTGATGAAAGAAAATTCAAAATACACGAAGTCGTGCGTCTCAAGGATTTGAAACTTAATATTGACGAAAAAGAAGTTGTTTTCTCTCTTCGCTCATCTTTCTTGATAAGTCCAAAGACGCGAGTTCAAATTTATTTTCTGGATAATCAAGAGTATTTCGGAAATAGACATAGTCTTTATAACGATCCTTTAACAGGCGAAGATTACCCCGATAACGATGAACGATTTATTCTTCTTGCTCGTTCGGTTTTGGATTTGATCCAAAAGCTTGGCTGGGTTCCCGATGTGATTCATTGTAACGATTGGCAATGTGGTTTAATTCCCGTTTATTTGAAAACTATGTTTAAGAATGATCCGATATTTGCTAGGATTAAAACTCTTTTTACAATTCATAATCTTTCTTTTCAAGGAATATTTCCTAAAACAACTTTTTCAAAAACCGGTTTACCAAAAGAATTAAACGGCGAAAAAGGAATTCTTCAAAAAGGGAATGTGAATTTTTTGAAGAGCGGATTACTTTATGCAGATATGATAAATACTGTAAGTGAAACTTACGCTAAAGAAATTTGTTCGAACGGGGAATATGGTTTTGGTCTAGAAGATGTTCTTAGCAAACGAAAGAAAGATCTCTACGGCATTGTGAACGGAATTGATGATACAATTTGGCATCCGGAGATCGATACAAAGATCGCACAAAAATATTCCGCACAAAATCTTGAATTAAAAAAAGAAAATAAAAAAGCTCTTGCAGACAATTTTAATTTTACTTACAAAGAAAAGCTTCCGGTTATCGGAATGATTTCTCGTTTGTATGAGAATAAAGGAATGGATCTGATTGAGAAAGCATTTCCAGAATTGATGAAAATGGATATTCATTTAGTTCTTCTTGGCACGGGCGATAAAAAATACCAGAAATTTTTCACCTCTATGGCTTCAAAGTATCATAATAAATTTTCATGCTACATCGGGTTTGATGATGAACTTGCGCACCTTATCGAAGCCGGTTCCGATATCTTCTTAATGCCTTCTAAATTTGAACCGTGCGGCTTGAATCAAATGTATAGTTTGGTTTACGGCGCTGTGCCTATTGTGCGTAAAACTGGAGGTTTAGCGGATACTGTGCAGAAGTTCAATCCTAAAAACAAAACCGGAAATGGATTTGTTTTCGAAAAATATTCGGCTAAAGAGATGCTTGGAGAATTGAAGCAGGCAATGAAAATTTATTCATCGGATTATGAAACCTGGCAGATAATTATGCGTAACGGAATGAAATTAGATTTCTCCTGGTTAAATTCAACAAAGAAATATGTTGATTTATACAAAAAGCTGACCGAATGATCATGATTCATCGAGCTGTCTTTTTAGATCGTGATGGAACTATAAACTACGATTCAGGTTATGTTAAAGACCCCGCCGAAATTGTAATTCTTCCCGGTGTTGCCGAAGGTATTAGGAAACTTAAATATGAATTCGGTTTTAAGATGGTTGTTGTTTCAAATCAAGCAGGAGTTGCAAAAGGAATTATGATGCGGGAAGATGTTGAAGCAGTCAATTCTAGAATTAACCAACTACTTATGAAAGAAGGAACCGCTATCGATGCCTTTTATTACTGCCCGTTTCATCCCGATTTTGATCTGCCCGAAAAAACAGATTGCAGAAAACCTTCTCCCAAAATGATTCTTACAGCGGCAGAAGAACTTCACATAAACTTGGGTTGTTCTTATATGATAGGCGATAAAGCAAGCGATATTGAGTGCGGAATAAATGCCGGCGTAAAAACGATAATGTTGCAAAGTTCTAACTTTGATAAAGAAATTTCTGCCTTGCATAATCAAAGGAAAAAGACCAATTTTGTAGCCGCTAATTTCATTGAAGCGTGCGATTTTATTATTAAAGATTTTTTGGAGGATAATAATTGATTAGACATATGCGGATATTCATCTTGCTGGCGTTTCTTATAATTTCATTCGTAGCTTGCAATCAAGAGCCCACTTCTATTGGTTCAGAACTAATTCCGAATGAAGATAAGATCACTTTCAAAGAGTTTGATAGCTATAAAGAAAATATTTTTCAATCGTCTTCTGCTTTTGAACATAAATTAAAATTAGGAACATCCAGCAAATTATTATTAGGCAAATTCAACAATTCTGAATCTTCAATTTTATTTAGGTTCAGTTTCTCTATCCCAGATTCAATTCTTAATTACCTTAAGACCAACCAGCTTATTGTAAAATCTGCATCGATGCAAATGATTCCTAAATATACTTTGGGCGATAAGAACGCACTATTCGATTTCCGAGTTCATCAGATAAGAAGCGAATGGAGCTTGACTGGATTCGACAAAGACAGTATTGCCCAGTTAAAATATGACGTTAATGATGTTGCTTCCTCTATTTCGGTAGTAGATACTTTGGTAAAATTTGATATTAAACCGGAAGTTGTAATAGAATGGTTAAAAGCTAAACTTGATGCTTCAGCTCCTAAAAATTATGGTATCCTTTTAAAACCAAAACCGTCTACGCAAAGAATTATCGGCTTCGATGCTGTTAATCCGGAAAAAGCAAACTTAAACACTGTTTTTATTGTTGCTTTAGAAAAAGCGCCTAACTATAAAGACACTCTTAAAATTAATGCTTACATGGATACACATGTTTTAACGGGAACAATTCCTACTTCTCAAAATAATTTCTTTGTTGAAGGCAGTTTTGCTTTAAGAAGTTTTCTCTTTTTCGACTTAAAATCCTTGCCAAAAAATATTATCATCAATAAAGCAACTTTAGAATTAAATGTAGATCCTTCAAAGAGCTATGATGGTTTGCCTAAATCTGATACTATAAATGTACAAATACTTGCAGACAGCACTACAAAAAAATTAACGGCAGACAGCACATATAGAACAATTTTAGGGAGAAAAGAAGATATTTTTACCGGCGATGTAACTTGGATTGTTCAGAACTGGCAGCATGGAACAGCCAATTATGGCATGCTCTTATTTTTGGATGATGAAGAAATCTCCGCCGCACGAATTGCTTTTTACGGAAGTAAAGAACAAAATAAAGCTTTACGTCCCCGCTTAAAAATTATTTATTCTCAAAAAAAATAATACACAATGAAAATTATTAAACTCTTCACATTGTTTTTGCTAATTCCAATTTCACTTTATGCCGGCGGTTCGGTTTATACCCGTTACGGTTTGGGAGATCTACATCATTCCTTCTCTTCTAGAAGATTTGCAATGGGTGAATTGGGTATAGCGCTGGGAGACCAGGACTATTTAAACTATCTAAATCCTGCAGGCTTAAGCCGGCTTGGACTTACAAGGTTTGAGGTTGGAAATTTATATAATGGTATTAAGTTACAAAATTCTTCCGGCTCCGTTTTTCACTCTAATACATACTTTAACGGCTTTATGATTGGCTTTCCAATAAGCCACAATTATGGAATTTCTATATCTGCTGGTGTTGTACCTTATTCAAGCGTTAATTATGAAATAATGCAAACGCAGAAAGACTTGCTAGTTGATGATCATAATATTAGTTATAAAGGAGAAGGAGGAATTTCTAAATTATTTTTTAGCGGTTCTTATCGGCTGCCATTTGATGTTTCACTCGGAATTTCTTTCGATTATTACAACGGGAAAATTGCAAACAGTACATCCGTTATTTTTGATGCTCAATCACAATTTAATAGCGCAGTCTTTAATAAAGAATTTTATCATCACGGTTTTGGTTTCACTACCGGGCTTATATCGAATAATTTTGCAGATTATTTTGGCATTAAGGAGATCAAAGATTTCAGAATAGGAATAACATATTCTCCTTCGCTTACTTTGAACTCTGATTCTACTAATCTATCTACCAATTCAGCCGGAACGTTTGAAACTTCTACAGGCACAGTCAAATCAAATATTCCTTATAAGATTGGCGCGGGTGCTGCCTTCAATTTGGACAACAATTATATTTTTATTATAGATTATTTATTTCAACCACTAAGCCAATTGAAAATTGGAAATATAAAGACGCCGAACATTCAAGATTTTTATAAGATGAGTTTCGGCTTTGAATACAGACCTACAGTGACTTCATATTCGTTTTGGGAACTGGTTATGTGGCGTGGAGGTCTGAGTTATGAACAATCACCATATAAATTTATGGACAACAGCATTAAGCAACTATCGCTTTATACCGGCTTTTCCATACCGATCGGCTTTGAAAGTGCTGTAGATTTTGGTTTCATGTACGGAAAGAGGGGAACAACTGATAATAATTTATTGCTCGAAAATATTTATAAATTTTCTGTAACTTTAAGCATCGGTGAATTCTGGTTCATTCAAACTGAGAGATAACATTTATTAAACATTGGAGTTAATAGTGACAACCTTAAGAAGAATTTCTACTTTAATCATCTTAATAGTAGGGATTAACAAAATAAATGCACAAGAAAGTCTTACTGCAAATTTTAGCCTTTTTAATGAATATCAAAAGAATAAAGATTATCAGAGCGCATTGCCATATGGATGGAAAGTTATCAATCAAGACCCTTCTCCTTTTTTGAAATATAAAATCTTTCAAAAGATGGAAAATGTTCTCTGGTATTTGCACGATAGCACTAAAATTTCCGCAGAAGAAAAGAAAGCTATTGCAGATACTATGAACTACTTTTACGATAAAGCAGTAAAATATGAACCAATGTTAGCCGGTTACTTTCTTGCAAGAAAAGCATATGTTTGGGAAACTTGGAAGGAAGTTCCATACGATAGAATAATTAAGCTTTTTGAAGAAGCTATAAGCAAGGATGCAAACTTGCCTAATTTCTATATCGATAGACTAGGAGTTCTTTACATAAATAATGCTGCAGATTCCAATGACTATAAATTAAAAGCTCTAGACCTGTATTCAAAACTTTCTGAACAAGAACCAGATAATCCTCTTTGGGTTCAAAAGCTGGAAGGTATTGCTGAGAATATTGAAGAATTAGTGGATATCACAAAGAAATCTTGGGATCTGGATAAATCGAATTTAGAAAAAGCATGGAAATATGCAGCAACATGTTTACGTGCCCAAGATTTTGAACAAGCTAAAACAGCTTTAGAATTCTTAACCCAAAAAGCGCCCGATGTTTTTAACTATTGGAGACAGCTAGCAAGTGTTTACGATAAATTAGATGATAATGATAAAGCAATCAAAGCGAATCAAAAGTTAATTTCACTACAGCCGGATAATAGAGATAACTATGTCAACCTTGCACTCATCTACAAGAAGATAGAGCAGCTTTCTGTTTCGAGAAATTATTTACAAAAAGCAGTTAACTTAAGTCCTAATTGGGATTATCCTCACTATATCGAAGCGCAATTATATGAACAAGCAGCACGCGGATGTGAATTTGATTTTATGACCAAGTGCGTTTACTTGCTTGCTGTTAATACTTATCGCAAAGCAGCAACTATAGGAGGGCAATATGCTACGAGTGCCTCAGATAGAGTTAAAGCTCTTGTCAATTCAGTTCCAACAAAAGAGGACTATTTCTTTAGAAAGTTAAGAACTGGAGATACTATTAAAATTGAAGGCGCTTGTTTCGCTTGGATTGCAAGAACAGTTCAAGTTCCTTAGTTAGATAAATTATCTCTACTTAATCTTTTCAAGAATGCTGGAAAAACATGTTCAGTTATTTAAATGCAGATAAAGAAGTTTTTAAAGTAGCTCAGCTTGAACTACAAAGACAAGAAACACACCTAGAATTGATCGCGTCGGAAAATTTTGTAAGTCTTTCGGTTCTTGCCGCTGCCGGCTCGGTACTCACTAATAAATACGCAGAAGGATATCCCGCAAAAAGATATTACGGCGGCTGCGAATTTGTTGATATGGCTGAAGATCTTGCACGTGATCGTCTTAAAAAACTATTTGGTGCCGAGTACGTTAATGTACAGCCTCATAGCGGTTCTCAAGCCAATATGGCAGTTTATATGTCTCTCTTAAAACCTGGCGATACAATTCTTGGGTTAAGTTTGGACCACGGCGGTCATTTAACGCATGGTTCGCCCGTTAATTTTTCTGGTCAACTCTATCGTGCCATTGGTTACACCTTGAATAAAGAAACTAAACTTCTTGATTACAACATAATAGAAGAACTAGCAAAAAAAGAAAAGCCGAAATTGATAGTTATGGGTGCAAGCGCTTATTCCCGCGATTGGGATTACGCAAAGTTCAGAGAGATTGCAGATAAAGTTGGCGCTTTGCTTATGATGGATATGGCTCATCCTGCCGGTTTGATTGCAAAAGGTCTGTTAAATAATCCTTTTTCATATTGCGATGTCGTTACTTCGACAACACACAAGACACTCCGCGGTCCGCGCGGCGGAGTTATTTTAATTGGGAAAGACAAAGAAAATCCTTTCGGTATAAAAACTTTGAAAGGAGACCGCTTAAAATTGATGAGCGAAATATTTGACGGGATGGTTATGCCTGGGATTCAGGGCGGACCATTGATGCACGTTATTATGGCAAAAGCAGTTGCATTTGGTGAAGCGCTTCAAGATTCCTTTGTTGATTATGCAAAACAGATCATTAAAAATGCAAAGACCCTTGCAGATGAATTGATAAATCTTGGTTACGAAATTGTTTCTAACGGAACAGACAACCACTTGATGCTTGTAGATCTTTCAAAGAGAGACCTCAGCGGCAAAAAAATCGAAAATGCACTTGGACTTGCTGGTATCACTGTTAATAAAAATATGATTCCGTTCGATACTAAAAGTCCTTTTGTAACTAGTGGAATTAGAATCGGTACTCCTGCTGTTACTACTCGTGGTATGAAAGAAAATGAAATGAAGCAGATAGCCTTATTTATCGATCGTGCAATAAAAAATATTGAAACAGAACAGGCGCTTGCTCAAATTAAAGCAGAAGTTGCCTCTCTCTGCTCGAATTTTCCCCTTTATCCAGAACTAATTTCAAACTGATCAGCACGTGGCATCAGAAGAAAAATTTATTTCGGAAAACTCTCAACCAGAAGAAGTCGAAATGACTTTTCTCGAACACCTTGAAGAATTAAGGTGGAGAATTATTTATTCTTTGCTCGGATTGGTTGTTGGGACAATTATAGCTTGGATTTTTATAGATTTTTTTATCAATTCTGTTCTGCTGCTTCCTGCAAAAACTGCTAATTTTAAACTGCAAAACCTTAGACCTTTCGGACAACTCTTCCTCTATTTCGAAGTGGCGCTAATAATTGGATTGATATTGAGTTTTCCAAATATTGCTTATCACGTATGGAAATTTATTTCGCCTGCTCTGCGTCAAAAAGAAAAAAAATATATTAAGTGGATTGTTCTATTTACTTCAGTTTGTTTTTTAAGCGGTGTAATATTTGCCTACTTTATAATGCTGCCGCTAACACTAAAATTTGCAGCCAGTTTTGGATCTGCTGCTATTGTAAACAATTTTTCTATTGATGAATATTTTTCGGTCATACTCAGTGTTATACTTGGCGCAGGACTAGTTTTTGAATTGCCTATGCTTTCATTTTTTCTCTCAACAATCGGAATCTTGACGCCAACATTGATGCGAAAATACCGCCGTCATGCAATTGTAACCATTTTAATTCTTTCTGCAATATTAACTCCCGGAACAGATCCTGTTTCGCAAATGCTTCTTGCCATTCCATTGGTTTTCTTATATGAAATAAGTATTTTGGTATCAAAAATATTCCAAAAAAAATCTTGAATATAAAATCGCTTACTGAAATTACTCATCCGATCGAATCTGAACTCAAACAGTTTAACGAACTTTTCAAAAAATCGTTGAGTTCAAATATTGCGCTTGTAGATTTAATTACACGCTACATTCTCAAACAAAAAGGAAAAAAGATTCGTCCTTTACTTGTTCTTTTAGCAAGCAATGTATGCGGCGGAATTAGCGATCGAAGTTATCGAGGCGCAATTTTAGTTGAACTGCTTCACACAGCTACATTAGTTCATGATGATGTTGTTGACAGCGCAGAAACCAGGCGTGGTTTTCCTTCGATCAACTATGTTTGGAAAAACAAAGTGGCAGTTTTAATGGGCGATTATCTTCTTGCTAAAGGGTTGATGCTTGCAGTTGATGGAACTGATTTTGACTTTCTCCGTGTCATAACTAGTACTGTGAAGCGGATGTCCGAAGGAGAACTTCTTCAAATAAGCAAAACAAGAAAACTTGATAATGACGAGGAGACTTATTTCAGAATTATTTCAGATAAAACCGCATCATTATTTTCAACCTGTTGTGAAATTGGCGCTCGTGCAGCCACAGATGATGCGTCACTAATTCAAGCTATGAAAGAATTTGGAGAAAATCTTGGCATTGCTTTTCAAATACGTGATGATATACTAGATTTCATTGGAACTAAAAAAATATTTGGTAAACAGCTCGGCGGAGATATAAGAGAAAAAAAATTAACCCTTCCTTTAATTTTTGCTCTCAAAACTGCTCCAACAGAAGAATCCAAATCAATAATAAAATCAATTAAAAGCGGCGCTAAAAAAGTTGATGTAAATAGTGTTATCAAGTTCGTCCAAAAATATGACGGAATATTTTATGCCGAAAAAGTTGCTCTTGATTATTCTCAAAAAGCATTAAATAATCTTCAATCTTTTGGTAAGTCAGATTCTAAGATTGCTCTAGATTCTCTTGTAAATTTTGTTATTGAAAGAAAAAATTAGAATTTTATTCTTAGATCATAACTAAAATTGAGATGAGCTAAATTAAATAGCCGCCTACAATAAAAAATAATTTTGTATTTGATTATAACAAAATTTCTAATCGTTTCCGTTTTTCTTCTTTGTTTTTTCCTTTTACTACAATGTTCGTTATAAATTTTTTAATCTACAGTTAATTTATAAGAGTTTCTTTATAGGCGTGATCTTGGAATGAGCAATAGCTACTATTAGCTTATTTTAATATGACAATTTTGAATTCTACTAATCTTTGTTTCTATCAGCTTATCATATTTGCCGTTATAATATTATATTTACAGTATAATTTTATGAAATTTGTTGCACATGAAATTATTAGTTGACTTTTTTTGCTCAAATAGTTAATGTTTGCACACTCATTTTGAACAAAATGTCAAATTTCGAAATTATTTATCAATTAAAATAATATTGGAGGTTGTCTCTCATGCAGATTACAGAGATCACTGGATTTTTATCCTTCGTTTTAGCTCAAGTTCAAGAACAAAGCTTTATAAGCTATTTACAGCAAAAGTTTATTGAAGGCGGCGGTTTCATGTGGCCTATTCTTATCTCTTTAGTACTTGGTCTTGGTTTTACCATTGAAAGATTTTGGGCGCTTACAAGAGCTACAGTTAACACAAAAAAATTCGTACTTCAGGTGAAAGCAGCTTTAGAAAAAGGGGGCGTTCCAGAAGCCATTAAACTTTGCGAAAATTCTAGAGGAGCAATCGCTTCAGTATTTCATGCTGGTTTATTAAGAGCTGACGAAGGTTTAGAAGCTTCTGAAAAAGCAATTATGGCTTACGGCGCAATTGAGATGGGTTTCTTGGAAAGAGGTTTAATTTGGATTTCTACATTTATATCTGTTGCTCCGATGTTAGGTTTTACCGGAACCGTACAAGGTATGATCCAAGCTTTCGATGCTATTAAAGAAGCTGCGCAAATTTCTCCTTCAATTGTTGCAGGCGGTATTTCTGTTGCTTTGCTGACAACTCTTTTTGGTCTTATCGTTGCTATGCTTCTTCAAGTTTTCTACAATTACTTCGTTTCAAGAATTGATAGAATTATTGCTGATATGGAAGAAAGCTCAATCGAATTGATTGATACGCTTTATGAAATGAAAAAGAAATAATATTTTTATAATTCTAAAATTTTCTGAGTCTAAAACATGGTTAAGATTAAAAAGAAAGAAAAGCCGGAACCAGTAATTCCTACAAGCTCAATGGCAGATATCTCATTCTTGCTTTTATTATTCTTTCTTGTATCGACTGTTATTGATGTTGATACAGGTATTGGTTTAACTTTGCCGGAATTTGTTCCGCCATCTGAACAAAAGACCGTTCCAATTTCTAAAGACCGCTTGGCGGCTCTTTTGATCAACGAAAATGGCGATGTGCTCTTAAATAATGAGATCATTGCGATTCCGCAAATTTCAAAAACATTAAAACCAAGAATAATAAGTAAAATTAACGAACCAGCTAATAAGAAGCTTGTTGTTTCAGTAAAGACGGATAGAAAAACAAATTACAACCTCTATATTCAAGCGCTTGATCAGGTTAAAGAAGCATATTTTCAAGTTAGAGAAGAATATGCTAGAGATCGTTACGGAAAAAGATTGATTGATATTAGTGATAAAAGCGATGAGATGAAAGAGATCAAAGAGAAGATTCCTATAACGATCAGTATTGCAGAACCTGAAACAATTAAAAAGTAATCTGAGGTAAATTGAATGAAATTTCAAAAGAAAAGAGCTGCAACAAAGCAGCAAATACCAACGGCTTCACTGCCTGATATAGTTTTTATGCTTTTGTTATTCTTCATGGTTACAACAACTTTACGTGAAGTTGATGTTCTTGTTAGTTTCAAACTGCCTGAAGCTAAAGCAATTGAAAAGATCGAGAACAAAAGATTAGTCTCATATATTTGGGTTGGTAAAGACGGTAGAATTCAGGTGAATGATTCTATTGTTTTATTAGACCAGATTCAAAAAATTATGTATGCAAAAAGAGTTCAACTGCCTAATGTTATTGTCTCTTTACGTATAGATAAGAACTCTGATATGGGAGTTGTAACAGATATACAGCAAGAGTTACGAAAAGCATCCTGTTTAAGAATTAACTATTCTTCAATGCTCAAAGTATAAGTTTTTTTCAGTTTAACAGTAAAGGCAGGTTATTTATGAAATGGCCTGCCTTTTTTTTTTGAGGATCTAATGAATCTAAGAGAGAAGATCAACCAAGAACTAAAAGATGCAATGAGATCCGGTGATAAACTTCGGCTGGAAACGATTCGTTCGATACGCGCTTTAATTTTGGAATTTGAAAAGAGCGGTTCTGGTAAAGAATTGAACGACGAGGAGAGCATAAAAATATTAACCGGCGCCGCTAAAAAACGTAAAGAAGCTGCTGAGCAGTACAGAGCAGCAAATAGAAGCGACCTCGCAGAAAAGGAAGATTCCGAATTAAAAATAATTGAAAAATTTTTACCACCACAACTTACGAAAGAAGAAATTTTAGATGAAGTAAAAAAGATAGCGTCTGAAATTGACGCCAAAACTAAAGATGATTTTTCTAAACTAATGCCCGCCGCCTCTAAAGCTTTGAAAGGAAAAGCGGACGGGAAAGTTGTACGTGATATAGTTGAAAAATTGTTGAGTGGTAATTGAATTACTTAGATTATATTATTTTAGCTGTTGTATTGATCGGTTTTCTTCTTGGTTTCAAAGATGGTCTAGTGCGCAAAATTATCGGTTTGATTGGTCTTATTGCAGGTATTGTTTTAGCTTTTGAATTTTCAGACTTGCTTGGTAAATATATTTCTCCTTTTTTTAACAATGATGACTATCTTTCGGTACTTATTGCAGGCATTGCAATTTTTCTATTCGTTATTTTTATCGCTTCAATCATAAAACGCATTGTTCATCCGCTCGATAAAGTGAATCGCTTCATCAATCAATTTTTAGGCGGAGTAATTGGCTCTGTACAAATAATATTTTTTATGAGCGCAATTTTTTTATTCCTTAATATTTTCGGCTTTCCTGGTTTGAATGAAAGGCAGAATTCTTTTTTTTACAACAAAGTGTTAGATCTTATTCCAAACTCGATCGATCTTATAATTGGACACCGTTCGAAAGCATCAGACTTCATAAAAGAATATATTGAAAATAAAGATATAGGCACCGGTTCACAAACTGATACTCTGCAATTAAAGAAATGATACCACAAGACGTTTTAGAAAAATTAGAATACTTCAAAGTAATAGCGGCAGTAGAAAAGTATTGTTCTACAGAGAACGGGAAAATTCTTGTGAGAAATTTACTCCCTTTTAATTTTGAAGAAGTTGCTATTCGAGAAAACCTGCAAGTTCATGAAGCAAAAGAAATTCTGATTAAAAACGACTATCCTCCTTTAGAATATTTGCCTGATCTTTCTGAAACTTTATCGCGCAGTTGTATTGAAGGAGCGGTTCTCACTTCTCAACAAATTCTTTATGTGCTAAAACTTGCAGAGCTATCGCGTAAACTATATCAATTTTTAAAACAAAAAGAGAGCACCGAATTATATCTTCAAGTATTGTTGGACCAACTATTTGTAGATAAGGTTTTTGAACATCACATTAGTAAAATATTCGATGATAATGGTGAAGTGAAAGACAATGCAAGCACAAAACTGCGCGAGATTAGAATTGAAATTAGAGAAAAAGAATTATCGCTGCAAAAACTTGTTCAGAAGCTCTTAAGACAGTTAAGTGATGCATATCTTGTTCAAGAAGAATTTGTAACTCAACGAGATGGCAGGATAGTATTGCCAATTAAAGCAGAACACAAACGGCACGTCCGCGGTTTTGTCCACTCTGAATCATCAAGCGGGCTTACTGTTTATATCGAACCGGAAGAAACGCTCGAACTCAATAACGAAATTCTTTCTCTTGGTTTTGCAGAGAAACGCGAAATAGAAAAAATATTAAAGATGTTAACCGAAAAAATAAGCGCGCATAGTATTCAATTAAAAAACTCTCTTAATGCAATTGCAATGCTAGATTCAATTTTTGCACGCGCAAAGTATTCGATCGAAATAATAGGAGCGCATCCAACATTTGATAACCGAAAACCTTTTACTATTATCAACGCGCGTCATCCGATTTTGATAAAAAGAATTGGGCATGTAAACACTGTTCCGATGAACTTAAATATTGATACTGAAAAGATAATTTTAATTACTGGCCCTAATGCAGGTGGGAAAACAGTATCATTAAAAACAACGGGACTTTTAGTTTGTCTTGCGCAGGCGGGAATTCCAATTCCGGCTGACCCTGATTCCAATTTTCATTTCTTTGAAAATGTCTTAGTTGATATTGGCGATGCTCAATCGATAGAAGATGATCTAAGTACTTTCAGTTCTCACTTAACAAACATTAAAAAAATTATTGAAAGCGCTGATGATAACACGTTAATATTGTTAGATGAAATTGGAACCGGTACTGACCCGGCAGAAGGTTCTGCAATTGCTGCTGGTGTGTTGATAACGTTGCGTGATAAAGGCTCCTACGTTTTGGCTACTACTCATCACGGCAGTTTGAAAATAATGGCAAATCAATTAAATGGTTTTCAAAACGCTTCAATGGAATTTGATTCTCTTGAGCTCAAACCGACTTATAGATTCAACCAAGGTATCCCGGGTTCGAGCTATGCTTTTGAAGTTGCTCACCGCATCGGTTTTGAAAATGAATTTATCAATCTGTCTAAGAAATTTCTTGATACGGATAAAACAAAAATCGAAGAGTTTCTTGTTAGTCTTGAAAAAAAGTCTCAAGAACTGCGAGAGCAGTTGAACAAATTGGAAATTGAGAACACAAGATTAAAAGGATTAACAAATCTCTATCAAGAAAAAATTGAAAAGTTAGAAAAGCAAAAGACCGAAATACTTTCAGAGGCAAAAGAAAAAGCACAATTTTACTTAAAAGATGTTAACAAGAAAATTGAAGATGCAATTAAGAACATTCGCGAATCGCAAGCTAAGAAAGAAGTGATCAAAAGCGAAAAAGAAAAAATAGAACAGATAAAAACAGAAGCTGAAAAAATAATTCCTAAAAAAGTTGAAAATATTGAGAGAAAAAAATTATATGTTGGAAATTATGTTCTTATCAAAAATACAAACTCTGCCGGTATTATCGAGGAGATAGATCTTTCAAAAGATAAAGCAGTTATCTCAGTCGGGTCGTTAAAAATAAAAACTAAGTTCAGCGATCTTATACCTTCGAAAAAGTCGGAAGCAGAAAGTACTATTAAAAAAAAATATGATGTTGAAAACCGGCAGATAAATTTCCGCTTAGATATTAGAGGCAAACGAGCCGATGAAGCAGAATTTGAGATAATAAAATTTTTAGATAATGCAAATATGATTGGAGTTGATCGAGTTGAAATTCTTCACGGAAAAGGAACTGGAGCACTAAAGCAGCTTGTTCATGGAATTCTTAGAAATAATCACTCGATTAAAAATTATTTTTTTGCAAATATCGAATACGGGGGCGAGGGAATTACAATTGTTGAATTCAAGTAGAGACAATGTTTAAAAAGATTCTAATTGCTAACCGTGGAGAAATTGCTAACAGAATAATAAAAGCATGCAGTGAGCTTGATATTATTTCTGTTGCAATTTATTCTGAAGCTGATAAAAATGCGCTTCACGTTCGAAGAGCAGATGAAGCATATTTTATTGGTCCTTCTCCAGCAAATGAATCATATCTTAACAAAGAAAAAATAATAGATCTCGCAAAAAAAATAGGCGCTGATGCTATTCATCCGGGTTACGGATTTTTATCTGAGAATTCCGAGTTCATACGAATGGTTGAAGAAGCAGGAATTACTTTTATCGGGCCCTCTTCACAATCTGTTAAGATGATGGGTGAAAAAACTTCTGCAAGAAGATTGATGAAATCTCACAACGTTCCAATTGTGCCCGGCACCACCGAACCGATAAAAAACGTTGAAGAAGGGAAAAAATCAGCCGCAGAAATTGGTTACCCGGTTATGCTTAAAGCGGCGGCTGGCGGCGGCGGTAAAGGAATGAGGAAAATTTTAAATGAAGATGATTTTGAATCTTCTTACAGTCAAGCTAAGAATGAAGCATTAAAAGCATTTGGGAATGATGATGTATATCTTGAAAAATTCATCGAGAACCCGAAACATATCGAAGTGCAAATTCTTGCTGATAAATTTGGAAATTACATCCATCTCTTCGAGCGGGAATGCTCCATTCAACGGCGGCATCAAAAAGTTATCGAAGAAGCCCCCTCAATTTCTGTTGATGATTCTACAAGAAAAAAAATTACAACAGCGGCAGTTAATGCCGCCAAAGCGTGTTCTTATTATAACGCGGGCACAATTGAATTCTTGATGGACAAGAAGAAAGATTTTTATTTTTTGGAGATGAATACGCGCCTTCAAGTAGAGCACCCTGTTACAGAGATGATCACTGGCGTTGATATTGTTAAGCTGCAGATCAAAATTGCTTCCTGTGAAAGACTTACTCTAAAGCAGGAAGATTTAAAAATACACGGGCATGCCATAGAGTGTAGAATTTATGCGGAAGATGTGGATAACAATTTTGCCCCATCGACAGGTAAAATTATTCATCATAAACTAACTTCGGGGCCAGGCATTAGAATAGACTACGGAATTGATCTTATGAGCCAAGTTTCAATTTACTACGATTCTATGCTTGCCAAAGTAATTGCATGGGGAATCGACCGCGATGAAGCTATTGTTCGAATCATGCGCGCTTTGAGCGAGTATCAAATAAGCGGCGTAATTACAAACACACCATCGTTCACTTGGATGCTCAAACAAAAAACTTTTTTAGACGGAACATTTGATATCAACTTTCTTGAAAATGAATTCTTTCCGCTGCTGCCCGGTAAATGGAAAGATGGTTCTACAAATGATGCAGAAGAAATAGCCGCTGTTCTTGGAGCGTTATTAAAACTTCAAGAACGAGGAACAACTTTATCTAACAACCAAATAACTAACAATAATCAATGGCGTAAGCAGCAGTATGACTGAGTTTGTAATAACAATTAACTATCGAAAACATACTGTTAAAGTTAGCGAGAATAGCAGCGTTGAAATCGGCGATAAAAAAGTTGAAACCGAAATTTCTCAGATCAGTAACAACTTTTATCTAATTCGATTTGGAAATTCTGTTTTTGAAGTTATTGCTAATAAACTCGATAGAGATAAGTACGGATTTTTGATCGATGGTTTTTATTTCGAAACAATCATTCGAACTCAATTGGAAGAAACTGTCATCGAGCTTCAAAAAAAGAAGAGCAAAATCAGACACCATTCCGACGTTAAAGCGCCTATGCCCGGACTGCTTTTAAAATTAAAGAAGGGAATAGGAGATCAAGTTTCGTTAGGAGAGCCGCTTTTGCTTCTGGAAGCTATGAAAATGGAGAATGAACTTCGATCTCCGGCAAGCGGTAGGGTTAAAAATATTTTTTTTCGCGAGGGGCAGTCGATAGAAAAAGATGCAATAATTCTTACTATCGAATAATAAATCTTATTTGCTTTTAGAATACAATTACTTATATTTTACACGAAATTTCACTAAACAAAAGGAGGTTGTGTGAAGAAATTACTTACTTTAGTTTTTGCTTGCGTAATTTTAACTGGTTCTATTTACGCAGGTGGCTTTCTAACCGGTACCCAAAATGCGAGGGCTATGGGTATGGGTCATGCTTTTGTTGGAATGGCATCAGATGCATCTGCCATTTATTTCAATGCCGCTGGCTTAACAAATACTAAGGGTTTGAAACTTATGGCTGGGACAACCCTTATTATGCCTACAGTAGATTTTACCGGACCTACTCCGCTAACTACTAAATCTACTACTGTTGCCAAGACATTCACTCCAATAAATATTTACGGAGTTTATGGAATGGATAATGGATTGTCATTCGGTATTGGTGTTTACAATCCTTATGGTCTTGGTTCCGAATGGCCTGCTACTTGGGTTGGAAGAGCGCTCGCAGTAAAAACTGAATTGAGAACATTCTACATCAATCCTACAGTTGCTTATCAAATTTCTGATAAACTCTCAATAGGCGCAGGATTTAGCTATATTATTTCTAATGTTCAATTTTATCGTGTGGTTAACATTCCTCCTATTCCCTTAGCCCCTGGAGTCTCTTTGCCTGCTGCTAATAATGTAGGCGTTAATTTGGAAGGTGATGGTAATGCAGCTTATACATTTAACCTTGGGTTACTCTTTAAACTCAATAATGATTTATCACTCGGTTTTTCTTATCGTCATTCTGCAGAGATTGAATTCAATGGAGATTTAACTTTTACAGGATTACCAGCTAAGCCGACCGGCTTTCCTGTAGGGCATTCTGATTTATTCCCTAACGGAACTGGTATAGCAAAATTAACAATGCCTTATGATCTGCGTGCTGGTCTTTCTTATAATGCTACAGAAGATTTAACTCTTAATGCTGATCTTCAATATGTTGGATGGGATAGTTACAAAGAATTAGCAGTTGACTTTGCAAAAAATACCGCAGCTTGGGCTGATGCAAAGACAGTAAAAGACTGGAAAAATTCTTTAACATTCAGACTTGGCGGAGAATATAGAATGGATGCGCTTGCATTAAGAGCAGGTTATGTATTTGACGGCTCTCCAATTCCTACAAAAACAATGGATCCTTCTCTGCCTGGCGCTGACCGTCATGAATTTACTGCTGGGGTTGGATATAATCTTACTGAAAATATCCGTGTTGATGCCGCTTATCAATTCATTTCATTTAGCAACGAAGTAAAAGATTCAACTCTTCCTTTCAACGGTAAATATGAGAATTCTACTAACTTATTCGGGTTTAATTTCTCATTTAGTTTCTAAGAAAAGTTCTTTTAACTAAGGGATGATAATTTTATCATCCCTTTTTTTAAAAAAAAGAAACTATTACAACATTCAGAACTGGAGGGTTAATGTTCAAGAAAATAGGACTATCAGTCTTCATCATTTTCTTTACAGCAAAAATTTATGGGGGCGGTTTTCAGATAAATGAACACGGTGCAAGAGCAATGGCTATGGCTGGCGCTTTTACCGGACTGGCAAATGATCCATCGGCTCTTTATTTCAATCCTGCTGGTATTACTCAGCTTAAAGGATTTAATTTATTAGCAGGAACAACACTCATTTTGCCAAGCGCTTCTTTTAGGGGGCCAAGTCCCCTAATAGATGAATATAAAATGGAGAAACAACTTTTTACTCCAATCAACTTTTATGCTGCTTACCAGATCAATGATGATTTTTACATTGGGTTATCCGTAAATAACCCCTATGGTTTAGGAACAAAGTGGGAAGAGAACTGGGTTGGCAGGTACCTTGCCGTAGATACAGAAATAAGAACATTCTTCTTTACACCTGTTGTTGCTTATAAAATAAATGAAGAACTCTCTATAAGCGCGGGTTTTTCTTTTGCCACTGGCGATGTTACAATAATAAGAAAAACTTCGCTTTTTCCTTTTTTGGGAGAAGCAAAAGTTAGTCTCAAAGGAGATGCAACTGCTTGGGGTTTTTCCGGCGGAGTTTTATATAAGCCGCTTTCACAATTATCATTAGGTCTTTCTGTAAAAAGCCAATCAACTTTTGATTTTGAAGGCGACGCTTCAGGAACTGGTCCTGCTCAGTTTCAAAATTTATTGCCGAAAGGAAAAATCAAATCTTCTCTTACAACTCCTCTTAATATTACATTTGGCGCAGCTTACACACCAATAGAACAATTTACTTTCACGGCGGATTTCCAGTACGTTGGCTGGTCAAGTTACGACAAATTAGTAGTTGATTTTGTTGATCCAAATGTTGCTGATCTGTCTACAATTAGAGATTACCAGAATACATACATTGTTCGTTTGGGGGCTGAATATAATCTTTTATCGGATTTTGATATAAGGGGCGGTTTATTTTACGACCGAAATCCCGTAAAAGACGAACTTGTTGAACCGACACTACCAGACGCAGATAGAATTGGTTTTAATATTGGTTTTGGTTACAAGTTGACTCAAAATCTTTCTATAGATGTCGCTTATTTATTTTTAAGATTTAGCGAAAGAACTATTACCAATTCTGAAGTGAGTAATACAGGTGGAAAAGCGCCATTTAACGGCACCTATAATTCATCTGCGCAATTATTTGGTTTCAACATTTCGTACAATTTTTAAGAAGGAGATGTTAGAAAATGAAAAGTATATATAAATTACTAACTGCTTCACTGTTGCTCTCACTAACTGTTTTTATTGGATGTGAAGATAGAAGCGAACTCAACGCCCCTGCACCGCCAAATATGGGTACCGTTAGCTTTGAAAGATTTGTTACACTTGGAAATAGTTTAACCGCCGGTTATCAATCTAGTTCTTTATATCAGAGCGCTCAGTTGTATTCGTATGGAGCTCAAATTGCTAAATTATTTGGCGCAAAGTATGAACAAGCATTTATGAGCGACCCAGGTTCAGGTGGTAGAGTAGAGGTCGCTTCGCTAACTCCTTTTGCTTTAAAAGTAAATCCCAATAAAGGCGAGCCGACTAATTTAAATTATCCTGCGCCTTACAATAATCTTGGAGTTCCAGGCGCATTTCTATTTGATATATTAAACGCTACGTCAAGCGCTAATTCTTATTCGGCAAGAGGCGGTTCGATAAATCAATTATTTGATATTATACTGCGGGGAAGGGGGTCTGCATTCAGACAAGCCAAACTTCAACAACCAACTCTTCTAAGCTGCTGGATTGGTAATAATGATGTTCTTGGTTATGCAACTACTGGCGGAACCGCGCCAATAACTGATGCTGCTCTTTTTACTCTTATGTATAATCAGCTTGCAGATAGTCTTGCCTCGTTAAAAACAAAAGTCATTGTTGCTAATATTCCTTCGGTTACATCTATTCCTTATTTTACTACTGTTCCTCCGGCTCTTAAAGACCCTTCATCAGGCGCCATAATTACTCTTTACGGGCAAACAACTACTGGTGTTAGAGCTTTAGCGCCGGGACAAGATTTATTAACATTACCGGCATCTTTTGCTTTGCTGGATGCTAACGGTCTTCCAACAGGAGTTGGATTATCTCCAACTAGACCTTTACCAAATTCGGTAGTTCTTGATAAAGATGAAATTGTAAAAGTTACCGCCGCAACAACAGCATATAATACTGTAATTCAAAATGCAGCAACCGCCAAAGGATTTGCTTTAGTAGATTTTAATAATTTTTTTAATGCAGTTGCAAAAAACGGATTGTCTGTTAACGGGTTGTTCCTTACTACTGAATTTGCTACAGGCGGACTTTTCAGTTTAGACGGCGTTCACCCAACAAGCGCTGGTTATGCCGTTGTGGCTAACGAATTTATAAAAGTGATCAATTCTAAGTTTGGTTCAAGCATTCCGTTGATAAATGTTTCTACTGTTCCAGGAAGTATTGTCTTATCTAAAGAAGTTCGAATGAGCAAATACGGAATACCAATAATTCCGCCTGGCAGTTTGGAAAATGTATTGTTTTAGTAAATTAGGGATGACAATTGTCATCCCTTTTTATTTTTAATAGGTGCACAAGTGAGAATCAGCAATTACTTATTGATTATTTTAATAACATTTTTTTCTGCATGCGCTTCTTCTGAAGAAACAACTAAGCAGATTCAACAGAAAGAACCTGAGGTTTATATTTTTGATGATGTTGAAAAAGTGGATACTTCAGCGGTTGAACTGCCTATGCCGAAAAAAGTTGAGCTATCAGTAAATAAACCGACTGCTGAAGAAGAACAGAGAAGTGTAAAAAAATTTATTGTTCAAGTTGGAGCGTTTACTTCTAAAGAAAGAGCTCAGTCATTCATTAAAGAAAATCAAAATAAAATTGACTTTGTGATGAGCATTTTCTTCAGCGATCAAGTTCAACTTTACGTCGTACAACTTCCTCCTTTTGCTGCAAGAGAAGAAGCCGAGAAAGCGCGTAACACACTTTGGCAAATTCCAAACTTTAAGGATGCTTTTATAATAACTGCTGAATAAAACATGGTACGATTTTGCATATTTTCATAGTTACCTGCTTGGCGGTCATCTATGTTGGTTTATTACTTTTATTTATGATAAATTTATAATAACAAACAACCATAAACAAACAAAGGGGCATTATGGCTTTTTCGTTAAACAAAGTTATGTTGATCGGCAATCTTGGTAATGACGCTGAGAACCGATTTACAACCAACAATCTTTCCGTTACAACATTTTCAATTGCTACATCACGCGGCTACAAAGGAAAAGACGGCAATTGGGTAAATGAAACAACTTGGCATAATGTTGTTTCTTATAATTTACCTGACTTTTACAAAGAAGCTCTGAAGAAAGGGAAAAAATTTTATGTCGAAGGAAGAATTTCGAAACGAGATTATACGGATAAAGAAGGAGTTAAAAAGTATATTTCAGAAATCATCTCTGAAAAACTAATTCCGCTTGAAGGAAGAGAAAGCGGAGGAGAAAGTTATTCTTCTGAGAAAAATAGCTTCGATACAGAGGCAGCTGATACAGCGGCTGTGGATGATGATCTTCCATTCTAATTATTATGTTGAACAACGTAGGACTTTATTATAATTGGAAGTTGGCTGGGAAATTAAAATTATTCTTCTAATAATCTGTTTACTATTATCAGCTTTTTTTTCAGGTGCCGAGGTTGCGCTTTTTTCATTCAACAAAAAGAAAATACGCGGTTTCAAAAAAAAGCATCGAATTATCGGCGGTTATCTTCAATTATTATTAGATAACCCGAGACTGTTACTTGTTACAATTTTATTAGGCAATACAATTGTTAGTGTTGCCGCTTCTATTATTGCTGTTTTGATTGCTTTGGAAACAGCGCAGGTTTTTAACATCTCCGTAGAGCTTGCGCTATTTGTCCAAATTATTATGCTTACTATACTTATTCTAATTATCAGCGAAATAACGCCGAAGCTTTGGGCAAACAAATATCCTGAACAATTTGCAAAAATTGTTGCTGTTCCTCTCTATTGGATAGGAATAATTTTTTATCCTGTCTCAAAGATATTAACTGCTCTATTAGGCACAATGACAAAGAAGTTCGATTTCAGAAAATCCAAAACTGCTCTGAATGAAAATGAGATAACAGATCTTGCAGACCTTGGAATTGAGAAAGGTACAATCAAAGAAGGCGAACATGAACTGATTCATGGAATTGTATCCTTCAAAACAGTAACAGCGCGCGAGGTAATGACTCCGCGTGTAGATATTTCTGCAGTTTCTGTCGATGATTCATTTGACGAATTGATGAACATTATCAACAGTTCTGGACACAGTAGAATTCCTCTTTATGAAAATAGCCTCGATAATATATTAGGAATAATCTTTGCGAAGGATCTTCTTCCATATCTGAAAAATCCGGAATTAAGAAAAACTCTTTCATTTAGAAAAATAGCGCGCCAACCCTTCTTTGTCCCCGAAACTAAAATGATAAATGATCTGCTTCGCGACTTTCAAGAAAAGAAGATGCATCTTGGAATTGTTGTTGATGAATATGGAGGGACAGCTGGTTTAATTTCGCTTGAAGACGTACTTGAAGAAATTGTTGGCGAAATACGCGATGAATATGATAAAGAAGAATCTGAAATTGTGAAATTGAATGAGAACAGTTTTCTTGTACTCGGAAAAACTTCAATTGATCTTCTCAATGAACTGCTTGAGCATGATTTTTCTTCTGAAAATGATGATTATGATACGGTCGGCGGTTTTATTTTGAATTATGCCGGCATCATTCCGCCGCAGGGTTTTCATTTTATTCACGATAATTATAAGTTTACCGTAAAAGAAGTTGTGAATAAAAGAATAAATAAAGTGCTGGTTGAAAGGATTACATCTGAAGGTGAAGAATGAAAAAAGGATGTTTTCTAACCGCTCTTCTTCTCTTCACCATCTTGGTCGGCGTGGTTGTTTATATTGTTAAATATAAAGGTAATTTCCTTAAAGAATTTTCGAAAGATAAAATTGCCGATCTTGCTATGTTTCAACTTGACAAAAAATTAAAAGACGTTAAAGCTTCCGTTTATAAAGATTCGCTTGTAGTTGAAATACAAGAATTCTTCAAAAGGAACAATAACATGCCGTTTGATTCTGCCATGACAAGATTGCAAGATGTTATGGATGAAGCGAGATTTTTTATTCACGATGGCAAAATTGATTCGCTCGATTTTTACAACTTAAAAATATTTTTAACACGCTATGAAAGATCAAAGAAAAACTGAAATTAAAGTCGGTATAACCGTCTTAGCTGGTATAATTATTTTCCTTTGGGTTTTTGGATGGGCAAAAAATATTACTGTTAACGCCAATAGAAAAGAATTATTAGTTGAGTTCAGTTCAGTTTCCGGACTTGAAATTGGCGACCCAGTTCATATTAACGGTGTCCGCAAAGGTTACGTGGATAATATTACAATTAAAGGGAGTAAAGTAATCACGTTGTTGGACCTTGATTCTGATGTTTTATTGAAAGAGGACGCAGCGTTCTCTGTGATGATGCTCGATTTGATGGGAGGAAAGAAAGTGGAAGTTTACCCAGGCATAGCAGCAAACGATTTGGATTATAAAAAACTTCAGCAGGGCGTATTTGTGGGCGATATTGCTACTGCTATGGCTATGCTCGGCACAGTGCAAAACGATCTTGTTGATGTCATTCGTGATGTAAAGGTTTCTCTCAATCTGCTTAACCAAACTATAGGCGATCCCAAATTTACTAATGAACTAAAAATCGTAGTATCAAATCTTACACTGTTTACAGAAAATCTCAATACACTTTTAAAAAACAATAGCACCGAGATTGGCAAACTGCTTAAGAGTGGAAACGAACTTGCTGCTAACATAAACGATCTGGTAAAAACAAACCGCGATTCTATCTCTCAAACAATTACAGCAGTTCATGATGCGCTGAAAACGTCAAAAGAACTTTTGAATAAAGTGAATGCCTTTATGGAGCAGACTGATAAAAGCCAAAACAATCTTGGCAGGTTGCTGAACGACCCCGATTTGATGAACGATCTCAAAATGTCTATTCAACAAGTAAAGGAACTCACAAAACTTTTGATCGAGCAGCTTAAAGCAGAAGGTATAAATGTTGAAGCGCATATTAAACTTTTCTAAATATTTTCTCATTGTAATTTCTGTTTTCTTTTTTGGAACAAGCGCAATTTCATCTGCCGGAAATCCAGTTCGTGCTAAACATGGAATGGTTGTAACTGCAAGTGATCTTGCGTCTGAAATTGGCGTTGAAATTTTGAAAAGAGGCGGAAATGCTGTGGATGCTGCTGTTGCTGTTGGTTTTGCTCTCGCTGTAACTTATCCTGCTGCAGGAAATATCGGCGGCGGCGGTTTTATGGTTATTCATCTTGCTGACGGAACAAGCACTACGCTTGACTTTCGCGAAACTGCTCCGCTTGCCGCAAACGAAAAAATGTATTTAGATAGTCTTGGAAATTTTATACCCGCGTTGAGCCAATCCGGTTGGACTTCTTCGGGGGTGCCGGGAACGGTGGCGGGTTTAATTTACGCTCTCGAAAAATATGGAACGATGAAACTGAAAAATGTAATTCAACTGGCAATTGATTTAGCCGAAAATGGTTTTGTACTTAGTTATAAATTGGCGGAGTCTATCAATAATTTTTACGATGATTTTATGAAGATAGAATCATCTAAAAAGATCTTTACGAAGAATGGAAAGAAGTTTGACGAAGGCGATCTTTTCATTCAGAAAGATTTGGCAAATACTTTAAAACTTATCCGCGATAAAGGAAAAAATGTTTTTTATAAAGGCGAAGTAGGAAAGAAATTTATTGACGAGTCTAAAAAGAATGGCGGATTGTTTACTCAAAAAGATTTGGAAGAATATAAAGTAATTGAGCGGAAACCAGTTGAGGGAACTTATCGCGGTTATAAAATAATTTCAATGGCGCCGCCATCTTCAGGCGGAATTTGTTTGATTGAAGCGCTGAACGTTTTGGAAAATTATTCTTTTCATAAAGAAAGTTGGAATAACTCGGAATATCTTCACACGTTTGTTGAAATTATAAAATACGTTTACGCTGACCGTGCAGAGCATATGGGAGACCCAGATTTTCACAATGTTCCAACTGATTTTCTGATATCAAAAACATACGCGAACAAAATCAAAAAAATGATAAAAGAAAATGCAGCACTTTCGGAAGAAATTAAAGCCGGCAGCCCAAACTGCCATGAAAATATGGAAACAACTCATTACTCTGTTGCCGATCAATTTGGTAACGCTGTAAGCACAACTTATACTATCAATGGAGCATATGGAAATAAAATTGTAGTAGAAGGTCTTGGGTTTTTGTTAAACAATGAGATGGATGACTTCAGCGCAAAACCCGGTGCGCCGAATCAATTTGGACTAATTGGCAGTGAAGCAAATTCAATTCAACCTAAAAAGAGAATGTTAAGCTCGATGACCCCAACAATTATTTTGTCCCGACCAGTCGGGAACCCTTCTGGGAATGTTGACAAACCATTTATGGTTCTCGGTTCGCCCGGCGGTTCAACGATTATTACTTCTGTGATGCAGGTAATTTTGAATGTGTTGGACTTTGATATGAACATTTATGACGCGGTCGCAGCACCGAGAATTCATCATCAATGGCTGCCAGATGAAATTTATTGCGAGCCGTTTGGTTTATCGGAAGATGCAAAGAAAAATTTAATTTCACGCGGGCATAAATTCGGCTTTGAAAGATTGCTTGGGCGCGTTGAAGGAATTTTAATAGACTCTAAAACAAATATCTTTTACGGCGCTACTGATGTGCGCGGTTTTGGAAAAGCAGCAGGATTTTAAAATGATTCTTGGTATAGGCATAGATATTATAGAAATAGAACGTATCAAGCAAAGTGTTGATGAATTTGGCGATGCGTTCTTAAAAAAAATTTACACTCAATCGGAAATTGATTATTGTCTTTCACGAAAAAATAAATACCAGCATCTTGCAGCGCGCTTTGCAGCTAAAGAAGCAATTTACAAAGCGCTCTCTTCAGACACAGATAAGGTTTACAGCTGGCAGGATGTGGAAATCTTTAACGAAGTAAACGGACTGCCGAAAGTAAAATTCTACGGTTCGTTAAAAAATTACTTAAGCGGCGATAAGCAATTGAAGATTTCAATGAGCCATTCCGAAAACTACGTTACATGTGTCGCAATTCTTTATTCAACTTAATAATAAGAACAGCATAATTAGTAGCAATCCATTTTACACTTGGAACCGACTGAAATATTATTGTTGCGTTTATTGTATAAAGCAATTAAGTTTTTCTTAGAAAAAAGTTTTTTGAGGGAAAAATGGAAATTAATTTTAATCCTACCACAAAGATTAATGAGCTTACTGTCAGTGAACTGAAGGCGTTGATCTCCGATTCGATTAGAGAAACACTCGAAGATATAATTGAAGATAGAGAAGCTTTATCAAGTAAGAATTATATTGATTCTATCAGAGAAGCGAGAGAAGAATATAAAAGCGGAAAGGTTACTAAACTCGAAGATCTCACTGATGTATAATACTTTATTAACTGATAGAGCGCTTGCAGATTTAAGAAGATTAGATAAAGACACTGCAAGGTTTATCAAATCGAAATTAGTTGAATATTCTAATTCACCATTTAATTATGCAAAGAAATTATCAAAATCAAAGATTGGTTCATATAGGTTTCGAGTCGGAAATTACAGAGCGATTTTCGATATTAACAAAGACGATATCGTAATTTTAAGAATCAATCATAGAAAAGATATTTACAAATAAGAATTTGACTGCCATTCCGGAAATTACGTAACGTGTATTACTATACTTTATTCATCGCCTTTGTAGGTAATGCTTTAGCCCGACAGATTTTTTGTATGAGACTGTCCCAAAAGCCTAAAATGTCATTTCTCTCCTTATAAATCATGGTCGAAATGACAGTTGTGAATTTTTAGAAGTATCTTCAAGTAACTTGGAATTCAAGTGTAGCTTTTATTTGCTAAAACGATTAAGTTCTTTTTAGAAAAAAGCTTTTTGTAGAAAAACAGTCAAGTAGTCAAGAAAAAAAATAGAGCAAAGAATTTCAGTGAATCAATTATGGGTCTAATATGATAAAACAACAAATAAAAAAGAAATCTACTCTCAACAAAATTGGTAAAACACCCGTTGTTATCCTGCCTTTGGAAGAGTACGAAAAAATGAAAGAAGAAATTGATATGTTGAGCTCAGAAAAACTTGTGCGTGATATTGAGAAAGCGCGGGTAGAGGTTCGGAAAGGAGAAATCTACTCCATCGAAGAAGTGAAAAGAAAATTGAAGATGCACAAGTAAACTTGAATAGCAATGAATATTATATTTTCGAAAAGCGCATTTCGGAATTTGGAAAAACTTGACAAACCAATGCAAGAAAGAATAATTGCTAAAATTGAATTTTATCTCTTGCAGGAAAATCCGCTTCTACATGCTGAGAAAATGAAAGATGCCCGTTTTGGCGCATGGCGTTTACGAATTGGCGATTACAGGGTTCCGTTTGATGTGGAAAACCGTAACGTTAATATTCTTAAAATTGCTCATAGAAAAGATATTTACAAATAAGAATTTGACCACGTGTTTCTTTGAGTTTTTTGCGGCAAATAAGAACCTTTATTATCAAGCAAATATAAAAGATCGGTCTCTGCCGAAGGCATCGCTTACGAGAAAAGTCACGAAGGTTCATAAAGAACTTTTTGAACAGTCTCAAGCTTTTTGTAGGTTGAGCTTTAGCTCGACAATTGACTCGATAATTTATAGAAAGAAGATACTGAGACACTGCTTATGAAATCTAATCGTGTAATAATTGTTTCGACAGTATTTATCGTGGCTGTTGTTAGCTATCTGGCTTTCAACCTCTATCAAATCGAAAAAGAAGCGGCAGTTGCACAGTTCCAAGAGCATCAGCTTTTAATTGCCAGGATGATGGCGGCTGAGATTGAAGCTTACCTCAATGACCGTTCGCAGGGAATTCAAACCGTCTCAACGCTTGCACCGCTTCAGTATCTGGATATAAAGGAAACCCAAGAGATTGTTAACTCGTATTTCGAGCGGATTAAAACGAAGTATGTAAAATCTGTTTCGGTGTATGATAAAGAGGGAACGATCATCTACTCCACAAATCATCCTGCTGTAGGGCGGAACTACGAAACCAGCAATTTTTTTATTTGGGCTAAAAAAGAAGAGAACAAAGGGAAGGTCTATATTTCATCACTAATTCGGATTCAAGAGGGCGATAAAGAACCGCCTCCGTATTTCCGCTTCTTACTCGCTGCACCGCTTTATCAAGAAGTTGAAGACAAACGATATCCCAAACCAAGTAAAAAATTTATTGGTGTTTTTTCAGTGAGTGTTGATCTGCAAGAACTGCTTAACGAAGTTCTTCTATTTGTCAAAACCAATTCTAAACCGATCAATTCTTGTGTGATCGATAAAAACGGAACACTTCTTTTTAGTTCTGAACATCCGGAAATGACGCTGCGAAACATTCGTAAGACCGATGAGACTTGCAGCGAATGTCATTCATCTTTTGAATATGCCGAGCAATTACTAACCTCCAAACAAGGCACTTTGGATTATCAACTGAAAAATTTTCCAAAGAAGCTTGCTGCTTTTGCGCCTGTTGAATACGGAAATATGTCGTGGATTGTTGTTGTGAACACGCCGTATGATAAAGTTATTGGCTCTGTGGGCAAAATAATTCTCTTATTGAGCGGTGTTCTCATTGTTGTTCTTATCGGCGGTTCAGCAATGCTTTACCGGAACAACCTTCTTCAGTTCCAAGCCAAGGAAGAGGCAAAGCATTGGCGGATAAAACGAGAGATGGAAGAGGAAATCCAGCTTACAAAAAATTATTTGGAAAGTATTCTGAATAACTCGTTGGACTTAATTTTTACTGTAAAAAAAGATGGAACCTTCGACTACATCAATCCGCAATTAGAAAACATCACCGGTTACTCAAAAGAGCAGATAGTTGGTAAGAGCTTTATGAATTTCATCCCTGCTCGCCGAAAAGAATTTATTCTGGAGAAATGGCGAGAAATAAATGCGGGGATCTCCGGCACTTATGAAACAGAGATTATTAAAGCTGATGGATCATTGATGTATTGTCTTATCTCTTACTCCGTATTAGAAGGTTTTGAAGAATTTCTCGTCATCCTGAAAGATATTACCGAGCGCAAGCGTGCGGAAGAGGCATTAAAAGAAAGCGAAAAAAAATACAGAGAACTATTTGAAAAATCTGAAGATGCTATCTTAATTATTTCTAATGGAAAATTTGTTGATTGTAATCAGGCAACCGTAAAAATGCTTCGTTATAATAACAAGGAAGAACTCTTAAATACTCACCCATCAGAGTTATCACCGGAAATGCAGCCTGATGGAAAAAAGTCATATGAAAAAGCTGATGAAATGATGAGAATTGCCTTTGAAAAAGGGAGCCACCGCTTTGAATGGGATCATAAAAAAGCTGATGGAGAAGTTTTTCCTGTGGAGGTGCTGCTGACTGCTGTTATCATTGATAGTGAGAATAAAATCCTTCATACTGTCTGGAGAGATATTACCGAGCGTAAGCGTGCGGAAGAGACATTGCGCATGTCGGAAGCAAAATACCGATCGATTTTTGAAAATGCTACAGAAGGCATCTTTCAGAGCACGCCAGACGGACATCTGCTTAGCGCCAATAATGCTTTAGTAAGAATGCTAGGGTATGAGTCTGAAGAGGAATTAAAAAGGGTTGATATCGCAAAAGATGTTTATGCCAACAATGCAAAAAGAGAAATCATAATTCAAAAAATTGAAAAAGAAGGGGTTCTCAAGAATCAGGAGCTGATTCTCAAACGCAAAGATGGTACAATTATCAACGTGCTTGAAAATGTGGGCGTTGTTCGCGACCAGCAGGGTAGTGTGTTATACTATGAAGGGATACTGACAGATATTACCGATCAGAAGCTGGCAGAGGAAGCTTTGAGATCAAGTGAAGAACGATTTCGTAACCTTGTTGAAAACATCAATGACATTTATTACGTATGTGATTCCCAAGGCAGGTTGCGGTACGGTAGTCCAAATCTTTTCTCTCAGTCAGGATATCAACCAAAAGAGCTTTTGGGTCAATCGTATGTACGGCTTATCGCTAAGGAGGACCGCAGCCGGGTGGTTAAGTTTTATCTGCAAGGAGAGAAAGAAGGCAAACAAGATCTGGTTACAGAATTCCGAGCGCGAAGAAAGAATGGAGAGCTGAAGTGGATGGAGCAAGCAACGCGCATTGTACGCAATCAACAGGGCGAAGTAGTCGAGTATCGTTGCGTGGTTCGCGATATCACAGAACGCAAGCGTGTGGAGGAAGCATTAATCGCAGCAAAAGCAAAAGCTGAAGTAGCGGATAACCTGAAATCAGAATTCTTAGCTCAAATGTCGCACGAAATCCGCTCTCCGTTAAATGTCTTGCTCAACATGTCGGTAATTATAAAAGAAGAACTAAAGGAAAAATATGATGTTGAAATAGAGAGATACGTTTCTGCAATGCATGTAGCAGGCAATAGAATAATAAGAACGATCGAGCTGATACTTCATATGTCTGAACTTCAAACAGGTACTTATGAAGCGAAATTTAAAAAGGTTGATCTTTATAACGATGTTATTATATCTTCTATCCATAAATATCAGCCGCTAGCATCAGCCAAGAATTTGGAATTGAGAGTAAATAAAAATACAGACCAAACAGAAATAGAAGCCGATGAATACAGCGTAAGTCAAATAATTGCCAACTTGATTGATAATGCCGTAAAATACACTCAAGCCGGGGGAGTCGAAGTATCGGTTTACAACAATGAAAAAAATAAACTTTGTGTTGATGTTGCAGATACGGGCATAGGAATATCTGAAGAATTTATCCCTTATCTCTTTTTGCCGTTTAGCCAAGAACAGCAAGGTTACACGCGCAGATTTGAAGGTAATGGATTAGGGCTGGCTTTGGTTAAAAAATGTTGCGATGTTAATAATGCCGAAGTGTTCGTAAACAGTAAAAAGGATTTTGGTTCAACATTTACGGTAATATTTAATTGAGGATTATTATGAAACCAAAACTACAGATCTTAGTCCGCTGTAAAATACCCTCATCTATGACGACGGCGGCTATGTAATATTGCACAAGCAATTATATGAAGTAATACCGTTTGTTTTAGAATTCAATCTCAAATATCTGCTTCTGAATTTAAGAACTAACCTATAATCTTCGTTGTTACATCTTATAAGAAATCAGAAAGGAATTAAGTGAACGATAAGCGAGTAATTGTGGCAATGAGCGGCGGAGTGGATTCATCTGTAGCTGCTGCGCTTTTGCACAAGCAAGGGTACGAAGTTATCGGTATTACAATGAAAACGTGGGGATTTATGGAAGTAGGCGGTGCGCCAAAACATGAATCCGGCTGCTGTTCTTTAGATGCGATCTTCGATGCAAAAAACGTGGCGCACTCATTTGGCATTCCTCATTATACAGTTGATTTTACAAAAGCGTTTGAAGAAGCAGTGATTGATAATTTTGTTGATGAATATTTTAACGGTAGAACACCTAATCCTTGTGTTGTTTGCAACAGAAAAATTAAATGGGAAGAACTTCTCAAAAAAGCCGATTCGCTCGATGCAAAGTATGTTGCAACCGGGCATTATGCTATAGTTGAATATAACTCAACATTGAGCCGGTATTCCCTTAAGTATTCGCATGATCAAAAGAAAGATCAAACTTATGCGCTATGGGGGTTAACGCAAGAAAGTTTAAGCAGAACACTCTTTCCTTTAGGAGGATATACCAAAGAAGAAGTACGCAAACTTGCCGAACAGTTCGGATTGAAAACTGCTGCTAAGCCGGACAGCCAGGAAATTTGTTTTGTTGCCGATGACAACTACGAAAGATTTTTACGCGAAAGAGCTCCGGATATTGTTGATAAAATTGAAAGCGGCGACATCCTTTATCATGGCAAAAAAGTTGGAAACCACCGCGGCATTCCTTTTTATACAGTCGGGCAAAGAAAAGGTCTTGGCGTAACTTTAGGAAAGCCGGTTTATGTTAAAAAGATCGATCAAGAATCAAACACCGTTGAGATTGGCGATAAGGAAGATTTGCTTGAAAGTATTTGCGTTGCACAAGAGATCAATTATGTTAGCAAAGCAGAGTTGGAGATAGGCGAAATTGTATTTGGAAAGATCCGCTACAACGATAGAGCAGCAGCCGCAGAAGTTATCCAAGCAGATGAGAAACAAATAAAAATAAAATTTCTTGAGCCAAAGAATGCAATCACACCGGGGCAATCGATGGTTTTGTATGATGAACAAGGTTTTCTTCTTGCCGGAGGAATAATAGAGAAGAACCGATGAATTGTATATTATAGTTTGTTAAGAGTTCCGATATAATTCAAGAAAATGTTTCAAAAGTCTCTGTGCCTCAGTGTCTCTGCGGTAAAAGATTTGTAAATAAAAAATCACCACAGAGTTGCAGAGACACAGAGAATAATCCACTTTTGAGCTGCCATCTTTGACACACTTCGGTTAGTGCTTACCTAACTCTTTTAAAATATTTTCAACGTTTACACCCAATCCGGCTGCAACAGCTTTTCCTAATTCAACATCCACTCTAAACCAATGGCACAATTGACGGTTTACAATTATTTCTTTTTTGGGTCCATCAATTCCTTTCATTGCGCCTACAATATTGTGAATTGTGTTTTTCTTTTCTGAATTGTTCATAACATTTCGGAAAAGCATTCCCGGTTGTGTAAAATGGTCATTTTCGCCGGGCGCATTTCTATCATACCAATCTGCAACAGACGAATCAAGTTGCATTGGCGGTTGTTTGTAGCTTTCATCGGCAACAATATCATCAAAACTATTTGGACGATAATTTGGATTGCTGTCGCCGTTACCGTCAACTCTCATATATCCATCGCGTTGATAATTGTTTACAGCATAGGGACATTTATTAACCGGTATCTGTTCGTAATTTGCGCCTAAACGGTAACGGTGTGCATCTGGGTATGATAACAATCTTCCTTGCAGCATTTTATCCGGTGAGTAACTTATACCGTCAACTACATGTGCCGGCGCAAAAGCTGCTTGTTCTACATCGGCAAAATAATTATCTGGAATTTTATTCAGTTCTAAAACGCCAACATCTATCAAAGGGAAATCTTTATGAGGCCAGATCTTTGTCAGATCGAACGGATTCCATTTGAAAGTTTTCGATTCTTCTTGAGTCATTATCTGAACTTTTAGCGACCATTTAGGAAAATCTCCTTTTTCTATTACTTGAACAAGATCGTGCTGCGCCCAATCTGGGTCTTTACCGCGCATCTCTTCTGCCTCTGAGTTTGTAAAATTCTTTATTCCCTGAGCTGTTTTGAAATGAAACTTTATCCAAAAGGTTTCGTTGTTCTTATTTATGAAAGAGAATGTGTGGCTTCCGTAACCATTCATATTTCTATAAGAATATGGAGTTCCTCTATCCGACATTAAAATCAATACTTGATGAATGCTTTCGGGATTGAGCGACCAATAGTCCCACATCATAGTTGGACTCTTACAGTTAGTTTTAGGGTCTCTCTTTTGAGTGTGAATAAAGTCATCAAATTTTTTTGGGTCTTTTATGAAAAAAATTGGAGTGTTATTTCCAACAAGATCCCAATTGCCATCTTCTGTATAAAATTTAACGGCAAATCCACGCGGGTCTCTTTCGGTATCGGCAGAACCTTTTTCGCCGCCTACAGTAGAAAAACGGAGAAATACTTTTGTCTCTTTTCCAATCTCTTTGAACAGCTTTGCTCTTGAATATTTTGTGATGTCGTTTGTAACGGTAAATTTTCCGTAAGCGCCGGAACCTTTTGCATGCACTACACGTTCCGGAATTCTTTCACGATTAAAATGCGCCATCTTTTCGTGATAGATATAATCCTGAAGCAAAAGCGGCCCGCGGGCTCCAACAGACATAGTATTTTCATGCTCAACATAAGGACTGCCCGAAGCAGTTGTAAGTTTCTTTTTGTTTGATTCCATTTTACATCTCCTTCAATTAATTAATTGTTGTTTAAATACGAGGAGTACATCCAGACCGATTTTTCTTGCTGCTTGATATAATCGCTCATCAAAGAGTTAGTTTCTTCATCGTCTTGTTCAGCGCTCAATAATAAGAGCTCACGCTGTTTTATTAGTATCGCTTTGAAAGCTTCGAGAATGCTGCCAACGACTTTAACTCCATCGGTAATCATCTTCTTTTGCTCGACCGAAGAAGTCTTTAGATATTCCGAATATGAATGAACGGGTGTGTTACCCAATGTAAGAATGCGTTCGGCTATCTCATCAATTTTCAAAATCAGATTGTTGTACAGCTTCTCGAATTTGAAGTGCAATTCGGAAAACTTTCACCCAAGATGTTCCAGTGAAAACCCTTTACGTTCATGTAGAATAACTGATAATCTGCCAAAAGATAATTAAGTTTGTTTGCCATTTGTTCTAATTCTTTTACTGATAATCCTATTGAAATGGTTTCCATTTTTTAATTCTCTTTTATTTTGTGTACGAAATTCATTCAAATAAATTCATAAAACAAATCGATATTATTTATCTTTGTATAGAATAAAACTATGAGCACAAAAATGACGATTGTTCAACTTGAATATATAGTTGCATTAGATACTTACAAAAATTTTTCTATTGCTGCTGAAAAATGTTTTGTTACACAGCCTACACTGAGTATGCAGATCCAAAAATTAGAGGAAGAGCTTGGAATAAAAATATTTGATAGAAGTAAGAAACCTGTAGTATCAACCGAACTTGGGAAAGAAGTAATAGAGATGGCGAGAAGCGTTTTGAATGGGACAAAAGCTATTGCAGATATTGTAAATGAAAGAAAGGAAACAATAAAAGGTAATTTGCGGGTTGCAATAATCCCGACTTTAGCGCCATATCTCTTGCCATTATTTCTTCAGAAATTTCTCAAAAAGTATGATGAGGTGAATCTAAAGATCATAGAACTTACAACCGAAAAAATAATAGAGCATCTGAAAGAAAACCTTGTTGATGCAGGCATCTTTGTAACTCCAATAGAGAATTATTCTTTTAACATAATACCTTTGTTTTATGAAGAATTCGTATTGTATTCATCAAAAAATGAAAAAAGATTTCAGAGCAGCGAAATATTAGCCGATGAAATAGATATCGATCAACTTTGGCTGCTTGAAGAGGGGCATTGTTTTCGGTCTCAAATAATAAATATATGCAACCGTCAAAAGAGTTCGAATGAACGAAAAAGATTTCAATATGAAGCCGGAAGCATAGAAACTTTAATAAAATTGGTTGAACGAAATGAAGGAATTACAATACTGCCGGAGCTTGCCGCTTTGGATTTTAAACCGAATCAACTGAAAAATGTTATGAGGTTCAAACCTCCGGTTCCGGTTCGCGAAGTTAGTATTGTTACTAATAATGATTTTGTGAAAAAAAAACTTATTGAAACGCTTAAAAATGAGATACTTGTCCACTTGCCCGGGAAACTGCTTGAAAAGAAAAAACAAAAAGTTGTGAAGTTTGATTAGAAGAATTTTAGAAGATCAAGTAATCATACTGCGGCAAATTAGACTTTCATCATAAAAATCAAATTACGATATTTGCAAAGGTTAATTAAGGATATTTTATTATTGAGCTATTAATAAATAATATGTCATTGTTCAAGGAGGTAGGTCTTCGAACGAAAATTTTCAATAAACGGATCTCTTAACGCAAGAGTATTACTCCTCAATCAAAGCTACGAACCGCTTACAATCTGCAATGTAAAAAAAGCTATCATTCTTATTTTTCTCGGCAAGGCAGAACTTGTTGCCAATCACGATAAAAAACAGATTCATTCGGTTTCAAGAAATTTTCCTTGGCCCAGCGTTATTCGTTTGAGCGATTACGTAAAAGTACCGTACAAAAAAATTATTCTAACTCGAAGAAACATCTTAAAACGGGACGTACACAAATGCGCCTATTGTGGAAGAGCAGATTTACCTTTAACTATTGATCATGTAATTCCAAAATCGAAAGGGGGAGATGATAGTTGGGAAAATCTTGTAGCTGCTTGTCTTCCTTGCAACAACAGAAAAGGGGATAGAACGCCTGAAGAAGCACGCCTGAAATTGAAAATAAAACCTTACGCGCCTAATCATATTATGTTCATCTGTCGAAGCGCCGGAAGAATTGACGAGATGTGGAAACAATATCTCTTTCAATCATAATGTGAAATAATTTCATTATTTTTGCGCATCAATTAATATGCGCACAAAATTCTCAATTTATGGTTAAGAAAAGAATATTAAGCGGAATGCGTCCAACCGGCAAACTTCATATTGGTCATTATGTCGGCGCTCTCGAAAATTGGATCAAACTTCAAGATGAATATGATAGTTATCATTTGATTGCCGACTATCATGTATTAACCACAGAACTATCAACAGAAGAAATATATAATAATTCAATAGAGATGTTGATCGACTGGCTTGCTGCCGGGTTAGACCCAGAAAAAACTCCGATGTTTCGTCAATCGCAAATTAAAGAACACTCTGAATTATTCTTGATTTTTTCTATGCTTATTTCAAAAGCCCGGCTGGAGCGTAACCCTACTTTGAAGGAACAAGCGCGGGACTTGAACATCGAAAATATTGTTTATGGTTATCTCGGATATCCTGTTCTGCAAGCAGCAGATATTTTGCTTTACAAAGGAAACGCTGTTCCTGTTGGCGAAGATCAAGTTCCACATATCGAAATTACACGCGAAATTGCCAGACGATTTAATAATCAATATGGTGAAGTCTTTCCCGAACCCGAACCTTTATTGACAAGCTTTGCACGTTTAGCCGGTCTCGATGGCGATTCTAAAATGAGTAAGTCGCTCGGCAATGCAATTCTACTTTCAGATGAACCCGATGTTGTTACGCAAAAACTTCGTAAAGCCGTTACTGATCCGTTAAAAGTAAGAAAGAACGACCCCGGCAGACCCGATGTATGTTTGGTTTTCACGTATCATAAAAAATTTAATCCGGCAGAAGTTGTTCAAATTGAAGCTGATTGCAGAAGCGGTGTGCTTGGCTGTGTTAATTGTAAATTGAATTGTTCGGTAAAGATAAATGAATTTCTTGCACCGATGATCGAAAAGAGAAAAGCTTATGAAAGAAATATAGATCGTGTTAAAGAAATTTTGAACGAAGGCGAGAAGAAAGCAAAAGCCGTTGCTCAGCTAACAATGAAAGAAGTTCATCAAAAAATGATGATGGGTTAAAGTGTATCGTATACGATTACAACAATTCGAAGGTCCTCTGGATCTTCTTCTCTTTTTCATAAAAAGAGATGAGTTGGATATATATGACATTCCTATTTCAAGGATCACAAAAGAATTCATGCATTATCTTAAATTGCTTGAGAAGTTAGACCTTGAAGTTGCGGGCGATTTCATTTTGATGGCTGCAACTTTAATGCAGATAAAAGTAAAGATGCTTCTGCCTAAAGAGATTGATGAGAAAGGTGAAGAGATCGATCCTCGCGCAGAATTGGTTAGGGCGCTTCTTGAATACAAAAGATATAAAGAAATGTCTGAAGAGATCAGTTTGCATGAAGCCAACATGCGCAATTACAACTTTCGCAGCAATTTTGACAATGACGCTAAACAAGCGCCGAACAATTATGAAATCCTTTTGAAAAATATTACCATTTATGATTTGATAAAAGCATTTAAGAAAGCGTTGATGGACATGCCCGCAGAACAGGTGCATCAAATTAAAAAATGGAATGTTACGATAGACGAACAAATGAATTACATTTTTACAAAACTGAAGGAGAAAAGCGAATTAAGTTTTCTTGAATTGATGTTGGACCTGCGGGATAAAATTAGAATTGTCGTTACATTTATTGCGCTCCTCGAAATGGTAAAAGCAGGCACTATTGGGCTAGCAGAGTCAAACAACTTAAACGATTTTGTTATTTACGGAGTGACAAATGGATAATATTTACAATTCCGTTGTAGAAGCACTAATTTTTTCATCGGATGACCCTATTACACCGGTTGAAATAATGAATGCAATAAAAGAAATTGATGGACTCGATACTGAAATAAATGAAGAAGAAATTGAAAAAGCAGTAGATGAATTAAATGCAATGTATGAAGTAAATGGAAATTCATTTATCATCTTAAGAATAGCGCATGGTTATATTCATGCTACCAAACCGGGGCATGCAAAGTATGTGGGTTATCTTTCATCCGAAAAAACAAAAAGAAGATTAAGCCAGGCTGCTCTTGAAACATTAGCAATAATAGCTTACAAACAACCAGTTACCAAGCCGGAACTCGAAACGATCCGGGGTGTTAACTCGGATTATATTCTGAACACCCTGTTAGAAAAAAATCTTATTACTATTCAAGGTCGGGCTGAAACTGTTGGGCGTCCACTCTTATATGTTACTACAAACGAATTTTTAAAATATTTTGGATTAAGAACAATAAACGATCTACCCAAACCGCGCGAGATTGAAGAAATTATGAAAGATGAAGATTTTCTTGAACAAAAAAGAAGAATTATGATGAACGGTATAGAAGAAAAAGCTGAAGAAGAAGTGCTTGAATCTGAACTTAATCTGCAAAATGAATCTGAATCTGAATTGAAAAATGAAAATACGATTGAATAGATATCTCTCTGAATGCGGCGTCTCTTCCCGAAGAAAATCTGAAGCTCTTATACTAGAAGGAAGAGTAAATGTTAATGGTAAAATGATAATCGATCTTGGATTTTCTGTAGATACAGAAAAGGATTTGATAACTTTAGATGGCGAGAAAATTAAACCTCAAAAAAAAGTTTATTACCTGCTTAACAAACCGAAAGGATTTATCACATCAACTTCAGATGAAAAGGGAAGAAATACTGTTCTTGATCTGATCAGAACTGAACAAAAAATTTTTCCGGTTGGAAGATTAGATTACAATACTACCGGGGTTCTTCTTCTTACAAATGATGGCGATTTTACAAATTTCATTACGCATCCTAGTCATAAAGTTCTACGCCAATACAAAGCAACTCTAGATAAACCGCTTCAAGAAGAGGATAAACAACGACTGCTTAAAGGGATAATTCTTGAACGACGAAAAAGCCGGTTCCAGGATATTCAGTTTGAAGGGAAAGGCAATAACCGTCAGAATGTTATTGTTAGAACCGTTGAAGGAAGAAATCATTTTGTAAAAAATATGTTTGCTGCAGTCGGTTATTTTGTTAAACAGTTAGAACGAACAAATTTTGGGAATTTTAATGTAAAAGGGATGCCTAAAGGGAGTTACAGAAAATTATCCATAGAAGAAGTTAAAAAAGTTTATGAACAATATGGCAAGTAAAGTTTTTTTCTTTCTACTTCTGAGCTGTTTAGTTTCATTTGCTCAGCAAAAAGATTCTTTAATTGAAAGGAAGGTTATACAAACCTTAAATCCGCTTGCTGAACTGCGCGATCAATTGGATGACTATTTCAACGAACAAAATTTTAATAACGCCTTTTGGGGCGTTATTGTTAAATCGCTCAAGACAGGTGAAGTTCTTTACAGACGCAATGCAGATAAACTTTTCATTCCTGCATCCGGTATGAAATTATTTACCAGCGCTGCCGCGCTTTTACTACTTGGTCCTCAATTTGTTTATGAAACAAATTTATATGCTAACGGAGTAAAACTTAAAGGCACATTAAAAGGCGATTTGATAATACAAGGAGCTGGAGATCCAACAATTTCAAATAGATTTTATAAAGGCGAACCTACAAAATTATTTGAAGACTGGGCTGATACTCTTAAATCGAAAGGTATTTATGAAATAACGGGAAACATCTTAGGAGATGATTCTTGTTTCGACAACATTGGACTGGGCAAAGGATGGTCTTTAGATTTAGAATCGAACTGGTATGCAGCTCCTTCTGGAGGCTTATCTTTTAATGATAATAGTATAGAAATTAGAATTGAACCGACTAATGTAAATTATCCTGCTAAAGTTTCTCTTATTCCTCCAACAAAGTTCGTAACGCTTCTTCCCAAAGTAATTACAGTTGATGAAAATTCCGAAGCATTTATATTAGTAAAAAGATTGCGCGGTACAAATCTTATAAACGTTAGCGGCAGCATTAAAAAAGATTCAAAACCGATAATTGAACATGTTTCGATATCTGATCCAATAACATTTTTTTTGACCGTTCTCAAAGAAGTTTTTGAAAAAAAAGGAATAATTGTTCGCGGAAGAATCGGAACAATTGATAGCTCCGATAAAATCATTATCTCTGAAAATTTGATGCCTATTTATCTTCACAAATCTGTTCCCCTTAAGTTGATCTTTAAAGAAATGAACAAAAGCAGCAATAATTTTTATGCAGAACAGATTTTGAAAACAATTGGTTTAGAAATTTATAATTATGGCACTGTAGATTACGGTGTGAAAGCAGCTAAAGAACTTTTTAATACAATGGGAATAAATCCAGATTTTATGGTTATGGCAGATGGCTCTGGGCTTTCGCGGTTAAATTTAGTTACGCCGCGGCAGATCGTTAATCTTTTATCCTTTATGTATAAAAATGAAATGTTCTCTGAATATTATGAATCGCTTCCGATAGCAGGCGTGGACGGAACTTTATTCGATAGGATGAAAAGAACTTCAGCAGAAAATAATGTGCGTGCTAAACCCGGCTATAACGAAAATGTTTCTTCGCTTTCAGGATACTTGAAAACTGTTACCGGCGAGCCAATTGTATTTTCGATTATGGTTAATAATTTTTTAGCGCCGCCTGGACTTGCTAATTATATACAAGACAGCGTTTGCCACCGCATTGTTAATTTTAACAGAAACTAAGATGGAGGATTTTTGGAACAAGTTAATCAAGAACAAGATTTTAATACTCTTATGCAGAGAAGACATGAAGAACTGAAAGAGTTGATTGCTAAAGGAATTCAACCCTTTGCATATAATTTTGATGTTGATAGCTACTCGCTCAATATAAAAAACAATTATGATCAGTATGAAAATAAAACTGTAAAAATTGCGGGCAGAATTATGGCAATAAGAAGAATGGGAAAAGCTTCTTTTGCGCATATTCAAGATAATTTAGGAAAAATTCAAATCTATCTTAAGAAAGACGAAATAGGCGACTATTACGATATCTTTAAACTGCTCGATATTGGAGATATTATTGGAGTTGAGGGATTTGTTTTTAAGACCAAGACCGGAGAAATCTCTGTTCATGCTAAATCTTTTCTTCTTCTGGCAAAATCTATTAGACCGATTCCAATAGCAAAAGAAGCAGTTGATGAAGAAGGTAATAAAATTGTTTACGATCAATTTGCTGATAAAGAACTACGGTATCGTCAGCGTTATCTCGATCTTATTGTTAATCCTCATGTAAAAGACGTTTTTCTTCTTCGGTCTAAAATTGTAACTGAGATTAGAAAATATTTGGATGAAAATGGAATTGTAGAGGTCGAAACTCCTATTCTTCAGCCTCTTTACGGCGGTGCAACTGCTCGTCCTTTCGTTACTCACCACAATACGCTCGATATTGATCTTTATTTGAGAATAGCAGATGAACTTTATCTTAAACGTTTAATAGTTGGCGGATTTGATGGCGTCTATGAGATATCAAAGGATTTTAGAAATGAAGGAATGGATAGAACTCATAATCCGGAATTCACAATGCTCGAATTGTATGTCGCTTATAAAGATTATTTCTGGATGATGGAATTTGTTGAAAATATGATCTCAAAACTTTGCAATAATGTTTTTGGCACAACTGAATTCGAAATAGAGGGAAACATTGTAAATTTCAAACCGCCTTGGAAGAGAATTTCAATGGTAGATGAATTAAAGAATCAAGCTGGAATCGATGTTCTTTCAGCTTCAAATGAGGAATTGAAAAAGTTCTTGAAGAGCAAGCATATTGAAATTACAGGTGGCGAAAGCAAAGGTAAACTGATCGATCTCTTGTTTGAAGCAACTATTCAACCCAATTTAGTTCAGCCAACTTTTGTTATCGATTATCCAGTCGAATTATCTCCACTTGCAAAAAAACACAGAAGCCGCGAAGGTCTTGTTGAGCGTTTTGAAGGTTTTGTGCTTGGCAGAGAAATTTGTAATGCCTTTAGCGAACTAAACGATCCTATCGATCAGCGCTATAGATTCGAAGACCAATCGAAGATGCGTGAAGAAGGCGATGAAGAAGCGCATCAAATTGATGAAGATTTTCTACGCGCGCTCGAATACGGAATGCCCCCCACTGCAGGACTTGGAGTTGGTATTGATCGCTTAGTTATGTTGTTAACTAACCAGTCATCTATACGCGATGTGATCTTCTTTCCACAAATGCGCCCGCAAAAGTAGAGAAACTTATGAAAAACTTTCTCCGCATAGCGCCATATTTCATTATCATTTTGCTGCTGGGAATTCTTATCGGAATTAAAATGAATAATTTTTTTCCTCTTTCCGAAAATAAGAAACAAGCAAAAAAAATAGCAGACATTCTTGAAATTACTCAAGAACTTTATGTCGATTCTGTGAATTCAAAAAAAATGACTGAGGATGCTATAAAAGGGATCTTCAGCAGGCTTGACCCGCACACTGTTTATATCGATGCTGATGAACAAAAAAACTCTGAAGAAGAATTGAGCGGAAATTTTGAAGGGATTGGTATTGAATTCCAAATTGTCAATGATTCTATCACTGTTGTTTCTCCAATAACTGGCGGGCCAAGCCAGTTAGCTGGTATAATGCCGGGCGATAGAATTATCAAAATAGACGGCTCAAATGCTGTTGGCTTAGTAAATAAAGAAGTGATAAAAAAATTACGAGGTCAGAAGGGAACATCCGTTGAACTTTTAATTTATCGCCCCTCTACAAAATATCTTTCTTCATTCAAAATAATACGCGATCAAATAAATTTATTCTCAATTGATGTTTCTTTGATGTTCGATAAAGAAATTGGATATATCAACCTAACACGTTTTTCCGAATCCACATTTGATGAAATGCAAAACGCTTTGCAAGACCTTAATTCAAAGGGGATGAAAAAATTGATCTTTGACTTAAGAAACAATCCCGGCGGTTTATTAAAACAAGCCGCTATGGTTGCTGATCTTTTCATCGATGGAAATAAATTGGTTGTCTCTACTAAAGCCAGAATTAAAGATTTTAATGAAGAATTACGTGCTGTGGAAAAATATCCTTATGAAAATACTCCTTTGATTATTTTAGTAAACGGCGGCTCTGCTTCTGCTTCAGAAATAGTCGCCGGAGCTATTCAAGATTGGGATAGAGGACTAATTGTTGGCGAAACAACTTTTGGAAAAGGGTTAGTTCAACATCCTGTTCAGCTTTCTGATGGCTCTGCGGTTCGCATTACTATTGCAAAATATTTTACTCCTTCTGGCAGAGAAATACAACGCAGTTACAAAGACAAAAATGAATATTACAAAGAAGTTTTACAAAGAGAAGAAGTGGACGCAGAAAATCTAAAACATTCACTAGAAAATGATTCCCTTAAACCAAAATACAAAACAATGAATGATAGAACTGTTTTTGGCGGAGGAGGAATAACACCGGATTACATTGTTGAATCAAATAAAATTTCGCACTACTCTTACGAGCTAATGAGGCACAATGTTTATTATAAATTCGTTAGAGATTTTTTAGATAGAAAAGGAAACGCTCTAAGAGAACTTTACAAAAATAATTTAAAGAAATTTGCTGAAGAATTTACGGTCTCAGAAAAACTTTTGGATCAGTTTCAACGCTTTGCTGAAAAATTAGATGTTAAATTTGATCAAATAGGTTTTCTTCAAGATAAAGAATCTATCAGAATACGCTTAAAAGCACTTATAGCGCGGGATCTATATAATAACAAGGGCTGGTATTTTATCATGCTAAAAAATGACCGGCAATTTCAAAAAGCAATTCATCTTTTCTCTGAAGCTCAGAATTTTATGCAAAAACAAAATGATGAAAAGTGAAAGTGATAACTATATGCAGAAACATAAAGAAGTGAAATTATTTCCTTATTTAGATTTTTTTCCTAAGCTTCATCCAACAGTTTTTGTAGCTTCTGGTTGTAAGATTATAGGCAGTGTAGAAATTGGCGCTAATTCTTCCGTATGGTATAATACAGTTGTGCGGGGTGATGTGAATTATGTGAAGATCGGTGAGAATACGAATATTCAAGATGGTTCTATACTGCATGTTACTAACGGAAAATATCCTCTCATCATTGGAAACAATATAACAATTGGACATAGAGCTAATATTCATGGCTCTGTTCTAAAAGATTTATCATTTATTGGGATGGGTTCAACTATTCTTGACGGAGCTGTTATAGAAGAAAAAACTATGGTTGCTGCCGGGGCGCTTGTCAAACAAGGATTCATTGTTCCTTCAGGGAAATTGGTTGCAGGTGTGCCTGCTAAAATTATACGAGACTTAACCGATGAAGAAATTCAATTGCTTGAACGTTCTGCACAACAATATGTTGAGTATTCGCGCATAACTATAGAATCTCTATCGAAGAATAATTATCAAATTGATTGGTGAATCTGCTCGAACGATGAAAAATGTTTCTGTAAATAATGAAAAAGGGATTGTAATCGATAAAAAGAAAATTAAAAAAATCATTGCAGCTCTAAAAAAAGAGCTCGGTTTTTCATTTGACTTTTTCGAATTGAACTTTGTATCAAGCCAAACAATTACTTCTATCAATTCAGAGTATTTGCATCATAATTATTCAACTGATATTATTACCTTTAATTATTCGGGAGAAAGTAATAATTTTGACGCCGAAGTTTTTATCTCTTTGCCAGATGCTGTAGAAAATTCTAAAAAGTATAAAGTAAGTATAGAGAATGAACTGCTTAGACTAATAATACATGGCATTTTACACTTAATCGGTTTTGATGATACTACTCCTCTGCAAAAAAGAAAAATGAAAAGCAAAGAAAACCAACTACTTAAGAAATTAACGTTTTATTCGAAAGGACTATTAAGGAAATGACATCGAAGATAGTTGATATAATAGCTAAAATATTAGAAGGTTTGAGCAATAACGCTTCAATAGAGGATGTTAATCAATCTCTCTTGAAGAGCAAACAATTTGATGAACACTTACTTAGCGTTGCCTTTAGTTTGATTTATGATAAGATTATCCTAAAGAACAAAAAACAAGAATTAGAACAACCAAAAACTCCAAAGAGCATACGAATGCTAACTGAAGAAGAAAATGAAATTCTTGGAGTTGATAATTACAATTATTTGCTTCATCTCTTTAATGTTGGTTTATTAGACTCGTCAAATATAGAAGCCATCTTAGACCAAGTCTCTCTATTTCCAGAATCAAAAATATCGCGTAGAGAAATTAACTGGATAATTCTTTTATCGCTTGTTGAATACAATTCCGAATTATTACCTGGCAGCAGGTTTTTACTTTACTCTTCCGATACAGTTAACTGAAAGGAAATAAATGGGCAAAGACTTAATTCTTGTAGAATCACCCTCTAAAGCGAAGACTATAAATAAATATGTTGGTAAAAATTATGTAGTTGAAGCTACTGTTGGACATATTAGAAATCTACCAAAAACAAAATTGGGCATTGATATTGAAAATGGTTTTGAACCAACTTTAGTTAACATTCGCGGTAAAGGAGAGGTTATAAAAAAAATTAAATCCCTTGCTGCAAAATCAAATAAAATTTACATCGCTACCGATCCTGATCGTGAAGGAGAATCGATTGCTCAGGATGTGGCTGATATTTTAACAGATAGTCAAAAAGAAAAAATTGAACGAATACTTTTCAACGAGATTACAAGAAAAGCCGTTAATGAAGCATTGAATAAACCTCTTAAAATTGATGAACATTTAGTTGTTTCACAGCGGGCTAGAAGAGTAATGGATAGAATTATTGGTTATAAAGTGAGTCCATTCCTTTGGCGAGCAATTTTAGATTCTGTCGGAACCTCTCTTTCTGCAGGTCGTGTTCAATCGGTTGCTCTCCGTTTGATATGTGAGCGCGAAGAAGAAATTGAAAACTTCATTGCTACAGAATATTGGTCTATTGTTGCAATATTTAAGATGGACAAAGGGGAAGAAATAACAGCAAAGCTGTATGAGGTTGACGGAAAAACAATTAAAGTTCCCCCTAAACCTGAAATGACCGAAGAAGAATGGACGGAATTTTTCAAAACGAATTTTGCGATAACTAAAGAAGAATTAGCAAGTAAGATTGTTTCCGAGATCCGATCGAAAAGAAATTATTTTGTAAGCGGTGTTAATAAAAAAGAAAGCAGAAGGAATCCATATCCGCCATTCATTACAAGCTCGCTCCAAGTTGAGGGCTCTCGAAAACTTCGATTCCGCCCTAAGAGAACAATGATGATAGCTCAATCGCTTTACGAAGGGGTCGATCTGGGTTCCGAAGGTACTACCGGTCTTATCACTTACATGAGAACTGATTCTACCAGATTGAGCGGCGAAATTGTTTCTGAAGCTCGTGATTTTATTAGAAATAAATATGGCAAACAATATCTTCCTGATCAGCCAAAAAGCTACGAACAGAAAAACAAAAAACATGTGCAAGATGCGCACGAAGCTATTAGACCAACTTCCATAAAATACACACCAGATTTTGTTAAACCTTTTCTTGATGAAGCGCAGTTCAGATTATATGAACTGATTTGGAAAAGATTTATTGCTTGTCAAATGGAATCTGCTCGTCTCGAAACAACTACAATTTCTATTTCTGCTGATCAATATCTTTTTCGCAGCTCTGGAACTACTATCTTATTTGACGGCTTTCTCACTTTATACGACGAAGATATTGAAGATAATAACGATCAAAGTGGAAATGGCGGTTCTATTCCGGCTGGGTTAGAGATCAATCAAAAACTCATATTAGAAAAACTTACTCCCAATCAGCATTTCACTAAACCGCATGCGCGGTTTACTGAAAGCACTCTTATTAAAGAACTGGAAAGCAACGGCATCGGTAGACCGAGTACTTATGCTATGATAATGAGCACAATTATAGACCGAAGATACGTTGAACAGATAGAAAGAAAATTGATTCCTACTACTTTAGGTAAAAAAGTTAATGGAATTTTAGTAAAGAATTTTCCTAACATATTTAACGTTAACTTTACGGCTAAAATGGAAGACGAACTCGATTTGATTGCTGACGGAGAAATTGATTATATAAATGTATTGAATGATTTTTACGTGCCATTTTCGAAAGCGCTGCAAGAAGTTGAATCTAATTTAGAAAAAATTATTTGCGATAAATGCGGCGGTGAAATGGATTTAAAAATTGGCCGCTTCGGAAAATATATTGCGTGCAACAATTATCCCAATTGCAAAAATATCAAATCTATAAAAGAGTTCAGCACTAACGGGAATGAACCAGAATTTACTGGCGACACATGTCCGAAGTGCAATTCGAGAACTGTTTACAGAGAAAGTAAGTTCGGCCGTTTCATCGGCTGCGAAAAATACCCTGATTGTGATTTTACAAAAGTTATAACGCTTGGTATGAAATGTCCAAAATGCAACAATGGAGACGTAATAACCCGCAGAACTAAACGCGGCAAAATATTTTATGGCTGCAATCGTTATCCGGATTGTGATTACGCAAGTTGGACAATTCCAAAATCAAAAGAAGAAGAATCGACCTATTCTGAAGAAGAATATTAAATCATCTCTACAAGGCAGTAAATGAAGCAACTCACATTAAAAGATGTTGCTGATAAGATGCTATCAGAATTGAGTGGTATTAGCCGGGCATCCGAAAATACAATTGCTGCATATCAAAGAGATATTGTACAGTTTATTGAATTTTGTGATCAATTAAATATTTCATCTATTCAACAAATTAAAGAAAGATCTATTCGGCTTTTTGTCATCAGATTAAGTGAAAATGATTTGTCAAAAAATTCAATCTCTAGAAAACTTTCTTCATTAAGACGGCTATTCGAATTTGCTATAAGAAATAGACTTTTAGAAAATAACCCTATTTCTAAAATTCCTAATCCTAAAATAAAAAGAAAGCTTCCCGAAATAATAAACCTTGATTCTTTTTTGGAAATTTATAAATTGATTGATAGAGAAAATGATCCTTTTGAATCTATTAAGTTTAAAACCATTTTTGAATTGCTTTATGGTTGTGCGCTTCGTGTTTCGGAGATGTGTTCTCTTAAAATTGAAGACATAGATTTAACAAACTTAAGTCTTAGAGTTCTTGGAAAAGGTTCTAAAGTGAGAATTGTTCCGATTGGCATAAAATCATCTTTCGTCTTAAAAGAATATCTTAATTCTTTAAAAGATATGAATGCTAAACGATGGTTGTTAACTGATCCACATGATCGGCCTATATCGCGGTTTCAAGTTTATAACCTCGTAAAGAAATATCTTTCAAAAGTTACAGATATTAGCAAGAAGAGCCCTCATATTTTACGCCACAGTGCCGCAACACATATGTTAGATAATGAAGCTGACCTTTTGGCAGTTAAAGAAATTTTAGGACACGAAAATCTCTCAACTACACAAATATATACACATGTTAGTATCGAGCGATTAAAAAAATCTTATAAAAAAGCACATCCAAAATCTTAAAGGAGTAGTTATGAACATCCGTATCACATCTCGCAAATTCAAAGCAAAAGATTCTTTAAAAGATTTCATCAAGAATGAAATTAAGTCCTTAGAAAAAAACAACAACCAAATATTAGATGTGAACGTGATCTTAAGTTTTACTCACATTAAAGACAGTATTAAAACATCTGAAATTATAGTTACAGTGCCGCGGCACACTTTCTCGGTAACTGTCTCAAGTGATGAATTTGAAAAATCAATATCTTCTGCTGTTGAGAAGCTACAAAAGCAGTTGATTAAGTTAAAAACAAAGCGTCTCACAAGGACCAAGGAATGAGATTCGAAGAAAAAAATATCACAAGAAAAGATAATATCTCAGTAGAATTTTTTTTTAATAGAACTAAAGAAAGATTTAAAATAAAATTACTTAACGAGCCGGTTGGTTTCTCTCGTTTAATAAAAGATCCTAACTTGCACAGACCGGGTTTACCTCTTGCCGGCTTTCTTGAACTCTTTTCATACAACCGTGTTCAAGTTTTTGGCAATACAGAGATACGGTACTTACAATCTCTAAGTGCTGAAGAAAGAAAAACTTCTCTTGAAAGAATTTTTCAGTTTGATATTCCCTGTTTAATTATTACAAACGATAACGCTCCTACTGATGAAATGGTTGAACTTGCAAACAAGTATCAAATTCCTATTTTTGGTTCTGCTTATTCTTCAACAAAGCTTATTTATTTCATAAGTGATTTTCTTGATGATCAGTTCTCGCCGCGTCTTTCTATTCACGGTTCGTTGGTAGATGTTTATGGAGTCGGAATGTTATTTGTTGGAAAATCTGCAATAGGCAAAAGTGAAGTAGCGCTCGATCTCGTAGAAAGAGGGCACAGACTTGTTGCCGATGACGTTGTTATTCTCACAAAAAAGGGAGAAGGAATTATAATTGGTGCCGGCACCGATCTTGTTAAACATTTTATGGAACTGCGAGGAATTGGAATTATCGATATTCGCAGCATGTTTGGCATCCGCGCTATTCGTTTTCAGAAACGATTGGAAATTGTAATCGAACTGGAAGTGTGGGATGAAAAATCTGATTACACTAGAACCGGCTTAGAAGATTCTGTTTTGTCGGTTATGGATATAGACATGCCGTATGTGAAGCTTCCTATCATTCCTGGAAAGAACCTAACGGTAATTTCTGAAGTTATAGCTCTTAATTATCTCTTAAAACATTATGGTTATGATGCTGCAAGAGTTCTTCAACAAAGAATTGCAGAAAAAATATCTAAAAAAACTGATGATTTGAACCGCGTTGTTGATTATTTTGAACACGATTTTGAGTGAGATTCTATTTTTTAATGCTTGACTACAGAAGGATGATTTGTTATCTTCGCACCCGAAAATGCTATGAAAAAATTTTACTACTTTTCAAAACCGAAGCTTAAATTTGTTGAAATACGCAATTTCTATAAGAAATTCGTATTTCTCGTCCTTTTTTTCTCCATTCTGGTTTCTTTCTTCCTCTTTGGCAGCTTCCTTGTTTTTAATGAATTCATCAACCCTGATTCTGAAGTTAAATCTCTCAAAAGAAGTAATGCGCTTCTTCAAGTTAAGTTTCAGAAACTATTAGACCGTTACAAAACCCTTGATGAAAAAGTTAATCTCATCTCTTCTCAAAGTCACGACCTTAGATTGAAAGCTAATCTTGAACCCAAGGAAAGTGCCGATGAACTCTATGGAATTGGCGGTAGCGTTTTTGAACCGATCGAATCATTCAACTCAAGTGATATAAATTCCTTCCTCAGAGATCTTGATGCTTACGTGAGTAAAGTTTCTCTTAAAATAAAATTAGAAGAAAATAATTACAGCGAAATTTCTAATACTTTGATCGAAAATGAGAAGCTGTATGACGCAATTCCCGCAATAAGACCATGCGAAGGAAGAATTGCTGATGATTTTGGAATGCGCTTTCATCCAATCTTAAAAATAACAAGAATGCATAACGGTATCGATTTAATTGCAGATGTTGGAACTAAAGTTTACGCACCCGGGGCGGGAGTTATTGATTTTTCCGGATGGCGTGGCGGATACGGTTTAACTCTCGAGATAGATCATGGCTTTGGTTACAGAACTTTATACAGCCATTTAGAAAAAATAAATGTTAAACTAGGACAAAAAGTTAAAAGGGGAGATGTTGTTGCGTTGACCGGTAATTCCGGACGGCTTTCAACTGGCCCGCATCTTCATTATGAAGTTCGTCATAATGGTATTGCTCTCGATCCGATGAACTTTATCTATGATGATGTTAAAATTTTCGAAGTCGTAAAAAGATAACAACCATTTCAGGAGTCTTTAATATGATTTGGACCGTCGAATTAGCATCTTATCTTGATGACGCTCCTTGGCCCGCAACTAAAGATGAATTAATAGATTACGCCGAAAGAATTGGGGCGCCTCTTGAAGTTGTAGAAAACTTGCAAGAGCTCGAAGATTCTGATGAACCGTACGAATCGATAGAAGATATTTGGCCAGATTACCCAACAGATGAAGATTTTTTTTACAGCGATGACGATGAATTTAAATCGTAAAAGCAATGATTATTAATTCTACATGGGATTCAATTCCGGAACAATATAAAGCCAAAGAGTTATTAAGCAAGCTCCATCAAGAAAGGCGTGTCCCACACGCCTTTCTTTTTTACGGTATTGAAGGTATTGGAAAATTTTTTACAGCTATTCATTTTGCAAAATTGTCAAATGGTTTTTTTGATTCTTCTTCTAAGCTTGATATTGCTCCTAAAATATCAAATCTACAAGAACCTTATATAAAATTGATTATCCCTTTACCTCGAGGTAAAGGAGAAAGTGCAGATGATTCGGCAACAGATAAATTGTCTAAAGAATCATTAGAAGAATTATCCTATCAAATTCAAACAAAGATTAAAAATCCATATCACAAAATTTCTATCGAAGATGCCAATACTATTAAAATTAGCAGCATAAGAGAAATTAGAAAATTTATTTCCATGAGTTTTGATGAAATTCCTTTCAGATTCGTAATTATTCTCGATGCTCATATGATGAATGATCAAGCACAGAACGCACTACTAAAAAGCCTTGAGGAACCTCCCGAAGGTATTGTCTTTATTCTTATAACTTCAGAGAAAAATAAACTTTTGCCTACAATTATTTCGCGTTGTAGAGAAGTAGATTTTCAACCGCTTTCAAAAAATGCTGTTGAAAATATATTGGTGAATTATTTTGAAGTGGATGCATTAACTGCAAAAAAAGTTTCTCCCTTTTCATCTGGTTCCGCTTTAGTAGCTTTTAATCTAGTTAACTATAATTTAGATCTTCTTCTTAAAAAAACTATTTCTATATTAAGATTTTCTTTCGCAAAAAAATACCATGCGGCAATAAAAGAATTACAAGAATTCGTATCCGAAGACCCCATTCCTTCTTATAGAATGTTGGTCCAAATGATCAAAATCTGGTTAAATGTAGCCCAAAGAAATCGTTTTTATTTTGAAGAGTATTCTTTTGCAGACTATCAAGAAACTTTCGAAAAGTTTAACGCACGTTACCCAAATGCAAATCTTCTAAAGCCATTTACAACGCTTGACCTTTTAGATTCTTATATTGAAAAAAATCTCAACTTGAATGTCTTATTTATCTCCCTTATATTTGAGTTAGCTTCCGTTGTAAAAAGGAATTAAATAGTGACAAATACAGATGCTCTAATTCAACAACCTACAGTCTTGCCAGAAACTACTCAAATTTCTTCTACAAATTATATATTTCATAATCTTTACGAATCAATTATTCTTAAAAATATATATAGAAAAAATTCTAACATTAGTGGTTGTTTTGCTTGTTCTACTTTTTGCAACGGTCGCGTTCCTCTTGAGAACAGGAATATTGTAGAAATTTCTTGCAACGGACTGTTACCTTGTAATTTTTGCCTTATCCCAGATGATTTTGATGGTGTTTTATTTCCTCAAGATTTTGTTCTTATTCAAAATGAAGATTCGCTAGAAATAGCGCAGGTAAAATTAGTTGGCGAGATTGTCCGCCTAAAAAGGCAGTATTTGGGATTGTATGGAGAAGATCTGCCCATGATAAATAGACGTGCTAATTTTGATGACTTAGATAGATTAAGAAAAAATATTCGGGATGAAGAAAAAGCTGTCCCTTTTTTCAAGTCCTCTGTTGAAAAATTTAATCTCTCAATGAAATTCGTTGGCATTCATTATCAATTTGACCGGAAAAAATTATTTTTCTTTTATACTGCCGATGGCAGAATTGATTTTCGTGAATTAGCAAAAATTCTAGCTGCTGAATTTAAAACAAGAATTGAATTAAGACAGATTGGTGTGCGCGATGAAGCTAAAAAAGTTGGTGGTATCGGGACTTGCGGAAGGGAATATTGCTGTCAATCTTTTCTTAATAACTTTAAAAAAATTACTACCCAATTAGCCAACGAACAGAACTTACTTCACAACATGGGTAAGCTTAGCGGACCTTGTGGTAAATTAAAATGTTGTCTTTCCTTCGAAGTAGAATAGTTTTTATAAATTTACCTCTAAAACTTATTTATGAGAGAATAATATGAAAAAAGTTGTAATCGTCGAAGCGAAAAGAACTGCTATTGGCTCTTTTCAAGGATCACTTTCTTCTCTTTCTGCTACAAAGCTTGGGGCAATTGTTATTAAAAATATTTTAGAGAAGTCTAAGCTTAACCCTAATTTAGTTGACGAAGTTATTATGGGTAATGTTTTATCTGCTGGATTAGGACAAGCTCCTGCAAGACAAGCTGCATTATTTAGTGGATTACCTGAAAAAACTGAATGTTTAACAATCAACAAAATGTGTGGCAGCGGATTAAAAGCTGTTATGCTTGCACATCATGCTATTGCATGCGGTGATGCAGACATTATCATTGCGGGCGGAATGGAAAGTATGTCTAATGTCCCTTTCATCTTACCTGATGCTAGAAACGGCTATCGACTTGGTCATGGTAAAATAATTGATTCTATGATTACTGATGGTTTATGGGATGTTTATAATAATACCCACATGGGCAATTGTGCTGAAGTTTGTGCTCGTGAATTCAATATGAAAAGAGAAGAAATTGATAATTTTGCTATTGAATCGTATAAAAAAGCTATCATAGCTCAAACCTCAGGTATTTTCTCTGACGAAATTGTAGAAGTTGAAGTCGATGGGAAAAAAGATAAAATTATTGTTAAAGAAGATGAAGAACCTAAAAAAGTCAATTTCGATAAGATTCCTACTTTAAAGCCTGCTTTTGAGAAGGAGGGAATTGTAACAGCTGCTAATGCCTCAAAAATAAATGATGGAGCTGCTGCGCTTTTAATTATGAGTGAAGATAAAGCTAAAGCATTAGGTTTTAATCCATTAGTGGAAATTGTTGCGCAATCATCAGCTGCTAAAGCGCCTATCTATTTTACTACTGCTCCTGCTGATGCAATTCTTAAAGTGCTTAAAAAAACTAATCTTTCTCTTAATTCTATCGATCTTTTTGAAATAAATGAAGCTTTTGCAGTTGTTTCCATTGCCGTTAATAAACTCTTAAATTTAAACTCAGATATTGTTAATGTTAATGGCGGAGCAGTAGCATTAGGACATCCGATAGGAGCAAGTGGAGCAAGAATATTAACTACTTTAATTTACGAAATGCTCCGAAGAAAAAGCAAATATGGAATTGCTTCTTTGTGTATAGGTGGTGGGGAAGCATCTGCAATAATTATTAAGAACTATCAAAAATAAAAAAATGGAGAACAAAATGATTGAAAAAGTTGCTGTTATTGGAGCAGGAACTATGGGCAATGGTATTGCTCACGTTTTTGCCCAAAATGGATTTTCTGTTTTACTTGTTGATACGGAGCAAGAATTGATTGATAACGGGATCAAAACTATTTCTAATAATATGGAGCGCCAAATTAAAAAAGGAATAATTTCTACTCAGCTAAAAGACGAATCTCTAAAAAGAATTATTCCTATTCTAGGAATTAAAAACTTGAATAGTGATATTGATTTAATTATAGAAGCTGTTATTGAAAAAAAAGATGTTAAAATCAAGCTTTTTCAAGAATTAGATAAGATAATTAAACCAGAATCTATCTTTGCTTCCAATACTTCTTCAATATCAATAACTGAGTTAGCAACTGCAAGTAGACCAGATAAGTTTATTGGGATGCACTTTATGAACCCGGTTCCAGTTATGGAATTAGTAGAAATTATTCGAGGTTTTTCAACTACTCAAGAAACATATGATATAATAAAAGATTTAGCCATACGCTTAGGTAAAAGTCCTGTAGAAGTACAAGATTATCCAGGATTTATCTCAAATAGAATTCTTATGCCAATGATTAACGAAGCAATTTATGCTTTATATGAAAATGTAGCAAGCGTCGAAGATATTGATAAAGTTATGAAACTGGGAATGAATCATCCGATGGGACCTCTAACATTAGCTGATTTCATTGGCTTAGATGTTTGTTTAATGATACTAGAAGTCTTACACGATGGATTTGCAGACCCAAAGTATAGACCTTGTCCATTGCTAAGAAAGATGGTAGCAGCTGGTAAACTCGGAAGAAAATCCAGACAAGGATTTTATAAATATTAACACATAATGTATATTATGTCAACTAATTAGCGCTTAGAATTCTTAAATATATATATAAAACTATAATAAACAGCAAAAGCCAGAAAATAGCACTTTTCCCTTTTCGCCTGTAGTGTTTCTTCCTTCTAAATTGAAGAGCGCTCTTTCTTTTTTCCTCTGGGTCTTCTTCAGGTTTATAAAACCTGGGGATATATTCAAATATTTTGTGCTTGGGCTTTTTGATGAACATGATAATACAGTTATTATTTACTTCTATATATTTTTTTTATTTTGAAAATAGCGCATCAATATAGTTGTTAGGATCAAATATTTCTAAATCTTCGATTTTTTCCCCTATTCCAATATATTTGATAGGTAACTTGAAATTGGAAGCAATTTGAATTACTGCTCCTCCTTTAGCGGTACCATCAAGTTTTGTTACAATCAAACCGGTTAAATTTAAGTAATTACCAAACTCTAGTGCCTGAATTTTAGCATTTTGTCCTGAATTACCATCTATTACTAGAAATACTTCATGAGGAGCAGAAGTTAACAAACCTGAAACTACTTTTTGGATTTTATTCAATTCATTCATTAAGTTTTTGTTTGTATGCAATCTTCCAGCAGTATCGATTAAAACTATATCAAATTTTTGTTCAACAGCTAATTTCACAGTTTCAAAAGCAACCGCAGAAGGGTCTTTCATAGTTCCCTCAACTATTTCAACATTAGCCTGAACAGCCCAATTTTTTAATTGATCGTTTGCAGCCGCTCTAAATGTATCTGCAGCTCCTACTATTACTTTCATGTTTTGCGTTTTATAGTAATGAGCCAATTTTCCTAATGTTGTAGTTTTACCTGAACCATTTATACCCAATAAAATAATTACGTATGGAACAGCAATATTTTTCTTTAATAATTTAGGATAAGAGCTTAATTTAAGTTCACTTAATAGTTCATTCTTAATAATTGTTATAAAGTCATCAAAATCATTAAGATTCTTATCCTTAAAAGTTTTTCTGGCAGCAAAAAGCAATTTTTCTGTCAGTTCAACACCAAAATCACTTTCTAAAAGTATTTCTTCAATTTGGGCAGAGAAATCTTCAATAAAAATAGTTTTATTTGAAAAAACATTACCTATTTTGGAAAATAATGCTCCGCGAGTCTTCGATAACCCTTCTTTTAATTTAGAGAAACTAAGATTAGGTAGAATAGCCATGATTCTTTCACATATATCTGAAAATTTTATAAATGTAATTAAAAAATGAAGCGAAGCAGAAAATTGCGCTTACTATCAGTAAAAATTGAAAAAGCCATAAAAAAGAATATGTAATGAAAATTGAAACAATAATCACTACACCTATTAAAAAAACTGTAATCTTTCCAAGATAATCGGAAGGTAATACAATGTTAACTTTACTGGAAAAAACAATGCTCCCTACTAAGATCAGGATATCCCTGCTTATAACAATCCAAAAATAATATGCAGGAATTTTAGCAAGCAGATACAGGTTAATAATAATAATTGCTACTAGTAATTTATCAGCTAAAGGGTCAATTATTTTACCTAATTCAGAAATAGAATTTGTTTTCCTTGCAACATACCCATCTGCTATATCTGAAAAAAAAGCTATCAAAATTAGAGCTAAAATATAAAAACGACTTTCGTTGAAAGAATAGGAAGAAAACAAAATCAAAAGAGGAATAGAGAGAAGTAAGCGGAATAAACTGATTAAATTTGGTGTATATTTTAATTCTCTTAAATCAATTTTCATAAACATCCTTAGAAATACCAATTTCAACAGGAATTGGATATACTCTCGAAAAACAAGCTGTACAAAAATCTTCTTTAGAATTATCGATCATTGCTCCGAGCATTTCATCAATTGTCAAATATTCTAATGAATCAACTTCCAAGAATTTTCTTATTTCTTCAATATTATTAGAATATTTATTAGCAATAAGTTCATCTTCAGAGGGAAAATCCATACCGTAATAGCAAGGACTAACTATGGGCGGAGAGGAAATACGTAAATGAATTTCTTTGGGATTGGCTTCCTTAATTAATTTAAGAAGTTGTTTCGAAGTTGTACCTCGCACAATAGAATCATCAACTAACACTACTGTCTTGTTTTCAAGAACACCTTTAACAGTATTAAATTTAATACGTACTCCAATTTCTCTTTTAAATTGCCCCGGAAGTATAAAAGTTCTACCAATATAATGGCTTCTAATTAAACCAATTTCTAACTTAGATAAAATACCCTGCTTACTAAGTTGACTTTGAAAACCAATAGCAGCTGTATTTGAACTGTCTGGAACACTAATCACAACTACTTTTTCACCATCTTTATCAAAAACAGGATGATTTTGAGCTAAAACTTTTCCTAATTTTCTGCGTACCTTATCTACATTAGTTTCAAATATTTGACTATCAGGTCTTGAAAAATATATAAATTCGAATATACACTGCTTTTTCGGAAAATTAGATTGAAATATTTTTATAGATTTAATTTTGTTTTTCTGAAGAACATTATCATCAATAACTAATAATTCACCGGGATTAACATCCCTTATATATTTTGCAGAATTTATATCCAGAGCACAAGTTTCGGATGCCACAATATATGCTCCATTAACTTTTCCTATTGATAATGGTCTAAAGCCATATGGATCACGAGCTGCAACTAATTTATCATTAGTGAGTATTACCAAGCTATAAGCGCCCTCTATTTTGGTAAGTGCTTCTTGAATCTGCTCGACTTGGTCTTTTAACTTACTTCTTGCAATAAGATGAAGAATAACTTCGGTATCACTTGTTGTTTGAAAAATAGCACCTTCTTGAACCAACCATTCTCTTAATTTCCTTGCATTAGTTAGATTCCCATTATGAGAAATAGCAAGATTTCCAAATCTGTAATTAACAAAAAAAGGTTGTATGTTTTTAACCGAATCTGAAGCTCCGGTAGTTGAGTATCGATTATGTCCAATCGCAGCAAACCCATTTAATTCATGAAAAAATATTTCAGGCTGATTGAAAACTTCGGAAACTAGCCCAAGATTACGATGCATATTAAAAATGTGTTTCTCATTCTTTGAGGTAAGAGATAGAATTCCTGCTGCTTCTTGTCCCCTATGCTGAAGTGCATGTAAAGCATAGTAAGTAATCAGAGAAGCTTCTTTTGATCCCCAGACACCAACTACACCGCAATTGCTTTTAGGTTTATCTATCATTTATTATATTTTAAGTGCTAAATTAAATCGCCTAAATTATATTTATTAAGCATATTGTATAAAAAGATCGCGCTTTAGCGGGTTAACGTATTTGAAAAAAAGCGGTTAGAAGATAGTCGGAACGGCGGGATTTGAACCCGCGACCCCTTGAACCCCATTCAAGTGCGCTACCGGACTGCGCTACGTTCCGAAATCACAAAGAAGTATGTAAATATAATAAAAAGTTCTTTATTTCTTCTAAGTCTTTCTTAATAGACCGAACTTGAATATTTTTCTTTGAGTCACTTATATCAGTTGTCGTATCCTGGTTGAATTCGTTAAGAATTTTCTTAGCGCCATCAATTGTATATTTTTCTTCTCTAAGAAGCTGCTTAATTTGCAGAATTAACTTTATATCTTTATTCGTATAAATTCTATTACCTGCTCTGTTTTTGCCAGGTTTTAATTGTTCAAATTCAGTTTCCCAGTAACGAAGAATATATTGTTCTAATCCAGCTAATCTACTTACTTCGCTTATAGAATAATATAGTTTTTTTAATCCAAAATCTTTCATAATATTTCCTTTATTTTATATCATTCATAATATTTAATTATGCTAAAGATTATTGGTATAATTCAATAATTGTGTGTGCTCCCTTTTCCAATCATATTAGTTGAACAAGTAAATAAAAATGTTTGGAAAAAATCAGTTCTTTATTTGAGAATATATTTTTTTTAGAATATAAACTGCTGAAAGATAACCATATTCCTTAAAACCACTTACATAACCTATTGTTTTGGCGGCTGTTATTAAATTATTTCTAAAGTATTCTCTTGATGATATATTTGATAAATGAACTTCAATAATAGGTATATTTGAAATATCAATAGAGTCACGAATAATTATTGAAGTATGGGAAAAACCACCAGGATTTATAACTATTCCATCAAATTGAGATTGAGCATCGCGGATCATAGATGAAAATTCAAATTCATTATAAGTTTGATTAAATTCAAAAAAGACTTCGGGAAACTCAACTTCTAATAGATTCTGAATTTTGTGAAGATTCAGAGCGCCATATAGCTGTTTATCACGTTGATCAAGTAGGTCAAGATTAGGACCATTTATAACCAAAATTTTCATAAGTTTTCGTTGCCATTTTCAATAAATTCTCTAATTCTAGGTGGCAAATAAATCTCATTTACACCTAATTCTTTCAAAGCTGAAGCTAAAATTGTTATTTTCTTTTGCATTGTGGAGAACTTATTTATTACAATTGTTTTATCAGCTTTAATTATACAATAGCCACCATGAAAATCCCCTCTTTCAAACCGAACTTGCGCTCCCAGTTCTTGAGCTATTTGTTTTAACTCATGCAAAATATTCTCAAATTCTTTTTCCTTAATTTTCATTTATTTTTCTAAGCGGTCTAAATATGGTTAAAAATATTACTCCAAAATAAGAAAATATCTCAATCATTGAAAAACTGCCTAAAATTGTCATTCTTTCCTTGATTAAACTTAATATATAGAAACTATTTTGCGGTTGGTCAAATATTCCTTTTATAATATTATAATCTATGCTAAGAAGAAAAAATTCAAATGGAGCAGTCAGATAGACAATCACACTTATAATAAATAACCACCCTTCATTTTTAAAAATGATTTTTGCTCTTAATAAGAATAATGTGTAAAAGAATAATAACGATAAATATGCAATAATATTTGTAAATAACAGTGGCAAGATTGCATTAAATACTGGTTCTTGGTTTTGATTCTTAAAAAGATTTTTTAAATCAAGATTAGTAGGTTCAAAAAACTGATAAATTAACAAATTTCTACTGATGTAACTTCCAAACCAAATTGCAAATGAAGAGAAAGATATAAATAAGAATATTTTAGCAAGAGTATTTAGATTTTTCATAAAAAAATAGTTTTTTTTCTAAAAATAATAAAAAGATATGATTATTGCCCCTATAGATAATAATAATTCAATAAATCCATCCAGCTTTTAGAGCTATTTAAACATAACATTATATTTATAAACAACTTGTGTAAACCTAATTTCTGATTATTCAAAACCAGAATAGAGACCATGAAAGAAAAACGAATAAAATACTTCCAATTATGAATGAGTATAATTTGTTTCTTGTTTGTGCGTAAGTTGATGCTATGAAAATTAAACAAGTCCAAAAGAATAAAAGGAATTCAATAGTATACAAAATATAAGCTGCTGATTCTTTTATAATAAAAGGCGATGGGTTGAAAGTAAACCAAAACTTTCCATAAAGAGCATATTGAATTGGAAGTAAAAAAACAAATCCTAATAATACGGGAGTGAAAGAGTATGTATAAATTGCAAGATTATCTCGATAACGATTATTCAAGCCAAATATTTGATTAAGTTTAGTAATAAAATAAACAATAGATAAAAAAAATATTATTGAAAAAAATCCGCCTCTAATCAAAGAATGTGAAAAAAAAATTATCGTTTCTCCCTCGTTAAATAAAGCATGCGAAATTATGTAATGACTAACAGAATTTTTAAAACCTAATAATAATAAAAAGCTAAACAGATAATTTTTTGAATCAGCATAAATTATTTTTTCTGCTGTTTTAACAGGTGAGTAGAATAAATTCCAGACTGTTTCCCAAAGGTCAATATTAGGTATCCTTGCTCTTAAAAAAGAATTACAATGACTACAATTCAATGAATAGAAATGATTCTCGCTTTTACAGTTATCACAGATATTTGAATGTGTTAATTTGATCATAACTTAAGCCGCACAGATAATTGAATTGAATGAATATCTGTATTTTCTGAAACATCAAAATCGAATAAATGAGCATCGACATATGCATCAACAAGATTTAAGAAATATGTTATGCCAATAAACACAGCGAAAAAATCTCTCTGATCTTTATAGAACTCGCGCCATTCTAGATATTTTAAGTTACTCTTTTTATCAGGAGTAATACTGAGTTCATAGAGGTCTCGATATTGGCGGTAAGATATATTTGCGGAATTCCATTGGTAACTTAGATAACCTAAAACACTCCATATAACTGGAATTTTCCAATATGATTCATTGTAAAATTGTCCATACCCTGGGATAATAGCGCTTCTTAATACAGCGCCCCAGGGTGACTTTTGCATAACAAACTTATTAGTATCTACTATTGCCATTGATATTCTAAATTTTTTTTGTTCCATTCCTATAGCAGATTGTGGGAAGATGCTTTTGAAAATATCAACTTGGGCAAAATTAGAAGTGGGGACAAAGAGGATAAAACAAATAATGAGATATTTTCTAATTGTAATTTTTGCCAACGATTTCAAATAATTCGTATAACCTTTCAAGTTCATCAAAAGAATAAAACTTAATAATAATTTCTCCAGAGCCATTTTTTTTTTGATTGCAAGTAACCTTTGTTCCAAATATTCTTTGAAGTTTCTCTTCCAAATCTTTCTTAGAAGTAGCGTTCAGATCCTTAATGATGAATTGAGAGCTATGACCTGCTTTTCTTTTTGGGTTAATGTAGTTCCTAACCTGTGCTTCTACTTTTCTTACGGATAGATTATTCTTAAGGATTTTTTCAAGAAGTTCTAGTTGAAGAACTTCATTAGGTAAATTTATTAAAGCACGTGCATGACCGGTAGTAATTTCATCTTTAATCAAACTGTTCTGAACTTTTTGAGGTAATTTTAATAATCGGATAAAATTCGTAATAGTGGTTCTATCTTTTCCAACTTTATTGGCAATTTCTTCTTGAGATAAATTACACTCTTCCATAAGTCTTTTATATGCAAGAGCAATTTCGATGGGATTCAGTTTTTCACGCTGAATATTTTCAATCAAAGAAAGAGCAAGCATTCCTTCTTTAGAATCAACTTTAATAATATATGCCGGTATTTCTCTGATGCCGATTTCTTTGCAAGCTCTAAGTCTTCTTTCGCCAGATATCAGTTCATAATGATCTTTTCGAACACGACGAACAGTGATCGGTTGAATCAATCCATTTTCCAGTATCGATTTTTTTAATTCTTCAAGCGCATTCAAATCGAACTCGATACGGGGCTGATATGGGTTGGGTGAAATAAGATTAGCATGAATTTTTGCGAGGATATCGTATGAACTGCCATCGTCTGTTTGAATTTCATTTGCAGAAATTGCAACTGGCTCATCTAACTTATCTTTAATTCGAGGATTGATAAGAGCATCTAATCCCCTTCCTAATCCTTGTTTCATTTTATTCAACTATTTTTTCCATTTTTTGAAGGTTATTTCTTTGAAGTAATTCAGATGCAAGGGAAATATAATTTTGTGCACCAACTGAGCTGGCATCGTACAAAATAACAGGTTTCGAATGACTTGGAGCTTCCGATAAGCGAACGTTTCTATGAATGATAGTTTGAAAGACTTTTGAGCCAAAATATTTTTTTACTTCTTCAACTACTTGATTTGAAAGTCGCAAGCGAGTATCAAACATAGTTAATAAAACACCCTCAATAGAGAGCGGTTCATTAAAATTTTTCTTTACAACATTGATTGTGTTTAAGAGTTGTCCTAATCCTTCCAATGCAAAGTATTCACATTGAACAGGAATTAAAACAGAATCAGCAGAAGTCAAAGCGTTTAGCGTAAGAAGACCAAGAGAGGGCGGACAATCGATAAATATGAAATCGTAATCAGATCTAATATGTTGAAGTGCATTCTTTAAAAGATATTCTCGGTTTTCTATGGAAACCATTTCAACTTCGGCTCCAACAAGATCGATGTTAGAAGGGAGAATATCTAGATAAGGCATATAAGAATTGACAATACAATTCTCTGCAGGTTCTAAACCGATAAGGACTTGGTAAACGGAAAGTGAATTTCTTTCAATTCCAAGTCCCGATGTAGAATTTGATTGCGGGTCTATATCGATCAGTAGAGTCTTAAACTCGGCTGCCGCAACTGTAGCAGAAAGATTTATTGCGGTAGTTGTTTTGCCAACTCCGCCTTTCTGATTTGCAATAACAATTATTTTTGCCATAAAAAAGTTCTTTACTGTAGAATGATGATTTACTAAAGTTCTATCTCTTCTCCGTATTGCATAACTGTGCATTTTTTTCCAAGCGCTTCAACCTTCATTTTAAATTCATTCGGGTCAGCGGCGATTACAGAAAAAGTATTGTAGTGCATAGGTATAGCAACATTGGGGTTAGCTAGCTCAACTGCTTTAACAGCATCAGTTATGCCCATAGTGAAATTATCGCCAATTGGCAGCAGCATATAATCGAGGCGGATCATTTCGCCAATCAACTTCATGTCATAGAACAAACCTGTATCGCCTGTGTGATAAACATTTTTTCCGTCAATTGAAAGTATCACGCCTGAAGGTTCGCCGGCGTAATAATTATCATTTGTCATTGAACCGTGATGAGCAATAGTAAACTTCACTCTTCCAAAATCGAAATTATATCCGCCGCCTATGTGCATATTGTGTGCTTTGAATCCTTTTGAAGCACAATAATTTGCTAATTCGTTAACGCAAATAAAAAGTGAATTACATCGTTTTGCAATATCGAATGCATCGCCAAGATGGTCGCCGTGTCCATGCGTTAAAATAATGTAATCTGCCGAAACATCCTTAGCATTAACAGGTGAAGTAGGATTTCCATCAAAAAAAGGATCGATCAAAATCTTCTTACCGGAGCTGGATGTAATTTGAAACGCAGAATGTGAAAAGTAACGAAGTTTCATAAAAAACCTCCCAAGCCTTAGTTAGTAATAAATTTATTTACATCTTTTTCGGTAATAAATTTAATCAATTCCTTTTTAATAAAATGCCAATATTTAGTTCTATCTCATTATGAATACTTGTTTTTTCTCCAACCTTTAAAAATTCCTCTCATCCCCTCTTCATTAGAAGCTCTTAGAGAATTTATTAAATATTTTTTTAATCCATCTTTTGAGAGGCCGCGTTTAAGTTCGCCGTTTTCTGCAACAGAAATACTTCCTGTTTCTTCAGAAACAATAATGCTGATCACATCAGCTTGTTCTGAAATACCAAGCCCGGCACGGTGACGCATTCCTAATGTGTGTCCATCTTTTTTAGTTTCTGAAGAAAGAGGCAAAGTGCACCTTGCGGCTTCAACAATATCGTTGTGGATAATTACTGCGCCATCGTGCAATGGAGAACGGGGAAAAAATATTGAACGCAATAAGTTCTTTGTAACTTTAGCGTTTATCTGTTCGCCTGTTTCTGCCACACCTTTAATTCCAACAGATTTAACTATTACAATAAGAGCACCATGCTGATTTTGCGCTAGCTCATAAGATGATTCGGCTATAGCATCAACAATTGTAGAATCGTCTTTTTTAATGAAAAGACGAATTATAGGACTTCGTCCGATCAGCACGAGTAATCTTCTAATTTCCGGTTGAAATAAAATAATGAAGGCAATAACCCAAATATCAGAAAGCAATTTTAGAAGCCAGCCAAGGGCTTTAAAGGCAGCTGCTTGAGTTAAAAATGAAAGAATCAGAACAAGAATCAATCCATAAAAAATCTGAGCGGCTATTGTTCCACTAATTACAGTATAAATTTTATAAAAAATAAATACAACCAAAACAATATCTACAATATCGAGAAAAGAAACGGAAAGAAAACCTATTTTAAATAATTCAAACATTCGATAGAATTTCCGGGTTATCAAAAAAATTATTCAATTGAACAGCCAGCTTTGCTTTTTTAACGTTATGTGTTCTTATAAATCTTGCACCGCTCTTAATGGCAATAGATTCAGCTACTAAAGTTGGGTCTTCCCGCTCATCAATTTCTATGTTGAGCGCCTTGCCTAGAAAAGATTTTTTTGACAAACCGACTAATATCGGCTGCCCTATTCCTTTGAACTCATTAAGTCTTTTAACGAGTTCGTAATTATCCATTATTCTTTTGCCAAAACCGATTCCGGGGTCGATAATAATATTTTTAATACCAGTTTTTTTAGCTATTTCTACTTTTGAAGAGAGATAATCATAGATTTCAGCAACAACATCATCATAATAAGGATTATTCTGCATAGACTTCGGTTCACCTTTCATGTGCATTAAAATATATGCAGCATTAAATTGACGAACAACATCTAAAATTTGTTTATCAAAATTGAACGAACTAATATCATTGACCAGCTTAGCGCCTTGTTTTAAAGCTTCGTAAGCAACTTTAGATTTTGTTGTATCGATTGAGATAAGCGCGCCGCTCTTCTTTTTCAATATTTCTTCGAGCACGGGTAATATTCTGTTAAGTTCCTCTTCTTCGTTAACATTTGTCGCGCCTGGGCGCGATGATTCTCCTCCGATGTCTATAATATCGGCGCCATCATCGAGCATCTTTAAGCCATGCTCAATGGCGGCAGAAACATTATAATATTTTCCTCCATCGGAAAACGAATCCGGTGTTACGTTAAGAATTCCAATTACATAAGATTTTTCTAAAGAGAAACTCTTGTCTCCTATCTCGATAGTTTTTAAATCGTAATCCGATACATTTTGAATTGTACGCGCTATTTTGAGTCCTAGATCTTCATTTCTTAACGCAATTATTTCTTTGGAAAGTTCTTTGAAAAAAGCATAAGAACCCAAAACCAACAGATCGCACAATCTGTTGGTTTCTTGTGAAGTGTAACAAATTTCATTTTTTGAAAGAACAATTTGTTTAATCTTTTGAGAAAACTTAAAATCGATTTGACGCACTTCTAATCCAACTAGATCCTTTTCATAAAGTTCACGAAAGATATTGTACTTTGAATAATATCTTTTGAAAACATTCGGGTAAAAAAGTTCAACAAGATGGATAGTCAATTGCTGCCTCTCAATTTTGTTAGCTGAAAATACAGCTAAATCTTTGAAAGCAAAATTAAAAAAAATTGAAATGGATTATTGTGTTTGTTTGAATAGATGATTTTGACTGATCAAGTTCTTCAATTCAACCGTTGCTGCTGTAATATTGTCTTTTTTGAATATCGAGTTACCAGCTACAAAAACATTGCATCCGCAAGAAGAAATCTCTGTAATGTTTTTAACGTTCAATCCGCCGTCAACTTCAATCAAAAAATTGGCAGATATTTTAGCGCGTAAAGCGGCAAGCTCTTTTATTTTTTTCAATGTGTTTAGTATAAATTTTTGTCCCCCAAAACCTGGATTAACAGACATCACCAAAACAAGATCAACAATTTCTAAGATTTCAGACAATAAAGAAATTGGAGTAGAAGGATTGATGGCAACCCCGGCTTTTGCGCCAAGTTCATGTATTCTGGCAATTGTTCGATTTAAATGAACAACTTCTTCTTGATGAACAGTTATATAATCTGCGCCGGCGTTTATAAAATTTTCTAGAATGTTATCCGGATTTTTTATCATCAAATGGACATCGATAGGAAGATTTGTAATTCGGCGAAGAGCTTCAACTATAATTGGTCCGAAAGTTAAATTGGGAACGAACAAACCATCCATAACATCGCAATGGAGCCAATCTGCACCGCCTAATTCAACTGATCTTATCTGTTGCGATAGATTTGAAAAGTCTGCTGATAAAATTGAAGGAGCTAAAATTTTTTGTTCATTCATTTTGCACCGATCCCGCTTTGAGTAAGTACAACATTTACACTATCGCCTATCTTTAGTAAAGTATTCTCGCTTGGTTGCTGTTCAACAATAGTATTAGGCAAAATAGCTGAAGAAAAAATGTAAGTTTTAATTCCAATCTTGAGAGAATTCTTTTTTAGGATATTTTCTGCTGCTGAAAGTGACAAACCTAAAATTTTGGGCACTCTTATCATTCCAATCTGAGGACCTATACTCACTTTTACATCTATGCTGGTACCTTTGGCAATCTCTCTTCCTTCCAGATATTGTTGTTCAACTACTGTGTAAGTTGGAAATTCTGATTCAATAGAATCGATTTGACCAAGATATAAACCGATCCTTTCGAGTGTTACTTTGGCATCTCTGATAGTTTTGTTAATAAGAAAAGGCATTCTTACTAGAGGTTCGCCACCACTTATAGTTATATAGATTCTTCTGTTTTCTTTTACAGTAACACCAGAAGAAGGTTTTTGAAATATTACATGATCCTTCGCATAGCGTTCATCATAGCGGGAAGTTTGAATTATAGGATTAAGATTTGCTTCCTCTAAAATTTTTATTGCATCTTCTTTATATCTTCCGATTACGTTTGGAACTCTAACTTCCGTTCCACTTACATAAATTGGTAAAACAACAAAATCTAAAATAGATAAGAACCCTGTGAGGATAAGTAAAAAAATGAGCAAAATCTTCCAATAGTTTTTTGATTGCGTTTTCATACATGAAATATATTAAAGGAATTTTTCTTGACAAAATTCGAAGTTCAAACTAATTGCTGTGCCAATACATTTGTTTTTTGATTATCTTGCATTTAAAATAAAAATAAGTACAAAATCATATGAGAACATCAATTTGTATTTTTGAAGATGAAGGTTACCGCAACCTGCTACCTCTCACTTATCTGAGACCGTCTTATGATTTGCGCTGTGGAATTCTAACTCTTCGAGAAAAAATTGTTTTACGTATGCCTAACCGGAATATTTTTTTGCACAGTAGAAAATATTTGGAAGCTTGTTTGAAAGAAAGATACCCGCGCACCCCAGTTAACGAGTATAAGGAAGACAATATAGTTTTCATCAACGGACGATTAATATTTGATAATCAATTGGTTGCCCAAGTTAAAAGAATGGAACAAAACAGCGCACTTGTTTGTGATGATACTGTTGTTTTAGCAAACATTTCAGTAGAAGACATTAAAAAACTTTTTGATGAAGAAAATGATTTGCCTCAGTTCGAAAAAATTAAGAAGTTGAAAAAAAATGATTTTGATGCCAGACTAATAAAATATCCGTGGGAACTTGTGAATTTGAACGGTGATGAAATTAAGAACGATTACGAGTTTATGGTAAAGAAAAGTCCTAAAATAAATTCTAAGAAAATTAGGAACGTTGAGTTTAACGAAAAAGAAAACGTCTATCTCGCTGCTAATGCAGAAATAGACCCGTTTGTTTTTCTTGATGCAAGCGAGGGACCAATTTATATCGATAATAAGGCACATGTAATGTCACACTCTATCATTCAAGGGCCAGTCTTTATCGGTGAAGATTCGATTATAAAATCCCACTCATCAATTTATCATAACACAAGTATCGGAGAAGTTTGTAAAGTTGGCGGAGAAGTTGAGTCGTCAATAATTCATTCATATTCAAACAAACAACACGAAGGATTTCTTGGTCATTCTTATCTTGGAAGTTGGATAAATATTGGCGCTAGTACAAATAACAGCGACCTGAAAAACAACTACTCGTCAATTTCTGTTTTGCTTAATAACAAACCGGTTGATACTGGTTGCCAGCTTGTTGGATTGATTATGGGCGATCACTCAAAAACTGCGATCAATACAATGTTCAATACAGGCACTATAGTTGGCGTTTCTTGTAATATTTTCGGCTCGGGATTTCCCCCACGTTATTTCCCTTCTTTCAGTTGGGGCGGCTCAGATTTTTTGAGAACTTACAATTTTGAAAAATCACTTGAAGCTGCAAAACTGGTTGCCCACAGAAGAAATGTGATCATTTCTCAAAACGAAATTGATCTTTTAAAAAAAGTTTTTGAGATGACTTTTAACGAAAGAATTAGAAAACCATAATTTCCGATTAAATGCATGTACCGGAATTATTTTTATTTAGCAAGAGTAGTTGAGGAATTAAATACTTTTTTACCAGGCGCAATTATTAAAGATGTTTACACTCAGGAAAAAGACAAACTTTTTTTTCATGTTCCGATAAAAGACAAGCCAAATTTTCATCTGATCGTCTCAACAAACGCCCGCAATCATTCGATCACAATTAAAGATGAGCATAATAAAGCAAGGAAGAATACAATAAATTTCTTTTATGAATTTCTTCCTGCTAAGATCAAAATGTTTCAGATCGCTATTGGGGAACGAGTAATTTTATTACAGCTTGAGAATGCAAAACTTTACATCCAGTTCCGCGGTGCAAAGAGCAATATTTTTTTGATCGATAATTCCGGAGTATTTATTTCATTTAAAAAGATTGACAATAATACAAGTCATCGAATAAAACAAGAATTTGAATTGTTAAAATTCACTTCCTCGTCAGAAGTGATATTAAACAGTGTCAACGATTTGCTCCAAAAGAATGAGATTAAAAATATTCCCTTCATAGGGAAAGAGATAATGCGCGAAGTTGATTTTCGCGGCGATGAATTATATGCTGCTCTTTTAGGTGCACTGGATGAATTGATCAGAGCGAAGATAGTGGTATATATAGATGACTTCGGTGAAGCTAAATTTCAACCGTTCACTTTTCATAGAGATAAAAAAAACGGAACGATAGAACTATTTGACAGTTATTTTGAAGCATTGCATGAATACTTTATTCTTTCAACTTCTTCCTTACAAAGCAAAAGCTTAAAAAAAGATTTGGAAAAATTTATCAATACTGAAATTGATAAACTTACGAGCAAGCTCAACAATCTCAAAGCAAGAATCGAATTGGGTTCTAGGGAACAGTATTATCAAAAATGCGGAAGTTTGCTGCTTGCTAATATAGATAAGATCAAAAAAGGGATGAAGGAATTTACCGTTAAAGATTTTGAAACGGATGAATCATACATTATTAAAATAAACCCCAAATTAAATGCTCAGCAAAATATCAACAATTATTTCGAAAAAGCGCGATCAGAAAAAATAGAATATGCAAAGTCCAAAGAGATTTTTGAGATAGCTGAAAAAAAATATAGCCGCTTAAAAGAAATTGAAAAAAGATTAACAGTAATAAAAGATGATGATGAATTATTACAAATCAAAAAAGAATTGAGAATGAAACCAAAATCTGAAGATCAAAAAGAAGAGAATAGAAAAATCTCGTTTCGACATTATATTGTTGAAAAAAAATATCACATTTATGTTGGCAGGGATAGTAAAAATAATGATAAGCTTACTACTCAATTTGCAAAACAAAATGATTATTGGTTTCATGCACGCTCGGTATCTGGTTCGCACGTAGTATTGAGAGTTGAAAGCTCAAAAGAATCAATACCTAAAAAGATTTTGGAAAAAGCTGCATCAGTTGCAGCATTTTACAGTAAAGCAAAAACATCAAAGTTAGTGCCGGTATCTTATACCTTAAAAAAATATGTAGTAAAAAATAAGAGCCACACAGCGGGTCAAGTAACTTTACTGAAAGAAAATGTTTTACTTGTAAAGCCAGAAATTCCGAATGATTGTGAATTTGTAAATGAGCATGAAGAAATCTAACAAATTTATTTTCTTCCTTTCCATGTGTGCATACTTTTGTGAACGCCGAGAATAATCATCAGTTTCTGAAATAAAAGATCCGGCAGCAAACCACGCAATATTATAGCAAGGCGTAAACTGCGCGGTCTTCGCACAGAATATTTTCCTCTTTTTAATGCGCCATAAACAATTGCACGCGCTATTACATTGTGATCTTTAACGCGCGGTACAATCAAGTTTCCTAAAAAACCAAGCTTAGCTCCTTCGAACATTCCAGTTGCAATATAGCTTGGATGAATTGAAGACCATCGAACGCCATTTTTGTTGTTATTCCATGTTTCGTAACGCATTGATTCGGTCAGTCCCCACACAGCCCATTTTGTTGCTGCGTAAACGGATAATCCTGCTACGCCCAACAAGCCCGACGCAGAAGAAATATTAACAATGTGTCCGGAGTTTCTTTCATACATAACAGGAAGAATAGCTTGAATTGTATAAACAATAGCTGTCAGGTTTACATCAATTGTTCTTTCCCATATTTCTGTTGGATGACTCAGAAGTTCGCCCCCTTTAACATAGCCTGCATTATTTACTAAAATATCTATCTGCCCCATTTCTTGTTGGGCAAGTTTGACAAGTTCAAAAACACGATTTTTATCTGTTACATCGCACAGGTGGACAAAAATTTTACCTCCTAGTTTCTCAAGTTCTTCTTTTGCTTTTTGTAATTCAGTTTGATTGAAATCCCAAAGTGTAACAGTACATCCTTCTTTAATCAATAATTTTGTAGTTGCCAAACCTATTCCCATTGCGGCACCGGTTACAATTGCTGTTTTTCGTTCAAGTTTCATATTCAAATCCATTTATTTTTTATGATCTTCATCCTTTAATTGATGGAGTAAATCAATCTTCGTAAATTTGAATTGCCAAATGTATAGCTAAATCTAAGTGTTATCTAGCCGCATATCAAATGGCGCATCTATTTTTCTATAAAAAAATAAGAGCATTTTCTTTGAAAGAAATTGTTTTTGATAAAACAGCTGTGGAAAAGATCTTAATTATTAAGCTTCGTGGAATTGGCGATGTTGTTCTTTCAACAATAGTTTTGGACAATCTCAAAGAAGAGTTTCCTAATGCTAAGATCGATTACCTAGTAGAAGCGCCTTCGTTGCCCGGATTGATCGATTTACCTCAGATAAACAATCTTCTTTTATTCGACCGTAAAAGTTTTATTAAACGTGCTAAGATTATTTATTCGATAAGAAAAAATAAGTATGATTTAATTTTAGATTTCTTCACCAATCCCAGCACAGCAATAATGACATTTTTAAGTGGAACAAAATTCAGAGTAGGGTTTCCTTACCGCGGAAGAACTTACGCCTATAATTTATTCGGTCCTATTGATAGAGAAAAATATCATGCGGCTGAGCTGCATTTAGAAACGCTAAAACTCTTGGGAATTCAAACCGGAAAAAAACAACTCCATTTCTCCATAAACGCAAAAACTTTATACTTTGCAGAAAAATATTTTATGGAAAATTTTTCAAGCAGTGATTTTGTTGTTGGAATTTGTCCTACTGGCGGCTGGCATTCAAAAAAGTGCGATGCAGAAAAGTTTGCTGAAATTGGAGAAGCAATCATTCAAAAATATGACGCAAAGATTTTAATTTTATGGGGTAAATCCGATAAAGAAGATGCGCTTAAGATACACACACTTATGCAAAAAAAATCATTTCTTGCTCCAGATACAACTATTCAAGAATTAGCCGCAATGATTTCGCGCTGCAAATTGCTTATCGCAAATGATAGCGGACCTATGCATATTTCAACTGCGATTGGAACTCCCGTTTTGAGTTTGCATGGACCTACAAATCCACTTCTTCAAGGTCCTTATGGCGAAAAACATGAATGGATACAGTTGAGCAGCTTGGATTGTATTGAATGTAATTTATTGGATTGTCCAAGAAATCATGAATGTTTTATGATGCTGCCCGTATCTGAAATATTAAATAAGGTAGATAAATTAATTTCTAAAAATAGTATAATAATCAAACCAAAATATGTCTAAGTTATGGTTATGAATAAGATAAACTTTCTCGACATAAAAAAAATATTGATAGTTCGCTTAGGCAAAATTGGCGATATAATTACAACTTCCTTCGTTTTTGAAATTTTTAAAATAAATTATCCTTTTATTGAATTACATCTTCTAACTCTCTCCAGTAATCGCGAAGTTCTTCAATACAACCCAAAAGTGGATAAAATTTTTTATACAAAAAAAAATATTCTCCTATATTATGAATTATTGAAGATCAGAAAGAATAATTATGATTTAGTTATTGACCTAAACGATAATCCTTCTACTACAACAGCAAATATATTTCGTTTAGTAAAAGCCATATACAAAGCCGGTTATGATTTTCAGAAATATCAAAAACTTTTAGATATAAAAATAAAACCGCTAGAAAAGAAAAATTACCATGTCATAGAACAAATACAAAATTTTATTAAAGAGTTAGGGTTAACTATTGATAATAATTTAGTTAAACCTACTTTCTATATCGGTTGTGAAGAGCTTAATGATGTTAAGAATGAACTGAATGAAATCAAAAAAAAATATAAAGTTGTTGCTATAAATATATCGGCGGGAGCGCCAATACGTTATTGGACTGTTTCACAATGGATAGACCTGCTCCGTAATATCAATGCTAACTTTCCGCAAATGAAGTATCTGCTTTTATCAACAAATAAAGATGAACATTTACGTCAAAAGATCAAATCAAATTTCAATAACAACTTATTTATCAATTCTGATTACAATTCTATTCAACATTTTGCGGCGTATATAAAACGTGCGGATATATTGATAACACCGGATACATCTGCTGTTCACATAGCTTCAGCGCTCGGTACACCTGTTGTAGCTTTATTTCCAAACTATGAATGGAATTTTATAAGCTGGCAGCCATACAAAGTTCCTCATCGTTCAATTAAGTCTCCAACAGAAAACGTCAAAAAGATTTCAGTAAAAAAAGTTTTTGAAAATTTCTTAGAATTAAAAAACGAATTAAAAATAAATTAAACAAAACTATGACAGACAATTCAAAGATATATTTGTGCAAGAATTTTAACGGTTACAAACCATGTTTCTCAGACCATAATTGCTGGGAAAATGGTTGTAAAGAATATAATCCGATGGGCACAAGAATTTTGATAATCAATCTTGATGCAATGGGAGACGTGTTGATGACAACAGCACAGCTTCCTGCTATCAAACGAAAATATCCTAAATCTACTATTTACTGGGTTACATTAAAAATTGCTCTTGGACTGTTGCAAAACAATCCTTATATCGATAAAGTATTTGCGTATGACTTCGAAACATTATCGATTTTAAATACAATGGAGTTTGATATTGTGATGAATGTTGATAAATCGCAGCGAAGCGGTGCTTTAGCAATGCTGGTTAGTGCAAAGGAGAAGCTTGGATTTGGTATTGAAAAAAATGGAAAAATTGTTCCACTAAATGATGGTGCTAATTACAATTACAGACTTGGTATGGATGATAATCTCAAGTTTAAAATCAATAGGCGAACAGGTCAAGATTATCTTGCCGAAACTTTTGAACTCGAATACAAAGAAGACGATTATATCTTCCAATTCACACAAGAGGAATTAGATTACATAGGAGCTTATAAAAAAAAAATTAACATTTCGGATAACGATGAAGTAATCGGGTTCAACACAGGTTGCTCCACTCTTTTCCCAAATAAAAAGATGACTATAGAGCAGCATATAGCTTTAATAGAGAAATTTCTTTCTTTCAATCGATTTAAAATTATTCTGCTTGGCGGGCCTGAAGATGAAGAGCGAAACACCATTATTGCTTCTGAATTCAACGGTAAAATAATAAACACGCCAACTAATGAAGGAGTGAGACGCGGAGCTTGTTATGAAAATGTTCCTGATCTGATCATTACAGGTGATTCATTCGGAATGCATTTGGCAATAGCACTTAAAAAATATGTTATTGCTTGGTTTGGTTTAAGCTGTTGGACAGAAATTGATCTTTATGGCAGAGGTGTTAAGTTATTTCCTGACGGCTTGTTTTGTGCGCCCTGCTGGAAAAAAGTTTGTCCGTATAATTTAGAATGTATTCAAATGATCGATCTTGAAAAAATAATAGACGAAACAGTAGATTATTTTGACAGACGTAAAAGTGAAAAGAAATAAAATTGAACTTATTGAACGATATAAAGAATTAAAACGAACTCTTCTTCTCGATGGAGCAATGGGAAGTTTTTTACAACAACAAAGCTTTCCTGTTGATAAACACTTATGGCTTTCATATATAAATATTAGTAACCCTAAGGCAGTTTTAGACCTTCACAAAAAATATATTGTAAACGGCGCAGATATTATTACAACAAATACTTTCCGGACAAATCCAATAGCTTTTAAGAAAAGCAAAATCGATTGTTCGTATGATAATTTTGTCCGTAATAGCGTTCAACTTGCAATAAGCGCAATCGAAGAAAATGAGATCATTATTGCGGGCTCTAATGCTCCGGCTGAAGATTGTTATCAAAAAGAAAGAACAGTTTCTCTTTTTAATCTCGAATACAATCATAAAAAGCATATCGAGTTACTTTGGGAATCAGGCGCTGATTTTGTTCTTAATGAAACTCAAAGTCACTGGGATGAAATCGAAATCATTTCTAAGTTTTGTTCGAAGAACAAGATTCCATTTGTAATAAGCATTTTTGTTACTGACGATTTAAAATTACTAAGCGGAGAGCCGATTAGTGAAACAATTAAATTTATTTTAGGTTTCTCACCGCAAGCTATTGGTTTTAATTGTATTTCTTCAAACAAATTAAAAAATTTATTGGATGTAGTTTCTCTTGATTCTTACTGGGGGTACTACTTGAATTGCGTAAAAGGAAATGTTACAGATAAAGAATTAAACTGTGCTGTTTCTCCTGCAGAGTATGCTGCTATAGTTGAAGAGAATCAAAAATATAAACCAATTTTTGTCGGCTCTTGCTGCGGCTCTAACCCAAACCACACAATGGCAATTAAGGAATTATTTAATGAATTATATTGAGATAAAAGCGCCTGCTAAAATAAATATTGGGTTAAATATCCTTTCAAAAAGAGAGGACGGTTTTCATAACCTTTCTACACTTTTTTATCCAATAAACGATCTATTTGATCTGCTTACTTTTCAGGTATCCGAAAATTTTAAATTTATTTGCAATGCTCCCGATATTCCTTCCAGTGAAGTTAACTTAGTAGTGAAGGCAAAAATATTATTAGAAAAGTATTGCGGACGTGAAATAAATGTTCAAATAAGATTGAAGAAAAATATCCCCTCGCAAGCGGGACTTGGCGGCGGAAGTTCCGATGCAGCCGCGACACTAATTTCTCTAAACGAAATGTTTCATTTAGAATTGAGCTACAATAAGTTAATTGAACTGGCTTTAATGCTTGGGTCAGATGTTCCATTTTTTGTTAAAGCAAAACCAGCAATTGGCGCTTCGCGCGGAGAAATTTTAGATCATATTGATGTTGAAATAACTGAACCGATTTTAATTGTAAATCCACGTATTAACATTTCTACAAAGGAAGCTTTCCAAAAAATTACGCCAAAAAAAATAGAGTTGAATTTCAATCAGTTTATAAAAGGGAAAAAATTAGACTATGAACTTCTTAAAGAATCACTAAAAAATGATTTTGAGCAGAATGTCTTCGAAAAGTATCCAGAGATTAAAAAAATAAAAACTATGATGTATGAATGCGGCGCTTTATTCTCTTTGATGTCCGGTTCCGGTTCAAGTGTTTACGGAATGTTTTCAAATTTAGAAGATGCAGAAAAAACAGCCGCTTCCCTTCCAAATAATTATTTCAAATTTATAAGCAAAACAGATTTCGATTAAGTATATCTAAAAACTTTTACATAGTGATGGACTGCCACTTTATAGCAGCCCAGCGACAAGTGGCTAAGCCGCGTAATTCTTTGCAAATTTTTTCGACCTTTATGTTTAGCTTTTCAAAAAGATAGCTATTCGAAGAGCCAAAATTATTTCGATGTTTCATATGGTAGTTTAATAATAACCGAAGTTCCCGGAAAATTTTCCTTAGCTAATTTTGAAGGACTTTCAATTTCAATTGATCCGTTCATTTTCTCTATAATCTCTTTGACTATTGCCAACCCCATACCTGTTCCCTCTATGCTAATTCTATCCACATTTGAAGCTCGGTAAAATTGCTCAAATATTTTTTTCTGTTCTAATTTTGGAATTCCAATTCCATCATCGCTTATTTGAATAATTATTTTATTCGCAGTTTCTTCAAGAACGATTTCAATATTCCCGTTGATACCAACGTATTTCAATGCATTCGTAATACAATTCGATAGAGCAAGTTCGAGCAGAATTAAATCGCCTTTCAAAATATTTGCTGAAGAGAGCTTATTAACAAAGTTGATATTTATTTTTTTTGACTTCGCTTGCTCATTATGAATATCGATGATCTTGTTGAAAGTCTTTTCTATTTCTATCACTTCAGGAGTCATTATTTCGAGTAATTTTAATTTAGACAAGCGAAGCACGTCATTTATCAGATTTAGCGCTTCATCGCTTCTCATTTGCGCTCTAATTAATTTTTGTTCAACCGGTAGGCTGATAGCTCCAACATATTTACTAATTACAATATCAAGAATTGATTTGATAGCCGATAACGGAGTTTTTATTTCATGCACAACACCTATCGTATATTTTTGCTTTGCTCGCTCAGATTCCTTTAATTTTTCAAGTGCCTCTCTTAATTGCTGTTCGCGTTGATAAAGTTGGCGCGATATGCCATTGGCGATATACACTATTACAAAAAGAACAAATGTGAAACCAATTACAAAAATTATCTCGTACGCTGTGGAATGACTGTTTGGTTCAGAAATAATACCGGCAATTATATGATGAGGTATTATGTTTTTGCTTTGTAATAAAAATAAAAGAGAATAACTAACACTTACTACGCAGGCAATACTGTAAACTAAATATCCCGGCAGAATCATACTCCCTATTATCATATGAAAAACAAAGAGCATTGAAAGTGGAGAATCGAGATTGCCTGTGTAATAAACTAACAGCATTAAAGAAATCAGATCTAAAATCATTTGTATAAGTGAGATATGAAGGCAGTTAAATTTCTTTGGGTCGTCCCCGATTTTTTGCCGAGTGGAATTAAGAATCACATTGTAAACAATTATCGCAAAAGAGATGATGAGAATTGATTTTATTTGAACTGCTGTAAGATTGAATTCTAGAAATTGTTCGCCAATGAAGATGAATAAAAGAAGAATAAATACGGCGAAATATCTTAACCGGATAAACCAAAGGTTACGGTCTCTGATAGCTCTCCAAAACTCGTCATAATGGTGAGCCCAATCCGGTATTAGAACTAACATTTATTTTCCAATTTTATTTGATCAAACGCAACATATATTCAATCAATGTAAGAACTTATGAATGCTGAAAATTAACAAGATAATAATCGAAAATAAACTCGCGTAGGGAACGATTTTAAGTCGTTCCCTACGGTTAAGTGTAACACAAATTAAGCAATGTACCTGCCACGCTTTATATAATGAGTATGTAAAAGTTTATGAGATTTATGCCCACAAGGTCCCTCTTTCAAAAATTCTTCATACAATCTGATTACATACGGATTTTCATGAGACTTTCTCACAACAAGCGATTCATCTTCAGCATATATTGCTTGCGCGCGTTTCTTTCTTATTTCGGGCGTTGTTGGTATTGGCTGACCACCGCCGCCAAGACATCCGCCTGGGCAAGCCATAAATTCTATAAAATGACATTCTGAGAACTTTCCTCCGGCTTTAATATCATCCATAATCTTTTTAGCGTTTGCAGTTCCATGTGCTACTGCAACTTTTAACGTAGCTCCTTTTAACCAATTCCAATCCGGCACTAAATGTTTTAAAATATCAGGCACTGTCCCAACTTCATTACCAATTGGAATCTCCATATACTTAATTCCATCAAATCCTCTAAGAGGAATTATATTGGCTTTTTCGAAAACATCTTCGGCTTTTTTGCCTGTAACAAATTCAACAATAGAACGAATAGCCGCTTCCATCACGCCGCCCGTTGCGCCAAAGATCAAACCTGCACCGGATGCTTCCCCAAATGGTGAATCAAAATCCCCTTTCGGCATTTCAGGCAGATGAATTCCCGCTTCTTTGATCATTTGCGCAAGTTCACGAGTGGTTAGACCGTAATCAACATCTTTGTAACCGCTGTCATTCATTTCCGGACGGTTGCATTCAAACTTTTTAGCTGAACATGGCATAACTGCAACAGAAACTATATTTGCCGGATCTATGCCTGTTTTTTCTGCATAGAAAGTTTTTATTAGCGCACCGAACATTTGCTGCGGAGATTTTGCCGAACTAAGATTATCAATGTATTCAGGATAATAATGCTCTAAATATTTTACCCATCCTGGCGAGCATGAAGTAAACTGTGGAAGTGAAACTTGCTCTTTTTTAACAAGAGCTTTGTATAGACGGATTACGAGTTCCGTTCCTTCTTCGATAATCGTCAAATCAGCAGTAGTGTTAGTGTCGAACACTCTATCAAAACCGATTCTTTTCAAAGCAGTATTCATTTGACGTGTCATAGAAGTCCCGGCTGGCAAACCAAATTCTTCCCCTATTGCAGCACGCGGTGAAGGAGCTGTTTGAATAACTACATGTTTATTCGGATCATCGATTGCATTCCATATTTCATCGGAAGGGTCGTTTGCGCGCAATGCCGCAGTTGGACAGCGGTTTATACATTGACCGCAGTTTATACAAATTACATCAGAAAGTGGTTTATCTAGAAATGTTCCTATATGTGTTTCGCGCCCTCTATCAAGAGATTCAAGCACTCCAACTTCCTGCAAATCAATACAAGTTCTAACGCATCTTTTACAAAGAACGCATTTACTCATATCTCTAATTACTGAATAAGAAGAATTATCAACTTCATAACGCGGTTTATCAACGTGTCCGAATGTGTAATGATCAACGCCATATTCTTTGGCAAGTTTCTGTAATTCACAATTGCTGTTTCTTATACATGAGTAGCACTCGCCGCTGTGTTCGCTAAGCATTAGATCAATTATGTGTCTTCTTGCTTTACGCACCATCGGTGTGGAGGTTTTTATTTTAATTGGCGCGGTTATTGGGAAAGCGCACGAAGCTTGCAGCGTTCTCATTCCTTCAACTTCAACAACACACACACGGCAAACGCCTGCCATACATAAATCTTCGTGATAACATAAAGTGGGAACGTGTATTCCATATTCTTTGCACGCTTCAAGAATTGTAGTGCCTAACGGAACAGACAATTTCTTTTCATTAATTTCAATAGAAATAGTTCCGCCTATGTATGAAGGATCTTTTGGTTTTTCTACTACGTGCGGTTTTTGACTTATCGGCGCTCTTAACTTTTCTTTACTTTCCATGAATTCCTCCGTTACCATTGAAGATTTCTTCTCTGAAGTTTTCTAATATTGAAATGAATGGATTGGGGCTTGATTGTCCTAATCCACATTTAGAAGCTACTTGCATAGATTTGCCAAGTTCTTTTAAGTTGTTAATGTGATGAAAGGTGAATTTTCCTTTTTCAATCATTTCCACTCCTTCTAGTAATTTTACATTACCTATTCTGCAAGGGGTGCATTGACCGCAAGATTCCTCGACAAAAAATTCCATAAAGTTTTTTAGAACGTGCAGCAAATCTCTTTCTTCGTTAAAAATCATAATTGAACCACCTGTTGTGGCGTCTTCGTAGGCAAGAGTTCTATCGAATTGCGATTTAGGAATACAAATACCGGAAGCGCCGCCAACTTGAACAGCTTTTGTGTTTTTAGCGCCTACAATTTCAAGAAGTTCAGATATTTTTGTTCCCCATGGTAGTTCATATACGCCTGGTTTATCACAATCACCTGAAACTGAAAATAATTTTGAGCCGGTTGATTTATCTGTCCCTAATTTTTTATACCACTCGCCGCCCTTAATTACAATGTGTGATACAACAGCAAAAGTTTCAACATTGTTAACTGTAGTTGGTTTGCCCATAAAACCAGTATTAACTGGGTAAGGCGGGCGGTTACGTGCTTCGCCGCGGTTTCCTTCTAACGATTCGATCAATGCAGTTTCTTCGCCGCAAACATAAGCGCCAGAACCCAATCGAATTATAATATCAAAATCGAATCCTTCTTTGCCGCAAATATTTTTACCAAGCAGGTTATCTTTTCTCATTTCGTCTAAATAACCTTCAAGAGAATTTAACATATACTCATATTCGCCGCGCAGATAGACAATTCCGTTTTTAGCGCCAATTGTATAAGCGGCAACAACCATTCCGTCAAAAACTAATTCCGGATATTCGAGAAGAAGCACCCGGTCTTTAAATGTTCCGGGTTCGCCTTCATCAGCATTACAAACAATATATTTTTGATCTGCTTGAGCAGCAGAAACTAACATCCATTTTGTAGAGGTAGGAAATCCTGCGCCGCCTCTTCCCTTAAGTTTAGATTCGCGAATTTCAAAAAGAATATCTTCTCGCTTCATTGAAATAGCTTTATGAATGGCTTCGCCTCTTTTATAGGAGGAAAATATTACTTCTCCTTTTCTTTCAATTTTTTTCATCATCTCCTCACTTTATTTCGCTAAGAATTTGAACGGCTTTTTCAGGCGTTACTTTAGAATAAACTCTTTCATTAACTAAAAGCGCTGGTCCTTGATCGCACATTCCAAGACAATTAACGTACTCCAAAGTTATCTTGTTATCTTTTGTTGTTTCGCCGAATTTAATTCCAATTTCCCTTTCTAACGCTCTAGCAACGCTCTTTTTACCGGCAAGATCGCAAGTAATAGTCTGACACAAACGAACGAGGTTTTTTCCTTTCTGTTTTGTATTGAAAAAAGAGTAGAATGAAACTACGCTGTAAACCTCAACTGGATGAATGTCTAACAGACGGGCAACTTCTTGCTGAGCAAAATCCGGAACTGCTTTGTGCTTTCTCTGAATATCCTGAAGAATAGGAAGAAGTGAAGAGCGGGAAAAACCATATTTATTTACTAATTGTTCAATCTCTTTGGTCATTTCATTTTTTTCTAATACTAACATTATTTTCTCTCCTCCGCTTTTTTCAATAATGTAACAACCTTATCAACAAGTTCATCCGGAGAGATTGGTTTTTCAACAAAATCATCAACCGGAACCATTTCACTTTTATCGAAATCAAGCCCGATAGTTTTTGAAACTGAAGTGTACATTAAAATTGGAGTTTGGATTTTTTCTTTGCGGAATTTTTGCGCCAGGAAAAATCCGTCATCTGGTTCATCCATCATAACATCAAGAATAATTAAATCTGGTTTCTTTTCTACAACTATCTTGAAACCATCGTTTGGATTTAACGCTGTAATTACATCAAATCCTTTAGATTTTAGCACAAGACTGCTGGCATCAAGAATATCGGGGTCGTCATCAATGATTGCAATTAACGGCATTTTTTTCTCCTTTTCTTTAGTTTGTATTTATAGGTAAATGAATTATAAATGTAGTTCCATAACCAAAAACAGATTCTACTTCAATCTTACCGTGATAAGACTCAACTATTTTTTTAACAATAGATAAACCTAAACCGGTACCACTAATTCCTCTTGTTTTTTCATTTTTTGCGCGATAGAACTCATTAAATAATTTATCTCTTTCTTCTTGTTTCAAACCAATTCCGGTATCTTTTATTTTAATACAAATGAAATTATTCTCTTCATTTACAGTAATAAAAATAGAACCTTTATCTTTATTATATTTAATAGCGTTGCTTAATAAATTAGTGAATAGTCTTGTTATTTCATTGTAGTCAGCTTTTATATTTGAAATTTTTTTTTGAATACTTGAATCAACAAAAAGATCTTTTTTCTTTAATTCGAACTCGAGAAGCTGAAGTGTATTAATAATAATGTTTTTGATATCAACATCTTCAATTTCTCTCTGTTTAGTCTTAATTTCCATTCGTGATATATCAAGCAGATCGTTCACTAAGGCGGTTAAACTTTCTAGCCGAACATTTGACCTTATTAAGTAATCTTTTCTTTTTTCATCATTAATAGAAATAGAGTCATCAAGAATAATATTTATAAATCCTTGAACTGCTGCTAAAGGAGTTTTTAATTCGTGAGCAACCATAGAAACAAACTGCGATTTTATTAATTCAATTTTTTTGAACTGAGTAATATTGCTTAAAATAATTACAACGCCAGCAAGACTTCCATCTGGATTAGGCACTGGTGTACATGCGGCTTCTATTACTAATTCGTTATTTGGAAGAATTTCAATCTGACTAGTATAAGTCTTTAAAAGTATTTTATCGGAATTAAGAATTTTATCAATAATTGCAATTATTTCTAAAGGAAGTTTATAAAGGATTGAATCGCCAATTTCTATTTTAATATCAGCAAGATTTAAGTATCGAATAGCTGCATAGTTATAATAAACTAATTCGCCGCTTTTATTAATAACAAATACTCCATCATGAATAGATTTAATAATAGTATTAAGCCGTGATTTTTCTGATGCTATTTCTAAAAGATTAGCCTCTCGTTCTAATTTAAGATTTTCAGCATCTAAAATTAATGTTCGCTGTTTAATACCTAATTCAATTTGATAAATAAATTCTTCGGGTGTAAATGGTTTTGGGATATATCCAAAAGCGCCAAGACGAGTTGATTGAATAGCGGTATCATAACTTGCATAAGCAGTTGCAATAAAACATATAGTATTAGGAAAAGCTTTCTTTATTTCCTTCAACACTTCTAATCCATCGTAATCCGGCATTTTTAAATCAATTATGATAATATCAAAATTAATTGATGTGCCTAACCGAATACCTTGTTCTCCATTTTCTGCGGTTTCAACTAAATAGCCATCTTCTTCTAACAGTCTCTGTGTGCCTAATCGAATTCCTTTTTCATCATCAATAACAAGTATTTTAACCATATTCTTGGATAGAGTCATTTTATAATATTTATTTTTTTTGAGCGTTGAAACTTTTAAGTTTTTCTATTAAATCATCTATAGCAACTGGTTTTATAAGAACGCCATCGCATTTTAGCCATTCCTTTTCTTCTTTGTCTGAAGCGCTAAATTTAAACCCAGTTTCGTATGTTGCTGAAGTTAAAATAAAAACTGGTATATTTTTTCCGTGGTTTGTTTTTTTAATTTTATAACTAAGCACAAAACCAGAATCCATTTGCTCCATAATTAAATCTAGAATTGCTGCATCAGGTTTTTCTTTTTGAAATAAATTAAATCCTTCTTCTGAATTTTCTGCTGTAATTACATTAAATCCTTTGCTTTCTAACAGGATTTTATTTTGCTCTAACAAATCAAAATCATCATCAACTAACAATATTTTTTTCACTTCATCTGGATTCATTTTACTTCCTTTCTATTCTATAATCTAATTTGTTAAAATATTTGTTGGTATAACAACCGTAAAAGTTGTTCCTTTTTTTTCTATACTTTTTACTTTCAAATCGCCCTTATGCATTTTAATTATTCCATAAGTAATTGCAAGCCCAAGACCGGTTCCTTTTCCCATTTTTTTTGTTGTAAAAAACGGAGTAAATATTTTATTAATATTTTCTTGAGGTATTCCGCAGCCTGTATCGGTTATATCAATAATAAATGATTCATCTTTTTTGTTAATATTAATATTTATCAATTTTAATTCACTCTGTTCAAGCGCTTCACATCCATTTATAATAAGATTTATGAATACTTGTTTCAGTTGATCAATATCGCCGTTTATAAATGATTCTTCGCAATTATCATTGATATTAAAAGTTATTTGAGAGTATTCTGGATTTAGTTTAAAAGTTTTAGTAATACCACTAACAATTTCTGAAAGATTGAGATTAACTAATCTTAATTTTCCTTGTCGAGCGAAATTAAGTAAGTTAGAAACAATATTTTTACATCGGTTAGCTTCTTCAATAATTAGTTTCAAATCATCAGCGTTTTGCCCTTCACAATTAGTTTTTTCAAGTTTTCTTTTCATCATCGAAGCATAAAGCATAATAGAACCTAGTGGATTGTTAATTTCGTGGGCAACACCGGCTGCAAGTTGGCCAATTGAAGCAAGTTTTTCTGCACTATGCAATTGCTCTTGTGTTTCTTTAAGTTCTTTGTATGCGTATTCTAATTTATCAATTAAGAAGGGTAAACACATCTCTTCTTCGGCTAATCCTTTTGCAATAGCAATAGCATAATCTCGGCAAGATTTGTATCCGCAAGAACCACAATTTAATTCATCATTTAAGTTATATTTATTTGTTTGCGCAAGAATATTCTTTATTTCTTCTTCGTTAGGCATTGGCCTGCGTTTAGTTTTAGCTTTAAATTTTCTTGTAAGATCAATATCTCTGCTGTTAAAAAGGTTGCTTTTCCACTCCTGTTTATCGAATGTATTGATGTTATCATTAATATAATTAATAACTTTTTCTCTTCTCGAATAGTAATTAAGATTAGAATCAATAGCTGGACCAGTGATACATCCCTCACAAAAAAGAATATCAACAAACTTCGATTTCAATTTTCCATTAGCAATTTCTTCGATTATTTCGCTTACTTTACTATTCCCTTCAACAACAATTATTTCTTTTTGCAGAATGTCATTAGAAATGTTGGAAGTTTTTATTAATCCGCCAGCTAGAGAATATGCTTTACCTAAGTATGCATGAGGAGGATCGAATTCAGATTTTTCTAATTCATCAATATCTATTTTTAGCTGGTTAAATATTTCTTTTAATTCTTTGAATGTAAGAACGGCATCAATAGCATTAGCAACTTCTTCATCAATATATTCGTATTTTTTTGCAACACAAGGTCCTATAAAAACTACTTTTTTGTTTTTGCCAAAATTTTGCTTTAGATAACGTCCCATTGCAATCATAGGAGAAACTATTTCTGCAAGATTTGGAACCACTTCTTCAAAATATTTTTCAATAAAACTGTAAACTGCAGGACACGGAGAGCTAATAATTGTCTTGTTCTGATTATCTTTAACATAGTCGGAATAATTTTTGCTTACTAAATCAGCGCCAAAAGCAGCTTCAGTAACTAAAGAAAAACCAATTTTTTTTAAAGCTGAAGCAAGTTTATTATAATTTTCTGGAAATGATGCTGGAAACGAAGGTGCAATAATTGCAATTGCATTTCCGGTTGGAAGGATATCATGAAGAACAAGATCAATATCGCATAAAATTCTTTTTGCTTGCTGTGAGCAAACTTTAACGCAATGTCCGCAGCAGATACACCTTTCTTCCATTACAACGGCTTGCCCATTCACTACACGAATAGCAATAGCAGGACATTCTCTAATGCAAGAGTAACATCTTTTACACTTTTGCCCTATTGTAGTAACAATTCCGTTAGACACTTTATTTTCCTAACAGTATTTTTTTTCTGTCAACATAAGTTGTATGAAGAATTTTGTGAGCAATATGGCCGTTTGGTTCGCCCAAAAATTCTTTATAAAGTTTATTTACAGATTCATTTTCATGCGAGTGTCTTTTTTTCATTTTCGAATCAATTTCATAAAGCGACTGAACACGTTTTTTTATTTTTTCCGGCTGTTGATGAATAGGCTGGCCGCCTCCATTTATACAGCCTCCTGGACAAGCCATTACTTCGATGAAATGATATTTAGATTTTCCATTCTCTATTTCATCAAGAATTGGTTTAATGTTTCCAATCCCATTTACAACAGCAACATTTACATTAATTCCATTTAAAGGAATTAAATAAGACTTAATTCCCTCCATTCCCCGAACTTCTTGAAATTCAACATTATCAAATTCTCTACCCGAGATTTTAAAGTAAGCGGTTCTTAAAGCTGCTTCCATAACTCCGCCGCTTGTTCCAAATATTGCTGCTGCGCCGGTTGATTCTCCCAACGGATTATCAAATTCACTTTCTGGAAGATCATTAAAATCAATTCCAAACATTTTGAATAATCTTACTAATTCTCTTGTTGTTAATACGGCATCAACATCTGGTAAATAGTCCGAAGATAATTCGGGTCTGCTTGATTCAAATTTTTTAACAGTACATGGCATGATAGAGACTACAAAAATATTATTTGGATCAATTCCCATTTTTTTTGCATAGTAGGATTTTAAAATTGCACCTTCCATTTCATGCGGTGATTTACAAGAAGAAACATGTCCTAATAAATTTGGTTTATTTTGTTCAATATATTTAACCCAGCCAGGACAGCAGCTTGTAAACATTGGAAGTATTAAGTTATTTGAAACTCTGTTAATAAGTTCAGTTGCTTCTTCAATAATGGTTAAATCTGCAGCAAAGTTTGTATCAAAAACCTTTTTGAAACCAAGTCTGCGCAAACCAGTTACTAATTGACCTGTTGCATTTGTTCCAAGCGGTAAATTGTATTCTTCGCCAATACTTGCACGAACGGCAGGAGCTATTTGAACAATTACATATTTCTTTTTGTCTCGCAATGCGCTCATTACTTCTTTAGCGTGACTTTTTTCTCTTAGAGCTGCAGTTGGGCAAACAAGAATACATTGCCCGCAAAGGATGCAATCGCTTATGTTTAATCCTTTGTTAAAAGGTGTTGTTACGTTGCTTTTAAAACCACGGTTAGTAAAATCGATTGCACCAATTTTTTGAATATCACCGCAGGCTCTAACACATCTTCCGCATAAAATACATTTTGCTGGGTCTCTTTCCACCGAAGCACTAGAAATATCAATTGCATGATCTTTACTTTCTCCAACATACCTATGCTCTCGAATATTATATCGTTCCGATAAATCTTGCAATTCACAGTTTTTGTTTCGAACACATACTAAACAGTCTTGCGGATGGTTTTCAATTAGTAATTCGACAATAGTTTTTCTTGCGATTCGCACTCTTTGTGAATTTGTTTCAACATTCATTCCAGCCAAAACAGGATAAGCGCAAGCAGGTGTTAATCCACGCATTCCATCAACTTCAACAACACAAATTCTGCAGGCTCCGGTTGGAAACAAATCTTTCATGTGGCAAAGTGTTGGGATATGAATACCAACAGATTTAGCTGCATCAAGAATTGTCATTCCCTCTTCTGCTTTAACTTTTATATTATTAATAACCATTTCTATCATATTTTTTCCGCTGTATAATTAGTTAACAATAACGGCATTAAGTCTGCATGTTTCTAAACACATACCGCACTTTGAACACTTAACTTGAATAATTTTGTGTGGTTGTTTTTTCTCTCCAATTATAGCTTCTGTAGCGCATTTCTTTGTGCATAATCCGCATCCTGTACATAATTCTGGGTCAATTGAAAAAGTTAGAATATCTTTACATACCTTTGCCGTACATTTCCTTTCAAATAAATGCTCTTCATATTCTTCTCTAAAATATTTCAAACCAGCAAGAACTGGATTAGGTGCACTTTGACCTAAGCCGCATAAGGAAGTATCTTTAATAACATCAGATAATCTTTGCAAATGGATTATTCCTTTAAAGCGCTGTAATTGTTCTAATTTATTTTTACTACCATCGTAACTAACAGGAATTCTGTCAATAATTTCTAACATTCTTTTAGTTCCTTCGCGGCAGGGAACACATTTTCCGCAGGATTCATCTTGTATAAATGTTAAGAAAAATTTTGCAACATCAATCATGCAAGTATCTTCATCCATAACAACAAAACCTCCGGAACCCATCATTGCTCCAGCTTTGATAAGAGATTCATAATCTACTTCTGTATTCATAACTTCATCAGGTAAACAACCGCCGGATGGACCGCCAATTTGAACAGCTTTGAATTTTTTATTATCTGGAATTCCGCCGCAAATATCAAAAACTACTTCGCGAAGTGTTATTCCCATCGGTACTTCAACTAAACCGCTGTGAGTAATTTTTCCGCTAATTGCAAAAACTTTTGTCCCTTTACTTGTTTTTGTTCCGATAGAATTAAACCAATTTGAACCTCGCATAATAATAGATGAAATATTAGCAAAAGTTTCAACGTTGTTTATAACTGTTGGTTTACTCCAAAGACCAGAATCTGTTGGATAAGGCGGTCTTGGTTTAGGCATTCCTCTTCTTCCTTCAATTGAAGCAATAAGAGCTGTTTCTTCGCCGCAGACAAAAGCGCCGGCACCTTTTTTAATTTTTAAGTCAAAATCGAAACAGCTATTGAGAATATTATTTCCAAGTATTCCATAATTTCTGCATTGTTCAATTGCATTTTGAAGTCTTTCTATAGCTAGAGGATATTCGGCACGGCAATAGACATATCCAAAAGAAGCACCTATTGCATAAGCACCAATTAACATCCCTTCAATAACTTTGAAAGGATCGCTTTCTAAAATAGAACGATCCATAAAAGCGCCTGGATCACCTTCATCAGCATTGCAGATAATATATTTTTTATCAGAGACTTTTTTATGAGCCATTTCCCATTTTAAGCCTGTCGAAAATCCGCCGCCGCCTCTACCTCTTAAACCGCTTTCTTTAATTTCTTTAACTACATCTTCTGATGACATTAATCGAAGAGCTTTATCGAGAGCTTTAAATCCACCTGAAGCTATATATTCATCAATTGATGAGGGACTAATTATACCACAGTTATTTAATACAATTTTCATTTGTCTATTAAAAAAAGGGACATTTTCCATTTTTTTTAATTTATCATTCTCTACGCCAAATGTTCCAAGTACTTTTTTCTCAAAAATGCTCTTTCTCACAATAGCTGTTTCAATTAACTGAGGAATATCTTTTACTGTAACTTCGCAATAAGAAACTCTATCATTTCCGGGAAGTTTGATATCAACTATCGGTTCTTTTGCACAAAAACCAATACAGCCCGTAGGAACAATAACTGCGTTAATATTTTTGTTTTTAAGTTCGTTTTCAATTGCAGATTTAACTTTATCAGCACTCGAAGCTAATCCACATGTTCCCATTCCAATGAAAATAATAGGTTCTTCATGCTTTATATATTTTAAAGTATATGTAAGATTTTTATATTTTTCTTTGCAGTTATCATCATTATGACATAAAGGTCCTTCAGTTGTGCAAGTAATAAATAGATCGCATGGATTTTCTAATGTGTGCCAACACTGATTACAACACTTTTCAATATAACTTTTCATTAAGAACTCACTGTCTGTTCTAATTTACTTTTTAATGCTTCTACTTTTTTGAACTTAGATAAGATTTTAGGAATTTCTTTTGCAGTGATTCTTCCATAATATTCTTCATTTATGTTAATCACAGGCGCTATGCTGCAAGCTCCAATACACGCTACAGTTTCTAAAGTAAATAATTTATCTCTTGTCGTTTGTCCTGTCTTAATTCCTAATTCTATTTCTAATGCAGTTAGAATATTTCCGGAGTTTTTAACATGGCATGCCGTTCCTCTGCATACTCTAATTACATTTTTGCCAAATGGCTTTAGCCTGAATTGGTTATAAAAAGTTGCTACACCATAAACAGTACTTAACGGTAAACATAAATAATCCGAAATTGCTCTTAGTTGTTCTTCAGGTAAATATCCGTAAACTTCTTGTACATCTTGAAGTAATGCTATTAAATTACTTCTCTCTTTTGAAGGATAATTTTCTAAAATAGTATATTTCATCTTTAGCTCATTTTTTCTAGTTGTTACAATTCTATTTTCATTTAATATGCCAATAACCAATATCAATTTTTCACTATTTAACGCATTTTTTTGCTCGATTTTCTAAATATTTCCTACTGATGAGAATGTTTTTCTATTATTAAAATTATTTCTATTAAATATTTCTTTAGAATAATTTACATTTGGGCAGAAATAATATGGAAACCGAGTCCCAGTAAATACGGGAAACTAAATGAATACTTCTAAAAATAATTTGCTTAAAAAAAAGGCAGTCCTGCTTTCATTAACCGTAGGGATTTTCATGTTTTTAGCAAAGATTGGAGCTTACTACATTACCGGTTCTACAGCAATATTCTCAGACGCCGCTGAATCTGTTGTTCACGTTGCTGCTACTATGATGGCTCTTTATAGCATTTATTTGAGTATTAAACCTGCAGATGAATCGCATCTTTATGGGCACGGAAATATTGAATATTTTTCTGCCGGAGTGGAAGGATTACTAATTGTGGCTGCCGCTTTAACAATTATTTATAGTTCAATTCATGATATCATTTACGGCGTTAAAACAGAAAAATTAGATACTGGAATTTGGATAATCGGCGCCGCTGGCTTTGTAAATTTATTTCTTGGCTTTTATCTGATCCAAAAAGGAAAAGAAACAAATTCCTTAACTTTAATTGCCGATGGCAAACACGTTTTTACCGATTCGTTTACAAGTATTGGGGTTGTAATTGGATTGCTTTTAGTAATTCTAACCGGATTTGTTTTATTAGACCCGATTATTGCATTCATAGTTGCTGTAAATATTTTATTTACCGGTTATAAATTGATGCGCGAATCTATTGGCGGTTTAATGCACGAAACTGACAAAGATTTATTGAATACAATTGCCGGTAAACTAAGTGAAATTAAAAAGGAATATTGGATTGATATTCATCATCTTCGGTTTTGGAAATCCGGCGATAAAGTTTTTATAGATTTTCATCTGATAGTGCCATTCTACTTCTCAGTAAAACAATCTCATTTAGAGGAAGAATTTATTGAACTGAGTTTATTAGAAGTGCTTCCATTTTCTGGAGTGAGAATTCATATGGATTATTGCAAAGAAAATGTTTGCAAATATTGCAATTATTCTGTGTGCCAAGAAAGATCAGAGCCAAAAAGTATTTCATTTAATTGGGATAATGGAAAACTTTTGGGCGATCCGGTTTACTCGACAAAATGAGTTTTTTGTGCAAACTATTAGCTTTTCAGATTTTTAACTTTTTCTAAGACTTCTTTCTCTAACCTTATTTTATAATCGATTATTTTTCTTTGTAGTTTTTTATCAAACAAAGAAATTATTTGAACAGCTAAAAGAGCGGCATTTTTTGCTCCGTCTATTGCTACTGTTGCAACTGGAACACCGGCGGGCATTTGAACGATGGAAAGTAAAGAATCAATTCCCTTTAGCGCTTTGCTATGAATAGGAACACCAATAACCGGTATAGTTGTAAATGAAGCAGTCATTCCAGGCAGATGAGCAGAACCGCCCGCACCGGCAATAATCACTTTCAACCCTTTATTTATAGCAGTTTCTGCATATTCTTTCATTCTTTTTGGAGTGCGGTGCGCCGATACAATATTTACTTCAAACGGCACTTTGAATTCTTCCAAAACTTCAATTGCCTCTTTCATTACCGGAAAATCTGAATCGCTCCCCATAATAATTCCAACCAAAGGATTTTTTTTCATAGCTTTATTCCTAAATAATAATTTCTTTTTCAACAGCTTTAGCTCTTTTTAAAATCTCATCTAAATCATCACCAAGTATTGTAATGTGCCCCATCTTTCTTCCAATCCTCGATTCTTCTTTTCCATAAAGATGTAAATGAATGTCGTTTTCTTTCAAAGCTTTTTTATAATTAAAAATTTTTCTGCCGTAATTTTTTTTTCCTAAAAGATTAAGCATAACTGCAAATGGCATTATCATTTGAGTAGAACCAAGCGGAAGGTCTAAAACAGAACGTATATGATTTTCAAACTGAGAAGTTACACACGCTTCGATAGAAAAATGCCCGGAGTTGTGCGGACGCGGAGCCATCTCATTAACTAATATTTTTCCATCTTTGCATAAAAACATTTCTATTCCGAAAATGCCAAAACCATTAACAGACTTTACGCATTCAATAGCAATTTCTTCGGCTTGTTTTTTTAGTCTTTCTTCAATCTGTGCCGGAGCAATTACAATATGACATATATGATTCTTTTGAATAGTCTCCACTACCGGATATGTAATAATTTCTTTTTTAGTACGTGCAACAATAACTGCAAGTTCTTTTTCAAAATGAACAAATCTTTCTGCTAGTAATTGGTTGTGTCTTTTAGAAAGTTTTTCTATGGCTTTGTTATAACCGGGCTGGTCTTTAATTTCAGCATTGCCATAACCATCATAACCAAGTTTACGAGATTTTAAGATGAACCGGGCGCCAAGCAAAGCCGCTAATTCTTCATAATTTGATTTGGCTGATACTTCGTAAAATTGAGGAACAGGAATATCTTTTTTGAATAAAGTTTTTTTCTGTAAATATTTGTCTTGAATAAGTGAAATAGTTTTTGATGAAGGAACGACTTTCTTTCCCAACTTCTCAAAATATTTTAGATGCTGATGATCTACAAATTCATTCTCTAATGTAATAATATCTGATGCTTGCGCGAATTTCTGAAGAACTTTTTTGTTTTCAACCCACCCAACACACTCGTTATGAGTTAGTTGACCTGCAGGCGAGTTTTTTGTTTTTTCTAAAATTGCAATATCAAAACCCAATTTATAAGCTTGATAGGCAGACATTCTTGCAAGTTGTCCCCCTCCAAGAATTCCTATGCGGAACCTATTTTTCATAATCTATTTATTTTATTAAACGAATTTACTTTTAGCATTCCTAAAAACCAATTTTAAAAACAAAAAAAGCGGAACTGGTAATAAAAACCAATCCCGCTTTGGTATGAGAAAACAAAATTTTATTTGCGGTTAATTGAACCAACGCCAGAGATTTTTGTGCGTATTTTCTTTGGATTACCGTAATAATCAATTGAACCAACGCCTGAAACGGAAGCATCCAAATATTCTTTGGCATATACGTCAGCGCTTGCTGCTCCGCTAACAGAAATTTTAACTTCTTCCGAGATCAGATCTTTAGCTTCTATATTTCCCGCGCCGGAAAGGTCAGCGTCAAATTTTCCAACTTCGCCAGATAATTCAATATTCCCCGCTCCGCTCAGTTCAACGCTAAAATTATCTCCAAATATTCCATCTACAATAATATTGTTTGCACCCGAAACATCAACAGATTTCAAATTTGGCGTAGAAATTTCAATCATAATTTCTTTACGCGGAGATATGTTTCTTCTTGTGTCAATGTGCAAAGTATTTCCTTTGACAGAAGTTCGAATAAATTGGAGCAGATTTCCTTCGGCAGAAATTCTTAGCGATGGCGCTTTTCCAACGTTTACTTTAATAGTAAAAGCGCCGCCGGCATCTAACTTATTAAATTCTTCTACTTTGCGGCTCTCTTCACGAACTCTGCCGTCTCCTCTTATTCCCCAAAAGCCACAGCCGCTAAAGACAATAGCAAATAATAAAAGAATAGATAAAAATTTCTTTTTCATAAATACCTCTACTGTTTGTGTTTTAGACGCTTCTCGTATTAAAAAGTTTTTGGCTCAGTCAATTTTTTTTGTTACTCTCATTAACTTATTTTATTTTAATTACGAGAATAATAGTAAAAAATTTTATTTAAAACAGTTTGATTGGAATTATGTTCGACGAAGATCTAAATAAGCTGTTAAACGAAGCATACGATCATCTTTGGAACGGAAGATATCGGCTGGCTTTAAATGCCGCTGAAAAAGTGTTTCAATCTCGTCCTGATGACAGCGATGCAGCTATTTGTTATGCTTGGGCTCTTCTTGAAAACGGGAACCCTGCTAAAGCAATGGAGTTTGCTAATCTTGCTGTTGAACTTAAAGGGGATTCTGTAAAAGCGCGTGTTTACCGCGCCTATCTTCTCTATCGTATGAGCATCTTTGAAGGCGCTATTGCAGATCTAAACCAATCAATTGATAAACAGAAAGAAAGCTTAGCGTGGTCTTATCTAAATAAAGCCAAATCTTTAGCCGGACTTCAGAAATTTGAAGAAGCTAACGAGGCGCTGGACCTTGCACTTATAATAGATAATGGGCAGCATCCAAATTGGAAAGAGATCAGAAAATTGTTGCTTACTGCTCAAGAGATAAAAGTTGGGAAGAAGCCCATCAATACAGAAAATATTGATCTTCTTTTATCCGAAGCAGAACATGCAATTAAGTCAAAAGAGTATTGGCATTCTCTTTTCATTGCTAGAGAAGTATTGAAAAAGAGCAAAAGTGAACTTGCAGAAATAATCGAATTGGAATCGATGTTTTATCTCTTTCAAATCAAACCTGCGTTAAAAAAAGCAGAAACGCTTTCCAGCAGATTAAAAAAGAATGAAAAGTTCGAAGCTATTATGAACACATTAAAAAGGTTTAGCCAATTAGAACAAGAGCAGCAAACAAAGTCATTAAAGATAACGCGAATTACAAAGGACCTGCCCGCAAAAACACTCTCAACTCACATTGTTAATTTCAGATTCGATGCTGTTTATTATCCGAATGAATACATAGATATTTTTTCGGCAAAATTATTCGATATCGATATCGAATCGAAAATCAACAGAAGAAATTACTTAAAACAGTTCGACTCAGATACCAAAAATATTGGCGTCGAAGTGATATTCAACAATCCATTTTACAAAAAAATTGAAAAAAAAATTAACAATTGTTCTGCGGTCTGGTATCTGAACGATTTCGAAATCTTTAGAAATAATTTTCAACTAACACTTCAAAAAGACTGGGATTCTATAATCTTCGTTCAAGTATGCGGCTCTGATCAAAAGAACTTTTGGAAGCAAGGACAAGCTAAAGTTGAAATATATATAGAGAACTTTAAGGTTTGCGAAAAATATTTTGTGATTGCCAAAGAACCAGTTGAAGAAATCGAAGATCGTTTGCAAGCGGTCATTTCTCCGCAGACAGACAAACAGATAGAAAAAATAAAAGCACCTGTTAGCGAACCCCGCAAAGTTAGACCTTTAAATGAACTGCTTGATGAATTAAACGGTTTTATCGGCTTAACGAGCATCAAAGAAGCTGTTAAAAATTATATCTTTTATTTAGAATTCTTGAAAGAGCGAAAACGGTTTGGATTAAAGACAGAAGAAAATATTACAATCAATGCTGTCTTCTTGGGCAATCCTGGAACCGGTAAAACAACAATAGCACGGATGTTAGGCGATATTTTTTATGCTATGGGAATTCTTCAAAGCGGGCATGTAGTTGAAGTTGATCGGTCCGGTTTAGTTGGACAGTATATTGGAGAGACTGCTCAAAAAACTGAAAAAATAATTAACGATGCTGTTGGCGGAATTCTCTTTATTGATGAAGCATATACGCTTGTAAAGAAAGGCACTACTACAGATTTTGGCCAAGAAGCTATAGATATTCTTCTGAAACGAATGGAAGACCGTAAAGGCGAGTTTGTTGTAATTGTTGCAGGTTATCCGGAAGAGATGTATTCCTTTTTAAATTCTAACCCCGGGTTAAAATCGCGCTTTTCACATACTTTTATTTTTGATGATTATACCCCAGATGAACTTATATCCATCTTTGATCAACTTCTAAAAAAAGAAGATTATGCTATAACAGATAGCGCAAAAGAAATTTTGAAGAAAGAATTTATTTCGCTTTACCGTTTGCGAGACAAATCTTTTGGTAATGCGCGGCTTGTAAAAAAAATATTTGAAGCTGCGAAACTCAATCTTAGTAAAAGCTGTCTCCTTTTACCAGAAGACCAAAGGACAAAAGAAGTAATAACTACTTTCACTGTAGAAATTATCAACACAACGCTTGCAAAAAGCGGAGAACGCGAAGTAAAAATTCCTATCAACGAAGAAGCGCTGTCCGAGGCATTAAAAGATCTTGAAAGTCTTGTTGGATTAAAAAAACTTAAAAAAGAAATAACAGATACAGTTAAACTTGCCCGTTACCTGAACGAACAAGGGGAAGACATTCGAAAAATATTTGGCGATCATATTTTATTTCTTGGCAATCCCGGAACCGGAAAAACTACGGTGGCAAGAATTTTCAGTAGAATTTACTCTGCTCTCGGTATTCTTCCCAAAGGGCATCTTGTCGAAACTGACCGTCAAGGTTTGGTTGCTGGCTACGTAGGACAAACAGCAGAAAAAACTACAAACCTGATAGACCGAGCTCTTGGCGGAATGTTATTTATTGATGAAGCTTACACGTTTGTTAAGAAAGGAGATTCAGGCAGTGACTTCGGGAAAGAAGCAATAGATATTTTACTAAAGAGAATGGAAGATGACCGAAGAAAATTTATTGTTATAGCAGCAGGATATACAGATGAGATGAATAATTTTGTTGCCAGCAATCCGGGAATTCAATCTCGATTCAGCAAATCATTTACTTTTGAGGATTATTCTCCTTCTGAACTTTTAGAAATTGTCGATTTCTCTCTTAAAAAAGAAAATAAAAGAATCTCTAAAGAAGCTGAAGAAAAACTGTTGAACTATTTCGAAGAAATTTATAAGAACAGAGACAAAAAGTTCGGAAATGCCCGAATTGTTAGGAACATTTTAGAATCTGTAAAACAAAAAATGCTTTTACGCCTTTCAGAAATTCCTGCCAATGAACGCACCGAAGAAAAAACAAATACTATTGAACTGAGCGATATTCAAGAGGTATTGAACCGTGAAGTTGAAGCAAAGCAGTTCGAAGTTAAAGGCGATCCTCTAAAACTGCAAGAAGCAATTGACGAATTAAACAACTTGATCGGGCTAGAAAACGTAAAACAAGAAGTTTATAAACTGATAAGTTTTGCAAAAATATCTCAGCTTAAAAAAGAAAAGGGGTTGCAATCAATTGCAAGAAATCTACATTCAATTTTTATCGGTAACGAAGGTACTGGCAAAACTACTGTAGCAAAATTGATAGGCAGAATTTTTAAAGAGTTAGGAGTATTAGAAAAAGGGCATGTAATTGAAGTTGATCGTTCCGATTTTGTTGCGGGTTATCAAGGTCAAACCGCTGTTAAAACTGAAACTCTTATAAAGCAAGCATTGGGGGGCACAATGTTTATTCGAGACGCTTTTACACTTTTCCGTGATGATGATCCTTTTGGTCAAGAAGCAATAGAGACCATAATTAAAAAGATGGAAGATTATAAGGGTAAACTTGTTTTGATATTATCCGGCACCAACGAAAAGATGAACAAAATAATTAAAATAGTTCCGGGCATTACTGCCTATTTCCCAAATATTTTTCATTTTGAAGATTATACACCCAGGCAACTTCTTGGCATAGCTGCAAACATAGCCGAAAAAAATGGTTATACTTTGGATGAAGGCGCTCTTCAAGAAATGTTAGACCTCTTTTCAAATTTTAATTCAAATAAAAGAAAGAATTTCCAGAACGGAACAACTGCAAAAAATATCTTATACGCTGCAATCACAAATCAGGAAGAAAGGATTTTTAATTTATCTGATAAAGCAGATGTTGATCTCAGTACTCTTACACTTGAAGATGTTCAACGAATAACAATATAATCTTATAAACTTACCATAGGTAATACTAAAGCGGAACAAGAATGACAACTAATATTTTTATTTATCTAAAATAAATTACTATTTTTTTTGCTTAACATGTTAGAACTAAAATCTCTCGAAAAAAAATTTGATAGCTTTACGGCCGTTAATAAAATAAATCTCTTCATCAATAAAGGAGAGCTTTTTGGTTTTCTCGGACCTAACGGAGCAGGCAAAACTACCACCATAAAAATGATTACAGGTCTCCTCTTACCGACATCAGGAAATATTTTGTTAAATAATTTAGATGTTTGGAAAAACCCGATCGAATCCAAAATGATAATTGGGTACATACCAGATCAGCCATTTATTTATGATAAATTAACCGGGCGAGACTTTCTCTGCTTTTGCGGAGGTTTATATAACCTTTCCGATGATTTTGTTAAAAAAAAAATTGACGAGCTTATTGAAAAACTTAGAATTGATGAGTGGATTGATAAAAGGACCGAAGAATATTCTCAGGGTATGCGCCAGCGTATAGTGATTGCCTCTGCACTTCTGCATGAACCTAAGCTGCTTGTGGTAGATGAACCAATGGTCGGTTTGGACCCGCAAAGCGCTTTTATTGTGAAAAAACTTTTTACCGAAGAAATAATGAACGGCACAACAATTTTTATGTCCACACATTCTCTTCATGTTGTTGAACAGATATGCACTCATGTTGGTATTATCAATAATGGAAATATCATTTTTAACAACACTATTGAAGCTCTTCATAAATTGAAGATGGAGAGAAGTCATAATCTAGAAGAACTTTTCATTCAACTAACTAACAAAGAATGAAACAAGTAATTCTTTTGTTGAGATATAAACTTCTCGCCTTCATCCGCATGGAAACAAAATTAACGCCTGAAAACATTTTAAAAAATTTGGGCAGCGGAATTATTTACGCCGGATTTGCCGCAGGCGCTTTCTTTTTTTCTAAGAGTCTAATCGGATTCCTATTAGTCGAAATAAAAATCGGTTTATTTCTTCTTCACGAATTTATATCGATGATTCTTTTCATTTTTTTCCTCTCGGTTAATTTGGGCAATATCATAGTATCATATTCAACGCTTTACAAAACGAACGAAATAAATTTTCTTTTAACAAGACCTATTCAGCCTGTAAAGATATTTTTGATAAAATTTCTCGATAACTTTTTCTACAGTTCTTCAACTTTATTGTTGATCTCCTCTTCACTTTTAGCAGGTTATGTTTATTATTTCAAATTGAGCATCGCATCATTCATTCTTTTGTTCTTGAATTTTATAGTTTATATGTTCAGCGCAGGCTCGCTTGGAGTAATTCTGCTTCTAATTCTTATTAAAATTGCTGAACTATTCGGAGTGAGAAAAGTTATATATGGATTGATAATTTCTTATATCTCAATAGTAATAATATTTTTCAGAATTAACTCGCCTCGCGGGCTTGTGAATTCTGTTATGCAGTTTTATCCGCTTATTGATAAGGATAATTATTTGAGCAGTTTGATTCCGCCAATAATAAAATTGCTTCCTAATAATTGGCTTTCACAAACAGCTTATTGGTTAGTTAAAGATAATTTTTATGAAGCGGTCATTTTCACTTTGCTGCAAGTGATGCTATCTGTTTTTTTATTTGCAGCGGCAATTACTATGGGTTATAAATGGTATTTCAAAACATGGCTGTTGAATTTAAAGCTTACCGGCGAATACAATTCTAAAAGAAAGGAGATCGTTTTATTCAGCATTATAGGGAAAAGTATTTTTAGACCACAAAGTAAAGCTATTATAAAAAAAGATTTGATACTGTTTTGGAGAGACCCGAGCCAAATGATACATTTCTTCATCTTGCTTTTTCTGATCGTAGTTTTTGCTGTAAGTGTTGCGGGAATAAAATTCGTAGGGCTTGGGAATTTTTATTTGCAAACGATGATCTACCTTTCCATATTTCTATTCAACTTGCTGCTCATTACTACTCTTTCGCTTCGATTTATTTTTCCTGTGATTAGTTTAGAGGGAGAGGCATTTTGGAAAATAAAATCTGCGCCTGTTAAACCAATTCTTTTGATCAAATCCAAATTATTAACCCCTAGCGGAGTTATTTTAATAATAAGTCTCGGGTTAAGTTTCTTTTCGAACTACAAGTTTGGTCTTTTGACGTTGCTCTTTTCCGAAATTGTAACGTTAATTTCGGCAATTACAATTTTAGCTATCAATTTTGGGATGGGAGGAGCGTTTGCAAACTACAAAGAAAAAAATGCTATTAGAATAGCATCTTCGCAAGGGGCTTCGCTTTCGTTTCTGATAAATCTGCTATATATGTTATTTCTTATCGTTTTGCTGCTCAAACCACTTAGCGAAATGTTCTTGTCTATCATGATCAATAAAGATTTTTCATCGGGAGAAATATTGTGGGCGCTTTTACCAATAATTGTTGTTTCTTCATTTATCATTTTTCTTTTTTTTAGACTTGCACTAAATTCACTTAAGAAAGATTTTTAATACGCTTTTTTTTGTAAAGACTATTTACAATAGCGCCGGCAATTATTACGATCAATCTTCTTGAAATAAATCTTGAAGCAACTACAAGAACTTTATTGATGGACCCATCAACCACGCTAGGTTTTTTCCCAAGCGCATTCATTGCAGTATTTACAACTTGTTCTGCTGTACGAGGAACCGGTCCTGTTGATGAATTTGCAATCCGTTGAAATTCCGTTTCTGTGCCGCCTGGATTGAGAGAAAGTACATCTATATTATATTTTTTTAATTCATACCAGAGTGAATCCCCCATAAATGAATTAAAAGCTTTAGAAGCAGAGTAGGTTGTCATGTAAGGAGTTGGCTGAAATGCAACAACACTTCCGAGAAATATTATAGCACCTTTTCCTCTTTTAACCATTGGTCTAACAAAATGATGTGTTAAAATTGTTGGCGCTACACAATTCAAACGCACCATATCTGCTTCTGTTTGTGGATCGTTATTTACGAATTCGCCATTGGAACCGAACCCGGCATTGTTGATGAGTATACCAACTTCCCTATTATCAACATAAGTTTTCAATTCGTTTAGAAAATTATCTTTGATCAAATCGATAGGGGCAGCTATAACATCTATCTCATGTTTTGTTTTCAATTCTTCAGATAAATTATCGAGCCGCTCTTTTCTACGGGCTACAAGAATTAAATTTATTTTTTCTTTTGCAAAGCTGCGGGCAAATTCTTCACCTATGCCAGATGAAGCGCCAGTTATAAGCGCCCAATCTCCGTACTTATCTTTTAATGATTTCATTCCTAATTCTTTCCAATAATTTTATATCATTTCGCTCAATAATTCCGGGCGTGGTTGCGGAATAACCACTTTGTTAACGAGCAACCCTCTATCAGAAATAACTTTAGCGCCAGAATCAACTGCGCTCTGAACAGCGGCAACTTCGCCTGTTAAAGTGCAGAATGCTTTTCCGCCAAGAGCCATAGCAAGACGTATTTCAATTATTTTAACAGTTGCAGCTTTTACAGCGGCATCTGCGCCTTCTATAAGTGAAGCTACTGAAAATGATTCTATTATGCCTAATGCCTCAAGCGTGTTAACATTTGAGTGCCCTGAGAGAGCCGGAAAAATATCCGGATGAACATTTGGAATAACAAAAGTATCAATCACAGCAAAATCTATTTGATGAGCCGCCGCATCAACGGCTGATTGTACTTCTGCAACATCGCCGCCAATTAGAACGATATATTTCCCAGAGCAAATTGTTCGGGATAAGATCAACTCAACCTTAGAAGTTTTTAACATTATATCAGCAGCTTGCATTCCAGCAGCTATACTTGTCATTTCTATTAGTCCGAGTGAATTCATTTCCATTTTAATTTTCCTTATTAGCGTTTCAATTTTCGATAAGATTTTTCATGCCGAGACAGAAAGCATTAGCAAAGTGCGCAAATATTTATTTTGCTATTCTTATAAACTCATCTGAAACATGAGTTACTTTACCGCTTATAGAAGCATGAATTTTAGCGCCTAATTTCCCTTCTTCAATGTCTGCAATTAAATCCCCTTCTTTTAGAAGTTCTCCAAGTCTAACAACAGCTTTAGCAGAAATACCAATATGCTGTTTCAACATAATTTTAACTTGAGAGGGTTGAGGACTGTTTTTAATGAACGGAGTATGAGCATCATAATTTGCAATGTCCATTCTCTTCATCAATTGTTTTAAGGGAACGCGTCTTCCTTCTTTCATAGGATGAACTCGGACAGTTTTTTGTTGCTGATATTTTATGCCCATATTTTTCAATTCAATTTTGCCATCATCGCATGCTTCGCGTGGATAAAGATCTTCCGGACATGAATATAATGAACAAAGCCCGCAAGAACAGCAGAGATCAGCATACTGATTCCATACAGCAGTTCCGGTTGTTGAGAAACCAAGCGAGCGCATTACTTTGTGCGGTTGAACATCATAGCCGAGCAGATAACGCGGGCATAATTCAGTACAATAACTGCACTGATCGCAAGCGGATTTTCCGATTCTGTTCTGATCTTTTTTCGGGCGGTTCATACGATTAACGAGGTAATGATCAGCCGGCAGAATAATTATGCCAGCGGTTGTTTTTGTAACAGCTTCCATTAAATCGAAAGTAAGATTACCCATTAAAATTCCACTAACAAATATGCCAAAATCCGTAACAGTAGAACCGCCGGCATGATCCAATAATTCTTTTAAGCTCGTTCCAATTGGAACAAAAAAAGTTGAAGGTTTTTTTACGGCGCCATTAACGCAAACAAATTTTTGAGTTACAGGTTTGTCTTCAACAGCGCGAGCAATATTGTAAAATGTTTCAACATTGTTCACAACGCAGCCAACATCAAGAGGAAGTCCGGCAGGAGGAATTAGTCTTTTAGTTGCAGCATACACTAATTCGTATTCATCGCCGCTTGGGTAAAAATCGCCAAGAAGACATGTTTCTATCTTGCCATTCGAATAATTTTTTTCAACCGCTTCGATTGCAGCAGTATTTTTAGCTTTAACTCCAAAGTAAGATTTTTTTGCAGATGTTTGTTTGACCATCAATTCAACAGCGCGGACAATTTCAGGAGAAAAGTTTTTCATTAACTCAGAATCTTTGTGAAGAAGTGGCTCGCATTCTGCACCGTTAACTAAGACGAACTCCACTTTCGATTTTGCTTTTATGTGGGTTGGAAACCCTGCGCCACCGGCGCCTACAACACCGGCATTTATAATTTTTTGAACTAGATCCATTTCAGCCATTTCGCTTAATTACTACAATTGTTTTATCATCTGTATATTGGCTTTCGCTTGTACTGAATTTGATTACGTCGTTCAGAATCAAAGCAGCAATCTTTTTTGGCGACAAATTAACATTATTCAAAATTATTTGCTTTAACCTTTCTTCACCATAAAAAACAAATTTATCATTTGCCGCTTCAACAATGCCATCAGAATAGATAACAAGCAGATCCCCCTTTTGAAAGTTAATGCTGTCGGTCTCAAATTTTGAATTTGGTACCGGCCCAAGTAAAGGTCCTGTAGGATCGAGAGGTATTATATCACTATTCTTTTTGCGATAGAACATTGGCGGGTTTTGTCCTGCGTTCGCGTAAAGGAACAATCCCTTTTTGTCGTTTGAAAGTTCACCGTAAAAAAGAGAAGTGAATTTGTCATCGCTAAATATTTTATTGACTAATTGGTTCATACGCGACATCATAGGCGAAATCTTAATTTGAAAAGTGCTTGCCATTCTCATTGCGCCGGAAATATACATTGCTTCTGCGGCAGCGCCTAATCCTTTTGAAGCGGCATCTCCTAAAAGAATGCCCAAACGGTCTTCGCCATCGCCAACTTTTAAAAAATCATAAAAATCGCCGCCAACAATTTCTGCAGGAAAAGTGAGACCAAATATTTCATAATCATGAAATTTATATTCGTGCTCTGGTAAGATACTTTTTTGGATCTCTTTTGCTTTGTCTATGTCTGACATCAGATTTTTTCTTGACAGCAGTAAATATCTTTCACTTAATTTGGAAGTGAGCACTGTTGCAATAATATTAAGCGTGAAGCGCATATCGTCGCCTATCATATTGGTGTTGACTGCTAAAAGATATTCGTAAAATCTTTTCTCGCCAATTTTTATTTTTCTGCCAACACCGCTTGCAGAATATTTTAAAATACCTTTGCTCAAAAGTGTTTTATCTGTTTCCTCTGCAAGAATTGTCCGCTCTTCGGTAATTTTATCCAATAGCGGGTAATCTTTTAGCACCAGTAAAAAATCATCGGGTATCTTTTGAACTTTTCCTGTCTGAAACAATAAGCGGTAAGCTTTTTTGCGCGGATGCAATTTCCAAATTCTTCCGCCTGTCAATTTAATTTGTTCATTGTTTATGATCTGCTTGATGACATCGGTAAGAAGTTCTTCATCTGAAGAAAAAATTTTTGATGCAACAGTTTCGATTGTTCTAAATAGTTTTTTTTGATCCATAAAAGAAATTATTCCGAATAGAAGTTGATTATCTTTTGAAGCACATCTTTACATACAAGATTAAACTCATTTGATGTAAAAGAGTTCATTATGCTGTTGAAAGTTGGACGATAGACGCCTTTAGCAACATAACCTCCTCCTTCAAAAACGCCGATTTTACTTTTATATTTTTCCTCTGCTGGCGTTGGAATCGGCGTTCCCGGTTCAATCATATTTTTCCATTTACTATCAAAATTTACCAGTGTTGTTATATTTGGCTCCCACGGCTCAACATCAAGGGGATACATATTTAGATAAGTGTTATCGTTTCCATATTCGTCTGCTAGCCCAGCAAGTCCATGTGCAAACTCATGAATAAAAATTTGATTAGCACGTTTATCATCTGAACTTGTCATCGAGTAAAAATTATAAATTGCGCCGCCGCCATATTTAGGCGTATTGACTATAATAAATATTTGATCGTACGGTACGTTAGCTGCAACGTCTCTCACCGTAAAATAATCGGATGTCATTAAATATCTCTCACTGTCAAAGGTATAAAAACTAGAGTTCAACAATGTTTCTTTCCACTCCTCTTTTGCAGGAATGTCCGTGCCCGATTCCAACGATGGCGCATCAATACCCCAGACATTTATTTTTTCCCTGTTCTCATTAAAAGGAGAATAATCAAAAAGATAACCTGCAAAGCGCTGGCAGTCCTTTCTGAATTTGTTCATCTCTTCTTTTGTGTAACCTTCTGGAATAAAAACAATATCTAACTTAGACTCTGGTTCGCCTGAATAATGAACCTTGAAACTTTCGAAAGGTTTTCTTTTTTCTTTAATAATGAAATAGTTGCGCGGGTCTACAGTATTTTCATATTTTTTTTCGAATTTATTACTACGGTTGCGCTTATAAATCTTAATTTTAATTATAGATTTGGGAAAAGGAATCAAAACTGAGCCGGAAAAAGTTCTGGTAAGAGTTTTTGCTTCTTCAGTTGTCTGCCACTCTTGATAAAGAGTAGAAAATCCACGAGAATAAATTAATGTGTTATATTCTATGTCGAAAACCTTCAAGAAGTAGTTTCCGTAGTAAGAAGTATCTATCATATTTCTCTTTGAACCGCTCCACCTGCCTTCTTCTATCATTTTATCAAAAGAAATGATTTCTGTCTCCTTATTGCCTGTATGAAAAAAATCGAATCGAAAAGTTTTATCTAAAAAGAAATCATCAAACTTTATTTGAGCCGTAAGATTGATAAATCCTAAAAAGAAAAAAACGAATATCCTTTTCATAAAAAATCTCCAAATATCTTTTACAATTTATCTTGGCGGGAGCCGGGTTTAACTATCGGAATGTTTTGCCTGCACAAAAGACAATCTTCAGGCGCATAAGAAACAACCTCTAATTGAAGTGTACTGAACTGCGGCACTCCGAAATTCACTTTATTATTATTTCTATCTACAATATAACCAACACCAGCAACTATACCGCCGTTATTTTTAATAATATTCATAACTTCAAAAACGGAGCCGCCCGTAGTAACAACATCTTCGCAAACTAAATATTTTTTTTGTTCTTCAATTTGAAATCCTCTTCTAAGCGATAATATTTTCTCTTCACGCTCTGCAAAAAATGATTTTTTCCCGAGCTGGCGTGCAACTTCCTGCCCAACAACAATACCTCCTATTGCAGGTGAAATAACGGCGTCAATTTCAAAATTTCTGAAATGATCAGCAATCAAACCGCAAATAAGTTTATTGTATTCTGGATATTGAAGTACAAGCGCACATTGGAAATATTGACTGCTGTGCCTTCCGGAAGTCAATAAAAAATGCCCATTCAACAGGGCATTTGTTATTTCAAAAAGTTCAAGAATGTTTCGGCTGTTCATCTATTTATACTTTCAATTTATTTATGATATTAATTTTTTTTTGATTTTAACCTCATTCGACAGTTTGTTTTTCTTCACTGTCCATTTTTTCTTTTTCGGCAGGGTTATCTACAATAAAACTCAATTCCTCTTTAGAAGGAGCAAGTATAACTGAAATTTTATCTCCTTCTTTGAAATGCCCTATCAGCATCTCTTCAGCAAGCGGGTCTTCTAAATATTTTTGAATTGCCCGCTTCAAAGGTCTTGCGCCAAACTTAGGATCAAACCCTTTCTCTGCTAAAAATTCTTTTGCAGAGTCCTGCAATTCGACCGTCATCTTGTTTTCTTTGACATTCTTAATCAAATCTTTCATTTCGATCAAAATAATTTGCTTAATATCTTCTTTATCAAGACTCCTGAAAACTATTGCCTCATCTATTCTATTTAAGAATTCCGGATTGAAAAGTTTCTTCATTGCATCTTCGACAGTATTTTTTAGCGAGGAGTATTGATCTTCCTTCGACTCGCCGCTAAATCCGAATCCGCCGGTTGTTCTAATATCTTTAGTGCCAACATTAGAAGTCATAATAATGATCGTATTCTTGAAATCGACTTTTCTGCCAAGACTGTCTGTAAGGATGCCATCATCAAGAACTTGCAGCAAAATATTGAATACATCAGGATGAGCTTTTTCAATTTCGTCTAAGAGAACAACAGAATATGGTTTTCTGCGAACGCGTTCAGTTAGCTGTCCTCCCTCTTCATAACCAACATAACCTGGAGGCGCGCCAACCAAACGAGATACAGCAAACTTTTCCATGTACTCGCTCATATCAATTCTAACAAGCGCGTCTTCAGAATCGAACAGGTATCTTGTAAGTTCTTTAGCCAATTCAGTTTTGCCAACACCTGTGGGTCCTAAAAAGATAAAACTGCCGATCGGTTTTGTCGGACTTTTCAAACCAGCGCGGGTTCTTCTGATGGCTTTAGATAATTTTGTAACAGCTTCGTCTTGCCCTACAATTCTTTCTTTCAGTGCAGATTCCATCTTCATCAATTTTTCAGATTCTGCTTGAACGACACGCGTTACAGGAATACCGGTTATCATCGAAACTACTGTGGCAATGTCATCTTCGCCAACATCGTAGATGATATCTTTGGTTTTTGCATCCCACTCTCTCTTTGCAATTTCGAGGTCGGACTGCAGCGTTCTCTCTTTATCGCGCAAACGGGCTGCTTCTTCGTAATCTTGCTGTTTAACAACTTGTATCTTAAGCTGTTTTATTTTTTCTATCTCTTCTTCAAATTTTAGAATCTCTTCTGACACTGTAAAATTACCCATATGAACGCGAGAACCGGCTTCATCTATAACATCAATAGCTTTATCGGGCAGGTAGCGGTCTGTTATATATCTTTCGCTCATTCTAACAGCAGATTCGATAGCGCCTTTCGAGTATCGAACGTGATGATGTTCCTCATACTTAAATTTGATGTTCTCAAGAATTTGAATAGTTTGTTCAGCAGAAGGGGGATCAACCATAACTTTTTGGAAGCGTCTATCAAGCGCTCCATCTGTTTCAATATATTTGCGGTATTCATCAAGCGTAGTGGCGCCAATACATTGGATATCTCCACGCGAAAGCGCAGGTTTGAACATGTTGGATGCATCCAAAGAACCGGAAGCGCCGCCAGCTCCCACAATAGTGTGCAGTTCATCAATAAATAAAATTACATCGTCAGCTTTCTCAAGTTCGTTCATCAGCGCTTTCATTCTTTCTTCAAATTGTCCACGGTATTTTGTCCCGGCAACCAATCCAGCTAAATCCAAAGTAACAATTCTTTTTTCTTGCAGAATGCGGGGAACTTTCTTCTCAACAATTCTAAGCGCAAGCCCTTCTGCAATAGCTGTTTTTCCAACACCGGGCTCTCCTATTAGAACAGGATTGTTTTTCTTTCTTCTGCTTAATACTTGAGCCACGCGTTCAATTTCTTTTTCTCTTCCTATTACCGGGTCTAACTTATCTTCGATTGCAAGTTTAGTTAAATCGCGTCCAAAATTATCTAAGACCGGGGTTTTAGTTTTTTCAACCTTCTTTGCAGCGAACTGTTGTTGTGCTTGAACCTTACTTGGGTCTTTACTGCTTAAAATATTATTTAGCTCGGCACGAGCACTGTCGTATGAAACATTGAACTGATGCAAGATTTGCGTTGCAACATTATCTTCATCTCGTAATAGAGAGAGAAGAATATGTTCTGTGCCAATCACATCAGATTTATAAATTTTAGATTCGATCTGGGTAATCTTAAGAACTTTTTCCGCTTGCTTAGTCAAAGGAATGTTACCGATAGTCAAAGTTCCGCCGGAAGTTTTAACTGTATCTTCAACTGCTTTTTTTAATTTCACTAAATCAACATCAAGGTTGCGCAATATTTTAACCGCAATTCCTTGCCCTTCTCGAATGATCCCAAGAAGAAGATGCTCTGTGCCAATGTAATCATGACCCAGCCGCAATGCTTCTTCGCGGCTTAACCTAATAACTTCTTGCACTCGTTCCGAAAAATTTCCTTCCATTTTATTTCCTTCCGTTTATATACTAACAACAAAACGCTCTAAATTGTTTCTTAAATATAAAGATAGTGAGTTTGCTTATCAAGAAAGATTAACTCATTTTAAAGTATTAGCGCTGAAGAAAAGATAATACAATCACAGGTGTGAATTAAAAAAAAATTAAAACTGTTAAGTAGTTGAATTTTCTTCCTTAGGAATATAACAAAATTGTTAAATATCATTTACAAGAACTCCTGTTTTAACCTCTTTTTTTGTACGCAGCAGTTTATGAAGTCTTTCTACTTGCAAAATAAAAATCTCAATTTTCGATTGAATTATTTGCGGGAAATTATTACCGTCTGTTTCAATTGCAAGAAACGGAAGATACTCGATAAAATCTTCAAATTGATTATAAAATTTGCCGCATGTGTTAGTTTTCGTTTTAAGAGTCATTTCGTTAGTTAAGATAGATTCAGAAACTCTTGACGGCATACAACCAAAAGGACCAATTGATATAATACCTTGTGCATGGTCTAAAATATCCTTTACGGCAGAACCGACAGTTAAAATTGCTTCGCCTTTTAATGTAGGCCGAATAAAATTTGAGCCGATCTTAATAGTATTTTCAACATCGATTAACTCGAATTCATAAAAACCGGATTCTGACAAAATATTCTTAATCTTCTTTTCAATTCTAAGTTGAATGTTACCGCGTATCATTAACCTTAATTTAGTAGTAAGACTCTTATCGTTAGAATTTTTTGCTATATAATTTGAATAGCAGATAAATTCTCCAACCGGAGCAACTTTAACAACAATATTTTTTGACGCTAGTTGTTCAATTAAATTGATACGCGAAAATTCATCGTGGCGTACATAAATTTCACCTATTAAGGCAACTTTTGGAGCATCTTTAAGATTAGTTTTTCTTCTAATATTTTTTAATACTTTTGATAATAATTTAAGCTGTGAAAAAATATCTTCTGAACTACCAAACTCAAGTTCATAAAGAATTTTTTTCCACTCTTCGTTTAGTAGAGTCAAAGCCTCGCTGCTCGATTCTGCAATAGTAAGAATTGCATGATGAATATTCTGAATTACATCGGCAATTGTAATTGCAGTCCATGCACGAACAACAAATTTATTCCCAAGTCCGCTATAAGAATCTTCGTCGGTTAAAGTATATATACCAAAATTTTTTATCTCTTTTTTTCTGATCAGTTCTTCCATATAAACATGATATTGCCCGAATCTGCATGGTCCTGCACTTGAAGCCATGAATAGTAAGGTCTTTTCATCTTTTGGTCTTCTCTTGGAATATTCGAGCAGAGCACCGACATTTAAAATTAACGGCATACATTCCTTGCAAGAAGTATTTCCTTTTCCCAAAGCAAGAGTATCAAAAGTATAAATCGGAAGTACATCGGCATTTATTCCGATATGTCGGAATGCCGCTGCCAAAGCTTGTGAACCATATTTTCCCATTGAAGGAATCAGCATTTTTATACTTTTATCAAAGATCGAAAGCTCCTCCCCGCTTGAATCAACTATCGTGTTAGAGTCTTTTGCATTAAACAGCTCTGATTTTAATTTATTTTTCTTATTGATAATATTTGACTTAATCTCTCTGTAACTTTTAAAAATATCAATTGCCGCCTCAATCCGAGTATTGATGCCTGCATCGGCAGAATGGCTGTCTAACTCAAGAGTCAAAGATGGTTTTTCGCCCATAATATCTCTGAAATATGAAATAATGAAAGAATCGGGTCCGCAGCTAAAATTTGTTATATACACAGCGAATAGTTGATCATGATTTTTAACCAAGCGGGCAGATTTCAAAATTTGTTTGCCTGCACCCCAATACATATGTCTAAAACTTTCAAACTCTTTGGTCTTAAGAAAATCGTGGGGTATGACAGATATATTTTTCGAGCTGAATTTTTGAGGAATTCCTAAATTAGCTTCATCAGCATAAGCGTTGTAAGATCTTCCAAATAGAACGATTGCAAATTTTCTGTTATCAGATTCTAAATCTTCAATAAAATTTTTACCAAGTATATTAAAATGATCTTCCATCTGAAGCTGTTTCTCTATGGCAAAATCAAATGCATGAGACGTATCTGACCGACTAAAATTAAGTTCAATACCAACTTTAAGAAATTCACTTTTTGCAGCTAAGTAACCTTTTGAAAAATTTAGTATTGGCGAAATAATTTTTATCGAACTCAAATCATTTTTAAATGAACTTTTCAAATAATAAACTTCAGATTGAAGCAATACACAAGACCTAGAAAAGAAATTATCATCGTCATTCTTAGTTTCAGTAATATGCGGAAGGAAGATGTAATCAACTTTTTTATCTATTAAGTCCTGAAAAAAACCATGTGCAAGTTCAACCGGAAAGCAGAACGAAGATTCTTTCTTATCAATCCCGTTTTGTTTAGGTGAATCGCCTAATATTACTTTTAATCCAAGCGCTGTAAAAAAATTATAATAGAGGGGATACAAACTGTTTGTTAATAATGATTTTGGGATTCCAACAGTGTAAGAGTATTCAATAGAATCATTTTTTTTAGAGTATTCTTTAAAGACTAAGTCTTGCCTAATTTTTACAAAGTTATAACTAATAGGAGCGCTTGGTTTTTTAAAATTAATGGTATAATACTTATCACATGTCCCGCCGAACGGATATTTTTTCCCGTCAATTGAAAACAGTTGTATAATGCATTTTCTGTCGCACTCTTGGTTTCTTCCGTTACAGAGAAAAGATTTTTCATTAAAAAAACTTCTTGATATTAAATCCTCTAAATAAAAACTTTTTTCATCAAGCAGATTAAGTTCCAAACGTTTTTTAATTTCTAAGGCAACACCGAAAGCACCCATTAAACCCGGTTCAGGCGGAACTATTATTTCCTTTCCCGTTAAAGCTGCCATTGCAATAGGAACGGCTTTATTATAACAAACGCCACCTTGCATAAAAATTTTGTTTCCGACCGGTCGGTTTCCTTTAACTCTGTTTATATAATTCAAACAAATTGAATAAACCAAACCAGCAAGAATATCTTCTTTGGAAATTCCTTCTTGAAGTGCGTTCTTAATATCGCTGTTGATAAAAGCCGAACACTGATCATTAAAATTTGGAGGCGCTTTAGCTTTAAATGCAAAACGGCTTATATCTAAATAGTTTATTCCAAGAGATTCCATTGCCGCTTCTTCTAAAAAAGAACCAGTTCCAGCTGAACAAGCTTCATTCATTGCATAGTCTGACGGCACACCTGCTGTTATGTATGTATATTTTGCATCTTGTCCGCCAATCTCGAATATTGTATCGGCATCTTTATCGAAGTGAATTGTTGCATTGGCATGTGCAATTATTTCATTAACTACACCTTCGGTCTTTGCATGAAGTGCGGCTATTTGTCTGCCTGAACCCGTAACACCTAAGCCGACAATTTCTATTGGTGTTTTTATTTGATATGCCAAACTTTTATAACATTCGATAGATGCCTGAATAGGATTTCCGTTAGTACGTAAATATTCTGAAGCTAAAATTGCGGTATCTAATTTTCTAATAATTACAGCTTTAGTTGTGGTCGATCCGACATCCAAACCAATAATACAAACATCATTTTCTTTTGCAGAATCTACAGAGTGAGGGAAAAATTTTACTTTTGCTCGATGCAGTAATAAGCCATCATGATAATTAAAAGTAATATGATTTTTACAGAACAGATTACTTTTATTGATTTTTTTTGTACGGTTATTTATGGAATAAAAAGCAGCGCCAAGAGCTTCGAAATATGAAGATTCTCTTATCACAGTTACATTGCTGAGTTCTTTTTTTAAAAAGCTTAGGACAGATGCATTACGTGATACACCGCCGATTATTAAAACCTCAGAATGAGGAATTTTCTTTATCAGCTCAATAATTTTTTGAGCAGTCATTCTTGCAAGTCCCGCGACAACATTTTCTTTCGGAACACCTTTGTTTAAAGCATGAGTGCAATCCGATTTACAAAATACAGAGCATCTGCCCGAAATACTGTATGGTTCACTTTGAAGTCCGAGATAAACAGCATCTTCAATTCCTAAATCCATTCTGCTGATTTGCTGGAAGAAGAATTCACCGGTACCGGAAGCACATTTATTTCCAGTTAATGCTTTTGAAATTTTTCCGTTTTTATCAAGTCTGTATATGATGAAGTTCTCTCCGCCTGCACTAACAATTAGATCAGCACGAAGGTTTAAATATTTATATGCGTTTTCTATCGCTTCAGGTTCAGAAATTGATGTTGCGTTAATTATGCTTTTAAATCTTCTTCCAGTAATAGTAAATTTATCTGGTACTCCATTAAGAAATATCTTGTTTATAACTTCCGAAGGATTCCCATGGTGTGGTATTATTTCGTAATTCAAAACACGAATTTTAGAATTGTCAGCACATAGAGAAACTGTAGTTATAGTTGAAGCGCCTATGCATATGCCAAAAGAATTTTCCTTCTCTATGAACATAGGTAATATTTCCAAAGATTGTTCGTAACTCTATAATAGTATAAAACTATTTTATGTTTTTACAAAATGAAATATTTAGGGCTTTTTCATAAACGGTCTATTATAGATGCTTCAATTGCTTTAACATGTTGAGAAGTATTGACAATGAATGACCAAACTATACATATTTTTCACGTTAGATTACTCTCTTTCAAGAATTATAGAAAATTAATATCTAACTGAAGTTACGTCCCGCAATTGCGGGATCATTCTGAACGGAACGAAGTGGAGTGAAGAATCTCAGAATCTAGTAAAAAGGAAGTTTTTAGATTCTTCACTTCGTTCAGAACGAGATTCCGATCCCGACAAGACTTCGTCGAGCTCAGTCGAGACGTCGGGACGGAATGACAGAATCATTTTTTTTTGCTTCTTTGCGTAACTTCAATAACTCACACTAAACAAAGAAATGTAATAAATATCTTAAAGTTAATTATGAAAAAAAAGAGACATAATTGTAAGCATGTAAAAAATTTTAATTCTTTTATTTATTCCAAAGCAAAGTAGAAAAGAGTAGTATTGTATAAATCACGCCTTATGTATATCTTTCATTAAAGAAAAATTAAATTGAAACAAAGGAGTAAAAAATGGAAGCGTTAACGGGAATTTCTGTTCTAGTAATATTTTTGGGAATCATATTTCTTTTTATGATTCTCTATTTCGTTCCGATCGGTTTATTCATAACAGCATACTTTTCAGGCGTAAAAACACGAATTTTTAAGGATTTGATTGGAATGCGGCTAAGAAAAGTTTCGCCGCAAATAATCATAAGAAATTTAATAGCGGCTACAAAAGCCGGCTTGAATTTGAACATCTCTATGTTAGAGGCACATTATCTTGCAGGCGGAAATGTTTCAAATGTCGTAAATGCACTTATCTCTGCTAACAAAGCAAACATCGATCTTGAATTTGATAAAGCCGCAGCAATCGATCTTGCTGGACGCGATGTTCTTGAAGCTGTTAAGATGTCAGTCATACCTAAAGTTATTGAAACGCCATTAGTTGCTGCAGTTGCCAAAGATGGTATTCAGCTTAAAGCTATTGCGAGGATCACTGTTAGAACAAATCTTGAAAGGTTAGTTGGCGGAGCTGGCGAGGCAACAATTCTTGCCCGAGTTGGAGAAGGTATAGTTTCAACAATCGGCTCGAGCAGTTCTCATAAAGCGGTTCTCGAAAATCCCGATAGTATTTCAAAAGTAGTTCTTTCAAAAGGACTTGACGCCGGTACGGCATTTGAAATTCTTTCGATTGATATTGCCGATGTAGATGTAGGTTCAAACATCGGCGCAATTCTTCAAACAGACCAAGCCGAAGCTGATTTAAAAGTAGCCCGCGCTAAAGCCGAAGAGAGACGCGCAGCCGCAGTTGCATTCGAACAAGAAATGAATGCCGAAGTTGCCAGAATGAGAGCAAAAGTAGTTGAAGCCGAAGCAGAAGTTCCAAAAGCAATGGCAGATGCGTTTAGAAGCGGACGTCTTGGCGTTATGGATTATTACAACATGAGAAATGTTCAAGCTGATACCGAAATGAGAACTTCTATTGCTAAACCAGAAGAAAAGAAGGATAAAGATAAGAATGGATAATCTTCTTGAATATATTATTTTCTTTTTTGTTTTATGGAGTTTGCTTAGCTCTGTTTTTGGTAAAAAGAAACAACAGCAAAAACCAAAACCTGCTCAGCACCGTACTGGAACAACACTGCAAAAAGAAAAGCAAAGTTATTCTTCAACAGATATTTTTGAAGAATTGTTCGGCATGAAAATTCCGAAGACGGGAGGAGAATATCCTCCCCTTCCTTCAAAACATTCTCCGCAAGATTACGAGAGAAATTGGGAAACTGAATCGGAAACAGTATCGCTCGAAAAAACCTCTGAAATAAAAAAAGAAATTAAGACGGTTAATTTCGATACTTATTCATCACTCGAAACAGCCAAAAGTACAAAACGTATTCAACCTTTAACAACAGCAATTAAGGTTCAGACTGAGCAGTTGAGCACAAGAACTTTGGATATAAAAAAGAAAATAAAAAAACCTTCAACGCTTCGTGAAATGATTTTGATTTCAGAAATACTGAATAAACCGAAAGCCCTCCGCAAATAATGGTAAAGAAATTTGTTCTTAAAAGTGTTTCAGGGCTGCAGCAAACAAATCCGCAAATCGATGAACCCAAGTTTAAGATAAATTATTTTGAACAATTGAATGCTGCTCAGTATGAAGCGGTTAGCGCAATTGACGGAGCTTATCTTGTGATAGCCGGAGCAGGAAGCGGCAAAACAAGAACTTTAGTTTATCGTGTAGCTCGTTTAACTGAATTAGGAAATGATCCAGCTTCGATCTTGCTTTTAACCTTCACGCGTAAAGCGGCAAAACAAATGATGGACCGTGCGGCAATACTGCTTGACAGCCGCTGCTCTAAAATAAATGGTGGAACGTTTCATTCTTTTGCTAATATTACGCTTCGTAAATATGCTAAGGCAGTAAAATTAGATAATGGATTTACGATTCTTGACCAGGGCGACAGCGAAGATGTAATTAACTTGATCCGTGGGCAACTGAATTTATCTCAACTCAAAAAAAGATTTCCCAACAAACAATCCATTCATAAAGTTATCAGTTTAAGCGTAAACACCCGCAAAGAAATCAATGTTATTCTTGAAGAAGAGTATCCTCACTTTGCTGAATATACAGGCAGATTCAAGGAGATAAATAAGCTCTATGATTTGTACAAACGGCAAAATAATCTTCTCGATTACGATGATCTTCTAGTATATCTTCGCCGCTTTTTATTTGATATGTCTCCGGCTGCTAAATCATTCCTCTCTACAATCAAGTATGTGATGGTCGATGAATATCAAGATACAAATAAACTTCAAGCAGAAATAATCCAAGGATTAGCGCAACTGCAAAACAATATAATGGTTGTTGGCGATGATTCTCAATCGATTTATTCTTTCCGCGGCGCGAACTTCAAAAACATAATGGAGTTTCCAAAACTATTTAAGGATGTAAAAATTATTACTCTCGAAGAAAATTATCGAAGCACACAGGAGATCTTGAATTTCAGCAATTATATAATCGATTCTGCATTTGAAAAATATCCGAAACATCTTTTCACAAGAAAGAAGGGCGGCGAACTTCCAGGTATAATTTCTGCAGCAAATGAAAATATGCAGTCTCGATTTATCGCAGAAAGAATTCTCGAGCTGCGTGAAGAAGGTGTACTGTTGAGCGATATTGCAGTTTTATTCAGAGCTTCATTTCATTCATTCAATTTGGAAATCGAATTGAACAAAACGAACATTCCATACATGAAATACGGAGGGATGAAGTTCATCGAAACTGCTCACATCAAAGACCTTCTTGCCTTTCTTCGCATTGCAGCCAACCCAACCGATTATGTAAGCTGGTACCGAGTTCTTCTTTTACATGAAGGAATAGGACCCAGAAAAGCAAAGACTATTATGGATGAAATTGCTGCATCTAAGATTTCACTTAAGAATGATCCTGTAACCGATATCAGCAAAAAATACAGCGATAAGATTTTCAATCTATTCAAATTGATCCATGACATTCATACAAAGAATTTAATGCCCGCTGATAAAGCAGAATTAGCATTCAAATATTATGAGCCGATTTTTATTGATAAATATGATGATTTTAACAAACGGAAAAAAGATTTAGAAATTTTTCTGAACATTGCAGAAAATTACAGAAGTATAGAGAGCTTCCTTTCTGATATGGCGCTTGATCCGCCGCAAGATAGTGCTATAGATCTTGAACCCGCGGACAAAGAAAAAGAATTTCTAAATCTATCAACAATTCATTCCGCTAAGGGACTTGAATGGCACACAGTGTTCATCATTCATGCATTGGACGGTTTTTTTCCTTCAAGTCAATCGTTCGAAAAATTAGAAACTTTAGAAGAAGAACGCCGCCTGATGTACGTTGCTTCAACCCGAGCAAAGAATAATTTATATGTCTGTTATCCGATGCAAATTTTCGATAGGCATCAAGGAATTACATTTGCAAAACCTTCACGCTTTATAGAAAGGATTAACGAAACTATGGCAGACACTTGGCTGTTGGAAGAAGGTTCTTAATTTTGATTTTTGTTTTGTTTGAGATAAATTCATAACCAGAAAAATTGTTCTGAAGTAAATTAACATTTATTCTTTACTATATGAGTTATGCCGGACATGGAAAAAAATATTCTTACCAATAATCATATTATGACACAGAGACAACTTGCGGAACTAGCCGTTCAGGCTAAATCAAAAGCGTTACCAACATATTCTAAATTTCATGTAGGGGCTGCTTTATTAGCAGAAAGCGGAAAAGTTTATCAAGGCGCAAACATCGAAAATTCATCTTATAGTTTAACTATTTGTGCAGAGCGCACCGCAGTTTTTCAAGCCATACTAGATGGAGAAAGAAAATTTAAAGCTATTGCTATTGCAAGCGACGCTGATGATTTTTGCCCCCCTTGCGGTGCATGCAGACAAGTGCTTTTCGAACTTTGCGGAAAAGAGATTGATGTTGTAATGACAAATAAAAACGGCGAAATAAAATCAATGAAACTGAGCGAGCTGCTTCCATTTTCATTCGGCGAGGAACATTTAAGATAATGCACGAATTCACTCCACACTCTACACCCAAAGAGACCGGCTGGATCGAAGTAATTGCCGGCTGTATGTTCAGCGGTAAAACTGAAGAACTTATTCGCCGTCTTCGCAGAGCGAATATTGCAAAACTTAACGTAAAGATATTCAAACCGAAAATTGATGTTCGTTATTCTACTTCAGATATTGTCTCTCATAGCGAACAATCTCTCCCCTCAATTCTTGTTGAGTCGGCAAATGAAATTTTAGATCATGCAAAAAATGCTCAAGTCATAGGTATAGACGAAGCTCAATTTTTTAATAATGAACTCATCGAGGTGTGCAACAAACTTGCTAATGAAGGCAGGCGTGTAATTGTAGCAGGTTTGGATCAAGATTACCGCGGTATTCCGTTCGAGCCGATTCCGCAGCTTCTTGCTGTTGCTGAATATATCACAAAGACTTTAGCAATATGTGTTGTATGCGGAAATCCCGCAGATAGAACACAACGTAAAATCGTTTCAAGCGAGCGTGTGCTGGTTGGTGCGTCTGATAGTTACGAAGCTCGCTGCAGAAAGTGTCACTACATTCCAGAATAAAATAGAGGGATAAATGGAATTTCTCGTTTCGCTTTTAAGAGGCATTCTTGGCATTGCAATCATTCTTGGCATTGCATTCCTAATTTCCAACAACAAAAAGAAAATAAATTGGCGGTTAGTTGGCAGCGGTTTGTTGATTCAAATAACATTTGCCATATTCATAATCAAAGGAGAAACGCTCGGAACCTTTTTTGCGCCTCTTGGCTGGATTAAAGAGTTCTTCAGATTCATTAGCAGTTTCTTTGTGTTGATTCTCAACTTTACAACCGAAGGCGCCAAATTTGTTTTTGGAAATCTTGGCTTAGGACCCGGCAATGATGGAAGTTTGGGTGTTTTCTTTGCATTCCAAGTATTGCCAACAATTATCTTCTTCGCAAGTTTGATGTCTGTTCTTTACTATTTAGGAATTATGCAGAAGATTGTTCAAGGAATGGCTTGGTTATTTGCAAAAATTATGGGAACAAGCGGCGCTGAATCTCTTTCTTGCACTGCAAATATCTTTGTCGGTCAAACTGAAGCGCCGTTAATGATCAAACCTTTTCTAAAAGGAATGACACAAAGCGAGTTGTTGACAATTATGGTTGGCGGAATGGCAACTATTGCCGGCGGTGTTATGGCAGCATATATTCAAATGTTAGGACAAGCTTTTGCAGACGCCAATAATCTTCCATTAAAAGAAGCACAGCTGATCTTTGCCACTCACCTTCTTGGCGCAAGCGTTATGGCAGCTCCCGCGGCTATGTTAATTTCAAAAATTATTTTTCCAGAAACATCAGAACCTGAAACTAAAGGAAAAGTTAAAGTAAAAGTAGAAAAAAACGCATCAAATGTAATTGAAGCCGCAGCTGTTGGCGCATCTGATGGTCTAGGGCTTGCTTTGAATGTTGGCGCAATGCTTATCGCCTTTATTGCTATTGTTGCCTTGATAAATTATTTCCTCGGATGGGTCGGAACTATTTCCGGTTTGAATGCTTATTTATATTCTCAGTATGGCGTAACATTTAGTCTCCAATTTTTATTCGGCTCGATACTTCAATTTCTAGCTTATGGAATTGGCGTTCCATGGGAAGGAGCTTATCATTTTGGATCTTTGCTTGGAACAAAAGTAGTGTTAAATGAATTTGTTGCTTACTTAGACCTTGCAAAACTTCTTGAAACTAAAAGTCTTATTAACTCTAAAGCTATTTTGATGGCAACTTATGTATTGTGCGGTTTTGCAAATTTCAGTTCGATAGCAATTCAAATTGGAGGTATTTCTCCTCTAGCACCAAATAGAAGACCTGACCTTGCTAAGTTAGGAATTAGAGCAATTACTGGCGGAACACTTGCAACATTACTTACAGCTACATTAGCGGGAATTTTGTTCTGATGCTAAATCTAAATGCTAAGTATCGAAACACAGTAGAGACTGTTGCAAAGCAGATCCCTTTTGAACCTGAGATTTGTATTGTATTAGGAAGTGGGCTTGGCGATTTTGCTGAAAAAGTAGAAACCATAAAATCGATTGCAACTTCTTCACTTCCGCAATATCCGATCTCCACAGTTCAAGGACATCATGGATTTCTTCACTTTTCAAAGTATGCAGATAAAAAATTGATGATTGTTCAAGGCAGGATCCACTTTTACGAAGGGTATTCGATTTCGCAGTGTGTTTTGCCAATTCACATTGCCTCAAAATTAAATTGCTGCATAATAATTTTAACGAATGCTGCCGGCGGCGTAAATCCCAATTTCAAGCCGGGCGATCTTATGCTTGCTTCTTCAATGAACGGGATAAACATTAAAAAAGAATTAGCAAGTTTGATCGGTTTAACTTCGTTAGAGAAGCGTAATTCATTCTTAGATTTTCCATCTAAAGATTTATCTGAAAAGATCAGAAAAGCATCTCTCGAAGAAAAAATACTTTTGAGAGAAGGCGTTTATTGGTTAACGAAAGGACCGAGTTACGAAACGCCTGCAGAGATAAAAATGATCTCTAAATTTGGGGGCGACGCTGTTGGAATGTCGACCGTACATGAAGCAATCTATGCGGCATCAATCGGACTGAAAACAGCTTCAATTTCTTGCATTACAAATTTTGCCGCCGGTTTATCGCCTCAAAAACTCTCTCATCAAGAAGTGATAGAAACCGCTGAAATGGTAAAAAAGGATTTTGAACGATTGGTAAAAAAATCGATCGAATTAATTTAAGAGACAGCTATCATTGAGGCAGCGGCAACAATTGCTGTTTCACTTCTCAACCTGTTATAAGTTAATCTGACTTTTGCAGTGTTGTGCAGTAATCTTAACTCATCATCGTTCAAACCGCCTTCTGGACCGAATATAAAAATATATTTCTGGTTAGAGTTTATGATTGCCGCTCTATTTTTATTAAAATCTGTTTCGGCTTTCTGATCAAACAATACTCTTTCCCCCGCTTCATTTATTAGCTTTTCAAGTGAAGATATCTGTTCGATGTTTGGAAGCCACGCTCTTAAAGATTGTTTCATTGCAGAGATTAAAATCTTTCTCCAGCGTTCTAATTTCTCTCCTTTAGCTATTGAACGAACGGAATCATATACGATGAAGTTTGTAATTCCTAACTCTACACATTTTTCGAGTGCATATTCGAACCGGTCTCTATTTTTTAATCTTGGAATTGCAAAAAATATATTTGATAATTTGTTCTCGTACCAAAATGTTTTTTTAATTGAACAAAACAAATTCTGTTTATGAAATTCGGCAATTACAGCAAGATAAATTTTCCCTTCGCCATCGGTTACATAAATGGCATCGCCTATTCTATGTCTCATCACATTTTTAATATGATGAAATTCATCGCTTTCCAATTCGATCAAGCCGTTTCTAACCGGAATATGCGTGTAATATAAATCGATATTAGAAAGAAAAACCTGTTCCAATCAAGTATTCTCCTTTACCTAATTCGTTTAAGGCATATTCAAAACGAATAGCGTTAAATGGAAGTATTAAAAAAGTTATCCCAATGCCATATCCTGAATAAAAATCTTTCAAAGTTAACTGTGCGTTGTTATTAAAGGTTGAACCTGCATCGTAAAAGGCATGAATAAAAATTCCTATGCGGGCAGAGGTCAGTTTTTCCGGAAGCAAAGGAAGTTTAACGCTAAGGTCCCATTCATAAAGTATAGGGTAATTCATCTCTAATGAAGTTAAAATGTAGTTGTTCCCTTCCCTTTTATTTGCCGCATTCCCTCTAACCAATTCATCGTAACCGAGAAACGATTGATCATAAAAAGGAATACACTTGCCAAAAGTATGACGGTAAGTGAGCCGCCACTTGCCGGATAAGTTATTTATAAGCTTTCTGAATTCACGAAAATCAACCTCAAAAATATTGTAGTTAACTCGGTTGGCCCCAAATCCTTTATGAGTAACCCGAGCCAATGCCATTATTCCGTTCTGGGCATACTGAATTAAATCCCGCGAATCATATAAATAACTTAGTGTTACAGAAGAAAGTTGATCTTGATTATTCCCAGAAGCAGTGATACGATCAATCGGCTCAATTGAGGGTTTGATGTAATCAAAACCGAAACCTATTGCAGCAGAATTAAACTGATCGAATCTTTTCCCAAAACCGAAACTTCCTCTTAAGAATTTATTAGAAAAATCTTTTCCGGCTATTTTTTTTGCATTTGAACTTCTGTTTGAAAAATTATAATAGCTAAAACCAATTGTCATACTTATATCGCCTTCATAAAGGAAGGCGGGATTTCTATAAAGCAAAATTAGATAAGGGTTATAACCTAATCCGATCATTGTTCTGATAGTTTCGTTTCTTCCTCTAAAATTTTTATAGACAAAATTGATTCCGTAAGTTGATTTTTTAAGTTCATTTTCTTGAACATACCAAAATGGAATTGGATAGATATACCAACTCTCTTTCACATCAATTGTAACAATGTTCTTTTCACTTTTTTGTGTTAAATACAATTCTACACGACTGAATAAGCCCAAGCTAAAAATACGTTCCCGGTTAAAACGAAGAGTTTTTCCATTTATGGTATCGCCTGCACTAAAAGTAAGTTCTCGAAGAATAATAAAATCTTTGGTTATTTCATTTCCACTTAACTTTATTGAATCCACAATCACCTTGCGTTTCTCATCGACAAAAACAGAATCTGTATAGTCTGCATATATTTTTGCGCAGAGAAAGAAAAATAAACTAAAATATAATACTACTAATTTCATTTAGTGCGACAATCAATTTTTATTAAACGCTTTGCATAAATTATAATAAACAGCAATGCACTTATCCTGTATAGTGATTATCCCTTTATCAATTACTGGCTTAACGGCTTGGTCATTTCTTATGCCTTGTTGAAGCCAAAGCGCTTTGGGATTTTTAGAAATAACCTCGTCAATCAATTCCGGAATTGTTTCCGATCTGCGGAATACATCCACTATATCAATCTCGAAAGGAATTGATGTGAGATCGGGATAAACCTCAATTTCACCGGCTTTTTTTATTGCCGGATTAACACCAACGACCTTAAAACCTTTTTCAATAAGAAATTCTGCAATCTGCCTGCTTGTGCGGTCGGGGTTATCAGATAATCCAACTACCGCTATCGTTCTGCTTCTCGAAAGTAATTTGCAGATCGTTTCCATTTCATAAGAATCGTTCAATTCACATTCTCCTCTTCATATTCGGATACAGGCAAACAGCTGCAAATTAGGTTACGATCGCCGTAAGCATTATTAATTCTTCCAACACTTGGCCAAAATTTATTATAGCGAACTGCCTTAACGGGAAAAGCTGCGCGCTCACGAGAGTAAGAGTGTTTCCATTCTTCTTGCATAAGAAATTCAACAGTGTGCGGAGAATTTTTGAGCGGATTGTCTTCTCTGTTAAGAATTCCGTTTTCAATTTCTTCAATCTCGCGCTTTATTGAAATCATTGCCTCAACAAATCTATCTAGTTCTTTCAATGATTCGCTCTCTGTCGGCTCAACCATAAGAGTGCCTGGAACCGGGAAAGAAACTGTAGGCGCGTGAAATCCATAATCGATCAGGCGTTTTGCTATATCTTCGACCTCAATATTTGCTGAAATTTTAAAAGGGCGACAATCAAAAATCAACTCATGAGCAACAAAACCATTCTTTCCGCTATATAGCGCAGGATAATGCTGGGCGAGTTTTGCTTTTAAATAATTTGCATTTAGTATCGCTGCTTTGGTTGCATCGGTTAACCCCATTGTCCCCAACATTTTTATGTAAGAATGTGAAATAGGAAGAATGCCGGCGCTTCCCCATGGTGCAGCAGAAACTGCATGAATTGCATTTTCTCCGCTGATCTTAATAATTGGATGGCCTGGTAAAAATGGAGAAAGATGTTTTGCAACTGCAATTGGTCCAGCGCCAGGTCCGCCGCCGCCGTGCGGTATTGCAAAAGTCTTATGCAAGTTAAGATGGCAAACATCCGCGCCAATAAATCCCGGACTAGTTAAACCTAGTTGAGCATTCAGGTTGGCACCATCCATATATACTTGTCCGCCGTACTGGTGAATTATTTCACAAATCTCTTTTATACTTTCTTCAAAAACGCCATGTGTTGATGGATAAGTAACAATCAAAGAAGAAAGAGTTTCTTGGTATTGTTCTGCTTTGGCTTTCAAATCATCTATATCAATATTGCCGTCAACATCACACTTAACAACAACAACTTTTCCGCCTGCCATTACTGCGCTTGCAGGGTTTGTACCGTGCGCAGATGAAGGGATCAAAACAACGTTACGCTCTTTTTCGCCCCTGCTAATATGATAAGCTCTGATAACCATCAATCCGGTATATTCACCTTGTGCGCCAGAGTTTGGTTGAAGTGAAACAGCGTCTAAGCCGGTAACTTCTGCTATATCATTTTCTAATTCTTTAAAGAGTTGCAAATAACCTTCGGCTTGGTCTATAGGAGCAAATGGATGCAACTCTGCAAATTCTTCCCAGCTAATTCCAAACATTTCTGTTGACGCATTTAATTTCATAGTGCATGAGCCTAGTGGTATCATCGAAGTCGTAAGCGATAGATCTTTTTTTTCTAAATTTTTTATGTAGCGAAGCATTTCAGTTTCGGAGTAATAAGAATTGAAAACCGGATGTGTTAAAAATTTTGACTTACGCTCAAGACAATACAGAAATGAGTTAGGAAAGGAATTTAACCCAGAGATAAACTTATTTTGATCAAAGGATTTACCAAGAATTTTAGCAAATATTTCTAATATTTCCACAATATCTTTAATTGCATGCGGTTCTGCGATAGATATGCCAATAGATGTTTTATCATAATACCTAAAATTTATTCTATGTTCGAGAGCAGAATTTTTCACTTTGGCAATATCATCATCGGATAAAAGAACAACTTTAAGTGTATCAAAATAATTTTGATTAACTTGCTTAACGTTTAATTCCTTCAACCCTTTTTCCAAAACTTTAGCAAGATTATTAACTCTTGCAGCAATAGCTTTTATTCCTTTTGGTCCATGATAAACAGCATACATACTTGCCATTATTGCAAGAAGAACTTGTGAAGTGCAAATATTGCTTGTTGCATGTTCACGCTTGATATGCTGCTCTCGTGTTTGAAGCGCCATTCGTAAAGCTGGATTTCCGTTCGAATCGATCGAAACACCGATTAGTCTGCCCGGTATTTGCCGCTTGAATTCTTCTTTTGTTGCAAAGAATGCGGCGTGCGGACCGCCATAACCCATAGGAACGCCAAATCTTTGTGTCGAACCAACTACAACGTCTGCCCCAAATTCTCCGGGCGCCTTTAATAAAGCAAGTGAAAGTATATCTGCCGCTACTACTTTAAAAATCCCCTTCGAATCAGACTGAGCAAATAAATCTGAATAGTCATAAACCTCTCCGTTTGCAGAAGGATACTGAACAAGAATACCAAAAATATCGTCAGACAATTCAACACTATTATGATTTCCAATCTGCACTTCAATTCCTAAAGGAGCTGAACGAGACAACAATACATCTATAGTTTGCGGTAGAACTTCTTCCGAAATCCAAAAAACTTTTCTGTTTTTCTTTGCGGTTTTTGTAACGGAGTAAAGCATACTCATTGCCTCTGCCGCTGCTGTTGCTTCATCAAGAAGAGATGCATTAGCAAGAGGCATTCCGGTTAAGTCGCACACCATTGTTTGAAAATTTAAAAGCGCTTCAAGCCGCCCCTGCGATATTTCTGCTTGATACGGAGTGTACTGAGTATACCAGCCTGGGTTTTCTAAAATATTTCTTTTTATTACTCCCGGTGTAATTGTTGGATGATAACCAAGCCCAATATAATTTTTGAATACTTTGTTTTTGGCAGCAATAGTCTTTAGTCTGGCTAAATATTCAACTTCACTTAGTGCTGGTTCAAGTTCTAACTCTTTTTTAAGTCTAATTGAGAAAGGGATCGTCTTGTCTATCAATTCATCAAGTGTGGCAACACCAATAGCATTCAACATATTTTTTACATCGTTACTGTTTAGTCCAATGTGCCGATCAACAAATCGGTCAAAGAATTTGAAATTATTCATAAATCTTTCCTGTAATTGATTAGGAATATCATTTTTTTTGTAGCGAAATATAAATAAAAGTGTGAAATAGGAAGACTAATTTTCAGTGAGGTTGTGAACCGGAAAAAACATTTGTTTTTCTTTAATATATAAGAGCGCTTTTTCTGAAGCTGATTGCTCAGCTTTTTTTTTATTCCTGCCTATTCCTCTTCCATAAAATTTATGATCAACATAAACATCAATTGTAAATACTTTCTTATGACTAGGTCCTTCTTCGCTAACCAGAACGTATTTGGGTAGAGGAAGTTTTTTAGTGTGCGCAAATTCTAATAACTGCCCTTTGAAATTTCTATCAGCAAGAAAAGATTCATCATCTTCGAACGGCTCTATAATTTTCTTAATTACAAATGAAGACACTAGCTCTATCCCCTGATCAAGATAAATTGCCCCAATTAATGCCTCCAATGCATCGGCAAGTATCGATTTCAATCCTTCATTTGAATCGCTAAGATATCGGGGATTGTATAAGATCAATTCTAGTAAACCAATTTCTTCGGCAGCAGAAAAAAGCCTATCTCTATTTACTAAAGAAGCACGCGACTTTGTAAGGAATCCCTCCTCTTTGTCAGAAAAGTTCTCGAATAAATATTTTGCAATTATCATGTTCAAAACCGAGTCGCCCAAAAATTCAAGTCGCTCATTCGATTTTGTTAATTCGTGGTTTAGTTCAAGATACGAACGGTGTGTTAATGCTTTTAAATAGTATTTTTTCTTTTTGATCTTGAAACCGAGTATATTTTCAAGTTTTTGCTTACGAGAAAGAAAATTTGTGTCGTGAATTGACCGAAGCTCTTTTTTCTGAAACAAAATCTTAATTTCTTTAAATAAGTTCTTCAACAAGATCATTCTTCAAACTTTTTAAAAAGCAAGGAAGCGTTGTGCCCCCCAAAACCAAAAGTATTACTGATTGCGTAATGGATGTTTCTCTTAACAGCAACTTTAGGAGTGTAATTCAAATCTAATTCTTCCCCAGGTTCATCATGATTGATTGTAGGGGGAATAATATCATTTTTAATAGCAAGAACAGTTGCAATTGCTTCAACAGCGCCGGCTGCTCCTAGCAAATGCCCGGTCATAGATTTTGTAGAACTAACGGCAAGTTTATAAGCATGCTTGCCGAAGACTGTTTTGATTGCCTGTGTCTCATTAAGGTCGTTAAGCTCTGTTGATGTTCCATGTGCGTTAATATAATCAACAACAGTAGGGTCTACATTTGCATCGCGCAATGCTTCGCGCATTGACCGAACGGCTCCTTCGCCGCCAGGCGGCGGAGCTGTAATATGAAAAGCATCTCCGGTTAATCCAATGCCAACTATTTCTGCGTAAATGGGAGCTCCGCGGTTCAAAGCATGGTTCAGTTCTTCTAGCACTAATGCTCCGCCTCCTTCTCCCATAACAAATCCGTTTCTATCTTTATCAAAAGGACGGGATGCTTCAGTATACCTGTCATTCCAAGTTGAAAGCGCACGGGCAGAATTGAACCCTCCTATAGCCATAGGAGTTATTGAAGCTTCAGAGCCACCAGAAAGGATCAGATCTGCAGAACCACGCTGAATCAAAATAAAAGAATCTGCTATAGCATGTGAAGAAGTTGCGCATGCAGATGTTGTTGCGTAGTTCGGTCCTTTGAGTCCATATTTGATTGATATCTGACCGGCTGCTATATCAGAGATCATCATCGGTATAAAGAAAGGGCTAATTCTTCTAGGACCGCCTTGTAAGAAGGCAGCATGTTGATCTTCAAAAGTAATTATGCCGCCTATACCGCTTCCAAAAACAACACCAGCCATATCAAGATTTATTTTTGATAAGTTCAATTGTGAATCTTCTATTGCCATAGAGGCAGTAGCAAGAGCATAATGAGTAAAAAGATCCATCCTTTTAGTTTCTTTTTTATCGATATACATAGTAGGATCGAATTTTTTTACCTCACAAGCAAATTTTGTGGCGTAATTTGTAGTATCGAATCTTGTTATTAAATCAGAGCCGTTTTTACCGCTTATTAAAGCATCGCAAAATTCTTGCTTGTTATTTCCAATTGGTGTAAGAGCACCTAAACCAGTAATTACTACTCTTCTTTTACTCATTCTATCCCCTTGTAAAGATGAAAGAATTGTTTGAGCCGATAAGAGAGACCACTAAAGAGTGTGTATAAAATTCAATCTTTTTGACCACACTCATCTCTGAGAGTGGTCTCTCAGAAAAACAATTATCCTAATTTTTCAGTAAGATATTTGATTGCATCGCCAACCGTAGAGATTTTCTCAGCGTCTTCATCCGGAATTGAAATATTAAAAGCGGACTCGAACCCCATAACTAATTCAACGATATCAAGAGAATCAGCGCCAAGGTCGTTTGTGAAGGAAGCTTCCGGCGTTACTTGAGATTCTTCAACGCCAAGTTTATCCATAATTATTTCTTTTACTTTTGCTTGAATGTCCATTTCTACTCCTTTTAAAGTGATAGATATTGTTAAATAATTTTAATGAATTACATAACCATTCCGCCGTCAACGGTTAAAACTTGACCTGTGATATAATCAGCATCGCTGCTGCATAAAAATAATACTGCTTTTGAAACATCTTCTGGTTTTCCAAATCTTCTTAGTGGAACATTTGAAAGAATAGTTCCTCTTTGATGTTCATTAAGTTTACCGGTCATATCAGTCTCAATAAGACCTGGTGCAACACAATTAACGTTTACATTACGAGATGCAAGTTCTTTGGCATTCGACTTTGTCAATCCAATAACTCCCGCTTTAGATGCTACGTAATTAGATTGTCCTGCATTACCGATCAATCCAACTACAGAAGAAATATTAACTATCTTTCCATAACGTTGAGAAAGAAAAGTTTTTAATACTGCTTTTGTATAGTTAAAAACACTTTTAAGGTTAGCGTTAATAACATGGTCAAAATCTTGTTCCGTCATTCTAAGCATCAAATTATCTTTTGTAATACCCGCGTTATTAACAAGAATATCAACTCCGCCTAATTTTTCTATAGCAAACTTAATAGTTTCTTCAGCGGCAGAAAAAGAAGAAGCATCTGCTTTGAAGCCGAAAATTTTTACATTGTAGTTAGAGAATTCATTCTCTAATTGTCTTGCGCTTTCGTCAGAGCTAAAATAGGTAAATACAACACTGCAGCCATTTTCTGCAAGTTCTTTTACAATAGCTTTTCCAATTCCACGCGTACCGCCAGTAACAACAGCTCTTTTATTAAGCAGCTTCAACTTTTTTCCTTGCTTCTTTTTTTAAGTTAAGATATTCATCACGATACTCATTCAATTCTTTGAAACCCTCTTCACCTAAAAGATACTTTAATTCATTCTTACAACATTCAAAAACTGTCGATACTTGATTTTTAGCAATGCTGCAATAATGCATTCTGTCAAGATGCTCGTCATCTACGGTTAAAACACCCTCGAAGATTACTAACGGAAATAATATACAATATAGAGGTTTATATTTCCACTTGAATTCTAGATCTTCTAAAGCGATCTTTTGAAGGGTACAAAAACCCTGCTTATCTAGAAAAACGCATTTCTCGTTATGAACTTCAGTGCCAACAGCTATTCCGGAAGGAAAATCAGAATCTTCTTGAGGTTCTTCAAACCATTCTTCATGATTTTTATTTTGAGAATCGTCCATCGACTGGATAATTCGTTCTTTTGCAGAGATAATCTTTTCATATTCGGATTTATCGGTATATACTCCGTAGTAACAGCATTCACCCGAACAGATAGAGATATCGCATGCCTTTACAAATTTCTGAGTAAAGATGAGCGGATCTATAAAGAGTCCGTTAATTATTTTGTCAAATTTTTTCTCCATTAAAGATACCTTTCTACATCCGAATATTTATCAATTCCAAAAATTTTTACATCCGGGTTTATTCTCTTAACAAGACCCTGCAAAACTTTACCAGGTCCAATTTCGTAAAACTCATCAGCGCCGTCGTTGAGCATATTTACAATTGTTTCTTCCCATCGAACGGGCTTATTAAGCTGATGGTAAAGCAGTTCTTTTATTTCATCTTTTTGACGAATTGGTTTAGCAGATACGTTTGCATAAACAGGTATTTTCGCATCGTAAAAGTGTGTAGAATCTAATTTCATTTTCAAACTATCCATAGCGCTTTCCATCAAAGGAGAATGAAATGCACCGCTTACAACTAATTCTTTAACTAACTTAGCTTTTTTTTCTTTAGATAGTTCCATAGCTGCACGAACGCCCTCGACCGAACCTGAAATTACAATTTGACCGGGTGAATTAAAATTAGCACATTGCACTATCCACTTGGAAGAAACCTCTTGGCAAATATCTTCTAATATTTGCGAAGAAAGCCCTACAATAGCTGCCATCGTTCCAGGTTGTTCAATACCTGATTGCAGCATTGCCTTACCACGATGATGCACAAGTTTAACTGCTTCGTAAAATTGAATTGCCTTTGCAGCTACAAGCGCAGAATATTCGCCAAGTGAATGACCTGCTGCCATATCTGGTTCAATAGTTCTAATAATACTAGCAAGCACAACACTATGAAGAAAAATTGCAGGCTGTGTAATATCGGTTTGTTTTAATGAATCTTCAGGTCCGTTGAACATAAGGTGTGAAAGATAAGCACCGGTTGCTTCTTCTGCAGTTTTTATCATTTCTTTTGCTTCAACAGAGTTTTCGTAAATATCTTTTGCCATTCCAACGTATTGAGAACCTTGCCCGGGGAATAAAAATGCTTTCTTTCCCATTAGTCAAGACCCCAAGTTAAATAGATAGCGCCCCATGTATAGCCGGCTCCAAAAGCAGCAAGAATTAGATTATCTCCTTTTTTGATTTTACCATCTCGGTAATACTCTGTTAAGCAAGAAGGAATAGTTGCAGCAGTAGTGTTTCCGTAGCGATCGATATTGATCATAACTTTTTCTTTCGATATTCCCATCCGTTCTGCTGTTGCATCTATAATTCTTAAGTTAGCTTGGTGAGGCACAAGATAAGCAACATCATCTGAAGTTAAATTATTTCTTTTCATTATTTCGTAAGAAACATCTGCCATTCCTTTAACAGCAACCTTAAAGACTGCTTTTCCGTCTTGATAAATGTAGTGCCATTTTTTATCTATGGTTTCATGCGAAGCGGGGTTTAAACTTCCGCCGGCTTTCATTTGTAAAGCATCTTTGCCGGAGCCGTCTGAAAAAAGCATTGAATCTTTTATACCAATATTTTGGTTTTCGGTTGGCTCAAGCAAAACAGCAGAAGCAAGATCGCCAAAAAGAATACAAGTGTTTCGGTCAGTATAATCAACAATCGAACTCATTTTATCAGAACCGATAACCAGAACTTTTTTATAAGTTCCGCTTTCTATCAAACTTGCGCCGGTTTGGAGAGCAAATAAAAATGCAGAACACGCAGCAGAAAGATCAAAGCCCCAAGCTTTTGTTGCCCCAATTTTTTCCTGTACCAAACAAGCAGTTGCAGGAAAAAGCATGTCTGGAGTAACTGTTGCAACAATAATAACATCAATTTCTTCGGGTTTTACTGAAGTAGTTTTAAATAGGTCTTCACACGCTTTTACAGCCATATCGCTTGTAGCGCCATTTTCCATAATTCGTCTTTCACGAATACCTGTGCGGGTCATTATCCATTCGTCACTTGTATCAACAATGGATTCTAAATATTTATTGTCTAAAATCTTTTCTGGAACATACATTCCAACGGCGGTAATTGTAGCGACTTTCTTTTTATTTTGAAACTGCATATGTCTTTAGAGCATCCTCAAATTTTTGAATAAGATTTTTTTCGTACATTTCCTTGGCACGCAAGATCATATTTTTAATTGCTAAAGGAGAACTTGAGCCGTGCCCTATGATACTAATTCCGTTAACACCCAGCAGAGGAACGCCGCCGTGGGTTTGATAATCCATATCTTTCAATGTTGTTTTCAGAACGGACTTAACAACCAAAGCTTTCAGTTTATTTATAATTCCTTGATCTGCATAATTTCTAATTCGCGTTCGTAAAAGAGTCATAATACTTTCACCAAATTTCAAAACAATATTTCCAGTGAACCCATCGCAAAGAACAACATCTACAGTTCCTTTTAAAATATCTCTCCCCTCTACATTACCGTGGAAATTGAGTTTAGAATTTTTCAAAAGTTTGTATGCAGCAAATGTCAGCTCGTTTCCTTTTGATTCTTCTTCGCCTACACTCAACAATCCAACAGAAGGGCTCTCAATTCCGAAAATCTCTTTTGCAAAGATTGTTCCGAGAATTGAATACTCGAACAAGTGTTGCGGTTTGCTATCGACACTTGCGCCGACATCAAAGAGGAGACAAAATTTGTTTTTAATTGTAGGAAACGACGCTCCAATTGTAGGACGTCCAACACCTTCTATTCTTCCCATAATTAGTGTAGATGCAGCCATCATTGCGCCTGTGTTGCCTGCGCTTACGAATGCATCAGCTTTCTCTTCTCGGACCAATTTAGCGCCAACTACAAGAGATGAATCCTGTTTTGATTTGATTGCTTCGGTCGGCTTATCGTGCATATCAATAACTTGAGACGCATGATAGATCATCTCTTCATTTAGTTGAAGATTTTCTAAACGAGCAACTTTAAGAATTTTTTCTTTATCACCAACAAGAATTAACTCAAAGCTGCTATCTTGCTGAAAAGCATCGAGCGCACCGAGAATTTCGTGCTTAGGGGCATAATCACCCCCCATAGCATCGACTGCAATTCTACATTTTTTCTGTTTATTTTCTATCATCTAAAAGAGTGAATGTTACGATTCTGGAACGAACATCGATCTGCCGGCGTAATAACCACAATTCGGACAAGCTCTGTGGCTAAGTTTAATTTCGCCGCAGTTTGAGCAACGACTTAAGGAAGGAACTGTTGCTTTATAATGCGTTCTGCGCTTATCTCTTCTGCTCTTAGACATCTTACGTTTCGGATTTGGCATCGTACTTACCTGTTAGTTAGTTGTAAAAAAAAATCATTTATTTTTTAATGTTGCTCAAATATCATTTTTCGTTTCACTTGAACAGCTACATTCGGCATCGTTCAAGTTGGTTCCGCATCGTGGGCATAAACCTTTACAATCTTCTCTGCATAATTTTTTCATTGGTATAGATAATTCTGCATACTCAAAAACATCACTGCCCAAATCAATTTTATCTTGATCTGGAGATAGATATTTTATCTCGTAATCATCCCTCTTTTGCGGAGCTTTAGAAAATATGTAGCTTAAAAGAAAATGATTATGGATATCTGTTTCAAATTCATTATTACATCTATCGCAAATCATTTTTGTATGAGCTTTTAAATCGCAACCAAGAACGATTTGATGAGGCGATTTATCCATTCTGCAGTAAAGCTCAACGTCTCCAAAGAACAATTCACTTAAACCAAGTTTCCGAACTGGTTCCGAAAGTTTTAACTGGTGGATGCCGTTAGAAAAATTAGTATATTTTATTATCATTTGAAGAACATGAGAAAAATTGGGTCAAAATATATACAGCCCATCTTTTATAATCAAGAATAGGAATATTTTAGTGAAACTCTTCTAAGCAACTCCATAAGAATTTCGCAGAGGATTTATGCTAATTTTTTTTTCACTTTTAGCAGCAATTATACCGATGTTTTTTTATCTACTCCTTATCTGGAAAATGGATAAACATGAACGCGAACCGCTTTTCTTTGTAATAATTCATTTTCTGTGGGGCGCTTTTGGAGCAATAGTTTTGGGTGTGGCTGGTCATTTACTACTTTTAACTTTTACAGGATTAGCGGGAAATTCAAGTCCAACATCAGAGATTATTCAAACAACTATTTTTGCACCATTCAGCGAAGAGATTGCTAAAGGTCTGTTTTTACTTTGGTCTGTTAACTCAAGCAAGTTCGATAATATAACAGACGGATTAGTTTACGGAGCAGCAATTGGGCTTGGCTTTGGGATGACAGAGAATTTTATCTATTTTGTATTTTATAGCGATACAATTTTTCCCTGGGTATTCATAGTTCTTGTGCGTTCACTATTCTCCGCCGTAATGCATTGTATTGCAACTGCTACATTTGGCGCATTCTTAGCAATGGCAAAATTATCTAAACCTTTTGCAAAAAGTGTTTTACCTTTAATCGGCTTATCTTTGGCCATGTTTTTTCATTTTGTCTGGAATTTATTAGTAAGCGTCGAGGGCGCTTCTCTTTTCGGCTTTTTATTTATGATCTTCCTTATAGCTTTTTTCATTCTAATATTTAAGTTGTCCGTTAATAATGAAATGCAAATTATTGAATACGAGTTGAATGAAGAAGCGCTGCTTGGATTTTTTCCATCAAATCATGTTAGAATAATATCAAGCAATTTGAGGTTTCGTAAAGGATGGATTGACGAAAAAATAAGAGCTTTGTATTCACGCACAGCCATTCACCTTGCTTTTTCTAAAATGAAAATGAAAAGATCATCGGAAGAATATTTACATCAAAGATATTTGAATGAAATTAAGGGCCATCGAGAAATTATAAGATCACTTCTTTACAAGGAGAATTAATTATTTATGAAAGCAGTTGGAATATTCGGCGGATCGTTTGATCCAATTCATATTGGTCATCTAATAACTATCCAATATGTTTTAGAAAAAAGAAATCTTGATAAAATAATTTTTATTCCTTCTCATATTTCTCCGCTCAAAACGGATAAACAAACTACAGAAGATATTCACCGCTTGAATATGGTTAATCTTGCAATCGAATCTTTTCCATATTTCCAATCATCCGATTATGAAATTCGCAAAGGGAATATATCTTACACGCTCAACACACTAAATGAGATCAAAAAGACTTACAACAACATTGAACTCATAATCGGTTTCGATAATTTAATTGTTTTCGATAAATGGAATAAACCTGATGAGATTTTAAAGCTGGCTAAAGTTGTTGTAATGAAACGAAATATCGATATGCTGACAGAAATAAAAACAAAATATTTTGATTCTGTTGTCGTCATCGATACTCCGAATATTGAAATATCGTCAACAGAAATACGTGAACGTGTAAAGAAAGGATTACCAATCGATTTTCTTGTTCCCGAAAAAGTAAAAGAATATATTTCGAAGCAAGGATTATATAAATAGAACACCTCATGAATTACAACAATCTTTTAGAAAATATTTTTAAAAACGACAAACGATCTGTATCACGTGCAATAAGCATAATAGAATCTGAGAATTCAAATTCAACAGAACTTCTCAAAGAACTCCATCAAAGAATTGGACGCGCATACAGAATTGGTATAACCGGCCCGCCTGGCGCAGGAAAATCGACTCTTACAAATCAGCTTACAAAGTATTACCGAAAGCAGAACAAAACTGTTGGTATTATTGCTGTTGATCCAACTAGTCCATTTACCGGCGGAGCTCTACTTGGCGACCGTGTTCGTATGAGTGAAATTGGAATAGACCCAGGAGTATTTATCAGAAGTATGGCAACGCGCGGAAGTCTTGGCGGTCTTAGCAAAAAAACTATTGACGCCGCCGATGTGCTTGATGCTGCCGGTTACAACTTCATAATTTTTGAAACAGTCGGCGTTGGACAATCTGAGCTTGACGTTGCAAAAGCCGCAGATACTACGATCGTTGTTCTCGTTCCTGAATCGGGTGATTCAATTCAAGCAATGAAAGCAGGTTTGATGGAGATCGCAGATTTTTTCGTACTCAACAAGAGCGATCGTCCCGGCGCTGAATCTGCAGTTACTGCTCTAAAAACTATTTTAATGATGCGTGAACATTCTGAAAAAACTTGGCTTCCAAATATTTTAAAAGCAGTTGCATCAGAAAACATTGGAACTGTAGATATAGCTCTTGAAATTGAAAAGCATAGTTTATTTTTAGAACAAAACGGATTATTGAAGGAGAAGCGAGAATTAAATTACAAAGCGAGAATTAAAGAAATTGTTGAATATCTGATAAAGAATGAATTGTGGAAAGAAGACCGTGCTGCAAAATTGCAAGAATCTCTTTCAAAAGTAACCGAAGGAAAAACTTCTCCTTATCAAATTGCAGAAACATTATTAAACGATTTTAAATCAACTCTTAAAGAATAAGGTCGGTTATGGCAGTACAAAAAACAGATTATAATTTTGTTATCGAGTTCGATGAGAACCAACTCGCTATTAAAAATACAATAAGAGAATTTGCTGAAAAACAGATCAAACCGTGCGTAATGGAATTTGATGAGCCGCAAACTTTCCCGATGGAATTGATGCAGCAACTCGGTGAACTTGGTTTTCTTGGAATACTAGCTCCGGAAGAATTTGGAGGCGCGGGACTGGGTTACATTGAGTACGCTTTAATAGTAGAAGAGCTTGCAAGAATTGATCCTTCTGTTTCGCTCTCAGTGGCAGCGCATAACGGACTCTGCACAAATCATATAAACGTTTTTGCAAATGATAAGTTGAAGAAAAAATATTTACCCGAACTGGCAAGCGGAAAAAAAATTGGCGCCTGGGGATTAACCGAACCGGGTTCAGGAAGCGATGCAGCAGCAATGCAAACAACCGCTGTGAAAGATGGCGGCTGCTACATTCTCAACGGCACTAAAGCGTTTATTACTCACGGTGGAGTTGGTGAAACTGCAGTAGTAATGGCAATAACTGACAAGAGCAAAGGTAAAAAAGGAATCTCTTCTTTTATTGTTGAAAAAGGGACAAAAGGATTTTCTACCGGTAAAAAAGAAAATAAACTTGGAATGCGCGCAAGTGAAACTACACAATTGATCTTTGAAAACTGCCGCGTGCCTGCAGAAAATTTAATTGGCAATGAAGGAGAAGGATTTGCACAAGCGATGAAAATTCTTGAAGGAGGAAGAATTTCTATTGCTGCCTTGAGCGTAGGACTTGCTCAAGGTTGTCTTGAAGCTTCAATTGCTTATTCAAAAGAAAGGAGGCAGTTTGGAAAAACTCTTTCCGAGTTCCAGGCTATTCAGTTTAAGCTTGCGGAACTTGCTACAGAAATTGAAGCAGCGCGGTTGATGACTTTCAAAGCTGCAAAGATGAAAGACGAAAAGAAAAATATTCTCGATATCGCCGCTAAAGCAAAATTATTTGCAAGTGAAACAGCAATACGTGCTGCTAACGAAGCTGTTCAAATCTTTGGCGGTTATGGGTTTACTAAAGATTATCCCGTAGAAAAATTTTACCGCGATGTAAAACTTTTAACAATTGGTGAAGGAACTTCTGAAGTTCAGAGAATCGTTATTGCACGTTCACTTTTACAAGATTAGTAAATAAATAAAAATTTTTGCATTACTATTTGTAATTATTTGCACATTGCGGTTATCTTTTTTACTGCTGACATAGTCATCACTTAAGGAAAGGTTTGCCAAGAGAGAGCAAAAAACGAAAAGATAAATCCAAAGTTGAATTATGACACAAATTGGTTCACCTATAACATCTAAAGAAACTTTTCTTAGACGAGAAGACTTTCATAAAAATCTTATCAGAAAAATTAGCGCCTTAAAAGAAACGATAAAATTTGGCGGGGGAAAAAATGCAATCGAAAAACAGCACGAAAAAGGAAAACTTACCGCACGCGAGCGGATTGAAAAACTGATCGACAAAGGGACAACATTTTTTGAGCTGAATACTTTTGCCGCTCATGATATGTATAAAGAATACGGCGGCGCACCCAGCAGCGGAACAATTTTTGGCATTGGAAAAATTCACGAAAAAAACTTTGTTATTGTTGCTAATGATGCAACAGTTAAAGCGGGCGCATGGTTTCCAATTACCGCAAAGAAAAATTTACGCGCTCAAGAAATTGCAATCGAAAATCGTCTCCCAATTATCTATCTTGTTGACAGCGCAGGCGTCTTCCTTCCTCTTCAAGAAGATATTTTTCCGGATAAAGAACACTTCGGAAGAATCTTTCGCAATAATGCAGTTATCTCCTCAATAGGTATTCCTCAAATAGCTGCAATTATGGGTCCTTGCGTTGCCGGCGGCGCATATCTTCCTATTATGAGCGACGAAGCGCTTATAGTTGAAGGAGAAGGTTCAGTTTTTCTTGCCGGTTCTCATTTAGTTAAAGCTGCAATTGGAGAAGAAATTAACAATGAATCGCTTGGCGGTGCGCGTGTGCAGTCAAACATTTCCGGCGTTACAGATTATATAATGAAAAATGATGATGAATGTCTTCTTCAGATCAGAAGTTTAGTAAGCAAGTATGGCAATAATGAAAAAGCCGGATTTAATCGAACTGATTCAGTCCTTCCGAAGTTCGATACGCAAGAAATTTATGGATTGATTCCAGAAGATACTCTGAAGCCATACGACACTTATGAACTGCTCGCAAGAATTGTTGACAACTCAGAGATTGATGAATACAAAGCCGGCTACGGAAAAAGTTTAATAACGGCTTATGCTCGAATTGACGGCTGGGCTGTTGGTATTGTAGCTAATCAGCGGAGTATAGTGAAAACTGAAAAAGGTGAAATGCAAATTGGGGGTGTTATCTATTCCGACAGTGCAGACAAAGCAACACGATTTATTATGAACTGTAACCAGAAAAAAATTCCTATCATATTTTTTCAAGATGTAACTGGGTTTATGGTTGGAAGTAAAGCCGAGCATGGCGGAATAATAAAAGACGGCGCAAAAATGGTCAATGCTGTTGCCAATTCTGTTGTTCCTAAAATTACAATTATCGTTGGCAATAGTTTTGGCGCGGGCAATTACGCAATGTGCGGTAAAGCTTACGATCCTCGTTTCATTTTTGCTTATCCAAGCGCAAAGATTGCAGTGATGGGGGGCGCGCAAGCAAGCTCAGTTCTGCTCGATATTCGGTTGAAACAAATGGAAAAATCCGGAAAAGAATTCACAAAAGAGGAAAAAGAAAAACTGCTGAGCGAAATTATGCAATCTTACGAAGAGAAGAGCAATCCACTCTATGCTGCTGCGCGCTTGTGGGTAGACGAAATAATCGATCCAGCTTTAACGCGCCAATACATTTCAAACTCGATCGAATGCGCTAATAACAATCCTAATATCCCCCGGTTCAATCCAGGAATTATACAAACATAGAATGAATCTGTGAGCCAACCAATTCAAAAAATTTTCGTGCTCTTGCTCGTGTTCATCCTCTTTATCTATTCTAAATCGCAAGCACAAATAGATTATGAAAAATCTTTCTACGGCGGTTTGCTCTACTTAACAAACTATATGACTTCCGATGAATACAAACAGTTTATAAAAACCCATAACGATTTAGAATCTGTTGATCACATTTACAAAAAAGCGCTTATATTTTTTGACGGCGATGCATCAGAAACATTTTTCTGTCTAACGTTTGTGTTTATTCCTTACAATCATATCACAGTAAAAATACCACTGATTGAAGCACACATAAAGTTTCCTCTTCCCTCTCCTCCGCAATTTGTTTTCAACAAGAAAGTAAAAAACACACCAAAGAAATTATTTTTCGATTCTCCGGAAAATGAATTAGGCGATAAAGATAAGCTCCCTCATTTCTTCGGGAATGCATTTATCCGTTATAATTTGCGCATGTTCAATTTATCTAAATTTCTCGGTATCTTTATAGAGTATTTTGAAAAAGAATTTTTTGCCGAGGGTGGCTTTAGTAAAAAAGATCTGATCGCGAATTATCTTGGCGAATTATTTGCAGAGATGGTTCGAACAAATCCTAACGCTAAACCGTCTGAAGCATTAAAAATTTATCAACTATTTTATTTAAGAATTTGCCCATGAAATCAATATTAGTAATCGATGACGAAAAAGAAATTTGCGAAAGCATTAAGATGATTCTTGAGTATGAAGATTATCTTGTTGACTACGCAACAGATTCCAGCAAAGGATTGCAAAAGCTCGAATACGGAAACTACGATACTCTTCTTCTCGATATTCAAATGCCTGGGAAAAATGGTTTTGAAGTGTTGAATTGGCTGCACGAAAAAGAGAACGATATTAAAGTGATTATGATTTCTGCGCATGCCAGTGTTGAAAACGCGGTTAAGTCAACTAAACTCGGTGCGTTCGATTTTCTTGAGAAACCAATCGATCGAGATAAACTTTTAATCAGTGTGCGCAACGCCGTAGAGCAATCGAGTCTTGTTAGAGAAAACAAGAAGCTTAAGAAAGAACTTTCCACATCAGAAATTATTATCGGCAACAGTTTTGTAATTAAAACAATTCTTGAAACAATTTCCCGCGTTGCAAAGACAGACGCACGCATTCTCATTACCGGTGAGAACGGAACTGGAAAAGAATTGATCGCCCAAGAGTTGCACCGCCAGAGCACACGCGCGAACAAAGAATTGGTTGAAGTGAACTGTGCCGCCATTCATCACGAACTGATCGAATCTGAATTATTTGGTCATGAGAAAGGTTCTTTCACCGGTGCGGTAAAACAGCATATCGGAAAATTTGAACAAGCAGATGGAGGAAATCTTTTTCTTGATGAGATTGGCGATATGAGTCTGCAAGCTCAGGCGAAAGTTCTGCGCGCAATCGAAGAAGGAAAAATTGAACGTGTTGGTGGTAACGCCAAGATTGATGTTGACGTTCGAATAATTTCCGCAACAAACAAAGACCTTCAAGAAGAAATTAAGAAAGGAAACTTCCGCGAGGATCTTTTTCACCGCTTGAATGTAATTCCTATTCACGTTCCGCCGCTTCGTGAACGCAAAAATGACATTCCTCTTCTAGTGGAGCACTTCTCGAAAATCATCTGCGACAAGAATAAATTCCCTCAAAAGAATTATTCCGATGCAGCATTGAAAGCGTTTCAATCGCTCCTTTGGAAGGGAAACATACGCGAACTCCGCAATGTTGTCGAACGTATTGTTATAATGGCTCCAAAAACGAATATAAATGAAAAGGATGTTGCAATCTTTACGCAAAGTTCAGATTCGAATGTTGACGATCTCCTTAACATAGCAAATAGTTTTCAAGAGTTTAAAGAAAAAGCCGAACGTGCATTTATTATGAAACAGCTATCAGCTAACGGATGGAACATTAGTAAAACTGCAGAGATACTCGGAATTCAGCGAAGTCATCTCTATAATAAATTAAAGAAGTATGAAATCGAAAAGGATAACAATGGGAGAAACAATTTTTTCCAAAATAATTCGCAAGGAAGTTCCGGCTGAGATAGTCTTTGAGAATGATAAAGTTCTTGCGTTCAAAGACATTCGACCACAAGCGCCGGTTCATATTCTTATCATTCCAAAGATTACCGAAATTGAAACAACGCGAGATATCGACCCCAACAAACATGAGGCGCTTCTTGGCTCTTTATACGAAGCAGCAAACCAAATAGCCAAAGACGTTGGTGTAAGTGAAACCGGTTTTAGATTGGTTGTAAATTGCGGTCCGGATGCCGGACAGGAAGTTTACCATCTTCACATGCATCTGCTTGGCGGAAGGAAAATGAATTGGCCGCCGGGATGATTTTCAATGGAAAGCGGATTAGACAGATTTACACAGAGTATTATCCGTGTTGATCCGTTAAATCAGCATCATCGTGTTCGATTACAATAATTGCTTTATCCGCAATATCTTTCCTGTAATGAATTCCAGTAAAATTAATTTTTGAAATAGCTTCATAAGCCGTTCTCTTAGCTTCAATTAGATCGTTCTTCTCTGTGAATGATGTAATATTTAAAACTCTTCCTCCGTTAGTAATAATTTCTCCATCTGCCTCTTTAGTGCCGGCGTGATAGACATTTACATTTTGAAAAACATTTTTCAAACCGTTAATAACAAATCCTTTTTTAAATTTATCCGGGTAACCGCCCGATGCCAAGACAACACAAACTGATGCCCCGCCGTTATATTTCACAGAATCTTTCTTTAACATTCCACATGCTGCAGAATAAAGAAGTTCACAAAAATCTCCGTCAAGTAATGGCAAAACAACTTGTGTTTCTGGATCGCCAAAGCGACAGTTAAATTCTACAACTTTCGGCCCATCGTTTGTAATCATTAGTCCACAATAAAGACAACCAACAAACGGCATCCCTTTTTCCTTCATTGCTTTCAAAACCGGTTCAACAATTTCATCTGCAATCTTTTTCAAATCATTTTCATTTACAAAAGGAGTTGGAGCATATGCTCCCATACCACCTGTATTCTTTCCTTTGTCGCCGTCAAATATTCTTTTGTAGTCTTGAGCAGCAGGAAGTAAAACGAAATCTGTTCCATCAGTAATGGCAAAAATAGAAGCTTCCTGTCCCTTCATAAATTCTTCAATTACAATTTTATCACCAGCACTTCCAAAGGAAGAATTTATAAAACAGTCATCCACTGCTTCTTGCGCGTCTGCTAAAGTTTCTGCTATAGTTACGCCCTTTCCGGCTGCAATACCATCTGCTTTAACTACGACCGGATATTTTATTGATTGTAAATAAGTTATAGCTTCATCATAATTATTTTTCGAGAACAAAATAAATTCAGCAGTTGGTATTTTATATTCTTTCATCAATTGTTTTGCAAAAGATTTTTCCCCTTCGATCCGCGCCGCTTGTTGTGAAGGTCCAAAAACTTTTATTCCATTGTTGTGCAGTTTATCAGCCAACCCATCTATCAATGGTTTTTCCGGACCAATAACTACGAGATCAATCTTTTGCTCCAGACAGAACCCGATAATCGCATTTTGATCATCTGGATTGATCTGAACATTCACTCCATTTTTTTTTGTGCCTGGATTACCTGGAAGAATGAATAACTTTTCAATCATTCTGCATTCTGCAATCTTCGTTGCCAGAGCGTGTTCTCTTCCGCCGGAACCGATCAGTGCAGCTCTCATCACTCCGCCTTCAAATAAAATTGAAATGCTTTAGTAAGTTGTTCGGTTAGTAAAATTCGATCATGTTTTAGAACGAACTCTTCATTAGGAGTGGGTAATATTTTCTTTTGAAATAATTCGTGAATGTGAGTGATTGTTTCTTTGATCTCTTGAATATCATCAGGTTGAGTGATAAATGAAGCGCCATATTCTTGAAGGGCTGATTTAGCAGTTCCGTCAACAACACAACCAAGAATCGGTTTGCGAGTTCCAAAATATTCATAAAGCTTGCTTGTTGAAATCGTATCCGCATTTTTAATTCTTCCTATCATCATCCACAGTACATCACTTTCTTGCAGCCGCTTCACTGTCTCTTTGTGTTCTAAATATCCGAGGTCGCGAACAAATTCATGTATTCCTAATTCTTTAATCAATTTTTTATTTTCTTTTCGAAGATGCCCTATAAACTCCAACTCGATGTTCGCTGCTATGTCCGGTCGTTCAACTGAAATCTGTTTGAATGCTTTTAATAAAAATTCTGGCGTGATGTTTTCGTAGAATATTCCTGCATATGTCAACCTCATCTTGCGAGATTTTGCAGCTTTCTCAATTATATTTTCAGATTGAGAACCCCGATTGACCGTACCAAAATCAGCCGGATCGTATCCGTGAGGAATAATCATCACATCATTAAATGACAAAAAGGGATAGGTTAATAAAAGCTTCTCTTTAATTCTTCTATTAATTGTAATTACTTTATCGGCAGAGCGCAAAGCAGTGTATTCTAATTTCTTATGGCGGTATTTATGATATGGCGTTGGATAAAATGCAAAATGATTTCCATACCAGAGGTCGCGGTAATCTACAAAAAGAGGAATTCCGAATTCCATCTTTAGCTTAGCTGCATAAACAAAACTTGAGAAGGGAGGAATTGTAACATAAATAATATCATATTTTTCTTTTAGAAGAAGCTCGCGTGCTGTTTGGTAAGCTTTCTTAGCCCAAGATTTTTTGTTATCGGGGATGAAAATAGCTTTACTAAATATTGAAAGAATTCTGCGGATAAATTCATTCGGCATGTTAACTGTTTGATATTGTTTACCGAAGAGAGCATTAAGATCAAATGCTTCAGTTCGTATCATTTTAACGCCGGCTTCTTCGGCTTCTTTTAACAGAGCAAAGTCATGAGCATAATAAGCAACATTGCCTGTCGTTATTACTGTCGGCTTCCAATCAAACTTGCTGAAATACTTTGTAAATTTTAATGTGCGTTGAACACCGCTTAATCCAAGCGGAGGATAGTAGTAAGCAATTACGAGAACTTTGAACATTACTTAGAGTTTATTTGTGAGTAAATTGTTTTATTAGCCATTCTGAAGGAACGCTATAACCGAAGAATCTAAAATTCGATTAGTATGAAACTCTTCACCCCAATATTTATAGGAGAGTTGAAAGAGTAATTATGAGAATTATATTTTCTTCGGCATCTGATAGTTTGGCGCTTCTTCTGTTATAATAACATCGTGCGGATGACTTTCGCGCAAGCCTGCATTCGAAATTTTAACAAACTTAGTTTTTGTTTTAAGATCGTTGATATTTTTCGCTCCGCAATAACCCATAGCAGCGCGCAAGCCGCCGATGAATTGAAAGATTGTATCTGAAAGGACCCCTTTATAAGGAACGCGTCCTTCAATTCCTTCCGGCACTAATTTTTTAATATCTTCTTCGATATCTTGAAAATAGCGGTCACTGCTTCCTTGTTTCATAGCGCCAAGAGAACCCATACCGCGGTAAACTTTAAAACTTCTTCCTTCGAATAATACTTTTTCACCGGGAGTTTCATCAACGCCGGCAAACATACCCCCCATCATAACAGTGTCTGCTCCGGCTGCAATAGCTTTTGCAACATCGCCGGTTTGTTTTATTCCTCCATCGGAAATGATAGGAATTCTTTTCCCTTTTAAAGCATGAGCAACTTCTATAACAGCGCTTATTTGCGGAACGCCAACGCCTGCAATCACACGAGTAGTGCAAATAGAGCCGGCACCTATTCCAACTTTTACTGCATCAACTCCGCATTCAACCAATTCTAATGCTGCTTCTTTTGTTACAATGTTTCCTGCTATCAATTGCAAATCTTGATATTTTTTTCTGATCACCTTCAAGGTTCTTAAAACACCATCAGAATGTCCGTGAGCAGTATCAAGAACAACAACATCAACATTAGAGGCAACCAATGCTTCAACTCTTTTCATTGTGTCTTTAGTCACGCCAAGGCCGGCGCCTACACGAAGACGACCAAGATCATCTTTACATGCATCCGGAAATTTCTTTTTCTTTATGATATCTTTGTAAGTGATCAATCCTTTGATAATTCCTTTTTTATCAACGACCGGAAGTTTTTCAATTCTATATTTATGAAGAATCTTTTCAGCTTCAGCAAGAGTTGTTCCAAGCGGAGCGGTAATTAGATTTTCTTTTGTCATCAATTGACTTACGAGAAGATTTTTTTTCTGCTCAAACCTCAGATCCCTATTTGTAAGAATACCAACCAGCTTCCCTTTTTCATCAACAACAGGAATTCCAGAAATGTGATATTTCGACATCAATTGTTCTGCTTCATATATAGTTCTATCAGGAGTAAGAGTAATTGGATTTACTATCATTCCGCTTTCCGATCTTTTTACCTTATCAACTTCATCGGCTTGTTTTTCGATTGGCATATTTTTATGAATGATCCCAATTCCGCCTTGAGCTGCCATAGCAATTGCCATTTGCGATTCTGTAACAGTATCCATCGCCGCAGAGATAAAAGGAATATTAAGTTTTATATCGCGCGTTAGATAAGAGGTAATATCTGTCTGGCGCGGAAGAACAGTAGAACGTGCAGGAACTAAGAGAATATCATCAAAAGTTAATCCATCAAATTCAATTTTGTTCTTTTTCATTACTTCCTCATCTATTTGAAAAAAGAGACAGTCTCAAAAATTTTTGTGTCTCTGTAGTAAAAGATTTTTAAGCAAGTAAAAATCACAACAGAGCCACGTAGAAAAATTTACTTTTGAGATATTCTCCCACAATTTTATTCAAACGCGGACCAGCCTGTAATATCTTCACCTATGATCAGCGTGTGCATTTCGTGTGTGCCTTCGTATGTTTTGACTGATTCAAGATTTTGGGAATGACGCATCACAGGATATTCATCAAGAATTCCGTTTGCCCCATGAATCTCTCTGGATATTCGCGCAATTGTTAAAGCCATTTCGCAATTATTACGCTTTGCCATAGAGATATGCGTATGCTTTGCTTCATCTTTATCTTTTAAGCGTCCTAACTGCAAATTTAGAAGTTGTGCTTTTGTAATTTCTGTAAGCATGAAAACTAATTTATCCTGTATTATCTGATATGCAGCTATTGGCTTGCTGAATTGTATTCGAGACTTTGCATAGTTCAAAGCAGAATCATAACAAGTCATCATCGAACCTACAACGCCCCAAGCAATTCCATATCTTGCTTGGTTTAAACACATCAACGGAGATTTCAAACCTTTACTGCCGGGTAAAATATTTTTTTCTGGTATGATAACATCTTGCAATATCAATTCTGAAGTTACAGAAGCTTTAAGCGAATGCTTCCCTTTCATTTCGGGCGCTGTATAACCTTCAGTTCCTTTTTCAACTAAAAATCCTTTTATTTCACCATCAAGTTTTGCCCAAACAACAGCAACATCTGCAATTGTACCGTTAGTAATCCACATTTTAGCGCCGTTTAATTTGTATCCGCCAGTCACTTTTTCTGCACGTGTTATCATTCCGCCTGGATTAGAACCGTAATCCGGTTCGGTTAAACCAAAACATCCTATCTTTTCTCCTGTTGCAAGTTTTGGAAGCCAATATTCCTTTTGCTCTTCACTTCCGAAAGTGAAAATTGGATACATAACTAAAGAGGACTGAACTGAGACAAAACTTCGGATACCGCTATCTCCTCGTTCCAACTCTTGCATTGCCAATCCGTAAGCTACATTGTTCATCTCAGCGCATCCATATTTTTGAGGCAAAGTAATTCCAAACAAACCAAGCTCTCCTAATTCTTTAATTAAATAGTTAGGAAATTTTTCTTCGCGGTAATGCTTTTCAATGATAGAAATAACCTTGTCATCAACAAATTGTCTTACAGAATTGCGTACCATAATCTCTTCTTCGTTCAAAAGACTTTCTACGTTATAATAATCAACGCCGGTAAATTTGTTCATCTCTTTATTCCTGAATTTTACTTTGAAAATTAGTGATTAGTAATTTATAGAACAATAAGTGCATTCATTCATCATCAGGTTCAATTTCGTTTAGTGCCTTCAAAATTATTTCAGATTCAAATCCGCGCGACCTAAGAAATGAAAATAATTTTACTTTTAGTTTTTTCTTATCGATCGTTTTGGTTTCAAGAAATTTAATCTTCTTTTTAACTAGAGCTTGCGCATTTTCATAATTCGATACTGGGTCAATATCCAATAAAACTTTTTCAACAATATTTCTATCTATCCCTTTTTTGAATAACTCGGCTTTTAATTTATAGATACCGATCTTTTTTTTTATTGACCTTTCCTCTATAAATACCTTCGCAAATTTTTCGTCGTCAAGAAGCGATTTTTGCTTCAGCTCTTCAATTACTTTATTGATTATCTCTTGATGATAACCTTTCCTAATAAGTTTTGTTCTTAGTTCAGACGCAGAGTGAAGTCGTTTTGAAAGATATCGGAAAGCAGAATCCTTAGCTTTCAAAAAAATGCTTTCAGCTAAGAGCCGTTCTTTTTTTTCTTCATCAAAAAGGTCATTCTTTCTGAGTCCGTTATCAAGAATTGTTCTGTAATCAAGAGTTATGAATTCACCGTCATCAAAACAGATAATAACATCGTTTCCCTTCTTTTTGAGAGATACAATTCTCATTTACTATTTCTTTTTCGGTTTTGTTTCCTGTTCATCTTTCTCTTTGATATGCTTTATCTCTTCTTTGATCAAACCAAGCGAGGATTTAACTTCGTTCTCTAGCAGAGTAAACAGTTCTGTGTCTTCCAACATTTTTTGTTTTAATTGATCGCGCCCTTGATAGCGGTTATCTTTATAAGTAAACCAAGAACCGCTCTTCAGTAAAATATTTCGTTCGGTTGCCAGATCAATAATATCGCCTGCTTTGCTGATTCCTTCATTGTAAAGAATATCGAATTCAACTTCTTTGAAAGGGGGTGCAACTTTACTCTTAACAATTTTTACTTTTGTTCTATTGCCAATTACATTCTGACCATCTTTTAGTGCAGCAATTCTTCTGATATCCAACCGAACAGATGCGTAAAACTTTAGCGCGTTACCGCCAGTTGTAGTTTCTGGATTACCAAACATAACCCCTATTTTGCTTCTCAATTGGTTTGTGAAAATTACGCATGTTTTGGATCTGCTTATTGCGCCGGTTAATTTACGCAATGCTTGCGACATCAGTCGGGCTTGCATAGCCATTTGCGGATCGCCCATATCTCCTTCAATTTCTGAACGAGGGACAAGAGCTGCAACTGAATCGACAACAATTACATCAAGCGCATTGCTTCGGACAAGTGTATCAACAATTTCAAGAGCTTGTTCACCAAAATCAGGTTGTGAAAGAAGAAGATTTTTTGTGTCAACATTCAATCGTTTTGCATAGTTAAGATCCATCGCATGCTCTGCATCTATAAACGCTGCAAGCCCCCCGGTTTTTTGAGCTTCTGCAATGATATGCAAACAGAGAGTAGTTTTACCGGAAGATTCCGGTCCGTAAATTTCAATAATTCTTCCGCGCGGAACACCTCCAATACCAAGCGCATAATCGAGCGTTAACGATCCTGTAGAGATCGATTCTACAGCATTGATGACACCATCGCCCAATTTCATGATAGTTCCTTTGCCGTACGTTTTATCGATACTTGCAATAGTTTCTTCGAGAATTTTTAATCTGGCTTCTTTTTCTGCAGCCATTTTTCCTCCGTTAGTTTTTCAAATAAAAACTTTGTATTGATTTATAAACTGAACCACTCTGAAGCAGTTTGCTTTCATAGAATGTGATTCTGTTAGCTACAAAATTGATTTCTGATATTTTTTCATAGGTCAAAGATAATATTTTTTCAACATCTTCATGCCCTCGAAATCTTAATAGTGTAATATGCGGTTTGAATTTTCTCTTCTCTTTTTCAAAACCAAATTCAAGAAAAGCAGTTTCAATATTATTTACAATATCAAAAAGTTTAGGGCTTTCATTCAAGCCAGCCCAAAAAATGCGCGGCTCTTTCGGGTTCTTAAAAATTCCGAACTCAGTAAAATTCAATTCAAAAATAGAATGATCTGCTGCAATTTTTTCGATTGCTTCAGAATATTTGTTAAGAAGCTCTAACCTTGTATCGCCTATAAATTTTAATGTGAGATGCAGTTTTTCTTTCGGTTCCCACTTCACATTCTTCAAATTGCCTAAGCATTTCTCTCTTATCAAAAGAATTTGCGAAAGGGCATTCTCTGGAATTTCGAGAGCAATAAATGTTCTAATCATCATACGAAATTCCAAGCAGATTTCTTCTTAGCATTTCCAAAGCTGCTTGTGAAGCGCGGTCTTTATTTAATAATCTGTCCTCACTGCCAAACCGAAATTCTTTTGCTGTGCAAAGTTTATCATCGCAAATACCAACATATACAAGACCCACAGGCTTGGAAGATGTTCCTCCAGTAGGCCCCATAATTCCTGTAACCGAAAGTCCTATATCTGAGGCGCTGATTGCTTTTATGCCTTCTGCCATTTGACGTGCAACTTCCAGACTTACTGCACCATTTTTTTGAATCGTGTCTTCATCTACTTTGAGCAGTTCAACTTTAGCAGCGTTGCTGTATGCAACAATTCCACGCTCAAGAAATTGACTGCTGCCACTTATGTTTGTAAGTCGGTTGTTTATCAATCCACCGGTGCATGATTCTGCAACTGCTAATTTAAGTCCTCTCTCTATCAACAATTTTGAAATTACATACTCTAGCGTATCGTCATCTTTGCCGTAGATAAACCTTCCGACTTGCGCGCGGATCTTTTGTTCAATCTCGTCCAATTTGTTCTGCGCATCTTTTTCCGTTTCTCCCTGTGCAGTGATCCTCATTTTAACTCCAAATTGGCTGGGAAGGAAAGCCATCTTTGCACCGTTCAGAAGTTTTTCAATATTTCCAAGTCTATCGAAAAGAACAGATTCCGGAATAGCAGTAGTGAGCAAATCTGTATTAACAATAAAACTGTTTCTTTCAAGTCTCTTTTCAAGTTTCGGAAGAATAAAATTTTCCATCATATTTTTCATTTCATAAGGAACGCCAGGCAAGCATACAAATATTTTATCTTCTTTTTCGATCCAGAAACCGGGCGCGGTTCCTCTGCTGTTGATAATTGGGGTAGCAATTTTGGGAATTAAAGCTTGAGACCTATTAGTATCTGTAAGCTCTCTTCGGCGTGTTTCAAACAAACTTTTGATGCTTGAAAGAACTTCTTCATCTTCAACCAACTCAGTTTTGAAAAAATCAACTACGCATTTTCTTGTAACATCATCGTGAGTGGGACCAAGCCCTCCAGTAACAAGAAGCAGATCGTTGGAACTAAAAGTTCTTTCAAACTCTTCTAAAATGATTTTTTCAACATCGGGGACAACACTAGAACCGCTAATTTTAATTTGCAGTTGAGTAAGTCTTTCTCCAATAAATGCGGCATTTGTATTGAGCGTTTGTCCAATTAGAATTTCATCCCCAATAGTGATAATGTGAGCTTTCATATTTTATCTTAATTTATTTGATTATCATATTCAAAAAATAAATTATAAAGTGAATAGAAACGAAAGAATAAATACCAGCCAAAATATCATCTAGTAGAACGCCCCAGCCGCCTTTTATTTTTTCGAGGCGACGCGCCGGAAATGGTTTGATAATATCCATAGCGCGCCAGATAAAAAAGGCAATAAGCAGCCACCATATTTTCTTCGGAACAAAAAGTAAAGAGATCCAAGTTCCCACAAATTCATCTATTGTGCATTCTTTTGGATCTTTTCCGTAAAGAGTCTCAAACTTTTGAGCGATTGGAACGCCAATCAAAATAAAAAGTGAAATCATGAAGATCATTATTGAAGGGTTCTCAAATCCCGGGATCAAATAAATAATAAGCGCAGCAAGACTACCCAAAGTTCCTGAAGCTTTTGGCAAGTAGCCGGTATAAAGTCCGGAGCCAAGAATTTTTTCAATTAAACTAATTTTCACTTTTGAACAACGCTCTAATTAAAAATCTATTCCTGAATAGATAAGTAATGCCAGTAATAACCGTGAACAAAGTTATAAAAAGCATTGCCAAATAAATTCCCAACGGGTTAAGCAGCAAAAGAAATATATCTTTGTAATCAGATTGCAAACTGCCAATAGTTGTAAGAGTGTAAACAAGAAGTAAGTAGTAGAGAAAGAACATCTGAAAAAAAGTTTTCAATTTAGCCGAGTAGTTTGTTGTAAAATGTACTTTATTGTAATCAGCATAAATTCGAAGCAGAGTTACTATCATATCGCGGATAATTATCAGAACAACCATCCACAATGGAAGCAGATCTATAATTACAAATCCTATAAATGCAGTGGAAGTTAAAATTTTATCAGCAAGCGGGTCTAAAAACTTTCCCCATTCTGTTATATAATTAAATTTTCGCGCTAGCCAGCCATCATACCAATCTGTTATGGCGGCAATAATGAAAACAAGAAGCGAAGTTTGGACCATCCATGGTTCACTAGAAAGAAAAAGAAAAAGAAAAATAGGGGTAAGAATTATTCTTAATACTGTTAATTGATTAGGGAGAACCATTTCCGCTCTTAATTTCTTTTGTTTATAAGCAAGATATTTTTTTTAAGTAATCAAAATCATAAAAGCCGGTGTTGTGTCCGTCTGCCCAATCAATAGCAATTGCGTAATTACCAGCCGCTTTTATACTTTTAATTGTTAACTGATCTTTGGAATAGATTTTTATATAATCATGATTATGCGGCTCCTGTTCAGATACGCAAATTGCGCATGGACAAAGTCTTCTGAGATGAGAAAGCTCTATCTGAGATTCCGAATCATCATTCCATTTTAGATAAAGATATTTATCAGCGTTAAGTTTTATTTGTACTGGAAAAGAGTTCAAATAATTTCTCCTGTCAATTTAAAAAGTGCTTCTCTATACTTTTTACTTGTCTTTTGAATAATTTCTTCGGGCAGCGGCGGCGGGGGCGGTTGTTTGTTAAAGTTTATCGAAAGAAGATAATCGCGCACATATTGTTTGTCGAAACTGTTTTGCGGTCGTCCCTTCTGGTGTTCATTCAAAGGCCAGAAACGAGATGAATCGGGCGTTAGCAGTTCATCAATCAATATTATTTCTCCGCCGAAATAACCGAATTCCATTTTTGTATCGGCAATTATAATGTCTTTTTGAAGGGCATAATCGGCAGCTTTCTTGTAAATAGATATAGCTTTTTCTTTTATGAAATTAAATGCATCTTTTCCGACAATAACTATTGCTTCTTCTTCCGAAATATTTTCATCGTGGGTTCCAATTTCTGCTTTAGTAGAAGGCGTGAATATCGGCTCCGGAAGTTTTTCTGATTCTACTAAACCTTTTGGCAATTCTATACCGCAGCTCTTCCCAGTTTTTTGATAATCGATCCAGCCGGAACCGGTGATGTATCCGCGGACAATGCATTCGAGCGGAATCAACTCGGCTTTCTTTACAAGCATCGAGCGGGCGCGTAGAATTTCTTTAAATAGACTGCATTCAAGCGGATAGTCGTCAATGTTAGCAGTTACAAAATGATTCTGGACAATATCTTTTGTGTAATCAAACCAGAATTTGGAAATCTGATTAAGAACTTTTCCTTTTTCAGGAATTCCTTCATTCATAATCACATCAAAAGCTGAGAGGCGGTCGGTTGAAACAATCAAATAATATTCGCCTGCTTCGTAAACATCGCGCACTTTTCCCCGTTTAAAAAGTTTAAGGTCATTAAAATCTGTTCGAGTGATAATATTGATAGGCATTATTGTTCAATTATTTTTGTTTTGAAATATAAAGAGGCGAAGAGCGGGATTCAACAAGCAGATTGATGAAGAATAATTTTTATATAAAGAAGGGATGATCGCTCATCCCTTATAATTGTGGGCAGAGACCCCGATTTCACTTCGCTCATCGGGATAAACTCCATCTCAT
>DYHW01000012.1 GCA_020723965.1 Melioribacter sp. | reverse complement strand
CGTTTTCATGTTTCTTCCCCTTAATTAAAATTCTTTTCAAAAATCATTTTAGTTAGCGCTTGGTCTTAATACAGCCTTGAATTTAGATTCAACTTCCTTCTCGACTGTGTCACAAAAAAAAGAAAAACGATTGAAGGCGTCATTGTCAATTTTCTCTTTATACTCGGTTAGCGCCTTCATCATTTTTTTTGTTTCCAGCAACCATTTATAAAGTTCGGCTTCCCGGGCATTCATTCCTTTAATCCATTCATTCATATTCTTAAAATGTCCGACTAACATTTTTTCAATGTTCTCAGCAAATTCATTTAAAAGATTCTTGTCGGTTCGAGCAATTCCTTTTTCCTTCAGATTGTCTATTGCTATTTGTAATTCTTGCTCAATTGTTTTCTTTGCTTCTTCCTCATAGTCCATCGAGTTCTCCATCAAATTAAAAATGAGCCGATCTTCACACAACTAAACATACAGCGAAGACCGGTTCATTAATTTTTAGCTTTTACTTTCTTCAAAATTTGCAAGTGTTAACGAATCAGCTTCCTTCAGTTTCAAAGTTGATAATGCATCAAACTCATTGCTCAAGCTTTTTGCAGCTTCACATAACTCGTCCAACCTCTTTAACAAATTAGAGCTGGATTCTTGTTTTCGTAATGGTCGTTCTTCATTCTGCTCTCTTAAAAAGATCTTTGCATTATGACTGAAGTCTCTACATATCCCGCAAGAAAAATCTAGCAGTCTGCTTTCATTTCGAAGACCATATTTTCTCTCTTCGATAATTCTTTCTTTCTCTGTATTAGTCATATTTAATCATCCTCCAAAATTCGTTATGAGATTTTGTGTATGCGTCAATCAAAGTTCTAACTTTCGCAAGATCTTCAGATAGTTCCGCCACAGCTTCTTCGAGTTTTACGGAATACAAATGGAACTGATCATTATACTCTTGTTTGCGTTCAAGTGCACTACTGGCTAAACCAGCTTTAATTTCCAGATCTTTCAACTGATTTTGAGTCCCGGCAAGTATTCTGACCGGTGAATTCTGATCATTCTGCTTAATCATAATATACCCCTTAATTTTTTTTAACCATCGAATACCACTCGATCAGTTTAGTGCAACCAGAATGAAGTTTTTCTAATTCGCTTTTCACATTTTCAATTTTCAGTCGCGCCCCGGCTGTAACCTTTGTTTCCGTGCTTTTCGCGATTTTGAATTGATCTAACAAATCTTGTTGCACCGCCTGTAAGACGGCAATTTTTTGTTCTTTGCTAACTACCATGATGTTACTCCTATTTGTTTAGTAAATCAATTAATTAAAACTTAGCCGTTGGAACTCCAACATCCTTTTCTTTTACTAGATCGACAAACGATTTTGCTGCCGGAGAAACCAAATTTTTTCTTTGCACTAATATTCTCTAGCTCTCGTAAAAGCTGTAACCGCTGGTTGCCGTTCAAAATTATTTTTTCCTTTAGCTTACTAACGCTCGAATAGTCCAAACAATTCTTGAGCTCGCTTTGCAGAGAATCTTTTTCGTCGTTCAGTTCAGCAAGCTGTTGATTTAAGTTTTTGCGTGTTTTTTTCATTTCGTCTCCAAATTACTGTTTACGCTTCACCACAAGCCCGTGGCGGAGAGAATACTCATCAAATAGGGAAATCATCGGGTTCGTTCTCATAATAACTCTTAATTGATTTTTGTTGATTTGATGGTTGACTAAAATCATTATTATACTTTGTAAGATTCTCAAACGAATGTATTTCTCGCTGATATCTTAATGGAACTATTCCAGTTTTACCGCTTCTTGCTTTGGCAATAATTACCTCACAATATTCTTGGTTCTTCAATGGTCCGTTGTTCTCTGTAGTGAAGTCCGATAACTTCTCGGCTGTTATACCGTAGTAATCCGGGCGGTATAAAAATAAAACCGTCTTTGAATCTTGTTCGATGGATCCGGACTCACGTAAATCTGAAAGGATTGGTTTTTTGTCGAGTCGCTTTTCACAATCTCGGTTTAATTGGCTCAAAATTACAATTGGCAACCCGGATTCTTTCGCTAACGCTCTTAATGAATCTACAACCACTCCAATTGACAAATCGTAGCGGTCTCTGGCCGGTGGCGTTTGAATTTTGGTCAGGTAGTCGATGAGAACAACATCGATTTTTTCTTTGATTAAATATCGGCGCACAGTGGCTTTTATTTTTTCCACAGTCCAAGTTGCATCATCCTCAATAAAATAATTATTCTCGCATATTATACGCGATGCTTCAGTAATAAGTGAATTCTCTTCTTCAGTAATATTTCCGCATTCAATCTTGCGACTGTCAATTTGTGAGTATGCTGATAAATCTTTAACCAGTAGTTGATCAGACGTCATTTCAATGCTGATGATTAATGGTTTATAGCCCTGTGCGACAAAGTTTCTTTTTAGTTGAAGCATGAGGGAAGTCTTTCCCATACCGGGGCGCGAGGCGATTGTTGTCAAATGTGATTTTGGAATTCCAATAATTGCATCATCGATATAATTGAATCCTGTTGGAATGTAATCGCTCGTTCCTCCTTCTCGAATTCTTTGGATACTTTTTAACAGCTCGTTTACTTTTTGCTCGTTGTTGCGATTGTCTTTTTTGTAGCATTCAAATTTTTCCAACAAAATCTTGTCCATCTCTTCTCGGAGTGATTCGGTATACTCTAAACCGGTTAGCCGCTTCTTATCTATCGCCTCAATCACTCTCCGCGCTTTGCGTTCTATGGAATCCTCGACCAATTTTAGGACAATATTGAAATCGTTGGTTGCTTCACTTCTGGAGGGACCGGAAATAAAATGTTCCTTCACTTCTTCGTTGACGTTTTTAAGAATCAATTGTGTGAACACGTCCGGTGCTGTAGGATATCCATTTTCAATGAAGTATTCAATCGCTGCAAAATAAATTTCACGGTTTGTAATGCTATAGAAAACATCTTCCGTGTTGGGATTAAAATCATAAAATTTTAAAAAGAAATTTTCATAGAGAAATAATCCGGCAATAATTTTGTTCTCTAAAAGTGATCTGTCTTTATCGTTTAACATACTTTCTCCTATAGCAAATATTCGTGAGCCGCGGATGTCGTGTTACCCTCGGCTTTAATATTATTTCTCTCTCTGGGCTTGATGTTCCCGTTTTCGTCTAGGGCTTCTTCCATTGTTTTTACAGAATGGAAATTATTTTTTTTAAGATCGTATAAAATTGTTTTTGCTCTCTGATATCCAAATTTTTCAACTAACTTTTTAACAAAATCAATTTCCACTGGTCCAGCATTATGTAAGAAAATATTTATCCACAAAAGACGGGGCGAATCCTCTTTTTCTTCTTCTTCCTCTTCTTCCTCTTCTTCCATATCTTTTTCTTCTTCTTTAGCTCCTTGCAAGGAGCTACCAAGCTCCTTCTTAGCCCCTTGTTTTTGTGTTCCTTCGATGGTTACGTTAGGAAGAAAAGCTGTTAAATGGTATCTGTGGATAGTCTTAATTACCTTTTCTACTGCTTTATTCGTGTTTTTTAAAACTGTTCCATATTGGAACTCAATAAACTTTGGTATGAACCAATATTTGTCCCCTTCGATTTTTACGATTCTTCCTTTCATGATTCGTTCGCATTCTCCAGGTTCTAAATGTTCACCTACATAGAATGCAGCAAGTTTATAGTTAACTTGCCAAATACCAGCATGGTCGCAATTTGTGATGAGAAACAACCAGAAGAGTTTATACTTCGAAGGTAAATCCATATACCAGGGATCTTCAAAAATCGTGGTAGTAATAAACCGTTTTGCCATCACATCACCTCCGCAAATAGTTCAACTTGCTTTTCTTCCGGTTCCCATTTTTCTACTTCATCTAGGTCAATATCTGTAAGCTTCATAAGAATTTGCTTGTCTACCGATTGATTACAATAAGGCGACACGATTCCAAGATTCAACCATTTCAATCTCGTTGTTGTTAAAATCTTGTCATTGAACTTCACTTTTATTTTTGAGAAATCAGTTCGTAACAAAATCTCTTCGTTTATTCCCAATCTCGGCTCGCCAAATAATTTGAACAAATTCTTTACTGATCGCGGAGCTGAATAAAATATTCCATTCGAAATCTCGCCTGCAGTAAATTGGTTCTGGCGGACATGCACCCGCAACAAACCGGGTTCAATTTCCACAAGCTTAATCTGGCTAAGTGTTTCGTTTATCATGATAGGCCTCCACACACCTTGAGGATACTATATCTTTCCAGATCAATTGCACGAATCTTTGCAAGTATGTGAACTGTGGTTGCGTCATCATTATTTTTTTTCTCTAACTTCTGTTGAAGGAAGTGCCTAGCTTTTTCAAGCGTCTTATTTCGCTTTTGCAATACCCGAATATTTTCTTTAGCTTTCATGTGTTCCTCGTAACTATTTTTCTTTAGAGCCGCTCATCACAGCGGCTTTTTTAATTTGGATCTGAGCTTAAATTTTCTTTAGCTACTAGTTTATAGGCCGCAGACCGTAACAGAGCCGCCGTTGAAATTCCTTGCCGAGAAGCTGCAAATTTGAAAAATTTACGCTCTGCTGTTGTCATTAATACTGATACATGTTTGTTCCGTTTTTCCTTGTCCGATTTTTTAGAATTCATATTTTCCTCATTATTTAAGTTATTCAACGAATAGATAACTATATGTTAACTTTGATTTGGTGTGAAAAATGCAAAAAGAATGGGACTTTAAAATAAATGTTGCGTTTTTACTCGATAGATGAGGTCTGTGATTTTTTTTAGAAAAAGTTTAAAAAAGAACTTGACAAATAATTCCTGTATGCTTTAACTTTCCGAAGGAAAGTCGCTCACTGCGTAAAGTATAAAGGAGAGACAAATCTTAGGAGATTACTTTTTCGTTGAAGTGCTAAGTTCAGAATGAATTTGTGATCTATTCTTGATACTCGTCGGCATTGGGCCGGAAAGAGATCAAAGCTAACTCATCGGTGATCGCCAGGCAAAATACTCCTGGAAAGATACGGTAGTTAGCTTTTTTTATCGCTGCGGATTCTTGCCCTCAGCAAGATATATTCTTCAAATCATTCTGCACAATTAGGCAATCTGCATAACATACAAAAGCATATAGGTGTTAAAAGTATTTTATCAGTCAAAAGCTTATGTGTGTTACAGAAATTTTATCATACTTAAGCTTATATGTGTTATGTTGTGTTGCCCTTTCGCACGATGCGAAAGGTGAGCTGGTGCTCAAAGATTGGTCATTAATCGGTTCGTCTTAAGGAATGAAATTGTGTGCGGCGTTAAACGAACAAGGAAGCCAAACGACTTTTCGTTCTCTCCCGTGCAAACAAATATTTTTGCTCTCATGTCGTCAAGCTGAAGAAGCTGCTCTACCTTCAGCTTGTCAACGAAATAATATTTTTGAATCGGTTTTTTCATTTTGCTTTTATCCCTCCGTTAATTCCTCTGTCATCATCAATCTGTTGGCTACCGCAAAATTAATAACTTGTTTTTCTCGGCTAACTGATTTTGCCCCATTATAAATCTCGCCAAGTAGATCTTCGATGTTCCATTTGCGAAGCTTATGGTTTAGTTTCTGCCGTTTACTTACTGCAAGCTCAATTAGTGTTATTAAAATCGGTTCTGGCATTTTGCTACCTCTTATTTGTTGTGAGTTTTATTTTTGAAACTACTTCCCGTCCTTCGGGATCTTCTGAGACAATTAAGGAACAACTATCGCTGCTGAAAATATGGCCATCGAAATAAACTTCGAAATCATAATCAAACCGTCCGCTTTCATCACCCGGCTCGACCAAATGATGACTGCAACAAGTTGAATATATTTTGTTGTTCCTTTCAATAACAAAATAATATTTCTTGTAATGTAAATCATCTGATTTATCAGCGCGATCAGTAACCAAAAAGCGTATTGGTTTATTGGTTATGTTTCTGACTGCAAGGTCAATCTGCGTAACGTTACCAAGTAAATCTTTTACAGCAATAACCTTCAGCAAGAAATCTTTTGAATAGACTATATCGCCAATCTTCTTTTCGATTATTGTGAACTTCGGTTCCGGCCGGAATATTAGAAACAGAATAATAGCGCCGATCACAATGCCAGCTAATATCAAGTGTGGATTATTCCTTAGTATTTCGATTTTCATTGTTAACTAAAATCTCTGGATAACTATTTTACCAAATATCTTTTGCAAATAAATAAGCTTACTTTTGTGCTCGATGAATACACGATTCATGGACGGCATTTCGATTATAACATTTTCTCCATCTACCTTCTTAAATATTCCAATGCGGCAACCAACTGCATAAAATTCTCTATGCAATCCGAAAGAGACAAGATCATTTTCCTTAATATTTGCTAATCTGTCGAGTATGATATGATCCCCGGTAGAAAGTGAAACACCATTAGAATAAGTATATGACCCACTCCTTACTGGTTTAATTGCATAGTTACTATATCGCCCGTCTTTCAGTTGCATCTTCTGTGTTTCCTCAGAAAATGCAACTACAAGTTGTGCCTCTGTAATTGAGGCTTTTGGAATCGGGTCTATCAAATCTTGTTTTGGAACATTCCCACGACGTGTTTTGTTGTGTGCTTTCGTTAACATTTTGTTACTCCTTTTTGGTTAGTTGATTTGTTCAATTGGATTAGTTGTTTTCTTAAGAATACAACCGCAATGAAAAAATAACATTGGCTTTTTACAGCAGTATGATGATCAATTTTCCCTCCTTTCCTTTGTTTTTCAATGATCACAATTAACTTGAGGCAAATAGATATTTGTAAGAAATAGTTTGTGGATTGCATGATTTTAATTATTTGTCTCAACATAATATGTTGTGCTTCAATCTGCCTGTGTTGTGCTTCAATTTCTTCAATCTGTGCTTCAATCCTTTCTTCCACCTCCTTTATTTTATCACGGATTTCTTTTAGTTCTTCATCTTTCATAAGATTATTCCTTTGTTAGTTGTTTAATGAATTGACTGCCTTCAGCAAGTCTTGTTCTGTTAAGTGTGTATAAATCTGTGTTACTCGTAAATCAGAATGAGTGAGAAGTTTCGAAATCTGGTAGATAGGAACACCTTTCTGGACCAGCCAGCTTGCAAAAGTGTGCCTAAGATTATGAAATGAAAGCTGCGGGTTCAATCCGGACCGCTTGATATATTTTTTGAATTTGTGAGAAAGGAAAAGGGCTTTTATTGGTTTCCCTAGATATATGAAAACTCGTTCACTATTTCGGCATTTGATTTCCCGAGCTGTGAGAATCTGTAAAGCCTTGATGTTTAGAGGTATAGTATGAACCTTCCTAGATTTTGTTTGTGAATTCTGGTTATCGAGAACTAAAGATTGATTACGGAAGTTGATTTGTCTCCATTCAAGATTTACGATATCGCTTTGTCTCAACCCGGTGTTCACTGCAAAAACGACCAAGTCTTTCAGATCTTCATTATCAATCACCCTCAACAATATTTCAAATTCAATTTCCGAAAAGAACAATGGAAGTTTTTCAATGATCTTAGGTTTCTTAATTCCCTTCACCAGATTCTCGCTCAGATATTTTTTTGATATCGCATAATTGAAAGCGCTGCTGAGATTCGCAATATCTCGACAGACCGCATAAGCAGAAACAGTTTTTGATCGGGATTGCACAAATTCTATTAGCTTTTCCTTTGTCAAATCCGACAAGTAAATATTCCCTATAGAGTTTTGGAAGGTTCTAAGAGTGCTTCTGAGCGAAAGAACATGATTCCATGAATGGACGGTTTCAGAATAACTTAGGAATTCTAAAGCAAAATGTTGGAGTTGGATAGGATTTACTTTTTTACTTATTCTTTCCTTTAACTCATTCTCAAAATTGGCAAGAAATTTTAATGCTTCAGACTTTGATCTTGTCCCTGTAGATCTGCACGTGTATTTACCGTTTTGCTGAGGATAGAAAATATAATACCGGCCATTCGAACGTTTAGAGAGATACAAATCTGATCTCCTTTCCGTTCTCGTATTTGTGTAGATTTAATCAAAAGAGATGCACTAAAAATTGACTCGATAATTGATTTGTGAATCTCAATTCGTGGCATATCAAAATCATATCAAAATTCCAATGCTGAGGGTTTCTTTAAAACAAAAATTGCGAACCCAAAAAGAATTCGCAACTTATTGTGGGCAGAGACGGAATCGAACCGCCGACACAAGGATTTTCAGTCCTTTGCTCTACCGACTGAGCTATCTGCCCAAAACGTGGGGATAAAAATAAATAATTTTATTCTATCCGCAAAATTTCTTGAATGTTTTTACATAACTAAAGCCATCACAGCTTTTTGAACGTGTAATCTGTTTTCAGCTTCATCAAAGATTACAGAATTTGGAGAATCACAAATCTCATCGGTAACTTCATCTCCGCGGTGAGCAGGTAAACAGTGCATGAACAAGTAATCTTCTTTTGCATGCTTAACAAGCTGCGGATTAACCTGGAAGCCCATGAATCTTTTCTTTCTTTCTTCGGCTTCTTTTTCCTGCCCCATGCTAGCCCAAACATCAGTATAAATAATGTCTGCACCCTTAACAGCGCTAACCGGGTCCTCTAAAATTTCGATCTTGCTTCCCATATACTTTGCATTTTCCATAGATTCTTTTACGACAAAATCCAACGGCTTAAATCCTGATGGCGAGGCAATCGAAATATTCATTCCAACTTTTGAACAACCATGTAAAAGACTGTGAGCCATATTATTGCCATCGCCAATGTATGCGAGTTTTAATTCACGCAGCGTTCTTCTTTTTTCGAGAACTGTAAATAAATCTGTAAGTACTTGACAAGGATGATGTAAATCTGTTAATCCGTTTATTACCGGAATGGAGCCATACTTAGCAAGATCTATCACGTCTTGATGATCAAATGTTCTTATCATAATACCATCAAGATAACGAGAGAGAACTTTTGCTGTGTCTGATACACTTTCACTTTTTTTCAACTGAAGATCGTTTTGATTGAAGAACATTCCATATCCGCCTAGTTCATAAATACCAACTTCAAACGAAACGCGCGTTCGTGTGGAAGGTTTTGCGAAGATCATTCCGAGCTTTTTCCCTTCCAATATATAATGCTTTTTACCAATCAATCTTTCTTGTTTGAGCGTTGCGCTTAAATCGAATATCTGATAAATCTCCTCGAGTGTGAGATGGTTAATTTCGATTAAGCTTTTCCCTTTCATGTTGACTGCCATATTTCACCTTCTATTTTATATAATGAATTTTATTTCTTATTCATGCTCATGATCGTGCTCTTGCACGGTCTTAAAACGAGCACTATTACTAACATGAGCATGATGATGTGCTCAGAACATCTTCTCGTAGTCAATTTTTCTTTTCTCTTTAGAAATCCAATATGAGTCTTTTCCGTCTCTAAATTTCAGATCAAGAAATTCTTTGCCAAAGAGTTTTGCGAGTAATCCAATCGGAGTTAAAATCAACACAAATAAAATTATCAAAATAAATCTTGATACAACCCACCCCAGTGCAAAAGCAAAACCCATCCAGACTTTGTAAATATTTTTTAGTCGCTCAGGTTTCAATAATGCACCTATCAGTAAAACTGCTCCTGCTACAATAAAAGGACCACGAGCAAGCAGCCAAATATTCTTCCATAAAAGAAAAAGACCAACAATTAGAAATATTCCACCAATAGTAAACCCGAATTTTCGAAGCGACTTTTTTGAAAAATCGAGTTCTTTTATTTCATGGGCAACATCTTTAATCCAATTCATACTTCTGCTTCCAATTAATGTCATCGTGAAATTCGGGCTGCTCTTCTTTAACGAGCAAGTAATTTCCCAACACAAGCAGATCCATTTCAGTTCTCATAAAACATTTGTATGCATCAAGCGGCGATTCAACTATGGGTTCTCCGCGGACGTTGAATGATGTATTCACAATTACCGGGCAGCCTGTTTTTTCATAAAATCTTTCTATGAGACGATGATATAATGGATTGTCATCTTTGTGCACGGTTTGTATGCGCGCAGAGTAATCAATATGAGTAACTGCCGGAATTTCCGAACGGACAATGTTCAGTTTATCAATTCCCCAAAGATTTCTTTCTTCGTCTGTCATTATGCGTTGTTTTTCTTTTTTCACATCAGCAACCAAAAGCATGTAAGGACTTTCCTTATCCAAATCAAACCATTCTGAAACTTTTTCCGCAAGAACAGTAGGGGCAAACGGACGAAAACTTTCTCTGTATTTTATTTTGAGATTCATTTTCTTCTGCATTTCCGGAGAGCGAGCATCGCCCAGTATTGAACGCGAACCAAGAGCACGCGGGCCAAATTCCATTCTTCCTTGAAACCATCCTATAACCTTTTCTTGCGCAATCGATTCGCTTACTTTTTCAACAATTTCATCTTCAGTAAGTTTATGCGCCGGCAATTTGTATTTTTTTAAAAATTTGTCTATTTCATCATTGCTATAGTGCGAACCAAAATAAGAACCTTTTTGTAAATCTCTTCCGTTTTTTTTGAAAAGCGGCTTGTTAAAGTAATGATGATATGCTATTAGCGCAGCGCCAAGCGCACCGCCGGCATCGCCAGCCGCTGGTTGAATCCATATATCGTCAAAAATTTTTTCGCGCAAAAGTTTTCCGTTTCCAACACAATTTAGAGCAACGCCGCCGGCAAGGCACAAATATTTTTCACCCGTCATTTTTTTTATGTTGCGCGCCATTCGTATCATAATCTCCTCGGTTACATCCTGAACAGAGCGGGCTAAATCCATTTCGCGCTGTGTCAATTTCGATTCCGGTTTGCGAGGCGGTCCGTCGAATAATTTATCGAACTTCCCATTCGTCATAGTCAGTCCGGTGTTGTAGCTAAAATATTCCATATTCATTTTAAAGGAGCCGTCATCGCGCAAATCAATAAGACGATCATAAATTTTCTGAACATACTTTGGCTCGCCGTACGGCGCAAGTCCCATTACTTTATATTCACCTGAGTTAACTTTAAAGCCGGTATAGTATGTGAACGCAGAATATAAAAGACCAAGCGAGTGTGGATAGTGCAGTTCAGAAATTATTTCTACACGGTTATCTTTTCCAACGCCGAATGAAGAAGTAGCCCACTCTCCTACTCCGTCTATTGTTAAAAAAGCAGCACGTGTGAACGGTGATGGAAAGAATGCCGAGGCGGCGTGCGATTCGTGATGTTCCGGAAATAATATTTTGCCTTTATAGTTCAACTCTGTAGAGATCAGATCATGCATCCAAAGTTTATCTTTAAGCCACAAAGGAATTGCCATCAAGAAAGATTTTAATCCTCTGCCAGGGAAACTGAGATAGGTTTCAAGAATTCTGCTGAACTTAAGAATTGGTTTATCATAAAATGCAACGACGTCTAGCTGCTCTGCTTTTATTCCGGCTTCTTTCAGGCAAAACTTAACAGCATTCTTAGGAAAGTTGTGATCGTGTTTGATACGAGTAAAACGTTCTTCTTGAGCTGCGGCAATAATTTCACCATTGCGCAATAAACACGCAGCAGAATCATGGTAATAAGCAGATATGCCAAGTATATATAAATTCATTTTTTACACCGATCAAGATCATGTTCCTGATCTATTAGAGAGTAATTCTTGTTCCACAATTTTTTTTACCAAGTTCAGCTTCCGAAGTAATAATTGCTTCTTTACCGCCGCTTTCAACAAATTGAATAGCTGCAAGAATTTTAGGACCCATACTACCAGCAGGAAATTCACCTGCATCATAATATTTTTGCGCTTCGGCAACGGTTAAATGATCAAGTTCTTTTTGATCTGGCTTGTTGAAATTGACGCATACTTTCCGGACGTCGGTTATGATATAAAATTTTTCTGCGCCTACTTCTTTTGCAAGAAGAGCAGAAGCTAAATCTTTATCAATAACCGCTTCAATTGCTTCAAGATATCTTGTATCGCTATGCCAATAAACCGGAATACCGCCGCCACCTGCTGCAATTACAATGTGCCCTTTATCAACCAAATCGCGTACTACCTGATTATTCATAACTTCCATCGGTTTTGGAGAAGGAACAACTCTGCGCCATCCTCTTTTACGAGGGTCTTCTTGAAAAATCCAATTATTCGACTTTCCTAAGAGTTCCGCTTCTTCTTTAATGTAATATGGTCCAATCGGTTTAGTCGGATTTTCAAAAGCGGAGTCATTTATATCAATAAGAACTTGCGTAATTACTGCAACAACATTTTTGCTTACATTTTTTTTGTTAAGAGCATTCCTCATTTGACGTTCGATCATATAGCCAATTCCGCCTTGAGAATCAGCCACACAAATATCAAGCGGCATTTTAGGAATTTTAAATTCTTTATAACCGGCTTCGTTTCGCAAAAGAATATTTCCTACTTGCGGGCCATTTCCGTGTGTAATAATCAACTCGTAACCTTGGTCTAAAATAGCAATCAGCTTTTCACAAGTATCGAGAGTGTTTTTTTCCTGTTCTTCAATTGTACCAACTTCATTTGCACGTAAAAGAGCGTTACCGCCAAAAGCAACAACAGCAATTTTATTCATAATAAACCTTTAGATTTCAATACAGATTCTAAAGTGTGAGAACCAATCTCTTGCAATTCATACATAACGCGTGTATAAGGTTTATTGATTTTCAAAATTCTACCAAGATCGATCGGTGTTCCAATAACAACAGAATCACAATCCGTTTTGTTTATGGTTTTTTCGAGATCTTTAATCTGTTCATCGCCATAACCCATAGCGGGCAATAAAATTCCGATATTAGGATATTTCTTGAAAGTATCAGTAATAGAGTTAACAGTAAATGGTCTCGGGTCAACAATTTCTTTAGCACCAAGTTTACGCGCAATTACAGTTCCAGCGCCATACAACATTTCACCGTGAGTAAGCGTTGGACCATCTTCAACAACTAAAACGCGCTTATCTTCAATCAATTCTGGTTTATCAACAGTAATTGGAGATGCAGCTTCTATAACTATAGCTTTTGGATTAACATGATGAATATTATTTCTTACAGTTACAATCCCTTCACTATCGGCAGAATCCACTTTGTTTATAATAGCAGCATCAGCTAACAGTAAGCTTGTATTCCCCGGGTAATATCTCAATTCATGTCCAGGGCGATGAGGATCAACAACCGTAAAAGTTATATCTGCTTTGTAGAAAGAGATATCGTTATTGCCGCCATCCCATAAAATTACATCAGCTTCTTTTTCGGCTTCGCGCAAGATTGCCTCGTAATCTACACCTGCGTAAATAACTCCGCCGCGTGCAATATGCGGTTCATACTCTTCTATTTCTTCTATAGTGCACTCATGTTTTTTTAAATCTTCTAAGGTTGCAAAACGTTGAACTTTTTGTTTTACGAGATCGCCATAAGGCATTGGGTGACGAACAGCAACAACTTTTTTACCTGCTTCTTGCAAAAGTTTAACAATCTTTCGAGACGTTTGAGATTTACCGCATCCAGTACGAACGGCAAGTACGGCAACAACGGGTTTCGAACTTTTCAACATAGTTTCTGAAGCGCCCATCAATCTAAAAGATGCGCCAGCTGCATTTACAATAGATGCTTTTGTCATAACATATTCAAAAGTTACATCTGAATATGCAAAAACAACCTCATCAACTTTCAGCTTGAAAATTAAGTTAACAAGTTCCGATTCTTCATAGATCTTTATTCCTTCCGGATAAAGTTTACCGGCAAGCTCTGCGGGGTAAACTCTTCCTTCGATATTAGGAATTTGAGTAGCAGTAAATGCAACAACATTGTAGTTCTCGTTATTTCTAAAGAACACATTGAAATTGTGGAAATCTCGTCCTGCTGCACCCATAATAAGGACGTTTCTACGAAACATAAATCACCTCTTATTTTATTCGACAGTTACACTTTTTGCTAAGTTTCTTGGCTGATCAACATTCAGTCCCTTCTTTACAGCAATATGATATGCCAACAATTGTAAAGGAATAACAGTAAGAATAGGAGTTAACATGTTATGAGTTTTGGGGACACGAATTATATGATCAACCATATTTTCTATTTGTTCATCTTCTTCATTAACAATTGCAAGAATTCTTCCCTTTCTTGCTTTTACTTCTTGAATATTGCTTATTATTTTATCATAAACAGAATCTTGTGTGGCAATAAAAACAACAGGCATGTTATCGTCTATAAGCGCTATAGGTCCATGTTTCATCTCTGCTGCTGGATAACCCTCAGCATGTATGTATGAAATTTCTTTCAATTTAAGAGCGCCTTCAAGAGCAACAGGGAAATTATAGCCGCGTCCTAAATATAAAAAGTTGCGACAGTTAACATATTGGTCTGCAATCTTCTCGATGTATTCATTCTGTTTTAAGATTATTTCTACTTTGTTCGTGATCTGCTGCAATTCTTTAATTACTTCCTGTCCTTCAGGTAAACTTAAATTTCTACGGCGGGCAATTAAAAGCGTTATTAGAGCTAAAACAGTAAGCTGAGCAGTAAATGCTTTAGTGGAAGCAACTCCTATTTCGGGTCCGGCATGAATATAAACTCCGGCATCGCTTTCACGAGCAATCGAACTGCCTACAACATTGCAAACTCCAAGGCATAACGCCCCTTTCTTTTTTGCTTCTTTTAATGCTGCTAGAGTGTCTGCAGTTTCCCCACTTTGAGAAATGAAAATTACAGTATCATCTTTGCTAATGATCGGATGGCGATAGCGGAATTCTGAGGCATACTCAACTTCTACAGGAATGCCGGCATATTGTTCAATCATATATTCGCCAACTAAAGCTGCATGCCAAGATGTTCCGCATGCCGAAATTAAAATTCTATTTGAGTTAATGATCCGCTCTTCAAATCCTTGCAGCCCGCCAAGTTTCGAAATTCCTTCATTGTAAACCAATCTTCCGCGCAAAGAATTATAAATTGATTCCGGCTGGTCCATAATTTCTTTCAACATAAAGTGAGGGTATCCGCCTTTACTTATTTCATCAATACCAATATCAACTTGGTGTATCTCTTTTATGATTGTCTCATCGCTAATGGTTTTAGTTGTAAATGAATCTTTGTAAACTTCAGCAATTTCTCCGTCTTCTAAATAGACAACTTGTTTTGTATGAGCAATCAGAGCATTCACATCAGAAGCAACAAAATTTTCATTTTCTCCAATTCCAATAACAAGCGGAGAACCTTTTCTTGCTACTATTATTTTATCGGGTTCTCTTTTATAGATCACACAAATGCCATAAGTGCCTTCAACTTCATTTAAAGCGTATCGAACAGCTTGAAAAAGAGAGTGCTTCATTTTTAAATAGTGATCGATTAAATGAGCAAGAACTTCGGTATCAGTTTCACTTTTAAAAACGTATCCTTCTTTTTCCAATCCTTTTTTCAATGATAAATAATTTTCAATTATTCCGTTATGAATAAGAAATAATGTATGGTCTGTATTCAAATGCGGGTGTGCGTTAACCATGCTTGGTTCACCGTGAGTAGCCCAGCGCGTATGCCCAATTCCAAGATTTGACTCGATCTGAATTTCAGAAATCAAATTTTCTAGTTCTGAAACTTTACCTTTTGTTTTAACAACTCTGCATTCATCATGATTTATTATTCCTATACCTGCAGAATCGTAACCTCTATATTCCAATCTTTTTAATCCTTCAATAAGAATTGGAACGCAATTATTTTCTCCTATATAACCTACTATTCCGCACATGGCTTCTCCTGATATTTTTTTAAAGAAATTAAGTTAAGAAGAGATTGAATTAGTGATCTGGACAAGGACGCAGTAAAAGTGGCATCAATTTACGATAGCAAAAATTCCTTGTTGAGGTTATATAATAATGGCGCATGTCTTTTATGAGCTAACATTTTTTTGCGTGTGCAATTTCAGAAAAATTTAATGTATTTGCAATCACTTGGTCTCTAAAATCCTATTATCATTTTTTTTTCTTTAATCTCATTAACGCTATTTAAAAAAATTTCTGTGTAAAAGCTAAATTGAATGTTAGGTGAGTTCATATTATATTTGCAGCGAAATTATAGACTTCATTAAAGAAACGCACCCGTAGCTCAATTGGATAGAGCATCTGACTACGGATCAGAAGGTTTGGGGTTCGAATCCCTACGGGTGTACTTAGAAAAGCTCGTTCCGATTCATCGGGATGGGCTTTTTTTGTTTTTTAGCACTATTGCGTCTAAAGTAAACGGGGTTACAAAAGTAACTGAATGAGATTAGAGTTGTAGCGAACTTAGTAACCCCCTCGTGTTAGGCGAGGTTATATCCTCATTAGGGCTATGCTCCTTAAGTTTTACCCGTGAATATAAAACGAACTTTCAGACCATACATTGTAGTTCATTTGTAGGAAGTCTTAGCGGTGAACTTTGCGCTAATGATGCTGAATCTCATTTTTGCTTCAACACTGGCTTCAAAGTTCCATTCTGTAGTACAGGCATAGTTGACTTCAATCTCAAACTCTTGAAGTTCGGCTTCTATTGGGGGGGATTGCTGCTTGCAGCGCTGCAATTCCCTGAATGCCCAGCGTTTCTTTTTTCATAGTCGGTGTTCTTTCAGGTTCTCCGTCTAACTCAACATCCAAGTTCATTGATTGTTGAAGAGGAAAGATGTTTTGAATCTGCAAGGCGAAGCAGATACTTTTCCGAAATGGATGTATTCCCATTAATACCAGCATCATTGATTTGGCGGGAAAGTTTTGGGCAAATAGAAAGATAAAGTTTCTGAAACAACTTGCGTAAAATCTGATTGCATTGTTGCTGTAGTTTCTCAATTTCAGTTCCTAACGAAAAGTTTCATAAAATCATATTGATTCAGAAAACGGGTTAGGATAAAAATATTGGGAGAAAATTTTTATTGGGATATTAAACATCAATCTAATTTTGTCAAGAAAACTTGCTTATAATTTCCTCAAAATCTGATATAAAGAATAAGATAGAAAAACTGCTGAGGAATTTTCAGCAGCGTGAACTTTTTTAGTTATTTTGGGGTTAATAATTAAATCTTACCCATTTTAGAAATATTAAATCGTTTTTGATATTGCCGCTTCTAACGGTAAATATTATATTTAGAGTAGTTAAGAAGAGCTCAGTTGCTTTAATGAATAATGAAATCTATTCAACTAAATTGTATTTAATAATTTGATGACATTCAGGAATAAATATATCAAAAAAGTTTTTTCTGCTTATCTACTTTTCTATATCTTCTTCATCGTGTTTGCCGCACTGCATACTCATAACAGCAATATACAGAGCGGCATTCATATTCTCTTAGAGCAATCGAGTTCATCATCTAAAACTACCGATCCTTTTGCAGATGAAAATTTCAATTGTCAACTCTTTCGTTTCACTAACACAACTTATTTACTCAACCCACCTTTAGAATTTTCTTTATTCTATCCTGGAGATTATACAACTCTCAAAAATGCAGTTATCGATTTCTATATAGAAGAGAATCATTTCAATTTTCAATTAAGAGCGCCGCCAACATTCTCATAATACAATCTTATCTCAAAGAACATTTTTTATTATTTATAAGAGAGGAGAAGTTATGAGAACAAAATTTCTTTACTCCGTTAGCATTCTTTTTATTTTTTCGCTTTCGGTATGCGCTCAAAGTTTTCAAGTTAAAGGCAAGGTGGTTGATAAAGAAGATAATGATCCGTTGGGCGGCGTTAATCTATTTATAGAACAACTAAAAATTGGGGCAACAACAAATTCAAACGGCGAGTTTGAATTTAAAAATCTCCCACAGGGCAAATATTCACTAAAGGTTTCGTATATAGGACACAAAACTGTTGTGCAAAATATAATTATTCCTTTAGAAGAAAAACTTATCATTGCTCTCGAAGAAGGGAGCGTTGATCTTCAAGAAATTATTGTTACCGGCAATCCGCTTTCGTCCGATCCAAAAGAATTTTCTCAAAGCGCGCTGGCAATTGCAAATCTCGAATTACAACTAAAGCGCGGCTCCAATTTAGGCACGACATTAAATTATCAGCCCGGTATTTCAATGCGTTCGAACGGTATAGCTGCAGCTCGTCCTGTAATTCGCGGTTTCAGTAACAATCGTATTTTAATTCTTGAAAATGGTTTGCGAATGGGAGACCTATCAAACACATCCGATGACCACGGAGTAACTTCGGATGGAAGCACGCCGGAGAAGATCGAAATAGTACGCGGTCCTGCAAGTTTACTTTACGGCAGTAATGCTCTTGGCGGTGTAATAAATATTATAACAGAAGCAATTCCAAATTACATTTCTCACGGTTTGGATGGAACTGTAAACTTTAGCCGCAACTCTGTGAACAACGAATTAAGCGGCTCCGCTGATATTCATTTCGGTTTTGATAGATTTGCATTACATGGGAATTATTTCAACCGCAACGGAAAAGATTACACGGATGGAAATAGCAAAATAGTTTCAAACACTGATCAAAAATCAGACGGCTTTCAATTTGGATTTTCATTCATTCCTTCATTCGGTTTAGCCGGTCTAAGTTTTAGTAATTTTAATAACAGTTATGGAATTCCTTACAACAGCAGCGATGAAAACGCAGAGCCGATTAGAATTGAAATGAAGAAAAATGAGATTCGTTTTCTTGCCGAAAGACAATTACTAAACTCGTTTATCGAGAGTATGAGTATGAAAGCCGGATATCAACAATATGAACACAGCGAAATTATTAGAGCCACAGGTGAAGTCGGAACATCGTTCGGATTGAAAACTTTCAGTGCAGATCTATCATTCAAACATCAGCAAATTGATTCTGCCTTTCAGGGTGTGTTCGGTTTTTGGGGATTAAAACAGAACTATACGGTCAAAGGCGAAGAGTCATTTACACCGGATGCAGATTACTCAAGCTTAGCTTTCTATTTTTTTGAACAAATACGAATAAGTAAATTCAGTTTACAATTCGGAGGAAGAATAGAAAATAATCAGATAAAAATTCCGGCATCAACTATTTCCGACACATTTTTCCCCGCTGAAAATAAAAACTACAATTCTGTGAGCGGCTCTCTTGGAATAGTTTATAACTTGAGCGAAGAAATCTCATTCTTTTCGAACATTGCAAATGCATTTCGTGCGCCAACTATTGAAGAATTATCATCCTACGCTATTCACGAAGCAACTGTTACATTCGACATTGGCGATAGAAATTTGAAAAATGAAAATAATGTTGGATTGGATCTTGGTTTCCGATTAAGGAAACCGCATCACATAGTTGAGTTGAGCGGATACTACAATGCGATCAGCAACTACATCTTTCGAAAACCTACAGAATTATATTATGATCCTTCGGCAAAAGATAATCGATTTAATAAAACAACTGGATTTCCGGTTTTCCAATATTCTCAGAGCAATGCAATAATCTATGGTTTTGAAGTCAAAACTCAATATGAATTTACGAGATATATTGCAACAACTGTTATTTTTGATTATGTAAGAGGCGAGCAAAAATTTGGAGAAGAAAATCTTCCGCAAATGCCGCCTCTCCGTTTTTCGATCGAACAAAGATATACAACCGATGAATATTGGGTAGGATTTAATTGGAAATTGACAATGGAACAAGATCAAACTGCGCCGAATGAAACTAAAACCAAAGGATACGGATTAGTAGATTTATACGCAGGTGTAAAAATTCTTACTGGCGAATTCATTCACATGATAAATTTGAAGATTGATAATTTGTTAGATCAACCATACAAAGAACATTTATCTGCTCTGAAGGAATTTGCTTACATGCCGGGAAGAAATATTCAGCTCAGTTATAAATTTTTATTTTAAGTGAGTGTTATTTATATTGGCGCAGTAAATTTTGAATAGTTTTTTTTAGCTAAGGAGAGATGGATGAGTAGCTGATCCCGACAAGTCGGGATGCTAAACCATCTCAGAATTTGTTCTTTAATAAAAGAAAAAAATTAGCTAAGGAGAGATGGGTGAGTGGCTGAAACCAACGGTTTGCTAAACCGTCGTAGGGCTTATACTCTACCGCGAGTTCGAATCTCGCTCTCTCCGCTCATAATCTAAAAAGTTCAAGTTCTTACTTCGGCTTT
>DYHW01000002.1:406614-645730 GCA_020723965.1 Melioribacter sp. | reverse complement strand
ATTACTGTATTTCTTAAAATCTAATCCTTCTAATTCAATTTTTCAGAAGGTTCTAATAAATATAAATATAATGTGAATATCTTTAATCGAATCAATAATTCACTCTATTTTTTAGAAACATTTTTAAATTCTAACTCGGAACAGATAAAATAATTTTGCGCTAAAAAATAACGGAATAAAAAAACAAAATCATTATATTTCTTACCAACAAAAAAAAATAACATGTCGTTAGAAAATTATTTTTCAAGATTCAGAAAAAATATAATCGGTATCGATCAAGAATTTAGTTCCGCTTACGGCAAGAAAAAAATTATTTATGCCGATTGGATAGCGAGCGGGCGGCTTTATTCTCCTATCGAAATAACACTTCTAGAAAATTTTTATCCTTTTGTAGGCAATACACATTCGGAGTCTTCAGTTACAGGAACAACAATGACACGAGCTTATGCTGAAGCGAAAAAAATTATCAAGAGCCATGTTAATGCCAGAGAGCACGATGTTATAATCTTTGCAGGATACGGAATGACGGCAGCAGTCAATAAATTTCAGAGATTACTTGGTTTACGCGTCTACGAGCAGCTTCAGAAATACACAAACATTCCTAAAGAAGAAAAACCTGTTGTATTTCTAACGCACATGGAACATCACTCTAATCAAACATCTTGGCTTGAAACAATTTGCGATGTTGTAATAATTGAACCGGATAATTCCGGTTTGGTTAATCTAGACCATCTCGAACATCTTTTAAAACTTTACAAGAACAGAAAAACAAAGATAGGGTCGTTCACTGCTGCATCAAATGTTACCGGCATTCAGCCGCCGTATCATCTGATGGCTAAAATGATGCACGAAAATGGCGGACTCTGCTTTGTGGATTTTGCCGCAGCGGCCCCTTATGTTGATATCAATATGCATCCAGAAGACCCGCTCGAAAAACTTGATGCAATATTTTATTCGCCACATAAATTTCTGGGCGGACCTGGAACCTCGGGCGTTTTAATTTTTGATTCAAAACTCTACAATCATAAAGTGCCAGACAACCCCGGCGGCGGTACAGTTGATTGGACTAATCCTTGGGGTAAACATAAATATATAGAAGACATCGAACTACGCGAGGACGGCGGCACTCCGGGCTTTATTCAAGCAATTAAAACAGCGCTCGCTATCAGACTTAAAGAAGAAATGGGTACAAAAAATATTTTGACGCGCGAGCATGAACTTCTATCTGCAGCTTTTCCGCAAATGAAAAGTATTCCGGGAATTCATCTCTTAGCAAACGAGATGGAAAAAAGGATCGGTGTAATTTCTTTTTATGTTGAAGATATTCATTATAACTTAATGGTAAGATTGTTAAATGACCGGTTCGGAATTCAAGTACGTGGCGGCTGTTCTTGTGCCGGCACTTACGGGCATTATCTTCTTCATGTAGACCCGACACGCTCGAAGCGAATCACCGACAAAATCAATCGCGGTGATCTTTCCGAAAAGCCGGGGTGGGTGCGGCTATCTCTACATCCAACAATGACTGATTCAGAACTTGATTTTGTTTTGAAAGCAATAGAAGAAGTAACAAAAAATGCACACGAGTGGTCGATAGATTATATCTACTCTCCTAAAACTAACGAGTATACTCATAAGGACTACAATGAAAGTAACTGGAATTATCTATCAGGATGGTTCGAGCTAATTAAAAAAACTCCTTGACTAACTAAAGATTGTTTCTCTATAATTGCGCCAAGATGAAAAAGATAAAAGTTATATATAGTTTTGAAATGAACAAGAATTGGTGGTGGTGGATTCTACATACTCGTGTTCTCTCAGTGACTTGAAGTAAATAAATAAATTTGTAAATGAAACCCTTCTTAGCAATCACTGAGAAGGGTTTTTTGTTTTTATCCGCCTACTGAGGGTGACTCATGGGAATCCATCCCTCCTGCCTTGCCGGCAGGTCGAGAAAAGTCCGCTTGTCATTTCGATCCCGATTTATCGGGAGAGAAATCTTGATTTCTGAAAAGATTTCTCAATCGCTTCGCTCCTTCGAAATGACATTTTAGGTTTTTCCCGAAGGGATGGATGCCCACGTGACTGCCTCATTCGACGGACAAGTAAGGAATCATATGGATTATAAAATATTTGCCGAACTATCTGAACGTTACAACTTCGTTCCAGTTTATGAAAAAATTTCCGCCGATTTACTCACTCCGGTTTTGGCTTACCTGAAAATCAGAAAAGCTAACTCAACATCCTTCTTGCTCGAATCGGTTGAAGGAATTGGAAGATTAGCGAGATATTCTTTCATCGGGTTGGATCCTTCCGAAGTGATTTCGAATTTTCATTCGGAGTTAATTATAAAATCTCAGCACAAAGAAGAGAGACACAATGAAAATCTTTTCGATTATCTAAAAAAGAAAATTGCCGGGTTCAATTATCCTCACATAGATGAACTTCCCTATTTCACCGGCGGAATTGTCGGTTACATCGGATTCGAAAATATTTCACTTATCGAAGAGGTTATAAAATTCAACGAAGATACCAATCCGATCGCGCCAGATTCGGTCCTTGGCTTCTTCAAGACAATCATCGTCTTCGATCACTTCAAGCATCAGATTATTTTAATCGCCAACGTTGATGTATCCGACAAAACAAACATCCAAACAAAATATGAAGGCGCAAAAGTTGAGCTTAACAATTTGCGGTCGCTGCTTTCGAGAACAGTCGAATTTAAATCCAACTTCAAAGCATTTCCTTTCCCACTCAATGAAAAAGAGGAAAAACAATTTTGCCGATTAGTTGAAGAGAGCAAGAAAAACATTTTCAACGGAGATGTTTTTCAAATCGTTCTCTCAAAAAGATTTGAAGCGGATTTTGAAGGAGACACATTCAATGTTTACCGCGCTCTGCGGATGATCAATCCATCTCCTTATATGTATTTCATGGAATTCGAAAATGATTTTAAAGTGATCGGCACTTCTCCGGAAGATTTGCTGAAAGTTAAAAACAGAAAAGCTGAAATACTTCCGATTGCAGGAACGCGGCGAAGAGGTAAAACAGAAGAAGAAGATCAGAAATTAGAAAACGAATTAATGAATGATCCGAAAGAAATTGCCGAGCATGTGATGCTTGTGGATCTTGCAAGAAATGATTTGGGAAGAGTCTGCAAATACGGATCAGTAAAACTTTCCGAGCAGATGAAGATAAACCGCTTCTCTCACGTGATGCATATTGTCTCGCGTGTAGAAGGAATGTTGCGTGATGATGCCGATTGCATTGATGCGTTGAAAGCATCATTCCCCGCTGGAACAGTAACAGGCGCGCCTAAAATTAGAGCGATACAATTGATCAACGAATATGAAAAACTGAATCGCAGTGTTTACGCCGGCGCTGTCGGCTACATCGATTTCAGCGGCAATCTTGATATGTGCATCGCTATCCGAACGTTATTCGCAAAAGACAAAAAAATATTTTGGCAAGCCGGCGCCGGTATAGTTGCCGATAGCAAACCAGAACTCGAACTGAAAGAGATAAAAAATAAATCGGCTGTTCTTTTAAGCGCACTCAAATGTGCAGAGGTCATAGATGAAAATCTTGGTAATTGATAATTACGATTCGTTCACTTTCAATCTCGTTCAACTCATCGGCAGATACGCTGGCAATATCATCGTGAAGCGAAACGACAAAACGTCTCTCGATGAGATCAACGATTTGAAGCCGGACAAAATTGTTATTTCTCCCGGACCCGGAACTCCGGATGAATCGGGTATTTCTTTGAATGTTATAAAAAATCTTGGCGAAAATATTCCAACGCTCGGCGTTTGTCTCGGTCATCAAGGAATTGGCTGCTGCTTTGGCGGAAAGATTATAAACGCGCCGTATCTTATGCACGGTAAAACATCAAAAATTTTTCACGATGGGAAAACGATTTATCGAAACATTGAACAGAAATTTGACGCGGGCAGATATCATTCGCTCGTGATCGAAAAGAAATCTCTGCCCGATGTTTTAGAGATTACATCTCAAACCGAAGATGAAATTGTAATGGGCGTGCGTCACAAAAATTTTCCTATCGAGGGAATTCAGTTTCATCCCGAATCGATCTTAACAAAAGTTGGCGATCAATTAATAAAAAACTGGATAGAGCTATGATCAAACATTATATCGAAAAAATTGCAGCGGGAGAAAATCTCTCCGTTCAAGAATCTTATGACGTGATGATTCGAATTATGAACGGCGAAGTGAACAATTCTCAAATCGCGGGATTGCTTCTTGCGCTCAGAACAAAAGGAGAAACGCCGGAAGAAGTTGCGGGTTTTGCAAAAGCGATGCGAGATAAAAGCGTGAAGATAAATTCTTATGACAAAAACACAATTGACGTTTGCGGCACCGGCGGAGATGGATCGAACACATTTAACATTTCCACAGCGGCTGCGTTTGTTGTTGCGGGCGCCGGAGTGAAAGTTGCTAAACACGGAAACATATCTGTCTCGAGCAAAAGCGGAAGCGCCGATGTGTTGACTAAACTTGGTATCAACATCAATCTCTCGCCCGTTCAATCGGAACAAGCGTTGAACAAAATCGGTTTTGCATTTTTGTTTGCGCCTATCTATCACCCCGCGATGAAATACGCAGCGGGCGTTAGAAAGGAATTGGGAATCAAAACTATCTTCAACATACTCGGACCGCTAACAAATCCGGCGGGCACAAAGAAACAACTCATCGGCGCATTCAACAATCAAACAGCGGAGTTGATGGCAAAGGCAGTGTTTCATCTCGATATGGAGAAAGTGAGTTTCATCTGTACTGCAAACCGTTTCGATGAAATTTCCCTAACAGAACCGACGGACGTTTACGAATATTCACACCTCACAGGATTAAGGCAATACAGATTGTCGGCGAATGATTTTGGTTATGACAAAATTGATATTGAAAAAATCAAAAGCGATTCTTCGGGAAAGAATGCGGAGATAATTTTGTCTGCGCTCAGCGATAAAATGAAGAACGAAGCATATTACGTGATAGCCGCCAATGCTGCGATGGCTTTATACACTTCGGGTTATTCTGATAATTTTGATGAGTGCCGCGCTGCTGCAGAAGATTCAATCCTTTCCGGCAGAGCTTTCCATAAATTAGAAGCGTTAAGAATGTTTGGAGAAAAATATCCATGAATTTCTTGAGCGATATAATTGAAGTAAAAAAAGAGGAAGTGAAAAAACTTAGACAGAATTTCTCTCTTGGTTCTTTTCACGAGAGTGAGTTTTATAATGCGCCGGTTCGCAGTTTAAGAAAAGCGCTTCAACGCGATGACCGTCTTGGAATCATTGCAGAAATTAAAAAAGCGAGTCCATCCAAAGGAGTTTTGAAACACGAGTTTGATCACATAAGCATTGCAAACGCTTACATGGAAAATGCAGTCGATGCAATTTCAATCCTAACCGATAAAAATTTTTTCCAAGGCGACATTAATTTTCTAAGAGACATTGCACGATTCAAAACTGTTCCACTTCTTCAGAAAGATTTTATTATCGATGAATATCAGATATTCGAAGCAAAGGCATACGGCGCCGATGCGGTTCTTCTGATTGCCGAAGTTCTTTCACAAAATCAGATTAGTGAATTAACAAGCGCGGCAAATGGATGCGGCTTGGAAGTTCTTCTTGAAATTCATTCTGCTGCTCAGCTTGATAAAATTGATTTCACAAAAAATAATCTGATTGGTATTAACAACCGCAACCTCGAAACATTCAATGTAGATTTGTCAACAACTGTTGAGTTATCAAGATTAATTCCGAGTAATGTTGCTTTGATTGCCGAAAGCGGCATAAACACAGTTGCCAATGTGAAAGAGATTTGTAAGGCAAACGTCAAAGCTGCTTTGGTTGGCGAACATTTCATGAGATCGGATAACATCGAAGCGAGTATTAAAGAATTTAGAGAGTGGTGCAGATATTAATTGAAGAAACCCTCTGTGTCTTTGTGCCTCTGTGTTTGAAATTTTTCACCGCAGAGACACGGAGAAAAACAAAGAGATAAAATGAGAGTAAAAATTTGCGGAATAACTAATCTCGAAGACGCGTTGCTGAGCTGCGAACTCGGCGCTGATGCGTTGGGATTTATCTTCTACGAAAAGAGTAAAAGATTTATCAGTTACTCAAATGCAAAAGAGATAATCCAACAATTGCCTTCATTCGTTGTTAAGGTTGGAGTTTTTGTTGATCAAGAAACGGGCGAGATAAACGCAATCTCACAAAAGATTGGATTGAATGCGGTTCAACTTCATAGCGATACAACGCCATCTTTCGTTGAGGAGATATACCTTCCCGTCATAAAAAGTTTTCGCATCAACAACGAGTTTGATTTTTCTCTTCTCCATAATTTTAAAAAATGTTCTTTCCTTCTCGATGCTTTTTCTAACGAAACACTCGGCGGAACCGGAGAAACATTTGATTGGAATCTAATCCCGAACGAATTGAGAAATGAAATCATCTTAGCCGGCGGTGTTTCTTCGGATAACATTGAATTCATTTTCAAAAATATAAAACCGCAAGCGGTGGATTTATCCTCTTCGCTTGAATCATCACCCGGTAAGAAAGATGCAATGAAGCTAAAAGAATTTTTCAACAAGGCTAATAAACTGAGGTATCAATGCTGATTTTAATGAGTCTCGAATCTCCGCGTCAAGACATAGAAAAAGTTAAACAAAAAATTATTTCGCTCAACTGCACGCCGCATGAAATTCCCGGCACATCGAAACTTGCGATTGGAATTACCGGTCCAACCGATAAACTGACGAAAGAAGATTTTCAATTGCTTTCTTCTGTCGAAGAGGTTATCAGGGTTACAAAAAAATATAAGCTCGTCAGTCGAATGATGAAAAGCGAGGACACGATCATCAACGTAAATGGAACTGAGATCGGCGGCAAAGAACTTTTCATCATCGCCGGACCATGCGCGGTTGAAAGCCGCGACCAAATTTTTGATATCGCCGGACGGCTCAAAGAAATGGGAATAAAATTTTTGAGAGCCGGCGCTTATAAACCGAGATCGAGTCCTTACGCGTTTCAAGGATTGAAAGAGAAAGGACTTGAATATTTGAGCGATGTGAAAAAGGAGATCGGCATAAACATCGTTACGGAAGTTTTGAATCAATCTACAATCTCTGTCGTCGCGGAAGTTGCAGATATCATTCAGCTCGGCGCGCGTAACATGCAGAACTTCGCGCTCCTCGAAGAAGTTGGCAAAACTCAGAAACCGATTTTACTAAAACGCGGCATGTCGGCAACCATTGAAGAACTTTTACTTAGCGCGGAATACATCGTAACGCAAAACAATTACAACATCATCTTGTGCGAAAGAGGAATAAGAACATTCGAAACAGCAACGCGTAATACTCTCGACCTTAATGCGGTGCCGGTCATCAAGAAAAATTCTCATTTGCCAATTATCGTTGATCCTTCACACGGTATCGGCATTTGGGATAAAGTTCCGGCGATGTCGATGGCGTCAATTGCAGCAGGTGCAGATGGGTTGATCATCGAAGTGCACACACATCCGGAGAAAGCGCTTTCCGATGGTTACCAAACTTTGAACCTCGCAACGTTCAAAGAACTGCTGAACAAACTTCAAGAATTAGCTCCGGTCGTAAATAAAAAATTAACTTTGAGAAAAATGAATAACTACAATTTTCCAGATAGCAACGGCAAGTTCGGTCAATACGGAGGACGATTCGTTCCGGAAACTTTAATGTCTGCGTTGAACGAACTCGAATCAACTTACGCAAAATTGAAAAACGATCCGGCATTTATTTCCGAATACGAACAGCTTCAAAAAGAATACAATGGCCGCCCTACGCCACTTACTTTTGCGAGAAGATTAACAGAACATTTCGGCAAAGCAAAGATTTATTTGAAGCGTGAGGATTTGTGTCACACCGGAGCGCATAAACTCAACAACGCAATCGGACAAATTCTCATCGCGAAAAAATTGGGCAAGAAAAGAATCATCGCGGAGACCGGCGCAGGACAGCATGGAGTTGCAACTGCAACCGTCTGCGCAAAGTTCGGTTTGCAATGTGTTGTTTACATGGGCGAAACGGATATCGAAAGACAGAAACCGAATGTTTTTAGAATGCAATTACTCGGCGCGGAAGTTCGTCCCGTTTCATCCGGCAGTAAAACTTTGAAAGACGCAACGAATGAAGCGATCAGAGATTGGGTTACAAATGTTGAAGACACGCATTACATCATCGGCTCGGTTGTGGGTCCACATCCGTATCCATTAATTGTGCGCGACTTCCAATCTATTATAGGCACAGAAACTAAAGGACAAATTCTTGCGGTAGAAAATAAATTGGCAGATTACATTGTTGCTTGCGTCGGCGGCGGATCGAATGCGATTGGAATGTTTCATCCTTTCATTAATGATAAAGATGTTTCGCTTATCGGAGTTGAAGCCGCAGGATTAGGAATTGAATCCGACAAACATTGCGCAACGCTCACGCTCGGCGAGCCGGGAATTTTTCAAGGAATGAATACTTACCTACTTCAAGATGAAAACGGACAAGTGGCTGAAGTTCATTCTATCTCTGCAGGATTAGATTACCCAGGCGTTGGTCCGGAACACTCGCTACTCAAAGATATCGAACGCGTGAAATATTTTTCCATTACAGATGATGAAGCGTTGAATGCAGTTCATAATCTCACACGGCTTGAAGGAATTTTACCCGCTCTAGAAAGCGCGCACGCCGTTGCCTACTTAGAAAAATTTATGGACAAAACTAATCCTGATGAAATCGTTGTCGTCAACATTAGCGGCAGAGGCGATAAAGATTTAGCAACAATAATTTCTCAATTGGGCAAATAGAACTTAGTGTTTCATCGTGACTTCGTGTCTTTGTGGTAAGAAAGATTTTTAGCCACAAAGTCACTAAGACTCTAAGTGGCACAGAGAATATTCATTAACCAAAGGATTTTTTTACCATGAGTTACATTGCAAATTTTATCGAAGAATTGAATAAGAAAAACCGTAAAGCGTTATCAATCTTTCTTACTGCCGGATTTTCGGAAAAGAATAAGTTCGTTGATCTCGCGAAAAATGTTTTGGATGCAGGCGCGGATATGATCGAACTCGGCATTCCATTCAGCGATCCGTTGGCGGATGGTCCAGTTATTCAAGCGTCATCAAAAGCTGCATTGGATAACGGCGTTAATCTGAAAGATGTTTTCACTTACGCTGAAAGCATCAGCGCTTATTCAAACAAACCGATTACTCTGATGGGTTACGCCAATCCAATCAGAAAGTATGGAATAAAAAACTTTTTGAATGATGCAGCTAACTGCGGTGTAAAAGGTTTGATCGTTCCCGATGTTCCTCTTGAAGAATATGATTCCTTCTTTACAGAGCAGCCAGATAACCTTGACGTAATTCTTTTAACAACTCCTACATCATCTGATGAAAGAATTCAGATGATCGATTCGAAGAGCGAAGGATTTGTTTATTGCGTCAGCGTGGTTGGAACAACCGGAGTAAAAAATAATTTCAGCAGCAATACAATTGACAACTTGCAAAGAACTTACTCACTTCTCAAGAAAAATAAAATGCTTATTGGTTTTGGAATTTCGAAGCCGGAAGATGTTAAAAACTTCTCCCCTTTCTGCGATGGAGTAATTGTAGGAAGCAGGATTATGAAATCTCTGCTTAACGGAGATAAACTTGCGGATACCTTGAAGATCGTTTCAGAACTTAGCTGTGCGTGTGATTGAAGATTTTTCACTGTCAAGCATTTTTCCAAAAAATGAAATTTTAAAATAGCACGCTGATGACGCAGATTCACCGCGCGAGATAGAAAGCGAAAGAACGCTAAATCGTTTAATCCGGAAGCAGATATTATCTCACGGGGTAAACTGATTTACACGGATCAATCCGCGAGAATCCGCTCGATCAGCGTTTATCCGCGTTCTATTTAGATTTCAAATCGTGTCTCTCCACTAACTTACTTACTACGTCATCAAGCTCAATCTCCTGTTCGGCGAGCATTACAAGCAAGTGGTAAATCAAATCGGAAGTCTCGTTGACGATCTCTTCTTTGTTGCGGTTCGTTGCTGCAATCACTGTTTCAATTGCTTCTTCGCCAACCTTTTGAATTATCCGGTTAGTGCCTTCCTTAAAAAGTTTTGTCGTGTATGAATTCTCCGGAAGATTTTTCTTTCTCTCTTTTATCAACTCGCTAAGCTGATTTAAGAATGCGATGTTCATCTTTTCAAAACCGAAACATGAATAAGCGCCGAGATGACACGTCGGTCCTTCCGGTCGCGCGAACACAAGAAGCGAATCGTTATCACAATCTTTTTTGATATCGACAAAATTTAGAAAGTTGCCGGATGTTTCACCTTTCGTCCATAAAGTATTTCTCGACCTGCTGAAAAATGTAACGCGCTTTGTCTCAATTGTTTTTGTGAACGCCTCTTTGTTCATGAAGCCGAGCATCAACACTTGGTTTGTTTGAGCATCGGAAACGACTGCGGGAATCAATCCGCCGAGTTTTTCAAAATTCAGTTCTTCCGCTTTGATCATAACCGCACTCTTATTCCGTTTGATTGCAAATATTGTTTTAGATCTTTGATAGCCAACTCTTCGTAATGGAAAAGACTTGCGGCAAGACAAGCATCAACGCCAATCTTAAACGCATCGAGAAAATGTTTTTTCTCTCCAGCGCCGCCAGATGCAATCACTGGAATTGTTACGCTCTCAACTACTTGTTTCAGAAATTCAAGATCGTAACCGACTTTGGTTCCGTCATGATCCATCGATGTTAACAAAATTTCTCCAGCGCATAACTCGTTAACTTTTTTGCACCACGACAAACCTTCAAGTTCTGTCTCTTCCTTTCCACCTTTGATGAAAATCTTTTTAACTCCACCAACGCTTTTTACATCAATTGCAGCAACGATGGCTTGACTGCCGAATCTTTTTGCAGCTTCAGTTATCAACAAAGGATTCTTAACGATCGATGAGTTAAGAGATACTTTATCAGCTCCAGCTCTTAATAATGCTTCAATGTCGTTCAGTTCGGAAATTCCTCCGCCGACTGTAAAAGGAATTCTGATGACTTCTGAAACCTTTTCCACAAGTTCAACAAGAGTTTTTCTTTTTTCGATCGATGCGGTGATATCTAGAAAAACAAGTTCATCTGCACCTTCGTGATAATATCTTTCCGCAAGTTCAACTGCTGATCCTGCATAACGAAGCTCGACAAAATTCACTCCCTTTACGACTTGTCCGTCTTTTACATCAAGACATGGAATGATTCTTTTGCTAATCAAATTTTGACAGTTCCTTCAAATCAATTTTATTTTCATAAATTGCTTTGCCAACAATCGCAGCATCGCAACTAATATTTTTTAATTTATCGAGATCGCTCATTGCTTTTATTCCGCCCGAAGCTATAAGATATATTTCGGGGAATACTTCCTTGAGTCCATGATAAAGTCGAAGGTTCGGTCCTTCAAGCATACCGTCTTTATCGATATCAGTGATAAGATAATTATTCAATCCATATTCTTTGCATTGAGTGATATATGCACTTATTTCCAAGTTTGAATTCTCGCTCCACCCCTTTACAACAATTTCTCCTCTCTTTGTATCTGCCGCTATGATAAGTTTATCGAGCGGAAATGTTTGAACAACTTTTTCGAACTCCGCTTTGTTCACAACCGGAAGCGAACCGATAACAACTTTATTAACACCGATAGAAAAAAGATTTGAAATATCTTCAACGCTTCTGATTCCTCCGCCGAACTCAATTTTTAAATTGGTTTTCTGTTTTATCTCTTCAAGGATTTTTCGCGTGGTAATCTTTCCATTCTTCGAGCCGGAGAGATCAACAATGTGAACCCACTCGAAACCAAACTCATCGTACACTTTCGCTTGGTCGTAAGGATGATCCGCATAACTTTTTGCAGTTGAAAAATTACCTTTTATTAGACGTACTACTTTTCCGTCTAAGATATCTATTGCCGGTATTATTAACATTTTTCCACAAAGTTTTTAATTATTTGAATCCCCGCCTGTCCGGACTTCTCGGGGTGAAATTGCACGCCGTAAAAATTATCCTTTTCCAATGAAGAACAGAAATCAATACCGTAACTGCAAACAGACGTTGCGTATTCATTTACCGGTACATAATAAGAATTAGCAAAGTAAAAATATTCTCCTTCCGGAATTCCATCAAATAGTTTTGATTGCTTTGCATATTTGATTTGATTCCATCCCATGTGCGGCACTTTGATTTTCGTTTCATCGAACTTTTCAGTTGTTACCGGAAAGATTCCAAGACAAGCAACGTCTCCCTCTTTCGATTTGTCGCACAGCAGCTGCATACCGAGACAAATTCCAAGCATCGGTTTCTTTATCAGCCGCAGTAAGCTGAAGAGGTTAAGCATGTGAAGCTTGCGCACTACAAATGATGCTTCGCCTACTCCGGGAAAAATAATTTTCTCAGCGTTGCAGATATCAATTTCTTTGTTAGAGATTACGAATTCGCAATCCAAATCCTTAAGAACATTGGCAACCGATGCCGTGTTGCCGGCGCCGTAATCAATAAGTGTAATCATATCAAACCTTTTGTTGACGGCAAACTGCCCTTATTTCTTGAATCATATTTAAGCGCACTGTTGAGCGCTCTTGCAAATGCTTTAAACATCGCTTCGGCTTTGTGATGATCATTTTCCCCTTTTGCTTTTAAGTGAATGTTCGCGCGGAGTCCAATTGACAAACCTCTGAAAAACTCTTTAAATAATTCCGTTGGAAACCCGCCAATCATTTCGCGTGTAAATTTACAATTGAATGATAAGTAAGCTCTCCCGCCGAGATCAATTGCGCATTCTGCGAGAGCATCATCCATCGGCAGCATAAATCCATATCTCTCAATTCCTTTTCGGTCACCGAGAGCTTTGCTGATTGCCTCTCCCAATGCAATGCCAATGTCTTCAACTGTGTGGTGCTCGTCTATATGCAAATCGCCTATAACCTTAATTTCCATATATATATTCGAATGTTTTGCCAATTGTTCAAGCATATGATCGAAAAAACCGATACCGGTTTTAATTTTGGATTTGCCCGCGCCGTCTAAATCCAATTTTATTTTGATATCCGTTTCCTTCGTCTTCCTTTGATGTGCTGCTTTGCGCCTAACTTTCACTTCATTTTTTTTCATAACACATTCCGGAGCTCATTTAAGAATTTTTCGTTTTGTTCACGAGTTCCAACCGAAACCCTCAAACAATCTTTTACTTGATTACTTCTATCGCGAATGATAATTCCCTTCTCTGTCAGTAGATGATAAACACTCGTCGGGTTATCGCATTCAAACAAGATATAATTACTTTCTGATGGATATACTTTTTTAATCTTGGCAATAGATTTTAATTCATCAGTGAGAAATTCCCTTTCCTGTTTAATCGCCTCTACAAATTTATCCTTTTGTTGGGAATTTTTTAGTGCATTCAAAACAACTTGAGAAGTGAGCTTATTGATATTGTAAGGCAGTTTAATTTTATAAAGCAGCTTCGCAATATGCGGCGATGTAACACAATAGCCGCAGCGCACACCGGCAAGTCCCCACGCTTTCGAGAATGTTCTTGTCACAACGATGTTCAGGTAATCTTGAACCGAATTTATCAAAGAAGGTTTGTCTGTAAATTCTGCGTAAGCTTCGTCAACTACTACAATACCGTTAAAGTTTCTTACCAACTCTAAAATACTTTCGGGATTGATCACGTTGCCGGTGGGATTATTCGGCGAACAAACAAAAATTAGTTTCGTGTTCGGTGTGATCGCTTTATAAACTTTATCAAGCTGTGGCTGGAATGATTCGTCCAGCATAACGGGAATTGTTTGAACATCGTTAACATCGCACGCAACTTTATACATTCCGTAAGTCGGCTCTAAAGTTATCGCGTTATCAATTTTGGGTTCGCAAAATATTCTCACCAATAAATCAATTATCTCATCCGAACCAACGCCGATGAACAATTTTTCTTTCTCAAGCTTCATATAAGAACTTAGTTCTTCTCTTAAGCGGTTATGAAATGGATCGGGATAACGGTTCAACTCAACGTGCCATTCATCCCCAGCTACAGAACCAAAACTGTTTTCGTTTGCATCTAGAAGAATTCCGGATAGGAAATCTCCGCGCGCCGATGTATATGGTTTTAACTTGAGAATGTTTTTTCTAACCAATAATTCAATATTCATTCTTTACCCTAACTTTAATTGAATTTGCGTGTGCATCTAATTTTTCGAGCAATGCCAGTCTGATTACTGTTGAAGCAATTTTTTCAAGACCTTTTTTGTTCACTATCTGAAAAGTAATCGTCTTCATAAATGATTCAACTGATATTCCACCGAATGATTTTGCATATCCGCAAGTTGGAAGTGAATGATTGGTGCCTGAAGCATAATCCCCGATGCTTTCAGCCGAGAGACTTCCTAAAAACACAGAGCCGGCATTTGTAATTTTCTTCTTGAATTGTTCCGGTCGGTCAACATTTATTATCAAGTGTTCAGGCGCGTATCGGTTGCTCAGTTCAATCGCTTCATTTATTGAACCTACAATAAGGATAAACGAACTCGACAATGAACAATTGATAAATTCTACTCTAGTTAAATATTTTTTCTGTCGTTTTATTTCTTTTTGCACCTCAAAAGCTAATTGTCTGCTCGTCGTTAACAAAATTACTTGGGAATCATTTCCATGTTCAGCTTGCGAAAGCAAGTCTGCAGCAACGTAAGACGGATTAGCTTTCTCATCGGCTATAATTAGAACCTCGCTCGGTCCGGCAGGCAAATCAATAGCACATCCCGATGAATCGGGATCGATGCTCACCAAAGTTTTTGCAGAAGTCACAAATTGATTGCCGGGACCGAATATCTTATCATTTTTTTTTATCGACTTATCTCCGTAAGCCATCAATGCAATTCCTTGCGCGCCGCCGATTTTGTAAAACTCATCAACTCCACAAATCTTAGCCGCAAAAAGAACAGCCGGATTAATTTCTTTTTTTGCCGGCGACAAAGCAACAATTCTTTTGCAGCCTGCAAGTTGTGCGGGTATTCCAAGCATTAACAAAGTTGAAGGCAAGACAGCGGTGCCGCCGGGAACATACAAACCAACATTTTCAATTGCGCGGAATTCTCTCGAGCATTTTATTCCCGGCATCGTTTCTATTTCGTATTCTGAAGGGATTTGCATGCGGTGAAACTTTTCAATGTTTTTTGCTGCGGCAAGAAGCGCTTTCTTTGCCTCTTTGTCTAAAAGTCTTTCAGCGTTATCAATCTCCCTCTTCGTTACAAGAATTTCTTTTCCGTCAAAACCATCAAACCTTTTTGCATACTTCAAAGCAGCTTTCAAACCACTTCGCTTCACGTCTTCAACAATCGGCTTGACTATCTTCATAACATTTTCCGTATCAATAGCCGGACGCGAGAAAAGCTCGTCTATTTTTTTTTGCGAAATACTTTTTGTTGAATAGGTTTTCATAGTATCATATTCTCAATTGGTATTAATAACAATCCGGATGCACCTGCTTCGTGCAGATCATCTTGTATTTGCCAAAACATATCCGACGGAATTACAGCATGCACGGCAAGCATTGTTTCATCTGCAAGCGGAAGTATAGTTGGACTTTTCAACGCCGGCAATATTTCCCGAATTTGTGCTAATGCGGTTTTCGGAATATTCATCATCAAGTATTTCGAGGTCCTTGCGTTCAGCGCCGATTCGATCCGGGCAATTAAGTTCTTCAGCTTCATAAATTTTTCAGAATCCTGCTCGATATTTTTGTTGCAGATCAAAACCGCTTCAGAATCAAAAACGTTTGTGAATTTTTTGAGTTTGTTCAACTTCAGCGTGTTGCCGGTAGAAACGATATCACAGATGTAATCAGCTATCCCCAAAGACGGTGCAATTTCGACCGAGCCGTTGATCTGAATTATCTTTGCATCAATTTTATTGTTGCCAAAAAAGTTTGAAAGAATTTTTGGATAGGAGGTTGCAATGCGCTTTCCGTTAAGCTCATCAAGGTTCATTATATTTTTTTCTTCCGGCACAGCAATCACCAATCTGCATTTTCCATACCCAAGCTTTTTAATAATCTCAACGTCTGCTTCTTTCTCAACAGCAACATTTTCGCCAACGATCCCGATATCTGCAACGCCGTCTTGAACATATTCAGGTATATCGTCATCGCGGAGAAAGAGCAAGTCCAAATCGAAATTCCGAGCTGAAACTATAAGACGATCGGAATAGTTCTCGATATCCAACCCGCAAGTTCGTAAAAGCTGCATAGATTTTTCCGTGAGCCGTCCGCTCTTTTGAACAGCAAGTTTCAAATTTCCGTTTATCATACCGTCTCCTTTAAAACAAAAAACCCCGTTGGAAGCGGGGTGTTATATAAGTTCAGATTTATTTTATAAAACTAGTTATAGCGCTCCGGCTTCCATTATTATGGAAAAATGATGATGACTATGATGGATTGCGGACTGCATTTTTTTTCAAATCATTAAAAATTGTTGACCGAAAATTATACTATTTATACTAATTATCAAGTTAATTCTTCTTAATAACTGCTGTTAGGGAGAATAGCTGTTCTGAAGATACTGACTTGCTTGCAGCAAGCAAGCTTGTCGTGAGATAAAAGATCTGGTACAAATTGAGAAATATTAGTTCATTTACGAAACATCAGATAATAAATTCTAATAAGTATGGTTAGTTCAAATTTAGTTTCTAATTTTAATTAAAAGAAAAATCAAGAAGGGCGATCAGCTTATTGGCGGCTGTAACTTCATTTTTAAAAGTTTCGCCGCATCAGTAATAGCATTTATTTTGAGCGCGTAACTATTCCGATTTCTTATATCTTCATCGGTAACAAATTGAACATCAAGAATGTTATTTGTCTTGTGTCCAGTTCGTAAGAAATTCATTTCGCTCATTGCAAGCCCCCACCCTTCAAACCAAAGTTTCAATTCGTTTAAATTGCATTTCGCATCATCAATGTGCACAATAAGATCGATATCGCTTGTTTGGGATGCCGAAGCATTTTTAGTGCTGCCAAACAGATAGACGCCTTTTACTCCAAACCGCTCAGGTTCAATTTCAGCGGCGATTCTTTCAGCCATTATCATCCGCCATCGCCAATAATCTGTTGGATGATATTCGATCGTCTCTTTAGTTTCCTTTTCAATAGAACTTCCCACGATTGATGCCGACACTATTCCAACTGCCTCATCCTGCTCAGCATTGATCAGCACTTTCAAAATATTTCCGTTAGTGGCACCTACCACATCAATAACTTTCACAACTTCTTCGAGATATTGATAATCTGGTACGAGCTGAGGGAACACATTTTTAGATTTAGTAAAAAAGTCTTCATTAAAAATTACACCGTTGTCATCGGGATAAAGCGGAAGATAACGGATTCCAGCTTCAACTAAATCTTGGAAGAAATGGGTGCCGAAAGAAAGATCGGGCACATAATTTCCTTTTTTACGAGCAATTTCGATCAACAATGCCGTGTTGTTAATATCAGAATAAGTAATGTTAACGCCAAGTTTGATATCTCCTCGGCTACCCCATCTGCCGGGTCCCATCAAAATAAATTTTCTTTTGGGTAATACTTTGTTCAGTTTACTAACAGCACGACCAACGGAAAGCATTTTATTTCTATCTGAAATTTCAGAATACTTTTGAGGATCAACATAAACTATGTGAGTAATATCCGGCACTTTACCATTGGAAATATATTTGTTTGCTGTGAAAAGGATTTTTTCTTCGGACAGATCTTTGGGAATGATATCCGGGCTTGAAAAGCCGAAATAACTTTGCGGGCGGCACTGAAGCAGATAAAAATCTTTTCCATTATGACCAAATTCAACATCGACCGGCGTTTTGATCTTAGATTGAAGTGTTTTTAGAATTGTATCAATTTGTTTCAGGAAATTCGATTTTGCAATTAAGCCATCAAAAGTTACCAGAAACTCTTTGCCATTATCATCCATATCAAGCGCATTTGGCTGGCGTATCATTTTCGCATCTAGTACCGAAAATATCTGTTCAAAGAGCGGATACTCATCTCCGTGTTCTTCAATCAATTTAGAAATTGGTATAGCTTCAAACTCATTTGTAGCAAGATTGATCACATCAATTTTTTTGGGAGAATATCTTCTTATTTCATCGGGCGAGACATTCACTTTTAAGTTTGGCTGTCCAGGAGAAACAAGCACTGGATAATCATCGCTTAATCGGTCTACGGCTCGCGTTCCAAGTCCAGGCACCATTCGCACTAAACCATCTTCGCGTTTGATTCGCGGCGACCAGCGAAATTCATTTGTGCAAAATGCAACGCCTGCAAATGCGGGCAACCAATAATTCCCAACACGCGTTCCTACAACTTCTTGAATCATCACCCCCATCTCTTCATGAAAATCGAGTAGTCCGCGTTCTGCGCGGTATTCAATAGGATCTGGGCTGAATGTTGATGCATAGACTTCCGAAATGGCATCCATCAAAGCAAAAAGACGCTGCTGCTTTGTTCCTTGATTTGCAAGGAACAAACTTTTGTATTTGCCGGAAAATGTTGCGCCTATCTGGTCTTCTAGCAAACTTGAACTTCGAACAACAAGAGGTTTGTCCCCAAGATCGTCAAGTGCAACGGATAAACCTTTTACAATATCAGGCGGGAATTCTGAATTCTTAAATAGCTGTACAATATGAGGATATTCAATTCGTACTTCATCAATCTCTTTATACTTTTGTTCTAAAACTTCTTCAAGATTATTATACCGCATAAAGTAAAGAATACCGTCTGATGTGATATACCAAGTTTTAGGTGTTTTAATATCTCTCAACAGTTCATTCTTTTCTGCTTCTTTTTGAAGTATGTGAGAAGCTAAAAACACGCCGGCACTTTTGCCGCCCAACTTTCCGTGCGAACCGGAAGGAAAGATCATTCTATCTATTAGTTTATAAAAATCCGTAAGCTTAACATATTCTTTAGCAACACTTATATAATCAAGCTGATCTGTAAAAAATCTTCTCAGTAAAGAGACGCGTAACCCTTTTATTGTAGAAGGAGGCAGTTCAAATTTTTCCGGTGCGATGTGATAATATTTTCTAATAGCGTCTGCAATATCAGTTAACGATGTATCTTGATTTTCAACAACTCTAACAAGCGCGCCGGATTTATCTTCCTGAATCCACTTCTGAATTTTCGAAAGTATAATATCATCCATCAAATGATCATTGGCTAATTTTAAGATCGATTCGACGTATTGATCATAATTGACAATTCGACGAGCCTTTAATGGTATGTTATCATCATAGTGTTGGTCTTCTTCGCTACCTTGACGAGATAAACTAGTATGACGCATCAACATTTGAGCTTCTTCAACCCCTTTCCAGCATAGAAGGTGAAGCATTTTCCGCATCAGACTCATAAAAAGATTGGGGTCTGTTCTGCGAATCATATCGAGAACAACTCTCCATTCACCTTTATGTTTTATCTTATCATAATTGTTATAATCTTTTGTTTCTTTAAATAGAGTTTTCAATTTTTGATGAAGAATGAAGTGACCAAGCCGTTCTGCAATAGTATAGAGTAATTTTTTTTCTTCTTTTAAGAAAGGACCAATATCTGCATTAGGCGCCTCTTCTAAATAATAAACTGCAATGTGTCCAACTATTTCCTCTTGAACTAATATATCTGATTTGATAAACCACTTTGATTCTTCAAAATCGCTGGTTTGATAAACAATATCGCCGTAAACTAATTTAGCTTTACATATATCTGGGTACTTCATCGCTTCAGGTATAGCATTTATTACAGTATGGAACGCCAAACGGAAAGAGATGTCAGCCCGATTAAGACAATCTTCAACTGTGTAGAGACAGCTTAATTCTTTGGCGCGTTCTTTCAATTCTATAAATATATCGTTAAGCAGTTTGTTTTCGTCTTCCATTTTTTATAACTCCGCGTTTGTTTCCACCGTTAGTATGAGTTTGTTTTATATACATCCAAACTTCATTCTTCAATAAAGAGAACAGAAGCGATCAAATGAATTTTCATTACTCAATCAAAATTTATGGAAAAATAGCTAACATTGAAACTGGTAAAGTCATCACCCGGTTCAAAAAAAAACGATCAAACTGCGAGAGAGTATTGTTTTGCACTTCCGAACCATTCATATGATATTTCCTCACAATTAAAAAGCCGGAAACTGATTGAATTATCTTTCAATTTCCGGCTAAAAGCTAATCTGCAATAGATGAACTAATTGCTATCAAACCCAACCGCGGTCTCTACAAGCTTGAGCAACCCGACTAATCGAAATTACATAAGCAGCATCGCGCATATAAAGTTTTTTCTTTTTTGCAAGTTCGCTAACAGCATAATAAGCTGCAGTCATTTTAGTATCCAACTTGCTAAGCACTTCATCTTTTTCCCAGAAGTAATTCATATTGCTCTGAACTTGTTCAAAGTAACTGCAAGTAACGCCTCCTGCATTTGCAAGAAAATCCGGAATAACAAAAATTCTTTTTTCTTGAATAACTTTATCGGCTTCTGGAGTTGTAGGCCCGTTAGCGCCTTCTGCTATTATTTTAACTTTCTTACTGATTTTTGTAACGTTGTCTTCTCTAATTTGATTCTCGATTGCGGCGGGAATAAGAATATCAACATCTTGCTCAATCCAAGCTGCACCATCAAGTATCTCGTAACCAAGTTCTTTAGCTTTAGTTTTATCAATACCGCCAAACTTATCTGTAATCTTCAACAGTTCTTGCAAGTTAATTCCGCTCATTTTTTTGTAAGTATATGAACACTGATCACCATGGTCCCAACTTGAAACGCAAATCACTTTTCCGCCAAGCTGGAGATAAAGTTCGATTGCATATTGCGCAACGTTTCCAAATCCTTGAACAGAAGCTGTTGTATCTTTCGGGGCAATGCCAAGTTCTTTCAAAGCTTCGCGAACAGTATAAATAACACCGTATCCGGTTGCTTCAGTTCTTCCAAGCGAACCGCCCATTCCTACTGGTTTGCCTGTAATAAAGCCGGGATATTTAGCGCCGTAAATTGCTTCAAATTCATCAAGCATCCATAACATGTGCTGTGCGTTTGTCATTACATCAGGCGCTGGAACATCTTGTAATGGACCAACATTTTTTGCTAACTGACGCACCCAACCTCTGCAAATCTGTTCTTGTTCTCCCATACTAAGATGATGTGGGTCACAAACTACGCCCCCTTTTCCACCACCTAGAGGAATATTTACAACTGCGCATTTCCAAGTCATCCACATTGCAAGTGCGCGCACTGTATCAATTGTTTCATGCGGATGGAAACGGATACCACCTTTGTTTGGTCCGCGTGAGTCGTTATGCTGAACTCTGAATCCTCTAAATATTTTTGTTTTACCATCATCCATTCTGACCGGAATACTAAAGACATATTCTCGCAATGGGTTTCTAAGAAGATCACGTGTTGCTTCGTCAAGATTGAGAATGTCTGCAACTTTGTCGAATTGGGCTTGTGCCATCTCGAAAGGATTAAAAGCTTTACCGCTGCTCATAAATTAACCTCTAATAGAATTTAGTTTTTGTTTTTAATGTGCCAACAAAGAATATTCTTTGATAAGTAATGAAAAAAATATTTGTTCATTCTTTATTTAAGATTTCTTGCCGGCTCAGATTCCAACTAATGGAATATTTACAAAAGAAAAATAGATACGTTTGCCTTCTTAAGCAAACTCAATCAGTAGCGTGCTTAAACTTCCTTATTTTATGAAAATAATACAGTATCGAATTATAAAATTCATCTTTACACTTAGCTTTATCAAAATAACTATTCCACTAATTGGGTAAAAAAAATCTCGTTAAACTAAGTTTCTGGCTAAATTTGTCAGATAAATACCGCCAATATTCCGCCCCTAAATTGTTTCAAAATAAATTCTATGCCAGATTTGTGAATTATTTCTATACAATCTATAAGCATTACACTTGGTTTTAAAAGCAACGAATTCTATTTTAAGAACCGAAATTGGAAAACAATAATTATTAGAAGAGGAAAAGAAATGAAAAAAATAAAATTATTCCTTTTGTTAGGGTTGACGTTCGTTTCAATCCAAGCGCAAAATCAAAAAATCAAATATCCTGAAACAAAAAAAATTGATCATGTTGATGATTACTACGGCGTTAAAGTTGCCGATCCGTATCGATGGCTTGAAGATAATAACTCTTCAGAAACAGCTTCATGGGTTGAAGCACAGAATAAAGTAACTGAAGAATATCTTTCCCAAATTCCATATCGCGGCGCTATCAAGAAAAGATTAACTGAATTATGGAATTATGAAAGGTATTCCGCTCCTTTTAAGCAAGGAGATTATTATATCTTTAGCAAGAACGACGGATTACAAGAGCAAAGTGTGCTCTATATTCAGAAAGGATTGAATGGAACGCCGGAAGTTTTGCTGGACCCGAACAAACTATCGACTGACGGTTCGGTGAGTTTAGCCGGTTTAGCTTTCTCGCATGATAATAAGTATTTCTCTTACGGAATTTCACGCGGCGGTTCTGATTGGAGAGAATTTTTTGTGATGGATATTCATTCAAAACAACTAACTAAAGATTTTATAAAATGGTCTAAGTTCAGCAGCACGGCCTGGTACAAAGACGGTTTTTTCTATTCACGTTACGATGAACCAAAAACCGGCGAAGAATTAAAAGGCAAAAATGAATTCCAAAAACTTTATTATCATAAGATAGGAACGCTGCAATCTGAAGACAAATTAGTTTTGGAAGATAAAGAAAATCCTAAACGTGGATTTAGCGCCAGCGTTACAGATGACGAACGTTTTTTGATCGTTTCCGTGTGGGAAGGTTCTTCTTCATACAATATGATTTGGTATAAAGATTTGTCAGCAAATGGTGAAATAGAAAAATTGATTAACAAACCAGATGCGCGATATGAATTTGTTGATAATCTCGAAGATAAACTCTTAGTATCAACAAATTTTGGTGCGCCCAACAACAAACTCGTTTTGATTGACCCCAAGAATCCTGCTAAAGAAAATTGGAAAACTATCGTACCCGAATCGAAAGATGTTATGCAAAATGTTTCGCTTGTCGGAGCAAAGTTATTTGTAACTTACTTAAAAGATGCAAACAGTAAAGTTTCGGTTTACGATACTGGAGGAAAATATTTGTATGACGTTCAATTGCCTGCACTAGGAACTGTAAGTGGTTTTGGCGGAAAGAAAAACGAATTCGAAACGTTTTATACATTTACCTCATTTACTTATCCGCCAACAATTTACAAGTATGATGTAAAGAAAAATAAATCGGAATTATTCCGAAAAAGCGCTGTCAAGTTCCTTCCTGATGAATACGAGACCAAACAAATTTTTTATGAGAGTAAAGATGGCACAAAAGTACCTTTGTTCATAGTTCATAAAAAAGGATTAAAATTAAACGGCGATAATCCAACTCTACTTTATGCCTACGGCGGATTCAATGCTGCGATGCTCCCAAGTTTCAGCGTGGCTAGAATTCCACTTCTTGAAAATGGATTTGTTTATGCTTTAGCTTGCATACGAGGAGGAAGTGAATATGGAGAAGAGTGGCATAAAGCCGGAATGCTTGATGAAAAACAAAATGTTTTTGATGACTTTATTGCAGCATCAGAATATTTAATAAAGAACAAATACACAAATCCAAATAAACTTGCCGTTCAAGGTGGTTCGAATGGCGGCTTACTGATTGGCGCTGTAATAAATCAAAGACCAGAGCTATATAAAGTTGCTTTCCCGCAAGTCGGCGTGATGGATATGCTGCGCTTTCACAAATTTACAATCGGTTGGGCGTGGGTTCCTGAATATGGTTCTAGCGATAATCCTGATCAATTCAAATATCTAATCAACTATTCTCCTCTTCATAATTTAAAGAAAGGGGTTAACTATCCTGCTACGATGGTAACTACAGCAGACCATGATGATCGTGTCTTCCCTGCTCATTCATTTAAGTATGCTGCAACGCTTCAAGAGATGAACAGCGGCAAGAATCAAACTCTCATTCGCATTGAAACAAAAGTTGGGCATGGCGCCGGAACTAGCACATCAAAAACAATTGAGTTAACAACTGATCTATGGTCGTTCATGTTTTACAATATGGGAGTTACGCCTAAGTTCTAAACTTTAATGGGGTTTGATAGCATGCGTTCCGCAAATTTATCAAACCCCATTTTTCAACTAATCTATTGGTCAATATGATACTAAAAACAATCAAACAACTTAAACGAGTAATCATAGGTATCATCGGTTTTACTATTCTTATAATTGGAATTGCGATGATCGCGCTGCCAGGTCCGGCATTTATTATTATTCCGGCAGGGTTATCAATTCTTGCAACAGAATTTTTATGGGCAAAAAAAATTGTTCAGAAATTCAAAGAAAAATTTGAACAGCTAAAAAAGAAAAAGTGATAGACTAAATTTTGGGAATAGTAAACTTAAATTCACTCCCTTTTCCTACTTTACTATCAACCCAAATCTTTCCGCCATGTTTTTCCACAAATTCTTTGCAAAGAATTAGTCCAAGTCCCGTTCCCTTCTCTTTTGAATTACCAATCTCAGAATTATTTACATCAATTCTAAAGAGCTTTTCTTTATCTTCATCGCTCAATCCAATCCCGGTATCTGCAACAGTAATTTGAATATTCTTTCCCGCCTCCGATGCGAAAATTTCTACAGTTCCATCTTCACGAGTAAATTTAATCGCATTGGCAATCAAGTTTCTTAGAACAGTATCTAACATATTTTTATCTGCATTTACCATAAAAGCTGGATTCACCTCAGCAGAAAGCTTTATATTTTTTTTCTGCGCTTGCGAACTTAATAATTGGACTGAATTGTTTATCATCTTTTTTAGTTGAAGTGGTTCCGGTTTATATTCAATTTTACCGGTTTGAGATCGAGCCCACTCTAATAAGTTCTCTAGCAGCTTATGCGCAAAATGGGAAGTCTCTCCAATAACTTTTATAAAATTGAGTTTTTCATCGTTAGAAAGATGGTCATAGTCTTCATTTAATATTTCGGCATAACTAGAAATTACAAAGAACGGATTTTTAAGATCATGTCCAATTATCGAAAACAATTTATCTTTATCGGCATTCAATTTCTTTAATTTCTCTTCCGATTCTTCCAGTTGGATATTGATCTGTACCATTTTAGCGGCTTCTTCTTCAATCTGTTCCTTGGATACTTCAAGTTCTTCAAGCAGTCGTTCCCGTTCTTCTTCGATCTTCTTTTTCTCTGATATATCAGTAAAACTCATTACAAATACATCATCAGAATTATATTTTGTAAGCTTAGATGAAATAGCTGCCAAGAAAAATTCTCCATTTTCCTTAGTGAGCTGAAATTCTTTATCGATCATTTTAGTTTCTGCTATAAGCGAATTGAATATTTCTTCAATATCTTCATTAAAAACAAAATAGTTCCAAAAATTTTTTTCTTGAATCGCAGATTCTTCAATGCCAAACAGTTCTAAGCACTTTGAATTGGCTTCAATTATTCTTCCGTCGCTGCATCGAATCAATGCGCAAGGTGTAGATATGATTTCTACTAACGATTTGAATCTCGCTTCACTTTCTGCCAGCCGTATTTCTAAAATATTTTGTTCCTTAAATGAAGAAACGTTCGATGATAAATCGATAAGATTCACCTTCACATCTGATGATGAAACGCTTGAAGAAGGGCTTTCTAATAATCTATCATTTTGGAACTGCATTTTATACCTTCCGATGCAACGTTCAACAATAAAGAATAATCAGTAATTATTGTTTTTCTATTTTTAGCCCTCCCAAATTATCTTTCTAAATTATCGGAAGATTTAGAAAAAAGTTTATACAAGATTATGGCAAACAAATAAAATATCAGTCCTTCTTAAATATCCTAGGGACAATTTTAAATAATAAAAACAACCCTAAAAATTTTCGAACAATGTTTTTGTTATAGAGCATATTTATCGCTCCAATTAAACCAAGATAGAGATTTTTGCTGAACGGATGCCACCACAAATTCCTTTTTGCGAATGGAAGATAATCTTTCACAATCACCATTGGCTGCGTCATTTCATCGAAGCCGAACTCTCCGTGTGTTCTGCCAATGCCAGATTCTTTGAATCCGCCCCATGGCGTTTCTGCCAAGCCATGACTCATCAAGTGATCGTTGATAGTAACAACTCCGGCTTTAATTTGTCTTGCTATTTCCTCTCCTCTTTTTTGATTTTTCGTCCACACTGAACCAGTAAGACCAAGATACGAATCGTTTGCTAATAGTATTGCTTCTTCATAGTTATTGAATTTCATCACGCCAACGACTGGTCCAAATGTTTCATCTTTCATAATTACCATATTATGATTCACTTCAGTAAGAACAGTAGCGGGCAAAAAGTTCTTCAACTTAGGATCAGTTGGACTTTTTGATTGAGCAAATAATTTCGCTCCTTTTTTTAGCGCATCATCAATATGCTTGTTCACAGTTTCAATCTGACGCTCTGTAGTCATACATCCCATATCAACATTGAAGTCGGTATCGTACCCAACGCGAATATTTTCAATTTTATCTCTGAGTATGTTCATGAACAAATCATAAATTTTTTGGTGAACATAAATACGCTCTACGCCGCCGCACGATTGCCCTGCATTTTGAAATCCAGCCCACAACGCTCCCATTGCGGCGCGGTAAGGGTCGGCATCTTCGCATACAATCATTGCATCATTACCGCCAAGTTCCAAACAAAGAGGCGTTAAAGTTTTTGCAGCTTTTTCCATTAAATATTTTCCGGAGGCAACGGAACCAGTGAAGAAAATTTTATCTATTCCGTTTTCAAGAAAAACATCGCCGGCAATTTTTCCGGGAAGGTTTATGAATTGAAAAATCCCTTTCGGAAGATTTGCAGATCCAATTGCTTCTTTTAAAGCTAATCCCACCATCTGCGTTTCTGATGCAGTTTTCAAAATCACTGCATTGCCGGCAAGTAATCCCATCACCACTTCAGAGAATGGAATTGAAAATGGGTAGTTCCAGGGAGAAATTATTCCAACAACTCCAAACGGAATGCGAACAATCTTACTTCTTTTGTTAATAAGTATAACGTTGCCTGCTCTTAATTTTTTATCGCTCAGAAAACGCTTAGCATTTTTACAGTAATAAGAAACAGCCATCGCTGCCGGTAAAACTTCAGTTGCTAAAGCGTCTATACGTGTTTTGCCATTATCACGAGATATTGTTTCGGCAATTCGAACTGCATCTTCTACCAAATAATCTCTGATCTTCAATACACATTTAACTCTTTCATCAACTGAATATTGTTCCCAAAGTTTTTGTGCTGCGCTAGCATGAGATATCATTTCCTTTAAATCATTTTCTGTGTGAAGTATCGAAAATCCTATTTTCTCTCCAGTTGCAGGATTAAATGCTTCTTTGTTTTGAACCATTTCTTCTCCAAATTTATTATTTAATATTTTGGATCGTTTCTTTTGATTGCTCATCTAAATTATAAAATATTCTTAAACTATTCAGCAATAAATTAGGAACTTCCATGGAATTAACAATTCAAGATAGAAGCAAATATTTTAAAGGGATTTAATCTTAATAGGAAATGAGATAAATATTTCTAAATAGAAAAAACAATATTTAAGAAGCCGTCAGATATTTTGAGATTTGAACAAGGATTTTGCAATAGCACGATTGGACAACTTCTTGAAAATAAATTTATAATTGAAGGCTATTTTCTACAAAAGAAATTGCAAAAGACCTTTATTAAAGACGGAATTAAACTTGCATTTGCCGATAAAGATTTACACTTGTATGAAATGAATTGGTTAAAAACTGTTGCAGATAAAAACGACATTGATGCAAGCTGGGGTTTTAGCGAGTTTGAAAAGTTCAAGCAGTCCGATCAAAAATCACAAGTTTTTTTTGAATTTGAGATTGAAAAAATGTTCAAATAAAAAATATATTAAGTGTCGGTTTGCATTTACTTATGCTTATTTTTAATTGCAATTTTAGATGTTCGATAAAAAAATTATCTTTAAGATTTTTTAAGATGTAAGAATAATAGATGCGGAAAGGGGGGGATTCTCCCAAAGGGATGCCTTTGGCAGAGCGGAAGATTAGTTCCTGAAAATCTTTGGGTAAATTAATTGAAGTTCTGTTTTTTGTCAACAGAACAAAAACAAATTGTGAATAACGCAGACCCCGAAGGTTGACAAAAACCATCGGGGTCGTGCACTTGTTCCTACCTACTAATAAATATCAAACACATTATTGATCTTTAGTGTAATTGACTGATCATTAAATTTTGTTGTTGAAGAATTTTTCTGATCGCTCCAATTTAATTCTTGTTTGTTGTAAACAAGATAAATGTAACTTCCGCCCATGTACTGCCATGACAAAGTGAAATTCACAATCGGGTTACTGCTTTCATAATTATCAAGCGATTCCATTTCCACATCATTCAATTGTACAATTCCGCGCAGATTGATTTTATCTGTAATGTTGTACTCTGCTTTAACACGATGAATTATTTGATTGTACTTATTCTGATATTCCGAACCGCCAAGGTTAATATATTCCATCGAATAAGTTATAATTGAAGCCGGGGCAATCTTCCAATAAATTTCACCGGAAAAATTATCGGCAGAGGATTTTCTAACTTGCCGGTTATCGTAAGAAAATTTGGCGCCGAGAATTTTCGAGTAATCGGAATTAAAGTCTATTTGCAAGCCGTCTTTGTTTTGTTCAATGAGAACGAAATCACTGAAGGCATCCTGAAATATTTTGTCTTCCGAATATCCATCCGTATTTCTGTACCGGAAGTATTTTTTTGCGGAAGGGAAGTAGCTCACATCAAAATTCCAGTTGCCGAGCGCATTCCCCAAATTCAAAGTGGAGTTTACTGAAAGTGTTAAATAGTCGTATGAATATTCCGGATTTGTATAGAGGGATGCATATTGATTTTTAATCTGCGGCGTAACGACTCTAAAAAATCCGCTCTCGTTAATTGATGAATACGAAATCCATGAATCGAAAAGTATTTCGTTCGAAAGCGTGTTGTGTCCCGTAATGTTCGGATTGTAGTATTTTGTTTTGTAGTGATTCCAAACGGCAACGGTAAGTTCACGTGTTATCCAGCGGATTGAATTAACAGACTCAAATTCATTTTTTGCGTTCTGTTTATTTATTGTTCCGAACCAAGTGTAAGCGGTTAATCTTTTATCGAAGAACCACGTTCTTAAATTTGTTGTGAAGTTGTAATCGGTTCTTTCTTTTTGTTGTTTGATCCCTCCGATCAAATCAACATAAAAAGTTAGGTTGTCGGTCCATCTAAAATCGCCCGTGTACCATTTATTTTGCTTGCTGTCCAAAACCCATGTGATGTCGTACTTAATATTATCGCGCACATCTCTTAGTTTGATTCCAACATCAATATCTTCGATGTTCCTTGTGTTGACAGCAAGTCCGGGATACAAATCACTCGACTCTGTGAAGAAAGGTCTTTTCTCAGGATATGAAGTCGGCACATCATCAACATTGATAATTAATCTATCGGTTTCTATCTGCGCAAAATCGGGATTCACCGTTGCAAGAATTGTCATTGAAGAGAGCGGATTATATTTCGCTTCGCCGCCAAATTTAAATTTGCCGTCGCTTTGTTTATCGCTGATATTATTTTTGAAGGAATAAAATGAGTAGGGCGTAAAGAACAAACTTGTTTCTTTCTTCAACCCGGTAAGCCCTTGTATTTTGCGAAAGTCGCTTACTCTGAACGGCTGATTCTTATCGACAAGCTGACTCAAAATAATTTCTTTGTTCGCGGCATATTCGCGCTTGAACATTATGCCCCAATCTTGTTCGTCTTTATCCTGAAAACTGATTGATGAAAGCGGAAGCTGGAATTCGAAACTCCAGTGATCTTCTTCGACTGATGTTGCTGAATTGAATATTGCATCCCACTTGAAATCCCACGTGCCGTAAGCATCGAGTGTTCCATCCACAATTGCATTGGTAGGATTAATTGAAAAGAAATATGCAGAGTTGCCGTTGTTGAGCGGATCAATCACAATTCCAATTGCATCGCCGTCAAGAATTATCGGCGAATCTTTTCTGCCGTTGCTCGATTTAATTTCGCTTTTCGATTGATATAAATTCCCGGCAATGTAAATATTTTGCTCGTCGTACAAGAAATAAATTTCTGTTTTTACCGACGGCTCGGCAAAAATATCCGGTTCGAGTTGTTTGAATAAATTGAAGAGAACACCCGATTTATAAATCTCATCAACTTTGCCGTCAAAAATTGGAGCTTTCTTCACCGGTTGAACATAGGAATTACTGCCCGCCATTATTTTTCCGAACAAAAGAAAAAGAATTAGAAAAAGATTTTTAATTGCTTTCATTTTGCATCCTTCATTAATAATTGATTTTTTGTTCTCATAGACGGAAGGATGCTTAAAAGGACGCAAGCTGTTCCATCATTTAGTACCGGAAATATGAACGTGTACAGCTTTGTTCTCATGTAACTCCCCCTTTACGATGTACAATTATATAGTGAAACTGTAAGCGAAACTTTCGGAATATTGCTCTTTTATTGAAGGGTGTGATGCAAATAAATTACATTTGAATCAGTGGTGCTGTGCGGGATTTTCTGTAAGTACGGGGATTTGTCTTAAAAAATTTTGTGAAGGTAGAAACGAAATGAGAAAAATTATTAAATCCGCTCCGGTAACATATTTCGGTGACAGATAAATTAGTATCTCTGAGTAGAAGTGAAGCATATTTTAATCTAAACTGAATCAAGTATGAATACGGACTTAAGTTCGTGTATTCTTTAAATATTCTGTTGAAATGGAACGGGCTTGAAAAAGAACTTGCGGAGATTTCCGAAAGTGAAATTTCTTTGTTGAAATTTTTCTCGATAAATATTTTTGATAACTCAATAATTTCGATATGCCTTTCATTTAATTTGTGTTTATCGGGTTCATGCTTCCGATAGGAATACAATGATTTGAATATATCTTCGATTAGACCGCAAAGTAATACTTCGGTCTTCAGTAGGAATTCTTTCTGAGTTTTGTTGTTTAACGAACTCAAGATTAAATGGTGTGTGCAAGCAAGCAACGGTGAAGTCTTAAGTACGGGAAAAGGAAAAACAGTTTTTTCATCTTTACCAAATAAATTTTTTGTACTATTTATTTTTCCCTGATAATAATTTTTTACTTCGCTTATAAATTCCTTTTTGATTTTCAATACAGTTGTCTTGCTGGTAATATTCTCCGCTTGTTCAATGGTATATCCTACACCGGCGTTGCCAAGCATTAGATATTCGGAATAAATATCAAAATGGTTCTTCCTGATTTTTAGTGAGAAATAACCGCTCCTGATAAAATTAATTTCGTAATCATTGCAAATTTCGGTTTCGAAATTTGTGGAGAAGTTTTTTCTGCAGACAAAATCATCAATACTAAACAAATCCGAAGTAAAAAGATTTTTTGTATAACTATCCATTTTCATATATCGAGTAAAGAGATGATTCCTCTTTTCAAGCCGGTAAATTCAACAACTTTGCTTGCGGCAAGTAATGTACCTTGTACGTAAGGTTTGTAACTAATCGAGTCGTGACGAAGAGTTAATTTTTCTCCGTCCAAACCAAAAAAAATTTCCGATGAGGAATAAAAACCCGGTACACGGATAGAGTGAATTTGTGAGCCGTTTAATTCCGCACCTCTGCTTTCGCGTAAACCGATATTGGATTCAACCGGCACACGCCACGACGGTTTTTTTATTTTCGATAATTCAAAAGATAATTCTCTTGCCGTTCCGCTCGGTGCATCAACTTTAGTGTCGGGCGCGTAATCGATAATTTCCCATGTGTTAATATGCTTCGCGGCAACTTTTGCAAAGTATTGCATAAGTGCAGAAGTGATAGAAAAATTTCCGGCGGCAAACGCGCCAACTTTATTTTTCAGTGCGAGTTCATTTATCTCTTCGTAGTCTGCATCGGTTAGTCCGGAAGTTCCGATCACCACATTAATCCCTTTCGATATCGCAATCTCAACATTTCTTTTTACGGAAGAGGGAGTTGTGTAATCGATAAGAATATCAACCGATTTGCTTTCCAGTTCATCAACGTCCCCTTTAAGTATCAAATTAATGCCGGGCTCATTAATAATTTTTCCGAGATTTTTTCCGGCATTACTTTTCGATATCCCTTCGGTTAAAGAAAACAACTGTGAGTTATTAATTTCTTTTGCAAGAATGCTTCCAACATTTCCGGTTGCGCCGGCAACACAAACTTTTATCATCATTTACCTCTAAATAATTTTTTGGAATGAATCACAGCTTTCCGCGAAGTTCAACAAAGCGCGAGCAGCATTTGGATTTTCCACTGAAGTCGGTCAATTTGCCGATGCTGTCGAATTCAAATGCACAGCAGTCGTGCAGCATTTCTTTTAGAAGTTTTCTGCCGCGCTGTACACGCGATTTGGCACCGGTTAATGATATTCCCAAGCTATCGGCAAGTTCTTTCTGCTTCAAACCTTTGTATTCGGTTAGTATGATTGCTTCTTTGTAAATGTAGGGAAGATGGTCGATCATTTTAATTATGCTCGGGGATAATCTTTTGATTGCTTCGTTTTCGGAATCTTCATCAATTTCTAAATCATCGTGAAGTTCTACTTTTTCTTTTTTGCTACGGTAGTAATCTATTATCGCATTTCGTGTTATTTGATATATCCAGCTTTCTAATTTTTGGTTGTCTTTGAGAGTATCGATTTTGTTATGAATACGGACGAAAACTTCCTGAACAATATCTTCGGCATCGTCTTTTGCTGATACACGAAGCTGTACGAAGCTTCGCAGTTTATCGTAAAATTCTTTCCAAATTTTTTCGGTAGTTGGAATCAATTTTTGTTCGGTTATGTTCATATTTATCCGCTTATTTTATTTACTGAAGTTGCGCAAAATTAATATTGGGTCATTCTTTAATTGCCACGGCCTTTAGAGCCTGTTGCAAAACTCTCTGCGCACTCTGCGACTTCTCCGCGGGTTCTGCGGTTAAAAGATTTTAACGCAAAGGTCGCAAAGGGAAAACAAAATTTAAGTTAAGCAACAAGCTCTTTATCTCGTGGCATAAATAAAAAAGTCTGAAACGGCTTTAACCGCAATTTGTACAATATCAATTGCTTATTATTGTGCCGTATCAACAACAGTTCAGATTTTCCGCTTTGATGCCGAGTAAATTTGTTACAGTGTAATGTGAAACGTTCGGCTCAAGTTTCAGCAAGTATTTTTTATCCTTCGGATAATATCTGGCTTTGTTAATATTTCTACCGGAAAATTTACGAATTGAATCGAACGAATCCCACAAAGAAATTATTACAAACTCGCTGATGCCGTCTTCAGTTTTTAACAATAATTGAACGCCGAGATTACCATCGGTTTTTCTGTAATCTTTCAATCCGGTCTCTTCCAAATATTGAAGATATGTTTCGGTATCTTTTTCGGTTGTCGTACCCTTCCAAACTCTCGCAATCATTTTTTGCCTCTTAGTTTTGTGATGAGGAAAATATTCTTCTACGCTATAGACGCAGCTACTCTTTAAAGGACGCAAAAAATGTGGGGAGACAAAAACAAAAATCACTGGAGAGCTCTGTGATTACTTCTGAATTAAAAAGAGTAACACAGAGAGCACAGAGATGTCACAGAGTTACACAGAGAAAATCATTTAAGGCTAATTTTTTCTATTGCGGAGTTAATTCGTTTTAGAACTTCATCTTTGCCGAGAATAAAAAGCAGATCGAACATTCCGGGTCCGGTGCTTTGCCCGGAAACAGCAAGGCGAAGCGGATGAATCAATTTGCCTTTGCCAGCATTTAATTCTTGTGCAGTATTTGCAAGTGCAAGTTCGTAATCTTCTTTTGTCGGATTTTGAAGAACGGCAAAAGAATTACGAAGTTTCATTAACTGTTCGGGTTTTTCCGGCTTCCAATTTTTCTCGATTGATTTCTGTTCGTATTCTTCCGGTACTTCATAAAAATAACGGCAAGTTGTTATGAATTTCTTTATAAAACTTACACGCTCTTTCATAGCGAAAATGATAAGTAGTAAATGTTCGTCAGCTAAGTTCAGAGAGCTGAACTCAGAATGCAAAATTTCTTCTTTGAGTAAAACTAATAATTGTTCATCAGAAAGTTTTCGCAGATGTTCGGCGTTGAGCCAGTTCAATTTTTGTAGATTAAAAACGGCACCGGATTTGTTAACACGTTCAAGCGAAAATTTTTCAATCAATTCGTTCATATAATAAAATTCTTTATCGTCTCCGGCGTTCCATCCGAGAAGGGCAACAAAGTTTACGAGAGCGTCTTTCAAAAATCCTTTATCGCGGTAATCTTCAACGGCAACATCGCCTTGCCGCTTGCTAAGTTTTGATTTATCGGGATTGAGCAGTAACGGCAAGTGTGCGAACTTTGGTCTTTCCCATCCGAAAGCATCGTACAACAAAACATGTTTGGGCGTGGATGAGAGCCATTCCTCGCCGCGGATAACATGACTTATCTGCATCAAATGATCATCAACTACATTTGCCAAATGATAAGTAGGGTAGCCGTCGCTTTTTATCAACACCTGATCATCAATATTGCCGCTGTCGAACTCAACGCGCTCGCGGATGATATCATCAAACACAATTTTTTGATTCAGCTGAACATTTAAGCGGACAACGTAGGGGATTCTCCCAAAGGGATGCCTCTGGCAGAACCCCCGTCACTATATAATTTTATTCTCTTTCAACCAACGATATTCATCTATTGATTTAAAAAATAATTCTCTTTTGACCGCCTCAGAACGTGTATTATATTTTTCATAATAATGTACTGCCCATGGAAATCGACTTTTTGTATATTTTACTTTACCCTTATTATGTTCACTTAAACGTTTTTCAAGATCAGAAGTAGAACCATAATAAAAAGAATTATCTTTAAGACTTCTTAAGATATAAGAATAATAGATGCGGAAAGGGGGGGATTCTCCCAAAGGGATGCCTTTGGCAGAACCCCCGTCACTATATAATTTTATTCTCTTTCAACCAACGATATCCATCTATTGATTTAAAAAATAATTCTCTTTTGACCGCCTCAGAACGTGTATTATATTTTTCATAATAATGTACTGCCCATGGAAATCGACTTTTTGTATATTTTACTTTACCCTTATTATGTTCACTTAAACGTTTTTCAAGATCAGAAGTAGAACCATAATAAAAAGAATTATCTTTAAGACTTTTTAAGATGTAAGAATAATACATGCGGAAAGGGGGGGATTCGAACCCCCGTCCCGAAAATTTCGGGAAACGGTTTTCGAGACCGCCGCATTCAGCCACTCTGCCACCTTTCCAAAATAGCTGCGCTAAAATAAAAATTTTTTTGATTGTTATTGTCTTCAAATTTTTCCGTATTAACATTTATTGATATATTTGCGAGAGATTTTTCAGACGGAGAGGTGCAAGAGTGGTTGAATTGGCTACCCTGGAAAGGTAGTGTACTCGCAAGGGTACCGTGGGTTCGAATCCCACTCTCTCCGCCAATTTGCATAGCAACTGTCTAGGGGTCCTAAAGAACTTTCCCTCCCTACTTTATTGGGATGATCTAACATACTCTACTAAATATACTATCGCTTACAAACATTTTTCGTTCTCTTGAATTTCAATTTAATATTCGCAGATTCTGTTGATGAAAACAAATGATTCATTCATATAAAAAAAGCCGCATTTTTTGCGGCTATATATACTTGTGGGCCCAGAAGGACTTGAACCTCCGACCCGCTGATTATGAGTCAGCTGCTCTAACCAACTGAGCTATGGGCCCATACTATTTTGAAAAATTATTTTAAATGCGCAGCAAAAATAGTGCTTTGATAAAATGAATGCAACTTATCGCAAAAAAATACTCCGCAAATTTATTCTAAATTTTTACAAACAATTCTTCAATTCCTACTAGAAAAAAATCTTATTGTTTCTTTTAATCCTTCTTCAAGCGTGAATTGAGGAGTAAAGTTTAACTGCTCTATTGTTTCTTGAATAGAAGCGAGACTATGTTTTATATCTCCGGTTCTTTCGCTTTCATAAAATATTTTACTTTTACTATTAGTCTCTTTTATTATTGTCTGAACAATCTGATTTATAGAAGTTGCTTTACCAAGCGCAACGTTGAACAGACCGTTTACATTATGGTTTGAAGCGGCAAGAATGTTAGCTTTAACAACATCTTTTACATGAATGAAATCGCGCGTTTGCTCGCCATCGCCGTAAATTATAATCGGTTCATTCTTAACAGCATGCGAAATAAAAATAGGAATAGCCGCCGCATATTGACTTTTCGGGTCTTGGCGCGAACCGTAGACATTAAAGTAACGCAGCGAAACAGTTCCTAAACCGTGCATCTTATTGTAATATTCTAACAGCTTTTCTCCTTCAAGCTTAGTGAAGGCATAAGGTGTTTTTGGAGCCGGCTTCAAATGAATTGCTTGTGGAGATTCTATATTATCGCCATAGACCGCAGCCGAACTGCTTAAGACAACTTTTTTTACTTTATATTTTTTTGCTGCATCAAGAACATTTATTGTCCCCTTAACGTTTATTTCGTAACACTCTTCCGGTTTTTCAACCGATTCTGGCACAGAGACAAGCGCAGCGAGATGATGAACATATTCAGAATCCTCTAAGACCTTAAAGACTAAATCACGGTCGGTAACACTTCCGAAGTGAAAAATCACATGAGGAAAGTTTTCGATGTTAGATAAATATCCGGAGCGCAAATTATCAATTACATGAACTTCTGCTCCTACATTAACCCAATGTTCAACTAAGTGGCTGCCAATAAAACCTGCCCCGCCTGTTACCACAACTTTTGTTTGGCTCAAGAATATTTCCTTAACATTATTTTGATTGATAAAATCTTTTTCATAAATGCCGGGTATTATCCTTTCATGAACTCTGCAATCGAATTTACAACGTACTTTATTTGTTCGTTAGTTAGTTCAGGATAAATCGGAAGGGCTAAGGAATGTTCAGACGCAAAATTCGATATAGGATAATCTTCATCTTTGTAATTCAAGTAAGCAAAACATTCTTGGCGGTGAAAAGGAACAGGATAATAAACTTCGCAGCCGATCTCTTTCTTTTTCATGAAATCCCAAAGCCCATTCCGCTTTTCAACTCTAATTATGTATTGGTTGTAAATGTGATGATTCTTAAACCCGGAATTTTTATAAACAGCTTTCGGCAGTAATACTTTATTCTCGGAATCGAAAACCAATTTTCCCTCTTCTGCAGCTAAACCGGCTTCAACAAAATATTTTGAATATGTATCGGCATTCTCTCTTCTCTTAGCTGACCAAGAATCTAAGTGAGGAAGTTTTACGCGTAATACAGCCGCTTGAATGGAATCTAATCTAAAATTACCGCCGATAATTTTGTGATAATATTTCGGTTCCATTCCGTGCACGCGCATCATTTTCATCTTTTGATAGAGTTCTTCGCTATTGGTTGTTACGATTCCCGCATCCCCAAACCCGCCAAGATTTTTACTCGGGAAAAACGAGAAGCAGCCAATGTCGCCAATCGTTCCTACATATTTACCATCTTTATATTGTGTCCCAATTGCCTGAGCTGCGTCTTCAATAATTTTAATATTATTCTTCATGGCAATGGTAATTATTTCATCCATCTCAGCGCTTTGTCCGTATAAATGAACAGGAATTACAGCTTTTGTTTTTGGAGTGATTTTACTTTCAAAATCTTTTGGATCAATGTTAAATGTAACAGGGTCAATATCAGTAAAGACCGGAACCGCATTTAATCTTGCAACAACTCCAGCCGTAGCGAAGAAAGAATAAGTTGGTACAATTACTTCATCGCCAGGCTGCAAGTCAATTGCCATCAAAGCAAGCAGCAAAGCGTCTGTTCCGGAAGAAATTCCTACTGCGTATTTGCAATTGAGATAATTACAAATTTCTTTTTCAAGTTCTGCAACATCGGGACCCATTATAAAATATTGTGAATCGACTACGCGCTGAAGTGCTTCATCAATTTCTTTTTTTAACAAATGATACTGCGGTTTCAAATCAAGCAAAGGAACTTTCATTTTTAACTCCATAGGTTATAATAATTCGTGGCTCAAAATTAAGTGAATACTGATTAACAAGTTAATTTTTTTTGCGGTTATTCGTTAGGTAAGTAAAGTAAAAGAAGAGCATCAAGCCGGGTTGATGCTCTTCTCAATAATAATAAACAGCTTATGATTATCATTTTAACAGCAGCATCTTTTTTGCCATCACGTAATTATTTGCTTTTAGCATATAATAATAAACGCCGGAAGCTAATCCTTCGGCATGAAATTCCATCTCGTAAAAACCGGCATCCAAATAGGTGTTGAATAGTTGTCTAACCTTTTCTCCCAAGGCGTTAAATACCTCTAAAGTAACTTTAGAGTTTTCGGGTATCGCAAATTTAATTCTGGTAGTTGGATTAAACGGATTCGGATAGTTCTGCTCAAGACTGAAATCTGTCGGCAGGTCAGTCGAGAGCCTTTCCACAGACGTGGTTATCTCCGACAGCGGACGCCCCCAGACTCCGCCACTCTCAGTCCCCGCAAAGAGGTTCGTACCACTGACCGCAAAAACCCAAACACTAGTGTTGGTCAAGCCGGTATTCACAGCAGTCCAGCTTGTTCCATTGTTTGTGGAAAGAAATACGCCGTCGCCCCCAGTCCCGGCAAAGAGATTCGTGCCCGAGACGGCAAGAGCCAGAACAACTGTATTCGTCAAGCCGGTATTCACAGCAGCCCAGCTTGTTCCATTGTTTGTGGAAAGAAATACGCCGCCGCCCAAAGTCCCCGCAAAGATGTTCGTGCCGCTGACCGCAAGAGACAAAACACGAGTGTAGGTCAAGCCGGTATTCACAGCAGTCCAGTTTGTTCCATTGTTTGTGGAAAGAAATACGCCGCCGCCATCAGTCCCCGCAAAGATGTTCGTACCACTGACCGCAAGAGACAAAACATAAGAATTCGTCAAGCCGGAATTCACAGCAGTCCAGCTTGTTCCATTGTTTGTGGAAAGAAAGACGCCGCCCCAAGTCCCCGCAAAGAGGTTCGTACCACTGACCGCAAGAGCATGAACATAAAAATTCATCAAGCCGGTATTCACAGCAGTCCAGTTTGTTCCATTGTTTGTGGAAAGAAATACGCCGCCTTCAGTACCCGCAAAGATGTTCGTACCACTGACCGCAAGAGACCAAACATAAGTATTCGTCAAGCCGGTATTCACAGCAGTCCAGCTTGTTCCATTGTTTGTGGAACGAAAGGCGCCGCCGCCTTCAGTACCCGCAAAGAGGTTCGTGCCGATGACCGCAAGAGACCTAACAGACGTGTAGGTCAAGCCGGTATTCACAGCAGTCCAGCTTGTTCCATTGTTTGTGGAAAGAAATACGCCGCCATCAGTCCCCGCAAAGAGGTTCGTCCCACTGACCGCAAGAGCCCAAACACGAGTGTTGGTCAAGCCGGAATTCACAGCAGTCCAGCTTGTTCCATTGTTTGTGGAAAGAAATACGCCGCCATAAGTCCCCGCAAAGATGTTCGTACCACTGACCGCAAGAGCCCGAAGAGAAGTGTTGGTCAAGCCGGAATTCACATCAGTCCAGCTTGTTCCATTGTTTGTGGAAAGAAATACGCCGCCGCCATAAGTCCCCGCAAAGAGGCTCGTCCCACTGACCGCAAGAGCCCAAACATAAGCATCCGTCAAGCCGGTATTGACGGCAGTCCAGCTTGTTCCATTGTTTGTGGAAAGAAAGACGCCGTGGCCAAGAGTCCCCGCAAAGATGTTCGTGCCGTTAACCGCAAGAGACCAAACAGAAAAATTCGTCAAGCCGGTATTCACAGCAGTCCAGCTTGTTCCATTGTTTGTGGAAAGAAAGACGCCGCCGCCATCAGTCCCCGCAAAGATGTTCGTTCCGCTGACCGCAAGAGACAAAACATAAGAATTCGTCAAGCCGGAATTCACAGCAGTCCAGCTTGTGCCATTGTTTGTGGAACGAAATACGCTGCCGCCATAAGTCCCCGCAAAGATGTTCGTCCCACTGAACGCAAAAGCATAAACAGACTTGTTGGTCAAGCCGGTATTCACAGCAGTCCAGCTTGTTCCATTGTTTGTGGAAAGAAAGGCGCCGCCGCCATCAATTCCCGCAAAGATGTTCGTCCCACTGACCGCAAGAGTGGTGACCATCCCGCCATAGGGGCCGTTCGTTTGTATCCACTGAGCTTGCGATACCGGTTGCCAAAGCAGCAGTACGCAGAAGAATAAGCCAGTCCGCCAGAGACGGAGCAAAAGAAAGTTTTTCATAAGACCCTCCTTTTTTTGATTGGTGAAAGGGTAATTGCAACTAACTCCAATCTTCCCGTTGTTGGATTGTTACGTCTTTCCTATAATATACATTATAAGCAATCCTTTTCCAGAAGAGCATCAAGCCGGGTTGATGCTCTTCTCAATAATAATGAACAGCTTATGATTGTCATTTTAACAGCAGCATCTTTTTTGCCATCACGTAATTATTTGCTTTTAGCATATAATAATAAACGCCGGAAGCTAATCCTTCGGCATGAAATTCCATCTCGTAAAAACCGGCATCCAAATAGGTGTTGAATAGTTGTCTAACCTTTTCTCCCAAGGCGTTAAATACCTCTAAAGTAACTTTAGAGTTTTCGGGTATCGCAAATTTAATTCTGGTAGTTGGATTAAACGGATTGGGATAGTTCTGCCCAAGACTGAAATGCGCCGGCACTTCAGTTGTGAGCTTTTCCACTGACGTAATCATCTCCGACAGCGGTCGCCGCCATACGCCGCCACCCCCAATCCCCGCAAAGAGGTTTGTACCACTGACCGCAAGAGACCAAACAGAAGTGTTGGCCAAGCCGCCGGTATTGACCTCACTCCAGCTTGTGCCGTTGTTTGTGGAACGAAAGACGCCGCCGACCAAAGTTCCGGCAAAAAGGTTCGTGCCGCTGACTGCAAGAGCATTAACAAACATTTTCGTCAAGCCGGTATTGACCGCAGTCCAGCTTGTTCCATTGTTTGTGGAAAGAAATACGCCGCCGCCATCAGTCCCCGCAAAGAGGTTCGTGCCGCTGACCGCAAGAGACAAAACACGATTGTAGTTCAAGCCGGTATGCGCCCAGCTTGTTCCATTGTTTGTGGAAAGAAAGACGCCGCCGCCAGAAGTCCCCGCAAAGAGGTTCGTCCCGCTGACCGCAAGAGACCAAACATGAGTGTAGGTCAAGCCGGTATTCACAGCAGTCCAGTTTGTTCCATTGTTTGTGGAAAGAAAGACGCCGCCATCAGTCCCGGCAAAAAGGTTTGTGCCGCTGACTGCAAGAGCATTAACAAACATTTTCGTCAAGCCGGTATTGACCGCACTCCAGCTTGTTCCATTGTTTGTGGAAAGAAAGACGCCGCCGCCATCAGTCCCCGCAAAGAGGTTCGTACCACTGACCGCAAGAGAATTTACACGAGTGTTGGTCAAGCCGGTATTCACAGCAGTCCAGCTTGTTCCATTGTTTGTGGAAAGAAATACGCCGACATTAGTCCCCGCAAAGAGGTTCGTACCACTGACCGCAATAGGAGACCGAAGAGAAGTGTTGGTCAAGCCGGTATTCACAGCAGTCCAGCTTGTTCCATTGTTTGTGGAAAGAAATACGCCGACATTAGTCCCGGCAAAGATGTTTGTGCCGCTGACCGCAAGAGACCGAACATAAGCATTCGTCAAGCCGGTATTCACAGCAGTCCAGCTTGTTCCATTGTTTGTGGAAAGAAAGACGCCGTAGCCCCAAGTTCCCACAAAGAGGTTCGTCCCGCTGACTGCAAAAGACACAATATCACCGCCGGCCAAGCCGGTATTCGTCCAGCTTGTTCCATTGTTTGTGGAAAGAAAGACGCCGCCACCCCAAGTCCCCGCAAAGAGGTTCGTGCCGCTGACCGCAAGAGAATTTACACGAGTGTAGTTCAAGCCGGTATTCACAGCAGTCCAGCTTGTTCCATTGTTTGTGGAAAGAAAGACGCCGTAGCCCCAAGTTCCCACAAAGAGGTTCGTCCCGCTGACTGCAAAAGACACAATATCACCGCCGGCCAAGCCGGTATTCGTCCAGCTTGTTCCATTGTTTGTGGAAAGAAAGACGCCGCCACCCCAAGTCCCCGCAAAGAGGTTCGTGCCGCTGACCGCAAGAGACTGAACATAAGCATTCGTCAAGCCGGTATTCACAGCAGTCCAGTTTGTTCCATTGTTTGTGGAAAGAAAGACGCCGTTGCCATGAGTCCCAGCAAAGATGTTCGTGCCGCTGAACGCAAAAGCATTAACAAACTTGTCGGTCAAGCCGGTATTCGTCCAGCTTGTTCCATTGTTTGTGGAAAGAAAGACGCCGCCGTCATGAATCCCCGCAAAGATGTTCGTACCACTGACCGCAAGAGTGGTGACCATCCCGCCATAGGGGCCGTTCGTTTGTATCCACTGAGCTTGCGATACCGGTTGCCAAAGCAGCAGTACGCAGAAGAATAAGCCAGTCCGCCAGAGACGGAGCAAAAGAAAGTTTTTCATAAGACCCTCCTTTTTTTGATTGGTGAAAGGGTAATTGCAACTAACTCCAATCTTCCCGTTGCTTTCCTATAATATACATTATAAGCAATCCTTTTCCAGAAGAGCATCAAGCCGGGTTGATGCTCTTCTCAATAATAATGAACAGCTTATGATTGTCATTTTAACAGCAGCATCTTTTTTGCCATCACGTAATTATTTGCTTTTAGCATATAATAATAAACGCCGGAAGCTAATCCTTCGGCATGAAATTCCATCTCGTAAAAACCGGCATCCAAATAGGTGTTGAATAGTTGTCTAACCTTTTCTCCCAAGGCGTTAAATACCTCTAAAGTAACTTTAGAGTTTTCGGGTATCGCAAATTTAATTCTGGTAGTTGGATTAAACGGATTGGGATAGTTCTGCCCAAGACTGAAATGCGCCGGCACTTCAGTTGTGAGCTTTTCCACTGACGTAATCATCTCCGACAGCGGTCGCCGCCATACGCCGCCACCCCCAATCCCCGCAAAGAGGTTTGTACCACTGACCGCAAGAGACCAAACAGAAGTGTTGGTCAAGCCGCCGGTATTGACCTCACTCCAGCTTGTTCCATTGTTTGTGAAAAGAAATACGCCGCCGGCATTAGTCCCCGCAAAGAGATTGGTGATCGAGACGGCAAGAGCCTGAACATCGGTATTCGTCAAGCCCGTATTGACTGCAGTCCAGCTTGTGCCGTTGTTTGTGGAAAGAAAGACGCCGGTCCAAGTCCCGGCAAAGAGATTCATGCCGGAGACGGCAAGAGCCCGAACCATTGTATTCGTCAAGCCGGTATTGACCGCAGTCCAGCTTGTGCCGTTGTTGGTCGATAGAAAGACGCCGCCGCCATAAGTTCCGGCAAAGAGATTTCCCGACAAGTCGGGAGCAAGAGCCCGAACATCGGTATTCGTCAAGCCGGTATTGACTGCAGTCCAGCTTGTGCCGTTGTTTGTGGAAAGAAAGACGCCGGTCCAAGTCCCGGCAAAGATGTTCGTACCACTGACCGCAAAAGAATATACACTAGAATAGGACAAGCCGGTATGCGCCCAGCTTGTTCCATTGTTTGTGGAAAGAAATACGCCGCCGTTGCCAGTCCCCGCAAAGATGTTCGTCCCACTGACCGCAAAAGAATATACCCTAGTCTTGGTCAAGCCGGTATTCACAGCAGTCCAGCTTGTGCCGTTGTTGGTCGATAGAAAGACGCCGCCGCCATTAGTCCCCGCAAAAAGGTTCGTGCCGCTGACCGCAAAAGCATAAACAGAAGTATACGTCAAGCCGGTATTGACCGCACTCCAGCTTGTGCCGTTGTTGGTCGATAGAAAGACGCCGCCGCCATAAGTCCCCGCAAAGATGTTCGTGCCGCTGACCGCAAGAGCATAAACAGAAGTGTTGGTCAAGCCGGAATTCACAGCAGTCCAGCTTGTTCCATTGTTTGTGGAAAGAAATACGCCGCCTCCTTCAGTCCCCGCAAAGAGATTCGTGCCGCTGACGGCAAAAGACCTAACAGACGTGTAGGGCAAGCCGGTATTGACCTCAGTCCAGCTTGTGCCGTTGTTGGTCGATAGAAAGACGCCGCCGACAAAAGTCCCGGCAAAGAGATTCGTGCCCGAGACGGCAAGAGCCTGAACAGAAGTATACGTCAAGCCGGTATTGACCGCACTCCAGCTTGTGCCGTTGTTGGTCGATAGAAAGACGCCGCCGCCATCAGTCCCGGCAAAGAGATTCGTGCCCGAGACGGCAAGAGCCTGAACCATTGTATTCGTCAAGCCGGTATTGACCTCAGTCCAGCTTGTGCCGTTGTTGGTCGATAGAAAGACGCCGCCACCCCAAGTCCCGGCAAAGAGATTCATGCCGCTGACGGCAAGAGCCCGAACCATTGTATTCGTCAAGCCGGTATTGACCTCAGTCCAGCTTGTGCCGTTGTTTGTGGAAAGAAATACGCCGCCACCCCAAGTCCCGGCAAAGAGGTTTGTACCACTGACCGCAAGAGCCCAAACATCATCACTCGTCAAGCCGGTATTGACCGCAGTCCAGCTTGTGCCGTTGTTGGTCGATAGAAAGGCGCCGCCGTTCGAAATCCCCGCAAAGATGTTCGTACCACTGACCGCAAGAGTGGTTACTATCCCGCCATAGGGGCCGTTGGTTTGTATCCACTGAGCTTGCGATACTGGTTGCCAAAGCAGCAGTACGCAGAAGAATAAGCCAGTCCGCCAGAGACGGAGCAAAAGAAAGTTTTTCATAAGACCCTCCTTTTTTTGATTGGTGAAAGGGTAATTGCAACTAACTCCAATCTTCCCGTTGTTGGATTGTTACGTATTGTGCCATTATTTGTAACGTTACCAACAAATGATGCAGTTAAAAATTCTAACCCGCCTCCATTCTGAAGAACCTTGCCGGCATTAACAGTAAGGTTTTTACACTTTCTTCCTGAGGAAGTGATTGACACAGTTCCACTTATCACAACATCATTATCTTGTGTTGGTATAACTCCCCCAATCCACGTGTTGGCATCTTCCCAGGCGCCCCGGTTTCTTTTGATGTTATTGTTTAAGAAAGAATTGAAAATGAACAGAAAAGAATGAATAACATCGTAAGTTGTACCTTACTATTCATGGCTCCTCATTTTTTAGGATCTGATTTTATTTACATACTGGACAGCAAATAGAGTTGGAATGATCTATGCAAGAATGTTATTTTACAGCGGAGAAGAATTTCCTACTAACTGGACTGAAATCGAATTTAAAGTAAGGAAAAATTTGGATGGTAACAACCAAAAACCAACACAGTTGATGTAGAGCACATTTAATGAGTAATGGTATTAATCTTAATAGATAGGTTGAAATTTACAAGCAAGAATAGTTCATGTATTGAAAACAAAATTGTTCTAAAGATTTGAAACATCAATCTGCTTCTTTAACAAAACCATCTTCAAGCAGATATTTTTTATTTGATTTATTACAGAATGCAAAACCATTTTCATCAAAAACCAATTTAGTTCCGGCTTCGCTTACCCAGCCAATTTGACGTGCAGGATTGCCAACAACAAGAGCATAGTCGGGAATATTTTTTGTTACTACAGCGCCCGCCCCAACAAAAGCATATTTGCCAATCGTTATTCCGCAAAGTATTGTTGAGTTTGCGCCAAGCGAAGCGCCCTCTTTCACTAAAGTTTTTTGGTAATATTTGGATTCTGCCTGCGGATACTTTGAACGAGGATCTGTAATATTTGTAAATACCATAGATGGACCGCAAAATACATAATCCTCAAGCGTAACCCCTTCATAAACCGAGACGTTGTTTTGAATCTTTACAAAGTTTCCGATGACAACGTTAGAGCCAACATTAACATTTTGACCAAGCACACAATTCTTTCCGATTTTTGCACCGGATTGAATGTGAGAGAAATGCCAGATCTTTGTCCCTTCGGCAACCTGAACGTTTTCATCAATATAAGCCGACTCGTGTTTGAAGTAGTTCATTCTATGCCTCTTAAGTAAGAATGAAAGTTCTCTCTATTTTTTATTGCCTGAGCAGTGCGAATATTATAGACTAACTCAATTGAAGGACGAGCATCATCAATTCCCATTCCTCTACCAGCTAATATTTCTTCATAAACTTTTGTATGAAGATCGGCGAACCCTTCGGAAAATTCATAAACTTCATTATCTATCTTCAATATTCTAAAAGATTTTTTTTGAACATCTTCCTTCAATAAATCATTTTTATCGATCGATAAAAACCAACTTACTTCTGCATTCTCTAATTCTAAATACCCCGCCATTTTAGTATTTGAAGAAAAATTTATTTCGCTGTATTTCACCGTTCCGAATAACCAGATCAACAAATCAAAAAGATGAATTCCAATATTAGCGGCTAAGCCGCCCGATTTTTCCTTCTCCCCTTTCCATGAATAATGGTACCAATTGCCTCTTGGCGTTATATAAGTAAGAATTACTTTCTTTTTCTTTCCGGAGTTGTCTCTACTCAACTTCTCTTTCAAAGATATTATTGAAGGATGATTGCGCAGCTGCATTACGGTATAAACTTTTTTGCCGCTTTTAGATTCTTGTTCTTGTAAAACATCAAGATTGCCGGGAAAAAGCAGAAGTGGTTTTTCGCAGATTGCATCAATACCGTAATTTAACGCTAACCTTATGTGAGAATCGTGAAGATAATTAGGAGAACAAATTGTTAAATAATCCAATTTTGTTTCTGGCAAAAGTGAAAGCTTAGATAAGCTCCTTTCAAATCTTTCATAACTTTGAAAGTAATCAGCATGTGGAAAATATTGATCGATTATTCCAACTGAATCGTGCGGGTCAAAACAAACAATTAGAGTGTTTCCTGTTTCTTTGATTGCTCTCAAATGCCGGGGAGCAACATAACCGGCAACGCCTATCATTCCAAATCGTTTCATTCAAATAATATGAATTTTTTTTTGTGAGAAAATTAACTAAATAGTGTTTGAATAACTACATAGAATTGGTTTAATTTTGCCTCAACTTAAAAATAACAAGGAGTTATTGTGAGCATCTCAACCGAACTTCAAAAAGTAAAGAAAGGATTTCAGCCCTCTTTCTGGGTTGCAAATATTATGGAGCTATTCGAAAGATTAGCATACTACGGTCAAGCAACAATTTTAAGTTTATTCTTGCGCGACCATCTCAAGTTTAATGAAATAGAGGCGGGACAATTATCATCGATCTTCGGCGGATTGATCTACTTGCTTCCTATCTTTGCCGGCGCGCTTGCAGATAAGTTCGGTTTTAGAAAAGCTTTCTCTTTTGCTTTTCTTGTGCTTGCAATCGGCTACTTTTTAATCGGTTCTACAGGAATGAATTTATTTTCCGGTTTCTACGAAAATTTTAATTCATACTGGCTGCTGATCGTAATTCTGATCTTTACTGCTATAGGCGGTTCATTCATTAAACCGAGCGTGTTAGGAACCATCGCTTTAACATCAAGTTCAGAAACAAAATCTCTTGGTTATGCAATTTATTATTGGTTAGTAAATACCGGCGCAGCTTTAGGCCCGCTCTTGGCGTTTATGGTGCGGGATACATTCGGAATTGAATTTGTATACGTTGTTTCTGCAGTTAGCTGCGCTCTAATGTTTTTGAGCACACTTATCTTTTTCAAAGAGCCTAAAGCTAAACTCGAAGAGAAGAAAGAGGATTTTTTAACAGTCGCAAAAAATCTTTTTGTTGTTTTGAAAAATTTCAGATTCATCGCTTTTCTTTTAATCTTTTCGCTTTACTGGATAATCTTCTGGCAGTTCTTTATTGTAATTCCATTTTATATAGCAGATTATATTTCGCCGGATTCTCCTATCGAAATCATCATCTCAACAGGAGCGTGGACAATCATTCTGTTTCAAATACCAATAAACCGTCTAACAAAAAATATCTCAACACAAAATGCAATAATGATCGGATTTATACTCGCAGCGCTCAGCTGGCTGTTCTTGTTTTTCTTTGTGCCTATGACGCAAGGCACTTACATCGATATTTTTGGATGGACAAAAATTTCGCTAGGCATACCATTGATAATGATTGCGATCTTTATTTTTTCGATTGGTGAACAAACACAAGCGCCCCGTTTTTACGAATACATTGCCAATCTCGCGCCCAAAGGGCAAGCTGCATTGTTCCAAGGATATGCCTTTTTGCCAATTGCTATTGCTTGGGGCTTTGGCGGAACGCTCGGAGGATGGATCTACCATACATTTTCAACAGTAGCAAAAACGCCTGGCTTGATCTTTCTGACGCTTTTCGGAATTGGAATGTTAGCAACAGTTTTAATGTTTATTTACAATTTATTGATGAAGAAGCAAGCGTGAAATATCTGTATAGCAATTTTTCTTGCGCCATCAATTTTTCTCCCGACTTGTATGTAGAAAATTATTTTATTGAAAATTTTGAAATTCTTCGTCTACATATAAGTCGGGACTGCGTAAAGTGGTTTGCTAATTCTTTAAAATAATTTTTACGTTCTCTGTTTCTGTAAAAAACTTTTCTCTTTCATAATTTTTTCTGAAACCCGCCGTAATATAATCGTAGAAAAGAATTTTAATTGGCGGCAAGTTGCCAAATTCTTTCCTTCTATCTAAGTTGCAAACAAATTTTTAGATAACATCAGATTGAGATTATGAGAACAATAGTAGCGCTTCCAGGCGATGGAATTGGAAAAGTTGTGCTGCCAGAATCGATAAGATTACTTGAAGCAGCAGAATTCAAAGCAAATTATTTGTATGGCGATATAGGATGGGATTTTTGGCGCAAAGAAGGAGACGCATTACCGCAGCGTACAATCGATCTGATTGCTGAACACAAGCTTGCGCTCTTTGGCGCTATCACAAGCAAATCAAATATTGAAGCAGAAAAAGAACTTGAACCTTTTCTTAAAGAAAAAGGACTCGTTTATTTTTCGCCAATCGTTGAACTTCGCCAACACTTCAATCTAGATATATGCATACGCCCTTGCATTTCTTTTAAGGGCAATCCGTTAAATTTTATACGTAAAAGCAGCAATGGCAGTTACGAAGAACCTTTTGTGAACGCTGTAATATTTAGACAAAACACAGAAGGTTTGTATGCAGGCGTTGAATGGACAAATCCGTCCAAACAAATACGCGAAGCGCTCGATACTCATCCAAAGATGAAAGCATTTTCTCATGTTCCAAGTGAAGAGATGGCAATATCTACGCGTATCGTTACAAAGAAAGCGAGCGAAAGGATAATACGAGCTGCTTTTGAGTATGCAAAAAAGTTTGGATATAAAAATGTTACTCTTTGCGAAAAGCCAAATGTTCTGCGTGAAACCTCCGGCATGATGTTAAAAATTGCCAAAGAAATTGCTACCGAGTACCCAAACATTCCATTATGGGATACAAACATTGATGCACTTATGATGTGGCTTACAAAGAACCCAGAAGATTATAGAGTAATAGTTGCAGAAAATATGTTTGGCGACATTATCAGCGACGGTTTCGCTGGTTTAGTCGGCGGGCTTGGTTTTGCCTGCAGTGCAAATATCGGGGAAGAAGTAGCGGTCTTCGAACCTACTCACGGCTCAGCGCCAAAATATGAAAAATTGGAACCTTCAATCGTTAATCCCATTGCTATGTTTTTGAGCGCGTGTATGATGTTAGATCATATTGGCGAACAAGAAACTGCTTCAAAAATTCGTAATGCAATAGCAAAAGTTATTGAAGAAGGAAAAGTTTGCTCATACGATATGTTAAAACTAAGAGGCGGCTCAGATGTTTTTGAAAAAGGCGCTGCTTCAACTCAACAAATAACTGATGCGGTAATTTCTAAATTATAAAAGAGAAAAGTAATGAGTGGAATTGCTCTTATTGTTTTTGCAATCATTATGTTTATCGCTTCTTATAAAATCTACGGCGGATTTATTTCCCGCAGATTAAGCGTTACAAACACAAACGAAACGCCATCTCATTCAATGTACGATGGCGTTGATTATTGTCCCGCAAAAACGCCTGTTCTATTAGGACATCACTTTGCATCGATTGCAGGAGCGGGACCGATTGTTGGACCGATCATAGCTGCAAGTTTCGGTTGGGTTCCGGTTTATCTCTGGGTTTTAGTTGGATCAATATTTATTGGCGGCGTTCATGATTATACTTCTATCATCGCGTCGGTTCGTCATAAAGGAAAATCGATTGGGCAAATTATTGAAGCATACATCGGATTAAGCGGAAAAAAAATGTTCCTCATTTTTACTTGGGCTACTTTGATCTTGGTAATGGCAGTTTTTGCAATAATTGTATCCGATACGTTTTATCACATACCAAGCGCCGGAACATCATCTGTTCTTTTTATGCTTCTTGCAATTGCCTTCGGTGTTACCGTCTATCGTTTTAAGGCACCGTTATGGATCTCTTCTATAATCGGCGTTGCTCTTTTATTTATTTGCATTTTACTTGGCAATCTTTTTCCTTTGCAACTAAGCAAGGAGGTATGGGTCTGGATTTTACTTGCATATATCTTTGTTGCTTCTGTAACACCTGTATGGATATTACTACAACCGAGAGATTATCTTAACTCATATTTTCTTTACACACTTATGATTGGCGGAATAGTTGGATTGTTATTCACAATGCCTGAAGTTCATCTTTCACCAATTACAACTTTCTCTGTTGATAAACTTGGTTTTTTATTCCCCATTCTTTTTGTTACGGTAGCTTGCGGTGCAATAAGCGGGTTTCATTCGATAGTAGCAAGCGGAACTACATCAAAACAGCTGGATAAAGAGAGTGATGCAAAAGTTGTTGGATACGGCGGAATGTTGATCGAAGGATCGCTTGCTCTTCTTGCTTTACTCGCGGTCGCTTCTTTAGACCAGATGCATTTTTTAGAATTATTGAATACCAAAGGAGCCGTAGCCGCATTCTCAACAGGAATTGCAAATTTTATGCACAATATCCCTTTCATAGGAATTCAAATTGATCATGCGACAAACTTTGCAGCATTAGCAGTTTCTGCTTTTGCTCTAACTTCATTGGATACTGCTACTCGTCTTGCACGTTATTCTTTTCAAGAATTTTTTGAAGTGAAAGAAAAAAAAGTACAAAGTATATTAGTAAAAAATCGTTTTGTTGCAACAGGGATAACAGTTTTGTTCGGAGCAACCTTAATGCTAAGCGGACAGTCAATGTCTATTTGGCCGCTGTTTGGCAGCGCAAATCAAATGCTTGCTGCAATTGCGCTTCTTGCTATTACCGTATGGATTGCTCATCTTAAGTTAAATTACTCATTCACGCTTATTCCCATGGTTTTCATGTTTGCAGTTACGCTTACTGCTTTAGCATCATTTGTTTATTCGAATCTTCTTAAACAGAATTTCATTCTCTCTTTTATTTCGATTCTGCTTTTTGGTCTTGCAGTTACGCTTGTTGTTCAAGCATATCAAGTGTTTCGCAAGAGCAGTAAAAATGGAGCCGCGGCAAAATAAAATTATTGCACAATTTGTTAGATTTTTTTTGCGCTACACTATAGATTACGAGAAGAATAATTTAACTCACTAATTTATAGACAACCACAAGTAAAAATGCATTGAACCAAACACTGATTGAAAAAATTGCACAACGCTATGCTGTTGGATTATCCCCAACTCAAAGCGTTCATACCGGAGATTTTATTTCTATTCGTCCGGCTTATGTAATGACACACGACAATACAGGCGCTGTCATTCCGAAATTTAAAAGCATTGGCGCAACAAAACTTTTTAATCCGCGCCAAGTTGTTATAACACTCGACCATGACATTCAAAACATTTCAGAAACAAATTTAGAGAAGTATAGAAATATTGAAAAGTTTGCAAAAAAAACGGGGGGAGATTTTTACCCGGCTGGACGCGGCATTGGTCATCAGATCATGATTGAAGAAGGTTACGCTTTCCCCGGCGCTATGGCAGTTGCTTCCGATAGTCATTCAAATATTTACGGTGGAATCGGTTGTTTAGGAACGCCAATAGTTCGCACAGATGCGGCTGCAATTTGGGCAACGGGAAGAACCTGGTGGCAAATTCCTCCAATTGTAAAAGTTAAGCTGAAAGGGAAACTTTTGCCGGGAGTTACAGGTAAAGACGTAATTATTGCACTATGCGGATTTTTTAATAACAATGAAGTTTTGAATCATGCAATTGAGTTTGCCGGCGATGGAGTAAAACATTTAAGTATAGAACAACGGCTTACGATTGCAAACATGACTACCGAATGGGGCGCGCTTGTCGGCATCTTCCCAATCGATGAAATTACAATTGATTGGCTGAAGAATAGAGCTAAATTTATTTCGGAGCGCGGACTTGAGGGAGCTGCTTCCGATATGGATGGAAACGGAGATCATCCGCGCATAAATGAAAAAAAAATTACTGAACTCGAAAATGATTTACATAATTTTCGCGCTGATGCAGAAGCATATTATTCAAAAGAATTGCTCATCGATCTTTCTTCAATCGTGCCGTATATATCCGGCCCGAATACAGTAAAAACAATTACTGCTGTTTCGGAGATCAAAAAGAAAAAAATAAAAATCGATAAAGCTTATCTCGTTTCTTGCGTAAACTCTCGTTTAGATGATATAGCTGAAGCTGCTGCGGTAGTCCGAAATAAAAAAATTGCGGCGCATGTTAAGTTTTACATATCTGCTGCGTCAAGCGAAGTTCAGAAAGAGAGTGAAAGGCGCGGCTACTGGCAGGCATTGATTGATGCCGGCGCATTTACGTTTCCACCAGGCTGCGGTCCTTGTATTGGTCTTGGCGCCGGTTTGCTCGAAAACGGCGAAGTTGGTATTTCTGCAACCAACAGAAATTTCAAAGGAAGAATGGGTTCGCCAAATGCGCAAGCTTATCTCGCTTCTCCGGCAGTCGTAGCATCTTCTGCTCTTTCCGGTTTCATAGATTACGCGTGGAATGAACCTGTCGAAAAGATCCTTTTCGAAATCAAAATCAATTCAAAACCAGAAAAAACAAAAGCAGCCGTTCCAATCATTGACTGTTTCCCCTCTCAAATTGAAGGCGAGTTAATTTTCTGTTATCAGGATAATTTGGACACTGATGGAATTTATCCCGGCAAATACACCTACAATGATAATATGACCCCGCATGAACAAGCAAAAATTGTGATGGAAAACTATGACCCTGAATTTGGAAAGATTGTTAAAGACGGTAATATTCTTGTTGGCGGATTTAATTTTGGAACGGGAAGCTCGCGCGAGCAAGCCGCCACTGCGCTTAAGTACTGCGGCATAAGTTTGGTTGTTGCAGGTTCTTTAAACGAAACTTACAAACGCAACGCTTTAAACAACGGTTTTCTTTCTATAGAATGTCCGGAACTTGTTAACGATTTAAAAGCAAAGTTTGGAAAAGAGAAGTTAACGGTCAAAACTGAAATCATTGCAAAAATAGATTTCCAAAATTCTATTCTTACCACGAACTATAAAATATACCCAATTAATTCCATCGGCAGAGCAGCTCAGGAATTGATTGTTAACGGCGGCTTGGAAGAGTGGGTTAAGAAAAATCTATAGCAGAGTTAAATTTTTTCCAAGGGAGAGTGATATGGATAATCCAATTCTAATTACTTTACGAAGATTCAAAACGTTATCAACTACAACAGCAATCTTTTCTTTTATTGCCCTCTCATGGTTTGTGATAGACTATTTCATTCTGAAAGATCTTATTGAAAAAAATGAAATTGGCTGGAGTATAGAACTTGTGTTGTTAGTTTTTAGCGGAGCGGTCTTTTTAATTTTTTTTCTGCTTGTTCTTCTTTTAATTTTCTATGGATTCCGGCTTATTGCAAAATTTAAAACATTGCAAAAGGATTCTTCCAAGAACTCTTCCAATTCTCTTATATAACTTGTGCAACATAATACCGTACGGTTACGAGCTCTTATAAACAAAATTACTATCTGCAGTTAAAAAACAATTTGGTCTTGCATTACTTGGTTTGATTTAGACTTCCATATGAAAAATCACTGGCGCTGCATAAGAACCTTTCATTGCATTACTAGTAATTTAGCAAAGATTGATATCATCACTTCCCAAAGTTGCAATTACTAAAGCAGAAAGTCTTTTGCAATAGTCAAATCTTAAAATGGAACTGGAACAACAACTACATCACATTTTACAAACTTAGCCCCGTATTACAAAATCAATATAGTTTTATAAAATTTGCACACCAATAATTGAGTATTTGGAGTAAAGAATCGATAAGATTCGAAAATTTTCAGAGCGGGCGACGGGACTTGAACCCGCGACATTTAGCTTGGGAAGCTACTACTCTACCAACTGAGTTACGCCCGCATCTAACAATATTGGATTATTATTCAATTGTAATTTACAGTATCAACATCACAAATGAATTCAGTTGCATAACAAAATTATTACCGCTCCAACTTTTAATCAAGAATTTTTTAATTATTTTTCATTAACATCTTTATAGAGACTTCCTTTATGGTTAAACACAAGTCTCTTATACTTATTATGCCAAAAAAAAATATTTTTACTACTGCTTATTTCAAGTATTTATTTATCAGTACGATATCGATACTCAGTTTTTTACTTTGGGATACTTACCTCGTTTATCCAATAAAACTCTTTGTTGTTTTACTGCACGAACTTAGCCATGCGTTTGTAGCAATTATAACCGGCGGAGAAGTAATTGAAACGAGTATAGGATATGATTTAAGCGGCAAAGCCATATCTGAAGGAGGGAATGCTTTTTTGATCGCTTCAGCCGGATATTTGGGTAGTTTAATTTTTGGAGCATTGTTTTTTTATTCGGCTAATCAGCAAAAACCTGGGAAGTGGATCATTCGTTCGATTGCAGCAATTATTTTAATTTCATTGGCTAATTCTAATCCGAACGATTTATTTATTGCTTTATCATTTATTGTTATCATTTTAACAACGGCTTCTTCATTCTATCTTAATAATAGCTTCGTTTCTCTTTCATTGCTGGCAGTTGGAACGATTAGTTGTTTCTACGTTTTATTCGATATTAAGAGTGATATTCTCTCTTTCGAAAACAAAATGAATGATGCTGCAGTTTTAGCAAACATTACCGGAATAAATGAGGTTTGGATAGGGATGTTTTGGCTGGCTTTATCTATCGGAATAATTTATTTCTCTATTAAAATGAGTCTGCTCAAAAAAAAATTCTGAACAAAAAATGATCTCAATATTTTACTCATCCTTTACAAAATTCAGAATTACCAGCCCTATTATAAAAAAGATACTGATTGTAAGAATAGCTAATCTTTGCTCGCCCGAAATATAACTAACGAATCCAAAAACTAAAGGACCAAGTATTGCAGAACTTTTTCCAAAGAAAGAATAGAATCCAAAAAATTCTGTCTTCTTTTCGAACGGCGTTAGTTTTGACATCAGACTTCTGCTTGTAGATTGAGTAGCGCCCATCACGCTTCCTGCGAGCAGTCCAACAAAATAAAAACTATACCGCCCGGCTGTTTTAGAATCTGTATCGAAGAATTTGCTAAGAAATATCATTAGCGAACTATTCGGGTCGCTCGTTAAATAAGCAACTAAAATTGTAAAAATCCAAATAATGATCGAAATCACCAGCGCTCTTTTTTGGCCTGTTGAATCGGCAATAAAGCCAAAAAGAAGAGACCCGAGAATTGCAGTAGTTTGCACGATGATGAAAAATATGATCAATTCTTCAAGAGAAAAATGAAGAGTTGTGCTGGCATAATTGCCCGAAAAATAGATCACTGTGTTAACGCCTTCAATGTAAAAGAAAAAGGAGAGAAGAAAGAGAGAAAGATTTTTGTAGTTCCTAAGGTTTGTTATTGTATTATAGACACGTGAAAATCCAATCTTAAAAAAGGATTCATTTGAATATTTTTCTTTACGAGTATCTTTCAGCAAAAAAAAGAGAGGAAGAGAAAAGATCAGAAACACTAACGCAGAGAGAGGAAAAGTTTCTTTAATCATTTCCCTCGAAATAAAAGGATAGACAAGCGCAAGTGTTGTTAATGAACCAAGATAACCCATAGCAAATCCGTAACCGCTAACTCTTCCATAATTTTTAGGAGTTGTTATTTCCGGTAGAAATGAATCATAAAAAACTAATCCGGCTTCGAATCCTACATTAGCAATTACGAATAATATTAGCCCTAACAAGACATTGCCTTCATTTACAAAATAGAGAAGCGCAGTTGCTATAATGCATGAAAGAGTAAATAAAAGAAGGAATCTTTTTTTCCCTGCAGAATGATCTGCAATAGCGCCGAGTACAGGTGAGATAAAAGCAGTGATAAGCATCGAAAGACTTGTTCCGATGCTCCAGTATAAATCGCCAACCGGTTGACCGCCAACAACAGTTTGTTTGAAATATACTGCGTAAAGAAAAGTTACAACTACAATAGAATAAGAAGTATTTGCAAAGTCAAAGAGAGTCCAAATAAAAATATGGAATTTACTGTTCTCTTTAATCCGCATTTGGGACCCTGGGAATAGATTCATCAATCAGTCCTCTGCCGGTTTTATTTAGCATACCGCTCCGTTTAAGCTCAGATAAAATCGCGTCTAATATTCCGTTAATAAATTTACCGCTGTTATTAGTAGAATAGATCTTGGCTATTTCAATTACTTCGTTAATAGAAACTTTTGGTGGAATATCCGGGAAGAAATAAATCTCAGCAATTGCAACGCGAAGCAAGATTCTATCAATCAATGCTATTCTCCCAATTTCCCAATTTGCAACTCGAAGACGAATCTGTTCATCAAGAAATTTTTTGTTAGCTACAACTTTGTTAACCAACTGCTCAGCAAATTCACGGTCATATTCCGAAGTAAGATCGGATAGAACTTCGTTCATCAGATAGGTTAGTCCTTCTCCGTTAATTTCATAAGCATATAAAACTTGTAAAGCTTTTTCTCGCAGCAATCTTCTATTTGTTTTTTTCATATCGCTAATAATCAAAAAAATTGGGTGCTGAATGTAAAATGATGTTAACTAAAAAGAAACTTTATACGCCCACATAAAATTCACCTGTAGAGGCAAAAATAACGCAGGGACAAATCTTTAAACTATTTCTGCATTATTTCTCCAATTCTTCCGTAAGTTGTTGAATGAGCCGAGTATATTTTTCTAATGCTTCCAATTTTTGCAAGGCGTTCTTCTGCTAACTTATTAGAAGCTACGTGCGTTGGAATATTCTGTTCTTTCGAAATCTCAAATATTTTTTTTACTATTTCATAAATTCCTTCTGCCTGTTTCATTGCTCGGTCTTGCCTGTACCCTTCAATTTCATTAGCAACGTTTATTAAGCCGCCAGCATTTATAACATAATCTGGCGCATAAAGAATTCCTTTATCAACTAAAATTTTACCATGCTTATCCTCATCTTCCAGCTGATTATTAGCGCCGCCGGCAATGATTTCACACTTGAACTTAGGTAATGTTTTGTCGTTTATAATAGCGCCGAGAGCATTCGGCGAAAAAATATCTGCATCAATACCATAGATTTCTTCCGGTTTAATGACATGCGCTTTGACCGTTTCCAAAACTCGTTTAATCTTATCATCCACAATATCAGTAATAAATATTTCTGCTCCTTCGCTGTAAAGATGCTCGCAGAGATAACGAGCAACCTGCCCTGCGCCTTGAACTGCAATTTTTTTACCGCGTAAAGAATCGCTTCCCCAGCGTTCTTTTGCACACGCTTTCATTCCAACATAAACACCATAAGCAGTAACAGGAGAGGGGTCGCCAGAACCGCCGAGCGCTTTTGAAATTCCGGTAACATATTTCGTTTCCATACGAACAAATTCCATATCGCTAACATCGGTCCCTACATCTTCAGCCGTAATATATCTGCCTCCAAGTCCATCAACAAATTTTCCAAAAGTTCTAAAAAGCGATTCATTTTTTTGAGTAGCTGAGTCTCCAATAATAACGGCTTTACCACCGCCAAGATTCAGTCCAGCAACGGCGGCTTTGTAAGTCATTCCCCTCGATAATCTTAAAACATCGTTTAATGCTAGACCGGCAGATTGATAATTCCACATTCTCGTTCCGCCAAGGGCAGGTCCTAAAGTAGTGTCGTGTATAGCAATAATAGCTCTCAAACCAGACTCTACATTAGAACAAAAAACTACTTGTTCGTGTCCATATTTTTCCATCATTTCTAATTGTTCCATAAATACTCCCAATAATTTTTTGTGTTAACAATAATTAAATAGCAAAAAACCAGAATAAAAGTAAAGCAACGCTTTCGCGCGCTCTATAGAATATAGATTTCTCGAAAGAGAGCAAATAGTCTGAAGATACTCCTACAGCATTTACTTTAAAAAATTTTGATATCTGAATTACCCGGGATAAATGAAACCCATCAGAAATAATCAGTACAGAATCTTTAGTAAGGTACTGAAAAAACTTTGTGCGAATATATTTTACTTGTTCAGTTGTGGTTGAAGAACTAGTTTCTGTTAAAATACTTCTTTGTGGAACGCCAAGGTTAATAAGATATTTATTAGCGGCTTCAGCTTCGGCAATCTCGCCGGGGGCATGCCCGCCAGTTAATATGATCTTCTTGATAGCGCCGATGCGATAAAGTTCTAACGCCTTGCGGATTCTTCCTTCAAAGATTGGGCTTGGTACGCCTTTTTTCCAAACAGCCGCGCCCGGAATGCAGCCAAATTCGAATGAATGATTTTCTATTCTCGAATATGAATATGCTTTCACGTTCCAAACATAAAAAAGAGAGAATATCAGAAGAATAAAAATAACCGCAACTGTTCTTAGCAACGTTCTCAATTCATAAAATGTTTCCGCTCCCAGAAAAAAACCAATTACGTACAACATAGAATAAATTTGTAGCAACATACTTATTATAAAAAGAAAGCCGGTATAAACTTTTTTAACGGGAAAATTGAAAAGAAACCGTCCAGAATCGATTAGGTTAAATATGGAAATAAACAAAATAAAAATTAACAACAAACCCGATATTGATTGTAATGCAAGAAGTATTCTAATCTTATTTTTATCTGGAGCATTTCTACTGAATGCATAAACTATACAAGACGCAATAAACAAACCGCTGATTAAAATATTTAGAACGTTGCCTATGTAATCAAAGCGGTATTCTTGTATGGAAAGATCATTCAAATAATATTTTAAGAAAGCGAGCATTATAAAATAAAGCACTCCCAAAAGAGCGGCTGCTAAAATCGTATTATTGTTTTGTAGTCGTGGTTTCACTTAAAATTGCGCTTAGAAATTTATTGGGTTAATTAAAATGTTAACAGAGGCGGTTTTCTCAGAACGAAATATTGACGATTCAACGTTAAAAACATTTTTAATGTTATTTTCTGTAAGAACAATTTTACTGTTTCCATCTATTTTAATTCTACCTTGCTCCATTATTGTTATCCGTTCTGAATAAACACCAACAAGGTTCAAATCATGCGAAACAGAAACAACAGTTAATTTTTTCTCTTGGTTCAACTTCTTGAGCAGATTAAAGATTTGTATTTGATGTTCGATGTCGAGATGCGCATTCGGTTCATCGAGCAAAAGAATTTTTGCTTTCTGCGCTAAGGCGCGTGCAATAAACACTCTTTGCGCTTCACCGCCCGAAATTTCATTTATTCCTTTTGATTTAAGATGTTCTATTTCCATTATTGACAAAGCTTCTTCTACAATTTCTCTATCTATCACATTGTCAAAACCAAGCAGATTCAAATAAGGATTTCTCCCCATCATTACAATTTCATAAACCGAAAAATGGAAAACCGAGAAATTAGATTGTGGCACAAATGCCACAACTTTAGCAAAATCTTTTAGTTTTATATTATGATGCTTTTTATCAAAGATTTCTATTTCGCCGTAGTTCGGTTTTAGTAAATTTACGATCAGCCTTAAAAGTGTAGACTTGCCGCAGCCATTTGGACCAATCAAACTTACAAACTCTCCTTCTTCAATTTTCCAATTTAGGATTTCAAGTGAAAAGGAAGATTGGAAATGCGAGTAGTAGAATTTCAAATCTTTTATTGCGATTGCGCTCATTTATTTTCTTTTAATTCATTTTATTGAATGTTCCAAAGAACATTTACTAACTGATCTTTACAGAAGTTAAACCGTATTAGTTTGTTCTTGCTTTTTGCTTTACAAATCCTTTTGAAAAAATATTCTCTAATCCGAATGTGAATAAAATAATATTCTAAACCTAATTCACTGAATTGAAGGATGTAAGAACGCAGTTTTACTTATTTACAACTTTCTGGAAATTAAATATAAAGAGATTTGAAGAGATAAGCGGAGTAAAAATATAAGAGGCGGTCAAGAACTTTAATTAGAAGACAAAAAAAAGAGGCGCATTAAGCGCCTCTTCAAAATTTATTGCAGCTTGAAGATAATTGGAATGGAAACCTGCACTTTAACGTTCTTTCCTCTTTGTTTACCGGGTTTAAATTGAGTCTGCATAACTGCCTGGACTGCAGCTTCGTCGCAGCCTGCTCCAATTCCTTTAATAACTTCAGCTTTCCTTGGTGTTCCAGTCTCATCAACAAAAGCTTTAACCAAGACTCTTCCTTGCACACCAGCACGTTTTGCAATTTCAGGATAAACAATTTTTCTCTGAATTGCCTCAATACCACCAATAGGTTCTGGTAATTCTTCAACAGCAACAAAAAATACAGCTTCATCATCTTCTTCTTTAACTTCCTGCTTAGGCGGCGGAGGCGCAGCAACTTGTTCATTTATATTAAGTTCTGAATCGCTAATTTCAATATCTTCCAGAACGTTATCCGAAGGCGCTTCGATTGGAATTGCAGGTTTAGGCGGTGGCGGAGGAGCGCTCTCCTGCTTTGTCTGAACTACGTCTTCAACATTTACTAACTCTTGCGTTGATTCTAATAATTTACCTTTATCCTGAAAATCAGGAAAGTACTTAAATGCAAGTATCACAATTGCAAGAGAAATTATTATGCTTGTCTCAAGAACTCTTTGATATTTGCGTTTCAAATCGACTTTGGGATTTTTCTTTAGTGCCACTTTTTCCTCCAACTCCTCATTTTGCGGTCGTTAACTTAAAAAATACTGTGTGGAATGTCAATCAACTGAATTTTTTACAAAAAAATTATTGCGCATGTTCCAAGATTTATTGAGAAATAATTTCTGCCCCAACGCTAACCCTCTTTTTTAGAAATAAATAGATAGTTCCAATCCCTATCATGCCGCCTAAAATATCGGCTAGCCAATCATAAAGATCACAAAATCTGCCGGGGATAAATAATTGGTGTAATTCATCAGCCGTAGCATAAATAAAAATTAGGATCACTGCTGTAATAAAAGGTCTTCCTGAAAGTTGTCTAAATTTACTTTGGAAGTGAATTGCAAGAGTTAACAATAAAGTCAAAAAAAAGTAAGCAAGAAAATGCTCTAACTTATCCTGCGCATTAAAAAATTGAGGCATTTCATTAGTGGGAATGGTGGTGAAAACAAAAAGGGTGAACCAATAAAGTATTAAAGGAATATACACTAATGAAAATATATTTGCGCTAAGAATATTATATAAACGATTTGAGAATGAATTTGATGGCATTTGGTATTTCTTCAATTAAGTCCTCTGATGTATAACCATACTCGGTTTTCTCTTCAAGCAGAAGATCGGCGGCTAAACTGTGAATATAAACTGCGCTAATCAAAGCATCTTCTAAATCTTCTGATTGCGCAAGGAAACCAGCAATCATTCCAGTCAAGACATCACCGCTTCCAAACTTAGCTAAACCTGGGTTACCCGCACTGTTAATAAACGCTTCTCCACTCGGGTTGAAAATTATTGTTGGCGCGCCTTTTAATACTAAGTAACAACCATTTTCTGTTGAAAAATTCTTTCCTCGTTCCAACAGATTATTTTCTAATTCGTCCAATCCAATTTCGATTAGATCGGCAAACTCTTTGTGATGAGGAGTTAACACCTTCCCTTTCAAGTTGAGCTTTTTGTATTCTTGTCCACTAAGCGCAAATATTCCATCAGCGTCAATTACAAACTTTTTATTTTTATGAGTACGTAGAATATCGGCTACCGCATTTTTTGTTGCTTCTTCTCTTCCGAGGCCTGGCCCAATAGCAATAACATTTGCCCAATTTATTTTCTCTTCAAGTTCTTTAATATTGGCAACGCTTAAAAATTCTTTCCCTTCATCCTCGTATGCTAAGACTGTCGCACTGTCTAACATTTGTTGCGCTAAAGTCTTAATTGATTTTGGAAAAGCAAGAACAGAGGCGCCGGCACCGCTCCTTAATACTGCATTTGCAGTTAAGAAGGATGCACCGGGAAGATGTCCGCTTCCTGCTATTACAAAAACTTTTCCTGCAGAATATTTATGTAAGTCTAAGTTTTTTTCTGGTAATCCATAGTAAGCATCTTCTGGCTCTATCAAATAATCTGAGATTGCAAGTTTCTTAAAGTATTCGCTGCCAATTCCAATAGTTCCTTTTTCAATTTTTCCACAATTCAAATAACCTTTTCCGTAAAACAATCCGGTTTTGAATTCAGAAAGAGTTACGGTTAGATCAGCATTAAAGACGACTTCCCCGCTTGCATTCTCAAGGTCCAATCCAGTAGGAAGATCAACAGCAACTTTGTATGCATTAAGTTGATTAAGTCTTTCAACAATTTCTTTATACGGTTCTGTTAAATTGCCGCGGCTTCCTGTTCCTAACATCGCATCAATTATCAGAAAGCAATCTTCAAAAGAAGTTAAATCCTTCACGCTCTCATAAATAGAGATTTTAGATGACGGGTATTCGGCTGTCAAATTTTTTGTAATTCTGAAATTTGTTAGCGCATCCCCTTTCAATTCTTCTTCACGGCCAAGTGAAATTATTTTTACAAAGTATTCATTGATTATAAAATGACGTGCAAGCGCTAATCCATCACCACCGTTGTTCCCTTTTCCACAAACTATGCCCACATTTTTATTTTCATGTGAACCGGAAACATATAGCATAATTTCTGCAAAAAGACTTCTGGCAGCGTTCTCCATTAAAACAATGCTAGGAATACCGAGAGTGTTGATTGCAAAGTTATCTGCTTCACGAATTTGCTGCGACGTGTAAAGTGGTATCATCTTTTAAAAAAATTTCTTGGTTTAAAATAAGAAAGAATTTTGATAGTTGAAATGGAACTCATGTTTATTGGAGCATCGAATCATACATTATCTTTAGCAGAGCAAATAAAGCTTAGGATTGTTAATTCATAATACAATTAAAGAAAGTGGTGAAGAATATTCTATAATTATAACTTACAATTTTGCAAAACTTGTTAGATAGATCAATTTTTTTAAGTATTAGTTAATTTATCTATTTTGCTATAAATAATTGAGCAACAAATGAAACTTGGCTTATTTCAATACTCGGTTGTTTGGGAAAATATTGAGGATAACATTTTGAAAATCGAGCAATTTATTGCTTCATCGAAATCAAAATTCGATTTGCTCGTCTTTCCTGAAATGACATTGACAGGCTTCACAATGAACGCAGAAAAATATGCCGAAGAAATTGACGGAACCGGTACAAAATATTTTATGAATCTTTCTGAAAAATTGAAAACAAATATTTTTGCTGGAATAATAGAACGAGATAAAAAAGAGATTTACAATTCGCTCGTTCATTTCGATTCTAACGGACTTATCAAAGCACGCTACAGAAAAATTCATCCATACAGTAATGCCAAAGAAGACCAGTTCTATACAGCAGGTAAAGAAATTGTGTTTACAAAAATAGAACATATTAAGTTCGGCTTAACTATTTGTTACGATCTACGCTTTCCAGAATTGTATCGGCTTTATGCAAGAGAACGCTCAGATATTGTAGTCAACATTGCAAACTGGCCTGTGCAGCGTATCGAACATTGGAAAGCACTGCTCAAAGCGCGCTCTATTGAGAATCAATGTTTCATGATTGGCGTTAACAGAGTTGGAACAGACCCGTTCAATTCATATAACGGCTGCAGCGCCGTACTCGATCCAATGGGAAATGAAATTGTTTTGGTTGAAGATTCTGAAAAACTAATTGAGGTTGAGATTGATTTTGAAATGGTCGGTGAGATAAGAAATAAGCTACCATTTTTACAGGACATGAAATTGATTTAAATAATTTTTTTTATTTTTTTATAAAGAAGGGATATATCCCTTCTTTACGTTCGGGTTTTTCCTTGGCTGTAAAGAACAATTTCTTGCTAAAGGTTTATTTCCAACATATTCTATTCGTAATGCGTCCACATTCGTAAAACCTTGATTACTTTTTCTTCTTCCAATACTTCATACACAAGGCGATGTTTTTTGTTAATCTTTCTTGAAATAAATCCTTGAAGATTACCCGAAAGAAATTCGAATTCCGGCGGAAATGAATAAGGATTTTTGGAGATCAAATCTAGAAGCGTTTGTACTTTTGATTTTAAGTTGGAAGAAGCAATTTTCTTAGAATCTCTTTGTGCTTGAGGTGAGAAAATAAGTTTATACATTACCAATCGAGTTTTTCCGAATACTTGCTGAGGTCTGTTGTTGCTTCTTTTACTATTGAGTCCGCCATTCCGGGAATGCTGTTCAAGTATTCAGTATCGCTTAATTCACCTTTACTTGCCTTTAAGCTTATTACCTTCGCATACTCAATAATTGTCTGCCAATATTTATTTGGAATTTTCTCAAGAATATTATTTAATTCATTTTGTGATGACAACATTTTGAACCTCTTCAACTTTTTGATGAATAATATATCAAAAAGCGAATTGATTTGAAATATTAGAAAAAGAGGATCCAGGATAAAACCCGAGATTCCCCATGACGTTAAGAAGTACCATTGACTATCTCAAAAACTAATTGAGGTTGAGATTGATTTAGGAATGGTTAATGAGATAAGAAATAAGCTGCCGTTCTTGCAAGACATGAAATTGATTTAATAATTTTTTTAGTAAGTTGAAACGCTGTCCCGACCGACTAATTAGGTTAGTAACAACCAATAAAATAAAAAATAAGAAAAATTGGTTTAAGAAATTAGCGTCTGCCAGAATACAAACCGCCCGACTTAGTAACTTTAATATCTTGCAGTTCAGGGGCTTTCATTCTAATCTCAAACCGGAAACCGCGGTATGAACCGAGCGGATTCCAAACAAAATTCATTTCCCAACAATGGAGATCGCGAAAAATTGATATTTGAGGTGCCGCGATTTGTTTAGTTTGAAAATCATAACTTCCGCGCATAACAAATTTCCAATTCTTTGTTAAACTAAAATTCAAGTCTGCGTTCAAGTTGGAGGATTTATTAACTTGATTTGGCGTTGGCTTTGATAAATTGAAACTATAGCTCAGACTTAAATTCCAGGGAATATCCAGGTCGGGAGTTTCAGTATCATCATAAAGGGAAATGTAATCTTTCTTTTTGAAAGCGCTAGCATCATCTATCTGCTCTCTCTTCTTTGCGTCTGGTGCAGATTTTATTTTTTCTCCGCTTAGAATAGTAGAGATAGAAAAACTAAAAGATGTTAATCGGAATAAACCTTTCCCCTTTGCTGCAAGAAATTGATTTATTCTTTCGTATGATATAATACCGTTTCTATTTATTTCCGCAAAATCATAAAATGTGAAAACAGATGAACTATAAAAATTAAGAAGATCTCCAATTTGGGTTCTGTAGCTCAAAAACAGATCGGAAAGCTTTAAGCTGTCGGCTGCAAAGTTATACCCCAAGTTAGCGTCAATGTTAAGCAATTGAATTTTTGTTTGCTCGCGTGTTGTATCGCTCGGACTTTTGGCCATTTTAATTTCGAAAATATTTCCTAAAGAAAAGTTGAGCGATTGACTTTGACCGGACGACACTCCGCCAAAAATTTCTCTTTCATATTTGCTATACCGGACAATTTCGCCGTTTGGTTTTTTATAAGAATCATAATAGCCCCAAGCATCGGAAGAAAAATCGGGTTGATAATTATAAGAAACAGACGGAAGCATCGTATGGCGAAATGATTCTATCCCAAAAACATTCGGATTAAAAATTCCATACAATTTTGTAGAAGCCGAAACATTCATATCAAAAGTGCGGACAAAATTTAATTCATGAATCGATGATTCTATAGTTGTATCTTGCGTGGTTTTGATGCCTGTCTTCGGGTCGATCATTTCGATTGATTTACTCTCTTTATATAATCGTTTGTTATACCATTTTTCAGAATAACCTATTCTAGGCGAAATGGAAAAATACCCTACCTTTGGAGAAATATTCATTGAAAGAGTATGCAGCGCGCCGGCTCTTATATCAAGTTTGCCGCTGGTTTTTCTTCTACTATTTGAAAATTGTAGAGAATAAGAATACCCGAGCAATTCATACCACTTTTGATCACTCAGCTGTTCGGTTCCTTCACGCTTGAAAGGATAAGCAAAACTTTTAGAAAAATTTATGTTGGGAAGTGACTCGTAAATATCGCCTTTCTCCAAATTTTGCGTTCGACTGTAATTGATAGACAAACTATTCCCCGATTCATCCCATATTTTACTAAACGTTGCATTGGAAACAATGTCTTTAGAAAGGAGATCGTTATAACTGATACTGTTGTTAGAAAGAAAGTTCGAAGAAAGGAATTGAAGATTAACATCTAGCCGCATAGTTGGATTTATTTGTTGGTTATGATACCAAGATAAATTCCAATCTGTCTGCTCTTCTCTTTTAGGGTCGTCTTTTTCTCCAATCAAGATTTTAGAATAACCCGCATTAAAATTTCCGGAATAATTATAACGTTTGGCATAGCGATACCGGCTGCGAAAACCATAACCACCTTTGGTGTAATAATCGCCAGTCAATGTGTAATCCATGTAATTGTTTATTGCAAAAAAATATCCGAAGTTTCTAAAATACTGTCCACGGTTTGCCTCTAGCCCGTATGTAGGTATAATAATGCCGGATCTTCTTCCCGATTCATTAGGAATGACAGCAAAAGGGAGCGGGATCGGAATAGGCACACCGCCAACATGCATAAAGACCCAACGCGCAACAATTTTATCTTTTTGAATAACTTTCATTTCGTTCGCACTAAAGTATGTATGAGGCGTGTCGCTTTGACAGGTTGTAAACATTCCCTTATCGATAAAGTAAGTGTCTTTATCTACCTTTTTTACTTTTTCCCCTTCGTAGCGTTGATCTTGTTCTTTATTCTTTGCAGCAGAAATAAAGCCCTGTTTGGTTTTCAAATTATAGCGCAACCGAGCGCCTTCATAGGTTTGACTTCCCTCTGTAAGCTGAGGAGTATCTTTAATCTTTATTTTGGCTGTGTCTGAATTATCTTCAATACCAAACGCTTCAAGTTCATTTTTATCATAGTCGATAAAAATTTTTGCGCTCTTCAGTTCGGAATCTTTGTATTTCAGTTCGCTTTTTCCGTGCAGATACATTTTTTTGTTCGAAACATCGAAGAGAAGCGAATCGGCTGATGATGCATAGACAACGGCATCAACATCAAATTTCTTTTTTAGTTTTGTAGTATCTGAAATTGTGAGAGTGTCTTGCTGTGTAATTTTAAGCGTGTCTCCATTTATTACGGACGAGAAATTATCCATCTGTTGAGCATAATAATCTATATAGAAAAAAAACAAAAATATTGGGAATAAATACTTCATCATATTTTGAAATGAAAAATTGATATCACATTATTTCTTTAAGGAACTATAAAACACAAGCGCAGAAGCTCCTTTTATTCCTGCATTGTTCTTCAATTTAGCTGGTAAAATTCTTATACTATTGCGTGAAGAAGCAATAACTCTTTCTTTCAATGCAGATTTGGCAGAATCAAAAAGAAGTTTCCCGAAGCCAGCTACACCGCCTCCAATTATTATAGTTGTTATGTCTAGAACATTCACAACAGATGCAAGTGAATAACCTAACTTGGTTCCGGTATCAACTACTACAGATTTAGAGAAATCATCTCCTTCGATTGCTGCATCGCATATCAATTTAGATGTAATAAGATTCAGATCATTATTAATATAGTTAAGAAGAAGCGAATCGCTGCCTTCTTGTAACTGCTTTTTAACTCGTTCAATTAGATAATTATTCCCGATGTATGCTTCAATACATCCGATAGCACCGCAATTGCATTGGCGTCCCATCGAATCAATTGTTACATGTCCAAGTTCTCCGGCATAACCAGCTTCGCCGCGATAAATTTTTCTGTCGATAATAATTCCACCACCCACACCAGTGCCAAGTGTTATCATTACAAAATTTTTAAAATTCCTTCCCGCGCCATAAATCAATTCGCCAATTGCAGCTGCGTTTGCATCGTTTTCAACAAAAACATCGCAACCAAATTCCTTATTAAGAATAGTTCCAAGGTGAACTTTACCCCATCCGGGCAAATTGGGAGGATTCTCAACCGTTCCTTTCTTCAATTTCACTGAACCGGGCGCTCCAATTCCTATTCCTAAAATTTTTCCGCTTTTACCATTCATCACTTCATTGATGGCGTGCTTTATCTGTCTAATAACAGTTTCCACGCCTCCATCCGCAAGGCTATCAACAGAAACTTTTTTTATTATTTTTCCTTTTTTATCAACTAACCCGGCTTTGATAGATGTTCCGCCGAGGTCAACTCCTACAGCAAAATTTTTATTGAGCATATTTAACCTCACTCAAATGTCTTATCAATTATTGTAACTTCATCAGGATACTCAATATTTCCAACAACTGTTCCCAATACAGGTTTCGCTTTTAACTTCAGATTTGATGTAGAGCTATCAATACCACCCAAATGCAAGATTAAAGAAAGTATATCTTCCATACTTTTTTCTTTGTATGATTTGGCTAGATCGAACTGAACTTCAAGCGGAATAATTATAGAACCTCCTTTACCTGGCACATAAACAGGTTTTGAAATATTGCCATGAACAATTTCAATATCGCTTAGGAAAAGCCGCCAAGGAAAAGAATTTATGCTAATATCAGTTTGCGGAAACCCGCCGGTGCCATCGTTTGGATTCTTTGCTTCTATGTTCAGGGTAAAAGTTAATAGAAGATTTTCTTTAGCTATTGCAGATGTGAGTTTTAAGATTTCTAATGGATGAAAATCTTTGATTGTTTTTTTATTCTTAATATCTACGCCTTGCAAATTAAAATTGGTTACAGAATGGGTCTTGTATTTAAGCCGCGAAATATTTTGTACGCTCTTATATAAGCCGCAGCCTGTAAATACAATAGCTAAAAGAGATAGTATGAGGGAAAATTTTTTCACGTAACGGCAGACTCTTGAATTTTTTTTATGATCAATTCAGCAACTCTCAACGCTTTCAATCCATCATAACCGCCCACAATCGGTTTTTCATTTCTCAAAACTGCATTAACAAACATTTGCAGTTCGAGTTTCAGAGCATTCACTTCTTTTAACTCAGGTTGTTCATAAACAACAAATTTTTTCTTTTCGCCAATACCCATTTCTCCAAAGTTAATAAAAGGATTGTTTGGAACTTTTCCCGGCTCAACAAGCCTGTAAACTTCAGAAACGCCAGTAATAAAATCTAAAGAGATATAAGCATTGTGTTGAAACATTCTCATCTTTCTCATTTTTTTTTGAGAAATACGGCTTGCCGTTACGTTAGCCACTGCCCCGTTATCAAATTCAAGGCGCGCATTAGCAATGTCGATTGTATCAGACACAACGGCAACGCCGCTTGCACTTACATTTTTTACTTCGCTCTTTACTAAACTTAGAATAATATCGATATCATGGATCATCAAGTCTAGCACAACTGCAACATCAGTCCCGCGCGGGTTGAACTGTGCCAGCCGGTCTGTTTGAACAAACCTTGGGTTCAAATCGTATTTTTCTAAAGCAAGCAGCGCCGGATTAAAGCGTTCTATGTGCCCAACTTGAAGAAGCAGTTTCTTTTCATGCGCTTCATTTACCAATTCTTCTGCTTCCCAAATATGCGCTGTTATAGGTTTTTCAACAAAGACATGTTTGTTTTTTGCGAATGCCTGTTTAACCAAATTATAATGAGCGCTTGTTGTTGCTGCAATATCAACTGCATCAACTTCATCAAGAAGTAAATTCAGGTCAGTAAAAGGTTTTACTTTGAATTCATCTGCGGTTTGTTTGAGTTTTTCTTCATCAATATCATAAATGCCAACAAACTGGCAGTTATCAACTTCCTTAAAAAGTTTTGTGTGAATTTTTCCGAGGTGTCCTGTTCCAATAACTCCAACTTTAATTTTATTCATAACCCACCGGTTTTAATTTTTTTGAATCCAATTATTTTATCATAACCGCCTTTGTCAACAGTTTCGTAAAAAAGAAAAACGAAGTATTCATTTTCAGTCTCCCAAAAATTCCCTTCAAGAATTTCCCAATCAATATTTTTCACTTCGTTGCCAACAATATTTCCGGTAACGTATTGATATTCATGAATTCCGCGCTTTAATTCAACGGAAGAGTTCATCATTCCATTGTCGTCAAACATTTCATATCCAAGAAGAACTTTCCAATTAGTGAATGAGCCGACTAAAAATATAGGCGCTTTTATCTCTTCTGGCGGACGGATCCGAAAAACAACATTCATGTAATCAGCATATTCATTTCTAAAATCGATTAGATAAGAAGCGCCGTTAAAATCTTTTCTGCCTCGAGTGAATAAATTGGATGTTTCAATCTCTCCAAATTTTGCAGTAACAATTGGCGTGTTGTACTTCCCAACATCGCGAATATCTGTCTTTCTGTATTCGTTGCCTGGTTTTATATTGCGGGCAACAAATGTAAACTTGTGCGATGCATTCCATTCATAATACCGATCCAATTTTAATTGAATACGATCGATAATGATAGGAAAATCAATTTTTCTGTTCGTAATAATCTCTACTTTTTTAACATTTGCAGGAAAAAGTGTATCGGGTAATGTAAAGTTCGTTCGTAATGCTATTGTTCTTCCGAGTGCGGAAAGTTCAGGCATTTCCCCTTCTAACCGTTCTTTCAAAACCTGCACAGTTAAATTAACTTCGGGATGAACGACAAAAAATTTTCCTAAGCCATAGACATTATTTTTATTTTGCGAATCGACAATGAAATATTGCCATTTACCAGAAAAAGGAAACCTTACATTATTATTAGGAAACTTTCCTGAATAATGATATTGCGCGCCTTTCACCGAAGCCGGAAGCCGCTCAAAAAATATATTGTATTCAGTATCATAAAGAGGATTGAGAAGAAAAGGACTATCATACGGCTTCCAATTCGAATCGCAGAATCGAAAGAGAATTCTTAAGTTGGGAATAAATTTAGATTGAACATCGAACTCAATTGTGATAGAATTTCTTTCAGCATCGGAATAGTCAATAATTGGAAATTCTGTTTGGTCCAAAGAGGAATAAGCACGCAAACTTTTTATTTCAAGCCCCTGCGCAAAAAGAAAGGACTGTGAAAGTAAAAAGAATAGGATTCTTAAAACGAACCTGTGTTTTAATATAATTAGAATATTTCTACGCATTTTATCGAGTTATAAGGAACAAATATTTTGTACGTATTATTTTCTCGGCTAGCTTCTAAAAGTAATCCATCATCAAAAGCCGCAACTAATTTGCCTGTCTTAAAGACAATTTCGTAAAAAGTTGGATGTTCCCCCTTATCTTTTCCGTAAACTACGCCGTAGTTCTCAAACATAGTTATGTTGAGAGTTTTCTCAACATATTGATTCCAGTCTAATTTCATTTTTCACCCGCTATTATTTATAAATGTTGAGAGAAATATTTCCAAATGCAGTCAAAAAGTAGTTAAAAATCGAATCTTTTCCAATTGACAAAAATATGCTGGCGAAAAGTAAACGATGTATTTTTCTGAACTACAAGCGTACGACCACGGAACTGTTTTTTCAAAATCATCTTTATGCTATTGACCATTATCTTTACAGAGTTTTATTTCTAATCTGATCAAAATTATGCTATATTTATTGAAAAAAAGAGAACTCTCTTTAATTTGGTATTTAATTGTTTTTTTAGGCACTGGTATTGGAGGTGGATTTCGATATTGGCTTTCTTCTTTTGTATATAAGTTTTTTTCTCCTTTCTTTCCGTCTGGAATTCTGTTTGTGAACTTACTCGACAGTTTTATTCTTGGTTTGATGATCTACGGCTTTGATGAGAAGGGATTGATCAATCCATCCTTAAAACTTTTTATCGGAATTGGTTTCTGCGGCGGATTTATTACAATAGAAAAAAAAGAAATCATCAAATACATTGCAACCAAAAAATAAAGCGGGTTCTATGCTAAATAAATTTCTTTTATTACTTCTTATCATTCCCATCTTCAAATGCTCAATAACCGCGCAAAACAAATACAACCTTTCTCAATTTGGCAGTGAATCACTTCAGTTCATCAAACAGCCGACAAAATGGGAAAGCAATGATTGGTTGAAACTTGGATTGATTAGCGCCGGAACTATTTTAATTATGCAAACCGATCTGACGGTTCGCGAAGAATTTCTAAAGGATAAAACTTATAATGAGAGTTTCCCAATTGAAGCTGGAAGAATTTGGGGTGAAGTTTATACTACTGTATTTATAACCGGCTCATTTGGTTTGCACGGATTGATTACAAATGATCTATCAACAAAAAAGATCGGTTTTGAAATTGTACAGTCAGCAATTTATGCAGGGGTAATAACACAATTTCTAAAAGTTGCAGTAGGCAGAGCAAGACCACTCACAAATAGAGGTTCAGCAACGTATCATCAGTTCACTCTTCTCGATGATGATTTTCATTCGCTGCCTTCAGGACATACAACGCTCGCCTTTTCACTTTCTACGGTTCTATCGAAAAATTCAAAGACAGATTTTTTAAAAATTATTTCTTATCTGCCCGCTGTTTTAACTGCTGTATCACGCATTTATCAAGACAAACATTGGGTATCTGACGTTTTTCTGGGAGGCATAATTGGTTATTTTGCGGCAGAATTTATTACAGACGTTCATGAAAAAAATAATGGAGCAAAAATCGTACCCGGTCAGCAAATTTCAATCATCATTCCATTAAATTAGAGAAGCAAACCATATCTTCGATTTGCTTCTCTATTAAATTCTATACAATCAGTTATTTATAAATTTTTCACTTCGTGCGTTAATTTGGAAATAGCATCTTTTGCATCGCCAAAATACATTAAAGCATTTGGATAGAAGAATAACTCATTGTCTATGCCAGCATAACCAACGTTAAGAGAACGTTTATTAATAACAACTGTTTTTGCATAATCAACATTCAGAATCGGCATGCCGTAGATGGGGCTTGCTTTATCATGCCGCGCAGCAGGATTGACAACATCATTTGCTCCTATTATAAGAGCAATATCTGTGTTTGGAAAGTCATCGTTAATATCTTCCATCGCAAGCATTTTATCGTAAGATATCTGCGCTTCAGCTAACAGAACATTCATATGCCCCGGCATTCTGCCTGCAACAGGATGAATTGCAAAGCGAACATTTTTACCTTTGTTTTCGAGAGCGTTTACCAGATCGCGAACAGCATGCTGAGCTTGTGCGACTGCCATTCCATATCCAGGTACAATTACTACGCTGTTTGCTACATCAAAAATCATTGCAAGTTCTTCCTGATCGACCGATTTGATTTGCCCTTTATGCGAAGTTTCAGCAGCAGAACCAACGGTACCGGCAGATTCCCAGCCGCCAAGCACAACATTCATCAAAGACCGATTCATAGCTTTACACATTATGTTAGTAAGAATTATTCCGGAAGCGCCGACTAATGAACCTGCAATAATCAATTCATTATTCTGAAGCACAAATCCGGTTGTTGCGCCAGCTATTCCAGAATATGAGTTGAGAAGAGAAATTGCTACTGGCATATCCGCACCGCCAATCGGTAGCACTAATGTTACACCCAAAACAAGCGCTACAAAAACAATACTTAATGTTAAACTCAATTCGGTTGGATTAACAACAACAAAGGCGCCCGCAGCAACTACTAAGATCAACATTGCAAGATTTATCCAATGCTGTCCCGGGTATTTTACAACCTTTCCAGTAACAATACCTTGCAGTTTTCCGAATGCAATCATGGAGCCAGTGAATGTTACGCCTCCTATCAATAAACTTGCAATGATCGCAATTCCTGTATGAACTGGAACGCTGCCATCTAATTTCAAAAATTCAGAAAGAGCTACAAGAGCAGATGCGCCGCCGCCGAATCCGTTTAGCATACCAACCATTTGCGGCATTCCGGTCATAGCAGTTTTTTGCGCAAGTATTGCACCAATTACCGAACCAATGAGCCCGCCAATTATAATCCATTCAAAAGTTAGTACATGGCGGTCCAACAAGGTTACAACTATTGCTATCAACATACCAACAGCAGCAAAAAAGTTTCCGCGCCGGGCTGTTTTTGGAGAACTAAGATTTTTTATTCCCAATATGAAGAGGACAGAAGAGAACAAATATGAAATTTCTATTATAGTTGACATAGTTTTCTCACTTCTTCTTGAACATTTTTAGCATTCGATCTGTAACTAAAAAGCCCCCAACAACATTGATCATGGCGAATGCAACTGCAATTGTTCCAAGAATTGTACTAAGGGTAAACTCTTCTGCACCTGAAGCCAAAATAGCGCCTATAACCGTTATTCCTGAGATCGCATTTGAGCCAGACATTAAAGGCGTGTGAAGAATAGGCGGCACTTTACTTATCAATTCGAACCCGACAAAGATCGCCAGTACGAAGACATATATTAACATCATCAATCCAACGCTTTCCATTTTTTCTCCTAATTATTTTAATTTCAGTTTCTTACTCATTCTAACTAGAATAAGTCTTTGATTAACCAACTTGTTTATTGCTCAGTTCTTGTTTTGATCTTGACTACAAATTATAATAATACTATTTGATCAACTCCTTTGTTTTTTGATGCACTACTTCGCCATCTTTTACAATCGCTGCGCCACGAATAATTTCATCATCCATATTAAAAATAAATTTCCCTTCTTTCGAAGAATGCTCTATCAAACTAAATAAATTCTTAGCATACATTTCACTTGCATGGTACGGAACTAGACTTGGCAAATTTGTTTCACCAATAATAGTAACATTGTGTTTTACAACTGTTTTCCCTTTTTCACTTAATTGACAGTTGCCGCCAAACTCTGTCGCCATATCAAGAACAACAGAGCCGGGGCGCATCATTTTTACCATTTCTTCTGTAAGCAGAATAGGCGCTTTTTTACCCGGGACTAGTGCAGTTGTAATAACAATATCGGCTTCAGTTACATGCTTAAAAATTATTTCTTTCTGTTTTTTTAAGAACTCTTCGGATTGTCCTTTGGCATAACCTCCGGTATCTTGCATTGCAGTATCTGTAGGAACTTCAATAAACTTACCGCCCAAACTTAGAACTTCTTCTTTAACAGCAGGACGAACATCAGAGACTTCAACAACAGCTCCTAGACGTCTGGCGGTTCCAAGCGCTTGCAAACCCGCTACTCCTGCTCCCATAATAACAATTTTTGCCGGGGATATTGTGCCTGCGGCTGTCATCATTAAAGGAAAAATTTTGCCAAGATAATTTGCGGCAAGAATAACACTTTTATAACCGGCAATATTTGCCTGCGAACTTAGCGCATCCATCTTTTGTGCAAGCGTTGTTCTCGGAATTGCGTCCATCGAAATTGCATCTATGCCGAGCACGCTCATTTTTTTTGCTAACTCAGGATAGTGTAACGAATAGAGAAATGAAATTAGAAGCGTCCCCCGCTTCATCATTTCTAATTCATGTTTTTTTAAGTCTGGATGTTCAGTCGGGCGCTGAACTTTTAATACTATATCACTTGCAGAATAAAGTTGAATTGGGTCGGCTATTATTTTTGCCCCAGCTTGAATATACTTTTCATCAGGAAATCCGGCTTTGGAACCGGCATTTTTTTCAACCACTATTTCAAATCCTTTCTTGATAAGTTTTGCTGCAACGTCCGGAACTAACGCAACGCGGTTTTCTCCGCTCACAATTTCTTTTGGAACACCTATTAGCACAACTTCTCTCCTATTTATTAAACAAAAATTAAGAAACAACATCTAATGGAACAACTTTTTTAACCTAACATGATATTTTCAAAAATAGTTTCTTCTATTATGATTTTTAAAAAGAGTGCAAATATGAGTTATGTTATCAAATAATCTTGATAATTTTTTAAAAAATTGAATTCTAATTTTGTTTCGTTTTTCTGATAAAACCAGTAAGTTTGACCCGAAATTTTTGGGAAATTCTATGAATAAAATACTTTTCAAGCTACAACTCTCTAAAGATGTTTATTTAATGCGAATCGAAGCTCCTCTGATTGCAGAAGAAAGAGCTGCGGGACAATTTATTATTCTTCAAGTTGACGATGAATATGGTGAGCGCATTCCATTAACAATAGCTGATGCAGATGTAACAGAAGGATCAATTACAATTATTTTTCAAGTAGTAGGTAAAAGCACGTTTCAACTTTCTCGTATGAATGTTGGCAATGAAATTCCAACTCTCGTTGGACCGCTTGGCAAACCAACTCATATAGAAAAATTTGGAACTGTTGTTTGTGTTGGCGGCGGAATAGGCGTTGCGCCGCTTCATCCAATCGCACAAGCGCTGAAGAACGCAGGTAATCATGTTATAACAATAATTGGTGCACGCACAAAAGATCTAATCATTCTTGAAAATGAAATGAAAGCTATTGCAGATGAATTTATCCTCTGCACGGATGATGGAAGTTACGGGCGCAAATCTCTTGTAACCGAGCCGCTAAAAGAAATATGTGAACGGAATCCAAAACCAAATATGGTAATTGCAATTGGTCCTCCAATCATGATGAAATTCTGCGCCGAGACTACAAGACCGTACGAAGTATTCACACAAGTTTCTTTAAATACAATTATGGTTGATGGAACCGGAATGTGCGGAGGATGCAGAGTTAATGTCGGGAAAGAAGTAAAATTTGTTTGTGTTGATGGTCCGGAATTTGACGGACACAAAGTTGATTTCGATAACATGATCGCACGCCTCAATTCCTACAAAGAATTCGAAAAAGAAATGCATAACTGTTATCTCGAAAAAGAGATTCAAGAAAAGGAGGCAGCGCGATGACATCCAAATCTCCCGAACAAATTTCAGAAGAAGCGAAACTTCTTATTGTTGATTATCTGAATAAAATAGATGATATGAAACCAAAAGAGCGGACACAAATTCCTGTTCAAGAAATGCCTGCTCAAGACCCACGCCAAAGAATAAAAAATCTTGATGAAGTTGCTCTCGGCTACACAATTGAACAAGCGCGCATCGAAGCAATGCGCTGTCTACAGTGCGTTAAGCAAACTTGCGTTGATGATTGTCCAGTAAAAATTGATATTCCCCGGTTCATAGATCATATTGCACATGGTCAGATGAAAGAGGCCTCAGATGTTATAAAAGAAGCTTCCCTGCTTCCAGCTATTTGTGGAAGGGTTTGTCCGCAAGAAACTCAATGCCAGTTAAACTGCGCTGTTGGAAAAGCACTTAAAGACGTTGATAAATCTGTTGCCATCGGTCGTCTCGAAAGATTTGTTGCTGATTGGGAAAGAGCAACCGGAAAAGTATCTATTCCGGAAGTAAAACCTGAAACCGGAAAGAAAGTTGCTGTTGTTGGAAGCGGCCCTGCTGGTTTGGTTGTTGCGGCAGATTGCAGACGCCAAGGACATCATGTAACAGTTTTCGAAGCGTTCCATAAATTAGGCGGTGTGCTTCGCTATGGAATTCCAGAATTTCGCCTGCCAAACGAAATCATAGATAAAGAAATAGAAACTTTAAAGCTGATGGGCGTTGAGTTCAAAACAAATTTTGTTGTTGGAAGAACGCGCAAACTTACCGACCTAATGGATAAGGATGGGTATAATGCAATCTTCGTCGGCACCGGCGCTGGTTTGCCAATGTTTATGGGAATTGAAGGAGAAAATCTAGTTGGCGTATTTTCTGCAAATGAATATTTAACACGTGCAAATTTGATGCGCGCATTTGAAAAAGGGAAAGCAGACACGCCGATTTATCCTTCAAAAAATGTAGCTGTTCTTGGCGGTGGAAATGTTGCAATGGATGCCGCTAGAATGGCAAAACGTCTCGGTGCGGAAAAAGTTTATGTCGTTTACCGCAGAACAGAAGTTGAAATGCCCGCACGTAAAGAAGAAGTTGCTCATGCAAAAGAAGAAGGAATTGAATTCTATTTTTTACAAAACGCAAAGAAAATTATTGGCGATGAAAAAGGGCGCGTTAAAGCTATGGAATGTTTGCGCTATGAACTCGGTGAACCGGATGCATCCGGAAGACGCAGACCGGTTGTTATCCCAAACAGTGAGTTCATTCTTAATGTTGATACGGTTATTGTTGCTATTGGAAACGGAAGTAACCCATTGATCAGCCAGACTACACCTCAGCTTAATGTTAATAGATGGGGAAATATCATTGTTGATGAAACTCAAAAAACATCGGTTGATAGAATTTTTGCCGGCGGTGATATTGTACTTGGCGCCGCAACAGTAATTCTTGCTATGGGTGAAGGTAGAAGAGCCGCCGCCGCAATAAATAAAATGTTAGCGGAAGAGATCGAAAAAGAAAAAGCGGCAGTAAATTGATTTTTTGGTAGAGACATTCGGTCGAATGTCTCTACATTATATCAAAAATTGTTTCAAGGATTCCCATTTATACTCAGACCTGCTTGAAGCATCGATTATTTCTTCAAATCTTTGTAACGATTTTTTTAAAGATATTAATATTATTTCTGTAGATTCTAACTTTTCTTCTTGATCAACTCCCTTCTTCAATATTTCCAAACAATGAAGTGTTAACATCCATTTGAACATCTCTTCAAAATTTTCTTTGCTGTAATACCAAATACCCCCGTGCTCATTTACTCCAAGATAATTCCGGACTAAATCATTATCCAGAAGAGATAACATTCCTTCTTCTTTTTCTTCGGAAGGTTCGCCACCTCTTTGTTCTATCTCTTTTTGACCGAATATTTCAATCATCTCATCAAAACTGTTTTGGAAAATGTTTAACAAATTGATATCGTGATAAATTTCAAATTCGCCGCGTCCCAGCTTTTGCAGAATTCTTTTTACAGGTGAATCGAGAAACATAACATCAACATAATTTTGTTTGTTTATAATTCCTTGTTCTGGGAAGAGGTCTTTCAAATTAGAGACTATAAGCCATAACATGAAAATGATTGAGTTATCGTAATAATTAGTATCGCGGGAAATTAGCACTGCTTTATGAACTTCTTTATAGGCAGAGTTCTTAAGGTGATCGAACTGGTCATAGAGCAAGCGGTTTAATTTACGGACAGATACGATCTCCGCTTCAAATTTTTCGATTATCGTCTGCAAATCAGATTCAAGATTGAAATGATGCTTAATGGTTGACAGCAGAGAAAAATATTTTTCATCAATAAAACTTATCCGGTCTTCTTCTCTCGCTTTTTCATCTTCAAGAACACATGTTTTTATAAAACCATCAATCGCTTCTTCGTCAAACATTCTTTCAAAAGCATAATGAACGGGTTCGAGTTTCATCTCTTCAAATGCGAGCTGCATATTTGGAACACCATTGTTGCCGAGCTTCCATGCTAACTTTTCCCATTCTCCGGATTCATCATAAACTTCGCGCCAATCCAGAAAGATTTTATATTTGAATGCATCTAATTCAATATAAAATCCGTTCACAACAAATTCTTTCCCCGCTTTAATGTATTCCTTATCAGAAATATGTTCATGAAAGATATAATAAACTTTTTCGCTGCCTTTTAAATTAAGCGCATTAGCAAAAGTTCTTGTCTCAATTCGCTTGGAACCGTCATCATGTGTAATCAATTTAGTCGAAGAGAAATTGATTGTTCCGGCTGTGTACTGAAATTTATTATTGTAAAAGACTATTGCTCTTTCACCATATTCACTATTTGTAAAAGCGAAAACATTCTCATCAATTGAACCGGAATTTGTTATGAAATCAAAGAGCCAAAAGTTTGTTACCTGACTGAATAAGTAACGTCTTTTCATTAACGGAAAAATCTCACGCTTGTGTCTATCAACCAACGATTGATTAGGTGTTTCATTATAATACGCGCGCTGATATTCCATTCCGTATTTTTCAGTGTAACCTTCTATTTGTCCATGAGCAAACATCGGTAAGCCCGGAAGCGTGACCATTAAGGTGCAGACGCCGAAATATTTATCATCAGTTCCAAATTGCTTTATAGCTGTTTCTTCATCCGGATTGCTCATAAAATTAACGTAGCGTTTCAAAATTTCAGGTTCAAATTCTAATGTATTTGAGATAAGATCGCGGTACTTTGCATTTTCTTCTTTCAACATCATATGCATGAATGCTGAATTATAAACTCTATGCATACCAAGAGTGCGGACAAAATAACCTTCCATCAGCCAGAATGCTTCTGCAAGTAAAAGAGTTTCCGGCATTTCAATATTAATCCGGTCAACAACTTCGCGCCAAAACTCTTCGGGAAAAGTATTATCGAATTCTTCTCGGGTCATTGCATAATCTGAACGCGACGGGATATCTCCCCCCTTTCCCGGCTCTGGATACCACAATCGTGCAAAATGTTTTTTTGCCAACGTCATTGCAGCATCAAATCGGATGATTGAAAATTTTCGGGCTACATCAAATATTTTTTGTATTACCGCTTCGCGAACGTCTTTGCGAATCATGTTTAGCTGTGCCGTATCGTTCCACGGCATGTTTGTTCCATCGTTGCCGTGATAAATATATCTTACATCTCCGGTACGCTTATCAATCCTCTGAAATGCAACTGCGGCATCTCGCCTGTTCCAATATCCGTCTTCAATTTTTATTTGCACTGTAGGATCATCGGAAAGATCAGGACCGTTAAAACTATAATTTGGAAATGGAGGATGTGCAGATTGGATAAAATATTCGGGATGCTCAATCACCCACTTTGAAAATATTCCTGTATGGTTGGGTACCATATCACTTGCAAGCCGGATTCCTCTTTTGCGTGCACGTTCGTTTAAATTATTATACGCATTTTCACCGCCGAGACCCCAGGCAATTTGATAATCATACAAGGAATAGGCAGAGGCAACAGCATCAATGTTTCCTAAGATGTGTTTAATTTTTTTTGATGCGCTGCTTCGTTCCCAAATCCCAATCAGCCACAATCCGTTGAAGTTCCATCGCGCGAGTTGATCAAGTTCTTCATCCGGGATTTGATCCAAAGTTTTTATCCGCCTCTGATATTTTTTCGAAACCTGATCGAGCCATACATATACATTTTTTGCTATCATTACAACTCTCGGCATCCAATCAGTATCTCGTGTAAATCTTTCCGGTTCATCATAATCTTTTGAACTATCAAGCGCATATTTGTAGCCGGATTTACCAAGAGTTAAAAATTCCGCATCCTTCATTCCGACTTTATATTTCGGTACTACAGTTGGTGCGCCGCCGCCTAATCCCTCTATCTTGTAATCTTCGCGAATCAAATCTTTGCCGCTTAAAATTCTTCTCAAGAATTTTTCATCTAGTAAGATCCCAAATTTTTCACTGATGTAATCGAGCTGCGCTTCAATGTCATCGGGATGATTTATTATAGGAGCTTTAAAAAGAGTGAATATATCTTGATTCTCAGGTCCAAACTTTTTCTCACTCTTGAAGAAAAGATCGAGCGAGTTAATTACTTTTTTGTAGAGTTCTTTTTCCGATAGATAATTTTCATCAAAGAGTTCGATTAGTTTCTTATTTGCCGGATTAAAATTAGCAACGAAGAGAAGGATCATCTCTTCAAGTGTAATCTCCGCATTTGAACGGCCGGCGCTGAATGAATTTAGATAATCAAACGAACTGATTTTCCCTTTGTAAACATCTATCGGCGGAAATTGAGAGACAAAATCGAATAAGACTTTGCGCGTTTTCTCTTCGCCAACGTTTTCTTCAAGATACTTCAGCGCTTTCTTGAACACACCGGGATTAACTTGCACTTCATACAGACGGAACATATAATGGTAAATTTCATCCATCAGTCCGGCGGCATTTATTTGTCCTGCTGCTACTTTTTCGCCCGCTTTCCTTTTTGCATTCAGCTTTTGAACAAAAAGGCGCACAGAATGGAAATCGGCAAACACAACATTTCCGTTTATGGAAAAGAGAAGTTCATCAAAATCATATTTCTTCCGGACATCTCTTGCTATGTGGAACTCGAAAGTTGGAGATCGTCTCAAGTTGCTCGTCGGTATATTGGTAAGTTTTAATTGTTTTGAATTCATTTTTGAAAATTTTCCATTATCATTCATAATATAAATTGCTCAAAATTCTCTTTATTCACAAACTTAACTTTACTATTCAGGCAACTGTTCAAAAAAAATTTGAGGATTACTTTTCTTTTGTAAGAACTCCACGTTCCAGTATTGTAAAAACAAATTTTCCTTGTCTTAGAAGCTCCTTACGTAAATTGGGGCTGAACGGTGTTAACCAGAAAATCACAAACGCCTTTTCTAACAAACTGAACTATTTGCTACTGTTTCTTTATCGACTTGCAATAGCTAAGAAGCTCATTGTAAGAAACTTGATGCCGGGTTTTTAAGAAGTTCTCTTTTGTCATTCTTTGCAACACAATATTAGGGTTCATGCCGTAAAAGATACAATTTCCCAAAAGTCGTTTAGCTCAAGTTTCCCGCAGCATTCCTCCAATTCTTGATAAAAAAAAGCATTCATTTGGGACTGATATTTTCTACACGTTAACGGCTCTTTAATTTCCTCACTATAACCGCAGATAAATATAACTTCTGGCGGTTATCAACGCAAAATCTTTTATATTACCGATGTGTCAAACAAAGTAGATGTAACAAAATCCATTTACACAAATTATTTTACAGTCCATTTTAACCGCTGTATCTCATTCTTGCGAAAAAATCAATTTTTCTTATTCTAATTGACTAAAGAATTCTCTATCTTAATTCTCAAGATCGTCCATCTCTGCCATAATTATTATTTTCATCATTAAAAAAAAGGAGCTTTTATGAGGATTAAGTTAACTGCTTTTTTTCTCTTGCTGTTTTCTATAGTGTTATTTTCCCCTATAGAAATTTTCTCGCAAGGAATAACAACCGCTTCTATTAATGGTATTGTCCAGGATACCAACGGCGAACCGATGCCAGCAGCAAATATTATTGCCATACATGTACCAAGCAGCACTCAATATGGCGCAACTACAACATCAGACGGCAGATTTAGTCTTCCTAATCTTAGAATTGGAGGTCCTTATACTGTTGCAGTTTCCTTTGTCGGATTTAAAAAGGAACAACAAGAAAATATTTACTTAAATCTTGGGCAAAACCTTCGTCTTGAATTTATTATGCAAAGTGAAGCTGTAAAAATGATGGAAGTTGTAGTAACCTCTACCCCGGATAATATTTTAAATAGCAACAGAAACGGGGCAGCAACTTATATATCGCCTGCACAAGTTGCAGAACTTCCTTCAATAAAAAGAAGCACAAGAGATATAACCCGATTAGACCCGCGGAGCGACGGAAATTTCAGCTTTGGCGGAAAGAACTGGCTTTACAATAATATCTCTTTAGATGGGTCTTATTTCAATAACTCCTTCGGATTAGATGACCCTGCCCCAGGCGGACAAACGAATGCCGAACCAGTTCCCTTCGATGCTGTTGCTGAAGTTCAAGTCTCTGTTGCTCCATTTGATGTTAGAGAAGGGGGATTTACTGGCGCCGGCATCAACACAGTTACAAAAAGCGGTACTAACCAGTATAAAGCTTCTATCTACAGTTTCATCCGCAACGAAAGTCTTTTAGGAAATGAAGTTTCCGGAAGCAAAGTTGTTGCTAATCCCGATTTATCCTTTAATCAATCCGGTTTCACTGCCAGCGGTCCTATTATTCCTAATAAATTGTTTTTATTCATGAATGGAGAAATTGAAAGAAGAGAAGACCCGGGCTCAAACTTTGCAGCAAACCGCGGCATTGCTGGATTTGGAATATCAAGAGTGCAAGCTACAGTGATGGATGCGATAAGAAAAAGAATGATAGATGTTTACAATTACGACCCCGGTTCATATGATAATTATATACACGATACTAAGAACGAAAAATTTATTATTAAATTCGATTGGAACATCAACGAAAATAATAACTTAACTTTTAGATATAACTATCTCAACGCGCGCCGCGATCTTCCTCCTCATCCCTTTGTGCTTAGTTTTGGCAATACAGGCAGAGGGCCAAATGAAAACTCTCTTCCATTTAAAAATGCCGGCTATAGAATTAACAACAAGCTAAATTCTTTTGCATTAGAATTAAATAGCAGAGCTGAAAAATATGCCAACAGATTCTTTGCAAGTTATAATCGATTTAGAGATAACAGAGAACCATTCAGTAAACCTTTTCCAACTATAGAAATTGGGGAAAATGGAATAACTTATACTACATTAGGACACGAACCATTTTCTATCAACAACATTCTAGACCAAGATGTATGGCAGTTTACAAATAACTTTAGCTACTTTGAAGGGAAGCATATTCTTACAGCTGGCGTAAACTTTGAATACTTCCAATTCTATAATTCTTTCAACATATTTTATCACGGTCTATTTTTTCTTCCTCCGGTTTTTGGCGGAACAACTTTTTCATCTTTGGATGATTTTTTCAAAGCAACCGATCCCACAAAACCAGGCTTCATAGATTTTAACGCGCAGGTTAGAAATGACCTTAAGAAGCCATATAAAGGAGAAGATATTAAAGTTGGACAGTTAGCATTTTATGCCCAGGATGAATTTCTGATTTCACCCGAATTCTCTTTGGTCTACGGACTTCGCGTAGATATTCCAATGTATTTTAATGAACTTGCAGCTAATCCTTTCTCTACTTCACTAAAGCTTCTGGATGCGGACGGCAAGACTGAAATTGTTGACCAGAGTAAACTTCCATCTGCACAAGTGCTTTTCTCTCCGCGTGTCGGATTCAACTGGGATATAACCGGGGATCGCTCTACTCAAGTTCGTGGTGGGACAGGAATATTTACTGGAAGACTTCCATTTGTTTGGATCGGCAATAACATCTCAAACCCTGGTCAAAACCCAAATCTTCCTGCTCATCAACGCTCTTATGATTTAAATGCTATGGTCAAAAATTTCAAATGGCCTCAAATATGGACAACCAACTTAGCTGTAGATCATAAACTTCCATGGGAACTTCTCGGGACACTCGAATTTATTTACGGAAAAGATATCAATTCAATATTTTTGCGCAACGCAGATTTAGTTAAACCAGTGAGGTTCTTGCCAGATGGAAGACCTTATTATGGAGGAGCCGGTAACAATGAATTAAATCCGGATTTTGGCGCCGGCGCTTATGTTATTGATAATTCCAGTCAAGGATATAATTATAGCATTACCGCTCAGTTAAGAAAGAATTTCGATTTTGGTCTCAACACTAACTTGTCTTACACTTTTTTAGAAGCCAAGAGCTTAATGAAATCGACCGAAATTGCTAGTGTTTTATGGTCTCAGAACCCTGTAAAGGGTAATCCAAATCAACCTGAACTAAGTTACTCCGAATTCGGTAATCGTCATCGCATTATTGCTTCTGCAACTTATCGTTACGAATGGACAGAAAATCTAGCAACAAGCTTCGGAATATTTATGGAAATTGCAGAAGGGAATAAATTTGCCGGTTCCGGAGGTAACAGATATTCTTACGTTTATTCAGGCGATGTTAATGGCGATGGTGCTACTGGAAACGACCTGCTTTATATTCCTAGAAACCAGAATGAAATTATTTTTGAACCTTACAGAGATAAGAATGGTAATCTTATCAGCGCTTTGCAGCAATGGGTTGCATTTAATTCTTTTATTGAACAAGATGGTTATTTGAAAAATCGTAGAGGACAATTTGCCGAGCGTTTTGGAGCAGTAAATCCTTGGTTTAGTAATATCGATTTAAGAATATTACAAGACTATTCTTTCTTGTTAGGAACTCAGAAACATTCTTTCCAACTTAGCGTGGATATTTTAAACGTTGCCAATCTCTTAAATTCTAATTGGGGAGTAAGAAAAGTTGCAAATTCCGCTGCTACTTCCCCGCTTGAATTGGTAAAATTCAACGCTCAAGGAGCCCCAGTCTTTAAATTTGTTGGGAATGTAAAAGAAACTTTCGTTGACGATCCTGGGCTCAACTCACGCTGGCAAATGCAGGTTGGTTTAAGATACTTATTCAATTAATAATTGTTCTGAACGAAGAATGACTAAAAAATAAATTTTTCTCTGTGTCTCTGTGGTGATTTTTTTGTTTTCAAATCTTTTACTACAGAGACACAGAGACTTTTGGGATAGCTTCCTTTTTTCTCTATATTCTTTACAAATCAATCTCGGTTTTATCTAAAAATAGATTTCAGAGCATATTAGCAAAATCTAATAATCCAGAAGTAATTAAATTCATTTACTAAAATTGAGATTAAAATAAAATTGTTCCTGTTCACAAATACTGTGGTCCATTCATTAAAAAACAAAAAAGGGAAAAGAATTGCTTCTCTTCCCTTCTTGAAATGGATTCAGATATTTCTTAATTGTCCCCATCCGAATTTAATTCAATATAGAATAAGCGTTTAACTTTTTACAAAATACTGAAAGCAACAGTTAAACCGCTCATCACAATGGCAACCATACTCATCAATTTGATCAGGATATTCAAACTTGGGCCGGAAGTATCTTTGAAAGGATCTCCAACAGTATCGCCTATTACAGTAGCTTTATGGCAGTTAGAACCTTTACCGCCATGATTACCTTCTTCAACATATTTTTTTGCATTATCCCATGCGCCGCCGGAATTAGCCATAAAAATAGCTAGCACAAAACCGGTCGAAAGTCCGCCAACAAGCAGTCCTACTACCCCCGTAACGCCTAAGATAATTCCTGTAATGATAGGAGCAAGAATAGCAAGCATTGAAGGAAGAATCATTTCTAATTGAGCGCCTTTTGTAGAAATAGCAACACAAGTAGCATAATCGGGTTCGGTTTTACCTTCAAGAATGCCCGGCATCTCTTTGAACTGTCTGCGAACTTCATCAACCATTTTTGCGGCTGCACGCCCAACTGCATTCATAGTAATGCCAGAGAAAAGAAAAGCCATCATAGAGCCAATAAAAACACCAACCAATACCTTGGGATTCATTAAATTTATTTGGAAGTAGTTCATCAAATCCACCAAACTAGCTTTCTGAACTTCTATAATAACGCCATTGCCAATATCTATCAAAGTTTGCCCTGCTCTAAGCATAGCTATTTTAACCTCTTCAATATATGCAGCAAGCAATGCTAATGCAGTTAATGCTGCTGAACCGATAGCAAATCCTTTTCCGGTTGCCGCTGTTGTATTACCCAGCGAATCGAGGGCATCAGTTCGTTTACGAATCTCTTTACCGAGTCCGCTCATTTCAGCATTCCCGCCGGCATTATCTGCAATAGGACCGTAAGCATCAGTTGCCAAAGTGATTCCTAATGTAGAAAGCATTCCAACGGCTGCAATGCCAATACCATATAACCCCATATTGACATTTGAAAAATCGAACCCAGAAGCGAATAAAAAAGCCAAAATAATTCCGGTTGCAACTGAAAGAACGGGAATAGCTGTAGAGACCATTCCAACTCCAAGTCCGGAAATGATTACAGTAGCAGGACCAGTTTGAGAATTCTGAGCTATTTTTTTTGTTGGATTATAAGAATGCGAAGTGTAATACTCTGTCGATTTACCAATAACTATACCTGTCAATAAACCAACTACAATAGAGCCCCAAATTCCAACTGCGTTATTAAATTCTAATAGATTCATTATAATGTATGAAAAGATAACAATTAAAACGGAGCTGAAATTTATACCTCTTGAAAGAGCAGATAATAATTCTTTTTGAGAAGCATTTTCCTTAGTGCGCACAACATAAATTCCAACAATAGAAAGAGTAATACCTACAGCTGCAACTAACATAGGAGCGATAACGGCTTTAATTTGAAAAGCAGGATTATCCATAAAAGCAGCAGCGCCAAGAGCTGCAGTAGCAAGAATTGAACCGCAGTATGATTCATATAGATCAGCGCCCATACCTGCAACGTCGCCTACGTTATCTCCTACATTATCTGCAATTGTAGCGGGGTTGCGCGGGTCGTCTTCTGGAATTCCCTGCTCAACTTTACCAACAAGATCTGCCCCAACGTCAGCGGCTTTAGTAAAAATTCCGCCGCCAACTCTAGCAAATAAAGCTTGTGTTGAAGCGCCCATTCCGAATGTTAACATTGTTGTTGTAATAATTACAAGGTTATGTCCATCAGTTAAGGAGACCGGATAAGCCCAATTCAAAATTAAATACCATATTGAAATATCGAGCAAACCAAGCCCTACTACAACCAATCCCATTACTGCACCGCTGCGAAAAGCAATCTGTAATCCTTTATTTAACGATTCTCTTGCTGCGTTTGCTGTTCTAGCAGAAGCATATGTTGCGGTTTTCATTCCAAAAAAACCTGATAGACCTGAAAAGAAACCGCCGGTTATAAATGCAAAGGGAACCCAAGGATTCTGCAGATTAAACCCATAGGCAAGTATGGAAAAAATTGCAGTAATTACTAAGAAAAAAATACCTACAACTTTATATTGTTGTTTTAAGTATGCCATTGCGCCCTTACGAACATAAAGCGCAATACTTGCCATCCTCTCGGTTCCTTCGCTTTCTTTCATCATTTGCGAATAGAAAATTCTAGCAAAGACTAATGCCAAAATAGAAGAAACCGGAACGATCCAGAATAGACTACTTATCATTCTTATGACCTCTCATTATTATTGAAAAATTTGAATGGTGATAATAATGAATTTTTATAAAATCAGAAAATATTTTGTATTGTATAAATTTATTTTTTTATGATGAATAATTACTGGTAGAAACCTTTAGTAGTAAAAAAAATCCCACTAAAATTGAGATTCCTTCTATTTCTTCAAAATGTGAGTCTAATGTTTTACAAAAAAAACTAAAACAAAAGTGTTTTTTGAAAGAGGATTATAATCCGCTACTGCTTGATTTCTTTTTATTCTATCATCATCTTTACAATTACAGAATTAACAATTCTTTTTGAAGATCTTTACAAAATTTACAATTACAGTAAGATATTTGTCTCTTTATTTAAAAATACTCATATAAAATCATTCTCAATTGGAAAGAACATTTAATTAAAACAAAAGCGAGATAAGAACATGGACTATTTAAGCTATCTGATTTCTAACAAAATTATTTTTTTAAAATTCATGAAAGAAAAATACCAGGTGCACTTACATTCAAACATTTTTTTCCGGGATATGCTTTACGCAATCAAAAGCTTTTTTGAAAAAAAAGAGCACCGAATCAAATATGCTCTAGCAGAAAAGCTTGCCTTGAGTTTTATTGCCCATTTAGAGAAAGAAAATGAACTAAAAAAAGTTTCCAACAATTCATGGAAAGTGAATTTTTCTTTATGAATTTATGTTTGATAATTAGAAACAAAATTTCCGAGTCTCATTAGAAAGGAGCTTCAAAGTGAGCGAACAAGTAAGCCTTCAAAATGAAATTGATATTACCGAAAAAGCTATCAAGCAAGTACGTCGTATTAAAGAAGAAAATAATATTCCGGAAACTTATGGTTTAAGAGTTGGAGTAAAAGGCGGTGGATGTTCGGGATTGACTTACCAACTCGGTTTTGACGGAGAAGCAAAAGATGGCGATACAGTGATTGAAAAAGATGGTATCAAAGTTTTTATCGATGGCAAAAGTATATTCTATTTATCCGGTACTGTGCTCGATTTTAGCGATGGTTTGAATGGTAAAGGATTTTCATTCAACAACCCGAACGCAACAAAAACTTGCGGCTGCGGCGAATCGTTCGGAGTATAAAATTGAAAAGAAGAAATTTCTTATCATCGCTCGGTTTACTTACAGTTGCCGGCGGCATAAATAAAGTTGATGCGATAACAAATAATATAAATCAAACAATAAATAGGAGTAAAACAATGAGCAAGTTTGAATTAGCGCCGTTGCCATACGCATTCGATGCGTTGGAACCGCACATAGACGCTCGCACAATGGAAATTCATCATGGTAAACATCATGCTGCTTATGTTAATAACCTGAACAAAGCTATAGAAGGGAACGCCGAATTGGAAGGCAAGTCTTTGGAAGATATGTTTAAAATGGTTTCTAAATTACCAGCGGCAATCAGAAACAACGGCGGCGGTCATTATAATCACGCAATGTTCTGGAATATAATGGGACCAAACAAAGGGGGTCAGCCAACAGGCGCGTTTGCAGATGCAATTAACGGTACATTCGGTTCATTTGATAAATTCAAAGAACTTGTTAACAATGCAGGCGTAACACGTTTCGGTTCCGGCTGGGCTTGGTTAGTTTTATCCAACGGCAAATTGGTAGTGTCATCTACGCCAAACCAAGACAATCCTCTTATGGATGTAGCAGAAGTAAAAGGATTCCCAGTTATGGGTATTGATGTTTGGGAACACGCTTATTATTTGCATTACCAAAACCGCAGACCTGATTATTTAAATGCTTGGTGGAATGTTGTTGATTGGGATGCAGTAGCAAAGAGATTTGCTGAAGCTAAATAAAGTGTATAACTATTTACACAAGGATTAAAGCCCTATAACAAAAAAAGTTTATAGGGCTTTGTTTTTTAAAGTTATAAACCTACAGCTATCTGTAATTAGGCATTACTTCATCTGGGTTAAAAAAAATTTGCTATATAAATGTAATGTCTAAAAAATGTTTCAACGGCTTCGAGGGAAGTGCAAAGAATTTTGTGTAAATGGATAAAATAATGGATTAGCTGAGTGCATCGGAGCATAGCGAAGCAGCACTTAGCTTTGCAAGAATCCGGATGGAATTTTCATTTATTAAAAAACTTATTACTACTAACCAATATCAAAAAGAAGATTTATGCAGTGGAACCTACCGAAAAAATAGTATTTATAGTGAAGCGTACTGATTTCTAAATTTCGTTTTACTTAAGTAAACAGCTAATCTCTCACTATCTTCATTCTATTCATTGCACGCTGCAAAGATAACTCCGCACGTATCATATCAATATCACCTTTACCTCTGCTTGCTAATCTTTCTTTAGCGCGTTTGTATGAATTTTTTGCTCTTTCCAGATCAATCTCATCTGCGGCTTCGGCACTATCTGCAAGAACTAATACTTTATTGTCAATCACTTCAACAGTTCCGCCGCCTGTTGCGAATTCAATTTTTTCCCCTTTCTCGTCTTCAATTTTGATTCTACCAATCTCTAAGGAACTTAATATTGGAGCGTGATTAAACAACACTTGAAAATTTCCAAGTGCGCCGGGGACCGTAATGGATATTACTTTCCCTTTAAACACGCTTTTTGATGGCGTAATTATTTCAACAAAAATTTCTTTCATTGTTATTTATAAGCCTCCGGCCTATTGCATGCTCTTTGCTTTTTCAACTGCTTCTTCTATTGTGCCTACATACATAAATGCCTGTTCAGGAAGATCATCATGCCTGCCCTCAATAATTTCTTTGAAACTTCTAATAGTGTCTTCAATCTTAACATACTTGCCGGCAAAACCAGTAAACTGTTCAGCCACATGAAACGGCTGACTTAAAAATCTTTGAATTCTTCTTGCGCGGCGAACAATAGTTTTATCTTCTTCAGAAAGTTCATCCATACCAAGAATGTTGATGATATCCTGCAAGTCTTTATAGGCTTGAAGAATTTCTTTCACCTGTTTAGCAACATTGTAATGTTCTTGTCCAACTATATCGGGCTGAAGAATTCTTGATGTTGAGTCAAGCGGATCAACGGCTGGATAAATACCGAGCTCGGAAATTTGGCGGCTTAGAACAGTAGTTGCATCAAGGTGAGAGAATGCAGTTGCTGGAGCCGGATCTGTTAAGTCATCGGCAGGGACGTAAATAGCCTGAACAGATGTAATAGAACCTTTATCAGTTGATGTAATTCTTTCTTGAAGCTCCCCCATTTCGGAAGATAAATTAGGCTGATAACCGACTGCAGAGGGCATACGACCAAGTAGCGCAGATACTTCAGAACCTGCTTGAGTGAACCGGAAAATGTTATCAATGAACAACAACACATCGCGTTCTTCTTCATCACGGAAATATTCTGCGATTGACAATCCGGTTAATCCGATTCTTAAACGCGCTCCGGGTGGTTCATTCATTTGACCAAAAACAAGCGCGGTTTTATTTAATACACCGCTTTCTTTCATTTCAAGCCAAAGATCATTTCCTTCTCTTGTTCTTTCGCCAACACCTGCAAAGACTGAATAACCGCCGTGTTGTTTTGCTATGTTGTGAATCAATTCTTGAATGATAACTGTCTTACCAACGCCTGCACCGCCAAATAAACCTGTCTTACCCCCTTTTGAATATGGTTCGAGCAGATCAATAACTTTGATACCAGTCTCAAACATTTCTTGTTTTGTAGAAAGGTTTTCGAAGTTTGGTGAATGACGGTGAATAGCATAACGTTTTTTCGATTTGATCTCACCTAGTCCGTCAATTCCTTCTCCAATTACATTGATCAATCTTCCAAGTGTTTCTGGACCAACTGGAACAGAGATCGGTCCGCCAGTATCAATTGCTTTCATACCACGCACAAGACCATCGGTTGTATCCATAGCAACAGTACGAACTCTATTTTCGCCAAGATGCTGCTGAGCTTCTACAATCAATTCTTCGTCAATGCCTTCTAAGCTTTTTCTTGGAATTTTAATAGCATTGTAAATTTCCGGAAGGTATCCATCCTGAAAATCGATATCCACAACCGGACCAATAACCTGAGCAATTACGCCTTCGTTATGAGCCATTTTTAATCCTTTTGTTTCAAAATTTTGGGAGTAAAATTAGGAAAGAATGAGGTGAATTCCAAAATGGAGAATTTATGTTGGCTAAATAAAATTTTATATTAACAGCAAACAAAATTAGAATTGCATTACGATTTACACAATTATTTACAACGCATTGACTATCCTTCTTTTCCATAAAATTATTTTTATACACGCTTTCCTTCATAGGGCTCAATACCACAAGAAAAAGAATTGGAAGAAAAATATTGGCTGTGTTGAAAATTTTCAGCATCAATTGGTTCATTATAAATATTGAAAAGGGCTGTCATATAATTTGTATATAGGACAGCCCCAGTTGTAGATTGGACCTGCAAAATAATTATTTCTTTTAATCTTCCCCTTGAGCTTTTGTATAACCAAGTTGCCCGTCAAATTCCTGCAATTTTTCGATATGCATCCATTTATATTTCTGAAGCACTTTATTCAATAACTCAAGTATCTGAGCGTCTGTTAGATCATTTCCACCGTTGAGTAAAATAAATCTGCATCTATAGTGGTCAATGCAGTCTGTAATTGCTCCGGTTGGAGGATAAACTTTAGTCCCACGGTTAGAGATCATTTTTAATTTAAGCGCTGTTCCTTCTGCAATCGATTCAAGACTTTTTCCAAGTTCAAGAGGAGAAAGAGAAGATTCGATAAAAATATCTGCACCGACAGTTCTTCTGGAAGTTGGCTTTACCAGCGCTATATCTTCAGATACTTTTGGCATAATTAACGGTTTGTAATCTCTTACCTGCCATTTTGAAGATTTCCTGCCAAGGTTCTTGATTATTTCTTCTGTATACTTTGTGGTTGGAGTGCCTTTGTCATAACCAACAACATCGCCGGTTTTAACTTTTCCCTCTTCCAATGTTACTAACAGAGCATGTTCAATCATTTGAGCCGCTTCAATTTCTTGAAAGTGTCTTAGCATTAAAACTGCTGAAGAAATCAATGCTGTAGGGTTGATCACGTTAAGACCCGCATATTTGGGAGCCGAACCATGCACCGCTTCAAAAATAGCAACATCGGTTCCTAAGTTAGCTGAAGGGGCAAAACCTAAGCCGCCTATAAGAGCAGATGTTAAATCGCTGATGATATCACCATTCATATTTGTTGTAACAATTACATCAAATTGTTCGGGTTTTTTTACTAACTGATGAGCGCAGTTATCAATTATAATATGATTTGCTTCAATGTCAGGATATTCTTTAGCAACTTCTTCAAATGTTTTTTTAAGATAGCCCTCGGTAAATTTCATGATGTTTGATTTAGTAGCGCAATGAACTTTTTTTCTCCCCTCGGAAAGAGCGAACTCGAAAGCTAAACGGACGATCTTTTCACATCCTTTTTTAGAAATAATTTTTAAGCATTGGGCTACGCCAGGGGTCTGCATATGCTCAATTCCAGCATATAAATCTTCAACATTTTCTCTTACAACTACAAGGTCTATGCCTCTGCCGCTGTAAGGGGTAATAACGCCCGGTAATTCTCTAACGGGACGAATATTTCCGTACGTTTCAAATAATTTTCTCAAAGTAACGTTAGCGCTTTTTTCTCCAAATCCAACCGGCGTTTCAAGTGGTCCCTTCAATACAACTCTTGTTTTGCTTATAGAATCGATCGTTTCTTGAGGAACGCCAGATTGCAATCCTTTCTTGAAAACGCTAGCACCGGCTTCCCTTTCTTCCCATTCTATCTTTACTCCAGCTGCTTCAATTATTTGTTTGGCCGAATTTACAACCTCCGGACCTATTCCATCCCCAGGTATTACTGTAATAAGTTTTTTCCCGTCTTTTGTTGTGAAGCTCATTTTAACTATCTCCTTCTTTCTTGATAAACAGAATTATTTATTTTTTTGTGGAAGAAAAATCTAAACAGAGTATATGTTAGCATTGGTCTGAAAATATTTGAGCGTTCTACTTTTCAGATCAAATCATTGGATTAAGGGGTAATCTTCTTTCATCTTGTGAACCATTATCATTCTAAATTAAATTTACAAAAAGAGATTCTAGCGGGCAATATATAAAATTGAGCATTAAGAATTGCGCAAAGATTAACTTAAGTCTGTAGTCTTTTTCATAAAACAAAAAGTTGACTTATAATATTGAAACGATTCCAACAGATTATTTTTCTTTACTCTATTTGAGATAAATTACTGATCACTAAATTGCTCTCTTTTTGATTCTAACCGCCTATTAAACTATTTTTAGCTGCAAAATTAAAAGCTAGTTATGTCAATCACTCCTTTAATGGCTCAATATGGAAAGATTAAAGAGAGCTACCCGGATACAATTCTACTTTTTCGGGTTGGCGATTTCTTTGAAACGTTTGAGGAAGATGCAAAGACTGCCTCGAAGGTGCTGGGTATTACTCTAACCAAACGGGCTAATGGCGCTGCAGGAGAAGTTCCACTTGCCGGATTTCCGCATCACGCAATTGACACTTACTTACCTAAGCTTGTACGTGCCGGGTACCGCGTTGCTGTCTGCGAGCAGATGGAAAACCCTAAATTTGCAAAAGGCATTGTTAAGCGTGATGTTATTGAAGTTGTAACACCAGGCGTTGCTATTTCAGATAAACTTCTTGACCACAAAAAGAACAACTACCTTCTTTCGATTTATATCGAAAATGAAATTGCTGGAATCGCCTTTTGCGATATATCAACCGGCGAGTTCTCAACTTTCGAAGTCAATAGCACTGAAGTAAAACAGCAGCTCGCTTCTATCAACCCATCTGAAGTATTGATTCCTAAAAAACAGAAGCATGAGTTTGAACAGTTGATTCAGAAAGCCGTTCCTTCAGCACGTATAACTAAAATTGACGATTGGATTTTTGACTTCGATTACAGTTCAGAACTTTTGATGAATCACTTCAACACAAAAACCTTGAAGGGATTCGGAATTGAAGCATTGCATGCAGCAATTTGTTCTGCCGGCGCAGCACTTAATTATTTGCGCGAAACACAGAAAACTAATCTCACTCACATAAATAAAATTTCGCAGTACAATCCTTCAGATTACATGATTCTCGATTACTCAACGAAACGAAATCTTGAAATCATGTTTACAATGCAGGAGGGCGAACGTGAAGGATCGTTAATTTCGATACTTGATAAAACACAAACTTCCATGGGGGGACGAATGCTAAAAAAATGGCTCTCTGCACCCCTTAGAAAATTAGAACCGATCCTTAAGCGTCAAGTATGCATTGATGAGTTGTTCCGAAACAAAGCTCTTAGAAAAAATTTACAAAATGAATTCAAAGAGATCGGCGATCTTGAGCGGTTGACTTCAAAAATTTGTACCGGAAGAGTAAATCCGCGCGAAATATTAAATCTAAAAACATCGCTCAAAAAAATTCCGCTCATCAAACAACTTTTAGACCAGACTTCCATTGAAACGCTTGTTGAAATCAATCATCGGCTGAATTCTCTTGATCATCTAATTGAAAAAATCGAAAGAGCTGTTGCCGATGATCCGCCGCTTGCAATTTCCGACGGCGGCGTGATTCGAAAAGGATTCAGTCCGGAACTTGATGAATTGCGCGAACTTTCTGCAAACGCAAAAGATTGGATTGCTAATCTTCAAAAAACAGAACGCGAGCGGACGAAAATTTCTTCATTGAAGGTAAGCTACAATAAAGTTTTTGGTTATTACATTGATATTAGCAACGCTCATAAGGATAAGATTCCTGAAAACTACATTCGTAAACAAACTTTAGTTAACAGCGAACGTTATATAACTCCTGAGTTGAAGGAATACGAAGATAAAATTTTGAATGCAGAAGAGAATATCGCAGATCTCGAGTATCAACTTTTTGACCAAGTTAGAATTTCTGCGGCTGCAGAAACAGAATCGATTCAGAATAACGCTAAATTGATTGCGATGCTCGATTGTTATCAATCATTTGCCGAATGTGCTGATGAATATCAATACTTTCGTCCTCAACTTGATGAATCCGATTCGCTAGAAATTATTGACGGACGGCATCCGGTTGTTGAAAGAATTCTACCGCCCGGAGAAAAATTTACACCGAACAGTTGTAAGTTATCTTCAACAGATGAACAGATAATAATATTAACCGGACCAAACATGGCGGGTAAATCAGTTTTTCTCCGGCAAGTTGGTTTAATTGTTTTGATGGCGCAGATCGGTTCGTTTGTGCCGGCATCTTCTGCTAAAATTGGTTTAGTAGATCGGATATACACGCGCGTTGGCGCGAGCGATAATATAGCCGCAGGCGAAAGTACATTTCTTGTTGAGATGCAGGAAGCAGCAAACATTTTGAACAACGCAACGAGCATGAGTTTAATTTTGTTGGATGAGATTGGACGAGGCACTAGCACTTTTGATGGAATCTCTATTGCGTGGGCTTTAACTGAATACTTGCACGAGAATCCGAATCTTGCCGCAAAGACTTTGTTCGCGACTCACTATCACGAACTAAATGAAATGGCTTCTCTCTTTCCGCGAATTAAAAATTTCAAAGTTGAAGTGCGTGAGTATGGCGATAAAGTTATCTTTCTACACAAAGTTACACCCGGCGGCGCAGACCACAGTTACGGAATTCAAGTAGCGCAGATGGCTGGTCTTCCGCTGTTTGTTACGAGCCGCGCTAAAGAAATTCTTGCAAATCTTGAGAGCAAAGAATTAACTCCTTACGAAATGAAGAAAGCAAAGCTAGCAAAAATGAAAAGACAAGATGATCTTCAGATAAGTCTTTTTGAAATGAAGGATAATGAATTGCGCAAACAAATTTCCGATATTGCGATTGACAGTTTAACTCCATTAGAGGCGCTTAACAAACTCAATGAACTCAAAAGGAAAATCGATGAAAAAAAATCTTAAAGTAAAACATGAACAAGATCATGTGCATGAACAAGAAAGAATTCTAATTCTTCCTTTTGTTCTTTCTCTTGTTCTTTTTTTATTTAGCTGTGGAAACGAATACACAACAGAACAAAAAGCATATATCGAGAAGATCAAAAATCAACGCATAGAAAAAAATGATTGGATGAAAAACGATCCTTCTTCACCATTCAATAAAAAAGGAAAAGTAGAATTTCACGACCTGAAATATTTCGATGTTAATCCTGCGTTCGTTTTCAAAAGCAAACTTTACGAATATGAACCTAAAGACACTATCACTATATACGGGACAAAGGGAGAGCCGAGAAAAACTGTGCGGTACGGATATCTATTATTCAACTTTGAGAATCAACAGCATAAAATAAATGTTTATCAAAGCAATGCTGTAAACGGAGGGACTTATTATTCAATTTGGTTTACAGATAAAACAACAAATAACGAATCATACGGTGTCGGTCGCTACATAGAATTTGAAAAAGTTGATGACCCGGAACATATTTATGAAATAGATTTTAACTTTGCATATAATCCTTATTGTGCTTACAGTCCAAATTATTCGTGTGCAATTCCAACTAAAGAAGATTTCCTCCCGATCGAAATTAGGGCAGGCGAGAAAAAATATCATAATTAAAATGGAGTAACCAATTGGTTGTTATTTTAGAAAAAAATGCTACGCAGCAGCAAATAGAAGATGTAATTAAACACTTGGAAGACTATGGCTTTCAGGTGCATACTTCAATTGGTGTAGAGCGCACTGTTATTGGTGCAATTGGCGTTCAACCAAACTTTGATACAAGAAAGATAAGCATACTTGACGGCGTTGCCGAGGTTTATCGTGTTACAACCCCTTATAAACTTGCAAGCCGCAGCTTTCACGAAGAAAATACTTTAATAAAAATTAAAGACGTTGAAATTGGCGGGAACCAAGTTGCAATTATTGCAGGTCCTTGTTCAATAGAAAGTGAAGAGCAAATTTTTCGCTTGGCAAAAATTGTAGCCGATTCTGGCGTTAAGATCTTAAGAGGCGGGGCATTCAAACCGCGCACTTCCCCTTATGCGTTTCAAGGATTGGGAGAAGAAGGATTGAAGTTGATGCGGGACGCTGCCGATGAATACAATTTACTGATGATAACTGAAGTAATGCAGATTGAACATATAGAGCTGATTGATAGATACACAGATATCTTTCAACTTGGCGCGCGTAATATGCAGAATTTTTCTCTGCTCAAAGAATTAGGCAAAACAGAAAAACCTGTTATGCTGAAACGAGGCATTGCTGCTACAATTGAGGAGTGGCTGATGTCGGCTGAGTATATTTTAAGCGGGGGCAACAAAAATGTCTTTTTATGCGAGCGCGGAATAAGAACTTTTGAAAATTACACGCGCAACACTTTCGATCTTTCTGCTATTCCGGTCGTTCATAAAAAAAGCCACTTGCCTGTCGTAGCCGATCCTTCGCATGCAACCGGCTTACGCGATCAAGTTCCTCCTATGGCGCGTGCGGCTGTTGCAGCCGGCGCAGATGGAATTATGATCGAAATCCACGACGACCCTGATCACGCGCTTTCCGATGGGCCTCAAGCTCTGCTTCCAAATACTTTTTTGAAGTTAATAGATGAGCTAAAGTTAATTGCACACGCAATTGGAAGGAAGCTCTAATTGGAAATTAGAAGTATTGCAATTATCGGTCTCGGTTTAATTGGCGGCTCGCTAGCAAAAGCTATAAAGAAAAATAAACCGCTTATAAAAATTTCTGCGTTCGATAAACCGTCAGTTTTATCTAAAGCTTTTAGTGAAGGCGTTATCGATTTCGTTTTGGATCAACCAGAGAAATCTCTATCGAGCGATATCATCTTTCTTTCCCTTCCAGTTAATGAAACGCTAATAATTTTTGAACGGCTCATTCCACAACTCAATGAGAACCAGATAATTACAGATGTTTGTGGAGTGAAAAATATTTTTGATGATATCTGGCTTAATAGCAATTCAAAAGGTTTTTATATTGGCGGTCATCCAATGACAGGTAAAGAAAAAAGTGGTTACGAAAATTCCGACCCGTTCCTTTTTGAAAATTGTGTTTACATTTTAAGTGAAACTGCAAAAAAAAATCCTATTATCGATTCTTTTACCGATATTATCCATCAGCTCGGCGCTAAAATTACTTTTCTAAATCCTAAAGTGCATGATATTATTGTCGCTTCTGTAAGCCATCTTCCACAATTAGTTTCAGTTTCGCTGATCAATAGTGCAGGACTAAAAGACAGCGGTATAAATTTTTTTGATTACGCTGCCGGCGGATTTAGAGACATGACTCGTATTGCATCTAGCGATTTTAATATTTGGGAACCGATCATCCGTAAGAACAACAAAAATATTATCCAAGCAATTGATAATTTTATTTATGATCTAGAACAGATGAAAAAATCTATAGCGCGCGATGATTATAATAAACTTGCCGAGAAATTTGAAAGCGCAAGAATCAAACGCGATGAAATTCCGAAATCGAACAAAGGTTTCATTAACCCGATTTTCGATGTTTTTGTTTTTGTAAAAGATGAACCGGGAGTAATAAGCAAAATTTCAACAGCGCTTTATCAGAAAAACATTAACATAAAAGATATCGAGCTTTTGAAAATACGCGAAGGTTCGGGCGGTACTTTCCGCATAGCGTTTGAAAGCCAAAGCGATGCAGTTAAAGCAAAAGAGATTATTGAGCAGGTTGGATTTTCAACGCAATAATAAATGTTTTAAAATGGCATCCGCGCATCTTTCACCATCAATCGCAGCAGAGACAATTCCACCTGCATAACCAGCACCTTCACCGCACGGAAATAATCCTTCAACTTCAACATGCATCAGCGTTTCTTTATCGCGCGGAATTCTGATTGGTGAACTTGTGCGTGTTTCAGCAGCAAGTATCTGCGCTTCTTCTGTGAAATATCCTTTCATCTTTTTATCGAAGATGAGCAAACTTTTACGTATGCTGCCAGCAATTTTCTCCGGAAGAATTTCATGAAGAGGTGCACTGATTGTGCCGGGAATGTAAGAAGTATCTGGAAGTGTTTGAGATATATTCCTTTTAACAAAATCTGTAATGCGTTGTGCCGGCGCTCTTTGAGTTTTCTCTCCGGCTTCAAATGCAACTCGTTCTAATTCTTTTTGAAATTGCAGACCGGCAAAAACGCCAAACGGCGCGAACTGCTTCCAATCTTTTTCATTAACAGAAACTACTAAACCCGAATTTGCAAATGGAGAATCGCGCCGAGAGACACTCATCCCATTCAAAACAAGTTCATCCGGTTCTGTTGATGCCGGAATGATTATTCCCCCCGGACACATACAGAATGAATATACTCCGCGGTCATCAACCTGGCATGCTAAGTTGTAACCCGATGCAGGCAGGTTGGGATTGCGCTCTTTTGTGTGATACTGAATTTCGTCAATCAATTTTTGAGGATGCTCGATACGAACACCCATTGCAAATGGTTTTGCTTCAATTTTGATTTTGTGTTTGTCAAATAAATAATAAATATCGCGCGCCGAATGTCCGGTTGCAATTATAACCGAATCACCCAAAAATTCTTTTTCTTGATTAACAACCACACCATTTATTCTATTCCCTTCACAAATAAAATCAGTTACTCGAGATTCAAAATGAATCTCTCCGCCGCAATTCAAAATTGTTTTGCGAATCGAGCTAACAACATGCGGCAGTATGTTCGAGCCGATGTGCGGATGTGCATCGATCAGTATTTCTTTTTGCGAACCGTGCTGAACGAAAATGTTGAGAATTCTCTTTACATCACCACGCTTAGTTGAGCGGGTATAAAGTTTCCCATCGCTATAGGTCCCAGCACCCCCCTCACCAAAACAATAATTCGAATCGGGATTTATTTTGCCAAATTGCTGGATCGCACGCAAATCTTTACGGCGTGACTGCACATCTTTGCCCCGCTCAAAAATTATCGGTTTTATCCCAAGCTCGATCAAACGCAGAGCGGCAAACATTCCGGCGGGACCCATTCCAACAATCAAAACTTTTTTATTCCCTTTTACCGGTTGGAAATTTATTTGGGAAGAAATATCCGCTGGCTCTTCTTTGATATAAACCATTGACATGGTTCTGTAAACCGGGTAACGGCTTCTTGCATCAACTGAACGGCGAAGAGTTTGTACAGCTGTAATTTCTTCAACGTTTAGCTTTAGTGTTTTTGCGGTCAGCTGTTTTTGATAATTGTAATCGTTTATAAAATCTGGCGGTATTACAAGTTCAATTTCTTTTTTCACGGTTTTAATAGTTGTGAATTGCGAATGGAAAACTAATTCTCTTTTATTTTCTTCTTTATTGAGATCAAGAATAGAATCAATCCATCGCGATCGTTGATTAAACTTATAAATTTCTTTTCATTTATTATTGATGACTCCTTGAATAATTCAGTCAATAGTGGGTCTCAGGCACTTCTTTTAACGCGACAAAAGTTTGTTGATGATTTTTTTTAGATGATACTTCTTGAGTTACCGCAACATTCGTCCCAATTGCAATTACACTACTCAATAATTTCTTTAATAAATTTTTGACATGGAAGTCATTCTTAGTTCTAATCAAGTAAAATTTGATAATTGTTTTACCGAATCTAAAGCTCTTTTCAAGAATCGTATTACCATATTCATAATGTTTCTCAAACACTTTCATAAAATTCTCAATTTGCCATTCTCAATTAATAAGTTGATCTAATTACTCCTCCGTCAACTGCAATTGTTGAGCCGGTGATATACGCTGCTTGTTCTGAAGCCAAATAAACAATAAGTGATGCAACTTCATCGGGACGCGCCAAACGTTTCATCGGCACATCATTAGCCATTGATGCCAAAATATGTTCATGCGATTCACCGCGTTGTTTTCCTCTTGCAACTGCAAGTTCATACAATCGGGCAGTTAAAGTATAACCCGGCGCAACGTTGTTTACTGTTATGTTATACTTACCAATTTGAGAGCTTAGAGTTTTTGCAAACGCTGTAACTGCACTCCTCAGTGAATTCGATAAGACCAAATTATCAATCGGCTGTTTTACAGATAGAGAAGTAATGTTGATTATTCGACCCCAATTTTTAGATTTCATTGCAGGTAACACTAACCGGGTAAACCGAATAGTACTCATCAAAACTTGTTCAAACGCTTCTTCCCAATTTTCATCTGAGAGGTCCTCAAAAAATCCGGGCACGGGACCGCCGCAATTATTTACAAGTACATCGATATCGCCTAAATTTTTTCTAACAACATTAACAATGTTTTCAATATCTTGCGGTTCATTGATGTCACAAAGCTCCCAAAGAGGTTCTAGATTGTACTGCAATTTGATCTCTTGAACGGTTTTCAAAAGATTCTCTTTATTATGAGAACATATTGCAACTTTGCATCCTTCTTTAATAAAGAGTTCTGCGGTTGCTCTACCAATGCCAGAGCTTGATGCTGTAACAAGCACAACTTTTTCTTTGAGATGTAAATCCATTTTGTCCTCTTTTGTTTTATACTGTAATTTAAGATTTTTTATTGACGGTTCTCAAAGAATTTTTTAAAGTAAAAAAAAATGCCGGTAAACACCGGCATAATTATTTATTATTAGCAGTTTCTATTAGAAACTTGCTGCTTCTTTTTGTTTCTGCAGTTCGCTTACAATCTGTTTGGTATCAAGCGCAATTACAAGTTCTTCATTTGTGGGTATTCTCAATATTTTCACTTTAGAATCGGCAGTTGATATAAAGCATTCGTTTACAACATTGTGATTGGCTTCTTCATCCAACTTAATTCCGAGAAAATCCATATTGGAGCAGACATCATGGCGTACCATAACAGAATTTTCCCCAATTCCACCTGTGAAAACTAAAGCATCAACACCCCCCATAGCTGCAGTAAATGCGCCAACGTATTTTTTTATTCTATAAGTAAATAGATCGAAAGCATATTTAGCTTTTTTATTCCCTTCTTGAACAGCTTCTTCAATTTCGCGCATATCACTGCTTTCGCCGCTTATTCCTATTAGTCCGCTATGTTTGTTTAATAACGTATTAGCTTCAGAAAGAGATAAACCTTCTTTAGCCATAATGTAAAGAATAACAGATGGGTCCATATCGCCGCTTCTGGTTCCCATTAACAATCCTTCAAGCGGAGTAAAACCCATGGTTGTATCAATAGATTTTCCGTGATCAATAGCCGCCATCGAACAACCATTACCAAGATGGGCGGTAATTATTTTTAATTCTTCCAAAGGTTTGCCAAGCATCAGGGCTGCTCTTTGAGAGACATAACGGTGCGAAGTTCCATGAAAACCATATCGGCGTATTTTATATTTCTTATAAAGTTCGTAAGGAATTCCATAAAGATATGCATGTGGTGGCATCTTAATATGAAAAGCTGTATCGAAAACGCCTACTTGTGGAATATCAGGTAAATGTTCTTTTGCTGCCTGGATTCCTTTAATATTAGATGGATTATGAAGCGGTGCAAGCTCTATATTATCTTTCAATGCTTCCATAACTTGAGGTGTAATCAAAGCTGAATCAGAAAATGTTTCCCCTCCGTGAACAATTCTATGTCCAACTGCATCAATTTCATTTTTATCTTTTATCACACCATGATTTTTCGAAAGTAAAACTGCAATCACATATTCAATTGCAATAGAGTGGTCAAGAATCTCTCCAACAATTTTTATTTTTTCTTTTTCGTAAGGTTGATGTGTTAAGACAGCGCTAGACATACCAATACGCTCAACCATACCTTTAGCAAGCGAAACAGAAGTTTCGGTATCAATAAATTGATATTTTATCGATGAACTACCACAATTAAGAACCAAAACTTTCATTTCTTCCTCGTAATATTAGTCAATTATTTTCCCGTCAGAATTATATTTAAAAAATCCTTCGCCGGTTTTCTTACCAAGTTTTCTTTCGCGCACAAGTTTTCGCAAAATAGGACAAGGACGATATCTTGGCTCACCCAGAGTTGACCACATCGTTTCCATCCACGCAAGCACTTCATCTAAGCCCATTGTGTCTGCCATTTCGAGTGGACCCATTCTGAAATTGTAGCCAAGTTTCATAGCTGTATCGATATCTTTTGCTTGCGCTACACCTTCAAGCAAAATATACATTGCTTCATTGAGCAAAGGAACAATGGCGCGTGTTGTAACAAACCCGGGATATTCATAAACTTCAATTGCTGTTTTACCTATTCTCAAAGCAAATTTTTTCATAGTCTCAACTGTTTTATCCGATGTCTCAAGAGCGCGTACCAATTCTACTAGCGGAACTTTGGGCACTGGATTCAAAAAATGCATACCAATAATTTTATCGCGGCGGTTTGTTGCTTCTGCAATTTTAGTTAAGCTGAGTGTAGAAGTATTCGAAATGAAAATTGTTTCCGGTTTTGCAATGGCATCCAGTCCTTTGAAAATCTTTTTTTTCAGATCGTAGTCTTCATCAACAGCTTCAATAACAAGATCACATTCCGGAATTTCAGTCTGTTCGGTTGTCCACTTTATTCTATTTAAAATTGAGCGCATCTCACTCTGCGTCATAGCCCACCGAGTAATTTCTCGTTCCATTGTTGATTTTAAGCTTTCTTGAGTTCTAGCAAGCTGTTCCTCATCTTTCTCGATTAATAAAACATCCAGCCCAGCAAAGGCAACAGTTTGAGCTATTCCCTGCCCCATTATTCCGCCGCCAATAATTGCAACATAATCTATTCTTTCTAACTCTTCAGACCTTTGAACGCTGTCGAGAAGGTCCTCTAATTTTAATTTCTCTTCACCCATAAATTGCTCTTATTTATCTTTTATTGATATATAAAGTTATGAACTATCCTGCAATGAGACAAAATTGATACCATAAAAATAACATTAAAATTAGTAGAAAACTGAAGTACAGTAATGATCCTTTTCTAAAAGTAAAAATAATTTAATTAAAAATGAGAAAAGTCGTTATTGATAGGTATAACACAGTTATATTAAATCATCAGCTCTTCTGAAACAAAATAGAGATAAAAATGGACAGAGTTGCAGTGCCGTATTGTTTGTTAAGCCAAGATGCAACAGCAAGATAAACTTTACAAAACGAAAGTTCCATAAGCATGTTTGGTCAACTCTTTATATTTTTTCGTGTGGAAGATAATATATAGAGTTTCTAATCATATTAAAGTTAATGAATTCACAACAAGTTTTAGAAAATATTTTTGGTTATTCATCATTTCGTACGGGTCAGGAAGAGATAATTGAATCGATACTGAATGGGAAAAACGTGCTTGCTGTTTTACCAACCGGAGCCGGTAAATCACTTTGCTATCAAATACCCGCTCTTCTTTCAAAAAAATTTTCAGTAGTTATTTCTCCTCTTATCGCCTTAATGAAAGACCAAGTTGATTCTCTAAATAAAAAAGAAAAAGTTGCCGCTTTCATCAACAGTTCGCTCGATTTTCAAGAAACGGAAACAGTTCTAAATGACATTTCAAACGGGAAAATAAATCTTTTATATCTTTCTCCCGAAAAAATTTCAAATAAAAATTTTGCTGATAGAATAAAAGCTCTCGAACCCGAGTATATTTTTATTGATGAAGCGCATTGCATAAGCGAATGGGGACATAACTTCAGACCAAGCTACAGAAAGATCAAGGATTTCATCCAATTCTGCGGCGTAAAAAAAATATCTGCATTCACGGCAACTGCTACTGAAGAGGTCAGAAAAGATATTATTCAGCAGCTCGAGCTGGCTGACCCAATAATTTATGTAAAAGGTTTCGAGAGAGATAATCTTACTCTAAAAGTAATTCAAACAAAACAGAAGAAAGAAAAAATAGCCGAGTTGTTAAAACAAAATGCAGGAACAGCAATTGTTTATTCTGCTACAAGAAAAGGAACTGAAGAAGTAACCGAGTTTTTACGAGCAAACAAAATTGATTCAGCATATTTTCATGCCGGCTTAACTTCTGTGATGAAGCAGATGATCCAAGACGATTTTATTTCTGGGCGTATCAACACAATTGTTGCAACAAACGCTTTTGGAATGGGAATAGACAAAAACAACATTCGAACCGTTATCCATTACAACATTCCCGGTTCAATCGAAAATTATTATCAAGAGATAGGAAGAGCCGGACGCGATGGCAAGGATTCGAAAATTTTCCTTTTGTATGATGCGCGCGATAGAATGATCCAAGAATACTTTATTTCTGCTTCAAATCCTTCACGAGAACAGATCGAAAATGTTTATGATGCAATTTGCAATTGCGGAAATATTTCTCTTGGTTCGATAAACGAAAGAAATATTCCTGTTGATTCAAATATGATTCTGCTTCTTGAATCGAAAAGAATGAACCGCGGTCTGATTGACGCTTCGCTTAAAGTCTTGGAAGAATCGGGGTATATAAAAAATATAAGCGAGTTAGAGAACAAACATTTTGTGCAGTTATTATTAAGGCCGGATAAACTGCACGCTTATGTAAAAAATTTTACAAGCGATGAACATAAGGATTTAATTTTGCTCCTCATGCGTTTGCACGGCAGTAAAATTATCAACTCAAAAACTGCAATTGACGTCAGAAAGATCGGGCAGATGTTAGACCTATCAGAAAAAAATGTTTCAAGAATACTTAGCCAACTTAATCAAGCGGGAGTGCTGAGTTACGAACAACCCTTTTCTTCACCTACAGTAAGATTATCCCAAACACGAGTTAAAGCTGCTGACCTAAAATTAAATGTTGAAAGGATGAACCAGATTAGAGCAAATTCTCAGTTCAAGATGGATAAAATGATCGATTATGTTTTTACTGAAGAGTGCCGTTTCAAGTTTATTTTAGATTATTTCGGGCAAAGATCAGAAACGTATCGCTGCAAAAAATGTGATAGATGTTTGGGGGAGACAAGTATAAATCGTACATCCATTAGCTATCTCGAAGAAATTATCCTTCACGCTTTGCATGAAAATCATGCCCCCATTAAAAAGAAAAATGTTTTCCAGATCCTTTCCGGTAGTTCTAAAGATACTTCTCTGAAAAAATTCTCTTCCTTTGGCGCTTGCAAACATTTTAAGAAAAATGAACTAGAAACTGCTATGGAGTATTTAATCCGTGAAGGTTTTGTTTTGAGTACAAATGATTTTATTTCATTATCTGAACAAGGAATAGAAAATTTTGTTGAAGTTGAAAAAGAAACGCCTTCTGCAATAGCGCCTAATTATGAAGAAGAGTTAAAGATGTTCAACCTTTTGCGACAGATCCGAAAAGAAGCGGCAGATAAATTCAACCAGCATGTAAACTTAATTTGCCCGGATGAGATTTTGCGGGCTATTGCAAAAGAGAAACCAGTTACGCATTCAGCGTTGTTGAGTATAAAAGGATTTAACCAGCGCATGTTCAATAAAGTTGGCGATGAGTTTTTATCGGTCTTGAAATCTCACTCAAGATCAAGTGGAATTGATAAACTGCTGAAAGAAAAGAATATTCCACAAAATGTTACTCAAATTTATGAACTGATTCAAAAGAGATACTCGCTGGAAGATATTGTAAAGCTCACCAAACTTTCCGAAACAATCGTATCAGTTCAAATAGAAACACTTCTTGAAATGATCCCAAAACTGGAAATAGACGCATTGATTGATAAAAAAGAATTGATGTTGATCAACAGCAAAATTGAACAAGGAATAACTGAAATTAAATTGCTTCGAGAAGTATTAGGGAACAAAATCGGCTATTCGAAATTAAGAATAGCGCTTGCCAAAAAGAGGGTTATTTCAGAGCGCCGGTACTTTTCAAATCCTCCAAAAGAGCATTAGCTTTTTTAAAGAACTCTTCCCACTTTTTTTGATCAGCGCCTATGGCATTAAGTTCAGTTTCGTATTCATTTCTCGAAATCTTATATCGTTCAAATAATTCTTCTTTTTTTATCTTGATAGAATCTTGATTAGAAGCGAAGGTTTCTTCAATAATAACATTTTCAACATAGATGCGAACAAGCGTATCTACATCCAATTTGCTCTTTTGGCATGCAGAGAAGAGCGCTGCAATAATGAGAGAAGAAACAATAAAGCGGTTAATGTTTTTTGCTGGCTTCAAATAAAATTCTCTTTTCACGTTCAGTTAAGTTCTGATAGCCGCTTTGACTAATCTTGTCTAAAATTTTATCAATTTCTTCTTGAGTAACTTCATCTGTTCTCTTATTGTTAATATCGTAAAACTCTGCTTCTTCAATATTCTTCTCCTTGAAACGCACAGGCGGTTTTCTGAATGTTGTATTGAAAGTTGAATTGAATTTACCTCTCTTCAAAAAACGGAACATTCGATTAAAATTAAATTCATTCTTCCGATCGAGCAAAATATAAATTACGCCAGTAATTGCACCTCCTATATGCGCTAAGTGTGCGACAAGACTTTGATCTCCAATAGACATGAATTCGATAATAACTAAAAAAGCAATCAAGTATTTTGCTTTGATTGGAATTAAAAAGTATAGTAAAATATATCTGTCGGGGAAAAACATTGCGAAAGCAATCATAACGCCAAATACTGCGCCGGATGCGCCGATAGTTGGAGCTAGCGCATCAGAAATAAATGGCGCTAAAAGTAATTGTAAAAGACCAGCGCCAAATCCACACAACAGATAATAGAGCAGAAATTTTCGATGCCCCATAAGATTTTCTAATTCCATACCGAACATCCAAAGCATAAACATATTGAATAAGATATGTGTGAAACTTCCGTGCATAAATTGATAAGTGAATAATTGCCAAATCTGGAAATTGTAAGGCAGCCCAGTTTGATCATGCCCAACAATCGGATTGAGTGCGAAATAACGATGGAAAAAATACCATCCAGGCACACCGCCAAAGGAGATATGTTCAAAAATCATTTGGAGAAAGAACACAGTGATATTTATCAACAAAAGATTTTTTAGCACGGGCGGAAAAAAACTAAAACCACCGTAACGAGACGGGCTATAATAATCTCTTGAATCTATTCCCATTTACATTTCCTCTTTAAGCTAAAATAAAGTTAATCGTTTTAAACAAAATAAAGAAGCAGCTATCCACATAACAATTCAAAAATCTTTCTACTGAATTTCTTCGCGCTCATTATTTTAATCGTAATAATTTATGCAAACACGAACATGGACATGAACACGATTAAGAGCACGAAAAAGAAAGAGCTGCTTCTTTCTTAGAAATTATTTTTCATCGTTCAGCGCTTCAACACCTGGAAGGACTTTTCCTTCAAGAAATTCTAAAGAAGCACCGCCGCCAGTAGAAACATGAGATACTTTATCTTCAAGTCCAGCTTTTTTTATAGCAGCTGCGGAATCGCCTCCGCCAATAATAGTTACTGCTCCTTTAGCTGTTGCTTCTGCTAAAGCTTCGGCAATTATGCAGGTTCCTTTTGCAAAATTATCTAATTCAAAAACTCCAACAGGTCCATTCCAAATAACAGTGCGACTAGAAAGAATTATATTCTTAAATTCTTCAATCGTTTTAGGTCCAATATCTAAACCCATTTTATCGTGGGGTATTTTATCTGCTTCCACAATATATGATGGCGATTCATTCTTAAATTCATTGGCAACAACATTATCTTTAGGCAGCAAAACTTTTGCTTTACAACTTTTGAATTTCTCGAGCATTTGTTTAGCAAGTTCTACTTTTTCCTCTTCAAGTAATGATTTTCCAATTTCAAGTCCCATTGCTTTGAAAAATGTATAAGCCATTCCGCCGCCAATTAAAAGGTAATCAACTTTAAGAAGAAGGTTTTCAATCACATCAATTTTGCCTGAAATTTTTGAACCGCCAAGAATAGCCGTAAAAGGACGAACAGGATTAGCAACCGCTTCGCCCAAATAATCTAATTCTTTTTGCATCAAATAACCTGAAGCGCAAACCTTGATAAACTTTGTAATTCCTTCTGTAGATGCATGAGCGCGGTGTGCGCTGCCAAAGGCATCGTTAATGTAAATATCGCCTAACTCTGCCAATTGTTGTGCAAATGCCGGATCATTTTTTTCTTCTTCAGGATGAAAGCGTAAGTTTTCAAGCAATAATACTTCTCCATCTTGCATTGCATTAACTATTGCTTTCACTTGATCTCCGATGCAGTCTTGTGCAAACTTAACATCAAAATCCAGCAGCTCGCCAAGCCGAACTGCAACTGGCTTTAAACTGTACTTTGGATTAGGCCCTCCTTTAGGTCTTCCGAGGTGGCTCATCAAAATACATCTTCCTCCATCGCCAATAATTTTTTTAATTGTCGGCGCTGCTGAAGTAATCCTAATATCATCTGTGATCTTTAAATTCTCATCGAGCGGCACGTTAAAATCTACGCGAACTAAAACTCGCTTCCCTTTCATCTCTACATTATCAATGCTCAATTTTCTCATCTAACAACTCCTTTAATAAAACTATATAAAGAACTTTGAAAAGTTATTGATTGTCATTTTGATTCCGGCTTGTCAAGAGAGAAGTCTTAAAACAACTGATCTGTTTTAAGATTTTTCACTTGCATGTCTATCGGTTGTTCCTTTATAATAATAGTTTTAGCAAATTTTCAAAAGTTTCTAATGCTAAGTTCATAAAAAAAAGCGCAGCCAAGATTTATGGTCTGAGTTCCGGCTGATTCGTTTACGATAATTACTTAAGCATCTTCAGTAAAAGATCGACAACGCGTGAAGAATAACCCCATTCGTTATCATACCAAGAAACAATTTTGAAAAATCTCTTTTCTCCTTTTAAATTGTTTTGCAATGTAGCCAGCGAATCGTAAATGGATGATCTTTCATCATGAATAAAATCGGAAGAGACAACCTCTTCCTTGCAGTAGCCAAGAATTCCATTCAAGTAAGTTTCGGAAGCATTTTTCATCAAAGCATCGATCTCTTCAATTGAAGTGTCTTTCTCAGAACGAAAAGTTAAATCAACAACCGATACATTTGCCGTAGGAACGCGGAAAGACATTCCGGTAAGCTTTCCTTTTGTTTGCGGAAGAACTTCGCCAACAGCCTTTGCAGCGCCTGTAGATGAAGGGATGATATTGATTGCAGCAGCGCGTCCGCCTCTCCAATCTTTCTTCGATGGTCCGTCAACTGTTTTTTGAGTTGCTGTGTAAGAGTGGATTGTTGTCATCAGCCCGGTCTCAATTCCTATTCCTTCTTTCAATAAAACATAAACAACAGGAGCGAGGCAATTTGTTGTGCACGATGCATTCGAAACGATCGGATGTTTTGCAGCGTCGTACTCATTATCATTAACGCCAATTACAACTGTTTTAACATCGCCTTTACCAGGCGCTGTAAGAAGAACTTTTTTTGCGCCGGCAGTTATGTGTCCTTTTGCTTTTTCAGAATCGTTGAATATGCCAGTCGATTCGATCACAATTTCAACTCCAAGTTCTTTCCACGGCAATTGCGAAGGGTCTTTCTGAGCCATTACGCATTTTACTTTGTGACCGTTGACAATAAGAAGATCATCAGCATCTAAATCTGGACTGCTTTTTTCGCTGCTAAGTATTCCTCTAAATTTTCCATGAACAGAATCGTACTTTAACTGATAAGCAAAATATTTTGCATCGGTACTAACATCTACTACAGCAACAACGTCAACTTCTTTCCCCAGCAATCCTTTATCAGCTAGAACGTTAATTATTTGCCTCCCGATTCTGCCAAATCCATTGATACCTACTTTCACTGCCATACTATTTTACACTCCTTTTTGACATTTTTGAGTAAAATTTCAAAAGGAATATAGGCATTCAAGTTAGAAGTTTCAATCAGACAAAATTTACAAGAATATTTACTGCAAAAAATTTATCTTTAGGTAAAGACATCAATGAATTTCTCTAAGTAAGAATTTCAATTACATTAAAAGGTAAAAAATGACTGCTGTCGAGTTTTTATCATTTGTCCCAATCTTTTCCGAGCTTCCAGTTGATACTCTTGAAAAAATTGAAAAGATTGGAGCAAGAAAAATGTATGGCAAGAATACGGTTATTTTGTTGGAAGAAGAAGCCGGCACAGCTCTCTTCGTTATAATACACGGCAAAGTAAAAGTTTCTAGAACAAGCAATGACGGAAGGGAAGTAATTCTAACTATTCTAAATGAAAATGATTTCTTTGGAGAGATGGCAATTCTTGATGGACTTACCCGCTCTGCAACTGTAACGGCGGTCGAAGATTCGGAGTTATTTATTATACAAAGAACCGATTTTTTGGATCTGCTTAGAGAACATTCTGAAATTGCTGTTGCGCTGCTACAAGAATTAACTTCACGTCTCCGTTCTGCCGATACGAAAATTAAAGCGCTCTCTTTGAAAGATGCCGAAGGTAAAGTTGCAACTGTTATACTTCAGTTAGCCGATGATTTGGGAAAAATAAAACATGGCAGAGTAGAAATTGAAAAACTTCCGATGCAGCAAGACCTTGCTAGTATGGCGGGGACATCGCGCGAAACAATCTCTCGCACTTTGCACTCCTTCGCAAAAAAAGGTTTAGTTGAGTTAGAAGGGGCTAAATTAAGAATTCTTGACTATGAAAAATTCAAAGAAATGTTCAATTAAAAATGTCATTAAAGATAGATCTTCACACACATACAACATACTCTGACGGAACGCTTTCCCCTTCTGCACTTGTTCAGCGTGCTTATGATTGCGGCATTACTGCGATCAGTATTACAGATCACGATAGCTTAAACGGATTACAAGAAGCAATTGAGTGCGGAAAAGACCTTGGCATTGATGTAATACCTGGTGTTGAAATAAGCACCGACCTGGATGACAAAGAGATTCACCTTCTTGCATATTTCATAGATATAGAGAATGAAGAGTTCCAAAAATATCTTAGTTTTTTTAGAGATGAACGATTTCACCGCGCCAAAAGAATTGTACGGAAGCTGCAAAATTTAGGATTACATATAACTATTGACGACGTAATGGCACAAGCGCAGAACTCCGCCGTAGGAAGACCACACATTGCTTATGCATTGATGGAACTCGGGATTATTAAAAATTATACCGAAGCTTTTGAAAAGTACATTGGCGATTACGGACCGGCATTCGAAAGAAAGATTCATGTGTCGCCTCACAGCGCTCTTAAACTGATAAGTGATGCCGGAGGTCTTTCATTCATAGCGCATCCCGGTTATATGAAAGAATCTCTACTGTTAAGTTTGATAAAAGCCGGTATTGATGGAATTGAGTGTGTTCATCCTAGCCACAATGAAAGTCAAGTAACTTTTTATCGCGGAATTGTGAATCAATATTGTCTGCTCGAAACAGGCGGTTCCGATTTTCACGGCGGGAAAAAGATGGACGATGAAACCCTCGGCAAATTTTACATCGGGCAAAATCAGCTTGAAGCAATGAGAAAAATGTTACATAAATACAGCGCATGAGTCTTTCCAACAAAACACATCGTGAATGAAACTTTTATACTTTTAGTGTAACCTGAAAATACTAAATTTGCTTTCAGTTTTTAACCAATTCATTCATCCATTTAGAGGATTCAATGAAAACATTAAAAATCTTTTTATTCGTATTGAATGTGGGCGCTGTAACCGCACAAAATATTGGGCAGTGGAAAATATATTCCGATATGAAAGACGTTCGTTCTTCCGTTCTTCTTTCAAACGAGGTTTGGAGCGCAACAAGCGGCGGCGCTTTCAAGTTCACAGTTGGTGATACAAATTATCAAATCTTCACCAAGGCAGACGGCTTAAACAGCCAAGCTCTTTCTGCAATAGGAAAAGATAATAAAAATAGAATATGGGCCGGCTCTGAAGAAGGTTTTATAAATATTATCGACCCAAAGAGCGGAGCTATTGAAAAAATTGTCGATATAGTGAACTCTGGCAAGAATAAAAAACAGATAAACAATTTCTTCGTTAAAGGCGATACAGTTTTTGTTTCGGTCGATTTTGGTTTGTCTATAATCAGCGCATCAAAACTTACTATTTTAGATTCATTTTTGAAGTTCGGTAGTTTTACTGCTGAGACCAAAGTGTTTAATACATTAAAAACATCCTTGCTCTATGTGTGTACAGAAAACGGAGTAGCAGTTCAAAAAGCAGGGGCGCAAAATTTATCGGCGCCAGAATCTTGGGAAAACTATCAACTTCGCTCGCATATTCCCGCCAATGCAATTTCTAAAATTGTTGAATACAAAGGTGATATTCTGCTTGGCACATCAAACGGAGTTTTTCAACTTGTCAATAAAAGTTGGCAGCCGTTCACACTTCAAGGCAGCAACATAATTGACCTTTCAGTTGCCGATAATATTCTTTTCATTCTAACAGAGCGGCAACTGTTTCAGTATATAAACAATCAATCTGTAAAACTATACGAAAACCAGAGTGCGGCTTTTTCTCAGCTCAATGCGGTTAACAGCCAAACTGTTTATATTTCTTCAAAAAATGGATTGATCGAATTCAAAAATTCACGAGCAAAATTTTTCTTTCCTGATGGGCCGGCAAGCAACTCATTTGTAAATATTTCAGTTGATCCGAAAGGGAAATTATGGGTTGCAACAGGAAAAGATTTAAGAGGAAAAGGTTTTTTTGAATTTGACGGAACCAGATGGAAAGTTTACGATTTCAAAACATATCCTTTAATTCTTTCTAACGATTATATCAATGTGCATGCCGCCCCCGATACAACAGTTTATTTTGCAAATTGGGGACGCGGTGTAACTTCATTTAAGAATGGTAAACTAACAGTTTATACTACAGCAAACAGCGGAATGACTGGTATTCCTATTGACACTACATTCGTTGCGATATCTGATGTTAAAACAGACTCGAAGGGCAACGCCTGGATTGCTAATCATCAATCTGCTGCGCGCAAACCGCTCAGCGTTTTGACTAAAGACAATAAATGGTATCACTACTCTTTTACAAATCCTTCTCTATCAGAATTTGATCTGATTGATAAATTAGCTGTCGATAAGTACGATACAAAATGGTTTATTGTTATGCAGGGCAATCGGGGTATTTATTACTTTAATGAAAATAAAACGCTTACTGATACAAGAGATGATTTACAAGGAATTATTACAAAAACAGACGGTTTGTTAAGCGATATAATTACGAGTTTGGCAGTAGATCGGAAAGGTTATTTGTGGATCGGTACAAGCGTTGGTATAAATGTTATTATAGATACACAAAAGCCAAAGGTTACAAGCACTATTGCGCTCGGGTTAAGAAACCAAACAATCACATGTATAGCCGTTGATCCGCTCGATCAAAAATGGATTGGAACAAAACAGGGAGTGTTTGTTCTTTCGCCGGATGGTTTCGGAAATCCAATTTTGTACAACACTAAAAATAGCCCACTTCCTAGTGATGATATTAAAAGCATCGCTTTCGACCCCAAAAGCGGAAAAGTTTATATCGGAACAGATTACGGATTGGCAGTATTAACCACTGCTTCAATTCAACCTAAAGAAAGTTTTAGCCAGCTTTTTGTTTATCCAAATCCCGTCATTCTAAGCGGCGATGAAACAATAGTAACAATTGACGGATTGATAAGAAACAGCAGTATCAAAGTCTTCGACATCAGTAGTAATCTTGTATCAGAATTTAAAAGTCCCGGCGGCAAAATTGCATTTTGGAACGGAAGAGATCTAAAAGGTAATCTTGTTCCTAGCGGTATTTATGTTATTGTTGCATATGACGATGACGCCGACAATGTTGCTACTGCCAAGGTGGCAGTAATTAGAAAATAGTTTAAATGTTTTTGTTCGATGATAGATATCAATAATCTTTCAATCCAATTTACTGGCGAAAATCTTTTTGAAAATGTTAGTTTCAGAATAAGCCGCCACGATAAAATTGCATTAGTCGGTTCAAACGGAACAGGCAAAACGACTCTTCTGAAATTATTGTACGGACTTGAGCATCCTGAAACTGGCACTATTAAAAAACAGAAAGGAATTAGGATTGGTTACCTGCCTCAAGATATTGTTGCTTACCAAGGCAATACTCTGTTCCAAGAAGTCAAATCATCTTTTCCTGATATCAATTTTTTGGATGAACGGGAAAAACTTTTAGTCGATCTTCTCAACTCAGAAAATCTTACAGAAGAAGACCGAGCAGAATTGATTGAAGAATTGGGAGAAATTCAGCACAAGAAAGAGGATATTGATTTTTACTCAACTGATTCCAAAATAGAAAAAGTTTTGATTGGACTCGGCTTTATAGAAAAAGATTTTTTTCGGAATACGGAAGAATTCTCAGGCGGCTGGCAGATGAGAATTCACATCGCAAAAATTCTTCTTTCGCAAAATGATTTGATCCTGTTAGATGAACCTACAAATCACCTTGATATTGATGCACTAACTTGGCTTATCGAATTCTTACAATATTTCGACGGAGCTTTAATAGTTATATCTCACGACCGTCATTTTGTTAACAATGTTACAAACAAAACGCTCGAAATATTTAACAAGCAGATAACCTATTATTCAGGCACCTTCAGTCAATATTTGATTTATAAAGAAGAAAGAGAAAATCAACTTCGTGCACTTAAGAAGAATAGAGAAAAAAAGATCAAAGAAACCGAACGGTTTATAGAACGCTTCAGATACAAATCCACTAAAGCAAAACAAGTTCAAAGCAGAATAAAGCAGTTAGAAAAAATTGAAACTATAGAAATTGCTGAAGAAGAAAAACAGATCCAACTGCATTTTCCAGAGCCGCCGCGCAGCGGAATTGTACCCGTTGAATTAAAAAATATTTCTAAATCATACAGCTCAGTTCAAGTTCTCAATAATGTGAATTTGCAAATCGAGCGGGGAAACAAGATTGCAATTGTTGGGCCTAACGGTGCCGGCAAAACAACTATTGCCAAAATTATCGGCTCTAAATTAGAACCTTCCAGCGGCAGTGTTATCTTTGGAAACAACACATTAGTTTCATACTACGAACAAGAAGTAGCAGATGCGCTGAACCCTCAAAACGATCTGATCGGCTCTCTAGAAGAAGTAAACAATGAACTGAGCATTGGAAAAATTAGAACAATTCTCGGCTCATTTCTTTTTTCGGGAGATGATGTGTTTAAGAAAGTTGGCGTTCTTTCAGGCGGCGAAAAAAGCAGAATTGCACTGGCGCGCTTGCTTCTTACTAAAGCTAATCTCATAATTCTAGATGAACCAACCAACCATCTCGATTTTTCATCCAAAGCAATTTTGCAAAGAGCGTTAAAAGATTTTACGGGAGCGCTAATAATTGTTTCTCATGATATCGATTTTCTTCTGCCTATTGTCAATAAAGTGATCGAAATAAGAGATAACAACGCCAAAGTATTTCTGGGCGGAATTGAATATTATCTACAAAAGAAAAAAGAACAAGCCAAAGCTGAATTTGAAGAGAAAGATTCTTCGGTGCAGAAAGCCGCGCTTAAAGACCGGAAACGTTTGGAAGCAGAACTTCGGCAGAAAAAATATATTCAAACAAAAGATTTAAGAACAGCACTTGATAAGTGCGAAAAAGAGATTAGTAAATTAGGAGAGATAAAAATGAAATTAGAAGCCGAGCTATCAGACCCTAATATATTCAGCAAACCTAAGATTGCTAAACAGAAGAATATCGAATACGAAGAGACAAAAAAACAGCTTGAGAGTCATTACGAAAAATGGACGGAACTCAGCCATCACATAGAAGAGATCGAAATCAGTTTTTCATCATAGTGCAATTTTTTTTATCAGCATAAATCAAGACGGCAAAGGTTATACTTGTTTACAGCAAATTCCATCTGCAAAAATTATTAACGGAAATTTTTATTAAATTTCTTATAATAATATGTACGGCGCTTGGTATTAGAAATTTGCATCCTAACTCTAATGGCGGATAACTATTTATAAATTTTTTCGGGAGAAAAAATGTATATTAATTTTTCCAGCATCCCCGCACATCAAAATCTATTTATAGACTACCTCGAAGAATTCGAAAATATTGAAAGATTTTACAGTAAGAATTTTAGAAACATGGAACAATATCTTCCTCATTTTCAAAAATTAGCTGAACAAGAGAGACCACATCGAGCATTGCTTTCCGAGATACTAATGACTCAATACCACGGTCAAAAAATATCAAAACAAACTTCTGCTAATATAGATGCGCTCGCATCTCCTAAAACTATAGCAGTTGTAACAGGACAACAGCTTGGCATTTTCGGAGGACCTCTTTACACAATCTATAAAACCATTACAGCAATAAAACTCTGCAGCTATCTGAAAGATAATTTTGAAGAGTATCATTTTGTTCCAGTTTTTTGGCTTGAAGGAGATGATCACGATTTTAATGAAGCAAGAAGTTTCTCTATTCTTGATAATGCGAACAATTTTATTTCTATCAAATATGATGACGGACAATTAGAAGAAACAAACCGCGGCGCTATTGGAGAGCTAAAATTCAATGACAATCTTAATTTCGTTTTTGAATCTTTAATTGCCGGCTTGCGAGAAACCGAATACAAATCATCACTAGTTGAATTTGTAAGGTCAATTTATCAGCCGGGCAAAACTTTCCTGCAATCCTTTCGCAATCTGATGATCAGCTTATTTGATGATTATGGATTAGTTGTTTTCAACCCGCTCGATCATGCAGTTAAGCGCCTGCTGATCCCAATCTTTAATAAATCTATAACCCAATTTCCCGAACAATCTATTAGTCTGGTTGAAAGGAGCGCTGAGTTGGAAGAAGTCTATCACGCTCAGGTTAAAGTTAAACCGATAAATCTTTTTTATATAGATGAGAATGAACGGCTGCTAATTGAACCTACTGATACAGGGGAATTACGGTTGAAAGGGAAGAGAAAAAAGATCTCTATCGAAGACATGCTTAATCAACTTGAATATACCCCCGAGAAGTTCAGTCCAAATGTTTTACTAAGACCGATCTGCCAAGATTATCTTTTTCCTACCGGCTTTTATGTTGGAGGTCCTGCAGAGATAAGTTACTTTGCTCAAGTTTCTCCGCTATACAGGATTCATGAAATCGAAGAGCCGTTTATCTATCCGCGTTCCAGCGCAACAATTATAGAAAAAGGAGTTCATTCGGTTCTTGAAAAACATAATCTTTCGTTCATAGATATTTTCAGAGAAGAAGAAGAGCTAATTAACAAGATAGTTAACGCCTCATCTGATCTAAATCTTGAAAAATTATTTGCAGATTCTTCAGAAGAAATAACAGAAGTGATGAATTCTATTTCGGAAAGACTTACTGTATTAGATAAAACTCTGGGCGATCTTACTGAAAAATCGAAAGAAAGAATCGATCAAGCGCTCGAATACTTAAAAACAAAAGCGCTAGATTCCGAAAAACGGAAATACGAAGTTTCTATTCGACAATTAAGCAAAGTGCGCAATGTTCTTTTTCCCAACGGTAATTTGCAAGAGCGTGAATTAAATTGGATTTATTTTGCAAATAAGTACGGAATGGATCTAATCAAGTGGTTATTCAACGAACTAACAATCAATAAATTTGAGCATCAGATTTTGGAATTATAAACATTACGACGGTTCTTATTGTGCTTTATAAATGTAAAGTTAGCGTAGATCAGCTATCTGCGCTTTAAAATTCGGATTTGAAATAGCAACACAGTCAAAACCACTAACACTACCGCCTTTTTTCATCAGCATAGATAGAACAGCAAACGCCATTGCAATTCTGTGGTCGCCGTAACTTTCAAATGAAACATTTTCATTACAAACAGAACCGCTTATTTCAAAACCGTCATCAAACTCAAAGACATCAAGTTTTGCTTTTTTAAAATTTTCACAGAGAGATTTAATTCTATCAGATTCTTTCACTCGTAATTCATCTGCTCCAGTAATTTTAAAATTTCCTTTGGCAAAAACTCCTGCAACTGAGAGAATAGGGATCTCATCGATAATATTTGGTATTATCTCTTTCGGAATTTCAATGTTGGTTAATTGGCTCGAATAAATTCTCAAATCGCCAACCGGTTCACCCATTGTTTCAATCATATTTTCAATTTCGATCCTGCCTCCCATAGATTTTAGGATATGCACAATTCCTGTACGCGTAGGGTTCATCGAAACATTTTTCAATAATAGTTCAGAATTATTTGTGAGAAGCGCCGTAACAATAAAAAAAGCTGCGCTCGATATATCCGAGGGGATATTTAATTCAAACGGTTCTGGATAATTTTTCTTTGATACAAATATTTTTTTTCCTTCTGCATCATCTTCGCATTTTAACCCAAGAAGTTTTTCCGTGTGATTTCTTGTGGGAAGGGTTTCAATTATTTCCGATTCACCATCCAAATGCAATGCAGATAAGATCAATGCGCTTTTAACCTGTGCGCTGGCAATTGGAAGTTTGAAATGAACCGGGTTCAGATAAGCAGAAGGTCTGATGCGTAGCGGCAGCGTTCCATTCTCTTTTGCCGTTATATTTGCCCCCATGATGCGTAACGGCTCAACAATTCTTTTCATAGGCCGATTAGATAAAGATTCATCACCGGTAATAACAGATTCAAAATTTTGTGCGGCGAGAATTCCGCTGATAAGACGTGCGGTTGTTCCGGAATTGCCTGCATACAATTCTTTTTTCGGCTCATCAAAATTTTTAAATCCTTTTCCAAAAATCTTTACATCATTGCCTTCCCTTTCGAATCTGCAGCCAAGCATTTCAAAACAATTTATTGTTGATGAAACATCTTCAGATTCGGAACAATTATGCAGCATGGAAATACCATCTGCCATAGCGCCAAACATTACAGCGCGGTGAGAGATCGATTTATCGCCCGGCAGTTTCAATTTGCCACGGAGGAAATTTATTCTTTCAAATCTTTGAATCATTTTCTGCACCATTTGTCGATATTTTCTTCAAACTCAATTTCAGAAAGTTCACTTACTTCGTACATACGTTTCAACGCACGCTGCCTTTGAGCTTCATAAAGCGATACTGCAGCGGCTACCGATACATTCAAGCTCTGGATCATTCCTCGCATCGGGATGAAAAAAAGTCCATCTGTTTTCTTTTGGAATTCTTCTGAAACTCCGCGATGTTCGTTTCCGAATACAAGCGCAATTTTTTTAGTCAAATCCAGTTCGTAAAGATTAGCTGCATTTTCATCAATCATACTAGCATAAATTTTAAATCCGAGCTTTTTCAAAGCGGATGTGCATGTTTCAACTGAATCATATTTCTCAATTTCAATCCATTTGTTTGCAGAAGCTGAAGTTACTTTACTAATCTTGGGAAATTCTTCTTGCGTGTAAAGCAAACTAGCCTTAGGAACGCCTACAGCATCGCAAGTTCTAATAATTGCACTTGCGTTATGAGGATCGTGAATATTTTCCAAAACAACATGAAACGAATGCTGGCGGGCTTTTAGAGCAGAAATAATTTTATTGAGTCGTTTATCAGTTCTGATTTTTTTCATTTCTCTTTTTCAAAGATCAGCTTGTAAATTGTAAGGGGATGTTTTTTGTTCGCTCGGTCGATCGATATTTTCAAGCTGTTGTCGGCTTTCAAATAATATTTAAGGAGCTCAATAGTTTTTTCAATTGCTTCATCTTCTGTGTGCGCCCAGCTTTCGCAACCTTTTAACGATGGAACTTCGGCTGTAAATCCGTCATCACTTTGCGTAACGTATAAATTGAGAACCACTAATAGCCGCCTGCTGTAACAGATTCGCCTTTAACAATTTTAACGCTTGCGCTTGCGCCAATTCTATCAGCGCCGCTTGCAATCATAGCTTTTGCCTCTTCAGTTGTTCGCACGCCGCCGGAAGCTTTAACGCCCATAGCAGAACCAACCACGTAGCGCATCAAAGCAACATCGCCGGCAGTAGCGCCGCCTTTGCTAAATCCTGTTGATGTTTTCACAAAATCAGCTTTTGCATTTTTACTTATCAAACATGCTTTTATTTTTTCTTCATCTGTCAAAAGAGCGGTTTCAATAATAACCTTGCAAAGCGTTTTATACTTTTTTGCAGCAAGCACAACCTGATTGATATCATAAAATACATAATCATAATTGCCAGCTTTTAGCATCCCAATATTTATCACCATATCAATTTCCTGAGCCCCGCTTTGAAGCGCTTGTTCGGCTTCTGCTCGTTTTACTTCTGTTGTTGTTGTGCCCAGAGGAAATCCAATAACTGTACAGACTTTTACCGAGGAACCTTTCAACAAATCTCTGCACTGCGGAACAAAACAAGGATTAACACATACAGAAGCAAAACCGTAAGTGCGCGCTTCTTGGCAGAGTGTTTCAATTTCTTGGGGTGTTGCTTCTGCTTTTAGCAAAGTGTGATCAATTGTGCGGGCTATTTCTTTATCGATCTCTGCGCCAACGCCAATACCAGCGGCAATTCTTTCAGCTCCATTTTTTATGATATTTTTTACAGCAGCCGGCTGATCAATAACGTTCCTCTCCCAGCCAGCACAAGTATCGCCTGTATAATAAAATTTTTGAAGAGCTTTTTCAATAAATACTTGTGATACTACTTTGTCGATCAATGATGAATCCATATTTTTATGCCAATTTTTGATTTGTAATTTTTATATAAGCAAGAAAAGTGTTTTGAAGCAACATTGCAATAGTCATTGGTCCAACGCCGCCAGGCACAGGCGTAATGAACGATGTTTTCTTCTGAACATTTTCAAAATCTACATCGCCAACAATTTTATAACCTTTAGGAAATGAAGAATCTTCAATGCGGTTTATCCCTACATCCACTACGGCTGCACCCTCTTTAACCATATCTGCAGTAATAAAATTTGCTTTACCAATTGCAACGACCAAAATATCTGCTTCTTTAGTGAAAAGAGATAAATCTTTTGCTGCAGAATGACAGACGGTTACAACTGCATTGGCTCCCGCCTTTTTCTGAAGCAGCATATTTGCAACTGGTTTGCCAACAATATTGCTTCTGCCAACAACTACAACGTGTTTGCCGTTAGTTTCAATTTTATACCGCTTCAATAATTCAACAATTCCGTTTGGTGTGCATGGATAAAAAGTTTCTCTGCCAATAACAAGGTTGCCAACGCTGGTAGGATGAAAACCGTCAACATCTTTACTTGGAGAAATACTCTCAATAATTTTTTCTTCGCTGATATGTGAAGGGAGAGGAAGTTGAACGAGTATTCCATGATAATCATTATCCGCATTGTATTTTTCAACTAATTCGATAAGTTCATTTTGAGTAGTATTAGCGGGTAGATTTTCCACTTTTGAAAGAAAGCCAATTTCAGCGCATGCTTTGCTTTTAGATGAAACATAAACTTGAGATGCTGAATTATTGCCGACTAATATTGCCGCAAGTCCCGGCACTTTAAGCCCCATCGATTTTAACCAATCGACTTTACCTTTTAGTTCTTTGCGAATTTCTGCCGCTATTTTTTTGCCGTCTATTAAAACTGCCAATTCTAACTCCTAACTTCTATCTCCTTACTGCTTCTCTTATCAAATTCAGGGAGAAAAATTCTTTCTATTTCTATCGTCTTTCCTGTTGTGGAATCAATTTTCAAAAAAACAGCAGTAAGATGAACATTATCAGTTGCAGTTTGGTATTTCTGCGGCGTTTGGTACAAGAAACGATTTATTGCCGCATCTGTTTTCATTCCGATTACAGAATCATAAGGACCTGTCATTCCGCAGTCAGTAATATAGCCGGTTCCGTTCTTCAAAATTCTCTCATCTGATGTCTGCACGTGCGTATGCGTTCCAATTATAGCCGAAACTTTACCATCAAGATAATTTGCAAGAGCTAATTTTTCTGCGGTTGCTTCTGCATGAAAATCTATAACAATAATTTTCGTTTCTTGTTTTAGTTTTGGTAGAATCCAATCGGCAGTTCTAAAAGGGCAATCGATAGCAGCCATGTACGCGCGCCCCTGTAAATTAACAACAGCAACTTTTCCTTTCGAAGTACCAATTATGTAATGTCCATTACCGTGAGTTCCCTTCGGATAATTAAGCGGTCTGAGAGATCGGGCATCCTTCTTTAAATAATCTTGAGATTGAGGTTTATCCCAAGTATGATTGCCACCAGTAATTACATTCACACCAAGATCAAAAAGAATTCTTGCTTCTTTTTCGGTGCATCCTTTGCCATCAGAAACATTTTCACCATTGACAATTGTAGCATCAACGCGGTATTTTTTTTGCAGACTGGGCAGCCACATATGAACAATATCTAAGCCGGGCTGTCCAATAATATCGCCAATAAATAGTATGTTGACCGTCATTTTTTCTTTAATTTTAGCTGCAATATATCTAAAATCGATTGAATATCGAAGTGTAGCATAAACTTAATAATCTGTTTTGAAAAATTTAGAGTAGTTTTTTTGATTAAATTTGTTCAAGCAAATGAAGAACGAAACTAAAATAGCAGAGAACCCTTTTGAAGAAGCCGAGTATTGCGTCTTCGATTTTGAAACTACAGGCACATCACCTCGTTATGATAAAGTTATTGAGATAGGAATTGTAAAAATTAAAAAAGGGAAAATTGTAGATACATTTTCATCGTTTATAAATCCGGGCAGACCAGTTCCGTTCTTTATCACTCAAATGACGGGAATTACAAATTCCGATGTTCAAGATGCGCCTTACTTCGATGAAGTTTATTCCAAGATAAAAGACTTTTTTGGAGAGTCGATTCTCGTAGCGCACAACCTAAAATTCGATAACTCGTTTTTAAAACATGAATGTGAAAATGCGCAATTGCAGCTTCTTACAAATCATTCGATCTGCACTTTACAATTAGCGCGAAGAATTTTTCCGCTAGCTCCAAGCAAATCTCTTGGCAGTCTTGTAAAATATTTGAAAATTAGACATCGAGATGTTCACCGTGGTTTAGGCGATGCTGTTGCAACAGCAAAAATTTTAATACGGATGTTCAACCCGCTTCGTTCCGATTTTAACATCGATACAATTTCAGACCTTATTAGCTTTCAAAAATTTCCGTTATCTGCCGAACCTTTTAGAATAATAAAAAAGAAATTGATGAATGATCTTTCTAAAGTTCCGGATATGCCAGGTGTTTATTTTTTTAAGAATGCAAAAGGCGGCGTAATTTATATTGGTAAAGCAAAATCTTTAAGAGAAAGAGTAAAAAATCATTTCATGAGCAATGCTGTAAGAAAATCGAAAGAGATTATTCGCAAAGCAGATTCGCTTGGTTTTCAAGTAACTAATTCGGAATTAACTGCGCTTATTGCAGAAGCTGAATTGATCAAATCTCACAATCCTAAATTCAATACATTGCTTAAAAAATTTCCGAGAAATTACTTTTTGAAAATTACTCATGCAAATAAATTTCCCACAGTAGAAGTTTCTTACATATTCGACATTGACGGGAACGATTATTTCGGGCCATACACGAATAGAGAAACTGCTGCGAAACTGAAGGAGATAATTGACAAAACATTTCGTCTGCGTGAATGTGATGCCAAAGAATTTAAGAAAAACCGGAAATGTTATCTAAGCGACATCAAACGATGCTTAGCTCCGTGCGAAGAAAAAAATATAGATGAAGATTATAATGACGAGTTGATTAAAGTAGTGGAATTTCTCTCCGGGCATAATCAATCGGCTGTCGATCGCCTTCTCAACAAAATGAAAGATTTAAGCAGCAGAAAGAAATTCGAAGAAGCAGCACAACTGCGCGATCTGGTCCAAATCATTCTTAAGCAGCTTCAACGTTCTTCCATTCTTGCAGAACCAATTAACAAAGCGAAAGCATTGATTGAAATCAATTCTTCGGCAAATAATGATTACATACTCTTAATTGAAGGAAAGGTCTTTTTCAAAAATTATTTTATCGATCAGAAAGATTTTTTTGATGAAGCATTGTCAGAGCACTTCTGCGGAACAATTCAGCTACAAAAAGAGTTAAGAGAAAAAGATTTAGAAAGATTGAAAATTACTTTGAGTTGGTTATCGAGAAATAGGCATTGTATAAAACCGCACTACTTAAAAAATTACACCACAATCAATCAGCTAAATTCCTCTTTTATCTTTAAGAATAACTGATACTTCGAATTTTCTATATTTAAGAAAAATACCATCTGCTCTAATTGGATAATTATTTATCATGAAATTATTTTCAAAGTGCAGATGCAGATTACAGTCAAGTAATTATCTATTACTGATTTCTAATTACTAGTATTCTTTAAAAATTTGTTATAAATTTTTTTGTTCTTCAAAACACCAATTGCAGTCGAGAATTGAGAATCATACTTCAGAGATTCACGTATTCTCCCCTCTCTGCCATCAATGCGCGCAGCAAGTTCCTCTCTAATACGAGTGATTATTTCATCTTTGTATTTCTGGATTTCATTAGAATGATTAGCGCCGATCTCTTTTTTTGCTTTTTCCAATTGATCAAGGAACTGCTGGTCTAAATTTTCTTCTACCATTGCAACTTTTAACTGATCGATAAGTTTTTCCGCCTTCGAAACAAAATCAAAATTTTGCATCATCAAATAATTTGCGAATTTCTTCATCATTTGTTCTTCAGAAAAACTATCTAACTTCATTTTGGAATTATTGTTAAAAAAATAAGTTGCAAAACGGAAGAAAATTCCTTCGGCAAGAAGACGTTCAACAAGACCAGACCCGGACTCATTTTTTACTAAACTATCTGGCATAATTCCACCAGCAGAAAAAACAAGACGCTTGTTATCAGTTTCATATTCGGTTTGATTTGCAGCAGTTCTTGTAGTATAGACTTTATTTTTATCCGAGTAATCTGCTTTTTGAATCAGCCGCCCGCTTGGAGTATAATAACGCGCGGTAGTTAATTTAAGAGAAGTATTATATGATAACGGAATAATAGTTTGAACAAGCCCTTTACCAAACGAATTAGCGCCAATAATTACAGCTCTATCGTGGTCTTGAAGTGCGCCGGCTACTATCTCTGCCGCCGATGCAGTGCCGCCATCAATCAGTACAACAATTTCGTTGTTTTGAATAATCGGTTCTTCAGACGAAAAATAATTTTTGTTATTTAAAGTGTCTCTGCCTCTAACCGAAACAATAAGCTGTCCTTTCTTTAAAAATTTTTCGGAAACATCAATAGCGGCATCTAATAGTCCTCCTGGATTGCCGCGTAAATCCAAAATAATTTGACCAATTTCTTTTTTCGATTTTAATTCAAGCAGAGCTTTTTTAATTTCATCGCCGGCGCTGCGCGTAAACCCACTTAATTTTAAGTAAACAATGTTGCCGTCTTCCTGGATAAATCCGTAATAGGAAAGGTTCTTTATTTCAATTTCTTCCCGTAGAAGATTGAACCCTATTTCGCCGTCAACACCTTCTCTTTTGATTGTAACATTGACGGTTGTTCCCGGCTCTCCTTTCAAAAATTCACTCAATAATTCAAAATTATCTTTAGAAATCTGTCTGTTGTTTATCTTTGTGATAATATCTCCAATTCTCATTCCCTGGCGCTGTGCAGAATAACCTTCAATCAGATCAACTACAGTAACATTATTGTTTCTAATTCCAACAGTAGCGCCAATACCGCCATACTTACCTTTAGTAATTATATCGATGTCTTTCTGCTGGTTTGCATCAATAAAATTGGAATAAGGATCGAGCGAATTCAGCATTCCTTCGATGCCAGCAAGCATAAATTCCTGGGGATTAAGTGGATCAACATAGTTAAGAGCCGCTTCTTTATAAACACGCCCGAATATATCTATGCTTTTATTGATCTCGTAATAAATATCATTATCACGGGTAACAAATCCGGAGAAAAGAAGAGCGGTTAACAGTATTGCAATAAATTTATTTTTCATTTCACCATCACAATTTTGATTTTATTTTTTTTACTTCTTTGATGATTGCTTCATGAATTTCTTCAATCGATTTTTGTCCGTCTAACTTTTTAAATCTTTTTTCTTTTTTGGTCAAATACAAATAGCCGTCGCGAACACGCTCATAGAAATCTATTGTGGATCTTTCAATTCTGTCAAGCTCAACTTTTTTCACTTTAGCTTTTCTACTGATAACTTCTTCGATAGGAATATCGAGAAAGAATGTTATATCTGGCACCGCTTTACTGATCACAAATTGCTGAAGTACTTCAACAAAATTCAGATCGATACCTCTTCCAAAAGCCTGATATGCTATAGATGAATCATGAAATCGATCGGAGATAACAAAATAATTGTCTTTCAGAGCAGGTAAAATTATTTCGTTAACTAACTGGGCGCGGCTGGCAGAAAATAAAATCAATTCTGTTTCAATCGACATTTCCGAATTTTTTTTATCGAGAAGAATATCGCGGATCTTTTCAGAAATTTTTGTTCCGCCCGGCTCTCGAATTATCTTTACTTTTTTCTCATTCTCAATAAAATATTTTTCAAGTAATTGAACTTGTGTCGATTTGCCGCAAAAATCTAAACCTTCAAAGGTGATAAACATATTCAGTACTGTTTAATTACGAATTCGAATTTATTAGGTATAGAATTGACTAAAGTGGTAAATGAAGGGATTTCAATTACCGGTTCAATTGAACCGCTCTCCTCTTTGAGAGCACGCCAATAATCTATATAAGCTTTAATACTATCGTTGGTAAGTTTTCCAAGTTTATTTATTCCGCCGCGCAGCACAATATCTACTTTGCCGGGAAAAAGAACCAATTCTCTCGAATAGGGAACATTACGCGTTTCTACAACAATTCCCTCGAAAGCTTTATCAACAATTTTTTGAACTTCGAACTCTACTTCGCATTTATCCTGCGAGAATTTGACCCCGTCTATCTGTTCAATCGGGAGCTCCAATTTTACATTTTCCGAGACATCCGAAAATTTTTTATAGATAGTTTTAAGGGAATCTATTTGAGAAATCAAATTTGGGGCGCCAAAAATTTTTATAGTTTCCGGTTCAAATTTTACTTTTGAAGTAGCGCCATAACCCTGTTTAAATTCTATCTGGAAGTTTTTTATCAGCTTTACTTTTTTCGAAGCGGTTCTTTCGATTTCATATTCAATTTGTGCCGGAGCAATTTCCAGCACATGAAAATTGGATGTTAGCCAAGGATTTGATTGGATAAAACCGCTCAGTTCGCTTTTATGTTTTCCTGCTCTTCTATGAACAGAAATATCAAAATTCACTCTCTTTCCCAAAATTATCTTTGCCAAATCCCATCCTTTCCCTTTCAACTGCAAATAAACTTGGTTGGCAGAAGAATATCCCAACGAATAGTTTTTAGGAAGGTCTGTAAATAGAACCGGCGCTTGAACTGTAGTGATATATTCTTCAGTAAGCGCAACAGAAACCCAGAGCCCTACAGAAAAAAGAGTAATCAGAGAAATTGTAATTATTTTTTTCTTCATGCTTAAATATAAAAAAAACTCCACTTACGCGGAGTTTCAAAAAAACATTTGTTTGGTTCTCTTATCGGATCTTTTCAAATAGTTCTATCAATTCATCTCTATTTGCTTTCGAAATTTGTCTTCCTTTAATAGGAAAATTTTCAAATGCTCGTGCAAGATGGCGCAGCTTATGAACATTCATTTTATCCAATATATCAGGTGGAGGAACTTCATCAGCTAAAAAACTAAAACTTTCCGGTTCTTCCTTGCTTCCACTTTCTAATTCTTTAATAGCAGTTTCTCTTAACTCCTTAATTCGATCGTTTTTTGAATCCTCTTTAGGTACAGATTTTAGTTTTCCTTTTTTCTTTTGTGCAACTGCTTTTTCAACTAAAACTCCGTTAAAGAGAGTTACTTTCTCTTCAGAAAAACTAATTTTTTCTTTATCAGATTCTTTAGTTTCAGAAAAACTTTGAAGAGCTGAATAATAAATAATTTCTTCAAGCTGATCATCCGGACGAGGAATAACGTGAACAGAAACTAATTGACCAACGCGCTGAGCAGCGGCTGCTCCAGCATCCACAGCAGATTTAACTGCAGCAACTTCGCCTACAATTTTAACAGTAACCAAAGCGGCAGTTATTTTCTCTTTACTTACTAATTTAACATTAGCGGCTTTAACCATAGCATCAGCAGCTTCAATCGCCCCGATCAAGCCCTTAGTTTCGATAAGACCTAAAGCTAATTGCATAGTCTAATATTTTATTTTGAACGTTTTGGCAGAATCAATTCAACATCGGTATGAGGACGAGGAATCACGTGAACAGAAACCAATTCTCCAACTCTCTGTGCAGCAGCGGCGCCTGCATCTGTAGCAGCTTTAACTGCTCCAACATCGCCTCTAACCATCACAGTTACATAACCGCCGCCAATAGTCTCTTTTCCAATCAATTCAACTTTTGCGGCTTTGACCATAGCGTCGGCTGCTTCAATGGATCCGACTAATCCTTTGGTTTCAATCATTCCAAGTGCGTCAAGTGTCATAAATGTGCTCCCATTTTGATTTAATTTTGTTGCCAAAATACTTTATAATGATAAAAATGTCAATTATTAGAAAAATTTTGATCGATTTTTTATTCGTCTATATTTTTCAGATAATCTTCAAGAATAACTGCAGCAGCGTTTTTATCAATCAATCGCTTATCTCTTCTCTTCTTTTTAGATACTACTGTTTCTAAAATCCGTTGCTGCGCTATTGATGAAGAATATCTTTCGTCAACCAACTCTGTCTCTATAGAAAATTTCCTCTCTAATTCTTCTTTGAATATTAATACAGCTTTAGAACTTGCCGAAAGAGCCCCACTCTCTTTGATCGGAAATCCGATAATAATTTTGACAACGTTGTATTCAACAATAATCTTTTTCAACTTCTCAAAAAAATGAGAATCGTTTTGAAGTGTGATGAGTGGATAAGCAAAAATGTTGAGAGGATCTGTAATAGCAAGACCTATTCTTTTTTGCCCGTGATCAATTGCAAGTATTCGTTTTTCGTTCAATTTTTAAATTAGACTTTACTGAGTGTCTGCGTCGAATCGTTCGACTGTATAAATACCCCTGTTTCTCTTCAAACGTTCTATCAGCTTATTTAAATGATCAAGATCTCTTACAAAAACAGTTATGGTGCCTCTGAAGAGTGAATCGTTTGTTGTAATGTTAACCGATTTTATGTTAGTATTCTGATAAGTTGTGATGCTGTTGGATATGTCTTTCAGAATTCCCGGCATATCTTCGCCGCGTATGCTCAGTCCGGCAACAAAAAATGCTCCATCGGTTTTTGGCCAAGTTACCGGCACCAACCGATTTTCTGCCGTTTTTAACATACTGATCAAATTTTTACAATCCTTACGGTGAATTTTTATCCCTTCGCCAATTGTAACATAACCAATTACCTGATCTCCTGGTAAGGGATTACAGCACTTTGCATAAATGTAAGCAAATCCTTTCTGCTCTCCTTCTACTAGAACATTACCTGAAGTATTGCGTGCTGCGTTTACAAATTTTTCGAACTGCAGTTCGGGTGTTTTACTTTCATCCACTTCAAGTTTGGGGTTAAGAATATCATCGAGATCGAGTTTATTTTGTGCAATTGCTTTATAAAATTGCCGCGTATTTTCAAATTTTAATTTGCGAGCAAGTTTTGCAAGATCATCCGGAGAAAAAGAAAGTTTCAACTTTTTAATTTTTTTATCCCAAATCTCTTTTCCGGTATCGTATAATTTTTCTTCTTCTTTGTTAAGAAATTTTCGGATATTGTTTTTTGCTTTGTGAGTTTGAACAAATTGAAGCCAACTTTTATTTGGGCGTTGATTTTTTGAAGTGATTATTTCGACCTGGTCTCCGCTGTGAAGAACTGTATCGAGTGGAATAATTTTACCGTTCACTTTTGCTCCGATACAATGATAACCGACATTACTGTGAATCTCGAAGGCAAAATCGACAGGAGTAGAAAGTATCGGCAATCTTCTCAAATCCCCTTTCGGTGTAAAAACATAAATTTCGTCTTGATACAAATTTAGTTTAAAGCTGGCAAGTATTTCTTTCGATGCTTCATCTTTTGATGCATTCTCAAATATATCTCTAACCCAGTTAACCCAATCTTCAATGTCTTTATCGCTTGTCGCAGTTTTCTCTTTGTATTTCCAATGCGCTGCTACTCCTCTTTCGGCTATCTCGTGCATCTTGCGTGTTCTTATTTGCACCTCAATCAGTTTTCCATCCGGGCCTATAACGGTTGTATGAATAGATTGATAATTATTCTTCTTAGGAATTGATATGAAATCCTTAAAGCGATCTGCAATTGGTTTATAGAGTTGATTTATAATTCCAAGTACATAATAACACTCGTTAGGATCATCAGATTCAAGAATAATTCGAATAGCAAGCAGATCATAAATATCTTCGAACGGACGATTTTGAACTATCATTTTCCGATAAACGCTGTAAAGATGTTTTGGTCTTCCCCCAATTTCGTATTTTAAATTGTGCTCATTCAATTTTTCTATTATTGGCTTGGAAAATTTTGCAATGAAAGATTCCCGTTCTTTGCGCGTGCTCTTTATTTTTTTCGCAATATCTTCATATGCATCTTTGTTCAAATATTTGAATGCAAGGTCTTCCATTTCCCATTTCAAAATACCAAGACCAAAGCGGTGAGCAAACGGGGCGTAGATTTCTAGAGTTTCTTTAGCAATTCTTCTTTGCTTTTGCGGAGAAACAAATTCGAGTGTTCTCATATTATGAAGACGGTCGGCAAACTTGACTAAAATTACACGCACGTCTTTGACCATAGAAAGAAGCAGCTTGCGGTAATTTTCGGCTTGTGTTATTTCCTGCCCCTTAAAGACACCGCCAATCTTTGTAACGCCGTCAACAATTTCTGCAACTTCACTGCTAAATTCCTTGCTAATAAAATCCAAACTGATATCTGAATCTTCAACAACATCATGTAACAGCGCGCTAATTACAGAGATATCATCAAGAGGGATTTCGCGCGCAACGATCATAGCTACTTCATAAGGATGATTAAAATATGGTTCACCTGAAGCGCGAAAATCAGTCTTATGAGTTTCATAGCTCATCTGAAAAGCTTTTTTAATAAGCTCTTCATTTACAGTAGGAAGATTTACTTTGCAGTTCTTTAGCAAATCGTCCAACATGCGCTGGTGTTTAATGCTAAATGTTATTTCCATCATTTCTTTTGTTTAGTTCCCCCTGTTTAGGAGGACATTTAACCGAACCATAGGAGCAAAAGATACAACAATCGCCTGCTTTTGGTTTCAGAACCTTTTGACATTTCTCACAAAAATAAAAATATTGACATTCATTGATCGGCATCTTTTCAATTTTTTCAAATCCACAATACGGATATTTTATTTTTGATAATGTTTCTATTTCTATCACATTATAACCCAAAACGATTATACTGTTCCGAATGTTCTATCGCCTGCATCGCCAAGACCAGGAATAATAAATCCATTCGAATTTAATTGTCTATCGAGAGCGGCACTGTAAATTGGAACATCGGGGTGTTCGCTATTCATTTTATCTACACCTTCGGGAGCAGCAATAAGACAAGCGAGCACACATTTTTTCGCTCCTTTTTGTTTAAGCGAATTGAATGAAGAAACTGCGCTTCCACCTGTTGCTAGCATCGGGTCTAAAACAATTGTAAGAGATTCATCAAGATTTTTTGGCGTCTTGTAGTAATAGTCTATCGGCTGCAATGTTATTTCATCTCTCTGCAAACCGATATGCCCAACTTTTGCATCAGGAATCATTTCAAGAAAAGAACTAACCATGCTTAATCCCGCACGCAGAACCGGAACAAGTACAATCTGCTTGGAAAATATATATCCTTTTGTAATTTCAAGCGGAGTTTCAACTTCTACTTCAGCAAGATTGAACGATTTGCTTATTTCAATTGCGATCGAATAAGAGACACGGTTTAGAGTAGAACGGAAAATTGTAGGTTCTGTTCTTTTATCTCTAAGAATTGTTATGTCTCTTTTAACAAGAGGATTTTCTACTAAAATAAAATTTCTCATTTAAGTTCTCTTTCTATTTTTCTACCAAGCACCGATAAAATATTTACAAAAGGGGAAAGCGGAGGCGTGTAATTATAATTTATGTTAGCAAGTTCTGAAGATTTTATTTTGTTATGAATGAATGAAGAAATTAGATCGGCGTAACCAACGACTTCTTGGTTGCCTAAAAAGTTGGCTCCAAGAATTAGTTTTGTTTTTTTATCGAACAATATTTTTCCGAATACACTTTCTGAATTAGGCATTACTTTAGCAAGGTTTGGCACAATAACATTAACTGATGAATAATTAAAGCCGTATTTTTTTGCTTCAAAACTGTTAATACCGACCGAGACGAGCGATTTTCCAAAAAGTTTTACAGCAATGTTTTTTACAATTGGTTTAACGAATGTATTTCCGCCAGCGGCATTTTCGCCTGCAGCATGTCCGGTTTGATGAGCTATTGTTGCAAGAGGAATGTGATCTGCCGCTCCGGTAACTTTATTGATTACTTCAATGCAATCGCCAGCAGCAAAAATGTTCGGGTCTGAAGTGCGAAGCCGTTGGTCAACTTTAATTCCGCCGTAGTCACCACAGTTTAGTTTAGAAGATAAAGCAAGAGCGTTGTTCGGTTCTACTCCAATTGACAATAAAACAAAATCAAATTCAATAATTCTTCCTTCCAGCTTTATGCTGATGAATTTTTGAGTATCATAATTATATTTTATGTCAGAAGTTCCCCCAATGAACTCGACATTATTTCGTTTCAGAAGGTCTAGCAATAAGTAGCGTGTTTCATCTTCAAAACCGGGCAAAGGAAGTTTTTCTTTTTCCAAAATCGTTACAGAAAGCCCAAGTGAGTGCATTGCATCAGCGGATTCAAGTCCAATATAACCGGCACCTATTACTAAAACATTTTTCGGCTTATTTTTTTCGATATAGTTTTTAATTGCAATCAGATCATTAACGGACTTCAACTTGAAAATATTTGAAAGCCCAATAGGAAGTATTGGCAGCGTTTTAGCTACGGAGCCGGTACAAAGAATAAGCTTATCGTATTCTTGTTCAAACTTATGCCCGCTCATTAAATTCTTTACAGTTATCGTACGTCTGATGCGGTCTATCTTCTCTACAAAATGAGAAGTTAGCACTTTAACTCCTTTCTCTTTTTCAAAAGATTCAGCATTAAAGAAAACAATATCTTCATAATTTTTAATTTCGCCGGAGAGAAGATAAGGAAGTTCGCACGTACCTGTAGAAATGAAGTCTCCCGATTCAATCATCAAAACGTTTGCCTCTGGCGCAGTGCGTTTTGCTTTAGCGGCTGCCGCCGGTCCGGCAGCATTTCCGCCAATTACAATTATCTTTTTACGTGCAGTGATAGGATTCAATTCAACACTTATCAATTATTCTTATCTAAATATAACTAATTTGAGAATGAGAGGGGAAATGGTGTTCTACTGGTTACTGTTAAAAGTGATAATAAAAAGATATTTAATGACTTCAGAGAATTTTAGGATAAATATTAAGAGAAAAAGTTCTAGTAATTCCGATTAAGCATTGAAAAAAAAGGAACCGATAGCATACCTAATCAAAGATTCATTAGGTAATCCACTATCAATCTTACCCCGAATCCTGTATCATATTTTTCCGTGTAATTTCTAGATTTATGTTTAATTGCCGGACCGGCAATATCAAGATGTGCCCAAGGGATTTTTCCATCAACAAAATGTTCTAAGAATTTTCCGGCTGTAATTGCCCCACCCCAGCGCGGACCAAGATTGCTGACATCTGCAATTTCACTTTTTATCATCTCTTTGTAATCATTCCAAAATGGAAACCGCCACAAACGTTCGTAAGTTCTATTGCCAGCATTTATAAGCTCTTTGGCAAGATTATCATCTTGGGTGAATAATCCCGCGGCAATTTCACCGATGGCAACTGCACAAGCGCCGGTTAAAGTTGCCAAGTCAATTATCTTATCGGGCTTTTGCTGCGATGCATAATGAAGCGCATCTGCTAATATAATTCTTCCTTCAGCGTCTGTGTCTTTCACTTCGATCGATTTACCAGATGCAGAAACAATAATATCGCCAGGTTTATATGAAGAACCGCCTATCATATTTTCAATTGCCGGAACAATCGCTATCAATTCTACGGGCAGTTTCAACGCCGCTGCTGCTTTCATAACTCCAATCACTGCTGCTCCGCCGGACATATCTGCTTTCATTTCAAGCATGCTTGATGTTGGTTTTATAGATAATCCGCCAGAATCATAACAAACGCCTTTACCAACTAAAGCAATTTTCATTTTAGCTTTGCTGCTCGGCTCGTAATGCATTGTGATCAGGCAAGGAGAATTATCGCTTGCGCCGCCTACAGCAAGTATAGCATTCATTTTTCTACGCTTCAGTTCTTTCTTATCAAATACGCTTACTTTAACACCAAATTTGGTGAGTTCTGATTTTGTTCTTTTTGCAAGTTCTGCTGGAGTCAAAGTGATTGACGGCTCGTTAACTAAATCGCGTGCGAAGTTTACGGCACTCATTAGCTTATTTGAATGTTCAATAGCGCTTTTTAATATTTTCTGATCTGTATAATGTATAAAGAATAACAGTTCTTCCGGTTTTTCCTTATCAGCTTTGTATTTGTCGAATGTGTAATTACCAAGATGAATTCCCTCAAGCATCGATTGTAACAATAGAGTTTCATTCTCGAAATAGTTTTTTAAATCGGTAAAAGATGGAACAATTACATGAACTGCTTTTATATTCTTCTTTTTAAGCGATTGGGTTAAGCCCGCAAAATAGTTCCGGAAAAAATCGGAAGAAAAATCTTTATCTATTTTAATTTTTTTTGAAAAGATGAGAGCTGGTTCGCCTATTTGAGAATAATAAACAAGCTCGTCAGATTTTTTATCGAGAAAATTTCTCTTTTGTATTTTGCTCAATCCAAAGCCAAGCGAGTAAAAAAAATCATCAACTACTTTTTCAAGTTTATCAGAATCAATAAAAAATTTAACTAAAACAGAATCGGGCTTAAATATTAGTTCATCATTTACCGCCAGAATTTTCAAATTGAAATTCATCGCTTTCCTCTTATTATTATAAATAACGTTGTGCCGCAGAAATAATTTTGTCTTTTATCTCATCGATTGAAACATTAAAGAGACGTGTGCCGGCAGCATTAGAGTGCCCGCCGCCGCTATACTCATTTGCTAATTTGTTAACGGGTATTTGTCCTTTTGAACGAAAACTGATTTTTATACCATCATTCAACTCGTAAAACAAAATGCCTATGCGAATATTTCGAATGGTCAAACAATAATTCACAAACCCGTCAATATCGGCTTCGGTTGTGCCCGTTCTTTCTAACGATTGGCGTTTTATTATCATATAAGCAATTTGTTGAGTTGAGTCTATTGCCATTGAACTAAGGGCTTCGCCTAGAAGTTTTATTCTGCCATAATTGAATTGATCGTAAATTTTATCATAAACTTTGGTCGGGTCAATTCCTTTTTCTAAAAGCGCTGCTGTAATAAGATGAATCCGCGAACTTGTTCTTTCAAATCGGAATGAACCTGTGTCGGTCATAATACCAGCATAAAGCTGAAGCGCAATAGGATAATCGAGTTCAACTACATTTGTCTGTTCTATAAAATCATAAATTATTTCGGCTGTGGCAGTATAATTTGTATCGCCAAAAACATGATCAAAGACATCTTCTGTACCTTGATGATGATCTATGCAAATTTTTATTCCTTTGAAGGCACGAAAACCTTTTTCCATCTTAACAAGGCGGCTGGCAGCATTCAGATCAATAACAACAAGAACTTCAGCTTCTTCAAATATATTTGAATGCAGTTCTTCGTCGAACTTCTCTATCACTTTTTCCTCATCAAGAAACTCCAAGTTATAAGGTGTAACACTGTAATTAACAATGCGAACTTTCTTTCCAAGTTTTTTCAGGATAAGATAAAGCGCAAGCTCAGAACCGAGCGCATCCGGATCCGGGTTAACATGCGTTGTAATAAGAAAAGAATTATTTCTTTGAATTATTCTTTTCAGGCCAAGGAAATCACTCATAAGTAATCTCTAATTGATTTTTTAATGACTGGGGTTTTTCATTCCGAGAGGTTGTCTCGAAAGTTACTTTTATCATTCTGTCCCCACATCTTCCCGCAGAAGAGAGGTTTATTCAGAAAAGAATCTCTTTTAGTAATTGAAAATTTGCGGATTCTCACCTCTCTACAAGCCGGGCATTTAGAATAATAAATTAATAAAACATTTTTGGATATTTAGTAAGCATATATAAAATATAAAATAACATACGCTTGTTAATATAAAACAACTACAAAAGAAGGGCAGATAATAGTGCCCGGAACAGGACTCTTCCGAAGGGATGCCTTCGGCAGAACCTGCACACTTAGTGCCCAGAAGGGGACTCGAACCCCTACGAGATTGCTCTCACTAGCTCCTGAAGCTAGCGCGTCTACCAATTCCGCCATCCGGGCAAATTTATTTAAAAAAATTGTCCCTTTTAGTATTAGCTCTCTGAATCTAATTTGTTCCACCATCGGTGGAAACACTCGGTCAATTTTCTAATCGAAAAATAGTTATCAAATATTTCTTTTACAAAATCACCTAATCTCTTTTGCTTCACGGTTTGTAGTATCTTTAAAAGGAAATCTATCTATTCTCTGCTCATTGTCGCGCATAGGATCAAAAGATTCAGGAATGTCTTTAACATTTATGATATCAGTCAAAATTCCACTTCTACAATCCGACGAATACAATTTTGGGAATCCATTTTCAAATATTGATTCGCGGCAAAAATTAACCGGCACAACATTACCGCTTACAGGAGTAGAAAAATCTTCAAGTGGTAAATTTAACTGTTCATAAACATCGTGCATAAAAATTGCCCAGACTGGAAGAGCTGCACGTGCGCCTTGCCCATAGTCGCCTGTGAATGAAACTCTTTGATCGTCAAAACCAACCCAAACACCAGCGCATATCTGCGGCGTAAATCCGATAAACCAAGCATCAGCATAATCTTGAGTTGTTCCGGTTTTTCCGGCTGCTGGTCGAAGAAAGTTGAAACGAAAGCGCGCTGCAGTTCCTGTACCGGCATCAATTGCAGTGCGCATCATATCAGTAACTATATAAGCCGTTTCCTCAGGAATTGCTTCGCTTGCATAAGAAGTAAACCTCTCAATTACAACTCCGTCTTTATCTTCTATGCGCAGTATTGAAATCGGTTCGTTGTAGATGCCTCGATTAGCAAAAGTTGCAAAAGCGGCTGTCATTTCTAACGGCGTAACGATAGAAGTTCCAAGCGAAATTGATGGCACTAATTCGAGTCTGCTTTTTATTCCCATCTTTTCAGCAATTCTTCCAATTTTTAAGAGAGGAGCGTAATCTTCAATTATCAATCTTGCAGCAACTAAGTTAATAGATTCTGCTAATCCGCGTCTTAATGTTACATATCCGCTTGTTGATTTATCGAAGTTTTCGGGGCTCCATGGTTTAGCAGACCCATCATTTATGACAAAACGTTGATTTAAAATGGGGTAAGCCGGATACAATCCATTATCAATAGCAGCAGCATAAACAAGCGGTTTGAATGAGGAGCCCGGTTGTCTTTTAATTTGCGTAACATGATTCAATCCATATAAAAATTTTTGATCGCGCCCGCCAACCATAGCTCTAATTTCTCCATTCTTGACATCAAGCGCAATGAAACCAACCTCTATCCTTTTTCCTATCCGCTTCACAGAATCGATAAGGTTTTGATTACGCATAAGACGATTATAAACTGTTCTTTTCTCTTCTTGCGTTGCTGCAGTTCTATATTCTACTCTTCCTTTTATTGCTTTGTCAATCAGTTCATTAAGCAATGAAGAGTATTTATCCCACTTCCAATTCCTGTCAAATTGTTTTTGGAATTCATCAATATGAAGCTGTGCGGCGTTATTAGCTATCTTTTGCATGCGGCTATCAAGAGCAGTGTAAATATTTAATCCGTCTTGATAAAGATCGTAACCATATTTTGCAGTGTATTTTCCCATTTGCTGCCGCACGTATTCCAAGAAATGGGGCGCAATGCTTCCTTTAATTCCTTCTTCAATTCTTTTGTACGATAATTTGATCGGCTCCAGCTTCAATCTTTCGAATTGATTTTCTTCAAGAAATCCAGCTGATACCATATTTTGCAGAACTAAGTTTCTCCTTCTAAAAGCATTATCATATTTATTAAAAGGATCGTAGGCAGAGGGAGATTTGAGAAGCGATACGAGAACACCTGCATCCGTAACAGTTAATTCTTTCAGAGACTTTCCAAAATAAACTCTCGATGCCATACTAATACCGTAGGCGCTTTGTCCAAAATATGAGATATTAAAATACATTTCCAATATTTCGCGTTTAGTATATGTTTTTTCGATCTGAATTGCAGTGATCCACTCGCGTAATTTTCTAACAATCGTATCAAAAGTTGATTCGTTTCTGATCTTTAGTTCATAAAGATTTTTAGCTAGCTGCTGTGTAATTGTGCTTGCCCCTTCTCTCTTAAAGAAAAGAATATTTTTGATCATTGCTTTGATGAAACGTTGAAGATCGACGCCCCAATGATGATAGAAATTTTTATCCTCTGTTGCTATAAGCGCGTTAATAACATGAGGGGGAATGCTATCCACACTAACTTCAACACGATTCTCCTTAAAAAATTGCCCTATCAGTTCGCCGTCGATACTATAAACATTGCTTGCAAGCTGTGCGCGGGGGCTTTCTAACTGCTCAAGGGATGGCAGTCCCTCGAAGACATATTGCATAAGAAGAATTGCCGCTAAAATAATAATTGTAAATGTTACTAAGATGAAATACCTAAAAGTTTTTCTTTTTGTTTTTCTTTTCTGATTGCGTAATTGTTTTGACTGCTTAATATCCATTTTATTTCCAGTCTATAATCTCAAATAGTTGTGTAAATTTTCCGAAACACGGTTTATCTAACCAAGCGCCAAGATTAACATAATAACCATTTTTATATTTCTGAAAAACTCTTCTATGAGAGTGACCAAATAACACAAAGTCGAATCCTTCATCAATTTTAATTTGCGCCGTTTCGAACAAACCGTCCTCTTTACCATAATTCTTATTAGCCGTATAATCTCTGCTCGTTTTGCTCGAAGCACTGGCTATTTTAATACCAAGATCCGGATGAATTAACGAATAAATTTTTTGAAGCGTTTTATTGCGCAATACTTTTTTTAGAATTTTATAACCAATATCATTTTTTACCAGTCCATCGCCGTGCCCAATCAAGAATTTTTTACCATTAAGCAGAATTTCAATAGGGTCTCGGTAAAGTTGTAAGCCGATCTCCTTTTGGAAAAAATTGCGATGAAGAAAATCGTGATTGCCAATTAAGTAATGAACTGTTTTACCGGAATCTGCAAGATCAACAAGCGAAGCTATCGTACGCATAAATCCTTTCTGAATAACACGCTTGTATTCGAACCAGTAGTCGAATAGATCGCCAATGATAAAAAGTTCGTCGCAATTATCTTTGGAGTAATTCAAAAAACTTACAAGTTGTTTTTCTTTCTCTCTTTCGGCTTCGGGAGAATTGAGCCCAAGATGAATGTCTGATATGAAAAAATAAGTTTTGTTCACTTTTAATTTTCGGTTGTTATTTTAATATCTGCCAAAAGCCATTTATCCGGATCAAGTTCAATATGTTTCGGCTTTTTCTTGGTTTGCAAACCGATAACAGCTTCTTTATCGGAAATATAATGTGTTGAAACCGCAAAATCGCTCTCGTCTGCAAAGATCAACTTAATATCGAGCGGAAATTTATAAATATCATAACCATTTTGTAACTGTTTTATTTTAATTGTTGTCAAGAATCCTTCCCCAGAAGCATGTGTTGACCAATTATACTCAAGCTCAATAATTCCTTTCCCTTTATAAACCCATTGGTCAAAGAATGCGTTCAAATTTGTTTTCGAAATACGTGCGCACACATTCTTGAAATCGTTAGTTGATGCGCTGCTGTATTTGTATTGTGAATAATAATCTTTTAAGATATTAAAGAAGTTTTTATCGCCTACTTCTTTTCTTAACATATGCAAAACCCAAGCGCCTTTATCGTAAATCAAAGAACCGAACAGAAGATTGCCGGGATTATAAAGCGTGTTTCCTTCAAACATTCCGAATTTTGCGCGCAGCGTTGTTTGAAGCGCACTAAAACCGCTCTGCTTTTCCCAGTAAAGCGCTTCGGAATAAGTTGCAAAACCTTCGTTCAGCCAGATATCTTTCCAAGTCTTCGGACTTACAGCATTTCCCCACCAATGATGAGCAAGTTCGTGAATCAACATATCACTAAAAAATTTTTTGCCAGTAATAAAATTTGAACCGATGCCCGTTAAAGTTTGATGCTCCATTGCGCCATACTGCCATAAGAATTCTGCTACACTGTATTTCTCTTTAGCAAAAGGATAAGGACCGAATATTTCTTCGAACACTTTTAAGTATTTCGGATGATCAGAAAAATCTGCTTTTGCCTTTTCTACATTCTCAGGAAAAGCATAATAGATCAGGTCAACCGAATCCTTAGCCGAAGAAAAATATTTTTGTGAAAAAGATCGATACTGCCCGGAATAAATCGCAATCAAATAAGTGGCAATTGGGTAAATAGTTTTCCAGTGATAAGTACGGCGCGCACCATTAGCTTGTACTTCGATCAATTTTCCGTTAGAAAGCGAGACTAATGATGAATCATTACTGATAAAAATGTCAATCAATGCTTTATCGTCCGGAATATCTACGCACGGCAGCCAAGTTGAAGCAAAGACAGGTTCATTCATAGTATAAACGAAAGAATGATTTTCGCGCCTTGAAAAATTGAACGAGCCGAACCCTAAACTCTTTGGAGTTCCTTCATAAATAATTCTTATCTGATTCGTATCGCTTATTTGATCTGGTCTGATTACAGAAAGAATTTTTTCACTTCGTTCAAATTTTGCTTTTGCGCTGTTGAACTCTAAACTGTTGATCTGAAGATTATCGTAAAAATTGAGATCGATCTTTCCAACTTTCTTATCGTTCAGAATAAATTTAACCGTAACATCACCGATTATTTTTTTCTCTTGTGGGAAAAGATCTATTTTAATTTGATAATGAAGCACATCAATGGCACGCTGAGTATGCGTATTATGTTTCGAAATCTCATCGGCATCAAAATCTTTTAATTGCGTTGAAAAAGTAAAATATTGTTCGGACTTAGAGCCAAGTTCATAATAGTTCCAGACAAATATGAATAATAGAAAGACGAGCGACATCAGAACAATTGCAAGTGTTACCCATCGTAGAAGCAGTTTTATTTTTTCTTTTTGCATTAGGAAAAATTTATGTGGATTTTCAGTTAGATAATAAATCAAAGTTAATAAATTCTGCAATTGCCAATCAATTTTTAATTAGATATATTTTAGTAAAATAGATAGAGGAACAAAATGGTTTACACAGGTTCAACTATCCTAAGAAAAACTTTGACAATGATATTAGCGGGCGGTCAGGGTGAAAGATTATTCCCGCTTACAAGTTTTCGAACGAAACCTTCTGTTCCATTCGGAGGTAAATACAGAATTATAGACTTCACACTTTCAAATTGCTTAAACTCAGGTTTTAGAAGAATCTATGTGTTAACACAGTACAAATCAGATTCACTTAATCGTCATCTTTACGAAGCTTGGAATATTTTTAATCCAGAGTTGAGAGAGTTTATCTATTCCGTACCGCCGCAGTTTAAGACTAGTAATAATTGGTATCTTGGCACTGCCAATGCAATCGAACAAAACTTCAACCTGATAGAAGATGAAAATTACGATTGGCTTCTGATTCTTTCCGGCGATCATATCTATAAGATGGACTATTTAAAATTGATCCAATCTCATATAGAAAAGAAAGCTCATCTTTCTATATCCGCTATTCAGGTTCAAAAATCGGAGGCCTCCCGTTTTGGCGTAATTCAAGCTGAGCAAAATTGTAAAGTAACTTCTTTTATTGAAAAGCCGAAGAACCCTCCGACAATTCCAAACGAGCCGGATTTATCTTTTGTTAACATGGGTATTTACGTTTTTAATGTTGCTGTGTTAAAAGAAACTTTTGAAAGAATGGAAAAAGAAAAAGTAACTTCTCTCGATTTTGGCAAAGATATTATTCCTTACATGATCAAAAATAATTACGATGTTTATGCTTATCGTTTTGTTGATGAGAATAAGAAAGATGAACCATATTGGATTGATGTAGGAACTATTGATAGTTATTACGCAGCGAGCATGGACCTAATAAGTGTTAATCCGCATTTTAATTTGTACGATAACGATTGGCCCCTCCGTACACAACAGCAGCAATATCCTCCCGCTAAAACAATTTCTCACGAAGGAGAACGCGTAGGCAGAGCAATAAATTCTTTAATTTCTGACGGAACAATTATTTCCGGCGGATTGGTTGAAAGATCGATCATCGGTTTCAACATTCGAGTGAACAGTTACACTTACATTACAGATTCGATCATTATGGATAACTGCAATATAGGAAGACACACCCGCATAAGAAGAACTATTGTTGATAAAAATGTTACTATACCGGAAGGAATTGAGATCGGGTTCGATACGGAAATGGATAAAAAAAGATTTCATGTTTCCGAAACAGGAATTGTAGTAATACCTAAGAATTATGTTTTCTGATTTTGTTTGCGGAAAATTTTCAGAATCATCTCAAAATCATTCTTTTGCACTCTCTGAATACGCTTCAGCAGCTGATTTTATTCTGATTAGTGGATTCTTTGCCCCCAATTAATCTTTTGTTGCAGAATAACTCTTACAAAAAAACCTTTTTAAAAGAATTCTTTTGAAATTTTTCTTTAAGAAAAATTATATTAGCATTTGAACAAATGAACTAATCATGAATCAACAGCTGCAAAATAAAATAGACCAGCTTCCTTCTTCACCCGGCATTTATCAATTTTTGAATGAAAAGGGAAAAATTATTTATGTAGGCAAAGCAAAGAATCTCAAAAGCCGTGTCCGTTCTTATTTTCAAAATAGAATAGATTCGCCTAAAACAGCCGCACTTATTTCTAAAATTGAAGACTTACAATTGATTGTAACAGATAGTGAAATAGAAGCGCTTGTTTTGGAAAATAATCTTATTAAAGAATTTAAACCTCGTTACAATATAAACCTTAAAGACGATAAATCGTTTCCTTACATCAGAATAACTAACGAACCATTTCCGCAAATTTTTCCTACGCGCAGCATTATTAAAGACGGCTCTAAATATTTTGGACCATATACGGATGTTAAGAATATGAAATCTTCGCTTCGTTTGATAAACAAAATTTTCAAAATCAGAAGCTGCAAATTTGATATTACACAAGAAGCCGTTGAAAAGAAAAAAATTAAAGTCTGTTTGGATTATCATATAAAAAAATGCGAAGGACCATGCGAAGGTTTAGTTTCTCAACTTCACTATAACTCTATGGTTGCTCAAGTCATCAAAGTTCTGCGCGGCAAATCAGATGAATTGGTTGAAGAATTGAAATCGCAAATGGAAACCGCATCAGCAAATTTGGAATTTGAAAAGGCAGCAGAACTGAGAGACAGAATTGAGCAGCTGCAAGTTTATACTTCAAAACAAAAAGTTGTAACAAATGATTTTGAAGACCGCGACATTATTAGCGCTGCTTTTGAAGGGAAAGATGTTGCGGCTACAATTTTGAATATCCGCTCTGGCAAGTTGGTCGGCAAACGCCAATTGAATTTAAGCGTGGCGGAAACCGAAGAGACAGCGCACATATATTCGGCAATAATAAAATTTTATTACAACGAGTTTGTCGAAGTGCCTAAAGAGATAATTTTAGAAATAGAACCGGACGATGCCCAATCAATTATCGAGTGGCTAAACACAAAAGCAATAAGAAAATGCAAATTTGTCATTCCTCAAAAGCAGAGCAATGCAAAAGCTCTTTTGATGATGTGTAGACAAAACGCCTTGCTTCATTTAAAAGAAATTCAGTTGCAAAAAATGAAGAAAGAAGGAAACATACCGTATTCGCTTTCCGCGCTTCAAAGAGATTTGCGTTTGAAAAAACTTCCGCGCTTCATCGAATGTTTTGATATCAGCAATCTGCAAGGAACCGATGCCGTTGCAAGTTTAGTAGCGTTTGTTGACGGCAAACCGAAAAAAAGTTTGTATCGTAAATTTATTATAAAAACAGTTGATGGACCTGATGACTTTGCAAGCATGCGCGAAGTAATTTGCCGCCACTACAGCAGAACGCTTGAAGAAAAACAACAGCTGCCAGATTTGATTATGATAGACGGCGGCAAAGGACAACTTTCAAGCGCTATTGATTCACTCAGCAAGCTCGGAATTAAAAATTATGAAATTATTGGCTTAGCAAAAAGATTGGAAGAAATTTTTTTACCTGGTCAATCGGAAGCCCAATCTATTCCAAAAACTTCATCTAGCTTAAAATTACTTCAGCAGATCAGAGATGAAGCTCACCGCTTTGCAATAACTTTTCACCGTGAACGTAGAAGCAAAAGAACTTTTACAAGCGAACTGCTCGAGATAAAAGGGATCGGGAAAAAAGTTGCACAAAAGCTTTTAACTAATTTTAGTCTTGAAGAAATTAAAACCGCAGATGAAGCAAAATTAGCTGAAGTAGTTGGCAAAGCTAAAGCGAAGTTGATAACGGAACATTATAAAAACGTTTAGGGGGAAAATGCTTTTATGTAATTTTAGTCGTCGTAAATAACGCCTCTGCAAATATTTTTTTGCAGGTGAACTGCTGTTTCGACCTACATTAAGAACCTATAAAAAAGCCAAGCAGCAAATCACCCAAGTTAGATACTGACCGCTGCTTCCTTCCGGACCTGGCGGGGTTGTGTATTAACTTGCCGATCTGTGCTTGGCAAAATTTGGGGTGCTAATATAAGGAAAAAAGCCCATCCCTACCCTTCCCAAAGGGAAGGGTTTTAAAATTTAGTTTGCAAAAGTATTTCTTTGAAAATTAATTCGTAATTAATTCCGCCTTCACCCGAAAAATTGCATTGCTTTGGATCGCCGGGACAAACTTTTTGGCAATAATTTTCTTCAGGCATGATTATTCTGCTCTCATTACCAAGTGGTCCCCAAAGTTTAGGCGAGCAAGCTGTGAGCGGGCAAAATATTGAAAGTGTTTTAACTTTTAACGCCGCACAAATATGCATAGGTCCAGTACTTGCAGATATTAGCAAATCTAGAGATGCAAAGAAAGGGAACCATTCACGGAGCGTCATATTCATCTTAGGATAAGCTGCATCTTTAATGCTCTCAAGCTCATTTGGAATTTGCGGATCGGTGATCACAACACGAACGTTTTGTAATTCATTTAGTTTCAGGATTAGTTTACGATATTCATCCGGCATCCAATTAGGAGAAGAGTTGCCGCTTGTAGAATGGACGCCTATAAGATGTTTCTTTCCGTTTAACAATTCAGTTTTTATAAATCCAGCTTTTCGTTTCTCTTCATCGGTTAGAAATATTTCTGTATCAAGATTTTCACTTTCCACACCAATTTTGCGCGCCAGGTCCATGCAGTAATCTGCTTCATGCCGCAATGGAATATATTTTTTTCTGTTCACATAATGTGTGAATGTTATAAACTGATAAAACTTATGCCCTACGCCAACACGATAAGGAATGCATGAAAAGAAGAGCAGGTAGTTCATACGTTTTGTTGGTAAAAGCATAAGCGCATGAGTGAACCTGTAATTTTTTATCTCTCTAACTTTTTGAAAGAATGACTTCAATGAACCGTCATCATAATCGTCAATTAGTATAACTTTATCTACGTGCGGGTTATTCAGATAAATATCTTGAGTGTATTTTCGGAGAAGAACGGCAACGAAACTATCGGGATATTTTTTTTTAATTTCACGCGGTAACGGAGTTGATAGAACAACATCGCCAATTCTATCGGGTCGAACAATCAGTATTCTCTTTTTCTTTGCCATATTAAGCTATGCCTAATAATTTACTGCGGGCACGTTTATATTCTGCCTGCCAATTAAGTTCTTTGGCGGCATTAGCACAATTTGTTCTATATATTTCAAGCCGTTCCGGTTCTTCGATCCACCTTTTCAGGGTAGTTAATATATTTTCTTCGCCGTTGTTTTCAATATTTACCGCTTCGCCAACTTGATATTTTTCAACAATACTTTTCATCTGAGGCAGATCGCTTACAATAACAGGCAAGCCGGCCATAATGTACTCAAACAATTTATTAGGCAATGCGTGAAAATAACTGATGCTTATGTTCTCTATGAGCGACAAACCAATATCTGCACCTGTTGTGTAAGTGATGAGATCTTTTTGATCTATAGCGCCGGCAAAAATTACCCGTTCAGATATTTTTAACTTATCAGCCATTTTTCGAAAATTATTTTTTTGCTCCCCGTCCCCTAGTAATATCAAAACAGTCTGCGGTAATTTTGCAACAGCGCGCATCATTAAAGGAATTCCTCTTCCTTCTAAGAGAACGCCTTGATAAAGTAAAATTATTTTATCCTCCGCTATGCCAAATATTTTTCTATAATCAATTTTAGCAGCAGCGGTTTGATAAAGTGGGATATTTCTAATAACCATAGTGTTTCTGATATCGTAGAATTTTTCCAAATAATCAGAATCCATCTCTCCTGTAGTTAGAACAAGATCAACTTTTTTGATGAAAAATTTTTCAATCTGCTTAACAACAAATTGAAGCAATTGCCGTTTTCTTAGCCCGCCAAGAAATGCATAAAGCTCACGACTGTTGTAATAAACTTTAGTGCGTTTCAGTTTAGCAATAGTTGTAACAAATGGAAGCGTGTACAAATCTTCTGCAAAGTAGATATCAGCTTTCGAGTGGAATAATTCACGCATTAGTATCAAAGTAAAGCGCAGATAGAAAATTAAACTGAACTTTCCCTTCGTTAACTTAAAAACTTTGACTCCTTTATCTGAATGATCTTTGGGTGAGATAAACCAATCGAACGAAATAACAGAAACATGACAGCCCTCTTCTTTTAAAGAGTTGGTAAGGTTTACTATACGGGAATCGTACAGTGCGTTGCCCAAAAATGCAATGCAAATATTTTTTTGTTCAGCAATCACAAAAGGATAATCACAGTTTTATATAAAAAGTGTTTCTCATAATAGTCTTCGCATCAAATTTTTCTTTGAACTCAATCAAGCTCATACTTGGAGTCATAGGATTCTGCGCTCTTGTATCTTGAGAAACTCCAATATCGACGTAACTATAACCATTTTCGGTGCAATACTTAACTACTTCATACATTACGCGCTGAATTGGTTTGTAATCTGCATATTCATATTTAAGCATATTATAAAAACAGAGCGCAACATTTTTTGCAGGGAAAAACATCAGCGAGCCGCCGATAGGTATTTCATCGTAATAGACCATGAAAAGTTTTAAGCGATCCGGCAGCAATTCTTTCAAGCGGAGCAGGTCATCGTAGCTGTGAGTCGGTTTAACATTATGGCGCGCTTTGTTCTCAACAAGTATCGGGTAAAATTCATCGTAACTGTCGTTGATCTCTATTCGTAAATTGAATTCTTTGATTGTCTTTCGAATATTTCTCCTAATTGTTGGTGCGAACCTTTGAAGTATATCTCTTTCTTTATCAAGTTTGATTGCACTAGAAATGTAGTGAAGCTTGTATGAGAACCCCTGCCAAAGCATTGCGAAATCTAAATTTTGATTTTGAAAAGATTCATAAATCATTGGCGCCGGAGTTAATTCGAATTCTTTTATTCCGTTCTCTCTTCCATATTGAAGAAGAATTGAAACAATTTCCATTGCTTCGGCAAATTTAACATCTTGCGTTACTATTGAACCGTAACTTGCGCCCACTGGAGATTCAAATAATCCGTTAGTTAACCTGCCGGGAAGCACCGCTACAATTTCTTTTTTTTCGAGAAAGATGAGATGATCGAATTTGAATTTACCAGGAGTATGATAATCTAAAAATTTTTGCATGTGGAACATTGTGCCGTTGTTGGAACTTTGAACAAACCTGTCCCACTTTTCTTTCCATTCGTCAGAATATTTTATTATTTCCATATAAAAAAGTTATCTTTTTTTTAATTGTTAAAATAGATTTTTTGACTAAAATAACTAACCAAATGGCAGCATTTATTTTACATTTTCATAAATTTCAAATTGACCGAAAGAGTTGATCTTCAGAAATCGTTCCGATTCCAGATCAGTTAATTTTGGAAAACTGTATTTCTGTTTCTTTAATTCCTCAATTACAAGAGAACTATAAACAAACAACTCTCCTTTTTTTATTTTAAGCGCATTAAGATTGCTTATTGATCTTATATTTTCATTTTTCTCAAATCCCCGAATCAAACGCAGTCCGTAAGCAGTGTGATGATCGGTATAAATGATATTGTCTTTATTTTCTTTCATAAATTGTTTAAAACGGTTTTTGTTTTCCAAATCGAAAAAACGCTGAAATTCAATTGACATAAAGATTGAACCTATTAAATAAATTGACAGAAATATTTGTAAGAAAGCGGGTTTTACTTTTGAAAAAAATGCTGCGGTTAAAATGCACATTGGCATGATTAAAGGATAAACATACCAGACTCTTCTAAGTTCATTTGGTGTATATGAAGAAAAAGAAATCGTCATAAATAACATTAGCAAAAGTATTCCAACAAACCAGATTAACAAAAAAAACTTTTCTTTTTTCATGAACATTATAAAGGTTTGATAAACAGAAATGACTGGCAAGAATAAATAATATCTTCTCAGCAATAAGTATTTAAAATTATTGCCGATATGTTCAAATAGACCGGCAAGGTATTTCCGTGCGCTAATTTCTCCAATGCTCAACGTATATGGGAAGAAGTCATAATAACTATAAAGTAAATTTGATTCTAAAATATTCAGTCTATAAAAAAAATCTTTTACTGATAAAAGATAATAAAGCCCTTCCAACAAAAAAAAGCTGCCAACTACAAAATGAGGCACAATGTATTTCCAGTTAATTTTTCTTTCTACAAATAAAAAGTATATGAAAATGAATAAGAGCAATAATCCATAGTAGTAAGCATACTCCTTAAAAAGAAGTGAGACAGATAAACACAAACCGGCAAATATATAGTAGTAGGTTTTACCGCTTTTTAATGCACGGATAAAAAAGAATATGCCGATATTTAGAATGAAAACGCATCCTAGGTCGGAAAAATTTATTGTGGAAAAAATTATATCTACCGGAAAGAAAGCCGAAAGAAATGCGCCGATAAGAGAAATCTTTGTATCATTAAAAATCTCGTATGAAATTTTGTATATAAGAAAAATGCTGAGCAGCGAATAAATAAAGGGGAATAATACGCTTGCTGTTTCATTATATCCGAAAAGAACAAATGAAAATGAAGTTAGGAGGGTGTTCAGTTTTCTTAATAAAAAAATCGGGTAACCGGAATAATCTAAAGCATATGAGCCGGATATAAGTTCAAAAGAGAGATAGTTGTAATATGAATCATCTGAAAATACTAATCCGTTAAAAAATATTACTCTTACAAAAACTGCAAAGAAAATAATTGAAAAGAGTAAATACTTTGAAGGGGAGAAATAATTAAATCCATTTCTCTTAAAGGAAATAACAATATTCAATTTATTTACAAAAGATTGTTAGAAAGTATAAAGTATTGTAATTATATGAGAATCGCCCAGACCATACTTAACCGGAACGAAGGCATAATCGAAATTTATACCCTTCCAGATAATGCCAAAGCCGGCAGAAAAATTTTTAGAATAATAATTGGAAACATAGCCCAAACGAAGAGCAATTATTTTGTTGTATAGGGTTTCGCCTCCTAAATGCAAATGAATTTCATCTTCAGAAAGATATTTCTGAATTCCTGCAAGCGCTGTAAACTGAAGATCATAATCGGTAATTGCAAATTCATAAGAGCCGCCTAATCTTAGGTCTGTTGGAAGTTTTGTCGGTTCGTTTCTCAGCTTATTCATAGAGCCGATATTTCTAATTGAAGCGCCAAAGTCTAAGCCAGCAATCAATTTTGTATAGGAAACCCCGATATCAAAAGCCAAGCCGTTTGACTTATCCGAAAAAATATTTTCATATAAATATTTTATTGAAGCGCCAACAGCAATATGTTCAGAAATTTCATAAGCGGATGAAATACTTGCGAAAAAGTAGTTAGCATTAAAAGAGGATTCTGGATTGCCCGGTCCGGTTCGCACCTCTATATTAGAAACGCTCGTTGTATTAACACCTATTGCCAAAGGAACTCCGAATGCTGAAAAACTGCCGGCAAACATTTCGGAATTTAGATCTTGAAAAAGAGAATTATGAGTAAATGATAGTTGAGTTTTCTTATTAACAGCCAAAAGTGCCGGGTTATAATACAAAGCAGACAAATCATTATTTGCAACAACTCCAAGATCGCTCATTGCAACGTTTCGTGCACCAAACCCGAATTTCAAAAAAGACAATCCGCTTTCAACTGCAGTTTGTGCATGTAAATTGATCGAACTAATTATTATTAAAAAAAATATTTTTTTCATAAAAAGAACCGCTAAAAGTTAACGTTAATGCCAACAATATGTAGATCGCCAGATGAGTATGGTTCAACCGCAAAAGCGTAATCAACGCCAATACGAATAGAATTAACATCGTAAAAATATGAGAATCCGAACGAAGGACGAACAGAAAAATCGAGATTGTTGAGATTCAGTTTATCAAAACCGCCGCGGATAAAAAAAATCTCATAAATGTTATATTCTGCGCCGCCGCGCAAAAAGTTGGTTCCCGCGTTACTGCTTTCAAATTCCAAAGCAGCAATTATTTTCGGTTCATTTAATTTGTAAGCAGCGCCAATTTTTTTAAGAAGGGGAAATCTATTCCTTGAAACATTTCCATCTTGACCGTAAATCTTTCCCGTGTCCCATTCATATTTACTGTTAATATCTGAGAACATAAAAGAAATCGTTATTGATTCATTGAATGAATATAGCGCGCCAATGTCTAATCCCAAACCGGATGTAGTCACATTTTCATACAATTTGTAATAGAAAAATTTGAACGCTATTCCAAGAGCAAGTTTTTCCGAAAACTTGTTTGATACGGATAAGAAAAATTGATTTTCAGAAGTCGATAGCTCGCCTGTTTTTCTTCCCTGCCCATCGCGTGCGTCAATTTTAGAAACTCCCGCATTTATCAAACCAACGCTAAATCCGGCAGTAGATTTCGTACTTTTAACATTTTCGGAATCTTCTTTCCTGCCAATTTCAAATCGACGCGTAAAATTCACAAAATTGAGATTACGATCTAATGAAAGAAATGAATAGGAAGTTTGGAAAGAATTTCCAGTTTGAAAAACTGCAAGCGCAGGATTATAATAAGAAACTAAAGCTCCCTCTTTTATTGCAGACATTGCATTCCCCATCCCAATTCCACGTGCGCCAAAACCCATTCTGCTGAATGCGCCGGGCATGCTGCTTATCTCAGAAAATTTTGGTTGAGAATTAGCTATAGATGCAACCGTTAATAAAAGAAAAAATGTTTTTTTCATAGTTATATTGTTTTTATAACAGCACAATTATTTTTCCAAAAAATTTCCCGCCGGAATCTAAATCGATTCGATAAAAATAAACTCCGTTCGGAACGATGTTTTCATTTTCATCTTTGCCGTCCCAAGAATCAATCTGATCAGAATTTTCGCCGCGATAGGCATTTTGAAGCACAGTTTTTACAAGGTTCATTCCGAAATCAAAAATTCTGATTGTAACATTTGAAGATTTCTGCAAAGAATACTTTATCCGCGCAATATCAACATCGGGCGAAAAGGGATTTGGGAATGCATAAGTTTCAGCAGAAGAAGCAACAGCAGTTGAAGCGAGAAAAATTTTCCAATTATCTGCCCATAAACCGTTTGTCTCATTTCCTTTTGCCAAGCCATCGTTTGTTCCAATCCAAACATCAGTCGAATTCTTCTCTAATTGATTAGTCTCTATGGACAAATACTTTGTGGCTTTTATTGTAATTCTCGAATCGCTGTCAATTAGCTTAGGCGCGGCTAACCATGTTAGTCCGTTATTATTACTTCTATAAGCGCCGCTCCAAGCTGCCGCAAAAACATCTGCGCCAGTATAACTTCCCTTTTGTCCGTAGTACTTGAAAGCAAAATCCAAAATGCGTTCGCCGCTTAAGGCAATATTCCAACTTTTCCCTCCGTCGTGCGAATAACTTACTCCCCAGTATTCCGATTGTCCTTCTGCTTTCCAAGTTGCAGCCCAAATTGAATTATCAAATTCGTTGCTTTCAATTGAGAGAACAAAATCGCCGCTAATCGGTTTAAGTTGATTCCTATTATTGAATTTGATCCAGCTAATACCGCCATCTGTGCTTTTGTTTATGCCGCCGGCAGTCCCAACATAAAGTGTATCATCATCTACAGCAAGAATTGAAAAAGCAATATGATTTAAATTGCCTTGTGTTCCCTCTTTTGGTTTTAAAGAAAAATTTAACAAGTCGGTCGGCTTTATTGAATTAAGATTATCTGGTGGAAGAACAACTCGCTGCCATGTTTTCCCAAGGTCAGTTGACTTACGCAATCCTGCAGCTCTGCTGACTATCCAAACAGTATTTTTAGTAAAAGCTATGTCGTAAATAAAATTTTCTTCGGCAACTGTAATAGGCGTTGCTTTAAGCTTGTTCACTCCGTAAAAAATAACAGAATCGCCTTTAGCATCTACTGGCTGTGGAATTGAAGTCCACGTAGAGCCGTTGTCAATCGAATAACGAAGACCGCTGCCGACACCAATTATCTGTCCCAGAAACTCTTTCGGCTTCCACGTGGCAACCCAAATTGTACCGCTATAAAAACCAAGAGCAGAAACACTTTCCTCGCCGAATGATTGCGTTTTGTAATAGTTTGTCCATGATGCGCCGTTATCGGTTGATTTGCTTGCCCCTTTTGAGGTGCCGAGCCATATAGTACTCTTATCCGAAAAAATTATTCTCTCAATAGTGTTGCTTGCTGGTGTTTTATCGGCAGTTTTTAACAAATAATTCGAATTATACAGCTCATAAGTTTTGGGTAATTCTTGAGCAAAATAACTGGTCGAAAAAAATATAAAAAGAATTAAGAGCAAAAAATTTTGCATCAGTCCACGTTCATGTTGTGAATTAGTTTGTTGCTTAAATTTCCGGCGCGGTCTTTCGCCTGGAATTCAAAACGCCAAATGCCAATCTGAGACGTTGTTCCAAAAGAATTTTTGAACGAATAAATTCCATCGCCACCTTTTTCATCACCATAAATATCTTTGCTGCCAGTATCATCCATCAAAAAGAAATCTTGAGATTCTGAAGGTTTTACTTGAGTTCCATCCGGGCGAAACAATTTGAAATAGACTTGCAAAATATCATTCAAGCCGTTCGGGTCTTCTGCTTTTACTGAAAAAATAAAAATATCGCCGCGGTTCACAGATTGCGGTATCAATAAATTTGAAATTATCGGGGGAAGATTTTTTTGCTGATTGTCAAAAAGAAAAATATGTTCTGCAATTTTAGAAACGTTATCTGGAGAGCGTTGGATGTTATCTTCGGCAAAATATTCGATCATATATTTTACGCTCGAATATTTCTTACTCATCCCAAACTTAGCTGAAAAAATGCCGTCCCCTTTTTTCTGATCGCTGTTTTTTGGTGTATTGCCGTCATCTGCCATTTCAATTTGAGTAAAAACAGTTTGTTTTCCGTCTATTGATTTAACCGAGAGCCATACTTTTGCAATGCTTTCTGTGCGAATAAATTGAATGGATGTGGCAACAAGCGAATCAGTTGTTGAATAAATAACAATTGCAGGCGCTTCGACTTTCACTACTTTATAATCAACTGTGCGCGTATCAACTACACCATCAGGAATTCTTTCACATGCCGTAAAAGTTAAGTTAAGAATTATATACAGAATGAGTAAAAAAACTCTTCCAACGGAATAGAGGGCTTTACTTTTGAGGGGTAAGAATTTGAAATGGTGTAGAATGAAAAAAATCATAGAGAAACTGCTTTTTAATTTTTTATAAGAATTTTTCAGTAGCCAGTTCTCTATAGTCTTTCCTCTTGTGGATGCCAAATTTTTGATTACAAATTAAAGCATGCTTTTTTTAATATGCAAGTTTCAATACATTTCTTTTTCAAAAAGAGATAATGAAAGGAGTTGGCGAAAAAGAAAGCAAGAAGATAATAAAAGTAATATAGCCCAGGATCATTCTCCCTTTGCTTAATTCTTCAAAGTGATAAACGGGCGGATGTTTCACTTTAATAAAAAAATAGAGAATGAAAGCCCAAATTAGCCAGCCGCTCCAGCCAATTCGAAAATCCAGATTCAAGATTCCATTAACAACTCCTATAACGCCAAGAGCAACAAGAACAATCATCGATATGCTGGCAACAGCTTCGTGTTTTTTTTCACCGTACATGCTGAAAATTATATGTCCGCCGTCAAGCTGACCAACCGGGATCAAATTCATAGCAGTAACGAACAAACCAAACCACCCGACACACAAAAAAGGATAATGATAAATTTCAGACATCGGCGGAACAAACTCTTTTGAGCTGGTAAAAATATACTTAAGCAATTCAAATAAAAGAGTGCCGCCAAACTCAAGTCCTATAGCATCCTTTCCGTATTCAGGAGAAAAATAATCGGGATGAATTTTAAGAATGTAATCAACGCTCGGGAGATGTGTGAATCCGTATATCAACACAATCAAACACGCAATGAATCCGCTTATTGGTCCCGCTGCTCCTATGTCAAACATAGCTTTGTTATTTGGAATAGGCGTTTTGGTTTTGATAACAGCGCCCATAGTTCCAAAATTGAAAAACCCGGCTATAGGCGGAAAGGGGATAAAGTATGGAAGTGTTGCTTTTACTTTATGAAACTTTGCCGCGAAAAAATGACCAAACTCGTGCATACTAAGAATAAAAAGAATTGAAATTGTATATGGAAGTCCAGCATAGAGATCACTGAATTCAAAAGGACCTATTTTGCCCGTTGTCCATTCTAAACCTGCAATCAAAGTAGTAATAAAAGTTACAATAAAAAGCGCAAGATGAAGAAAATAATTTTGCGAAAATTTATTTGTTCGTAATGTATTGAATATTTTTTCTGTAATGTTTGACGGCATTTTATAAATCCATATTTATTCCAACGGCTGTGTATTCTTTATTCAAATCGAAATACTCACCGTGAATGCTCTTGCCCGAATAGAAATTCAAGTAAACGCTTAAACCTTTTGCCTCAGGTTTGCCAAATTTTATACCGGCGCTTAGTGAGTGGTTAGCAGTATATTTATCTAAATGAATTAGTTTGAGATCATAACCGATAAAAGGCGAAAAGTTTGTGTAAATAAAGTTAGGCAAAAAGTAATCGAACCCTATTTGATAATTATCTTTTTTTATCGAAACCGGCTTGACATTGAAAAGATAAGCAAACCCGCAATAAATACGTAAGCCGCCGCTTTTGTAAAACGACATTAGTTCAAAAAACTCTCTGCTGTAAACACGCGGATTCAGTCCGTCACGCCACCCATTCTTCTGCCAATCGTACCGCCCATCAACCAAATGAGCGCTAATATGGCTCAAGCGTGCACGGAAGCCGTATTCTTTCTTTTCAAAAAATTTTTTATAGGTGAAGTTGAACCCGAACAAGTAATCAACCGCATCAACAGGAAAACGGAAGTTTTCTTCGCTACGCAAAAGAGTGTATGTAAAAAGATCGGCCCCGAACGAAAACCATTCATCGCCTTTTTTTATGCGTAAAATATCTATCGAGTTGCCAATGTCTAATCTCAATTCATTTTCAGATAAATGAAAAAGAAAACCAACCTTAGGCTCAAGTATGTTTGCAGTAAACGGCTGAACTGTTAAATTGTTTGGAAAGAACTCAACGTTCGATTGCGCTTTAACAAAAAAATTAAAGTTCAGAAAAAGAAGAAATACAATTAAGAATTTCATAAACCTCTATTTTATCATAAAGTTAAAATGTTCTCCCCTTCCATTTAACTTTTCTATTTGGAAGAACTATAAAAGGGAGAATTAAAACATAAATAATGAAGTACAATTCGAAAGCCAGAAAATGCTTCAGCTTCATCTTCAAATTCAATTTTTGAAAGACCGGCTTAACAAAGAAATAATCAATACTTATTTTAAAGAGGCACAAATATAAGGCGGTGAGCGAGAAAAACAAAGGCGTTAACAAGAGAGCTGTGTTTGTAATGTAGCTCCACGTCATAACAGAATATCCAACCAAGTCGCTTTCCATTCCGCCAACACCCCAACGCTTCTTCTGCCAATATAAAGTTTTCCAATCCGGGCAGGCTTTAGATGTTACAAGCGCATCTTTGTCCAAAGGATAAATTATTTTATATTTTTTAAAATCGTGAATTGCCATTAGTAAACGAAAATCTTCGGTAACAGAGAAAGGCAGTCCTTCATAACCACCAACAGCATAATAAACACTCTTTCGATAAGACATATTATTACCGATGCAGCTTAATGGTTTACCAAGATTTATAGTTCCAGCGGCTACAGTGAGAAGATAGACAAAATCAATAGCCTGCATTCCAGAAAACGTATTTTGATCTTGTTGAGTTGTAAAGCCGCCGACAAATCCAACATCATCCTGAAAATATGAAGCTAATGTTTTTGCCCATGTTGGCGAGACAACGCAATCTGCATCCGTTGTTAAAATTATTTCACCTTTCGAAATTTTCACAGCGTTTGCAAGCGCATTTGTCTTGCCAATTAGTGAGCCAATCGATTCGCTAGGAACAATAGTCTTAAATTTTGGTTTATCTTTTATATACGATTCAATTATCTCTCCAGTTGAATCGGTTGAGTGATCATTAACAATAATTATCTCAATTTTATTTTCGGGATAAATCAAGTTGTTAAGCGACTGCATGCAGTCAAGAATATTATCTTCTTCATTCCGAGCAGCAACAACAACAGTTATATACAGCAGTTCTTTTTCAGATATTTTAGGATATTTTTTTCCGGCGCCAATTGTAAAAACAATCAACTGAATGAAATAGAGTGACAGCGCAATTAAAAAAATGAGTTCAAACATTTCCAGTCTTTTACCTTAAAATAAATTAAATAACAGCTATAAATTAAAGCGAAGAAAATTATATTGCACAAACAAAATTCATTTTTAATAAAAAGTTGATGTTGAATCTAAAGCCGCTAAAACGTTTTGGGCAAAATTATATAACCGACAATAATATTGTTGAAAAAATTGTACGGGAGTTCAATCCTCACAAGGATGACGCAGTTATAGAAATTGGTCCCGGCACCGGAGCGCTCACTTCATTTTTGGCAGGTTCTGTTAAGAAACTTTATGGTGTGGAGATCGATAAGAGGGTTATTGATGATCTGCAGAGGCGCTTTCCACAAATAGTGTTTATCAATAAAGATTTTTTAAAATTGGATCTTAGTGAAATAGAAAGACAGAGCAAAAAGATTAGGATCATTGGCAACATACCTTACAACATTACCTCACCTATTCTTTTTAAGCTAATCGAAAATAGAACTTTCGTACAAGATGCAATGTTGATGGTTCAACTTGAAGTGGCAAAAAGAATAACTGCAAAAGAAAAAAGCAAAGATTACGGGATTCTTGGTGTAATACTAAATTATTTTGCTCAAACAAAATTATGTTTTAAAATTTCACCAAATGTTTTCTACCCAAAACCGAAAGTTTTTTCAGCGATAGTTCATATAAATTTTGTGGAAAGAGAGCCAAACGATGTTGACTATAATCTTTTCATTCAAGTTGTTAAAGCTGCTTTTGGCAACCGCAGAAAAACTCTGAAAAATTCTTTGGGCAATAGTAAATTTGCCAGCATTGAAATTGAAACCGAAGAGTTTAACTTACAAAGACGCGCCGAAGAATTAACTATTGAGGACTTTGTGCTGCTAACTAAAATTATAAAATCAAAACTAAACTTATACGCCAAACTTTAACTCCCATGATCTCAATCAAGTATTATTTCACGAAGCTAAAAACAGTAGATTTAATAGTTGTTGTTTTTTCTCTATTTCTTAACGTACTAAACTTATTATTTCTTGACCGCATCAAGTATTGGCATTTTTTTATTTTATTGAACACACTGATAATAGTATACGTTTTTATCAGCGCTTATTTCGATAGCAAAAAAAAGACTTTACTTTGGCGGCATCTTCATCTTTGGTATTTGGTTCCGTTAATACTCATTTTTTTCAAAGAACTTTATTTTATGATTGACCCAATTCGCGGAATTATTATAGATGAGACGCTTATTAAAATTGATAGATTTATTTTTTTCGGAAACGACCCGACAGTTTTACTATACAAAATTGCAAATCCATATCTAACCGAACTTCTTCAAATTGTTTACGGAACTTTTTACCTTTTACCTGTAATACTCGGAATTGATCTGATGTTGAAAAAGAAACAAATTGAATTTGATTTCAGCGCTTTTATTATTGTTTACGGATTTTTTCTCTCTTTTATAGGTTATCTTTTATTTCCTGCTATTGGTCCAAGATTTACACTACACAATTTTGAGATGAATAATTTTGAAATGCCTGGGCTGCTACTAACCGATTTTCTTCGCGAAATAGTTAATAGCGGTGAATCCATTCCTTACGGCACTCTTAACCCGGCTAAAATTGTTCAGCGCGATGCTTTCCCAAGCGGGCATACGCAGATGACACTTCTTGTAATGTTTCTTGCAGTTAAGTTTAACAGCAGATTAAAATTGTTTTTCCTTATAAATGGTTCGCTTTTGATTTTTGCAACTGTTTACCTTAGGTATCATTATGTTGTTGATCTTATTGCCGGATTAGCTTTTATGATCTTTACTCTTTGGAGCGGGAAATATATTTACAATTGGCGGATTGGAATTAAGGAAAAGAAATAAGGGCACCTCTAAAAACTAAAACCAAAATAAAAGTTATGCCACAAAGACACGAAGTTTCACAAAGATTTCTTCGTGTTTCTTTGTGCCTTCGTGGCGATTTCTTAGGTTATCATTCCAGTTTTTAGAGGTTCCCATAATTCAATCTCGTGTTCTTGATCATGCTCTTGATTTTGATCTCAAAGAAGATAACGAGCATGAGCAAGATTAAATATTAAGACCAGCGTCAACATTCTGTATTGTTTCAACAATGAGGGAAAAATACCTATCAAGCGAGCAGTTGGCATCTTCGCGCAAGTAACAATTTCCGTCTTTTTCTTGAGCGCGGCATTGCGTGCAGACAGTATTATGAAGTTTCTCTAAATAATCTTGAATATTTTCCGAATCAGTTGAATGAACAGCTTCGATTATTTTAGGAAGAAACAATTCAACAGCGCATGTTTCTTTTTCGTTAAGAGTGCAAATACCTTTTTCGTCAGAATCTACGCAAATTGAGCAAATATTTTGTTTTATTGCCTTGAGATATTTATCCATAAATTTGTCAAATCAATTTTATCGAAAAATTAGCGATTAGATATGTAATATGGAAGCCGCAAATAAAAAAACCCGCGTAAAAAGAATTTTTGATTCGATCTCGCACAGATACGATTTCTTAAATCATTTCCTTAGTGCCGGTGTTGATTTCTATTGGCGTAAAAAAGCAGTTCAGCTTTCAGGAATGTCATCCCAAACAAAATTATTGGATATTGCATGCGGAACTGGTGATTTTGCAATAACTGCAAAAAAGTATGGAGTTGAAAATATATTTGGCGCAGACCTTTCCTTAAACATGCTTTCACATTTCAAAAATAAAGTTGGTTGGATTAACGGAAGAATAGTTGAAACTGCTGCTGAACATTTACCATTTAAAGATGAATCGTTTACTAACATCACTGTGGCTTTTGGTGTGCGTAACTTTTATGATATTCATCAAGCATTTAGGTCGTTCCATAGAATTCTAACAAAGGGCGGAAAAGTTACAGTGCTTGAGTTTCGTTTGCCTTCTAATTCTTTTGTAAGAAAATTTTATCTATTTTATTTCAACAGAGCTTTACCTTTTATTGGAAGAATAATTTCCAAAGACCCAGAAGCTTATACTTATCTGCCGGAATCTGTCGGCGAGTTTGATGAAAAGGTTGATTTACCCGCTTTGTTTAAAGAATACGGATTTTCAAAAGTTGGAAAATATTCGCTTACATTTGGCTTAACACAAGTTGTGATTGCAGAGAAATATTAGTAATAAAAGAAGAGACCGTCTCAAAAGTCTCTGTGCTTCTGTGGTCAAAGATTTGAAAACAAACAAAAATAAACACAGAGACACAGAGAAAAATTTACTTTTGAGACAGCAACTTTATTATTAAAGAACTATCTAACTAAAATCATTTTTTTAGACATTTGATAATTGCCAGCAATAATTTTATAAACATAAACACCGCTTGAAAGTTTTGAAGCGTCAAACTCTACTTCAAATTTACCGGCTGGTTTAACTTCGTTTACCAGTGTTGAAACTTCTCTTCCAAGCATATCATAAATCTTTAGAGTAACTAAATCCGCTTCGGGCAGTGAATATGAAATCCTTGTTGTTGGATTAAAAGGATTGGGATAATTTTGTTTTAAGGAATATTCCGATGGAATTAATTCAGCAGCTGCTTCTTGTGCTAAAAATGTTTTTTGTTCATTCGAATTATCTTCAGCAATATTTTGTAGCGGAGGATATCTGGTTTTGGTTCCCTCGTAAAATTTTTATGGTCTATTGTCCCGCACAAGATATTTATCTTCCAGTTCTTTTTATGATTGTCTATTCCGATATAAATATTGTTGTTACTGAAATCTATTCCCTTTTTACTACTATTGGCTGCTCTGATTTTTTACCTCAAGTTAGTTCTTTCTAATTTACTCGGGGGTTTCTTATTTTTAAACATATCATTAGAAAAATAAAGAGATGGGTATCTAATCTATGTTTATTATAGAAACGGATAACACTGATTTGGCAGGATTTCAGGGATTAAGACCAGCGTGAATCCGTTAAATCGGCGTCATCTGCGTGCTATTAATAATTTTTCGGAAGTCTCTGATAATATTAACTTTATTATTTTATCTCGAAACGGATGCGGTGCTAAACAAGAGATTCTTTTACAATTTAAAAAGAGGAGAGATTGGTAAAATCACGAGGCGAGTGTTGTAAAATATTGTCGAAATAATGAGTGAAAAGAAATGGCTCCATAAGGAAATATGGAGCCTCTTTGAGTCAGCAAAATAATTTTCCCCTTCCAACTACAATTATTGTTCAGTACTTTTCACACACACTATCCCTTCGTGAGCGTTTCCTTAGTTTTCAACTTTTAAAAGATGTTTTTAAGAACTTTCCTATAATGATTTATAAGTAAACCACCAGTCGTAACCTTCTTTAGATTTTTTTCTTTTTTCTGCTTCTACAATATCTTTAGGGGGAGGGATAATTACTTTGTCTTTTAATATTTCGTTGTTCGGCCAGTTTTCAGGCATTGCTACTTTATTAGCATCGGATATTTGAAGAGCTTTTAATGCTCGAAGAACTTCGTCAATTTGTCTCCCGATTTCTTGGGGATAATAAATCATCAGCCGGATTAGTCCGTTTGGATCAATTATGAAGACCGCCCGCACTGTGTTTGTTCCCTTACCGGGATGAATCATTCCTAAAGCGCTTGCAACTCTTCCCATATCATCTGCAATGATTGGAAAAGGGATATCAACATTTAAGTTTTCTTTAATCCACTCAACCCATTTTATATGCGAAAAAACTTGGTCAATTGAATGCCCAATCAACTCTGTATTAAGTTCTTTGAACTGCTGGCTCCTATTTGCAAAAGCAACAAATTCTGTTGTACACACTGGTGTAAAATCCCCCGGGTGACTGAACAATACAATCCATTTACCTTTGTATTCTTCTGGTATTTTTTTCATTCCATGTGTTGTTTGTACTTCGATGCTAGGCATCTTTTCACCTAAAAGCGGAATGCCGCTTCTTACTTCGTTTGTTTCCATTGATTACTCCTTTTTCTATCATTTAATTTTTTAGTATAATATTTGGGAAAAACAATCTCATAAAAAATTAGCTATTATCAATTGTTGCTTTAAGCATCCAGAGATGCTTTTCATATTTTTCTAAAAGACCGTACAAAATGCTAGCAGTAACTTCATCATTCAACTCATTTTGAATTTTCTTTGCTGCGTTTTGAATTTCTTCTACCAACAATTCAAAATCATTTACAATTTGTTTTTGTATTTCCGTTGATTTTGGGAGAACGCCGGGCTCTTCTTTTATTTTTGCGAGCTTTTGAAAATCGTTTAACGTGCCTGGTGCATATTCTCCAAGCGCTCGAATACGTTCGGCTACTACATCAATATCGTCTGCCAATTCATCATACAATTTTTCGAATAGCATGTGTAGTTGATAAAAAGATGGACCACTTACATTCCAATGAAAATTTCTTAGCTTCGCATAAAGTATAAATTGATTAGCTGTAATTGGCTTAAGAAATTCCGCTGTTTCTAATTTTGATTTCTGATTCGTTTTCATTTGCATATCCTTTTTGTTTATTATTTTATAGATAAGACAAGTCATATGCCAAGATTTTTGCTCTCTGTAACATATTATAATGCAATATGTTATGCTTTATCTAGATTATTTCATTTCTTTTGTCAACGATATTTCGTTAACTTTACAACTAAATTTCAGTATAATCTAAATATCAGTGAGTGATTATGGAAAGAAATGAAATTATTATTGAGGAATCCTTATTCTTAACACCGAAGAAAACAATGGATATTGTCTTAGGTGCAATACAAGAAATAATTCCATACGAACTTGCTGTTATTTTAAGCAAGGAACCAGATAACAAATTGAAAGTTCGATATGTAAAAGGAGACCTTTCTACTGAAAGATTAAAAAAGTATGAAATTCCTATAAGCAGCAGACCCGATTTAGATGAAGTAATGCAAATAGGCGAAGTTAAATTAGTAGAAGAAACCTATGATAAAAATCACCACGATACTTATGAAGGTATTATAGAGTTGCCTGTGGGGCATTCGTGTATGCTTGCACCGTTGCATGTTGAAGGGAATATACTCGGATTAATGACACTTGACCACCGCGAGTGTGATATGTTTACTCCGCAAAGAGTTAGCATCGCTAAAACTTTGTCAAAACTGATTTCATTAGCATTGGCTGAATCTATTTCTGCTGATAATTTATTGAATGAAAAAGAAACTTTAATTTATGAAAGAAATTCTCTTGTCTCCGATATTGGTTCTGTAGTAGAAGGATTAGTGGGCAAGACTCTCGTATGGAGGCAAGTGATTGAAAAAATAAAATTAGTTGCCCCTACAGATTCTTCTGTAATGATACTGGGAGAAACCGGCACCGGGAAAGAACAAGTTGCAAAAGCAATTCACGCACTTTCTAATCGTTCAAAAAGACCATTTATTGCGCTCAACTGTTCTGCGTTAAATTTTAATCTTGCAGAAAGCGAATTATTCGGACACGAAAAAGGATCTTTTACTGGCGCTGTTGCATCGCGCAGAGGAAGATTTGAATTAGCAGAAGGGGGAATTTTATTTTTAGATGAAGTTGGTGATTTACCTATGGAAATTCAGCCCAAGCTTTTACGTTCATTACAAGAAGGAACATTTGAGAGGGTGGGCGGAGAAAAAACAATTCAAGCTGATGTTAGAATTATTTGCGCTACTAATGTTAATCTTGAAGAAAAAGTTAAGGAAGGGAAATTCCGTGAGGACCTATTTTACCGTTTAAATGTTTTCCCTATTAGTCTCCCGCCTCTTAGAGCAAGAAAAGATGATATTATTTTATTAGCAGATCATTTTCTTAATAAATTATCTGTAAAATTCGGGGGCAAAAATTTATCTTTAACCAACGATGCAGTAATTGCATTGCAAAATAATAATTGGCATGGCAACGTACGAGAACTTCAGAACACACTTGAAAGAGCAGCTATTCTTAGCAAAGGGAAAATTATAAAACCCTATCACCTTGTTTTTGAAAATTCTCACTATAAAAAAGAAGATTATAAGAGGGATGAAACAATTGGTCCATTCGATGAAGAAATTAAGAAGATCATTTTAAAAGCTTTATCGTTAACAAACGGAAAAATTTACGGAAATAACGGCGCCGCCACTTTATTAAAAATGAAACCGACCACACTGCAGAGTAAAATGAAGAAGCTGAAAATTGTTAGTTAATTAATTTTTGATTACAAAAAAATTATACTGGCCAATATTTAATTTGACAACTCTTATTGTTAGTTATACAAAATTATTCTCTTTCAGCCATGCATCATTGTAAATCGTAGAAAAATATTTGTAACCGTTATCGCAGATAACTGTAACAATATTTGCTTCGCGGTCAATTTCTCGCGCAAGATGAACCGCTCCGTAAATATTAGCGCCGCTGGAACCGCCGGCAAGAATACCTTCTTCATAAGCTAATTTCTTTGTCCAGCCGAATGCTTTTTTGTCTTCAACTTTCATCATATCATCCATCATTTCAAGTTGAGCAGTTTTGATTAAAAACTCATCCCCCATTCCTTCAATTAAATAACGAGAAGGCGTTATCATTTTTTTATGCTTGAACCAGTCATAAAAAACTGAACCGACAGGATCGAGACCAATCAATTTGATATTAGGGTTTTTCTCTTTCAAATACTTCCCGGCGCCAAACAAGGTTCCACCAGTTCCTACTGCAGCAACAAAATAATCGATCTTCCCTTCCATCTGTTCCCAAATTTCCGGACCGGTTGTCATATAGTGCGTTTCGTTGTTGTCCAAATTATTGTGTTGATCAATATAGTAGAGAAGCGGATCGTTCTTTACCAAATTCTGCGCATAAAGATTATATGATTCAGGATGTTCGGGCGGCAATGATGCGTCAACTTTTACAACATCAACGCCAAGCACTTCGAGCATTTTAATTTTTTCTTTGCTCGTTGTGTCGCGGATTACGATTTTTAATTTGTATCCTTTTTGGCGGCACACTATCGCAAGTCCCATAGCTGTATTGCCAGAAGAGTTTTCAAGAATTGTATCGCCCGGTTTAATCTTTCCTTCGCATTCGGCTTTTTCAATCATGTATTTAGCTATTCTGTCCTTTAAGCTGCCGCCGGGATTCATAAATTCAAGTTTAGCCCAAATAGTTGCTTTCAAACCTTTGGAAATATTGGCAAGTTTCACAATCGGCGTTCTCCCGATCGCATCAATTACACTTTCATAACGATTATTTCTCATCTTAATTCCGTTTTAAATGAGTAACCTCTTAAAAATTCTTCTGCGGTCATTCGCTTTCGACCTTCTGGCTGGAGCTCTAAAATTTGTAAAATCCCTTTACTAGTTTCCACATATATTTCTTTTTGTGTTTGATAAAACTTTACTGGCACTTGAGAATGGGAAATAGAGCACTGATAATTCATTAAATTTTCAATTTGCAATTCGCAATTATCAATTACCTTCGTTTTGAATATTTTGTAATTCTTACCTTCATAAATAAAAAATGCGGCTGGATGTGGCGAAAGTCCGCGCACAAGGTTGTGAATTTCTTCTGCGCTTTTATTCCAATTGATTTGGCAAACTTCTTTTGTGATCTTAGGAGCAGTCGATGCGAGTGCATCATCTTGTTTTGTTTGAAAAACATTTCCTGCATCAATCAACTCAATTGTTCTCAGAACAACATCGGCACCAATCATCATCATCTTATCATGCAGTGAACCGAAATCATCCTCATCATTGATTGCAATCTTTTCCTGAAGAATTATATTTCCGGTATCAACTTTATCTTCAAGAAAAAAAGTAGTAACGCCAGTTTCTTTTTCGCCGTTAATAATTGCCCATTGAATAGGCGCAGCGCCTCGGTATTTGGGCAATAATGACCCGTGAAGATTAAATGTTCCTTTTTTAGGAATTGTGTAAACTTCTTTCGGTAAAATTCTAAATGCGACCACAACAAAAAGATCGGGGTCAAGTTCTTTTAGATACCGAACAAATTTTTCATCTTTCAAAGTAAGAGGAGATAAGACTTCCAAATTATTCTTCAAAGCAAATTCTTTTACTGGTGCAGATGAAACTTGCTTGCCTCTTCCTCTTTCTTTATCTGGAGCAGTAACAACAGCAGCAACCGTATGTTTGCTTTCTAATATTCTATGAAGAGAAGGAATAGCAAATTGCGGTGTTCCCATAAAAACAATTTTCATCGCGTTCCCTGCAAAAAAGAAAGAATGGAAATTTTTCGGTGTGTACTATCCTTTAGTGATCGGATAATCAATTTCAATTTCTCTATTCATGATATTCGATAATTCTTTTGAAAGTTGTTTCTTAACATCTTCGGCAACGCGGTCGGGTATCATTTTTCCAATTAAATGATCATATTCATGAAGAATAACGCGCGCCAATAGATCATCTGCTTCAATCTCTTCTTCTTTTTCATCTGTGTTGATAAACCGCACTTTTATTTTTTCTGCTCTTTCAACATCTACGCGTATAGAAGGCAAACTCAAACATCCTTCTTCCATAACCGATACTTCATCGGAATGTAAAATAATTTCGGGATTTATCAACACAAGAGGTTTGAACTTTTCATATCCTTCAATTCCTTGTAGATCGACCAGGAAAAGAGATTCGCGAAATCCGACTTGATTTGCAGCTAAACCAATACCTTTAGCATTTCTCATCGTGTCGAACATGTTTCTGATCTTCCCTATTAACTCATCCGAAACGGCTTTAACACTTTGTGCTTTCTGCCGTAATATTTTATCGCCATAGACTGTTATTGGTATAATTGCCATAATATTTATTCTAATGAGCATCCATTTTAATAATGTCTGCGCTCAAATCCTTATAAAGAAATACTTCAGTTGAGAAAAACAACATTCTAATTAACAATCGAAAAATAATTAACATTTGCTGAAGAATAAAGGAGAGGATAATAAAATAGTAGGGAGTGCGCGGAATGAACCTGCCGATTATATTGTAAACAACTGCGCCGAGCGCCCCTATTATTGCAATTATCAGAAAGACCGTAAAAACTTTGTTAAAATTATTTTTTATGAAAATGGCTGCATTGTAAATACCACGCAACACATCGGTTCTATCGCTAACGGCAAGCGATACTTTTGAGTAGTCGGAGATTAAAGTTACAACTCCAATAAAAAAAATAAGCAAAATGTAGCGCGCTAATTTAAGTATGAAATCTGCAGTTACATTTTCAGAATTCTTAAAAATCCATGTAATCAGATCGCCAGTGTAAGCATTAACAATAAAAGCTATTACAAAAAGAATAATTGTGATAAAAAGAATTTTTACAAATCGAGAAAAGTAACGGACTCCGCCATAAAAAAAATCGGCTGTGTGATTTTTCTCAGGTGTATTAAATACAGATATCAATCCTCCCAGAAAAAAAGTTTGAAGTAAAGTATAAACCCCACCGACAAAATAGATAGTTAACGGAATCTGGTCGAGCTGAATTTGATAAATATTTCTGAATTGAAGAAACCAGAAGTAATCAAAATCAATTGCGAGCCGTTCACTCATCAGAGAACGCCCGAGATTATCACGAAAGATACTGTAGATAGGAACAGTAAGAACCAATGCAGATACCGCGTTAAAAGCCCAGAGCAAAAAAACAAATTTTGCATTGTAATAAACCGATCGGACGCCGTGAAGCAGCACTTTTTTTATTGCATCTATCACCCGATGCTTCCCATTATTACTAAAGCATTTTGAACCCAGAAGAACCAACGAAACGACAACGAGAGCGACGCTAAATAGTTTTCATCAATAGTGTATGAATTGTTCGAAAAATTTAAATCCAGCAAATTTTTCCTTAGCGGGTCAACCTCTGCGGCAAGCGCTTTATTCTTTGTCTTAAATTTAATTGCTTTCCAGCGCTCGTTACCTTCCCACTTTTGGCATAATGTATCTTTATCTGTATAAAGAAAAATATCGTTTTTGAAAAACCCTTCACCGTGCCGTTCAATTACAACTTCCCATTCCTCGGCAGAAGTTTTTTTTAATGATGTTACTCTGTAATCGAAAGATTTAGCAGAATAATAAAATTCATCGAAGAACCAACTCATATCTTCATCGCAATTCTGCCGCACAATCGAGATAAAATCTTTTCCTCTCGGATGCTTGTATTTAAATTGGTTGTAATACTCTCTTAATATTTTCATCATTTTTTCAAAGCCAATGTATCGCTCAAGAGTATGAAGAACGAGAACGGGTTTGTCATTTGAATTAACAATATAAGAAAGATGCGTTGGCAGTTTGTAAGATGTATCGGCAATCGTTCCAACAAAAATATTTCTATAATATTGTGTAATATTTCTCGTGCCTTCGGTAATATGTACGTCAACTAAAGTATAAATAATAGGTATTCCCTTAAACGAAAGGAAATTTAGACCGAATACAGGCAGATAAGAAGCAATTTTGAAATGTTCTATTATTCCTGGATGATATTGATTCATTATCTTCGCAGCAAAATACGATGCAAATCCTTCATCCAACCACGCTTCGTAAACTTCGTTGTTGGCAAGAATGCCTTGAAAATATTGTTGCGCAAAAGCTTTTATTATTGAATACTCCGGTTCCCCGGTATTTTCGCTAGAAAATAATTCAGTTCTTATAGTAAATAGTGTGGGAATTTCATTTCCACTCGATTCTGAAGTCCGAGGAACATCAACAAGAGTAACCGTTTGATATGGATAAATTCCTATATTTTCTTCAAAATATTTGAGCGAATTTTTTACTGCATTAAAGTATCGTTCAAAATATTTAGCATTTTCAGGCTGAACAAGAGCTTTGATTAAAACTTGCGAACCATCCAAGCGGGAATAAATTTCAGTTCGTGATCTAATTTCATCAGTTGCCAGCCACGCAAAATCATGAACTCCGCTTTGAACAAAATGATAAATTATTGAATTCTGATCTGCGGCTTTTTCTTTTTCAACTCCGGCTGCCGCTACAATATAATTTTTAGGAATTTTTATTTTTACCGAATAGTAGCCAAAGTTGGAATAAAAATCCGTATAAGGGTGATATTGACTGCACACCCATTTCCCATCTTCAAACACACCAACCTTTGGAAACCATTGAGATACAAAAAAGAAATTCCTTCCGGTTGCATAACCAAGCCGTTTTACTGAGCGTGGAATTTTCATCGAATATTCAAAAAAGATTTTTACGCTATCGCCAGGCTGGATTGGCTTTGTCAATAAAACTTTTGCTGCTGTGCTATCGTATGGATTTGCAATTTCCGGCTGGAAGTAAATCAACTCAGATAATTCACCGTTCACACTAAAAGATTTTATATCAATCTGAGTTTGAGTTTCTGAGTTGATGGCATAAGCTTCTGCAAAAAGTGTCTTATTGCTTTTATATGCGTTGGGATAAAGATGAAATTGTATCTCAGATGTCGGCAAATTTGTTTTGTTCACCCATACAATATTTTCTTTAACGAAAATTCTTTTTTTTGTCGGATCAAAATCGACATAAAAATTATAATTAGCAGATATATCAACTTTGTTATACTCCGATTTTAACATTCCATCTTTATAGTAGTTCGAAATATTAAAATAATCGGATTGCTGAAATTCAACATCATAGCCGGTTAAATAAAGTAACGCGGCAAATACAAATAATAATAAGATTGCAGTAAGTTGTTTCATCGTGCCGCAAATTAAGCAGAAGAGAGATTTTATACAATTTTGATTTTTAATATATCACTGCCCAAAAAGAATCCCTGCTTATAGCAGGGATTCTTTTCAAGATAGTAAATATCAAACTATTCTCTGACTTAAAACTACTTAATTTCAATCGTCTTTGGCTTTACACGTTCGTGTTTTGGAAGTTTTATGTTGAGAATACCATTTTCTAATTTAGCATCAATTTTTTGCTCGTCAACACCTTCAGAGATTTTGAAATGGCGATAGTAGTTTCCGAGTTCTGTTTCTTTCAAAACGAATTTACAGTTAATTATTTCATCGTAGTTAGTCCTTCCCATTATTACAAGATTGCCATCTTCGAGTTTGATTTTAACATCTTCCTTTTTAACGCCGGGCATTTGGGCTGATAAGTAATAATCATCCGCTGTTTCGTAAATATCCACAAGCGGCGCTATCCAAGATTCTTTTTCCAAAGCTTCATCCCAACTTTTGGTTGTTTTTGTTTCAACCATCTCTTTTTGATTGGTCATTTTAACCTCCATTTATTTTTTTTCATTTATTTTTACTTTGTTGATAATTAGTTTTTAAAAAACTTCAACGCGTGGAAGTATAGTCATTGCAACATTCGCAGTAAACATCAAAGTTTCAGCACCTTCCTTAATTCATAACAAGTTGTGCAGCAGAGTAAGGACCCGACTTTAACAATTATTTATCATCAACAACTTCATAGGATGCATCTTGAACGTCTCGTTCATCCTTTTTCTTTTCTTGAGAAGTTTGCTGACCAGCGGCTTGATATTCGGCTCCTGCCGGTTCGCCGGCATGTTGACCAGCAGCACCTTGCTGCTGATAAAGCTGCTGAGCTATTTCATTCCATACTTTTGTTAAACTTTCAGTTGCCAATTTAATTTTTTCAGTATCGTTTGTTTTTAACGCATCTTCTACTTTTTGAATTTCACTTTCTAATCTGCTCTTTTGCTCAGCTGTTATTTTATCCTTCAATTCATCAATCTGCTTCTTAGTTTGAAAGACAAGATTATCAGCTTGGTTTTTAATCTCAATTGTCTCTTTTTTCTTTTTATCTTCTGCAGCATGTTCTTTAGCAACTTGTTTCATCTTTTCAACTTCTTCTTTTGAAAGACCGCTTGATGAAGTTATTCTAATGCTCTGTTCTTTGTTAGTTGCCTTGTCTTTAGCTGCAACATGCAAAATTCCGTTAGCATCTATATCGAATGTAACTTCAATTTGAGGAATGCCGCGCGGTGCGGGAGGAATTCCATCAAGATGAAATTTGCCAAGCGTTCTATTATCTGCTGCCATAGGTCTTTCCCCTTGAAGAACATGAATCTCAACCGATGGCTGATTATCTGATGCGGTTGAGAAGACTTCGCTCTTGCGAGTTGGGATCGTAGTGTTTGCCTGTATTAAGACCGTCATTACACCGCCAAGAGTTTCGATGCCGAGCGAAAGCGGAGTAACATCGAGCAGAAGAACATCCTTAACATCGCCGGCAAGCACACCACCCTGTATAGCAGCTCCAACGGCAACTACTTCATCTGGATTTACCCCCTTGTGCGGTTCTTTTTCAAAAAGCTTTTTTACAAGTTCCTGAACTTTAGGAATACGAGTAGAACCGCCAACTAAAATTACCTCGTCAATTTGAGACGGAGTAACGCTGGCATCTTTCATAGCGCGTTCGCACGGTCCTGCTGTGTTTTCGATTAAATCGTCTATTAACTGTTCAAACATAGCGCGTGTCAAAGCTATGTTCATGTGTTTCGGCCCATCTTGTGTAGCAGTAATAAAAGGAAGATTTACATCTGTCTGCACCGAAGAAGATAATTCAATCTTTGCTTTTTCGGCAGCTTCTTTCAAACGTTGAAGAGCCATCGGGTCTTTGCGTAAATCAATTCCTTCCAATTTCTGAAATTCATCTGCAAGATGATCGATCAAGCGCTGATCAAAATCATCGCCTCCAAGGTGTGTATCGCCGTTAGTCGATTTAACCTCAAAGACACCCTCTCCTAACTGCAAAATTGAAATATCGAAAGTGCCGCCACCAAGATCATAAACAGCCACAGTTTGATCTTTATGTTTTTTATCTAAACCGTATGCAAGAGCAGCAGCGGTTGGTTCGTTGATAATTCTACTAACTTTTAATCCCGCAATTTCACCTGCATCTTTTGTAGCTTGTCTTTGTGCATCATTAAAATAAGCAGGAACAGTAATCACAGCTTCTGTAACTTCTTGACCGAGATAATCTTCTGCCGTCTTTTTCATTTTTTGTAAAATCATTGCGCTTATTTCCGGAGGTGAATAGAGACGATCACCAATCTTAACACGAGCCGAATCATTTTCGCCGGCAACTACTTCATAAGGAACTTCTTTCTCTTCTCGGTTAACTTCGCTTCTAACTCTTCCCATAAATCTTTTAATTGAGTAGACGGTGTTTTTAGGATTTGTAACGGCTTGTCTTTTTGCCGGCTGTCCAACTAATCTTTCGCCTGTTTTTGTAAAAGCAACAATAGAAGGTGTTGTTCTTCCTCCTTCCGAGTTTGGAATTACAACTGGTTCATTCCCCTCCATCACTGCAACACAAGAGTTTGTTGTTCCAAGATCGATTCCAATTATTTTACCCATTTCTTTTTCTCCTTTTTATAAGAAATATATGAAGAGCTGAAGCTATTACTTTAGCTCGATAACTTTTTCATTCTTTGCTTTTGTTTCAATCTTCTTCAACTGAACATGAAGCATTCCGTCTTCGAATTTTGCTTCAACCTTTTCGGAATCGACTTGAGCCGGAAGTGTGAAGCAGCGTTTGAAAGAGCCGAAAATTCTTTCGCTTCTGTAGAAGTTTTTCCCCTCTTCTTTTGTTTCTTTTTTCTTTTCCCCTTCTATTGTCAAAATATTATCTTGCAGTGTAATTTTTATTTGGTCTTTCTTTACACCTGGAATTTCTGCTGTAACATTTATGTTGTTTTTATCTTCCGAGATATCGATTTTCGGGTAAAAGTTATCGCTAAAATTGATTCCAAAGTTTGAAAAATCATCAAAGTATCTTTGGATTCTGTCCTGAAGAGTTTCGAGTTCTCTTAAGGGTTCAAATTTAATGAGTGTCATAGTGTCCTCCAATTGATTTTATTTTTTTTCTGCATTCTTTATTACAATGAGAATGCCAAAATGTTTTTTTTGAATAAGTTATTTGAAATAAATGAATTAGCAGCTTTTTACCCGCTCAATCAAAAAAATGTATGTATGGCAGAAACTATTACAGAAGTATACAACCACTGAAATTGTGGCATAATTAACGACTAAATTTCCATAAAGTATTAGGGAGAAAGATTTGTTCAATATAGAAGAATTTGATATAAAACTTGATACTGAATTTATTGGAAGAAGTTTTATTTATTGTGATGAAGTTGAATCCACCAATTCGCTTCTACTATCAAGCAAAGAATTTTCGCAGCATGGGACTGTACTTCTTGCCGAATATCAAACAAAGGGACGCGGCAGAAAAGGAAGAGAATGGAACAGCAATCCCGGACAAAACCTTACATTTTCTATACTTTTAAAAGATGATTTCAAGGGGGTAAGAATCAATACAATAAATTTTGGCGCGGCAGTAGCAGTGGCACAATCAATTGAAAACCTCTATCAATTAAATGTAGAAATGAAATGGCCCAACGATATATTGATCGATAAGAGGAAGATCGCTGGTATTCTGCTTGAATCCTCTTCTAAGGGAAACGTTATAAATAAAATTGTTGTAGGAATTGGAATAAATGTTAACCAACCGAACTTTCCTGGTAAGTTTGATATTCCGCCGACTTCGATAAGAAAGGAATTTCATCAACTTGTAAGCCGCGAAAAATTATTGAGCGAGGTTCTCAACAATTTCGAAGTGATACTCAATTTGGCATTTAATGCGCCTGATAAAATTTTAAATGATTGGCGCTCTCGATGCAAAATGATCGGTGAAAAAATAAAAATTGTTGATAATGACAAAATCATATTCGGAATATTTGAGGATATTGATCAAGACGGATTTTTAATATTGAAAACAGCGGGGAAAAAAGAAAAAATTCATTTTGGCGATCTGAATTTAAGATAAGAAAGGAATTCTAAAAAAGATGCGTGTTTATTTTGATAATGCCGCTACTTCTCCTCTTCACCCTAAAGTATTTGAGAAGATGAAACCGTTTCTAACTAATGAATTCGGTAACCCCTCTTCAATTCATTCTTTTGGTAGAAAAGTGCGTGTAGCAGTTGAAGAAGCGCGCGAAGTTACAGCTCATTTTATTAACTCGAGCCCAAGCGAAATTTATTTTACAAGCGGTGGAACGGAAGCTAATAATTTTGCTCTTTTAGGAATTGCAAAAGCTGAACTTGCGGAAAGCAAAAGAAATGAAATTATTACTTCTAAAGCTGAACACTATTCCGTCTTAGATACATGCAAAGAATTAGAAAGAAACGGATTTAATATAAAATGGCTGAATGTCAATAGCAGCACAATAGTAGAACTTGATCTTCTTAATGATGAGTTGAAAAATTCAACATCGCTGCTAACGCTGATGCACGTCAATAATGAAACCGGTTCGATCAATACTATTGAAGATATTTCTAAACTTGCTAAACAAAGAAATATTTTCTTTCATACAGATGCGGTTCAAAGTTTTGGTAAATTTTTAATTGATGTGAAAAAAATAGAAGTAAATGCCCTAAGTGCCTCTGCCCACAAGATCAATGGGCCAAAGGGAATGGGTTTTTTATTCGTTAAAAGTGGAACCCCGATCGCTCCAATTTTATTCGGCGGCTCACAAGAAAGAAACAGAAGAGGCGGAACAGAAAATGTAGCCGGAATTGTTGGGTTTGCAGAAGCAATCCGGATAGCCAATGAAACGATGAGTGAAAATGAAATTCATGTAAAAAAAATAAAAAATAGATTCACTAAAGGCATTAAAGAGATAAATTCTAATCTACAAATAAACGAAAGCGAAAATAGTTCACCTTACATTCTCAGTGTAACATTCAAATCTGAATTTTATAATAATGATTCAGAAGCAATGCTAATGTATCTTGATATCAACGGTGTTGCTGCATCTAATGGTTCTGCGTGTACATCGGGGACAATAAAACCATCTCACGTTATTCTTGCATCTGGTTATTCAGAAAAAGACGCAATCGGAACTCTCCGTTTTTCATTTGGCATGCAAAATACTTTTGAAGAAGTTGATTACGCATTAGAAGTTTTAGAAAGGATGGCTAAGAAATTTAGAAAATGATTTATAAACAACAGATGGTTTATTTATTCTCCTTCATCATCACAGTTCGATATTAGAGTTGCAAAACTGCACTTTCTTCACTAAAAAAATCTTATGTTAAATATTCAATCAACCGCGAAAGCTTTTCTTTCATCTCTTTTCTGCTAACAATAAAATCGATAAAACCATTTTCCAGTAAAAACTCAGAACGTTGGAATCCTTCCGGCAGGTCTTTCCCGATTGTTTGTTTAATAACACGAGGTCCTGCAAAACCGATCAACGCTTTTGGTTCAGCAATAATAATATCTCCAAGCATTGCAAAACTTGCTGTTACACCGCCGGTAGTCGGGTCAGTAAGAATCGAAATGAAAGGTAATTTTGCCTCCGCTAAGCGTGCAAGTCTAGAACTTGTTTTTGCTAATTGCATTAACGAAAGAGCTCCCTCCATCATTCGGGCGCCGCCGCTCTGGCTGATAATGATCATAGGGATTTTTTCTTCGTAAGCAGCATCTATAGCGCGGGCAATTTTTTCGCCAACAACGCTTCCCATACTTCCGCCAATAAAATTAAAATCCATGCAAGCAAATGAAATTTTTTTACCATCAATCTTTCCCATTCCTGTTTTAACTGCATCGTTTAAACCGCTTTTCTTAATCGTAGCAGTTATTCTTTCGGAATATTTTTTTGTATCTACAAATTGAAGCGGATCGCCAGACCTCATCTTTTTATTAGACTCTCTAAAACTCCCTGCATCGAAAAGAAAAGAGATATATTGATCGCTGCCAATTCTGAAATGATAATTACATTTTGCACAGCACCATAAATTTGATTCTAGCTGCTTAGTATGAATTATCTCTCCGCACTCTTCGCATTTTTGCCACTGTCCATCTGGTAGATCAGATTTCTTGCTTGCAGGAGATATATTTTCTTTTTTTCTTGTGAACCAGCCCATTATTATTTTCTCTTTTCAATGTTAACGAATAAAGTTATTGTATGACTTGCCTTCTCCGGATCATTTGTGTAAATAGTAACTGTTCGTGTCAGTTTACCTTCACGATTGGCAGTATCCAATTCAATTCTGATATTTCCTGTTTCGCCCGGTTGAAGTGATTTATTGCTTAATAAAGCTGCAGTGCAGCCGCAAGATGTTTTTACATCGTTTATCTTCAGTACACTATTTCCCTCATTCTTAAAACTGATCTTAACATCAACTGTCTTTCCTTCTTCAACATTTCCAAAATCATATTGTGATTGCAGAAGTTTCAATTTAGGCAGTTTTAAATTTTTCTGAAAGGAAATGCTTTTTTCAACAATTACGCAGTTAATAGATAATTTTAATTCCCGCATCTTAGGATCATTTGAAAAAATATATACAAATTTTTCTTGTGGGCCTATTCTGCCGGTCGAGTTGAATTCAACTTTGATAAAGGTTTTTTCACCCGGTTTCAAAATTTTCTTTTCAGGCTTTGCGTCTGTACAGCCGCAAGAAGCACGAACCTGATCAATTTTTAATTCAGCATTTCCGGTGTTAAATATCTCAAAGTTGTGTGTAACTATTTCCCCTTCGGTTAATGTTCCGAAATCGTGGCTAACTTCTTTTGCTGAGATCTTAGGAACGTTTTGAGCAACAGCAATCGACCCGGACAAAAACAACAAAAAAAAGAATAAACTTTTCATCTGTTCACCTTTGCTATAAACTTCTTGAAATAATTTGGTTCAAGATAATCGTAATCAAAAGTTAATAAATCCTTTCCAAATAAATATGACCATCGTGCAATTGCCGCCGCAGAAGGACCATAATTATTTGTTGGTCTCTCCTTAATAGAAAAATTTCCCAAACAATGTTCATTTTCTTTAATGTAAGCCGATAGTTCATTTTTATTCATAAGAGAAAGTTCTTTACGCACTTTAACATTGCTTTCCACTTTTTCAAAAGTTGCGAAATAAACATCATCGATGCTTGCAGAAACGATTATGTTAAATTTAGTTTTGTCCGGCAGAAACTCTGCAATCTGGTAAGCCCATGCATCAAAAGTTGGCACTGGAACGATCGGCAAGCCGGCTCCAAAAGCCAAACCTTTGGCTGCAGAAAGACCAATTCTTAATCCCGTAAACGAACCGGGCCCTACCGAGATCGCTAAGCGAGAAAGCTGTTTCATTTCAACTTTAGCGCTTCGGATTACAGTATCTATCATCTCCATTATTTTTTCAGAGTGGATGTTTTTTTGAAGAAAATTTATCTCTACAAAATTTTTATCGTTTAGCATTAGCGCTACGCTGCACAACTGCCCCGATGTTTCAATTGCAAGTATGGGAAACAGTTTATTCATTTTTTGTAATTGTAATTTCACGCGTAAAGTTATCTATAAAATCGAAATGAACATGGAAATTATTTTTCGGTAATACTTCTTCAAAAAGATCAGCCCATTCAATAAAAGTTACCGCTTCTGCTCTGCTAAGATAATCTTCAAAACCAATATCGAACAATTCTTCAACCTTTTTGATGCGGTAAAAATCGAAATGAAAAATTTTTTTACCATTGTGATATTCATTTACAATAGCAAAACTGGGACTCGAAACATTTTCGATGCCCCAATTACTGCAAACGCTTCTTACAAAAAATGTTTTACCAGTACCAAGATCTCCTGTGAGCAGAACAGTATCACATCCGCCTAGAGTTTTTGAAAAAAAATCGGCAACAAATTTTGTTTCATTTTCTGTACTCAAAATTCTTTTGAACGGAAAATCCATTTAAGTCTTGCTCTCCATTGTGATCACCGGTAGGATCATCTCTTCCATTGAAATACCACCGTGCTGAAAACTATCTTTATAATAACTTAAATACTTATGATAATCTGTAGGGTAAATAAAATAATAGTCTTCTTTAGCAATAATATAACTGATCGTAACGCCTCGTTTTGGCAGTTTGAAATCGCCCGGGTTCTTAATGAATAGGGCATGTTTATCGTCAACTTTAAGGTTGCGTCCAAACTTAAACCGCAAATTGGTAGAAGCTTCTCTATCACCAAGAACTTTTGAACCTCTCAAAGCGCGTATACTGCCATGATCAGTAGTAACAATAACTTTCGCTTTTGGCATAGTTGCAATAGCACGTAATGTATTAAGCAGAGATGAATGCTGAAACCAACTATTAGTTAATGAACGGTAAGCTGGTTCATCAGGGGCAATTTCTTTGAGAATATCGGAATCGGAACGGCCGTGCGCAATCATATCCAAAAAATTTACAACTACTGCCATCAAATTAGTTTTTTTATGTGAATAAACATTTTGTTCAAATGAGCGTCCGACTTCCGGATCGATAATTTTCACATACTTCAATTCATTTCTTAATGTAATTTTCTTTCTGTTTAGTAATAGTTGCAGCAGATCTTTTTCATATTTGTTCATGCTGTTTTCATCATCTTTGGATGAAGTCCAGAGATCTGGATAATATTTTTCTATTTCAGAAGGGAACAACCCGGAAAATAGAGCATTACGCGCGTAAGGCGTTGCAGTGGGAAGAATAGAATAGTAATAATCTTTCTGGATGTTGAACAAATTTGTTATATGTTTCTCCATAACAAGCCATTGATCAAGCCGTAAACAATCGATCACAAAAAAGAAAAGAGGCCCGTCAAAATTTTTAAGATTCGGCAAAACATATTTTCCAACTATTTGCGTCGATAATGTAGGCGTATTTTCGCTGCCGACAGAACCGACCCATCTTTTGTAATTCTTTTCAACAAATTTTGAAAATTCTTGATTGCATTCTTTTTTTTGTTCAACCAATGTCTGCCTAAGACCGATTTCAGGATGCTCATCAAGTTCCATATCCCAGCCAACAAGTTTCAGATAGATCTTGATCCACTCTTCAAAATCTGGATTCATCAAAAGTCGGCGGGAGATTTCATTAAAATCATTCAGGTAATCTTTAGAAACATATTCAACAGAAATTTGTTTGCTTTCCAAAAATTTTTTACAAACCATCAATATTTGAGAGGGCAAAACGGGCTTAATTAAATAATCGCTTATTTTGCTTCCAATGGCATCATGCATCAAATTTTCCGCTTCGCTTTTCGTAACCATTACAACTGGAACGTTCGGTTTAATTTCTTTTATCTGCGCAAGCGTTTCAAGTCCGCCAAGCCCCGCCATCATTTCATCAAGAAAGATCAGATCAAAATTTTTATTCTTAACTTCCAAAATAGCATCTTCGCCGTTAGTAACGGTTTCAACATTGTACCCTTTTTCATTCAAAAAAATAATGTGAGAACGAAGAAGTTCAATTTCGTCATCAACCCATAATATTTTATTTTGTTTCATTATAAACTTCACATTTAATTAGGTGAAATAGTTATACGCACATCAAGGCCGGCTTCGTTTGTAGTTGTAGGCGGAATTCTTGAAGCACCCTCTGGAGCTATGCTTGTTCTTCTATAAAAGACCGAAAGCGTAACGCGAGAGCTCATTACATAACGAATTTTCGGCTCAAGCATAGTATTTGTCTTTCCTTCTTGCGGTTTTCCTTTTTCTTTGAACTGATCCATTTCGAAAATAACGCTAGATGTTTTTGCGTTAGAATACGAGATAGAAATCTCAAGATCGTTCTTAAGAGAGATTCCAAACAGAGGAAAATCAAACCCAGTTTTTGTGTAGCTTGCAGTAAAACTAACATCGCGCGTAAAAGACTCTGTAATATTGCGTGTTGTTACACCTAAGCCGTAAGAAGTTTTTACTGAATAACGCAATGTACTCTGAAAACTTCCACTCCACAATTCATCGAAGTTCAATGTCATTCCTATCAAAGGAGAAAAAGCATAATCAACTTTTTGTGTTTGAACTTCTTCCACACCGCTGGGATTTATTTTCCAGCCTTCGCTATAATTAGAAATATACGCGTGATTTAAGGAAACACGTTTAGCAAAACTAAAGATCGAATATTGTTCAAGACCGGTCCAAGAGAAAGACCAATTGGGGCGAGGAATATATTTTGCGAGCTGCGAAAGAATTGGAATTTTCGAAAGGATGGAGAACGATTCGAATCCTTTTAAAAACGCATCAGATAAATTTTTACTCGGATTAACCGAGCGAGGATCATAGAGTTCATGAACTTTCTTTATTCCATTGCCCAAGAATGAAAAGATAAGAGTAGGCGGTAAACTCAAAAACGAGCGGTCTATTGTTCCGGTGGAAACAATATTCGATAATGATTGAACGCCAAGAGAATCAGTTTGAATAGTAATAGATTTATTTATGCCCCAGCCAATCTTCCACGAAAGATCGATCTGAGCGCCCTGCCATAAAGCTCTCGAAGTTCTGAGATCAATATCATTTCGATGAGTGTAATTATCCTGTAAATTTCCTTTTGGCGCGCGTGGACCAATATTATTTGATAACCCCAACATAAACAACCGCGTTGGACCTTTACGGTAATCCTGTTTTACCCCCCAAAAATTATTAAAACCTGTTCCTTCACCTGCAAGCCCGCCGCCAATATAAGAACTATTTTGAGAAAAATTCACACTCACCTGATCGTAATCGAGCAGAAGCCATTTCATAGCCAATTTCAATGCTCCGAGTGTTGAACTAAAAACGCTCGCTTTTGTTTCGATAGTGTCAGTTTCTTCTTCTAAATCTTGAGGCGTAGTTTTTAATGAATCCTTTTTGATCAGCACAGTATCTTTAGAAATAATATCACGCTCAAAGTCTGCTTCCTTTTCAACTTCTCTCTTGACGGTTTCTCTTTGAACTTGGCTCCGTCTTCCGCCGGTTCTGCCCCCAACCTGCTGTTGGCTTGGCTGAATAGGTTTTTCTTCTTCCTGGAAAAGCGGAGCAAAAATAGATTTAACGCGAATGGTCATGCTTCCACTTAATCTGCTAGAATAACCGGCGCTTCTTCCTAACTGCTCCTGTTGAAAATTATTCTGCCAAGTGTAGGAAGTAGAATAAGAACTATTAAGAGTTAAAAAACGATTCAGATCAAATAAAGAAGGCAGCTTAGGATTAGTTCGAAGATCAAAATTTTGTTTGTAATTGTAATCTCTACCGAAGAATTGCCCGCCAAAAATATCGCGCCAAATTTGTCCCTCTGCTCTTTCTATATCATCTTGAGCAAGCAAGTGGGCAAGCGTTGAAGAAATATCAAAATTGTAACCGAGCGATAGATTTGCAAAACCCCCTTCTGTAATATTCCAGTTAAAGCCTGAGCCGCGCGTTGCAACAAAATCTCTCTGAATATTCGGTTTTGCAGCAAGAGTTCTTGCAAGATTGAAATTTCTTCTTCTGTTGGCAGTTATGACTCCAGTGATAGATTGAGGGAGAAAATAAACTTTAACATCGCGGTAATCATTGAATAGCCCAAACAAATAACCGAGTAGCGGAATATCAGCCGGCTTGAAATAATAATCTCGATTCAGGTTAACGGAATAATTTGCGCTCGCATTCCAAAACCATGCGGTGCTAATTGCTGTAGCCGGATTTCTTCCGAAAGTTTTATTATAATTAAATGCAAAGCTAAGGTTGTTAAATAAATCTCTAATATACCAAACTTCAGTTGGAATTTTAATTCGAATGTTTGAAAGGGCCCAAGTTTCGGAAACGTTTACAGTTTGGACGTCGCTTCTTAAATTTTTCACTATAGAATCGATACTATCGGCTGGCAATTTCCGATCTTCGAGATTTCTTCTTAACTCTTTTTGCGCTTCATCTACTTTTATATCTGTAGCCGGAAGATAAAGAGGATTGTATGCGCTCTCGGTTCGGGCATACGATATTTTGAAATTACTGCCAGAAAGATTAACAGGAATTATTTTGAGAAGATCAAAATCAACAGCTACTCCCCAATTCGATCTCTCTTCACGAGCACCGAACCGTTCTGATAACTTGTGAAAGTATGGATCGGTTTGACTAATGTTTGCGTTGATGCTTAAAAGATCGGCTAACCTTAAAGAAGCATTAGCGGCATAAGCCCAGCCCGGAGTTTGTTCTGCTTCTAAAACGCGAAGTTCATTTACCCAAACGCTTCCAGAAACTTTCTGATTTGGCGTTCCTTTATCTTTAGGATTGATAATTCCAATCGTAAAAAAAGATATTCTTGTTAACGTCGGATTTCCTTTTATTCCGTAGCTATGCCCGGGTAAATCTTTTAGCGGGAAACTGTATAATACTTTAACAGAATCGCCTGGTCGGCGTTCTTTTATAGCTGTTAGTTCCGAAAATTTCATACTTACTTCATTCCATCCGCCGCTTAAATGAACACGGCTATATCTAACCGGCTGGCGGTATTCATAATAGTTGAGCGTGTCGGAACCGAAACGCAAATAGATCTCTGTAGCATAATCTTTCTCATCTTTATAATAAGAAACCGAACCGGGCAGGTCTTTACTATCGCCGCGTAAAAATAACTTCATCTCTTTATAATTGAAAACGTCAAGAGGTCTTGTAAGGTAACGCACAACTTCTCTTGCATCGCCCTCTTCTAGATTAGTCAAAATCAGGTTAAGCGCTTGTTCATTCTTGATAATATCTTGATCTGGTCTTGTTTTATCTTTTTCTCTGATTACACCTGGCGGAGTTATATATTCCGGATTATCTTCTACGTTAATTGTTGAAACAGTAAGGACAGTGTCATCGCGTGTAACTTTAGAATTCAAAACCTTCTGCCATTGATTGCCAACAAGATTCATTTCTGTAAAACGTAAATGCACTTGCTGCGAAGCGTCTGCAATATAAAACCGGATAGTTTCAACAACAGAAAAACTCGGATCGCCAACTTTTTCAACAAAATCTTTAAGAGGAACTCTGTACAAATACCACCCCTTGTTACTTCCACCGCCCTGAACAAATGGGTTTGTGGTTCTGTTTGTATCAAGTGGAATTACATAGCGATAAAAACTGTTTACTCTGTCTAAAGTTTTATTTCTATTCAAATCTTCAGTGTCAGGAATTCTTCCGAGATCAGTAGAAACGCCATTGCCTTCAGTTCCGTTAATCCTCGAAAAATCGCCTGAACCAGATTTATAAGAAAAGTTATCGTTATTTGGGTCAGGGTTTGTAGCGCTGTTAAAAAATGGTTCTTGAGCGTCCTTCATTCCATCTAATCCAACATCTTCCCCATCATCAAGCAAATCGTTATCATTTATATCTTCTGTATCAAGCCGTCTGTTCGGAATTATATCTTCGCTTATTTGTCCCAAGTCGATATTTATTTTCAAGTCTTTCGGCGCCTCTACAATCTTCACCCAGAACTCAACAAACTCTATGTTTTCTTCAATAAGATTGTTTGCAGTTGAAGAGAGCGGTTTCATGAATCCAGCCCAATTCTTAAAAGTTTCTCCTAATAGCGGCTCGTTGTTATAATAACCTCTTTGGTTAGGTTGATAGACAAAATCCAGCGTAGCTATTTGAACGGCATCGCGTCCAACTTTTTTCCGGTCTCCATAAATATCCTGCACAGTTACATCGGAGGGAGTAATGTTAAACCAAAATGCTTTTGCTTTGTAACGCATCTGAAGATTTTCATCTAAATTTCCGATGTAAGGTAAATTCTTCGGCACACTAATATCTTTCCAAGAACCGTTCGAAACTCCAAGTGGAATAGTTTTTTTAGCGCCTTCGAAATCATCTACATAAGCTATACTTCTCCCTCCATCGCTTGCTATAGTGCTCTTCTTGGTGTTGGGGTCTGGGTTGATATATGCATACTCTGCATTTACTGCAAAGTTTGAAGGCGCGCTAGTTGAAATAATCTTATCTAATGCTTTTGTTACAAAAGGAAGTTCAACGTTTGTTTTGAAATCCAAACCGAAGATAGAATTGTTCAGCGGCTCTTCACCAATGCGAACTTTATCGCTTAAGGTCTGCTGATTCAAATTAAGAAAGGAAAAACCAAGAGAAGACTCGCGGTTTAATTCAAGCAGACCGCGAAAACCGAGCATTGTTTTAGACGCAAGCTGGAACAGATCATTTTGTTCATAGCTGATTTTCAAATCTGCGCCTGGCACCAGCGCTTCATTTTTCCGAATAATCACCTGCCCAAGATTATAATCAACCGTGTAGTCGGGTCCTTCTTTAAGTTGATTCCCGTTCAACAAAACTTTAACGGACTTTTCAACAGCCTGAAAACCAATCGAAAAAACTGATGTTACAGATGCAGAATATTCACCAGTGAGAATAAATTTATCTTTAGCCCTATCCTGCTTTGCGAATGTTACAGTTGTTTCATATACAGATGAATATCTAAGCGTGTCGGGTAAAGCGCTTGGAAGGTCCTTACCAAACGGCTGAAGAACTGGAAAAATAATTTCGCCTGTTTTGGGAAAAATTGTACGGTTAGAAAAAAAGTCGAATGCGCCGTCTGGCTGCGCGCTTACTCCATTCTTATCTGTTTTATCCAGTCCGAATGTTTGAAGCAGTTTAACACCGTTGAAATTATCCTGCGGTTCCTGCCCCTCAATTCTGTATTTGATATCTAAAACAAATCCTTCTTCTTTTACATCTCTGCCGCCGATCGGATAAATATTTCTAAGCTGCAATGCCCAAGCATCTTTAAATTGCGGCTGTAAGTTAGGCGGTTTGACTAAATTTAAAACAAGACGAGCAGTTGTATCGCCAACGGCATCGCGCAGAAATTCTCCAAAGTAGATATCGTCATCTTGCGAACTTGTTGGTCCTTCGATTCGGATTGCTACGGCAATAGCATCTTGATCTTGAATTTGAGTTTTAAAACTGATAAAGCCGGTTTCCTGATGATAAGTGTAATCAACATCTTCCTTGAGAAGAACAAATCTTCTGTCTATTTCCTGTTTACCTGGAATAGTCTGAAAAGAGTTATCGCGCAGATCATTGTACAATTGCTTTTCTTTACGTCGCTTGATATTCAAATATGCGTTTGCCTTTCTTTCACCCGGATTTATTAAACCGGTTGTAGTTTTCCAAACTTCAATCTCTTTAACTTTCAGAGAATCAATATAAATATGCACCGGGTTTCCGAAAAATTTATTAAAAATATTCAGAGCTGGGTCTGTATAAATTCCGTGAACAAAAAAGTGATTTTGGGAATAATCATAAGCATGAATTTCGAACTTCTGAGATTTTGCGCCGCCGCTAACGGATATTTCTTGAACTTCACTCTTTTTTTGAGAAGCAAGAGCAGTTAAACTAAACGGGCCCATTTTGAATAGCGCTTTAATACCAAATAGTGCTTCGCTGCCGCCAACTAAAGGAGAAGTTTGAAGCGATACATTTCCCGCTTCGATGCTCTGAATTATTTCATCTTCGTAACCTGTGTACTTTAGTTTAAGCTGGTTCTCATATTGGAATGGCCGTTCTGTGTTCCAATCTGCCAAAATAGTTAGTTTATCACCAATAGTTCCGTTTAAATTGATTTGAACTTGCTGCTTGAAATCCGGTTCATTGCGTGTGTTACCGAGCGCCGATGTAGTAATTCCCGTTGTTGTTTCATTCCTCCAAGCACCGTGGATATCAATTTGACCTGCAATTCTAAGATTTATCTTCGGCTCACCAAAAATACTTAAGAGCGGACTGCTCGGAAGAGGAATGTCAATATTAGTTATGTCTGTTATGAACTGAGTAATATCTCGTTTATCTTCTTTTAGTTTGTACTCATAACCGCGCGCTTCCCAAGCATCTCGCGCTATTGCGTCAAGACGCAGTCGAATATATTCGTCAAGTGGTAATTCCAAAGGCGGTCTAACTTTCTGCCCGGCAATTGTTTCTTTTATCACAACTTTTTTACCAGTCGAATCTAATTCCATTGTGCGCAATACAATGTTTTCAGTTAACAGACTTATTAAACTCGGCGCTCTTTTCGGTCGAAAACTTAGATAGGGTTTTTCTATCCGCTTATAACGGAAATGTTGTATGCGTGCTGTCGAATCTTGGGAAAGGGAATCGATCCTTTTTAATGAATCTTCTTTTGCTTTGAAACGTACTGAATCTGCTTTAGAAAATTTTACAATAACTGTGTCCTTCTTAAATATTGAATCAGCCGAGAGATACGCTTTCTCCTTTCCGATTGAATCTGGAATTGTAAGCTGATATAATTTTTTTTCAGAAAATGCGGATTTACTATAGATAGGATTCTCAGAAAAATCTTGTTCAAATGATTGCAGTGGTTTTGAAAGAGCAGCAAAATTCATACGGTAATCGGATGACAAAAGCTGGTCTGCTTCTGCAAAATAATGATTCTTAAAACCGAAAAATGCTGCTATCGAGGCAATAAAAATGGGAAGCAAAACAACTTTGAATCCCAGTCTAAATTTATTTTTTATTTTTGGAAGAATGGTAAGCCTACATGTTGTTCGACAAAATTAGTAGAAATCTTCTATTATTAAACCTCCTTCGAAAATTCTCGCACAAAGATTGTTAAAAAAAACTTCTTTTTCAATCGAATAAAAAATATTCTCCGCTCAAATGATATCATCGAGACGAGTCTTTTCTTCCAACGTTTCTAAAACTCTATTTTCATGAACAATGATTGCGCTAAGCTTATTTCCAACACACGCGCCTGTATCGATATAAATTGCATTGGAATCTTCAATTAAAGTTATTTCTTGTTGTTTTGTATGCCCCACTATTTGCAGCTTTCCGATGTTGAGTAACGGGTCGCGCGTCCACAAAATTCCCTGGTCGCTTCGCAAATCGTTCACAATAAAATTATCCAACAAGTTGAGCGAACTTCTGAAATTTGGCGGAAGATATTTGCCATACATTTCAGAAATTCCAGCATGAGAAATAAAACAATCCGGCAGATTGAAATAGAGAGGGGCGGTTCTCACCAGTTCAATATGCTGAAACATTTCGGTTTCTCTATTCTCGTATGATTTTAGAGTAGTTTCGTTACCGTTGAAGAACCAGGAGCGGGCAAAGACGCTTGTCGGGTCTTTGAAAAAATGGAAGAACATATAATCATGATTACCCGGCGTAAAAAAAATATTGTTCACAATTACAAAGTTGAAGACTTCGCAGCTGTGGTTTCCTCTATCAACTAAATCTCCTACCGTATAAACCGGAATGTTAGGGTAACGAGAAATTATTTTGTTGTATAATTCAACGAGCGTGTAATAGCACCCGTGAATATCACCAATAACAGCAATCATCAGGGTTAGATATGAAGATTTTTTTTAGCATATTCAGTTAACTCATCTCTAAAAGCCGGATGAGAAATGTTAATTAAAGCTCTTGCTCTTTCTTGAATAGTTTTACCGAATAGATAAGCAACGCCATATTCAGTAACTACATAGTGAACATCGCCGCGCGAAGTAACAACACCGGCTCCAGGCTTTAGTGTAGGAACAATTTTAGAAAATTTGAGGTCTTTAGTTGCAGCAGGCAGAGCAATTATCGGTTTGCCGCCCTCTGAGTGAGCTGCTCCGCGTACAAAATCAACTTGCCCGCCAATACCGCTGAAAAATTTAGTCCCGATCGAATCGGCACAAACTTGTCCTGTCAGGTCTATTTCAATAGCAGAATTTATTGCTACCATTTTATTATTCTTCGCAATCAAGAATGGATCGTTCACATATTCTTGCGGATGGAATTCAAATACAGGATTATTATCTATGAAATTATAAGCGCGTTTTGTTCCGAGAACAAATCCGGCAATAATTTTACCGGGATGAAGAGTTTTCTTTTCGCCGTTAACAACGCCTTCTTCAATCAATTCTATCAAACCGTCAGAAAACATTTCTGTGTGAATGCCAAGGTCTTTCTTGTTATGTAAATATTTTAGAACAGCATCCGGTATTGCGCCAATTCCCATCTGAAGCGTTGAACCGTCTTCAATCATTTCTGCCACATAACGACCGATATTATCATAAATTTCTAATTGCGATAGCGCAGCATCAGGATCAACTTGTGGTAATTCTTTCAAGGGCTCATCAACTTCAACAATATAATCGAGTTTATTAACATGAATAAAACTATTTCCAAGACTGCGCGGCATATGCTTATTCACCTGAGCAATTACGCATTTAGCTTTTTCGGCAGGAGTTTTAATATTGCCAACGTCAATTCCATAGCTGCAAAAACCGTGTTCATCGGGGGGAGAAACATGAATCATCGCAACGTCTGCTGTTATTACTCCTCGTTTAAATAATAAAGTAACTTCAGAAAGAAAAATCGGAATAAACTCTGCTCGTCCTTCATTAACAGCAGTGCGGGCGTTAGGCCCGATGAAAAAAGCTTTATGCCGGAAATGTTTTTCCATTTCCGGTTTTGTATAAGGCAAATCTCCAACAACAAGAATATGATAAATTTCAACATTGCACAGGTCTTCTTTTCTTCTAACCATCGCATCAATAATTTGAAGAGGCGCTGCACATCCCGGCTGTACAATAATTTTATCATTCGATTTAATTACTTTCACTGCTTCATCGGCAGATACCAATTTAGCATTATATCGTTTAACCCAAGGAGCAGATATCGGTTTGTATGTTTTTATTCCTTCCACAGTCATTTCTAAAACTCTTCAATTGGTTGAAAAAATATGAAGACGCCTGTATTCTATATTGAAAACTTCTGCAATATTTTCGTTAGAGCAGAATCCATTGTAAGTACAAACACCTTTGGCTAATCCATTATTTCCTAAGAGAGCGTTCGATAATCCATTATCGGCAATATCTAATAAATAATGAATTGAAGCGTTAGTTAATCCATAGCTTGCCGTACGCGAAACTAAAGCCGGCATATTGGGAACACAATAATGAATCACATCATGAAGAATGAAAACAGGCTCTGAGATAGTAGTGGGCCTGCTGGTTTCAACACACCCTCCTTGGTCTATCGATACATCAACAATCACAGCCCCTTTCTTCATCGATTTGACCATATCTTCTGTGATTAAATGGGGAGCTTTTTCTCCCTTCAACTGAACGGCTCCTATAAGTAGGTCTGCAAACTTAGCGCCTCGCGCAATAGTAAACTGATTAGCTGCGACTGTTGTAATGTTCGCTGAAATTTCAGTTTGTATTCTTCTTAGCCGTCTAATATCTTTATCAAGAACAATAACATGAGCGCCTCGTGAATATGCAGTACGCGCTGCATGAAACCCTGCCACACCAGCGCCAAGAATAACAACGGCGGCAGGCGCCACACCCGGGATTCCGCCCATCAAAATACCACGGCTGTTCGGAAAATCGCTTCCCAAATATCTTTCTCCCGCTTGAACAGCAAGCTGACCGGCAATCTCACTCATCGATTGTAATATCGGAAGTTGATCATCTTTTTCGATCAACTCATATGCAATTGCAGTAATTTTCTTCTTGAGAAGTTTTTCAACAATATTTTTTTTTCCAACGGCAAGATAGAGAAACGAAAAAAGTGTCTGCTCGTCCTGCATCAAACCAACCTCATCTTCTGAAATCGGCGCTACTTTAACAATCATCTCTGCACGTTGGTAAACTTCTTCGGGCGTATAAACAATATTAGCGCCTACGTTTCGGTATTCTTCATCCGTAAAATGACTTTCAAGACCTGCGCATGTTTGAATAAAAACCGTATGACCTGCTTTTACAAGCGTGTCTACACCGCCGGGAGTTAAAGCAATTCTTCTTTCTCCCCGGTAAGTTTCTTTTGGAATTCCAATTCGCATATAATTACTGATTTTATTTAATGTGCAAAATAGTTATAAGGAGTGCGTAATTCAATTGAGAAGATCATGCTGCCCTAAAAATTTATTTGAATACCCCTTTTATGCAAAAGATAATAAAGAGTCTTAATGCTAATCATATCCAGGTTCCCTCTTGAGGAATAAAACAAGATCACGCACGTGACTAACCACAAAAAAATATTATCGGTTTACCAAGTAAGCTATTTTTTCTTGCTAATGTTTATTGCTGTGATTTTCAGTTTCGAGCAAGAGCATGAACAAGATTAAGAGAATCCTTTCCCAAATTGTTAAGACCGCGTAACATGAGTTAATTACTCTTTACAAGGAAATGGCTGGTCTTGTTGCTAAACCGAAAATGCAATCATTCTTTCGTTAAAAGTCTTTCAGGCAGCCATGCATGTAAAAAATAAGTGAAAAATTTTTCCCATTAAGTTAGCTTTTACTTTTTTATCCGAACAAAAGTCTAACAATAAACAATGCGCCAAGGACACCGGCAATATCTGCCATAACGCCGGCTGCCACAGCATGCCTCATCTTTGTAATATTAACAGAACCAAAGTAAAGGGCTAGGACGTAAAATGTTGTTTCTGTGCTTCCCATAATTGTAGAGACTAATATTCCGATAAATGAATCTGGGCCATAAACAGAAATTGTCTCGGTCATAATTCCAAGCGCGCCGCTGCCAGAAAGAGGGCGCATCAAAGCCATTGGCAATGCTTCCGCCGGAAACCCAATTAAGTTTGTAATTGGGGAAAGAAGCAGTATTAAAAAATCCATTGCCCCGCCGGCTCTGAAAATACCAATTGCAAGCAGCATGGCAACAAGAAAGGGAATTATCCTAACTGCAATGTTAAATCCTTCTTTTGCTCCCTCAACAAATGTTTCATACACTTTTACTTTTTTGATGAAACCAAATAGAACAAAAGAAATAATTATTATAGGTATTGCCAAAGTAGAAATCATCTGAATAATAGTCCGTATGGTCTCAGTATTAGAAAACTTAAACGAAGCAAGAATATCCAGCGAAAGAAGAATCACCAAAAGAGAGATAACTAAAAAAAGAATTGCAAAAAATTTCCAGCTTGATTTGATGTAACCTAAAAACCGTGAAAAATTCATAGGAAATTTTTCTAAAGTTTTTACCGCTACAATACCCGTTAATGTTGCGCAAGAAGCGCCAAAGATTGACGTTCCAATTATAATTGTGGGATCGCTGCTGCCTGAAGCCGCACGAATTGCAATTGCGGTTGCAGGAATCAAAGTTAATCCGGCAGTATTAATTGCGAGAAAAGTACACATCGCATTTGTAGCCGTTCCTTTGTTAGGATTTATTTTATCAAGTTCTTCCATTGCTTTCAACCCAAAAGGAGTAGCTGCGTTGCCAAGTCCAAGCATGTTTGCAGAAATATTCATTATAATGGAACCAACCGCAGGGTGATCATGCGGAATATCTGGAAACAAAAATTTTGTAATCGGTTTTACAGATTTTGCTATGATCGAAATTAGTCCTCCTTGTTCGGCTATTTTCATAACGCCCAGCCAGAGCGCCATAATACCAATCAAACCAATAGCAATTTCAACAGCTTTGGATGCGTAATCGATTGCTGCATTAGTGGCTTCTTTCATCCTTGTAAAAGAAATATTTTCAAGGGTCAGATCTGCTGTAAAAGAAAAATCGTCATATTTTTCTTTTAAAATTATTTTTCCGCTCAAATCATTTTCTTTGCCGGACACTTTTGCCATATCCTGCCAAATCTTTGGCGTGTGTTCATCCGTAGTAATATAAATGGAGTATTTCTTATTGCTATTAGCTGAAGTAAGTTTTACTAACTGATTCAATTCAACTTTTTGGCGCATGCCATAAAATTTTTCAAATGAATAAGAAGGAATTTTTAAGATAGCATCGAATGATTTTGTTGTTTTTGAGAATGCGGGATCAAAAGAAACAATAACTTCTAACGCTCTGCCATTTCGGTATTTGTCAGAAGTCTGCTCATGTATATCAATTGTTAGCGCAGTAGCAATGCCCAGAAAGAGCAATCCCAGCCAGATATAATTAAGCATAAGGTTTCTCTAATGAGTTATTGAATCCATTGCAAATTAAAAAAATCTTCTCGTAAACCAAATCTCTTCAAATTCTTTTTTATGTTATTTAAAGCGGTGAGATTATAACAGTACAACAATTAGCAAAACATATTAAGCACTATTAAGAATCATAACATTTCAATAAAAAAAGGTTGGCAACCTAATGATTACCAACCTTTCATCTCAATAAAAAAATATTATGCCGGAACGCCTACTTTTTCAGCCAATTCCATTCCTTTTTCTAGCGCGTGTTTATTAAGTGAAATGAGATCATGGTATCTTTCTGGAAGAACATTCTTTAATCCTTCAATAGCGCTTTCGATAGAAATTACTGGTTTCTTTTTCAACAAAGCGCCAAGCATAATCATATTTAATACTTTTGCATTTTTCATTTTAGAAGCTTCAATAGCGGCTTCAACCGGAACTATCTCAATATCAGTTCTCGTAGGCGGTTTCAAAATTGTGCTTGCTTCATAAATTAAAAGTCCGCCCGGCTTAACAGCGTTTTCAAATTTATCTAACGATGGCTGATTGAGAGCAATAACAGTATCAAATTTAGTAAGAATGGGAGAGCTGATTTTTGTATCGCTGATAATAGCAGTACAGTTTGCCGTTCCGCCTCTCATTTCTGGTCCGTATGAAGGCATCCAGCTCACTTCTTTATTTTCTATTACGCCGCCATAGCAAAGAATTTGTCCCATCGAAAGAACACCCTGTCCGCCAAAACCAGCAATAATTATCTCTTCAGTCATAGTTATTCTCCTTTACTTTCAGATGGTAAATTCAAGTTTGGGACTTTCATATCGCCAAGCGTATAGAAAGGAAACATATTTTCTTCCATCCATTTGTTTGACTCAACAGGGTTCATTTTCCAGTTTGATGGACAGTTTGAAACGATCTCAACAAAGCTCAAACCTTTTTTATGATCTTGATATTTGAATCCGTTAAGAATTGCTTTTTTTGCTTTGCGAACATTGACCGGAGAGTTAACAGCAACGCGCGTGCAGTAATAAACACCCGGGAGTTGAGCAATCATTTCTGTAATCTTTAGCGGGTTGCCCATTATCTTAACATCGCGCCCGAAAGGAGTAGTAGTAGATTTCATTCCGGGTAAGGTTGTTGGCGCCATCTGTCCGCCTGTCATTCCATAAATGCCATTGTTAATAAAAATAATTAAAATATTTTCGCCGCGGTTGCAAGTGTGAAGTGTTTCTCCTGTTCCTATTGCAGCAAGATCACCATCACCCTGATATGAGAAAACATATTTATCCGGCAGAACGCGTTTAATTCCAGTAGCAACTGCAGATGCACGACCGTGAGCCGCTTCTGACATATCAATATTTAAATATTGATAAGCAAGAACTGAACAACCAACAGGCGCAACGCCTATAGTTTTATCTTGGATGCCGAGTTCATCAATAGCTTCAGCAATCAATCTATGAGCAACACCATGCCCGCAGCCCGGGCAATAATGCATCGGGGTATCGAGCAATGTTTCGGGCTTTTCAAAAACCAAATTATCGGCAATACAAATACTTTCTTCTGCAATCATCTCTTCGAAATGTTGTTCTTCGGTCATCCTCTTTTCGTTCATACTAATTCTCCCACAAATTTTTCTTCTATTGTTTGAAGAATTTCTTCAGGTGTTGGAACAACGCCTCCCATTCTGCCAAGAAATTCAACCGGAATTTTTCCGTTAACGGCAAGGCGAACATCTTCAACCATTTGTCCTGCGTTCATTTCAACCGTTAGAAATCCCTTTGCTCTATCAGCAAGTTTATTCAATTCATTGAAAGGATAAGGAAATAGAGTGATTGGTCTGAAGACGCCCACTTTAATTCCTTTTTCGCGGGCAAGCAGAGCAGTTTTTTGACAAATACGCGCAACAAGACCAAAAGCAACTAAAACAAATTCTGCATCATCGCATCCGCTTGCTTCGTATAGAATTTCTTCCTGCTCAATCTCTTTGTATTTTTTTTGAAGATGTAAATTTATTTCTTGCATTTTGTCCGCTTCAATATGAAGAGTAGTAATGATGTTACGTTCTCGTGTTTTAGGTTTGCCTACAGTTGCCCATTCAGGAACCTCTGTGGTTCTTCGGATTTGAGGAAAGAGTTCAACCTTTTCCATCATTTGCCCAAGCGCGCCATCAGTCAAAATCATTACCGGATTTCGCCATTTGAAAGCCAGTTCAAAACCTAACTTAACATGGTCAACCATTTCTTGAACAGTTGATGGAGCAAGAACAATAAGTTTATAATCTCCATGTCCGCCCCCTTTAACTGTCTGGAAGTAATCTCCTTGCGAAGGCTGAATTGTTCCAAGCCCCGGACCGCCGCGAACTACATTTACAAGCACACAAGGAAGTTCAGCACAAGCAATATATGAAATTCCTTCCTGCATCAAACTTATTCCAGGTGATGAAGATGAAGTCATAACTTTTTTGCCTGCGCCAGCAGCGCCATAGATCATATTGATAGAAGCAATTTCACTTTCGGCTTGAAGTACAACCATTCCAGTTCTTTCATAAGCTTCTCTTGTAAGATATTCTAAAATTTCGGATTGAGGCGTGATTGGATAGCCAAAGTAAGCATCGCAGCCAACACGAATTGCCGCTTCGGCAAGCGCTTCATTGCCTTTCATCAATTTTAATTCTTTATTCATGAATTCACCGTTACAGTTATATCACCAGTTACGTTAGTTATTGTTGCTATCTGTTCTTTTTTCTTTTCGGTCTTACGATAAACTTTTATAATTCCTTCCGGACAGACTAAAGCACAGTTGATACAGCCAGTGCACGTATCTTCTATTTTTACAATGTAATGATATCCTTTTGAATTAAGCTTACGAGAAAGTTCAAGGGAATCTTGCGGACAAGCAACTTTGCATAGCTCGCATCCTTTGCATTTCTCAATGTCTATTAAGATATCGCCTTTTACTTTTGCCATTTATACCTCACACTTTAAAAACAGAAAAAGGTTATAGCAAATGCTACAACCTTTTTGAAATTGTTTTTTATTCACTTTATTTATTTCGATAAAAATAATTTTCATTTTGAGCCAGAAATAATCTGAACTGTTTGAAACTAACGTGCCAATAATTCCATTTACCTGTTAAACTTTTGATTTTAAAAATAACGATTATTTTTGAAAAACGAAGGTGTTTGTAATCTTAGAGAATAATTTTAAAGAATCGACCAAAGACGTTTTCAGAAATGAGAATCTTTCATGGTAAATGAGAAAAAATATTGTAGTCTATAGTATTTTTTTCAAAAACTGAGGTTATACAAGTTCTGCATGTTTATCTGCATGATATGAACTGCGCACAAGCGGAGAAGATTCAACCGCTTTGAGACCAAGCTGCAATCCAAAATCTTTGTAAAGTTTAAATTCATCAAGAGTTACAAAGCGGTGAACTGGCAAATGATTTTTGGTTGGCTGGAGATATTGACCGATAGTCATTATATCGCAGCCATTGTTGAACAGATCATTTATCAACTCAAGTACTTCTTCTTTTGTTTCGCCTATGCCAACCATTATTCCGCTCTTAGTTCTTAAACCACGTTCTTTGAACCAGCGAATAAGATCAAGGCTTCTTTCATATTTTGCTTGCGGGCGAACGGCGTGATACAGCCGTTTAACAGTTTCGAGGTTATGGTTTAAAATATCTGGAGGATTTTTCATAATAATATTGAATGAATCTTCCTCTCCTTTAAAATCGGGGATCAATATTTCGATTGTAGTTTGCGGCATTTTTTGCTTAATCAAACGAACAGATTCAGAAAAAATAGATGCGCCGCCATCTTTAAGCTCATCTCGGTTCACAGAAGTAATAACAACATGTTTAAGGTTCAGCGCTTCAACAGATTCAGCAACTCTTTTCGGTTCACCCAAATCAAGTTCATTCGGCATTCCAACCTTTACGTTGCAAAAGCCGCAGCTACGCGTACATGTATCGCCAAGAATCATAAATGTGGCGGTACGATTGTTCCAGCATTCGGCAAGATTAGGACATTTAGCTTCTTCACAAACCGTGTTCAATTTAGATTTGCGTATCTGTTCATGAACTTCTCTATAGTTTTGACCGCTTGGTAACCGAACTTTTAGCCAATCGGGTCTTTTACCTAATTGAGGTCTTTCTTTTTCAATTTCTTCTGCAAATTTTTTCTGATGTTGATTTATCATTTTAAAATTCCCTTCGTGCTCATAATCTTTTTCTTAATCCTAATCTTACTTAATTCATTATACTTCTTGTAGTATAGAACAAGAATGCGAACATGATTACGAACAAGATTTAAACTATCCTAGTATCAAAATTTTCTAATGTTTCTTTAAGCGATTTCAAGAATTTACCGCCGAGCATTCCATCGACCAAGCGGTGATCGTGGCTAAGCGATAGATACATCATCGGCTTGATTGCAATGCTCTCAATTCCTTCGTTCTCTACAACAACAGATTTTTTTGTAACAGCGCCAACGCCCAGTATTCCAACTTCGGGTTGGTTAATTATAGGCGTTCCAAACAACGAACCGAACACGCCGTAGTTTGTAATAGAAAATGTTCCGTCTATTACGTCATCGGGCACAAGTTTTTTAGAGCGCGCACGGTTTCCGAGATCAGCAATAGATTTGGCAAGCCCGCGAATGTTTTTCTCATCGGCATTTTTGATGTTCGGAACGATCAGTCCGTTCGGTTCAATAGCAACTGCAATTCCAAGATTGATATATTTTTTTATGATGATGTCGCTGCCATCTATCGAGGCATTCATCAAAGGAAATTCTTTTAAGGCGTTAATAACAGCAAAAGAGACGAACGGCATATAAGTAAGTTTAATTCCTTCTTGAGCGGCAAAAGTTTCCCGATTCCTTTCAATAAAATTGTGAATGAGCGTCATATCAACTTCAATCATTACAGTAACATGAACAGATGTATCGCGGCTTTTGATCATATGATGCATTATGCGCTGACGAATATTATCCATCGGAATTCTTTCGGTTCGTTGGGCGGCAACATGTTTGGGAACTTCTGTATGCGGCTCTGGAAGAGAATCAACTTTTTTTCTACCGAGTCTTTCTGACAAAGTTTTACTCTTCTTTCTGCTTTCGATGTATTTGAGAAGATCGTTTTTTGTAACACGTCCTCCAGTGCCGGTTCCGATAATCGTTTCCAACTCATTCATCGAAACACTCTCTACCCGAGCAATGTTAAGAACTAGAGGAGAGTAAAATTGGTTTGAATCCAATTTGACAGTTTCAACAATTGTTTCTTCTTGTAAATTCTTTTTTTCTTGCACTTGAGCGCTGTTTTGTTCTTGTTTTGTTTCAGTTTTTGGTCTTACAATTCCGCCGCTTGTTGAAATTCTTGCAACTGTAACACCGACTGCAACAGTAACATTTTCGTTGATAAGAATTTCTGCAATAGTTCCATCAACAGGCGCTGGCACTTCTGTATCTACTTTATCAGTGCTTATTTCAAAAATAATTTCGTCGCGCATAACATTATCGCCAACTTTTTTATGCCACTTAATAATAGTTCCTTCCATAACAGATTCCCCCATTTTAGGCATCGGAACATCTATTAACTCTCCTCCAACCTGAGTAGTAGAAGGAAGTTCATCTTTCTTTCTCTCTTCTACAATTACTACGGCTTCACCATTGGTTTCAATGATTGCAACTACAGTCCCGACTTTAACGGTTTCTTGTTCAAAAACTTTAATATCAACCAACACGCCATTTTCCGGTGATGGAACTTCAGTATCAACTTTGTCAGTGCTTATTTCATAAATGATCTCGTCTTTTTTGACTTTATCCCCCTTTTTTTTGTGCCATTTAATAAGTGTTCCTTCGGTTATGCTTTCACCCATTTGCGGCATTACAATTTCAACTTTCATTGTCAATCTCCTTTTTCATTATGTTATTCTGAATGCAAACAATGTTGGGATGTCGCAACTTGTCGAGATTCCTTCGGAGAAGAATCTCAAATTCATAATGCAAAAATACATGTAGCTCTAACGTAACAACAACTAATACTCTAACAATTGTTTTAATGATTCGTAAATTTTTTCTCTAGTTGGAAGAATATAATTTTCTAAGTTAGGATGATAAGGTATAGGCGTATCTTTAGCTGCAATTCTTCTTACAGGGGCATCGAGCGATTCAAAACAATTTTCTGTTATCGAAGCCGCTAACTCAGCCCCGAAACCTGCTGTCAGAGTATCTTCATGAACAACCATCACTTTACCAGTTTTCATAACTGATTTGTAAATTGTATCCACATCAAGCGGGGCAATAGTTCTTATATCAATAATTTCAATAGAAAAACCTTCGTCTTCCAATTTCTTTGCGGCAAAAACAGATTCATGCACCATTGCGCCATAAGTTATTATCGAAAGCTCATTTCCAATTTTAACAACATTTGCTTTTCCAAAGGGGAGCAAATAATCGGCATCTGGTTCTGGCGACGAAGCATAGCTCTGCCGGTACAAACCCTTGTGTTCTAAAAATAAAACTGGATCGTTCAACCGCAATGAAGTTTTCAACAAACCTTTTGCATCAGCAGCATTAGATGGATAAGCAATTAGTAACCCTGGCATGTGAGCAAAAAATCCTTCTATGTTTTGACTGTGATACAATCCGCCATGAATATATCCGCCAACAGTAGTACGAATTACGACAGGTGCTTCGAACAGATTATTCGAACGGTAACGATACATTACAAGTTCATCGCGTATTTGCATAAATGCAGTCCAAATGTAATCGCCAAACTGAATTTCAACGCATGGTTTTAATCCGGCTAAAGACATTCCAATAGCAACGCCCAAAATACTTGCTTCTGCCAGAGGCGAATTAAAAACCCGTTCATTACTTAATGCGGTTGATAGCCCTTTTGTCGCCGTGAACACTCCTCCTTTTCCATCTGCTACGTCTTGACCAAAAAGATAAATTTTATTGTTACGCTCCATTTCTTCTCGCAAAGCATGATTTATAGCATCGACAAAAACTATCGGTTTTCCTAGGTGAGTTACTTTTTCGTATTCCAGCCGACCGCGCTTGCCCGATTCATCAAAAACAAATCGAAGAGCAGATTCTGGAACAGGGTCTTCTTGTTTAAGCGCCCAATCTGCGGCTTCGTTAACATGGTTAGTAATTTCTTTTTTAAATTCTTCGTAAGCTAACTCAGTTAATATTCCTTTTTCTATAAGAACATTTGAGAATTGAACGATTGGGTCTTTCTTCAAATCTTCTTTTAATGAATCCTCCGGCCGATATTTTTTTTGATCATCCGATGAAGAGTGAGAGAACAACCTTACAACGTGCGCTTCAACAAGAGCTGGTCCTTTTCCTTGCCGTGCATATTTAAAAGCGCTTTGAGCGGCAGCATTAACATGCAAAAAATCGGTTCCATCAACCTCCATTCGCAAAAGATTTTCGTAACCTTTTGTCATTTCGCAAATAGAATAATTCTTTCCGGCGCTTTGATTTTGAACAGGCACAGAAATTGCCCACTTGTTATTTTGAATCACAAAAACAACAGGAAGTTTCTCACGGCTTGCCCAATTTACAGCTTCATGGAATTCACCTTGAGAAGTTGTTCCTTCACCGCTACTAACATAAACAACGCCGTTAATTCCTTTCTTCTTAAGCGCAAGTGCGGCTCCTACGGCTTGTAGATATTGTGTGCCTGTAGGAGAAGATTGCGTGGGTATATTAAATTCTTTTGATGCCCAGTGGCAGGGCATTTGTCTTCCGCCAGTAAACGGGTCATCGGCTTTAGCTAGAAACGACAAGAAAATATCTTCGGGTTTAATTCCCAATGTTAAAGTAAAGCACATATCGCGGTAATACGGAAACGCCCAATCGACCCCTTTTTTCATGGCAAGACCGAATGCAATTTGCGTTGCTTCATGACCAGCGCCGGCAATGTGAAAGAATGCTTTCCCCTGTTTAAGAATGTTCATCACCTTGTGGTCCATTGTACGCGAAAGATTCATCAGGCGAAGAACATTCATCAACTCTTCTTTTGTCATTCCACCGTATGAATCGATCTTTCCAGTTGGAGTTTGTCCGTTACCTTTATCTATTGCTGCTTCTATTTTTTCTTGTGCCATTGATTTTTCCTTTGTGCCACTCGGTGCCTTTGTAGTGAATATTTTCTTGCAACCAAGACGTTAATTCAGGAAGATATTTTTTCTATTTTTTTTATATAGTTATTTTTTTCTTTAATAGTAAAAGCAGTATAACCAAAAACTTCTCGAAAATACTTAATCAACTTTTCTTTTACTTCATTTAATTCAACTTCTTTTCCAAGCTCTTGTTGCAAAGATGTAACATCTTTATCTTTAATGCCGCATGGAATAATTCCACCGAAATATGAAAGATCCGCGTTTACGTTAAAAGCAAAACCGTGCATTGTAACCCAGCGGCTCACTTTAATTCCAATAGCAGCAATTTTTTTCTCTCCAATCCAAACGCCAGTGTATTTAGGGTTTCGTTCCGTTTTCAATCCGTATTCAGCGCATGTTTGTATAATAACTTCTTCAAGTGCGCGTAAGTATTGATGCGTATCTTCTTTCCAATTGCTCAGTTTGATAATTGGATAACCAACAATTTGTCCGGGTCCATGATAAGTAATATCGCCGCCCCGGTCAATTACGTAAACGCTTACGCCAAGTTCTTTAAGTTGAGTGTCTGAGCTGATCAAGTTTTCTTTCTCAGCAACCTTGCCAAGCGTATAAGTATGGGGATGTTCTAATAAAAAAAATGTATCGCTTATTTCGTCTGTAAGACGAAGCTCAAAAATTTCTTTCTGCAAATTCCAAGCAAGACCATAATCGATCAAACCAAGATCGCAGTAATCAAAATTTCTATATGTGGATTGATTCGCCGTAGGCATTTGCTGCCGCTTCCATTATTGATTCTGATAAGGTCGGGTGTGCATGAACCGATTTAACAATTGACTGATACGTAGCTTCCATTGATTTTGCAAGAGTTAGTTCTGCAATCAATTCAGTTGCATCTGGACCAATTATATGAGCGCCGAGAAGCTCTCCATACTTTGCATCAAAAATCAATTTAACAAATCCGTCGCGCTCCCCTATTGCAAAAGCTTTACCGCTTGCCATGAATGGAAACTTTCCAATTTTTAACTCATATCCGGCTTCACGCGCTTTTTTTTCTGTCATTCCAATGCTTGCAACTTGAGGAATACAATAAGTGCAGCCCGGTATATTTTCATAATTGATCGGATGGGGATGAAGTCCTTTAATTTTTTCAACGCAATAAATTCCTTCAGCAGAAGCAACGTGAGCAAGCCAAGGAGCGCCGATAACATCGCCAATTGCATAAATGTTTGGAATGTTTGTCTGATAAGAATTTTTGTCAACTTTGATATGTCCGCTTTCTATTTTTACTCCAAGTTCTTCCAAACCAAATCCTTCAACATTTCCAGTAACACCAACAGCGCTTAAAACTTTTTCAGCTTTGAGTTCAATTTTCTTTCCTTCCTTCTCGATATAAACTGTAACACTGCTGCCTTTCGCTTCTGCTTTTTCAACTTTTGTTGAAGTGTAAATTTCAATTCCTTTCTTCTTGAAACTTTTTAAGAGTGTCTCTGACACTTCTTTATCTTCGATCGGGAGTATCTGATCGAGCATTTCAACTATCGTTACTTTCGTCCCGAGCACAGAATAAAAATATGCGAACTCAACGCCAATAGCGCCGGCGCCTATTACGATCAAATCTTTAGGCAGCTTTTCAAGTATCATTGCTTCTGTAGATGTGATAATATTTTTCCTGTCAACCGGAATTGCCGGAACAGATTTAGGTCTTGCACCGGTGGCAATGATTATTTTATCAGCATTGACCGAACCTGTCTGCCTTCCGTCATTATCAAAAATATCGATCTGATTTTTGGAGCTCAATTTTCCAAATCCGCTTATGCGGTCAATTTTATTTTTCTTTATAAGTAACTCAACATTTTTAGTGATGCGGTCTGAAATATCTCTGCTTCGTTTGATGATCTTTCCGAAATCAAAACTCAATCCTTGCACAGTAATTCCAAAATCGTTCGAATGATTTTTCATTAAATCAAAGAGCTCTGCGTTTTTCAATAAAGATTTTGTTGGAATGCATCCCCAGTTCAAACATACTCCGCCAAGTTTATCCTTATCGATCAGAACGGTCTTAAACCCAAGCTGCGCTGCGCGAATTGCTGCTACGTAACCGCCGGGCCCGCCGCCAAGAACTGCTATTTCATATTGGTTCACAATTATCCTTAATTGGTTGGCAATAATGTTTAAATATAATTAACCGCTATTTTATTAGAAACTTCTATTTTTTTTAAGAAAAAACAATCAATATGACGCCTAAAAACATCACTATACTACCAAACAATCTTTCATGTATGTTTGGTTCATTTAGAAGTTGAGTGATGAATGCAGAATAATGCGTGACACTTGAGACTTTAAGAGGGTTGGGTAAATATATTTTTCGTTCTACATTTCACATTCAGCATTCTACATTCTAACATTATCCAGCAACATAAAATTTCTCTCCTTCCCAGCCTTCTTCTTCTCAAAATTTTTATTAGGGTATTCACATATTTTAAGCAAAGGGCAAACATTGCAGCTTGGGTAAGCGGGTTTACAAATCTGACGCCCTAATCTAATAAGATTAGTGTGAAACGAATGCGCAATCATATCCGGAAAGTTTTCATTCAACGCAAAAAAAGTTTTGTCGGGAGTTTTCTCAGAAATAATTCCTATTCGATTAACTATTCTATGAACATGAGTGTCAACGGGACAAACATTTCTATCGAGAGCGAACAACAAAACACAGCTTGCTGTTTTAACGCCAACTCCTTTATGCTTAGTTAGTTCTTCTATTGCGCTATCATTCGGATATTTTTTTATATGATTTAAAGAAACTTTGCCGTTTGTGCGTTTTAGATGAACAACAATATTTTTAATTGCTTCTGATTTTTGTTTTGCTAAACCAGCTGAACGAATTATCTTTTCAATTACGGTTCTCTTTTCATTTATTAGCTCAGACCAGGTTTTGTACTGGCTTTTCAAATTTTGAAACGCTTTAAATGAATTGTTATCGTTTGTGTTTTGAGAAAGAATTGTGGCAATTAAAAGATCAAGAGGTTTTGGAAATACTTTATTTCGTTTCGGAATTCCAAACCTCTCGATTAATAACTTGTTTGCTGTTTCGATTAGCTCGTGTTTATTTATCATGAAAATTTTATTAAATAACGCATGACAGTAAACTGTTATGCTAGTTAAACAAATTCCGATAAATCAGAATCCTTTTATGTATCATCCTTTAGGATGTTATATGATTTGCGTTGTTATATATGGCAATGCAATCAAACAACGCTAACACGGAAACACAATTTTAAAAGAAATAATAAACAGCTATCAACATTCTCAAATTAGAAATTGTTTTATTTTGTTCAACAATCCCTTTATTCTTATCGTTTGCAATTCCATATTTAGCAGAAGTAAATTCAAGTTCCGATGCAATTCTTGCATTGCCAGAATTCCATTGAATGCGCGGCGAGATGCGCATTAAGCTGTTAATATTAGCACCTCTAGAAAAGTAGGGGCCGACAATATCTTCATGAGCACCAAGATTTTTAGAATAGCCGGCAAAAACTGCCAGCTCTACTTCTTTACCATAAATCAATTCGCTCCAGAATGAATAACTTCCAATAGCAGTGTATGATTCTCTTCCAGTAGAAGCGTCAACTGATTTTGGCGCATATCCGCCAAGCATCATCATATCTGCTAAGTTATCTCCATAAATTCCTTCGGCTTTAAGTGTGAATGGAGATAAGTCTAATTTCAAATATGCGATTGAAGCGAGATTGCTTACACTTTCATCAGTTTTAATATTTTTTGTTGTTGTCAATCGTGGAGTAATTTTTTTATAATCTAGGCCGGCTCCAAAAATATTTTCACCCGTTTTGAATTGAAATTGAAAATGTAGACTTGGTACTACCGAGTTTCTTAAAAAAGATGAGCTTTGAACGGGTTTGTTTGATGCATCGGGACCGAAACTCTGAAAATCTCTTTGCGAAGCTGCAACCGCAATCAATTTTAACGCGCCAAAAGATTGAGTAAATCTTACTTGCGGATTTCTTGAAAACGGTTGAAAAGGCGCGCCTGTATTGAATGAAACTACGCCTGGGAATACTTCGGCTACAAACATTGGATGCCATGTTTGACCAACTAACAATGAACTGTTTTCCCACTCTAATTTTGTATAAGCATGACGAAGACGAAAACCGTTTACATCGCCATCGCTTGTGCCAAAAAATTCTCCTTCGATTATAACTGAATTTTTTGCTCCAAAAGCATTAGGTCCGTTTATTTTGCCAGTTAATCTTGTTTGGATAGAGAGAATATTAAAATTTGGTTTATCGTTTATATCAACTTTATTAGCATCGAACAATTCATTTGCCGGATAAAGAAGAAAATGCCCTTCTCTTAAATTGATTGTTTGGCGTGAATCATAAATTATATCTGTCTTTACAAATCCGGAAAAAGTAATTCCAATACTGGATTTTTCTTGTTGAGCTATTACAAGAAAGTTCAATAATAATAATATCATTATAGTGTAGTTGAATTTAACTTTCATATTTCCCCTTCATACATTTAATTTCATATTGATAATTTTATTTTGCCATTTTACAATGCTGCTATTATTAAGGTGGAAGATTAAAACTTATTTCCCCATCTTCATCTCAACGCTTTTAATTTTGTCTTCCATAGTTTGTTCTTTATCCACGCGCGTACCCAATCGGATTGTAGTTGTAATTCTTGGCGCTCCAATTTCGTGAACACGTTGATGACATTTTTTAATTGCATCAAAAACTTCTTCCCAATCCCCTTCTACATTTGTGCCGTTTGCGTGCAGCATTGTTTTAAGTCCCGCTTCTTTCAAAATCTTTTCGCATTCAGCAACATATTTTGAAAGAGATGTACCGACACCAATTGGAACAATTGATACATCAACTAATACTTTCATATTTCCCTTCATAAATAAATTTCTATTGCAACGCTTAATTAATGTTAATATGCCTTTGCGGCAGTTTTTGTTTTTGCCACAAAGGCACACAGCATTGAATTAAAAATTATTCTGCGCCAATTCCAAGATAAGTCCTAAGCTTTTCATCTTCGAATTTATTTTGCGCTTCTTCTTCCGGCGTTAGTAACGATACTACAACACCAACAACAAACGATGCAACCATCGAAAAGAGCGCTGGATTCTTTAACGGAAAAATTGCTTCTTCGTTTTTCAAAATATCTACCCAGACAGTAGGGCTAAAAATAATTAAGATTACCGCCATACTTGCCCCTGTAATAATACTTGCTACAGCGCCTTTAGTAGTAAATTTCTTCCAAAGAATCGAAAGCACAAGCGAAGGAAAATTTGCGCTCGATGCGATGGCAAATGCTAAGCCCACTGTGAATGCAACGTTTTGCCCTTTGAATAATAATCCGAGAAGAATAGCTAAAATACCGATTGCTAAAGTAGCAATTTTAGCAACTTTTACTTCGCCTGCTTCATCGGATTTACCTTTTTTGAAAACGCTCACATACAAATCATGAGAAAGAGTTGATGCGCCGGAAAGAGTTAACCCCGCTACAACAGCCAAAATAGTAGCGAATGCAACTGCGGCTATAAATCCCAAAAACATTTGCCCGCCAACAGATTCTGAGAGTAGCAGCGCAGCCATATTTCCGCCTTTATCAATACCGCTGATAATATCTTGCCCAACAAGCACCATAGCGCCAAATCCAATTATAAAAGTAAGTATGTAGAAATAACCAATTAAACCCGTTGCAACAAAAACAGATTTTCTTGCTTGCTTTGCATCTGGTACAGTAAAGAAACGCATAAGTATGTGGGGCAATCCTGCAGTGCCAAGAATCAAAGCAAGACCAAGTGAAATTGCATCCCAAGGATTAGTAACAAATCCGCCGGGTGAAAGAACCGCATCAGAATATTTTTCTGCCGCTTGATTGAATAATGTAACAGGGTTGAAATTAAATTGAGCTAAAGTTAAAATCACAAGAAAGGTAGCGCCCGAAATCAATAAAATTGCTTTTATAATTTGAACCCAAGTTGTTGCGAGCATTCCTCCAAATAAAACGTAAGCAATCATTACTAAACCAACTATTATAACAGCCGCTTCGTAAGGGAGTCCAAATAAAATTGTGATTAAAGAACCTGCGCCAACCATTTGTGCAATCAAATAAAATACAATTGTCAAAATGGAACCGATAGAGGAAGCAATTCTAACCGGTTTTTGCTGAAGCCGGAATGCAACTACATCAGCAAAAGTAAATTTACCAAGATTTCTGAGTGGTTCAGCAATTAAAAACATAACTAAAGGCCATCCGACCAAAAATCCAATTGAATAGATTAAACCATCATAACCTTTTAACGCCACCATTCCGGCAATACCAAGAAAAGATGCAGCGCTCATATAATCACCGGCTAAAGCCCAACCATTTTTTAAACCCGAAATGCTGCGATCTGCAGCGTAAAATTCTGTAGTAGTGTTTGTCTTCTTTGCTGCCCAATATGTTATGCCTAATGTTAAAACAACAAACGCAAAGAAAATTATTATTGAAGCAATATTTGCTTGTCCAAGTGTGGTTTGAAAAGTATCCAAATTTTTAACTCCTTCAATTTTTAGTAATTCTAAAATATTCTTACTTGTTTAGGATCTGATTTCTAAATTCTTTAACGCTATTATCATATTTGTTGTTTGCCCAACGGATATAAATTCCGGTAAGTATCCATGCAAATACAATTACTCCCATACCAATTGGTAATCCAATTGTTACATGTTCGCCAATCTTTGTTGCTAAAAATTCTTTGTTAAATGCAATCAGCAAAATAAACCCGAAATAAACAGACAGCATAATAATAGTCAGCGATAAAGAAACTGTAGTACGCATACGGACAAGTTTTTTAAATTTTTCTGAACTGATAATGTTCTTTACGTCTTCTGATTTGATACTCATGTTTTCTCCTTCTTTAGTTTTTCTTGATGTTTAGTCAATATGTAGCAAATGAATTTTAATTTACAATTCTAATTTACGGCTTATGAGATTGAGTTAAAGCAATTTCCATAAAATTCGCAAATGTTATTTTAGAGGTAGCGAAGCCCCGCAACGAGGTAAATGGGGGCAAAAGAACAAAAGAAAAATAATCAAATTCCCTTTTATGAATTACATTTTATCCCAATCAAGTATTAAATTGCTTATGAAATTTTCTTCAACCATTAGGAGGATAAATGCCAACGTTAATGGTCAGCGTTTCTGGTATAAGAGGAATAATTGGCAACGGTTTGGAACCGCAAACAATAGTTAAATATACTTCTGCTTACGCAGATTTTTACGGTAAAGGAAAAATAATTCTCGGAAGCGATGGTAGAATTTCCAGCGAAATGGTTCGCAACATTGTTATAGGAACGCTGCTCGCAAAAGGAAATGATGTAATTGACATAGGCATTTGTCCAACTCCAACAGTATTATTCAACGTAAAAAAATTGAAAGCTGTTGGCGGAATACAAATCTCAGCAAGCCATAATCCAAATGAATGGAATGGACTTAAGCTGATAAACAGCAGAGGTGAGTTTATGACGAACGATGAAAATGCCGCTATGCTCAAACACATCGATAGCGCAAACAATAAGTTCGTCGAGTGGAATAAACTTGGCAGGCTAATCAATTATACAAATGGTTTGGATGATCACATAGATGCTGTTTTGAAAATGGATTACATCAACGTAGCAAAAATCCGCAGAAGAAAATTCAAAGCGCTGCTCGATTGCGTGAACGGAGCGGGCGTTTATGCAATGCCCAAACTATTGAAAAAGCTGGGATGTGAAGTAATTGAAATGAACTGCGAAAAATCCGGAGTCTTTCCCCGTCTGCCTGAACCAATTCCGGAAAATTTAACTGCAACAATACGAGCTGTCAAAAAATATAACGCTGATATTGGAATTGTTGTTGATCCCGATGTTGACCGTTTAGTTTTGATAACCGAGAATAGTGAACCGTTCGGCGAAGAAAATACAATTACACAGGCAATTAAGTTTTATCTCTCTAAGAAAAAAGGAAATGTTGTAGTTAATCTTTCCACAACCCGCGCAGTTGAAGATATTGCAAAGCAATACAGTTGCTTTGTATTTCGTTCTCCTGTGGGCGAGGCAAATGTTGTAAAGAAGATGAAGGAAGTAAAAGCTGTAATTGGCGGTGAAGGAAGTGGAGGAGTTATTGTTCCGAAAGTAGTGTTTGGTAGAGACGCTCTTGTTGGAACTGTAATTATGCTTCAGCATCTGTTAGAGTTTGGTGGAAAGATGAGTGAGTTGAAAAAATCTTTACCACAATATTTTATTACAAAGATAAAGATTGAACTCGGTTTTATGAATCCTGATGAAGTAATTGATTCTCTTGCCGAGAAATATAAATTAGAGCAGATAAATCTTAAAGACGGTTTGCGTATTGACTTTTCAGATCATTGGGTTCACTTCCGTAAATCTAATACAGAACCAATTATGCGCTGTATTGTTGAAGCAAAAACGAAAAAGGATGCTGAAAGTTTAGCAGAGAAATATTTTGCTGAGATTGTAAATTTATAATTTGCAGCGATTTTATTTTTGAAGTTGTAAAGCTATTACAGTGGTTAATTTAAATACCTTAGACCAACTCATTTTTGCAAGTCTAAATTTATTTCGGGGCAGTCATAACTTAATATTTTTGTCGAACTGAAGTTCGACCTACAAAAGAAACACCCACTTTCTTAGTTTAACCTCGATCGCTTGGCAAAATAGCCCATCAATGCTTTATCAAAAGGTTGACTTGTATCTATCAAGTTATACTCAATTCCAAAATTCAAACATTCGCTTTTCAGTTTATTTAAGTATTCGTTCATTGATTCTTGGTAGGCGCGCTGAATGTGATATGGCTGGGTTGTAATCTGTTCGCCGGTTTCGAGATCAACAAAAATTGAATCGCGATCAAATCCAAAACTTTTTTCTATCGGGTCCAAGATTTGAAAAACAATTACTTCATTTTTTTTGTAGTGAATACGCTTGAGCGCCGTGAAAGTGGAATTCAGATCGTCAAAAAAATCCGAGATGATAATTGTTAATCCACGTTTCTTAATCTTTTCTGCAACCGAATCCAAACATTTTGATGTTGCAGTTGCGCCGCTCGGTTTAATTTGATCAAGAGCTGTCAATAACGTTTTGAGATAGACACGGCTCGATTTCGGATGTAAATAACTATGGATTTTATCGGAGTATGTTGCAAGCCCAACGGAATCTTGCTGATCGATCATCACATAAGCAAGAGCGGCAGCAAGTATGGTAGCATATTCTAACTTTGTAACTTTTGCAGTATGCTTATAATCCATCGATTTGCTCACATCAACAAAGATGTGGCTTATCAAATTTGTTTCTTCTTCAAACTGTTTGACGAAAAATTTTTCACTCTTAGCGTAAACTTTCCAATCGATATTTTTCAGAGAATCACCCTGTATGTAAGGACGATGCTCGCTGAATTCAACGCTAAAGCCATGATACGGACTGCGGTGCAGCCCAACCATAAAACCCTCAACCACCATACTAGCCCGAAGTTCGAGGGTTTTTAATTTAGAAATTACAAGCGGGTCTAAAAATTTCTTATAATCATTTGACCGAACAGCCACTATTTTTTCACCGTGTTATTCTGAAGAATCTCTTCAGGGGTTTTCCCAAGATTATCCAATTCAATTTTAGCTTGGGGCGCTAGTTCATGGCTGGAATATTTTTCTAAGAACTTTTTATAAGCTAAGCGTGCATCGTCTATATTATTTATTTCATTGGCAAGAATGAACCCCGACATAAACAATGCTTTTGCCCCCTTTTCCTCATCAGGAAATTGCTGATAACATTTCTGGTAATATTCAACAGCTTTTTTAAACGATTCATCCTTAGAAATATTCGGTATCTGATACATGTGATACATAACTGCAATAGCAAAAAAACTTTCCGCTGCTTTATCGCTATTAGGATATTCATCAATTATTTTTTTATAATCTTTCAACGCTTCAGCATAATTATTCGCTTTCAATTTAGCATTGGCAGATTCATACAGTTCATTATCCTTATTTGAACTGCAAGCAGAAAAAAGAAAAATGAGAGTGAAGATGAATAAAAAAATCTTTTTCATAAAAAACCTCTAAATATTTTTGTTTTTCTTTACGGGGAATATACAATCAAATAGTAAAGTAAGAAAAGAAATTTATACAGTGAGCCGATCTTTTTGTTTTATAGAATCGCCGCGGCTGTTGGAAATTTTTCTTCCTATTGATTCGATTTGCAACTGCAAACAAGATTTGCAACTCAGCGGGTTATCATTTATACATTTCCTATCGGGATAAATTAGATACTGCTCTCTGTAGGGACTTGGGGTTAAATCGGGCATAACAATATTAGCACCGGCATTCAAACCTTTGATGCGTCCTTCTTCATCAAGTGTTGCCAATGCGGTAGTAGCAGGAATATGTACTTTTTTCAAAACTATACGAGCAACAGCCATTGTTCGCAAGGTTAGCTCAACATTGCCAGGCTTTTTATTTTGGTACGGTGTATGTGGAGAAGGAATAAATGGACCGAAGGCAGCCATATCAAGATCAAGTTCTTTACAGAGCAAAATATCATCTGCAATGTCTTCTACTGTTTGCATTGGAATCCCAATCATATTTCCCGAACCGATCTGATAACCGACAGTTCTTAAAAATCTCAAATGAGAAAGCCGGTCTTCCAATTTTTGTTTTTTATGATAAATAGAATAGAGTTTTGGATTTGCAGTCTCGTGTTTTAGAAGATAACGATCAGCGCCAGCAAATTTCCAAGCGCGGTATTCATCAAATCCTCTTTCTCCAAGACTCAAAGTAATCGCAACGTTTGCCTTCTGTTTAATTTGATAAATGATATATGCAATAAGATCAGTATCGAAGTAATAATCTTCTCCGGATTGAAGAACAATTGTGAAAATTCCAAGATTGGAAATAACGCGCGCAGTCTCGATAATCTCATCGGGCATCATTCGATAGCGGGTGAGTTTATAATTGTCCTCGCGCAAACCGCAATAAAGGCAATTCTGCTCACAATAGTTTGAGAAATCGATAATGCCGCGAAGGTGAACCTCATCGCCGCAATAAAAAGAGCGCACTTCATCGGCACGGTTAAAAAGTCTTTGTTGATCCTCTTTATCTATAAGATTAAGAAGAAAAATAATTTCTTCTTTAGTCAACTCATTCTTATGTAAAAGTTCTTTAAGATTCATAATTATTTTTGTATTGTAGTTCTGAAGAATCTCTAACAACTCTCTGTGCAAAAGTTTCCCGCCCTGCTAAAGCGAGACACAAAATGAGATATTAAAAGAAAACATCCCGTTCACCTCTGTTAACTCTATCAATCATTTTTTCAGTCTTTAGTTTAGTTGTTCCGCTAAGTTCATTCAATTCTTTTTCTATAAAATCATTTGCAACCTTTTTAGTCTCTTCAGAGGCAAAATCGTTTATGTATTCTTTGAAGGTAGCAATAGCATTCGGCACGCAAATCTTTCCAATATTACCGGTTTTTGCTAATTCCATAAAACGATCGCCAGTCCTCTCCGAACGGTAGCAGGCTGTACAAAAACTTGGCATAAATCCTAAAGCGCAGCAGTCTCTCACAACTTCATCGAGTGTACGGTGGTCTCCTAATTGGAATTGTTCCATCTCAAATTCTTCGAGACTTTCTTGCGATTCTTTATAAGCGCCCGGAGAAGTTCTGCTTCCCGCGCTTATTTGAGATACGCCAACTTTAAAAATTTCGCGGCGTAATTCTGCACGCTCTCGTGTCGATAGAATTATTCCTGTGTATGGAGCTGCAAGACGAATAAGAGCAACTATTTTTTTGAACGAAGCATCATCTACGGCAAAAGGGGGTTTTTGAGAAAGCGGCGCATTGAATGCCGGCTCAAGTCGTGGAACCGAAATTGTGTGCGGTCCGATCCCAAATCTTTCATCAAGATTGAATGCATGACTCAGTAGCGCAAGAGTTTCGAACTTATAATCAGTCAAACCAAACAATGCGCCAATACCTACATCGTCTATACCGGCTTGAAGTGCGCGTTCAACTGAATAAATGCGCCAAGCATAATCACGCTTCGGACCATTTGGGTGCATTTTCAGATAAGTTCTATAATGATATGTTTCTTGAAAACATTGATAGGTGCCAATTCCAAAACTCTTCAATGTTTTGAAATCATCAATGCTCATTGGCGCCGTATTTACATTTAACCGTCTAATATTTCCGCCGTTGATCTTCACGCCGTAAATGGTTTTGATAGCTTCTCCAATAAATTCAAGACCTGTCTTTTTAGGATGCTCTCCGCAGACTAATAATACCCTCTTCTGCCCCTGCCTTACTAAAAATTCTGTTTCTTCTCTTATTTCATCTATAGTTAAAGTCTTCCGTTTCAATTCTTTATTATCTCTGCGAAACGCACAGTACAAGCAATTATTGATACAAAGATTAGTTATGTAGAGCGGTGCAAAAAGTACCAACCGGTTACCGTAAATTTTTTCTTTCACTTGGCGAGCGGTTAAAAACATCTCTTCAAGAATTTCTGGGTCGGTTATGTTGAGAAGCGCCGCGCACTCTTTTAATGATAATCCTTTTGCTTCTTTAGATTTCTGAATTGTTTCTTTTTGAAATTCAGAACTCTTCAATTTTTCATCGTTTAGTAGAGTAAAAATATATGATTCGTTTATAAATTCCATCTGAAGTCTCTCTAGGTAAATTCTAATTTATCTTCTTGTTTATTCTATATGACAATAAATATACCAGATGGCAGTAAAGAATAAAAGTGAAGTAAATAAAAACTCACCTTCACATATTTTCTTAAAAGAGAGAAAGATTTGAAAGGATAATTCTAATAATGGACAATTGTAAGATACGAATGTTCACATCATCAATTAAGTAACAGCATTATCCGGTATTTCAATTGTACTGCGGGTAGCATTAAGTACACATTTAACACCGTAGGGAATCGTAATATTCTCTTTAATATGCCCATGTTTTACATTATAAAGAACTGGAATATCCAAGTTCTGAAAATATTCTATGATTACTTCGTTAAGCGAGAAAGTTCTTTTTTCAGGATCAGGTTCAACGCAGTCAACAAAATGTCCTAAAATAACACCTTTTATATGCTTAAATACTTTAGCCAAACGCAAGTGATTCAACATACGGTCTATTTTATACGGTGCTTCGTTTATATCTTCTAGAATCAGAATTGAATTATTTATTTTGGGAAAATATTCTGTTCCCATCAGCGAAGTTAACAAACTTAAATTTCCGCCAAGAATCTTTCCAACTGCCCTGCCTTTGTTGAGAATATAAAATTTTTCGTTACGAGGATTTTTAATTTTGCCAATTTTTTTATTCGATGTGATAGTCCGCCAGAAAACTTCTTCTGTAAAAGTGCTCACTTCCTCGTGAAAATCGACTGCAACCATAGGTCCGGCAAATGTAACTAACCCAGTTTTTGCAAAAAAAGCCATTTGAAGTGCGTTAATATCGCTGTATCCGACAAAAATCTTTGGATTCTTGCTTATTAGCTTATAGTCGATCTTATCAAGCAATCTGCCAGAGCCGTAACCCCCGCGAATTGAAAAAATTGCTCTAATATGTTTATTCTTGAACATTGAATGTAGATCAGTCAATCGCTGCTCATCAGTTCCCGCAAGATAACCTTCTTGAGTACCAACATTTTTGCCAATTTCTACACGGTAACCTAATTTTTCAAGATATTTAACGCCATTGTCGATCTTGGAGAGATCATCAGGTGTAGATGCTGGAGAAATAATTCCAATAACATCTCCAGGTTTCAGTTTTTTTGGTTTGATTATTCCCATTTTAACGCCACGTTTAAGCGGACACCACAAGGTTTCCGCTATTATTTATTTGATTTATTGATTATGTAATTTAGTTGCACAAATCTCTACAAACCAACTCAACAAGAACTACTAATTTTACGTCTCCGCTGCAGCGTTCTGCTTGAAGCGGGATAGACTATTTTATAACTCACTTTACGCATTTGTCATGCTGTCCCGATTTATCGGGATCAGCATCTTATATTTATTCATAATGATATTCCGAGCCCAACAAATCGGGACGGAATGACATTTTTAGTATATTCTGCATAAGGTGAGTTTTATAATTTATATTCTAATCCAAATTTTAACATTCCGTATACATATTTAGAAATATATGTAGAACTCATTCCAGAACTAGAATATGACACTCCATATTCATTATTGATAGTATCACTATAACTCAATATTACTGAAAAATCCTTAGATAAATCATAACCAAGATACAATACATACTCAAAGGATTCGTTTTTCGCTTTAGTATAATTCATATTACCTTCTCTGGGCTTTATGGTCAATTTTGAAACCAAGCCAATTCCAGTAAAATATTTTTGCATTAATTGAAATCTTATCGAAGTTCCAAAATCAAGAAATCCCCAATAACCATTGCTTATTGTCAAACCAGGGCGATAATTAAGGCTAATAACTTTTGATAAATTAATTTTACCAGAAAATCCGAAGCTACATGAAAGGACTAATTTCCTATCATCGAATTTCTTCAATTCTCTAGACAAAGGATTTACTGAATAGATGATATTTTCGTTTACATGCTCATTTACAAACATAATATTCACGTCAAAGAATAATCCATCTTTATAATTTTGGGCATTATTTTCGTTTTTAATAAATAGAAGCACAATAAATAAAATACTTATCTTTCTAATACTTTCAATCACTACCTCCCCGCTTAGAAAAAGTAAGCGGCTATAAGCTATTAAATGTAGATAGATATAAAGATAAAATCGAAAATCGATTTGAAATCAAAATGACAAATCGAGTAATAAAATTTCGGTAAACAAATTATTCCCATTTTAACGCCACGTTTAAGCGGACACCACAAGGTTTCCGCCACCAATATTTTGTTTTACTGTTTATGTTCTTTAGTTTCTTAAAACTTTTTTCCCCCCACAATACAATTCTGCTAACATCACGACCGGCTACAGCAGTCGGTTTTGAGCCGCTTGTTATAACGTTTTCTCAACATTTTCAAAAAATTTATCTATTTCAGTTTGTAATTCAATTGTCTTTGTTAGAGAAGTTACAATTTTACAATAGGTTTTTATCTCATCTAAAGATAGCGTTCTTTCTTTTCTGTCTTTTAACCATTTCTCGCAAACTTGGTAACCGCCAATTTGATATTGCCAAACTTCTTCTTTAATTCCATCAAAATATTGGTCCTTGTTTATCCAGACTTTCTCATTCTCGTATTTTGGTTTTTCTACCTTGTTGTTTCCGTCAATTGTGAATTTGGCAATTGTTTTATCCAGTTCTTTTGATTTTAACAAATGTAAGTCCGAAAGCTGTTTGCCGATTTTACCAAGTTGAATAAATAGCTTGTAGTTTTTTGTAAAGGGAACACGCGGGAAATCTATTTTTAAGAATTCTGCGTATTTGGTACGGTAGGTGTTGCTGTAAAAAACTGCATAAATGTAATAAAATATTTCTTCCGGCGTTACTTCTTTTTTGAAATTCTTTTTGAGTTTTTCAAATAATTCGGAATTGATATTTGGCTGCCGCGCTTCGTATTTAACTTCCGGTTCAAACATCATTAATTGAAAATGTGAGTTTTTCCTTTTTTCTTTTATTTCTATATAAAGATAAAGAGGCGCAAGATAACAAGTTGTCTTTGAGGACAATCCACCGTGCTCAATAATTTTATCTGTAACCATAAAGTGAGTATAAGGTATTTGGAGTTCTTCTCTCTTATGGAAAATCAATCCTACATTTTCTTTCAACATATGGTGCATTACATCTTTTCTTTTGCGCTCTATCATTTCATCATGATATAAAATCCATCTTTCATCAAAAGGGCGATACAGAATTTTTGTTATAGAATCTTTCCAATCATGGTCCCTTCTTAGTTTTCCTCTCTGTTCATTTATTTTCCAGCTTTTGTTTTCTGATAAATCGTATGTTTGTCTAAGAATTTCATCGTCAATTTTAGGGTTCCGAAAATCATCTATTCTCCTTTCAAGTTTCCTTCGATCAAAATCTATTACAAAATTGTCTCTCGCTGTTACCACACCAACGCTGTTAACCGGAAATATTTCAGTAATTTTATAAAAAGAGTAATAATGATCAGCTTGTTTGTTCTCCGTCGGAATAAACAGATAGAACTCCGGTCGTGGATAAATCTTTTTCCATTTCACATTTTTAATGTTGTGCTTGTTTAGCCAATCATATTTAGTTTCTCTTAAGCCGAAAATTTCCGAGTGATAAACTTTAGCCATATTTTTTTAACGCTTATTAATTTTTTTATGAGATGCTTTAGGCGGCAGAAAATTTTCTCCGGTAATTACATTTTTCCCGGTTTTCAGTTCAAGAGCTTTGCGTGCGTCTTTGGCAATTTTTCCACCCTTTTTTGCTGGCATTTTATTTTCTTCTAATCCTTCAGCTTTTTCAACTTCTGCTATTTGTCTTGTAGAAAGTTCTGCAAGTGCGGTAAAGATTAATTCAGCCTCGCTCATATGGTCGCGGAGGTTTTGAGTTTTTAATCCTTTCAAATTTTTATGTTCTTTTACAGTTAAATCAGTCCACTCTTTATGAATTATATTTGTAAGAATTGCAAACTCATCCTCTTTTTTAACACCGTGCCCGCTCCAATAATCAGTTAGTTTATTTCTAGTTTCTTGCCCTAACATTCTTTGTTGAATCCATTTTTCACTTCTGCCGTGCTTTTGCCAATATTCGCGGGAACGATTTAAAGCTTTTTCCGGGTTGTTTATTTCTTCAAGTCTTTGGTAGCCGACCTTTGCAAGCCAGAGTTTAATCGGCTCGGCTTTTTTACTTGGAACTGATTGAACGAGACGGAGAATAGTTTCAGCATCGGCAACGTCTGTTAAATACTTTTTTCTGTCAGCGGCTTCTAGTTTCAGTTGGTTACAATTTGGCACCGACTCATTTCCCTCATCTTTTAATCTCTTTTTCAATTGATTCCAGTACTTTCTTGCTGTCTGATAATCGGGCTGTTCAATTAACGCGGCAACAATATCTACAACTGAGAAGTACCATTTTTCTTTTTCTTCATCGTAATGGCGGCGGATTTTGAATGCTTCGAATACGGCTAATGATTTTTCATTATCCATTTTAATTCCACGCCGATTTATTTTTATATTTAATCATAAAGCATACAGCCACTCCCTGCTGTATATCAAAAACATTTTCGTCTTTGCCGCCATCGGGGGCTTTTTCTTTCTTCAAATTATTTCCGTGCAAATCAAGAATATAAATCTCATCAAAGCTGTTCATCAAAGATTGGCGCATTCCCCGAAAAGTTGGGTTATCGAGATAGCTGTGGTTTGTAATAAATCCTAAAACACCTTCACCGGCTTCGTCAATCTTCCATTGTGAGAAGCGGATAAATTTAACATAATCGTCTTGTAACCATTTCGGATTTTTTTCACCGAGCGGTTTTCCATCAACTTGATAATATTCTTTAATTATATCAGAAATCCATTCACCAGTATTTGATGAATGACCGGAATAAGGCGGATTGCCAAGAACAACAAGAATAGGAACTTGCTTTTTAACCTTTCCGGCTTCGTGGCTTTCGGTAGAGAGAGATGACATTCCGGGGAACTTTGATTCATCAAGTTCTTTCATTTCGAGAGTGTTGGTCAAATAATATTTTACACGCTCATCATCTTCCATTCTGTAACCAAGTTCCTCCAAAAGAAAAGACATTTTCATATGCCCGATTGCATAAGGAGCCATCATCAATTCAAATGAATAATAGTTTTGCAGAATCTGATCTTTTAGAAATGTTTTAACCGCGCCTTTGCCGTATTTATTTTCAAATTCTTCAACTGCTGTTTCAATTGCCTTTGCCAAAAATCCAAGAGTTCCTCCGGCGGGATCGAGCAAGGTTACATTTTCAGAAGCAAGCCCATCCGAAATATTGAATTTATCTTTAAGAATCTGATGAAGTGAACGAACGATAAAAGAAACAACTGGTTCGGGCGTGTAATAAACGCCTCGTTTTTCTCTTGTTGTGAGATCATAAACCGAAAGGAATGTTTCGTAAAAATGTAAAACCGGATCGCTTCCTTTGCCTTCGTGATAATATTGATCGAGAATCTTCTTTGCATCTGCAACATTAAGAACTTCCGCAATATCATCAATTATTATTTCCATTTGCTGAGGCAAGTCTTCCAAAGAAATAAACTTGAAAACATCTCTTAAAATTCCTATAGATTTTGGAATGTATGAATAAGCAAGTTTTCTGTTAAAATCTTTCTCTGCACGGAGACGGGCCGCGAACAATCCGTAAGTAATTGTTTGTGAATAAAGGTCGGCAAATTCATTTTCATTTATTCCGGCAATTAAAAACTCTTTGAAAGCATCATAAAAACCGTGAATTGATTTAGTTCCGAGCTTTAATTCCTCGCTTACAATTTCATCTTTCAGAAACTTTGTTCTTTTTGCAAGTTCAATGGCAAGAGTTTTAGCGGTGTAAGTATTGGGAAGTGAAAAGTCTAAAAACCTTTCGAACAATTCAAATAATTTATCTTCGTTTTCAAGAGGTGGAACTGTTGAAAGTTTTTTAATAACAAAAGGACGTGCAATTGATATTTTTTCTACTCTTTCACCATTTCTGTATAAACGGAACTCTGTGAAGTTTGTTAAAATTACATTCGGGAAAGTTGATAAATATCTTTCAAGTTGTTCGCTGTCCTCAATTCTGTCTAAGTCAACGCCTAAATCTTTTGCCTCAATGTAACCGATTATTTTTTGTCTGCCGTCCCAAATTCTAAAATCGGGATTACCGGCTTCTGTCTTTTTAGGCAGAATAGTTACATCAATTTTCTTTTTCCGCCCAGAATCAGAAAAAGCTGTAATAAAATCCGCAAGATGTTTATAATAAGATTCTTCTCTTGCATCGCCTTTTTGATAGGTCTTGAATAAATTTGATAAGTATTTTTTTGTCATAATTTACAATATAATGAACAATATTTAATTAAGATCTGAAGTTACGCAAAATTCATATTTGGATATTTTTAATAGCCACGACCTTTAGGTCGTGGAATAGTATTTCACCAACAAATTGGCTTTAGCCACAATTTTAGGACAATTTTGGCTAAAGCCCGGATTATCGAGGTTCATTTTTATCCCCGACATAAATGTCGGGGATACTTAAACCAAAGCTTGCGTAACTTCAGTTAAGATGTAGATTATTTACAGAACGGTATAGCGAAGTTGCCAATAATTATAAAAACATTTATTTAATAGAACTACCTTGCACAACAACTTTACACGGAAGAACAAAGCCAATAATTACACAAATGCCGCTCTGAAAACAATTTACCCCGCTCTCGGGGCTGTCCGTGTTGAGCGGCGGGATATATGCGTTTTTATATATTGAAAATATGAGCTTTTTATTTTTTCTAAAATAAGTTTTTAGAATATCAAAAGTGGATAGACCACCTTTTTGCAAAATAAACTTTTGAGCATTATTCCACATTGAGTTATTTCTTATGACTTCTCAAAATTCGTAGTCTTTTCAAGTAATAGATTTTGCTTCCCATTCCAAACAAACATGGTTCTTTAGTTTCCGCTAAACGGTGTCCCGAAAATGCCTACAGCAAGTTCTGCCCAAATGAGGAGTAATGCTACCAGAAGAAATACACAGATGGCGATTCGGTACTTAACATTATTTATCTTTCTTATAACAAGCTCACACATAAGACCAGTGCTAAGTAATAAGATAGCAGCAACAACAAAATCAAGCAGCGTCCAATTCACCTCATTTGTGAACCGCATCGCTATTAGTGGTATAAGTAGTAGAAGAACTACAGTGAGTACGATTCCGATAAGTCTTTTGTTCTGCCCAATCTGAAATGTTTTGTTTTTGTACATTATTTATTCCATGTTTTTGTTTTAACTTTGCATATAACGGCGTTGCAAATAAAGCGCTGCCCAGAACTTCAATGCAGCACTGGAAAGTTATGCCGATAATTATTTATAAAATCGTTTTCTTCACTACACTCAAAAAAGCAATTAACATTTACAACCAACGTCAATAACTTGTAAAATGCCGCAACGTTTAAAGCAGTCGCTTTGATTTGCGGGTTATATGCGACTTATCTTTTATGATAACTACAACAATCTTTATACTTATTAGGTTTTCCACAAAAGCATAATGAATTTTCATCTGCTCCATTTTTTAACATTTCTTCTAAACGTAATTCCATTGCAACTAATGGTAATATTTCGTTTTTGTCTACAATAATTTGCCCAATTATTTTTGAACGACCATTCTTTGTTCTAACTTTTGCTGATTCATTTTTAACAGCAATATAGTCAGCAACAAGAATATCATCTTTTAAAGGTATTCTAATGTTATCAATAACTTCGCCTTTATATTGAATTTTAGGATCTTCTATAAATAGTATTTTAGAATCATCTTCATCTGGTGTCAAATCAACATATAAGCCACTCGGTGATAGCCATATCGAGTGAAAATTAAGTTCAAGAATTACGTTTTTCCATTCCCATACTTTCCAACCATATCTAATACTACCACCAAAAACTTTTATTTTATTTTGAACGTTTACAAAACATTCATTCGGCTTTGAGAAAGGATCAGGAAATATTTCAACAAAATGCGGTTTACCTTTGGAATTAATAATATGAGATATTTTCATAATATCTTCTGTTATACTATCCGGTGTTTTTAACATCGACTTATACATATAATTAATCATCATCCGGATTTTTATCATAACCCAATTTTGCGCCGATTGCTGCACCCAAACCAATCCCAACTGGACCAGCAACAGAACCTATAATTCCACCGATAACACCGCCTAAGAAAGAATTTCCTTTCTTTTCTTCCTTCCTTTTTTCTTTCGAAAGTGGAGCTCTTGTTCTTCCATATCTAGCGCGTGCTGATCTTGTCGAATTATTGTTTTTACTTCGATTACAAGAAATACAGGCAGCATATAAATTGTTCAATCGATTTGTTCCGCCAATTGATTTCGGATTTGAATGTTCAACTTCCCAAGCTCCTTTTAAGCCTAGTAAACCATAATTTTCAAATGATAGTTTTTTCTTACAGATATGACAATATCCAGTAGTTCTATCATAAATTTTTCTTCTATCTGATTTAGAAAATGCCATAATATCACCCTTTCACTTTAAGCATATAACTATTAATTAACCCGCCACTCCTAATCTTGATAACAATCCGGCGCTAGGAGTGTTATCATCTCAATATTATTACTTTTTGTTCTGCTGTGTAGTGCTTTCTCTGCTTCATGTTCCGAAGGAATGGCTATGACAGAATTCTCCTTTTTTTAGACTATTCTAAATTTAGGAAATTCCATTGCCATCTGAATCATTACAAAAAACATCTCCACAAAATATTTTTGTTCTCATCGCCATATTTTAATTTAAGTAAGTATAACTTTTATTTAAGTGAATGAATTCTGATTCAATATAACAAACGGTAATATTTGAAGCAAAGTTTAAGTTGAAATTAGGAATAGTTTGAAAAAAAATTTCTAAGTAGATTTTCAAAGCGAGGTAGGGGGAAATTGATAAAAAAATTGCGTTTTTGAGCTATTTTTGGTTATAACTCTATCAATTTTTGCAAAGAACTAATTAAGTTTCTTCACTTTTTCTCTGCTTGTCTAGTTTCTTTTTATGAGCAACTATTTTTGCTTCTACATAAAACACTAAATTTTCTGCAATATTAGTTGCATGGTCTGCTAATCGTTCTATTTGTCGCGTCATCACAATTAAATGAGCACAAGTTTCAATTAATTCAGGCTCGGCTTGCATTTTTGCTATTAGGAATTTGAAAATTTGTTTATTCAGTTTATCAACATTTTCATCAGAAGCAATAACATGATTTGCAAGTTCAATATTATTATGAATAAAAGAATCGATAGCATTTTTAAGCATCTCTTTTGCTTGAAGCCCCATATCTAAAATTTCAGATTCAAGTATGAGCGGATGATTACCGCCGGTTTTTCTAACGCGCTGAGCAATGTTAACGGCTATATCGCCGCAACGCTCCAACTGGTTGTTTATCATGAGCGCAGAGATAATAAAACGAAGATCTATTGCAAAAGGTTGGAAAAGCGCTAGAATATTTTCGCACTGTGTTTGAATTAAATTATCATAAGCATCTATTTCCAAATCTTTTGCTTTAACGCCTCGGCAAAGTTCAACATCGCCGGTTTCCAAAGCTTTAAATGCTCTTTCTGCCTGCTCATCAACAATAGACGCCATTTTGATGAGATTTGTTTTTAAACTTTCTATCTCTTGAGTGAAACGTTCTTGCATTGCTTTTTCCTTTTTTTAATTAACCGAAACGACCGCGGATATAATCTTCAGTTTGCTTTAAATCCGGTGCTGTAAACATTTTTCTTGTATCAGTGAATTCTATCAGGTCTCCCATGTAAAAGAACGCTGTGAAATCGCTAACGCGTGCTGCCTGCTGCATATTATGAGTAACAATAATAATTGTGTATTTTTTTTTCAACTCATAAATCAAGTCTTCAATTTTTGTTGTTGAAATAGGATCGAGCGCGCTTGCGGGTTCATCCATTAAAAGCACTTCTGGGTTAACGGCAAGTGCGCGCGCAATGCATAATCTTTGCTGCTGACCTCCGCTTAGTGCTAATCCGCTTTTATTTAAATCATCTTTAACTTCATCCCACAATGCTGAACGGATTAAACTCTGCTCAACAATTTCATCTAATTGAGATTTATTACTTACACCGTTAATTTTTGGACCGAAAGCAACATTTTCGTAAATAGATTTAGGAAAAGGATTTGATTTTTGAAAAATCATTCCAATTCTTTTTCTTAATTCAACAACATCAACGCTATTATCATAAATATTTCTGTCATCAAATAAAACGGTTCCCTCTATTTTCACTCCTTCTATCAAATCGTTCATTCTGTTCAAAGTTCGTAAGAAAGTAGATTTACCGCACCCCGATGGGCCTATAAGAGCAGTTACCTTGTTTTCCGGAATAGATAGAGAGACGTTATTTAACGCTTTCTTTTTTCCGTAATATAAATTCAAATTTTCGACAATTATTTCTGTTTGTAAATCCATTCTCATTATTCTTTTATTTTTTTTCTGAATTGGTAACGGATAATTATTGCAATAAACGATAAAGAAAAAGTGCAGGCAAGCAGCACAAAAGCCGTTGCATACTGAATTGATTTTGTTGCCTCTACATCGGGCGATTGAGTAGCCATAACATAAATATGATAACCAAGATTCATAAATTGATCGGAAAGTTTTTCAGGCAAATGGGGTAAAAAATATGCAACGCCTGTGAATAGAATAGGGGCTACTTCGCCGGCTCCTCTGCCAATAGCCAAGATAGAGCCTGTTAAAATACCTGAAATAGAATTGGGAATAACAATTTTTCTTATTACCTGCCATTTGGTTGCGCCAAGCGCATAGCCGCCGCCTCTTAGATCATTAGGAACGGTTTTCAAAGATTCTTCAACCGAAACAATTACTACAGGAATTGTCAATAAAGCCATTGTCAAACTTGCCCATAGAATATTTGGCTGCCCCCAAAGAAGCGAACCATCGGCAGAAAACATTCTATCCATTTCTGTTCCGATAAACTGAATAAAAAATCCTAACCCAAACAAACCAAAAACTATTGCTGGAACTCCTGAAAGAGTATTGACTGCAAAGCGGATCATTTTAGTAAAGAAAGATTTTTTTGAAGCGTATTCATTTAAATAAATAGCTGTGATTGTTCCAATTGGAACGCAAGCAACGGACATAATTAGAACTAACAACACTGTTCCAACTATAGCGGGAAAAATTCCTCCTTCTGTCATTCCTTCGGTGGGATTTCCGGTTAGAAATTGCCAAGATAAAACGCTTCTTCCGCCAAGATAAATTTCTAATAGAATAAAAAGCAATGCCGATACAATCATAATAACCGCAAGCGCAGAAACCGCTACTATTGATTTACCAAGAATTTTATTATTCACCTCTAAACCTCTTCATCAATTTAGTGCGGACATAAAATTCAGCAATAGCATTTATAGCAAATGTAACAACAAATAAAGAAGCGCCAATGAAAAATAAAACTGTATAATGAGTATCGCCAAAAACTACTTCTGCCATTTCTGCACCAATTGTTGCAGACATAGTTCTGACCGGTTCAAAAATATTAAAAGTTGAAAGAGGCGCATTACCGGTTGCCATAAGTACTATCATCGTTTCACCAAAAGCTCTTCCGAAGCCAAGCAGAAGAGCCGCAAAAATGCCTGGTGTTGCCGCCGGCATTACAACAAATAAAGCGGTCTGCCATTTTGTAGCGCCAAGCGCTAAACTTGCTTCGGACATATATTTTGGAATTGCCGTTAAAGCATCTTCGGTTACTGTGTAAACAATTGGTATTACTGCAAGCGCCATTGCTAAGCCGCCCACGAACGCATTTAATCTGTAACTGTAGCCAAAAATATTCTGTAAAACTGTTGCTAAAGTTACTAATGCAAAAAAACCAATAACAACCGAAGGAAAGGATGCAAGCAATTCTATTATCGGTTTAATTATTTCTCTTAATCCTTTTGGAGCGAACAATGCTGAAAATATAGCGGCAAGAATTGCTATAGGCGCACCGAATAAAATTGCTAGAACGGTTACCTTCAAACTTCCAATTATTAAAGGTAACACTCCATACTTAGGTTCTTCGCCAACGGGCTGCCAATTTTTCCCTGTAAGATTTTTGAACGAAGCGACATCGTGCGATGGTGTGTAAGAAGAATAAAGTTCTAAACTGTTCTCGGGCTGCTCAGTTCCCGGTTCTTCGCCATAAGTTTCTGATTGAAGAAATTGGCTTGTTTCAGCTTTCTTTTCTTTCGGAAAAAATATTGGTGCGGCTTCCTTAAAAACAAAGACGAAAATCAAGATAATTATAGCAAAGGAAGAAAAGGCAACGGTTTTGATAATGTATTCGGAAAGAAATTCGCTTAACCTGAATTTTCGGTCAAGCGAATTTGTATTTCCATTTTTCTTTTGCAAGATCAATCCTAATATTATTTTATAGGAAAATAACCAACTTCAGTTATTATGGATTGTCCTTCTTTACTAAGGATCCAGTCAATATAATTTTTTAATTCGCCGGTCGGACGTGTTTTAATATACAAATATAATGCTCTCGAAATTGGATAATCACCAGATTTAACATTTTTTGCAGTTGGCAAATATGCTTTCGAAGCGGCATCTTTTTTAATTGCAGCATCTTTAATTCCTGCGGCATAAGCAGCACCTCCAAATCCAATTGCATTTTTATCTTTTGCTACTGCATTTACAACTGCTGCAGTACCTGGTAAACTTTGCATAAAAGATGTAAAATCTGCTCCTTCTAAAACATCATCTTTAAAATAAACATAAGTGCCGGAATTATTCTCGCGTCCGTAAACAATTATTTTTGCATTTTTTCCGCCAACTTCTTTCCAATTTGTAATTTTTCCAGTATAAATATTCTTCACTTGTTCGAGCGTAAGTTCATTTATTGGATTAGACTTGTTTAGATAAATGCTTAAACCATCTTGCGCAACCCTTATTTCAACGCCGGGTGAGTTATATTTTTCATGCAATTTTTCACGCTCCGAGGGTTTCATTGGTCTTGATGAATTACATATATCAGTAGTTCCGTTAATTAAAGCGGCTATTCCAGTTCCAGAACCGCCGCCTGTTACTTGAATAGTTAAACCTGGGTTCTTTGCCATATATATTTCTGCCCAGCGTTGCGCTAATATTACCATAGTATCAGAACCCTTTACCGTAATAACTTTGTTTTGCATAAACCCAAATGAGGTTAATGCTATAAATATAACGATTAATAAATTTTTCATTTTTATACCTTTTTTATGTTTTCTGATTTAGATTAAAATTTATACTGAACACTTACTGTGAAGACATTATTTTTTTATTTAGCAAATAAATTTAATGATCCCGGCATTATCTAAATGTTAAGAAATTGTTAAGTTTTATTTTTAAACATATTGGAGTGCAAGTAGGGGCGTCCGAAGACGCCCCAGGGAAGAAGAGAGATAGATTTTTTATTTCATAAGTGTCATTTTCTTTGCAATAACTGTGTTTACGGTTTCCAGACGATAGATATAAATACCGCTGGAGAGGTGGCTGCCATCCCAATTAAGAGTATAATTTCCTGCTTCTTTGTAACCGTTAACCAATTGAGCAACTTCCTGACCGATAGAATTGTATATGGTCAGTTTTATATTCCCAGCTTTGGGTAATGAAAATTTAATGTTAGTTGTTGGATTGAAAGGATTAGGATAATTTTGAGATAAATCAAACGTTACCGGAATTACTGAATTAAAATCTTCTTTAACACTTGTTATATAATCCTTGTTTTGCGGATTATAATTTGTCCATTCGGCATCCCATCTAGCGCCAGCAGGATCGAAAGCGCCTACATAAGTTGTAGGCGTAAAGAAACTGTTATTTAATTTTGGGTTATTAAATGAAGCTCCGGTTACAGCGGACGAACTTGAAGCAGGGCGCGGATCCGGATTTGTTAAATTGAATGGGTTCAATAATCCAACCTCTGCGCTTGTGTTAAATGTTCTGTTGCCAAATGTTTGTGTATTAAACCACGCCGCAACATCAAAACCGCTCACATCTGTTGTTATTAAATCAGTTGATTTTGCAGTTCCGGCTATTATTGAGTTACGGATTTGTAAATCGCCAGCAGTAGAACCATTAGCTGAATTTGAAGATTGAATAAATAATCCAACTGGATATCCCATTGCAATTGAGTTATACATTGAGGTTAATGTAGATCTTCTTAAATGTAACGCTCTCTTAAAGTTGGAATTAAATGCAGTAAACTCAGGGGATGTAAGCGGTCCAACCATTGTTACGTTTGAAAAAATCGGCTGTGTTCTTGGCGAGTTAGTTGTACCCGACCCGTCATTATCCGATTCAAAACCGTTACTACCGCTTATATCTGCAATGTTCGGATTTCTCAAACCAAAAAGAAACTGCAAGTTACCTCTGAAACCAAAATCGGTATCAAAATCATCATCAACACTGTGAATAGCAATTAAGTATTTTCCGTTAACTGTTCCGCCAAACCATTCAAAGGCATCATCGCCCGAATAACTTACCTGAATATATTCAAGTGTAGTTCCTCCGCCTACTCCACCCATAGTCAATCCGTTAATTTCGTTATCTGGTAGAAAAGCAATTCCAGGGAATTCGATGCGTACGTATTTCATTGTACCGGAGTTGTCGTTATCGTTTGGAGTTGCACCACCGCCGTAAATTGTGCCGGTACCGCCTTCAAGAGTTGCAGTTCCGCCGGGAACATTTATAGAAGCATAACCGGCTAAAATAATTCCACCCCAATCGCCTGCACCTCTTTGTCCTACGGGTTGTTGACTTGTAAAAACGATTGGTTTTTGAGCTGTTCCAACTGCATTAATTTTTGCACCTCTGTTTGTAATCAAGGTGCCTTTCGAGGATTTTTCTCCGTAAATAATTGTACCTGCAGGAATAGTTAAAGTAGCCGGCGAGTTTACATTTACAAATCCCCTTAAAAGATATTTTTTATTTGCAGCAAGGGTTTTATCAGAATTTATATTTCCTTCAAGCACTTCGTCATATTGAGCAAGCTGTGCCCGTAAATTTACACTCAGAAAAAGTGTAAAGAATAATAGGTATAGAATACGTTTTGTCATATAGTTCTCCTGTTGAAGTTGTTTATAGTTTGTATGAAATACCGAATGATATAGATGAATTCTTACTATTAGAACGTGCGACACTTTCACCCTGCTTGAATATTTGATTTTTACCTAAAAGGTCTTTTACCGCTAACTTCAGTTCGAATGAATTAAAAATGCCCTGCGTTATGGTCAAATCAATTACATCCCGCGGTACTTCAATAACGTCTTCTTCATATGCGGTTGCAACTTCTACTATCCGCTCACCTATTTTGTTATAGAGCAGACTTACCGATGTTGCAGTTTCCATATTCAAATAATTCAATCCGATGTTAATGACATAAGGCGATTGACCTTGCAAAGGTCGGCTTTGTCTGGCTATTGTAGTCTCGGATCCTTCTACATCAACTGTTGATTTGATCCATGAGTAATTTGCATTCAACGAAAAAGCGTTAAGAACTTGGAAATATCTTCCAAGTGATACTCTCCCCTCCAATTCAATACCGTAAACCTTTGCCTTATTTGCATTCAGAAATGTTCTTTCCGAACCAAGGGCGCTTCCGGAAACAACCACTTGCTCAATAGCATCGCTAAAATCTTTATAGAAAAAACTGCCGGAAATCATTTCACCGAGCGCAGGGTAAATCTCAAAGCGGAAATCGTAATTCTTAATTAAAGCTCTTCGAAGATTCTCATTCCCTCTAATTGATGTTTGAGTGTAAAAATCAAAGTAGGCAAAAGGCGCTAACTCTCTTAATTCCGGTCGGTTTACTGTTTGACTAAACGCAGCACGAATATTGGTTGATTCATTAAGTTTGTAAATGAAATTCAGTGATGGCAGCAGGTCAGTATTTTTAAGTTGAATATATAGATTCTTTTGGTCCGACAAATCACGCGATTTTATTTCTTGGTTTGAATTTTCATATCTGAATCCGCCGATTAACCTTAATTCATTATTACCCAATGTAACAGGGAAATCGATCATTACGTAGCCTGCATTTAGTTTTTGATCGGCGTTGTAATTGTTTGTGCCATTCAAATATTCTTGTATCGAAAATCCGTTCTTTCGGAAATTCTCAGGTGCAAATATTTGATCAATAGGGAGATAGAAAAGACTATTATCGGTAAAACCATTTCCGGCTGCATTTACAATAATTCCGAACAGCCTGGAGGAAAAGTCACGGTGTTTGTTATCGAATACTCCGCCGTATTTAATTTTAAAGTTTGAAACCGGTAAAGTGAAATCTGCGGCTAATCCTTTAGTGTTTTCACCAAGGTCAGAGAAAAACCTTCCGCCGTTTTTCAAATTTACTTGAAAACCTAAAACAGCCGAATAAGGGGCGTCCTCTCCTAAAGTTTTACCGTAAGTAATCCTGCGGTAATCAGGTTCACTTCGTTTTGAGATAGAATTATATGCACGCCATTCAACTTGAAGACCATTTAAAGTTGGGAAAACATGTTCTCCAATCAACAGTCCGGAATAAACTTCTCTTTCGGAAAATCTTAATGCGGTTTGAATTTGATCGGTGCCAGAATCGCTGTATTGAGCGCCGTTTAATTGCGCAACTTCATCATCGGATGTGCGGCTGTAGGTATTTTTAAAACTAATTTTATGAAGATTGGTCAACTTATAGCTGAAGTTAAATATTCCGCCCCATAAAGTTGAGTAAATAGATTGATCCCCCTTAAAAAGGAATCTTGGTGAACCATCGGATTCATATTCATTTCGCTCAATTTTGTTAATTGAAAAATTGTTCCTGTAAGATAATGCTGCAACGAATCCAAAATTCTCACCAAACAAAGTAGTTCCATCTCCTATGGAAAATAAGAATCCTCCATTCATTGGCGCTTTAGTAGTTTTTGGCGACCAATTATTCTTGAAGGACTTTGCAAAGTTGAGTATTTGTTCGGAAGTGTAATACCCTTTATTTAGGTCGGAAGGTATTGCACCAGGTATTTTTCGGCTGCCGTCATCGATCCCAAGAAAATCGTATTTACCACCGCTATATGAATTAAATTTATTAAACGTAGTGTTGTTTGTGAATGAAGATGAAACATTGAAATACAATTTCAGCTTATCCGGAAAATCGATTGTCTTTACCTCAACAAGCCCGCCTGCAAAATCTCCCGGTTTATCCGGTGTGAAAGATTTGCTGATTACCGTGTTATCTATCAGATTGGAAGGTAAAAGATCGAACGCGAAAGATTTTTTATCCGGTTCTGAACTTGATAGCGGTGCGTTATTCAGCAATGCATTACTGTACCGTTCACTTGTACCTCTAACAAAGACAAATTTATTCTCCACAATAGTAACGCCTGAAACTCTTTTCAATGCATCGCTCGATGTTGCATCCGGGGAACGTTTAATTTGTTCTGCGCTAATGCCATTGCTTATTGAACTTGCATTTTTTTGCTGGTTCAGCAGAGCATTTTCATAAGAAGTCTCAGCTTTACTTGTAACCACTACCTCCCCAACCGTTACAGACTCGGGTAAAAGTGTTACATTGATTATAACAGTCTCGCCTGCTTTTACTTTTATATTTTGAACTTTTGTTTTTGCATACGAGATATAACTTACCACTAATTCATAAGTACCCGCTTCAATACTGCCTATTTTATAATGCCCTTCGATATCGGTCGCCGCTCCAATTGTTGTACCGCTCAGCATAACATTTGCTCCTATTATACTTTCACCGGTCGTCTGATCTATTACTTTACCAGTGATAATGCCTTTACTTTTATTTTGGGCAACAAGTATTGTCGCCGATGAAAAAATTATCAGAATGAGTACGAATTTAAGCTCCCGCAATACTAGCTGTGATTTAGAATTATTTTTTGAACTGTTATTGTTCATCTCTCTCTCCTTCTCTTGAACAAATTTGAATGTCCAAACATAAAAGGGGTATGTTAACTCATCATTAAGGATTTGTTAAGAAATTGTTAAGTATTAAGGAGAAGAAAAACTGGATTGATCTTTGACACTTACACTTACAATCTCAAATCGGAAATGATAGCAAGAAAATACATTCGATAATTCTCCGTTCAACTTGCTAAAGAAGCAATAAGTTTTGGTGGGTGGTAAGATAAAATAGGTTTTTGCTGTAACGAAGAGAGTGCAGTCCCAATATCAAATGGAAAAGCATCAATTAGAAACAGACTGGCTTCATCTTTGGAATTATTATCAACTGAAGCCCCCGCATTTATAAACCTAATTCCTTCTCTAAAATATTCTTTCATTTCATGGCTGTGTCCGTGTAAAACTAATTTCACATTATTATTAACAAACAATTTTAGAAGTTTCTTTTTCCCTCTAAGCTTCATTGTAAAATTTTCAATTTTATTCCATAAAGCGCTTTCGGAACTTTGAGAGGCAATATTCTTTGGATAAAAATGATGATGAATTAAAACTACCTTTACTTTGTATTTAAATTTTGGTGTGATGAGTAAACTTTCTATCAATTTTCTCTGCGTTTTAGCTACATGCCCGTTCGAAGCAAAAGGATTTTTGAAACGAGAATATTGATCTATTGAATTGAGCCCAACTAAAAGAACGTCTTTAAATTCTTTCGCAAAAGGGAAAAAGGATTCTTTATGCGGGCGGATAACATTCTCAAACAACTCTTTGAAGTGCACAACGAAAGCCGAAACCTTTTCATGATAATTAACACTTAAGCATTTACTCGGAAAATTCACAACATCATGAGCTGATTGAGCCCCGCCGAAAATATCATGATTTCCAATAACAATTGTTGTTTTATCGCTTCTTAATAGATCGAATTTTTTTAGAATTTCTCTAAACAAAATAAAATCCTTTTCTTCACCGTTATCCGCTATATCCCCGGTAATAACAAAGTGTTGAGCGCCGTTATCAAGAGCGTGTTGAATTAATTTTTTGATTTTTGCGATGTTATCTCTTTTGTGTTTAGCGCAAAGATGTAAATCAGAGATATGTGCGATCCTCATTTTAATCCTTCACAAGCATTTTTTTCCATCAAACATAACGATACAATGTTAAGTTAATATTAATGGATTGTTAAGAATTTATTAAGTCTGATATTGAATGATTTATGATACGGAGTGGATTATTATTCGCACAATAGATGCCACACACAAAATTTTTGGGAATGGGTCAGATCATTTGAGGATAATTTAAAATGTAATCGGCAACTTTTGGAGTTCCACTTTCAAATTTAAAACTCTCATTTTTTTGATGATATTGTTTCTTTACCTCCAAATTTGAAAAAATATCATTCACTGCTTCAGGTAATTTGTGAACCCGCTTTTCATAGATACCGAGATTGTTGTTGACTAAAAAGTTTAGATTCCCTTTTTCCTGTTCCCATATATAACTGTTTACTATAGGTATTTTTCGGGATATAAGAATTTCCATAAAAGTTGAAGCGCCACATTTAGTAATAACAATATCTGATAGACTTATCAATTCATAAACAAAATCTATATATCCAAAAACTTTCAGTTTCTGAAAATTATTTTTCTCCTTTAATTGCAATGCTTTGTCATATAATTCCGGGTCCTTTCCACATACAATTGCAATTTCATAATCTTTATAAGTTTTGAAAAAACTTTTTAGTATTTGTATCCCCTTTGGTATACCATCACCTCCTCCAAGGATCAATAGAACTTTCTCGTCATTGAAACCAAGTTTTTTCTTAAATGCTGAAATTTCTTCATGTGCAGCAATCTTAGAAAATTTTTCATCCAATACAAATGGAAAGACACTAACATTTTCGTTTTCAATTCCCCGTTTAAGGCATAATTGCTTTAATTCACTGCTGAATACAATAAAAGTTTGATCTTTTTTTAAGAACCAAATTGGATGTGGACTAAAAGGATCTGTCACAACAGTTATTACATGAATGTTCAACTTTTTTTTCTTTAGGATCTTATATACAGGCATGATCATAAAGAAATGGAAGATTATTATTTTATCAGGTTTTTCATTTGCAATTGTCTTTTCTAATTTTTTTTCAATAAAAGTTGAAACTAGGAATGCGCTTATTATAGATATGATTTTTATTTTATGGATAGCGTAAATTAATTCATAAATCCATTTTGCTTTGCTTTGCAATATCCGATAGCCATCCTCAATTATAATTTTTATTAATACGCTGCTTTTGGCAAAACCATCAATAAGCACTGCATCTGCTTTTGCATTTTTATATTTATTGATGTATTGAGAGACAGATCTAGCAGGCGCAAAATGACCACCTCCAGTTTTCAGATACAAAAAAAGGATCTTTTTCTTATTCATCCATGGTTACCTTAAAACCGGTGAATGTTCGTCCAATATTTTACCTGTTTTTAGAACTTCTATTATCTTATAAGTTCCTAATTTTCTTGCTTTCAAAAAGCCAGACCATGCTGCATCAGCTAACCTTCCTTTTTTTAATAACTCAAACAGCCACTGATCAGTGTATTCCGGATTTTCTTGTTTAATTCCAGCTTGTACTTCCAATAACCATTTAGCATTAAATTTTTCGTGAGAGCCGATAGGAGGTGTCATAATAATTGGTAACCCTAAAGCGCAATAAAACGATAACTCGCTTGGTTTGGTCCATAAAACATCTGTATCCTTAAGCGCTTTGTTAAATTTGAGGAAGTATTCATCTAATGTATCGGCATATATGATTTCGATTTTCGAATCGTCATCGGTAATTTTTTTCTTTACAGAATTGAAGTAATCTCTCACATTTGTTCTTATACCAGCGACTAAAACTAATTGAACCTCATCATCAAGTATTTTCTTCTTAAGACTAAAAGCTATTTTACCGCCAATCTCCTTTTGTGCCCCGGCACCGCCAACCGCATATGTAATTTTCAATTTTTTCTTTTTCGGTAATGAACAATTTTCTTCTCCAAGAAAATATTTTACATTTTGTCCGTGACGAATCCAGAATTTATTATCAGGGTCTAATCGCATAAGTCTTTGACATAAGTTAGACTTTAGAGCCGATAGCTTAGAATCGCCAAGTAATTCTAAAGGTAATGGAAATCCGGTAATGAAAATCCTTTCATTAGAAACGCCGTATGATTTTAGTCGTTGAGCAGCTTTGCCGCAAGGGGCGAAATAGTTAACTCTGCTTTCCCATGGCTCTTTAGCAACCCAAACTCGGTTTATATCTGCATCGCAAACAACGCAATAGATCGAATGAAATCCTTTCATGTCGGCGGCAATAGCAGAAGCATAAAATGAAGTAATAATAGAAAGATTCTTAGTTGCAACTTTTTCCAACATCCCCGCGCACAATCCCTTGTTGATGCTTGCTTCAAGAAGGTTTACCTGAAAAGTAGTATTTGATAGGTCTCTCATTGGATAATATGATGGTATTCGCAGTATAGTATCCAGAAGTGAAAATATGGGATTACCGATAATTGGAATACCTTTTACTCTGGAAAAAAACTCATACATATAGAGAACACGTTTCCAAAGTTTCTCCTCGTTTTGTGATACTGCCAGGTTAAAACCATCAGTAATAATTTCTTCTTCGGCAATGCTTTTTAATGGGTATACAGCACGTTGATGACCATAACCCATATTGGCAGAGACAACCCACGCTTTGATATCATCCATAATTCAGTTAAAATTATTGATATATATAATGCACTTTTACAAATGATTGAATAGAAATTTACTACAAAAGATTATTATCATATTTTTCATTAGTTGAGGGATTAGTATCAAACTTGTCATAATTGATATTTGACATGTTACATCTATCCGTTTACTATTCAATTACAAACAGTGAAATGTCTTCTTCTCTATTTTCCAATTTGAATCCTTCCTTTTTGGGCTCGCCACCCACTGAAGGTAAAAAATGAAGAACTCCTAAAGCTAAAAATGAAAAGATGAACCCGAGCGTAAACCAATCTTCTTGGGCTTTATTTTTTTCTTTTGCTTTTAAAGAGCAAAGAGTACCGAAAATTAGCCCCGCTATTGAAAACCAAAGACCAAACATAAATACCTCTTTTTATTTCAAATCAAAGATGGCTATTTAATATTAACTGACCGTTAAGGAATTGTTAAGAATTTATTAAATATCGGTTGAAGGTATAACATAATATTGGTACTAGAGAAAAGATTAAGAAGGTTTTTGATAAAATTATTTTACAAGCTCTGTCCTTCCCCACTCCTTTAATTTATTTGTGATGAAATTTATTACTTGTTGATGTTCCTCGTTTCCGCTGCTGGAAATAAATATCGGTCCGCCAAAACAAATTTTTACTTCTTTTTTAGGATCGATCTTTCCGAAATCTTTAATGAGTTTTCCATTGCCCCAAGCGTCCGTTAAGAGTGCAATTGGAATTACAGGTACGTTGTTCCGTTTTGCTAATTTTATTCCAAGCGAATTGAATGAGGTAGCTTCGAAATATTGCGTGCGGGTTTTTTGTGGAAAAATAATAATCGATTTCCCTTCTGATATTTTTTTTGTACCTTCTTCAAGAACGGTTTTTAGATCTTCGCGCGGGTTCTCTCTTCCTACTATAATTGGGTCTCTAGCTTTTGCGATGGTACCAAAAAGAGGATAGCTAGCTAATTCTTCTTTGATTATATAAACAACTGTTTTAATTGGTTGAATTATTGAAGGCAGTACCATTGTTTCAAGTGCGCTCATGTGATTTGCAGTCAATACAACGGGACTATCAACCTTTCTCAGATTATTCATCCCTGAAAAGTGAAATTTTATTCCCGCCCATTCCAAACTTTTCACTATATCAATTGATGAATTAGCCCAGCGCACGCCGTTATAAATTCCCTTTCTAGCAAAATAATTTGAGTAAAGAATGATCCTTAAAAGATTGCTATAGAAAAGTAAAGCCGGAGGCAATGGAAGTTTTATGGAACGAAATGAAGTTTTGTATTCATCATTTTCCGCGAAAATTTTTAAATATTCTTTTGCGTCTTTCATAGAACGTTAAAAAAATTTTGAAATGAATTTACAAAACAGAAAAAAGCTATCCAACTTTTTGTTTCGAAAAGATGTGACCCCAAGGGGATTCGAACCCCTATTACCGCCGTGAAAGGGCGAGGTCCTAACCATTAGACGATGGGGCCATTCTAAAAAAATTAAAAGGTGCTGCGTCGAAATGATATAAAAGAAAAGTTTGTGACCCCAAGGGGATTCGAACCCCTATTACCGCCGTGAAAGGGCGAGGTCCTAACCATTAGACGATGGGGCCTTTAGTAGCCACAAACTTTTGGGTGAGCAATGGGATTTGAACCCACGACCTTCTGGGCCACAACCAGATGCTCTAACCAACTGAGCTATGCTCACCATTTAAATCAAAATATCAAATAACACAAAAAAAAACTTTTTGTACGCCCAAGTGGGATCTCCCGAAGGGATCACTTTGTGAGAACCACTAACCTTCACGACAAAGTCGGGATGCTCTAACCAACTGAGCTATGCTCACCATTTAAATCAAAATATCAAATAACA
>DYHW01000002.1:387081-406514 GCA_020723965.1 Melioribacter sp. | reverse complement strand
CAAAAAAAAACTTTTTGTACGCCCAAGTGGGATCGAACCACTAACCTACAGCTTAGAAGGCTGTTGCTCTATCCGATTGAGCTATGGGCGCATTCAAAAATAAGGTGCAAATAAATTTATTAAGGCACGTCCACTGTTTGTCGGGGCGACAGGATTCGAACCTGCGACTTCTTGGTCCCAAACCAAGCGCTCTAGCCGGGCTGAGCTACGCCCCGTTATTCGGTTTTACCATCATTCATAAGAACTTTTTAACGCTTACAGCTTTGGCGTTCCAAGCGCCAAGCTCTAAACAGCATGAATTACAACTAATTACTTTTTCAATTTTGGGCTTCAAAAATATAGCTTTAGTTTAGAAATGTCAATTTAGAAACTCTATTTCCCCTTCTGAACGAATATTCATATCTTTGTAAAAAAATAATTACAAGAATGCTACTTTCATTCTATCTTACTAAAAAATATCTCCGTTCAAAAAAAAATTCGCGCTTTATCTCATTCATTTCGCTTATCACAATTTTGGGCATTGCTATTGGGATGACTGTCGTAATTATTGCATTGACTGTTTTAGACGGGTATGATAAAGTCGTCTCCGAAAAAATTATCAATTTTAATTCTCACATTAAGATAATCTCATTTGGGAATAGAAATCTACCGGAACCCGCAAGTGTTATTCCTAAAATCGAAGAGAAATTCAGAGGAAGTGTTAGTAGTGTTAATCCTTTCGTCTCAAAACTTGCAATAATTAAATCGAAGAAAATGACCGAGGGGATTACTCTTTTGGGTATTTCGGAGAGAGCAAAGGAATTAGAGTTCAAAAATTTTATTCAAAATGGCGGTTTAAACTTTTCTCAAATGAGTAGTATGCCAAAAATGATACTTGGCAGATCACTTGCCCAAAAATTTTTTGTTAAAGCTGGCGATCGAGTTACGACCTTCAGTTTGCACAAAGATCAAGTTCCTACATTCGAAAATCCTCCTTCGATTCAACAGTTTGAAATTTCCGGAATATTTGAAAGCGGTATGTCAGAGTTTGATGATGCGATCGCATTTATAAATATTGCAGAAGCACAAAAAATCTTTGGAATGGGTGAAAAAATTTCAGGTTACGATATAAGAGTGAGCGATATTTCCAAAATCAATCTGATAGCTGAGCAGCTTCAAGATTTTCTCGGTTATCCATATTATGTACGCACAGTTTTTCAAATTCACCAAAATATTTTTACTTGGCTCGAACTTCAAAAAGAACCAATACCCATTGTTTTGGGACTAATAATTTTTGTAGCGGTTTTCAACATAGTAGGCACTTTACTGATGATCGTATTAGAAAGAACGACTACAGTTGGCATTCTCCGTTCAATGGGGGCAGACAGGAAACTGATAATAAAAACATTTCTTCTGCACGCAGTTTTCCTTTCAATAGTTGGAGTAATAGCGGGTAATATTTTGGCTTTAACATTAAGCATGCTTCAGCAGCAGTTTGATTTAATTTCTTTACCAGAAAAAATTTATTTCGTTACAAAAGTTCCTTTATCGATCGAATTAAAAAATTATTTATTAGTAACATTTGTAACGTTTACAGTTTCTTTGCTGGCTTCTATGCTGCCGGCTATTATTGCATCAAAGATAAAACCTATTTCCGCAATTAGATTTGATTAAAAATGTTCGAATTCTTCATTGCAAAAAGATACTTGAAAGCGAAACACAAACTGAATTTTATAACTATAATTTCGCTTCTCTCGACCATAGGAATTACGATTGGTGTAGCCGCGCTTGTAATTGTGCTTTCCGTTTTCAACGGTTTCGGTTCGCTTGTAACTTCACTACTTCTCAGTTTCGACCCGCACATAAGAATTTCTGTTATAGACGAAAAAGGATTTTTGAAGATAGGGTCTGTTGAACAATCTATCATTCAAAACAAAAACCTAAAAAGTTACGCTCCATTTGTTGAAGGAAAAGCTATTCTCTTGAATAGGAACACGTACGAGATTGTTAACTTAAAAGGAATTGAAGAGAAAAGAGCAGACGCTTCTTGGGGTGTGGCTTCAAAAATTATCAGCGGAAATTTTAATTTACAAAATAAACCAATAGATAAAATAATTTTAGGGTTGCCACTTGCGCTTCGGTTATCAGCACGCATCGGAGATACGATAACAGTTACTTCAGCATATAATATTGAAAGAACCATTACGTCTTTATCAATTCCTCAAACTAAACGATTTGTTGTAGCAGGGATATTTGAATCGAACAACAGAGATTACGACGTTTCGTTCGTTTTTACTTCGCTTTCTTCTGCTCAGAAACTTTTTGGTCTCAATAATAGAATTACAGGTTATGAACTGCGGTTGAATAATTACGATGAAGCCGAACATGTAAAGAATAATTTAGCTGCCAAGTTAGATGCTAAACTTTTTGCAATTAACACCTGGCACGACCTTCACAAGCAGCTATACAGTGTAATGTTGATTGAACGCTGGGCAGCTTACATTTTGCTTAGTTTGATAATTGCCGTTGCAACGTTCAACATTTTTGCTTCGCTGACAATGACTGTGATTGAGAAGAAAAAAGATATTGGCGTTATCCGTTCGATGGGTGTTAACAAAAATTCCATCCTTAAGCTCTTCATGTTCGAGGGAATTTTGGTCGGCTCGATTGGAACGATACTCGGCGTCATTATCGGTCTGCTAATTTGCTATCTGCAGCTTCAATACAATTTTTATCCGCTTGATTCAACAAAATATATAATCGATGCAATGCCTGTTGAGATCAGAATAACAGATATACTCGCAATTGGAGGAATGGCAATGTTGTTGGCTTTTTTAGCGTCACTATATCCCGCAAAGCGCGCAGCTAATACAATAATTATAGAATCAATTAAATACGAATAGAAATGAACGAATTTATTCTTGAAGCAAAAGATATTTTTAAATCCTTTTTCAAAATGAACGAAACCAAACTGAATATTTTAAAAGGTGTTTCACTTAAAATAGAAAAAGGGAAAATATCTGTAATAGTTGGAGCTTCGGGCGCTGGTAAAAGCACTCTTCTTCATATTCTCAGCGGTTTAGATTATGCAGATTCAGGCAGCGTCTGCATAAAAGGTTCTGATATTCTCTCTATGAAAGATGAAGAACTTTCAAAATTTAGAAATAAAGAGATCGGATTTGTATTTCAATTTCATCACTTGCTTGCAGAATTTGACGCGCTCGAAAATGTTGCACTGCCGGTCATGATCAGTGGTAAATCACGCACACAAGCAAATAAGCGTGCTGCAGAACTGCTAGAATTAGTCGGGTTGAACGAACGAGCACATCATAAACCTTCAGAACTTTCAGGCGGCGAGCAGCAGCGTGTTGCAGTTGCTCGTGCGCTTGCAAATAACCCGGATATAATTTTTGCTGATGAACCTACCGGTAATTTAGATTCTGCTAACAGCGAATCTATTCACAAACTTTTTGTTGAGTTAAAGGAAATGTTGGGCGTTACATTTTTAATTGTAACTCACAACCCCCAGTTAGTTAGTCTTGGCGATAAGATTTTTGAGATGAAAGATGGACGAATCTACTAATTAGAACGCTAATATTGCTCAATAGGTTAAAGAAGTGATCTGTAATTTATTATTCAAATATAGATTCTGAAAATGTATGTAGTTGTTTCTTCAAACTAAATATAATATAGAACAAATAATTGTACCAGACTATTTATCTCTTCATTGCGCACAATTTTACTTTTCTTTGAACGAGAGCGTCATAGGCACGCCTTCAAATCCAAAATGCTTACGGATCATCTTTTCGAGAAACCGTTTGTAGTGCTCTGGTATATATCTGTGTTCGTTCGCAAAGAAAAGGAATATGGGGTAATGTTCGCCCACCTGGGTTATATATTTTATTTTAACTTCCTTTCCGGTTGGCGAAGCAGGCGGTGGAGTATTTTGAATTATAGGGAGAAGCGTTTCATTTAGTTCGTTAGTTGGAATTCTTTTGTGCCGCTCTTCATGTACTTTCTTCGCTATTTCTACCAGCTTAAAAATTCTCTGTTTTGTAAGAGCAGAAATAAATATTATAGGCGCATAATCAACCGAGCCGATCTTTTCTCGTATTTCGTCTTCATATTTCTTCGCCGTGTTTGTTTCTTTCTCAATCAAATCCCATTTATTGACAGCGAGAATCAATCCTTTTCTTCTGCGAACAGCCTCTTGAATTATTTTTTGATCTTGATGCTCAACGCCCAAGTTGGAATCGAGCAAAAGAACTGCAACATCAGAGTTCCATAATGCCTTGTATGTCCGCACGTTAGAAAAGAATTCCACGTTCTCTTTTATTTTTGTTTTTTTGCGAAGCCCGGCTGTATCTACAAGAACAATCTCCTGCCCATAATATTTAAGAATCGAATCTATACTATCGCGCGTTGTGCCGGGAATATTTGTAACTATGCTTCTATCATATCCTACCAGTGCATTAACAAGGGAAGATTTACCGACATTAGGCTTGCCGATTATTGCCAGCCGCAACCGCGTTTCATTTTCCAATTCATCAGCAAAAGAAAGATGGTTCATCAAATCATCAAGTAGATTGCCAAGATTTCTTCCGTTGAGAGCAGAAACATCATAAACATGTTCAAGACCAAGAGAATAGAAATCGGCTTTATTCGTTTCAAAGCCGGGTGTATCGCTTTTGTTAACGAGCAGATAAGACAGCTTACTGGAACGGCGCAAAATGTTAGCAATCTCTTTATCGATTGGCGTCATTCCAATTCTTCCATCAACTATAAAAAGAGTTGCATCACACTCATCGAGCGCAATTTCTATCTGTTCGCGTATTGCGGTTTCAAATAGGTCTTCCGAATCCGGCACGTAACCGCCAGTATCGATGACACGAAAATATTTTCCGTTCCATTCAACATCGCCGTAAATACGATCGCGTGTAACTCCGCTTACATCATCAACAATAGCAGTTGTGCTTTTTGTAAGCCGATTAAACAGAGTCGATTTCCCAACGTTCGGTCTTCCAATTATTAAAACAAGAGGTGTGTTCATTTCTTACACAAATAATTTTAAAATCTATACTGTAAATTTAACTGCGGATAGTATACAGTCCTAAACCTTTCATCAAATTTTTGGATACTTGCACGCAATTCTAAATTTTTATTAAACCGGCTTGCAGACCATGCTGCATCAATAGCGCTAAAAATGTGATTAACAACTACAACAACAACAGCTTTTGCCGCAATATTATAAAAGTCGTTTGCTTTTCCGCGTTCTTTAGAATAGTAGAGAAAATTTTTAGTAAGCGGGTCGCCATATTTAAAGGGAGTGTTTTCATCCCCAAAATCATTCCAGCCAACATTGAACTGCGGATACTTTCCAATGAGTTCGTAATACTGCTGATCTCCTTTGCGCGGAAGGCGATGAGAATAATAAGAACCGAGATCGCTTTCTAAACGATTAAGTTCATTCCAATTCACTTTTCCATTGGCATTGAATAGTTGATATTGAGCAGGATCAATTTTACTGTTAATCAGATTCGCGTTTTTGATAGTCCATCTTGCATAACGTTCAACAGACCAGTTAGCATCGGCAAAATTTTGAAAGAAAATTGTTTGGTTATCTCCCTTTTTATCATATATAAGCCCAACAGTAATTGCCGCTGCTTCAATTGCAATAAATACTGTTGATTTAATATAACTTTCACTGTAGAACTCCCCCGCGCCGGGCAAAGCTAAAGAAAGCGCAGCAGCAAGAAAAGGAGATTTCCGTTTTTCATTCCAATTATTTTTTTCATCTAAAAATATTTTGGAGGAATTTTCGAACGATATTTTTGAATCGAAGCATAAAGAACCAACCAATATATTCTGCTCTTTTGTTTGTGCAAAAAGCAAATTACCGCTGTTAAAAAGAAAGAAACAGCCAAACAGAAGCAGAAGAAAGATTTTCCTCATCAACTAACCAAATATTTTTTTAAAGACTGAAATCGAAAAGAATACCGCCATAGAAGCTCCACTCTTTTCCGTAAGTAATACGTTCATTAAGAATATTTCTTGAAATTGTATCGAACGAATATGCAGCGTTAAAAAACAAACTAGTAGGAAAAAGATAAAACGAGTTCATCTTAATTCTGATCTCGGCGCCGGCGCCTCTCTTCAAATTTGATAACAAAGGCATAGTTCCGTTCCACGCATTGCCGTAATCTCCGTAAATTGAAAAATATATTTTATCGATGTATAGATGTCCGATACAACTATCAATTTCTTTGAACAGCGGGAACCGGTAAGTGACATTTAACCATCCAAGTTTATTTCCGCTGATCGAATAGAACGGATAACTTTTCATACCGATCAAACCACCGAGATAAAAATCGAAAAAGTCCGGAACTGTAGCGCCAATAATTGAAGCAATTCGTAATTGCGCTGTAAGCGTTTGGTCTTTTATTAGTTCAACATGTTCTTTCCAGTTTAATTCAACACGATGAAAGTTAAAATTTTTGTAAAGAGGTTTTAAGATTCCGTCAGAAATTTCATAAGAACCATCGGGATTGTAACGGTTCATTTCGAAACCATATTCGAATTCGATCTTTCTTCCAACCGGATTTATATCAGAATCAGTTGTTGGCTTAATATTTTCGTGCGAATATTTGATTTGCAGTTCTTGACCAATAAGATAAGTATCCTTAGTAGTGGGATAAAGAAGAGTAGTGTTTGGAAAAATAAAACTGCCGAGCGTAGCAGTATAGTCGCTATAAATGAATCTTAGTTCAAGCTTGTTTGCATCGTTAATAATCTTGTGGCGGGCAATAATATCGAACTCGAACAAATTATAGGCAACATCCACGTTTGTTGTCAATGTTGGATCAAGAGGATCGAAAACAAGAGGGACGTTAGTTTTTCTGCTGATGCTGTAAATTTCAAAGCTCATTTCAGGTTTTAACCCGAGATTGTAAATGAGTGGAAGTTTATCGCGGTAATCGAAACTCAAGAAGAGATCCCGTTCAAAACGTTTGTTGATTGCTCCGCCGCCAAATAGACTATAACGATTCAGCATATCATTCGAGATAAAATATAATCCGGGTTTAATTTTATCAAAACTGGAATTAGAGGTATTATAGTTATCGAACCGAACGAAAGGAACAAAACTTAAACGCGTGAAAAAACCGGAATATTTCTGAGCGGCAAAATCAGGAATTTCATAGTCGTTAAAATTTTTTAATCCATTGATATCATACTTAGTTAAATCTCCTTTCGGTCTGTCTTGGTTCAAAGGAGGGTTGATAACCCTTACATAATTTTTCGATTCATCAACTTTTTGTTGTTCGTCAACAGAAAGATAAAATATTTTGAATCCGTCTGAAGTATACCCTGAATAAAGAATATTGGCGGTGGAATCAACGCTTGGATAAAAAGCGCCGCCTAGAACATTAGTTATCCGCTTCGATTGCTTTTTTGCAAGATCATATCTGTAAAGATTGAAAATGCCTGTTTCATCGGAAGCATAAATTAAATTTCCCTCCGCATCAAAAACCGGATCTCTATTATCAAAACCATTTTTAATAATGAATTCAAAACCGCTTCCATCAACATTTACCTTAGCAATTTCTCTGCTATTGTGAAGAGAATAACCAAATACAATGTAAGTTCCATCTGGTGAGAATTTTGGATTGAATACTTGTTCGCCATTTTCGAAAAAAGTGAGTTTCTTAAAATCTTTTCCATCGCTGTTCACAATGCCAATATTAGTTGAGCCATCTTTTTGAAACAAGAATACAATTTTACCGCCGTCTGATGATATATTAGGATTGTTAGCGCGCAAACCAAATGTAATTCTTTCTTCGTCATCTTTATTTATATCATAAAGATAAAGATCATGAATGTTTGTCATACGAGGGTTATCTTGGCTCAGCTTGGCATATAAGATTTTATTTTGTTTAGGCAAATAAACTACAGAAGACCGAACACCGTTAACAAGCGCTTTCTCTTTCTTCGTTTCCAAATTCATTTCATAAATTGAAGATAAAGCAAAGTAATCGTTATGTTTATTCGTAATGTAAAGCATTTTCTTTCCGTCAGAAGAAAAAGCGGGATAAAAATTTCCAAATCCTTCATTTGCAATAACAATTCCTTCTACCCGGTTGGCTGCAACATCTTTAATTTTTTCTCTGTAATTCGATTTTAAAAACGCGCTCCACTCGTCGTAAATTTCATTTCCGTTTTTCCCGAGCAGCTCTTTGAATGCAGCATCGATTGTAAAATTTGTTTTCTTGCTAAGTTTGTTGGAAATCTCTTTTAATTTTTCTTCGCCATACTTTTGTGCAATATAAAGCGTAAGCGCAAAACCAGAGTTATAAACCGATTCGTTGCCAAGCGAAGTTTTATTGAACACACCCATCTGATTCCACGTTAACATTTTATTATCGAGTGCGTAACAACGTAAGATCATATCACGGTGGCTATCCCAATCATCATAATTAAATTCTTTCCGCATGTATTGAGCCGTGCCTTCTGCGAACCAAGCCGGAATATTTATAGTTGCTATAGGATAAGATGCGATAAAATTCGGGAAGCCGTAAAGAATATCGGGGCGGCGTTTATCTTCGTAATTCATAAGCTGCAAATAAATTGCAGGAATGCTTCTATTCATTTTCATCGAAGCCTGAATTTGCACCATGTGCGTGAACTCGTGCGATATTACGTTGCGCAGCCAATTATGTGAACCGCGCAGATCAAAATCGAGCGCGCTTGCCCATATTTCAATTTTGTTGTCGAAGAAATAAGTTGCTCCGTTGGAATAATCGTCTATATCTTTAATTACATAGTGAACTGTTTCGGGTTCGTAATCGTAAAGCGAAGTGACCGGTTCCCAAATTTCATCGGCAATTTTTGCAACTGTGCGCGCTGTTCTTTCGGCTTCCGGATGATAATGCACAAAAATCTTTTTCCCTCGAATTGTCAGCCACTCGTAATCGGGCTGGTACTCGTTAAACTGAGCTATTGAAATAATCGGAATAAAAATAAAAATGAATAAAATCTTTTTCATAGGGGTGCAGCAAGATTTGAATTATTATTTAATAACGGCAATCTTTATGATTTTATTGGCTGACTTTCCATTTTCACTTCTGACATCGATCTGCGCATAATAAACGCCGCTTTGAATTTTTGAAACATCCCAAATAACTTCGTTATCAAAACCGCCTCTGCCTCTTCCATCTAACTCATCAACAAGAGCGCCGGCAAGGTCGAATATCTTTATTTTCACATTCGAATCTTCGCTAACGTAATAACGGATATTAGTTGCATTGCTATAAACTGGATTAGGCCAATTGTATGCTTTTTCTGCAGGAAAAAAATCTCTAATTTCATTTACCGAAGATGAACTTTTAATAAAAGAATTGTTAGCGCTGCCGCCATATTCAGATGACCAAGAAACACTGCTTGTTGGTTTTGAAACAGCCCATGAATAAAAATTATTGTTTGAATCGACTAAGCCCAATGCTAAAAATTGGTCTTCATTTTTATTCGGATCAATTTGAATTTTATAGAATGAAGGAGTTACTGCGCCTAAAGTTCCAGCAGATAAGGGATAGTTAGCCAAAATCTTTCCAGTTTTACCGTCGATTGCATAAACGTTTCCGTTTTCAGAAAATGAGATCACATCTGCAGCGCCATCAAGATTCAAATCGGCAGAAACAGGCGTCCCTTTAAACTTAACACCGCCGAGATCAACGAACGGAAAATTTTCTGCAAGTTTGCCATGTATGTTATAAGCTTCAACAGCAATGCCGTTGTTCAAAATGATGTAGTTCATTTTATCATTTTTGAGATCAGCCATCGAAAAAGAGCCGGCCGCATCTTTGGATTTTATCGTAAAATTGCTGATCAAGCCGCCTGAATCAAAAATGTAGAAATTATTTTCTTCAGTAAGCACTATGCTGATATTATTTCCAGCTTGATTTTTGGTCAGAACTAATTTTTTTGTCTTCATGGGAAAATTATACGAACCGCCGTGCGCAGTATAAAAACTTTTTGAAGTGATGAAAGAATAGAACCCGTCATAAAAATAATTTGCGGCAATTTGTGTTATCGGTTCAGATGCAGCTTTAAAATATGAACTGCCTGCGATTTGATTTGTCTGCCAAAGAGTTTCTATATCTGAGTTAACTATTTGCCCGTCTGAAAGTCCGGCTAATATTTTTGGCCCGACAGATGAACCCGAAATAACGATCTGCGAAGAAATTTCTGCCGGAAGAGAAAATGATTTTGTTTCTTCTCTCTGCATATCTAATCTACGCCGAAGTATATTAAGCTTTTTGCCAGTCGAGCCAACAACATATTCGTAAGGGGAAAAATAAAAGAGCGCAAGATTTTTATCGCTAAAATTATCATAAGAATTTAACAGCGTCATTTTGTGATCGAACTGCAACAGTCTGCCATTATCAACGGCATAAAATATTTTCGTTTGAACGCCTTCATGCAGCGTCTGAATAGCTGCAGGCTTAATTAAAAAATCTAATTTGGAAGTTGAGAGCAGTTTAATGCTGGCATAATTAAACGAAACTCTAAAATTCATTCTGTTTGAAGAGGGAGAAAAGTTTTCTATTGAAATAAGACTGTTAGCCCCGCTGTTCGAGTTTGTATTTGGTTTAGTATCCGGCGCAAATCTATTTTTATAATATCTTGTTTTATTGCCGGCATGCCAAAAATCTTCTTCAGAAGCGCCTCTAGATAAATAAGATTGAGACAAAACATCAAAATATTCTGTGCCAATATCCTGAATGCCATCTGCTTCTTCAACGTCAACGCCTCTCCGTTTTATCTCGGCATTGATTTTATTATCTGCTATTTTTTCTTTTATCACATTTTCATCAATATGCCAGATCAAAATTCCATTACCCGGGACAGCCCAATCAAATTCATCAACATCGGTTATCACACCTCTCAATGCTTCAACATTTATGTAGTTAAAGCGGGTTGTATCTTTATTAAAACGAATTACCTCAGTTACCCCCTTAACTTTATAAGTAATAATAACTCCATCTTTCTTCGAATCGCGTTGGCGGTTCTCAACCAAAAAATATTCCGAAGGATTGATCGGTATTTTCAAAATTGTTGTGTCGTTAAGACTTGCAGCAAGTTTAGCGGCAAGGTTAACCTTTTTATCTTCGATTGAAAGAGTAACAGGCTTAACCCATCCCAAATAAATTTTTTCCCAGGGAGAAGGTTCAGGCGGAAATACACCATTATATGCAAAAAAACTATCGCCATCCATCAATCCCAATCTTCCTATAGCGGTGGTCCCGGTTTCAGTGTTGAAAAGATCGGGCAAGCCAAGATGTGAAGCAATGTTAGCCGCAAGAATTCCGTTAATAGAAAATTGCCACAATACTTTACCGCCAATCATATCTTGCTCGCGAGATTCTGTGCATGGCAGTATCATTGTATTTTTAATAAAAAACTTTCCGTTGTTTACGGGAAAGCCTGTAAAATTATACCCGAAAATATTTGTTAAGGTTTTTGTTCCGAGATAGATAGAAGGGAGGTCTCTATCGTTCACGCTGCTTGCATCCAATTTAATATCGCCGCCAACACCAGCGTGAAAAACTGTAAAGAGATCGTATTTAGAAAAATCGATGTCGGGATAAACAGAATTAACTAAATGCCAAACTTCTTGCGCAAATTTACCAAGATTAGTCAAATCTTTAGAATTTTTAATTGGCAGAGAATATTCGCGTATGATTTTAGAAACTGTAATAATTTGCGGAAGGACCTTATAAGAGATATTGACTTTTCCGCCGGAAACTTTTTGGTAATAATTTTTAGCAAACTCAAGATGATCTGCAAAATAATTTGCATCATGAGGCAGCGGATCTATTATTGTATCGCCGTAATCTTTTGAATAGACTGACCCGAACTTTCCATTTCCAAAAGTATTTGGATCGTTATCTTTCTGAAATTCAACCATCACTGCAAGAATTTTTAATGTATCTCTTTCTGTTAGAAGTTTAGGAGCATCATAAAGATTAAGGTTCAATCTTCCAACAAAAGATTGAGCAGTTGAACTGCTCAATCCTAAAAGTAGGGCTAAAGCAATAAATAGTTTTTTCATTTCAGGTTAAATCCCTCGCGGAAACCCTTGCGTTGGTTTTGTAACACTGCCCCAGCCAATTAACACTGAAAAGCGAAGTGTATTGTTGAGCGGATGGTTTTCGCTCCCTTTGAAGACATCAGTGGTTATATAGCCAAAATCGAAGCCGTACATGTCATATCTAATACCGGCGCCGAGAGTAACAAACTTCCTGTTTCCATAATCAGGGTCTTCATAGAAAAATCCTGCGCGCAGAGCAAACATAAATTCAGACGGGATACCATACCAATATTCTAGCCCTAGAGATGTAACTATATCGCGCAGCTCTTCTCTTAAAGGTTGATCAGCCCACGCTGTAAAGAGCGTTTCATAGAATTCTTTTCTTTTCTGAGTCTTTGTCGTATCAATCTTTCCTCTGAAAGCTTCCCCCTTATCAACAAGAAGTTTGCTGAAATCAGCCGTTAATGTGAGAGAGTTAAATTCATCCTCAAAAGGTCTTAAAGCAAAACCAAGACGGAAGTTAGTTGGAATAGGGTCCGCCTGCGCTTGATCGATATAATAAATTTTTGGACCGATGTTACTCAGATTTATACCCGCGCTAAATCTATTTCCAAAATTACCAACAAAAGGAATTTCCAAATGTTCAGGTCTCCACATAGTTCCGATATCAAAGCTAACTGAAGTAGCAACACCTTTCCCCTGTTCTTCTTCTGTTGGCTTATCTGCAAGGCGAGAGTGGATGACTCTAAAGTTGAAGCCCAAGCCCCAATCGTTTCCTATTTTAGTTGCATAACCGAGAGTTAATGCAGCATCAAAAGAACGAAATGTTCCAAGCGGTGTCGGATCATTTGAGCCTGTTCTTACAAATTCTCCGTAATTCATATAAGTAATGCTTGCTGTTATACTTCCGCCCAAATCATCTATGTACTGGCGATAAGTTGCATAATCATAAAACAGGTCAAGTTTAAATTGGGGGAGCCACTCGCTGTGAGTAAATCCAAATTCCGAACCGGTTAAGAATGCAATACCGGCGGGATTCCAAAAAATTGCTGAGGAATTATCAGCCAATCCTCCGCCGGATTCACCAATCCCGCCGGCACGAGAATCGGGCGCAATTAAGAGAAACGGAACTGCGGCTTCGCCCTGAGCTTTTAAATTTCCGTATGACATAATCAATGCACACACGATCAAAAGCATCGATATTCTTTTCATTTTTACTGCCTCCACGTGAAAAAAATCTAAATTGAATACAAAATTTTATCTAATTACAGATAATTTCCCAAGAACACTTTCTTTATACTTTCCGTCTGCAGAGTCAACTATCAGTTTATAAAGATACGTTCCGTTGGCAAGTTGATTTCCATCTGCATCCCTACCATCCCAATCGATACGAACAAATCTATCCAAAAGATTCCATACTTCAAGCTGCTTTATCATTCTGCCGGCAATTGTATAGATTTTTATTTTCACATCGATAGGCGAACTAATGTTGTTCTGAAATGTAAATGTTGTGTTAGAAGAAAATGGATTTGGATAATTAACTAAGTTTCGAATTACAATTCCTTTATCTGCTGAAATAACCGTGAAATAAGCCGCCTGAGAAGAGAAGTTATTGAATACGTCCCATGCTTTAATTTTTATTTTATAATCGCCCGGTTCCTTATCATTGAATTGGTATTTTATTAGTCCCGATCTTCCGCCGGAATTCAGATCGCCAACAAAGCTGTTTGTAAAATCGTATGTGTTGTTTTCATCATCGTTGATAATGCCTTCCAATTTATGACCAATACCGGTGCCTGTTGTATTCAATCCGGTTTGATCAGAAAGTTTTACCAAGAGGAGGAAATCCTTGTTGACCAAATAAGAGCTTTCAAATTTCAGATCATCAAAAAAAATCTGTATTTCAGGACCTTTACCATCATTAACAGCATTAGGATTTGTTCCGCCAACAATAACATTATTTGTGAAACCAATTCCGTCAATACTTTCATTATAAATGTAAGAGATAACTTTTCCTCTTTTATTTTCGTAGGAAATATCTTTGGGAACAACAAAGTCGGTATTGAAATTACCATTTGATACAGAAGCTTTACCGCGAAATATCAACCCGCCTTGAAGCGTAATAGAGTAGTTCATTTCTTTTAACTCAAGAGAGCGTTCGGAATCGTAAACGCTTATAAGCGCTTCTCCATTCAGAGGATTTATTGTTCCATCGGCTTTTCTAACCGTGCCTTTAATCTTAACCTGTCCAAGCGCATTAATCTGAACCGTAGAAGTAACCGGCCTGCCGTTCAATGAATCGATATTAACCGGAAGCTGCGGCATATCTAATCTGATTGTCGGATCGCCAAAGAGATGAAATTTTTCATCGTTCTGGTTTGTGCGTATCTGTTTAGTGAAAAAATATGCTTTACCAATTCTAATTGGCAAAATTCCATTTTCTCTAGGTCTAAAAATATTCGAGTAAAACATTTCATTTATTTCGGCATTATCGCTGGCATATACAACACGAGCTGCTGTGAATGCGCCAATAGTACCGGAATTTTTCAGCAGCATCAAATTTTCAGTTGCGCTCTGTTCTATTGGATCATCGTATCTGCCAAAATCGCAGGTTGCCGCTGTTAAGAAAAAATAATTGTTGTTCTTTAATTGCGGAATAGAAGCAGATTTTTCAAAAACAACTTCATGCGTCCATAATTCCGGATTGCCATGCCCAGTAAAATTCAGGATCAAAGTTCCATCGTTTATAGCGTTGATGATCGCTTTATTAACTTCCGGTTTTCTTCTTCCAAGCCCCGAAAAAAAAGTAGGATAAGCGGCAAGATAAATTTTGTTCAAATCAAAGCTAGAGGGAATCAATTGCGCCAACGTTTCTGATTGAGCAGTGTGGATACTTCCTTCATATTCTCCTTTGCTTGCAAAAGCGTCATCGGCAACAAGAGAAATTATGTTTTTCCAACTTCCTTTATCGGATTGCATCTCATATTTAATGATTTTATCTATAACTACTTCTGCTTCCTTAAGTGAATTAACATTGAGTCGTCCAACAGCCAGATCAGCTTTCCGATCATCGCCAACAATACGAGAATAATAATCGTCCATCACAGAAGAATAAATAGCATCCAATGATTCAACCGTTTGATATGTAGGGACAAGATTTTTGTTGTCTTTTACTGTATTAAGATAATCATAAGTGCCATCGCCAAATAATAAAAGGTAGAACGGTTTTGTCTGCCAGCTTTCATAAGCAAATTTTAAAAAATCTCTTATTGCCGTTGGGTCCAATAATCCGCCGCTGAATTCATTCATTATTTCATCTACATAAAAAACGGAAGTAGAGATTTTATTAGGCGATTGGTTCGCTCTGTAATTCGCGTATCTATCAACTTGAGTTTTTAATTCTTTGGTAGTAATTACAACTAACTCGCTGCCTGTTAAATTCTCTCTTATGTTCGAGTTTTCTATCTTAAGAGGATTAGCCGGAGTTTTGTATTGTGACGAAATTAATGCTAAATATTTTTTCACTTCGTTTCTCTTCTCGGACATTTGGAATTTGAACTGCCCGCCGCTGATAGCTGCATTAGTGATCAATTTTACATTGGCAAAATCAGTTACGTCAAACGTCTGAATGCCGCTGTTTGAAAAATTGCTCAAAGTGTATTCAATTGCTGCAGTAGTGTCCTTCGAAAAGAAAAGAAGATTATCGTTAAATGCTTTTAGTAATTTTTGATAAGTTATTTCAAAATAATCGAGAAAAACTTTTGCGCTTTTAGAGTCGGTTTGAATGGATAGTCTCAATACACTCCTTTCATTTGCAAGCTGCCCGAAGTAAGCAGCAGTACCAATATCGTCTCTTCCATAAATATATTGAACTGTCCCATACAAAGTGGAAGAATAAATTCTAGTTCCGCTTTCTTCAACTTGGAAGCTTATTCGTGGTTCGGAAGCATTCACAACTCTAAATTTATAGTAAACCGGCGTGGAAGGCACAATGCCGTTCAATGAATTGATATATGTTCTGCTTTTGAGTGAAACGTCTAACTGATCTCCAAAATACTCTCTGCCTGTAGAGCCAAGGTTTGTGCTGTCTTTTTCATAACTCTTAAATGCAATTGTATTGGGCTGTTGAAAAGCGCCTTGGATATTTAATGAAGCTTTATTGCTCATTCGTTTTCCGTTTGCGCCGCCAAACGTTAGCCAATAGTAATTCTTTTTTGAATAAGGATTTTTAACGCGGAGAATCTTTCTTGACAAAACATCGTATTCCCAAAATTCATGCGGTCTTCCATAAAATAAGATATAATCGCTTGCATCAAATTTTCCATCATCCTCGCCAACAGCAAGAACAGTATTTTCAATTAGACCAGTATTTTTCGATTTGCTAAGTTCTTCCGGCAAAGCGTAGCCGCCATTACCGTAAATTTTTATTGTCTTCGGATCGAGTGTGTTCAAATCGATTCCCAGATTTTGCAGAAATGTTCTGTCAATTCTATAGATGCCTTCTTCAGCGGTTTCGAAACGATACCAGACACCGCTCGGAAGAAGAGAGCTGGAAATTTTTTGAAGACGGCTTTCCGGTTCGCCCCAATTTTTTGCAACATCCCAATTCAAAACTAGATACTGATATGTATCATCCTCTATCTTTTGTTTTCTTACGGCAGCAGACGCATAATTTATTTTGAAAATTATTCTTTTTAGAAGTCTGATACTATTTGAGAAAGCATCGAATTGTACGGGATAGATCTTGATTGTTTGCACAGGCAGGTTTCTTACTAGTCCATATTCACCAAAAGTAACAGTCTCTGTAAATCTGTTTTCGTTGTAATTATCCGCTTCAATATATTCATCTTTATAAGAGAGGGAATCTTTCAGTAGCTGAGGAACGGGCAGATATTTCCCGTTAATTGTCGAATAATCTTCTGATAATATCTGAATAGTATTCCCAAATTCTGAAGGAACTCCTATATTAAATTCTTTAACAGAAGATTGCGGCATTCCTATTTGTGTAATGTTCTCTACTTTACCGCCAAGGAATTTAATCTTAATGTACTGCTGCCCGTTTGCGATAACAAAACTTGTATCACGGTAAAATGGTTTGTACTCAAAAACAACAGAGGAATTATTAGAGGATAATAACTTGAGGTCCTGCGAAACCGCAGAAGTAAAGAGAATAAAAAAAAGAAATATTATAAAGTTTTTAAGTTTCATCGCGCTATTGAATTTGTGTTTAACTGTTTAAAAAAATTTTATTCTGAATTAGTGATTCAAAAGCGGTAAATGAATACTCTATAATATTTCTCCAAAATTTCCGAGCAAAATTTATATAAGATATACACACTTGTCAAGACAATTATAAAGTTTTATATCCAATGCGCTTCGATAATCTATATAACGCTTTTGACAACAGCAATCAATACACTATTACTAATTCCACTACAATCCTAAAATTTGTTTATTCTCTTTCATAGCATCTATGCAAAACTGAACATGTTCTTCCAAAGAAATGCCCAGTTCATCGGCTGCTTCGATTATCTCATCTCTGTTAACCGCACGAGCAAACGCTTTATCTTTCATTTTCTTGAGAACAGATTTAACTTCAACTTCATCGATAGATTTGCTAGGTCTTACGTAAGCAACCGCAGTAATAAAACCTGCAAGTTCATCGCACGCAAAAAGCGTTTTCATCAAAAGAGTTTCGCGGGAAATATTTGTGTAATTGGCATGTGACATAATAGCATTCCGGAATTTTTCATCGAATCCTTTTTCTTTTAGAATTTCTGAACCTTTGAATGGATGTACTTCTGCGCTCGGAAACATTTCATAATCAAAATCATGCAGTAGCGCAACGTTACCCCAATACTCAACATCCTCGCCAAACTTTTTTGCATAAGCCCGCACACATGTTTCAACTGCAAAAGCGTGTTTAAGCAAACTATCGCTCTTTGTATATTCTTGAAGAATTGATAAACAATTATCTCTATCTCTTACAAAATCGTCGTTCATTTTTTTACTCCGTTTTTTTTAATCTGGAATTGAATGAAGGGCAATAAAGTCCGACTGCACATTCATTACATTTTGGTTTTCGAGCTATACAAATATTTCTTCCGTGGGTTGCCAGCAGGTGCGATGAATTGATCCAATAATTTTCAGGAAGTAATTCTTTTAATCGCAGTTCAATTTTGGTTGTATCTTGAGAACTGATGAACCCGAGAAGATTCGATAATCGTTTTACGTGTGTATCTACGGCAATGGCAGGAATTCCAAACGCGTTGCCAGCAACAACCGAAGCAGTTTTTCTTCCTACACCAGGAAGTTTTACAAGCGCTTCAAAGTCAGCCGGCACTTTACCTTTGTGTCTTTCAATTAAATAGGCAGAACAATTACGAATATTTTTCGCTTTTTGTTTGTAAAAGCCGGTTGAAAAAATATTTTTCTCAAGTTCATTTTGCGAAACATTAAGATAGTCTTCCGGCTTTTTGTATTTTTTAAAAAGAGTTTTAGTAACAATGTTAACGCGTGCATCAGTGCATTGTGCAGAAAGAATTGTTGCTACTAATAATTGGAATGGCGATGAATATTCCAGTGCAGAACGCACAGCAGGATACACTTTGGAAAGAATATCAAATATTTTTTTGACTCTAGCTTTTTCTGCATGCTCAATCATTGTTCAAAAATCTTTTATCTCTAATCAAAAATTTTTCTACAGGTTGATTATTGATTATGTGGCTTTGAATAATTTCTTCAACATCTTCCGTTTTAATTCCGCCGTACCAAACTTGTTCCGGATAAACAACTACCGAAGGACCAAACTCGCAAGCATCCAGACAACCGCAGCTGTTAGCGCGAACTTTGGAATTGAGTCCCAATTCCTTTAGCCGCTTCTTAAATAACTCACGTATCTCAACGGATCCTTTTTCAGAACAAGACCCGCGCGGATGGGCAAGTTCTCTTTTATTTTCGCAAACAAAAATATGTCTTTCAAATCGATTCATAATTTTTTTCTGCAGCGTAAGCTTCAGCCCGCCGTCAATTAAGCTAACAAGTTAGCACAATTAAATAAAAAGGGAAATTTAATTTCCCTTACAGTAGCGCGTACGGGGGTCTTCCGAAGGAATCCCTTTGGGAGAACCCGTGATCTAAATTATTTTCTAAAATAAAAAAATTGTAGCGCGTACGGGGGTCGAACCCGTGATCTCCGCCTTGAGAGGGCGGCGTCCTGGACCACTAGACGAACGCGCCTTTTTTGCTTTTTATTTATTCTAATAATTACTTCCTACAATTTTTCCCGTGATCTCCGTCCCGATTTTATCGGGAGCGGCGTCCTGGACCACTAGACGAACGCGCCTTTTTTGCTTTTTATTTATTCTAA
>DYHW01000002.1:0-386981 GCA_020723965.1 Melioribacter sp. | reverse complement strand
ATTTTATCGGGAGCGGCGTCCTGGACCACTAGACGAACGCGCCTTTTTTGCTTTTCAATTTTTTATTTCAGATAAAGATCTTAAAGAATAAACACGACAGCATCCAATTTCAAATTCTATAACTGATAGAATTTTAGAAGTTCATCAATCATTTTCATTTCTTCATCGGTCATCACGTATTCTGCGGCTTTAATATTTTCTTTTACTTGAACTTCATTACGAGCACCGACAATTGCAGAAGTAACAGCGGGATTCTGCAAAACCCAAGCTACTGCCTGCTGTCCAACACACCTGTTTTGCTTTTCAACAATGGGTTTTAATTTTTCAACTAAGTTTAATGCTTTACCTAAAATTGGTTCACGAAAATAATTTCCTTTTAAACGCCAATCATCCGGCGCAAGTTTATTGATATTAAATTTTCCGGTTAATAATCCGGCTTGCATCGGGCTATAAGCAACTACACCAATTTCATTTCTTAAACAATATGGTAGAACTTCTTCGGCGTATTCTCTTCTTATCATGCTATATGGCGGCTGTAGAGATTGAACCGGCGCAATCTGCATACATTTTTCAATAAGAGGCACATCAAAATTACTAGCGCCAATAAAGCGAACTTTTCCTTCCTCTTTTAACTTTGCCATCATCAGCCAAGATTCTTCAACGGGCGTTTCTGGATCGGGCCAGTGTATCTGATATAAATCAATATAATCAGTTTCTAATCTTCTCAAACTATCTTCTATTTCTTTGCTGATACTTTCCGGTTTATTGTTATTTGCAGCGTGACCGGCTCCATCATCAACTAAGCCGCATTTGGTAGCAATAAAAATCTTATCTCTATTCCCCTTAATTGCTTTTGCAACAATTTTTTCCGAGTGACCAAATCCATAAACGGCGGCTGTATCAATCCAATTTATTCCATAATCAATCGCTGTTTGAATTGCACGAATAGATTCAGAATCATCAACTTTGCCCCATCCCCATTCCCATGGTCCGCCAACTGCCCAAGCTCCAAAGCCGATTATAGTTAAGTGGGGTCCGTTCTTTCCTAGTTGCCGCGTTAACATTAATTCCCTTACAATTTTTGAAAGTATTTCGTTAAAAAGAAGAATTGAAAATCTTAGCTGCCCCGTCAGGTCTCGAACCTGAACTCTTCTGATCCAGAGTCAGACGTGTTGCCAATTACACCACGGGGCAGTAAAAATTTCTAGGCAAAAATAATTAACTTATTCCAGAAACCAAACGTTCTTCATTCTATTTATATCTTTTTCAATAATGTTTAATCTCTTTTTGTAAAACAAAATTTTTTCATTTATCTCATCAGATTTACCGCGACCTATTTTACTATAGCTCATATCATCCAAATAATCTTTGATCAATAATTGCATTTTATGATGCTCTGCTTTGAGCAATTCCAATTCATTTTTGTTTTGGCTCCGCAAGTAAATTAAAGTGCTAATAAGAAGTATAAAAAGAAGGAATAAAAATGTTTTAATGCGGGAAAAAGTAATTCTAATAGGTTCGGCAGGTAAAACTTTGGAGAATGATTCAGCAAGTATGTTAATTATTTTTTTCATTCACTCAATAATACCGGATTATTCCCCAAAAAAGGTGTTTCAATTTTTAGTTAGAAACACCTTTTTGCATAATATTAGCAATAATTTTACAAACTACTGTTTTTTTTGTATTTCGAAAACACTACTAATTGCTGTTACTCCTCCACCGCTAATTCTTATCCTTGCATAACGTGCTGCTGCTGTCGGTGTCCAACTACTATATACGTGCTGGTATTTCTCAGGTGTCAGCGGCAGTAGTCCTATTATTGCAGTCCATGTTAAACCGTTATCCAAAGAATATTCTAGGTTCACTGAAGTAATTTCGTCAGAGTTATTCCAAATAATGTTATATGCTACGTCAACATATATTGTTTCGCCATCCGGTTTAACAATAGTAATAAAAGGTGATCCGGCGGTCAAACTGAAATACGAATCACTCACATCATCTAATGGAATAGCGCCTGCATTTGCGCTAACATCTGTTATTCTTATCCTTGCTAACGAAGAAACAATATTTGGCGGGTTCCAATCGTATGCGCCGGTTGACGGATATTTTTCACTAATAGACTGCCAGCTCATTCCGTTATCTAAGGTATATTCGATCTTAACGGATGTAATTCCGGCGGACGTCCATTCTATACGTTGATAAGCATTATACGCCCATTGTTCACCGCCATTTGGTGTTTTTATTCGTAACAATTTAGTCTTAGGATGGATCGAGAAGAAACCATCAGATTCATCAACAGCACGATTCTTGTTCGGTTCTAATGGATCGAAGTCGCTGATCTTTATTTTACATAGGTCCGAACGAAAATCAATTAGTGTACTATCAACTTTCCAATTATAAATACCATTACTTGGAATGTTAGTTGCAATTGACCTCCAAACAGCACCGCCATTTATAGTCAATTCAATTTTTACATTGCTTATGCTGTTGGATTGCCATCTAATTTCAAAAGTTTCACCAACAAGCCAGTTTTCTCCGCCATTAGGAGTAATAACTTTAATGGAAGGTTTTGGAATTACTGTAAAAGTTCCCGCACTTGCAACCATAGGCGAACCATCATCGGCATCAGAAATTCTTACTCTATACAAATTAGATGGTTCTGTGAACGAGGTAGAAAAACTACCAGCGGCAGCCGGCGTACTTTTTACTAATACATTCCAATCAATATCCAAAATACCATTATTAACAGTGTATTCGATCTTTACATTTTTAATACCGGTCGAATTCCAAAGTATGTTGAAACTTTCTCCTGCAATAATTCTTTCATTGCCGTTTGGTGATATTAAAGTAATTGATTGGATCGGATTGATTGTAAATGTATTGTTGCTTTCATCGGAGGCAACAAGATCAACTGCATCGCTAACTCTTACTTTGCATTGAGAAGAAGCATTGTTGGGAACGTTCCATTCAAAGGAACCGGTGTTAGCATAATTATTTTGAATTATATTCCAAGTTAAGCCGTTGTTAGTAGTAAACTCGATTTTCACATTAGCGATTCCAGTCGAAGTCCAAATAATGTTTTGAGAAGTGCCTGCCTGCCATTCTTCACCGCCGTTAGGTGAAATAACTGTAATTGATTTGATAAGTTGATTCGTTATAGTGAAAACATTATTAGATACGTCGGACGGCTGCCCATCTTTTGCATCCGATATTTTTACCTTACAAAGCGCTGAATTATGATTTGGGATATTTTTCCAGTCATACATTCCTATACTCGGTATAGATTCTTCAATAGTAAACCATCTTTGTCCGTTATTGGTTGTGTATTCAATTTTAACGTTCTCAATATTTTCTGAGATCCATTTAATTTTTTGATTAGTTCCAGTTAGCCACATTTCTGCGCCGTTTGGAGAAAGAACCGTTATGTTAGGTTCCGGCAATATGTTGAAAGGAGCATCACTTTCATCAAATGGAATTCCATCTTTTGCATCTTTAATACGAACCTTTGCCATAGCAGAAGGAATATTTGGGATTGGGTCCCAATAGAAAATTCCAGTGTTCTTTTTATCTCTGCCAATGAAAACCCATTTATTACCGTTGTCAATTGTATATTCAATAATTACAGAATCAACATCAACCGAAAACCAGGTAATGCTTTTCATTGTTCCTGCTTCCCAAGACTCACCGCCGTTAGGCGATTTTACTAAAATCGATTGATCTTCTAAATTAGAAATAGTAAACGTGTTATCAGAAACGTCGTTTGGCTCGCCATCGAATGCATCATAGATTCTGATCTTGCATAATTTAGAATTCAGATTAGGAACAGAAGTCCAAATGTAATAACCAATGCTGGGCGCAGCTGCAACAATTGTTGTCCATGAAAAACCATTATTTGTAGTGTAAGCAATTTTTACGTTTTCAATATTTTCAGAAAGCCATTCGATCTTTACCGGTTTGCCGAAAATCAGTTTTTCGCCGCCATTCGGAGATAAAACTTTGATCATAGATTCCGGTAAAATTGTAAAGGTATTTGGACTTTCAGCAGAAGGGATGCCATCTTTTGCATCTTTAATCCTAACTTTAGCCATAGTAGAAGGTGTATTTGGAACTGGTTCCCAGTAATAGACGCCGGTATTACGCTTATCGATTGCAATCAAATTCCATTTATTCCCGCCGTTGCTTGTGTATTCTATTCTAACTGAATCAATGCCAGAACTAAACCACTTTATCTGTTTAGCAGAACCTGCTTCCCAACTTTCACCGCCAATGGGAGCTGTAATTCTCAAACTTTCATTTGTGTTTTTAATTATACTAAATACTTGATCGCTCTCATCGGAGCTTCTTTTATCAACACTTGTAATACGCATACGACATTGATTTGAAATTATATTTGGTACCGGAAACCAAATATAACTGCCTGTATTCTTAATGCTATCTGCAACCAATGCCCATGTAGCTCCATTATCAACAGTATATTGTATTTTGACTAAAGCAACTCCAGTTCCGCTCCATTCAATTTTATATTCCGAACCCTCTGGTATAGATTCACCGCCATTTGGTTTAATTACTTTTATGGAAACAACGGGATCGGTTGGCGTTACGGGATTAGTTTCTTCTTCTTTTAGTTTACAAGAGGAAAGAATGAGTAGAATTGCAAGTAAAGATATTAGTGTTTTTTTCATCGCTTCCTCAAATTATTTTCTAGAATGGGATAGCCCGTAACTAATTTAATAAAATTTATTATTTTTATTAAGAAATTTCTTTCAGAAAGTATGCCTATGTTTTTGTTCAAAATTGACTTAAGAGGAGGTATGAGGAAAAATGAAAAGTAAAGTTTACCTGTTAACCTTACTATTTCTATTCGGCTCGAGATTTTCGGCTCAAAGTTTTATCCATTTTGGGCAAATCGGGTCGTTTACATCTGCTATCTCTTTTTCAGTAAATCCGCAGGGTTTCATTTTTGTATCCGATAACTCTACAAACGAACTTATCAAGTTAGATACTCTGGGCAATGTATTGAAAACAATTGGAGGTTATGGCTGGGATAGATCTTCGTTCGATAATCCGGTTGATATTTTTGCAACCACATTAAATGTGTATGTGAGCGATAAAAATAACCACCGCATTCAGATTTTTGACAAAGACTTGAATTTTCTTTCTCAATTTTCCAATTATCAATCCGGTAAGATATTTTCATTCAGTTATCCGACTTGCGCCGCAGTATCTGATCAGGGAGATCTGTTTATTCTTGATTCGGACAATAAAAGAATTTTAAAATTCAATTTGCGCGGCGAATTTCAATTAACAATAGGCGGATATGAGGCAGGCACATTTGCACTTTCGAACCCGATGAAATTTGCCATTACCGGCAACGCCAACATTTATGTTCTCGATTCTTCAACTTTATTTTTATTTGACCAATTTGGTAATGGCAGAAAAAAGATCAAACTTTCATTCGAACCGGCAAATGTAAATGCAACATTCGAAGCGATAACATTAAATGACCAATCCAATGTAGCTGTAATTTTTAGTCCTTATATTGAAGAAGATTTTTTAACGCCAAAAATCTTCTCTCCATCGCTGGATGAAGAGATAATAGACAGTTTTCTGTTCAACTCAAAATTATTTGTGCTAACGAAAAGCTGTATCAACATTTACAATATCGTCAGACAAAAATAAATTAAAGATGCGTCGCAGCTATTCTATTATTCTGTTTTTTATTTTGTTTATCTGGTTCGCGGGAATTTTTGCAAATTTTTTTGTTAAACTGGATGAAAATCTACTATACGCTATTCCATTTCTTAAAAAAAACTATTCGCTGGTTTGTCATCAAGACGAGCATAAACTAATATCTTTTGCATCTACAAATACTTTTGTTTGTGCTAGATGCACGGGGATATATCTGGGACTTTTATTTACAAGCGCTATATTTTTACTTTTCAAAACAGCAAAGAAAATGGAGTTAAAGTTTTTAATACTAGCGTCAATGCCGATGATATCCGATGTGATTTTACACTCTTTGAATTTTTACCCATACTCAAAAACAATTGCTTTCACAACCGGTTTGCTTTTCGGTTCGGTGGGATTTTTATATCTTTACAACGGATTGAATCAGCTATTTATTGAAATAAAGAGATAACTTCGTGATTAAAAAATACATCTCAGCAATTGTTTGCGGCTTCGGAGCCGGGGTTTTACAAATTGTCCCTTTACTCAAAAGTTTTGCATGTTGTTTATTCATTCCTTTTGCTGCTTTTTTATCGCTACTTCTTGATCAGCGAGCCAATAAATCTATAGAAAGAATAACCGCTAAAAAAGCTTTTACCTTCGGTTTGCTAACAGGCATTTATGCTGCACTGTTCGGCAGCGTCTTCGAAATCTTAATTACTTTCATCACAAAGCATAATGATATCATTGCTGCTTTTCCGCAAATGCAAAAAATGATCGAAGGATTTCCGGTAAGTTCGGATGTAAAACAGGATGTTTTGAAATTATTTCAGAATATTCGCGAGGATTTAATTACAAAAGGATTTTCATGGCTTTACACATTAACAATCTTTTTGAACAACTTTTTGGTTAACTCAATTTTTGGTATTGCGGGCGGATTGATAGGCGCACAAATATTAAATAACAAACTGAATAAACGCTCAGACGAGAACTAAAATGATCACCGCTCTAATATTCAGCGGACACTTAATTTTTATTCTTGTAATCTTTACAAAGAAATGGCAGGAAGAATCGCTATCAACTGCTTTTGTTAATCTTGCTTTAATAATTGTCTTGTTTACTGTGGGCTGGTCAATTTCTTCAACCGTTGTAAAGATTTTTATTGACAGCAAAGGATTTGGAATTCAATTTGATGCAGATACAATCTCGCTAACGCTTCTTTCGATAGTTGAATATTTTTTTTATCGGTTTTATTACAGTTCAGAAAAGCTTACTGAAGCCGATACGGAAAAGTGATAACAACGGTCTGCTCTACCTGCTTTGCATTTGATGGTAGCGGTTCAAACCGCCACTGGCGCAATGAATTTATTGCCGCAGATTCTAAACGTGCATCAGCTTTTATGAGTGGAAAAATCTTTGCCACTGTTCCATCGGGCAAAATTGTAAAGCGAAGTCTAACATCTATCTCTTTTGAAACGCCTTCAGGATACTCAGGAAGAATGTAACTGTATATTCTTCTCATCCCCTTTCCGCCAAAATCCAATTCAAAACCAAAACCGCTTTCTCCTTCGCCGTTAAGTTCGCTTCCTCTACTTTTTGCCTCTTCTTGATTTAAAGGTTTAACTTTATTCGGCGGTGTTTCTTCTTTTTCTTTTCTATTCGATTCTTTAATTATATTCTCTTCATCTTTCTGCTTAGATTTTGGCAGTTCAATTTTTTTCTCTTCTATCTCTTTTTGTTTTGTTTTTTCTTCAACAGGTTTTGATTCTTTGACTTCATTTTGCCCGATTGGCGATGGACTGCCAAGATTTCCGCCAGAACCGAATCCTATCAATACATAATCTTCAAGAGTAGGTTCATTTTGAAAATGAACAAAGAAAAAAATAATTGCAAGAATTAAGTGAATAGAAATTGAAAGAAGTGCCGAAATCTTTCTCTGCTCTCTAAACATCAGAAGAATACCTTCTCTGTTTGAATTGTGAATTTATCGATGCCAATACTTTTGGCTTCGTCAATTACTTTTATGATCAGATCGATTTTAACAGATTTATCGGCTCGTATCATCAAGTTTTCAAGCTGTCCTTTTTGTTTTAGCGCTGAAAGTTTTCCGGGCAAACTTATTAAGCTAATCTCTTCAGAGCCCAGATAAATTCTTCCTTGCTCGGTAATTGTAACAGCAAAATTTGTCGTTTGGGCAGCTTCATTATTTTTAGCGCCTGGAAGTTTTACTTTTACTCCTGTTTGAAGAACGAATTGCGATGTGAGCAAAAAGAAAATTAAAAGGAGCATCACAATATCTGTTAGCGATGAAAAATTAAACGTTGTTATAACTTTGCGTGACGATTCGATTTTCATTTGCTCACCTACATCTCATCTTCATCATCAATAATTTCAATGCCCGTTTCATCAAGCACGTCCAATATATCTGTAGCTATCCTTTCCATATCCAAGACAATTTTATTTACAAGACTTACGAGATAATTATATACAGCAAGCGCAGGAATGCCCACCAACAAACCAAAAGCAGTAGTAAGTAAAGCTTCCCAAATTCCACCTGCTAGATCTGAAGGACTAGCGCTCCCCTGCAACTCTTGAATTCGCATAAAAGCTGTAATCATACCGGTAACTGTGCCAAGAAAACCTAACATAGGCGCTGCGCCGGAAATAGTTGCAAGCGTTGATAATCCTTTTTCTAATTTGCCGATCTCAACTTTACCGGCAGCTTCAATAGATTCAATAACTCTCTTTCTTCCAAATTTATATTTCTTTAACCCTCTGCGAATAATATTAGCAATGGGAGACTTTTCTTCCAAGCAAAAATTGATTGCACCGGCAATATCTTTCTTCTTTAATATCCCTCTTATCTTAATGGAAAATACTGGAACATTTATTTTTGATCTGCGGATAACAAGGAATTTTTCGATTACAATAGCCAATCCTATTATCGAACCGATAAGAATAGGCCACATAATTATTCCGCCTTTTAAAAACATTGAAAGGAGATTCATGATTTACCCTTAATTTGTTAAAAACTGTGTTGGCGCATGTAACCTTGCGCTTCCTCTTTTGATTTGAAAAAACCGATCCTAATGCGGAACCATGTTCCACCTTTTTGGGGAAGAAATGCTTCAGCAACAAAAGCATTGAATCCCAAACTTCGTAAACGTTTAACTTCTTGTTCTGCTTTTATGCGGTCCCGCCATGATGAAACCTGAAAATTGAAATTTTTGCCGTCATAAAAAATTAGTTTATCCACTTTTGTGTCAGTCGTAAGTGTTCGGTACAATTCACTGTTCTCTAACTTTTGCGAAGTTGATTTTGTTTCAGGTCTTGGCTGCTGCTGTTGAATTGTTTTTTTTTCTTGAGGATTTATCTTATTATTTTTTTGAAGTTCGGAAGGCACTTCATTTACGGTCTTATCTTTCTTAATTGGAACAGGTGGTGTAGCCGTTATAGGGAAATCACTCAACTCATCCAACCCAAAATCAAAACTGTCTTTTCTTTCAGATGAAGTTGCAGAATAAGCTTCCGATGAATCGAGAGCAACTTTTGAATTATCTGCTGTTGGAATTGAACTTTGCTGCTCCTTTGTGCCTCGAATAAAGATCATATAAACGATCAAGCTAGTTACAACTACAAAAGCCGTAAAGATGATAAAAAATGTTTTGCCAAAATATTTTTCCTTTTCACTAATCTGCTCTACTGTATTCTCTTCATACAACTCATCCTGTGTTAAAGGTTGCTGCTTGTCTTCGGGTGAAAGTAGAATAGTCATTCTTTTCGGTTTTGGTACTTCTTTTTTTTGTATGAATTCATACTTGGGCGGAGGCGTTTTGAATTCTAGTATTACTTTTTCATCTTTAAAATCATATTTACTCTCATCTTCTACTGCATAATCAGCAGTGCTTTCATCTTGAGCTGAAGTTATTTCGCTCTTTAAAGTTTTTTCTAACTCGGCAAATAAATCTTTCTTCGGTTTTTTAGTATGAAAAAACTCATCCTCTTTCTTCTTTGAAGATTCCGCTTTCTCCTCACCTAAATCCTCTTCCTCATAAAGGTCTCTCTCTTCAAAAAACTTTTCGTTTTGAATTGCGTCAATATTTTCTTCATCAGGACTTCCTACTCCAAATTCTTCTTTTAACTCATCACCCCAGTTCCAATCTATCCGTTCTTCTTTAGTATGATCTTCTTCAAGAAGTTTATTCAGAACATCAGAGTTAGTCTGCGCAGCGCCGGTTAACTCTAGTGTATCGGACACTTCAAGCGGTACTTGCTTTTCTTCATCTGTTTCTTCATCGCCAAAAGTATTTTTTGTTTCTTCCGATTGCAGCACTTTTTCGGCAAATTCATCCTCGTCAAATTTTACAGTGGATTGCTCTTCTAAATTTTCAGTTCCGCTTGTTAGGTCCCCGTACAATTTATCAATAGGATTTTCATCTTCTGCCGCTTCAATTTCAGTCAAAACAGTTTCCACATTATCTTTATCAAAATAATTAGTTGTTGGTTCATCGAGCAATTCTGAAATTGTAAGCCGAGTGATATTTTCATCTGAACTTGTTTCAACCGGCTTTTCCTCAATTGTTTCTTCTGGTTCTTCAGTTTTCAAATTATCAATTAGTGGTTCATCAAGACTCGGCTCAACTATTTTCTCTTCAATTTTTTCTTCACTCTCACTTTGCAATTCATCTGAATCAGTTCTTATTTGTGCCGGTCTTTCAGTTTGAAAGGTTTGCGCGCCAAAATCAAGATCTTGAGTAAGTTCTGTTAGTTGTGACTGTGTTTCATTAGTATGCATTTTCTCTTTTTCTTCAGACCGATTATAATAATCATCCCAAATACTGAAATTTGGAATGCGATCGGATTCAGTGATCAATTCTTTAACTCTTTCCTCGATCGATTTTTTGAGCATCGCAAAAGATGTTTCGGAATCATGAGATAAGTTTTTCTCCTCAAGAGGAATAAGAGGTTTGCCAACGCCAATGCTGAAAACGGTGGAATCAAATTCAAACGAATCTTTAGTCTTTAAGATCAGATCAATTGTTAAATAAAGAGCTTTTGATTCTTTAGAAAAATCTTCTTGCAGCGGAGAAAAGATCAACTGATGAGCGCCATTATCATCTTGAGAGATCGATTTAAGCTGGAAATATCCAATTCGGGGCACTTTTAAAGTGATTCCTTCATCAAGAGTTTCCGAAACTTTTTCAGAGAATATTTCGAATGCAAGCTCTTTTTGTGATACTGAAACTCCTAATACATCAGCTACACGTTTTTGTAGTTCGGCTAAGTTCATGTTCAAGTCATATTATTTATTACTACCAACTATAATCAATACCTAACAAATAATCGAACGGTTTTTCTTGATATAATCTATAAACAAAATTATTTCTATTCAAAATATTTTGAAAGTCTGCCGTTACTTTTAATCCCTTCAAAATCTCTTTGCTGAAAGAAAGCGATATATCATGAAAATCCGGCAGCTTGTTTGTATTTGCAATATTTGTATAAATACCGGTTGCAGTTTTATAACTAATGCTAAAACCGAAACCAAAAATGAAATTGTAATTGTAACGTAGTGTTGAAGATAAACTTGGTTCGTAAGGAATTTTTTTATCATTCTGGTCTTTTACGCTTTTAAATTGAAGCTCTCCGTAAAATGAACCGAACTGATTGGGGTGGAAGAAAATATCTAACTTGCTTTTTATGATACGTGCGCCGTTGAAGGTAAAGAGATCAAACATTCCCTGATCTTTGAAGTCTTCGAAATAGAAATATCCATCGGCTTTAGAAAATCCTGTTGATAGAGAAACAGAAAATTGTTTTTCAAATTCGTATTTAACTATTCCATTAAAATCCAGCTTCACTTCTGTAAGAATATTATCAGTTAAGCCGAGAATATAATAATAGTTCTTCTTCAAGAAATCTTTTACTGTAAAAAATTCAGCGTGCGGTTTATATTCAACGCCGGCAGTAATATTATCATTAAATTTCATTTCAACTGCTGCTGTAGGCGTTAAAAATTTATTGCCATTTTGCATGGCATATGCAGCGCCGACCGTGAACCAAAAAATATCTGATGAAAAATTCTTATAGAATGCTTCCCCTGCAAAAAAGTTATAACTGTTTTTTCCGCTAAGACTATTTGCAAGTAATTGATTATGCAGCTTTCCTTTCGCACCAAAAGATTGGTTATTCCACTTGAATTCTAGAAAGGCATTTGAAATTAAATTTGTCTCTTTGAAGCCATTCTCTTTTAAGCTGATAAGACCGCCATTGGCATCCAAGCCAAAATTTATCCAGCGTCCGTTCTTGCTTTCGAAAGAAAAAAAAGCAGAGCCGTTATTTGTTTCTCGCAAATAATCAGGATTCTTCGAAGCAAAAAATTTATATGAATCGCGCCAATAATCTGCGCCAATTTTTATCTTAGCGCCGGGGAGGAAATCTGAGCGAGTACTTATAAAAACATCATGTTCCATTTCAAAACCTGAATCATTGTAGCCTGCCTTCGGCAAATATTCTCTTATGTTCGAACCCCAAGCACTAAAAGAGAAAAGATAATTTTCGTATGATTGAGTAAAATGCAACCGTCCGATTGGAAGTGAATTTTTCCCGGCAGAAAGTATGATATTATTGAGAAATATTTGATGGGATGACTTAATGCTGGGCTGAATTGGAACAGGCACAGAAGAAATTAGAAGAGGCAATTCTTCGGGAGAATATTGCGGCATTAAAAAATCTTTTGAAATAACAGAAATATATTCTGGCTTAGGTTTAGCCGCAGTTTGAACCTGTATGCTTTGTTTTCCTGTGATAACAAAATCGGGCAATTCAATATTTTGCTGTTCGGTCTGCGCTACTGTTAAAGAGCCGAGAAAATGAAAACAGATGACAATAATTTTTTTCATAATTGATTTATTTTCCTTTTGGCTTCTTGTGCATATTCGCCGCTGCTATGGCGTATTAAAACAGCACGGAACATTTCACGCGCTTGCTTTTTGTCGTTAAGTTTTATAAAACAATCTCCAAGCCGTAACAATGATTTAGTGTACCACTCATCGTAAACAGCAAAAACAGAACGAACCCGGACAAAAGAAGTGATCGCATCGGAAATTTTGTTTTGATTGAACAATGAAACTCCGCAATAATATTGCGCCTGTGCGCCAATGTCGTCCAATCTGCTTTCGCCAACTTCTTTTAACAGAGCTTGAGCTTTCTCAAAATTATTTCTCTGCAACTCAATAATTCCTAATTCAACTTTTGCTTTTACGGCAAAGATAGTCCCTTCATAATAACTGATAGTCTGATCAAATGTTGAAGCAGCATTATCAATTTTATTTGCTTTTGATTCGTTTACACCTTTAAGAAAGAGCAATTCAGATACGCGGTTGGAAGTTGGATTAGCGTCGATTGCATCGTCTAAAGATTTAATTGCATTATCGAATTGTTTTTTATCCGAATAAATTTTTGCCAGTTCGATAGCTGCAGAAATTCCAATATCCTTTTTAATTGCGATCTGTTTTGCAGTAGAAAAACTGTTAACTGCCTCAGTATCATTTTTCAAGTTAGCGGCGCTTTTTCCTATCCAAAAATATGCGTTTGCTATTAACATGCTGTTTGGAAATCTTGAAATGAAATCTCGATACGCTTTGATTGCTGAATCATAATTCTCTAGGCTGTAGTAAAGGTCTCCTTTCTTAAAATAAATTTGATCGCTGTATTTAGAAGACGGATTTGCAGCAACGTAATTATCGACAAAAGAAACAGCGTTTTCGGGTTGCTCCTTTGCTACATAGGCATATTGTATTCCATTAACAGCATCAAAAATGTAAGGTGTGTTTGGAAACTCTTCAAGCACTTTAGAATAAAATACTATCGACGAATCATATAGACCGAGATTAAAATATGAATCGCCAATAGAATAATATGCAATAGGTTTCAAATTCGAGCGCGGATATTTTACTATCAACTTTTTGTAATTGTCTATTGCTCCGCTGAAATCATTCTGTTGAAAATGTATCCAGCCAATTAGATATTGAGATTCATCCAGATATTTCGAACGAGGAAATCTTTGTTGTAATTCTTCGGACGCTTGTATGGCTTCAACTGCCTTTCCTGCTTTAAACAACGACTGCCCGTATTGATAAAAAGCGATATCGTCATTCAACTTATCTCTTGTAAAAAGTTCGAGGTAGATCACGCTCGCCTTTTCAAAATTCTTGCTGCCAAAATAACTGTCTGCCAGCCGAAGTTTCGCTTCGTTGACATTCGGATCGTTTCTGTATTTATTTATGAATTCGTTGAAATAATAAATTGAATTTGGGAAGTCATTTAGATTGAAGTGCGAATAAGCCCTGCCGAGTAATGTTTGTTTGTTGATCTGCTCATTAGAGGATCTAATTCTATTATAATTTTTAAGTGCGGCTGAATATTTTCCAAGTGTTAAATATGTTTCGGCGAGATAGAAATTAACTTTGTCGGTCTCAAAATCCTTTGCGCGTAATTGCAAACTTTCAAAATTCATTTCTGCATTGTTATAATCGTTCAAATAAAATTGTGCAACCGCTAGACCAAACAAAGCCCGATTGTATAATTCCGGTATCGCAGTTGTAATTTTAACAGCATCGTTAAAATATTTTTTTGCTGCATCAAATTTTTTATCATTCAACCTAAGCTCGCCAAGCAGTGTGAAAGCTCTGCCTCGGATCGATTTATCTTCCGCTAAAGCAGCATTTAACAGAGCGCTTTCTGCATTTGGAGTATTGTTTTGAGTTAAATGAACTGCGCCGCTTCCTAGCTGCGCTTTGTATGCAAGTTGATGCTCTGGATATTTTTGGACAAATTCTTTGAAAATAGCATCGGAAGTTTTTGAATCACCCAAATACCTTTTGCTTTCTCCGCTCCAAAAAAAAGAGGCAATGTTAAGAGTATCATCCTTTGCTTTAGACAGCTCTTGGAATGTCTCAAAAGCATCTTCATACTTGCCGGTTTGAAAGTTTAGCCAGGCAAGACTATAACTGATTCTGTTTTTAAATGAATTATCAGAAACATCATTCAATAATTCTTTGTAAATCTTCTCAGCTTCACTATACTCTTTTAAGCGAACAAATGAGTTTGCCAAAAAGAATTTTGCTTGTATCAATTCATCAAGCGCAAGTTTTTGAATAAGCGGATCGGTCAACTCAAGAATTGCGTTATCATAATCATTCAGATTAAAATAGCAGATCCCAATCCTAAGTTGAGATAATGGCGCAAGAGAGCTTTCTTTGTAATAGGTTAAAAGTTCATCGTATAAAGTTGTAGCACTCTTGTAGTTTTCAATTTTTTCATAAAGCTGAGCTAAAGAAAAAAAACTATAAGGAATAAACCGGTTAGAAGATTTATTCTTTATTGCTGTGCGAAAATTTTCTTCAGCTTCAGCATATTTATTTTCTGCAAAATATGCCTCAGCAATCCAATAATAGGCGGAACCGTTATATTCTGAAGACGGATACTCTTTCAATAAGGTTGAAAGTCTAGCTCGCGCCTTTCTGTATTCCTGTTTTAAATAATATGTTGTTCCAAGTTTATAAAGCGCTGCAGACCGAAAGTTAGAGTATGGATAATTGTTAATGAGCTGTTCAAATTCTATTGCAGCGCCATCTAATTGATCCAGGTTAAGAAGACACTCGCCCGCAAAATATTTAGCCGATGAAAGCTTTTGCTGTTCAATAATTCCTTCTTCAGAAATTTCCTTAAAGAGTTTTAGAGCCAAACCAAAATTGAAATTTTGATATGCATTCTGTGCTTGACTGAACTTATCTGAATTCTCTTGGGCAGAAATAATTGAGAAGGTTACGAGAAAAACTATCAGTTTTTTTTTCATAAAGTATTATCACTCAAACAATTTTTTTAAGGACTAAAATTACATATGGGCCGGCAAATCCGCATAAAAAATTTACAACATCATTGTTAATCCACTTAAACCCGCGATAATGATACGCTTCAGATCTGCAATGAAAATTTTTTTGTTTACTTTGCTACATACGCTGCATTCGTTCTGTGCTTGAATTGTAGCGCCGAGCAACCTGTCAAAAAATTTCCGGACATTAGCGCTGCAATAATTAAAACGAATAATTGAGTATTAACAGTTCAATTAAAAAAATCGGCTAAAAAAATTGCAACTGAACAGAGAACCGCTCCTAATGTGTCAACTAAAGAAACGCTGCCAGAAACTCCCTGCGCAACTATCTTAAAGTTCAGAACGTTATACGTTCTTCTCTGTTTCCATGTTCCTATTGCAGTCGCATAAGTATCAGCGCAAACTGCAAACAATGTTGAGAGATAAAGCATAAAAAAAAGATCTTACAGATAAACCGCGTTTAGAATAACTAACATTCCACCCAAACCACCGTTCGCAAGGATTTGTAAATAATTCCGAGCGCCGCTCTTTTCAAAATATGTTTCTACTTCTTTGTTTTTACTTTTTATGATTTTAGGAAGTAAACTAGACAGTAAAAAAAAGTTAGAATAGGAACGCTCCATTTCAAACCTAGCCGTGATTTAATTTGTGATTCAACAGCAATAGTTTTTTCTAAATGAAATAACTTCGTATTATGGAACTCAATATTGCGCTTTAGTATTTCTCCTGTTCCGCTATAATTCTGAGTATATATTTTTACGCTCTATATTATAAAATATAAACTACAATGTTTTTTCTGCCATATCAATACTGTTTTTCTTTCTTTGATGTACGCTATGTTGTTACTCTATTTTTCCCGAATAACAATTCTTTGTTAGTCAAACGGTTTCAAAAATGATCTTTAGTAAAAACAAGAAAGCCCCGCTTTGTGAGACGGGGCTTTTTTCCTTTTATCAAAAAAATTAACCAAAGAAAGTGCTTGCAACCTCCAGCAAGCTTAGATCAACTGTTTTTATTTGACCTACAGCTTCTTCTAAGCTAACAGCAACAATATCTTTGCCTTTTAATGCCGCCATATAACCCCACTTTTCTTCTTCAACAAGGTCCGCCGCATAAACACCGAAGCGGGTAGCAAGAACACGGTCGAAAGCAGTTGGGCTGCCTCCTCTTTGGATATGCCCAAGGACTGTTGCACGAGTTTCAAATCCTGTGCGTTTTTCTATTTCATCAGCAAGTACATTTCCTATTCCGCCTAGCCGGACATGACCAAATGCATCAGTTTTCATGCTGCTAAGAATAAATGAACCGTCTTTATCAGTTGCATCGTCTGTTTGAAGTTTAGCGCCTTCGGATACGACAACAATACTAAAATTTTTTCCTCTATCGTGTCTTTTCTTAAGAGTTTCGCAAACTTCATCTATGTTAAATGGTTTTTCTGGGATCAAAATAATATCTGCGCCGCCAGCCATTCCAGAATATACTGCAATCCAACCGGCGTGTCTTCCCATCACCTCAACAACAATAACACGGTTATGCGCTTCTGCAGTTGTGTGCAAGCGATCAATTGCTTCTGTTGCAATGTTAACGGCAGTATCAAAACCAAACGTGAAATCTGTTGCATACAAATCGTTATCTATTGTTTTGGGAACGCCGACAATTTTAACGCCCGCTTTGTAGAGTTTAGCTGCGATTCCAAGTGTATCTTCGCCGCCTATAGCCACAAGCGCATCTATACCGGATTCATCCAAGTTTTTCTTTACAGTTTCTTCCCCATCTTTAATTTTGTAGATGTTCGTTCTCGAGGTCCCGAGTATAGTTCCGCCACGGTGGAGAATTCCGGAGATTGAGTTCAAAGTAAGATTTTCAAAATTTTTATCGAGCAATCCTTTCCATCCTTCACGGATGCCAATAATCTCATGCTCATTCTGTATTAACTTACGCACTACTGCTCTTATCACAGCATTCAAGCCGGGGCAGTCACCCCCGCCTGTAAGAACTCCAATTTTCATTTCTAAACTCTGGTTTAATGTAAAAAAAATTAAAGCATTTTTAGATTAGCAAACTTTGTAAGCAGTTGTTTAGCTCCAAATTTTTCGAAAGCAATAGTAACGCGTTGAGTATCTCCATTTCCGGTTATCTGCAATATTTTGCCGATCCCAAACATGGTGTGTGTAACTCTGCTGCCAACGCGCAGCGATCGTCTTTCCTGATCATAATCATCAAAGCTTTGCTGATAAAATTCATCGTAATAAACTTTTTTTCTTCTTCCGGCTTTTTTATTTCCTAACCCGTCCAATTCATCGTAAGTTGATCCATCTAACTCATCAAGAAATCTTGATTTGCTCTGATAAGCAACTTCGCCAAAACGATATCTCGAACGCGCATAACTTAAATAAACCTTTTCTTTAGCGCGAGTAATTGCCACATAAAATAATCTTCTTTCTTCTTCCAACTTCGAATCGTTATCAAACTTTGGACTCAAGGGAAAAATATCTTCTTCCAATCCCGTAATAAAAACAACGGGGAACTCCAAACCTTTAGCGCTGTGAACCGTCATCAAAGTTACAGCATTTGATTTTTCATCGTATTGATCGACACCGGCAATTAGAGAAACTTCCGAAAGAAAATCGTCTAGCTTAGCGTTTGGATTTGTTTTACTGAATTCTTGCACCGCAGAGAGTAATTCTTGAATGTTGTCGACTCTTGACATCGACTCCGGCGTGCGCTCTTCTTTATAGATTCTTAGAATTCCAAGCTCGTCAACAAGTGCGGAAGTTAGCTCGCCTATCGAAAATTTTTCTTTTAGATCGATATACTTATCGAGAAGCACTCTAAATTGTTTTACATTTTTTTGAATTCTTTCTTTAACCTCAATTACTTCGAAAACACGCGCCATAGTCTTAAACAAAGAGATATTGAGTTTGCGTGAAAAAGCAATCATCTTAGAAACTGATGTATTGCCAATACCCCGCTGCGGAAAATTCATGATTCGCAATAAACTTTCTTCATCATTTGGGTTTGTGAGAACTCTCAAATAAGCAAGTACATCTTTAACTTCTTTTCTTCTGTAAAACTCAACCCCACCAACAATTTTATACGGTATTTTATCTCGTCTTAAAGCGTCTTCAAGCGCACGAGATTGTGAATTGAGACGGTAGAAGATCGCAATATCATTTAAGGAAAGCTTTCTTGTGGTAATTTCTTTTTTTATTCTCTTGGCAATTTGATATGATTCATCCTTTTCATCAGTAGCTCTGATAAGCGTCAGTTCTTCACCATCGTTGTTTTCGGTCCAAAGCGTTTTCTGAATTTGCTCTTTGTTGTTTTTGATGACAGAATCAGCGGCGGAAAGAATCATTTTAGTAGAACGATAATTTTGTTCGAGCCGAAATATTTTCGCTCCCTTAAAATCTTTTTTAAAGTTGAGCATATTTTTTATTTCTGCACCGCGCCAACTATAAATACTTTGTGAATCATCTCCTACAACACAAACTTTATCTTTAACCGGACTAAGTAGTTTCAAAATTTTGTATTGTGCTTTATTGGTATCCTGATATTCATCTACCAGAATGTATTTAAATATTTTCTTGTATTTATTAAGAATTTTCTCATTCTCCACAAATAAGTGAATAGGTTTTAGGAGAAGATCATCAAAGTCCATAGCGTTGTTTTCAAACAAGCGTTTATTGTATTCCGTATAAATTTCTACAAATCTTTTATCTGCTGGGGTTAAAGATTGGCTTTTTTCAAAATCCGTAGGACTCATCATTTGATTTTTGAGAAAACTAATCCGATGCTGAACTCCGGTTGGAGTAAGTGATTCGATAGTGATATTTAAGTTAGACATCACATTGCTTACAAGCGAAACGGAATCTTCTCTATCATAAATTGAAAAATTAGGTCTATATCCAATAAAGTTCGGTTCGACTCGTAAAATTCGTGCAAATATAGAATGAAAAGTTCCCATCCAAAGTTCATCTGCTTTTTTACCAATGAGTTGTTTGATCCGCTCCTTCATTTCCCGCGCAGCTTTATTAGTAAAAGTTAACGCTAAAATAGACGATGGTTCAAGCCCTTTATCGATCAAATAAGCAATTTTGAACGTCAAAACGCGTGTTTTACCCGAACCGGCTCCGGCTACAATCATGTGCGGACCGGAATTAAATTCCACAGCTTCAAGCTGTGCTTCATTTAGTTGGCTTAGGATCTTCATAGAATAGCTTTATTTTTGGTCGGCAAATATACAAAATTTTTCGATGGAACTACAAACCAAGTTATGCTAAGAATTGCTCAAGAAGTGGAGCAAAACAAAGCACGCCAAGATAGAAGTAACTTTGAAGAGAGAGTGAGAAAATTTTTATCTTTTACTTAAGCTTAGTTTCTTAATATGAACAATCAAAGAAGGAGTTTTCCGTTTTTCATAATCATTTTTCCGTCAAAATAAACTGTTGGTTTTTTAACAACTCCGTCAAGATGAATAGGTATATCAACGCTTCCACCCATGGATTTATTATCGCCAAGTGCAATGTGAATAGTTCCCATTACTTTTTCATCTTCTAACAAAACGCCGCTCAGTTTTGCTTTATCGTTGGTTCCAATTCCGAATTCTGCAATATTACGTGCAAGCTGTCCATATTTGTTTAAAGTAGCATCTAATTTTTTAGCCTGAGCGCTGCCAGAGATATTAACGGCATATCCTTCTTTCACATCAATTCTGATTGGCTTGCCTTTTATCACACCAATGCCAGCCATCGAGCCATCGACAAAAAACACACCATCGGATTTCCCTTCAAGAGGGGCAATATAAGCTTCGCCGGTAGGTAGATTTCCGCTTTCCCCTTTTTTATGGAAAAGACCTTTACTTGGGAAAGCTTTTCTTCCAGAAATATCCATAGTAATATCTGTACCGTTTGGAGCGGTAACATGCACAATGTTCACGTCATTCATAATTTCTTGTAGTTTGATAGTAAGAGCAGCAATTTTTTTATAATCTGCATTAAGCCCGCGAACCATTATATCCTCAGTAATTCCAGGAAAAGTTGCAATTCGAGCGCCGAGCGCAGAGGCGTTTCTTCTTGCATTAGTATGTGTGAGCGACTTTGCTGTGGGACATAAAACAACGTCGAACATTTTCATCAACTCGGCAACTTGCTGCTGCGGCTCTTGTCCATGCATTTCACGAGATTTCATTTCTATATAAAGCGCTTCATGTCCAAGGTTCAATGCATTTTTATAAAGTGCATAACCAATTTTCTTTTTGAATTCATCTGTAACAATTAAAACAGATTCGTTTTGTCGAGCGCCCATGCAGTCGCGGATTGCAATGATGCACGCTTTGTCAAGTTTAGAAAGTTTCATCCTTATTTCCTCCTATAGTGGAAATCCTACATTAAGTTGAATTGTTGCGCTGAAGCTGCCTTTTTCTATCGCTTTATTTTGAGATGGAGGAAGAGGAATTGCAAGACCAGTGTCGCTCTCCATTTTTTCAATCAAAATAAAATTATAACCGGCTGTTCCTTCGATGCTCAAATAATCGGGCACAAGATGTAATATTAGACCTGAGCCGATGAAATAACCAACTTTGTTTTTGTCGGGGTTGAACTTAATTTCTTTCTGAACAATGTTGTTTAAGAAATTTTCTTGATCGAATTCTGAGTTAAAAAAAGTTACATTACCTTCAACAATTTTCCAATCGAGAATCCAGAATAAAGGAATGCCAAGATCGAGCCCAATGCCCCAATGGTTCATAGTTAACTTATATTTTTCTCTAATTAAACCGGTTTGATTTAGAGTAGATACTTCGTACTGCTCTCTTAAGAATTGATAATACCCTTTGGCTGTAAAAAAGAAACGATCCCATTTTGCGCGGAAAATATTTGCGCCAATGCGATAACCAGTTCCTTGTTGGAATTGAATATTATCTTGAATTGTTTTTCTGAAAGGATCGATAAGGTCTATTTGTTTATTAACATAATCATTAATGGCTGGTGTTACAAAATTTTGCCGTGAATATCCCGCGTAAAATCCGCTTAAACCCAAACATCCAAAACCGAATGTCTGCGCTTGCATATTCGATACAAATAACAAAATTAAACTAGTAACGAGAAAATATTTTGCAGTAGAAAATTTCATTTAGAACCGCTAACAGTTCAAAAGTAATTTACTAAAAATTATTTTGATTTGGAGATTCCTTTTTCCAAACCATGTCCTTTAGGTCCTAATTCGCTTTGTCTTAACAAGAATGCAAACAACAACCCAAAGAAACCAAGCGAAGAAAAGATCCACATTCCCATTGTGTAGCCGCCGCTAAAGTCATTTGCCCAGCCAATTAAAAAATTAAAAGTAGCTAATCCAATGTTTTGGATCATAGTCATCAAACCGTAAGCAGTGCCAAGTTTGGATTCATCAACAATTATTGCAACAGAAGGCCACATTACAGCGGGGATTAGTGAAAAAGACAATCCCATCATAGCCATTGGAAGATATAACGTAACATTTGTGTAAGCCATAAGAAGATATACCGGAATAAGAATAAGAGAACCGAACATCATCAGTAAGGATCGTCTGCCAATATAATCTGCAAGCAGCCCAAACATCGGCGTTAGAATCATAGCGGCAAGCGTTAGCATGCTAGATAAAAATCCACCCATTTCGCGCGATGTGCCGTGCGCTTCCATAAAAAACTTAACTGCAAAAGTTTGAAATGGAAAAATGCCCGAATAAAAAGTAACACAGAGCAAAACTACAAACCAATAAGATTTTGAAAAACTAAAGATTTCTCTCAAAATAATTTTATCTTGCTTTGGTACCGGCCGGAGCAAGTAGTTTTTTCCAGCGTGTGAATCGAGTCCCCAATAAATAACAATCATTGACAGGGCAAGCACGCCAGCGCCAACAGCAATCAGTAATGGATATTTCCATGTATCATAAAAAACAGCACCCCATGATGGCGAGTTGAGCGCTGTAAAAGAACCGAGCCGTGCAAGTGTTAAATTCAATCCGAATGCAAATGAAAGCTGTTTTCCTTTGAACCATCTGCCAATTACAGTTGTAATTGCCACGATCATCGATTCAGCGCCCAGACCAAAAACGAGCCGACCAATAGCCATCATAGTTATATCGCTAAAAGAAGCAGTAATAGAGGCGCCGATCAAGCATAATGCGGTAAAAATAAAAGTAGAAACACGCGTGCCTATCTTGTCGATGATCATACCGCCAATCAGAACCATAAAAATATTTGGAACACTATAAATACCCTGCAGCAATCCTATATTCGCATCTGTAAATTTGAGCTGCTTAACTAAAATATCTGCAAGCGGACTGATACTATCATAGATGTAATAGTTGCCAAACATTGCGAGACTGATTACAACTAGTATAATCCAACGAAAAGCTAACGGGGGTTCAGGTTTAGTTAGTATTTTAGGTTCCATTTAATCTCATATTGAATTCACAATTAAGATCTCTACAGGTTAATGTAACATTTACTTTATCTTAATAATAATCTTACTCTTACTCAATCCTATCATCTTATGTTTATTATTAGGAATTGAGTAAGAGTAAGAAAATTTTAATTAGATGGAATATTCCTTAGAACCTCTTTCAATAAATTGTAGAACGGTTCCACAGTATCAATCTTCAATTTCTCATCTGGCGAGTGAACACCGTGCATAGTTGGACCGAAAGAGATCATATCCATATTCGGATATTTTTCATTGATAATTCCGCATTCTAATCCAGCGTGAATTGCTTTAACTTCCGGCACACTGTTATATAATTTATTAAAAGTACTTTTGAATAAATTTAATATCTCCGATTTCACATTAGGTTTCCATCCCGGGTAACCATCACCCTGGGAAACTTCAGCGCCGGCTAAACTGAATGTTGCAGCTACCATATCGGAAGCATCTATAATTTCGGAAGCAAAAGAACTTCGTTGACTAGTTAACACTTTTAACTTATCATCATTAACGCTAATTGTAGCAAGGTTTGTTGATGTTTCAACAAGACCAGGAATATCGGCAGACATTTTTAAAACACCGTGCGGAACTGCATAAAGTGAACAGAGAATTTTATCTGTTTGTTTGTCTTCGATAACTTTAGTAATTGCATCTGTTGGGCTAGCAGTAACATTTAAATTAGGGTCAACAGTTGCATTCTCTTCTTGCACTATTTTGTTATAATCTTCAACATATTTTTTGAAAGCACTTGAATTGTTTTTGCTTACTATAACTTTAGCAAATGTCTCTCTTGGAATTGCATTGTGTTTGTTGCCCCCTTCAATGCTTGCAATTTTTATATCAAATTTCTTTTTAGCATTCCACAATAATCTGTTGATGATCTTGATTGCATTTCCTAAACCGGAATTGATCTCTAAACCAGAGTGTCCGCCTTTCAAGCCCAGAACTTTTATTTCAAAAGAATCTGAATCTTTAGGCGCATCAACTAATGTTAGGTTAAAAACTGCTGCTGTATTTTTCCCGCCGGAACAACCGATAAAGAAAGTGCCTAGTTCTTCAGAGTCAAGATTTATCAGAACAGTTCCTTTTAATAAATCAGTTCCAAGACTTGAAGCGCCGGTTAATCCTGTTTCTTCATCAAGTGTGAATAAGCACTCTATTGGACCATGCACTGCATCTTTATCTTCAAGAATAGCAAGCGCTGCAGCAACACCAATTCCGTTATCGGCGCCAAGTGTTGTTCCTTTTGCTTTTACCCATTCTCCGTCAATGTATGGATGAATAGGTTCGTTATCAAAATCGTGCTCTACGTCTCTATTCTTTTCGCAAACCATATCGATATGCCCTTGAAGAACAACCGTTTTTAAATTTTCTTTCCCTTTAGCAGCGGGTTTGTAAATAACAATATTCCCGAATGAATCCTTTCTGTATTGGAGGTTATTCTTTTTAGCAACCGAAATAATATAGCCAACAGCTTTTTCTTCTTTTTTGGAAGGACGAGGATGGTTGCACAGTTCCTCAAAGTGATTCCAAACTAACTGCGGCTTTAGACCGCCTAAGATATTTCCCATAGTTAATCTCCTTTTATTTCTTCAAATGTTATTAGTCTTTGTTCGTAAAGTTGAGTTAAAAATTTTGTTAACCGTTCTTCAACAGGCTGAATTTTTTCGCCAAAAAGTTGAACAAGTTCATTTGCAATATCGCTAACTTTTTTATTTCCATCTATTGCCAACCATGATGCCGAAGCAAGCTCATCTAACTTTAATTTGATGTAAGGCGATTTCAATTTTGGCTCGAAATATTTTTTTGCGAACTTACTTGTGAATTTTGGAATTAGCACAACTACCCGATTGTTCGAATCAACTTCTTCACCAACTACGCGTATTGGTCTTAGTTCAAGGTAATTTGCGTTTTTTAGTTTCGCCCTTCTCAGAAAAAAATTCATTATACCTCTTTGATTGAATAAAATAAATTGCCCCGGACTTAAAATCCGGGACAATGATAAAAAAATATTACATCGAAACAGCCGGAGGAGCAGGATCATCTGCTTTGCCTGCATTCTTGATTGGTATTATAATTAAATACCAGGCAACGAAAGCAAGTACAATCAAGCTAACATAGAATGAAGGAGTATCGAAGATTGCCAAGAGAGAGATATTAAAGAAACTAAACGAGGCAAATAGAAGTCCCATAAGAGCTTCGCCGGCAATCAGACCTGCGGCAAGCAGCACCCCCGTATTTTCGACTCTTGCTTTCTGACCTTCATTATGATTTTTCTTAATATTTATTCTTTCAACAACTCCTTTAATCATACCGCCAATAAAGATTGCAAAAGTTGTTTCGAGCGGAAGATACATACCAACAGAAACGAGCATTGGGCTTTTTACCTGCATAAGAATGAACCCGAAACCCATAACCATACCAACAATTATCAAAGGCCAAGCCATTTCTCCTCTTACAATTCCTTGAGAGAGTAAAGCCATCAAACCGGCTTGCGGCGCAGCAAGTTTAGGGCTGCCAAATCCACCTTCGTAAGGAGGAATAGCCATCTTTCCGGCGTTTATATCCCCTTCATGCAAAACCACAAGAGGAATAAACATTACAGCAGCAGCTATAGCAACACCAAAAATATCACCAACCTGCATTTTCCAAGGAGTTCCGCCCAATATGTGCCCAACTTTTAGGTCTTGCAGCATTTCGCCGGCAACGGCAGCCGATACGCAAACAACAGCGGCAACGCCAAGCACAGCGGCAACACCCTGAATTCCAGTCATTCCAAGCGCAACCATTAGCAATGCAGCTACTATAAGAGTAGAAAGTGTGAGCCCGCTAATCGGGTTGTTGCTCGAGCCAATAATTCCAACAAGATAGCCTGAAACTGCCGCAAAGAAAAAACCGGCTATAATCATTATTACAGTAGCAACCAAAGCGGCAAAAATATCTTGCGCAAAAAAGTTGTAAATCAAAAATGTCATTATTGATGCAAAACCAATTCCAAACATAACCCATTTGAAATTTATGTCTTGTTCAATTCTATCTGTTGTAACTTCCCCTTTAGCAGCTTTTTTTACATCGCCAATAGATCGTTTAATTCCCGCAGCCAAGCTTTTTCTCATTCTAAACAAAGTGAAACCGGCACCAACCAACATACCGCCAATTGCAATTGGACGAACTATGAAGCGCCAAATCATCTGAGACCAAACAACCCAGTCATGTTCCCCCGGGTTTGCGCCCGCATTTGCCGATTGAAATTGCTGAATTAAAGATGGTGATAAGAAATAAAGAACAATCGGAACGAACAAACCCCAAGCAAGTAATCCACCGCTAAAATTAAGCGATGCGAGTTTTGGTCCGATGATATAACCAACACCAAGATAAGCCGGGCTAACACCGGGCGAACTTAAAAGAACTCCCCCTTCTGTGCTTGCAGTTCCAGCCGCTTTTAAATTTATAGATGATTTAGTGAAGACAACAAATTTTTCCCAAGTTGCAGCAAAAAATTTAAACTCTCCTAAACCTTTGATAAGAGCGCCAATTCCCATAGCAGTAAACAGGAATTTAGCTCCTGTTCCGCCGCTTCTACCTGCTTTGTGAATTTCACCGGCAGCAACAGATTCTGGAAAAGGTAGTTCAGCATCTTCTACCATTACTCTTCTTAATAGTGCGACAAACATAATTCCAAGAATACCGCCGGCAAACATGATTGCCGCTGCAGTTAAATAATTTCCAAGTGTGTTAAATTCTACCCAGATACCAGCTATGAAAAAAGCTGGAATCGTGAATATAGCGCCTGCCGCTACCGATTCGCCGATAGAACCAACAGTACGCGCAAAATTTTCTTCAAGTATTGAACCTTTCATAATTTTTAGCAGCGCCATGCTAATAACAGCAGCCGGATATGTGGCTGCAATTGTCATTCCCGCTTTTAAGCCGAGATATGCATTTGCAGCGCCAAGAACAACCGACATTATTAAGCCAATTATTAAAGCACGGATAGTAAATTCTGCCAAGTTTGTTTCCGATGAAACAAAAGGGATGTGTTTCCTTAGTTCCGCCATATTTTTCTCCTATGAATGGTGAGTTAGTTTTTATTTGATGTAGCTTAGAACTACTCTTCAGATAATGCGACGGCTAATATAAATATGTAACATTAGCAGAGCAAATAGAAAGTGTGAAGAACGAGGTACAAAATACAAAGGACAAAGGACGAAGTCCCAAGTTCGAAGGAAACATTAAGCTAACTTTTTGCGCGTTTTAGTTTTGTAGAAATGCTGCTAAAAATTGCTGTTAATTCATTTGCTTCTTTCAATAACTCCAAGATTTTAGATTCTTCTTTAACAATTTTTGATTTGGATATTAATTCTAACCAATAAATTGATTCATCAGCTTCTTCTTCCACCACTTTGATTTTATATATAAAATCTGCTTTTGATTTTGCTCTTTGTGCTGCTCTGTAATTAGCTCCAATTGATGTTCCTCCGCGTAATAATTGATTACCCAGTACTTTATTTACCAAATCGTTTGGAAGTGATTGCACGAACTTGATGATGTTTAACGCAAAATTTTGTGTCCGATCAAGAAGATCATTCTTCATAGAACCTTCCTAAAGTTTTTTCAGTTACTTTTCATTTATCCTTTCCCTTCGTACTTCAAACCTCGTCCTTCGTACTTCAAAGTTTCAACTTTCGCATCCCAATATGACAAATAGCAAAATCATATTTCACTGGGTCATCCGGGTCAAATTTCTTTAGCTGTTCAGTAATTTCTTCCGCCATTTTCCACGATACTGCTTTTTCTTTTGTGAGTTTGAGCTGTTTGCAGATCTTTGCAATATGTGTATCAACAGGAATGACAAGCTGAGAAGGAGAAATTTCATTCCATAATCCAAAATCGAGTTCGTCTTTTCTAACCATCCAACGTAAAAATAAATTCATCCTTTTGCATGCGCTTCCCTTAATCGGATCTGGAACCATAAATCTTGTTCCGTTTGTCGGTTTATTTTTTCCAGAAATGATATTTAGAAAATGTTGAGAGAAAGATGAAATTGCGTTTTTAAGATTTATCTCTTTATCAAAGTAGTAAAGAAGAAATAGATATTTGAGCGAGCCGTAAATTGAATAAATTTTATTCAGTGCGGAAAAGAAATTTGCAATATCTTCAGTTGTGTAGAACCGATGCTTCGTATTCTCAAATTTTTTCAAACCGGCTTTTAAGGTGTATTTTTTAACAAATTCGTGCGGGCGGTTATTCATTACCGAATGAATTTTTTCGAGTGAATTGTTTATCTGTTTTACATTCCCGAATGCAAACACAGAGGAAATGAATGCGGAGATTTCTATATCATAAAAATTTTTGTAACGGTGCGGAAATTCTAAAGGGTCGGGCGATATCCTTGAATAATCAAAATACTTGTAATGATAATCTAACTTTTTCTTAAGCGCTGTCTTCTTAATAGATAGTACCAAAATTTTCCCTTGTTAATCACATATACAAAATAATTTTCAAAAAAAAGCAAAACAGATTTATCTCTTCGCCATTCTTATTATTTGAATCATCTCTTTTACAGCTTGTTCTATACCTACAAACATAGCGCGAGCAAGAACAGCATGCCCTATACTCACTTCGTCAATTTCTGAGACAGCAATAAACTCTTTCATGTTGATGTAATTCAAACCGTGTCCGGCATTTACGCCTAGTCCAAGTTTTTTAGCGTGTTTAGCTGCAATACGAACACGTTCGAGTTCATCAAAAATATCTTCTTCGGTTATTGCGTTAGCATAATGTCCGGTGTGTACTTCGATAAAGTCAGCATTTATTTCTGCAGCGGCATCGATCTGATTTATATCTGGTTCTATAAAAAGCGAAACTGGAATTTCAGCTTCATGCAATCTTTGAACAGCGTGTTTAACTTGTTTTATATTATCGATAACGTTTATACCCCCTTCGGTTGTAAGTTCTTGCCGTTTTTCCGGAACTAATGTTGCAAGTTCTGGCTGCACATCACAAGCTATATTAATTATTTCATCAACGGCAGCCATTTCAAGATCTAGTTTAGTTGTGATAAGTTCGCGCAGCAAACGAACATCGCGCTCATTGATATGTCTTCTATCTTCGCGAAGATGCACAACAATACCATCGACACCAAACTGCTCTGCCATCAGCGCAAATGTAACCGGATCAGGTTGAGTCTCGCCACGCGCATTTCGAAGTGTTGCAACGTGATCAATGTTTAAACAGAATCTCATTGTTATCCCTTCCGTTTTTTTATAAACCTTAGAAAATTTTATAGACTATATCAGATAGAAGTTAGGAAAAAAAATTAAACACAAATATCTGTTTACAATCAGTTAATTCTATCCACTACATTTTCCACCTTCTGAATTCTATAAATCAAACTTAATTCCTTGTGCAAGCGGCAGCTTTGTTCCAAAATTAATTGTGTTTGTTTGACGCCGCATATATTGTTTCCAGGAGTCTGAGCCAGATTCTCTTCCACCCCCGGTTTCTTTTTCACCCCCAAATGCGCCGCCAATTTCTGCACCGGATGTTCCAATATTAACATTGGCAATTCCGCAATCGCTTCCCCAAGCCGACAAAAATTCTTCGGCTTCTCTCATATCGTTTGTAAAAATTGACGATGACAATCCTTGAACAACTCCGTTTTGAAGCTCGACCGCTTCTTGAACATCCCCTTTATATTTTATAAGATAAAGTATTGGTGCAAATGTTTCCTCTTGAACAATTTTGTAATGGTTTTCTGCTTCAACTATTGCCGGTTTTACATAACAACCAGATTCATAATCTTCTCCAATTAAAACTTCGCTTCCGAAAATAATTTTTCCTCCTTCCTGCACAACTTGTTTTAATGCGTGTTTGAACTCTTCTACTGCGCCTTTGTCAATTAGCGGACCGACATGATTCATTTCATCAAGCGGATTTCCGACCCTCAAGCTTTGATAAGCGTTGAGCAATGCTTCTTTTACTTTCTCGTAAACATTTTCATGAACAATTAAACGGCGAGCGGTTGTACAGCGCTGACCTGCCGTACCAACAGCGCCAAATACAACTGCAGGTATTGCCAATTTCAGATCGGCATTTTGAGTTATAATTACTGCGTTGTTTCCGCCTAACTCAAGAATTGATTTGCCAAAACGCTGTGCAATAATAGCAGCAGCACGTTTGCCTACTGCTGTAGAACCTGTTAATGATACAAGTGGTATTCGTTTATCGTGTAAAAATTTTTCCCCAACTGTAGAACCTTTTCCAATCACTAAAGAGAAGAGCCCTTCGGGCAAATTATTTTCTTTGATTAGATCCGCCAATAAGTTCTGAACTGCAATTGCACATAAGGGAGTTTTTGAAGAAGGTTTCCACAAATTGGAATTGCCGCAAACTGTTGATATTGCAGAATTCCACGCCCACACTGCAACAGGAAAATTGAAGGAGGTAATTATTCCAACAATGCCAAGCGGATGATATTGATCATACATTCTGTGCTTTTCACGTTCGCTCACCATTGTAAATCCGTATAACTGCCTTGAAAGTCCAACTGCATAATCACAAATGTCAATCATCTCTTGTATTTCTCCCAACCCTTCTTGCAGAGATTTTCCCATCTCGTAAGAGACAAGCATTCCGAGCGGTTGTTTGTACTCCCTCAATTTGTGTCCAATCTGACGGACAACCTCTCCACGCTTAGGCGCTGGTATCATTCGCCAGTATTTGAATGCTTCAGCAGCTTTGGCTGTAACTTCTTCGTAATCTTTTTCTGAACATTGAAAGACCTTTGCGATTGGCTTTCCATCTGTTGGTGAAACAATATTGATTACACCCTGATCTTTTGTTTCATACCAATTCAATCCCGTTGACGCGCCGAAATTATCTTCTTTAATACCGAGTGTTTTTAAGAAATCCATAGTTTCCTCTTTTTTTCTTTAGTGGTTTTCCGAAATGAGTTTTTGTGAGACCAGCAAAAAAAGTAAAATTTTCTCTATCTAAGTTAATCAGTCTATTTGAAAGACGCTACATTGTCTTTCTTTTTGAAACGCAAAACATTCATTCTCTACATTAACCGAATAGAGCCGATAGAAGATTTTATTGACGGTTGCTCGCTTTTAGAATAATCTGCCGGAATTATATAATCAAATTGAATTATTTCTCCGCCAGCGTTCTCTAAAACAATTTTATATGAAATTAAACTCTCTTTCACAAATTTGAACTGTGTAAAGCCAATCGAAGAATGAACAAAATTATTTACAGAAAGTTTTTCGTTCTTATGTTTTGATGTAAGGAAACCCTTATAGAAATTTAGTCGAGTGTTTTTTGCTAATGAAGAATCGCTTGTAATAACTTTTCCCACACTAAGCAATCCGCCAGTCGAATCATTAAAGAAAACATAAGTAGCTTGATATATAAAACTATCTTCGCTGTTTGCTGCGCCTTGAGATTCGGTCTTTTTCGAGATTGCAGTATGCATTAAATCCCATCCGATTGGAGGATTAAATTTTATTCTCAGTTCTTTATCCGCAATTTCAATTCCTAGTTTTGAACCATCAAGCGAATAAAACTTTGTTGTCTCAGATTCTGATTTATTTTTATCGGCACATGAAGAAGCAAAGAGCAGAAGAGAAATAATAAGTAAGTATTTTGAAACCACACTGTTTTTCATTATTCACCTTCCGTTTTTACGATTTAGGCGGATTGAAACTGCATACAAATATAATTATCTTAAACCAGAAAAATTGAAGAAGTATGAAAAAGTTAATATTTTTTCCCAAGATCACAGGTAGAAAACACCTAAAGAACTACCTCGCTTCACGTTTCGAGCAAGTTTTCTAATTGCCCATTCTTTTTCCTCTAATCCCTTTTTAAAATGAAATTATTATCAAACCCTTAATCTAAGGTGGGCTATATGGGTCAAACAACGTTTGAATACGAAATCAATTCTCAAGACAAAAATATTACAGCACATAATGTTCACGATATTCTCCGCAAGAAAATGCTTATCGATGGTTTCGATCTTGTTTTCGATTTGGAAAAAAGTTACGGATTAAAAATTGTAGATGAAAAAACCGGCGATGAATATTTGGACTTCTTTTCTTTCTTCGCTTCGGCACCGGTCGGCTTGAACCACCCGAAAATCAATACACCTGAATTTCGTAATCAGCTTGCAGTTTCTGCTATGAATAAACCATCTAACTCAGATATCTATACTGTTGAGATGGCAAAGTTCGTTGAAACATTTTCGCGCGTTGCAGCACCGGATTATTTAAAACATCTCTTCTTTATTGATGGCGGAGCGCTTGCTGTTGAGAATGGATTGAAGGTTGCATTCGATTGGAAAGTGCAAAAGAATTTTATTAAAGGTTATAAAGAAGAGCGCGGGCAGCAAGTTATTCATTTCCGCGAAGCATTTCATGGCCGTTCCGGTTATACAATGTCTTTAACAAATACAGACCCTAATAAAATTTCTTACTATCCAAAATTCAACTGGCCTAGGATTATCAATCCTAAAATAACTTTCCCTCTTGATGAAAATTTAACTGAGGTTATCAAATTAGAAAACAAAGCCATTGATGAAATAACTGCAGCCATCAAAAACAACAAAGATGATATTGCTCTAATCATAGTTGAACCAATACAAGGAGAGGGAGGCGATAATTTCTTCCGCAAAGAATTTTTTGAAGAGCTCCGTCATATTGCCGATGAAAATGAAATTCTTTTAATGTTCGACGAAGTTCAAACAGGGCTCGGAATGACCGGTAAAATGTGGGCATACGAACATTTTGTTCAGCCGGATATAATTTCTTTCGGTAAAAAAACTCAGACATGCGGAATTATGGTTAACAGTAGAATTGATGATATTCCTGAAAATGTCTTCAAGAAATCGGGTCGTATTAACTCTACCTGGGGTGGAAATTTAACCGACATGGTTCGGTCTCGAAAAAATCTCGAAATAATTGAAGAAGAAAATTTAGTTGAAAACGCCAGAATAATGGGGAGCTATCTTTTAAATAATTTAAAAGAAATTCAAAGCGAATTTCCGAATTATGTTTCTCAAGCCCGGGGACTTGGTTTAATGTGTGCGTTCGATATGCCTGATCCGGAAATCAGAAAAAAGTTCTTGAATAAACTTTATGAAAACAAAATGATTATGCTTGGCTGCGGATATAAAAGTGTACGGTTCCGCCCGCCTCTTATTGTTACAAAAGAAAATATAGATGAAGGAACACAAATAATCAGAAGAACGTTTCACTCTCTTGATTCGTAAGAAACAGAATTTTTTGTGTAAATAAACCCCGTTTGTTTTCGGGGTTTTTATATTTTTGTAAAAACGAGAAACAAATGAAATTAGGAAAACTTTTCGTTGTTGCTACGCCGATCGGAAATCTTGAGGATATAACTTTCCGCGCAGTTGAAACATTGAAATCAGCAGACTTCATCATTTGCGAAGATACTCGCATAACAAAAATTTTACTTAATCATTATCAGATTCAAAAACCATTATTTGTGATGAACGCGCATAATGAATCTAAGGCGATCTCTAAAATTTTGGAAAGGATCGAATTAGGAGAATCATGCGCACTTGTTTCTGATGCCGGCACTCCATGTATATCTGATCCTGGTATTCGTCTTGTTAACAAAATTATTTCCAGCAAAATTGAAGTAGTTGGAATTCCCGGCTCAAATGCGGCAATTATGGCTTTGAGCATTAGCGGGCTGCCAACAGATTCGTTCGTCTTTGAAGGATTTATTCCCCAAAAAAAAGGGAGACAGAAAAAACTTCAAGAATTAGCTGCAGAAAAAAGAACCATAGTTTTGTATGAATCAACTTATCGTATTAAAAAGCTTTTGGAAGAATTAAACAAATTTATGCCAGAACGAGAAATTGTTGTTGCACGCGAGCTAACAAAAAAATTTGAAGAAACCTGGCGCGGTAATGCTCTCGAAATTTTATCTGACCTTGCAAATAAAACTGTAAAAGGAGAATTTGTTGTAATTATTGCCCCGCCTGATTGGAGGAAGTAAAGAATCAAAACCTTTTCAAAACTATGACATTGCGCAGTAATGGTTTATTTGGGAATGAAAAAAAATAAGCTTTTTACTTCGTCAGCTCTGTATAGATTAACAATACAGGCAATAGGAAAATTCTGCTTTAAGCTAATTTATCTTTTCTTCTTTATCTGCCTGAATAAAACCAAATTGCGGAGCCGGCTGAACATCAATTTTTATTTCACCGAAGCGCGATTCAAATTTATCGATATTATCTTTCAACGCACGCATAAGCATTTTTGCGTGCTGAGGCGTTGTAATAATTCTTGATAACACTCTCGCTTTTGGAACGCCCGGCACAACACGAGTAAAATCAATTACAAACTCTGCCGGCGAATGCGTTATAATTGCAAGGTTAGAATAAATTCCTTCTGCTTCTTTCTCTCCCAATTCAATGTTGATTTGCTGCGGATTTTGATTGTTGCTCTGACTCATTTTCATCCTCTCTTTTCATAAAAAACCCACAACTTGCAATGACACAAATTGTGGGTTCAATTTTTCAATTCGTTTGAAGATTTTATCTGTATTGGTCTGCTTTCTTGAATGCGTCTATCGATTTTTCTGTCATTCCAAGATTAGCATAAACCTTTCCCAACAACTCCCATACTGCAGGTTCTTTTGGATTCACTGTTAAATATTTTTCTAGATGTGGAATTGCTAAACTGAATTTTTCTTTATACTTATCGCTAGTATCCCCTTTTGCTTCCAAATCATCTCTAATTTGAGCGCCCCAACGAACATACGTTACAGCCAAGTTATAAACTGCATTAGAATATTCGGAGTCTATTTCAACAGCTTTTTTAAAATGTTCTTCTGCACCTGTATAATCTTTGGCGTTCAATAAAAGAACAGCATAGTTATATTGGTAATATTTATTGCCCGGTTCTTTCTCAATACCATCTTTGAAAGCATTCAATGCAACATCAAGTTTGTTGCCTGCAATGTAAGCATTTGAAAGTCTCAGAAGTATATCGCCATCTTCCGGAAACTTACTTCTCCCCTCTTCCAGCACTTTAACAGATTTGTTTATGTACTCATCGGCTTTAATTTTTTCTTCTTCCTTTTTCGAAGTTTCATAACTTTGAAGTAATGCGTTTCCATTTTCTAAATAGATCTGCCCTAACATTATAAAAACATCGGATGATTTGCCGATAAATGTAGCTTTTTCAAGTGGAGCAATAGCATCATCAATCCTGTTCATAGCTATGTATGTCATAGCAAGATTCGAATAACCTATAATTGAATCCGGTTCAAAAATAGAAGAAGCTTTGAACATATCAGCAGCTTTCTCGAAAAACATCTTGCTGCTATCTGCATCCGCTGTTTTAACCGCTCTATTATAAAAAATTACGCCTCTATTAAAACTTGTAGCCCAAAAATATTTTTTGGATTCGGTTATCTGAGCTTCAAATTTTTTGCTTGCTTTAAGCGATTTATCATAAGCATCTATCATTTTATCGTAATTGCTTTCTTCGCCATAAAGAAAACCTAACAAGTACCAACCCTCATCGCTTGCCGGGTTTTTTTCAACTTCTTTCAACAAAGCTTCTTTTGCTTTTTCATACTGTTTTTGGTTGATATACATTTTTGCGCCTGTCAATTCCGCAGATGTACATTGAAATGCCATCATTGCCAAAGCCATACTCAATATGCTTAAGTAAATGAATCCTTTTTTCATTGATTCTCCTATACTTTTTAAAAATTTGCTGTTTTATGCGCACCAAAAATAGCTATTTTAAGAATGCGAAGTCAAGGCAAATTATCTTTACTTCTTCTAGTTATTGTGTATGTAAGATTGATGCACAATATTTTTTAAAGAAGTTTTTAATTCTGGTCAATATCAAGATAGATTTTTTGTTTCAAAAGATGATCGATTTGTTCTTCTTTATTTTGTTTAATTGATTTTCGGAACGTAAAAGGATAATTTTGTTTTGTAAGAATGGACTTCCAAAATAAGAGTAAAATATGAAAAGAGAAGAAATTATACGCGGCGTTCCTAAGGTTCAACTACACGATCATCTCGATGGCGGACTTCGAACTCAAACAATAATTGATCTAGCCAAAGAGATCAAATACAACAAACTTCCTACTTCCGATTCTGGTGAACTTGCCGAGTGGTTTCATCGCGGCGCAAACAAAGGAAATCTTGTTGAATATCTTCAAGGATTTGAACACACAATTGCAGTGATGCAAACGAAGGAATCGCTTTTCCGGATTGCTTACGAAATGATTGAGGATATGAGTAAAGATGGGATTTGTTATGTGGAAACTCGTTTTGCTCCTGTTTTTCATACACAAAAGGGATTGTATTATGAAGATGTTATAAAAGCAGTACTGGAAGGATTGGAAAAAGGAAAACAAGATTTTGGCGTAGGATACGGTTTAATTCTTTGCGGTATGCGCAATATGAAAAATACTCTTGAGATTGCAGAGCTCGCAGTAAATTTCAGGCAGGATGGCGTGGTTGGTTTCGATCTTGCTGGTGAAGAAGGCGGATATCCGCCTAAGAAACATATTGAAGCATTTCAGTTCATCAAGCAGAAGAATTTCAACATAACTATTCATGCCGGCGAGGCATTTGGTAAGGAATCAATTTGGCAGGCAATTCAAATTTGCGGCGCACATCGTATTGGTCATGCTACACGTTTAATTGAAGATATTCATTTTGATAAAGAGGGCAACATAGTCTCACTTGGCGATCTTGCCCAATATATACTCGATACACGGCTGCCGCTGGAAATTTGTCTGCTCAGTAACGTTCACACCGGTGCAATTGATAAACTTGAAAATCACCCTTTCATAAAACTTTATAAAGAAAAATTCCGTGTTTTCCTCAATACAGATGATCGGTTGATGAGCGATACAACGCTCACCAAAGAATATGTAATTGCAAGCGATCTTTTCGGGTTAAATCTTGACGATGTTGAAAAACTTAATATCAATGCAATGAAATCCTCCTTCATACCATATAATGAGAGATTGCATTATATCTACAAAGTAATAAAACCAGGCTATCAAACAATGAGGGAAAAACTTCTTTCACTAAAAGTATAATCTGTTTATAGAAGGCGCTTTCAATTATGGCAAAACCACTTTTCAAAAATTATTCATTTAGTTTTAACAAGAACGAAAAAAAACTTCTGTTAAATTTTTGCAAGACATTGTTAAAGCAGATGTCAACCGATGAAAAATTTTATACCGATCTTCGCTCTTTCAATTCTATAGTAGATAAGCTAAATTCTTCCGATGAAGAGATAAAATTTACCAAAGAAGAAAAAACTAAGCTCGCTTTCCGTCTCAAAGAAAATATTGACCACACAAAAAAATTGATGAGCAAAGGATTTTTCATCAAACGTTGGCTTTATAAATCAGTTCATGCACAATACAAAAATTTATTAGAAACTCATTTTACCGATTGAAATGGAAACAATAGAAAAAATTATCAAGGCGCCAACAGGCACAAAATTAACTTGTAAAGGATGGATACAAGAAGCGGCTTTACGAATGCTGATGAATAATCTTGACCCCGAAGTTGCTGAGCGACCGGAAGAACTAATTGTCTACGGCGGCTCAGGAAAAGCAGCTCGCAACTGGGAAGCTTTCCAAGCAATTGTTGATTCCCTTAAGAATCTTGAAAATGATGAAACCTTATTAGTCCAATCGGGAAAGCCGGTTGGTATTTTTAAAACTCATACAGATGCACCGCGCGTTATTATTTCAAACTCGATGCTTGTACCAGACTGGGCAACCTGGGATGAATTCCGCCGGCTCGAAGAACTTGGCTTAACAATGTACGGGCAAATGACAGCCGGCAGTTGGATTTATATCGGTTCTCAAGGAATTCTTCAAGGCACCTACGAAACATTTGCTGAATGCGCTCGTCAACATTTTAACGGCACTTTGAACGGTATATTTTTATTGACCGCCGGATTAGGAGGAATGGGGGGCGCACAACCATTAGCCGCAACAATGAACGGCGCTGCATTCCTTGGAATTGATGTTGACCCCTCTCGTATTCAAAAAAGAATTGATGCCGGCTACCTTGATGTTTTGACAGAGGATTTGGATGAAGCTTTAAAATTAGTTATTGACGCAAAGACAAATAAGAAAGCATTATCTGTTGGTTTAGTAGGAAATGCAGGGGAAATTCTTCCTAAAATTTTAGAAATGAATATCACTCCGGACATAATAACAGATCAAACTTCGGCTCACGATACTTTGAACGGCTACGTTCCGATGGGAATGAGTTTTGAAGAAGCGCTCAAACTTCGCAAATCTGATCCCAAAAAATATATCGAGCTTTCAAAGAAAACTATTGTAGAGCATGTAAAAGCGATGCTGGCATTTCAAGCACGCGGCGCAATAGCATTCGATTACGGCAACAACATACGCGGCGAAGCAAAAGAAAATGGTTTAAATAATGCGTTTGATATTCCCGGTTTTGTCCCGGAATATATACGTCCTCTCTTTTGCGATGGAAAAGGACCTTTCCGCTGGGCTGCTCTCAGCGGAGACCCAAAAGATATTTACGAAACTGATAAAGCGGTTATCGAAACATTTCCAGAAAACAAAGCGCTTATAAGATGGATCGAACTGGCACAAAAGAAAATTCACTTTCAAGGATTGCCTGCTAGAATTTGCTGGCTTGGTTACGGCGAACGCGCCAAGATGGGAATGATTTTCAACAAATTAGTAGCCGAAGGCAAAGTTAGCGCTCCGATAGTAATTGGGCGCGACCATCTTGATTGTGGTTCGGTTGCTTCTCCCAACAGAGAAACTGAAGCAATGAAAGATGGCAGTGATGCAATTGCAGATTGGCCAATTCTGAACGCATTATTAAATGCCATTGGCGGTGCAAGCTGGGTCTCGGTTCATCATGGCGGCGGTGTGGGAATTGGAAAATCAATTCATGCGGGAATGGTTGTTGTTGCAGACGGAACCGCTGAAGCTGAAAAAAGATTAGAAAAAGTTTTGACTTATGATCCTGGAATGGGAATAATTAGACATGCAGATGCCGGCTACGATCGAGCAATTGAAAACGCAAAAAAATACGGGGTAAAAATCCCATCGCTCAAATAAAATAGAGGTAAAAATGAAAGTATTAATAGCAGACAAATTTCCAGAGAACTACATTCAAACATTAAGAGAAAAAGAGATCGAAGTGATTTATGAGCCAAAGCTGGGCGAGAACGATATTCCAAACGCTGCTAAAGATGTTAATTTCATAGTAGTACGTTCCACTAATGTTAATGCTGCTGCAATAAATGCCGCCAGCAATTTGAAAATAGTAATTCGCGCCGGCTCTGGATACAACAATATCGACGTTAAAGCCGCAACTGCAAAAGGTGTTTCGGTTGCAAATACTCCCGGTAAAAATTCTATTGCTGTTGCAGAACTTGCTATGGGGTTGATTATTGCGCTCGATAGAAGAATTCCGGATAACGTAAAAGACTTTAACAACGGTATTTGGAACAAAGCCAAATATTCAAAAGCAGAAGGACTTTACGGAAAAACTATCGGTATAATCGGCGTTGGAAATATTGGAAAAGAAATTGCCAAACGCGCTCAAGCTTTCGGAATGAAAGTCATTGGCTATGATATTGTTATATCTGAAGGAATTGGAATTGATTACATTGACAATGTTGAAAAATTAATTTCTATGTCGGATGTAATATCGTTACACATTCCGGCTAATCCTCAAACAAAAGGAATGTTTAACGATAAATTGTTCGGCTTGATGAAAAAAGGCGCTATGCTTATCAACACTTCCCGTGCTGAAGTTATTGACGAAGACGCTCTCATTAAAGCAGTAAAAGAGAAAAGTATTTTTGCCGGTGTTGATGTTTTCAATGACGAGCCGGAAGGAAAAGATGGCACCGTTATTTCAAAGCTCCAAAACATTGATGGCATTTATGTTACTCACCACATAGGCGCTTCGACCGAACAAGCACAAGACGCGGTTGCAGAAGAAACTCTAAAAATTATTATTGAATATAAAAATACAGGCAAAGTTTTGAACCGTGTTAATTAAACACCGCTTCTTTGAGGTTGTCTCAAAAGTAATTTTTCAAATAATAAATCTGTTAAAATTCCTGTTAACTGCAGTTTATTTTTGATTAAATAATTACTTTTGAGACAACCTCTTTTAAATCATTTCGAAATAGATTAAATAGATTGGCTGAACTTCACATCAAACACATCATCAATAATTCCATAATAATAAACCAGTTTTATCAATTCGCTTAGCGCATCAACTTCGTTTTCTGTCATTTGATAATAAACCGAGTTAAGATTTGCAACAATAAAACTGTTAAAATCTTCCGAAAAAGCAAGACTATTCAAAATTTTTTGAATTTCGTCTTCGATTTTATCATCTAATGATGAAATGGCACGTTCAAAATTTTGTAATGCTTCACGATCTGGAGATGCCAAAACAAAATTCACATAAGGAAGTTCCAATATATCCGCAATTTCTTCAGCAAAACTCATTCCCCGTTTAAAATTATTGCTATAAAAATTGTCATCGCCAACAAGTATGTAATCTTTTTTATTATCAACAGTTTCAGATGTTTCGAGCGATAATTCTACATTCGAAGCAAATTTTTCATCAAATAATATTTTTGATAAAAATATTTCGTTTAATGAAACATCCCCTTTCAGAAATACCTTTTCAATATCTTTCTTATTTTCTGCAAAATATAAATACGAATTTGAAAGAAGCCCGTCAAAAGAAATTGCAATTTTGTTTGAAACAAAGAGATTTCTATTTTTAATAATATCGAGAGAAGGAATAAGTGCAACTGAAGTAGTGTTGATCTCAAGCTCTTTACTTAACAACGAAGAACTTTTGTATATCGGCTGAATATCTTCTGGAAGAACTGATACTAAAAGAGAAGTAAAAATATTTTTGGGAGCGAATAATTTCATTATCAATCCTAAATTTAAAAAATAAAAACCCCGCAAATGGCGGGGCTGTTCGATGCCATCAAAAAAATTATTTTTGATTCTTATCTTTTATACGGGCTGCTTTACCGGAAAGTTTTCTTAAGTAGAAAAGTTTTGCCCTTCTAACTTTACCTTCGCGTAAAACTTCGATCTTGGCGATTTTCGGCGAATAAACCAGAAATATTCTTTCAACTCCTACACCGCTCGAGATTTTTCTTACAGTGAAAGTTTTACTCAATCCGATACCGCGTATGTTAATAACATCCCCTTCGAATGGTTGTATTCTTTCTTTTTCACCTTCGATGACTTTTACGTGCACTCTTACATGATCGCCGGCTTTAAAGGCCGGAAAATCTGCACGCATTTGTTCTACTGTTAATTCTTTCAATTTATCCATAGGTTACTCCAAGTTATTTATTTTTTTCCACTTCTCAGTTAAAATTTTTGATTGTTCTTCTTTCCAATCCTTTATTTTTTTTTCATGTCCAGAAAGCAGCACTTCGGGCATTTTCAATCCTTTATATTCTGCAGGTCTAGTATAATACGGAGCTTCAATTATATCTCCATCCATCAAAGAATCATTTAAGGCGGATTCACTATCGTTCAACACTCCGGGTATCAATCGAACAACGGAATCGATAATTATCCACGCTGCAATTTCGCCGCCTGTAAGAACATATCTGCCAATCGAGATTTCATCAGTTGCAAATTTTTCGCGAACTCTGTCGTCAATTCCCTTATAGTGCCCAGCGATAATTAACAAATTCTCCTTAAGCGAAAAATTGTTAGCCATTTTTTGATCATAAAACTTTCCTCCTGGTGTAGGAAAAATGATGTGATCATATTTTCTTTCGTTAAGAAGTCGCTCAATACATTCAAAAAACGGTTCGGGTTTTAACAACATTCCCGCGCCGCCGCCAAACGGCTTGTCGTCAATCTGCTTGTGTTTGTCGTAAGCATAATCGCGTAGATTATGAACTAAGATTTCTACTTTTTTTCTCTCTTGGGCTCTCTTTAAAATGCTTGTATTAAGAGGACTAATAAGAGAATCGGGCACAGCCGAAATTACATCAATTCTCATCATCGTAGAGCAAATCGCATTCTGCTACTAAATCTAATCTTTTCTGTATCGGATCAAAACTTTTTATAAAATCTTTTACAGCAGGGACCAAAATTTTTTTATTCTTCTGGTCTCTAACCACATAAACATCATTTGCTGGAAGAAGATAAACATCTTCTAAACAACCCAAATATTCTGATCCATGAAAAACTTTACTGCCTATTAAATCGTGGATGAAAAAAGTATCGTCAGAGAGTTTTATTAAGTTTTTTTTGTTAACAAAAATTTTTTTTCCAACAAAAGAAAGCAGTTCATCACTTTTATTGAACCCGTCAAACTTCAATACGATAGAATTATCAATAGTGCTAACATTTTCTATAATAAGTTCTCTATAAGAGCCAAAAATTTCCACAAAGACTTTTTGAAGATTAAAAAATCTTTTAGAAGAATCGGAAAACGAATCAATCAGAAGGAAACCATCAGTGCCGTAAACAGCTTTTATCTCCGCAATCAGAAAAAATTCATCCACAACAGAGGCGCTTAGTCTAAAATTTTTAGAATAGCTCTCTTACCTTCTTTTGCTGAAATAGCAGTAAGCAAGGTTCTCATTGCTTGAGCGGTTTTACCTTGTTTTCCAATGACTTTGCCGACATCTTCTGCACCGACTTTAAGAGTTAATTCAATAGTCTTCTCGTCTGGTGTTGTTTCTTCGAGAGAAACATTATCAGGATGATCAACAAGGTGTTTAGCGATAAATTCAATAAATTCCTTCATGAGAATACCTTCAATTAAGTGAATCAGGGTACTTAATTAAAATGTGCACGCTAAAGAACAATAATTACGTTTAGCTTATTCGGAAGCAGTACCCTTTACTTCCGCTGCACTTTCAGTTTTTTTTTCTTCTCTATCAGCGGATGCTTTTTTTGTTTTCAATCTATCTGCTTTTTTCTTTAATAGTGAAGCAAGATTGGCTTCTTTTAATTTCTTCCATTCATCAAACTTTGCTGTAATTTGAGCTTCGCTCAATCCTTTCTTAACCAAATCGCGTTTTAATATAATTCCCTTTTCAGTCAGAAGGTTCTTTACAGTAACTGTTGGTTGAGCGCCAACATTTAACCAATATAAAGCTCTTTCTTCTTTTATCTCTACAACTGCGGGGTCGGTTTTAGGATTATAAAGACCTAGTGCTTCAATAAATTTGCCGTCTCTAGGCGAACGAGCATCAGCGGCAACCACTTTATAAACGGGCTGTCTCTTTTTCCCCATTCTTCTTAATCTTAACTTAACTGCCAATTTAGTTTTTCCTCCTGTTAAATTTAATTTAGTCTCATGTTTTTAATATTAGGTATAGAAAACTTTCCAGAGTTTTTGTTCAACATTTTCATCATCTGATGCATCTGCTCAAATTGCTTAATCAATCTGTTTACATCTTGAATTGAATTTCCGCTTCCTTTTGCAATCCTTTTTCTTCTACTGCCGTTAAGTATTTTAGGATTCCTTCTTTCATCTTTGGTCATCGATTGAATGATCGATTCCACAACTACCAACTTTTTATCATCAACATCGGTGTTTTTCATAGAAGAGCTAATGCCAGGAATCATAGCAAGAAGCGATTTTAATGAACCCATTTTTTTTATCATTTTAATCTGCTTCAAGAAATCATCAAGGTCGAATCGATTTTCCTTAAATTTCTTTTCGAGCTCTTCAGTTTCTTTTTCATCAAATTGCAGCTGGGCTTTTTCAACAAGAGAAACAACATCTCCTTTGCCTAAAATTCTCGAAGCCATCCTCTCAGGAAAGAATAATTCGATAGAATCAAGTTTTTCTCCCAAGCTAACAAATTTTACGGGTCGGTCAACAACTGCCCGAATCGAAAGAACAGATCCGCCGCGTGCATCGCCATCAAGTTTTGTAAGAACAACTCCATCAAAATCAACTTTTTCATGAAATGCTTTTGCAGAATTAACTGCATCTTGCCCTGTCATCGAATCAACAACAAACAAAGTTTCTGTCGGGTTCACCTTCGATTTAATCTCTGCGGCTTCATTCATCATATCATCATCAACATGCAATCTTCCCGCAGTATCGATAATAACAGTATTCAATCCATTTTCTTTGGCGTATTTCAAAGCTTCAACAGAAATTTTTACCGGTTCAGCGCTGCCATCAATTGAAAAAACCGGAACGCTGATTTGCGCTCCTAAAATTTTTAACTGATCGATAGCCGCAGGACGGTAAACATCAGCAGCAACTAAAAGAACATTTCTTTTTTTATTTTTCAAATATTTTGCAAGTTTTGCGCTAAATGTTGTTTTACCGCAACCTTGAAGTCCAATCAACATTATAACAGTAAGACCGGAAGGATTTAATTTTAGTTCCGACCCGGTTCTTCCAAGAAGTTCTTTCAGCTCGTCAAATAAAATTTTTGTGATAAGCTGCCCAGGGGTAACGGAAGTTAGAACTTCTTTGCCAAGCGATTTTTCTTTAACATTATCAATGAACTGTTTTGCAACTTTATAATTGACATCGGCATCAAGAAGAACACGACGAATTTCACGGAGAGTATCAGAGATATTCGACTCTGTAATTTTCCCTTGACCCGTTATTTTCTTTAACGCACGTTCTAATTTTTCGGTCAATTCATCGAGCATAAGCACCAATTCAAATTAAAGATAAGAAAAAGCAAGTTCATTTCAAAAAATTTAAGTTTCTTTGAGGGCGTTTGCACCGGAAACAATTTCAAGAATTTCTTTTGTAATTGAAGCTTGACGTTCTTTATTATAAGTCAACTGTAATGATCGGATCAATTCTTTTGCGTTTTCCGTTGCCATATCCATAGCAGTCATTCTGGCGCCTAATTCAGCAGCGTAAGAATCCAACAAGATTCTCCACATTTGCGCTTTCAGATGTTTTGGCAGAAGAGCGCTTATTATTTTACCTTTATCAGGCTCATAAATATAATCGGTTAAGCGAGACGATTCTTCTTTTTCCTCAAATGATTGAATTGGCAGTATCTGCTCTGTTTCAGTTTTTTGTTGAATGACCGATTTGAATTCATTATAGACAACGAAAACTTTATCAATTTCTCCATTCTGATACTTATTCATCAGTTCCTTCATCAAGCCGGAAGCAAACTCAAATTTTAGATGGGAAAAGATACCAGGGTAGGATCCTACTACATTGTAATTTCTTTTTGTGAAATAGTCGTTCCCTTTTTTTCCGACACAATACAAAAACAAATTACCTTCGTTATTAAAAAGCGATAGCGCCCCCTTCGCAATTTCTTCAACTGTACGAATTACGCTCATATTGAAACTACCACACAGACCACGATCGGAAGTTACAACAACAACAGCAACCTTTTTAATTTCTCTTTCTGTAAAAAAAGGATTATTAAAATTCTTTTCGCTACTTAATAGATGCTGAAGAACTTCAGCAATCTTTTTAGAATAGGGGCGAGCATTTAAAATATTTTCTTGGGCGCGGCGTAACCGAGCAGCAGCAACCATTTTCATAGCTTTTGTTATCTGCTGAGTGTTTTTTACACCCTTAATTCTTCTTTTTATATCTCGTAAAGTAGCCATTTAATAAGGATTAACTTTTGTCAGCTCTTTTTAAATTTTACTAAAAATTCTTCAACAGCCTTCTTTATCACCTGAACAGTATCATCTTTCAATTCTTTTGTAATGCGTATGTTCTCATAAATTTGTGAATACTTTAATTCGACATATTCATGAAATTCTTTTTCGAACCGTTTGATATCATGAACGGGAACAGTCTCAAAATAATTATTTGTCCCTACATAAACGCTTAACACTTGCTTTTCGACCGGGACAGGAGAGTATTGCCCCTGCTTTAGTAATTCAACAAGACGCGCGCCTTTAGCAAGAGTTCGTTGTGTAGATTTATCAAGATCTGAACCAAATTTTGCAAACGCTTCAAGCTCGCGGTATTGTGCAAGATCGAGCTTGAGTGAGCCAGCAACTTTTTTCATCGCTTTAATTTGCGCATTGCCGCCAACACGCGATACAGAAATACCAACATTGATAGCTGGACGGACTCCAGAGTTAAATAAATTCGGTTCGAGATAAATTTGTCCGTCTGTAATAGAAATAACATTTGTCGGGATATATGCCGATACGTCTCCTTGTTGTGTTTCGATGATCGGAAGCGCTGTCAAACTTCCGCCGCCAAGTTCTTCACTCAACTTCGAAGCGCGTTCTAACAAACGCGAATGCAAATAGAAAACATCGCCTGGATAAGCTTCGCGTCCGGGCGGTCTTCTTAGCAACAGCGAAAGTTCACGGTAAGCTACAGCTTGTTTGGAAAGATCGTCATAAATAACAAGAGCATGTTTACCATTATCTCTAAAAAATTCGCCAAGCGTTGCGCCGGAATAAGGCGCTATGTACTGAAGCGGCGCCGGTGTTGACGCAGGCGCACCAACGACTGTTGTGTATTCCATTGCTCCAGTTTCTTCCAACTTTGCAACTACCTGCGCTATTGTAGAGTTCTTTTGACCAATAGCAACATAAACGCAGAATACCGGTTTAACGCCGTACTTTTTGGCTTCTTCAGTGTGAGTATATTTTTGATTGATGATAGTATCGATAGCGATTGCAGTTTTACCTGTTTGACGATCACCTATAATCAGTTCGCGCTGCCCGCGTCCAATTGGGATCATCGCATCGATTGCATTTATACCGGTTTGTAAAGGTTCTTTTACTGGTTGACGCTGAATAACACCTAATGCTTTTCTTTCGATTGGCATATACTTTTCAAATTGAACTGCGCCCTTCCCGTCTACTGGTTCGCCAAGCGGATTTACCACTCTACCAAGCAATTTATCTCCGACTGGGAAAGAAGCAACACGTTTTGTTCTCTTAACTTGATCTCCTTCTTTGATTAAAGTGCTTTCTCCGAAGAGAACACATCCGACACTATCTTCATCAAGATTCAACACCATACCTGTAACATTATTCGGAAATTCAACAAGTTCGCTCGCCATAACTTTAGATAATCCATAAACGCGCGCAATACCATCTCCAACTTGAAGAACCGTTCCGATATCGTAAACATCAACTTCATATTCAAAACCAGATAATTGCTTTCTTAAGATCGCAGAAACTTCATCAGGTCTAACTTCCGCCATTTTTTTCTCCCTAAGGAATCCCGAATTATCGGGACTAAATTATTCTTTCAGTTATTAGAAACATTTATTTCTTTAGAAAATTTCTTGCGCAATAATTGTAATTGATGTCGCACTGAAGCATCGTAAACTGTGTCATCAATCTCAACCATAAAACCCCCTATTATGTTCGGGTCCACTACATAACTCGGTAAAACTTTCTTATTGGTTTTCATTTCGAATTTTTCTTTCATCTTAACTTTATTTTCATCAGACAAACCCACAGCGGATATAATTTTTGCGCGTAGAATACCTTCTTTTTTATCGCGAAGATTTAAGAACTCTTTGAAAATTTCGAAAAGAATATCTTCGCGGTTCTTATCGACTACAAAATTTAAAAAACTGCCGGTCTCATCAGTAATTTTTTTTTTGAATATTTTAGAGAGCAGATTTTTTTTATCGCTTTTTTTAATGAGCGGCGACTTTAAGACTAAGCGCAGTTCTTTTGAAAAAGAGAAAGTTGTAAAAAGAAGCTCAGCATCTTTAGCTATTTTATTAAAGATTCCTTTTTCTAAAGCTAACTGCATCAAAGAATTTGCATAACGATATGATACTCTGTATACGCTCATTACTAATTCTTAGAAAGCTCGTTCAAATATTTGTTAACTAACTTTATCTGCTTTTGTTCATCCAAATCTTCCCGTAAAATCTTTTCTGCGGCTTTTATAGCAATATCGGCAACATGGTCTTTTAATTTGTTGAAAGCTTCCTGATTCTTTCGTTCGATCTCGCTTTTAGCGTCTTCAATCATTTTCTTTGATTGAAGTTTGCTTTCTTCCAGAATATTAACCTTTAACTTCTCTGCAAGCTCTCTGCTTTGTTCAATAATTTTCTGCGCTTCATCTTCAGCTTTAGATAGATTAAATTTGTTTTCAGCAATCAGCTTCTCGGTTTCTTTACGTGCCGTTTCTGCTTTGTCCAATGAATCCTTGATAAAACTTTCCCTTTCACTTAAGGAATTAAGAATCGGTTTCCACGCAACTTTTTTCAAAATTAACAATAGAAAAATAAAAGTAACTACCGTCCACAGGATTAAGCCTGGATTAACATCAAGCGGGCCGCCGGTTTTTCCAGAGCCGCTGAATGCAAGCAGTAATAAATTTGCAGCTATGTTCATTTTCATTCCTAAAATGAAAGAGACAACTATTTTATTTAAGAGCTAAGAGAATACAAATAACCAATGAGAATAAAGAAATACCTTCAATAAGAGCAGCGGCAATAATCATCGATGTTCTTATTTCTCCGGCCGCTTCTGGCTGGCGTCCGCTTGCTTCCATTGCGGCGCTTGCTAATTTTCCGATACCGAATGCCCCGCCAATAACAGTTAATGCAGCGCTAAAACCTGCTGCTAAGTATGCATATTCCATTTAGTTCCTCCTTTACCTTTAATTTGATTTTAATGTTCTTGATGAACAGCCATCCCAATAAATAATGAAGACAGCATAGTAAAAATGTATGCTTGAATAAGTGCAACTAAAATTTCTAATAGAAAAATAAACAATGCAAACGAAATTGAAACTGGAACAACTACATAAGTTCTTAAAATAAATATCAACCCAATTAACGCCAAAATAACTATGTGCCCGGCTGTCATATTCGCAAAAAGACGAATTGCCAGAGCAAATGGTTTTGTGAATAATCCGAGCAGTTCCACAACAAACATGATCGGTATCAACCAGAAGGGAATTCCATGCGGTAGTAATCCTCTAAAGTAACCAAAGAAACCGTTCTTCCAAATTCCGCCAATCTGAATTACCACAAAAGAAATAGTTGCCAGGGTTGCCGTTACCGAAATATTACCTGTTGCCGTTGAACCAAAAGGAATCAATCCTAAAAAATTACATGTAAGAATAAAAAAGAAAATAGTTAGCAGATAGGGAAGAAATTTTTCGAACCCTTTGCCGATAGTCGGCCTTGCTATCTCATCACGAACAAATACAATTAGCAGTTCGGCAAAATTAGTAACGCCTTTGGGAACAAGAGATTTTCTATATGCTCTTGCAACGCGTGAAAACGTAAAAATCAGAATAGCCATTGCAATCCACATGAAAACAACGTGCTTGGTTATTGATATGTCCATTCCAAATAGATGAATTTCCGGAAGATGAATTACGCCGAACGGAGTAAAATCCAATTCGCGTGCATCTAAGACGTGATGCATTATCCAGCCGGTATCTTGTTTAGAATCTGTTTCAACGGCAGTTTTTACTGTATCGGTTACGGTATTTGGATTATAAATCCACATTTTTAGTCATTTTGCTCTTGGTAATTGTAGTTATCACAATTCTAATTTCGAAAATCAATAAAAAAATATACCAAATAAAGAGTGCAAATATAAACCCATCCTGATCAACTTTCAAGAATTTGATTATTATAAAAATTAAGGAAAGCATAAATAAAAGTCGGATGCTTATCCCCCCCATAGTAAAAATTAAGAAGGTTTTATTCGATTTTTTGATGGAATAATTGGCAGAAAAAATAAATGACGTAAAGTTGAGTAGATTCAAAGCGGCGGCAAGATAGACCGCTTCAAATAATTTTGATCCGATAATCCCTAAGAATGAAAGAATAAGCGCAACTAAGATTGCAAAAAAAGAAATAACGTAAACAACCTTAGCTTTTTTTAACACTCTTTTTCTTTTCGTTTAAGTTAGTAACTGCTTTAATGAAATTATACAGCCCGCCAAATCCGCCAAGAAATGAAAAAAGGATCATCAAGAAGGGGGCGGTATTTAAATTAGAATCCAGCCATCTGCCAAGAAAAAACATTAAAACAATTGACGCTGCAAGTTGAGTGCCCAATCCTATATATGGGGCAACTTCTTTATAAGAACTAGAGAATTTGTTAACGTATTTTTTTTCATCATTCATTTTTATGAATTGTGCTTGTATGACTTTTTTCCATACTGCTGAATCCTTCAAAGATTGCTCCCTCTTCGATAACAAGGTATTTTGCAACCAGGTCCCCTTTTAAAACAGCTTTGGATTCAAGTCTCAATTTTTCCGAAACATTTATTTTTCCAAAAACTTTGCCGCTCATAGTAATATTTTTGGCGGCAATTTCTCCGTTCAATTCGCTTGTATCACCAATTGTCAGATTGCCATTAACAGAAATGTTGCCGTTCACAATTCCATCAACACGAACATTTCCTTCGCTTGATAAATTTCCTTCAATTTTTACTCCGCTGCTGATAATGCTAACATCTTCAGCAAGAGAATCTTTTTTTAACGCCATAAATTTCTCTCCTACTTTACTAATAAAATTTGAGGATCAACCGGTTTACCTTTTTGCCAAATTTCGAAATGAAGATGGGGACCGGTTGTATTTTTACCTGAGTTACCGCTTAAGGCAATTAGTTCTCCCGTAATAACTACATCCTTAGCTTTTTTAAACAATGAAGAACAGTGTTTATAGATTGTTGTAAAATTGTTATCGTGTTGAATTATCATCATAAAACCGGAATCGACAGTATAATCTGAAAAAATTACTAATCCTCCAGCAGAAGCGTAAATAGGCGAGCCGGTTTTAACTCCGTAATCAATTCCAAAATGTCCCGTGGATGGATTGAATACTTGTATAACTATTCCTTTAGTAGGGTCTAAAAATAATATTTCTTTCGAGTTCTGATCTTCTTGAAAAATTCGATCTAACAAAAGATTGAAAGCTTCAAAAACATTTCCTCCAATTTTTATCTTTTTCTTTATCGTTTTCTGCAAAGTATCGTACAATGGATCTTTTGGAGATATTGAATCTTTCTCTGCAAGTTTCACAGCAAATTTTAGCCGTTCGTTTGTTGAGGCAAGAGCTTGCAATTGTTCGGTTAATAAGATGACCCGATTTCGAAGCTGCTGAATTTTTTCGTTCTGAGTTTTCAATTCATTGTTATCTGCCACAAACAAAAAATCTTTTAGAGGCGTAACAGAAAGAATAACAATAAGAACGAACCACGCCACTAATGTATATAATCCAATAAAACCTAATGCTTTGAACAAGCTAAATTTATAACTAGTTGTAGAAAGAATCGGGAGATTCGGTGTAACGTAAACAGAAGAGTTTTTTATATTTTTAAAATTGAGCCACTTCATTTGATACCCTTTTGAACGGAACAAATATAAAAATTTGTCGTCTCTTAAGCAGAAATTATTTTTTCAAATTTGGCAATTACTTCTTGCGGAAGAAGATTTAAACCGCAATCGAAAGTTTTGATTGGGCACTCTTTGTGTCCGTGAATTCCGCAAGGTTTACATTGTAAATCGTTGTAAGAAACAATTCCACTATTTTCATTGTAAGGATAAAATCCAAAATCGGGAATAGTAGAGCAGTAAATTGTTAATACTGAAATATTGGCAATCATTGCAAGATGAGTTGGAGCGCTGTCGTTACAAATTAAAGCCGAACAATTTTTCAGTAGTTCAATCGATTCGATCACATTAACTTTGCCCGCAACAGAAAAGACATCTGAGTTGAATTCTTTTTCAATTTCAACACACAATAGCTGGTCTTCTTTCCCGCCGATCAGAATTATACTATATTTTTTTGCAACGAGCAGCCTGATAATTTCTGTAAAATATTCTTTCGGATAAATTTTTGTGTTCCAAACCGAACCTGGAGCAACTGCAATAGTCTGGGGCGACTTAAACAAATGCGCCATGTCAGAGATTTTTCTTTTTGTTTCTTCCGGAATTTCTATAATCGGCATTATTTTCCATTTGTTATTTGAAGTATCAAAACCAATAAGCTCAAGGTTGCGCGCCACTTCATGAAGATCATTCCGGTACTTTACATTCTTTTTATATAAAAAAGGAGATGCGGAAGTGTCGAAACCAATTGTAATTTCTGCGCGTGAAAAAAATGCAACCAAAGCAGATCTAAATGAACGATGCGGAGAATAAACCATCGTAAATTTTCTGCTTCTCACTTTTAACAACAATTTTATAAAATTGAAGATTGACCTTTGTGCGCCTTTCTTATCGAACTCAATAACATCTTTTATAAAGGGAGAATGATAAAATATTTCTGCCGCGGCTGGAATACACAACACTGTAATTTCGCTGTGGGGAAAGAGCTCTTTAATTTTTTGGATCATCGGAAGTGTAAGAATTGCATCGCCTAGAAATGCAGTTTGAATAACAAGGATATTTTTCTTTGTTAATATTTCCAAAGTTTATGCAACCAAAAATATTGATCGGGATATTCGCGTATATATTTTTCCAAACAAGAAGCATAGCGTTGGGTGATTTCCAGTGTCTGCTCTTTGAAATCATCCGGCAGATTGGACAAATCTAATTCTTCAAAGACAGCTTTATAACTGTAATCTTTCTGTCTAACAGCCAGTCCCATCATAACGCTGCATTTTGTTTTTGCTATAATTGAAGCGGTGCCAATATTAAATGCGGTCGGCTTTCCAAAAAAGTTTATACGGGGGCTTTCAACAGGTCCACGCTGATCGGCAACAACGCCAATCACGCCGCCATTTTTCAACAGATCGAATATATTCCGGACAGAGAGTCCGAGCCATATTATTTTATTGCCGTACGCCTGGCGCGCTTTTGTTAACCAATCATTTAGGTAAACATTATTCATCTTCTTGGCAAGCACAAAAATTGGAACTGCAATCTGCAGCCCGCCGGAAACTGCTAATACCTCCCACCCTCCAAAATGCCCCCCTAAGAAAATAAGCCCTTTCTTTTCTGAAATCTTTTTTCTTATAAAATCGATCTTATCCAATTTCAACATACCAATCATTTCTTCCGGCTTGCTGAATGGAAAATAGATCAATTCGAAAAAAACGATAAAAGCATTTTGATAAGTTTGCAGAGCAATCCGACTGATCTCCTTTTTACTTTTATCGGGAAATGCGATAGATAAATTGTCTATCACAACTTTTTTTCTTAAAGGAAAAAGGAAGTAAGTAAAAATTCCCAGCGCTCTGGCAATCTTTCTAATCCGCTTCAACCCAAGTAACTTGAACAGATTTGTAAACGCGCGTAATAAATAGAATACGATCTTATCGCTATTCAACATAATTCTTATTATTCAGTGGCAAGTCTTCTTATCCAATTTTCATCTTTAATTTCGCCCCTTTTAGTAGAGTGAAGCAGTTCATAATTTCCAAAACCTGTTAAATCGCCAAAGATAAAACTAATGCCTCCTTCGATAGAGTTATAAAACCAAACTTCGTACGGTTTAAGATGCGATTCGCTTGGGAAGAAATCTCTTTGATCAGGATCGCCAAACGATAGTAACACTCTTCCTCTATCAGTCAAATAACCTTCTTTTAAACCTACTTTGAAATTTTGATTAGCAAAAGCTGCTCTTCTCATATAATCTTTTTTAAATTCATTTGCCTGCCCAAGTGAATTGCTCTCTCGGTTCTTCCAGAAATTATATAAAAATTCTCTTTTCCCGCTTAAAGAATCAATCTTGCCGTATTGATCAATCTCTTTTTTTGTAGAAATATATTTTACTTGAGAGAACATTTTATCACATTCTTCCAAAGTATAAACAGAAAATTCGCTTCCTAAAAGACCAGCATGAACTTTTGATGCCAAACTTGAATCTATTATCGAAGGATTGTAAAGGTAAAATCTTTTGGATGAAAGAACAGCTTGGTTGGTTTTTGTATCAATTAAACTAAGCACTAAGTTATAAGAATCTGTGGGATATTTGGCAAGAGGCACAGCGCCATAATCTACAACGGCTTTTTTTCCTTGCTTTAGTTTTTTTGAAGTTTTATAAACCTGAACGCCTGCGCTGTTAAACAATAATTTTTGAAGTGTAAATTCAGTTTTTTCATCGGCTAAAATTAAATTATACAACTCGGCATAATAATAAAGAACAGGCGATTGTTCAGAAAAAAACATCGAAGGATTAGGAATAACTTCAAGCGTATTCTTGTAGAACAAAGAGTTGGCGTCTGCATCTTCTTTTTTTATCTGGCTTGCAAGCTGAATATTGCTAATTGAGTATTTATCATTTTTGAACGGGCGGACTAGAAACTGATCTTTAACAGTTTTGGATAATGTAGGATTCTTAGCATCGTATGCTTTAACAGTCAAAGAATAATTTCCTTCCGGGACAACAAAAGCAAGCACTCCGCTCAGCGACTTGGTCAATGAGTCTGAAATAACATTTTGTATCTTCCAACTTTTGTTTATAAAGTATTGATCTGTATCCAAATTTTTCATTTCGATCTGAACTATAGCTTCAATAGAGAAACCTGCATCTGTTTGAATCTTGTACATATCTTTAGGATTTAGATCGTAATAAAATTCAAGTAAGATCGAAGTAGAATCATTGTTAAACTTAGCATAATCGAACTCGAAGCTCAATTCTTTCTGAGCCAAAGTCAAACCACAAAGGAGAAACAAAAAAAATGTAACAATTGATCTCTTCATAAAAATTTTCCTTTTATAAAATAACGAAGTAATTATTTAGCAGCATTTTTAATTAAATGATAACGTCAGTTTCTGCCAGGTAAAAATAACATACAAATAAATAAAAAAGCTTAGCTTTTCCTGGAGCGAAGTCAAGACTCCTTATAGAGGATACCCAAAAATAAAAAAACCTGAGCTCTTTATGAACTCAGGTTTTTGATTCCAGAGAAGAAAAGATTAGAACCCTAAAGCAACCGTAAATATATGGTTGTCATCGAAGAATTTGGTTTCTCTGAAAGCGTAATCGAATCTAAGACCAACGTCACCTAAGCTGTAATTTACACCAACGCCGGCAGTTAATCCGTAAACTCTATCATCTTCATTAGCTTCAGGCATCAACAAATAGCCGCCGCGAACAAACAGAGTATTGTTGAATGCATACTCCAATCCAACTTTGTATTCATCATAATAGAACTGGCTGTTTTGGAATACTCCGTTAATGTTGATGGCATTCATCTGCCCGAAATTTATTGAATAACCGAAACCAAGTTCGAGTGTAGTCGGCAATTCAAATGCGGCTGCATCAACTTTATAATATTGAGTTCCGCGTAAGAAGTCATCAGAATTTGCCTTAATATTCAAACCCGAGCCGTCAAATTTCATTTGAGGTCCAAGGTTCTTTAATACAACAGCAAAGCCCAATCCATCAATGTTGGCAAGGTCTTTGTAAGAAATACCAACATTTAAAGAAAGTCCGGATGCAGAAACCAATGCAAGCTGTTCAGTAACTAAATTTGCTGTTACGCCAACAGAAATTCTGTCACTCAATAGTCTTGCATATGACAATCCGAGCGTCATGAATTGCGGCTTGAATGTTTGCCCTGTACCATCTGGGTTTTGCACAGTAGTAACATTAATATCATCAACACCAAGAGATTTTACGCTAAATGCAAGAGCGCCAAATCCTTCGATGTTTGTTGAAATAGCGCCATATTCAACGCCAATATCTGCAATATAATTCATGTGTGAAAACATTACATTCGTAGAGCTTTCACTTCTAACAAGACTGGCAGGATTCCAATAGAGTCCTTCCAACCCTGTTGCGCCGACGAGAGTAGAGCCGGCTAAGGCAATACCACGTGCACCAACTGGAATTAAGAGTTGAGCAGCGCCGGCAGTTCCGTTTCTGCTTCCGCCGCCGGCATAAATTGAACCGGCAAACAGAAGAGAAACCATAAACAAGTTAATTATAAATTTTATTTTCTTCATTTTTCATTCTCCTTCAATTTTTTAGAATCTATCCAGAATCTGTTGTTCTTGGATTATAGCAACTTTGAGAACTTTAGTCGTACCTAAATCCGGCATATCTACATGAACAATGTATAAGCCGCTTGCTACGGGTAATTGTCCTTCATTCTGCAAATCCCATCTCATAAATTGATCGGGTGAATCTTTTACGAGAGTTCTAACAAGCTGCCCTGCAAGATTGAATATTCTAACTGTAGCTTTGGCCGGTAAGTGGCTGAAAGTTACAAAGCGTTGATATTTATTTAACTCTTGCGGGTTAGTGCCGTAATAAGGATTTGGAAACACGTTGATCTCTTCAACGTCTTGTTTTGCCAGATTTGGATCATTTATAACTGAAGGAGCTGTTAATGAGAATACGTCAGTTGGAGTAATAACTCTATTTGGGAATAATGCAAGTTCATCATCACCGGTATTAGCTGGTGAAAACCCAACGGGTCCTCTTCTATTCCATGCAGCCAAATACATTACTCTTTGCTGCCCACGCGGCGCTGCTGGTCCAATCATACCTTCTGTATATTTTGGATCTGGGGTTTCTTTATATGTTTCATCCATAATGAACAGCCATTCGCGCGGACCCGTGGGTCCAACGTTACTGGTGGCAAGAGCTGCTAGATCATTAAAATCCGCAGGCCAATACTTACCATCAACTAAACCATTAACAACGTTATTTTCTAAGAATCCGACCATCAATCTGCGTGGGGCAGCCGGATTATCAACATCCCAAGCAGAAAGGGGAACGTTCTTAGCGAATTCCTGAAATGCATAATCACTATTGTCTCTATTGATTATAAAAGGAGTAAATTCAGGTTTTCTTGGTGGATCAGCGCTGCGGCGCATATATCGGTATCCAAATGATACGTTAACATCAGCCGGGTCGAATGTCGGGTTAAATTTAACAGCGCCAGTAGGAACTTTAGCTAACCTCAGAACAACATTTTTTAGCTCAGAAGCTTTTACGACCATAACACCATCGCCAAAATATGATCTTGGGCTCTGCCAGCCTGCCGCGTGGTTAAAGCCCTCTAAGTGATAATCTCCGGTCGGGTCTGCTTCTGCCCATGTAAATCTTCTGGCTCCTTTAGGTATATCCCAACCCCATTTTGTTTTATCGTCTGTTGAAAACAGATCATCTTTCTTAAGACCTGGAGGAGGACCTACAACCTTAATTTGGAGTCCGTCGAATACTAAATAGTCATCATCGCCGCTCACGTTACTTTGATCAGCTAAAAGAACAGTAGTGCCGCGTGTTAAAGTCCAAAGAATTTCGCCCGGTGCATTCGGCTTATCCTTGAAAGTAACCCTGTAAGCAGCTCCGCTTAATTTAGCAGGGTCTATAACCACGCCGTAAGCTTTTCCATCGCTTTTACCAGCAGTTTTTGCGAAGTTAATAATATCGCCCCCTTTTGCAGGATAGCGAACACCCGGATTCGGTTTTTGCGGGGTTACGGTAACAATTAACAATGGATTTTCGAGAGCTCTTGGTACGGCGGATTCATCTGGATTATAAGCATAAGCAGTAACAGCAAAATAGTATTTAGAGCCATTCAATAATGGCAGCCCGCCTTTAAATGCATCAGTTTTAATGCTGATAAATCTGCTTAAACCAGTATCGTTGCCAAATTGAACTACTCTTTTGGAAACAACGCCTGTGTTAACATCGAACACTAGATCTTCAATTTTACCAACGCCGTCAACAACGTCAAAAGTAGCTACACGTTTTGCCTCGCTCATTAAAGCAGAAGGAGAAGGAAGTTGGTAAACACTGTAGCCTTGAAATTTGAAGCCGCTCTTATTATAATTTTCTGTTGCAGTAACAGCAACTGGATCGGTTCCCCAAGAAATAATTACTTCCTGGTCAAATGCACTGTAGGACGCTTTTGGAGGAGGTGGTGGTGTTGGAACATTAAAGAAGTTGTTATATGCTAATTGCGCTTCAAGGTCGTAAAACTTAAATAGCCCAATAGCGCCTAATCTATCAACACCGGGAATAGCACCGGCGGCAATTTCTGCAACTACAACTTCTTGAGTATCGCCAAATGCCATGTTGAATGGACCTGAAGCCATGCCGTTTCTTCTATCTCCAGGCGGATGAAGAATTCCATCTATCCACCCTTTTCTTGTCTGTGGATCTCCATAAACAGCAAATTTTGTAGTCCTGCCTGTTGTTGGGTCTGTAAATGGCGCGCTTGTTCTGCCAACTTTCGATTGCATAAAGTTATAGAACTCGATAGTACCTGAATAAGTGCCTTGCCCTGGGTCAACCCAAACTGCATCGCCTCTAATAAAATAATAGTGAGAAGTCATTGGAAGATTCTTAAAGCCGTCTCTATATTTCCCCTTAAAGATAGCTCTATCTGTAGCAACACCTTTTACCATAGGTCCTTGGAAGAAATCGAATCCGGATACCGGCGGGGTTGGACCGTAAGTTGCATCGTTAGCGCTTGCATTATAAGTGAAAGCAACGCTCAATGTAGTATCGCAGCCGGAGAAGTCGTCGCCGGCGTCTCCAACGTCGGCATCTGCCCACATCGATACATACATATCTGTGAATGCTTTTCTATCTTTGCTTTTATTGATGATGATATATTTTCTGAAAAGCATGTTTCCTAAAGCGCCGGTTGTATTGTAGCCCCAAATGGTTGCTTGTTGTTCAATACCCATTGGAAGCGAGCCATACATAAAATCGGTTTGAGCCGGGTCAAAATCGTTTGCAACAAACCAAATTGTTTGATCAGCTCCGGGAACGCCTGGTATATCTCTTGCGGGATCATATATCTTATTGCCGTCTTTATCTTCAAAAGGAGCGCCTTGTGCGGCCGGCCATTCGTTCCAATCTTTTTCATACTGAGTTCTAATTGCAGCTATAGTTGGACCATCGCCGTCTGCTAATTCTGAGCTTAGATCTCCGGTTTTGTAATCCGGTCTCACTCTGTAAATTCTAACATCCGCGTCTTTCGGATTAGCAGGGGTGCCGTCCGGTTTAATTCTACCAGGTACCGTACCTTGACGATAAACCGAACCGCCAACTCTAACTTGACCATCTACTTTTCCGCCCCAAAGGAACCCGGCTTGAAATACGCACTGCTTATTGCTTCCCTTAGGATAAGTAAAACCTGAATTACCATTTTGGTTAATATCGGATTCACCATCGTTCTTGAACCAAGTAGAGATGTTGTTAATATTGAATTTAGTGTAAACTGGTTCCCCAAGCGATTTGTTAAGAACAGGCTTTTTATCGCCTCCCTTAGCAAAAACCATAGCCGAGGCAAAAAGAACCAGAACAACTAAGCTTAGTGTTCTTGCAAATTTTATATTCATTTTTTACTCCTATTAGTTTTCTAAAACTTGAATTTTAGTATTCCAATCTGATGCCTAATCGAACTTGTCTTGGTGGACCATATAGTGTTCCGCCACCGCCATAACCATCTTGATAATCGATCATTATCGAATTATAAAGATCAGCAAAACGTTGTCCGTAAGTTTGTATCAATTTGGCGCCTAATTCAGGATCGCTTAGTACAGCATCATCATTTGGAGACCCGGTTCTAAGGAATACGTTCTGAACATTCAAGTTATCAAACAAGTTGATTACAAATAAGTAAACGTTGAGAGATAATTTGTCGAATAAACGGAATGTTTTATCAACGCGAAGATCAACTTGGAATTCGCCAGGAGTGATAGAAGCATTTAATGGCTCTATCGGTCTTCTATCGCGGTTGTCTGATTCCGCTGTTTGACCGCCGATACCTCTTGTATATGGATGACCAGAATTGAATGTGACTAATGCCGATACTCCTAAATTATGTAAGAGAAAAGGACCATCATCCGGACCAAATCTATAATCGATATTCATGTTGCCTGTAAGAGCGCGGTTAAAGTTTAGAGGACTGATAAACTTGGGGACGAAAATAGTTACTCCGTCAAGCGGAGCGCCAACAACGCCGCTCTTTTGATACGGATTCGAACCTGTGCCGCGTGCATCTTGAAGTGAAACTGATGCATTCACAGCAAGTCTCTCATATCTTCTCATGTTAAGAGATATTTCAAGACCTTTTGTAGTTGCATAATCACCATTCTTTAAAGTAGAGTAAGATTGGAACGATGAATTTCGATCAGTCTTTTGAGAAAAGAATTCAATTTGATCACGAACATCGCGATAGTAACCGGTGACATCGAATGCCAAAAAGTCGGTTAATTGCTGTGTGAAACCTAATTCGAATTGTGTCGTTCTTGTTGGTCGAACGTCTAAGCCCGATGGAAATGGAATAAAAAATCCGCCTTTAATTTCAAATCCCAACCTATAATATCCAGTATATGCTGTATTTAATTGCGGCTGTTGGACAAATTTTCCATACTGAGCATGGAAGAAAGTTTTATCTGTAACAGGGAAAGAGAAACCGATACGAGGACTTAATGCACTGAAAGTAGGAACTTTTTCCCATCCAGCTTCAATCAATTCGCCAGTTGTAGAATTTATACCTTTATCCGGAAATGTCGGGTCTACAAATCTACGGTTATCAATATCGATATAATCATATCTCAAACCTATATTGATGATAAGGTCTTCATATTCAATTCTATCTTGAATATATGCGCTGGCAAAAACAGGTTTATGCGGCGCATCAAATCCGTCGCCATCATACAAATTTCCAAATACATCATAACCGTAATTATTAACGCCTTCAGTAATTAAGAGCTGCTTCTTGTATTCATTTATATCTTTAGTTGGATTTGCTTTAGCGTAGTTATCAACTTTTTCTGCAAATGTTGTTTGACGTCCAACGCTCCAGTTCCTTATAGTATATTGCTGATACTCGCCGCCAATTTTGAATGAATGAGTCTTTCCAACAAGGAATGATAGAGCGCCGTTAAATGAATAGCTGTTTCTATCAAACTTACTATAGTTAACCGGCACAGCTCCGTCTTGTGCAAATGAGAAAGTTAATACATTTAAGCCGCGTGCTGCACGGTATCTGCCAAAGCGGTCTTTTCTACTTGCATAATTACGGATATCTTCAGGAGCTCTTGGAATTGTCCATCCAGCGTTCGCGCTTGCAACGCTGTCTCCGTATGCCCAAAAATCATTGCCTAATGCTCTATCAAAAGTTTCTCCGCCTTGTAAATACATACCGCCGGAAAGTTCATAGAACATAGATGGACTTAATACGTGTGTAACCTTTAATGATAAAGCGCCGTTAAAGTTTTTGAATTGACCAACCCGAGTATTGTTAGCAAAAGTAATAGGATCAGTAGTACCGAAGCCGGCATCGCCATTCTCTGCTGTGTAAGTTCCGGATACTCTGACTAAAATCGGCTTGAAATCTAAATTAACAGTGCCAGTGTATGTAAAGTTTTGTCTTGCAACGCCTTTTCTTGCGCCTGCCGGGTAATTTACAATTGTTGTATCTTTAGATTGAGGATCACCAACAACTCCCATATTTATACCAGGGTATGGCTGAGGCGTATCGTCTCTATCATAGCGATAGTTAACATTACCAAAAAATTTGAATCTTTGATCGAAAATTGGACCGCTTAAAACACCGCTCATTTCATTGTAACCATACCAGTAAGCGCCAAGTTGTTTCTTTCCGTCAAAGGCATCTTTCTTGCTTTTGAATGTAACGTTATCTGTTATGTACTCGAAGCTTGCTTTAAGATCTGTAGTGCCTGATTTGAATTGTTGACGGATAATACCTGCATTAGCACCGCCAAATTCAGCAGTATAACCGCCCGCTTGAACTTGGATTTCTTCCAATGCGTCTTGAGAAATAGTTACGGCTCTGCCGCCAGCCATAGGGTTAGTTATTGATACGCCTTCAAGATAATACCCAACTTCATCTCTTCTACCGCCGCGTATATATATCTCTTTGTTTTGAATAACAACGCCGGCAGTTAAACCGATAATGCTGTTTACACCGCGAACTGGTAAAGCATCAATATCCTCGCTGGTAGTAATTCTTACAGCATTCGTGTTATCCTTTTGGATCATTGGTCTTTGTGCTACAATTTCTACTGTTCCTACTTGAATATCTTCACTAGGCAGTTGAAAATCGATATAGGTTGTTAGATCTGCATTAACTCTCACATTGGAAATTGTGATTGCCTGATATCCTATGTAGGAAGCTTTGATGGTATAAACGCCTGCTTCCAAGTTTTGCAATAGGAATTCGCCGTTTACATCTGATGAAGCGCCTATGCTGGTTCCCATAACAATTACGTTTGCGCCAATAAGGGCTTCGCCGGTTTGTAAATCAACTACTTTTCCTTTAATTCTTCCCTTTGTCCCTGCCATTAAAAGCATTGGACAAAGAACAAGAAGTAGCAAAAGGTAAAAAATCTTTCGCTGCATGTTTAACTCCTTATTTGTTGATTAAATTAAGAAAGGGTTTTTTGATGTGATAAATCTTGTAAAAGCTTGCCAATAATACCTCCTTTAATTGTTTAAAAATCTTTTGAAACGTCAAGAACAAAACTAGATTTTTACTCTACAAAATGGAACCATTGACCTCTTGAAACTTGCTTTGAAAAACACTTCAACATCTTCCGATAAGCGTTTTCAAAATAAACTACTAGTTTATAGAAATCAAGAAGAAAAAAAATTATTTAAGATAATTTTTACGAGAAGTTCTTAATTCCTAATTGAAAGTAACTTGTAAATTATTATTTGTCAAGAAATTATTTAAGAACTCACCTTATATCCCGCAATTGCGGGATCATGCTGTCCCGATTTATCGGGATCAGCATCTTATATTTATTCATAATGAGATTCCGATCCCGACAAGACTTCGTCGAGCTCAGTCAGGACGGAATGACATTTTTAGTATTCTCTGCGTAAGGTGAATTTTTAAAATAATAGCAGCTGTGATTTTTTTACAATATCATTTAATGAGGATAAACTCTTTGAGAACTGATCATTTGGGCGGGAAAGAATTTTTAAAAAAGTGGTTGTCTCAGAAGTAATTATTTAATAAAAATAGACCGCAGATAACACGGATTAAACGGATGCTTCGGCAAGCTCAGTCGAGCCGCCCAGCACAAGTTATTGCAGATTTATTATTTGAAAAATTACTTTTCCAAAGTCCATAGGAACTTGTGGAGATCGTTCCAATTAGGCAACCTCTTTTCAATTCCGAATTGAATATTACAAAAGCTTTTGAATCTTTTCAGAGAAGATCGATTTAGGAACAGCGCCTATTATTTGATCTGCCACTTGTCCTTCTTTCAAAAATAAAACGGTCGGTATGCTTCGCACGCCATACTTAACAGCAATTTGTTGATTATCGTCAACATCAAGTTTACCGACTTTAACTTTACCCTGATATTCATCAGCCAGTTCTTCGATTATGGGGGCAATCATTCTGCAAGGGCCGCACCAAGCAGCCCAAAAATCAACAACAACCGGTTGAACAGATTGAAGAGCTTCCAAATCAAAATTATCATCTGTGAAAGTAAAAGGTTTCATGTAATTAACTGCTCCTTATGAATAATAAAAAAATCAAACAATACCGTTCTTTTTTAAGAGATCGCGCGCAATAATACCTTTTTGAATTTCTGATGTGCCTTCAAAAATTCTATTGATACGCGAATCACGATAAAATCTTTCGATTGGCAGTTCGCGCGAATAACCCATTCCGCCATGAATTTGAACTGCATAATCGGCAATTTTATCTAATGATTCTGAGCAGAAAAGTTTTACAATTGCAGATTGACGCGAAACATCTTTCTTTAGGTCATAATCAACGGCAGTTCGATAAACCATCGATTCCATCGCATAAATTAAAGCAGACATTTCGGCAAGCATAAATTGTATAGCCTGGAAATTGGAAATAGCCTGATCAAATTGTTTTCTCTGTTTAGCATAACGTGTAGACACTTCCAACAATTCTTTCGAAGCGCCAATACAAGCGGCTCCTAAACCCAGCCGCCCGGCATCCAAAGTTTTCATTGCAAGTATAAATCCGCGCCCCTCAATTCCAATAAGATTTTCTTTTGGAATGCAAACATTATCGAATGTAAGCGCATTAGTGGCGCTGCCTTTAATTCCCATTTTCTTTTCAGGCGGTCCGGCATAGAACCCTGGCGTATCGGCTTCAACAATAAAAGCAGATAAACCTTTATCTGTGCGAGCAAAAACGGAAAGAGTTTTTGCTATGCTGCCGTTGGTAATCCACAATTTTTCTCCATTGATAACCCAATTGCAGCCATCAAGTTTTGCGCGGGTTTTTACATTGAAAGAATCTGAACCCGCTCCAGCTTCGGTTAAACAAAATGCGCCAATTTTTTCTCCAGATGCAAGAGGAACAAGATATTTTTGTTTTTGTTCTTCGTTTCCGCCTAAATAAATTACATTGGCTCCTATTGATTGATGAGCGCCAATAAAAGTAGCAGTTGACAAACAGCCGCGCCCTATTTCTTCTTGCATTAAGCAATAACCAACTTCGCCAAATCCGCCGCCGCCGTATTCTTCCGGAAAAGCAACGCCAAGCAACCCAAGTTCGCCAAGTTTATTAATTAACTCTTCTGGAATTTTTTCTTCTGTATCTATTTTAGCTGCAATGGGCTTAATTTCTTTATTCACAAAATCGCGCGTCATTTGGCGCAGCATTTTCTGTTCTTCTGTAAAAGAAAATTCGTTCATAATCTATTCTGGTTTATTTTATTGGTTGATGAGTTTTATCGCCTACATAATTAACAACGTATTCTCCGCCGTCAACGCCAATAACGTTTCCTGAAATCCAATTAGCTTTTTCATCGCACAAGAGAACAATTGCTTTAGCAACATCTTCGGGGGTTGTTAATCTTCCTCCTGGATTTTTAGATTTTGCTGCTTGCAACATTTTTTCATGTAATGGAATTTTACGAAGGGCTGGAGTATCTGTTACGCCTGCCATAATAGAATTGCATGTAATCTTCATCGGTCCAAGTTCAAATGCAAGCTGGCGGATATGCGATTCTAGCGCTGCTTTGGCTGCAGATACGGCGCCATAAGATGGAAAAACTGTGTGTGAGCCGGCGCTTGTTAATGCGAACACCCTTCCGCCGTTAGCAAACAAATCTCTTTGTATCAATCCCTGTGTCCAATAAACAAGCGAATTTGCCATTACATCTAGAGTCATACTTATCTGAGCAGGAGAAATACAATCGTTAGGATTTTTTGAAATGAACGGTTTAAGAGTTCCGAAGGCAAGCGTGTGTATCAGAACATTTATCTGCTGGCGTTCTTTGGTAGCAAAACGTTCTTGTATTTCATCTAATGTGTCGTTAATCTTAATTTGATCTGCGGCATTTATATTAAAGAAAACTGCCTTTTGTCCTGTTCTTTCAATTTTTTTAATTACTTGTTCAACAGAAAGCATAGTGGCTTGCCGGTCTAAATGAACACCAAAAATATTAAAGCCGTGTTTTGAAAGTTCGACAGCAGAAGCGCCGCCAAAACCACTCGAAGCACCTAATATAAGCGCCCATTTCTTTTCCATTCATTTTTCCTTTTTTGTAAATAGCGGCACAAACTTAAGAAATAGGAAACTGAAATCAAATCAACCTTTCAGCAGAAATTCATAAACAATTTTGAATATTTTAAGATAACTATGTAGCTAAATAGACAACAGATTCTTCGCCAAGAAGTTTTTGTAATTTAGCAATGAAATCGGGATTGAGTGAAATTTTGGAATTGATAAAGAACTCGCGCGTAATTCCTTCCTCTTTCAAACCGACTAAGACAGGGAGACTGCCTTCATTTTCTTCAAACATTTTTTTTATTTGAGAGATCATTTCAGCATTATGAATAGCGCTGTCAACAAGAATTCCAATTCTTTTGGTTAATTTCTTTCTGGCTTCATCCAGCGGCATTGCTTCATCAACATGAAGTTTAACAGCATCGCCGCTGCTTTCAAGCTTGCCGGTTACAAGAATTGTTGATTCAGGAACAACCAAACTTTCACAATTTGCATAAACTTTCGAGAACATCAAGCATTCGCAAGAGCCGCTGAAGTCATCCAACTTAAAAAAGACCATCAGCTTGCCGCGTTTATCTATTTTTGTTCTCACATCAGTAACAACGCCGCAAGCGCGTACATTTTCGTTAAAATTGTAAGTCTCAGTTTCGCCTAAGTGAACCGTAGCAAATGAACGATATTCAGTTTCATATTTTCTTAGCGGATGATCTGTAAGATAAAATCCAAGTACTTCTCTTTCTTTTGCCAAGTGCTCTTTTGTTTCCCATGGATGAACTTTTGGCAATTCGGGTTCTTGAATCTGCATTACTTCGGAATTGCCGCCAAACAAGCTATCGGTATGAGAATTTTTAGCAAATTGAATTTTGCTGCCAAAAGCAAGAGCTTCTTCAATTGCAAGAAAATTTTGAGCGCGGTTGCCGCTGCACGAATCAAATGCGCCTGCAAGAACTAAACCTTCGAGTGAGCGCTTATTAACTATGCGCGTGTCAACGTGCGGACAAAAATCATAAATGCTTCTGAAATTCCTTTCCAATTTATCATGCGCTGCTTTAATTGTTTCAACTGCGTTTAGCCCTACATTTTTTATAGCAATCATTCCGAAAATTATTTTTTTATTCTTTACACCGAATTTTACTGAGGGGTTGTTAATATCCGGCGGAAGAACTTTTACATTCAGTTTTCTGCAGTCTTCTAAAAGAGAAGTAACTTTTTCTGTATTGCCGTATTCATTTGAAAGGTTAGCCGCAAGAAATTCTTCTGTAAAGTGCGCTTTAAGATATGCAGTTTGATAAGCAACAATAGAATAAGCAACCGCGTGGCTTTTGTTGAAACCGTAGTTAGCAAACTTATCGATAGCTTCAAAAATTTCTTCGGCAATTTTTTTATTGATATTATTTTTAACTGCGCCAGCGGTAAAAATATCCCGTTGTTCTTTCATTGCTTTTTCATCTTTTTTGCCCATCGCTCTGCGAAGCAAGTCAGCTTCAGCTAAGCTCATCGCAGCAACCTTATTGGCTATCTGAATTACTTGTTCTTGATAAACAATAATGCCGTAAGTTTCTTTTAAGATCGGTTCAAGGACTGAATGTAAATAAGCTATCTGCTTCTTACCATGTTTGCGCGCTATAAAATCATCAATGAATTCCATAGGACCCGGACGATACAAAGCATTCATTGCAGCAAGATCATTTATGCTTGTCGGTTTAAGTTTTTTCAGATACTCGCGCATCGGGGAGCTTTCAAACTGAAACACGGCCGTTGTTTGCCCGTTGCTAAATATCTCATATGTTTTAGGATCATCGGTAGGGATTTCGTCTATATCGATCTCAATTTTGCGCGTCTGCTTAACAAGCTCAATAGTATCTCTAATAATTGAAAGGGTCCGCAATCCAAGAAAATCCATTTTTAGTAACCCTGTTTCTTCCAGGTCTTTCAAGTTGAATTGCGTTACAACGGAATTGTCATCTCCATAAACTGCCATTGGAACATAGTCACTCACATCGCCTGGAGTAATAACAACGCCGGCGGCATGTTTAGAAGCATTTCGGTTCATTCCTTCAAGAATGCGAGCGTATTTAATTAGCTCAATAATTTGCGGGTCATCTGATTTTTTTGCCCAAGCAAGTTCAGGTACTTCTTCGAGCGCTTGATCTATTGTAAATACTCTGCCGTATTTTGAAGGTATAGATTTGGTAATTTTTTCTACTGTAGGAATTGGAATTTTAAGAACGCGTGCAACATCTTTTAATACCGCACGAGAAGAAAGACGATTGAATGTGATAATCTGCGCGACAGATTTTTCGCCATATTTCTCTTTTACATAACTGATTACTTCGCTGCGCTGATCATCTGCAAAATCAACATCAATATCGGGCATCGATTTTCTAGCAGGATTTAGAAATCTTTCGAACAATAAATTGTATTTGAGCGGGTCAACGTTAGTGATTCCAAGAACGTAAGCAACTAAACTTCCGGCTGCGCTTCCTCTTCCAGGGCCAACCGGAATGCCGCGCTGTTTTGCTGCGTTAATAAAATCTTGCACAACTAAAAAATATCCGGTGTAACCCATTTCTTTGATGACTTTAATCTCAAATTTAAATCGCTCTTCGATCTCCGGCGTTATTTTCTTAAACTTTCTTCCCAATCTCTCTTGGGCAAGCAGCTCCAAATACTCTTCTAAATTTTTTGCTTTTGAGCTTTTAGGAATTGGAAATACCGGAAAGTGATGTCCTTTAAAGTCAATTTCAAGATTTATTTTCTGTTCGATCTCAAGAGTATTTTCTACTGCGCCTTTGTAATTTTTAAAAAGTTTTATCATTTCATCGGCGGATTTGAAATAGATCTGATCAGTGCCGTAACGCAGTTCTTTATAATTGGCGGTTCCGGCTTTATCGCCAAGTTGAATCAGAATATTATGAGCAATGGAATGATCTTTATCTATATAATGGATATCATTGGTTGCAACGAGCTTAATTCCAAGATCGCGTGCAAGTTTCGGCATAGCTGTAAGCAAGGTCTTTTCAACCTCCATTCCATGATCTTGAATCTCGAGATAGAAATCATCTCCGAAAAGTTCTTTTAATTTTATTGCCGTCGAACGAGCTTTTGAATAATCATCGTTAATAAGAGGCGGAGCGATAGGTCCGGCAGGGCAAGCCGATGTGCAAATTAAACCATCGCTGTATTTTGTTAGAAGTTCAAAATCAATTCTCGGTCTATAATAAAATCCTTCAGTATAACCGAAAGTAGAGAGCTTCATCAAATTGTGGTAACCGGTTTTATTTTTTGCCAAAAGAAGAAGATGATTATATGGTTTCGATCTTTTCTTAGGATTATCCGGATCATCCCCTTTACGATCGAAGCGTGAACCTTCAATTACGATGTAGGCTTCCATTCCTACAAGCGGTTTAATTCCTTCTTTCTTTGCTTTCTTATAAAACTCTGCCGCGCCAAACATTACGCCGTGGTCTGTTAAAGCAACCGCATGCATATTATTTTTCTTTGCTGCCATTACAAGATCATCAACCGTACATGCGCCGTCTTGCAAGCTGTAATGAGAGTGATTATGTATGTGAATAAAGTCTGACATTTAAAATTCCGAATTGAGAATTTAGAATTGCGAATTGAGAATTTTCAATTCTCCATTTGCAATTCGCAATTATTTTATACCTGTGTGCCCAAAACCGCCATCGCCGCGAGAGCTATTTTTTAAATCATCGGTAACAATAAAGTTTGCTCTATAAATTTTAGATAAAACCATCTGTGCAATTCGATCGCCGCGTTTAATAACAAAATCTTCTTCACCAAAGTTGAAAAGAATTACTTTTATCTCTCCGCGGTAATCGGAATCGATAGTGCCGGGCGAATTTAAAACTCCAATTCCATTTTTTGCAGCAAGACCGCTGCGCGGCCGAACTTGTATCTCATATCCAACAGGAATTTCAAAACGCAGGTTTGTTGGAACTAACCCAACTTTCCCCTTTTTAATTATCATTTCATTTTCAACAGCGGCTCGTAAATCAAGACCGCTGCTGCCATTTGTTGAATATTCCGGCAACGGAATATCATCAAACAGGTCTGTTACACGCTGAATTTTTATTTCGATTTGTTCCATAGAGTTTCGAATGTTTTCGAACAAAGATAAAGAGAAAAGAAAAATTTTCGGGTCTTGATTTTAAAGAAAGAAATTTCTTTAAAAAAATTCACTCTATCCGAAAGAGCAGTTTACATAATTTAATAATTTCACTTTTTTGCACTACTTTAAGCGCCAATAATGCACTGACAAAACCGAAAAGAATTATCAATTTATAAGTTAAGTTTAGTCCTATCTGGTAATACAAATAATAGTAGAGAATACCGGTTGTAAAAACAACTGCCAGAGTTTTTGCCAGTTTTGCGTACTCATAATCGATCTTATAATATTTTTGAGAGAAGAAATATAAAAGTGAAGCCATAACAATATAACTTGCAAGCGTTGCAAGAGCAGCGCCAATTATTCCAAGCAGCGGAATCAAGAAAATATTCACAATTACATTAACTGCTGCTCCGGCTCCGGTTACAACAGGAAAATATTTAGTCTTCTCTTCTATATAAATGCCCGCTTGAAAGTTATAATAAATTCCGTTGAACAGATAACCAAGTAATATGATCGGGACGATAGAAATTCCGCTTAAATATTCTTTCCCAATAATCGACTTTCCCGGAAGCAATTCTATGCGAGCAAAGTCTTCAACAAAAAGAGTTAGAACAATCCATATTAAGCTTGAGACAAGTATAAAAAGAGTTAGTATTTTCGCAAAAATTTCTTTGGCGTTTTTTTCTTTAGCGTTATTCAAAAAGAAGGGCTGCCAAGCTTGCTGAAACATCGAAACGAAAAGCATCATAAAAATTCCTAGTTTGTAATTGGCTTGATAAATTCCAAGAGTAGATGAATCGGTTAACGCCAACACAACAGGTCTATCTATTACCTGCACTATTGTTGATGCTATGCTTGCCGGCAAATATGGCAGCCCAAAATATAGCATCTTCTTGAGCATCTCTTTATCTATCTTAAACGTGATCATCTTAAAGATATCGGGGGTTAAAGCTGCAAAAGAAAAAGCAGATGCAATTAAGTTTGCAATGAAGATCGCTTCGATGCCAAGTTTAAAGTGAAGCACAAGAATAAAGTTAAGAGAAAGATTTATAATTATGTTTGCAAGTTTTATTGTAGTGAATTTAGCAGCTCTTCTTTCGAGCCGAAGATTTCCAAATGGAACCAATGCAAGCGTATCGAAAAGCAGAATAAAAATTAAATAATAATATAGATTACTATATTCTGAAGGAATTTCCATCAAAGATATCAACGGCATTTGAGCAAAATAAAGTAATAATGAAAGAAGAAGAGTGGATATAAGCACAAAAAAATATGAGGTTGAAAAAATTATCTTTTTATCGTTCAATCTAGAGAACGATGCATACTTCATAAAAGCTGCATCCATTCCATAAATAAATACTATTCCAAAGAATGCAAGGTAAGCATATACGTTAGAGTAAATTCCAAAATCTTTAGTGCTGATTACATTAGTATAGAATGGAACAAGAAGAAATCCAAGAAATCTTCCTATGATAGTGCTAATGCCGTATATAGCAACGTCTTTGGTAAGTTCTTTTATTTTTTTTATCATTTCAACAAGAGATCAAACCGAAGAGCAGTCTCTTCAGCAGCATTTCAAAAATTATTTATTAAAGTAGGGCGCTAAAGCATCAAGATAAATTTTGGGTGGACGAACAGCTTTCTTAGTATCAGTTCTGATGAAGATGTGAGTAGTAAAACCTTCGGCAATCACTTCATTTGTTCCATTTCTTGTAACAACATATTCTATATGAACTTTTGGAGAATGCAGCTTAGAAACAGACGTTTTAATTTTCAGAATATCATCGTAAACTGCCGGCTGCTTGTATTGAATTCCGGTTTCAATCAAAGGTAGTTGATACCCATGTTTTTCAACTTCAGAATAAGCTAAGCCCGTAGACCGCAGCAATTCAGTTCGTCCTACTTCAAAGTATTCTAAATATTTTCCGTTATAAACAAACTGCATTTTATCAGTATCGGCATAACGAACACGAATTTCAGTAAAGTGAGTGAGCATTGAAAACTATTTTTATTCAACAAATTTCTAAGATAACCAATAGACAAATTCCCAATGACAGCTAATAATCATAATCAAAACTCCAAACACAAAATTGATTTTTTGCGGATTGAATTTTATTATTATACCCTATCAGCACGAAGAGGTTGATTTATAATTTCTAATTTGGTTATTCAACATAAACCCCCATCCTCGCAAATTTTTCTAGCCGGTTTTGCACAAGTTTTTCAGTTTTTAATTTTAGAAGCGCTTCAAGCTCTTCTTTTAATATAGCTTTAAGAGTACTTACCATTAACTGGTGATCTTTATGTGCACCCCCCAGCGGTTCAGGAATAATTCTATCAACGATTCCTTGTTCAAGCAGATCTTCGGCGGTTAATTTTAATGCTTCTGCGGCTTGTTCTTTATATTCCCAGCTTCGCCATAAAATACTTGAACAAGATTCCGGACTAATTACCGAATACCAAGTATTTTGAAGCATCAAGATTCTATCTCCAACTCCAATTCCGAGCGCTCCGCCGCTAGCGCCTTCACCAATTATCGTAACAATTATAGGTACGCGTAACCGGCTCATCTCAAAAAGATTACGCGCTATGGCTTCTGCTTGTCCCCGTTTTTCAGCTTCAAGGCCTGGATAGGCGCCGGGCGTATCGAGCATAGTAATGACTGGAATTTTAAATTTTTCTGCAAGCTTCATTAAACGCAAAGCTTTACGATAACCTTCGGGATTTGACATACCAAAATTTCTAAACAAGTTCGATTTAGTATCGCGCCCCTTTTGCTGCCCAATGATCATTACTTTATGTTGGTCTAACTTTGCCAATCCTGCAACAATTGCGTGGTCGTCTCCAAACAATCGATCGCCGTGCAATTCGATAAAGTTTTCGGTCATCATGTAGATATAATCAAGAGTATATGGGCGTTCAGGATGGCGTGCAAGCTGAACCCTCTGCCAGCGTGTGAGGTTATCGTAAATGTTTTTTCTAAGTTGAAGAACTTTTTCTTCAAGATTTTTTATTTCAGTAGAAATATCAAGGTCTCCTTCGAGTCTGCGCATCTCTTCAATTTTCTTTTCGAGTGCAATGATCGGCTTTTCAAAGTCGAGCACATTTTTTGCCATTTTTACTCCGTTCTAAAAAACATTTTTGATAATGTCTTGCTAAGTATTTCAAGATCGAGCCAGATGTTCTGATTCTTTGCGTAAAAGATATCTAACTTTTTAATTTCTTCGATGTCATTGGCAGAAAAGTTTTCAATAAACCAAAATCCAGTCAATCCAGCTTTCCCAACGTAAAGTTCATCGTGATATGATGACCCGAAAGCGCCGACAAAACTTTTTCTGCCTACAAAAACTTTAGGAACATTTAATATGAATTGAGCAAAACTGCTCTTCTTAGGTGCGACCTTGTGCAAGAAATATATGAAAGGATAGACCAAAAACAAAATTAAGAAGCTGAGAGCTAAATCGAATGCGCGTTTTGTAGTGCGGTTAACAAAAGATGAAATGTTATACTGAACTTTGAGAAGCGGGATATCATCGAGCATTGTGATTGACGATTTCCCGACAAGATAATCCATCTCTTTGCCTGCAAAAAGAAACTCAACATTCTCGCCTTGACACTCTGCAACAAGAGCAAACATCTGGTTGAACGATAAATCATCAGATGAAAAAATAACTTTATCGATCCGTTCTTCAGCAATTATCTTTTTAACATTTTCAAGCGAGCCAAGTATTTTATAACTGCCAATACTTTCGCCAATTCTTCTTCTGTTCAACGCAATCAAACCAACCACTTGATACAGTTTTGTAAAATCGGAACGAAGCTTAGCGGCAAGTTCTTTTGTATTGTTTTCGCTTCCTACAATTAGCGTGCGGGATTTTCTTGTATCTGCTTCCAAACCGACTTTGAAAAGTACCTTAAGCGCAACTCTCCATAGAGAAAAAAGAAAAAATGAAAGAAGGTAAGTTATAAGCACTACTGCACGGCTGAATGCGACTTGTTTGAAAAAGTAAGTTAGTGCCGATAGAATAATAATGCCGTATAAAAGCGCAATGATAGTTCGTAAAACAGAGAATGAATTTTTCCTGTAAGCGCCGGCTGCCGCCGCAATAAAAACTTGAATCACTGCCGGTATAAAATAGACAAGCGGAACCGCAAACTCTGGAAAGCCGCGCCAATTTTGATTAGCATAAATTTCTTCCGCCAGCCGCACAGCAAGCGAAAAAGTAAAAAAGTCTATTATTATAGAAATTATAGAAAGTTTATAGACGTTCGCAAATGCCATCAGCTTTCTGAAAATTATAGCCGCTTGAAGAATAGATTCGACAATGAAGGAAGAGGAGAAATGCTTACGCACAAAGAGATGCATTGCATCGTAAAAAACTTTTGTTTCATCAATGCTGCTCCGTTTTGTGCTTTCTCCTTTATAATGAATTATTTCTGTTGAATGAACGTAAAAAACTTTGAAGCCGGCTTTTTGAGCGCGGTAAGAGAGGTCTAAATCTTCTCCGTACATAAAAAACTGTGGGTCGAACCCCCCAATTTTTTCATAAACTTCTCTCCTCATCATCATAAAAGCGCCGCTAACGGCATCTACTTCGTATGTTTTGTTTTCATCAAGGTAAGTTAAATTGTAACGTGCAAAAAGACGGCTTTTAGGAAAAAGTCTGCTAAGCCCCATTACTTTTGTGAATGATGTCCAAGGACCCGGAAAACTTCTGCGGCATGCAAGCTGAAGAGAGCCATCGGGATTAAGGACTTTACAACCTGCAATTCCGCAGTTCGGCTCATTCTCAAAAAACTCAATCATCTTTTTAAAAGTATCTTCTCCAACAATTGTGTCTGGATTGATTAACAAAAAATATTTTCCATTTGCAATTGCAAGAGCTTGATTGTTAGCGGCGCCGAATCCGACATTCTTTTCATTTGCGATCAGCTTGATATGAGGAAACTTCTCGCGTAGAATTTCAACACTGCCATCATCTGAGGCGTTATCTACAACAATAATTTCTGCGCCACGCAAAAGCGGAATTACAGCTTTACTAATCGAATCGATAAGATTAAGAAGAAATTCTTTTACGTTGTAATTAACAATTATGATTGAGAGATCGATCATTGCTCTTTTAATTTAATAAACCGAAAATACTTTTGAGCCGTAATTTCCAAACCATAAAGATTGCCTCGCGAACAATCTTTTTAGACATTTTTGATTTTCCTTCAACGCGGTCTACAAAAGTGATCGGAATTTCGATAAGTCGAAATCCTTTTTTCCAAGCTATGAAATTCATTTCGATCTGAAACGAGTAACCGTTCGAATGAATAGAATCAAGATTGACCGATTCCAGAACTTTTCTTCGGAAGCATTTGAATCCGCCGGTTCCATCTTTAACGGGCATTCCGGTAATTACACGTGTGTAAAGATTTGCAAAGTAGCTTAGTAGTAATCTTCTTATTGGCCAATTTATAACGCGTACGCCGTAAATATATCTGCTGCCTATAACTAAATCGTATTCTTTTATTCTAACAAAAAATTGGGCTATCTCTTTCGGGTCGTGTGAAAAATCTGCATCCATCTGAAGCGAGTAATCATATCCGTTTTGAAGCATATATTTGAAACCAGCGACGTAAGCCGTTCCGAGTCCGAGTTTTTTTTCGCGCCAAATGAGTTTAATACGCGGGTCTTCTTCGCCAAGTTTTTTTACATAGTCAGCAGTGCCATCGGGCGAATTATCATCAACGATCAAAACATCAATGTGCGGATACATTTCAAGCAGTTCCGGAATAAGTTTCCTTATGTTATGTATTTCGTTATATGTGGGAATAATTATTAGGGTTCTCATCGTATTCTTTCTTTATCAGTTATAGTGCCCTTTTCCAAAAAGCACAACAAAAATAGTTCTAAAAATTATTTTGAAGTCCATTCTCAAGCTCATGTTTTCAATATAAAACAGATCGTATCGAAGTTTCACTTTAACATCTTCAATATTTTCGTCGTATTTATGTTTAACCTGCGCCCAGCCTGTAATTCCGGGGCGAACTTTTAATCTTCTTTTATATAACGGTAATTCTTGAGAAAGTTTTTCCACAAAAAAAGGACGCTCTGGACGAGGACCGACAAAACTCATATCACCTTTTAACACATTGATTGCCTGCGGTATTTCATCAAGGCGTGCCTTGCGAATAAAGCCGCCAACTATAGTAACGCGAGGGTCGTTTTTAGAAGACCAAACAGGTCCAGTATGTTTTTCAGCATCGGTAACCATAGTTCTGAATTTAAGAATCTTGAATATTTTTCCATTCATTCCCATTCTTTTTTGTTTATAAAAGACCGGTCCTTTACTGTCAATCTTAATAGCAATTGCAGTCAAAAGCGTTGCCGGTAAAGTTATGAGAAGAAGAATAAAAGAAAGCACAATATCCATCAGCCGTTTTAATTTTTTTTCCCACTCGGGCATAAGTTCGGGCATAACATCGATGAGCGGCATACCATAAATTTGAGCTATGCGCGCTTGCCCGCTTATTATATCATATAAATCTGGAACAATTTTCATCTCAACATTTTTGCCTTCGCACTTCGAAATAACTTCAAGCATAGTATCTTCATGATGACGTTCGAGCGAGATTATTACGTTTCTAACATTCAGATCGTCAATTATTTTTTCGATGTTCTTAACCGTACCGAGCGACTTTATGCCTTTATATTCTTTATCTAAGTTTTCATCGAGAACGGCGATGTAGCCAACCACATCAAATCCCAATGCTCTATGATTTATAATTGTGTCATGAAGTTGATGCGACTTTGGATTAAAGCCAACAATAAGAGCATTGCGTCTGCCAATTCCTTTGATGAGTAAATTTCTTTGAATGCTTCTTATTACAAGTCTGCCGCTGCCTACAAATAGTAAAAAGATACCCCAATAAAGAAAAATATAAAACTGAATAGATGTTGATACACCGCGGGAGTAATCATCCCATAATATCAAAAAGAAAAGAATAAAGATTCCCACAAAAGTAGCTTTGAAGAGAGTGGATAATTCATCCAACCTTGAAAGCGCAAACCAAGTGCGGTACATTCCAACAAAAGTGAAAATAATTAGCCAGTAAAAATAGATTGCAATCATAGGCAGAAGAAAATCCGGCTGAGTAATTAAATCGAACCAGCCGGTTTGAACGCGCAAATAGAAGAAAATTAACCATGCGAGATTAACAGTTAGAAAGTCTGTAAACAGTATAAAAAATTTTTCTATTCTTTTGTTCATAATTTAGTATTGATGAGACGATTTTATTTTCAATTCAGTTGTTTCATAACTTTTTCAGAGATAAGATCTCCGATCGATAATGAAGCCGTAGCCGCGGGCGACGGAGCATTACAAACATGGATCACTTTTCGGTCTTCCACAATATAGAAATCGTCCAAAAGCCCTCCTTGTTTATCGCACGCCTGCGCACGAACACCTGAGCTTCCTTCAATTAGATCATCTTCTTGTATTTCAGGAATCAATCTCTGTAATGCTTTAGTAAATGCTCTTTTAGAAAATGAGCGGTAAAATTCTCCCAAGCCGGTTTTCCAATTCTTTTTTACTACTTTATGAAAGCCGCGCCAAGTAAATGTCTCGAAAGTATCGCGCAAACTGAAATTAGTTTTATAGTATCCTTCTCTCTTAAAAGCAAGAACGGCATTAGGCCCGGCTTCTCTATTGCCGTTGATCATTCTTGTAAAATGAACTCCAAGAAAAGGAAACTTTGGGTCCGGCACTGTATATATAAGATTATTGACCAAATATTTTTTTTCATTTTTTATTTTGTAATACTCTCCTCTAAAAGGAATTATCCTCAAAGGCAGATTAGGATGAGTAGTTTTTGCAATTCTGTCAGAAAATAATCCGGCGCAAGTAACTACTAATTTTGAAGTGTATGTTTCATTATCTGTAACTATTTCGCATCGGTCGTTCTTAATTTTTATTTGCTCAACTTTTTTTCCCAGAAAAATATTACCGCCCAATTTTTTTATAGCTTCTGCATATTTCTTTGCAACTTCTTTATAATCAATAATTCCTGTTTGGGGAACAAATACCCCCGCAGCGGCTTCAACATGCGGTTCAATTTCTTTTAACTCTTCTCTGGAAATTCTTTTTAATCCTTGCAAACCGTTTTTGATTCCGCGCTCAAATAGATATTCAAGCGCAGGAATTTCTTTTTCGTTAACGGCAACAATCGCCTTTCCACAAATCTCGTAATTAACTTCGTAACGGTTACAAAATTCTAAAAGCATTTTGTAGCCGCGTAAACAATTTTGGGCTTTCAAACTTCCGGGTTTGTAATAAATTCCAGAGTGAATAACGCCGCTGTTATTTCCTGTTTGATGCAGCGCAAGATCATTTTCTTTTTCGACCAGCAGAAGTTTAATAGCATTATCATTCTGGATGATTCTGAGACCCGATGCTAAACCTACAATACCGCCGCCAACAATAATTACATCATAATCTTTCAAGCTATCTCTCGGTTGATTCCCAGATTACACTATGTTTCTTTTTCAAAAATCTAATAAAGCCGGCAGCAACTGCAATATTAGAAATCACAAAAAAGTAGGGCAAAGAAAAAACTGAAATTCGTATCCGCACAAGTGAAAACAAGAACCCGCCAAAAGCCGACAAATAAAAAAGAAGTTGTAAGATATAAGCTGCGAGTATTATTGAGTTCTCTTTGGCAAGAAGTCCGCTAAGAATTAAAATTAGAAACAACAACATTGGCAGAAACCATCTTGTAACCTTATGCGAAAAAAAAGCATAAGCGAGAAGTCTATTTTTACCGGTTAATAAATTTTTGAAGTCTGCCAACGTTTGAAAATTTGTAGCGCTGAACCGGACTTTTCGTTTGTATTCCGATTTGATATCTTTTCCGGTGTTTTCATAAGCAACAGCTTCTTCGCAATATGTGAACCGATAACCTTGTTCGATTACAGAAAGAGAAATAAAAAGATCATCGGTTACAGCTTTTTCGGTTGGTATTTGTTTGTAAAGATTTTTTCTAATTGCAAAAATGCCGCCGTTAGCCGCTAAAAGAATTCCGTTTCTCCCCTCTCCTCTTTTTATAAAAGTTTCGTACTGCCAATAATTCAATTCTTCAACACCCCGGCTGCGAACTTTTTCATCATCAATTAAAACCAGCCGACCGCAAACGCCTCCAACTTTTTCATCATAAAAATCTTGCACTAAATTTTTCAAAGCATCCTTCTCAAATATTGTATTTGCGTCTGTAAAGAGAAGAATATCGTTATTTACTTTTTCGATAAGCTCGTTTAGAATTCCAGCTTTACCTATCCGCCTATCAGAAATAAAAATTTTAAGCCAAGAAAAATCATTTTGTAGTCTAAGCAGAATTTCGTTTGTTGCATCTTCCGATGCATCAGACCCGACATAAACTTCAACCTTGTTGAAATCGTAATTTTGGGAAGCGAGATTCTTAATTCTCTCTTCTATTACTTTTTCTTCGTTGCGGGCTGCAAACAAAATAGAAACGCTCGGCTGATAATTGTCTGTTCTTTTCCATAATGCTTTATTTCTATTTATCAAATAAACAACAATGGGGTATATAGCAACCATATTGATAACAATAAAGCACAAAATGAAAAAAAATATTTCCAAAAGTATCATCGGCTAACTATGCCTCAGTTTTTCTGATTCTATATTCAAGACAATGTCAAATATTTTTTCGGTTATAGAGTTCCACGAATACTCTTTTGCTTTCTCAATTCTCTTCCGGTTGCTTTCCTCATTATTATCATTAACTGCAAGTTCGATCATCGAAATAAATTCAGTCCTGTTACCAGCTACAAAAGCTAAACTGCTGAATTTCTTGGCTTCGGGTAAATTTGTAGAAACGACCGGAATACCGAGAGAAAAATATTCGAGCAATTTCAAAGGATTTGCTGCGAGCGTAACCTCTTTCAATTCGAACGGTATTAATCCTGCATCAAACGCCGAAGCGTATCGCGGCAAATATTTATATTCAACTGCCCCCAAATAAAGAAAATTTTTGCACTTATAAAAGCGGCTTAAATCTCTGTCTGTTTTTCCGATCAACACAAAAGTATAGTCTGGATATTTATTTACGCAATCATAAATTAAATCTAAGTCGACCCATGCTGCTATTAAACCGAAAAATCCAATTACAGGTCGATTTATTTTTTTTACTTCATCGGCTAAATCCATTGTTTTTGTAAAATGATCAGTATCTACGCCTTGAGGAGCGAAATAAGAACGGCTGTTTTTGGGTTTCCTTGAGAGAAAAAGATAGTCAGAAACTGCAAAGACACCGTCAACTTTTTCAACAAGTTTTTTTTCCAACTCAGCTAAGGATCTGAAAGCGTCTTCCATTTTAGAATAATCATCAACGCAATAATATATTGAGCAAGTTTCATTCAATCTGCCAACAAGCTGATGAGTAATAGGCGCCGACGTTATCAGAATTGGATTGTTAGCTTTATAACGTTTTAAAACTTTTTTAATTTTCCGGCTGATAGTAAAAGTATTTAGACAACGAATTATCTTGATATCATGAAGAGGAATCACTAACGGATCAATTTGAATAGGCGCAATTTCATTTGTTTTGCTTTCGGTTTTTCTTTCTAAAAATACTTTAGAAATTTTTTGAAGCGCGCGCAAAAAATCTGAATAGTTAATTTTAGGTCTTCTCAATCCTAACGAGCCAATCCAGAATACTCTGTTTTTATTATTTAACAAAACGCGGGCAACATGTTGAAGTGTTGAGGGGAACCTACCCCAATCATCGTTAAAAATTATTATGTCTCGGTTAGAAATCATATTTATCTTGTTTATTGCAACAATTTTTGTTTAAGGTAGTCAACTATTCGCTCTGATGCTTTCCCATCACCAAAAGGATTTTCATTAAGGAAAAAATTGTGTCCATCTTTCAGTTTGGAATCGACCATTTCAAAATGATATTTAATTTTTTCACTGTTGCTGCCTGTAAGAAAAGCATACCCTGCTTTAACGGCTTCATTTCTTTCTGTAACTGTGCGCAGTACAATAATCGGTTTGCTAAATACAAAACATTCTTCTTGGATACCGCCGCTATCGCTCATTATAAAATGGCAGCGGCTCATCATGAATAAAAAATTCAGGTAGTCCATCGGTTCGGTAAGAATAAAATTTTTTGTAACGCTTAAAATTTCTTTTACAGGTTCTGCAACATTCGGATTAAGATGCACAGGATAAATAAAATTGTAATCGCTGTATCTTTCAGCCAATTGCCTTAATGTAACAAGCAGTTCTTTAATTTCTTCGCCAAATTTTTCACGGCGGTGAAGAGTGATCAGAATAAATTTTTTGTTAAATATTTCTGAGCCAAATTTATGCTTAATGTTTTTTTCTATTTGATCGGCAAAAGTTTTTTCATCGATCTTTTCTTTTATTTGCAAAAGTGCATCAATCACAGTGTTACCTGTAAGAAATATTTTTGATGGGTCAAATCCTTCGCACAATAAATTTTTTTTTGAACTTTCTGTTGGCGCGAAATTAAGATCGGCTATAACTGAAATAAAACGTCTGTTTGCCTCTTCCGGATAAGGATGAAAGAGATCGTAACTTCTCAAACCGGCTTCAACGTGCGCTATTTTTATTTTTTCATAGAATGCAGCAAGAGCAGAAATAAATGCCGTGGTAGTATCGCCTTGAACCATCAGAAGATCAGGCTCATAGCGGTCTATTGTTGATTTTAAATTGATTACAGAATTCGCAGTAATATCGAATAATGTCTGGTTAGGTTTCATAAGATCAAGATCGTCATCTATCTTAATATCAAAAATATCCGTTACCTGCTTTAACATTTCACGGTGTTGACCAGTAGAGCAAACGATTGTTTTAAACTTTTTCTCTTCTTTTAATTTTTTAATTACAGGCGCAAGTTTAATTGCTTCTGGACGAGTGCCTAAAACTATCAATATCTTTTTCAAAACGATTCCTTAAATAAATTTGAAGGATAAAGAAACAATGTTTTGAAATAACACCATGATTTTGTAATCAATTTTCTGTTCATCTTTGCTGTTCCTAAGATAAAATAAAGCGGCACTCTCAGCAACAAACCCAAATAATGAATTATAAGCGCAGTAATAAATTTTAATCCGCTAAAGTGCTTTTGAAAATATTGAACCTTTGCTGTATGTTGATTTTTGAACTTGAACCAGAAATTGCTTTCGGTGCTCGAACCACCTAGATGTACTATCTTTGAATTAGGATAATAGATTACTTTGCCGCCTAACTTTTTGTAACGATAACAATATTCAGTTTCCTCGTAATAGAAAAAAAAACGTTCATCTAACAGTCCAACTTTTTCATAAACTTTTCTCGGTATTAAAAAAAATGCACCCTTAACCGCATCAACTTCCAAAGGGGCATCTGCCGAATAATCATTCAAATGAAATTTGCTGAATATCTTACTTTTGGGAAAAAGAAGGTAAAGAAAAAAATTCTCGCCGAATAAATTTGAGACAGTATCGAAATCTACAACAGAGATTTGATGACTCAAATCTTTATTAAGCAGCTTGCAACCGATAATTGCCGTATCTCCAATACTTTTAGAGAATTCGAAAACCTTCGAGATCGAATCTTCAATAAAAACAATATCATTGTTCAGCAAAAGAAAGTTTTTCCCCACAGCGGCTTTTATTCCAACATTGTTTGCAAATGAAAAACCTTTATTCTCTTTTTGTTCAATTACTTTTATGCCTGAGAATTTTGAAATAACGGATTTTACGTCTTCAAACGATGAGCCGTTATCAACAACAATTACTTCGTAATTTACGCCTGTAGTATATTTTTGAAGAGTCGAAATGCAGTCTTCCAACAATTGATAGCCGTTATAGTTTACAATTACGACCGATACATCAATCATTCTTTTCTTTTCATTTTTGATGGCAAATATACTTTTTATTACTTTAACAGTAACATAATGGGTTTAAAAAATTTTTAAAAAGAATTTCCTTTTTGAAGCTGTGTGATAATACAATTTTTTAAGAAATTTGTTTGGGTCATAATGAACAGCAAGTGTAAAGTGAAACAAATAAAAGAAATTTCCCAGCAGGCTTTATTTTTTCTTATCATTATGCTTTTTTTTCAAAATATTTTATCTGCTCAAATCAATTTATTTTACGAACCTATTGAAGGAAAAATTATTGGAGTCTGGCCTCATAATAACCGCTTAAAATCTTTGGCACGGTTGACTGAACTAAAAGAGCGTTGGGGCTTTCATCATCTTCTTATTGCTGCAATTTATGATGAGAAAGAGATCGAACTGGCAAAACAAGCCGGTTTTGATCCTGAAAAAATAGTTAAGCAGATTTATTTGCCAGATTTAATAGAACGGGAGGAATGGCTCAAAAAAAATATTCTTAATAGCGGAAAAGTTGGCGCATATTATTTTGATGAACCGATCAGCAGAAAACATTCATATATCGGCTTCTTAAATTTCTTGATCTTTTTAGCGGACGAAGGTTTTTATCCGAGCGCTAAATTCTATGTAAGCGAACTAGATGAACGTAAAGCAGTGAGAGTATTAAACTTTGTTGATGAGATAATGTACAGCGGCTACGGAAGGAAAGAAAAACTTGGCTTAGACCAAATTGAGACGTGGAAGAATTGGCAGAATTATTTAGGCGAAAAATTTTCTTTTGTCTGGATTGCCGCGCACGAGGATTCCAATGAGTACCGAACCCTGTTCAAAGCAGCTAAGGAATTAGGATTTAGAGGCGTGTGGTTTTACCAGCTTGAGCCGCTTGATGAAGGTCAAGAAGTTAGCGACAGTAATTTTGAAAAATTTTGTGAAGCCGCCGTAGAATTTGGATTTCTAAAAAGAAAAGAATAGCTCTATTACGGTTTTCTTTAAACTTTCATTTAGGTACAACAATTCATCAGCGTTGAAGTTTTAGAAGAAATATTTTTAGTGTTTCCCTTTCTTTAAATTTCTAATGAATGAGCATTTTGAAATTATTTTTCTGCCAAGTTCTTCTTGGTTAACCAACCGAAAAAATACTATCAGCTCTTCGTCGCTAAATACTTTTAAAATAAGAGTAAGAAGAAAAATTACCGCGCCGGAAATAATCAAATAGAGTAATAAGGGGAAATAAGATAAACCAAATAGAATAATTGCAAGCAACAGCGACCAAACTAAAATTTTGTATCTGCCAATCGAAGGTCTGAAACCGAATTTATTTAATGCATATAATATGAAAAGAAAAGAAGCAAAGCTTGCAATTAACTTTGCATTAGCAGCCCCAGCATACGAATATGATGGAATAAGTAAAAAGTTAAGCGCAACATTCACCACAACTTGAATTGCGCTGTAAATAAAATTGTAGTGTTGTTTGTTGCTGGCAATAAGAACAGAAAGAGAATAAAAATTAAAAAAGAGAAAAATTTGGCACCAATAAAGTATAGATGCAGATAGCGCGCTTGATGCGTATTCCTTTCCAAAAATTAAAGTAACAATTTCACGCGATTCAAAACTAAAAACCGCCGCAAGAACAAAAGAGATAAAGAAGAGGAGCTTGATAACAAGATTTGTAATGAATTCTGTGCTTTCTTTATCAGACAACCTTTGCACGAGTATTGGGAAGACAGTTGTAACAATAGCGCCTGGAATAATGCTTAACGGCATCGTTAAGCGTGCGCCGGCAGAGTAGATTCCAACATCATAATTCCCTTTGAAAAGTTTAAGTATCACAACATCGATCTGCAGAAAGATTGTCGTTAGAATCACAAAGCCAAAAAGAGGAAGCGATTCTTTTAGAAGCCACAAGCTGCGTTTAAGAGTGAACTTGAATTTGTATCCGAACTTTTTGAAAAGAAAATAAAACAAAAGAACAAACCCGGGTAAATTTGAAATTGCGTAAGCGATCACAAAATAAAGAACCGCATCATGCATCATTGGGATCAGCAAAATCATAATAAATAAAACAAAATTATCTAGCACTGCAAGTGTCATTGGGTAATGCATCTTTAAATTCGCTTTGAATGGAGTTGCCAGAAGCTCGCGCACAACAACCATCTTTGCAGAAAAAATAATTGTGGCAAAAAGAATATTTGTAAGTAAAATTTCTCTTCCCGAATAATTGAGAAATGGAGCGGCAATATTGAACGCAACAAGAAGAAAAATAAAAAGTAAAAATCGCAGAGAAAGTCCGGTGCTGAAAAGTTTGTAATTATTTGGGTCCTTTGAAAACTCCCGAAAAACGATCGGCTCAATTCCAAAATCGGCAATTTTTGAGACAATACTAATAACAGCAAGTAAACTGCTGAAGTAACCAAAACTATCAACTCCAAGAAACCGCGCGGCAAGAACAATAGCTGCAACGTTTAAAACAAATGCCGTTGCTTGTCCTATTGAAAGCGAGAAAACATTTTTAGTTACTTTTTCGATTATTATGCTCTAATTATTTATGGTCTGTCGGAATGAAAAACATACGATTTAGGTTGACAACAACTTTGTATACAAATTATGAATCTGTTCTACCATTTTTTCATTACTGAATTCATCTTTAAGAAATTCTCTGCCTGCTTTGCCAAATTTTTTTGCTTTTGAAGAATTACTTGCCAAATCGATAATTCTATCTGCAAGAGTTTCAATGTTTTCCGGCTCAATCAAATAGCCATTAACTCCGTCTTTAATTACTTCATGAGCGCCGTCAAGGTCAAAAGAGATTACTGGTTTGCCCATCATAATTGCCTGTGGTAAAACTCTGGCAAGACCTTCAAGTAAAGAAGTATGCGCTAAAATATCCATAATGGAAATTACCGATGGTATTTCATCGGGGGGAATGAGTCCTGTGAAAATAACTTTATCATTCAAATTCATTTTTGAAATGACAGTTTTTAATTCATTCTCAAATTCACCATTTCCCACTAGCAATAACTTAGCGTTAGGAATTTTTTTGCTAACTAATTCAAACGCAGACAATAAATAATTATGCCCTTTAAGAATAGAGATGCGCGCTACTTTTCCTATTATGATATCATTCTCATTTAGGTCGAACCGTTTTCTAATTTCAATTCCGTCCCCTTGGAAGTTCAAATACTTTTCAATATTGAAACCGCTTCTGATAACAACAAATTTACCTGGCGCAGCAAGATTGTTCTTAGACATAACATCAACTATAGTATGTGTTACCGCCACTAACTTGTGGCATGTTAATGCGCTAAACTTTTCAATCAATTTAAAAAAATTTCGAATAAACCAGTTCTGATAATGATGAAAAGGCAGTCCGTGAATAGTATGTATGCGCGCTTGAGTTCCCGCTATCCATGCGGCTATTCTTCCTACAACCCCCGCTTTAGAACTGTGTGTATGAACAATATCATACTTATTTTTTTTAATAAAGCGGGCTAACTGGAAAATTATAAACAAATCATCAAAAGGAGTTATTGCGCGTTTTAAATGGGGAAAAGTATAAACAGGAATATTTAGCTTTTCGGTTGTTTCATACATACTTCCTTCTGCAGGTATATTTGGACCAGTTGCAATATGAACTTCATAACCTTTTTGAAGTAATCCATGGGTCATCGAAACAACTGTTTCTGTTGCGCCGCCAATGCTAAACAGAGTAATTACATTTAAAACTTTTTTTGTTTTTTTATTATTCACGTTTTCTCTTGCAGAATATTTTGGAACAGCTCAAATAATTTTGGTGCGGTTAATTGTAATGAATATTTATCTTCTGCCAATTTTCGACCGGCAGCGCCCATCTTCATTCTAAGGTTTATATCGCTTTTTAGTATCGTTAAATATTTTATCCATTCTTCACTATTGTTAGCCAAGAATCCGTTTACACTATGCTGAATAATTTCGACATTCACGCCAACTGGAGAAGCAATTACAGGTTTTCCGCACGCCATATATTGAATTATCTTAAAACCGCATTTCCCTCTTTCCCATAAACTATCGGTCAAAGGCATAATGCCTACATCAAAACTTTGAATATCTTTCACTTCAGTTGTTTCGTTCCATTCTTTTATTTCAAGCGGTAGATTTTCTATTTTCAGAAATCCGGAACCAACTAAAACAACTCTTACATCGCCTTGTTTATAAATCTCTCTCAAAGCGTTATGAATAACAGAAACATATTTTGCAGTTGAAGGCGATCCAATCCAACCAATGGTAAAAAATTTATTATCGGTAAAAGATTTTGTTGAATAACGATCGATATCAACTACGGTTGGCAAAATAATAACTTTTTTGGTTTTATTTTTTATTGCACGGTCGGAAAGATACTGATTGCCAGCCACAACCAGATCGGCGCCGTTCATCACTTTGTCAATTTTATCTTTGAGAAAAAATTTAACAGCATTTGACCTGTGTTGATCGTATCTGTGAAAGAAAGCATCGTCATAATCAACAATCAATGGAATTTTAGATTTTGTAAAAGCTCTTTCAAACCAAGCCGGAAGCCATGGAAATGCTTCTTGTTGAAGCCAGATAATATCATATTTATTTTTCTTCAAGAGAATAATTATTCTTTCTAAATATTTTTTAATTATTTCAACAAATGGTAATTGTGTTTTTTTATAAAGATGATTTATATAATTATTACCAAGTAATGGTTGTATTGTAATTTCTGCGCCCTGATCTTGAAAGTAAGGGATGTATTGATAAAACCTGTACCGGCTGCTTGCCCCAAGTGAACTATATCTTGTTAATACTAATATTTTCATTTTTTTAGAAGATCTGCCAAAAGTTTTTCATATAATCTTAACTAATAATTTTTTATAACCTTTTATAATTTCAAAACTTTCGGAAAAAGAACCCTTTAACAGAGCGCCAAGAATTCTAACAAACGGTTCGATGAGGATTGTAGTTAGAGCAATTACAATAAAAGAAACCCAGCTAAAATGTTTTTTAGAAAAAAGAAGCTTGCTATTTAAAATGTAAAAAAGCCGGTCAGCTTTAACCTTTTCAGAAGTTCCGCCACCTTTATGATAAATTTGGGCAGTTGTTAAAAAATAACTTTTATAACCAATTTGTTTTGCTCTAATCGAAAAATCTACTTCCTCGAAATACACGAAAAATCTTTCGTCAAATCCGTTCAATTTTTGAAATAAATTTTTCCTTACGAAAAAAAATGCGCCTATTACTTGATCAACAACTTGGCTGTTATTATGGTCCCACTCAGTCATAAATTGATTAGGAAAAATATTTGGAAATATTCTGTTCAAACCTAATGACATATATACGAAACTGAAAAGAATTGGAAATCTTGAGCAGGTTCGGCTGATATTATTTTCATCATCAACCATTTGCACTCCAATAATCCCTATCTCATTATTCTCTTTATCCATCATGAACTTAATTGGTTCTGCCAATGAGTTCTCGAATAAACGAGTATCAGGATTTAGGAACAACAAAAAATCGGCTTCACTATTTTTTGCCCCTTGATTGCAAGCTTTTGCAAAACCTAAGTTTTCTGAATTTTTTATTAATGTTAGCTGCAAATCTATTTTTTCAATTCCGTCAATTGAGTTATCGCTGGATGCATTATCTACAATAGTAATTCTATTTAAAACAAAACTATCATTAAGCGCATTATTTATGGAGCTCACACAGTTTGAAAGTAGGCTGCCTGAATTCCAATTAACAATTATGATATCAAGTTTTGGGATCATAAAAGGAGAAATCATTTATTTAGAGTCAACTTTTACGTAAAAAGAAGCACGCCATATCCCCATCCTCTTCAGCGTTTAGTTTAGCCGCGCGAGCTTTAAATTGTTGAATTTCTTCACTGGAAAAAATAGAGTGTTTAGAATGAAGGTAGAGAGAGCGATCGTCCTTCAGCGGAATATCACGCTTATACTGTTCGCTTCCCCAAAATTGAAAATCTGTTGATTCAAAAATTACCCCATCAACAATATAGCCAATCCTTTCCGCTAATAATTTCATTCCTTTAACTGAAGGGATATTAAGATGACGCGGTGCATCTAACTGCACCCAATTAGTTTTATATTCACGCCAAGCATAACAGCCGGCAACAGGCAATCTAACTAAAACGAACTTTCCTTTATTTAATAATCTTGCGGCATTCTGAAGTTCTTCTTCCGGATTTGGTACGTGTTCTAGTGAATGATTGAACATTATGAGGTCGTAGTTCTCTGTTACTTCATTTAATTTCTTTTTCAAAACAAGTAATCCAGACTTAAGTACCAAATCAGATTCAATATAAGGATCCACTCCCGTAAGATTTGTGAAACCAACATCATTTAATTCCAAAAGTAGTCTTCCATCGCTTGTCCCAACATCTAATATAGCTTCATGAATTTGGATGCCTGTCTGCTTTATGAATGAAGCTATAGCGGGAACACCACAAAGGTGCAAAAGAAAACTTCCAAACAGATTCTTTTTTCTCCATGCAGCGATGAAACGGTGTTTCTTCAGAAATCGTTTTAGTACACCATCCTGTTTATAATCTCTTAATAAATAATTTGATGAATAGTACTTACTAATGTCAGTTGGCACTTCATTTATTTGTAAGCTGCCGCAATCTGCACATTCTGAATACTCGAATTCTTCTCGCGATCCGAACATCATTTCCCGAACGTTTTGAAAATTTGTTTTATTCTATCATTTTTACAAAAATTGCATTTATACATTTCTTAAGAAAATATATCTGTTGTAAAAGACCTTTCTTTGTGAAGAAACATTCTTTATTCTCCGGTCAAAAATACGGTATAAATGATAAATAACCATAACCCAGCAATTAATCTGCTGCACATGATTCAATTATTACCATAAATTTGTAAGACTCTATTAATTTCCCTAATTTTATTCTATCAGAGATATAGATATAATAGGATTTATCTAACACTACCCCAGTTTTGCATTGTATATAGAGAATTATATTTACTATTTTAATTGAGTATAAGAGTGATTCTTAAAAATATCTATAATTCAATTACGCATCTGATTGGTCAAATAAGCGGGCGTTATTACTTCGAAGATTATATCCGGGTTTACCCTGATGGCACAACATTTAATCGTTTCGGCAAGAGTATTCCTGCCGATCGAAATGCGCGAAATAATTTTTTAAACCATCAAAAGTTTTACAAGTTCGTTGCTCAATTTGTTCAAGGAAAAATCGTTGCTGATATCGGTTGTGGTAGTGGATTTGGATGCGAAATAATGAAGAAGAGTGAGGCAAACAAAGTATATGGTTGTGACATTTCAAAAAAGAGTATTGAATTCGTAAGAAAGCGTTATAAAGAATATGCTGAGTTTTCGATTCAGGGAATAACAAATCTCTACCAATACCAGAACCAATATTTTGACATTTCAATTTCAAGTGAAGTCTTAGAACATGTTAAAGAATAAAAAAAAGAAGACGATGCTATTAAAGAGCTAAAAAGAATTACAAAGAAAAATGGATTAATTATAGTTAGAACACCAAACAGTGAACTTTCTGGTGAACATGGTTTTTATTTTCATGAAATAGATAGTTTATTTAAAAAGAATTTTAGAAAATACTGCATCTTTGAAAATGCTTTGATGCCTTTTGATGAGAGGGGAATGGTTGAATGGGAGAAAAGAAAGTCAAGCAATGCGACAGGGATTGTTGTTTCGGAATTGATTGATTTATCTGAGACTGTTTTGCCGAATAACGCTTACCCTAGTGTCAAACAAGGGATACCAGTTGGTACTTTTACTTTTGAAAATATTGAGATAAATACAGAATTACTACACAATACACATTCATGGATAGTTGTCGCAATAAATGAATGAAAGAATTAACGAACTTTCAGTTCAAAAAAATATTTTTTTCTATTATCTAAGACTAATGTTCTGCACATATATAAAGCAATTAAAGTATATTGAAACGGGTTTGTGCATCTATCTCACTGGAAATTACAATGAATACTTCCATCCGCGAAATTGAAAAAGCTGCCTCTATTACACATCAACATATTGCTGCAGTCATAAACACATTTCTTGATAAATCATCTCCTGATAACAAACCGACTAATGTGAAAATTTTAGATTTTGGCTGTGGGGACGGTAAACTTCTTGCACATATTCTGGATTCACTTCCGTTGTTGCAGCCCAATGTTATTTTTGATGTAAATGGGCTCGACGTTATTGACGCTGGGCAGCAAGATGCCGGGTTCATAGATGAAACTATAAAATTTCTTCGAGTTAAGCATCCACATTTTGAATGAGAAAAGAAACTAATGCTAATAACAACACAAGAAAAGTGGCCATACGCAGACAACAGTTTTGATTTCATTACAAGTAATCAAGTCATGGAACATGTAATGGACCATGAATTTGTATTTCGGGAAATTGCTCGATGTCTGCGTCCGGGCGGTATCTGCATTAATCTTTTTCCAATACGTGAAGTATTGTGGGAAGGACATGCTCATATGCCTTTAGTACACCAGATTCGAAATGTAAAAAAGCGTGCTCGTTTCATGTATCTTTTAGCATGTTTAGGATTCAAGCGTTTGTATTTTCAAGAGATGGAGCGTCGTGGGTGGAAATCATTGGAGGAATTTACGCGGATATTTGCACAAGTTATAGAAACAGACACAAACTATATTACAGAAAAAGAACTTAAGTCAGTAGCAGAACGCGCAAACCTAAATCTTTCGTTCACATACACGAAAGATTTCTACATTGCAAAGGCAAAATCCTTTTTTGAAAACAGGCCATATATCTATAACGCAAAAGGATTCATTGAAAAGATTATCTTCTTCTTTTGCAAACACATCTCGAGTATAACGGTACTTTTGAAGAAAGCCACTTAACTTGCCAAATGAGATTTTTGTAATATTTTTTGTTTCCAGAATTTAACTTACAACCTTACCCGATGAGATAAATTTAAAAACAATAAATAGCGCTAACAAATTATAAACAAACCATAAAAAACCAATTGGGCTATTAAAAAAGGAAAATATTACTGCAAATAATAATATTCCATAAAATGCCAATTTCTGTAAAGAAGGATTTGCTTTGAAAGAATAATAAAGTGCGCTAAGTGCCATTCCGCCAAACAATGGAATGAAAAAGATTCCTAATACACCAAAGTCTCTATAATAGGTCCAAAATGCCGTGTATGTATTAAAGCTACTGATCAAAAAAGGCGTTTCATTTAATTGGAAATATTCGCTAATCCAGTGCTTCAAACCGGTGATAGCTGTTAAAAAATCAAATGTATAATACCCATAAGTATAAAATTCCGTCTTAGAAATTGACCGGGCATAATTTTCGAGGTTCATCACAACATACATATACGGTTCGGTAAAAATTGCATAGTCGGGCGAGAATTTCATTTTTGACATTTTATATAAAATAAATATTACTAACTCACCTATTCTGAAAGAAGAAACGAAATAAAAAAATGCAATGATAAATAAACCGATGATAAAGACAGTTCTAAACTTGATACGGAAAGTGGTATAGTATAAAAGTATGAGTACAATAAATACTGTCATGAAAATCTGATACCGTTGGAGTGTAATAGCGTAGAGAATTATCGAAATGATTGACGCAATAATCAATACTCTTTTCCGATTTTTGTTCCCCTTCTCAAGCAAATAATATACACTTGAGAAAAACACTATTAAAATAACATTATGAAGAAAAAGACCTATAGCAAACATTTGAAAATTAGAACGCGCGCTCCCCGGTTTAGAGCTAAATAAAGCTACTTCCCCTGCTTTTAAATAGATTACGATATAGCTGAATAAGAAAAGTGAAAAAAGAATCAGAACTGCTTTATATAATTTTGGTCTGTCTATTTCATAAAATTGATGATTACTTCTGAGGTAGTTTAACGACCATACTTTCTTATCAATATAATGAACATATACTAAGGCAGCTCCAATTAAAAAAGCAATTGGACCAATTAAAACCTGAATCCAAATTTCCAATGCCCATTCATGTTGCAGCCCGCTCAGTTTCAAATCTGTAAGACCAATAGCCAACGCCCAAACGAATGCAAATATCCTTCCCGGAGAAAAAAGATCTGTATTAGGTCTGAATGACGCAATAATGATCACGCCGCAAATTATAAACGATATTATAGAAACCCAGCTCATTATTAAAATCAAACTTTTTTTAGTGTAAAATTCAAGAATATAATTTTCCGATCTTCATATGAAAGTCCTACCAAATATGCTATCGGGATGTAAATCATCATTGAAATCAATAAGACAATTAATTGCGCATGAAAATACCAAAGTAAGACAACTAATAAAGCCGTTACACTTAGCACAGTAAAGATTCGTAATTCAAATAACCATTTTAAATAAGAGAATTTATTAGCAGTAATATATGCAACAGCCACTAACAGATTAACACCCAAGGAAACCAAAGCTGCACCGTATAAACCATATATTGGGATTACAAAAAAGTTCAGAGCGAAACTCACAATAGTTGCAAAGATTACAATGATCATTCTAACATGCTGACGTTTCGAGGTTGTGATCATCAACGCAAACGGTTCGCCTATAAAACGCAATAGAATCACTAATGAAAATATTTTCAGAACAGGAACAGCTTCTTTATAAAATTTATATCCATAGATGGTTGAGATTATCTCTTCGGAATAAAAAAACACAATCATTGAAATAGGAAGAGCTGTTAGTAAAAATATTTTGAAGTAAAGTCGACTCAGAATTTTCCATTTTTCTGAATTTTCAAAATAGAGACGAGATAGAACCGGTAATAACGCGCTAAAAGCGATATCTGCCGGAAGAAGAAGAAAAAGCATAACATTAAATGCAGACTTATACATTCCAACATCATGGTCCCCCTTCCAAACACCTAAAAGAATTGTATCTAATTGAAAAAAAAGAGTTCCAAACAAAAAATGCATTCCGTAAATCAGTATTTGATTAATTATGCCTCTCCACTCTTTAAAATCAATTCCTATAAAATTTGAACCGACTAAAGAAATTGCTTTCTGTGCAGAGAGAATAACGCCTAATAGTTTAGAGAGAACAAACAAGGGCATCAAGTAAATAAGCGGAATCTTTAGAACGCCAAATATGCTAAGTAAAATCAGCAAAAAAAGATTTGTGATGAATGATATTTTTGTTTCGTATTCAAATTTTTCAAATCCGCGGAAAAGTGCATTAAAAAAATTAGTGAAGGTCGTGAACACAACGAATAGAGTTAAGGTATAGATTAGAGCTCTGCTTTGTATACTGAATGTTTGAAAACTAGGAATAGCAATCATGATTATGCTGCTTACTAAAGCAAAAATAATTTTCATTGAAAAATATTTTTTACTTATATGTGCAGCTTGGGTTCGTTTCTTTGAAATCTCGGATGTGAGTAAAACATCAAATCCAAAATCAGCAATTACAATACAAATTGTAGCTATTGTATATGCAATTGAAAATTGCCCAAATACTTCAGGTCCATAAAAACGAGCAATTCCTACCGCAATAAAAACAGCGGTTAATAAACGGATAGCTTGAGAAAAAAAAACAAAAAGAGAATTTCTCCATATCGTAACACGATCTGTTTGCATATAAGTATTCAATCGTGTTCACTTTGTGCGAAATAGTTTAAAGTCTGATTTGATTGTATGAACCAGCAGATCAAACCGTTTACTATCAACATTTTGGAGGCGGTGAGTACCTTCAATAATAATTATTATAATAAACCCGATGGAAGTTGAAATAACAAATGCTAATAAGAAGTACAATAAAATTTTCGGTTTGGCTTTATGATCCGGAGGCGTTGCTTTATCTAAAACCAATACTGAAGGCGTGTTACGAACTTCTTCTATCTTTGCCTGCTCATAAAGGGGTTGAATAAACTCAAGAATTTTATATTGGATTTCTAAATTGCGGTAAATTTTTAGATACTGATTTCCAAGTTCAGGCGCTTTTTTAAATGGTATTAAAAGATTTACCTCTTTTTGCGAAGCATCTGTACCGGCATTAAGCAGATCTATCTTCTTTTGTAATTCATTCAATTCAATTTTTGTGTTTGCAGTAACCGGATACTCTACGCCATATGTTTGTTTAAGCACATTGAATTCAACTTCTTTTTTATAAAGTTCAGCATAGATATTCGACATTGATTTAACCGTTACTTCAATCTGTTCGGGAACAGCAATAACTCCATATTTTTGCTGAAACATTTTCATGCTCGTTTCAAGATCAGCAATATCATTAACGCTCTGAAAATATCTCTTCTCAATAAATTCCCTATTTGCTTTTGCGTTTCGAACACCCAAATCGGTATTAATTTCATTCAGTCTATCAACCAAATAATTAGCAATATCTGCTGCTTTTTGAGGGTCTTTATCATAAACGCTTAATGTTAGATTTCCTTCATCTTGAATCTCTAAATCAAAATTTGATTGCCATTCTTTAATCACTTTCTCGTAGTAGTCATTTTCTAAATCATACTCTTTTCGTAAATCAAATTTTTTGATCACATCATCGGTTATAGTAGCGCTTTTAAGAATCGCCATATATTTATCGGATTCAGTATTACCTCCTGTCAATGCAGCTAAACCTCTGCTTGCAGAAAATCCTTTTGCTAAACCAGAAAGACCGGAGAGTGTAGATAATAAATCCGTCTTTTCCGCAGGCAGAACAGAAGCCGTTGCTTTATACCACTTTGGCGTTAGCAATGCGTAAGCTGTAGCGCTTACCGTAATAACAAACACAAACCAAAATAAAAACCAACGATATTTTACAGTAACTGTTAAGAATTCAAAAAATGTGCTGCCCACTTTCTGTTCGTTCTGATCTAATGTTCCGTTCTGTTCACTCATTTAAGAACCTTTTTTAATTTTTTTATTTTTGAAACTGAACTAATAACAAAATTATTGTAGCAACGCTGCCAACAATGCTTGCAACGCTGCTAATCCTTTTTAGATAAAAATCGAAACTCCTCGGAACTTCTTTAGGCACATAAATAAAATCTCCAGGTTCGATGTTTAACTTTTCTTTCTCTTTCGTTATCCAGTTTTTTTCTTTCCCCTTGATTACCACTATTCCGTTATCTTCTGTTCGTGCAGTTTCTGCTAAACCGCCGGCTTGTTCAATATAGTATTTGTAATTCTTTCCCTCATCATGTTTTATATATCCTGCTTTGGGAACCTGCCCGAATACATAAACGTAATCAAACTTATCAGGCACTAATATCAAATCGCCGTCTTTCACAATAAATTTGCGTTCCTCAGAATCATGATCATTTAGTTTAGAAAAATCAACTAGACTTTCGGCTCTCAGAACGCGAAGCTGATTATCAATACTAAAGAAAATTGAATCATCTTCCTTCAAATTTGAAAGCCGCAAGATTTCCAATATTTCTTTCTGCTGTTTGATCTTTAACTGCGTCTCAGGCAAAAGAAGTTTATCGGGGCTGTTCAAATAATCTTCAGTTAACTGATATTTCCGTAGCATTTCTATTGAAGTAAAATTGCGTATCACTTCTGCTCGTTTTAAATCGGCATTGGATTTAAAACCACCCGCTTTGCCAATAACATCACTCAATAATAGACCGTCTTTGGTAACGTAAACAAACCCGGGGAATTTTACTTCGCCAAGAACCAAAACTTTGTAATTTTTCTTTTGATTTTCATCGGCAAGAATTCGTATGCGGTCGCCAATCCTTAAAACAAAATCATTTTTTACAGCAACTGTAATAATTTCTTCTTTATCAGCGGCGGCATTCAATCTTGATATTTCTGCAGTTGTAACATTATCATATGCCGGGTTAATTCCACCGGCAAATAAAATGGCGTCGGAAAGTTTATCTCCGTCAACAAATTGAAATTTTGTTGGCTTGTTTACAGCGCCGGAGATATCAATAAAATTCTTTTCTTCATCGTAAGCAGGAAAGATCAAAACGTCATCGTTCTTAAGGTAAGGATTGATATTGAGATCACCGGTTAATCTATACTTGAGCAAATCGATTTTTATTGTCTCGCCGGAAGCTCTTTTGAGTGTAATATCGCGAAGTGGATATTTGCTTAGAGCATCATCAACTTTCTTCAGCATTTCATATTGAACTATTGAAGCGCGCGCGCGGCTGTTTGCTTCTAAAAAAATTTGAGTAACAAAGTGATCAACCCTTTGTATTGCCGATGCGGTAAAAGAACCGTTTACAATAAAATTGCCCCCGATAGTTACAGTAATTGTTTGAACCAATTTTAAGCTGCTGCTCTGATTCTTTTGCTCGTCATTTTGAGCAAAGGATAAACCGGACAAAAACAAGACCGGAAAAATTATTAACAATCTGATATAATTCATAAATCCAACCTAAATTATTAAATATTACTTCTGAAAATTAACCGTTAGATTTTTTCCCTCTACCATGAATAGGTAAAGAGATGATAATTAACCAATCATTTTCAGAGGTTACAAATAGTTGATTACACAAATCATATATTAAAAATAGCACATTAAACAGTATTTAGAAAATTGTATGCAACTAAAAATTATAGAGTGTTTTTGGTTTATTTCTATCCGTCAAAACAAAAAATAATTTAGAAAGTAAATTATAGAAAGGTAAACGTGGGGCAGTAAGTTATAACTCCTATCTGATTGAAACCTTCACAAAATTAGTAAATTCCATATTGAACTTCATAATATTTTTTATACTCGCCAGAGATTATTCTTTCCCACCAATTTTTGTTCTGCAAATACCAATCAATTGTGCTATCGATAGCCTGCTCAAATTCAAATTTTGGTTTCCAGCCAAGCTCGTTCTGAATTTTTGATGAATCAATTGCATAGCGTCTGTCATGCCCAGGACGGTCTTTTACATATTCAATTAACTCTTCACTTTTTCCCAGCTTATTCAAGATCAATTTTACTATATCAATATTTTTCATTTCGCGGCTTGCGCCAATGTTGTAAACTTCACCTGCTCTGCCTTTTTCAAAAACTAACTCAACGGCTTTGTTATGATCAATTACATAAATCCAATCGCGAACATATAATCCATCGCCGTAAACGGGTAGCTTTTTATTGTTTAAGGAATTTATAATCATTAACGGAATTAATTTTTCCGGAAACTGAAACGGACCGTAATTATTTGAGCATCTTGTAATAACAACAGGCAATCCGTATGTATGATGAACCGCGAGCGCCGCCATATCTGCCGCAGCTTTGCTTGAGGAATAAGGACTGTTAGGCGAAAGCGGAGTTTGCTCTGTAAACAATCCAGTTGAGCCAAGACTGCCGTAAACTTCATCGGTAGATACTTGCAAGAATTTTTTTACATTGTATCTTCTTGCGGCTTCTAATAAAACATTTGTCCCAATTACGTTTGTGCGGTAAAAAACTTCCGATCCAAGAATACTTCTATCTACATGAGATTCTGCGGCAAAGTTGATTACAAAATTTATCTCATACTTTTTAAATAGATAATCCGCCAATTCATTGTTGGTTATATCGCCTTTTACAAAATGGTAATTCTTATTCTTCTCGCACAGTTTTAAGTTTTCAAGATTTCCGGCGTAAGTAAGTTTATCCAGATTTACAATCAGATAATCATCGCGAGTAGATAAAATATAATTGATAAAGTTACTGCCGATAAAGCCGGCGCCGCCGGCAACTAAAACATTCATAAATGATAAATGTTAAATTGTAAATGATAAATTAATTATTTCGTTTAGTGGATTTTGAACTAATAGAGCCCAATATTCTCATCAATTCAAGAGATTCTTTTAATAAATATTCTATTTCTTCATCTAAAGTTTTTATTTCTCTAATTATTCTCAGCCAATAATTTGTCTCCCGCATTTCTTTTAGAGAAATATTTATTTTGTTGAAAAAATCTGGCTTTGATATAGCTCCTTGAGCTTCTTCATAATTCGCACCAGCAGATGTTGAGGATTTAATAAGTTGATAAGTAATAATTTGATACTCCTTGTTCTCCGGTAACTTTCTACAATATTTAACTGTTCTTACTGCAAAATCAAACAATCTTTTTCCTAATCCTTCATCCATCAAATCAGCTATTTATAATTTTTAATTTATCATTTATAATTTTCAAAAAGCAAAAAGTCCAACATAAATTCCGGTTTGAATAAAAAACGAGTTCTGGTTGTTTAGGTCAGAAGGTATGCCAGTAAAAGATTTGTTGTTATCAACTTTCCAATCTTCTGTAAAAGAGGTTATGTAGCCGCCGCCAACTCTGAAAGCGATAAATCTATTTAATGGAATATCAATATTTAAAGTAGGCGTTACGGTAACAAATGTATTAGAAATATTAGTGCTGATGTTTTGTGTTTTCAACTTAGGATCAGAAGCGTAATTCCAAATATTATCCCAAGAAAAGTTATTTTGATTTTGATAGATCTCTACGCTTAGAGAGCCAGCGCCCACAATAGCGCCAAGAGATACAGCAATATTTTTAATAAACGGGAAGGTATATTCTACTGTAAAACCGCCAAGACCAAAATTGTATCTAACTTCTCTATTGAATCCATCCACAAAACCAGATGTTGATTGCGTGCCTCCAATTCCAATACCGCCTATTCTTAAATTATCTACTATCATTATATATGCATAGCCGCCTCCTCCAAGCAGAAACATTCCGGAAGTAGAAAGCTCTGGAATTCCCATTCTTTTTATTTCTGAATTGAAAGGAGCAAAATTTGGAAAAACAAATGCCGGTGTAATACCCCCTGCAGCTCCGAAACGTGCTACCCAGCCAACATCCTCTCCTTCTTGTGCATAAGAGAAATTCAATGAATATAAAACGAAAGCAGTAAATAATAATTTTTTCATTTTTGGATATCTCTTTTTTTGTTGATAAAATTACCAATTCTATCAACAAAACAAAAATGATAATCAATGTTTAAATACACCTGCAGTATAATAGACTATGTTAAAATTATGTGTCAAGTAACTGAACTCATCCCCGTCCTCTTCTCTTTCAAAGAGAAGGGGCGATTTCACTCCGTTTTCTGGGCAAGCCATTCCTTATGAAAAAGTCCCTCTCTTTTTTTGCAAACCAATAAAGCAAACCAGCTGTTGCACGAATTACTTGAGGAATCATCTTATGGCGAATATTTATTTTATGCTGATGTAAAAGTGGGTTAGATAAACCTGTAGGGCAACCCTAATGCTGCTAGATTTACAGAATTAAGAAATGCAATTTCCTCTTAACTGTACCCAAGATTTTTATACTAAAAGGAAGATATAAATATAGGCCGGGCTGATCTTCTATTTTCTGTTTACCACAACAAGGAGAAAACCAGCCGGCCTATAAAGGGCAACTGTAAAAGAAAATTTTACGCCAAAGATTTCTTAGTCCATAATCTTTCTTAAAAATGAAGAACTGTCTTCTTCGTCTTTAAATCTTGTGTAATCATCTTCGGTAGTTTGATTCAAGTCGTGCTTAAAACCGCTTTCTATTTCAAAGTCTTTATTGAATAGGTCGGGGTCTCTTCCATTCATTCTCCAGAAAGTAGGAATATTTAAATCGGGCTGTCCATTTGCATCTGCACTGCTTTTGGGAGAATAGCCGGCTCCAAAAGCGGCAACTTTTTTGACCGGTTTTCTTTCCTGTTTTTCATTTCTCAAACTGCTAATAGGATTGGAAACCGCTTTAGTATCGAAGCCGGTAGCAATAACAGTATAAGAAACATATTCATTCAACGATTCTTTGTTAACAACGCCAAAAATTACATTTGCTTCTTCGCCGGCTGCTTCAAAGATAACGTTGTTGCCTTCTTCAATTTCCTGCATGGTCATACTAGAAGAGCCGCTAACATTAAGCAGAATATTTTTAGCGCCTTTTATCGAAATGCCATCTAACAGCGGAGATGAAATTGCTTTTTGAGCAGCTTCAACGGCTCTGTGTTCACCGCTTGCAATTCCGCAGCCCATCAATGCTTGTCCGCTCTCTCTCATAACTGTGCGGACATCGGCAAAATCAACGTTAATAATTCCTTTGATAGTAATTATATCTGCAATGCCTCTGGTTGCTTCGTAAAGAATTTCGTTGGGTTTATCGAATGCTGCGCGTGCTGCTGTAGCAGAATCGATGATACTAAGAATTCTGCTGTTTGGAACAACTATCAAACTATCAACGTATTGTCTAAGTTCGGCAATTCCCTCTTCTGCATTCTTCATTCTAATTTTACCTTCCCAAGTAAAAGGTTTAGTAACAATACCAACTACAAGAGCGCCAAGACTTTTAGCAATCGATGCAACTATTGGAGCGCCGCCAGTTCCTGTTCCGCCTCCCATTCCTGCAGTAACAAAAACCATATCGCTTCCTTCAAGTATCCGCGTTAGCTTATCTCGATCTTCTTCAGCGGCTTTTTTTCCAACGTTAGGGTCTGCTCCAGCACCCAGCCCGCGCGTTACGTTCGTTCCAATCTGAATTTTATGAGTAGCGGAACTTTCTTGAAGCACTTGAGCATCCGTATTAACGGCTACAAATTCAACTCCATTAAGACCTTTCTCAATCATGCTGTCAATTGCATTGCATCCGCCGCCGCCTACTCCTACAACTCTAAGTTGAGCAGACAATGGTCTTTGAGTTTCGAGTTGAAAGAACCGGGTTCTTCTTTCCAGTTTTTCGTAATTATCAGACATATTTCCTCCTTGTTGTGGCGTATTTAAAGTTTTTCAAAAAAATCTTGTACTCTTTTAAAAAGTTTATTCATTCTAAACTTTCCTTCCGTTCCTCTAGCAGAAGTATAACTATCGCTAACAGATTTACCGGGAATTCCCTTTAACAAACCGGCAACAGTTGCAAACTCTGGGCTTTCAACTTCTTTAGATAGACCAGAGCCGAGGTCTAAAGGAACACCAATTCGTGCAGGCATTCCGAAAACTTCTTCTGCAAGTTCAGTTGATCCTTTCAGCAGCGAGCCGCCGCCTGTTAAAACTACCCCTGCTTTGATTTTATTTTTGAAGCCGGTATAACGAAGATCATTATCAATAATCGAAAATAACTCTTTCATCCTAACGCTAATGATTTGAGTAAGAAGCGTAATAGGAATTTTAATATTTCCTCTTGCGCCAACTCCTTTTATGTAAATGTCTTCCTCTTTTATGATCGCATTTTCAATTGCAAAACCATATTCTTTTTTCAATTTCTCTGCTTCAGAAGTAACTATTCCAAGAGTTTCGCGAATGTCGTTTGTAACTTGATTGCCAGCAACGCCAATCACTTTAGTATGTTTGATCGCTTTTCTGTGAAAGATTGCAATGTCTGTTGTGCCGCCGCCAATATCGATCAATAGAACGCCCAAATCTTTTTCATTTTCTTCGAGCACGGCATAACTTGACGCTATTGGCTGAAGAACGTGTTCTTTAACAGAATAACCGGCTCGCTCGACGGATTTCTTTATGTTTTGAAGAGCTGGTATTGACGCAAGCACAACATGATTTACAGCTTCAAGACGAGAGCCGCTCATTCCTATTGGGTCTTCAATTCCGCCTTGATAATCAACGAAATATTCTTCCGGAATTATGTGAAGGATTTGCCGGTCTGATGGAATTCGGATCGTTTGAACATCGCTTCTTAATCGGTCTAAATCTTGCTGATTTATCTCCCGTTCTGCATTGTTAATTGTTACATAGTTTCTGTGCCGTAAACTTGTAATATGTTCGCCCGCAACGCCAACATTTAATTCTTTAACCTGCAAACCAGCTCTATTAGAAGCGATATTCATTGCTTCTGTAATTGCTTCTGCGGTTTTAGAAATATTTGCAACCAAGCCGCGGTTCAATCCTTCAGAGGGGGCAACGCCGAATCCTAAAATATTGATGTTGTTTTCAACTAGTTCAGCAATTACAGCGCAAACTTTTGTTGTGCCAAGGTCTAGCCCGGCAATAATATTTTTTTTCATGATTTTTTTGTTACCTCTTCTTTACTCTGTTCAATTATGCCAAGATAAACGTGACCGCCGTAGCGCAAGTCCACATACGACAAGTAATTATTTATTTCTTTTCCTTTCAGATAATTCCAAAGGTTGTTAAAGTAGATAACTTTTCTAACTTCGCTGCCGCGCCCAACAAAAACCGGGTAATCCAAACTAGAAAAGTAGAGAACAATATCTCCTCCATTCTGCAAATCGATTGATGAAAGATCTTTTTCGAGTTCGGGATTCAGCAGCTGCACGGCGGAAATTATTTTTGATGCTGTAACAATATGGTTGTTCTTTTTTAATGTTGATAAAATTTTAAACTCATTTTCGAAAATAGAATTTGAAATAACGGGATAATCGATTTTTTTCGTTAGCGGCAAAATTGGAAGCACTTGTAATTGCTCTGTCAGAATGAATTGTTCATCGTTTTTTAAAAGTATCGATTCAAAATTTTTCTCTTTTATTACAATACTTACTTTTCCTTCTCCGTCGTACCGAACATCTGCACTCTGCACATAAGGATGCTTTTCAATTCTATCTTTTATTATCTGAAGCGAAAGATTTATATAGCCGCTTTTATCTAACAGATTAGCAAAGCTTAAGTATTGTTCTTTTGAAAGATGAATATTCCCATCAAGCGAAATAATATCTATTCTAAGATCCACATTGTTCTTCACACCAAAAGAAAGATAGGCAACTAAAGCAAGCGTTACGGCAAGAAAGATTACGCTAAATATTTTTTTCTGCTTTGCCATTTATTTATTCTGTTTTGCTTTTAAGAATTCAACAAACTTTTCATTGTACTTCCAGATGTCCCCAGCGCCCAATGTAATAATGATATCCCCTTTTTGATAAATCTTTTGAAGCAGTTTGGGCAATTTTGTTTTGTCCGGTTCGTAAAAAACATTTTTATGCCCAAATTGTTTTGCAGAATTAGCAATCAGTTCGCCGCTGATTCCTCCGATCGGCTGTTCACGCGCTGGGTAAACATCGGTGCAAATAAAAATATCCGAGTTCAAAAACGAACGGGCAAACTCTGAATAAAAATCGCGCGTTCGGGAATATAAATGGGGCTGAAATACTGCAACCACTCTTCTGTTCCAGCCAAGCCGTATCCCCTCTAGCGTTACATCTATTTCTGTCGGGTGATGAGCGTAATCGTCAATCACCATAACATCGTTATCGAACTTTATTTCGAAGCGGCGATAAACACCGCTAAATTGTCCAAGAGCTTTTTGGATTATCTTAAAATCGACCCCCATTTCTTTTGCAATTGTAACGGCAACCAAAGAATTTTTAATATTGTGCAAGCCGGGAATATTTAATTGAATCTCTCCCAGTTCTTGTCCAAGATAAACGACACTGAACTTAGTATGATTTTTTGAGTGAACAATATTTATTGCACGAACATCGGCTTGCGGAGAAATTCCATAAGTAAAAATTTTCTTGCTGATCTGCGGGATAATATCCTGCAGCGCTGGTTCATCAAGGCACAATACAACAAAACCGAAGAAAGGAACTTTGTTAGAAAATTCTATGAATGCCGTTTTAATATCATCCAGGTCTTTATATGTATCAAGGTGCTCTCTCTCAAGTGTTGTTAGCGCAGCAATGGTTGGTGTTAATTTCAAAAATGTTCTATCGAATTCATCGGCTTCAACAACTATAAAATCACCAGCGCCAAGGCGCGCATTTGTTCCGCCAAGACCGCTCAATTTTCCACCAACTATAATTGTAGGATCAATTCCAGCTTCAGTAAGAACCAATCCAACCATTGATGTTGTGGTTGTTTTTCCGTGTGTTCCAGCAATCCCAATTCCGTATTTCATCCTCATACATTCTGCAAGCATCTCTGCTCGTTTTATAACAGGAATTTTTCTTGAGATTGCTTCTTTTACTTCGGGGTTGTCAACCGTAACGGCAGATGAATAAACAACAACATCAGCTTCTTTCAGATTTTCGGGCGAATGTCCTTCATAAACTTTTATACCAAGCGTTTCAAGCCGGTTTGTTACTTCGCTCTTGACAAGATCGGAGCCGGAAATCTTAAAGCCCTGGCTTAACAAAATTTCTGCTATTCCGCTCATTCCTATTCCGCCTATTCCGACAAAGTGAACATTTTTTATTGTCTCCATCATCATATCTTTTCTTCCCTTTAAATTATCTCGGCTAATTTTATTGCAGTTTCAGCAACGGTTTTTGCCGCCATCGGTTTTGCAAACCCGGAAATATTTTTTTTTAATTCGTTCAATCTGTTTTCATCAAAGATTATTTGAGAAACTTTTTCCACAAATACATTATCAAGGTCTTTATCTTGAATCATCTCGGCTGCATCTATATCCATCAAAGATTTAACGTTCTTTAATTGATGATTGGCGGCGACATTTTCAGAAGGAACAAAGAGAGCCGGCACTCCTAATGCAGCAGCTTCCGCTATTGTTGTTGCGCCAGCACGCGCTAACAGAAGATCGCACGCTGAATATGCAGTGGGCATATCCTTAATAAACGACACCACTTTCACAAGATCGCTTTCATATTTTTTGAACTCTTCAAAATAAAATTGCCCGGTCTGCCAAATAATCTGAATTCCTTTGGATGTAATTTCGTTTATCTTGTTTGCAATTGTTTTATTGATTGAACGGGCGCCGCCGCTTCCGCCAATTACAAGTAAAGTTTTTTTGTTCTGTTCTAATCCAAAACTTTTTTTCGCAGCAGCCCGATCTGTAATTATCAAATTTATTCTTATCGGATTTCCTGTAACTTTTAATTTTGATTCATATCTGAAATATTTTTTTGATTCTTCAAATGTTAGATGAATTTCATCAGCTTTTTTTTCGAGCATTCGGTTTGTTAAGCCAGGGTAACTATTCTGCTCAAGCAAAATAACTCTAGCGCCAAACACTGATGCCGCCCAAACTACTGGTCCTGACACATACGCTCCGCTTCCTATTGCAACGCGCGGTTTAAAATTGAAATTGATAATGAACGATTGAATCAACGAAACGATTAACTTTAACGGAAATAATAAATTGTACACCGTTAACTTTCGAGAGAAACCGCTAACCCAAATCGATTTGAAATCGAATCCATACTCCGGTACAATGCGCGCTTCAATTTTATTTTTAGCGCCAACAAACAAAATTTCCGATTCAGGTTTCAAGCTGCGAATTTGCTGAGCAACAGCAAGCGCAGGATATAGATGTCCGCCTGTTCCGCCGCCTGCTATAACAAAACGATATGGTGTTCTATTCTTCATCCCACCTGAGCAATTTTTAATTCCGTTGTTTTAGCAGTTTGTCTTCCAACGTTTACGATAATTCCAACCGATATTGCAAAAAGAATAATAGAAGTTCCGCCGAAACTGATAAACGGAAGAGTTATTCCTGTAGTAGGCAGTAAACCCACAACAACCCCGGCGTTAATGAAAGCGCTAATAATTATGTTGAACGCTAATCCAAAAACTAGAAGCTGACCAAATTTATCTTGCGATTTTTTGGCAATTACAAGAGATATAAAAAATAAAATAAGATAAATGAACAATACAGAAAGAGCGCCAATGAATCCCATCTCTTCGCCAAGAATTGAAAAAATAAAATCTCCGTACGATTCGGGAAGAAACAAATCGCTCTGTCGGCTTTGTCCAATTCCAATCCCCAAAATTCCACCGCTGCCTAAAGCAATTTTTGCCTGCAAAACTTGAATGTTAATGTCACCCCCCTCTAACAAGCTGTTGATATAAGTTAAAACTCTTTCTTGTGAATGTTGAAAGATCATCGCTATAGTGGCAATCGCTGCAAAAACCGGCGCTGTTACTCCTAATATGTGTTTCCATCTTGCGCCTCCAACAAATAACAGTGTAAATCCGGTTAGAGCTATTATCAAGCCTGAGCTTATATTCGGCTGAATAAGAACAAGAAAACTAACAATTCCAATCCAGACTAGAGGAAAAATAAACCCATTTTTGAAATCTTTAATTTTGTCTCCAATCCGTTCAATCAATACGGCAACGTGAATGATTAAGAACACTTTTGCCGCTTCCGAAGGTTGAAATTGAATAATGCCAAGATCGAGCCATCTTGCTGCACCTTTCACTTTTGGCGCGAAGAAAAATGTGAAAACCAAAACAATAATAATCCCGATAAGCGCCCATTTACTGTAGATACGATACTGATCATATGGTATATATGAAAAAAGTATCATTGCCGTTACCGCAGCAACTACTTTCCAAAAATGCTGCTTAAACAGAAAATACAAATTGTTGAATTTCGTTAAGCTGTAAGTGCCGCTAGCGGTAAAAACCATAATTACCCCAAGAACAATTAGCACAGCAACAAGCACAATCAATATTTTAATAAGTGTATTCATTAAACCAATTTGTTTACAGTTTCTTTAAAAACTTCTCCGCGGTGTTCATAATTATCAAACATGTCGAAACTTGCGCAAGCGGGAGAAAGCAAAACCACTGCGCTGCACTCAGCTTCTTTTCTAGCCGTTACAACAGAAGCTTCGAGTGAATCTTTAATTTCTGTTGGAACAATTGCGTGGAAATAATCATAAATTTTTTTAGCTGATGAACCGATTGCGTAAATCTTTTTAACGTTCTTCATAACCAGTTCGCGAATCTGATCGTAATTATTTCCTTTATCTTTTCCGCCAAGTATCAGATACAACGGTTTATCGAAACTTTTAAGAGCGTACCAAACAGAATCCACATTAGTCGCTTTCGAATCGTTGTAGTATTCAACGCCATCAAGCGTCCTCACAAATTCGATCCGATGTTCAACCCCTTTGAATGATGAAAAGGCATTTTTTATTTTTTCATTTGGCAGATCCAAAAGTTTTGCAACTGCAAGAACAGCAAGCGCATTTGCAATATTATGTTCTCCTTTTATAAATAGAACCGAAGCGGTGCAAATTTCATCAACCTTATTTAGGCGTAAAAAGAAAAGCTTTCCTTTTTTATAGAAAGCGCCTGATGGCGCTTCTCGTTTTAATGAGAAGGGCAGTTTCTGAACTTTCATGTTTTTCAAATTCGCTTCTATGTTTAAGTCGTCTAAATTGTAAATAAAGAAATCGCTTTCATCTTGATTAGCAGTTATCTTAATTTTCGAAGCAATATATTCATCAAAGTTATTGTTGTATCTATCCAGGTGATCGGGTGTAATGTTCAGTATCATAGAAAAGCGCGGTTTAAATTTGTCTGTAAAATCCAATTGAAAACTTGAAGTTTCGAGCGCAACAAATTCATTCTCTTTCACTTCGAGCGCAATCTCTGAAAAAGCTTTGCCGATATTCCCAGCTGCGTAACATTTTAAGCCACATTCGTTCAAAGTATGACTCATTAAAGCCGTTGTAGTTGTTTTTCCGTTTGTCCCAGTAATTGAAATAATTATCCCTTTGCAGAACCATGAAGCGAATTCTATTTCGCTTATAATTTTAATTCCTTTAACGCGCGCTTTTGAAAGAACAGGCGAATCAGTTGGAACACCAGGACTTGTAATCATAAGATCGCAATCAAAAACTTTTTCTGAATGAGCGCCGCACTCAAAAGCAATTCCTTCAGAATTCAAAACCGAAATTGAGTGCTGCAATTTTTCTTTTGAACCGCTATCGCTAACAAAAGGAACGGCGCCTAATTTCTTTGCAAGTTTAGCTGCGCCAATTCCGCTTCGCACTGCGCCAATTATCGATATTTTCTTCTCTCTAATATTCATTACCTTACTTTGAATGAAGCCAAACTTAATATTGCAAGAATTATTGTGATTATATAAAATCGAATTACAATCTTCGGCTCAGCCCAATTCATCTGTTCAAAGTGGTGATGAATTGGCGCCATTTTAAAAATTCTTCTTCCTTCTCCAAATCTTTTTTTTGTGTATTTGAAATAAAGGCGTTGAATTATTACAGAAATAGTTTCGATGAAAAATATTCCGCCAAGAATAGGAATTAAGAGATCTTTTTTAATCAAAATCATCATAACGCCGAAAGCGCCTCCGAGAGCTAGAGAACCTGTATCTCCCATAAAAACTTGCGCGGGGTAAAAATTAAACCATAAAAATCCAAGCCCTGCACCTATTAACGCCGCAATAAAAACAGTAAGTTCTCCGCTACCCGGCATATAAATAATATTAAGATAATCTGCATATATAACATTACCGGTAACATAACTTAAAATTGCCAGCGCAAGCATAACAATTATCATTGTTCCGATAGCAAGTCCGTCCAATCCGTCCGTTAAGTTCACAGCATTCGAAGTTGCCGTAACGATGAAGACAACCCAAGGAATATATAAGTATGCAAAATCCCAGTTGAGATTTTTGAAGAAAGGCAAAGTAGTTTGTGTATTATACAGTGCAAATTCAGGTAAAAAATAAACTGCTGTTCCTACCATTAGACCCACAAAAATTTGTCCTAATAATTTATACCGAGCAATCAACCCTTGAGGAAGTTTTTTAACAACTTTTAAATAATCATCAAGAAACCCAACAGCGCCAAGAACCGCAGTAGCAAAAAGAACAAGAAGAATGAAAATGCTCTTAACATCGCTCCACAATAGAACAGAAATAATTACTGCAACAAGAATGATCAATCCCCCCATTGTTGGAGTGCCTTCTTTCTTTTTATGAGTTTCCGGACCATCAGCGCGGATCGGCTGGTCAACTTGCTTCTTTTTTAAGTGCGCTATTATCTTCGGTCCAAAAATGAACGAAAGGAGCAATGCAGTGATGGCGGCGAGCGCCGAGCGAAACGACAAAAAGCGGAATACGTCGAACCCCGGCGGGTTAAAGACTTTATTGATATAATCAAAAAGATAGTAGATCATTACTCAAACCTTTTCTCCAAAATTTTTACGAACTCTTCCATTTTCATTCCGCGCGAACCTTTAACAAGAATAACTGCGTTATCAATTTCTTCGTAAGCCAAATAGATAGATAATGCATCGCGTAAATAAAAATGGATTGCTCTTACTTTTTTCTTTCTTAATTCTTTATGAAGGAGGTACATCATTTTACCAACCGTCAGCACAGTGATATTCTTACCGGCAGAAAAAATATCTCCTAATTTCCGATGAAGTCTTGGAGCGCTTTTTCCAAGTTCGAAAATATCTCCGAGAACAATAACTTTATTTTTAAAGGTCTTTATTTTTTTTACAAGCGCAACCGCGCTTTCAATTGAAGCTGGATTCGCATTATATGTGTCGTCTATTAGAACAGCGTTATTGTATTTCTTCACATCTAATCTTCCCTCAACCGCATAGAAATTTTTAGCGCCGTTAATAATTTCTTCTTTAGTAATCCCTAGTTTCAAAGCCACTGCCGAAGCAGCTAAAAAGTTTTTTGCGCTTGATTCGCCATAGACAGGAAGTGCCAAATCAATTGCCTCTCCTAAATCCACTCCTAAGGAGAGGACTTTAGCTTTAAAATTATTTGAACTACTGCTTCTAATCTGAATTCTAGTTTTTCCATCGTTTGTGTAACCTAAAATTTTTCCCTTAACATCTACAGAACCACTGAAACCAAAAGTAATTTTATTAGAATAGAGTTTTGCTCTTTTGGAGATGACCGGGTCATCCATATTAAAAAAAACAACACCGCCGCGTTTTTCTGTTTCTTCAAACAAAGCTGATTTTTCTTTATAGATGCCTTCCCTACTCTTTAAAAATTCTAAATGCGCATCTCCAATGTTTGTAATAATAGAATAATCCGGTTGAGAAATTTTTGCAGTATAAGGGATCTCTCCAAAGTGGTTCGTTCCCTGCTCTAGTATTAGTGCTTGGCAATTTTCATCTGCATTAAAAATAGTTAGGGGCACGCCAATATGATTATTATTGTTCGCCTCGGTTTTAACAACTTTGAATTTCTCTGAAAGGAGAACGGCAATCATTTCTTTGACCATTGTTTTACCGTTGCTTCCAGTAATTGAAATTACTTTTGCAGAAAGTTTGTTACGCCAAATGTTTGCAAGTGTGCCGTATGCTTTTACAGTGTTATTAACTGTAATTATAGGAATATCTAGCGAATTAAATTTTTTTAATTTATTTGCGTTAATAATAACAGCCGCTGCACCTTTTTCCACTGCTTCAAAAATAAAATCATGTCCGTCATACTTTTCGCCTTTAATAGCAACAAACAAAGCTCCTTTTTTAACTTTGCGCGAATCTATTACAACCGCCGATGCTGGTTTGTAATTATCGGGGTTATAAATAACCGAAGTTGGAATGCTGAATAAATCTTCAATTGTAATTTTTATTTTGCCCATAGCTCTAAATATTTTTCTGCAACTTCTTTATCTGAAAAGTGTTTTCGCACACCGTTAATTTCTTGATAGTTTTCATGTCCTTTTCCTGCTATAAGAATAACCGCATCATCTTCGCTTTCCAAAATTGCGGCGCATATTGCTTCATCTCTGTTTTCAATAACGCGGTAGTTATTAGTTTTAATGCCCTTCAATATTTCGTCTATTATGAAGAAAGGGTCTTCAGTTCTCGGATTATCTGACGTTATATAAACACGGTCGCTCATCGAGGTGGCTATCTCGCCCATCGCCGGGCGTTTTGTTCTATCACGGTCCCCGCCGCAGCCAAACACAGTATAGATTGGTCGTTCATCTTTAACTATATGGTGAATAGCCGTTAGCGCTTGCTTTAGTGAATCGCTTGTGTGTGCGTAATCCACAATCACTTTTTTATTTTTCTTTGAAATGACTTCAAATCTTCCCGGAACTTGCGGAGTTGTTTTGATTCCTTCTGCAGCAACTTGAGGATCAACACCGCTTACAACTGCTGATGCAAATGCTGATGCCGCGTTGAATGCGTTGAAATGCCCGACAAGATTTGTAGCGAATGAATATTTTTTTTCATGATATGATATTTCGAAAGTTGTTCCATCCAAAGTGAACTCTACATTCTGAATTCTGAATTCTGAATTCTTTTTTGTTCCAAAAGAAAATTTCTGCGCGGTAGAATCTTTTATTACCGTTTGCGAATTCGGATCGTCTGCATTGTAAATTATTTTTCCATTTGCCGCAATCATATCGAACAGCATTTTTTTCGATTGAAGATAGTGTTCGAATATTTTGTGATAATCCATATGGTCGGAAGTGATGTTCGAAAAGATTCCGATGTCAAAATTCAAGCGGTCAACTCTATAAAGGTCTAAGGCGATCGAAGAGACTTCCATTACGCAATGAGAGCATCCTTCTTCAATCATTCTAGCAAGTAATGCGTTGATCTCATTTGCTTGCGGAGTAGTTAGCGTAGTTTTTACTTCTTTATCTCCAATGTAATTTGCAATCGTTCCAATCAACCCGGTTTTATATCCCGCTTGTTGAAAAATGTTTTTCACATAAAAAGCCGTGGTTGTTTTTCCTTTTGTCCCTGTAATACCAATAAGAGTTAACTTTTTAGATGGTTCGCCGTAAAAAATATCAGAAAACTGTGCAAGCGCTTTTCTGCTCTTTTCTACAACAATTTTTACGCAGCCAGAATGAGAAAAAACTTGATCTGGAACAACATCGGCTTTCTGAAGAACAACTGCCGAAGCGCCTTGATTGATTGCGTTGACAATAAAATTGTGTCCGTCTTTTTTAAATCCCTCAATTGCAAAGAAAAGAGAATTTTTTACAGCTGTTTGAGAGTCGATAGTAATGCTTTCAATCTCTTTGAGTTCCGCATTTCCTACAACTTGAATGACATTAACTTTGTTTAATAATTCAGATAGCTTCATAAGTTTGAATTTGTCGTTGCTTTTTTAATTGATGAGTCACATTTTATTATACATATAGAGTCCTGATAAATATTAGCCCCCGGTTCAATGCTCTGCCAAACAACTTTTCCTGTTCCGCTAACTTTGTATTTTAATCCCAATTCATTCAACTGTGCTACCACATCTCTAATAGATTTATTCATCAAATTAGGCATTGTAGTTCTATTGCCGTTAAAAAACTTTCTTGGTTGATCATTTTCATTTTTTTCTCCAACATTAAGATATGATCTTGTAGTTTTCTTCGGCGCTGTTTTCAAATCTGCTATTAACTGTTCAACAAAATTTTCTTTGCGATGAATTTTCTTTTTGCTAGGAACAAGATTCAGATCTGCTTCAATCATTCGTTTAGAAACTTTTTGAAAGATTGGGGCTGCAACTAATCCGCCATACTTTCCGATCTGAGGCGCATTAACAAGAATAAACGCAACAATTTTAGGATGATCTGCCGGAAAAAACCCGACAAAAGATGAATTGTGATGACTGCTGGAATAAGAATTATTCATCAGCCGCTGCGATGTTCCGGTTTTTCCGCCAGCTATCACATCTTCAAGCTGGGCTGCTGTGCCTGTCCCCTGTTCAACTACACCAACCATAAAATCTTTTATTTTATCTGAAGTTGATTTTGAAATTACTGTTCTAATTTTTTTGGGTTTATTTTCCAATAATATGTTGCCTGTATTACTAACAACACTGCTTACGATATACGGCTGGTGTAAAGTGCCACCATTAACAAGAGCACTATAAGCCGAGATAATTTGCAAAGGTGTAACAGAAAGTTCGTAACCGAACGACATAAAAGCTTTTGTTAATCCGGAGAATCTGTCCGGCTTTTTCAATAATCCTTCAGCTTCACTGGGAAGATCAATTTGCGTTGCATTGCTAAATCCAAAGTCGCGTAAATATTTATAAAGAATATCATCATTCAGTCTAAAAGAAAGTTTTGTCATGCCAACATTGCTCGATTGCTCTAGCGCTTCGCGAACCGTCAAAGAAGCAAATGGATGAGAATCTGAAATCTTAACGTTTTTATAAATATAATTTCCCATTTCTGTGTCAATCACTTCATCTTCTTTTATAAGATTTTTTTCGAGCATAATTGCCAAAACGATCGATTTTATTGTTGAGCCGGGTTCATAAGTGTCTGTAAGCGCTCTGTTTCTCCTTGCTTCAGCAGAAAACAATTGATAGTTAGCCGGGTCAAAATCGGGTGAATTTGCCAATGCCAATATTTCGCCTGTGTTAGGATTCATAATAATTCCAACTGCAGATTCCCCTCCATACTTTTTAAGACCGGCAGATAGCTCCTCTTCAAGAATTTTCTGATATGATTTATTTATAGTAAGAATAATTTGATTTCCAGAGACTGTGGGACTCGAAAGTTTTTCATTAACAGAAACAATTCTTCCTAAAACATCCCGCTCAAAAACAAAGTATCCGTCAGTGCCGGTTAATTCTTTATTATATTTTTTTTCGATACCTTCTACACCAACAATATCTTTATTAACATAACCAATAACATGCGAAGCCAAACTTCCGTAAGGATAAACTCTTGAAAAGTCTTCTTGATAAAACATCCCTTCGATTACAATTTTTTTCAACTCAATTGCTTTTTCCATCGGCGCTTTCTTTTCTATGCAAACGTTATTAACCCCTTCATCAATCATTTTTTTATAAAAAAATTTTGGTTTATTAAAAACCTTTGAAAAGAGGGCGGCGATCGAATCAACTCTTTTAGCGTTCATCATACGAGTATCTACAAAAAAAGAGATGTAATCGCGGGTAAAACTCAATACTTCTCCATTAAGACCCTTTATCAATCCTCGTTCAGCTCTAACAACCACTGGTTTATTCTGCTGCTTTTCTGCAAGAAGAGAATAGTATTCGTTTTTCGCAATTTGAATTGTGAACAACTTTGCAACAAGCGTAACAAATACAATCAAAAGAATTCCGGTCAGAAAAAGTGCACGCGAGTTAATCATATTTTTCATTCAATAATTTTTCGATCTGTTTTATCTGCTCTTTCGAGACCAAAATCACTTCAAGATTCTCATTTGGTCTTACCAAACCAAGTGAATCCAAAGCGATTTTAACAATTCTCTCTTCTGACGTAAATTTTTGAACATCAACCATTTTCATTTCAATTCTATTGAGCCGTTCACTTAACATATCTTGTTTAATAATCTTTTCTCTGCTTAATCTTTTTATTTCAGCATTCAAAACCACGTATGTAAAAAGAAATAGCGCAATAGCAGCAATTATCACAATAAAATTTTTCAATGACGAAACTTTCATTTCTCAAACTCTTTCGGCAGCACGAAGTTTTGCGCTTCTTGCTCTCCGATTATTTCTAATTTCTATTTCAGTAGGCATAACAGGTTTAGTTGTAATTATTCTTAATCTCTTCTTTTTTCCGCAAATGCAAATCGGCATGCCGGGCGGACAAATACAGCTTAAACTTTCATACTTAATTTTTTCTTTTACAATTCTGTCTTCCAAAGAGTGATAGCTCAAAACAACAATTCTTCCGCCGGGTTTAAGATGTTGAACCGATTTATCTAAAAACTCTTTTAACTCTTCAAGCTCATTGTTTACATGGATGCGAAGAGCTTGAAAAACTCTTGATAAACTTTTTGTTAAAAATCTTTGGGGTGTTAATTGCTCTATTATTTTTTTTAGCTGAAATGTGTTTGTAAATTTTTCAGTGCTTCGAAACTCTACAATTTTTTTCGCTATAAGCCGGGCGTTTTTTTCTTCACCAAATTCAAAAAGAATTTTCGTTATCTCATCTTGATCGGCACGATTCAAAAAATCTGATGCAGAAAATCCTTCATGTTTATTCATCCTCAGATCAAGGGATGTATCCTCGCGAAAAGTAAATCCCGCGTTGCTGCTATCTAATTGATAGGAGGACACTCCCAAGTCTGCAAAGATGCCGTCAAACATTTCAATGAACTCAAGTTTTGAAATCGTATCGATGTTGGTAAAAGAGGCGTGATAAGCCGAGAATCTTTTGTCGTCTCTGAATTTTTGCTTAGAATAATCGAAAGCCGATTGGTCTTTATCAGTTGCAATTAGTCGCCCTTTATGACTTAATTGTTTTAATATTTCTTCTGAATGTCCGCCAAATCCTAACGTAGCGTCAAAGTAAATTCCATTTTTATTAGTAACCAGGAAATCAACACTTTCCTTTAAAAGGACCGGCGTATGAATCATTTTTCATCTTTTTTCATTACCTGTTTAGCCAAATCGGAATATGGCTTTTGAATTTCTGCTTTATGAGCTGAATAAACTTCTGGATTCCATAATTCGATCTTATTATTCTGACCAAGAATAAATATTTCTTTATCAATTTCTGCAAACTCTAAAAGGTTTTTAGGAATTATTAAGCGGTATTGAGAATCGAGTTTCTCATCAGAAGCTAATTCAAAAAGCATTCTTTGAAATGCCGATTCCTCTGCATCGAAATCATCGAGGGCATCAATTCTTGGTTTTATCTCTTTAACCCAGTAATCTAACGGATATAGATTAATGCACTTTACCAGTCCGCGAGTAATAACAAAAGTATCGTCTGCTTCTTTAGTTAGGGATTTTTTGAACTTTGCCGGAATGCTAACTCTTCCTTTTGCATCAACAGAATATTTGAAACTTCCTAAAAACATTATTCTCCACTATTTGGGTTAATTAAACACTATTACCCACTGTTTGTAAAATAAACGAATTTCTTCTGGAATGTCAAGTTTTTTTTATCAAGAGAGAAGAAAAAAATGGAGTTTATTGGAGTTTATTTCAGAATGGAGTTTGATGTTTCGCGGAAATAATGTTGGAAAGAGATAATATAATAGAGCCACCTGGCGGACTTGAACCGCCGACCCGCGCATTACGAATGCGCTGCTCTACCAGCTGAGCTAAGGTGGCTTATGAACCGCCCGATAAAAATTTAGGCTGAAAGAATTGTTATCTCAATTTCTTTTTATGTCTGTTCTTTCTTAAGCGTTTTTTCCGCTTGTGTGTAGCCATTTTATGACGTTTTCTTTTTCTGCCACAAGGCATTATAACCTCCGTTTAATGTGATTTAAGTAATTCCGCCGCTCGTTTTCCAATATCGTTTGTGGGGTTGATTGCAACTGCTTTATTCCACCATTCTTTTGCTTTGGTCATATTTCCCGCACTCATATTTACAATTCCAAGATTCAAATGTGCAATTTGATGCTTGGGCTGATATTTCAAAGCTTTTTCCATATAAGAAATTGCTTCTAAATTTTTTCCTGTTTCGTAATAACAAACGCCCATGTCAACTAAAACGTCCGCATTTTGAGAGTCTATTTTTAAGTATTGTTTGTATTTATCGATCGCTTTTTCCTTAAAGCCGGAATCGTTTAAAAGGTGTGCTAGATGCAGAAGCGATTCTTTATCGTTAGGATTTTTTTTAACTGCTTCTTCAAGTGTATTGATATGTTCTAAATTAGATAAATCAACACCGCCATGATCATGCCCGGCTTCTCCTTGATTTAATTGAGAAGTTACTATCGGCTTTTCGAATATTCCGGAAGAAATGACAATAACTGCACCGATAAAGAATAGAACGAGAATCATATACATTAATTTTGTCATCGAAATGTTTTTCGATTGCTCTTTAACAGAATCATGTTCTCTAATTTTATCTGTTTTTGTTTTGGTTTTATTATTTCCTTTTGTTCCTTTGTCTAAATTTTTTTTGCTCACTTCGTTAGAAGTTGACTCATTTGCAAATAGAGATATTAAACTAGCACCGCAGCTTGGGCAATAATTTGATTTCTCTCTAAGTTTTTCACCACAAACAGAACATTGGATCATCAATGTTTCTCCAATTATAATTCTTGAACAGATTTTGTTTCTTTCATTCCAGAATCTACTGCCGCTTTAAAATCTTTTGAAAATTTGAATACGGGAACGTAATGTTCGCCGACATATACTTTTTCACCAGTACGAGGGTTACGAGCATATCTTGCTTTCTTGGCTTTCACTTTATAACTGCCAAACCCACGAATTTCAATTCCGCGTCCTTCTCGCAAAGCTTGTATTACAGTATTTAAAAACCCTTCAATAATTGCTTCCGTTTCAAGTTTAGTTAATCCTGTTCCGGTAGCAACTTTTTCTACAATATCTGCCTTTGTCATGCTAACCTCTAATTTTTAACGAAGTTACAGAATATTTGGGGACAAAAGTTATTAAAAACTAAGCTAAAAACAAATTGAAACTATGCTTAACATTTTTCGAATAAACAAATCTCAGAATAAAATTAGTGTTTCACTTTAACACAGCTTTTATCATTTTCCATTGAGAAAGCTTCAAAAAAGAGTAAATAACAGAGTTTATTTATTGGTATATGTTTTGTCCTATAGAAGTGAAATTTAAATTGCAAAGGTAAAAAAATGTCACTCGTTCCAATTATATATACTAGTCTTCTGATCTTCGCGGCATTTTTATTTCTCATAATCATTATTTCGTACATATCATATAAAACGAAATCAAGATACAGAGAAGAGAAACTATTTGTATCCGTGCCAAGATTTGTAAATCAAGCACCGCAGCTTGCAACTCTGCATCTAAAAGATTCTTCTATCAATTATCTAGCTAAAGTATCTCAAATGAAAGGACCTTTAAACAACGGAGCTACTATTAAAAGAAAAAATTCTGAAAACCCGATTAAAAATTATCCAGAACAAAGATATCAACATAAAGCAGAGCAGATAAGAGAAAAGTATATCTCGGAACAGAACGCCAGACAAACAAGATATGCAACAAATTATCTTCCTATGGCAAATAGAATTCAGATAGTAAACGATTCACAAAGATTCCGTTCTACGCCCGAAAGAAAAAACCCGGTCAATACTTTTCATATTTCATATATTTCCGAAAAGAATTTAATAAACTTTTACAGCGACACTCCCGACAATGAGTTCAAAATTTTGAATGTAGTTTAATAAAATTGATTCTGCTCAGTATTCATTATAGCTCAAATTCAATCTCTGATCATTATTTCTTTAAATAATTTCAACGTGGTGAACGCAAAGTTTTTAATGGTTGTTGTGAAACAGCTATTATCGAGCAGAAGTTAATGGAGCGCCAAGGAGTTATTTGTCGAACGACTTAATAATTTATATCTTTAGCTGTGGAATTAGTACCAATAATATATTCTGTTCTAAAAATAGTGGCAGTAGTTGCCGTGGTTACTCTTATTTTTTCTTACGTTTCTTATAAGATTAAAGAGAAACGAGGGGCGCTCACCAAACCTACCATAAAAAGTGAATCATTAAGTTCCCCCAGCCAACAAAAGAGCACTCCAAAACTGATACCAAAGCCAATTCCCATAAAAGAAAAAGCAGGCACTCATGAAGTAGACAGAATACGCAAGACAGGCAGCGGGAAAAGCAGAAGTAGAAAAAACGAGACCGATAATAAAAAAAGAAAAGAAGATCAAAAACTTGTTGCACAAGAAAAACGGATCGAAGTAATTAAAAAACTTGTACCAGATGATAAACACGATAAAAAAGATGTTGATATAAAGAAAAAAATTACGGAATCAACAAAAGAAAATTTGCAATCTATTGGAGATGAGATTTTTGATAAATATGTTGAGGAGAATGACCGCGATATGTTCCCGCTTAACGTAAAAGAGAAAAAAGAAAAGTCAAAAGACAAATCATAAAATTTTGCATTTCTCAGAAACATTTCTGATTATTTACCATTCAATTTTCAAAAGCAGCTATTGTTAGTTAAATGACTTCGAAAAACATTCTATACATTAAGAATATGGTTTGCAACCGCTGCATCAAGGTTGTAAAAGAAGAATTGGAAAAACTTGGCGTTACGATTAAGAGAATTTCTTTAGGCGAAGTTGAGACAGAGCAACCATTAGAAAATCTTCCTATAAATAAAATAAACCACATACTGAAAGAGAACGGCTTTGAACTTATCGAAGATAAAAAAGCAAAAATTGTGGAAAGAATAAAAAGTTTTATAATTAAGACTATTTATGAACACGAAAGTTTGATAAATAAAAATCTCAAATTCTCTTCCCTTATCGAGAATGAATTGGAGTTAGATTACAACTATCTCAGCAGTTTATTTTCTTCGCAAGAAAGTATTACAATAGAACAATATATTATTTTACAAAAGATCGAGAGGGCAAAAGAATTACTCAAATATGGAGAGTTAACCCTGAGCGAGATTGCATACAAATTGGGCTACAGCAGCGTTCAACATTTATCAAATCAATTCAAAAAAATAACGGGATTCACAGCAAGTCAATTCAAATCATTAACAGAAAATATGCGGAAACCGTTAGATAAAATTAGCTGATTCAGCACTATTACATGCCCCCTTCTCAATTAAATTAAAGTTTTGTAACATATTTTAAAATTATATAACGCTTTAATGCGGTAGGCAAATTATTTTATCACCATCAAAAAAAATAGGAAGACGGTATGACAACAAAAGAGTTCAAAATTAACGGCATGAGTTGCAATCATTGCGTAATGGCTGTAAAAAAAGAATTATCCAAACTCGATTTGGAATCTGCCGAGGTTGAGATTGGTTCGGCTAAAATTAAGTTTGACGAGACAAAAGTAGATCTCTCTTTAATTGAAAAGGCAATAGCAGAAGCCGGCTACGAAGTAGTAAAGTAACTCAGATGAAAAATTTTAATTTACCTGTTGAGGGAATGACCTGCGCAAGCTGCGTTACACGCGTTGAAAAAATCATCAGCAAGTTTGATGGAGTAAAAAATGTTGCCGTAAACCTTGCAACTGAAAGAGTAACGTTCGATGTCGAAAACGAAAATACAAACATCAAATCGATAGCCGAAGCAATTCAAGATTACGGCTACAAATTAAAAGTGGAATCCAGCACCGAAAAAAAATCACATACTACTATCGATGATACTACACTTTCGGAAAAAGATGAATACTATGAAAAATTAAAAAAAAATTTTCTTTTCGCGCTTTTTTTTACTTTGCCGCTCTTTGCAATTAGCATGTTGATGGATTACGCGTTCTTCCAAAATATTTGGACTTTTTCGGAAGATCACACTCATAAAGTTTTGTTGATACTTGCAACTCCAGTTATTTTCATCAGTGGCAAAAGGTTTTATCAGGCTTTCTGGACAAACCTCAAACATTTTTCTTTCGAGATGAATTCGCTTGTTGCAATTGGAACCGGTGCTGCATACGGTTACAGTGTAATAGCTGCTCTATTCCCGGAATTTATTTCGATTCACGGTGAGCTTCCGCATGTTTATTTTGAAACTGCAGGTGTGATAATCACGCTTATTTTGTTGGGAAAACTCCTAGAGCATAACGCAAAAAGAAAAACGAACACCGCAATCAAAAAACTGATTGAGCTGAAACCTAAGACTGCAAAAATTCTTGTGAATGGAAAAGAAGAAGTGATTGAAATTTCCGAATTGCAAGCAGGTTACATTGTTGTAATTAAACCGGGAGAAAAAATTCCGTCTGATGGTATTATTGTTTGGGGCAGCTCTGCTGTTGATGAAGCAATGATCACTGGCGAAAGCATTCCCTCGGAGAAAACCGTCGGATCAAAAGTTATTGGCGGAACAATCAATATAAACGGAGCTTTTAATTTCAGAGTTACAGAAGTTGGCAATAACACAGTGCTTGCTCAAATCATCCGATTGGTTGAGCAAGCCCAAGCGTCAAAACCGCCGATTCAAAAGTTGGTTGATAAAATTGCTGCAGTGTTTGTTCCGGTTGTATTGTTGATTGCAATTATAACATTTATAGTATGGCTTTTCATGGGCGGGCATAATTCTTTTAGCGTGGCGCTTGTAAATTTTGTTGCCGTGTTAATTATTGCTTGTCCTTGTGCCCTTGGTTTGGCTACACCAACGGCAATAATTGTAGGCAGCGGACTCGGCGCATCGAATGGGATTTTAATCCGTAACGGCGAAAGTTTAGAACTCGCACAAAAAATTACAACTATTGTTTTCGATAAGACCGGAACTATTACAGAAGGAAAACCAACTGTGTCAGAAATTGTTACTCAAAATATTACTGAAGAAGAGTTGCTACTTCTAAGCGCTTCACTCGAATCTAAATCCGAACATCCTTTGGCGTTAGCGATTCTTGAAAAAGCAAAATTAAAAAATATCTCTTTATTGCAGCCAGATACTTTTCAAAACTTATCCGGATTCGGATTAACCGGAATTGTTAATGGCCAAGCAGTTATCGTTGGCAATATAAATTTGATGAGAGAGTATTCAATCAAAATAGAAACAGTAAAAGAGCAGTTTAATAGATTAGCCGAAGACGGAAAAACAATAATTTGCGCAGCTATAGATGGTAAGATTAAAGGATTGTTTGCAATTGAAGACCGGGTAAAAGAAACTTCGGCAAAAGCAATCAAAGAGTTGAACGGCTTAAAAATAAAAACTGTTATGATAACCGGCGATAACTCGAAAACCGCTGAGGCGATTGCAAAGAAAGTTGGCATAAAGGATTACAAAGCAGAAGCGCTTCCGAACGAAAAAGCTAATATTGTGAAAGAATATCAAAGCAAAGGCGAAGTTGTTGGAATGATTGGCGACGGCATCAATGATTCGCCTGCACTTGCGCAAGCCGATGTTGGAATTGCCATAGGTACTGGAACAGACATTGCAATTGAAACTGCACAGATAACTTTGGTGCAAGGAAATTTGTTGGGTGTTGCAAAGGCAATTAATCTTTCACGACGCACAATAAAAACTATAAAACAAAATTTATTCTGGGCGTTTGTTTATAACGTTGTATTGATTCCTTTGGCTGCGGTCGGAATGCTAAATCCGATGGTTGCAGCGTTGGCAATGTCGTTAAGTTCTGTTTCAGTTGTGGGCAATTCACTACGGTTGAAGCGCGTGAAAATATAATTTCTTAAAGAAGATTTATTGAAAGTAATTACAATTATAAAGAGCAAAAATGAAAAAATATGAAATCCAGAAAAGTCCATTCATTGTTCCAACAAGCGATGGTAAATTGATAGAAGAACATTTTGGAAAAGTAAGCATTGATACTGGCGATTACAGTTTTGCGCATATGATTGCACCGGCTGGCTGGTCGGAGCCGTTTCAAATTCCACAGTTTGATGAAATAACTTACATTATCAGCGGCAGGAAAAAATTTGAAATTAACGGCGAAGAAATTGTTTTGGAGAAAAATCAATCTATATGCGTTAAGAACGGAAGCAGAGTGCGTTATTCAAATCCGTTTGATGAACCGTGTGAATATGTTTCTGTTTGCATTCCTGCTTTTACAATTGAGAGAGTGAAAAGAGAATTATAGAACTGATTTCCGTAAAATTGATCTGCTTGGAGAATGGATTCTATTGTAATTCTTCATTTATTTCAGAATTCACATTTTAGATTTCGGATCAAGTCCGGAATGACAGAAAGTGTCAATTTTCAGAAGTCTAATAAAATTATTTCCGCGGCAATCTTTCCAAATAAGAACTTGTGCTGAGCACAGCAAAAGTATTTATCTTCTTCAATTCATACAGCGATTCACAATTCAAATAACTCATTGCGCTTTTCAATCCATCTGATATTGCATTTATAACACTTTTTACAGTGCCTTTATATGGCACCATCGTCTCTTCACCTTCAATAAACTCACCTTTCATTTTTACGCCAAACGATGCAGAGCCGCGATATTTTTTCCATAACTGGTCATTGTATTTAATCACTTCGCCAGGAGTTTCTTTTGTTCCGGCGAGCATTCTTCCAAGTATTACAACATCAGCTCCGGCTGCAAGAGCTTTTACAACATCACCGGGACTTTTAATTCCACCATCAGCAATCAATTCTATTTTTAGTTTTTGTTCTTCTCGAACAAAATATGTATCCAGCACAGACGACACTTGTCCAATTCCAATTCCCGTTTGGACAGAAGTTGTGCAGACGCTTCCACCGCCAATTCCAATTCTCACTGCATCTGCGCCGGCATCAACAAGTTGTTTGAGAGTTCCGCCATGCGCAACGTTACCGACAATTACTTTTACATTGTATTTCTTTTTGATCTCTTCACATTTTTGAAGAACGTGAGCATTGTTTGCGTTTGCCGTATCAATACAAACAATCAATTTGTTGGCGGCAATTTTTTCCAGCAATTCATCTTCGGCTGTCAAACTAACAGAGACGGCTTGAATTCCTTCAACAACATTTCCGTTGGAAAATAATTCATTAAGCGATGAATCGAACCGGTTTACAATTCCTACGCATCCTAAATTTGTCAGTTCCTTTGCCATAGCAATTCCCGTTACAGTATCCATAGGACTCGAAACTACTGGCACAGCTAAATCCAACCCAAGAAATTTCGATTTTATATTTACATCGCTTCTTGTTTTAACGAGCGATACTTCAGTTGGAATTAGACTAATGTCATCATAAGTAAGTGAGAGCGAGTAGTTATTCAATTCTTGTTTGGTATAGATTTTCATTTTTTCTCCTTTTCAGAATTAGATTTATTACAGGTCAAAACTCCAAAGCCAAATCTATATTTTTTTTAAAATCTTTCTATTGTTTTTAATATAGCAGTATAAATCATTACTCAAATTAAGATTCATCACTCATCAAGAAATATTGGTTTTAACGAATTGTTTATAACAATTTTTTTATGATACGGAAACGAATGGTTCCCGTTTTTATTTGCAACGATAACTCTAATCGTATAAGCGCCATTAGCGATTGAATCTACTTTCATCGAAAGAATATTCAATAACTTATTAAACGAAAAATCTTTCTCTTCTTTATTGAAAAATACTTGAATTGATCTTGGATTGATTCCAGTTGAATCCTTGAGCGCGAAGGAAACTTTCAACGAGTTGTTTTCGATCTTAAGACTATCTGTAAGAAAAATTATTTCCGGTTTGCCGGCGCGGAAATATTTTGCCAATCCTCTAAATATTCCCCATGCTTGTATTTCATTAAACTCCTCAATGTTCAAACGGAGTTCTTCAAAACGGCTTGTGTGAAATGCGCATTCGACCAAAACTGCCTGAATGTTTGTTTTTCGTAATACAGAAAAACCTTCACCGGGATAAATTAAATAGTCTGAATAAGTGCCGTCAAAAGAACCAAGACCCCCCGGATTTCCCATAACATAAGAAAGATCGCGTTGAATATAACGAGCAATATCTTTATTGCTCGGTTCATATTCATAGTCGGTTTCTTTTGCGTGGTAATAAGTAGATGTATAGTTAGTATAATCGTCTTCCCACTTCGCCGGTGCATTATGATGAATGCTGACAAAAATTTCTGCTCCGCTTTGGTTAGCCAAAACAGAACGATAAGCCAGCGGAACAGTTATATCTTCTTGTCGGGAAAGAAAAACTTCGGCTCCCGCTTGTTCAAGATATTTTTTCAGATTTAGTGCAACGCGTAAATTCACATCAGCTTCAATAACATTGCCGTTTTTGTTCTTATTTTTTCGGTCTTCTCCGCCGTGTCCAGGATCTAAAAAAATTTTTCTTCCTTTCAAATATTTAGAATAATTTAAAATTGTTTCTCCCCGTATTGAACCGTCTTTCCAGTCCGGAGGAAATTCATAAAGCGGAATAACCGGAGCAGAACAAGAAACAAATCCAAACAGAATTGAACCAAAAATTATTTTTATGAAATTGTCTTTACGCATTTGAATCCTTCCAGTGCAAAATGACATTTAGAACAATGAAGAAGATTGGGGTTAAACTGGCTTGCAAATATTTTATTTATGGCTTCGCGCAGCTCAGCGCTGTAGGGCTTAAGATCATCGCGGTTAATCTTCCAGCTAAGAGTCTGTTCTGCATGTTTCAAAAAAATGAGTTGAAGTTCATAACTATCATGATCTGTATAAAGCTTTGATAAAATGTAGGCATAAAATTTCAACTGTGGCAGATAATCGGCTGAACGCGCCATAAGCTGCTCGCTTGAAACGTTATCTGTTTTATAATCAATAATTGTCAGCTTTTCTTTTTCGATGATCAGCTTATCGATTATGCCGTAAAGATAGTGCTCTCCTTCAACAGAATAGACCTCATATTCGTTCATACAATTTTTTTTTGAAGATATTCCGTTATACACTGCCGAAGAATAATACTTCTCGATTTCATCAATAACAGCTCTACTCAAACTTTCTTTAGTTCTTTTATTTTCAAAATTACTTTCGGCATCAATTCTACTTGAAACAAAATTCCTCAGGTCTATACCATGCAGTTCATTTTTAAGCGCCGCATGAATTATTTTACCTCTAAGCTGCGCAAACGGGCGAAGCTCGTCATCTTCATTAGGATTATAATCGAAGTCGTTCATCTGTTCTTTTACAAGCTGGTAAATAGTGGAATAGCCCAACACGTAAGTAAGTTCATATTTAACCGGGCATTGTGTGAACATTGATATTTTTGTTGCAGAAATAATCTCTTGTTTAGGAACATCTTTTATTTTTTTAGTAAGAAATATTTTTTTTTCTTCATTGGAAATTGCCGTATCGGTTTTTATTTCTTCTTCAGGTTTCGATTCAATTTTCAGAGTTAACGATAATGGTTTTTTGTCAAATTTGAAATCGCTGCCTATAAAGCGCATAAACTCAACTTCATCCGTAATATTTATTTCATTCTGTTTCAGATCATTTTGCATTCCTTCAGTCAATAAATGAAATAGCGAACCGTTGGCGGGCTTAAATTCTTTATGAGTTGCAGAAACAAACAAATAATTTATAGCGCGGGTAACTGCTACATAGAAAAGCCGTTTCAATTCAGCTTTATTTTTCCTTTTAATCACATAGTTAAAATAAGAAACAATTGGGGGCGTAGAATATTTACTAAAGTAATTATTATCGATAGGCACCTTCGTAAGCAGTCCAAAATTCTTGTCAATATTCAAAAATTTAGCACGAACAGAATCTTGCTGCGATTTTTCGTTTGTTTCAAAAAGAAAAACTGCTTTGAATTCAAGCCCTTTTGCCTTGTGAATAGTCATAAGCTTTACAGTATTTTCATCGCGGGCAACTTGCGCTTGTCCCTCATCTTCATACCCTTCGATTGATTCTTTAAGGAAAAGAGTAAAATCATATAAATTTTTGAACGCTTTTTTCGAAAAATTGCGCGCAAGCGAAAGAAGCTTTTCTACGTTAGCTAATTCTTGAGCCGAATTGTTCTTAGCTGCAATTACAGCCCAGTAGCCGCTTTCTAAAAGTATTTTCCGAATTATAGAATATATTTCTGTGTTTGCTGCGAGCTGAGAACTCTCAATTAGTTTTTCGCTCACATCTTTCAGATAATCTTTCTTTTGAGAAAGTGATCTAAGTTTTTCAAAAAAAGAATTTCCTATCTGGCGCGATATCTCAAATATAGTCAGGTCCGAAAGGTTGAAAAAAGGAGAACGCAAAATACCCGTCAGCGCTGCATCATCATTATTGTTCATTATGAAAGAGAGATAATTGTAAATATCATAGATCGTTTGGCGTTGATAAAAACCTTTTCCTCCAACAATAGTATAAGGAATTCCAAACTGCACAAATGTTCTTTCCAATTTTTTGAATGCATCTCTTTTTCGGCACAGTATTGCACAATCCTTGAATTGCACGTCAGCATCTTCTCTTGTAAGCCATATAATTTTCCGAGCCACCATTTCACTTTCACTCGTTACAGAATTCTCTTCAGACAAAAGAATAGAAACTTGTCCCTGCTCAATTTCATCTTTTGCACAAATCAAATTGCTGTGCACCACTTCGTTAAATTGTTGCTGTGGTTCTTTAAAAAGATTTGAGAATATTTTATTTGTAAAGAGAACAAGCTGCGGAGCCATTCGAAAACTATGAGGCAGAGTAAGATTCATTCCGGGGCTATCGAGCATTTTTATTTCATTCTTAGTGCGGCTAAATATTTCCAATTCGGCATCACGAAACATATAAATGCTTTGTTTTTCGTCTCCAACAACAAAAAGATTTCCTCTTTGCAAATAATTTAGGACGGGCATAAATATTTCATATTGTAATTCATTAGTGTCTTGATATTCATCTATCATTATATAAGCAAATTTATTGTGGAGATATTGCTGAACATCCTGCCGCTGAAGAATATCATGCGTAAAAAGAAGAATATCTTCGAAATCGAGCCATCCTTTCTGTTTTTTCTTCGAAGCATACAACGCATCGGTGTAATTAAAAATCTTAATAAAGGATTTTCCGAACAGTGCAAGTTCATGGTTTGCTTTTCCAGTAATATCTGCATCGAAGAAATTTTTTAGCTCCTCAAAAAAAACTTCAACTTCCAGTATCTCGTTTTTAAGCTCGTCTTTTCCCTTTGTCAAATAATTTACTTTTCGCAGCGTTCCTTCTTTAGCAACAATAATCTCGTCACTAATTTTTTTTAGGATTGAAAGCAGATTATAAATAGATAATTGAGGAGACATTTTTTTTAGTAAATCATCAACAATAGCAGCATGCTTGGCGCTTTGTTCGTGCGCCTTGTTATTTATACGACGGATTCTCTCAACATTTTCCGGAATTATTTCACCGAACAATTCAATAAACTTCTTTTCAAATTCTGCAGAAAAATATTCGGCAATTTCTTTTTCTGTCTTCAAATAAATTCCGTCTGCTAACCTCTTAATAATCTTTCTTTGCTGAACAGCTTTTTTAAGTTGAGCAGAAAAAATATTTTTCGAGCCGAAGAGACGAATCAGATATTTAAGATCGTCTTCATACGATTGATTTTTAATCAGGTTGTGTAAAGTTTCTTCAGCGGAGAGTTCTATCAATTCATTGGCGGTGGTTTCATCTATAGGAATAAAGTTCGCATCGATCTGCGCTTCTGGCGCAAATTCCTTCAATATATTTATGCAGAACGAATGAATAGTAGAGATATTAGCAGAAACAAGTTGCCTCCGTAAGTTTTCAAGTTTCCGTTTTTTATTCCTGTCAATTTCAGTAAGAATTCTTTCGTCAATTTCAACGGCAATTTTTTTTCCTAATTCCCCTGCCGCTTTATCTGTAAATGTAATTGCCGCAATACTGCTAAGTTCTATCTCTTCGTTCAAAAAAATTTCTACAAACCTTTTCGAAAGGAGAAATGTTTTGCCCGAGCCGGCATTAGCAGTAAGTGAAATATGCCTGCGGTATTCGAGAGCTTCTCTCTGTTGAGGGGTCATTTCTTTCATTTTTCAGTCAAAGGAATTTTAATTAGAAATGTTGTACCCAGCGACGAAGTGTTTTCAACAAATATTTCTCCGTTTATGCTTTCAATAAATCTTTTTGCCAAACTTAAGCCAAGACCCATTCCGCTTTTTTTAGTTGTAAAACTTTCATCAAATATTTTTTCGAGATGTAAATTATCTATTCCTTCGCCGTTATCTATAATTCTAATCTCGCAATATTCTTCTTTCTTTTCAATCTTCACAAGTATTTTAGCTGCATTTGCTTGAATGGCATTTCGGATCAGATTGACAAATGTTCGCTTCAAATGGTCTTGGTCTGCGTTAATAATTATTTGCGGATGAGAATTATCTGAAGATATTTCCAGTTTTTCATCGGAAAAAAGATTTATCGTTTCTTGCACTGCTGAAACAATGTTGAGCTGTTCTATATTCATTTTTGGCATGCGCGCGAAGTTTGAAAATTCCGAGGCAATATTTTTAAGCGTTTCAATTTGCGAAACAATAGTTGATGTAACTTTTTCAAAAATAGAATCGAACTTTTGAGTTCTATCGTTATATGCGGTTATCAATTGCTGAACTGAAAGTTTCATAGGGGTAAGAGGATTTTTTATTTCATGCGCAACCTGCTTTGCCATTTCTTTCCAAGCTTCTTCCCTCTCGAAATGCGCAATATCGGATTGACTCTTCTTTATTTTCTTCACCATCATATTAAAGCCGTCGATCAATTCTTTTATTTCGCCTCTGCGGTTATTGAGCACCTCAATATTAAAATCTCCTCCTGCAACGGCACGAGTAGCTCTTGTCAGTTTCCGGATAGGCAAAGAAATTTGCCCTGCAAGCATTGCGCTGAAAACAATAATAGATAAACCCGCAAAAGAAAATATTCCGAAGAGAAAAATATCGAGCTCCGTATCAGAAAGAGAGAGCGTTATATTGTTAAAAAGATTGTTCGCTTCAAAAATATATTCTCTGCCGGCTATATTTAGCTTTGAATAATATGATATAATTTTTTGACCTTCAAAATTTAGCAGAGTATAAAAGCTGCTGTAACCGCCTAACTGGCAATTTAGAAAAGCCGAGCCATTTATTTTAGCAGAGAATAAACCTACTTCATTAAATACTCTGCTAGAGCTGAAAATATTATCTGCTCCGCTATAAATAGAATAATTTATTGAGAGGTCGCTTGAAGCTTTTTCGAATAGAAGTTTATCAGCCACCGTAGTAAAATTATTATATGAACGAAGATAATTATTGAGCTGCAACGAAATTTCATACAGACGTTTTTTTATTAGTTCAGTATTTCCTTTCTCGGTCAGATTTCTGAAATAAATTGCTATAATAATAAGTGGAATAATAGAAACAATTAAAAAGGCAGCAACTATTTTTGTTCTGTAAGAAGAAAGCGCTAAACGTGTTTTTTGAAATTGTAAAAATGAAATAACAGCTATAAAAAAAAGCACTATTATTGAATGAACAAAAAAGATTTTGAAAAAATCGGAGAGGTTCCAAGAAAGCCCTTTCTCTTGCCGGGCAACTGCCATTATTTTTTGTTTACCGTTCTGCTCTCTTTTAAGTAAATATACCAAGTGAGGTTCTTTATTAAAATCGAAATGCGCCCAAGTTTCATTTTCGATTGTGAATTTTGCATCGAGTATCAACTGCTCTTCCTGTTTAGAGAGCGATATACCGCCGAATGATCTGATAAGTATGTTATTCTCAAAGTCAAAAATGTTCAATTTTTCCAAATCAACAGCCGATGAAATACCTGCACGGGAAGCAAGCAAAAAGCCTGGCAGCTTGGCAAAATTGAAATAACCTTCATTGTGAATTGCAGTAACTACTACGTATCCAATTATTCTTCCATTTTCTGAAACCGGTAATACTCCGTCATACCTTTTCTCTTCACCAAATATTTTTTTATCGCGATAGATTTCTAACTTTGAACTATTTTTTTTTAATATTTTTTTGTTCCGTTCGTTAGAAAAATCTTCAGTTGTATTAAAACCGCCTAAGTATTTTTTTTGTGAATCAAAGAAGTTTATGCCGGAAGGGATTGCTTCTCTATAGAATAAACTTTTCGTCCAAATAATAAATGCTTCGGATGAGAAATTTTTGTTTAACAGATATGCATCAATAATTCTAGGGTTCTGTTCAACATTGTTGAGAGTTTGCAAGACGATAAACTCGACCAAATCTTCATTTACGCGCAGCAATTCATGCGCTGTGGTCTTTAGTGATTCTTTTTCGATTTCCGAATTGTAATGAATAAGCAAAGAAACAGAAACTATTGATGCGGCAAGTGTTTTATAGATCATGTTTTTGAACCAATGCTCTCTTTTACCCAAAAGATTATAGATCAAAAAGAAGAGCAGGGTAATAAAAACTACTCTGATCAAGTGTGTGCCCTGCGGTTCAATTTGAAGCAGATCGAAAAGCCAGCCAAATATTTGAACAAGCAAAAATATTATAATGAATAATAGCTTCGAATTATTTTTATCGGCATAAGGATTTATCCTGAATAAAATCATCAAAAGGATTACAGACACAATGAAGATTATTAGACCAACAGCAAGAATATTAAAACACATTAAAAAAACTGTTGGGGAAGGGACCAGTGAAAAATATTTGAAATAACGAATAGAAGAATCGAATATCACGCTTCGTATTGATGCGCCGAACCCTCTCCAAAGCATTAAAAGTAAAAAAAATACTGCAGGTGCAGTCAATAAAAAAAGGGTCAAGTTTTTGCGGCTTTTATTTACGCTTTTGTTATAAAGATCGGTTGTGTAATTGAATGCAATTAGAACTACGGCAAGTAAAAATATTAGTGTAATAAAAAACTCTAAAGGAGAGCGCATCATTCCGAATGCAAACTTTGATGAAAAATTTGCCGGATCGGTAAGCTCACTCCTGTAAAAAGATGAAGGTATTTCAAACACAAAGAGTAATGTTCTAATTATAATAAGGTAGAATGCAGCCAATAATAGTTTAATAATACGGTTATGATTAAAAGAATTTCTAAATGAAATTCCTAAGACAAGAACAAATAATAAAACTGCAAATCGTTGGATTAGGTTGAAGTCCGTTCGTGTCTGATTCAAATGAAAATCTATTGTGGGTTTAGCAAATGTTGCAACCCCAATTTTGTTCTTGTAATTATTCATAATTGAGAAGGAATATTTTCTTCCGTCTTTTGATAAGGGAACCTCGGGCAAGTAATCTATCTGCACCTCTGTGGAAAGGTATTGAGATAAAGAATCTGTTAGATTTGCCGAAGCGCCTTCTATGCTTCCCAAACGATAATGTTTTTCAATTGGCAGGCTGCAAATCAAAATAAATTTTGCACCGCGAGCAGATATTGTATCAATAATTGAGATGTAAGTAAAAAGGTTCTTCTCGTAAAAAAATGTTTGAGCAATCTTTAATTTTTCAGAATTATTGTATATAGAGTCTATAACCGATTCTGAATTCCATGCTATTAAATTATTCTCATCGTCAAATAACTGAATACAATAAGAAGCGTATCTATTATTATTCAGAATTTCTAAAGCATTGTTTTGAAAAATGTTATTATTAAAACTTTCTCGGAGAGCAGATTTCAATTCCATTGCAGCATTAAGAACTTGTCCGGATTTTTTATCTACAGTTTCTTGAATAAGATTAGCCGCTGCTAAAACTTTTTCTTCTAAGATCTCATCCCAATTCTCTTTTTGTCTTTCGACGGCTTTGGGTGCAATAATACCGGAAATCAAAAAAAGTAAAAAAAGTAAAAGTCCGAAAGCTATCTCAAATTTATAGGGCTTAATGCTTTTTATCTGCATTTCAATTCACGGTTATTTGAGATATTCTCCATTGATTTTCGATGAACTGCAGAGAAATGAAAACTGTTGCTGTTCCTCTAATGCCGTTGCTTATATAACGCAAGCTGCCGGCTGCAAACGGAGCGGATGTTTCTGTTACAATATTAGTTAACTTAAAATTGAGCGGTTGTGTTACGCTCAAAAAATCTTTTATTACGTAATAAGATTGATTCGCGCTATAATAGCCTGCAACACCATTGGTGAGACTTAAATAATTTCTATTAGCAAAATAGTTTGAAAATTTATCGATCGAACCTGTATTTATTCCTTCTTCAATTCTTGCAAAAATTTTTAACGCCTCTTTCGATTTGAAATCTTGCGCAAGAACTTTTTGATTCGAGAACAAAACGAATAAAAAAGTAAAAAGCATTGCAATATTTTTTATCAATCTTTTCATTCTTATTATTTCTGCTTTTATTATAACCAAAATAATTAAAAGAAATAAAAAAGCATACCATTACGGTATGCTTTAAGAAGGAGTTGTATGCCGTAAAAGAAACTTAATAATTCTTTTCTATTCTAATCGGTAAAGATTTTCTTTCACCCGGGACATTTCTGACTTTTAATTCCCTATTACCTTCAACAAGTTGATAAGCCCAATCAAAGACCATCCGTTCCCTAGTAATGTTACTTACTCTTATCTTGGCAAAGTGATTATCCCATGTCCATATCACGTAAGTATTGCCAACTTTCGCTTCAACATATTTTATATTTTCATTTGGTTTAATTGGAACCCAGCCTGTCATTGGCGCATAGCTTATATCCCAAATATCTTTTGTAGCTCCCATATCTTGTATATCGGAATCATCCCATACGTTTATGAAATATTGCCCGTTATAATTTTCAAAAAAGAAGTCGGCTGCTTTGTCATTATACGGAACAACAAGAAATTTGCTGAAGTCATAGCCGGAATTATTTGGTGAGCGTCTATAATCAAAAACAGCTTGGTTAAAACCTTCGGGACGAGGAGTATCGTAAACAACATCATCGCTCAGTTTACTTTCGTTTCCGGCGTAATCATATGCAGTTACGCCATAGTAATATGTTATTTCATTCTTTGCCTTTGCATCGATAAAACTTGTTTTAATTGTACTGCCAATTAAAGTATACTTTCCTTCGTATGAATAACTGAAATAAACATTATAGCCTGCAATGTCACTTTCGGGATTTCTATCCCAGAAAATATCAACCCGGTTATCGCCTGTTACTGTTTTAACATTACGGGGCGGTGAAGGCGGAATATCATCATAATATTCGTGAAGATTATTGCATCCTGAAAGGAAAAATATAGCGCTAAGTACCGCAGCGGTTAAAATTGATCTTCTAATTTTCATAGCATCCTCCGTAATAATTCTGATCTTATATATGACAATTGCAATGCCAAAAAAAAATTTTAGATATCTGAAAAAAATCTTTTTACGGTTCGATTTAAGCGTTGGGCAAAGATGAAAGACTCGGTTGAGAAAAAAAGAATGAACAGCACTGTATCAATTACTGAACAACTCAATAAAAAAAATATAAAAATTAAATTGCAAAAAACTTCTCCTCGAAGAACATTTTACGGTTGTTTATAACCGAAATAGATCTGCCCGCCAGCAGCCGCTTGTCAAATGGAGAGTTCCTCGCCTTCGATTTGAATTTGGAAATATCTACAGTCCAAATTAAATCCGGGTCTATAATTGTAAGGTTTGCTGCTTCCCCTTCTTTGATCAAAGGAACTGGAATGTTTAAAATTTTTCTTGGGTTGACTGCAAATTTTTCAATTACTTGATTAAGAGTTAAATGCTTTTTGTGAACAAGTTCACTAAATACTAACCCGATTTGAGTCTCGAGTCCTAAAATTCCATTGGGTGCAAAAATAAATTCCATCTCTTTTTCCTCTATAGAATGGGGGGCATGGTCGCTTGCTATACAGTCAATTGTTCCATCTTTTAATCCTTCAATCAAAGCTTCAACATCAACACGTGTTCGCAGAGGTGGATTCATTTTATAATTTGTATCAAAGGTTTTCAGCATTTCTTCAGTTAAAGTGAAATGATGCGGAGCTACCTCGGCTGTTATTCTAATGCCTCTCTTTTTCGCTTGGCGGACTAGATCAACCGCATTTTTTGAACTAATATGGGCAATGTGAACTTTACCGCCTGTAAATTCAGCAAGCATGATATCGCGCATCACAATTATATCTTCGGCTACATTTGGAATTCCGGGTAAACCAAGAATAGTAGAAGTAAAACTTTCATTCATTGCGCCATCAGCAAGTGTTTCCTCTTCGCAATGCTCTATTATGGGCGCATTTATCATACGTGAATATTCGAGAGCGTTTCTTAAGATACCTGCTGTTTTGATTGCCGAACCGTCGTCAGAAAAAGCAACGGCGCCGGCATCGTAAAGTTCGAGCATAGGAGCAATTGATTCCCCTTTTCTTGCAAGTGTTGCCGCTGCTACAGGGTAAACATCAACAAGATGTTTTGAAGATTTTTCTTTGATGAACCGAACGATCTCTGCGGAATCGATTGGAGGGTTTGTATTCGGCATGCAAGCTACTGCAGTAAATCCGCCTGCAGCGGCGGCGTTGCATCCGGTCTCAATTGTTTCTTCATCTTCGCGCCCAGGTTCACGCAAGTGAACATGCATATCAAAGAATCCCGGCACACAATATTTATTTTCAAAATCATAAACCTTTGCCAATTTGAAATCTTCTTCATCCAAGCCGCCGATTTTTTTTATGATCCCCTCCTCGATCAATAAATCATTTTTCTCATTTAACTTTTGTCCGGGGTGAAGAAGGTTAACTTGTTTAAGAACGATTTTCATTTTTCACCTTTTAATTATGCATTGTTCCAAGCAGATAAAGAACCGCCATTCTTACAGCAACACCGTTAGTAACTTGATCTAAAATAACTTGATATGGACCATCGGCAACTTCTGAAGATATTTCAACGCCCCGGTTAATAGGTCCCGGATGCAATATCAAAATTTCTTTATTGCGTTTTTCAAGCCGCTCTGCTGTTATTCCAAAATATTGATGATACTCGCGCAATGAAGGAATTCTTCTTCCCGCATCGCGCTCAAGTTGAATTCTCAAAACGTTCAAAACATTATTTTCAGCTATTGCTTTATCTATATTATTGTAAACCTTAACACCGAGCGATTCAATTCCGGCAGGAATCATTGTTGTTGGTCCGCAAACAGAAACATTTGCGCCCATTGTCTTCAAACCAAAAATATTAGAAAGTGCTACACGGCTATGCGCAATATCACCTGCAATACACACGTTCAATCCTTCCAATCTTCCTTTCTTTTCAATAATTGAATAGATATCCAGCAAACCTTGCGTTGGATGTTCATGCAAGCCATCGCCTGCATTTATGATATTCGCTTTTGAAATACGAGTTAAGTACTGCGGAACGCCTGCAGATTGATGACGCACAATAATCATATCAACTTTCATCGCTTCAATATTACGCACAGTATCTTTGAACGTTTCCCCCTTTTTTGCGCTGCTAGCAGAAGTTGTAAAATTTATAGTGTCCGCCGATAGTCTTTTCTGAGCAAGTTCGAAAGAGATTCTTGTGCGCGTCGAATTTTCATAAAAAAGATTTACTATTGTTTTGCCTTGCAACGTTGGCACTTTTTTGATCGGTCTTTCAAGAACTTCGCGGAATGTTCTTGCCGTATCAAGAATAAGTTGAATATCTTCCTTCGGAACTCCGTTTAGTCCTAATAAGTGTCTGCTTGATAATGACATTTTTTTCTCTCTAATTTTTACTTGGAGCGTTTATTAGATAAACCGCATCTTCACCGTCTGTTTCTTTTATTCGGACGCGAACTTCCTCGTTTATTGATGTTGGAATATTCTTTCCAATAAAATCTGCTTTGATAGGTAATTCTCTGTGTCCGCGATCTACCAAAACACAAAGCTGAATAGTGCTGGGTCTTCCGAGGTCCATCAGTGCATCAAGCGCGGCGCGAACAGTTCTTCCCGTATAAAGAACATCGTCAATCAAAATTATATCGCGGTCGTTTACATCAAACGTAATATTAGTTACAGAAATTTCCGGCTGCTTCAGACGTTTGCGAAAATCATCACGGTAAAGCGTTACATCAAGAACGCCATAACTCGGTTCTGAATTGTCTATCTCTTTTATTTTTTGTTTGATCCGCTCTGCAATAAATTCGCCCCGTGTCCGCATTCCAATCAACACAAGATTTTTTGAACCTTTATTCTTTTCGAGAATTTCGTGCGCAAGACGTGTGATTGTTCGGTTAAATCCTTCTTCATCAATTAGTTTTGCTTTTATTTCCATATAAAAAAAATCCTCGTTGACTTTTCAGTCTTCGAGGTCTCCATTTTTGTTTTTTTATTTTTATTGTTCATTCCTTGTTTATCTCTCTGGATAAAATTAAAGGATATTTTCTTGCTTAAAGTTAGAGCAAAAAATGTTAATAACAAAGTGCCAGATAAAAAAATTCTTGTTCCGCACCCCCCAATGGTTAGTTATAACTATAATGATTGATCTATCAAACTATTTTTTTTTAATGTTTGTAACAATTTAACCTTGTACCGAACAATTTTGTTATAAAACTTTCGTTTTTTTTCTGACATAAAAAAATTTTATTTTAGATTCATTCATTTCGGGGTGTAGCGCAGCCCGGTTAGCGCGCTTCGTTCGGGACGAAGAGGTCGGGAGTTCGAATCTCCCCACCCCGACAAATTCTATGAGTAAATATTTCATTTATATTTTGTTCAGTAATTCAAATAACAAATTCTATGTTGGTTCCACCAACAACTTACAACGAAGATTAACCGAACACAATTCCGGTCGTTCTAAATCTACTAAATCCGGTTTGCCTTGGGAATTAATATATTTCAAAGAATGCAACTCTAAATCTGAAGCCTATCAATTTGAAATGAAAATCAAGAATAGAGGTATTTCAAGATATTTAGATGATAAACAAAAATCCCGTTAGCGCGTGGCGCTTTCGGCGACAAGGTCGGGAGTTCGAATCTCCCCACCCCGACAAATTCTATGAGTAAATATTTCATTTATATTTTGTTCAGTAATTCAAATAACAAATTCTATGAAGCCTATCAATTTGAAATGAAAATAAAGAATAGAGGTATTTCAAGATATTTAGATGATAAACAAAAATCCCGTTAGCGCGTGGCGCTTTCGGCGACAAGGTCGGGAGTTCGAATCTCCCCACCCCGACAAAATATTAAAATTAGGATTAAGAACATTCAGTCATAACCCATCTAGCAACTGGCAAGTTTGTTTTGAATTGTGTAACATAACATAGTAATGCAGACAACATTTATTTGAGAGTAAAATTATGGCAGTCAATCATTCCTTTGATGTTATTTCAGAAATCGATTTTCAAGAAGCAGATAACGCACTCAATCAGGCAATAAAAGAAATACAGCAGCGGTATGATCTTAAAGATTCGCACACTGAATTATTCTTAAATAAAAAAGAGAAGCAGATACTTCTTAACACAAAAGACGATTATTCAAGAAAACAATCAATTGATATTCTTCAATCAAAATTTATTAAGCGGGGCATTTCCTTAAAGGCAATGAAACTGAATGAACCCGAACCGGCGGCTGCAGGAAGATTAAAACAAATCATTTTACTACAGAGCGGAATCTCTAAAGAAAATGCAAAATTGATTACGAAGATGATTAAAGAGAGCAAGTTAAAAGTGAATGCGCAAATTCAGGATGAACAGGTCAGAGTAACAGCATCAAAGATAGACGATCTGCAAGCAGTGATAAAAATGTTGAAAGAAGCAGACTTGGATTTTCCAGTTCAATTCACAAACTACAAATAATTTTACCTCTTTCGTTGAGACTCTATTTTGTCTATTTAAATCAGATAAGACTTCACAAATTTATTTCTATAAACTCTTCTTTAAAACAAAAAGGGCTGCCTTTTTTGAGACAGCCCTTATAAAATTGCATGTTTTGTTAGTTAAACATGTACCTTATAGTAAATTGGAATCTGTAAACATCACTTGGTGAGGCAGTTTGTTCCAAAGATTTAGAAATGAGATCTGTGCCGATATTTCTCAATCTGTACAAAGCTCTACCTTGAGCGTCAGCGGGGCGTGCAATTAAAGGTGTTGTTGTAACAAGCCGTTGACTTACACCCCAGTTTTTATTGATCAAGTTGGTAACGTTATCAATATCCACTCTAAGCTGTAGAGTATTGCGTTCACCCAGAAATTCGGCGAATACTTCCTGCGCAATGCTAAAGTCTGCTCTATAAACCATTGGGAGGAAAACAGCGCCGCGTTCAGCATACTTGCCACGATTTTTGCTGAGATATGCATCTTGCTTTATGAAGGCGTCCCAAGCTGCTGCTTGTTCTGCGGCTGTGAAAGTTCTTGTTACACCCGCTACGGTAACAGTATATGTCTCAAAATTCATTTCAGAATTATCTTTAGGAATATAAATCAAGTCATTGGTTGTGCCGCCGTCTCCGTTCAAGTCGCCGCTAAATGCATAGCTTGTATTGCCAATTGTGCGTCCTTCCCAGTATAATGAAAAGGTAGTTGCGCCAAAATCAAAATATTCCATGCGGTAGGAAGCCATAGCAAAAACTCTATGTCCAGGTGAGTTAAAAGAGAAAGCTACACCAGGGTTGTTTGGATCACCAGGATGCTGATTATTAACCCATGAACCGATAGCAATTGAACCCGGGTCAATAGTATTTTTTGCTTCACCATAGCTGTAAGCAGCTTTTGCAAACAAACCGCCGCTAAATGGCTTCTCTAACGAAGCAGCAATATTCCATGAATAGCCAACATCTTGGTTCTTCAAAACGATGGCGTTGGCAACATGTGCATTTATTCTATTGCCCGCTGTCCATCGTGGACGATTATCAGCTCCTTGAAATTGAGTATTAGCCGCTGGAAGATTAGCATTTATGTAGTAAACTCCATTCACATCTTTGTTATAGATAAACTCGGTTGTACCAACAAGACCAAATGGTAATTTCTGGTCAACTGCAAAATTGCTGCGCCATACCTGGGGAAATTTAAAATTAGGATCAGTCAAAGCAAGTTCGTAACTGGCAGCAGGAGCGCCCGTTACATTAGTCGGTTTATAAGCATTTGGATTTGGATTGAATGGACGACCACCGGCAGAAATAAGACGATTAGCCGGAATATTATCAAATTGTTCGAATCCAGTAAGCACACCTGTATTTCCGATCTGGTTGGAAATCCAAACATAAGCAGGGCGGCCGGTAAAGATGCCTGTTCCGCCGCGAATTTGTGTGCTGCGATCTCCAAGTACGTCCCAGTTAAAACCAAATCTTGGCGACCAAAGAATGTTCGGGTCTGGCAGTTTTTCCGTCGCATAGCGGACTGTGTTTCCAAACTCATCTCTAAAATTCAAGTTATTAGCGTTATCATTCTTATAGCCCGTTTCACCAAAGAATGGAACGTCAAGCCGTAAGCCAAAGGTTAGTTTTATCTCCTTGGTTAACTGCCATTCGTCTTGTGCGTAAACGCCTGCATAGAATACCTCCAATGGCTGAATTGGTTTCTCTTGTCCTGGAATATTTGACCAACGAACTTGGAAACGTCTAAGTGCAACCGGCGAAGATGTTCTATTTGGGTTAGCCAAATAACTGTTCGCATCTGTGTAAAAATCTGCTAACGAATTATATACGTAAACGCTTTGGGAACCTGGGAAGAATATATTCTCAGATTCATATCTTTCTAAACTAACCCCGAAGGTAAGATTATGATCGACTTCATAGATAGAGAAGTTATTTTGAAACTGGAGACTTTTGTAGCGTAATTCGTTATTAGGAGTAAATGGTTCAAAGCCAAAAGATGTATATGTTGAACCGCCGCTAAGAATATCGACTAATGGGAACATGCTGCCCTTAGAACCGCGGCTTTCATCGTGAAAGCTGTAGCCGATTATAAGATTGTTAGCCATTTTATCGCTAATTATAGAGTTCCACTCGCCAATGATAGAGCGGATGTTCTCTAAAATACTGTAATTCGAATTAGCAAAATTTAGAGCGGTGGAAAGAGTTCTTCTATTTCCAAAACCCAATGAAGAAGAGTTTGATAAAAGCACATCAGTTTCAGAATCTAAATGATTATAACGCAGCGTTAGTTTATTCTTGTCATCAAGGTTGTAATCTAACTTCATAATGAATCGAGTAGCCGGTGTTTGAAAATCATATCCTTGATAAGGTCCAGTTTCATAATTAAACTTATCCTTCAAGTAGCTGCTTAGCGTATTGAGGTCTGAAGCCAAAACACGCGTAATGTTGCCGGCAACGGGCTGCCCGCCGGTATTAGCTAAAAAAGTAGTTCCGGGTTGTGTTAGACCGTCATTTTCAAAGCTGGCAAAGAAAAAGAGTTTATTGTGCATAATAGGACCGCCTAGGCGAACGCCGATTTGGTTGTATTTAAATGTGCCTGGGTCAAATGCAGCATCTTTTGCCTTTGTGCCAACAAATTTTTGGTTGCGGAATTGGTAATATACTGAACTGGAAAATTCATTTGTTCCACTTTTGGTTACGGTGTTTACAGCTGCGCCTACAAAATTACCTTGACGCACATCGTATGGCGCAATGTTTACCTGCACCTGCTCGATCGCATCAAGTGATATTGGAGCTACGCCAGTTCTGTCTCCTGGTTGTCCAGCAAGACCGAAAGAATTGTTGAAATAAGAACCATCAACAGTTATGTTGTTAAGCCGGTTATCCTGCCCAGCGAACGAGCTGCCACTTGCTTGAGGAGTTAAGCGTGTAAAATCACTCAGTCTTCTAGAAATTGTTGGTAAAGTTTCAAGCGCTTCTCTGCCAACCGAAGTAGCGGCGCCGGTTCTATTAGAACTAAAGATTGCATCACGTTGAGCCGTAACAGTGATAGTGCCAATTTCAATATTAACATCCCGCATTACAAAATCGAGATCTGATGAGACACCTAGAGAAAGGAAGATATCTTCTTTGGCTTGAGTTTCGAATCCGACAAACGAAACTGTAATTTTGTACGGTCCGCCTACTCTCATACCAAGTATGTTGTATCTTCCGTCAATGCGTGAAGTTGTTCCGTACTGCGTTCCGGAGGGAACATGCACAGCTATGATATTTGCACCAGGCAATGCATTCCCGTCTTGGTCAACAATTAAGCCGCCTATTGACGATGTTGTTTGGGAATAGATTGCCTGCGAGCTGAACATCACAACTAAAAACAGGAAAAAGGAAATAAGTTGTTTAATTTTACTCATACATAACTCCTATTATGGATTAATGAATAATGATTTAATAACCTCTGTGTAGATGTTGAAACGAGAAAAGAAAAATTTGAATTATAAGCGGAATAATGCTTCATAGTATTTTTATTATTAGAGGGTTTTTTCTTATATGGAATATATGAAAATCCGACTAGTGTCAAAAGGTATTAACAATTTTTTAATGTAGCAAAAACGTCTGCTACGAGACTATTGTTATTGCCAGGTTTAAGAATTATTTTCACGTTAGCCACTTGCGAAAGACAAATATATTTACTTTCACTTTTATTTAAGGAAACAATTGAAGATGAAAAAAAGATTTTTATTACTCTTACTTTTTGTAATTACAGCAATAACTTTTGCCGCTCCAAAACCATATGTAATTCTGGTTTCATTTGATGGATTCAGGTGGGATTATCTTAACCGCGGAATCACTCCAAACCTTGAAAAAGTAAAAGCAGATGGAGTTTCGGCGCTTTCATTTAGACCGGTATTCCCCTCTAAAACTTTTCCAAATCATCTATCTATAATAACCGGCATGTATCCGGCTCATCATGGAATTATAGCAAACAGCTTTGGGGATCCTTTTAGTAAATCTTTTTATAGAATGGGAGACACCAACGCCGTGCGCGATGGAAGATGGTATCTTGGCGAAGCATTTTGGGAAACTGCTGAAAGACAAAATATTATAACAGCAAGTTATTTTTGGCCCGGTTCCGAATTACAACTTTCTTACCGCAGACCTACTTACCGCGAGTATTATGATCATAACCGCCTTTATGAAAAACGTATTGATGGAGTTGTAAATTGGCTGCAGCTTCCTTCTGATAAACGCCCTCGTTTTATTACTCTCTATTTTCATGAAACCGATTCTCAAGGACATGAGTTCGGCACAGATTCGCCGCAGATAAATGAAGCTATAAATAAACTTGACGGATTAGTTGGATTGCTCTTTCAAAAACTTGATGAAATAAAAATGCGCGATAGCGTGAATGTAATTTTTCTTTCTGACCACGGCATGACAAATATATCAGTTGAGAGATCGATCAACATCGAAAAAATTGTTGGGCAGTACAAAGTAAAATTTATAGATGACGGTCCGCTTATGATGATCGGTCCTGCAAAAGAAAATTTTAACGAAGTTTATCAAACGCTTAAAAAAAATGAAAAGCATTATAAAGTTTATTTGCGCGAAGAACTTCCCGACTATTTCCACTTTAGCAATCATCCCTTTATTGCGCCGATTGTAATTGTTGCCGATTTGGGCTGGTCTTTAATTACGAACAGAAGATCTGATTGGCTTGCAAAAACAAAAGGAACGCATGGTTACGATAATAACCAACTTGATATGCACGGAATATTTTTAGCTGTCGGACCTAATTTCAAAAAAAATTATAGGACCGGAACAATTTGGAATATTGATGTTTATCCATTGCTCTGTAAAATTTTTGAAATAATGCCGCGCACTAACATTGACGGCAAACTCGAACGAATTGAATTTATTCTGAATCGATAGACCTATTACTCAAAGAAAATTCTTTTAAGAGAAGTCTTATTTCATGAAGAAAAACCCTTGTTAAGCGCTTCACGCACTTCATCTTCTGTAAAAGGATATCGTAATTCATAATCAAAAGGTATTACAATCGACGATAAATTAATTGACGCAGCTCTTAAAACATCTGGTCTTTTAACTAAGAAAGATGTTGTAGAAGAAGCGTTGAAATTACTCGTAAAAGTTAAAAAGCAAAGTAGACTCAAGAAATTAAGAGGTAAATTAAAATGGGAAGGCAGCCTTAAAGATATGAGAACTACAAAATGATTCTCGTAGACTCTTCAGTATTTATTGACTACTTCAATGGAATAAAGAATTGGATACAGATGAGTTAAGATAGTCACGATATAATTTGACACTTCTGTTAAAAAATAATAAATTGACAATTAACAGAAGGATTTGTTTGGCGGGTTGATATTTAACATAACACGCCGTTAGGATTAAGAAATTAAAACATAAGAAGTCAAATTATGGTAAAAAAGATCAGGGACATTGAAAAAGATTATCCAAAACAGCAATTCATCAATAAAATTCGTCGGCTTGCCGATGCGCTGGAAAGCGGAAAAAAATTCAGAATTCAAATAGCAGGAGAGAAAATCACAATACCAGACAATGCCATAATCAATATTGAGCATGAAAGAAGTAAAAATGCTGAAGAGATCGAATTTCAATTGAAATGGAAAAATGAAAAATAATAATGGAGCAGCTGTATCCTATAAAAAACGAAAATAAAGAGGAAAGTTTATGAATTGTCCTGTTTGTAGTGGTGTCGCTTTGGTCATGTCCGAACGGCAGGGGATTGAGATTGATTATTGTCCAAAATGTCGTGGTGTATGGCTTGATCGCGGAGAGCTTGATAAAATTATTGATAAATCTGCATTAACTCAGTCTGATTTACAGAAGGAATATCATGGACATCAAAAAGATGAACATAACAAGCATCACTATGACTATAAGAAGCGTAAAAAATCATTTCTGCATGAACTGTTTGATTAATTTTTGAATACTCCACGCTCTCTGCTGTGGGGATTTCCTGAACCCTTTAAGGTGTTTGAAAGAAATAAATAAGTTGCTTGCCCGCCATTTGTTTGGCGGGTTGAGTTTTAACATAACACGCCGTTATCTACATATTTTTTGATACTCTTTTTTATTACCTCTATAGCTTTTTCTAAATACTCGTCTCTACCCTCTTTAACTGCTTTATTGTTCTCTTAACCGGGTAAGTTGGCTGAACACCAATTAAGTGATGTTGTGAACCATCATGCTTAAGTACCTTCATACCGGTCCACATAATTTCAAATCCGCCTAGTAGTGAAATATAATTCCATTCTATAAGATCGTTATCTATTTTAATTAACTCTTTAAATCCTTCACGGTTTTTTATTTCAAGCAATGAGAATTCTTCGTCAACGGATTTTTCTAATTCTTTATACTGATCAGCTAAGTTTTGTAGTTTATTTATTGATTCTGTATCGAAACCAACATTTATATGTTGAAAATGAAATCCCATGTTGATTTCAAAAGAATTGACTTGCCGGTTTAATTCAATTAATTTGTTTCTGGTTGTTTTATCTATCTCACTACTTCTACTTCGGAATAAGTTTTCTACAAGGTTTTGTTTGGTTAACTTTATTTCTTTTTCGATTTCAAATAGATTTGAAAGCAAGGTTGTAAGAAGTGAAGTAACTTTACCATTGATAAAATAAAAATTACAACCGGCTACACGAGAAATAAAATGATAAAAAAGAAAAGCTTAATTATTATTGAAGATTATTCAGGGGAACCCAGTTCTGATATGCTCTTTCTTATTTTATAAATTTGTTAAGTGAAATTTATAAAATCAAGATAAATTTTTCGATTTATATTTTTTTGTAAGCATAATGTTTTATTAAATCAAAAAACAACTAAACAAAAAATCTTTAGACAGATAACTAATGACAAATAACCTTTTAAAAATAGATTACGAAAAATATTCTCTATCAAATGGACTTCAGGTAATTCTTTATCCCGATCATTCAGTTCCGGTTGTTGCTGTTAATCTTTGGTACCGCGTCGGATCTGCAAATGAGAAATTCGGTAAAACTGGTTTTGCTCATTTGTTCGAGCATATGATGTTCCAAGGTTCTCAAAATGTTCCTAAGGAAGGGCACTTCCGTTACATTCAAGAAGCAGGCGGAAGTTTGAACGGTTCTACAAGCATAGACCGCACAAATTATTTTGAAACAGTTCCTGCAAATTATATTGAACTTGCTCTCTGGTTGGAATCTGACCGAATGGGATTTTTGCTTCCCGGTTTGACACATAAAAAATTAGATAATCAAAAAGATGTTGTAATGAACGAAAGGCGACAAAGATATGAAAACCAGCCATACGGCTTGGCTTGGGAAAAATTATTTTCAAATCTCTTCTCGCCCGATCATCCCTATTCGTGGCCAACGATCGGATGGATGGAAGATATTGCCAAATTCGAACTCGATGACGTTAGAAATTTTTTTAAGACTTATTACACGCCCAACAATGCTGCATTGGTGGTGGGAGGAAATTTTGAAAATAAAAAAACCAAAGAGTTTATAGAAAAATATTTTGGCAATATTCCAAAAGGAAATTCTATTCCTAATATTGACGCTCCGTCTCAAAAACTAATAGAATGTAAAAAAATAATTCATGAAGATAATGTTCAGCTTCCTCGCATTTATTTGGGATGGCATACGGAAAAAGCATTTGACGAAAATGATGCTGCTCTTGATATTCTTTCGGATATTCTTACACAATCAAAAAATTCCCGTCTGCACAAACTCCTCATTTTTGATAAACAGATAGCGCAAGATGTTTCATCTTTTCAGTATTCTGCTAAGTTGTCCGGTTCGTTCATTATAGCTTCAACCGCAAAACCTGGAATTACTCTTGCTGAATTGAAAGAAGAAATTACAAGTGAAATTAAGAGATTGATAAACGACGGCATTTCAAAGGATGAATTGACCCGCGCTAAGAATAATGTTAAATCGTCTTTTATTTATTCATTGCAAAAGATGGAACTGATCACAGACCAGATAAATCATTACAACTTTTATCTGAACGAGCCGGATTCTTTTTTGTTCGACCTTTCACGTTATGAAAAAGTTACCGCCGAACAAGTTGCCGCAGCAGCAAAGAAATATCTTCTCAATAATTATGTTGAGCTGAACATCATCCCTAAAACCAAGAGATAATCATGATAGACAGATCAAAAGCTCCTTCTCCTTTCAAAAATATTCCTTTTCAAATTCCGGAAGTCAGACAACTGAAACTTTCAAACGGTATAGAAACAAATTTTGTTCGAAAAGAAAAACTTCCGATCGTTTTTGCCGAAGTGATAGTTTTTTCCGGAAGCAAATTCGACCCCCTGGATAAAAGAGGGCTGTGCTACCTTACTTCGTTATCGATTGATGAAGGCGCAGCGGAATATGACGCTCTTCAACTTAGCGAAGAATTTGAAAAACTTGGCACTGTGTTTTCCGTTGGTGCAAATCATGACACAATAACTTTATCTGTGCTTTCATTAAAAGAAAATTTTGAACGTTCGTTGGAACTTCTTTCTAAGATAATTATTGAACCCCGTTTTGCCGAAAAAGAATTTGCGCGCGAAAAGAAAAAAGTTTTAGACCGCATCCTTCAGTTGAAAGACGAGCCCTCGTTCATTGCTTCTTCGGCTTTTGAAAAAAGAGTTTTTGGGAATACTTATTACTCGTTTCCAGAAATTGGTTATGAAAGCACCGTTTCTGCAATTACGAATAATGATGTAAAAAATTTTTACATATCTACTTTTACCGCATCGAACGCAAAAATTGTTGTTGTTGGAAATTTAAGAGAGGATGAAACGACAGAGCTCTTTAACAAAAATCTGAGTTCGTGGAATACTGATTCTGAAAACAAAGCACTGTTTGAAACACCGAAACGATGCGACACTAAATTCTATTTTGTTCACAAAAAAAATTCTGCTCAAAGCGAAATTAGAATTGGGCACATTTCTAAAAAGCGGAACGCAGAGGATTTCATAGCAGCGCGAATTATGAACACTATTCTTGGCGGACAATTTTCGAGCAGACTAAATCTAAATCTGCGCGAAAATAAAGGATTTACATACGGAGCCGGTTCCTCTTTTCAATACTATAAAGATGCCGGTTTATTCGAGGTTGCAACTGCAGTAGATATTGAAAACTCTGGAGCCGCAATTTCAGAAATTTTGAAAGAACTGCGCGTCATAAGAGAAAACATCTCTTCAAAAGAAATAGAGTTTGCAAAATCATATCTCACCAAGCAGTTCCCTTCACGTTTTGAAACTTACTCTCAAGTTGCGAAAAATATCGAATCGCTTATTCTTCATTCCGTTCCGTTCGATGAATTGTTCAATTATACACAGCTTATTGAGAGCGCCGCTAATGATGAAGTTCAAGCTGCTGCAATGAATAATATTTTTCCTGATGAAATGATAATTGTTGCAACCGGCGACCGTGAAAAGATCTTCGATCAGCTGAAAAATGTATCGGGTAAAGAACCTGTAGAATTAGATATGAACGGAAATTTGTTCACTTAATATTTTCTTCGGCGCTTTTTTGAACAAGATAAGTTTTAGAGACCGGAACAATCTTATTCCCTTTCTTTTTGAATTGCTCAAGAAGAGGAAGAACTTTTTGAAATGTATTATAAGAGACGATAAAAAGTTTTGGGCGCGTTCGCGTTGTATCATCGCAATAAAATTTAAATTTTGAAAACAGTTCAGAATCTGTATCGTTTGTTAGTTCAATAAATTCGGACCGAGGGAAAAGCGTAACCCCGCGCCTCTTAAATTCATCACGCACAAAATTATAAATTGGAGAGTTGAACAAATCCGATTTTTCATCAACCAAAAATGCTTTTGAATCTTTGAACGAATCGATGATATTTCCGACAGAGCTCTTGAGCATTCCTTTTTGATAATCGGGTTCTAACTTCATTTTTGAATCGTTAATTTTATTATTTAAGATAACAACAAATTCTTTCGAATAGTTTTTGATCGAATCGGCTTTAGAGGCGGCATTTCTGTCCGGCACAACCATACAAGCTAACGGATGATGAATTTTCAAGAGCTGATCGAAATTGCCGCTGCTCAGATCAAATGCATCGTTAATTATAAAAGCAATATCGTTTCTTCTGCGAACGTTATTAGAATTTGGAATTAAAGTTCCCTTCAGCTTAAGAATTTCATTTGTATAAATTCTGATTTCGGTTGTTCCATAAATTTTTTTCTCTTCAGAGACAAATGCGGTTATCTCCTTCTCAATAATTTTGTTTATCTCTTTGATGATAAAAATAGTTGGTATATCGGCAGGAATGTTAACAAAGTATTGTGCGGTTATCGAATCTTCCTCTGAAGGTTCTATTTTTTTCTTAACTATCCAGTTCTTTTCAATTCCGTAATCATCAAGCACACTAAAGAAAACTTTCTCGATCTGTGCAACGGAAAGCTCATGCGTATTGGTTTCTTTTTTCGGCTTAGATTTTTTAAGAACATCTATAGCGATGTTTGCAATAAGCAAGAGAAGCGCCGCGCCTAAAAGATATTTTATAAATCTTTGTTTCAGATTTGCCACGATAGGAAACATTGCTGCGCAGATATGCCTGCAGAGGCGGGGATCTGCGCTGCGTTAAGTTATTTGTTTTTAAAATTCGGTTTTCTTTTTTCTAGGAATGCCAAAGTGCCTTCCTTAAAATCTTCTGTAGCACAGCAAAGCGCAAACAAACACGATTCGAGATTTTGCCCTTCGCTTTCTGAAAGTTCATCACAGCTTACAACGGCACGCAGAGCCATCCGCACGGCAATTTCCCCTCTCGAAGAGATCTTTTCTGCCAATTCAACTGCTTTACTCATCAATTCTTCAGCGCTATAAATTTTATTAACCAACCCGATCCGTAAAGCTTCATTAGCGTCAATCATATCGCCAGTTAAGATCATTTCTGCAGCGCGTCCGGAATTTATAAGCCGCGTTAATCTCTGAGTGCCTCCGTAGCCGGGAATAATTCCGAGAATAACTTCCGGCTGCCCAAATTTTGCTTTCTCGCTTGCAAGACGGATGTGGCATGCCAATGCCAATTCGCATCCTCCGCCAAGAGCAAAACCATTGACTGCAGCTATTACAGGTTTGCCAAGTTTTTCGATCAAGTTAAATACTTCTTGCCCCTTCTCTGTAAAAGTTTTTCCGCTTACTGTATTTAATTTATTCAGCTCGGAAATATCGGCGCCGGCAACAAAAGATTTTTCACCCGAGCCGGTTAAAATTGTTACGCTGATGGCGTCATTATTTTTGATTGAAGTGAAAACTTCTTTCAGCTCATTTACCGTTTCATCATTTAGAGCATTCAACTTGTCCGGTCTATTGATTGTTACAAAAGCTGTTTTGTTTCTTACTTCGAATAAGATGTTTTTAAGTTCCATTTTCTCCTCTGCTAAATTTTTACAAATATTGGAATGTTTACTTTTAGATTGAACGAAAGATATTGATTGTTCGGTAAATAATTATAGTAAGTAATTACATCTAAAAGAAACATTGAAAAGCCGGCACCTAAATGAAATCCGAATTTTCCAACTTCTTCTACAAAATTTGATTTTCCCGTTCCGGGTTTGAACTGATGCAGTTTTTCGAAAAGCGCATACTCAAGTCCTGCATCAATTATCGGCATTAGTAAAACAACCTGTTCAAAAAGGGGTTTAAAATAATAACGAACGCCGGACGCAATTATAACAACATTACTGGAAAAAGATGAATAATCCGATCGTTTATAAAAACTTTGTTTACCTGGATAATGCTGATAACCGATCGTGGCATAAATAAATATTGGAAGGAATTCATTATCGGTGTAAGAAAAAGTTGCTTCTACTCCAACACCTATATTCTGATTATCTGCAAAATCCCCAATTGGAAATCGAGGTCCAACGCCTAAGGACATAAACAACCCTTTTGCTTCGCCAAATCGGATTTGCGCATACAAAGATGAACTAAAAAATAAAAATATTAGAAAATATCTTTTCATTTTATAAAGAACTCCGTGCCAATTCCGTACTTATAAACTAAGCTGCCTCCGTAAATTCCGGTAATATATATTAGATAACAGCCGATCAAACCTAGTAGAATAAGAATGTATTTCAGATTGCTGTCAAACTTTTTTTTAATGAGCAGATATATCCTAAAAAATAAAACCACAGTAAAATACCACAGCGTAATAGTTGCATATTGTTCATGCTTCTCTATTTGAGAAATAATGAACTCATTGGTTTTCAAAAGCGGTTTTACAATTTCATAAGATTGATTACCGGTAAGCGCAGAAAAAAGTGCTGCTGCTACGCCGGCGCTCAAAACTATGAATGCTGTTTTTTGCAGATAATCTTTTTTTAAAATAATGCCAAATGTTTCAAGAAAAAAATAGAGAAAAAAAAAGGCAATTGGAAAATGAACTATCCGCTTATGCAGTTCTGCTAATAATTCCATTTATTATTTCTTTTTAAAGTCGTGATGAATCAATCTATTTCAAATATATAGTTATGTAAACAATATTCAAACAATTACAAAATGGGAGTATTACATACTTTCCGGTTGTCGAGCGCTAATCTTCGACTACATTTCTTGTTAGAAAAATTGTAATGCCGCAATAAATTAACCGCAAAGCACGCTTCCGCCGTTCACATTTAAAATTTCACCGTTAATGTGGCGCGCAAGGTCTGAAGCGAGGAACAAAATTGGACCGGCAATATCTTCAGAAGTTGCAATTCTTCCAACGGGAATTGTTTTACGAATACTTTCTTTGTAATCTTTATCTGCAAAAACTTCATCGTTCATTTCAGTATCAACCCATCCTGGAGCAACCGAATTAACAGTAATATTGAATGGCGCAAGTTCCACTGCAAGAGATTTAGTGAAAGAGATCATTCCCCCTTTCGAAGCTGCATAATGTGAATGAAATGCTTCGCCGCGCTGACCGGCAGTAGAAGTAATCAATATTATTCTTCCGAAGTTATTTTTTTTCATATAACTTGCACATGCTTTGGAGAATAAAAATGTAGATGTCAGATTAATTCGTATTAGTTCATTCCAATGTTCTAATGTCATATTTTCTAAAGTGCCGTCGTTCCAAATACCCGCATTATGAATGAGCAGATCAACCTTTCGAAAATCTTTTACTGTTTGATCAACCATATCAAAAATTTCTTTTTCCGATTCCATATCAACGCAGTATGCTTTCACTTTTCCGGGGAATTCCTTTTCTAATTTTTCGGCTTTCTCTTTTGCGTTTTTGTAAGTGAATGCAACCTTAGAATTTGCCTGGGCAAATAAACGCACACACGCTTCTCCTATTCCGCGTGAGCCGCCTGTGATAATTGTAACTTTGTTTGTTAAATCGATCATTTTAATACCTCACTTTAAATAAGAACAATCCTTTTGCTGGAACGGACTCTTTCGCCTCTTCTCTATTTTTTTGTCCGAGAACTTCTAATAAATATTTTTCATCAAGATCTTTTTCTACAGCAAACAGCAGCGTTCCGATCACTGCTCTAACCATTCCATGAAGAAACCTGTTTGCAGTAATATAGAATGTTGAAAGATCTTTTCCCTTTCGCCACCAAATCTCAGAAACATTACATGTTTTATCTTCAACTTCAGAATTCTTTTTTGAAAAGGAAGTGAAATCGTGTTCGCCGATAAATACTTTACTTAGTTTATTCATTTTTGTAAGATCAATTTTAGAGATCGGCGGATAGTGATAAGAATATTTTTGATAGAAAGGAGATTTGCCTCGGCTGAAAATGTAAATGTAACTTCTGCTTTTGGCATCAAACCGCGCGTGAAAACTCTCCTCAACTTTTTCCATTTTTTTAACGGCAATATCATGCGGCAGAATTGAATTGAGCGAATACCTGAATTTGTAAATATCTAACTCCTGCTCGGTTCTAAAATTAGCAACTTGCCCCCATGCATGAACGCCTGTATCAGTTCTGCCCGAACCGATCAAATTTACTTTTTCTTTTATGATCACTTCAATAGCATCAATTATTTTTTGCTGAACAGTTACGGCATTATTCTGCATCTGCCAGCCGGCGTAATTAGTGCCGTCGTATTGAATTGTTAACTTGTAATTGTTCAATATCAAGTTGCTCTCAAAATTGTATAGCAAATTTAATCAGAATATTTAGGTACCAAAAATTTTTTCTCTTATTGCTATATTTTATTGTTTTTCTTTTTGAAACAAATTATATTGGATTCGGCTTTGAGAGGGTACCATTTATATGATCATGATATAATTCTATTTTGTGATCGTATCACATTCAGAAAGAATTTCTTGAATGAAAAATAAAAGCCGCAACACAAATCAACTAATTAACAAACCAAACTAAAGAGGAGTGTATGAGAAAACTAATACTATCTCTTTTGTTCCTTGCAATAATTCCAAGTTTAATGCTTGGGCAGGGAACATTCCGTGTTATGGGGAAAATAACCGACAAAACAGGCGAACCATTGATCGGCGCTAACGTTTTTATCCAAGCGCTGAACACTGGTGCTGCAACTGATATTGACGGCAAGTATTCTTTTGAAGTGCCAAAAGAGCTTGCTAAAAACCAATCGGTTGAGCTGACTGCTTCATTTGTTGGTTATAAGCAAAAATCTGTAACAATTGTTCTTACGGGCAGTTCAATTCAACAAGATTTTGTCTTGGATGAAGATATTCTCGGTATGCAGACCATTGTAGTTACTGGAATGGGAGTAGAAGTTGCGAAAGAAAAATTGGGGGTTACAATTGGTAACGTGTCTTCAGATCAAGTTGCCAATAGTAAAGCGTTGGACGTTATTTCGGCAATTCAGGGAAAAGTTGCAAACGTTGAAATTACTTCCACCAGCGGTGAGCCCGGCGCTGCAACTTATATTCGTATCCGCGGCGCTAATTCCATTACAGGCGGAACTCAACCGCTAATTGTTGTTGACGGTTCACCTATCAATAACTCGGAAATTGGTTTAAGTGTAGGCGGAGTAACTCAAATGAACCGTGCTTCGGATATTAATCCCAAGGATATCGAATCTATAGATGTTCTAAAAGGCGCGGCTGCCGCTGCACTATACGGTTCACGCGCACAAAATGGTGTAATTCTTATTAAAACAAAAAGCGGTAGACCTGGTAAAGCAAAAGTTACTTACGACGTTTCCTATACATTTGATGAAATTACAAATGTTCAGCCATTGCAGAAAATGTATGGACAAGGAAGTCTCGGTGTTGCAAGTATAACTTCTCCTTTTTCTTGGGGACCTGCAATAGCTCCCGGCACTCCTATTTATAATCATGAAAAAGACATATTCCAAACCGGAAATACGCTTGATAATAACTTTTCGCTATCAGGTGGAAATGAATGGACAACATATTACCTTTCTGCCGGAAGAACTAGTGTTGACGGAACAATAAAAGGTAAATCAAGTTACAATAGAAATTCAGTTCGTGTAAAAGCTTCGCAGCGCATCAATGAGGAGATCAATGTTACAGGTAATATTCAATTCGTAGATGTAAATGCTGAGCGCATTCAAAAAGGTTCTAACGTGAGCGGATTATTATTAGGTGCTTGGCGTACACCGCCAACTTTCGATAACTCGGTCTATTTTGACCCCGTTACCGGATTCCACCGTTCATATAGAATGCAAAATCCAACAACTTTAAAAGCATCACGCGGTTACGACAACCCCTACTTTGTTGTTAATGAACATGTTAATGATTCCAAAGTTAGCAGAACTTTTGGAAATCTAAAGGTAGAATATGATCCTCTCAACTGGTTAAACGTTAGTTACACATTAGGTCATGATTATTCAATGGATGAACGTAAAACTGTATTGCCGCCAAGCAGTTCATCAACACCAACCGGACAAGTAACAACTGAAAGATTAATGAATCAGGAAACCGATGGTAATTTGATTGTTACTGCTAAGCAATCATTTGACTTTGCAGATATGAACGCAACTTTAATGTTAGGTCAAAACCTGAATCAAAGGAAATACAGTTATTTCGGTACAATTGGCAATGATATGGCTGTATATGGATTCAATCAGTTAGATAATACATCATCATATGCGCCGGATGAATATGAATCTACTGTTAGAGGTGAATCTTATTTTGGTCAATTAACATTAGAATTATATAGACAGTTATATTTAACAGCCGCACTCCGTAATGATGGCTCTTCAACATTCGGCATAAGTAAAAAACGCCATTGGTATCCCAAAGCAAGCGCTGCATGGGAATTTACAAAACTTGACTTTTTCACAGACATTTCAGATTGGCTTAACTTCGGCAAATTACGCTTTGCTTATGGTGAAGCAGGGCAAGAGCCCGGAGTTTATCTAACAATTACAGCATTCGGTGCAAGCACCGCTGCATTTGGAGATGGCTGGGGTTCGAGCTTTACATCAAATGCCTATGGTTTCGGAGGGTTTTATACTTCTGGCGCTAAAGGGCAAGATAAAATTCTACCACAAAGATCTAAAGAATTTGAAATAGGATTTGATCTTGGTCTTCTTAATGAACGTGTTGGTCTAGAGTTCACATATTATAATTCGAAAACAACAGATGCCATCTTTTCAACACCGCTTGCTCCATCAACTGGATATACTTCACAAGTTCAAAATGCCGGCACTATTCAAAACAGTGGTATTGAAATCGGAATCAACACACAACCTATCAATATTTCTGGATTCAAATGGGATTTAAACTTCATATATGCTAAAAATAAAAGCGAGGTCTTAGATCTAGCTGGGACTGAATATATTAGTCTTGGCGGATTTACCAGCGCACATGGAGCTGTCTATAAAGGTTCTCCATTACCAGTTATACGAGGATATGACTTCGTCCGTTTTGGAAGCGGGGTTATATTCGGTGGCGTTAATATTGATAAAACATATTCTGGATGGAAATCCGGAGATCTCTATATCCATACAACAGGATATCCTGTTCAGGATCCTCAAATACGTATAATCGGCGATCCTAACCCGGATTGGACTGGAAGCGTTCGCACCGCATTTACAATTTTTGATGATATTCAAATATCAGCTCTTCTTGACATTAAGCAAGGGGGCGATGTTTGGAACGGAACAGTAGGAGCTTTAATGTATTTTGGAACTGCACAAGAAACTGCTGATAGAGGCTCTAAAGTTGTATTTCAAGGGTTTGGACCTGGTGCAGGAAAAGAAGTTGTTAAAGACCAGGCATACTATACTGGAGTTGGCAGCGGCTTTGTTGGTCCTTCATCACAAGATATGGAAGATGGCAGTTATGTAAAACTTAGAGAGGTTGCTGTTGCTTACACCTTCCGTAATTTTACTATGAGAGATTGGACCGGAATAAGCGCTATTGATATTCGTCTTAGTGCACGAAATCTTTATACATGGACAAATTACACTGGTATAGACCCTGAAACTAATTTAACTGGTGGAACAAACTTGCGTGGATTAGATTACTTCAACAACCCGCAAACTCGGACTATTATTTTATCGTTGCGATTTAACTACTAGGAGGCCAAATGAAAAAATATATGAAAACAAAAAAATTAATTTTGGTCGTTGCTCTTCTTTTTAGTACTCTATTTATAAGTTGCAGCGACTTTTTAAATGACCCCGACATTAAGGATGACCCGAACCGTGCAACAAAAGTATCGGCAGATCTTCTATTCAACTCAGTTCAGGTTCGTCAGTTTTTCAGGTATGAAGGACATCTATCACGCACAACTGGAATTTGGATGCAGCAGCTCGGCGGGGTTGACCGTCAATCTCTTGGTTTAGGTCAATATGTTTTTACTGAAAATGAGTGGAATGGTGAAATGAACGGCGTTTACACCGGCGGCGCTTTAATTGATATTAGAAATATCCGTGCTGAAGCAGATGCAAAAGGATGGAAAACATATTCAGGTATAGCAAAATTTTGGGAAGCTTTTGTTGTTGGTATGTCTGCAAGCTTATGGGGCGATCTACCTTATTCGGAAGCTGTAGGTGAAAAATCAATTCCTAAGTTAGACAAACAAGCAGATATTTACGCTGCTATGCAAACTTTGCTTGACCAAGCTATTGCAGATTTAACTGCCGGCGGCGGATATAAACCACCGAACGATCATGTCTACGCTGGAAGTAATGCGAAGTGGATTGAGGCAGCTAACCAACTCAAAGCTCGTTATTATTTACACTGGGCAGAAGTAAGCTCCGGCAATTATGCATTGGCTCTTGCAGCCATTCAAAAAGGTATCTCTTCTAATGCAAATAATTTCAAAACCAGGCATACTACTGTCGAAACAGAATCAAATGCAATTTATCAATTTTGGAAACAGAGAGATTCTTACATCCGCGCCGGTAAATATATGATTGATCTTTTGAAGAGCAGAAACGATCCGCGCTTGGATAAATATTTCCGAACCGGTACTGGAGCGTTAGCCGGGCAATTTGTGGGTGCAGCTCCAGGTCAACCATTAACGGATGCTTCTAATCTTAGTGCTGCTATGCTTGCACTTAATTTGTCTTTTGACATAATGAATTTCACCGAAGCAAATCTTATCTGGGCAGAATGCGCATTCAAAACTGGAGACCCAACAACTGCATTAGCCAAACTAAATGCAGCACGTAGAGCTGAAGAAGGAAGATGGGGCTTAGCTGCTAATTCACTTGGCGTCGCAGCAGGTTTAACCGGCACTGCATTGATAGATGCTATAATGCAAGAAAAATACATTGCATTATTTATGAATATAGAAGCATACAATGACTGGAAGAGAACAAACCGTCAGGTATTAACTCCATTCACTGGCGGACAAATTCCAAGGCGTTTGCTATACGGCGATGGCGAGAGAACTACAAATCCAAATATTCCTACTCCTTCTCTGCAACCGGCAAGAAATGCAAATGATCCGGGTGATAGTTATTAAAAGATAATTTTAGAATTGGCTAGGAAGATTTGCTAATCCAAATCTTCCTAAATAATTACTTAGGATAAGCAAATTTTTAGAGGGCTGTCCCGACTTGTCGGAACAGCTCTTTTTTTTATTTAAGAAAATACATTTCAATTCTCAATTCACTTTATATGAAAAAAGATTTTTTATTAAAGTGTTCGCGCACAGTGTAAACTACAAACAGAAATTTATTTTAAGCGCCCCCAAAAATAACGTAGCACTTATATCTAAAAATTTAGTTCGACTTTTTTTACTAATGAAGTTCCCTTACACCACTAATCTCTAATTAACAAACTTGAATGGATACGGATTGAAACTTAAGTTTTTCCATTCTTCCTTAATTTCTTGTTTCTTTTTGTCAAACAAATTATATTGGATTTGGCTTTGAGAAATTACTATTTATACCATCATGATATAATTTTATTTTGTGATCGTATCACATTCAGAAAGAATTTCTTGAATGAAAAATAAAAGCCGCAACACAAATCAACTAATTAACAAACCAAACTAAAGAGGAGTGTATGAGAAAACTAATACTATCTCTTTTGTTCCTTGCAATAATTCCAAGTTTAATGCTTGGGCAGGGAACATTCCGTGTTATGGGGAAAATAACCGACAAAACAGGCGAACCATTGATCGGCGCTAACGTTTTTATCCAAGCGCTGAACACTGGTGCTGCAACTGATATTGACGGCAAGTATTCTTTTGAAGTGCCAAAAGAGCTTGCTAAAAACCAATCGGTTGAGCTGACTGCTTCATTTGTTGGTTATAAGCAAAAATCTGTAACAATTGTTCTTACGGGCAGTTCAATTCAACAAGATTTTGTCTTGGATGAAGACATCTTCCAAAGTGAAGAAATAGTTGTTACAGGTATCGCTTCTAAAACTTCAAAAGCAGTTGCAGAAGTTTCAGTTGCACGTATTGCCGCAGCAGATCTTCAGCAAGTAAACGCTTACGGCGGTTTATCGCAATTGATCGGCGGTAAAGTTTCCGGCGTTCAATTAAAAACTTCTTCGGGTAACGTTGGTTCCGGCTGGAGCTTTTTTGTTCGCGGCGGCGGCGGATTAAACGGCGACGGTCAACCAACAATTTACGTTGACGGCGTTCGCTTAGATAACGCTGAAATTATTGGATACGGCGCTGGCGGTCAAGGGACTAGCATTCTATCTAACTTAAATGCTAACGACATTGATAAGATAGAATTTTTAAAAGGTCCTGCCGCAGCAGCTATGTACGGAACAAACGGTTCTAACGGAGTTGTTTTAATAACAACAAAATCTGGTAAACTTTTGCCAGGACTAGCTCAGGCAATTTCAGTTGATTACAGATTCAATTACGGGTTTAACGAGAGAGTTTTCAAATACAGCAAAGACCAATTCCTATCTGCTGATGACGCAAATAGGCAATTTAAAAAAGGTCCGATCAGAGAGCATTTCTTAAGCGCTACAGGAGGAAATCCGAATCTTCGTTATTATACTTCATTTGAAAAAAGACAAGAGACTGGCATTATGCCTATGAGCGCAAGCGATCGTAATTCTGTTCGCTTGAACCTTAGCTCTTTCCCTAGCGACAATCTCTCATTAAAAGTAAATTCTAATTTTGTAAATAATAAAATTGACCGTCCAAGCAACGACAATATCATTTATGGTTTCTTAGGAAATACCATATTTAGAGCTGTCTCATTTGGATGGGTAAGAGAGGAAGACCTTTTAGCTATCAGGGACGGCGCAGTTATCAATCAATTTGTTGGTTCCGCAAATGCATCCTACAAACCAATCGAAGATCTTGAATTGAATGCAGGTATTGGTATTGATAACAGTGAATACCGCCAGGAAAGATACTTCCCACCTGGAAGAAACTATGCTGGTTTAATTACAACCGGTGAAAAAAGTATCTTTGATAGAAAGAACAAACAATTCACATACGATTTTAATGCGGCTTACACATATAATTTATTCGATATGATTGATATTCGTTCGATTGCCGGCGGACAGTTCTTTGCAAGAACAGTTAGTTCAACAAACGTTCAAGGTACTGATTTCAACTCTAACTTAATTTCCAACTTAGGCGCAGCCGGTAGAATTACCGGTTACGGCGAAGGTTTCACCGATGAAAAACAGGGCGGTTTATTTACAGAGCATTCTTTCTCCTACTTAAACCAATATTTCTTAACACTCGGTTTAAGAAGAGATTATGCAACAGCAATCGGTCAAGAAGCTGGCGCTATTACTTATCCTAAGGCAAGCTTTGCTATTAGATTAGATAAGTATGATTTTACGCCTGATTTCTTCAATCTGCTCAAATTGCGTGTTGCTTACGGAGAAAGCGGATTCCTGCCTTCAACTGTTGATGCTATTCCATTATTGTGGCGTGCTGAAACAGGCGGATACGGCGCAGGCGCTGTTCTTTCTAACATTGGTAATGCTAAAATTGAACCTGAAAGAATTAAAGAATTTGAAGTCGGTTTCGATACAGAATTCTTAGATATGTTCTCTTGGGAAGTTACATACTACCGCCAAAATGCTATTAATTCTATTGTTGGTAAAATCAATCCGCCATCTACCGGTTTAACCATTACTTCACAGCCATTTAACGTTGGCAAAATGGAAAACTGGGGATTTGAATCGTTATTACAAGTTAATCCTATTAAGGGAACAGATTACAACCTTAACCTCAGTTTGATCTGGAACTATCAAGAAAATAAAGTTACAGATATGGGCGGCGCTTCTCCATTGTATTATGGTTTTAACAGCGTTCAAACAATTCAAGTTGGTCTGCCCAAATTCCAGTACTATACTTTTGACCTATTAAAACCAAGATATACTGCAGCTGGTTTGTATAATCACACAGTAGGACCGGAGTTTACAACTACCAGATCAGATTACGGAAGTCCAATTCCTAACCATACAGGTTCATTTACGCTGAACTTTAAGTTCTTAAAGAACTTTACACTTTATGGATTTGCAGAGTGGGCGCTGAACTTTAAGGTCTATAATTATACTCAAGCATTTTCTGCAAGATTTGGCAACGTGCCGGAATACAACAGATACATTTGGATTTTAGGATTAGCTGAATTAGCTCCTGGCGTTGCTCCAACTCATCTTCCAAAACTTACTCCAGGAACACCAGAATATACCAAAGCGGCAGAAGAATTTGCTAAATTGGATTGGAGAAACTATAAGAACTGGATTGAAGACGCAGATTATCTAATCATTAGAGAAGTAAGCTTAAGCTATGATTTTACTGATCTATTGAAGGAATTTGATGCAACTACATACGTTAAAGGATTGTATGCCGGTTTCTCAGTCAGAAATCTTGCAAGAATTACAAAATACTCTGGCGCCGATGTTGAATTCAACGCAACCGGTTCAAGAACAGCCGCAAGAAGTATTGACTTTGGAACTCTGCAAACTCCGCGTACAGTCAACTTTTGGCTAAGAATAGGAATATAGGAGACAGCCATGAAAAAAATAAAATACTTACTAATTGCTTTACCGTTGATCTTCCTCTCACCAGCATGCGAAGATTACATTTCGAATGTAGACCCTCTTATAGACAGAGTTCAGGATGAATTACTAACTTCTGAAGCTCAAACTGTTTTCGTAGTTAGAGGCGTTCAACAAAGGTTTTCTGTTGTAGCAAGCCAGATTTCTTGTCAAATGGATCTTTTATCAGATCAAATGTGGTACACTAATGATAACCCTGCAGCAAGTTTTCCTACATTTGAAGAAATTGATAAAGGAGCAATATTATTAGTAAACGCTACTATTACTGGAACATACCGTCAATTAGGCGAGTTACGCTTTTTTGCCGATGATTTAGTAAAAAGAGCTAATGCAATAACATTTAAAGATGCCGCATTGAAAAATCTTGCACTCTATAATGGCAACTTATATGGCGGTATTGCACGTTTTTACATGGCCATTGGTTTTGCTTTAACAGAAAACCAACCTGGCGGAATTTATGACGGCGGACCTTTCCTTCCAGCATCTCAAATCTTAGACGATGCAATTGCAAAATATAGAGCAGCGCTTACGGCAACTACAGTTCCAAGAGAAATAAGAATAGTAAATTCTTTATTAGCAAAAGCTTATTTTGCTAAGCAGGACTATACTAACGCTGCTACTTCTGCGGCTCTTGGTATGATTAGCGGTGACGCTGATTTTACAGCCTTAAATAGTGATGTAAGTAGCATATATTACTGGGGCTTTGCTGGTGTTGGCCGTGTTCAAATTGTTGTTGACGACCGATTTACAGGTTATGTTACAGCAGACCCTAGAGAAGCTACTTCTCGTATTAGACTTGCAACAGTTACCGGAACAAGCAGAAGAGTTTACCCATACCAAATAAAATACAATCTTCAAGCGAGCCCGTTTATTATGATGACTTGGAGAGAAAATAATTTAATGAGGGCAGAATGCATTCTTAGAGGGCAAGGCACAGGTGATGCTCTTGCGCTTGTTAATGCAAACAGAACTCATCATGGTTTATTACCTTTAACTGCTATTACTTTGCCTGTTATTTATGTTGAACGTGATAAAGAATTATTTGTTCAAGGCACACGTTTAATGGATCAAAACAGAGGCGCTGTGCCATGGCACTTAACAGGAACTACCTGGCGCTATATGCCAATTCCAAATACAGAAAGACTTGCTAATCCAAATCTTCCTAAATAATTACTAAGGATAAGCAAATATTTTTAGAGGGCTGTCCCGACTTGTCGGGACAGCCCTTTTTATTATCAAAGAATTAAGTTGTCTATTATTGTCTCACGAAGGGAATTAAATGAGGCGGCATAATAACAGAACGGTGATATAACCTAAAAACGGAAAATTAAAACGACGTTACAAAATTAAGAGTAAAGAAAGATGGTAATGTTGGCTTATTTTCTGCTCTAATCGAAAGATTCCAACTCAATTCTTCCGTAAGATTCTTGTTAAAAGCATTCACTAAACGCACAGCATTTACGGCGCTTATAACTCTATTTAAGATCAAAGCCCCGGCAATAAACCTAAGATTGTTATACGCCTGTTCGCTGGAGAGCCACATTTCTCTATATTCTCTACGAAGATTTTGATCTGACCATTTCCAATAGTGAGTAGAAGAGTTGTAAGTATTTCCAAATTTCCTTTTCAATTCCATTGCAGTATTATAATCTTCAATATTTTGGTATATGCTGATATTAGCGAAATATTCAGAATCTTTGCTATCTAATTTCACCCCAGCATTTGCTTGTGCAAAAGCTTTGTAATTATCTGCCTGTTGATTTCCGTAAATATAAAAGCCGCTAAAGAAACTCCACAAAACGCCATCTGTAATAGTAAAATACTTACCGTTGTCGTATGAGCCGGCATAAAGCTCCCCCATTCCAGGTAGAAGTAAAGAATAAAGAATTGCTAAACCAGAACTTTTCTTAGAACTTGATTCTTGATACTGGATACTCGATGATAGATGCTGCATGCTGGACTGATCAAGCCGGAACGGGAAATCTGATATTAGTTGTTCGTTACTGGATGCTGGACGCTGGTTTCTAATAGCTGATAGCCGTTTTAATTCTGCAATACTTACATTTTGATTTGACTGAGCAGATGTTAAAGCTGACAAAAGTACAACGAAAGAGATTATTTTTTTCATAGATTTTCCTTAGAAAAAATTAATAATTGAATGGCGGTAAAACTTCCGCTGTACAGATATTTTCATCTGCCTCCAAGATTTTGACAGTGACAAATTTATTAATTAATTCTAAATTATACGGTGTTTTTATTCTAACATAATTTGAAGAAAATCCTTTAATAAATCCACCACTATTATCATGTTCAAACAAAACCGATAATTCTTTGCCCGCCATTTTACGGTAAAATTCATTTCGTTTTTTTTCGCTCAGAATTCTGAGCATATTATTTCTTCTCTTTCTTTCAACTATATCAACATGTCCGCTCATTTCGATCGCTTTAGTATTTGGTCTTTCAGAATAAGTAAATACATGCAAATAAGAAATGGGAAGGTCTCTTAAAAAATTATAGGTTTCTAAAAAATCCTCTTCTGTTTCCCCGGGGAACCCGACAATAACATCAATGCCAATCCCAAGATCATTTATTCGATCGTGCGCTTTTAAAATTAAATCTCGATAATCTTCCGTGCTATAACGTCTCTGCATCAATTTCAAAATTTTTGAACTGCCGCTCTGCAATGGAATATGGAAATGGTTGCACATCCTTTTATCGCTCGCGGTTAATTCTAAAATTTCATCTGTTAGAAGATTCGGTTCGATGGAACTTATTCTAATTCGATAATCGCCTTTCACTTCCAGCATCATCTTGAGCAAACCATACAAGCCTATTTCATGAGCTTCTTCATGCTTATTTTCTTGATTTTGATGAAGATATGAAGTGTAATCTCCTACATTAACGCCAGTAAGAATAATTTCTTTATACCCTGAAGTCAGCAGCTTCTTAAATTCACTAATAACATTTTCTGGCTCTGCACTTCTGCTTTTTCCCCGCGCTAATGGAATTGTGCAAAATGAGCATTTATAATCGCAGCCATCCTGAATTTTGAAAAAAGCCCGTGTGCGGCTGTCAGCATCGGTTGAATATGATGAACTGAATGAATTTAACTTTTCGGCGGGCGAAACATAGATGCACGATAAATTTTTCTTTTCAAAATGATCTATGAATGAGAATAGATTAAACTTTTCGCTGCTGCCAAGTACAGCATCTACACCTTCGATCTTGGCAATTTCGTTTGGACGTAATTGAGCGTAACAACCGGTTACAGCAACAAATGCATTCGGATTATTACGCAATGCTCGACGGACAATTTGTCTGCATTCTTTTTCAGCATTATCTGTAACAGTACACGTGTTGATAACATAAACATCGGCGTTATCGTTGTAATCAACAACATCAAAACCGCGTTCTTTAAACTGCCTCCCTATTGTAGATGTTTCTGCAAAATTAAGTTTACAACCTAATGTATGGAATGCTACTTTTGATGACATTGTTACCTTTGATTCTTGATCTTGCTCATGATCGTAATCTTGATTGAAAAAAGAACAAGGGCAATGCCTAAGGCATCCCTTCGGTAGAAGAAGAGCATGAGCATGAAAAAAAAGATTTATAAATTTCTATAACAAAAACGGGCTGCATTTAATTCAAATATAAAAACATAATTGGATTAAACACAGCCCAATATTTTCATTCCGAAGCAGCTAATAGTTGAAAGCTAACTTGCCGCTTCTTCTTGTTTTTCTTCTGCAGGAGGAGTAACAACAAGCTGTGCATGCGTAATAATTTTATCATCGTATAAATTGAAATCTGATGAATCAAATTTACCAGCATCGGCTTGTTTGATATCGTTTACACTTACTTTTTCTAACTTATGTTCGGAAATATATTGCGTTATTTCTTCATCAGTTTTTTCCTTCAGCGCTGCAATAGCACTTAGAACAATTTTCTTATTTTCTTTATCGAACTCGACAACTTTCAGCTCCAGTTTGGTTCCTACCGGAAAAGAATAAGAAAGATTTTTGATCTTAGCTGTTGAAAGCTGAGTTGCAGGAATAAAACCGTCAACATCAAGTGGAAGTTCAGCAATCAATCCTTTTTCTATGATGCGAACAATTTTTCCTTCAGTACTTTTCCCAACGGCATATTCTATTTCAAAATTATCCCAAGGATTAGCATTTATCTGTTTGTGCCCAAGAGAAATTTTTCTCGAATTTGTATCGACTCCAAGCACAACAACTTCAATCTTTTCTCCCTTCTTAACAACTTCGCCGGGGTGGCGTATTTTCTTTGTCCATGAAAGATCAGAAATGTGAACAAGACCATCTATACCGGGTTCAAGTTCAACAAAGACGCCAAAGTTTGTTAGGTTGCGTGCAACGCCTGCATGCTGTGAACCAACCGGATATTTTTTTACTATATCCTGCCACGGATCTGGCGTTAATTGTTTCATCCCAAGAGAAATTTTCTTTTCATCTTTATCGAGACTCAAAATAACCGCTTCAACAATTTGTCCCATAGAAACAAATTGAGATGGATGACTTATATGTTGTGTCCAGCTCATTTCAGAAATGTGAATCAATCCTTCAATTCCTTTTTCAATTTCGATAAATGCGCCGTAATCTGTTAACGAAACTACTCTGCCAGAAACTTTTTCATTGATCTTATATTTGCTTTCGATATTTTCCCAAGGATGCGGCAATAACTGTTTCAAACTAAGAGAAATTCTCTTGCGTTCTTTTTCAAAATCTGTTACAACAACTTTGATCTTTTCATCAAGTTTAACAACTTCGCTTGGATGATTGATTCTTCCCCAGCTCAAGTCTGTAATGTGAACTAATCCGTCAACACCGCCTAGATCTATGAACACGCCAAAATCTGTAATAGCTTTAACTGTTCCTTCAAGAATTTGTCCCTTCTCTAGCTTATCAAGAATTTCTTTACGTTGATCTGTAATTGTTTCTTCAATAAGAATTTTATGAGATACAACAATATTTTCTGTTGGAATGTTAACTTTAACAATTTTGAAATCCATTGTTTGTCCAACGAAAGAATCAAAATCGCGAACAGGGCGTATATCGATTTGCGAACCGGGTAAAAATGCTTCAATGCCCATCAAATCTACTACCATTCCCCCTTTGATTCTTTTAAGAATTTTGCCGGTAATAACTGTCTGATTATCATAAGCGCTCATCACTCTAGACCAAATCTTCAAGAAGTCTGCACGCTTTTTACTTAAAACAAGATTTCCATCTTCATCTTCAACGCTTTCGATAACTATATCTACCGGCTCGCCAATTTTAATTTCTTCAGTTGCATTGAAATCCGACTTTGGAATTGTACCGTCAGATTTGAAGCCAACATCAATAACAACATTATCGCCACTTATACTTACAATTTTGCCTGTTATGATTTCGCCTTCTTTGATATCACGAAAAGAGTCGGAATAAAGTTTTGATAGTTCACTCAACTCTTCATGCGAATACTCGTCTGCATTTATGAATCTTGTTTTAGCAGATACCTTTTTTATAATATCTTTTTCTTGTATAGACATTAGTCCTCCTGTTTATATAGCTCTGCATCAAAACTTCCGCCATCCAGTCTGCTTTAAGCAGACAAGAAATTTCGGTGCAGTGTTACAATTTAGTTTAACATTAGTTTTTTAAGATGACTAAAAAATTGCTTTTTGTCTTTCAGAAAGATAACGTTACTTAACATCTCTTTAGCAAGACAAATTCACTTATTCAAAACTTCTTTTATTTTTTCAAGTAAAAATTCTAAATCTTGTTCAGGCGTTAACCCTGTATTATCGAACACAATAGCATCATCTGCTTTTTTCAATGGAGAAACTTCGCGGCCGCTGTCAATTCTGTCTCTTTTTTCCAAATTCGCTTTAACTTCTTCAAAAGTAATATTGGTATTTAATGCTTGAAATTCTTTAAATCTTCTATGAGCGCGCTCATCTAAAGAAGCTGTAAGAAAAATCTTAATGTCTGCTTCAGGAAAAACAACTGTTGTTACATCTCTTCCTTCAGCAACAATATTTCCATTTTTGCCTTGTTCTTTCTGAATCTTAACCATTTCTTGGCGCACTTGAGCAATAGCGCTAATCTCACTTACCTTAGAATTAACTTCTGCGCTTCTAATTTGTTCTGTAACTTCTTCATCATTCACAAAAACGCGAGTGAGACCATTTTCGAACTTAAGTTTAAGAACAATATTCTTAGTCAATTCAATAACAGCAATAGGATTATCAACAATGCCATTACGCAGAGCCAAAAAAGTTATTGCTCTGTACATTGCCCCGGTATCCAAATAAACAAATCCAAGTTTTTTAGCAAGATTTTTAGCAGCAGTGGATTTACCTGAACCGGCGGGACCGTCTATTGCTATGATAATTTTCTTAGGCATTTGGCTTGCAAAAATAGGAAAACCAGCCCGATGCCGCAAATTTTAATTTTACTAAAATTGGGACTTATTTCTCTGTGCCAACAATTGAAAAATAGGAACTAAATATTGATTTATTCTTTTATCCGCCCCTTAGAGCTGAAACAATATTTAACCGCGCAGCGCGTACCGATGGCAAAAATCCCCCCACCAAGCCCATAACTATTGCAAAAATAAATGATGAAATTACAATTGAAGTAGAAAGCGCAAAAGAGAATGAAAGCTCTGCGAATGAATTCCAATTTAAAGTTGAGATGGAAAAGAATTGCAAAAATGATGCAAAAAACAATCCAACCGCCGCTCCTATTATTGCAATAATTAACGATTCTAACATGAATGCAGTTAATATACTTCTTCTATTAAATCCAAGCGATCGCATGGTTCCTATTTCAACAGTTCTGTTGGCAACCGAAGCATACATTGTAATTGCTGCTCCAATTATGGCTCCGAAGCTAAATATGATTGTGATGAAAGTGCCAAGTACTCTTATAAATCCTGCAAGAAATTCAGACTGTTCTTCAAAAAATTTTTGTTCGGTTTTTATTTCAAATTGTTTCAGTCTTTTGTCGGTTTCAAAATAGCTTTGAAATTTCTCAAAGTTATTGAGATTATCTAACTTCAAAGTGATTGTAGAAACTGCGCTTCCTCGGTTAAAAGCATTTAGCAACTGCGAAGCATCGCCCCAAAGTTCAGATTCAAACCCGCTGCCGCTATCTTCAAATAGTCCGACTATAGTCCAATAATCGCCTGCAAATTTTACTTTACTTCCAATCTGTGCATTAACAAATTTTTTAGAAATTGAAATACCAACAATAAGTTCTCGCAAAGAAGGATTAAATTTTCTTCCTTCAATTATTTTAATATTCGGGCGAAGTTGAAATGCCTGCTGATTTACGCCGCGCAATGTAATATTGCTAAGTCCGCCGCCTTTAATTTCTAAATTGATTATTACTACCGGTTCCGAAGAGATAATCTGTTCGCCCTCTGCAGTTTTTGCGATATGCGGAAGCGATTTAATTATATTTTGCGTATCGTCATCAATGATGCTTGAAATTTCACCTTGAGATGCTTTTCTAAGTACTTTAATATTTTCTGCAGAGCCGGTAGACACTAATGTTTTTTCAACTCCGTAAGCCATCATTAGAACAGCGGCAAATACTAATACTACAAGAGCAATTCCTGCAACTGTAATTATTGTTGTTAATTTTCTGCTCTTAAAATTTCTAACTACATATTTTATTGGTACAGCCATTTTAACCTCTTTTTAATTTTCAGCAATAGCTTGAACGACAATAATAATTCTCATTCTAACCGACAAATCTAAATCCATCAACAATTCTAGTGCATAGTGCACGCTGAATAGGAAAAATTGCCGAAACTAAGCCGATGATAATGATTGAAAAAGATGATAAAATTATTGTTATTGGTTCGATAAAAAAGAATGGGAAAAATCCTTTTGGAAGCGCCTGCTCAAATCCAGCAACTACAGGAAAAGTAAACGCAATTCCAATTCCTCCGCCAATAATAGAAATTAATAACGACTCCCCAAGTATCAATCCTGTTAAATGAACAGCAGAAAAACCAAGTGTTTTGAATACCGCATATTCACGTGTTCTTTCGCGGGCAGACATTATCATTGTATTTGCAAGCACTAACATAATTATCCCAATTATAGCAAAAGACATAAAATTCATTGCTGTAATAATTGCACTTGAAGCAGAAACAAACCCTTGAGCAAAAGCTTTTTCTGTTTCTGTTTTTGTTTCGGCAATCGAGTTTTTAAAAAGCGCATCTATCTGTTCAGATATTTCGGCAGATCTATTTGGGTCTGAAATTTTAATAACATACCAGCCAACATCATTTGCGCGCTCTGGCGCTTCAACATTCATCCTTTCGTTAACATACTCCCAATGAAAAAGCATTTGAGATATATCGGTGTTTTTGTTTTGCCCTTTGTAGATGCCTCTTACTACAAAATCCCAGCGGCCGGGATAAATATCGCCATCAAGAGTAATAATATCGCCAATCTTAAAATTGTATTGTTTTGCAATTCCTTCGCCAACAATGCAAGCATTTCTTTCTTTCTTAAAATTTTGTAGTTGATCTTGTTCAATTAAGAATTCTGAATAAACATCAAAAATAGTTTCAGGGTCAACTGCCATCCTAGAAAAGAAATTACTTTTATCTTTATAAACGCCTTGAAACCAATTTGCAAAAGTTATTTTAGAAACGCCCGGCACAGCGGCAATTTTATCTTTGTATGCATAAGGCAAAGGAAAGATAAAAGAAACAGCTTGACGAGTAATTAAACGATCGACCATCGTTGCATCTACGCTGGAATCCCAAATAGTTACAACAGTTCTCAGCAATCCAAAAGCAATAATAGCTATCGAAATTCCTACGATAGTTAAAGCCGTTCTCAATTTGTGTCTTAACGCATTCTTAAATATCAGCTTAAAGACTTTCATAATTTCTCCTATACCAAATAACCTTTGTCGAGGTGTAGTTTCCGAGTTGCTCTTTCTGCGGCGTGAGGATCGTGCGTTACCAATACAATTGTTTTCTTAAATTCTTTGTTTAACCGTTCCATCAGGGTTAAGATTTCATCGGCAGATTTTTTATCTAAATCTCCGGTCGGTTCATCTGCAACAATAATAGAAGGATCGGTTACAATTGCGCGGGCTATTGCTACTCTTTGCTCTTGTCCGCCGGAAAGCTGCTTTGGAAAGTGCGCCATCCTGTCGCCAAGCCCAACAATACTAAGAGCAGTTTCAACATGTTTTTTTCTTTCAGCTTTAGAAAGTTTGGTTAATAGAAGAGGAAGTTCAACATTTTCGTAAGCGGTAAGAACGGAAATCAAATTATAGAATTGAAAAACAAAACCTACGTTTGATGAACGCCATTTTGCTAATGCAGATTCTCCTAATGCAGCTATATCTGTTCCGGCAACATTTATCTCTCCGCTTGTGGGGCGGTCTATGCCTGCAATTAGATTTAATAAAGTTGTTTTTCCGGAGCCGGATGGACCCATCAACACAAGAAACTCTCCTTCTTCTACAACGAGTGAAAGATTGTTCAGTACAGGTATTTCCAAACTATTCCGCCAATACGATTTTGAAATATTTTTAACATTGATTATTGCCATTTTTTCTCCTGATCAAAATCTTACTTTAAAGATTTTACTTTTATGCCATTTTTTATTTCGTCTGTGATGTTATCAATTACTTTATCGCCGCTGTTCAATCCGTTTGTAATTTCGATATACGCGCCAAAATCTTTTCCTAATTGAACATCATGTTCAGCAGCGCGGTCATCAATAATCTTAAAAACAACATTTCTTCCATTTCGGTTTACGACTGCGCTTTTTGGAATAACTAAAATTGATTTTTGATTCGAAACATTTTCATCTAAAGATTCTCTTAGAAAAAGAACTTTAGCGCTCATTTCCGGCAAAACACGTTTATCGTAATTCTTAAACCCGATCTTAACCATTACAGTTGCTTTTCCGCGGTCTGCTGTAGGAACAATTTTATCTACATACCCTGAATAATTGTGAGCGGGATAAGCATCAAGCGTAATTTGGCATTCCAGATTTGGTTCAATTTTTTCGATATTAGATTCGCTTACATCGGCTTCTACTTGTAATGAATTCATATCTGCAATTGTAACAACTGCCGCTCTAGAATTGATCCCGGCGCCAAGAGGCGCAACTATTTCGCCCACATCCGCATTTTTAGTAAGAACAGTTCCATTAAACGGAGCACGAATCAATGTGTTTTCAAGCGCTATTTCTGCTGATAACACTTGGGCTTTCGCAACTTCAATTGCTGCAAGAACTCTGTTGTATCTTGATTCTGCCGCATCAAATTCCATTTGACTTGCAGAGCCGGTTTCTAACAATGTTTTTTGACGATTGTAATTATTAAACGCGTCCTTCAATTCAGCTTCGCTCAATTTCAAATTAGCTTTTGCAAATTCGAGCTGTGCTCGAATATCGCTGTCTTCTAATCTCGCTATTATTTGATCAGCAAAGACCTTGTCGCCTTCAACAACGCCAAGATAAACTAACCTTCCGGTTCCTTTGGAAGCAACCGCGGCTTTTCTTTGTGCTACTACATAACCGCTTGCCGTTAATATTGCGCTCGATTGTGCAGTCGATTGCAATGCTGCGCTTGTTAATTTTACTTCAACGGCAGTATCCGTTAAATATCTCCAACCATAATAAAAAGCAAATGCAATAATTATTAAGCTTATTATTACAACAATAAATTTAATTCTCTTTCCTTTTAGTTCTGGATTTATATTCCTTTTTGTGCGGTCAATTTTTAAGGAAGACAAATCTGCGTTTTTAGTTTCCACTTTTATTTATCCTTTTTTAAAAAAACTTTTTCAGGGTCAAACTTATTATAATTCCAATTATTTCCAAATAGAAGTAAATAGCCTGTTGATTAGACGTTAAATAATTCTAATAGTTCATAACGAAAAAATCTAATAAAAAAGTTCTTTTCACTTACATTCAAAATCATTTTTCGATATTTTACAATCAAAATTTTCTAAGAGATTAACTATGGGAATTATTGAATGGACACCGCAGCTGCGCTTTGCAGTAGCGCTTGCATTGGGTTTTCTGGTTGGGCTGGAACGTGAAAGCAGTAAATCCAAAAACAAAAAAATAATTTTGGGCGGTATCAGAACTTACCCTATCATTAGTATACTTGGATTTGGTTGCGCTTGGTTATTTCAACTTGGAGTAACTTTTATTCTTCCTGTTGGAATGATGAGTATTACTATTCTTGCTGCTATTTCTTATTTCAGTAAAGTACAGATAGAGAAATATGGAGCTACGAGTGAAATAACTGCACTGCTTACTTTTATTGTTGGCGCTCTTGCATTGCTTGTAGATATTTGGGCTGCTATGGCTTTAGGAATAATCAACACGATGCTCCTTTCTGAAAAAGCTAATCTCGAAGATTTTGTAGATAATTTAGACCGGGTCGAGTTTCTTGCGGTAATAAAATTTCTACTCGTTACTTTAATAATACTTCCCGTTTTGCCAAATCAATCATTCACAAAATATGAATTAAACCCAACCAACGTTTGGCAAATTGTTATTCTTGTTTCGACAATTGGATTTGTGGGTTATTATTTAGCAAAAAGATTCGGAAGCAAAGTGGGGCTTTGGCTCTCTGGATTTCTAAGCGGTATTGTTTCAAGTACTGCTGTAAGTATTGCATATGGAAGAATGACACAAAAGAAACCGGAAATAGGAGCAAATGCATTACGTGGCGTTATTGCCTCAGCAAGCGCAATGTATATAAGAGTTTTTGTTTTAGTTCTTTTTATCAATCAATTTATTCTTCCTGCTCTTTGGTGGAAAATTTCTTTACTTAGCGCAATAGGAATTGGACTTTCACTTGTAAAAATTAAATCTCAACACAGTTCAAAATCTTATGAAAAACAACTGGATAACTTGCAGAACCCCTTTGAAATAAAACCCGCCGTAGTTTTTGCTCTTTTGTTTCTTCTTCTTTCTGTTACAACTAAAGTTGTTCAAGAATTTTTTGGACAAACCGGATTATTGACTTTATCAGGATTTGTCGGCTTAACCGATATTTCTCCGTTTATTATTTCTTTAATTCAAACTCCGCAGATAGATATACAATTAGTTACCACTGCAATACTAATTGCTATGATGAGTAACACTATACTGAAGGGGGTTTATTTCGGCTACTTTGTTCCAAGTTTAAGAAAAGAAACTGCTGTGAGATTTGGAATCTTAACTATAGCGCATATACCAATGATTCTTTTAAGCTTATGATGCAGAATGATTGATACCGGATATTTGATAAATGATTCTCTATTCTTTCAGGCATCTGAATTATTTTGGCTTCCGCTTCTCTTCCCAATCAATTAGCTTTTTGTTTTTGAAAAAATAGATAATATCGCCATAATACCATTGCGTAAAAGCGCCGTATGTATAAACGCTCTTATCTATTTTATCCGGATTTCCCCAACTATCGCGCAGCATATTTTCCGTCATCCCTTTCCACACTAATCCCATAAAAACCTTCAAACCATCTTCTCTTCCATATTTGGCAATTAGATATGCTTCTTTGTTCTTGCGGATTTCTTCCAGCGAATGCTCTATCTTAATATCCAACTCTGTAGAATATTTTTTTAAGCTGTCAATCGCATTGCGTAGAAGATTTTTTTCTTTAATTAAATATCTGCGTTGGATATTTAAGCTGTCAATTTGAAATTGATTTTTTGTTTTTTGATTTTGAGCATTTACCTGACTTGATATAAAAAATAATAACAACGCTGCAAATGCTTTCTTACTTATCAGCATTTTATTCCTTAATGTTTTTAAAGAGTCTAAATGATATTTATTTTTTGTGATCAACTCTCAAAAGCTTAATCATATTTGAATGAATTTTATTATTGCTAGCTAATATTTGTTTTGAATAAATATCGATCGTTCCGCCTTCAAAATTTGTAACAAATCCTCCGGCTTCTTCAACAAGTAATTTTCCGGCGCAAATATCCCAAGGATGAAGATAAACTTCCCAAAAAGCATCGAAGGCGCCGGCAGCGACGTAACAAAAATCTAATGCTGCAGAACCAAGGCGGCGCACAGCGCGCACATTTTTTAAACAAGCAATAAACCTTTCGAAGGCATTATCCGGATTTTCTGCTATGTTATAAGGGAACCCAGTAACCAGCATGCTTTTTCTTAAATCATCATTAGTGCTAACTTTTAATTTTTGTCCATTACGAAACGAACCGCTTCCTTTTTCAGCCGAATATATTTCATCTCTCATTACATCATAAACAACTCCGCAAACTGTTTCTCCGTTTTTCTGCACGCCGATTGAAACAGCAAAGATCGGAAAGCCATGTGCAAAGTTTGTTGTGCCGTCCAAAGGATCAACAACCCAAAGATATTCCGACGTGTTTTTTTGCGAACCGCTCTCTTCTGCCAAAATGCCATGAGTTGGAAATTCTTTGCGTATAAAATTTATAATTGTCTCTTCTGCTTTTTTGTCAACTTCAGTAACTAAATCCGAGAGATTTGTTTTTTGCTCAACTAAAAAATTCTTTCCAAAACTTTCACGTATAATTTCTCCGGCTTCATTTGCTGCTTTAATCACTTTATCAATCATTACTTCTCCATTCCATGAATTATTCGGTTACAAAAATATTAAAAATCCATTCAACCACTTTAGTAATCTGTCCGTTTCAAGAAAATAAAAAAGGTTGTTTCACAAGTAAATCTTTCTCTGCGGCTCGGTGGTGATTTTTAACTCTTTTACCACAGAGGCGCGGAGGCACAGAGATTTTTGAAACAACCTCTTAATTGTATGATTTTTTTTCTAAATCAATAACTGTCTTTGGTGATAATTACTTTTCCTCTAAAGACACGGTAAATAAATATTGTGTATCCAATGACAACAGGCATTCCAATTAATGCAATTATTAACATTGTTTCTAATGTGCGCGGTGTTGAAGAAGCATTATAAATTGTAAGACTAAATCTCTCCATGTCTATGTTCGATGGTACTAATCTTGGGAATAAACTTAAAGCCATTAGACCAATCATCATTGCAATCATTACAGATGAAGAAAGAAAAGTCCAGCCAAACTTTTTTGCTTTCAAACCAATGGGAATGTAGATCATACCGGCAAACATCAGTATAAATAAGAGCCAGAAAAGCGGGTTCTTAAGCATTCCATAGAATAAATATCCGGCTTCAAAAAATGTAGCAATAGTTGATATGAAATATAATATTACCGCTGCAATCCAAGTTTTGTTTGCCCAATCAACCATTTTATTTAGCTGCGAGCCCGTGCTTTTCAATGTCATATAAATTGCGCCATGCATTGTAAAAAGCACTAAGCTAAGCGTGCCAATCAGTAATGAATAAGAATTTAACAACCCAAGGAATGAAATTGAAGAAACAATTTTTCCATCAATTATTTCGATAGGCAACCCGCGCAAAATATTTCCGATAGCTACGCCGTATAAAAGCGCAGGCACAAAACTGCCAAGTGCAAAAGCCATATCCCACCTCTTTTTGGCTTTTGGCGATTCGGAATATTTTCTAAACTCAAATGAAACCGCACGGAAAACTAAAGCAGTTAATAAAAGCATAAATGCCAAATAGAACCCGCTGAATACGGTTGCATAAACTGGCGGAAAAGCTGCAAACAGCGCCCCGCCTGCAGTTAATAACCACACCTCGTTACCATCCCAAACCGGACCAATTGCATTTACATTAACTCTTCTTTCATTTTCGTCTTTGGTAAACAATTGAATTACTCCAACACCAAGGTCGAAGCCGTCAAGAATTGCATAGCCGATAATCAAAACACCGACAAGCAAAAACCAAATTAAATTAAGATCGATCATGCTATTGCCTCCTTATCTTTAATTGGTTCTGGTCCTTGTTTAATTTTTCTTATCAACAAGAAAAGAAAAATAGAGCCCAACATTAAATAGATTATAAAAAATAGAATAATCGAAAAGAGAAGCTCGCCAGAGCCGACTGTAATTGAAACGGCGTCTTTCGTTTTCATTAACTTGTAAACAATCCAAGGTTGTCTGCCAATTTCTGCGGCAATCCAGCCAAGCTGTGTTGCAATTAATGGAAGCGGAATTGACCAAACCAATATTTTCAAAATCTTTTTACTATCGAATAATTTTTTTCGATATAAAAGATATGATGCTATTGACATAAGAAATATGAAATACATTCCAAGAAGAACCATATTATGATATGAAACAAAAGTTAAGAAGAGTGATGGAATTTCTTCGCGTGGAAATTCGTTGATACCTTTTACCTTTGCGTTAACGTCTCCAAAAGCAAGCCAGCTTAATAAACCGGGGATCTCAATAGGAGCTTTTAATGTCGGAGGATTATCAAAAGGAACAGCAAAGATTGCAATTGGCGCGCCCGTTTGTGTAGTGTACAGTCCTTGAATTGCCGCAAATTTTTCCGGCTGCGTATGTGCAACTTGTTTTCCATGTTCATGCCCCGACGGAAATACTAAAAGAATTGCCGCTATCAAACCGAATACAACTGAAAAACTTAGAGCTTTTTTGGCAGTTTCAGATTCTTTTTTCTTTAAAATCAGATATGAAGCAACGCCAGCCATAAAAAAAGCGCCTGCAACTAATGATGCTAAAAATGTGTGAAAAAATCTTACTACCATAGAAGGGTTAAACACAGCCGCCCAAAAATCCGTTAGTTCCGCCCTTCCGTTTTGAATAATAAAACCGGCTGGAGTTTGCATCCAAGAGTTAGCAACCAAAATCCAAAACGCAGAGATCGTAGAACCGACTGCAACCATAAAAATTGAAAACCAATGAACTCCTTTGGAAACTCTTTCTCTTCCAAAAATGTAAAGACCAAGAAAAGTAGATTCCAAAAAAAATGCGAAAATGCCTTCGGCGGCAAGCGGCGCGCCAAAGATATCACCGACATATTTTGAATATTCAGCCCAGTTTGTTCCAAACTGAAATTCCATCACAATTCCTGTGGCAACGCCAACGGCAAATATCAATCCTAATATTTTGCCAAAGAATTTTCCTATTGCAGTATAGATTTCATTTTTCTTTTTCCACCCTAAACCTTCCATTATTACTAACATCCAAGCAAGTCCTATAGTTAGCGGCGGAAAGATAAAATGAAATCCGATCGTCATAGCAAACTGAATTCGAGCTAAAAGAACAGGATCAAGATCAAGCATTATAACCTCCATCATTAATTAAAAGAAATTATTTATGAACTCACCTTACGTCCCGCAATTGCGGGATCATGCTGTCCCGATTTATCGGGATCAGCATCTTATATTTATTCATAATGAGATTCCGATCCCGACAAGACTTCGTCGAGCTCAGTCGAGACGGAATGACATTTTTAGTATTCTCTGCGTAAGGTGAGTTATGAATAAGAAAAAAATCATACTTACAGTTTTTGTTTCCGTTCTTCGTTTTCACGCGCAAGCTGGTAAATTGTTTTACTGCTAAGAATTTTTTTTAAGTTTTTTTGAGCATCGCACCACAAAGTATGAACAGAGCACCATCTATCATTAGAACAAAATTCTTTATCAATAAGACATTTATTCAAAGCCATTTCCCCTTCTACTGTTTCAATAATTTCTAAAGGGGTTATCTCCTTTGCCGGTCTATTTAGCTTTACTCCTCCTCCTCTGCCTCTTTGTGAATTTATAATTCCAGAAGAGGAAAGAAGAGCTATTATTTTACGAAGAAATTGATCGGGAATATTATTTTCTGATGATATTTCTAAGATTGTAAATGCTGTGCCATCCGGTTTTGATGCCATATAAATCATTGCTCGTATGGCATATTCTCCGGTTAGTGTAAGCTGCATTAGTATCCTATTTTTTTTGGTTATAATATGACTAATTTTGTCATATTATGCAATAAAATTTTTCTCTCTTTTAAAAACTGCACTGAATCCAATAAGTTAAAATGAAAGGGTTATTTTTAAACCGATGCTAATTCTTCTTTTGGGGAAAATTTAACAAAGTCAGAATGGAATTTGGATCATTAGTGGGCGGGTTACATACAAAATTATTGCAGAGGAAATAAGTTGTTTGGTTGTTCTTCAGTGAATAATTATTTAACCAATCGAAAGGAACGTTTTTTTCATTGCTGGCTATTATTGTTAAGTATGGATGAAATTGTTTGTTAAGAGAAATTAAAAATTCATTTGGCAAGAATTTTTCGTTAGGATATTTTATTATCAATTCATAGCCGCCGTTCAATAAATAATCAAAACCTGATAGTAGAAATGCAGAGGGAGCAGATGATTGGTTGATTCTTTCGAAAGTAGATTTGTAATTGAACCTGGAATAATGGTTAATAATTCGTTAGTATAATTTGATCTTGGGGTAACAAATAAAATAATAAGCTTAATAAAACCGAGTAAGGTATAAGAAAGATTAGCAAAAGCGGCAATTCTAAAGAGTCTGTAAAATAATTTGTGTAAATGGATTTTTTGTTAAAGAACATTTTCAAGTCTCTCATCAAAAGTAACAGATAAATGAGAAAGAACCAAAGCCCAGTTTTGAACCTGCATCGTCCATTTTTTTGATAAATCCCTGTAAGCCAGGAAGAGCATTTTTTTAAGAGCGTCATCATTAGGAAAAATGCTTCTCTGTTTTGTTACTTTTCTAAACTGGCGATGTACTGGCTCAACAGCATTGGTTGTGTAAATTATTCTGCGTATCTCATCGGGATATTTGAAAAATGTTGAGGCATGAGTCCAGTTATTCCTCCAGGTTTTTATTGCCAAAGAATATTTCTTAGACCAAACTTCTTCGAGTTTATCAAGAGCAATGAGTGCTGCTTCTTCTGTCGGAGCCGAGTAAACAGTTTTGAGATCTTGCATAAATAATTTTTGATCTTTGCTCGCGATATATCGCAGAGTGTTTCTGATTAAGTGAATGATACAAAGCTGTATTTCTGTTTTTGGAAAAACTGTATTGATTGCCTCTGGAAAACCCTTGAGTCCATCAACACATGCGATGAATATATCTTGAAGACCACGGTTCTTGAGTTCGGTTAAAACTGTAAGCCAAAAATTAGCTCCTTCGGCTTCACTAACCCAGAGACCTAGTAAATCCTTTCTTCCGTTAATATCGAGCGATAGACTGTAATGCAATTTTGCCACATCTACAAAATTCTGGAACAACTGATACTGAATCTCGATTGGCTGACTTTGTAACCATTCAAGATTTTCTCTGTGCATTTTGCTATTTTTCATCTTAGAGACTCCTTTGAGTTTTTTGTTATCTACAATAACAATTTAATTATTCTTTGGAGTCTCTTCTATTTTTTTACTTAAACAATTTCAACTAGGTTTGAATATATACCGCTGAAAATCAGCTAGAACATGATTAGTATTTTTTCCCGATTAAATAATTTTATTGAAATTTTTGAGAATGCTATACTAGTAATTAAAGTAAAAACAAAAAGAAGTATCAAATAGCTATTGTAAAAAATGAGTGTACCATTACTTAGCAACACAAAGAAAATCATAAATGGGGATAATACTAAAACGGCTATGAATTGAGATGTTTGATATTTGTTTACAAGACACGAAATAGTTATGGCTACAACATTTATAAAATAAGATATAACCGGAATTAAAATGAAAATAGAAAAAAGCCATTTTACGCTAACTATATGGAACAACAAAAACTTATAATTATAATAATATGAAACTATGAGAGCAGAGAAATAAAAAAAACAAATCAAAATAATAGTAGTGACTAAACTAACCAAGACCTTGCCCAAAAGAATTTCAAAATCTGTAATTGGTAGTGAGAATAAATTTTCTATAGTTCTCTCCTCTTTTTCCTTAACTATTAAATCAATAGTTAAAAACAGGGGAATAATAAATGTCAATGTTAAAAGATAATTTAATAGTTTGATGTCTGTAAGCATGATAATTGTGAGATTATTATTGTCGAATGATGGATTTTGTCGACGGTACAAATTAAGTAATTCAGAATAATTATTTAATTGAACATTATGATAATCAATAATCGATGGCAATATAAATATTAAAATTACAATCATGAAACCCGGCATTGAGAGAAGTAGCCTTAGTTTATTAACTTTTATCTGATGTATAAATATTTTTTTAATATTATTTATCTTCATGTCATTATCTCTCTATATAATTCTTCGATATTTATTCCTTGAGAATTATCTTCTCGAGTTTTCCGAATGTCCGAAACTATTTCTCCATTCTTCAAAAAAATATATCTGTTACATAGTTGCTCTAAATCGCTTAATATGTGACTGCTGAAAATTATTATTTTGTTAGAATCAGAAAGATTTTTTATGATATTTTTGATATTAATTCTAATGCTTGGATCAAGAGCATTAAAGGGTTCATCCAGAATCAAGATATCTGGATTGTGTATGGTTGATTTAATGAATAATAATTTTTGTTTCATGCCTTTTGAAAAGGTGCCAACTTTTTTATGTGGGTTTAGATCAAATTCCTTGAGTTGATTCAAAATACTTGCTTCAGCTATGTTACCAAAGAAACTTGCATAAAAACTTAAGTTTTCGAGGGCACTTAGTTTATTATAAAAGCCAGATTCTTCTGGCATATACCCAATGATATTCCTAAAATTAGTAGGGTTTACAAAAATATCACGATCGTCAAAAGTAATCGTACCATTATTAGGTTTATAAAGAGTTGCAAGAATTCTCAATAATGTAGTTTTCCCGGCACCGTTTGGTCCAATCAATCCTACTGTCTCGCCTTTGGATAAACTGAAACTAATGTTTTTCAATACATGCATATTATTTAAATATTTATCTACCTTAGATAATGTTAAAACCATAGACTTACCTATTTTTATTAAATTATTCTATAGCTCCGATTATGCATCGGAGCTATATTTTTATGAATTAACCAAACAACCGGGCGATTGCATAACCAGCACAAAAAGCAGTTGCAAAACCACCTACTGGATTAGCGGCAGCACCACCTCCAGTGGCAACAACAATGCCACCCCAGATTGCACAACCAGCATCAAGAAGATTACCACCTTTAATGTTAGCTAATTCTTCGATATTTGTTATTTCTTTCATATTGCACCTCTTTTTAACATGGACTATTTTTAGAAAAAAGGGAACCAACAAAAAAACCAATTGCAAAGGCGCCTAGGCCACCAGCGACGCCAACTGCAGTTACTAAAATCATGGCACCGCAAGCCAATAGCTCGCCGCCATTGATTTGCTGCATTTGCTCTACATTTAGTTGTTTCATTTTAACCTCCGTTAAAATAAATAAAGTTATTCCCTTGCGGCAAAGGGAAATTATTTAAGCCGCCCTTCCAAGCGGAAGGCAAGTTTACTGATGTTGCGCACCACCAGCTTTTTTGATTGACTCAGTGAGCCGATCAAACTTTGTTTCACCAATAATTTTATCAATCAACTTACCTTGTTGATTAAAGAAATAAAATGTCGGTGTCGCCCTAATGCCCAATTTATCTTTGTATTCTTCTTCGGCAACAAACCCAAGTCTTACATGTCCCTTGTTTATTAAATTTTTGTAATCATAATAAAGACTATCACTTAAGAAACTTTTATCGGTTGTTATTAAATAAATATCGGCGGTTTTTAATTCATTAATCCTCTTATTCATAATTTCTAACTCGTATTCGCAATACGGGCAATCCGGTTTGAAGTACATTATCATCAATGGTTTATCATTGATTGAAATATATCCGCTCTCTTTTTGAGATACATATTTAAGCTGTGGCAATGCTGAACCGATTGGTAAAATTTCCTTTTGAGTGCCAAATGCAATGGCAATAATGATTCCTACAACAGAAAACCCAATCATTAACGATATTTTAATATTCTTATTCATTGAGTAACAAGGTTTAGTTTTCTTCTTGAATAATGAGCATATAATAGATACACAGTTATAATTATATTCTTGAAAAGACTTACTAACGGACTGCTCACGATTTGGGTTCCGAAACAGCCGCAATTTGAATAACCCTTTAATAAAAAATATAGATTTAGAAAAATGAAAACACTAAGTAAGCTAATGATTGAATAAAAAATTATCTGCTTATTCCAAGTATTGATAAAAAAGCTTATACCAATTGCAATTTCTAATAGAGATAGAGCGACGATGCCTATCTTGATAATGTCAAAATCTAATCCGGTAATAGAAATAAAAAAAATAATTGTGTTAGAAAAATCGTATAGTTTAGTAAATGCAGAAAAAATAAAAAGGATACCGATAATATATTCTATAATTTTTTTGAGCATCTCTTATGCCTTATTAAAATAAAGTACCAACCCAAATTGGAATAAAGTTAACCCTAACCAAATACTGAATGCGAGAATAAATGAATCAGACTTATTCAGTTTCTTCAAATTTGCTACTCCATAGAAGATGATGAGAATCCACAAGATTTCATAAATATTGATGTTACTTAAGAAATTATATGCAACAGGAGAATAAGATTCTTTTGATATTAGGTTAGTAATAGAACCGGGAGTAGAGTTAATTAAATCGTTAGTATAATTTGATCTTGGGGTAACAAATAAAATAATAAGCTTAATAAAACCGAGTAAGATATAAGAAAGATTAGCAAAAGCGGCAATTCTAAAAGTTTCCTTAAAACTAACTTCTATACTTTTTAGCATTAGTGGCGTTTGTAAAAGTAAAGCTATGAAAGTGATTTTGATCCAAATCAAAAGAGGTAAAGCGAGATAAGTATATAGAGAAAACCTTTTAAGCATTTCATAATAGTCATCAATTCTGTTGCTTTCAATTTTATCGGAAAGTAATAAACCATACACTTCCTTAGTCATAATAAACCGGTCATTAAGTAAAGTAATAATTAAATAGAGGAATGTTATAAAAAGGAACAGATGCCAATTTTTGAGGGAAAATTCTTCCCTTTCATTTAGACTAACAACAACTGATTCAGACATTTGCTATTACTCCATTATCATAAAAATATGAGTATTGTTTTTTTACACTCTTGCCAAACAGACTGCCATTTTGAATAAGCAAACTAGGAGAACCATGCTCTTCTATTTTGCCGTTCCGCAACACATACAAATAATCGGTCTTGAGCAGGTTTGCCAGATTGTGAGTAATTAATAAAACAGCATTATTCTTAGAATATTCTTTAATTCTCTCATAAATCAATTCTTCAATTTCAAAGTCAACGCCGCTTAGTCCTTCATCAATAATGAGCAGCTTTGGTTTGAATAACAAAGCTCGGATAAGCGCCAACATTTGCATTTCACCGCCGGAAAGTTTTCTGCCATTTTCACCAAGAAGAGTATATAAACCATGTTCAAAACGGTTAAGGAAAGAAGAAAGATTTGTTTCTTGAATAAGATTTACTAATTGCTGAACGTCTTTAACTTCTCTGCCAAGAATTATATTATCTGCAAGAGTGCCATTGAAAATTTTAATATGCTGAGGTAAAACGCCAACATTTTTTCTGTAGTTAGAAAGATCAATTTCTTTTGAGTCAATTCCATCAACTAAAATTTGACCATGACTTAGCCCATGTTTGCGTTGAAGAAGCTGGACAAGTGTACTTTTACCGGAACCGCTTGGACCCCATAAAGAAGTAATTCTACCGATAGAAATTTCTAGACTAATGTTTTTAAATAAATATTGTCTGCCATTCCATGAAAAAGCTGAATCTTTTATTAAAATATTTTCTTTAATTGTAAATGAAAGTTGAGAAGTATTTTTTTCTTTTTCAACCAGAAGCATATCCATTAAACGGACAGCAGCAATGTTGGCACTTTGTAGAGAAATATTTGCACCAATTAAGCGGTTAATAGAGGGTAAGATTCCGGCGGCAAGCGAATAAGCTGCCATCATTTCTCCAAGTTTAAGGTTGTCATTAACAACCCATAAAGAACCAAAAAGAAGCATTCCAATTGTTATAGTTGCAGCGCTAATCTCAGCCAACAAATTTAGTTTGGCTTGTGTTAGTCCAAGTTTTTCAACATTATTTTGGAATAATCCAAAGAATACTTTGTTGAATTGTGAGAAGAAAGATTCACTATTAAAACTTTTTATATCTTCAACACCCCCCAATGTATCTATATAGGTTGACTCTACTTGAGCATAACCTTTCATTACATCATTCTGCTGTAGTTTTAACTTTTTTGTACTTAGAAAAAGAATAATACCATAGATTGGAAAAACAATTAAAGCTATCAACGCCATGCGGGATGAAAAATTGAACAGCAGAGCAAATGAGCCAAGAATAATTAGTAGGTCAACTATAGTCATTCCGCCTATTTGCAAAACAGCCTGCTGGATACGCATCGCATCATGAATTCTTGCGGTTATATCACCCCGCTTTCTTGTATCAAAAAACTTCTTTGGCAGTCTAAATAGATGTTCAAAAAAATCACCGGTAAGATTGTTGTTTATACGTTTATTAAGAATCACTAAAAATTTATCTCTAATAAAACCACTTGAAGCTCTAATGAGTAAAAGAAGGAATAGAAAAATTCCGGTATAATAAATCCAGGTAGTATTTTTCCCCGGAATATATTTATCGATGAGTTTTTGAATAAAAATAGATGTAAGCAAACCAAGAATTGTATAAATGATACCAAGAAAGATGGATTGAACGATCCAGATATTATCTTTCTTAATATACTGCATTATCCAACTAAACCAAGTTATCGTATTTTCATTTAATAATTCTTTTTCAGGTTTTAGTAAGACTGCTGCTTTGCTTTTCCAAATTTCTAAAAATTGTTCTTTAGTAAGTTTATAAACTCCTTTGCCGGGATCTCCAACCAGAACACCTTTTTGATTTATCTTGTAAACTACAATAAAATGCTGAAGCTGGTTATCCATTACAACGTGGGCAATACATGGCATTTGTTCTTTTAACAAATCTTCATATTCACCCGAAGCACCAAAAGCATTAAAACCAATTTCCTTTGCAGCATTAACCAAGTCCAGCATAGTGGAACCATTGACGCTAGTGCTTATCATTTCTCTTAAATGAACGAGAGAGATATTACCGCCATAGAACTTGAGAACGGAGAGCAGGCATGCAGGTCCACAATCTACTTGATCGTACTGTTTAACGATTGGATATCTTTTAAGAAACAGGAATTTCACAAAGTACCTCAGTTGATAAAAAATCTTCAATAGAATTATTGATAAACTTTTGGAGAGAATTTTAAGTGCAAATTTATAGTAAGAAAGGATACAGCACACTGTCAAAAGTGATAGTTTTATACTGTCACTTTTGATAGTTTTTCACTTATCTATACTGTCGAAATGTGCAGGTTTGTGGATTTTTTGTAGTTTTTCACGGTTTTCGAATGCAAATTTTATTAACCGCGCTGTTGTATCAATATTTAACTTGTTTTTGAGGTTTTGGCTGTGAAAATAGACGGTTCTTTTGCAGATGAATAGTTTTTCCGAGATTTCTTTAGTTTTATAACCTTCAGCCAAAAGGGAGAGAACCCGCATCTCAGAATCGGTAAGTTTCTGCAAGAATTTATGCTTAGGAAACTGTACTATTTGTAAATTGGGCGTTTTCGTATCGATTTTCTGTTCAGGTAAAAGTTCACTTTGGTTTCTGTTTATTTTAATCTTCTTAGAGGGACCAAAAAAAGTAATAAGAACCGGTATGACAATTATTGCAATAAGAAACAAAGTATAATAGTTAGTAAGAATGATTTGATCCGAATAGTAAAAATAAATCATTAGTGCGTTTCTTAAAAAATAAACAAAGAGGAGAAGATGAAATATGTAAAAGGAAGATTCTTTTTTGAATTCCGCATATGCATCTTGTAGTAGATTAAAAATCATCATACTCAGAACAATTTCGCAAACCAATAATTCTATAAACCAGTTACTTCCTAGATTTAAGATAATTACAAATAATGCAATTGAGGAAATGGTTCTTGATCTGAAATCATTTACAGGAAGAGTTGCTGATTCAATCAGAAGAACAAATGGAATATAATTATAGGTTTGTAAATGAAATGTATAACGCAAAACAATATAAATCGGATCTACGAGTGAATTAATTAAAAAAAATAAAAAGTATTTGTTGTTTCTGAAAGAGAGAACCGGTAAATACCAAGCGATCATACTGATGGCAATTAAGAGTTTCCACAAATGCATAAAAGTTTTCCATTATTTTTTTTAGTTTATTCCGTTAAAAAAAAGATAGTAAAGATTCATTGATGTATATTTTAAAAGTATTATACTATTGAAAAAAATGAAATTCAAGTTACTTTTTTTGGGGAGCGGCAATCAATAAATTAGAATCAAGAAGCTGCAAGCGGCAGGATGTAAGCATCAAATTCAAAGCTTACTGCTTAAATCGTTAAGACCACACCTTGGAACTTGCAGCTTAAACTTAACTAACAATGGAAGTTGTCAGATTAAATAGTGATTAGTACAGATATCCTTAGTTCCAAGTTTGGTTCATTAGCAGTTATTAATAAAGGATAAGCAATAACCTGTTCTTCGTATTCTTGGTGTTCATGCTCGTGATCTTGTTTGTGCCCATTTATAATTGACAGAGTAAGAATACAATCAAGATTACGATTATGATTACTATCATGTCTCTAACTTACCTTGATAGCCCATTGATTTATTGGTATATTTTCTGTGCATTTATTCACTTATAAAGTTTTTTCTTGATGGATGATTTAATTAAAAAGCCAAGCAGCGATATTTCCTTAATAGAGAATATACCAAACGTACTTCCTGTTCTTCCTCTGCGTGATAATGTGATATTTCCATATATGATTTTTCCCGTTCTTGTTGGAAGGGAACAATCAATCCGCGCTGCAAATTTTGCGCTTGATGGGGCAAAATATATTTTTCTTGCCGCACAAAAAAGATCAACCATTGAAGAGCCCAAACGCGAAGATATTTTTGAAGAAGGAACAATTGCCAAGATAATTCAAATACTTAAACTTCCAAACGGCTTGCTTAAAATTTTAGTTGATGGAATTATTCAAGGAAGAATTATATCGTTTACAAAACGTACAGATTTTTTTGAAGCAGAAATAGAAGTTGTAGCACCACAAGACGCAGACAAACGGGAAATGAATGCGTTGTTAAGACAAATGTCATCTCTTTTCAAAGAATATGTCCGTGTCAACAAAACTATTCCACCAGAAGCAATTAACGCATTCGAAAATATAGATGAACCAGATAGAAAATTATTTTATGTCGCCGCCAACATAAATCAACAAATCGAAGTAAAGCAGAAAATTCTTCAAAAATTTTCACTACAAGAACAATTATTCGAAGTTATACGCCTGCTCAATTCCGAAATAGAAATTCTAAAAATCGAAAAAGAGATAGAAGGAAAAGTTCAAGAGAACATTGCTAAGACTCAGCGCAAGTTTATAATTCAAGAACAGATAAGAATACTACAAGATGAGCTTGGAGACGAAGAAGAATCTTCGCCAGAGTTTTTAAAGCTGAAAGACCGCATAGACAAAGCAAAAATGCCTAAGGCGGTATATGAAAAAGCTGTCGAAGAATTTAATAAGCTCAAGAAAACCCCGCCAAGTTCTCCAGAAGCAACAGTTATTCGGAATTATCTTGACTGGCTGATTGATGTTCCTTGGCACTCAAAAACAAAAGACAATCTTGATATAAAAAACGTTCGCAAAATTTTAGATGAAGATCATTATGGATTAGATAAACCTAAAGAAAGAATAGTTGAGCATATTGCTGTTTTGAATCTTGTAAAAAATATGCGCGGACAAATTTTATGTTTTGTCGGACCTCCGGGAGTTGGTAAAACATCTCTCGGAAAATCAATTGCTCGTGCACTTGGAAGAAATTTTGTTCGTATTTCTCTTGGCGGAGTACGCGATGAAGCCGAAATTCGCGGGCACAGAAGAACATACATCGGCTCTATGCCCGGGAAAATTATTCAGTCGATGAAAAGAGCAAAAACCATCAATCCTGTTATGCTTCTTGATGAAATTGATAAGATGAGTATGGATTTCCGAGGCGATCCGTCATCGGCAATGCTCGAAGTTCTTGACCCGGAGCAGAATCATACTTTTAACGATCATTACCTCGATATTGATTATGACCTTTCGCAGGTAATGTTCATTACTACTGCAAATGTTCGATACAACATTCCATTGCCGCTTCAAGACAGAATGGAAATAATCGAACTTCCTGGATATCTTGAACACGAAAAAATTCAGATCGCTAAACGACACATCATTCCAAAACAGCTTACCGCTCACGGTTTGGAGAAGTTCAATGTTAATTTTAAAGATGAAGCGATCTCAAAGATCATAATCGAATACACACGCGAAGCAGGAGTCCGCAATCTTGAAAGAGAAATTTCTTCTGTTTTAAGAAAAACAGCGCGCGACATTGTTGTCTCTAATTCAGAAAATGGAAAAAAGAAAAAGATCAAAAATAAATTTGTTATTAACTCTGGCTTAATCGAAAAGTTTTTAGGTGTTCCAAAGTTTCGCAGTTTAAAGGTAGATAAAGAACTTCGCGTTGGAAGCGTTACCGGTTTAGCTTGGACAAGTGTTGGCGGCGATATTCTTCAAGTTGATGCTACTGTTATGAATGGCGCTGAAAAACTTACTCTTACAGGACATCTTGGCAATGTGATGAAAGAATCTGCTCAAGCTGCTCTAAGTTATTTACGTTCGAACGCAAAAGAATTCGGACTCGATCAGCAATTCATTAAAGGGAAGGAAATTCATATTCACCTGCCAGAAGGCGCAATACCAAAAGATGGACCTAGCGCGGGAATTACTATGGCGCTTGCAATGTATTCTACATTCAGCGGTAAACCGGCACGCAACGATGTTGCAATGACCGGTGAAATTACTTTGCGCGGTAAAGTTTTAGCTATTGGCGGTTTGAATGAAAAACTTCTTGCTGCTCAACGCAGCGGTATGAAAACTGTTTTGATACCAAAAGAAAATGAAAAAGATTTATCTGAAATTACAAATGAAGTGAAAGAAGGGTTAAAGATTGTGCCGATACAAACTATCAAAGAAGCAATTCCGTTTGTTTTTGAATTAGATAAGAAGCCAGTAAAAAAAATTTCTAAGAAAAAATCGAAGAAATGACCGAATCATTCACTATAAATAAAAATCTTTCTGAAGAAGAAATTTACAAAGCGCTTATTTCCAAAATTGATAGCCTGCTTAATTCAAATGAACCGCTGATTTCAAATCTTTCTAATGTAACGGCGGCTCTTAAAGAAGCATTTGATAAAATCAGTTGGGTAGGATTTTATCTGCTAAAAAATGAAAAACTTTTCCTTGGTCCATTTCAGGGAAAGGTTGCTTGTACAGTTATAGACGTTGGCAAGGGCGTTTGCGGCACTGCCGCAGCATTAAAAGAAACAATTATTGTTGATGATGTAGATAAATTTCCCGGGCATATTGCATGCGATTCAAGTTCCCGCTCAGAAATTGTTGTGCCCCTGATGAAAGGTGATAAAATTTTTGGTGTGCTCGATTTAGACAGCTATCAGTTATCAGCATTCAATCAAACAGATAAAGTTTATTTAGAGAACCTTTGTTTAACGATTGTTCATAAACTAGAATTCAATTATCAATATCCAATAATCAAATAGCAAATAATAACCAAAACTCAAAAAAAAACTTTGATTGATGACAAGAGAATTCGATTTAGAGGAAAGAACTTTCCAATTTGCGAAAAGAACATTTCTGATATGTAAAAAGTTATCAAAGTATCCTCTGCTGAGAGAATATAACGATCAACTTATAAGAGCCTCAAGTTCTGTTGGTTCGAATTATATTGAAGCCAACGAATCTCTTAGTAAAAAAGATTTCGTCTTATAGAATAAAAATTTGTTTGAAAGAATCGAAAGAGTCGGCTTATTGGATCCGACTTCTGAAGGAGACACAAGACGAGTTTCAAACGGAATTAAATGAGATTTTTCAAGAGGCAATTGAGTTAAAAAAGATTTTTTCTTCGATCATTGAAAAATCCAAATAGTTTGTTTTTGGTATCTGTTTGAAAATTGATTATTAGTTTTTATTTGTATTTTGTCTTTTGGTTATTGGTTATTTGAATAGCAACTAAACCCAAGAAAACTAACATGAACTACATAGTTACTGCCCGCAAATGGCGTCCTCAAACTTTTGAAGAAGTAGTTGGACAAGAACATATAACGCAAACACTAAAGAACGCTATATTGAACAACCGCGTAGCCCACGCATATCTCTTTGCCGGGCCCCGCGGCTGCGGCAAAACAACAACTGCCAGAATACTTGCTAAAACACTTAACTGTACCAATCCGCATAACGGCGAACCATGTAACAAATGTGAAATGTGCGAATCATTTTTAGCTTCTCAAACGCTTGACATTATAGAAATTGACGGCGCTTCGAACAGAAGAATTGAAGAAATTAGAACCCTTCGCGAGTCTGTTAAGTATGCGCCTACAAAGGGCAATTTCAAAGTTTACATTATAGACGAAGTGCATATGCTTACAACCGAATCATTCAACGCACTTCTTAAAACTTTAGAAGAGCCGCCGGAACACACAATCTTTATTTTTGCCACAACAGATGTTCACAAAGTTCCTCTTACTATTATTTCTCGCTGTCAGCGGTTCGACTTCCGCCGTATTGAAATGGCAGCTATAAAACAGCATCTCAAAAAAATTGCCGAAGCCGAAGAAATTGAGATCGATGATATTGCTCTTTCTCTTATTGCTAAAAAAGCTGACGGCGCTCTTCGAGATGCTCAAAGTCTTTTTGATCAGGTTATCTCCTTCGGTGGCAGCAAAGTCGATTCTCATGAACTGGCAAATATGTTCAATCTTATTGATGAAGAAGTTTATTTTGAAATTTCCGATGCGATCTTGAGCAAACAATTTTCCAAAGCTTTTGAAATCTCTCAGAAGGTTTTTGATAACGGCTGGAATTATATCGATTTTCTGAATGGACTTATTGAGCATTTTAGAAATATAATGACAGTTGTAATACGCAAAGACAACAAACTGATCGAAACTGCAGAGATATTCAAGAAAAAATATTTGGAATATTCAAATGATTTCTCTGAAGGAGATCTACTTAGAATACTATCTTTCTTAAACAAAGTTCAATTCGAATTGAGGGGCTCTTCAAACCATAAATTGAAAGTAGAAATTTCTCTTTGTCATTTAATCGGGTTGGAGAAATCATCAACAATTTCAGAGCTGCTTTCAAAGATTGATAAAGTCGAATTAGAGCAAAAAAGCAATGTAGTATCAGATTATTCTACAGGTTATAGCGTTAAACCAAAACCTTTCACTTCATCTTTATCTAATGTCCAACCCGCACAAAAGGAAGAAATTGTTATTCCGCAAATTGAAGAGTTTATTGCGCCAAAAGTAACTGCGGCTTCAGATTTAAAGGATATTGTTTCCAAATGGAAAGATTTTGTAGACCAAGTTAGAAATGAAAAAGTCTTTTTCGGCGCACTTCTTTTGAACTCCAATCCGATCGAATTGCGTGAGAATCGGTTGCATATCGAAGTCGAACATCCAGAAGATGGCGCTATTATCTTAGAGAACAAACCTTATCTAGATAAAAAGACCAAAGAAATTTTTGGCAAAAAGATCGAGTTAAACGTAATAAACGATAAAAAAACTGCTCACAAAAAACAATCAACTCAAAATAAACAATCTCCCAATTCCTCGAATACACTTTCTGATGAAAATCCAATTGCTAATGCAATTATAAATGAGCTGGGCGGAAGGGAGATAAAAAGATAATTTAAATTCAGAAATAAGATTTATAAAAAAAATCGATTTTCTGTTAAGCTTTACTTTTTATGTCTCTATTGCTAACGCATTCTATTCTGATATATCTAAACTTCAGTTATTAACTCACCTTACACAAAAGAATGCTACGGAAAGATTTTCTTCCGTTTTGTCATTCCGTCCCGACATGTCGGGATCGAAATCTACATTATTGTGTTGTTTTCGCATTATGGATGCCCGTCCCGTACTTGATACGGGGCTGGCATGACAATGTTCGTTTTGGATTTTGCGTAAGGTGAGTTAATAATAAACTTCGAAAATCTATTTTCGAAAAAATATGAATGAACGATAAACGATTGGTATTAAAGCAATTAAAAAATTTGGTGTTGTTGAGTTCATTTGTAAGTTATTGTATTTGAGGGCTTTCCTATAATATACATTATAAGCAATCAGTTTCTAAATAAAAGAGACTGTACCAAAAGTAAATTTTATTATCTGTCATTGCGAATCCCGATCTTGCCTGTCGGCAGACAGGTTTTCGGGACGAAGCTATCTTTAGTATATATGAAAATATTATAAGATTATTTCGTCCCCCGCAAAGCGGGGTACTCGCAAAGACTTTTTCAGACTTCTGAGGCAGCCTCTTTCAATTAAGCTCTTTAATTATTTCTTTTCCATATACTTTGAAGAAATCTCAACTCTTCTATTCTTTGCTCTATCTTTAGCAGTCTTATTTGGAGCTACCGGTTTTGATTCACCATAACCCGAAGCAGTAATCTGGCTCTCGCTTAGTCCTTTTTTAACAAGATATTTTTGAACAGAGTCAGCTCTCTTCTCAGAAAGTTTTTGATTGTACTTATCTGAACCGATTGCATCTGCATGACCGCCAAGTGTAACTTTTGCATCGGTAAGTTTGCTTATAACATCATAAGCATTATCAAGAATTTTTTTCGCATCTTTTGAAAGATTGAATTTATTAAATGCAAAATGAACATTATCAAATGTCATTTCTTTTTCAACAACTGTAATTGGAATATCATCAGTCGGATCTAATGGACTTATTCCGCGGTTAACTTCAACGCCATCGCCAACTGTACCTCCATCGGTATCAACTTTTAGCGGATCTGTTTTGTACTTATTAACCTCTTCACCATCTTTCAATCCGTCATTGTCGGTATCGGCTTTTAGTGGCTCAGTCTTATACTTCATAACTTCTTCACCGTCTTTCAAACCGTCGCCGTCAGTATCAACATTCATAGGATTAGTTTTGAATTTCAATATTTCTTCACCATCGCTTAATCCATCACCATCGGAATCTGTTTTTAGCGGATCGGTTTTATATTTCATTAACTCATCGTAATCAGAAAGTCCGTCACCATCTGTATCGGATTTTAACGGATTGGTTTTGTAAGTATTTACTTCTTCGCCGTCTTTAAGACCATCATTATCGGAATCCGGATTATTCGGATCGGTTCCAAGTTGTTGTTCTTCTTTTTTCAAAAGTCCGTCTTGGTCTTTATCGGTATTTAAACTCTCGTTGGAAAGTGATAATCCAAGTCCTAAGCTTATGTATCCGTCATTCGTACCTTTGATGCTGTAATAATTAAAATTATCTGTTAATGACCAGGAGTATCCAACGCTTAGGTCTAAAGCAACTTCATCGGATAATTTCACTTCTGTACCTACTCCTACAGGAAGCCCTACTGTCCAGCCGTCTGCATCAACAGCCAAAGGGGAAACAGAAACAGGTTTTTTAGTTGAACTATAGTTTGTTAAACCAAGTCCTGCATAGAAATATGGATTCCAATTTTCTAATTCGAATGGCGTATAGAGCAATCTTGCTTCGATAGGAATGATTGAAGTTTCATAAGTTGATTTGTTATAATCGTCGCCCTTAAACTTGCCAAAACCAACATTGGCTTCAGCTTGCCAATCCTTGGATAGTTCGAATCTGAATAATCCTTTAAATAAATATGAAGAAAGTGCTAAACCATTATCACTTTCAAACTCAGTTGTTGGAAGAACTCCGTTAAACTGGAGACCACCTTTGTAACCGAAATCCTTAAAGGTAGATTGCCCGGAAATGGTTATCGTTCCAAATGTGACCACGATTAATAAGTAAATCAATATTGAAGAGGTGGTTCTTTTGTACATTAAGTTATTCCTTATATTATTAATGAAAATGACTTACCTACAATATACATTATAAGCAATCCTTTTCCTCAATCTGATGCGCTTTATTACTAATCATAATATAATCTTTATCGAGCTTATTTTTGATTAACTCTCTCAAAGGAGAAATCTCAACGTTACCATAAGGACCAATCCATTCCTTGTGTTCGTCAAGTATCAAAACATTTTTGGGGTCATTCATTTCTTTTCGGACAGTTCCATGTGTCACACCAAATATCACAACTTCTTTAGCTCTTATCCGACTGAATAACGGATAATAAATTTTACCGGCATAGAGATAATCATCATGAACAGAAATTCCGCCGATTAATTTGCTGTCTGGTTTTTCGAATTTAACTTCAGCGGATAAGTAATTTATGAATGAAACCATCTCGCTTGCATTCCAGCAAAAGCCAACACCATCGCGAATCGGACGGAGCGATTGAGAATGCAGAGTGCAGAATGTAGAGAGCAGAGTGAAACACAATAAAAATAATTTTCTCATGCTATTCTCTATTTAATAAGAACAAGTTTTGTGCTGATATTTATATTGTTGCCCGTTAAACGACAATAATAAATACCAGAAGCTAATCTGCTGGCATCAAATTGTTTTTTGTAAAAACCGGCATTCAGCTCGCCGTTAAATAAAGTTACTATCTCCTCTCCAATTGAATTGAAAATCTTCAACGAATAAGAACCTGATTTTGCAATTTCATATTCAATGGTTGTTCCCGGATTGAAAGGATTAGGAAATGCAGTAATTGCGAATTCAGTAGGTATGTTATCTTCATTTTCAACGCTAACAATTGTACCATATTTTGTTAAACCAAAGGCACTACCAATAAATACATTTGCATTCTTATCAACTACAATATCATTTACACAATTACCCGGGAACGTGCTTGTACTTTGATAACTTGTAAATGTTGTTCCGTTAAAAACATAAATCCCTTTATAATTACCAATCTGACCGCAAAACCCTGTACCAATCCAAACATCATTGTTACGAAATGCGATTGCAGAAACGAAATCATCTATTGGATGAGTTGATGATTTATAAATTGTCCACGTTGAGCCGTTATATTTTGATAGTCCTCCACCCACAGTTTGAAAATTAACATAGTCGGTTGTTCCAACCCAGACATTTCCAGAAGCATCGCCGGCAATTGCTCTTATATAATTTCCGCCAAGTCCACCTTGTGTATTTCCCATTGAAAAATAAGTCCAGTTAGTCCCATCAAATTTATAAAGACCTATTCTGGTACCACACCAGACATTTCCGTTTTTATCAACACCAATTGCTTCCGCACCGTAACTATTAAAATTATCTTTAAACACATTACCCTGTGCCCAGCTGCTTCCGTTATATTTTAACACGCCGGGATCGTTATAGGACGAAGGAGTTAATCCAACCCATACGTTCCCCTGATTGTCTACTTCGATTGCATAAGTATAATTATTAGTTAATGCGCCGGATTCTTTAGTGAATTGCGTCCATGTATTTGTAGAAGGATTAAATCTGAAAACACCATTAGCATAATTAGCAACCCAGATGTTATTTTGTTTATCAACCGCAACATCAATTATAGTTTTATCTTTTAATGGAGAATTAGATGTGTTGTAATTAGTCCAGTTAGTTCCATCAAATTTTACTAAACCATTAAAATAGGTTCCAAGCCAGACTACTCCGTTTGCATCAACGGCCAGACATTCTACATTATTGTCCGGCAATTTACCGTTTGTATTAACAGTTGTATAATTATACCAGGATTGAGAGAATAAAATAGTTGTGCTAATAAAAGCTAATATTGTTGTAAATAATTTCTTCATATCTACCTCCGTTATTTTATTTCTTTCCTATAATATACATTATAAGCAATCCTTCTCCTTACGAATACTTTCGTCGATGAGGAATGGAAGTCCTTGGAGAAGGTCTAATCGTTTCATAAACTTTCCAAATGCCGTTATCTTTTCTAAGAAAATATTGCTGTCTGTTTGTTTCTCTATATGGAAAAGCGTAAGATTTTTTTTTAGTATCCCACCAGCGCAGATACCAATATTCTGTAGTAGAAACAAAAATTTCATTCTTCTCTATCTTTTTAACTTTAATAGCGAGAATTCTTTTTGTAGAGGGATTCATAAAATTGGTTAATATCCACCCTCTTTCTTTATGGCGCGATAATACATGCAGAATTTCCTTTTTTGCGGGACCAGCAGGATAAAACCAGCTGTTGAGTAAGCCGTCTTCAATTATTTCCGGCAGTGTTCGATATGCCTCAAATTCTGTTTCAACAGCTTCGGCAACAACCCGCTCAATATATTCTTTACTATCTTTTTCCGTGATATTATGGTTAGGAGTAGCTTCATTTGAAGTATCCCGAATTAGGATTGAATAACCGCCGAGATCGGGATAAGAATCTGCATCGTCAAACAGAATATTTTGTAATTCCTTTTTGTGAATCATCTGGAAAACAAAATTAATTTTTCTTCCAGGTTTAAAATAAAACTTTCTTAGCTTGTCTTTAACCTCAAACTTGAATTGTGCTTTATGAGAGTTTGTTAATGAATTGAATTTTGATTTGGTGTTTGGATCAAAAAGTCTGTTAAGGCAATCTATAAAAAACTGCCACTGATTAGAATTGGGTTTAGTAACGACAGACTTATTAGAGAGAAGAAGTTCAAGCTCGTGTTTGATATCTTCTTTTGATGAAATTATTTCCCGCGAAGAAAGGTACTCCACTTTCACACTCCAATAACAAACTCCAATTGGAATCTAACAATTTAAGTGTATTGATTCAAGGTTTATACAAACGCATTTTTACAATAGAAAAATTTGAGAATAGTAAAAATGCTCAAGTGTTATTTAACGGGAATAGAATTAAAAGAAGAAACCGCTTACGTTTTGGATACTGCAAAAGCGAAACGGATAATAAGAGACTTAAAAAACAAATCAGACGCTCTTGAAAAGATGATAATCGAATTAGGTCATATAGATAAAATAGAAATATTTAATGCGAAAGGAAGAAGAATAAAACAACGAAGAATGCGGCTTATTTGTAAACAGTTGGCTGAGGTATATGGAGAAACATATTCTGAAAAAAATATTTTTGTGACATGGAAAGAACTGCTTGCGAGAAAAAATAATAACAGTATATATAAGAACCATGCTATAATTAATAATTGAGCGTAAAACTAAATGCAAAATTCTTTCAATATAGTGACTGTTCTAGGAAGTACGCATAAAGCAGTTGAGGTTGTATTCCGGAAAGTATTCGAACATAATACTTGTCTGGGCACAATATTGGTGTTGGATTACATGGGAAGAGGGGCTGCTGTATTATCTGAATTTAACAAAACGAGTATGTTAAAGAAAAATGTTCTTACAAACCTCCGAGGTTTTTATGAGCAACTTCCACAAAATAAAAAAACCTCACAATGTTTATGAGGGTTTATAAAAAAAATAATCCTGGCGGCTACCGGATTTTATCCCGATGAAAATCGGTACTCCCACACACCTAGTTAAAATAAAAAACCCCTCAACGCAAAACATTGAAGGGTTACAAAAATAATCCTGGCGGCTACCTACTCTTCCACGCACCTGCGCACGCAGTACCATCGGCGTATACGGGCTTAACTTCTCTGTTCGGAATGGGAAGAGGTGTTTCCCCGTAGCTATAACCACCAGAAAACTTTGCCCCGCTAAGCGGGGTCTAATATCTGTCAAAAAAAAATATGAAAGATCGAAAGAGACTGAGTCTATGATAATCAGCAACTATCTTGAGATAAACATAATGGCTAAGTCTCACGACTTATTAGTACTGCTCGGCTAAATGTATTACTACACTTACACCTGCAGCCTATCAACCTTGTAATCTCCAAGGAGTCTTTAGTGCCGATAAATCGGCAGGGATACCTAATCTTGAAGCGTGCTTCGCACTTAGATGCTTTCAGCGCTTATCACAACCATACATAGCTACCCAACGATGCCACTGGCGTGACAATTGGTACACTAGAGGTATGTTCACTTCGGTCCTCTCGTACTAGAAGTGACCCTTCTCAAGTATCCTTCGCCCGCATAGGATAGGGACCGAACTGTCTCACGACGTTCTGAACCCAGTTCACGTACCGCTTTAATTGGCGAACAGCCAAACCCTTGGGACCTTCTTCAGCCCCAGGATGCGATGAACCGACATCGAGGTGCCAAACCTTGCCGTCGATATGAACTCTTGGGCAAGATCAGCCTGTTATCCCCGGCGTACCTTTTATCCTTTGAGCGATGGCCCTTCCACTCGGAACCACCGGATCACTAAGCCCTGCTTTCGCATCTGCTCGACCTGTATGTCTCGCAGTCAAGCTCCCTTATGCCTTTGCACTCAACGCATGATTACCAACCATGCTGAGGGAACCTTTGGGAGCCTCCGTTACAATTTGGGAGGCGACCGCCCCAGTCAAACTACCCGCCTAACACTGTTCCTAACCCTGATTCAAGGGTTGAGGTTAGAATCCAACTAAAACAAGGGTGGTATTTCACTATTGACTCCACCAAAGCTAGCGCTTCGGCTTCAAAGTCTCCCACCTATCCTACACATGCTTTACCCGAACCCAATGTTAGGGTGCAGTAAAGGTGCACGGGGTCTTTCCGTCCATATGCGGGTAACCGGCGTCTTCACCGGTACCACAATTTCACCGAGCCCGTGGTTGAGACAGTGCCCAAATCGTTACACCATTCGTGCAGGTCGGAACTTACCCGACAAGGAATTTCGCTACCTTAGGACCGTTATAGTTACGGCCGCCGTTTACTGGGGCTTCGGTTCATAGCTTTTGCCGACAAGTCGGCATAACCACTCCCCTTAACCTTCCAGCACCGGGCAGGTGTCAGTCCCTATACTTCGTCTTAATTGACTTCGCAGAGACATGTGTTTTTGTTAAACAGTCGCTTGGGCCATTTCACTGCGTCCCGATAAATCGGGAACCCCTTCTTGCTAACTTACGGGGTTAATTTGCCGAGTTCCTTAACCACGGCTCACTCGAGCGCCTTAGTATATTCAACCCATCTACCTGTGTCGGTTTACGGTACGGTCTGATATAAATCTCCCATACGAAGCTTTTCTCGGCAGTATGATTAGGACCAGTTTGTGTCCAAAGGACTCCCGTTCGTACTTCAGTGTTAAGAGAATGCGGATTTGCCTACACTCTCCACCTACATACTTAGACCACCTAATCCAACAGGTGGCTGGTCTTTCACTTCTGCTTCCCTCCTTATGGTCAAACAATTTACACCAGGTACAGGAATTTTAACCTGTCTTCCATCGCCTACGCCTTTCAGCCTCGGCTTAGGGTCCGACTAACCCTGAGATGACTAACATTGCTCAGGAAACCTTAGATTTTCGGCGCGAAGATTTTTCATCTTCGTTATCGTTACTTATGCCTACATTTGCTTTTCCATCCGCTCCAGCATGCCTCACGACACGCCTTCAATGCTGATGGAATGTTCCTCTACCGCCCCGCCAAAAAGCGGGGCCCATAACTTCGGCAAGTAATTTAAGTCCCGGGTATTGTCGACGCTAAGTCGCTTGACTAGTGAGCTATTACGCACTCTTTAAATGAATGGCTGCTTCTAAGCCAACATCCTAGTTGTCTAAGCAACTTAACATCCTTTATCTGTTAACTACTATTTGGGGGCCTTAGTTGATGATCTGGGTTGTTTCCCTTTTGGCAACGAAGCTTATCCCCCGCTGCCTGACTGCCGAGAAACATGTGACAGGAATTCGGAGTTTGTCTGGGTTTGGTACCGTTGTGACAGCCCTAGCCCAATCAGTGCTCTACCTCCTGCACACTCTTACTCGACGCTAGCCCTAAAGCTATTTCGAGGAATACGAGCTATCTCCGAGTTTGATTGGTCTTTCGCTCCTACCCTTACCTCATCCAAGCGGTTTTCAACCCACACTAGTTCGGACCTCCACCCCGTTTTATCGGGGCTTCATCCTGGACAAGGGTAGATCACTCGGTTTCGCGTCTAGCGCCTGTTACTTAACGCCCATTTCAGACTCGCTTTCGCTACGGCTTCCCCCGTGACGGGGTTAACCTAGCAACAGACGACTAACTCGTAGGCTCATTATCCAGAAGGCACGCTGTCATCCCGACAAGTCGGGACTCCAACCGTTTGTAAGCATACGGTTTCAGGTACTATTTCACTCTCCTGTTAGGAGTGCTTTTCACCTTTCCCTCACGGTACTATGCGCTATCGGTCACAAAGGAGTATTTAGCCTTAGCAGATGGTTCTGCCAGATTCACACAGACTTCCACTTATTCCGTGCTACTTGAGAATACTTTCGAAGAAGATATATTGTTTTCACCTACGGGACTATCACCCTCTATGGTTGAACTTTCCAGAACATTCGATTAACAATATAATTTTTTACTTCTCGACCTATTCGTAATTTGGTCTGAAAATATCTCACAACACCGTCAACACAACGGTTACGCCCTTTAACATGTTGATCGGTTTAGGCTGTTTCCGTTTCGCTCGCCACTACTCAGGAAATCACAGTTGTTTTATTTTCCGCCGGGTACTGAGATGTTTCAGTTCCCCAGGTTAGCTCTACTCAACCTATTTATTCAGTTGAGAGTTTCTCGACATTACTCGAGAAGGGTTGCCCCATTCGGAGACCCACGGGTATTAGGTTGCTTCCACCTTACCGTGGCTTTTCGCAGGTAACCGCGTCCTTCATCGCCTCTTTGTGCCAAGGCATCCACCGTATGCCCTTAATAACTTAGCCAAAAATTTTTATCACAAGATAGATGTTAATAATTCGACTCAGTGAAAAGTTACATATAAATAACTTTTGACTCTTTCAATCTTTCAAAGAACATAATGTGGAGCTAATCGGGATCGAACCGATAACCTCCGCCTTGCAAGGGCGGCGCTCTCCCAATTGAGCTATAGCCCCTTAATTTCTCAAGGGCTTTGTTAGGTTATCAATTAAAGCACAACGCCCATGGTGGGCCTGAGTGGAGTTGAACCACTGACCTCACGCTTATCAGGCGTGCGCTCTAACCATCTGAGCTACAGGCCCGTGATATTATCACAGCAGCCGTAGCTGCTCAGAAAAAAAATAAGAGTGAGCAACTTAAGTTCCAAAGTAGTCTGATTACTCTTTAGAAAGGAGGTGATCCAGCCGCACCTTCCGGTACGGCTACCTTGTTACGACTTAGCCCCAGTCACCGATTTTACCTTAGGCAGCTCCCTCTCCGACAAGTCGGAGTTAGGTCACTGGCTTCGGGTACCCCCGGCTTCCATGGCTTGACGGGCGGTGTGTACAAGGCCCGGGAACGTATTCACCGCGCCATGCTGATGCGCGATTACTAGCAATTCCAGCTTCATGCAGTCGAGTTGCAGACTGCAATCCGAACTGAGGATGCTTTTTAGGGATTGGCTCCACCTTGCGGTTTGGCTACCCGTTGTAGCACCCATTGTAGCACGTGTGTAGCCCTAGACGTAAGGGCCATGCTGACTTGACGTCATCCCCACCTTCCTCACTACTTGCGTAGGCAGTCCCATTAGAGTGCCCAGCATAACCTGATGGCAACTAATGGTAGGGGTTGCGCTCGTTGCGAGACTTAACCCAACACCTCACGGCACGAGCTGACGACAGCCATGCAGCACCTGTACAAGCGCCATTGCTGGAAGAGTGCTTTCACACTCGGTCGCTTGCTTTTCAAGCCTAGGTAAGGTTCTTCGCGTTGCATCGAATTAAACCACATGCTCCACTGCTTGTGCGGGCCCCCGTCAATTCCTTTGAGTTTCAACCTTGCGATCGTACTCCCCAGGTGGAATACTTAATGCGTTAGCTACGGCACTGGATACTTACGCACCCAACACCTAGTATTCATCGTTTACAGCGTGGACTACCAGGGTATCTAATCCTGTTTGCTCCCCACGCTTTCGCGCCTCAGCGTCAGTTACAGACCAAGAAGCCGCCTTCGCCACTGGTGTTCTTCCAGATATCTACGTATTTCACTACTACACCTGGAATTCCGCTTCTCTCTTCTGAACTCAAGATTTGCAGTATCAGAGGCAGTTCTACGGTTAAGCCGCAGGATTTCACCTCTGACTAACAAACCCGCCTACGCGCCCTTTACACCCAGTAAATCCGGACAACGCTAGCCCCCTACGTATTACCGCGGCTGCTGGCACGTAGTTAGCCGGGGCTTATTCTAAGGGTACAGTCAAGTCCCGATATTATCGGGATTTTTCGTCCCCTTCAAAAGGAGTTTACAACCTTACGGCTTTCATCCTCCACGCGGCGTTGCTGGGTCACCCTTTCGGGCATTGCCCAATATTCCTCACTGCTGCCTCCCGTAGGAGTCTGGACCGTGTCTCAGTTCCAGTGTGGCTGATCATCCTCTCAGACCAGCTACCGATCGTTGCCTTGGTAAGCCGTTACCATACCAACTAGCTAATCGGATGCAAGCTCATCCATAGACTCCCGACAAGTCGGGATTTAACAACATCACCATGTGGTGCCGCTGCATTATTCGGTATTAGCCCGCCTTTCGGCGAGTTATTCCAAATCCATGGGCAGATTACTTACATATTACTCACCCTTGCGCCACTTTACTCGAGATATTACTACCTCTTTCTCGTTGACTTGCATGTGTTAAGCACGCCGCCAGCGTTCGTCCTGAGCCAGGATCAAACTCTCCGTTGTAAAGTTTATTAAATTTTGTAATCTCAAAGTTGACTACTAAAGGATTTCTTTAGTCGCTCACTCTATCAAAGAACAATTCAATTGCGGACACGAAATTTAATAGGTTTTTTTTTATTTGTCAAGTTTTACAAAAAAAAATCGAAATTTGTAATAACTCCATAGAAATGTCAGTAAAAATTAGTTTGAGAATCTCAAAAAGGCGGGAATCTCAAGATGGAAGGAATACTGACAATGAGTCAAAAAGAAGCAGACCGGATGAAAATAATAAGTCAGATAGAAAGGAAAGTACTGACAGTAGAAGAAGCGCCGGAGTTAATCCGAATAAGTCCGAGGCAAACCTACCGAGTATTGCGAAAGTTAAAGGAAGAAGGAACCAAAGGAATCATCCATAAACTGCGGGGTAGAAAATCCAATCGAGGATATCCGGAAAAGCTAAAAAAAGAAGTCGTCGGAATTTACGAAGCACATTACAATGATTATGGTCCAACATTGTTCTCAGAGGAATTGGTCAAGAGTCATAATATATCGGCTGACCATGAGACAATCAGAAAGTGGTTGAGAGCCGAAGCAATCACGACATCGATGCGCAAGAAAAGACCACACCGAAAGAGGAGAGAAAGAAGAAACTGTTCCGGAGCTTTGTTACAGTTTGACGGCAGCCATCATGACTGGTTCGAAGGAAGAGGAGCCGAATGTTGTTTAATCAATTGCGTAGATGATTCCAGCGGGAAAAGTATATCTGAAATTTGCTGTACCTGAGAATACACAAGATGTTTTATTAACACTATGGGAGTATGTAAATAAGTATGGAATCCCACGAAGTATCTACACCGACAAATACAGTGTTTATAAGGCAGAGGGAAAGCTAACTGATTCTGGCCGTGCGATGAAGGAGTTAAACATTGAAACAATATATGCGAACTCACCACAAGCAAAGATCAAAAAAAAATTGTTTATGCAAGATCTAAAAACAGTTTACTCTACCCCAACTGAAAAAGCAGCTCTTATTTCTCTTGATAAACTCGAAGAGGCTTGGGCTAAGCAATACTCTTTGGCGATAAAAACCTGGAGAAATAACTGGACTCATGCTTCAACATTTTTTAAGTATCCCCATGAAATCCGAAGAATTATTTATACAACCAATGCTGTCGAAGCTGTGCATCGCCAATTTATAAAAAGTAACAAAATCAAAAAGTATTTCTCTAAATAATGAGGCACTCAAAAAAATGCTCTTTTGGGCTTACAGAGATTTATCAAAAAAGTGGACGATGCAGATTCAAAACTGAGCGTTGGTTTTTTCTCATTTATCTGTTACTTTTGATCAGAGACTTGAAAATATTTTTTAACAAAAAAATCTATTTACACAGTTTATTTTACAGACTCCTTTAACAATTTGTTTAACTAAATTATCACTGACATTTCTAATGAGTTACTACAGCTTATAATTTTCTCAAAACCCCGAAATAGCGCTTAAGAATATCTGTCTAACTTAAATTTTTCGCCAAGGTATAATTTTCGTACATCTGTATCTTCAGCAAGTTCATTTGCTGTTCCCTCTTTGAAGATATGACCATCGATCAAAATATAAGCGCGGTCAACAATACTAAGCGTTTCGTGAACGTTATGATCAGTAATTAAAATTCCTATCCCTTTGTGTTTCAGATTAGCCACAATATTCATTATATCTTCAACAGCTATAGGATCGACACCGGCAAATGGTTCATCGAGCAGCATAAATTTTGGGTCTGTAGCAAGCGCACGGGCAATTTCGCAGCGTCTTCTTTCGCCGCCGCTTAATTGGAAGCCAAAGCTTTTTCGCACATTATTTATTCCGAGCTCATGCAGCAACTTTTCCTGCTTCTCTTTTCTTTCTTCGTTGGTTAAATTCATTATTTGAAGAACAGCCATAATATTATCTTCAACTGTTAGTCTTCTAAAAACAGATGCCTCTTGAGGCAGATATCCTATTCCCATCTTTGCGCGTTTATACATTGGTTCGTGGGTAATTTCTTTGCTGTCCCAAAAGACTTTCCCTTCGTCCGGTTTTATCATTCCAACAATCATATAAAAAGTAGTTGTTTTTCCGGCACCGTTTGGTCCAAGCAGTCCAACAACTTCGCCCTGCCTAACTTGAACCGAAACATAGTTTACAACAGCCCGTTTCTTATAAACTTTTTTAAGGCGTTCGCTTTTTAGTATCAAACTTCCCGACATAGAAAGAATAATCCTTCATTAAATAATCGATAACATTTTTTTTTGAATGTAATAATGATTCTTTGCTTGGTCTTCTTGGAAATATTTTAAACGATGGTATAAAAAAATCCTTTTCTTTTCCTTGAATTTTATTTTCCGGGTGGTATTCGCTAACTGGTTTTCCATACAAGCGAACATCGGAAATTTCTTTGTCTCCGAAAAACATTCTTGCACGCTCAGAGCTTGATTTGATCAATCCGTTCGGTTCATTTTCATCATACATATAATAAATGCTCAAAACGTTCCCTTCAACTTCCGTTCTATTTATTCCTTCTTTATTGAAAAACAATTTAATGTTTTTACCCGAGATCTGGTCATATCTAAATTCTTTTTCGGGGTTAGAAGTTATGATAGAAGCGCTTGAATTTAAGTTCATTCTATCCAATCGGTTTTCTTTGAGAAATATTTTTATAGAGTCTCCAACAAGCTGAGCATTTTCATTCCATATAACAGGCGGCGCTTGGTCGTCTTCTCTTTTGTATGTCTGAATTTCTTCGGCTTTCTGATAATAGATCGTTCGGCTGTTCAAAGAAGCAAACCCCTTACGTACAATTTTAACCGAATCAACTGCGATAAATGTTTGCAAACTGTCATCGTATGATTCCATCATTTGAGCGGAGATCATAAGTGTATCCAATTGGCCGTCCGAAGTAGTATCTATTCTAATAAGAAAAGGAGCGTCGTAAATCTTTGTAATTTTTTTTTCAGCATAATCTTCAAGTTTATTGCCGAAGAGAGCCAACCGGTTCGAAATATTATATATCCGCACATTGTTGAATGCAAAAGTTTCTTTTGAATTTCTAGAATGAATAAGACTATCAGCTAAGATTGTTGAAGCAGTATCTTGCACTTGAACATTTCCCGCCGCTACTACTTTATCTTCGTCATCAAAATAGTAAAGCCGGTCGGTTAACATCGTGGAGTTCAGATCAGAGAGTTTTACATTTTCATAAAAGTAAGATCGTTTTTCATCGAAATAATAATATCCGTTCTTTGCATTTAGTTGAATATGTCCATCTGTTAAGAACACACCAGTTTTTGAGTGAGTAATTTTTGTATCGCCGTAATAATAACCGCGTTCGGTTTTAATAATAACGCTGTCTTGTGTAACAACAACATTCCCAATAAGTTCAGCTTCGTTTCGTTCAAGATATTGAATTGCTTTATTGCAAGTGATCCGAACCGCGCCTTGGGTAATCGCTACTCGCCCTTTAACTTCGCGCACGCTTTCGCCGCCAATTATTCGTCCAACAAGACTATCTCCAACTACGTGAATTCTTTTTGATTCATCTTGAGAGAATAATTGCGCTGCAAAAAGAAAAAGCGATATACTGGCTAAAAGAACGCGGTTCATTGTTTCTTTTTGTCTTGAAAAGTTGAGGAATATGTTACATTAAAAATTACGTAATTGTTAAGCTGCTGGTCGGATTCAAACCCATATCCTTCAATAATTTCTTTGGGCGATGTGATAGAAACAAATTTATCCGTAACAATTTTTTGATCGCTGTTGCGCCATTTTAACTCTTTAGTTTTCAATACTACACCGCTGTCGTTCTTAGCAACAACACTATCAAGGGCAAACATGTCTTGCGTAATATCATCCACCTTTCCATGCAAAGATGTGAGCCAGGAAGTGTTTTTTTGTTCCTTATTAAAAAAATCTATCTTCACGCCGTTCAGAAAAGTAACTTTTTTTTCATCATACTTCTGTAAATGATTTGTGAATAGAACCGCTTTTATTTTTCCCTCTTTAGTAAAGATTATTTTAGAATTCCAACTTTCGTGACTTGGCAGTTCGCCGCTAACATTTTTTTTTTCAACAATAGGTTGAATTTTTTCTTCAGAGCAGGCGAAGAAGAGAAACAAAAAGCCAAAGGCGATAAGCTTTTTCATCTTGCTTGTAAACCCAGCTTAACCAGATCGTGCAAATGTACAATTCCTTCTGGTTTGGAATTTTTATCAGTAACTATTAGAGAGGTGATCTTAAATGTTTCCATCTGTTGAAGTGCGAATGAAGCCAGGAGGTCTTTGCTAATAGTTTTCGGATTACGCGTCATTATTTCGGCGGCGACAAGATCTTTTATATCGAGAGTCTTTTCGAGCAAACGACGCAGATCGCCGTCTGTAATAATTCCAGTAAGAATCCCCTCTTTATTTACAACGCAGGTTGTTCCGAGTCGTTTAGAGGTTATCACTAAGATCGTATCCTTTATAGAAGCATTTTCATTTATGATCGGAATATCTTTCCCTTTGATCATTATCTCTTCAATTTTCAATGCAAGACGTTTACCGAGACTACCGCCTGGATGCAGCATAGCAAAGTCTTCTTCAGTAAAACCGCGCATTTCAAGCAAAGCAATTGCAAGCGCATCTCCCATAGCAAGAGTAGCAGTAGTAGAAGCCGTTGGCGCTAAATCGAGCGGGCATGCTTCTTCTTTAACGCCGACATTCAAAACAGCATCGCATTCTCTTGCAATCTGTGAATCGGTTTCTCCCAGCATCCCAACTAACGGGAGCCCAATTCGTTTCAGCATCGGGATAAGCTGAACTAATTCTTCCGTTCTGCCGCTCTTAGAGATCATTATCACTATATCATCTTTTCTTACCATTCCAAGATCGCCGTGCAATCCATCTGTAGGGTGCATATAAATGGCTGCGGTTCCGGTTGAGTTCAAAGTTGCAACTATCTTCCGGGCAATCAAACCGGATTTTCCCATTCCAGTAAAAACAACTCTTCCCCTCGATTCAAAAATAAGAGAAACTACTTTTGCAAAACTTGCATCAATACTGTTGAGCAAATTGCCCACAGCATCTCTTTCAATTCGGATAACCTCTTTCCCCTTAGCAATAATTTGCTCTTCAGACACACGCACCTCTACTTTTTAAGAAAATCGAAAAAAAACTATTTTTTTGAATGGATCATTTTCGGATCGAAGAGCGAATAATCAAGATCTATTCTATTCCAATTTTTGTTATAGAGAAGAAACGCCTGCCCCAAATTTTCGTCAGTGAATTCAGAAAGATTAGTAAAAAGCAGGTTTGGGTTTAGAGCAGTCTCAGGTTCTTTCACATCCATAAGCAGCATCATTTCATTGTAAAAGTTAGTAACTGGAATAAGATAATTAACACCATCCTTAGAGTTGTAGATCCATATTTTTCTATGTTCGGGGACAATTGCAAGCACAAGCGATTTTAATATCAGGTGAACCTCGCGAACTTCAGAATTATCGAAGGGAGCTTTTTGCCCCGGCTCCCAATTTGAATACGTCCATCTATATTGCTCTGTCATCTGATGAATCTTTGTGGTTATTTCAAAATTTTGAATATCTATTTCGATTTGGTTTTCGTTTTCTTGGTGAATTGTAACATAGATCTCGTGGTCTTCAAAAACGATTTTTGATATAGCGAATATAGGCGAAGAGGCAACATCGAGATCAATAATCGTATCGAGCGGCCCGAGTATTAAATTTCCTCCGCCAAATCTTCCGTAGCCAAGCACAACAAACTCTTCTATCTTATCCCGGTAAATTTTGTAACCTATTTTGTTTTCGGGCAGAGCAGAAAAGAGCAATTCTTTCTCTTGCTCGGTAAGTTCGCGTGGAAAATGTTCTTTATTCATTTTTATTAACCCGTTTTTTTTGAAAGCTTAAAAAGTTCAATTATTTCATCCAATATTTTTTTGCCGCTGTTGGATCTTGTAACATAATTGACTGCTCGTTTTACTTCTCTTCTTCCATCTTTTGGCGCTGCTGAGATTCCGCATTTTCCGAGAAGCGGAAGGTCGAGCAGATCATCTCCGGCGTAAAACACATTTTCATAATCGATCGAATAAGCACCCAATAACAAATCAACTGAAGAAATTTTATCTAGAGAATCTGAAAGCAAAAAAACGTCTTCAACATTTTTTAATTTTTTGATCAGAGAATCGTGCGTTCTTGCCGTAACAATTCCTAATTGAGCGCCGCAGTTCTTGAATATTGAACCGGCGTTAAAAATATTTTTAACAAAATCGTCTTCACAATTTTCAACATTCGAATCCTTTTCGATTAAAACGCCTTCAAGATCAAATAGAAAAATTTTTATTCCCTTTATCTTAGCAAGTAAATCACTTCTCATTCTTGACGATTCCATCAATTTGTTTTACAGTTGTCAAAATTTTTTTCAACATATCCAATGGAAGCTGGCTCTCTGCATCGCTCAAAGCTTTTGATGGATCGGGGTGAACTTCTAAAAATAAACCATCAATACCAACAGCAGCAGCTGCCTTTGCTAATGTAAAGATAAATTGTCTTTCTCCGCCGGATTCACTGCCCTTGCTTGGCAATTGAACTGCATGCGTTGCATCCATAATAACAGGGTAGCCGAACTCTTTCATAATTTGCAAACTGCGCATGTCAACCACAAGATTGTGATAACCGAATGTAGTGCCTCTTTCGGTTAGTAATATTTTTTTGTTTTTAGTTGTTTCGATTTTTTCAATTATGTGTTTCATATCTTGAGGCGCAAGAAACTGCCCCTTTTTAACATTCACAATTTTTCCAGTTCTGCCTGCTGCAATCAGCAAATCTGTTTGTCGGCAAAGGAATGCGGGGATTTGCAGAATATCTGCAACACGAGAAACAGATTCAATTTCATTTTCAGAATGAATATCGGTTAAGACAGGAATGCAAAATTCCTTTTTAATTTTCTCTAAAATTTTTAGAGCTTTATCGAAATGAATTCCGACAAAAGATTTTACGCTGGTTCGGTTTGCTTTTTTGTAGCTCGATTTGAAAACGAAAGGAATGTTCAGCTCATCTGTAATTTTTTTTATTGCTTCGGCAGTGCAAAGAGTGGTTTTTTCATTCTCAATAACACATGGTCCTGCAATTAAAACGAACGGCAGATTATTGCCAATCTTAATTTTGTTAATGTTTACCATAATCACTATGCTTTTTTATTGAAAAAGAGTTTGTTGGTCTTTCTGTGTACTTCGTTTTTTGTTAAAGCGAGCGTATGCAAGTTCGGTTGCTTCGCGGCCACGCGGTGTGCGTTGAATAAATCCCTGCTGAATCAAAAAAGGTTCGTAAACTTCTTCAATTGTGCCGGGGTCTTCATTAACTGCAACCGAAAGCGTGTTCAATCCAACTGGACCGCCGCTGAATTTTTCAATTATAGTAAGAATAATATCTTTATCCATCTCGTCAAGACCGAATTCATCAACTTCGAGCGAAAGAAGAGCTTTTTTTGTTATTTCAATATCGATCGATTTTTTATTATCATAATCTGCAAAGTCGCGCGTGCGGCGCAATAACCGGTTAGCAATTCTTGGTGTTCCGCGTGACCGTTTTGCAAGCTCGCTTGCAGCATCATCAAAAATCTTCACGTTCAAAATTTTTGCTGAGCGATGAATTATTTTTTTCAGCAAATCGCTTTCATAATAATCTAAACGGGATTTAATTCCAAATCTATCGCGTAAGGGAGCGGTTAATAAGCCGGCTCGTGTTGTAGCGCCAATCAATGTATAGTATGGCAATTTTATTTGAACCGTACGTGCGCTCGGTCCGCTGTCTATCATTATATCCAGCTTGTAATCTTCCATAGCTGAATATAAATATTCTTCAACAACTGGACTTAAGCGGTGAATTTCATCGATAAAAAGAACAGATTTTTCTTCGAGGTTGGTTAAAATGCCGGCAAGGTCGCCCGGTTTTTCAAGCACTGGTCCAGATGTAACTTTAATTTTTACACCAAGTTCGTTTGCAATAATATGAGCAAGCGTAGTTTTACCAAGACCTGGAGGACCTGTAAGCAGGACGTGGTCTAAACCTTCGCCCCTTTTTCTGGCGGCGCCAATAAAGACTTTTAGGTTATCTGTAATTTTTGTTTGCCCTGTGAATTCATCGAAAGTTTGTGGGCGGAGCGACTGTTCTAATTTTATTTCATCAACATTTAATACCGGGTTTACATTTTCCGATCTCTTCTTCACTACCGCTCCAAATTAAACTTTCACTAATTCTATTTTTTTTCTTTGCAATGATTTATACTTTTCAATCACAGTAACCATACTAAGCATAAGAATAATCATCATAGTGGCATTCATAATAGAGATAGAAATATCAAACGATCTATAATACAAAAGAGTAATGCCGGGGATCCACGCGCTTCCATAAAGTATGATAAGATGAACAACATATATCAATAAAGTATGGCTTCCAATCTGTTTAACAAAATCCGGAATTTGTTTTATTGATAACGATATGAAGGACATCAAACTGCTTAGAATCATCACAACGCTTATGCGCAACAAGATTACAAATGAGTTATCAGTCCAAAATATTTTTTCTTTAAGGATATTATTCTGATAATAACTAACAACCATAGCTGCTAATAAAGCCGTTAATCCAATTGAAAAAAGCTGCCAGCTAAACTTTTTAGTTGTAAAAACTCCTGGATTTTTTGCAAGGTAACTTCCAAGAGCAGCTCCAAATAAAACATACCCGGTCCACGGGAATAATGGGAAAAGAGAACCTGTTTTCTGATAGAAATATGCCGCAAAAGGAATAGGCATATAGTTAGCCCAATTTATTTTTTCTGTAAAGTTGAAGACCACAAAAAAGAAGAGCGCCCCGACCAGGTAAAGCAGCGTGTCGCCAACTTTAATTTTATCTGCAATATATGAAAGTGAAAGAATGAATAACAATCCAAAGCCAATTAAATGAAGAGCATCTACAGTAAAAAAGGTAATCCATTGCTGATATGTTACTTCGCTAAAATCAATTATCTTATAAGTTGGAAAGCGCAGCAGATAACCAACTAGAACGAGAACGATAAATCTATAAAATCCTTTAACCGCTCTTGGGTTTCGAAAAAAGGGAGTCTTATTTATTCTAAGAAGATAGGTGAATGCAACGCCCGAAGAGAACATAAAAATAGGCGCCGTAAAACCACGTATGGTAAACCAGATATTATAAATAGTTGAATCGTATGATCTGTATTGATCAGCCAAAAAAGCATCTATTGTATGCCCTTGCACCATTAAAAGAACGGCAAGTGCGCGTAACATATCTAAAAAAAAAATTCTGTTATTTGAATCATGAGCCATTATTAACTACCTAAAAATTTACTTGCAAAAATAAAGAATCTAGTTGATTTATAGAAACTGTTGAAGATATTGCATGCTTTGTAAAATTATCTTGCAGAGCACAAAAAATAGTAAGATAGTAAAACGAATGAATTTTTAAGTATAATAAAAAACGCCCCCGTAGATTCGGAGGCGTCTGATAAAATATTTATTTCTAATTAACCGCGGGGATGTTTTTCTACCCATTCTCTCAGAAATTTGATAATATCTTGAGTTGACGCTCCTGGAGTGAAGAGTTCACCAACGCCCATCTCTTTTAATTTTTTCATATCTTCTTCAGGAATAATACCGCCGCCAAAAAGCAAAATGTCATCGGCTCTTTTCTCTTTCATCAAATTCAAAATCCGCGGAAAAACGGTCATATGCGCGCCGGATAAAATACTTATACCAACAGCATTCACATCTTCCTGAATAGCAGCTTCAACAATCATTTCGGGAGTTTGACGGAGCCCAGTGTAAATAACCTCTACTCCGGCATCGCGCAAAGCGGCGGCTACAACCTTGGCTCCTCTATCGTGTCCGTCTAATCCGGCTTTCGCCACCAATACTCTTATTTTTTTTTTCATATTTACTCTGGCTTTGCAAATTACGTTTCAAAAATAATACTGACGGGATGAAAAGACAAATGAACGAACCGTTATTGATACTATTAAAATTATAATTCTCAAATGGATGCAGATACGTTTGAATAATCTAATTTTATTTTTTCTTCTCAGGCTGTTTTATTTGTCTCTCGTAGAATCTTCGCGCAATTTCCAGGTCTTTTGGCGTATCGACCGATAAACTATCATACTCTGTTACAACTATTTTCATTTTGAATCCATGCTCAAGAAAACGTAGCTGCTCTAATTTTTCGGTCTGCTCAATGTCTGTTGTGCGAAGTGTAGTAAATTTCAAAAGAGCTTCTCTGCGATAAACATACAAGCCAATATGTTTGTAAATTTCTGCTAATTGAACTCTTTCAAGATTTGTTCGAGCATCGCGCACAAAAGGAATTGGCGAGCGTGAAAAGTACATTGCAAAGTTATAGAAATCGAATACTACTTTAACAACTGAGGGGGATTTCATCTCTTCTACGTTTGTGATTCTTCGCGCTAGAGTTGAAACGCTTACCTTTTTATCAAACAGAAGCGGTTCTATTGCTTGATCAATCATTTTTCCTTTTAAAAACGGTTCATCGCCTTGAATATTTACGATTATCTGAGCTTCTTGAATTTTTTCTACAACGAGCGCAATTCTGTCTGAGCCGCTTGCGCAATCTTTTGGGGTCATATAAACTTCGGCGCCAAATCCTTTTACAACTTGAAAAACTTTTTCGTCGTCTACTGCAATAATAACTTTATCTAACAGTTTGGATTTCTTTGCGCTGTTGTAAGTGTGTTGGATCATCGGTTTGCCGCCAATGTTGGCAAGCGGCTTTCCCATTAAACGTGATGATGCAAAACGGGCAGGTATTATTCCAATTATCATGAAATGTATATTATTCTTGATTGATAACTTTTGGCGCTTTGAAAAATTCTTCTGTTCTGTCGGGCGCATTCTTAAGCGCCTCTTCTGTCGTTACCGATGTTTTCAATTCATCGCTGCGGAATACATTATTATTTTCAACTGGATGAGAGAGCGGTTCAACATTCTCTGTGTTAAGCTCGTTTAACTTTTCAACGTAACTCAAAATCTGATTGAGCTGATGAGTAAAATTTTCCAACTCTTCATCATTAAATTTAAGTCGGGCTAACGAAGCAATATTTTCGACATCTTTTTTTGTTACGGACATAATTACACTTCTAATAGCTTTAGAATTTTAGTGCGTGAAATTTTTGTGCTTTTTCCTAATTCTTTCTTCTTCCACCAATTAATAACTTCTTCTTTTTCAATAATCCAAAATTTGATATCCGGAAATGATTCAACATCAGAAATTATATAACCTTCTAGATCATCCAGCTTTGAAATAAATCCTTTCGTATTGAAACTCCTTCCCGATCCAACCATGTAACTCGGACTAAAATAAATTCCTCCTTTAGTGATACTTCGAACTTCCCATTTTCCTCCTTTTGAATCAATCAAGTCATAACCTGCGCCTTCTGTCGGAGCTAAAGTTCCTTTCACTACTTCTCGTGCTAATCGCCTTTCAAGAATAAATGAAACTCTTCGCCCATCTGTGAAATATTCTCTACTTGATTCTAAAATCTTATGACAATCTATTATCTATCGTTTGATTGCAACAAGATTATTTTAAGGTCAACCCTACCTTATCATTATTTCTAAACACTCTGACTAATTTTAGAATATTCATCTTTTCTAATGTTTTACTTTTATTCACTAGACTGCCAAATTTCATTGCTTTGAAAAAATCAATCGTAATATCACAATCTTTAGGATCAAAACAATTTGAACATTTGAATAGTATTTGCATATCTAGAAAATCTACAAGAGAATCATATCCATAAATATCTTCGCTTTCAGAATGAAGATATTTTTTCAAATCATCTTTAATATTCTTATAAACACCTCTACTTACTAATTTAGATAAATCTTTTAAAAGTGCTATTAAATTCTCCTTATCTAAATCGTTGTATGTAACTTGTCGATAAGTCCTTAGATACTTATAATAAAAGAATTCTAAGTTTACGCTATCGTTCTCTTGAAAACCAAACGATTGTAATTTTTTAACTAGTCTCATGTTTGATATTGCATTCTGGAAATAAATCAAAAAGAATAATTTCAAGTTTATAAAGTTTTGCAAGCTGTATATATTGATTAACCATATCCGACGTAGCTACTTTAATATACCCTGATTTCCCTATCGAACCATGTTTTGCAGTTTTATAATTATGATTCCGCATACATATATAGAGTTTTTTTACTCGTGAATCTAATAATCCTTTCAATACAACTTTGAAAAATTCTGCAAATGCATCAGCTAAACTTATTTCAAAAGCACATCCTGTCTGAACGTCAAGAATATCAAAAGCCATTAGCTTTGAAGGATCTAATTCAAAGCTATTCGTTTCCTCTCCCCTAAATCGTAAAGTCATATTCTCTGCTACGTTGGCTTCAATTTTAATTCTCTTGGCTCCAAATTGTTTTATTACGTGTTCTTGTAATTTTTTTACTGTTTGTTTTGTCTTTGCTTCATCTTGTGAGGATTCGTTTAAACCAAGTTTTCTTAACCACGCTTTTTTATACTTAGCATAACGGAATCCTCTTACATTAGTTTCTACTTCGAACTTATCTGAAAAGAATTCTAGAATTTCATTTAAAATATCTTGTTCTGCTGACATATATTATTTATCATTTTATATAGATAAAATTTAACAATTAATAAAAATCCGTACTGTTAAAAGTTGTAATAATACTCGATCGAACACCTGTAAACTGATTATCAATGATTCGAATTTGCAATACGTGATTACTGCTTCCTCTCTTCTGGCTTTTGTTTTAACTGTTCGTTAATCTTTTTTTGTTTTTCAGAATTAACAGCTTGATTAGGCGGTAAAGTGTAAACGGAAAAAAAGTTTTTAGAGTGCCCGGTCAAACGGTTTGTTGCAACCATTCGTATCCATTCATCGATAAAATCTTCTGCACTATTTTTTCGCTTATTATTCAAATAATTTCTTAGACTAACAATTTCAGCTTCGGTCTCATGCTGATAGAACATTGACAAATCAATTTCAGCTTTTGATTTGGAATCAATTTTAATTTCTCCCAATCTGTTCTTTATTTCTTCCCAAGTCGGAATAAACAATCGAGGTTTTGTTATTAACTTACTCAGAGGATTAATATCGTTCGCAATAACATTTCTTCTAAGGAGAGCCGCTTCGATTGCTGTTGTGCCTCTTCCACTAAAAGGATCGTAAACAGCATCACCTTTTTTTGTGAGTAACTCGATAAAAAATCTTGGCAATTGCGGTTTGAAGCAAGCTCGATATGAAATTTCATGAATTGAATTTGCTTGACGTTGCTTAGACGTCCAGAATTCGTTTGTGTAACGCGAATAGGAGTTCCCTTCAACCTCGATATTATCCAATACTGTTTTAGAGCATGATGAAGCGCAGAATAAATCTTCACTTTCAACAAACGTAAAATCAAGCAAAAAAGAAGAAATATTGAAATCGGTTTTTACAATTTTCTTTTTTACTTTTTCAACTTTATCCCGGGACATTTTATTTATTCTTGCTTTCGTGGTAATCATATTAATGTTTTACTTCTTTTATTCAGCTCTCCAGTTAAGAAAAGCCGATGTGTTATTTCATACCCTTCATTGAATTTAAGTCGTGCTAACGAAGCAATATTTTCGACATCTTTTTTTGTTACGGACATAATTACACTTCTAATAGCTTTAGAATTTTAGTGCGTGAAATTTTTGTGCTTTTTCCTAATTCTTTCTTCTTCCACCAATTAATAACTTCTTCTTTTTCAATAATCCAAAATTTGATATCCGGAAATGATTCAACATTTGTTAACTTATTTCTTTTGAGATCAGTAAAACCCTGAACTATTATACCGCCCGATAATATAAGAGTTATTTCCGGTATACGGATTATTTTTTATCCGAATCGTGAGCATGTAATCTTGGTTTCCGCGGCGCGGACTTTTATAATTAACCATATAAAAGCTGCTGCCGAACTCAATAATTTTTTGCTGAATTATTAAGAATTGGCTTTCGAGTTCGTTAATGTTTTGGATATTGAAATAACCGGCTGTTCCTACTGACCGTAGAAATTCTTCATCAATCTGATCTTTACTGCCAAGACCAATAGTGTAAACTGATTTATTGTGAACAGAATTCAATGCTTCAACACGCGCTTGCATAGTTGGGCGCGTTGTTTCTCTGCCGTCTGTAAAAAGAATCAAGCTCCCCTTAACTATCTCATCCATTGTAAATTTATCTTCCCATAAAGATGCGCCTTTAACGACAGAGCCGTAAAGATTTGTTGTGTTGGAACCGAGTTTATAATTTTGAAGAGAGTTCAATAAGGCGTTTTTATCGCTCGTAAAGTTATGAAGTAGCTCTGGCTCTTCTGAGAACTGCCAAATTGAAACTTCTTGCGACGGTAAAATATTTCTAATAAAATTTGCTGCAGCTTCTCTTATCTGGTCTATGCTATACTGCAAGCTTGCAGAGTTATCTAACATCAGAACTGTTTTTATTTTAAAAGGAAGTTGATTACTCTTTTTTATTTCAACAGACGATTCGGAAGAAATAGGATATCCGTCTTCATAAACTTCAAAATCTTGCGCTTGCAAATTTGCTACTCCGCGATTACTCATATCAACAACTTGAAAAATGAAATTAACAACATTGGGTAATTTGGTTTCCTGCTTATGGAGAATCATTGCATAACCAACAGCAATTGGATTTATATTCTCAATCGTTCTGAAACTCCAAACTGGTCCTTCTATTACGCCGCCATCCGAAAAATTTGAAACTACTTTCCAATAATAATTTTTTCCGTAATCGAGATTGGATACTACAATATTTTTTTTTGTAAGCTTTGCGGCTAGGAGAGTTGTGGGCGGATTTTTCGAATCAAAATAAACATCATACGATATTGCGTTTTCAGCTTCCCACTTTAATGTTGTAACAAGCCCTTGGTCTATCGATTTATCGCTTGGCTGCGGTTTGTAAGAAGCTGTTTTTTCTATTTGAATCGATTCGGTCGATGAAGGCATATCAAATGTACATGCGGAAAGTAAAACTAAAACCAATATGATGATCAACTTAAGATTCTTTTTAAATCTTTGCATTCGATTGAATTATTTTCTGGTTTAATGCAAATATAAAGAAAAAATTTTAATCTAATCTTAAGAAGAAAGAATTGATAGAGGAGATTCTATTTTTAGTTGAAGGATGACCGTAAAAAAAACATTCTACTAAAGGATGAGGCTCTCGATCGCCAAGGTTTTGATCTGTCAACTTTTCCAAGGTTTGAATGAAAGCATTTTTTTTATTTGTTGATACTACAGCGTATCTATCGGCTTCATATTCAAATTTTCTAGAAATGTAATTAGAAATAGGCGTATGAATAATGCCGATTAGCGCCCCCCATAATCCAAGCAGCGGAAGCGATGAGATCTGTGTGATTTCCGAAAAACCGAACCAATTCAGAGAAAATTTGTGAAGATGCGCAATCAAAAAAAATATTAAGAAACTCGATGCCGTTCCGATAGCAATATTTTTCAGAATATGTTTTTTCTTGTAATGTCCAAGTTCATGAGCAATAACTGTTTCAATCTCCTCTTCGGTATAGTTATCTAGAAGAGTATCTCCCAGGAGTATCCGTTTTGTTTTGCCCAGACCGGCGAATGCCGCGTTTGCTTTCTTTGTATTCTTGCTCATGTTAAACTTAAAAACATTTTCAACTTTCAAACCGGCATCTTTACTTAACGCAACAATTCTCTGTTTCAGATTTTCATTTTCGATCGGTGTGATTTTATAGAAGATTGGCAAAATAACAATTGGAACAATCTTAGCAAGAACGACCGAAACAATAAACATCAAAACAGCGAACGGGAGCCACCAAAACAAACCGAAACTTTTCAGCACAAAATAAAAAAGAAGAAGGAGCGGCAACCCGATTATAGCGCCAACTAAAGTTCCCTTCAATCCTTCTATAATCCATTTCCAAAATGTTTGGTTGGAAAGATTATACTTGTGTTCTAAATAAAAGCCTGTGTAATAATTTACTGGAGAAAAAAGAATTGATGATGAAATACCGAGAATAATAACATAGAAGAGAAGCAATAAATAATCATTCGAAGCAAATGCTCTCAAATAATTTTCTAAGCGCTCGCTGAATCCAAGCCACACAAAAAGCAAAAAAAGAATAAATGATACGATGCCTTCGGCAATTCCTATGGCAAGTTTAGTGTTGCTGTATTTTTTTGCTTGTGTGTTATCCAAAGTTATATCTGTCCAAATGCGTTTTTCTCTATCCAACCTACTTTGCCATCAGCCAAGCGAATCTTAGCCCAGTCATTCACATAATCTTCTATCGTAAATTTTATCCCTTCATGAACAACAAATGCATCGGCGCTTTTTGAATCGGGCGAAATTTTTACAGAATATGTTTGCCGAAGAAGTATTCCATAGTTTGTAGTTGCATCACGATTAACCCGCGCAAAAAGCAATACAGCAAGAAAAATAAGAACTGCAAGCGATATGGAACTTATAAAAAAAGAAATTCTTTGAATTGGGGCTCTGCGAGAGAAGAAATAAAAAGCAAAACTTGCAAGTAAAATCCAAAAAACAATTACAACAATAAACGACCAGCCCGAAACACCTAGAGAAGTAACCAATCCTTCCCACCAAGAAACGATAAACAATTTAGGAAGCTCGGTAATTTTATCGAATGTGCGTGAGTTTGCAATTTTCAGATTATACAATAAATCTTCGTCGTTCGGCTGCAACTTCAATCCTTTTTCATAATAGTAAATTGCATACCCAAGTTTGCCGCTTTTGAAGTAGGCGTTGCCAAGGTTATAATAAAGCGCTCCGCTTTCGAATCCTTGACCAAGAATCTTTTCGTATGATCGAATCGCTTGTTCAAATTGTCCCTCTTGATAAAATTTATTCGCACCTTTCATCAGTTCATCTGGCAGTTGCGCATGAGTATCGGCGGCAAATAAAGTTAACATCAAAAAAATCAATAATGTCTGCCTGGAACTTATTGCATGTAGCTCTTTGTGCTTTTGTGCCATCGTGGCTAAAAAAAGAATGCCACTAAGACACCAAGACACAAAGTTGATCTTGGTTTTACAAAACACCATTAGCTCTTCCAATTGTTCAATCTTGTTCTTTAGTTTCGGGACAAACTGCAATCTTATTATCATTTCCTTTTCTCCAAAGACGAATCCAACTCTACAATAACTTTTACTGCTTCACCGTAAATTTCATTGGCTGCTGCGGTGGTTTCTCCTTGAGGAGCAAAACGAACATACTCGCACTTTTCTGCAATATGTTTTAATCGATCTACCAAGCCGGCATTCACATTTTTTTTCACAAGAATTTCTACTGCTTTTTCAAGAGTAAATTCCGATTTCTGAATTCTAAGCTTATCTTCAAGATAACCGAACAGCGCCAGCGATAACTCGGAATAAAAACTTGTCGTATCATTTTTATCGAGTGCTTCTTTAGCAGTCTTCAATCTCTTGCGAGCGGCTCTCTCGGCTTTTTGATAACGCATCAACTGAACATTGCCGGAAAGTTTATCTTGTCTTCTCTTCAAAACAACAGCGCCAACCAGCGCAAAGAAGGGTAAGACCAATGAAATCCAAAACCATGTTTTGATGTAAGACGTTTCCTTCCGCGGTTCAAGATTAAAATCGGAAGTTTTTATATATCGAATATCTTCGCTAAGCATTTTCACATCGCTTTTAGAAAATCCTTGCAAAGCAGTTTCTATTCCGCCAAGTCCCTGTTTAACATCAATTTTATAAAGCTGCGATTTCAGAGTAATATATTTTTTTGAAGAAGGATTAAAATAAGTAAACTCGATCGGGGGGATCTCTTTTTCTCCCGCAACGCGCGGAACGATTAAATAATCAATTATTTTCTGACCGGATATCACCGCTCCCCTGTTAATATTTTCAATAACTTTTGGCTCATACTTTTCGATACCTGCGGGCAGTTGCGGCTCGGGCATTTTTAAAAGTTTTATGTTACCGCTACCGCTAATTGTTAATCGAAGAGTAATACTTTCATTAGTAACAACGTTTCTTTTATCTGCTTCCGCCTTAAAACTAAAATCTCCTACAGCGCCGTAGAATGAAGCCGGAGCGTTTGCCGGCAGCGGATCAACTACAACTTTAATTGTGTTAGACCGCGCTTGATACTCAACCGTTTCTGTTCTGCCAAAAAAAGAATCATTGAAGAACTCATCGACAATATCAGTGCCTGTCTTTTTCTTTTTTACAATTACCGGAATGTTCAACTCGAATGGAGTAACTGATAGCGTGCCCGTCTTTGTTGGGAAGAGCGCAACTTGTTTAATCTTTGCAACTCGGTAGCGCTCGCCTTTATACATCTCAACATCAAAATTTATGTTTTGCAGTGGACCAACTTCTTCTGCCCAAAATCCCTCATACGATGGTAGTTTTGAAATCTGAGGAGAAGCTATATTTAATTTCGTAAAAAGTTTGTATGTAACAGTAATTTGTTCTCCCAAAAGTGCGCGCGTTTTGTTTGCTTCGGCAAGTATAAAAACATTTTTGCCAAGCTCCTCTTGCGAATAACCGCCGGCGCTCTCCTTCTGCTGCTGAAGGGTTCCTTTTTCAACTTTTATTTTAATCGGTTCTGAGTAGTAAGTTTTTCCGTTGTATTCAATTGATGCAGAGGAAATTGTAAAATCGCCTATGTTGGAGGGAACAAGTATGTATGAATATGTGAGCGAACCAGAAACTTTTCCGTTTATTATCTGCATGCTCGAAGATTGATTTGGTCCGCTTAGAATTTTAAATCCGCTAAAAGCAGGAGGACGAAAATTACTAATTCCGCTTATCTCTCCCCCTTCAAAAGTAAAATATACTTGAAACCGATCATATTGCCCGATGGTTGTTCTATCAACAGTTGCGTTGAATTGTTGTGCTTCTATTGTTTGAATAAAAAGTCCAAACAGAAGAAGAATAATAGTTAATAAATATTTTTTTGATTCATTTTTTGGCATTTGATTCTCAAAACTTGATACTAGATACCTGATACTGAAAAAAATTTTATTAGTCTCGGTTTAATCACCAATCTTTTTCTGTTACAACCGGTTTGCCTTTCATCTTGCGTAATTTTTTCTGCAAATCGGTTTCATTATTCTTCAATGCTTCTAAGATACGTTGCGCTTCTTCTTTAGATATCTGATCTTTTTGCTGCTGTTGATTTTGCTGCTTTTCTTTGTTTTGATCTTTTTTGTCTTGATCGTTTTGTTGATTTTGATTCTGCTGTTGATCTTTATTCTTGTCTTGATTCTTATCGTTTTTATTCTGCTGTTTTTGATTTTGTTTCAGCATATTCAAAGCATAAGAAAGATTGTATTTTGTTTCAAGATCATCTGGATTTTGTTTGAGTGAATTGGCGTATGCCCCGATACTCTCTTTATACTTTTGCTGTTTCAATAAAGCGTTGCCGATGTTGTGATGGACTTTAGCTTGATTAATTTTATCATCGGTGAATTGCAAAGAGTTTTTGTAAGATTGAATAGCTTCGTCGTATCTGCCTTGTTTGTAATAAGCGTCGCCAAGATTAAAATGCCCTTGAAATAATTCAGGATCTTTTTCCAGGCTTTTTTTGAATTTCACTTCTGCATCTGCATATTTTTTATTTGAGTAAAGCTCAACGCCGTCGTTATTCAGACTTCTTTTGCTCTGCGCAAATGCAACAGATGTAAAAAAAAGAATTCCAAGCAGTAAACAATTCCTTTTCATAACGATTTCACCTCTCTCAACTTCTCAAACTTAGAAAACCATTTGGATTTGTTTGATGAGATAAAAAATTCGCCTAGCAAGATCAGAATTGCCGGTATTAAGAAATAATAAAATCTATCTTCATATTCTGTGATTCTTTTTGTTCCGTATTCACTCTCTTGAATTTTTGCAAGATCGTTATAGATGGCTTCAAGTTCGTCTTGAGTATTGCTGCCGCGGTAATATTTTCCATTAGTTTTTTCTGTGATCGTTTTCAAAATACTTTCATCAAGTTTAGTGAGAACAACGTTGCCTTGGTTATCTTTCTTGTAACCGAGCTGAACACCGGATTCATTATAAAGCGGAATTGGAACTCCAGCGGGCGAACCGAAACCGATTGCATAAATTGATACGTCTTTCGAGTTTGCCTCTTCAAGCGCCGAATCAATATTCCCTTCGTGATCTTCGCCATCAGTTATAACCACAATTGCTTTTTTTGTTTCGTCATCATAGCGGAATGATCTGAGCGCGAGATCAATTGCTTCACCGATTGCCGTGCCCGGCTGTGGAACTGAATTGAAGTCCACTGCATGCAAAAATAAATTTGCCGCAGAATAATCTGATGTTAGCGGAAACTGAATGTATGCTTGTCCCGCAAATACAATCAAGCCAATTTTATCACCCTGTAATTTTTGAATGAGTTTGGCAACCTCGAATTTTGCTTTTTCCAAACGACTCGGTTTAATATCTTCAGCACCCATGCTTCGAGAAACGTCAAGCAAGATGTAAATTTCTATCCCGATCTGCTTAACATCTTCAATCTTGGTTCCGATCTGCGGATTTGCGAGTGCTACAATTATCAAAACAATAGCAAAGAGCGTTAATCCAAATTTGAATGACAGTTTAAGATTGCTTCTCAATGGAAAAAGAACTTCACCAAGTTTAACGCCGGCAAACTTTTCGAGAAGGTTGTTCTGCTTTTTAAAAGTAAACCAATATACAGCTATTAAAAGCGGTATAAGCCAGAGCAGATAAAGATATTCGCTATGTGCAAATCGTATCATATTTTTTTGTAGTGCGAACTTCGGTTCGCCTAATATTTTTTGAACGGGTTAATGCTCGTTTTACTCCTATGGTAATTTTTTAAAATACGTTCTTGATAATCCAATATCGGCAAGAAGTAAAAACAAACCGACAAAAACCCAGCCGTAAAAAAGTTCTTTTGCGTTTCTATATGAAGTAACTTCTACGCGCGTTTTTTCCAAACGATCGATCTCTTCGTAAATCTCAACTAATTTTCTGTTGTTTGTTGCGCGAAAATATTTCCCGCCTGTGATTGCAGAAATTTGTTTCATAACATTCTCATCAATCTCAACCGGAACCATTTGATACCGGATACCGAATGGAGTTTGAAACGGATATGGCGCTTCGCCAATTGTTCCGACTCCGACTGTATATATTCTTATTCCAAACTTTTGTGCAATTTGCGCTGCGGTGATCGGATCGATTTCTCCTGCATTGTTCACGCCGTCTGTCAATAAAATCATCACTTTGCTTTTAGATTTGCTGTCCTTCAAACGATTCACACCGTTTGCAATTGCATTTCCAATTGCTGTTCCGTCTACAATCATTCCGCTTTTAATTTCACTTAACAAATTCCGCAAAACATTGTAATCAATTGTAAGAGGGCATTGTGTAAAACTTTCTCCGGAAAAAATTACAAGACCGATTTTATCTGTAGTTCTTCCTTTAATGAAATCATCTGTAACTTTTTTTGCAGCTTCGAGACGGTTTGGTTTAAAATCTTCGGCTAGCATACTACCGGAAATATCAAGCACCATTGCAATATCAATTCCTTCGGTAAAAATATTTTCGCCGCTGGAAAAACTTTGCGGACGCGCAGCTGCAATAACAAAAAACGCAAACGAGGCAATCCTTAACCATGCAGGAAGATGAACAAGTTTTTCTTTTAGTGTTTTAGGCGCTCTGCTGAAAATTTGTAAAGATGAAAAAGTAAAATTCGGCGTAACAGAGTTGCGCTTTTTCCAATACCAATATGCAATTGCCGGAACAAGGAGCAGAAACCACAATAAAAAAGGATAAGCGAATGTTACATCACCGAACATTTTGCGCCTCGTTTATTATTTGCTGCGGGGGCGCAGGAATTGTATGATAAACAATCTCGTAAGCTTGCTTCATCATATCTTCATTTACTTTGGGCATCGGTTCGAATTTAGCAAACTTTACTAAATCTGCATTGCTAAAAAAATTGCCTGCTGTATCAACAATTGTCTTTCCTCCATCCAAATAACTGAGCGCTGCTAAAATTTCAGCGGATGTCATTTCAAGCGCTCTGAAGTTGAATCTATCTTCAAAATACTGACGTACAATTTCCGTTACTTCACTGTGATACTGTTTCACTAATCCGTTTTGCCAAAGTTTTTTCTGTTCGAGCGCTGAAAGTTTTGCAAGCGCAATTTTATGCGGAGGAATAATAATCGCCGGAAGCAGTTGTTCTTTACTTTGCTTTTTCCTTTTGTAGTAACGGTATAGATAATAAGCTGCCGCAAGTAATAGAAAAACAATTAACACGATCAATCCTATCAGCAGCCAGTTTAACGGAAGTTTCATCGGCTCTTTTACGTCGCGAATATCTTCTTGTACATTAACTGGTAAAGTTCGAATGGTTATTGTAACTGGATTAGTTTTGATAAACTTTTTTATACCGCTATTCCATTCAGTGTAAGCAATTGTAAGAGGCGGAATTGTTACTTGAGCTGAATCGTATTTTGAAAAAATAAAATTGTAGCGCTCGATAATTTTATTATCAACTTCTTTTTTTTCTGATGGCAATGTTTGAATGAACTCAAGAATTTTTATACTGTCTTTTACAGATGGAAGATAAACTACAACTCCTTTTTCGTAAGTAATTTCTATTTGGTATTTAATATAATCGCCGACTTTATAGATTGAAGTATCAGTAGTTGCGCTTACTTTTATATTTTGAGCGGAGAGAAAAGAGAATGAAAAAAATAAACCGATCAAAACGAGCCGTAAAAACTTTACCATCTCTTTTCCCTCAGCTTAAAGAAATTTACGAGTGGTTTTATATACGAGCCGGAAGTTTCTATATCAATTGTATCCAATCTGCTGGAAACAAAAAGCTGGCGGCGGTATTCCATCCAGTGTTTGTGCTCTTCCGTAACAGCTCGACGAACAGTTTTATCGCTCGTATCAAGAAACCGTATCTCTCCTGTTTCAGCATCGCGGAATTTTATTAGACCGGCTTCGACCGGAGATTTTTCTCGCTGGTCGCGAAGCACAATTCCTATAAGATCGTGTTTCTTACCAACAATTTTTAAAATCTTATCGTAACCAATATCGATGAAATCGGAGATCAAAAACACGATCGCTTTCTTTTTAATTGTATGATTGAAATACTCGAGCGCTTGACAGATGTTTGTTCGATTTCCCTGCGGCTCGAAGGAAAGTACTTCCCGGATGATTCTTAAAGAATGACTCTTCCCTTTTCTCGGCGGAACAAACTTTTCAATTCTATCGGTGAATAAAATCAATCCGACTTTATCATTATTCTTCAAAGCAGAGAAAGCAAGAATAGCGCTCAGTTCAGCGGCAATCTGCTGTTTTGTCTTTTCAACCGAACCAAACAGAAGCGAACCGCTCATATCAACAAGAAGCATAACGGTCAGTTCACGTTCCTCTTCAAATATTTTTATGTAAGGATGACCAAATCGCGCCGTAACATTCCAATCGATATTTCTAATATCATCGCCAAAATTATACTCGCGCACTTCCGAGAATTCCATTCCTCTACCTTTGAACACAGAATGGTATTCGCCGGAAAAGACCTCGTTCACTACTCCTCGTGTGCGAATCTCAATTTGCTTAACCTGTTTTAATAATTTTTTTGTAAGCATATCTGTTTAATTATTTTTTTTCTTAATTATGTTCTTGCTCGTGTTCTAGGTGTTGCACGCGGTTTGAGATCACGATTACGATCACGAACAAGAGCATGAAATAAATATCAAGGGACCTCAATCTTGTTGAGTATCTTCGATATAATTATTTCCGAAGTAATGTCTTCAGCTTCTGCTTCATAAGTAACAGCAATACGATGACGCAATACATCGGAACAAATCGAACGAACATCTTCCGGAATTACGTAACCTCTGCGGCGAATGAAAGCCATTGCTCTGGCGCCTAACGCAAGATTGATTGATGCGCGCGGCGATCCGCCGTAACTAATTAGTTCAGTCAATTCATCCAAACCAAAATCTTTCGGACTGCGTGTTGCGAAAACAATATCAAGAATATATTTCTCGATTTTTTCATCAACATAAATTTCCCGAACAAGTTTGCGCGCTTTCAAAATATCTTCCGGGGCGATCACGGGATTTATATTTAATCCATCTGACAAAGTATTCAGCTTCATAATTTTTTGTTCTTCTTCACGCGACGGATAAGTTATATTCACCTTCAGCATGAAACGATCTACTTGCGCTTCCGGCAAAGGATATGTTCCTTCCTGTTCAATTGGGTTTTGAGTTGCGAGAACAAGAAAAGGATCATCCAACTTGAAAGTTGATTCGCCAATTGTTACCTGCCTCTCCTGCATCGCTTCAAGAAGCGCGCTTTGAACTTTTGCCGGTGCGCGGTTGATTTCATCTGCGAGTATAAAGTTCGCAAACACAGGTCCCTTCTTAATTGTAAAGTTCCCCTCTTTCTGATTATAAATTAGCGTCCCGATCAAATCGGCTGGAAGAAGATCCGGTGTAAATTGTATCCGTTGAAATTTAGATTTCATAGAAGCGGCAAGAGATTTTATTGCGAGTGTTTTAGCCAAGCCTGGCACGCCTTCAAGCAATATGTGCCCGTTTGAAAGCAAACCTACAACTAATCGTTCGAGCATTGCTTTTTGCCCAACAATAGTTTTTCCGATCTCATTGAAAAGAATATCGATGAACTCGCTTTCTCTTCTAATTTTTTCGTTGAGTGCTGTAATATCCAATTTGAACCCTCTCTGTTTTTATAAATCGAATGATTTCTACAAACTTGAAGATGCTAAAGTTTCTGTATTCTTGTTAAAATATCTGTTAATGTAGAAAGAATTTTTGCGGGGCAAATATAAGAAAATTGTATGGCAATTTAGAGAAAGCAATAGCACGCAGATATTTTATGATGATTATGATTCATTAAGATTGATTCATAAAAAATCATAAGCGATCCTTACTATCGTAGGAATAACGATCTGCCTTCTATTTACAAACTCATGTTATGCCCCGAAATTGTGACACGTAAGGTGAGTTACTAACTCGCAGAGCGGTAAACTTTAGATAAACCGTTTCTTCCATCGTAGGGAGCGAAGGATGATCAAGCGAAGCATTATTGAAATAAAAAAGTTGAATCTTTTTTCCGGCTTTGATTGCGGCTGTGTTGATCGCCTTTAAAAACATTTCTTCTTTTAGATGATGAGAGCAGGACGATGTGAACAGCAATCCGCCGTTTTTCAACAAATCCATAGCGAGCCGATTTAACTTTTCGTAACCTTTTATTGCCGTTGCTAATGTTTTTTTATTCTTCGCAAATGCCGGGGGGTCTAAGTTGATCACGTCAAAAGTCTTGTTCTCGGCTTTACATTTTTCTAGATAATCAAAAACATCTGATTGAACAAACTCTGTTTTGCATTTGAATTCATTAAGTGAAAAATTTTCTTGTACATTTTTTATCTCTTCGAATGATGAATCAACAAAGATAATTTCCGCTGCTCCGCCGCGCGCTGCGTGCAAACCAAACCCGCCTGAATTGCAGAAACAATCAAGCACTGCTTTATTATTGCAAAACTTTTCAAAGAATTCGCGGTTATCGCATTGATCGAAGTAAAACCCGGTTTTGTGTCCAGTTACAAAATTTATTTTGTATTTCACACTGCCGTCTGATATAATCTCTTCGTTCATCTTTCCAAGATAAATTTTATTTTCAATCGGCAAACCTTCCAGTTTTCTAAAATGTTCTTCCCCTTTAGTAAAAATATTTTCCGCTGAAAAATCTTCCTGTAATATTTTTGTGATAAGTTCAATGTTTTTTTCCATGCCGGCAGAATAGACCTGAAGAACAAATGTATCGTTGTATTTGTCAATTATAAGTCCCGGCATAAAATCGCTCTCACTAAAAATCATTCGGAATGAACAGCGATTTGGATAAACAGATTTTCTAAAATTATAAGCTTCCTGCAAACGTTCGCGGAAAAGTTTTGAAAGATCAACTTTTTCTTTATTTGAAATTATCCGGACAGCAATTAAAGAGTTGGCGTTGTAAAATCCGCAGCCAATAAAATTGTTACGCGAATCATAGACTTGCACAACATCTCCATTCGATGATTCGCCTTCAACCTTTTCAATCTCATTGCTGAAAATCCAGAGATGTCCTTGTTTAATTCTTTGTTCTTCGTTTCTTCTAAGAGATACTTTAGTCATTCTATTCCAAAATTGTCTGCCTAAATATAAGTTCTTTTTTACGGCTAAATGTTACAATATTCAAAAACATAGTTAATAATACTGCGGACTTAAAAACTAATTTGAAAAGTTTTAATTTCTTTATAGATTCTTAGCGGCGGTTGTTATTTAATATAACATATAGTTAACTTATTTTTAAGCGGATAATAGTAAACTAAAAGAAACTGACAAGACTATTTTTTGGTTATCTAACTTTCAGAAAAGATTTTGTTTTGCAAATTGGCGTTCACTTAAAGGAAAAATAAAATGGAATCTATAAGCGTGTACGCAATACTCATTATCGTTTATTCAATTGTTTGGATTACTCTAATTATCGGTATTACACTTATTAGAAAAAGAAATAAGCGCGCAGAAAGAATGCACAAGTTGTTTTTGAATAAATCAATTCAGAAGTTCCGACACGCTCCTTTCAAAAATTTACTAAAGCTATGGATAGCAAAGAAATTTTTATCTGCCACAACAGCTTTTATATTTTTAATAATTCTGCCAGCGGTCATTCTCTTTTTCCTATTAGGAATTATTTTGATTTTTCCATTCTTAGCAATTCTGCAAGGGTTAACCGTAGGAATTTTAATCGGATACTTCAAAAAGAGAAATATGTATTGGGCAGTAATGGTTGGTATGTTCGAATTTGGCTATTGGGCATTATCGGGAGCTTTGGGTTTATCTGTTACTATAGAATTCCTGTTAAATGATATTTCATTCATAGATTCTTTATCAAATGGCATAGACAAACTTTTATCCGGCTACTGGATTCCATTAGTTGTCTGTATAATCGGTAATGCTTTTTTAGAAATAGCCGGACCAATTTATTGGAATATGAATGGACCAATTAGTTTAGAAGTTCTGGCACAAGGTCAATATGTTGATGAATAAGGGCAATTGCATTAAGCGGAAAGATCCGCATATCTGATAAATTTATATTTTTCTTCTACTTGGAATAATTGCATTCTTTGCTATTCCCAAAAGATCACATTAAATGATAAATTGCGATGCAAATTTTAAAAGGATACAACACTGATACCCAAAGAAGCGCTTACAAAATATTTTAGTCATACATCATTCCGCGGACAGCAGGAAAAGATCATCAACAGATTGTTAACCGAGCGGGCGCATTGTCTTGTGCTTATGCCGACCGGCGGCGGCAAATCAATTTGTTACCAGCTCCCCGCTCTAATGTTTGACGGCGGAACTATCGTAATCAGTCCGCTTATTGCGTTAATGCAAGATCAAGTTGATGCGCTGAAGAAGAAAAATATTCCCGCTGATTTTATCAACTCCGCTGTAACGCTGGGACGGAGAAAAGAAAGATTAAAAAAATTTGTTGACGGTAAAATCAAACTACTGTATGTAACGCCGGAAAGATTCCGCAAAAAAGATTTTGTTGATGCAATCAAAACTGCGAATGTTTCTATGCTTGCAGTCGATGAGGCGCATTGTATTTCGGAATGGGGACACGATTTTAGACCCGATTATTCTCGCATTGCAGAATTCAGAGAAATAATAAATAATCCATTAACAATAGCTCTCACTGCTACTGCTACACCGGTTGTGCAGAAGGATATCATTTCAAAACTTGGTCTCACAAAAAGCGAAATCAAAATTTTTCACGAAGGAATTGAAAGACCAAATTTACGGTTAGAAACCACAGACGTCTATGATGAAAAAGAAACTCTTGATGCGATTTACAAAGTGTTGGATAAATACAAAGGACCCGGAATTATTTATTTTGCTCTCATCAAAAAATTAGAATACTATTCTCAGATACTCGGCGATAAAGGTTTCAAGCATGGCATCTATCACGGCAAGCTGGAGCCGCTACAAAGAAAAAGAACACAGAGAAATTTCCTTTCGGGAAAACAAAATTTAATCTTAGCAACAAACGCATTCGGAATGGGTATAGACAAACCGGATATACGTTTTGTAATTCATGCAGAAATTCCCTCTTCAATAGAATCGTATTATCAAGAGATAGGAAGAGCAGGCAGAGACGGCAAAGATTCTTTGTGCATGCTTCTTTACAATCAGCAAGATCTTTACACTCAAATGGAATTTATTAAATGGGCAAATCCGGATTCAAATTATTATTCGCGTATGTATGACTTTCTAAAAAACAATATTGATGCTATAAACTCTATGGGTGCTGATTACATTCGAGAGCAGATGAGTTTTAAAGACAAAAATGATTTTCGCGTAGAAACTGTTCTTGCTATGTTAGAACGTTATGGCGTAACGGAGGGTTTGGTCGAAAATAAAAATTTACAAGTTGTTGACGAACTCCCTCATGAACTTCACGATGATTCATATCTAAAAGAAAAACTTCTGAACGATAACAAAAAACTTCTTTCGGTTGTGAATTACTTCAAATCAATTACATGCAGAAGAGTATTTATTTCAGATTACTTCGGCTTTCACGGCGAGCAGCCATGCAGCAATTGCGATGCATGCAACTGATTCTATTTGTCATGTTGAATCATGGACTGTATCCAATGCAGGCTTGTTTAAGCATCTTAATTATTTCAAAAACCACGAAACGTGTTTGAGATAACATCGTTTTTATAAATTCGACTTATCTCTTTTGCTTATATTTGCCATACAATATTTTCAATAAAATTAAAGGAATAAGAATGCGACTAAAGTTATTTGTTATAATAACAGCAATTGTTTTTGTCTTCTCTGCATGTTCAAAAAAAGAAGAACAACCTCAGGCACAAGTGAAATCAAACGTACATCAGGTAGTTGCTCAAGAAACAATTCAGGTTAGCGGATACACTTACGTCAGAGTCACAGAAGGCGATAAAGAATATTGGATGGCAGTAGCCGCTATGGATGTTAAACCAGGAGAAACTTTATTTTATCAGACAGCAATGGAAATGAAAAATTTTGAAAGCAAAGAATTGAAACGAACATTCGAATCTATTCTATTTGTTGATAATCTAAGTAAGGTACCCCATGCAGCATCAAGCCCTGGCATGAAAGCCACGCCACAAAAACCAACGATCGAAAAAGAAAACATTACCATTGAACCTGAAGCAGGCGGAATAACTATTGCTCAACTATTTTCTAATATAAATTCTTATGCAAACAAAACCGTTAAGATCAAAGGCAAAGTTGTAAAAATTAATCTTGGAATTATGAAGAAAAATTGGATTCATATTCAAGATGGAACGTCAAGCGGCGATAATTTCGATTTAACAGTTACAACCAATGATGTTGTTGCCGTTGGAGATGTTATTACTTTTGAAGGAATAATTTCCTTAAACAAAGATTTTGGTTACGGTTATTCCTACAAAGTTTTGATGGAAGATGCGAAAGCAAAAAAATTAAATGTTCTATAAACAAATTTTGCCAAAAGTTAAACGGAGAAAAGATGTCTAACGAACCAAATAAAGTAATCTATTCGATGATTGGCGTTAGTAAGTATTATAACAATAGGCCTGTTTTGAAAGACATTTATCTTTCATATTTCTACGGCGCAAAGATCGGCGTGCTCGGTCTAAATGGTTCAGGTAAAAGTACGCTGCTAAAGATTCTTGCCGGCGTTGATAAAGACTTTAATGGCGAGATAGCAATTTCTCCTGGATACACAGTTGGCTTGCTTGAACAAGAACCAAAACTTGACGACACAAAAACAGTGCGGCAAATTGTTGAAGAAGGAGTTCAGGAAGTTGTTGGTCTTCTTCGTGAGTATGATGAAATAAACGCCAAGTTTGCTGAACCGATGAGCGATGAGGAGATGAACGACCTTCTTGAAAAACAAGGTAAAGTTCAAGAAAAACTTGATCGCCTTGGCGCATGGGATATAGATTCAAAACTCGAAATGGCTATGGATGTTCTAGGTTGTCCTCCAGGAGATACTCCCATTAAAGTTCTTTCCGGCGGTGAAAGAAGAAGAGTTGCCTTATGCAGACTGCTTTTGAAAAAGCCGGACATTCTCCTTCTCGATGAACCTACTAATCATCTTGATGCTGAAACAGTTGCGTGGCTTGAAGCCGAACTTAATCGTTATCCCGGAACTGTTATAGCCGTAACTCACGATAGATATTTTCTTGATAATGTTGCCGGATGGATATTAGAACTCGATAAAGGGGAAGGAATTCCTTGGAAAGGAAATTATTCTTCCTGGCTGGAGCAAAAACAGCAGCGATTGCAGCTTGAGGGAAAAAAAGAAAGTGAAAAACAAAAAACTTTACTGCGCGAGCTGGAATGGATCAAAATGTCTCCGCGTGGAAGGCATGCTAAATCTAAAGCTAGGATCAGCTCTTATGAACAGATGCTAAATGAAGAGAGTGAAAAGAGACAGAAAGAATTAGAAATTTATATACCTGCCGGGCCTCGGTTGGGTAACGTTGTAATTGAAGCCAAGAATGTTATTAAAGGTTATGGCGATAAACTTTTGTTCGATGATCTCAATTTCAAATTACCGCCTGGAGGAATAGTAGGAGTGATCGGCGCTAACGGCGCAGGCAAAACAACTTTGTTTAGAATAATTGTTGGGCAGGAAAAACCGGACGGCGGAACGTTTAGAATCGGCGATACAGCTAAACTTGCTTATGTTGATCAAAGCCGCGATCTGCTTGACCCGGATAAATCAGTTTGGGAAATGATTTCCGATGGCAATGAGATTATTCAATTAGGGAAAAAAGAACAAAACTCTCGCGCTTACGTTGGGCAATTTAATTTTAGCGGCGCTGAACAGCAGAAAAAAGTCGGCGTTCTTTCAGGCGGGGAAAGAAATAGAGTACATCTTGCTATCGCTTTGAAACAATGCGCTAATGTTATTCTTCTTGATGAACCGACAAACGATCTAGATGTTAACACAATGCGCGCATTGGAAGAAGGTTTGTTGAATTTTGCCGGCTGCGCTGTTGTAATAAGCCACGATAGATGGTTTCTCGATAGAATCTGCACTCATATTTTATCTTTTGAGGGAGATAGTAAAGTTGTTTGGTTCGAAGGAAACTTTTCAGATTATCAAGCGAACAGAAAAGAACGTCTGGGCAAGGACGCGGAAATTCCGCATCGTATCAAATACAAAAAACTTACACGTTAACTCTGTTCCAAATTAACCGCAAAACACGCTAAGAATCTTTGCGACCTTTGCGTAATTTCTTTGCGCTTAAAGATTTACCAAAACTTTTTGCAGTCGCGAAGTTATATCATTCGCGACATCTCCAAGCGCCTCATTATTAACCGCCTGCATAGATTCCATCGGATTAACCATGCTCACTTGAACCTTACTATCTTCTCTTTCCTGCACAACTACATTGCATGGCATTAAAACACCAATGTTCTCTTCCATTTTTAAAGCTTTGTATGCTAACGGTGGGTTACAAGCTCCAAATATCTTGTACTTCCGGAAATCAACATCAAGCTTTTTCTTTAAAGTTTCTTTTACATCAATCTCAGTCAGAACGCCGAATCCTTCTTTCTTTAATTCTTCAGTAAGCTTTATAAGCACATCTTCAAATGAATAATCAACAACTTTAGAATTATAGTACGCCATAATTTCTCCCTTCATTTTTAGTCATTAGATTCCAAAAGTTATACTAAGATTCATATAAAACTGAACAGATCAACTTCTAACTCTTCTTCGCTGTAGAATGCTTCGCCGTATTCTTTTCCAATCTTGAAACCAAAATATTTCGCTCTTGCTTCTATAAACTGAAGAAAGATCGGCTGACTGATAAATGTTTCCGGTTCTCTGCTTTCGGAATTGTGGAACTGCGTATCGAATGCAAGAATAGCTTTCATCTTTGTTTCAAATGCACCGCTTATATCAACAACAAATGTCGGTTTGAATTCGTATGTCTGCATATAATAAAAAAGTTTTTGCGGACGGAACGGCTTCTGAATTTGTTCTTTATCTTTTGTAATAATTTTGGGCAGCCCGGAAAAGAACATTGCTTCTTTTACAAGCTGGCTTGTTCCTATGTGATCGGGATGGCGGTCGTTAAAATATGGCGCAAAAATAATTTTTGGCTGGTACTTCCGTATTTTTGAAATGATCTTCTTCAAGTATCTTTCATTAAATTTTATCGAGCCGTCTTTTAATCCCAGATTTTCTCTAACTGTTAATTTTAATATTTCAGAAGATCTGTTTGCTTCTTTCATTCTTTTTTCAGCCGAACCGCGCGTGCCAAGTCCTCCTTTGCTCAGATCAACAATTCCAACTTTTAATCCGGCAGCGGTTAATTTTGCAATTGTTCCGCCCATAGAAAGTTCAGCATCATCTGGATGAGCAGAAAAAATTAAAAAGTCAACTTTCATTCCTTCCCTCTATTTAGAGTTGTATTAAAATTAAGGAATATCTGTCAAAATAATTACAGCGAAGTTCAAATGGTCGTTTACTAAGACTAAAATTTTTATATTTGTTTAGTTAATAACATTTTTTATTAATAATGAATTCAAAATACGAAGCCGTTATCGGGTTAGAAGTTCACGCGCAATTATTGACCGATACAAAAATTTTCTGTGGATGTTCTGCCAAGTTTGGAGCGCCTCCTAATACTAATGTTTGTCCCGTTTGCCTCGGCCATCCAGGTGTTCTTCCGGTGATGAATAAAAAAGTGGTTGAGTTTACTGTGTTGATGGGACTAGCAGCCGAGTGCAAGATAAATGAGCGCTCAATTTTTGCGCGCAAAAATTATTTTTACCCCGATCTTCCGAAAGGTTATCAAATTTCTCAGTATGAAGAACCTATTTGCCAATACGGTAAAATCACTATTGAATTCAAAGACGGTTTGAAAAAAGATATTGGCATAACCAGAATTCACATGGAGGAAGACGCAGGCAAATCGATTCATGATCAAGGTTACACGACTATGATCGACGTTAACCGCTGCGGAACGCCATTGATGGAAATTGTGAGCGAGCCAGATATGCGCTCTGCCGAAGAAGCTTATCTCTACTTAACAAAACTAAAGCAGATATTAACTTATCTTGGAATTTGCGACGGCAACATGGAAGAAGGTTCTCTGCGATGCGATGCAAACATTTCAGTGAGATTAAAAGGGGAAACAAAATTTGGAACAAAGACCGAAGTAAAAAATATGAACTCATTCCGTAATGTTGAAAAAGCAATTGAGTTTGAGATCGAACGGCAAATTGATATTATTGAAGAGGGCGGAAAGATTATTCAGCAAACACTTTTGTGGGATGCAGATTCAAATGTGGTTAAACCGATGCGCAGTAAAGAAGAAGCACATGATTACCGCTACTTCCCTGACCCCGATCTTATGCCGGTAGTTGTTGACAAAAAATGGAAAAGCGAAATTGCTTCTTCAATGCCGGAACTGCCGGATGCAAGAAAAGAACGATTCACAAATCAATACTTGCTTCCAAAATATGACGCTGAAGTTCTCACTTCATCGCGGGAACTTGCTGATTATTATGAAAAAGTTCTAACAGTAACGAATGATTATAAATCCGCCAGCAACTGGATTATGACAGATGTTCTAAAAGTTATTAACGATGAAAAAATTTCTATTAACGAATTTCCCGTTTCGGCAGAGAACCTTGGAAGATTGATTATGCTGATTAACGATAATGTTATCAGCGGAAAGATTGCTAAAGAAATATTTCCGGAAATGTTAAAAACAAATAAAGAACCAAATGAAATTGTTAAAGAGAAGAATCTTGTTCAGATAAGCGATACCGGTGAAATTGAAATGGCTGTTGATAAAATTCTTTCTGCAAACCCGAAACAAGTTGAAGAGTATTTGAGCGGCAAAGATAAAGTCCTCGGTTTTTTTGTCGGGCTGATAATGAAGGAAACTAAAGGTAAAGCCAACCCGCAAATAGTAAATGAATTACTGAAAAGTAAGTTGGGAAGATTAAAAGGGAAATAGAACGCAAATTTTTATGCTTGCCGCATTAGGCACAGATGATTATGATTCATTAAGATAAATCATAAAACATCTTAAACAATAATAAAGATCTGCGTTCCATTATTTCAAAGCTTTTTAATCAAGTCAGCCATTTCTATTGCGCTCAGTGCGGCATCCCATCCTTTATTACCAGCTTTGGTGCCGGCTCTTTCAATTGCTTGTTCAATTGTGTCTGAAGTAATTATTCCAAAAATAACCGGGACCTCTGTTTCCAAAGAAACGTTTGCTAAACCTTTTGAAACTTCCGCAGCTAGATAATCGAAATGAGGAGTAGCGCCGCGAATAATAGTTCCTAAACAAATTACAGCGTCGTACTTTTTAGACGCAGCCATTTTTTTTGCGGCTAAAGGAATCTCAAACGAGCCCGGGACAAAAGAAACAGTAATTTCTTCTTCGTTTGCGCCGTGACGCGCAAGACAATCGAACGCGCCAGAAAGAAGACTTTTCGAAATCATCTCATTAAATCTGGAAATAACTATTCCAAACTTTTTTCCTTCTGCTGAAAGCTGTCCTTCAATCATTCTTGCCATGTATCCTCCATTATTTAAAAACTCTTTTTAGTTGTAATATGACTGAATATGTGCCCAAGTTTTTCATGCTTAGTCTTAAGATATTTTTCATTTTGCACGGTTGGCTCTATTTCGATCGGTACACGTTCAACAATTTCAAGATCGTAACCTTTTAAACCAATAATTTTTTTAGGGTTGTTTGTCATAAGACGAATTTTTCTTAGACCGAGATCTTTAAGAATTTGCGCGCCAATTCCGTAATCTCTTAAGTCCGCTTTGAAACCGAGCAATTCATTAGCTTCAACAGTATCGCTTCCCTCCTCCTGAAGTTCATAAGCTAACAATTTATTTACTAAACCAATTCCTCTTCCTTCCTGGCGCATGTAAAGAAGAACGCCTTTACCTTCTTTTTCGATCATAGATAGAGAAGCTTCAAGCTGGTTGCCGCAATCGCATCGCATCGAACCAAAAACATCGCCGGTCAAACATTCCGAATGAACTCGCACAAGAATCGGCTGGTCATTATCTATTTCTCCTTTAACAAGCGCAATCGGATTATCATTCGAATCGAGAATACTCTCATAAAGATGCAGCTTAAAACTTCCATACTTAGAGGGAAGATCAATCATAACGCGGCGTTTGACAAGTTTTTCTTTCTTTCTTCGATACTCGATCAGATCAGCGATTGTAATAATTTTGAGATCATGTTTAGCTGCAAACTCAATCAAACGTGGTGTGCGCGCCATCGAGCCGTCTTCATCCATAATTTCGCACAAAACTCCGGCTGGCTTTAGTTTTGCAAGACGAGCCAAATCAACAGCAGCTTCAGTATGACCGGCGCGAATTAATACTCCGCCATCTTTCGAAATCAAAGGGAAGATGTGACCAGGCCGCGCAAAGTCGTTTGCATTAGAACTATCATCCACAGCAGCTCTAATAGTTGCAGCCCTGTCAAATGCAGAGATGCCTGTCGATGTTCCGTGAACATAGTCTATTGAAATTGTAAAAGGAGTTTGATGCAGAGCAGTATTATCTTCAACCATCAATTCTAAACTCAATTCTTTAGCGCGTTGAGCTGTAATTGCAACACATAAAATTCCGCGCGCCTCACGGGTAATAAAATTTATATCTTCCGGCTTAACGAGTTCGGCAGCCATAATAAGATCACCTTCATTCTCGCGGTCGGCGTCGTCAATAACAATTATCATTTTCCCTTTTCGGAAATCTTCAACTGCTTCTTCAATCGTATTCATTTTTGAAATTAAAAAATCATCAGCCATTTTAATATCCTAAGTTTTTAAACCAACTATCAGTAAATCTATTATCTTCAGTTTTCGAACCTTGCAGAATCTTTTCAACATACTTTGCAAGAATATCTGTCTCGATGTTTACTCGACCGCCAATTTTTCTTTTGTTGAGATTTGTTTTACTCCACGTGTGTGGAATTATTGAAAGAGCAATTTTTTTATCGATTATCTTTGCAACGGTCAAACTAATCCCGTCAATTGCTATTGATCCTTCATCAACAACATATTTTGTTAGCTGCGCCGGAATTTCCACTTCGAAAGAATAATTTCCTCCCAACTTTACAATATTGGTTATGATTCCTATTCCGTTGATGTGTCCTTGAACCAAATGACCGCCAAGCCGATCTGAAAGCCGCACTGCTCTTTCAAGATTGAGTTCATCATTCTGTTGGATATCTGAAAGTGTAGTTTTGTTTAGTGTTTCGCCAACGGCGTCGCACAAAAAAGAATTACTTTCGATGCGCGTTACAGTTAGGCATACGCCGTTAACAGAAACAGAATCATCAACTTTCAGGTCGTCAAAAAAATTTGATATAGAAATTCTAAGGCGTTTTCCGCCTGCGATATTTTCAATAGAGAGTAGTTTTCCGGTTTCTTCAATTAAGCCTGTAAACATAATGCTAAAATATCAACTCATTTTGTCTTTTCATACTGTTCAATCTTTCTGTAAACTCTTTTTTCATCCACGCCAAGTTTTTCAACCGATTTTAATTGCAGTACTTGACGCAAAAGAAAACCTCGGGAATCCTCCGAAGGACTCCCGACAAATCTGGACATCCATTCAGGAAAAGGTTTTATCCCTTCACGAATTAGGATCGGCGCTTCTAAAATAACTAATTCATCAAATAGTTTTTGCTCTATAAACTGATTAAATATTTGCGCTCCGCCTTCAACAAAAACTGAAGTAATTTTATTTTTATGTAGTTGTATCAAAACAGATTTCAAATCAAGCCGCAGTTTCATATCTGACTCTATTTCAAAAACTTTCACCCCCTTTTTTCTGAACAATTCTTTTTTTGAAATATCTGAATTAGCAGATGTAAAAAGCCAGGTTAGGTTTTTCAATTCGTCGTTAAAAACATCTGCTTTAGAATTCAAATTAAGATTGCCACCAATAACTATTCTAAGAGGATTTCTTCCTTTCACTCTTCTAACATTCAACTTAGGGTTATCAATATTTATTGTATTGGCGCCAACAAGAACCGCATCATAACGGCTTCTTTGATGATGTACAAAAATTTCCGATTCGTTACACGTAATTCGCGTTCTTTCAGCTTTGTTCGAATTTATCATTCCATCTTTAGATTGCGCAATCTTTATAGTTACATAAGGAAGATTTGTGCGGACTGACTTGAAATAAAAACGATTGAGTTCTTCTCCTTCATCAGAAAGAATGTCTTGAAGAATTTCAATACCGGCGTCTTTCAACTGCTGAATTCCTTTTCCATTGACAGAAGGATTAGGATCTAGATTAGAAAGTACAACTCGTTTTATTCCGCTTGAAATAATTTGCGGAACGCAAGGCGGCGTTTGTTTATTGGTATGACAGCACGGTTCTAAATTGCAATACAAAGTTGCGCCAAATAAATTTTGATTTGCAGAAGATATGGCTGCTGCTTCTGCATGAGCACCGCCATATTTTTTATGATATCCTTCTGAAATAATTTTATCATTTTTTACTATTGCAGCGCCGACGAGCGGATTTGGCGATACATAACCTTCGCCTTCCCGCGCAAGTTCAAAACATCTTTTGATAAATTTATAATCGTTATTGATTGTCATTTCTTCACCGTAGAAATTATTTTTTTAATTGAATCGCAGCAAAATATCGGATTGATGCCATAAGAGCGGAGTTTTTCAGTATTCATTGAAACATCGTTAACTTTATAAATTACTCCGGCTTCTTCCATAGTAGTTTTAATAAGAAGATTTTTATCGAAGCCGGCTTCTTCACAAAGAATTTCTGCTAACTCGTAACGAGATAACCGCTCGGTTCCGCCGAAGTTTATTATTTCTTTCTTTACATCTTTTTCTATCAATTCACTAATCATTCGAACGGCTTCAAGCAATGAGAACGGCGTACGAAACTGATCGGTAAATAATTTAACGGCTCTGTTATTTTTCAACTCTTCGTATATAAATTGAAAATGGGTGCGCGAATGATTCAACCCGAATCCGAATAGTAAAGCCGTTCTCAAGATCAAATAATTATCTAACGTTTCTTGAATTTTCACTTCTCCCATCAATTTTGTTTCTGCATAAAGAGAAATTGGGATAAGTTTTGCATCCTCCTTTAGCATTGAGCCGCGGTAGCCGGCGTAAACTAAATCTGTTGATAAATAAACTAATTTTGCATTATGTCTTGCACATAATTTTGCAAGCCGCATAGTTGAATTAACATTTATATCATATACAACATCTGCCGCTAATTGATCCGCTTTCTCAGAGCTGGAAACAGAAGCTGTGTGAATAACAACTTCCGGTGTGAAAGAAGAGAATACAGTTTCTAATTTATTGTAATCTTCAATTGATAATTGCACAGAATTATAATTTCTGCAATTGCCGGTGTTTGTGTAGTATTGAGTGAGTATTTCATGTTTCTTACTTAACTCTATATTTAAGTATTGTCCAATTGTTCCGCTTCCGCCGGTTATAAATATTTTCATCTATCTCTCTTATTCTATAATTTAAGTAAAGTAATAATATAATCTTTGCATCAAATTAGAAATTTATTTAGAGTAATCTTATTATCATCTTTTAGATAAAGTTGAATGCAGAAAAAATTATGAAACAAATTACAGAAAGTAGTTTATGAAACACTTACTTGGCGCGCACGTATTTGTAAGCAACGGAGTTGATTCTGCTATTGACGGCGGTCAATCGCTTGGGTTTACGGCAATCCAACTCTTCACCAAGAATAATAACCGTTGGTTCTCAAAAGACCTTACAGAAAAAGAGATTGCTGCTTTCAAAGAAAAGCAGAGCAAGTCCAATATAAAAGTAGTTGTCTCTCACGATTCCTATTTGATAAATCTATGCGCAAAAGATCCGGAAAATCTTGAGAAATCCCGCAAATCATTTTTTGATGAACTAAACCGCTGCGAGCAGCTTGGTATTCCTTATCTCAACTTTCATCCGGGTTCGCACGGCGGACAAGGAGAAGAAGAAGGAATAAAACTCATTGCCGAATCTTTAAATATTTTGCATGAACAAACAAAAGGGTTTAAGGTTCAAAGTATGTTAGAAGCAACAGCAGGGCAAGGCACTGCGCTTGGATACCGTTTCGAGCAGTTAAAAAAAATTATTGATCTGGTTGACGATAAAAAGCGAATGTGTGTGTGCATCGATACAGCGCATATCTGGGCAGCCGGTTACAATATCAAAGACCCTAAAGAATACAAAAAAGTTATCAAAGAGTTTGATGAGATCATTGGTTTGGATTTATTGAAATGCATTCACATGAACGACAGCAAGAAAGAGCTAGGCTCGCGTGTAGATCGGCATGATCACATCGGCAAAGGTTTCATTGGTGTAGAAGGTTTTACAAATATTATGAATGACAAAAAATTAGAAAAAGTGCCAAAGATTTTAGAAACTCCAAAAGGAAAAGACCAGAAAGAGGATTTGGAGAATATTAATGTGTTGCTTTCGCTGGTAGGAAAATAAGTTGCAAAGTAACTGTGTGACAAAGCGACGATGAAACCTCAATGCAAATAAGTTGGTTCTGCAACACTCAGTATTATTGCTAAAGTTTTCCAGTCTCTACCTTTTAACATCTTAAATATGCATTTCCCGCCGCTAACACTGTGATAGAATTCGCCGATTTGCCGTTTCTCTTTTGAGTCCGGAGTATCGTAAAGATGTTCGCCTTTGTATTCTATCAGAACAATAGTTCCATCTTTTAGCTTAACAATAAAATCGGGATAGAATTTATCTGTTGGCGTTTGCAGCCAGAATGAATGAAACTCTTGGCGTTCTAAATTTCTTATCCAGAATTCTACATTAGTATTGATATCAATGTTCATTGCGCATTCAATTTCTTCGTTATTCATCTCACCAATCCGATCATAAAAATGTTTAGTAAAATGAGTTGACCCGGTGTAATCATTATTTGGGAAATAGGAATCGTGAAATTCAAAATCTTGACCGACTGAAAATCTGCTTAGTTGTTCTTTAACAATACCGGGTTGTGAGAAAAGATAAGTTTGGAATCCATGTCTCTTCCCTTCAGCAAAATGGAATTTAATTTTTGCGCGAAATGCATCTCTTAATCTGAATCGAATGAAAACTAATTGCTCAATTGAAAGATGGCGTGATGTTATTAAGTTTCCCAAACAATTAGTTACAAAAACCATTATCTGTGAATAAGAAATAGATTGATGCCGGCACTCTTTGACAAGCCACTGAATTAAGCCGTCTTTATCCATAGTGCTGGATACAATTATGCTTGTAAGTTCTTCTTGAATAGTTTTAGCATCGTAACTGTAAACATTACCTTGAGAATCAACATCTATTAAACCCTTCTGCCCGGCGTCAACTTTAATAGGTAATTCAGTATCGGAAATATTGGAATCACAAGCAGCTAGATTCCATTCGGGAAGTAGCAAAACTTCATCATCAAAAGGTCTCCATTCTCCATCAAACTCAATAAGAAGCTGAGGAACAGAAAACTTTTTACCTTGTTTGAAGGGAGATTGAACCGAATGCGAATATGATTTTAATTCTTGGAATGTTTTCTCGATTACTTCTTTATCGCTTTCTGATTCTACAATTGATTTGATTTCTTCTTTTTCTGATTCAGTTATTGTTTCTTTGAGAATGATTGTCTTTTCTTCTTTGTCAAAAACAATTTTGTTCTTTAGCACAGAAGAAAGTTTTGTCTCATCGAATGTTGAAGATAATAGAATCTTAGCATTACCAAACAATGGAGCAAAGCTCAACTGTTTTTGGCTAATCTCTATCAATTCCGAAGCTTCAACAGAAGTAAAACCGGATTCGACAAGAGAATCTTTTAGATTTTTCGCCGTATTGTAAAAACTATCTGATGAAACAAACGCATAAGCGCGGTTAAGTTCTTCTCTGTCTTTCCGCCGGACTTTTGGCATTCTTAAAACACGACCGAGTAACTGCTCAACATCTTTACTTGAATTTACTTTTGCAACTGAACAAAAAATATAAGCGAAAGGACAATCCCAACCTTCTTTGAGGGCTTGCTTAGTTATTATAAATCGAATTGGTTCTGTCTCAGAAAGAAGATCCTTGTTTTCAATTCCTCGTTCTGTTCCAGTTGCTACAGCGACTTGCTCTTGAGGAATTTTCATAGTATCTAGAAGAAACTTCTTTACTTCATCAACATTGATTGTGCTCTCAGCTTGTCTATCCGGCTGAGCTTGAATTAAAACTATTGGACGAATGTATTCCGCGGATTTTATTTCTTCCTCTTTTGTAATCAGTTCTAATTCTTGTTGTTTTTTTACCGCATCTGAAATTGTGGTTTGCCAATCTTCAGTGGTTAAAAGTTCGATTGGCATTTTTATCATGTTCTCATTCTTTAATTCGGCGGCAGAAACAGAGTAGAGAACATTGCTTCGATCACTTCCTTTAGTTTTAGGCGTTGCTGTAAATTCAATTATACATGCTGGATTTAATCTTTTCAAAACCTCAAATGTTAATTCTGTTCTTGCATTATGAGCTTCATCAATAATAAATATTGGATGGTTCAGGTAAACAACATTTGCCAAAGAGGGAATAACAAGATTGGACTCTTTGAATTTTTCAAGTTTCTCTTTTTGTTCGGGTTTTAGATTTTCAAAATGAGAAGTAAGACTTCCGTTTTCTTCATAAACTTTTCTCCCTTCGGTTCTATCAACGCGCCATGAAGCAAAAGTAGAAATTATAACTGTTGTGTTTGATTGAAGCGAGCCTTTGGAAATGCTGCGGGCATCTTCTATTTTTAGAATTTCGACATTGCCGTTAAAATATTCATTCAATACTTGGCGGTAAGGGTGGCTATTATCTTGAAGGCAGTTGAAAGATTGTTCTAAGATTGCGTTACTTGGCACAAGCCATACTACCAAAGAAAAATCTCTTGCCAACAATTCTTTGCAAGCAATCGGAATTGAATGAGACGCTAAAAATGTTTTACCGCCGCCGGTTGGCAAACGCAAACACACGTAAGGAATATTTGAGAACCCCGCGTCATTATAAATCCCCTCTTGCTTAAATTCTTCCAGTGTTGTTTCGGCATAAGCACGTTTAACATCTTTGTAGATTGCACACCTATGCAAATAGTTTGATAAAACATCGAGAGTTTTTTGTTGATAGATTTTCAGCATACTATTTATTCACTTAATTTATTTGATAGACAATTGTTCGGAAATTCCGAACGGTTGTTTTATAAAATCCGCTATGTTATTTTGTAACAGCTCGTTAAGGTAAAAGTCGGCAATGTGCCGGGTGTAAATTGAGCAAGTCTCTTTTTACCTAGCCTTAAACGGGCTTTATTTTTTTAGACTATGACTTATTCTTTGCCTTTAAGTTTTTTTGCGTCCTTTAAAATATTTTTATCTTCGGATTTAACTTTTCGTTGCAGTTTTTTAATATCTACTTCTGGAGGTAATTCTTCGGGTTTAATATTACTCTTGGCAAGGAGATCGCGAACATCTTGATTGTTTTTTACATGCTCTGATTCAATAGGATTTTCGCCAAACAAATCTTTCTTCTTCACATTGAAATTGGTTATTTCAGTTGCAAGATCTTTGGCTTTAATTGTTATTGTAGGTAAGAAATCCGCTAAAGGACGGTTCTCCGGAATGTTGAGCTTTTTCTTCATTTGAAGAGTTGTATAACCACCAAATAGAGCTTTATCTCCCTTGCTTCTTATTCTTCCGAAGCCTTCATTATCTACACCACGTTCGTAAATGTTTTTGGATAATTCCGTTTCGGTTGCAATTAATTTTTCGCGTGCTGCAACTCTTTCAATAAGTTCAATCCGTTCTTCCAGAAGTTCTTGCTTACGTGTTTGCAATGCGAAGTAACTTTGTGCAAATGCGATTTGTTCTTTGCGGGGGTCGCCATTTTGGGCAATTAAGTAACAAGCGTAGCGTGTTAGCATAATATCATCAACTTCACGACTCGCATTTTTGGGCAGTTTTATCGTTTTGTTGACGTCAACGAAATGATAATCAGGGTCAATTTGTGAGTTTCTACAGGAGTCCTTTGCCTTATTAACCGCATTTAGAAAATTTCTCCAATCGCTGTAACCAAGTAGTTCTTGAAGATCTCGGGCAAGCCAGTATTCTATTCCATTTTCTTCGTAAGCCGCTTCTTCAAAAGATGAACGTAGTTGTAGAATCAATTCTTTTTTCATTGTTCACCTCTGATCAACTCGTTTTTATCTCATAAGGTATCTGTTTGAATACGATATTTTCTTTTTTAAGTCGTCCCGCGCTTAATCTGTTGCTTTCGCCAAAGATAATTTTTGGTCCGTTATGCTTTGGAAGTGATTCAATTATTTTACTTGTAAGAACATTACCGCCGTTTACAGTTTTATCACCAAGTATTCCGTTGAATAATAGATAATAACCAACACCTTTGTATGTGCCGATTAGCGGTGTATTGAGTTTTGCTTTTTCTGAAAGAGGAACGCCATTTTCCGAAAAAAAGATATGACGCGCAAGCTCTTTGAATTTTACTCCTTGCAGAACATTACCAAATTTATCGAAGAGGGGGGCACCAAGATTGCAGTAGCGGAAACCGCCTCCAAGTCCTTCAATATGTTCAACGGTTTCATCTTGCTTTGGGATTGCAAAACCATTGATAACCTTTTTTAAACGAACTGAAGTTACTTCCTTAGCAATTTTTTCATCGAGTTCTATAAGTATAAATTTTCGATTGCCACCAAAATATTTGTTTAATTTTAACAAAGCATGTCCGAAAGTTCCCGTTCCAACAAAAGAATCCAAGAAATAACCTTCAGTAAATTGAGTTGATGCTACTAGTTTTACTAGCAATTTTGAAGGTTTGGGAAAGTCAAACACTTTTTCCCCAAAAATCTGACGTAATTCATCGTCACCATCTTCATTCGAACCCCAGCCCGTATTATTGAGATTGGTTATATCATCGATTCGCATGTGATGAAGGTTTTCTAGCGACGCTATTTCTTCTTCTAATCTATTAATTTCTTCTGTGTCTTTATTCTCTTTCCGAAGTTCATTTATTAATTCTGTTTTAAGATTATCTAAGGCTTCATATTCAACACGCAATAATAAATCTTTTAGCTTTTTATATCTTGGCTCAACAACAATTCTGCGCAGATAAAGATCTCGAGTAAAATAAAGTTCCTCTTTTTGTGCGAAATCAGATAAATTTAGTTGTGTATATCTCCATTCTGCATCTATTGTAACGTCTTCTTTCAGTCGCCCATTTTCTATTGCTAAATCATTTTGTAATTCTAGATACATATTACCAGAAGAAATTCTAGCCCCTTTTGATAAGTAATAATTTTTTTCTTTATAATTAGAAAGAGTCCCCTTGGGTATAGTGCGTAAGCTTCTGCCATTACCAGGATTAATGCAAGGATATGTTTCTCGTGATTTACTTACTTCCCCTATTAAACCAGAAAACATGGAGTGGTCTTTTGAATAAACAATAATATATTCTTTAACGCTAATTCTTTTTTTGTCTAAATGAGTTCCTTTTTTCTTCTTCTCCCAAACTAAACATGTGACAAAATTTTTGGGACCAAATATTTCATCGCAAATTATTTTAAGACGATTCAATTCATTATCATCAATTGATATAAATATGACCCCATCTTTTGACATTAATTTTTTTAATAAGCTTAATCTTGGATACATCATACAAAGCCATTTATCATGACGAGAGAAATCTTCTTCTTCAGCGCCCACTGCTTCATTAAGCCAATTCTTTATTTCCGCGGAATTCACATTATCGTTATAAATCCATTTCTCTTCACCAGTGTTGTAAGGCGGATCTATATAAATACATTTTACCTTGCCGGCATAATATGGCAGCAAAGCTTTTAGTGCGTGAAGATTATCTCCTTGCACAAGCAGGTTGCCGCTTTCTTTATCTCCAACGGAAAGAGATTCATCATATTCCAATAAACGGTAAGGAATTTCGAGATGATGTTTTTCTACAGCTTGTTTACCAATCCAGGTTAGAGTAGGCATAATTTTGATACAAATATTTGATTGTAAAATAAGAAAGTATTTTATGTATTAATACTTATAAAATTACAGCGGTCTTAAAACCATTATCCCTGTTTGCTTCTTGTTTCCTTTTATGTAGTCGGTAAGAGGTTTTTCAGTGATTTGCACTTTTTGCCCGACGATAGGCGCGTGCAGAAAATGTATTCTTCCGTTATTCATACGAATTGCAATTCCAGTGTGTGCAATATCTAGTCCTTCAATGTTTGTTGTAATTCCTAGAATGTCTCCACTTTGAATTTTGTCTTCAACTTTTTCAATATCATCCTCCGGTATAAAAAAATACTCGCGTGAAGAAATTTCCTTTTCAATCTCAGCTATTTGTTCAACAAATTTTGAATTGGCTTGTAACTGTTTGTAAGAATCAATATGGGCGCTCATAAAGTTTATTTTCTTCACGTACGGTTTGCCGCCTATCTCTTGTGTAATATCTTTTCCTATTCTCCGTTTGTTAATGTCGTACATCCAATCGGAAAAGTAGTGAAGCCGTGAAGTATATTCATTTAAAATTCCATCTCTGTAACGGACATTAGTCAACTCGCTTTGATAATCTTCAAACGAAGTTTTTCCGCTTTTAACGCAACGTGCAATAACAAGAGCGCTTTCAAGAAAAGTATAACAATCCAACCCCGTTAAATGAATAACAAGTTTTTCTTCATCTCCTTTTTCAAGAGAGTTTGCTGCGTAATCTGTTCCGAGAAAACTTTTACCAATTTCAATTATGATTTCATTGATGGGGCGTTCGGCAAGTTTATTATCAAGAGCAAGCTGAAATTTGGATCTACAAATATCAGCATCCGCTTGAGTATAAATTGATTGCGCAGAATGTTGATTCAATAATAAGAATACGATCAAAAGAAAAACAATTTTAATCATCGCCCTCGCCTTTAAAGAGGTTTGCAGTGAAGGAAATTATTACTCAAAACGGCGGCTCTTCTTGCGTTGTAACTAATTCCGCACTTTGAGTTATAGAGCGGAATCTTTCAAGATTTTCGAAACGTGCATAATCTTTCATAAAGCGCAATTTAACTTCGCCAACCGGGCCGTTCCTCTGTTTGCCAATAATAACTTCCGCAACCCCTTCTGTCGTTTCACCATTCATATCGCCGGTTGTGTATTGAGTAATTCCATAAACCTCAGGTCTATACAAGAAGAGAACAACGTCTGCATCTTGTTCAATAGAGCCGGACTCTCGCAGATCCGAAAGCATCGGTTTTTTATCTGAACGTGATTCAACTTGGCGGTTCAACTGAGAAAGAGCTACTACCGGAATGTTTAATTCTTTTGCAAGGGCTTTCAATGAGCGGGAGATTGTAGAAATTTCCCGTTCGCGGCTTTCCATATGTAGATGCGAACTTAGTAATTGTAAATAATCTATGATTATTAAACCAATGTTCTTTTCGTTTTTCAGCCGGCGCGCTTTTGCACGCAGTTCCAAAATAGAAATTGCAGGCGTGTCATCAATGTAAATTGGTGCTTTACTAAGTTTGTGAACAGTTCTGCTTATCTTTGCGCCGTCTTCTGCTCTAAATTTTCCAGTTCTTACATTGTGCGCATTGATTCTCGCTTCGGCAGAGATCAAACGTGTAGCTAACTGAATGGTTGCCATTTCCAAACTGAAAATGCCTATCGGAATATTATGATCGATTGCAGCGTTACGCGCAGCAGACATCGCAAAAGCAGTTTTACCCATCGAAGGCCTGGCAGCAACAATAATCAGATCCGATTTTTGAAAACCTCCAAGCATATCATCTAACTCTAAAAAACCGGATGGAACAGAAAACGATGAAATATTTTTTGAATGTATCGCTTCTATCAATTCCAAAGCTTCTTTAACGGCTTTGTCCATCGATTTGAACGATTCTTTAATTCCTTTTTCAGAGATCTGAAATATTTTTGACTCTGCAACATCTAGAAGATCGAATACATCTTCGTTCCCTTCGTATGCAGAATTAGCAATCTCGAAAGATGAAGAGATCAATTGGCGCAAGATCCATTTTTCCAAAACAACGCGCGCATGATAATCTATATTTGCAGCCGATGAAACATCTTGTGTAAGTTTGCTGATGTAAGCAGCGCCTCCAGCTTCATCTGTTTTGCCGGCTTTTTTTAGTTCTTCATAAATTGAAACTGTATCGATCGGTTCATTCGATTCATAAAGAGAACTGATCGCTTCAAAGATTATTCTGTTTTTTTTATCGAAGAACGATTCCGGTTTCAATATTTCGATCGCTTTCGGAACAGCTTCTTCATCCATCAACATAGCGCCAAGTACAGACATTTCAACTTCTACTGCAGAGGGCGGTTGTTTGGCGCTTGCTTTCAATTTTTCAATATCAAGATTTTGTCTGCTTCTTCTAACCATTTTATTTTGCCGTCAGTTCGTCGTAAAATTTTCTAAATTTTTGAACGTCTTCCCAACAGCCGCGCTTCCAATTAGGATTACGCAGCAATGCAGCGGGATGATATGTAGCCATTACTTTTATTCCATTGAAATCATAAATTGATTCTCTCAATTGTGCAAGCGATAATTTTTTATTTAGCAGTCCGTTTGCTGCAACTCTTCCCAAACATAAAATAATTTTTGGTTTTATCAATTCGATTTGTTTGTGAAGATAAGGGATACAAGTTTCCATTTCGGCGGGAAGCGGGTCGCGGTTATTAGGCGGTCGACATTTCAAGATATTTGCTATGTAAACTTCTTCTCGTTTGAAATTTACCGCTTTTAAAATATCATTCAGTAATTTACCTGCGCGTCCAACAAAAGGTTCGCCCTGCAAATCCTCATCACGTCCGGGTGCTTCACCTATTAACATTGCATCTGCATTTGGATTGCCTACTCCGTAAACAAATTTTATTCTAGTTCTTCCTAATGAACATTTCTGGCATTCGTGTATCATCTTGTTAAGTTCATCAATTGAGCGCGCATTCTGAAACTCTTCAACAAAAAGATTTTCAGCTAAACTCAACTCAACTTTTTCCTTGGCTTTCCATACATCCTCATTTTTCATTTCGATCTCATTTATGGATGAATTAAGGTCTTCGAATAAAAATTCTCCAAAAATAGAACGCTGGTCCTTCAACGCTTCTATCAGTATTATTTTTGAATTGACCGGCAAGAAAAATCCTTTTGCTATACTGGCAGTAAAACTTAATTAAAAATAGAAATTATTTCCGAACAACAGAAGAGCTAAAAAAGAAAAAGCGGAGAAACAAAACTAGTTCTCCGCCGGTATCAAACTGCTTTTTTTATTATCTATCTTTTTCATTTTTGTAGCGAAATTTCACCTTCTCGTCTCGCAATTCTTTAATAGCTGTAATGTGAGCTTTTTCTCTTTTCTCAAAATCGATGGCAAGTTTCAACTGATCTGGGTTTTCTCTTTCTTCAAATTCATCTTCTTTGCCCACAGTAATTGTGCTCAAGTAAGTATTAAACTCCAGCTTGTTATCATCATTGATTTTGCGCGCACGTTTAGAGGCAACAACCACAGCTTCGTAAATATTAGGTACGTGCTCTTTTATTTTCATTAGACTAACAGGTATTATAGCCATTTTTATATCTCCTCCGATATTTCTTTTTCTATTATTTTTTTCACTTCTTCTTTTGCCCATTTAAGATCGGTGTTTGAAACGACATAATCAAAATTATTTTTGAAGCTCAATTCCATTTCGGCACGTTCAATTCGTTTCTTAAAATCTTCTTCTGTTTCAGTGTTCCGTTCAGTCAATCTTTTTTTCAACTCTTCTATGCTTGGCGGCGCAATGAAAATAAGAACGGAATTACTATAAGCTTTTTTAATGTTAAGCGCGCCTTTCACGTCAACTTCAAAAACTGTTGAAAGTCCCTTTGCCAGATTATCATCAACAAAACTTTTCAATGTGCCGTAATAATAATCGTAGAACTTTTCCCATTCAACAAATTCCCCGGCCTCAATTTTCTTTTTGAACTCTTCTTCGGTAATAAAGAAGTAGTCAACTCCATCTTTTTCAGCCTGTCTTTTTTTTCTTGTCGTAACAGAAACCGAAAAAACAAATTCAGGAAAATTCTTGAGCACATCGCGTACTATGGTAGTTTTACCGGATCCGCTAGGCGCAGAGAATACAAATAATTTTGCCTTATGATCTGCCAAAGTTTACTCAATGTTCTGAATTTGTTCACGAATTTTTTCTATCTCTTCCTTTATTGAAATTCCATTTTGAGAAATTTCAGACGAAATTGATTTGCTGTTGATTGTATTAGCTTCGCGGTTCATTTCCTGAGCTATAAAATTTAATTTTTTTCCGGCATCATCAGATTTTTCAATCGTATCAAGAAACATTTTAATGTGACTTCTCAAACGCACGCATTCTTCAGTAACATCGGAGCGCTCGGCAATCAACGCAAGTTCCATGTTCAACCGGTCTTTGTTATTCGAAAACTCGGCAACCAATTGCTGCGCTTTTTCTTTTATCTTTTCAAAATAAGCTTTAACGCTTTTATCGCTTGTGTTTTCAATTTTACTAAGAGCATCTTCAATTATCCGGATTCTTTTGCGCAGATCTTTTTCTAGTTCTCGTCCTTCTGCTTCGCGCATTTTGCTCAATTCGTCAACTGCTTTGTCAATAGCTTCGGTTACCAATCCGAATTCTTCGCTTGCCTGTTCGCTATCATCTTTGAATAACATGTTTTGAAAAAACATCAGATCGCTCAGCGAAATTTTATCCTTGATCTTCGCGGATTTTTTAATATCCTTCAGCAAGCCGACTGCAAATTTAACTGCCGCTGGATCAATCTCATTGAATTTTTCTTCAAACTCGCCTTTACGAACAGTAACTGCAAGATAAACCTTTCCGCGTTTGATTCTATTTTTAACTTTTTCCCGGATTTCAAATTCCTTGTTCAATAAGAATTTAGGAATTCGAAGCGAGAGATCAAGATAACGGCTATTTAAGCTTTTTATTTCTGCTTCAATAGTTATATCGTCCCTCTGAACGATTCCTTTGCCATATCCAGTCATGCTCGAAATCATTATTGCCCTTAAAAAAGTGGTCGCAAATTTAGTCAAAAATGGGTTGGCAAACAAAACGGCATAATAATATCAAAATGCCTCCCCAATGCCGATATGAAACTGAAGCGTTTCTTTCCAGAAACTTTTTTTAAAGATACTTCGCCGGTCTTTCGGATCGTAAGCTTTCAACCCAAAATCGATTCTGAAAGGGATATATTCGGAATAGTAACGGAACCCAAACCCTGCAGCAACAGCAACTTCATCAAATCGAAATTCTTTATAACCATTCCATGTGTTTCCGTAGTCAATAAAAAGAGCAGCGCCAAGTGCACCAAGAAATCTATTTCTCGTTTCTATTGAACCTTCGATCAAAAAGAACCCGCCGGTAGCGGCGCGTTTAGTTAAAACTGCTTCGAGATCTTCCTGAGTGGGATTTAATAAACTGAACGCGGGGTTTTGGGGAACTAATTGACGCGTAGCCCAGCCGCGGACAGAATTACTGCCGCCTGCATACAATCTTTGATTCAAAGGGATATCGGCTTTATCATTTTTATAAGTAAAAATTTGTCCGATCTTAAATTTGAACGCAGTCGCATCGCTCTGCTGTGAATAAACTTTAGGATAAAAAGTTGTTGTTGCTACAGCTTTGAAAAAAAGTGGTCTAGTAAACTCTTGACGGAAAATTTTGTTAAATAAAAAAGGGATAGAATTTCCATCTTCGAAGAGAAAAGAAAAAGTATAACCTTCGGAGGGGAAAAATGCGCTGTTAGTTTTGTTAGCGCCAAGGTTAATACCCAAAACTCCGTTAGCGCTCTGCAAATTCAATTTCCCTTTTAATTCTGTTTCTACTTTAATTACTGCAAGAGAATCTGCAATTGGCTTGGAAACTCCTTCTGTCTGTTGAAAAAATATGCTGGCAAGTTTTTCTAAATATTTTCTTTGATAAGAATATTCAGATCGTTCTATATTGAAGTATCCGCTCAATGATGTAAAATAAGTGAACTGCGGCAGTTCAAAATCGAAACTAAGTTTTGCGCCAAGAAGCGACGAATTATAGTCATCCTTTATTTTTTGAACGGTCAAGTATGTTTCGATCTTAGTAGTGATCGGCTTTCCAAAAAGAAAGGGCTGTTCAATTCCAGCACGTGCATCTGCGTAACCGAAAAAATCGGAACTAGAAAATGACGGACGTTTAATGAACTCTGAAGCATTCTGTGCTGCGAACGAAGTTCCAAGTGTAAATTTTCTTGCATCTCCTAAAAAATTTTTCTTAACAAAATTTAAAGCCAACCCCAAATTGAAAGTGTTGTCTTCATTGTTCATTATTAGTTCTGGAGAAAGTTCGTGCATCATTCCGACATCTGCACTAATATTAAGCGGCACCAAATTTCCAACCGTATCTGAAATAACGCTGTTAATAACGGCAGAAGTAAAAAGATCTGTTCTGTACAAACGAACTTGCCCGCGTTGTATATCGTAATTGCTGTACCACTGATCAGTTTTTATGCCGACAATTTCTTTTAATAAATTGTCCCCGACAAAATCAATCCCTCTTCCGGTTTTCGTTGTATAGATATTGTTGATCTTATATCTTTTCCCCGTATCGAATTTCGATTTAACATCAACTTTGTTTTTAATAGTATCAACAATAACTGTCGGCGCTTCTGTTTTAGCAAGCATAAAACCGTGGTCGCGCAAAAAATTTAATATATAATTTCCTTTTTCAACAACAAGTGCGTCTTCATAAACAGTAATAGAATCCACTTTAGCGTACTCACCAAGTTGCTGCTGAAATTCCGGATCGATATTATCCAATCCGGATGCAACAAATGAATTAAAGTAAGCCGGCTGAGATTCGTTAATATTATAAAAAAGCATAGCTTCGTTTGCTGATGCATCAATTATATATTTTGCTTTTACGCTTGCTTTGAAAAATCCTTTTGATTGATAGAGCGATTTGATAGCGGCTATATCGTTCGGTATTAAAAGTGAATCAAAATAATTTGCTTTACCGCCAAGGTTTGTAAACTTGTTTATGAATTGGGAAAACCAACCTGGCGATTCTTTTGAAAGGAGAACAGAACTCAAACTCGACGAAGAAATTGCATTGTTCCCCAAGAACTGAATTCCCTTCAATTCATACTTTTTATTTTGAGCTATAAGAGTAAGCGGCAGAATAACTATAAATATTTTTATGTAACTAATTTTCAATAGTGTTATCCGTTAATAAGTAATTTTAACAGGTGTTCCTATTTTTACAACAGAATAAAGTTCGTCTATGCTTTCGTTGCTAACTGCAATTGAACCATTTGTCCAGTTAAATGAAAAAGGAAGGTTCTTGAAGATAAAATTGTATTTACCAATTCCGTGAACCCCGATTTCAGAGCCGAGTCTTGTTCCTTTTGGCGGGCAGTATTCCTTCGAGTGTGAAAGCATTATCATATCAAATTCATTTTTACTGATATAGCCGCGTTTGAGCGCTTCGGCTGCATCACGAGCATTTGGATAATTCAATTTCAAAAACTTATGATACTTTGATGCGGTATCTATCGTGCAAATTTCATATTCACCCATAGGAGTAACATTATCATCTTCCGATGTTTTTATAGAGCTCGGGTTTTTTCCAAACACAGCTTTATAACTTTTAACCAATACTTTTTCGGAATACAACTCAATTCGATAATTTTTCCGGTCAACAATTAGTTTAGCATCTTTAATTGCTGCCATTCCTCTATCATGCATAGCTTCGGCAAGGGTTACTTCGCGGAGATTTAGAATAATTCCGTAAAGAAGCAATCCGGCAAAAAATACAATCATACTTGCCGAGATATATAAAATATTTTTTAACACTATACTTTAAGCCGGGTTTGGCTAATTTAATTTTATCTCTCCTAAATATAATTGAGAGGAGGGAATAATGCTTAATAGAAAGAGGATTACTCACAAAAAGAGACGGGATTTATCCCGTCTCTACAATTATTAAACAGTCCGGTACTGCAGAATAACACTTTTAAGACAGCTTCAATTATCATGCATAAAATTATTTATTTCCCTTAGCTTCAACAACTGCAATAGCAGTCATATTGATAATATCATTTACAGTATCGCCGCGTTGGAGAACTTGAATTGGTTTTTTCATTCCCATAAGGATCGGTCCAATAACAGTTGCGTCAGTTAAACGCTGTAGTAATTTATAAGCGATATTACCAGCTTCAAGCGAGGGAAAGATCAGAACATTAGCATTGCCTTTGAGTACAGAGAAAGGAAATTCTTTTTCCATTATTTCAGGAACAACAGCGCTGTCCGCCTGCATTTCGCCATCTATAATTAAATCCGGGCGTCTTTGATTAACAATCTTTACTGCTTCAGCAACTTTGATAGATTGCGAATAAGGCGCGCTTCCAAAATTTGAAAATGAAAGCATTGCAATCTTAGGAACAATATCAAATTCTTTTACAGTTTCTGCTGTGCTTATTGCTATTTCAGCAAGCTGCTCTGTTGTAGGGTCAACATTAACCGTACAATCAGCAAAGAAAAATACTTTGCGCTTAATAATCACAATATACATTCCGGAGACAACCTTAAATCCTTCTTTAACGCCGCTGCATTGAAGCGCCGGTCTTATTACTTGCGGGTAGTGATAAGTTAATCCGCCAACCATTGCATCAGCGTCTCCCAATTCAACCATCATAGCACCGAAATAGTTTGGCTGCCGCATCAAAGATTTTGTATCACGCGGTGTGATCCCTTTTCGTTGGCGTTTCTTGTAAAACACATCAGAATATTCTTTCCGCTTAGCTGAACTTTCCGGATCAACAATTTCAAATACATTAGGATCGTAACCTAAGTCTTCGATACGTGTTTTTATAACTTCTTCATTTCCAAGAAGAACCGGCATAGCAATGTTCTCTTCATAAACAGAATTGGCAGCACGAATAATTTTTTCTTCTTCGCCTTCTGGATAAACGACTTTCTTAGGACTCTTTTGTGCTTTGTGAACCATCACACGTACAATCTCGGTTGAAAAGCCCAAACGTTCTTGTAATTCTACTTTGTATGCTTCCCAATCTAATATCGGCTTGCGAGCTGCACCAGTATCCATTGCCGCTTTTGCAACAGCTGGCGCAACGTACCAAAGAACTCGTGGATCGAACGGTTTTGGAATTATATATTCCGGACCGTATGAAAATTCTTTTCCGCCATAGGCATTAAGAACAACTTCGGGCACTTTTTCACGGGCAAGCTGCGCAAGCGCTAGCGTTGCAGCCATTTTCATTTCTTCATTTATTTTTTTCGCTCTTACATCCAATGCCCCGCGGAAAATGAATGGAAATCCGAGAACATTGTTAACTTGATTCGGAAAATCGCTTCTTCCAGTTGCCATAATTATATCTTTACGCGCTGCTATGCCATCATCATAAGCTATTTCCGGGTCCGGATTTGCCATAGCAAAGACAATCGGGTTCTTTGCCATACTTTTAACCATCTCTTTGGAAACAACATTTCCTTTTGACAAGCCGACAAAAACGTCTGCGCCTTTCATTGCATCACTCAAGTCCTTGTATTCAACTTTTGTTGCAAATTTTTCCTTGTACTTGTTTAGATCGGTTCTACTTTTGTTAATGTGTCCCTTTGTATCAAACATGGAAATATTTTCTAAACGCACACCGGCGGCAACATACATGTTACAGCATGCTATAGCAGATGCGCCTGCGCCATTAACTACCAACCGGATTTGATCCAATTTCTTTTTGGCTATTTCTGCAGCGTTAATCAAAGCAGCACAGGAAATTATTGCAGTTCCATGCTGATCATCATGAAAAACCGGAATATTCATTGTTTTGATTAGTTCTTCTTCGATCTCAAAACATTCCGGCGCTTTAATGTCTTCCAAATTTATTCCGCCAAATGTCGGTTCGAGAAGCTGCACTGCGCGTATTACTTCTTTCGGGTCGTGTGTTTTTAATTCTATGTCGAACACATCAATATCAGCAAAACGTTTGAACAACACGCCCTTACCTTCCATAACAGGTTTACTTGCATGCGGACCAATATCTCCTAACCCTAAAACTGCGGTTCCGTTAGAAACGACAGCAACTAAATTTCCTTTTGCTGTGTACTTATAAACATCGTCATCATTTTTTTCGATATCTCTGCACGGTTCCGCTACGCCTGGCGTGTAGGCAAGTGATAGCTCCCGTGCTGTGTAACATGGCTTTGTCGGAATTACTTCGATCTTCCCCTTTCTGCCCTCGCTGTGATACCTTAATGCTTCTTCTCTGTTCGTGCTCATTGATTTTTCCTTTTGATATTTCACATATGAATTATAATTAAGATGTTTTTGTCTCTCAAAAATTATGGATTTATTGTGAAACAAAAAACAAATATCTGGTCGAATATTATTGTTATTCTGAATCTTGACGAAGTCGAGAGGTCTAAAGTACTTTTGGGGAAAATAATCTGAGGCAAAAACATGTCCAGTGATTCTTCGCCCCACAAGTTGGAATTAAAAAAGCAGAAAATAAAAAACCCCGACACATGCCAGGGTTTTCAAAATTCTTTGCTGAATTTTAACAGCTCAAAAAAAAATCACACTTCCATAATTTCTTTTTCTTTATGCTTAATTATTTCGTCTATACGCATTATGTGTTCATCTGTTAGTTTTTGAGTTTCTTTTTCGGCTTCTTTCAATTCGTCTTCTGTTAACTCTTTGTTCTTCTCCATTTTTTTAAGATGCTCATTTGCATCGCGGCGCACGTTTCTTAACGCAACTTTAGCTTCCTCTCCATTTTTTTTTACAAGTTTTACCAACTCTTTTCTTCTCTCTCCAGTTAAAATGGGAATAGGAATTTTGATATTCGTTCCATCGCTAATTGGATTCAATCCGAGGTCCGAGGCAAGTATTGCTTTATCAATTATTTGCACCATAGATTTATCCCACGGTGTTATTGAAAGAGTATGCGCATCTAGAACGGATACGTTGCCAACTTGATTTAGAGGGCTCATAGCGCCGTAATAATCAACTTTAATTCCATCGAGCAAAGCCGTAGTGGCTTTGCCTGTTCTGATTTTTACAATTTCGTTTCTGAAGTTCTCAACAGTTTTATCCATTCTTTTGCGTGCATCTTTAATTACTTCATTGTTGATCATAAACTCCTCACAAAATTTTTAATGCTTATTATCTTCTGAATAGTTTCTAACTGAGGTGCCAATATTTTGACCGGTAACCAATTTTAGCAAATTATCTGGTTTATCCATGTTGAATATGATTATAGGCAGATTATTTTCTTTGCAAAGACTTATAGCAGTTAAGTCCATAACACGTAAATTTTTCTTTAGAACATCTAAATATGAAATTTCTTCGAAGCGGAATGCGTTTGGATTTTTTTCCGGGTCGGAATCAAAAACGCCATCAACGCGAGTTCCTTTCAAAATTGCATCAGCTTCAATTTCAACTGCGCGTAAAGATGCCGCCGTGTCTGTACTGAAATATGGATGTCCGGTTCCTGCGCCGAATATTACGACTCTTCCTTTCTCCAAATGTCGAATTGCCCTTCGTCTAATGTATGGTTCTGCAATTGCTTCCATATTTATTGCGGTCATCAACCTTGTGAACATACCTTGATTCTCGCAGGCATTTTGCAATGCAAGGGAATTTATTATAGTTGCAAGCATACCCATCTGATCGCCTGTTACGCGGTCTATCCCTTGATCGTTTGCATTCAAGCCGCGGTATATGTTCCCTCCGCCAATCACAATTCCAACTTGAACACCTAGACCATGAACTTTTTTTATTTCACAGGCAAAGAAATTAAGAATTTTTGGATCGATCCCGAATTCTTGACTGCCAGACAGTGATTCTCCGCTAAGCTTTAAGAGAATCCTTTTGTATTTAAGTTGATTCTTCATATATAGGTTCCAATATAAAAAAAAAGGTCTTATTGTGAAATAAGACCTTTTCTTAATTACTTTTTCTCATCACTAAGATGAAATCTCTTGAACTTGACGAGCTTAACTTGTGCAGAGTTTTTTTTATTGAATTCGTCTAAAAGTGCGGCTACTTTTTTTGTATTGTCTCTTACGAATACTTGCTCTATCAAGCAGTTTTCTTCATAGAATTTATTGAGTTTACCCAAAGCAATTTTTTCGAGCAGCTGCTCTGGTTTTCCTTCTTTTCGCGCAAGCTCTTTATAAATATCCAATTCTTTTTCAATTAACGATTTATCAACTTCCTCTCGATAAATACTAACGGGTTTCATTGCAGCAATTTGCATGGCAATATCTTTCAACAGCGGTCTAAGTTCGGCTGGGCGCTCTTCAGGAACATTATCTGCTTCAACCAACACGCCGAGCTTTGCGCCGTGATGAACATAATCTACAATTTCTCCGTTCGGAAGGTTTTCTAATGCGAAGCGGGAAGTTTCTATCTTCTCGCCAATCTTACCAATAAGTGAATTCAATTCATCGGCAATACTTTTATCGTTGGATGATAATTGAAGAAGCGCGGGAACATCGACTGGTTTGTGTTCTATCAAAACATCCAAAGCAAAGTTAGCAAAGCTCAAAAAGTCATCGCTCTTTGCAACAAAATCTGTTTCACAATTAACTTCAATAATAGCGGCGGATTTTCCATTATCATAAACACGTGTTAAAACAACGCCTTCGCTTGCAGTTCTTTCTGCTCTTTTAGCAGCTACAGAAGCCCCTTTTTTACGAAGAATCTCAATGGCTTTTTCGAATTCGCCATTGGCTTCTTCAAGCGCTTTTTTGCAATCTATCATTCCGGCGCCAGTTTTATCTCTTAATTCTTTAACTTGAATTGCGCTAACTGCCATAAAATCTTCCTCGTATATTTTTCTTTTTACTTGTCTCTGTATTTTAGAATATGTTATTCAGCAGAAGGATTATCTTTTTTCTTTTCTTCATTGCTCGAAGCAGGTTTTTCTCTTTTATCATTTCTAGGTCTGCGTTCGCCTCTTCTATCATCTCTTCCTTCAAATTTTACACGGCGCACTTTAGATTTTCCATCTTTCTTCTCTGTTCCTTCTGCTTCAGCTCCATCTTTTATTTCTTTTTCTTTCTCAGCAGATTCATGCGCTCTTAATTCTTTAGCTTTTACTGCGCCTTCAATTACAGCATCGGCAATTATTTTTGCAATTATTTCAACAGAGCGCGCAGCATCATCATTAGCGGGTATTACATAATCAATCGGATCGGGATCGCAGTTTGTATCTACTATTGCAAAGATAGGAATATTCAATCTGTTTGCTTCGTTAACCGCAATAGATTCTTTTTTAATATCTACGACAAAAAGAGAGCCGGGCAATTTTGTCATAGTTTCAACACCGTCGAGTAGTTTTCTCAATTTATCTTTCTCGCGTGTATGCATTAGTCTTTCTTTCTTTGTGATTTTCTCGAATGTTCCATCGCTTTCCATCTTTTCTATATGCTGCAGCCGTTTAATGCTCTTACGAATTGTTGAAAAGTTTGTAAGCATTCCGCCAAGCCAGCGTTCACTTACCCAGTTGCTTTCGGACCGCTTTGCTTCTTGTGCAATAATTCCTTTAGCTTGTTTCTTTGTCCCGACGAACAAAACTTTTTTCCCTTGCGAAATAATTTCAGTCATTGCTTGTGCGGCAATTTCAATTGCCTCTTGTGTTTTTTTAAGATCGATAATATGAATCCCATTCTTTTCCATGAAGATGAACGGTTTCATTTTAGGATTCCATCTGCGTGTTAAGTGCCCAAAGTGCGCGCCGGATTCGATTAGTTCGGTGAGTTGTACTTTTACCATTTTTATCTCCTGTTTTTCTTCTACTCTCTTCAACTTTACCTTTCACCCCAATCTTGCCTGTCGGCAGACAGATTTATTGGAGCACAGGAGGTAAATCTGAGAGTATGAATTGTGTTAATTAAATGATTATAAAAAAACCAACTTCTGAAAGAAATTTGGCTTGTAATAATTTTATTATTATCTCTTAGAGAATTGGAAACGTTTACGAGCTTTCTTTTGGCCGTATTTTTTACGCTCTACCATTCGAGGATCTCTTTTAAGAAGCCCTTCAGCTTTTAATGCAGAACGGAATTCTCCATTTATGTTTTCCAACGCTCTGGAAATAGCAAGACGAATTGAGTCAGATTGACCAGACACACCGCCGCCGGATGTATTTGCAAACACATCATATTTGCCTATTGTGTCGGTTGCTTTAAATGGAAGTATAATATTATCACGATGTTCTTTCATCGGGAAATACTGTTCGAAATCTTTATCGTTGACAGTAACTTTACCTGAGCCGTTTCTTAAATAAACTCGTGCAACTGCGTCTTTTCTTCTTCCGACAAAAATTTTATCTATCATTAAATTACTCCGTTAAAAACTTAATACCTCTGGTTTTTGAGCGCTATGCGGATGGCTTTCGCCGGCATAGACTTTTAATTTTTTAATAATTTTTCTGCCGAGCCGATTCTTTGGCAACATTCCTTTAACTGCGGTCTCGAAAACAAATTCCGGTTTCTTTGCCATCAATTCTGAAAAAGAACGAACTTTAGTACCGCCCGGGTAACCTGAATACGAGAAATAAGTTTTTTGTTCTTCCCTTTTGCCCGTCATGCGTAATTTATCTGCGTTTATTACAACAACAAAATCGCCTGTATCCATATTAGGTGTAAATATAGCTTTTTCTTTACCGCGAATTATGCGCGCTACTTTTGCAGCTAAACGCCCCAATACTTTATCTTTGGCATCAATTAAATACCATTTTTGATCTGCATCTTCGGGTTTAATAAATTTTGTGATTCTTTCCTGTTTCAAAACATCCTCCAAAAGCAATATGCTGTTTTTCAAAGGGTTCAAATATATTGGTGCTGGGTAAGAATGTCAAGAAATGCCCCTTTAAATTTTCTAAAATGATTTTTGATTAGATTTGTATAAAAACTTGCAAAAACTATGAAAATCCTTGTAACAGGCGGTGCCGGCTTCCTTGGAATCAATCTAATTCGTTATCTCTTAAATAGAAAATATGAAATAGTCTCTCTTGATACTGCCCATTTTAATTATTCGGATGTAAAAGAGAAAATCAGAATTATAAAAGGTGATATCCGCAACCGATCCGTTGTTGATGAAGCAATGCAAGGTATTGATGTTGTTATTCATTCGGCTGCTGCACTGCCGCTTTACACAGAAAAAGAAATTTTTTCCACAGATGTTGATGGGACAAAAATCCTGCTCGAGTGCGCACAGATAAAGTCAGTCGAGCGGTTTATCCATATCTCGTCAACTGCAGTTTATGGTATTCCGGATCATCATCCACTTTATGAAACTGATAAACTCGACGGCGTTGGTCATTATGGTAATGCAAAAATTGAAGCGGAGAATATTTGTCTCGAGTTTCGTAATAAAGGAATGTGCGTGCCAATTCTAAGACCGAAATCCTTTATTGGTCCAGAGCGGCTTGGCGTCTTTGCGATATTTTATGATTGGACAAAAGATGGTAAAAATTTTCCTATGATCGGCAGCGGAAACAACCGTTACCAACTTCTTGATGTTGAAGATCTATGCGAAGCGGTCCATCAGTGCATAACCATTCCTAAAAAAATAGTGAATGACACATTCAACATCGGCGCAAAAGAATTCACAACAATGAAAGAAGATTACCAAGCAGTACTAGATTACGCCGGCTTCGGTAAAAAAATTATTAGTCTTCCGGCAGCGCCAATTATTCTTACACTTAAATTTCTCGAAGCCCTCAAACTTTCACCTCTCTATAAATGGGTTTACGAAACCGCATCGAAAGATTCGTTCGTTTCGATCGAGAAAGCAGAAAAAATTTTGGGCTTCTCGCCAAAATATTCAAACAAAGATGCGCTCATTCGGAATTACAAATGGTATCTGGAAAATTTGGATTTCTTTAAGAATCAATCCGGCATAAGCCACCGCGTTCCATGGAAACAAGGAATTTTATCCATCGCAAAGAAATTCTTTTAAAGACAATTGAGAATGGAAAATTTAGAATTGAGAATTCTTAAAAGTAACCGCTGAAGACTAATAACTTTTTGCCAAGAAGTAATTATATTTGCACCGAAAAAATAAAACAAAAGAGGGAAGTAAGATGCCGACAAAGAAAGACTTTTTAAAAGAGACTATTCAGCATTTCGACATAAAAGAGCACAATGTAATTAAACTTGTAGATTCGATGGAGAAGATGGCTTTTAGTGCACGCGATTTGAACCGTGCAGCACAAATTTATGATATGATGCTGCGCGATAAAGAATGCGCAGTTATTCTAACACTTGCCGGAAGTTTATTCAGCGCGGGTTTGAAGCGTGTTGTTTTTGATATGATTACTAATAACATGATTGACGCTATCGTATCAACAGGCGCTATTATGGTTGATCAGGATTTCTTTGAAGCGCTAGGATTCAAACATTATATCGGCTCGCCTTTCGTGGACGATAACTTAATGCGCGATCTTCATATCGATAGAATTTACGATACATTTATTGATGAAGACGAACTACGCATCTGCGACGACACAACCGCAAAGATTTTCGATTCGCTCGAACCGCGTCCATTTTCATCGCGAGAACTTTTATGGCACTTCGGCAAGTATCTTGATGAAAACGGCGGCCCAAAAGTAGAAGACAGCGTTATCTTTGCCGCTTACAAACATAACGTTCCTATTTTTGTTCCGGCATTCTCCGATTGTTCAGCCGGATTTGGAATTGTAATGCATCAGCATAATAATCCCGAAAAATATTTATCGTTTGATTCCGGAAAAGATTTTTATGAATTGACACAAATAAAACTGAACAGTAAAGAGACCGGAATATTCATGATAGGCGGCGGCGTTCCTAAAAACTTTACACAAGATATTGTTGTCGCAGCGGATATTCTTCAGGAGAATGCGCCGATGCACAAATATGCAGTTCAAATTACAGTTGCCGATGTTCGTGACGGCGCTCTCTCAAGTTCGACACTCAAAGAAGCAAGTTCATGGGGTAAAGTTGAAACTACATTCGAACAGATGGTTTACTCGGAGGCAACGCTTGCTATGCCGTTGATTGCCGGATACGCATATCACAAAGGCGCTTGGAAGAATAGAACAAAAAGGGAATTTCAAAAATTATTCAGCCTCTCCCCTACCCTCTCCTAAGGAAAGGGTAAAAATTAAATCCCGCTCTATAGCAGAATTTTTTTTAATTAAAGTTCCTCCCCTTGGGGGAGGAATTAAAGGTGGGGCTTTTATTTCATCATTATCATTTTTTTCGTCTGAATAAAACTGCCTGCCTGGATTGTGTAAAAATAAATTCCGCTTGTTAATTGAGAATTGAGAATTGAGAATTGAGAATTATATGCCCCGGCATTTTGAAATTCATTAACGAGAGTTGCTACTTCTCTTCCTAACAGATCATAGACTTTTAATAACACATGACTTCCTGTTGGCAGTTGATAGCTGATAACTGTGCTTGGATTGAACGGATTAGGATAATTTTGTTCTAATGTGAATGATGTAGGCAGCAGTTCAACTACTTGCTCACCAATGCTTGTTGGAAAATTAATAACTGCTCTAATTCTATTTAGCCAGGTGCCTCCGCCAGATGCTGAATACCAAATCCAAGTTTGTGTACTTGGTCTAAAATAGATGCTGTTGCTAAATTCTGTTTCCGGTTTCTTTGCAACAAGAACCATTGTTCCGGCAGGAGCTTGTTGAAACATTTGGAAGACAATTACAAATGGATTGGTTACATCAATATTCTGACTTTCTAAAGGTATCTCAACCCAAGTTACAGCATTGTTCGGATTTACAGCAGAAAACGGCTGTGATAATTTTTGACTTAATGGAGAAACTGAAGAACCGCTGTAGGACCAAACTTCGCCGGGTAATGTAGAAGCGTTATTATTCAACGCTACTTTAATAGATTTTAATTTAGCGCCATTAACGCCATTAAATATTACTGCTTGTTTTGTATTTGCTTCAATCCCGATTGTAAATGACTCTTGATAAGCATCATCATGAGCCAACTCCATAATACTAGTTTCTAATGTGCCAGACGAGCTGTACATATAATTATAAGTAGTAACCATTGCGCTCTCGTTCAGATGATAAACAAGTAATGTAACTTTGCTAATTGATGTTCCAAATTCCGGAACAGAATAATTCCTTGGGTTAACTATTTCTTCAACTTGTGCGCCTGCAGATGAATACTTTACAGCAATAACTTTAATATCTTCATTGTTTAGATTATCTATGTTTACTGACAAGTTTTTCCCTTTACTGTAGGTAAAATATTGCGCTCCTAATTTATAGAGCCATTCGCTTGTTGAAATGTTTGGATTAAGATACTCTTTTGCAACGGCTTTAGGAAGATTTTGGTAATTGTAACCCCATCGGCTATTCATATTTTTATCATCAACCAAATTGGCAATGAACCAATCTTTTACAACATCACGGAAACCTCTTGGAGAACCTAATTGGTTCAAAGCCAAGGTGAGCCCGCTAATTCCTCTAATTCTATTCTGCAGATAAATTTTTAAAATCTCTTTACCGAACTGCTCATATAAATAGAGAGTAAACCGCGCTGCTCTTGAATAATCGGTCGGAACTAATATGTTGTCGTTTCTTCTCCATTCTAACAGATACATATTTGTTTCGTTAGCATAACGGGAAGGACTGTATAAACTGTAACCGCAAATCACTTCTGCAACAAGAGACCATCCTTCATTCAAAAAAGTTTCAGAGCTGGGTTGATAGTTGAAATGGATCATGTGTTGAAATTCGTGGGCAATAGTGCTTAACCCGGTTGTTAATCCGCCTGGTAACGTCCAATTAAGCGGATTGGCATCTAGAAAAAATATCTCTGCCTCGTTACTGTTTTTAAAATAATCAACTGGAAGAGTGGTTTTTGGATATTGATTTATTGAATGAAAATAACCAACAGCATAACCGCCCGTACCGGTTACACTGTAAGTATCTTTAATATCAAAAATCAGTATGATGATTTTGGGGTCTTTATCAAAATCGGGCGGCTCGCCAAAAGTTTCTACGATTGTCCGATAGATCCCCTTATTTTGATCAGCCGGAGTTCTCAAATCGAAAGTTTCTTTAACTTGATCAATTGCGGCTTGATTAACGTTAGCAGAGCCCCAAACAGAGTCCGCAACAAAGATGTAACAATTATCGCCAACAGCGCGGCAGGTTGTAGGAATTGAATAAAAGGGAGTAGAAGTTCCCGTTCTAAAATCGCTAACAATCCAGCTTCGTGTACTTCCTACAGTAAAATTCCACGCAGCTTTTTTTAGGTTAGTTTGAACCGGCGGACCAACTTTTTCATAATCGATACCGTTTGCCTTATCGAAAGCTTCTAATAGTGGTCGTGCGTCAATCGGATAGCTTGAAGGTTCTGAAAATTTATCTTCTAACGCTACACTGCTCTTTATATTTTGAGCGAAATTAAAACCGAAGGATACTATTATTAACAGAAGAGTTAGTTGAAGTTTTTTCATGGCTCTCACTTTTTTTATTTTTTTTCTTTTTTAAATGGGATTGCTTTTTCAACAACAATTACGGTATCCGGTTCCCGCGTGTAAAGTTTGCTGTAATTTATATAATAATAAGCGCCCTGTTTCTTTATTAGTTCGTTATATATCTCTTCACTGCATTCTAATAAGAAGATGTTATTGTCATCCGTTCTTACAGCCAAGTGAGCAAACGGTTCGTTTCCAACAACAGTAATAAATCCTTTAACCATCTTTTCTCCGGCGGCGGTTTTACCGCAATTGCAGCAAGAGGAGAAAAATATTGAGAGAATAATAAATACTGGAGGAATTAAAAATTTTCTATAATACATTTTATTAGAATTCCTCTTGGATTCGGCGGCAAAATAAATAATTCAAAATTACATTGCAAAGTTAAAGCGTGCAGCACTGTTTAAGCCAGTTGTCAATTGCTTTATTTCAGTTTGATAACGGGCAACGGAAAAATGATATTCAATTCTGTGCAATAAATCCATTCTTTGCAGGCATTTCAAAAAATAATTTCTCATTTCCCATCAAATCTTTCAAAGTCATTTTTGAGACAACCGAATCAACAGCATCTTGAATCATTTTCCAAAGAGAACGAACAGAACAATCAATTGAGTTGGTGCAGATATCCATTGCGCCGGTGTGAGTGCTGCAGAATTCATCATCAAATAATCTTCCGCCAAGAACTTTAAGAATGTCGCTTACAAGAATTTGTTCAGGCGGGCGTCTTAATGTATAGCCGCCAATCTGTCCGCGAGAGCTTTCTAAAAATCCGCCAATACGCAGCACGCGTAATATTTTTCCAGCGTTATGCTCTGATATTCCTTCAGCTCTGCTAATTTCAGGAATAGTTAATGATTTACTAACTGCATAGAATTTTGCTATACGAAGTAAACATCTTAAGCCGTATTCTTCTTGCGCACTGAATTTCAATGCTCCTCCCTACCCTCCCCAAATGAGAGGGAAAAATTTTGCTGCAAATATTTAAATAAATTTTTCATTTAAGACTTTTAAAAGTCCCTTCCCTTAGGGAAGGGATTTAGGGATGGGCTGGTATTTTCGATCCGCACTCTATTGCATGCACTAATTCCGCATACTTTTCAGCAGAAATTGAGGGACCTTTCTTACTGCAATTCTTTTCAAAAACATTTTTTAGATCAACAGCAATTTCTTCAGCGCTTCTTCCTTCAATATGATGACGCGGCATTGAGAAAATCACTTCGCCGTTTTTAAAGAGCGCCATAAAAGGCGATGATGGCGGAACCTTTGCAAGAAATTTATTCCTCAAATGTTCAACCGCATCTCGGTCTTGTCCTGCAAAAACCGTTACAAGTTTATCTGGAATAATATTGTTCTGTAAAGCAAGAGATATCCCGGGGCGCGCACTTCCGGCGGCGCATCCGCAGACAGAGTTGATCATCACAAAAATTGTTTCATCGTTTTTTTGTGAAAGAATATCTTCAACTTTTTGAGGTGTTGTTGCTTCTTCAAATCCGACATAAAGAAGTTCATCGCGCATCGGCTGAACTGCTTTGGGATCGTAAACTGGTGGTTTCATATTTATGGTGAACATAGTGTTTCCTTTCTTTTGTAGCGCGAGCTTCAGCTCGCTAACTGTTTTGTGATTGTATAAATTTCTATTCGTCGTAGTAAACTACGCGACATGAATGTCGCGCTACAGATTACAAAAAACCTAATTCCAATTTTGCTTCCTCGCTCATTTTATCCATACTCCACGCAGGTTCAAAAACTAAGTCAAGGTAAACATCATTAACACCTTTTAATGATTTAACCTTCTCTTTAACTTCCTTAGGTAAACTTTCAGCTACTGGACAGTTTGGCGAAGTCAAAGTCATTTTAATATAAGTGTTCCCTTCATCATCAATTTTGATCTGGTAGATCAATCCAAGCTCCCAAATATCAACGGGAATTTCGGGGTCGTAACATGTTTTGAGTATCGAGATAACCGACTGTTCTAACTTTTCTTTGTCCATCATAAATTTTCCCAACGTTCTTTGTGCCCTCGTGTCTTTGTGGCTAAAAATACTTCTACTTAAAACTGATAAAATGCCGCCAAGTCACTAAGACACAAAGTTCAAAATCAAATTCCTTTAATCAAGCAAACATCTTTTTTACTTTATGAATTCCGAGAACGAGTTTATCAATCTCTTCTTTGGTATTGTAGAATGCGAACGATGCGCGTGCAGTTGCCGGCAAATTGTAGCGCTGCATAATTGGCTGAGCGCAGTGATGACCGGTGCGTATTGCAATTCCATCTGTGTCTATGATCGTTCCTATATCGTAAGGATGAATTCCTTCTATGACGAAAGAAATTACAGAAGCTTTTTCTTTTGCCGTCCCGATAATTCGCAATCCTTCAATTTGAGAAAGTTTTTCAGTAGCATAACGAAGAAGATAATTTTCGTGAGCGGCTAAATCGTTACGATCGAATTGATTCATATAATTGATAGCAGCGCCAAGCCCGATTCCCCCGGCAATGTTAGGCGTGCCGGCTTCAAACTTGCGCGGAAGATCATCAAAAGTTGTTTTCTCAAATGTTACCGTGCGAATCATATCGCCACCGCCTTGATACGGCGGCATCATTTCTAAATATTCTGTTTTGCCATAGAGAACGCCAATTCCTGTTGGACCAAAAGCTTTATGTCCAGAGAACGCATAGAAATCAGCGTCAAGCTCCTGAACGTCAACTTTGAAATGCGGAATAGCCTGCGCGCCATCGAGTAAAACGGGAACCCCGCGCGCGTGTGCAGTCTCAATAATTTTTTTTACGGGATTAACAGTTCCAAGCGCATTTGAAATATGCACGACCGAAACAAGTTTTGTTTTTTCATTGATCAATTTTTCGTAAGCATCAAGGTCTAGTTCGCCTTCATCGGTAATTGGAATTACTTTTAAGGCGATCTTTTTTCTATCGTTCATCAACTGCCACGGAACAATATTGGCGTGATGTTCCATGCTGGAAATGATAACTTCATCGCCGTCCTTAAAATGTTTTGCGCGGCAAAGCGATGATGCAACAAGATTTATCGCTTCAGTAGTTCCGCGTACAAAAATTATTTCCGAAGCGCTGAGAGCGTTAATGAATTCTTTTACTTTGAGTCGAGAAGTTTCAAATTGGTCTGTTGCAAGTTCGCTTAAAAAATAAAGGCCGCGGTGAATGTTCGCATTATCAAAAGTATAATATTGAGTAAGCGCATCAATAACGGCTTGCGGCTTTTGTGATGTTGCGGCGTTATCAAGATAAACAAGCTGCTTTCCGTTTACAAATCTTTTTAATATCGGAAAATCATTACGAATCTCTTCAACATCAAATTTTCTTTTTACTTCTGGAATTGTAGTTATCACTGTTCACCTTTTAAATTCTGACACCGCGTAGCGGGGGAAGAATCTCAATGTAAGTTTAGAACCAATCTTTACTCAAATCGTTCCATTCTGGATTAATTGTGTTTATTAGATCAATCTTTTTGCTTCTTAACAAACCTTTTATTTGTTTCTCTCTATCCATCGCTAATTTCCTTTCAGAAAAATATTCAAAATAAATAAGCTTGTTAATGTTGTATTTAGCAGTGAACCCAGCAAATAATTTTTTCTTATGTTCTACGACTCTCCTTCGCAGGTCATTTGTGAATCCTGTATAAAGTGTTTTTGAGTTGTTGGTCAATATGTAAACATAGTAGTCTTGCATTTCTCAAATTTATTTATTGACTCCCCTTACTCAAAATCCAAAACGAACATTGTCATGCCCGCCCCGTATTAAGCACGGGATAAACTCCAGCTGGCATTCATAATGCGAAAACGATACAATAATGTAGATTCCGATCCCGACAAGACTTCGTCGAGCTCAGTCGAGACGTCGGGACGGAATGACAAAACAGAAGAAAATCTTTCCGTAACATTCTTTTGCGTAAGGTGAGTTATTGAGATTCTTCGTCGTCCCGTCAACGTGACTCCTCAGAATTAACTATTTCAACACGATGCAGATGTTCAAATATCATGTGATTGATCTGCTCTTTTAGCGGCTCGATCTTAATAGTTTCAATAACATCGTTTGCAAACGCGCGTATTAACATACTCTTTGCCAATTCTTGGGGCACGCCGCGCGAACTGATATAAAATTCGGAAGTTTCATCAAGATGCCCTACAGTAGCGCCGTGCGAGCATTTTACATCATCTGCAAAAATTTCAAGCTGCGGTTTTGTATCAATAGCTGCCGTCTTAGAGAGCAAAATTGTTTTGTTCTGCTGATACGCATTCGTCTTTTGCGCGTCTTGATGCACAATAATTTTTCCGTTGAAGACGCCGCGCGAATTATCATCTAAAATTCCTTTATAAAGTTCATTGCTCATACAGTTTGGTTTTGCGTGATCAATGAATGTATGATTATCAACGTGCTGCTTGCCGCCAGCTAAATACAAACCATAATAATGTGTTTCTATATTTTGATCATCTAAGCGCGAGTTAATATCATTTCGAACGATAGCGCCGCCGAATGTTATGTTGTAATGGTTAAATACGCTCTTCTCCTTTTGATGCGCCTGAACTTTTTCGATATGATATGATTTATCGCTCTCATTCTGAATTTTGCAAAGATCAACGATCGCACGCTCATCAACAAAAACTTCCGTGATGATATTTGTAAAATATTTTTTCTCACCGTAACCGCGATAGTTAGCAATTATGCTTAGCTGCGAATTCTTTCCTGCTACAATCAGATTTCTTGGCTGTGAAAGAACCAGATCGTCTCGGCTTGTGTTCAAATATAAAACTTGAATCGGCTTTTCTAATACTTTTCCATCGGGAACAATTGCTGCAAGACCGTCAAACGCATACAAAGTATTGAGAGCGTTGAAAGCATTATCAGTTTTGGAAATTTTATTGAAGTATGCCGTAATAAGTTGAGGATTATCTTTTGCGGTCTTATTCAAACTTCCAACCACTACGCCTTTCGGCAGTGCGCCGATTTCGCTTAACTCTTCGGAAAAAATTCCGTTAACAAAAACAAGCAAGTGATAATCAAAATCATTGAAGAGAAATTTATTGATCTCTTCTTTTGAAAAATCCGGCGCGGAAGTATTCACTGCCGGCACAAAATTTTGTTTTAGTATCGGCGAAACATTTGTGTACTTCCACTCTTCGTTTCGATTTGTGGGAAAGTCCATTTCAGCAAGCTGCTTCAATGCATCTTTACGGATTTCATGCAAGAACAATTTCGACTGTCCGTTCAGTTTTTCTACAAATGTTTTAAAATTTTCGATATAAAATTCTTTGCTGTTCACCATATCTCTGTTCACACTTTCTCTGCTTCAAGTTTAGTAGAAGTGTCAACTTCTTCCTCTTTTATCCAATCGTAACCCTTCTCTTCAAGTTCTAAAGCCAATTCTTTTCCGCCGGATTTAATAATTCTTCCTTTCGAAAGAACATGTACAAAATCCGGAATAATATAATCTAGCAATCTTTGGTAGTGTGTAACAACAAGAACAGCATTATCAGACTTCCGGAAGATGTTCACGCCGTTTGAAACGATTCGAAGCGCGTCAATATCTAGACCGGAATCTGTTTCATCGAGCAGAGCAAACTTTGGCTCAAGCATAAGCATTTGGAAAATTTCGTTGCGTTTCTTCTCGCCGCCAGAGAATCCAACATTAACAGCTCGGCTGATGAGCGATTCATCCAATCCCAAAACTTTTGCTTTTTCTTTAATAAGGTCGAGAAATTCTTTTGGCGTTAATTCAGGTTCGCCTTTATATTTTCTAATTTCGTTAAGCGCGGTTTTTAAAAATGTTGCGTTACTAATACCGGGAATTTCTATTGGATATTGAAAAGCCAAAAACATTCCTTCGCGAGCGCGCGTTTCGGGATCCATCTCTAAAAGATTTTTCCCTTCGAACCAAACTTCTCCGCTGGTTATTTCATAACTTTTATTTCCGGTCAATACATTTGCAAGCGTGCTTTTACCCGATCCGTTTGGACCCATAACAGCATGCACTTCGCCTGTTTTAATTTCGAGATCAATTCCTTTCAGAATTTCTTTCCCTTCAACATTAGCATATAGATTTTTTATTGACAGCATTTAATTTCCTTTTTTTAATAATTTTTTTTAAAGCAGTTAGCCAGAAGAAAGTTTTTCCATAACATTTTTCTGGGTGAAATGAATTAATAATTCACAATTTTCAATTAGCAATTGCTTTATCCAACGCTTCCTTCAAGACTAACCGCAAGAAGTTTCTGCGCTTCAACAGCAAATTCCATTGGCAGTTCTTTAAATACTTCTTTGCAAAAACCATTTACGATCATATTCACAGCATCTTCTGCGGATATTCCGCGTTGATTAAGATAAAAGATTTGGTCCTCGCCGATTTTTGATGTTGTCGCTTCGTGTTCAACTTTTGCCGAATTATTTTCAACTTCGATGTACGGAAAAGTATGCGCGCCGCATTTATCGCCCATTAGCATTGAATCGCATTGAGTATAATTTCGGGCGCCATCGGCATTCTTTCCTATTTTCACTAATCCTCTATAAGAATTATTGCTTCTTCCGGCAGAAATACCTTTGGAAACAATAGTGCTTTTAGTGTTCTTTCCTATGTGAATCATTTTAGTGCCGGTATCTGCTTGCTGAAAATTATTTGTAACAGCAACAGAATAGAATTCGCCAACGGAATTATCCCCCTGCAAAATGCAGCTCGGATATTTCCAAGTGATAGCCGAGCCGGTTTCAACTTGAGTCCATGATATTTTAGAGTTTTTTCCTCTGCAAGCGCCGCGCTTAGTAACAAAATTATATATGCCTCCTAAACCTTCTTTATTACCTGGGTACCAGTTCTGTACAGTTGAATATTTTATCTCAGCGTTATCTAGAACAATCAATTCAACAACCGCTGCGTGTAATTGATTATTATCGCGTATCGGAGCTGTGCATCCTTCAAGGTAACTTACGTAAGCGCCTTCTTCGGCAACAATAAGTGTGCGTTCAAATTGTCCCGTCTCTTGAGAGTTAATTCTGAAATAAGTTGAAAGCTCCATTGGGCAGCGCACTCCTTTTGGAATGTAAACGAACGAGCCATCGCTAAAAACAGCGGCGTTCAATGATGCGTAAAAATTGTCCGTATAAGGAACTACCGAGCCCAAATATTTTTTTATCAGTTCCGGATGCTCTTGAACAGCTTCAGAGATCGAAGAGAAAATTATTCCTTTCTCTTTCAATGTTTCTTTGAAAGTTGTTGCAACAGAGACGGAATCGAAAACTGCATCAACCGCTACACCGGATAAAAGTTTCTGCTCTTCTAAAGGAATTCCAAGCTTCTCAAAGGTCTTTAACAATTCGGGGTCCACTTCATCAAGTGAACTTAGTTTTGGCTTTTGTTTCGGAGCCGAGTAATAACTAATATCTTGAAAATCTATTTTAGAATAATGAACATTAGCCCATTTCGGTTCTTCCATTTTCTGCCAATAACGAAATGCTTTCAAGCGCCACTCGGTCATCCAATCAGGTTCATTCTTTTTCTCCGATATCATTCTGATCACATCTTCGTTCAAACCTTTTGCTGCGGTTTCCGATTCAATTTCGGTTACAAATCCCCATTTGTATTCGGAACTCGTAAGATCATCCAGCACTTTCATATCGTCAGAAATTTCTTCAGTTGGTTTTGTTTCTTTTTCTTTTATTTCATTCATTTTGCTACTTTCATCTTAGATAATGGATTCAAATTTATACAATCTGGAAATTTTTGTCAAGATTACAATAAAACATTTTAGTGTTAAAAATGGTTCCAAAATCAAAGAATAACAAAAGTAATAGACCTTGCGATTTTCTTGGCATCCGTTGCGGTTGAGAGCTTTACTGCCAAGTTAGCCAAGCAGGCGCAAAGTTCTCGAAGAATTCTTAGAAATCTCTCTGACGGTTTACTTCGAAAAGAAGAACGCCAGCAGAAACGGAAACGTTGAGCGAGTCAATTTTTCCTTTCATCGGGATCTTAACTAGGAAATCGCAATTTTCCGCTACAAGTTTGCGAATTCCTTTTTCTTCATTACCCATTACAAATGCAACGGGCATTTTATAATCTAGTTGGTTGTAATTTTTCTCTCCGTTAATATGTGCGCCGACAATCCAGAATCCTTCTTTTTTCAATTCTTGAATTGCACGGACAAGATTATTCACTTTACAAATTTTAAGATGAGAGACGGCACCTGCAGAAATTTTTTCAACTGTTTCGGTAATGGGCGCGCTTTGATTTGTTGTAACAATTACTCCGTCAACTCCAGCGCATTCTGCTGTGCGAAGTATTGCACCAAGATTATGTGGATCTTGAATTGAATCGAGAAGAAGTAAAAGCGGAAGGGAGGATTTTTTTGATTCATCAATCAAGTTACCGAGCTCAAAATATTTCTGAGCGCTCTTGAGAGCAATTACGCCTTGAGCATTCTGTCCTTCTACAAGCGAATTGAATTTTGGTGTTGCAAGTTGTGTGATTTTTATTCCACGCTTCTTTGCTGCAGAAAAAATTTGGTTTATGATCTCGCCATGCTGACCGAAGGCGATGTAAACTACTTCAATCTCCAGATCGGATTTTAGAGCTTCAAGTACCGGTTTTCTACCAAAGATTTTCTGCATAAATACATTGGAACGCAGATTTTCATGATTGTTTATGATTTTTTTTGATCATTAATCATAATAATCCGCGTTTTATTCCTTTTTCATTTTTCGAGAAAGGAGAAATTTTCTTCTGCGATTTCAAACTTGCAGAAGAGACGGTTGTTTTTCTTTTTTAGTTTGTATTGTTTGGTCAGTAAAATTTCTTTTTTGTAGATGTTGAAGTGAAATTCGCCGGTATTTATTGCGCCGTCTTGTTTTACAACATTTACAATGTAATCGCCAACCAGATCTTCAAAAAATATTTCCGTTCTTGCAGGCTGAATTAGAGGAACAACATTTGTTTTAGCCCGCAATCCCATCGGTATAAAATAAATTTCATTCTTCTCACGTATCGTCTCCACAGTAATTTCATAAGAGAAAGTGGAAAACTCAACAATAGTTTCTAAAGCAAAGACGCTGTATTGTTTCTTTATTGTTGGATCATATTTATAGAATGCTTTGCAGATATATTCAAGTTTATCCGGCTTTTTTAATGGAATTGTTTTGAGAGCCGTAAAAGCTTTCTTTTTTCTTGTCTTAGGCATTCTGGGTATCTCATTTGGTTTCTTAAGCGGCAATTAATTCACCTTATGCTTAAGAATATCTTTTCAAGATCATCTTTAGCAAAATTTTTCTGTTCGCCGTTGATCATATTTTTCAAAACGATTTCGCCTTTTTCAAATTCCTCGCCGCCTATCAGCAAAACATATTTTGCATTAATTCTATTAGCTTCGCGCATTTGCGCTTTAACGCTGCGGCTTAAATAATCCAGATCAACCGATAGACCTTTTCTTCGAAATTGAATTGCAGTTCGATAAGCAAAATTTTCTAATCCTTTTTCGATGGAAACGATAAATAGATCAAGTTTTTCATCTTCTAGAGCAAATGATTTTTCATTCTCGCATGCAAGTAAAATTCTTTCTATGCCGGCTGCAAAACCAACTCCAGGAATATCATTACCGCCGAGTTCTTTTACCAATCCATTGTATCTTCCTCCGCCGCAGAGAGCGCTTTGAGAACCGACACTTCCGCTTACAATTTCGAATGTAGTGTTAGTGTAATAATCCAAACCACGCACAAGTTTTGAATTAACTTCAAAAGGAACGCCGGCAGCAAGAAGCGCTTGTTTAACTTTTTCAAAATGTTCGAGACTTTCATCGTCAAGATATTCGATCAACAACGGTGCGTTCTCCATTATCATTAGATCGGTTTCTTCTTTGCTATCGAAGAGACGTAGAATATTTGTATCAAATCTCTTTTTGCTTTCAGCAGTGAGTTTTTCGAAATACGGTTGAAGATACTGACGCAAAATATTTTTATACTTCTCACGCGAAGACGGAACGCCGAGTGAATTTATTTTTACCCACAATTTTTTCAATCCAAGCTGAGCCAATATATCATATGCCATTGTAATCATTTCGGCATCGAGTAAAGGATCGTTGCCGCCAAGCGCTTCTGCACCGAACTGATAAAACTGACGAAACCTTCCGGCTTGCGGGCGTTCTTGTCGGAACATTGGCCCAATATAATAGAGCTTATTTAGATTTTGTTTTTTATCGAGTGAATATTCAATGAAAGCACGTACAACACCGGCAGTCATTTCGGGTCTAAGCGTTAAACTTTCTCCGCTGCGGTCAAGAAATGTGTACATCTCTTTGCTTACTATATCGGTCGCTTCGCCAATACTGCGCGCAAATAGAGCTGTTTCCTCAAAGATCGGCGTGCGGATTTCCTTGTAATTAAAATTACCGAAAACGGAATCAACAATAGATTGAAGATGTTTCCATTTGGCAATATCGGCAGGAAGTATATCGCGTGTTCCGGCAACAGATTTAATCATAAAAACACTTAAGCAGTTTCATAGTATTGTTTTTCTTCTTCTTCAAACAAAGAATAGATCTCTTCGGCAGTTTTAGCGTTAGCTAGACTTTCTCGAAACTCATCTTTGTTCATCATTCTAGAGATTCGACTTAAAAGTTTGATATGAGGACCGACTAAATTCTCTTTTCCGACCAATAAAAAAACTAAATTTATCGGCTGTTCATCAAGCGCTTGGAAATCGATCGGCTTATCAAGTTTTCCAAACGCGGCAATAATTTCGTTTACGCAGTTTGTTTTTGCATGAGGAATGGCAAAACCTTTTCCAACGCCGGTGGACATAATTTTTTCTCTTTCAAGAACCGCACTGCGCATTCCTTCAACATCTTTTACTCGTCCATCTTCTTTGAAAAGATCAATCAACTCATTTATCACATCATTTTTTGTCGTTCCATTCATTGAAGGGATAATTTTTTCTGCCAAAAGGATATCACAAATTTTCATTTAGTTTACCATAAGGTTACTTTTAATATAAGAGCAAAAATAAGAAAGGGGTTTTCTTTAATCAAAATAAAGTTGCTTATCACAAAGAGAAGAAGATTTAACAGCATTACAGATGATTAAAAGATATTTCACAGTTTTGCTTTTACTGCTTCTGCAATTATCTTTACTCCTTTTTCGATTAGACCTTCCGGAGTATGAGAGAAAGATAATCTAAGACAATTGTTCTTTACTCCATTTGGGTCAAATGTTTTACCAATAACGAATATTGCTCCTTTATCCATAGATATTTTCAACACTTCTAAAGCATCAATGTGTTCAGGTAAGTTAATCCAAATGTAAAATCCGCCTTTGGGAACAACCCATTTAGTTTCGGTCGGCATATTTTCTTTAAGGCAATCATTCATAATCTTCATTCTTTTAGAATAAGCGGCTCTAAGCCGTTCAAGATATGGCTGCAATTTACCCTGTCGTAAAAACTGATCGGCTAAGACTTGAGTGAAAGTTGACGAGCATGCGTCCATAGACTGTTTAGCCAATTGAGCTTTATTGATGATCTCTGGCGAAGCAAGAAGCCAGCCAAGCCGCATTCCCGGTCCAAGAATCTTTGAGAATGAACCAGTATAGCAAATAGGCACTGGTTCGGGTTGAATCGTTTTCATAGGAATTGTCAGTTCTTTGTAGCTTTCATCAAAGTAAAGTTCGTTATAAGGGTCGTCTTCAAGAAGAACAATTTCTTTTCCCTGCAAATAATTCAGCAGTTCATTTTTTCTCTCTTTACTATAAACAATTCCTGCCGGATTATGAAAATAGGGAGATAGATAGATCAGTTTTGCATTTTTTGCATCGTTATCCATTGCGGTCTTCAAGTCATTCATAATTATTCCATCGGCATCGAGAGGTATTCCGACAATTTTTGACTGATAAGATTTAAATGCAGATGTTCCGCCAATAAAACAGGGGCTCTCAGTAATAACAGTGTCTCCAGGGTTCACAAAAAGTTTTGCAATAATATTGATTGCCTGAAGCGAACCTGAAGTAATAATTAAATCGTTCGTATCCACGGGTAATTCTTTTGCTCTCAAATATTCTTTTACAGATTCAATCAGCGGGGGATAGCCGGGTGTAGGAGCATATTGGAATCCAATTTTTTTTACTTTGTCGTCAAGCGTATTATAGATTTCATCAATTTCTTCTACTGGAAAAAGATCATTATTAGGCATTCCCCCGGCAAATGAAATAATATTTGGATTTGTTGCTACGCTCATTAAATCTCGTATCTCAGACGTTCTCATTTCTTGTACACATTTTGAAAAATTCAGCATTATAAATTTCCCTTTAAGATTTCAAAATAACTTTAGAATTTATTTCAATTGTTATTTAAAGAATTTTTTCAAGTTTCACTGCACTGATAATTTTTTTCATGTATATAAAACTAAATAATAAATTGCCGAAGAAGCAACGTTTGAATTCACTATTTGTGCAGTTAATAACGGTATTGCGAGTAACTTACCACCCAGAACAACAATGACGGTTTTGTCAACGCAACTTTTATTTATAAATCAGTTTTGTAAACCAAATCAACTTTGTAAGAATAATTAGTTATGAATAGCTAAACCCGATAACTTTACGACTGATCCCGACTTGTCGGGATCGAAATGACAAACGATATTTTTCAGATGTTTCGGTAAATATTAAAATAGTTGCTTTCGGTTAAACTAAAGATTTATTTCTACACCCAACTTCATTAACCAAAATAAATACTTGGTATAACCTCCACGTCCACTGTCACCGCTAATATCATCTAGCGTTTTATAAAAACTTAGTAATATTGAATAATTTTTGCTCAACTTAGATCCAAGAGTTATTCCAGCTGTATAAATTGACCGCGCTGGGGAAAGAGTGTGACTAGGTCCAGTAAAATTTAGACTTGTATTCACTCCAATTATGCCAAATAATTGTTCATTTAATTTCCTTCGAAAAAACAATCCAAGCTGAAAACCATGAAAAAACTCTTGAGTGAAAAATAGTCCTGGTCGTAACTCTAACTGATAATTTGAACTTAGTTTGAACTTGCCACTATATGAAATACCATATCCAGAAATAAATTCTTTATCATAACGATCGTCGATATAGACAGTATTTGTGGATAACCCGGCGATTTCCGCTATAAAACTGCTCTGATAAGTTTGAGAGTATGTGCTGCAAAAACTAAATAATATCATGAAAATTAGAACATTATATTTATGATGCATTTTGTTTTTTCCCTGACATAATAAAAAAATGAAACATCTGAAAAATATCGTTTGTCATTTCTAAATTTTTCAGAAGTCTAGATTAATATGAGAAAGGCAAGAAATAAATTGATAACAAATGTGGATGATTTAGTAAACATATTTACCTCCTCTTTTTATTGCTGAAGCAGTATAACTGCCTTGTTGGAAGTATAAATCCAGAAAAGAATCATCCACCCATTGATTCTTTTCTGAAAAAAATTTTAAAGTTCATTCAAAGACTTTTTCAAGTCTTCCATCAAACTGTAAGAGTAATTCGGGGAATATCTTTCCTCAAATAGTTTTTCGAATAAATTATTTAAGGCGGTTGATATTTCATCTTATTTTGATCAAAGAACAAACTGTCTCTGCATCAACTTTGGATTGAATTGACCAGTAAGATGACTTTTTAAGAACGCAGTAAAATATCCTATATTTTATGCAATAAGAGCCTGGTTTTGAATTCGTAAATTCACATCATTTGTTTTAAAGACGAGATAATCTACAAAGAGAAATCGGATTTATTATTAGTAGAACTACTAATTTTTTTCACTTTTATTACATTTTTATCCCCCAAAGTTTAGTAGTTATACTATATTACTATAAATTGATGCTTTTTAGAATAATCGCACTGAATTGAGATTTGCTTAATTGCTGTTTGTTTAGAAAAGTTTTTAAGTAGGCCGTTGATGTGTAGCTTAGCGGTATAAATTCGCTGCGCGATTTTCGTATCGCTTCAAATTTTCGTTTATGACGGTGTATCGAGAACCGTTGCCATCAGTTTTTCTTTCACTTAAATATTTTTCCCGTGAATCTCTTCTTTCATATTCATCTCTAAATGTTGGTTTTCGAACAATTTTTAGAGACCGCGGCAGCGCTTGGTCTATTTGGAAAATTTGCGGGGCATTCAGCACTACTTGTTTTCTTAATAAAGATTGTTCACGCTGCAGGTTGATTGATTGAAAAGGAACAAGCTGAGCAGCATTTGAAAAAATTTGGGATGAACTAACATTTGATGAATGATTTTGATGCAATTTATTAGAAGAATAAATTTTTTCTTCTTTCTGGCGGGCTTTTGCTAAAAAGAACGAGACTATAATTACAAAAAATAGTAAGCCCCCTCCAAGTAAAAGAATGTCATAAATGATCTGAATAAGTTCCATAAATCTATTCGTATTTTGAGATGAATGAAGACCCAATTAAAGTGCCATTAAATTATTCTGTTTTTGCTTGAAAAATTGAATCAGCAACAACAATTTCCGTTTCAAGATGAGAATGAAGAATATTTCAAGACAATTTTTAATTAACTTTTTAAAGAAATTTTTTTCCTTTTTTTATTTCCATATACTGATTATGGTGGAATGTTATCTCGTCTTGACGCCACAATAGTGAATAGTTATTATTTTAATTATAATTTTCTTGTAAATTTTTTTTGTATCCAACAATGTTGCAGCAGAATTCAATTTTTCTGATTTTAAATTGGCAAACAGAGCGAGCTTAAAAATATTTTTCTCGCTATAAATAATTTGCTGGGGAAACCAGCTAAAATGGGAACTCGAATTGAAATTGTTCAAGGGAATATTACAAAACTTCAAGTGGATGCTATTGTAAATGCGGCAAATACAACTTTACTTGGCGGTGGCGGTTTTGATAGCGCAATTCATAGAGCAGCTGGACCAAGTCTTTTAGAAGAATGCAGAACGCTCAACGGATGCCAAACCGGTGAAGCAAAAATTACAAAAGGTTATAACCTCCCGGCAAAATTTGTAATCCATACTGCAGGACCGGTCTGGAGAGGTGGTAATTACAATGAAGATAAACACATTGCAAACTGTTACAGAAATTCTTTGCAGCTTGCGGTGAATAAAAATATAAAAACAATTGCATTTCCTTCGATCAGCACCAGAGCTTTTGGTTTTCCCTTCGAGCGAGCGTCTAAAATTGCAATCAACACTGTTAAAAAGTTTTTATCTGATCAAGAATCGCTTGAGAAAGTAATTTTTATATGCTTTGCAGAAAGTAATTATGAATCATTTAAAAATTTAGTTTAAGAAGAGAATCGCAATACCGCCAACGGCCAATATTGCGCCAGCAATCGAAACGCGAGTAAGTTTTTCTTTATAGTATAACCTAACAAGCGGAAGCATAATTATTGGAACAGTAGCCATAATAGTTGATGCAACCCCTACTTTTGTGTGAGAGATTGCAATCAGACTGAATGTAATGCCAAGATATGGTCCAAAAACTGAGCCGATAATTGTAAACAGGAGCCCTTTTTTGTTTTCACGGAAAACTTTTATTGGCTGATTATATCGCTTTGTTAGAACCGCAAGAGGATAAAAAATAATTACTGCAGAAAAAATTCTTGTAAAGCCTGCAAGAAACCCATTTATCTCCCCAGCGTTAAAAGCAAACTTAGCAAAGATCAAACCCACAGCTTGTCCCAATGCCCCTATCATAGCATAAAAAATTCCGGTATAATCAATTTTATAATGAGACGAGGGCTTTTCTTGACGTTGCAGAACTACAATTCCGATTCCAGCAATAGTTATAAAAATTCCGACAATACCAAAAAATGAAATTTTTTCATCGAGAAAAAAAAATGCAAGTGTTGCAGAAATAGGGGGAACAATCGACATAATCAGCATGCTTATTCTTGCGCCAATTAGTCTATATGCTTTTAACAAAAATGTATCGCCTACTACTAAGCCTGCAAGACCGCTGATAATTAAATTACCGATCTGGTATAAGGATAAATTAACGTTTATGCCTATCACAATCATAGTGATCATCAAAAAGATCAACGCAAAAAACATTCTTGTAATATTTACATAAATAGGACCAACGCGTATTGATGCTTCAGTAAAAGCAATTGGTGTAATAGACCACAAAATAGCTGTAATAATTGCAGCGGTTTCACCTAACATAAGAGCAATAGTCCCTAAGTTGTTTTAACAAGATTGATAAATTACACGTGCTATAAAGTGAAATACATTTTATATTCGAACGGGTGCGGCATTGTGCCAATGGAATGAATTTCTTCATTCTTAATTTTAACCCATTGATCAAGCAGTTCGTCTGTAAAAATATTTCCTCGTTTTAAGAAATCGTGGTCGGCTTCAAGCTCATCAATTGCTTCTTCCAAATTTCTGGGCAGCATTTTAATTTTATGTTTCAAGTCATCGTCGGTTAAAAAATTTTTATCGAATGGTCCAAATCCTTCCTTAACTGGATCGATTTTATTAACAACACCATCAATTCCCGCAAGCATCATAGCGCTTAAACAGAGATAAGGGTTTATTGTAGCGTCGGGCGGACGGTATTCGAAACGGGTTTCATCCGGATTATTAACATACTTAGGAATTCTAATAGCAGAAGCGCGATTTCCCATGCCATAAGTTAACGCAACCGGAGCTTCAAAGCCGGGCACCAATCGTTTATAAGAATTTGTAGAAGGATTTGAAAAAGCTGAAAGAGCCGGCGCATGTTTTAATAAACCGCCAATAAAAAATCTTCCAAGCTCATTGATATTTCCGTATTCCCCCTTTTTATAAAATGCATTTTTCCCTTTTTTAGTTAGGAACAAATGTAAATGCAGTCCGTTGCCGGCTTGTTGATACATCGGTTTTGGCATGAAAGTAATAAACAAATCTTTTTGCCGCGCATAATTGAACAAGACATACTTTGCCGTAATAATGTTATCTGCCGTAGTCAAAAGGTCGCTAAAGTATGTTTCTATTTCCTGCTGCCCGCGCTCGCCAACTTCGTGATGGTGGTATTTTACTTTTATGCCATACTTTTGCAGCAGCTTTGACGCTTCATCTCTAAAGTCATCATAAATATCAAAAGGATTTGCTGCATGATATGCGCGTTTAAAGAATTCTTCTGCGTGTTCAACTTTGTAATAAGAAGTTGCCGTACGAGTATCATATTCAACTTTCGAAAAAACATAAAATTCAAATTCCGGACCCCACCAAGATTTATCTGCTCCGGTAGTTTTTTTAAGAAGCGTTTCGGCTTGTGAGGCAAGATATCTGCCGTCTTGAGTAAACCGGGAAAGTTTTTCATCGGTCAAAACAATGTTGGAATAAAAACTAAGCGTTGGGGCATCTCTAAAAAGATCAATTACTGCGGTGTCGAGATCTGGAATCAAAATCATATCGCTGTTTTCAACTTTTCGGAATCCGTAACTCGAGCCGTCGAATCCTACTCCTTCTGAAATTAACTTACTCATTGTGTTATCATAAACGGGCAGAGAAACGTGATGAAGTCTTCCGGAAAGATCGATGCATTTTAAATCAACAAATTCAATTTTGTTTTTTTTTATTAACTCGTTGATAGTTTTAATTGTTTGCTTCGGCATATTATCCTCAAAAAAATAATGGGCTAATCATTTTTAATTTATTATGTTAAACTTGTTTCAGCATTTATTAAGTATATTTCGATTCAAGTTTTGCGTAACAACTCTTCCTAAAGACAAAAAAACGCCTTTGTTAAAGACGCTTCTTTGAGATTTATTTTCTTTCAAAACTGCTGAACCATAAAGATACGAATCGGGTTTTCCTCTCCCCCTCTGGCGAGAGAAGAAGAGGTATTCTTATTTTGCTGAATATCTTAATGCTGCAATTCCCGGAAAGAGCGCAACCGTGTCAAGTTCTTCTTCTATTCTCAACAACTGATTGTATTTTGCAATACGATCTGTTCTGCTTGCTGATCCGGTTTTAATTTGCCCGGCGTTTGTAGCAACTGCAATGTCTGCAATTGTTGTGTCTTCAGTTTCACCGGAACGGTGACTAATAACCGCCGTGTAGCTTGCGCGTTTTGCCATTTCGATTGCATCTAGTGTTTCTGTTAACGTTCCAATCTGATTTACTTTTATCAGAATCGAATTAGCAATTCTTTTTTCAATACCTTTTGAAAAAATTTCAGTGTTAGTAACAAAAATATCATCTCCAACCAATTGAATTTTATCGCCAACTTTGTCTGTCAATAATTTCCAACCGTCCCAATCAAATTCAGCCATTCCATCTTCAAGCGAAATAATTGGATATTGTTTAATCCAGTTAACCCAGTAATCAACCATTTTTTCAGGCGCCATGTAAGATTTATCCGACTTAAAAAAATAGTAAGCTTTCTTTTCGCTATCCCACATTTCGCTTGCCGCTGGATCGAGCGCAATAAAAATATCTTTACCAGCTATAAAGCCGGCTTTCTCAATTGCCTCTAAGATTACAGTTATTGCTTCTTCGTTCGATTTCAAACTTGGGGCAAAACCACCTTCATCGCCAACCGCTGTATTGTAACCTTTTTTCTTCAAAACAGATTTTAGCGAATGAAATGTTTCAGCGCCGTATCTCAATGCCTCTGAAAAAGTAGGCGCGCCGACAGGCATAACCATAAATTCTTGGAAGTCGACATTGTTATCTGCATGTTTGCCGCCGTTTAAAATATTCATCATAGGAACGGGCAATGTTTTTGCGTTCACACCGCCAATATAACGGTACAATGGAAGACCAAAAGCTTCTGCAGCTGCTTTAGCGCACGCAAGCGATACACCGAGAATTGCATTAGCGCCAAGCTCTGCCTTTGTTGGCGTTCCGTCAAGTTCGCATAAGAAATTATCAATGCCAACTTGATCGGCTACATCAAAATCGATTAGTTCATCGGCAATTTTGTCGTTAATATTTTCAACAGCTTTTTGAACGCCTTTACCAAGATAGCGGGCATTATCGCCATCTCTTAATTCAACTGCTTCATTCTCTCCGGTTGAAGCACCGCTGGGAACAGCTGCGCGTCCAACAATTCCACTTTCCAAAGTTACTTCAACTTCAACTGTAGGATTTCCTCTTGAGTCAAGTATCTCTCTTCCCCAAATATCAATAATCGTTGTCATATTTTTTTTCTCCTTTTGATTGCAAAAAATTGCCGCAAAAGTTATTAAAAAGGGGGAGGAAATTCAATTTTAGATTTACATCTAAAATTTTCTCTAATCAAGAGTTCTCTTTCTTATATTTGTGATAGTTATTTATCAAACACCCCCGTAGCTCAGTGGATAGAGCAGGAGTTTCCTAAACTCTTGGTCGGAGGTTCGATTCCTCTCGGGGGTACAAATTACTGATATGCAGCAATTTTTGTTTGCTGCTTTTTGTAACGTAACTACTCAGGCTCAACTATTTTAACGTGAGGGTTAAATGAAAAAAATAATGACTACAATTCTTTTTGCCCTTGTTGATATTGTCTGCTTTCTACAAGGCAGCGCTATTACTGTTTATGCGTTGATGCATATTAAATACAAGGTTGAGATTGTGCGCGGAGAAGGGCTGACAACTTTAGAAATGCAAAATGTGCCGGTTGCAATAGGCGGCTACTACTACTATACAGACCAGTATATTAAAGTTGCCGTTATAGGAATTACGCTAATAATTACCGGATTTTTGATGAGAAGTTGGAGAAAGAATTTTGAATAGACTAAATAGTGTTGATTGGTAAAGGAAAGAAGTAAACCAAATTATCATAGAACGAAAAAAATTTTTATGTTTTTCTCTCAAAGATTATTTTGGTCAAAGCCCTGTTCTTTTAAGAGGTCTTTGTACTTAGCAGAAGCTAACTTTCGGAATTCTTCCAATTCGTTGATAAATTGTACTAAAGCACTGTTTCCGCCTCGTCGAAAATAATATTCAACCAAATATTCAAGATAAATTTGAGTGAGCTTAGAAATTGCAGAAAAAGAAACCGATGTATCTTCATCGAGTTTGTCAAGTTTTTGTAATTCATCCGGTCTTATCAATTCTTCTTGATCTAGAAAGGAAAAATTCTCGATATTGTTTTCAATTTCGTTGCGTTGAGTCCATATTCGGGCTAACTGAAGCAATACAGAAACAATCTCTTTTAATTTTTGATCGCGGTAATGTTTCATCTCATCTAATACTTTCTCTCGTATCGAATCGTTAAATGCAATGATATTATATTTATCGAGTATTTCAGAGAGTTTTACTGATGGTTCGAGCCGTGTAACTATTTCTTTAAACTTTTGATGGATCAATTCATCAAAAGCAATTTCTGCATCGCTGCTTATTTTATTAGCAGCTAGTAATTCTAAAATTTCATCTTTACGTTCGGGATATTTCCTTGACAAATATTCTTCAGATAATTCGAAACCATCATAGCCATGTGCAGGATCATCTATCATACTAATCAGATACGATTTTAATTTTAGTAAAATGATGAATATATCAAATTGTACCGACGACATCTTAACCTCTTAAAACCATACGTAAAATAATTTTTCTTCTTGAGTAATTCAAAAATAATCGTCCCGGTCAGAGTAAAATTAGCAGTGCAATTGTAAAATAAATTATCAAACCCGTAACGTCTACAAGAGTAGCGACAAAAGGCGCAGAAGAAGTGGCCGGGTCGAATCCAAGTTTCTTAATTATCAACGGGAGCATAGAGCCCATCAATGTGCCCCAAGAAACAACGCCAATTAGAGAAAAACTTACAGTCAAGCCGACTAAAAGCCATTGGCTTCCGTATACATTACCTGCCCAATGCCAAATTGTAATTCTTAAAAAACCTATTGTTGCTAAAACAGCGCCTAAACTTAATCCGGTCAAAATTTCTCTTCTAAAAATGAAGAACCAGCTCTTAAGAGAAATTTCGCCCAAAGCTAAGGCGCGAATAACAAGCGTTGCGGCTTGAGAACCCGCGTTGCCGCCGCTGGAAATGATCAAAGGAACAAAAAGAGCAAGCACAACGGCGCGCTGAATATCATGCTCAAAAACGCCCATTACAGTTGCCGTTAACATTTCGCCTATGAACAAAATACTCAGCCATCCGGCTCGTTTTTTTATCATATTGAAAAGTGAAATATCGGGGTATGGCTCATCCAGCGCTTTAACAGCAGCAATTTTATGAATGTCTTCTGTTGTTTCTTCTTCGGCAACATCTAAAACGTCGTCAACTGTAACAATTCCAACTAACGCGCCTGTCGAATCAGTTACAGGAAGCGCAGTGCCATCGTACTTTTTGAAAAGCTCAACGGCAGTTTCTTGATCGTCATTTACTTTTAGCGATACAAAGTGGAAGTCCATCAAATCGATCACTTTTGTTTCGAGCGGCGAAAGAAGGAACTCGCTAATTCTGAGATCATCAACCAACATGCCTCTATGATCAACTATATAAACAACGTTCAGTGTTTCACTATTCTTACCGTAAAGGCGAATATAATCTAGAGTTTCTTGAACCGTCCAATTTTGTTTTACCGCTATATAATCGGGCGTCATCAAACGACCGATGCTATTTTCCGGATAACCAAGAAGTTGTTGAGATATCTTTCTCTGCTCTGGAGAAAGATACGCAAGCATTTGTTTTACAACGTTCGGAGGCACTTCTTCAAATAATGCGGTTCTGTCGTCGTCAGACATTTCGTTCAATATTGCCGCAACTTCTTCTTTACTCAAAGATTGGATGAGACTTAATTGAGTGTCCACGTCAACATATTCGAACACATCGGCAGCTAAATCTTTAGGCAGAATGCGGAAAAGAATAGCCTGTTCATTTTCTGAAAGAGAATGAATTAGATCGGCAATGTCGGTTGGCATCCAATCTAAAAGCACGTCTTTTAGATCGGTGAACTGTCTGTTATTTATCAAATCGATGATTTCTGGTCTGACAAGTTGAGAAATCATAATTACCTCCGTAAATGAAGGGTGGAAGGAAATACAATTTTAAATTGGCACTGCAATCTAAAACAGATTAGTGAAATTTCCACAAAGAATTTTTAATGGAATAATTCCCAGTGTAAGATTGATTTGATTACTTGGTGGGGAATCTAGGTTTTTACAGCGCTCTTCATCAAATTTATTATGCCAATAGTGTTTGCAGTGGCAATTAAATCAAAAAAAAATTTACACCGAAATTATTTTATCACAGAAAAAGTGATATTGGATGGATATTTCTTTGAAAAATAAACCCGGTTGAAAGCTTTTTGAAAATCTTCCTCTTTTGCGTTATAGATATCAATAAACTTCTGAGGATTGCGGTCGAAGAAGGAGAAAAAACTGCTTTGGAACTGAACCATAATTTTGGAGTCTGTAAAATAATCTGTGTAAATCATAATCATCTGCGTTATCAGCGTTCTATTAGCCGTATGGATTCAATAGCACACAGATGACACTGATTGTTTATGATATTCGCAGATTCTAATATTTCGATGAAATCCGCAGAATAATTTTACTGCAGATGCTGTTTAAAAATTCCCCATATACCAACGTTGCCATTATTGTGTTTCAAATTTCTTACGAGCCAGTCGATTGTGTCGTATGTATCGGTTGTTTCATCAAAATCTTTGCTGTTTTTTTTAATTGGAATGTAAGCGCGCATGTTGTCGTACTCACCCTTGCTCATAAATTTTCCGCGAACATCCTGAAAAACAAATATGAACCCCTCTTTTGCAAAATCTGTACTTAGACCAAGACTGGCTGGATAATTCTCGTCACCTTAAGGAGAAACAGCATAAGGAGTTCTAACAATAAGAATCGGATAAACTTTTGTTGTGTCTTTTGGAGAATAAACTGAGGTGAAAAGTTTTGCGCCATCGCGCATCTCTATTCGGTATTCTTTTTTTGTGTAGTTCAGTTTTACCAGTCTACGCCTTGCGCAATAGATGAGAATTTATGATGAAGAGAAAAACGAATAATTGAAATAATTTTTTCATAACAATTCCTTCTTTTTACAAAATTCTATTTATGATCTTTTCTGCTTCAAGCAGATTTTCTTTTTTGCCAAGGTCAATAAGCAGTGAATTACTGTGGTCAAAATAAGCGATTCGATTGTGCGGAGCGATTGTTAAATAAAAATCTACAATAGAAAATTTTTTATCAGCGGGCATCTGATTAAAAATGCCCGGATTGGCAATATGAATTCCGCTGAACGCAAATTGTGTTAATATTCCGCTCGACTCGCGTGTAATTTTAATTTCGTTTGTTGTTTCGTTTTTCCATCCGCAAAGATTTTTTCCTTCATCAAATAAAAAGTAGCGCGATGATTTCCTGTTCTGAACTGCAAGCGTTACAATTGAATTCGTATTGTTGTGAAAGTTGTAAAGTTTGGCTAAATCGATGTTGGAAAGAATATCAACATTATGAACAAGGAACGGTTTTCCATTATCGAAGAACCAAGATACTTTTTTCAATCCGCCTCCGGTATCAAGAAGCATTTGTCGTTCATCAGAAATTATAATTTCAATTCCAAAATTATTTTTCTCTTTTAGAAAACTGATTATCTGGTCTGCAAAGTGATGAACATTTATGATGATCTGTTTATAGCCGGTATTAATTAATCTTTGAATTACTATTTCGAGTAATGTAACCCCGTTTATTTCAATCAACGCTTTAGGTTTTGTGTCCGTTAAAGGTTTGAGACGCGTGCCTAATCCGGCAGCTAATATAAAAGCGCGCATAACAATTCACCGCAGAGATGAAGAGCCACAGAGAAATTCAGCATCTCCGTGTCTCTGTGGTTTAATATTTTGTATGAGTAAGTATAACATTGATATCATATTTCACTTTCAAATGGCGGGCTAATCTTTCCGCACAATAAACCGATCGATGCTGTCCGCCGGTGCATCCGTAATTTACCATTAGGTCAGTCCATTTCCGTTCGATGTAATTCTCTACAGTATTATCAATCAGGTCGAAAGTATCCGTTAAAAATTTTTGCGCTTCGGGTTGTTCATCAAGAAATTCTTGCACTTGTTTATCAATTCCGTTTAGCGATTTGTATTCATCGTATCGTCCAGGATTTGAAATTGCGCGGCAATCAAAAACAAATCCTCCGCCGTTGCCTGTAATATCGATAGGAATTTTTTCTCTGTATGAAAAACTGTTAATGCGCACAGTTAATTTTTCATCGCTTATCTCTTTCCATTCAAATTTTTTCAATTCGGCTGAGTGAGCAATTAGCCCGAGCACGTTAAACAATTCCGGCATTTTGATTTTAGGTCTATGATTTTTTAAAAGCCATTCGAGATTTTTTACGGCGAAGGAAATACTTCTTAAAAAATGCGCTTTCCCTTCAAAGTAACCTCTATAACCATATGCGCCAAACATTTGAAGAAGACGAATGAGCAGATAGCCATGGTAATATTTTAAGAACTCCCGCCTATCAAATGATTTTATTTTTCTTGCAGAAGAAATGTAAAGATCCAAAAATTCTTCTCGAAGATTTAAAGGCAGGTTTGCTTTAGAATCATAAAGGAGAGAAGCAATATCATACTGAAGCGCGCCTTTACGGCCGCCTTGATAATCTATAAAATATGGTTCGTTATTAACAATCATAATATTACGCGAGTTAAAATCGCGGTACATAAAATAATTGCAATCTGCTTGAAGAAGAAACTGGGCAAGAGCATTAAAATCCTTTTCTAATTTCTCTTCATCGAAAGGAATATTTGCAAGCTTGAGAAAAAAGTATTTAAAATAATTCAGGTCCCACAGCATAGATTGCCTGTCGAACTTTGCGCGCGGATAGCAATATGAATAATCTATCTTTTTTGAAGCAGTTATCTGAAAAAACGGAAGCCGCTCAATTGCTTTTTTGTAGATAGTAATCACTTCATCGCTCAATACATTTCCCTTGCGTGTCTTTTCTATAAGCGAGAAAAGTGTTTGCTCGCCAAGGTACTCATGCAAATAAACGTTGTTCTGTAAATCTGCCGCATAAACTTTCGGAACGTTCAATTTATATTTTAGAAAATGTTTTGAGAGATAAATAAATGCTTGATTCTCGCGTCTATCTAAATTTAAAGCGCCAATTGCAATTTTATTTTCGCCAGCAATTCTAAAATATTTTCTTTGGGAACCAGATGCCGGCAAAGGAGAAAAAGTTTTTACTTTCTCTCCCGACCAATTTTCAAATAGCTGCACTAAATTTTCTTTTACTTCCATTAACGTTTAATGCTTGTTTAGTTTTTGATCTCTGTGCCTCAGCGGTTCTACGGTGAAAAATTCTTTGCCACAGAGGCGAGTAGGAACACACGGTGAAAAAATTAAAACTATTGTCTGCGTTGTTGCACAGCATCAGCATCAAAATATTTTCTTGGCAAAAAGCTCTCAATAAAAACAAACATTATAATTTTTCAGTAATCCATTTTCATAAACAAACTTTGCGCTGAAAAATTTATCTTGAAACAGCCAAGGAATAAAAGTCCTATCCCCTTCCCACAAATTAAGATCGAGAAGTTTATCGTTCGGGATCCATTCCAGCCGTCCTTCATGAGAATCTATCAACTTGCCTTCAAACTTGTGTGCTGTAAAAAGAAAAACATACCAGTCTTTCTTTCCATCGAACACTGGAAATGTTATAAGACCACGCAGCAACGGACTTTTGATAAGCAGACCGGACTCTTCTTTCACTTCACGGATAACACATTCTTCCGGAGTTTCACCATGTTCAAATTTTCCTCCAAGTCCGTTCCATTTACCTTCATGTACATCGTTCTTTTTTTTGATACGATGAAGCATCAGAGTTTTATCTTTTTCAGTTACGTAACAGAGTGTGGCGAGCTGCATTGCCTCTCCTAATGAAGTGGAAAAAATTAACTATCGATTGATGAGGCAAGAATAGCAGAGATATCGTCAAGTTCATCTAAGAACCATTTAACTTTTTCTGCCTTCGCACGTTTGCTATCGCGAACAAGAGCAAGCCAAAGTTTGCTTTCGTTTGCGTACTTGAGAGAAACGATAGTATAGTTAGTAAATTCTTTTTTTGCCGATGCCGCCGTTGCTTCGATATAATTGCTGATTACACTTGTTCCGCTTCCGAACAATTCATCCCCTATTCTTTGCGAAACATTATCTTTCGGAAGCGAATCGATGAACTCAATTAACTTGAGTGTAAAAAAATAAATTCGTTTTCTAAACTCGCCTTTTGATTTTGTAGAATCGAGCTGCATTATCGCCTATTCTTTGCTCATTCCAAAATAAATATTTTTTAGCAGAAAATTTTTCACATAATCGGAAACGCCATCGCTAACATTCATAACAGTTTTATCGTAACCGGCGTTCCGTAATTTAGTTAAATTTGCTTCTGTGAAATATTGATACTTCCCACGAATCTCTTCCGGCATATCAATGAATTCGATGTTCACCGGCTTTCCAAGCGCATTAAACAAAGCCGTAACAAGTTCAATCCAAGTTTGCGCATGGCCTCTGCCGATATTATAAATTCCATTTTTGTCTTCATGCTCAAGAAAAAAGAGAGTCATATCAACAGCATTTTTTACATAAATGAAATCCCGTTTCTGCTCGCCGTCTTTAAATTCCGGCTTGTATGATTTAAAGAGCTTAACTTTACCATAATCACGCACCTGCTCGAAGGCTTTGTGAACAACGCTGCGCATATCGCCTTTATGGTATTCATTCGGTCCGTATACGTTGAAATATTTCAGTCCTACCATTTTATCATGCAGAGCATTTCTTTTAATCCATAAATCGAACAGATGTTTTGAATAACCATACATGTTGAGCGGACGCAAATTTTCAAGAGAATTTTCATCATCATTATAACCGTTGGAACCATCGCCGTATGTGGCGGCTGAAGATGCGTAAATAAATCGAACGCTCTTCTCTAAACAATACTTTGCAAGTTCTTGTGAATAATGAAAGTTATTGTCGATCAGATAATCGGCGTCTTTTTCTGTTGTGGAAGAGCAAGCGCCAAGGTGGATGATAGCATTTGCTTTGAACGGCAGCGCGCGCTTCAGCAGCAATTCTATAAAATCATCTTTGTGATAAAAATCTTCAAATCTTAACCCATTCAGATTTTTCCATTTATCTTCCAGTTCAAGTTCATCAACAACAACAATATTATTGACACCCATTTTATTTAATTTCCAAACAAGAGCGCTGCCTATAAACCCGGCTCCGCCGGTTACAACAATCATTATTTTACCTCGTAAGAGAAATTTTAATTCCAACTCAATTTAAGTATATTAGATAATAACTACAAAAATCTGCTAAAGGATTACTATTGATGCTGCTGAATTATTTAAAAAAAATTTTATCTGAAAGAATATTAGTTCTTGACGGCGCGATGGGAACTATGATTCAGTGCCATAAATTTACTGAAGAACAATTTAGAGGCGAACGCTTTAAAGATCACTCTGGGGATCTGAAAGGCAACAACGATCTGCTTGTTCTTACACAACCGGAGATTATAAAAAATATTCACCGCGCATATCTCGAAGCGGGTTCCGATATTATAGAAACTAACACTTTCAACGCTACATCGATCTCTCAAGCGGATTACCAAGCCGAACATTTGGTTTACGAAATAAATTTTGAAGCGGCACGAATTGCAAAAGAAACAGCCCAAGAATTCACTAAGAAAAATCCGGATAAACCGCGTTTTGTAGCCGGCGCATTGGGTCCAACAAATAAAACCTTATCACTCTCTCCAAATGTAAGCGACCCCGGATACAGAGCCGTAACTTTTGATCAAGTGCGCGATTCATATAAAAAGCAAGCACGCGGCTTGATCGATGGCGGAGCTGATTTTCTTCTTATCGAAACAATTTTTGATACGCTTAATGCTAAAGCAGCGCTTTACGGAATTATGGAATTGAGTGATGAAATAGGCAATCAAATTCCAATTATGATCTCCGGAACGATCATCGATATGAGCGGAAGAACTCTATCCGGACAAAACACAGAAGCATTTTGGAATTCAATTTCGCACACAAAAAATTTATTAAGCGTCGGATTGAATTGCTCGCTCGGACCGAAACAGATGCGCCCTTTTGTAGAAGAGCTTTCGCGTATCTCGAATGTATTTATAAGTTTATACCCAAATGCCGGACTGCCGAATGAATTCGGCGGCTACGATGAATCCCCAGAAGCCATGGCAGCTGTTTTAGAAGAATACGCTAGCGATGGATTCTTCAACATAATTGGCGGATGCTGCGGCACAACTCCAGACCACATTAAAGCTTTTGTAGAAGTTGCTAAAAAATTTCCTCCGAGAAAAATTTCTGAAGTAAAACCATATTTAAGATTAAGCGGACTTGAACCGCTAACATTTCGCCCCGATACAAATTTTGTAAACATAGGCGAACGAACAAATGTTACCGGTTCCCGCAAATTTGCCCGTTTAATTAAAGAGAACAAATATGAAGAGGCATTATCTGTTGCGCTGGAACAGGTTGAAAACGGCGCGCAAATTCTTGACGTAAATATGGATGAAGGATTGATCGACTCTGAAGAAGCAATTACAAAATTTTTAAATCTTCTTGCCGTTGAACCGGATATTGCGCGTGTGCCGATAATGATTGATTCATCCAAATGGAGCGTGATTGAGGCAGGGCTGAAATGTTTGCAGGGAAAAGGAATAGTTAATTCGATCTCTTTGAAAGAGGGAGAAAAAATTTTTAAAGAGCAAGCGAAAAAAATTTTACGGTACGGCGCCGCAATTATTGTTATGGCGTTTGATGAGCAAGGGCAAGCAGATACTCTCGAAAGAAAAATAGAAATTTGTAAACGCGCATATAAAATTCTAACTGAAGAAGTAGGATTCCCTCCGCAAGATATCATTCTAGACCCAAACATATTCGCGGTTGCAACCGGAATTGAAGGGCACAACCAATACGCACTTAACTATATCGAAGCAACGCGGTGGATAAAGAAAAATTTACCCCATGCAAAAGTTAGCGGCGGCGTTAGCAACATTTCATTTTCATTCCGCGGAAATGATTTGGTACGCGAAGCTATGCATTCGGCATTTCTCTATCATGCTATCGAAGCAGGAATGGATATGGGAATTGTAAATGCGGGACAGCTTGCAGTCTATGAAGCAATACCGAAGGATTTACTTGAACGTGTTGAAGATGTTTTGTTGAATCGAAGACCGGATGCAACTGAAAGATTGGTTGAGTTTGCAGGCACACTAACGAAAGATGTAAACCGGGAAACAGAAGAGGCTGCCTGGCGGCACGGAAGTGTTGAGGAGCGTTTGAAACATGCGCTTATAAAAGGAATTGTTGAATATATCGATCATGATATTGAAGAAGCTCGTCAGAAATATTCTCAGCCGCTGGATATTATTGAAGGTCCGTTGATGAATGCAATGAATGTTGTAGGCGATCTATTTGGCTCTGGAAAAATGTTCCTTCCGCAAGTTGTAAAGAGCGCACGAGTAATGAAAAAAGCAGTTGCGTATTTGGGACCTTACATCAAAACTGCCCATCCCCCTTCCCAAAGGGAAGGGGATTTAAAAACCTCTCCCCTTGGGGGAGAGGCAGGGAGAGGGGCTTTTGGTTGGAAAACTGCTGATCCAATTTTATACGGAAAGATAAAAGAATTTGCCGAAAAGCATCGTGCTAATCCCACAAATGCAGAATTAATACTTTGGAAATTCCTACGCACAAAACAACTCGATGGTTATAAATTCAGAAGACAGCATATCATTGGACAATACATAGTAGATTTTGTTTGTTTACCCAAAATGCTGGTAATAGAGATTGATGGTTTGATTCATCAATTACAGGATAATAAAGAGTCGGACGAGATTAGAACAAAGTGGCTTAATGAACAAGGCTATGAAGTTATCAGATTTACAAATGATGAAGTGTTAAACGAAATCGAAAAAGTTTTTGAAAAAATTCTTAGCAAACTAAATGAACTTGAATCTCAAAAAACCCTCTCCTTGGAGAGACTGCCTGCTGAAGGCGAGGTTTTAAGAGAAGCTCCCCTCCCCTTAGGGGAGGGCAAGGGTGGGGCAGGTACAATTTTGCTTGCTACCGTAAAAGGAGACGTTCACGATATCGGCAAAAACATTGTTGGTGTTGTGCTTGGTTGTAACAATTACGATGTGGTCGATCTTGGCGTAATGGTGCCGTCAGATAAAATATTATCAACTGCTGTTGAAAAGAAAGTTGATATTATCGGTTTGAGCGGATTGATAACTCCTTCGCTAGATGAAATGGTTCACATTGCTAAAGAGATGGAACGGATGAAATTGGATCTGCCTCTTCTGATTGGCGGGGCAACTACATCGCGGTTGCATACGGCGGTAAAAATTTCTCCGGAATTTAATGGCACAACAATACATGTGCTGGATGCTTCGAAAAGCGTTGGCGTTGTTAGCAGTCTTTTGAATAAAGATGCTAAAGAAAATTTTATAAAAGGAATCAAAAAAGAATACGACAAATTGAAAACAGACCACGCTAACAGACAAACTGCAAAAGAATTCTTAACAATCGAACAAGCGCGCGCAAATAAACTGAAAATTGATTTCTCAAACTATTCTGTTAAAGCTCCAAATATACTTGGTGCAACTGTTTTTAAAAATTATCCGCTTGATGAAATCCGCAACTATATCGATTGGTCTCCATTCTTTATTACTTGGGAATTGAAAGGACGCTATCCTGAGATATTTGAGAAAAAAGATTACGGCACTGAAGCAAAAAAGATATTTAACGATGCAAATAAACTGCTCGATAGGATTATATCGGAAAGACTTTTGATCGCCAATGGTGTAATTGGACTTTTCCCGGCTAATTCTGTTGAAGATGATATAGAAATTTATTCAGATGAATCGCGTACAGGAATTCTTGCAGCGCTGCATACAATTCGTCAGCAATCAATCAAGTCGGATAGAATTCCAAATATTGCGCTTGCAGATTTTATAGCGCCGAAGGAAAGTAAAATAAAAGATTACATTGGGATGTTCGCCGTTACAACTGGAATCGGAATTGAAAAATTGATCTCGCAGTTCGAAAAAGAGCATGATGATTACAATTCGATAATGACAAAAGCTGTTGCAGACCGGCTGGCAGAAGCATTTGCGGAATTGATTCATCAAAAAGTTAGAAAAGAATATTGGGGCTACGCTGAAAATGAAAAATTATCTTATGATGAGCTGATTGCCGAAAAATATAATGGCATCCGTCCAGCACCCGGCTATCCAGCACAGCCAGACCACACAGAAAAATTAACTATTTGGAAATTGCTTGATGTTGAAAAGAATAGTTCCATTTCTCTAACTGAAAGTTTGGCTATGCACCCAGCAGCTTCTGTTTGCGGTTTATATTTCGCTCATCCGGAATCGAAATATTTTACTGTTGGCAAAATTGGTAAAGATCAGGTCGATGACTACCGCAAACGGAAAGGTATCAGCATCAAAGAAGCAGAAAAGTGGCTGCGGCTGACCTTGAATTATGATGAAAGTGATTAGCGATAACTATTTTATAACGCTGTGCAGAGAGTTACTAGAACTAACTTTTTTATTGACATTACAAATGTAAACAATTACTTTCTTTCCGTCTTTTCAAAGGACAATAATAATTCAACAACAATCGAAGGAGCATCAATGAATAAGAACGTCTCAACAAAAAACAAACTTTTGTCTTGGGGAATATTATTCTTCTTTATTATAATGATTGCCGGAGGGTGTCAATCTACCGATGATCCGTTGCAATCTTCGCAAGAAAATAGAGAAGGTTTAACGCTGTGGAAAACCACTGCTCAGGGTATTGGCAACCAATTTGTCCCTGGAGAGGTTTTAATAAAATTTACATCGGGAACTTTAACAAGTCAGCGTGAAGCAATACTCAGTAAAATCAGCGCAAAGGTATCAGAGAAAATTCTTACACGCGTTATGCTTGCCTTTGGCGATAATGAAGGAATCAATTTGGTATCTACTACTTTACCTGTTCCGCAGGCTGTACAAATGCTGCGCGGACTGCCGAACGTTGAATATGCTGAACCAAATTATATTTATAACCATTTTGCAACATCAAATGATCCTTATTACACTAACGGATCGTTATGGGGAATGTATGGCGATGCAACTTCGCCGGCAAATCAATACGGAAGCCAAGCCGGTGAAGCATGGGCGGCAGGCAATATCGGTTCCAGCACCGTAATTGTTGGCGTTATTGATGAAGGAATAATGAAAACACATGAAGACCTTTCCGCTAATATTTGGGTTAATCCTTTCGACCCTGTAGACGGTGTTGACAATGATGGAAATGGTTACATTGATGATACAAATGGCTGGGATTTTGCCAACAATGATAATACTATTTATGACGGCGCAGGGGATGATCATGGTACGCACGTAGCTGGAACAATAGGCGCTGTTGGCGGTAATGGTAAAGGTGTTGCCGGCGTTAGTTGGAACGTTAAAATGATCTCTGCAAAATTTTTAGGACCCGCAGGCGGTACTACAGCAAATGCAATTAAATCTGTGGATTACATCACTGATCTTAAGACCCGTCACGGGTTAAATATTGCCGCTACGAATAATTCATGGGGCGGCGGCGGTTTTTCTCAGTCACTTCAGGATGCTATTGAGAGAGCAAATGCAGCAAATATTCTTTTTATAGCCGCGGCAGGTAACGACGGAGCGGACAATGACGCAACAACACGCTATCCTTCAGGCTACCCGAATGCTAATATTATCGCTGTTGCCGCTATCACTTCCAGCGGAGCACTGGCGAGCTACTCCAACTATGGCGCCACTACGGTTGATCTTGGTGCACCCGGATCGGGTATATGGTCGACGGTACCAAGCAAAAGCGGAAAATCCTCCGCCTATGCGTCCTACAGCGGAACATCTATGGCTACGCCTCATGTTACTGGCGGTGCAGTTCTCTACGCAGCTTCTCATCCCGGTTCCTCTGCTTCTGCCATTAAAGATGCAATTCTCTCCAGTACAGTTCCAACCAGCTCTTTGACAGGCAAATGCGTAACAGGCGGACGATTGAACGTAAGCGGATTTTAAAAATAAATAAAACAATTTTATTACTAATCCATATTACGCAAAATGGAAAGCCCAAGTGAAAACTTGGGCTTTTTGTTTAATATATTTTCCTTGTAATTAGCAGGTTACATTCTACTATTATAAAAATTTGGGAAATATTATCTTGACGCAATTCTATTACAAATCTTTCCTCTCGCCTGCATGCCGATAGATTTATCGAGATCAAAATTGCCAAAACTACATTATTACGTAACTGATGCGAGTTAATGAAGAGAAAATCTTTTTCGAAAAATAGCCGTTACATATTTAGTTCAATATTATAAAATATATTTCGAAGAAGTAATTTTTTGATTAACTTAAGACCGAACAATGAGGAGTTCTAAAATGAAGAAGATAATAATTTTGTCCTTCGCTATTATTTTTCTTTCCGGATCAATAGCTGCGCAAGAACTTGCAATCGGTCCGCTTGTAGGTTATAATAAAGGAGAAGATATTAAAACAAATTATACGCTTTCCATTGCCGCACGATTTAGTATTCTTAGTTTCGGAATTGAAGGTTCAGTGGGTTATAAAACTCAAAAGTATGAAGGCGATATTATGGAGACAAAAACTTATCCGGTTATGGTTACAGGATTACTCTATCTCTTGCCGATCGCTTACCTTCAAGCAGGAGCCGGGTGGTATCATACAAAATTGGATTTCAACAAGCTGCTCAATACAGCCGGCGTTAATGACGAAACAAAAACTGAATTTGGTTATCACGCTGGCGCCGGCGTTGAACTTCCTTTAGGCAGCATAATTTTAACTGGAGATATTAAATATGTCTTACTCGATCTCAAGCTTGATTCTATCATAGGATTACGTAATGTAAAAAGCAATCATTATATGATCAATGCAGGTCTGCTTTTCAAAATTTTCTAATTTTTCATTTAACACGGATTAAACATGATTTACGATCATCTTAAAAACGCACAGCTATATTTTTCACTTGGCGGACGAATTGAAAAGGCGCTCAAGTATTTATCAGAAACTAATTTCACAAATGTTGAGCCCGGTAAATATGAAATTGAAGGGGATAACATTTTTGCTCTTGTTCAAGCATACGATACAAAACCTTTGAGCTCCGGGCGATGGGAAGCTCACAAAAATTATATCGATATTCAGTATATTATTTTGGGTAAAGAAAAAATCGGATTCACTGAATCATCTAAAGTGATTATAATTGAAGAATACGACGAATCTACCGATTACGCTATTTACAAAGGGGACGGAAATTTTCTGTACGCTGATGAAGGTCATTTTGTAATTTTATTCCCAACAGATATTCATATGCCTGGAATTGCAATTAACATACCCCGCCCCGTTAAAAAAGTCGTTGTCAAAGTTAAAACCGATACTGCAGCAGATAATTTACCAGATAAGGATAATGATATTCAAGCTGTGGAAGAAAAGGAACAACCATTAACTGAAGACACTCAGCAAACGCTCGGATGAAATTTTGCTGGTAAGAGATCAGCGTTCGGAATGAAAATTCCGAACGCCGATCAGAAACCATTGAAACCTTAATTCACAATTTCCAAAAGTTCTACTTCAAAGACTAAAACAGAATTTGGCGCAATCATTTGTCCGGCTCCATTTTCGCCGTAAGCAAGTTCTGAAGGAATGTAGAGCATCCATTTATCGCCAACCTTCATCAATTGTAATGCCTCTGTCCATCCTTTAATAACTTGATTAACTCCAAATACAGCAGGCTCGCCGCGTCCGTATGAACTGTCAAATTCAGTTCCGTCTATCAATGTTCCTCTGTAATGAACCTTCACTTTATCGGCTGCTTTCGGAAAATCTCCTGTGCCGCTTGCTAAAACTTTGTATTGAAGTCCGCTCGGTAACGTTACAACTCCTTCTTTCTTTTTATTATCAGTTAAGAATTCATCCCCCTCTTTCTTATTTTTATCTTTGAGCAGATTCATTTCTTGGTTTCTCTTAGCCATCATTTTTTGATTGAACGCATTCATTACATTTTCCATTTTTTCCTGGGGAAGCTTTGATTGCCCGTTCAGCGCATCTTTTATTCCTTCATAAAGAATATCAAAATTTATTTTCATGAATGGGTCTTTCAAAGAATGACCGATGTTCTGACCAATTGCATAACTAACTGAATCTTCTTGTGTTTTCATTGCCGCCTTCTTTTGATTTTTATTTTGTGCTGCCACTGTTGTTACAATCAGCAGTAGGATTAAGAAAAATTTTACTAATTTCATTTTGTCTCCTTTAATGGATTTTTTTTGGCTCGTGAAAATAAGGGCATTGGTTTTGAGAAGCAAATTTACTGGGAACTAGAGATGGATATTGGATACTTGATAGTGAACTTGATGATTTGCAGTTACAAAGAATGATTTGTGTGTTGAAAGAAAAAATTTCTAATTTGTATCAAGAATTAATTTGGAGATAACCATGAAGAGTAAATTTTTATTGAAGCTGATTTTCTTAATTCAATTCGCAATTCTAAATTTGCAATTTTCAATTGTAAAAGCGCAATCATATAAATCCGATTCCCCTTTTGCGCACACTTACTCCATTGTTGCCTTCGATGAAAAAACCGGAGATATGGGGGTTGCAGTTCAATCGCATTGGTTTTCTGTTGGAACAATTGTTAGCTGGGGCGAAGCAGGAGTAGGTGTTGTTGCTACGCAATCATTCGTAAATGCATCATTCGGCCCGCGCGGATTAGAAATGTTGAAGAAAGGAATGAGTCCGCAAGAAGTAGTTGATGAATTGATTAGGACCGATGAAGGAAGAGAATTCCGCCAGCTTGCTGTGCTAGATTCAAAAGGAAGAGCCGCATCATTTACCGGAAAGCTTTGTATTCAACCGGCAGGAAACATTGTTGGAAAAAATTTTTCAGTTCAGGCAAACTTAATGTCGAACGATAAAGTTTGGCATGCAATGGCAGAGTCGTTCAAAAATTCAAAAGGTCCTTTGGCAGAAAGAATGCTGGAAGCGCTCGAAGCCGCTGAAAAAGCAGGCGGAGATATTCGCGGTAAGCAATCTGCTTCAATGCTTGTATTCCGCGGTAAATCAACAGGCAAAGTTTGGGAAGATAAATTAGTCGATCTACGTGTTGATGATCATCCAGCACCACTCGATGAACTGAAAAGACTTCTTGCCGTTCACCGCGCTTACGAACATATGAACAACGGCGATCTTGCCATAGAAAAGAATGACATGGATACGGCTATGAAAGAATATTCTGCCGCTATGAAAATGTTCCCCGATAATCTTGAAATGAAATATTGGACTGCAGTTGCGCTCGCAAACAAAGGAAATATGAATGAAGCGCTTCCATTGTTCAGAGAAATTTTTAAGAAAAATAAGAACTGGAAAGAATTAACCCCGCGTCTTTTACCGAATGGTTTGCTAAAAGTAACCCCGGAACAGGTAAAGGAAATTTTGGAACAGTAATAAGCTATTCTATATTTAAAGATTTTAATTAGTGAATAATTGAAATACATTCGCAATGTCCCTTTTCTCATGCCCCTCCCTCTTCTTTTTAAGGAGAGGGAAGTAAATCTATTTTTATTTTCTTCTCTTGATAAAACTTAACCTGATGGGAGGCAGGTTAGATGTTCATAAATGAATACCTTAGGCAAAGCGAAGTGCGGTTTACATATCTATTTTATAAATATCTTTATGGGATTATGAAATAAAAAATACCATGAGGAACAGGATGTGCAAAGTCGATTTAAAAAAGTAAGTCCCACGGTGTACGCAGGACTTAAGAAAATCTTCGGCTTATAGCCTTATTGTGATAAGCTTTCATTTATAAAATAAATTATAGATTCCATTTTTGCAAGAAAATTTTTTTAAATCATAAAAAAGAGGATTTATCATGCAAAAGATAATTGGACTTGACCTTGGAACGAACTCAATCGGGTGGGCGATAAGAGAAATCAACTCATCTGAGAATCAGATTGTGGACAAAGGTGTTTTAACTTTTGAAAAGGGGGTTGCAACTACAAAAAGCGGAGAGGAACCTGCTGTAAAAAAAAGAACAGAATGCAGAAGTAAAAGAAGAAATTATCAAGCAAAAAAGTATCGCAAATGGGAATTACTGAAAACATTAATTCAAAGTGAACCTAGTATGTGTCCGCTAACCATTGAAGAATTAGATGGCTGGCGAAAATATGAAAAAGGGAAAGAAAGAGTTTATCCAACTAATACAGAATTCATTAATTGGCTCAAACTTGATTTCAATGGAGATGGAATAGTTGATTTTGAAAATCCATATCAATTAAGAAATGGAGTAGCAGAGAAAAAATTTGATAACCCTTTTATCATTGGAAGAGTGCTTTATCATCTTGTTCAGCGCAGAGGTTTTAGAGGCAGAGATGAAGAAGAATCAAAAACAATAATGGAAGGACAGAAAGAAAAAGGAATTGTAATTACTCCAGGTGCAGATGAAATTCATAAAATAATGGAAGAGCAAAACACAACTTTAGGAACCGCATTATATCTTGATGCAAAGAATAATGGAAAAAGAATTCGAAAGCGTTATAATCTCAGGACAGATTTTGAAGAAGAATTCAAAACTATTTGTAAAGTTCAGGGAATAGATGGAGAAGGTGAATTATTTAAGAACATAAAAAGAGCTATAATTTGGCAAAGACCTTTAAGAACACAAAAAGGAAATGTGGGAAGATGCACCCTCGAACCTAGTAAACCGCGCTGTCCTATCAGTCACCCGCTTTATGAAGAATACAGAGCGTGGTGTTTTATTAATAATATCAAAGCTAAAAAACTGGAACAACCAGAAAGCAAATTTGAATTGCTAAACGAAGAACAAAGACAAAACATTTACAAGAAACTATTCTTTAGAAAAAGTAAACCTAATTTTGAGTTTTCAGAAATAATAAAATTACTTGATCCTAAAAGGAATACATATCGTTTTAACTACAATCCAAATACCACAGTAACAGGCTGTCCGGTAACCGCAGGCTTGAAAGATATTTTTAATTGTGAATTGAGTGAAATCAAAATTGAACATGCCCCAAACAACAAAAGAAAAAACAAAAAAAATTACTATGATTATATCGACATCTGGCATCTTCTTTTTTCTTTTGACAGCAAAGAAAAACTTACTGCTTTTGCGAAGGAACAACTTAAGTTAGACGAAGAACAAACAAAAAAACTTCTTTCGATTCGAATGCAGCAAGGTTATGCTAGTTTAAGTCTAAACGCTATCAATAAAATTTTACCATATCTGCACCAAGGTTTTATCTATTCCGAAGCTGTATATCTTGCTAATCTTCCTAAAGTATTAGGGCAAGAACTTTTGAATGATGAAATAAACAGAATTGTTGATGGTATTCGTGAACAGATGAGATTACTCAAGAAAGAGAAAGACGAGATAAATATTGTAAACAGCTTGATAAGCGATTATTTGAACTTACCCTTCGAACAAAAACATAGGAATTATCCAAGTTATAAATTACTGCAAAGCGACCGTAAAAGTATTTATGAGAAATTAGCAGACCATTACGGTAATAAAACTTGGGAAGAATTAGAAGTAGAAGAAAAAAACATAATAATAGCCAGCGTAGAAGAAAAATTTCAACAGTTTATGCAGCTTCCGATAACTGGAAATAAAAAATTGCTATTCTTAAAAGCACCTCGCCTTGATGAAAGAATAAAATCTTACTTAAAGAATGAATGGAGCGCTAAAGAAGATAACCTCAAATACTTATATCATCCATCAGATATAGAAATTAACCCTAGGGCTAAAGAAAAAGATGGAATGAAAATTTTAGGAGAGCCAATACCGATTAGCCGTGGTTTCAAAAATCCGATGGCAATGAAAACATTACATCATTTGAAACGATTGATTAATTATTTAATAGAACGAGAAAAAATAGACGAAGACACAAGAATAGTTGTTGAGATTGCTAGAGAATTAAATGATGCAAATAGAAGAAAGGCGATTGAAAAATGGCAAGGGAATAGAGAAAAGCAAAACAAAGAATTTGCAGAAGCAATAAAAGAAATTTCCGAAAAGAATGCGCTTAATATTGACCCCAGTAAAGATGAAATAATTGATAAATATCGCTTATGGGTTGAACAAGACCATCAATGTATTTATACGGGCAAGGTTATTAACTGTACTGATTTATTTGACGGAACAAAATTCGATTTGGAACATACCGTCCCCGCAGATATTTCATTCGATAACGAATTAAAAAATCTAACAGTGGCTGATTCAACATATAATAGACAAATAAAACAGAAGCATATTCCAACTGAATTGCCAAATTATGAAAATGAAGTTACCATAGATGGAATAACTTATGCAGCAATAAAACCAAGACTAATATTCATGGAAGAAAAAGTCACCCATTTTGAAGATCAAATAGAATTCTGGAAAAAGCAATCTAAGCAGGCTTCAACTAAAGATCGAAAAGATCACTGTATTCAGCAGCGGCATTATAATCAATTTGAATTGGATTACTGGAAAAAGAAATTAGATACTTTTACAATCAAAGAATACAAAGCCGTATGGCGAAACAGTCAATTACGAGATACACAATTAATAACAAAATATGCGCTTCCGTATTTAAAAACAGTATTTGAAAAAGTTGAAGTACAAAAAGGAGTTATTACTTCTGAGTTTCGCAAAATATTCAATGTTGGATTTAAGAAAGACAGAAATAAACACACTCACCATGCTATTGATGCCGCAATACTTACATTGATACCACCAGCCGCTTTGAGAGATAAACTATTAAAAGAACATTTTGAAGCAATGGAAAAACAAATTCGATTTCATTCTTATCCAAGTGATTGGAAATATTTTAATCCGGAATTTATCCGAAATATAGAAGAAGAAACATTAGTGAATTACATAAAACAAGATCGAACTTTAGTGCCAGCAATAAAATATGTTCGAAAGCGTGGCAGAATTAAATATGTAAAAGAAAAACTACTTAACGGTAAATGGCAATATAAATTAGACAGTGAAGGGAAAAAGATTCCTTTGATTGCGAAAGGCGATAGTATTAGAGGACAATTACATGAAGAATCTTTTCTTGGCGCCATAAAAGAATTTGAAAAGGACGAAAGTGGAAAACCAATACTTGAAACCGGAATGCCGGTTTACAAAAAGGACAAAGATGGTTCAGACAAACTTACTTTTGTAAAAAGAATTCTTTTGAAAGATTTTACTTCCATTGATGATTTTGAAAAAATTATTGATAAAACTGTTAGGGAATTAATAACAAATACAATTCAACAACGAATTCATAGCGGGAAATCTTTTAATGAAGCTATTCACGAAGAAATTTGGATGGTTGATAAATATGGCAATCCAAAAAAGACTGACAAAAGAGATAATAAGCTTGCACCTATTCGTCATGTTCGCTGTAAAGTTACAGCGGGCAGAGGTTATCTGTCTAAAGAAAAAGCTTTAGAGATAAAAGAACATGCTATGCCTTCTAAACATGAGCACAAGCAATTTGTTTATGCTAAAAATGATGAAATGGCTTTGTGTTTGTATTATGAAGGGTTAGTAAATGAAAAGATTGAAAGAGCATTCAGATTTATTGGTCTATTTGAACTTGCTAAAAATAAATTTAAGCAGCTTTCAGATATTAACCAGAATCCCGAGTTACAGTTTTGTGAAGTCGGTAGAGGAAAGTATAAAACATTAATACCACTTACTTATTTAATTACAAGTGGAATGCGTGTATTGATTTTTAAAGATACTCTCGATGAAATAAGAGAGCTAAACAATAAAGAAATGCTAAAACGTCTTTATCTTGTTTATAAATTTAATGAAGCTCCTTCTCCTTATATTTATCTCCAATATCATGCAGAGGCAAGACCCGATAATGAACTTGGGGTAGGTGAGACACAAATTGATTTAGAAAAATATCAACCAAGACTAAAACTCGTGGCAAATAATTTTAATTGCTTAATTGAAGAAAAGAATTTTTCAATAACATTAGATGGCAAGATAATACTAAAATGATCAAACGAACTCTATACTTCAGCAATCCCGCTTATTTAAGCAAAAAGAATGAGCAGCTTGTGATCAAGCAGATTCAAATGGAAGGAAGGAATGAAGGAAAGATGGAAGAAAGAAATGAAGAAAAGAAGGAAGGAAGGAATGAAGGAAAGATGGAAAGAAAGGATGTTGCGAAAGATATTTTAAATTCGATACCATTAGAAGATATAGGAATAGTTGTATTGGATAATCATCAGATAACAATAACGCATGGTTTATTAGCGGCGCTTCAGGCTAACAATGCAGCTGTAATTACTTGCGACACTTCGCATATGCCAAACGGGCTGTTTATGCCTTTATCATCAAATCAATTGCAAAGTGAAAAGTTTAGAGCGCAAATCGAATCATCAATTCCATTAAGAAAACAACTATGGCAGCAGACAATCAATGCAAAGATTTTAAACCAAGCGGCACTGTTAAGACAAAACAAAGTTCCGGTTACAAACATGTTTACTTGGGCAAAGAAAGTGCGTTCAGGCGATCCGGATAATTACGAAGGAAGAGCGGCGGCATATTATTGGAAGAACTTCTTTCCTATGATACCGGATTTTACACGCGACCGTTTTGGAGAACCGCCGAATAATATGCTTAATTACGGCTACGCGATATTAAGGGCAATTGTAGCGCGGGGACTTGTTGGTTCCGGGCTTCTGCCAACTCTCGGAATACATCATTCAAACAAATACAATGCTTACTGCCTTGCCGATGATATTATGGAACCGTACAGACCATTTGTTGATAAGATTGTTTTTGAAATGGTAAGCAACGGAGAAGATTTTTATGAACTAACAACGTCCATTAAAAAGCAGCTTCTTTCTATTCCTGTTATTGATATAATAATAGACGGCGAAAAGAGTCCTTTGATGGTAGGTTTGCAGAAAACAACTTCATCGCTGGCAAAATGTTTTGAGGGAAAAGCAAGGAAAATAAATTACCCGGTATTGTGAACTCACCCTAAGTCCCTCTCTTATAAGAGAGGGACTTATAATAACTTTCTTTTCTAAGAGAAAAGTTGGGATGGGTTCAAGGAATGATTATGAGCTTAACAAAGAATCCAAAATTAATTGCTGTTGCGAAACAACTTTGCAGAGATTTAAGAAAGCATTCAACCGAAGCCGAAAAAAATTTTTGGGAAATTGTAAGAGATAGAAGGTTCTTGAATAAAAAGTTTTATAGACAGCATCCTCTGTTCTTTGATTACTTAGGTAAAGAAACATTTTTCGTTGCCGATTTTTACTGCCACGAAAATGGTGTTGCAGTTGAAATTGACGGGGGTTATCATCTTAGACAGAAGGACCATGATGTATTAAGAACCGATGTAATTAATATGCTAGGGATAAAAGTAATACGTTTTGACAATGGAGAGATAATTCACAATATAGAAAATGTTTTAAATATTCTGACCAAAGAAATGAGTTAGCAAAATTATAAAAGCCCTTCTCTTTTTAAGAGAAGGGTTGGGATGAGTTCAAGAAAGAGCATGAGATTTAACGAATATAGAATTATGTGGATATTAGTCTTTTTTGATCTGCCCACAGAAACCGCAAAAGATAAAAAAGCTTACGTCCGTTTCAGAAAAGAACTTATGAAAGACGGATTTTCAATGTTCCAGTTTTCAATTTACGTTAGGCATTGTTCCAGCCGCGAAAACAAAAATGTACACGTAAAAAGAATTAAACAGATGCTGCCGGAAAAAGGGCACGTTGGAATACTATCGGTAACGGATAAGCAATTTGGAATGATGGAGATCTTTTACGGCAAGCAGCATGAAAGCGGTTTTGTGGAGCCGCATCAACTCGAACTATTTTGACCCCTCTATCTCCTCCCCTTTTTGCCAAAGGGGGATAAATTTAAGGGGAGGATTAAAGTAGGGTTAAAACCAACCGGATTTTTTCAATCCTAAAATCCGTGTAAGTTGTTTTGTTTCAATAACCTATTTTGACCTAAGTTGGTTTTAATATTGTCAAAGAAACATTTGAAAGCAAATCATAACTAATCAAATTTTCTAATGATGCGGGAAGAAGTTGGTTTTAATATTGTCAAAGAAACATTTGAAAGCAAATCATAACTTAAGGAGAAATATCATGGGATTCTACCCAGTTGGTTTTAATATTGTCAAAGAAACATTTGAAAGCAAATCACAACTTTGCAGATTTGAATCTGATTTAGATATTGTTGGTTTTAATATTGTCAAAGAAACATTTGAAAGCAAATCACAACTTCTGTTGCTACTTCTATTGAGCTTGCGAAGGTTGGTTTTAATATTGTCAAAGAAACATTTGAAAGCAAATCACAACCATTTCCAAGCGCGTCCTTGAAACCACGGCTGTTGGTTTTAATATTGTCAAAGAAACATTTGAAAGCAAATCACAACGGATTTAGTTGCAGGGAGGAGACGTACAGGGTTAAAACCAACCGGATTTTTTCAATCCTAAAATCCGTGTAAGTTGTTTTGTTTCAATAACCTATTTTGACCTAAGTTGGTTTTAATATTGTCAAAGAAACATTTGAAAGCAAATCACAACTGCTGGCACTCTTGATTCGAAGATGGTCCTGTTGGTTTTAATATTGTCAAAGAAACATTTGAAAGCAAATCACAACCGGGGAATTACTTTTCCGCACAACAGTTAGTTGGTTTTAATATTGTCAAAGAAACATTTGAAAGCAAATCACAACTGCTGGGATTGGCGGTAGATGTTGTGCTGGTTGGTTTTAATATTGTCAAAGAAACATTTGAAAGCAAATCACAACAGTGTCTTTAGTGGACAGAAATCTAAAGGGTTGGTTTTAATATTGTCAAAGAAACATTTGAAAGCAAATCACAACAACCGCCATCGCTTGTTCTTTTCATCCCAAGTTGGTTTTAATATTGTCAAAGAAACATTTGAAAGCAAATCACAACATTTCTAATACGGTTTCACAAAAATCATAAGTTGGTTTTAATATTGTCAAAGAAATCCCGCTTTGGCGGGAAAAGCAAATCACAACATATTCATCGTACCGCTGCGCTGGTAAACAGTTGGTTTTAATATTGTCAAAGAAACATTTGAAAGCAAATCACAACAACAGGCTAAATGAAACAATGTAGAACTTAGTTGGTTTTAATATTGTCAAAGAAACATTTGAAAGCAAATCACAACTGCAATGTGTCTAACCATTCTTAGCCGGGTAGCCAATGATGTTACAGATCTCTTCATAGAACGGTTTCAGCTTTCGATACATCTTTTTATAGATAGAATTATAGAGCCGATTATAAATTTCATGTGTAGAGGGATTGGGTTCAAAGACTCGACCAAGATGCGTCATTTTCTTCACGGCTGTAGAAAAATCAGGATGCAAATGTAATCCTACAGACGCATTGATGGCTGCACCAAGCCCCGAAGTTTCATAAATGTGAGGACGAGCTGTTGGTAATCCAAAAATATCGGCAGTAATTTGCATTGCAGCATCGCTTTGTGAACCGCCGCCCGAGATGCGAAGTTCTGTAATGGGAATACCTCCTCGTCGTTCAACCCTCTCCTTACCTTCACGCAATGCATACGCTAAGCCCTCAAGAATTGCACGGTATAAATGCGCTCGCGTGTGAACATCGCTGAAACCGATGATTGCGCCTTTTGCCTCAGGACCGGGTATTTTCAAACCTGGCGACCAATACGGTTGCAGCACTAACCCCATCGAACCAGGCGGTACTTGATGGACCAATTCATCGAACAACACTTCCGGTTCAATACCGCGTTCTTTAGCAATTTGCTCCTCGTGATGGCCAAATTCCTGTCTAAACCAATTGACCATCCAATAGCCGCGATAAATTTGAATTTCAAGATTATAAGCACCAGGCACAGCGGCGGGATATGGAGGGATCATTGGTATTGCTTCGATGTACTTTTTGTGTGTCGTGTTAATTGTTGCCGTCGTTCCATAACTCAAGCAACCAATGTGGGGTTCAAGACATCCTGCGCCAATGACTTCACACGCTTTATCTGCAGCCGCAGCAATAAGAGGGAGTCCAAGCGGTATGCCAGTTGCCTCTGCAGCTTCTTTTGTGATTGTCCCTAACTGATGCGTGGGCGGTATGAGTGTCGGAAGAATTTCAGGATTGATAGCTAAAGCTTTCCATTTCCAGTCGTTTGGCGAAGCCCATTGCTGTTTCTTATAATCGAACGGAACGTAACCAACTTGACATCCTGACGAATCGACAAAATTTCCTGTAAGTTTATAGGTAAGATATCCTGAAAGAAAAAGATATTTGTAGGTTCGCTTCCAGATATCTGGTTGATACGTTCGAATCCAATGTGCTTCAGTTTCGGCTTGGAGATATGCAATTGTTTTGCTTAGACAAGCCACTTTGAATAATTTTCCCCACAATCCACCAACTGGTTTAACTCCTTTTGTTTGCCGTTGATCCAGCCATACAATAGCAGGCCTTAACGGTACGCCGTTCTCATCAACATTGATTACTGTTGAACGTTGAGTTGTTAATGTTACACACGCAATTTCATTTTTAGGCACTTGAGTTACGTCCCAAAGTTCCAAACAAGCACGGCATAATGAATTCCAAAAATATTCAGGATTCTGTTCAGTCCATCCTGGTTGCGTAGAGAAGTATGGTTCAAGCGGGACACGTGCTTTTGAGATGAGATTCCCTTTGAGATCGAATAATAGTGCACGAACACTCTGGGTACCGTTATCAATTGCTAATATATAATCACGAGACATATAAATACACAGTAATAATTTTTTTATTAAAAAACTAATGAGTTGAAACTGGAGTATTTACTTTCAGCTTTGGACTCATTTTTTTCCAATCAGGTATTGCTGTTCTGTCAGGCAAACTGTAGCAGCGCTGCCACAAAGCTTTGTATAATGCCTCTTCCCGCTCCCATTGTTCATCACTCCAGCTTAGTTCTTCTTGCACAATCTCACGAATTTTATGCATGAGCGATTCACCGCCTTGAGGAAGAAGTAAACCTAAACGTACTCTGCGCAAAAGAAGATCATCTAAATGAACAACTCCTTCACACCGCGCTGCATAGCGCAGTTCAGCCCAAATGTAAAAAGTTACTGAAATTGTTTCAAATTCACCTTCGCGTGCCATCGAAATCAATTCTAATATATCATCACCATAGCGTCCGCATAAACGTGTCTTTTGAGCTTCATCTAACTTGGTGGTTGGTGAGATTACAATATCGGCAGCATCCAACATACGCCCCCTCCGTTTAATTGGTTTAATATTTGGCAAACGATGTTGTACCGCTTCAAGCGCATCGAGTGCAATAAGCCGAAACGTTGTTAACTTTCCACCTGTAACCGTCAACAATCCTTTTTCTTCCCAAACCATATGCTCGCGGGAAGCTTTAGATGGCTCTACATTCCTGGTATCGATGACAGAACGAACGCCGGCAAATGTGGAAATAATATCATCTAATGATACATCGAGAGATGGAAATCCTGATTCTACTGCAGCCATCAAATAGGCAACTTCTTCGGCAGTAATACTTGGTTCTTCATCCAAAGATTGGTTGTGATCAAGGTCTGTTGTACCAACAAGTGTGATACCTTCCCACGGAATAATGAAGATTGGACGATAATCAATGGGATGGGAAAAACTCACCGCTTGTGCTACAGGCACACGCCATGCAGGAAATATTAAATGACTGCCGCGAAGAGTTCGGATGTGCGGCTGTGCATCAATTTGCTTCCTCAACTGATCAGTCCATACACCTGTTGCATTGATAATAACCTTAGCACGGACGTCCGCTGTTCTATTATTCTCAACATCAAATAAACGAACACCCTTCACATCTCCATCATCACAAAGTAATTCTTCAGCGCGTACATAATTCATAGCATATCCTCCTTCTGTAACCGCCTCACGGATAACACGCAAAACCAAGCGTGCATCATCGGTTTGCGCATCAACAAAACTGTACCCTCCTTCTAACTGCTCATGATTAATGCGTGGTGCAAGCATTTGAAAATTTGCTGCATTGTGAAATTTATGATTCCACTGGAGTGCAAGTAAATCATAAATTGATAGACCAACTCCATAAGTCCATTTTTCAGGATTATCCCTTTGATACGTTGCAAGAAGAAACCCTAAGCGCGTTACAAGCCCTTGAGCTTCATCAAGTAGTCGATTGCGTTCTCTAACAGCAGCTTGAGTCAACATAATTTTTCCTTCTTTCAAGTAACGTAGACCGCCATGAACAAGTTTAGACGATCGGCTGGAAGTTCCCCAGGCAAAGTCATGTTGTTCTACCAAAAGAGCTCGCAATTTACACCGTGTAGCTTCACGCAAAATTCCAGCACCGGTAATTCCACCGCCAATAATAATAATATCCCATGGGCCACAAATTTGCGACCACACCTTATCACGCCATTGATTATTCCACCTTATCATTTTACTCTTCACTCAATTAGTTTACCTGGGTTCATGATTCCCTCTGGGTCCAATGTTTTGCAGAGGTTGCGAACCATTGCAATTCCAAGTTCTCCTTTTTCGGCTTGTAGATACTTCATGTGGTCAACTCCAATGCCGTGTTGATGACTAATTGTGCCGCCCTGTGCAACAATTGCATTGCAAGCTGCTGCTTTTAGTTTCTGCCATCGCGTAAGTGTCTCATCGGGGTCTGAAGCTATGCGAAAAACAAAAGTAGAGTAGATACTTGATCCAGTAGAGTACAGATGTGACAAATGAGTAAACACATGAACCCGCTCACCAATGTCAGAGAGCGCATCACGCAGCGCCAATTCAAGAGCATGCACCATTGCAGAGACTTTTGACCAACTTGTAGCTGTTTCCACAGTATCAACAGCAAACCCCATTGCCCATAATGTATTCCGTAAATAAGGCACCAAGAAACGGTTTTTATACCAATGAGAACCAAATGAACGTCCAATGTAAACGCCGCCGTAACGATTTGCAATTTTCACCACTATCTTACGCGACATTTTTGTGACTGTCTCTGCTCCTGAACTCCCTACTAACAACATGCACTTCTCACGTTCCAATTTGCGCAAAGACAATATTTTTTCGAGGGCTGCAATCAATCGCTCATGTCCTGCTAATCTCAGACTCGTTTCGGTCTCAGCAGCAGTGCTAAGACGCAACATGGAAAGGGGCAAATGTTCACTTATTATTATTCGTCCAGCTTCACAACCTTGTTCAAAGTTTGGGAAGAACACTGCATAAAATTCTTCACTCTCCGGAAGAGATGTAAAACGAACTGTTGCCTCGGTGAGAATACCATAACGTCCTTCTGAACCTAAAACCATTTCGCGTATATCAGGTCCTGCCGCTGAAGCAGGAAACGGAGGAATTTCCAACATACCCAAGGGTGTCTCCATGCGACCGCCAGCAAAAAGCTTTTCTATACTACCATAACCAAGTGATAACTGCCCACTCGAGCGTGTAGCAATCCAACCTCCTAATGTTGAATGCTCGAATGACTGTGGATAATGACCAAGTGTACAGCCGCGCGCTCTTAATTGTGCTTCTAAGTCTGGCCCATTAACACCAGCACCAAATGTTGCCATAAAACTTTTCTCATCAAAGCGTATAAGACGGTTCATGCGGCTCATATCTACAGTTAGTACAGGCACCATATCATTTTGGGGATTGATATGTCCTACTACACTTGTACCGCCACCATATGGTATTATTCGAGAGCCTGATTGTTTTGCATAGCTGATAAGTTCGTGAACATCACTATGAGTTAATGGAAAGGCAACACCATCTGGAAAAATATCCAATTTGCCGCTGCGCAGAGCGACCCAGTCGGGTAAACTTTGACCACGAGCATGAGTAAGACGGGTTATAGTATCGAAAGAGACTAGCGGGTGCACAGGTAACCGTGTAACTTGAACAGTTTGAATTACCTCAACAAGAGATACATCGCGCGGCGGTGTTCCCTGCCCAAGCAGATTTTCTAGAAATTGTGCAGCACGAGAAGGCAAAAGATATGTGACACTCTCCTTACCCCAACCATTCCAGCGTTTCAAAGTTTAGATCCTTAATGTTATAAAAATGGGGCTCGATTTATATATAATACAAAATAGAAAATATAAATTCAACTTAGCAACATCCCAAAAGGACTTAACTCTTATACTAAACTTTCAAGATACTTTTTTCTACATTTCTATTTTCTATTTACAAAGATTAAAACGGAAAATCTTCTTCGTAGTCCATCTTCTCCTGTTTTTTCTCTTCAACATTTTTTTTAGCAACTTGATGAATGCGGTTTCCTTCAACGTAAATAGCTTTATGTGGTTTGGTTGGACAAGGATACTCGCATGCGCCGCATCCAATGCAAAAATCTTCTCTTACCTCTGGAATAACTAAATTGCCTTCGTAAGGGATCATGTGAACGGCTTTTGTTGGACAATGTTCAGAGCACGCACCACACTCCGTGCCCTGCGTTTGAACAATACAATTATCTTTTACAAATTTTGCCTTGCCAATTTGCGTAAGTTTTTTCTTTTCAATTTCGAGTGGAAGAATTGCGCCGGTGGGACAAACATCGCCGCAGATTTTACATTCAAAATTACAAAAGCCCGCATAGTTATCCATTCTCGGCTGAAGCATTCCAAGAAATCCGTATTCAAGAAACGACGGCTGCAATACTTGAGTTGGGCATGCACTTACACATAAATGGCAAGCCGTACATTTGCTGTTATATCGTTCAACGCTAATTGAACCTGGAGGTGAAACTGCACTTTTTCTGAAGACCGGTATCAGGCTCGGTTTTGTTACTACAATTTTCTTTTTAACTTGCGCAGCAACTGCAGAGAAAGACAAAAAATAAAGAGTAATATTATTTAAAAAATTTCTTTTCGATTCATCTGTAGTTCTGTATGCCGGTTGCGGCTTTGCAACAATATATTTAAAAGCGATCGCTTCGGAAGGACAAGAGGAGATACAATCAAAACAAATAACGCATCTAGAAGCGTCTATTGTGTTCGCTTCGCTGTTGATACAACCAGCTTTACATTCTTTTGCGCATGCGCCGCAGTTTGAACATTCTTCTTCTTTAATAGCAATTTTAAAAAGAGAAAATTTTGAAACGTAACCGAGTAGTGTTCCAACAGGACAGATTGTGTTGCAATATAACCGCCCCTTTAAAAATGACATTAACACAACAACAATAAAAAATGTTGTTGTGATGACGAAGGGAATCAAATTGAATGTTTTTATTTCATAATTATAAACGAGATAGAGTTTAAAATGATCGGATACAGCTGAGACAAGATTGTTGGCTACAACTAATAAAGGGCGTAAAAAATTTCCGGCAAATTTTCCGTAAATACTGTATGGATCTAAAAAGTTCAGAGCAAGTGAACTTCCTAAAAAGAAAACGAGAATTGGAATAGCAAGCAGAACCAAGCGAAGTAGTTTTAGTTCTTTTAAAAAATCAAATTGTTTCTTTTTTTTACGTTTTAATTTTTTTGAAATCCAATTTACAATGTCTTGCAAAACGCCAAGCGGGCAGACACTAGAACAATAAACTCTTCCGAATAACACAGTGAAAATTAGAACAACTAAAAAACCAAGTGCGCTTACTGAAAGAATTGTGATGAATTTTAGCACTGATGGAACAAATTGCAAATATAAAATTGCGTTCGAAATATTTGGGGGAATGAACCTGAATATATCTATAAGCAAAAAAGATGTCGCGAGGAAAAAAAATGCCGAAAGAGTAATTCTGATTTTACGTAGAAGAGGTCCGCTCATCAATTTACAAAATTATCCGTTTGATTTTAAGTGAACTTAAATCCTTCTTGCCTGCTCCCATTGAATCAGCAATTTTTATATATTGAATTGAATCCGGCTCAATGCCAAAGAGTTTAGCCGATGCAGCATCTACGGCAACTATATCTGTAGAGATCATCTGGGATTTCATAACAACAATATCATCAACAGAAACGCCGCGCGGACCATTTCTTTTCATCACGTAATATGCATCAACTATATTGAGAGTTGGTCTTTTGTGGAACGTAGAATAATCTGCAATGCACTGATGCAGATCGTTACGGTGCCAATAGCGGCGGTCCCAAACAACGCCCATTAAATTTTTCATTGCAATTGTTAAACGCGCAGAACTATGATGTTTTAAAATTGGCATGTTTATAAAAACATCCGAATCGAGGATCAGTTCGTGCACTTTTGCTTTGGTCAGAGTTCTGCCGAAGTTGATTGAAACCTCTTGATAATATTTCTCTGAATTGCCAGGCGCAACTTTACCGCCCGCATCTTTAGCAGCTTTTGCAATTCCGCTGTTCTCGTAACAGCGCCGCCAATCATCGCAAGTATTATCAAATAGATAAACTTCTTTTGCGCCGGCATCTAAACAATGTTGAACAACGCGCGCAACTAATTTAGGATTCGTATTTGCGCCTCGTTCAGGTGGAACATCCCAGCCGATATTCGGTTTTATCACAACTTTTTGATTCTTTTTCACAAATGTTTTTATTCCGCCAAGATGTTTGATCGCTTCATCGAACATTACATCGGGTTCGCCTCCTTTAACAGCAACAAGTCCATAATTTTCAGAAAATATTCCGCTGCTCTTAGCAAAATAATTTCCATAAATACCCGGGACAGTTAATGAAGCGCCGGTAAGTAATCCTGCTTGAATACCTTTTTTTAAAAATTCTCTGCGATCCATTTTTTTATCCGTTCTTTTTGCTGACCGATTTTTTCTTAGTAAAACTTATCAATATATTATATTGGGTTCAAGAAAAATCAAAGGTGAAAAAATGATAAATATGATTTCATTATCGTTGCCGAATAGACGAATTAAAACATTGTTGTTCGATTTTTTTGCCCTGGCTGTAATTACAATTCTTCCCGCAGTTTCTCACATGCTAAGTTTTCCTCTTTATCTTTTAGAACCGATAAGAATAATATTAGTACTTTCGATGGCTCATACTTTAAGAAAAAATTCATACCTGCTTGCTTTGCTGCTTCCATTATTTTCTTTTATTATTTCTGCTCACCCCTCCGTTTTAAAAATGTTTTTAATCGCTTCAGAATTAGTTTTGAACGTTTGGTTTTTCTTCTCTTTTACAAAAATTCTCAAGAATTATTTTGCTTCGATGTTTGCAAGCATAGTGATAAGCAAGATTTATTATTATGCAGTGAAATTTCTGTTTTTGAACTTCGGATTTATTAACGGAGAATTACTATCAACACCTGTTTATATTCAGATTATTGTTTCTCTTGCTCTTTCTTTCTACGTTTATTTTATATTTAATAAAAGAGAACAACAAAGCTACAATTAAAGATTGCCCTATACATACGATAATTTCCGTTACATATGGAAGACCGATGCGAATTTTCTATAAGATAATGAAAAAATAATTTGTTTATTGAAAAATATCGAATGCAAATTTTTGCTGCACGTTCTACACTCATCAATCTTCATTCAATTGTTGAACAGATGCTGTCTGGTGTATCGCGGTAATATATATAAGTAGGGAAATCAACTTTGGCAACATTAAACTTCTTTTCTGCACGCTCAAAAAAATCAGAGTCGTCGCTGTATTTCAAATTGCGAAAACCATCCAGCTCAAAAAAAATATTTCGCCTGCCAAAGAAAGTGCTTCCAACAACACACTCGGAAAGATGAATTTCGCGCGATAAATCATTCTTATCCTTTACGTAAGGATGACCAATTATTTCAACACCCCCGTGAATGAAATCTACTTTCGGATTTTGTTTCATATAATTTATTCTCTCTTCTAGATAAGCCGGTTTATATTCATCATCGCTTCCGAGAAATGCAATATACTCACCGCACGAAGCGAGTATTCCGGCATTGAGCGCAAGTGGCGCGCGGCGGTTAGTGTGTTTCATATATCGTATATTTTCAAACCGGGAGATGTATGAATCTATTATCTGAAAAGAATCATCATTGCTCCCATCATCTACAACTATCAATTCCCAATCTTTAAATGATTGATTCAGAACAGAACTGATAGACCGCTTCAAATAATTTTTTCTATTATAGGCGGGCATTATAATAGAAACAATAGGGACAAATGATTTGTAAACTTGCATTATATTTTTTCCTTTAGAGCAAAACTTACAGCCAAATATAGTTTTTTTATTGTTCGTTTTTTTGATAATTTGACCACCCAATTGATAAAACGAGTGATTAGTATGAGCCTGCGTGATCAAAAGAGATATTTCGAAATCCTTAAACGATACGAAAAAAAATTTGAATCGAGAGAACTTGAAGATTATAAAATGCTTCTTAAACGTAATAAGGATGATGAAGATCTGGATAAACTTTCTATGCAGCGCTTAAAAGATCTTTACGAAAAATATCATGTAAACAGAGAAAAAAAGAACTACGATTACATCTTTAATAAAACGGAAGACAATTCTGAAACCCGGTCTTGAAAAAAAATCTTTGGTGAAATTATGAACTTCAAAATCTTACACAGAATAATTGCTGCAATTGTTTTTGTAATTGCTGCGGCAGCATACTTTTCAACGGTACAGCCCACGGCTTCATTTTGGGACTGCGGCGAATTTATTGCCTCATCATATTTACTTCAAGTTCCTCATCCGCCCGGCACCCCTTTTTTCATATTGCTGGGACGCGTTTTTTCTATGATTCCGTTTGCAGACAATATCGGTTTGCGAGTTAATGCTATTTCCGTTTTATCAAGCGCTTTTACAGTTATGTTCTTATATCTTATTGCCGTAAAGTTGATTCAGAATTTTATTAAAAAAGAGCCGGAAAATTTATTTGACGCGCTTGCTGTTTATATTCCCTCAACAATCGGCGCGCTTTCACTTGCCTTTAGCGATACATTTTGGTTCAACGCAGTTGAAGCTGAAGTATACGCCTTCTCAACTTTCTTTATTGCTTTTGTTGTTTGGTTAATGGCGATGTGGAATGAAAAAGCAGATGACCCGGATAATGAAAAATATCTCATCTTTATTTTTTACTTGATCGGTCTTTCAACCGGCGTTCACTTAATGTCGGTTCTCGCTATTGTTCCTGTTATGATGGTTATCTTTTTCAGAAAATATTTAACTGATGAAGAAGTTTTGAAAAAGAGCGGAATTATTTTTACGGTTCACGCCCTAATTGTTCTTGCAGTTGCTGCTATAATGTGGGTTTCGCAATCCTATTCTACTCCTCCTGCGCCTGAGACATACAAAGAAATCGATTCCCGGTTTTTTATGATTATAGTTATAGTAAGCGTTCTTTTTATGGGTGCTTTCTATAAAAAGATATTCCGCAGAGATTCTTTTTACATACCTATAATCATCGGCGGAATTGCGCTCGTTGCCATATATCCAGGACTTGTAAAGTATCTGCCAAAGTTAGTTACACTTATTTCTCAAAATGATTTTACATTAAATATCATCGCTCTATTTATCATTCTCGCTGCGGTTGCTTTTGGAATATATTGGACGGCAAAGAATAATAAAGCAACAGCTAACATGATTTTGAAGTGCGCACTTTTTGCTATGATCGGTTCAACTTCGGCTATTATGATCATTATCAGAGCTAATCAAGAACCGCCAATAAATATGAACAGCCCTAAAACTATGAGTGAGCTAAACTCATATATAAACCGCGAGCAATATGGCGATTTTCCGACCTTCGCAAGAAGATTTTCGAACGAACCGCATCAACAAAAAATTTACACCGAATACTCTAACGATCTCGATTTTCTTTGGAGATACCAGATAGATCACATGTTCAATCGTTATCTTTTCTGGAATTACATCGGGCGCGAATCTACATACCAAGACAGCGGCGTTGATTGGACAGATCTGTTTGGAATTCCTTTTTTCATCGCCCTCTTCGGTTTATATTTTCATTTTAAGAAAGATTGGAAAATGGCGTCTGTCTTTCTAACTATGTTCATATTTCTCGGTTATCTCACAGCTTTTTATCAAAACCAGCAGCAGCCGCAACCGCGTGAAAGAGATTATTTTTATGTTGGCGCTTTTTTTGTTTTTTCATTATGGATCGCTCTCGGAATGCGCGGTCTGATCGAACTGCTTCAAGAAAAATTTCAAGATAAAAAATTATTGAAACCCGCTGCTGTTGCGCTTCTTGTAGCAGGATTTCTAGGAGTGCCCGGTTTAATGCTCAAAGCCAACTGGTTTGAACATAACAGGGCAAGGAATTATGTGCCGTGGGATTATGCTTACAATATGCTTCAAAGCGTTGCGCCAAATGCAATCTTATTTACTAACGGCGATAACGATACTTTTCCACTTTGGTATTTGCAAGATGTTGAAGGAATACGACGAGATGTTAGAATTGCTAACTTGAGTTTATTGAATACTTCATGGTACATCAAACAGCTAAAACATAACGCTCCTCATGGCGCACAACCTGTTGATATAAGTTTTACTGATGAAGAGATAGATCAAATTTCTCCAATGCGGTGGGACCCTCAGCAAATTTCTATCCCCGTTCCGCCAGAAATAATTAGAGAATATGGAATTACCGACAGCTCCATTGTAAAAACAAATAAACTAACTTGGACCATGGAAGCACCGGCTCAATTCGGAGAAGTAAAAGCCGTGCGTGTTCAAGATCTGCTTGTTCTCGATATAATTATGCAGGCAAAATGGAAACGCCCTGTTTACTTTGCAGTTACATGCTCTGACGATTCAAAAATAAGTTTAGATGATTACTTGCAGATGGAAGGAATGGCTATGCGCGTTGTGCCTAAAAAATCAGATGCTAAAACTATCGAGTATATTAACGAGCCCGTGTTGCGTAAACAGTTGATGAATGAACCGGGCGGATTTAGCAAAACTTATCAAGCTGGTTTCAAGTTTAGAGGATTAAATGACAAAACAATTTTCCTCGATGAAAATCATGAGCGCTTAACTCAAAATTACCGCAATGCTTTCATGCGGCTTGCTTTGCATTATTTGTATCAAGAAAAAAATAACAGCAAAGTAATCGAAACGCTCGAAGCGATGGAAAAGAAAATTCCGCGCTATGTTATATCTATGGATTACAGAATTAAACATGATGTCTCCAAATTATACTTCACAGCCGGCGCTATGAAACAATATGGGGTTTTAGCCAAAGAGGTTATTGATGCGGCTAAAAAACAATTAGAAAAAAATCCAAGAGATTTTTCGAGCTGGTACAATCCCTATGATCTGTTATTAACTCATTACGATAATTTAAAAATGTACAGAGAAGGCATTGGTCTTCTGCTTCAATTGCAAAGTCTTGTGCCCGGCGATGAAAGCGTTAAGCAGTATTTGAATTATTTCAGAAATCTTGCCGGCATAGATACTTCTGAAGTATTGCCAAAACAATTGAGATAAAAAAATAGTTCTAATTTGTTAGTGGCTGTATCAAAAGTGTAATTCTGTCATTTCAGGTATATTAGTATTGAAACAGTCTCTAATTTTTACATTATCATTATTAAAAATGATCTATTTACATCAACACGCTGCGAAATGAAAATACTTGTTATAGCTCTTTCGGGTATTGGCGATGCGCTCCTCTTTACGCCGGCACTGGAAAAACTGAAAAACGGATTTCCTTCTTTGAAGATTGATGTATTGGTAATGTACAAAGGTGTTAAAGATATTTATGAAAAACTTCCTCAGATAAACCGCGTTCTCTTTTTTGATTTTCTCAACAGCAAAAAGACCGAAGCCCTATTTTTTACTCTCTCTCTTCGAAATAAGTATGATGCTGCAATAAACGTTTATCCATCCAATAGAAAAGAATATAATTTAATAAGTTGGCTTATAAATGCTAAGAAGAGATTAGCAATAGAATATTTGCGGGCTGATAAAAAAAATTGGGGATGGTTAAATAACCTGCGCATCAAAGAAGATGATTCTTTGCACAATGTTGAAGAGAACATCAAATTGGTTGAATTACTGCTGGCGGAAAAGAAAAATGATATTCCTCATCTGCAATTTGTACTTGGCAGTGATGATCTGAAATATGCCGAAGAATTTACAAACGGAAACTCGATTGATGAAAATGATCTGGTCATCGGTTTTCATGCCGGCTGCTCTACTCTTAAGAATCAAGATAAGCGGCGGTGGGAAACCTGGAAGTTTGCCCAGCTTGCTAATATCTTAATTAAAAAATACAACGCAAAAATATTATTGTTCGGCGGAATTGAAGAAGAAAAGTTGAAGAACGAAATAAAAAATAATGTCGATTCTAAAAATTGTTTTTCAGTTCAAATAAATAAATTAACCCATGCAGCAGCGGTGATGAAAAAATGCAGTCTTTTTATTACAAACGATTCCAGCTTAATGCACATTGCTGCCGCGCTCAAATTAAATACTGTGGCTATAATAGGACCGACCAATAAAAATTACATTTATCCGTGGCAAACTAATTATGAAATTGCTTCTCTTAATTTAGAATGTTCTCCCTGTTTTTATTATTCGCCAAAGCCGCTAACTTGCACACGCACAGATGTTAAGTTCAAGTGTATTAAAGATTTGCCCGTTGAATTGGTTTTAGAAAAAGCTGAAGCGCAAATTAGGAAGCTGCGCCCCGATTGAGATTTGTAATTATAAACCCCGCACATTCATCAATATCATCAAAACATTTTACCAATCCGGTTTTTCTTTTCTCTTTTGCAATTTGTTTTTCCATGATCTCAACAATCACATTCCATAATTTACTATGGCACGCAACCGGTTTCTCTTCAATCATGTTTTTGTTCATATACTCCCACACCAAAGCAAGTTCAAGCATTGTTCCCGTTCCACCCTGAAGAACAATGTATGCGTCGCCAATCTCAATTAAATTTTTCAGCCGTTCAAAAAGAGTATTGGTAGAAATCTGCTTGGTCAAATATCTGCTTGGAGTCAGATTATAAATATCCAAAGTAACGCCAACAGCTTCTGCGCCTTTTTCGGCAGCTCCTTTAGAGACGGCATCCATAATGCCATTGAAACCGCCGCTGCAAACATTCAGTCCATTCTCTCCTAATTTTTTCCCGAGCCGGTATGCAGTTTCATATTCATCATCCCCCAATTTGGGAATTGAACTGCCAAATACAGTTACAAATTTTTTCTTTCCCAAACTCATTTTCACTTTCCCATTAGTTGAACAATAACATTTCTATTACGCGCACGGTTATCAAAATCTATAAGTATGACCTGCTGCCAAGTGCCAAGTAGTAATTTAGCGTTAGAAAACGGAACTGTAAAAGACGCACCTTGAAGTGAAGCTCGAATATGAGCATAACCGTTAGCGTCATTCCATGCTTCATCATGATGATATTTTTGTTTTGAAGGAATTATTTTTTCCATGAAAGCATGATAATCTTTAAGCGCCCCCATTTCATATTCTATTGATGTAATGCCGCACGTTGACCCCGGGACAAAGACTAATGCGCTTCCTTCTTTAAGTCCTGAATCGCTCACAATCTTTTCTACTTGATGAGTGATATCGATTATATCATTGAATCCTTTTGTGTTTACTGCGAACGATAGCGTTAATATTTCCATTTTGTTTGAAAAGATTATTGAAAAAGTTTTTAAATAAATTTTATTTGCCGAAAAGAGAAGCTACCAAGTCCGGTGCTTAAAAAATAATTTGAGATAGATTGAAAAAGACCTCCAAAAATTAATTTTTTTGGAGGCGCTAATTTTACTCGCTGCTAATTTCTAAAATAGATTTTTTGATAATATCAACAGCTTCTATAATCTGCTCTTTTGTAATTACAAGCGGCGGCGCAAAACGAATTATATGCTGATGTGTGGGTTTTGCAAGCAAACCGTTTTCTTTCATTTTCAGACAAACATCCCACGCTTCTTTTCCATTTTTGGGCCGTATAACAATAGCATTCAACAAACCTTTGCCGCGCACTAACTCGATCATATCGGATTTTATCTTGCTTATTTCTTCTCTGAAAATTTTACCAAGCCGTTCTGCATTCTCAGCTAAATTTTCATCTTTAAGAACTTGAAGCGCTGCAACTGCTACTTTAGATGCCAAAGGATTTCCACCGAAAGTTGAACCATGTTCCCCCGGTTTAATTACCAACATCACATCATCATCTGCAAGAACAGCTGAGATTGGCATAGTTCCGCCCGAAAGAGCTTTACCCAAGATCAAAATATCAGGTTTAACATTTTCATGTTCGCAAGCCAGTATTTTACCTGTTCTTGCTAATCCTGTTTGTACTTCATCGGCAATGAACAAAACATTTTTTTCTTTACACATATCGTAAGCTTTAGAAAGATAACCTTCATCTGGGACAAAAACACCGGCTTCCCCCTGAATCGGCTCAACAAGAAACCCTGCAACGCTTGGATCCTCAAGCGCTTTTTCAAGAGCGTCAAGATTATTATAAGGTATTTTTATGAATCCTGGCGTGTAAGGACCAAATCCTTTGTAAGAATCGGGGTCGGTTGACATTGAAATTACTGTTATTGTTCTTCCATGAAAATTCCCCTCACAAACAATAATCTTAGCTTCGTTTTCATTTATCCCTTTTTTATCATAAGCCCATCTTCTGCATAACTTAAGAGCAGTTTCATCTGCTTCAGCGCCGGAATTCATTGGCAGCATTTTATCGTATCCGAAAAACTCTGTAATATACTTTTCATAAGGGCCAAGGCAGTTATTATAAAAAGCTCTCGATGTGAGTGTAAGAACCTTGGCTTGTTCGCATAGCGTTTCAATAATTTTAGGATGGCAATGCCCTTGATTAACGGCAGAATATGCAGAGAGAAAATCGTAATAACGTTTCCCTTCAACGTCCCATAAAAAAACGCCTTCCCCTCTTGCCAGCACAACCGGTAGAGGATGGTAATTATGCGCTCCATATTTTTCTTCCAGCGCAATGTAGTCTTGTGAAATCATCAGTAACCCATGTTTAGTTGAGAAGTTGTTTCCAAATTTATACAAAAAGAAATTTCAGTTCCGAAAAAAAAGATTATCGATCTACGTTAAGCCACTGATCGATAGTAATTTTTAAGAAGTGAATATTGATTGGTTTGGCAATGTAATCATTCATTCCCGCTGCAAGGCATTTTTCTCTATCTTTCATGCTCGAATGAGCTGTAACGGCAATAATTGGTATTTTCGAAAAGCTTTCGGGAAGAACACGAATTTTTTGAGTCGCGGTAATCCCATCCATCTCTGTCATTTCAATATCCATTAAAACCAAATTAAATGTGCCTGTTTTAACCGCTTCAATTGCTTCCTCTCCAGATGAAACAGCATCGACTTCATAACCTATTTCACGCAAGATTTTTGATTCGAGATTTTGGCTTATTGGGTTATCTTCAACCAAAAGCAATCTCTTTTTTGCAGGTATTTCAATTTTCTCTTCAGGAACAAAAATAGATTCGTCTACTTCCACTACCGAAAGTTCCATTTCGAAGGGCTGCTTTTCAATATGAGGAAATTTTGCGCTTGGTTGAAGTTTCATTTTAACTGTAAAAGAAAATTTACTGCCAAAGCCGACTTTGCTTTCGATGTGAATATCGCCGTGCATCAAGCGTACAAACTCTTTTGCAATCATCAACCCCAAACCAGTGCCTTCTTTAGATGATTTCTTGTGCCTGATCTGCGTAAAAGGTTCAAACAAGATGTTCAATTTATCGTTTGGAATGCCCAGTCCGGTATCATGAACTGATGTTAATATTTCAATTATACCATCCGAAACCGATTTTACTCTAACATCAATTGAAATTAAACCCTGCTCTGTAAATTTTACAGCATTGCTTAAAAGGTTAATAACTATTTGACGATAGCGAGCCGCATCGCCATAAATTTTGTCGGGAATATTCTCTTCCACCTTTTGCTCTATAGCAAGTCCTTTTGATTTTGCCGCATGAGAAACTATTGATACTGCTTTGTTGATCTCAACTTTCAAACTAAATTCAATTTCATCCAATTCCATTTTGCCGGCTTCAATTTTCGAAATGTCTAGAATGTTATTGATAATATCTAGCAAAGATTCGGATGCCATTCGTGCGTCGCGAGCAAAGTTTTTAAGTTCTTCTTTGTTTTCAAAAAGATCGTTCTCAATTAAAGTTAAAAACCCCATTACAGAATTCATAGGCGTGCGAACTTCATGACTCATGTTAGCAAGGAATTTGGATTTGAAATGACTTTCTTGCTGTGCTTTTCTTGCAGCAGTATCAGCTTTCATTTTTTCAAATCGAAGAGCGTCAAGAGCTTTTTGCTTTTCGTTCTCTGCTTGAATTTGCTGAGTTATATCCTGTAAACTTCCTTCATAAAAAACAATTCCGCCTTCGTCATCATTTACGCGCACATTCATTCTAACTGTTAGTTCGCTTCCATCTTTTTTCTTATAAGGCACGCGATAATTTCTAACCTTGCCCTGCTTCTCAAGCAGTTTACTTAATAATTCCCAGTCCCCTTTCCGCTTAAAAACATCAGCAGGTAAACTAAGTTTTTTTAGTTCATCTTCAGTCGAATACCCCAACATTCTTACCAGTGAAAGATTTACTGTAATAAATCTCCCCTCGCGTGTAAATTGAAAAATCCCTTCAGCCGAGTTCTCAACAAGATTTCTAAATTTTTTTTCTGATAATGCAGTTTCAAAATTCTTAACCACCGCCTCTTGACGTAATTTGTAGTTTATATAACTTGCTACAATTGCCATAACGCTCATAACAACAACAAGTACAACAGATTCAACAACATTAGGAAGAAAATGAATTTCGCCACGGCTAAAAATTATTGAAAAGGCAAATACAATATTATAATAGACGGCAACAATGATCTGATTTGCAACTTCCCAGCTTAGAAACAATGCGGCTACAAATATGATCAAACTGATGATGTGAGAATTAAATACTACGGTTTTGGGAATCAGATAAATCAATACTCCGAAAGAACAGATAATTGAAAGAAGCAGAACGTGCACCAATAAAACCGGAAACTTCCGGCCTAGCTTTGTATCCGACAGAAGAAGTAGAAAAAATGCTGTTAAAATTGCACTCAACCGCGAGATATAAATTTCTACACTATGTTCAGAAAAATAACGCACTTCAAAAATGAGCGCTACCAATCCGGCAACAGCAGTAAATTTTGCCAACGCCTGAAATGGCGCTATTAAAGCTTTTTTACTCTCTTCTTTAAAATATTCGTACTGCTTAGATTCTATAGTGCTGCTGAATTTTTTTTGAGACTCCATATAATAATCTAAGATTTATTAGAGTAGTTTATTACTAAATTTTCGTAAATTTTTAACATGAATTGAGTGGTCTAGTTCGATAGACTATAACTATGGTCAAATATCTCCCGCTAATGATTGTAAATTTTCAAGAACTTAAATAAAGAAATTTGAGTTAATAATCAAACATCGCTTTATATAAGGAAAAATAAATGTTAGAGTTTTTATACCAGATCGATCTTAGTTTTTTTTACTTCATCAATCACTCACTTTCCAACCCGCTATTCGATAAAGTATTTCCATTTATTACAGAAGTGAAGAATTGGTACATTGCATATATTATTTTATTTTTTATTTTAATAATAAAAGGCGGAAGAATAGGAAGAATAGCGGCATTGGGAACTATTCTAATGGTTACAGCTACCGATCAATTCAGCAGTTTCTTCCTAAAAAATTTAATAGAAAGAATAAGGCCTTGCAACGAGTTGTTAGACGTAAATATTCTTGCGGGATGTACAGGCTCTTTTTCATTTCCATCATCACATGCAGTTAACAATTTTGCCGCCGCCGTTTTCTTTTCAAAAATTTTTCCTAAGCTTAAATTATCTTTATTTTTAGTGGCTTTCTTAATGGCGTTTTCGCGCCCGTATGTTGGCGTTCATTATCCTTCGGATGTTCTTGGTGGCGCAATAATTGGAGCCGCGTTTGGTTATCTCTTTGCTCTGATTGTTCAAAAAATAGATTCTCTGTTTAGAATAAAAAGTAAAAAAATAACAGATAAATATGAAAGAATAGAATTCAGATAAACCGGAATAAAAATGAAAACAAAACTTGATATTGCAAAAAATTGGCTTCCTCGATATACAGGCGCTAAGATAGATGAGTTTGGCGATTATATGCTTCTCACTAATTTTCAAAACTATGTTTCTAAGTTTGCCGATAAATTTGACTGCGAAGTTAAAGGCGAAGGGAGACCCATGCAAACGGCAACTAATAGCGCGGGTCTTTCAATCATAAATTTTGGTATCGGCTCTGCTAACGCTGCAACAATAATGGATTTACTTATCGCCCGTCAGCCAAAAGGAGTTTTATTTCTGGGCAAATGCGGCGGCTTAAAAGATTCTACTGAAATCGGTCATTTCATTTTGCCCATTGCAGCAATACGAGGCGAAGGAACAAGCAACGATTACTTTCCCCCAGAAGTTCCTGCGCTTCCCTCCTTTAAACTGCACAAATTTGTTTCCGATCGAATTATTGAAAAAGGTCTGGAATACAGAACCGGCGTTATTTACACAACCAACCGCCGTTTATGGGAATGGGATGATGATTTCAAAAATTATTTGAGACGGCTTGGCGCAATAGGAATAGATATGGAAACAGCTACACTGTTCATTGTTGGTTATGCAAATCAAATTGCTCGGGGCGCACTTCTTTTAGTATCGGATAGACCTATGTTTCCTGAAGGCGTAAAAACCGAAGAATCCGATCAAACTGTTACTCAAAACTTTGTAGATCTTCATTTACAGATCGGAATAGAAGCAATGACTGAAATTGGTGGAAAAGGGGAGCCAATAAAACATTTCACTTATTAATTTTGGCACCAATGTTGAGCATTGAGAATCCATAACTGAGTATTAGCAGTCTAATCTTTACAAAAATCGACTGTTGGTAAAAAAAATTCGCAGTTAGTGAACGGTTTGCGTATCGATTAGCAGACAAACTTTGAAAAGGAAAAAAAATGAAGCCATTAGGAAAACAAGTTTTATTTGCTGCCGCAATGTTTGCTTTCTCAAATGTTTTTATCGCGCAAGTCGCCGGTGAAAATGAAGTTAAATCTGCTTTAAAAAATCTTTTCAACTACAGTAAAGCAAAAGCATATGAAAAAGCTGCTCATTTAATAGCATACGAGGGAGAAGAGAAAGATCGTGTTCAAAACGATTCATTCAACCCTGCAAATAAAGAAGAACTAAACCAAGTAAAAAGAATTTGCAAAAAGCTCTCCGCGCTTCTTGATCTAAGCAGCAAATATGAGCTTGGGGAATTTTCTAAAAATTCTAAAGACGGGAAAGAATTCTTTTCTCTTGATGTTAGTTTTGTAAGTGGAGATCAAAAGTTAGTTACCACTTTTTCATTTAACAAAACAGAAAAAGGATTTCTTCTTACTAACATGAATTGATTTATAAAGAAGCTTTCCGATTCGTCCATCGTAAATTGATCAGAGTAATTATTTACGCAAAAAAAAAATATTGTCCATATTCTAAAAAGAGAAATCTATTTTTCGCTTCCCTTTTTAACTAAAGTTACTCCGGTCAAAATCACTAAAGCTGAAACTGCTATCCAAACAGAAATTTTTTCATCAAGTACAAGCCAGCCAAGGAACAAAGCAATAATGGGGTTAATGTAAGCGTAAGTAGCCACTAACGAAACAGGAAGATGAGCAATTGCATAAATATAGGAACCGTAACCCAGCAGCGAGCCGAATATCACTAAATATAAGTAAGCGAAAAAACTTTCATTAGTAAAATGAAATTTTGCCCATTCGCCAATAGTGAACCCAAGCGAGGTAATAATAACGCCTGCAATAATCATCTGAACTGCTGCGCCCATTAAAGGATGTACGCTTACTTTTTTATATTTTGAATAAAGAGTGCCAACAGACCAACTGAGAACCGCAAACATCAATGCTATAACACCGCCTAAGTACGATGGGTCAAATAAATTTTTAACATCGCCACCCAAAATCATTGCAACGCCAACTAACCCTAGCAGCAAGCCTGAAATTATTATTAGATTGATTTTTTTCCCTTGCGGAAGAATCGATTCAATTCCAACAACCCAAAATGGAACGGTGGTAATTAACAATGCCGTCAATCCGCTTGGCACCCATTGCTCTGCAAAAACTACCAAACCATTTCCGCCGCCAAGCAAAAATAGCCCACTAATTCCTAAGTGGATCATATCATTCTTGTTCGGCAGTTTGTATTTGCCATAAAGCATTATTATCAGCATAAGCGGACCGGCAGCCAGCCACCGTAAGCCTGTAAATAGAACCGGCGGAAGATCTTCTACGCCTATTCGTATTGCTAGGTATGTTGTTCCCCAAATAATGTATATAGAAAGGAGCGCTAGATATGCTCTAAGATTTTCTTTTCTGTTCATCTAATTCCAACAAAAAATTGTACACTTAAAAATAACACTTTTTATATTGCGGACGCGGGTTTCTTAAATATTCATTCACAAAGCGAGAACAAATTTTTTGTAAATTTAATTAAGCAAAACAAATTTTAAGAGAGGAACTAATGTTCGAAACTATTCGCGAGTGGTTAGCTTCTAATTCATGGATAAATAATAATATCAAATTCATAGCGGTTCTCGTTCTTGCTATACTTTCCTACTATTTCCTAAAAAAAATTGTTATTCCAATAATCCGCAAATTTGTTAAATCAACTTCTTCTGAGATTGATGATGTTATACTTTCAAAAAAAATATTAAAGAGAATTTCATTTTTCGCACCATTATTTGTTATCGGGTCATTCACATATTTAGAGCGCAATCTGCAGTCGTTGCTCGATCGTCTTATTGTTATTATTGCAGTATTGAATTTTACATTTCTAATTGGCGCAGTTCTATCTTCAATAAGCGATCTTCATGAAAGAGTTGAAAAATACCGCGAACGCCCTATCAAGAGTTACATTCAGGTAATCAAAATAGTTGTTTACATTTTTGGCTGGATGATCGTTATAGGAACTATTGTAGGTCGTTCTCCGTGGGAACTTATTGCCGGACTTGGTGTGTTTACCGCAATTTTAGCTTTGCTTTTCCGCGATCCCATTCTTTCGTTCGTTGCAAGCATTCAAATTTCTTCATATGATCTGGTCCGCATTGGCGATTGGATCGAAGTTTCTAAATACGGCGCAGATGGAGAAGTTATTGATATTTCTCTTACTGTTATTAAAGTTCAGAACTTCGATAAAACTATCACTACAATTCCTACTTACAAATTGATCGAAGATTCATTTAGAAATTGGCGCGGAATGAAATCTACTGGCGTTCGCAGAATTAAACGTTCGGTTTTTATTGATCAATCGTCTATTAAATTTTGTACAGAAGAGATGTTGGACCGTTTTGAAAAAATTCCTCTTATCACAAATTATATCAGGTCTAAAAAAGAAGAAGCCAAAAAAATTAACGAAGAGAATAAGACAAATGAAGGATTTTTAGTTAACCGAAGAGAGATAACCAACATCGGAACGTTTCGTGCCTATCTAAAAGAATATTTACGTAATCGCGGCGACCTTAATACGAATTATCCTTTCACGGTTCGCCAATTACAATCGAGCTCTGAAGGATTGCCGCTTGAAATTTATGTTTTTACCAACACAACAGAATTCGTAGAGTATGAAAATATACAAGCCGATATTTTTGATCATATAATTGCCATTGTTCCGCAGTTTGAATTGAGCATTTTCCAAAATCCAGCTGGTTCGGATTTTAGCAGTGCATTCAAAAAATAGACCGGTCAAATTTCAAATGGAATTGAAAAATATTTTTAAAAATCTTCCACAACATCTTAAAGAAGAATTTTTCGAAGAGATCTGCTCTACAAAAGAATTTAAGCTCGAGCGGATTGTTTCAGAAGGTCATTCATCGCCAAATGATTTTTGGTATGATCAAGATAAGAACGAGTTTGTTCTGCTTATTTCGGGCAGCGCAGAATTACATTACAATGATGGAAGAAAATTTTATCTGAAGCCGGGCGATTATTTAATTATTCCAGCTCATCAAAAACACCGTGTTGATTGGACAGACCAAAATCAAAAAACTTTTTGGCTGGCAATTCATTTTTAAAAAGAAAGCGCCAAAATTATACGGTGCTTTCATGTAAAATTATTCTATAACTAATCTTCAATAACTGCCAGAATATCTGACCGTTGTATTATTTTTAATTCTTTTCCGTTGACGCTAACTTCTTCTCCGCCATATTTTGCAAAAAGAATTTTATTGCCATCCTTTATTTTCTCGCGAAGGTCTTCATCGGTTCCTACGGCTATAACTTTTCCCATTCTCGGTTTTTCTTTTGCAGTATCAGGAATAATTAAGCCCGATGAAGTTTTTGACTCTTCTTCGAACACCTCAATAAGTACTCTGTCATCTAATGGTTTTATCTTCATATTGCCTCCCTTATTACTCTTTTATGTTTAATAATTGATTGATTTTCAATTTATCAAAACCAACTATAGGTTTGTTGTTGATCAAAATAACAGGCACTCCCATTTGCCCCGTTTTTCTCTGCATATCATGCGCTGCTGCCGGGTCGTGCGAAACATCAACATCCGTAAAGCGAATATTTTTTTCTTTAAAATATCTTTTGGCTGCAGTACAAAAACTGCATGTCGGAGTAGAAAAGACTATCACCTTGTGTTGTGTAACAGGTTGCATGCTAACCTCGTTTTTTCTTGTTGAAGTTAGATGCTGTTTTATTTAAGCGGATTCAAAATTTTGCTGATAATTATTCAATACTTTTTATAAACTGCAAAACCTTTCTCTACCATCAGATCATTTATGTTCACGTATTTTTCCGGCTTAGTTTCCAAATAAATCTCGCCAAGATATCTTCCGAACTTTTCTTCTTGATCTTTAATTGTCTCAAGCCAAATTTCTTTTTCTAAGATCTGCTGTCGTAAAAAGTCGCGCGCCCTCAATCCTTTTTCTTTCTCTTTGCCCCTTACTTCGGGCGCATCTATCCTGCTGAGCCGTATCTTTTCATTTTTTATGAAAGCATTTAATCCAAGATCAATTTCTAATGTACAAGTATCTCCGTCATAAACTTCCGTAACTTTTGCTTTGTAGTTATAAAGAGTTTTTTTCATTTCTTCCTCCATTTAATTATTGTTTTTCTTTAGAAAAGAAGAATGTATTTCAGCGCTCTTGCCGGAATTGATTTTAGAGAACTCACAAAAAATGGTTTATCAGTTGGAATTAGTATGGATTACGGAATAACTTTTACAAGAACAACTGTAAGTTATTATCTGCTCTCAATTCAAGCTCAATACAATTTCTAATCAACTTACTTAGTATAAAATTTAATTCAGCCCGGTTAGGGGCAAAAAACAGACTGCATAAACAACCGATTATAATTTATACAACTCCATCATCAACTTTTCAAACTGGTTAAAGTATAACGCTTGTTCAGGATCGCTAAGCGAATTAGGCGGATCAGGATGAAACTCGATCATAATTCCGTGTGCGCCAACAATTTTTGCGGCTTTAGCAAGCGGAATAACTTTGTTACGTTCACCTACAGCGTGAGAAGGATCAACAATAACAGGCAAATGAGTTAATTCTTTTAAAACTGGAATCGCGCTTAAGTCGAGAGTATTACGCGTAGCAGTTTCAAACGTTCTTATTCCCCGTTCACATAAAATTACTTGTCTATTTCCCTGAGATAAAATGTATTCAGCCGCGTTCAATAATTCATCAATCGATGCCATCAAACCGCGTTTCAACATTACAGGGCGGTGCGATTTACCAACTTCTTTTAACAAAGCAAAGTTCTGCATATTGCGCGCGCCAACTTGAAGTATGTCTGCTCTCTTAGCTACATCCACAACGTGTTCGGTGTCAAGCACTTCTGTAATTACAGGCAGATCATAATATTTGCCGGCTTTAGCCAATAGATTGAGCGCTTCAAAACCGAGCCCCTGAAAGCTATACGGTGAAGTTCTTGGTTTAAAACAGCCGCCGCGTAAAATTTGAGCTCCGTTCTCTTTTGTCTCAAGCGCACACTTCATAATCATCTCCTCATTTTCTACGGCACAAGGACCGGCTATAACCACAAAATTATCGCCTCCAATTACAACATCTTTTACCTTTATGATTGTATCATCTATTTTATACTCGCGGCTTGCAAGCCGGTAACTCTTCGTTTTTTTTATAACCGGCGCTTGTAATTCTGCAGTGCGCTCTATAATTCCTTTATCAACTTTCTTAGTTATCATTTTAGAATATTCTAACTTTGTGTGTTCAAGTTCCTGCGATGGATAACTTCCTAAGACTTTCATAAAGCGAGTGTGCTGCCCAAGTTCATTCAAAACTTTTTGAATTGTTTCATCAGATATGTTTCCTTCAAAATCTAGATAAAATATTTCTTCCCACGGATTTCCGAGTATCGGGCGCGATTCGAGCTTTGTTAAGTTCACGTTGAATTTCCGAAACACATTCAATGCCTCAACCAGCGAACCGGGCGTGTGTGATGTTGCTATAACGATAGAAGTTTTACAAGGGATTCGCCTATCAACTTTTTGTGGTTTGCGCGATGCAATTAAAAAGCGGGTATAATTCTCGGCTTGATTCGCTATATCGCTCTTTAAGATTTTCAGTCCAAACAATTTTGACGCTTCTTCACTTGCAATTGCAGCATAAGATACATTTTCTTCTTTGCTTATTTTTTGAACAGACATTGCAGTATCAACAAAATACTCAATAGCAGAATGAGCCATAGTTTCCAAAAATTTGCTGCATTGCGCAGCCGCCTGATGATGAGCGTAAATCTTTTTGATCTTTCTTAGTGGAACCTCTCCAATTCCCACTAAGCAATGTTTCACTTGAAATTTTTCTTCGCCAACAATAGAAAGAGTAGTGTGAAGAAGCAGATCGTAAACTTCGTTGATTCCCCCCGATGTCGTATTCTCGATCGGGAGAACTGCAAAATCCGCTTCCCCTTTTTCAACCGATTGAATCACTTCGTCAAATCTTTTCTTAAACAGAAAGCTCAATTCATAATTGTAATAAGAAAAATATTTTAGAGCAGCAAGATAACTGTACGAACCTTCAATACCCTGAATGACTGCATTAACTGTCTCTTTTGATTTCTCTTTCCTATTTAATTTCGATTGAACAAAATTCTGCTGCAACCGGACTGAATCTTCTACAATCTCAAAAAAAATTTTAGAAATAAAATGAGAATCTAACCCTTCTTTTTTTCCTATCTTTATCAAGCGATTGAGAAGTTCAGATTCTCTTTTTTGATCGCGTACAGGATTATTAAGGATCTCTTTAGTGCGTATAATCTCTTTACTAAGAGTTCTTCTTTGAGAAAGCAGCTTAATTAGTCCTTCATCAACTTTATTGATTTTGTCGCGCAACGACGAAATATCAGTTTTCTTTTTGTTCATCTCTTTTCTATTCTCTAAATCGATAAATAAAAGTATAATTTTTTTTTGTGAGAAAAAATTTTTAGTCTGCTTCTAAATTCAATTTGATTGATAGTATAACTAATGTTAATTTTGAAATGGACAAAAAGCTCCTTGATAACTTATTAAATAAATCAACCTTCCCTTAGAGTTCTCTAAGAACAGGAGGCAAAATAATGGCAGCTCAAACACGTCGAGATTTCTTCAAAACTTCCGCACTATTAGGAACAGCTATTTCTGGAATTAGCAACAAACAAATTAAAGCGCAGTCAAAAAATATTTTATCCGAAAACAGAATGGGTGTGTTAGTTGATACAACAGCATGCATCGGCTGCCGAAAGTGTGAATGGGCTTGTAAAACCGCGCATAATTTACCTACTCTGCCTGTTGAAGAATATGATGATCGAACCGTTTTTAAAAAAATGAGAAGACCAGACGACAAAGCGCTAACAGTAGTTAACGAATATCAAAACTCAACAAAATTTCCAATCAATGTAAAAGTACAATGTATGCACTGCGACCAGCCGGCATGTGTTTCTGCCTGTATCGTAGGTGCGTTCACAAAAAAAGAAAATAGCTCTGTAATTTGGGATACGAACAAATGCATCGGCTGTAGATATTGCATGGTTGCCTGCCCGTTTCAAATACCGGCTTTCGAATATGAGGAAGCGCTTAAACCTGATATTAAGAAATGTGATTTCTGTTTTGATTTGACTAAGAAGGGAAAAATTCCTGCCTGTGTTGAAATTTGTCCCGTCGAAGCAATAACTTATGGAAGACGAGAAGATTTAATTAAAGCTGCCCGCGAAAAGATCAAAAACTATCCAACCCGTTACGTCAATCATATTTATGGCGAATATGAAGTTGGCGGGACATCATGGATGTATATATCAAGCAAAGATTTTTTACAACTCGCTTTTCCTAAACTTGGCAGAGACCCCGCACCGGGCGTTAGCGAAGCAATCCAGCACGGGATCTTTGCATACTTCGTTCCTCCAATAGCTCTTTATGCGCTGCTTGGCGGAGTAATGTGGCTAAATAAAAACAGAAAAAAAACTGAGTCTGAAACGGAGATATGATTATGGAAAATTTCAGATCAGCGCCAATCGAAAAAAAATTTTTTACTCCTATTGTTCTTCTGTTAATTGTTCTTGCTATTAATGGAATGATATTCTTGTTGGGAAGGTTCTTATTCGGAATTGGCGCCGTTACTAATCTTGATAATCAATACCCTTGGGGAATATGGATAGGGATTGATGTTGCTGCCGGTGTTGCTCTTGCCGCAGGCGGGTTCACAACAGCTGCATTAGGACACATTATGTATAAAGAACAGTACCACGCTATAATTCGTCCCGCTTTATTAACCGCAATGCTCGGCTACACTTTTGTTGCAATAAGTGTGATGATTGATCTTGGGCGCTACTATTATATATGGCATCCGCTCATAATGTGGAATGGTACTTCAGTTCTTTTTGAAGTAGGCATGTGTGTAATGATTTATCTTTTTGTTCTTTATATCGAGTTTTTACCAATCGTAACCGAACGCTTTATAGGCAGAGTTAGCTTCCCCGGGTTCCTAAAAAAATTAAATAGGCCGGTCGATAAACTTCTGCGTGTATTAGACAGAACATTAGACAAAACAATGTTCATTTTCATAATTGCCGGAGTAGTGCTTTCGTGTTTACATCAATCGTCTCTGGGAACACTAATGGTAATAGCGGGGCCCAAAATACATCCGCTATGGCAAACGCCAATTCTTCCTCTTCTTTTTTTACTCTCGGCTATTTCGGTTGGCTTACCAATGGTAATTTTTGAATCGCTTATTACTTCAAGATCGTTCGGGTTAAAACCGGAAATAAATATTCTTTCAAATCTTGGAAATATGGTTGGTCCTTTGCTCTTTATTTATCTTGCGTTCAAAATAGGCGATATGGTAATTCGCAAAACTTTTGTTTACTTAACTGAGCTTAACTCTGCGAGCGTTCTTTTTACTTTAGAGATTATGATTGGCATAATTATACCTTTGAGAATGTTTTTATCTCGACAAGTTGTAAACTCACCGCTTGGATTATTCACCGCTGCTTTTTTTGTTATTGTCGGTGTGCTTATGAATAGAATAAATTATTTCTTGGTTGCATATACGCCGCCATATCAATTCCAAACTTACTTCCCCTCGTTTGGAGAAATTTCAGTTACGGTTGGATTTATTGCAATAGAGATTTTACTTTTTAGAAAAATGGTAATGATCTTTCCGATTGTGAGTCTGCCTGAAACCGGTTCCCAGAAAACAAAATATTTTATAAGGGGAAAATCACAATGAGATCAAAAATTTTTTTCCTGCTGATAATAATGCCGTTTTTCTGTTTTGCACAGAAAATAAAAGAAAATCATTCAACTCAAATATTAAAATGCAGCACATGTCATTCATGCGATGTTCCAACAAAAGAAAATCCGTGTATTAAACCATGTCCACGCGAAAAAATTATTTCGATAGATCAATTGCCGGAAGAAGGACCTAATGTTCTAACAATAGATAAATTCAAAAAGCAAACCGATGTTTACGAACCTGTCATATTTTCGCACCGCCTTCATGCTGAAATGAGTGGTATGGGGGGCGGATGCAAAATGTGCCATCACTACAACCCGCCTGGAAGAGTTATTGGTTGTTCAGACTGCCATGAATTAACACGTAAGAGAGAAGATGTTAGCAAGCCCGATTTGAAAGGAGCATATCATCGTCAATGTATAGATTGCCATCGTTTATGGAGCGGAAAAGTTGAGTGTCTTAATTGTCATCAACTTAAAAACAGTAAAACAAAAACCGACATTAGCACAATAGTCAAAAAGAATGGAAAACGGATTCATCCGCAAATAATTACTCCTGCAATAGTTAAATTCGACACCCCAAAAGCAGCCGGAAAACTTGTAACATTTTACCACTTAGAGCACACTGATCTTTTTTCTATTGATTGTTCGAAATGCCACAAGAATGAAAGCTGTTCTAAATGTCATGCGAAAGATCTAGTTACATTAAAAGCCGGCAAAACACTTGAACAGAAACACTTAATTTGTTCTAACTGCCACAATACAAAACAAGCATGCAGCTACTGCCATCTTAATACTGTTAAACCTGGTTTTAATCATAAAGAAAGAACCGGATTCGATATTGATAAATACCACGGCAAACTTAAATGCGTAAGATGTCATACAACAAAAGAAAAATTTACGGGGCTCCGCGGCGATTGTTCATCGTGCCACGGGATATGGACACATGAGAACTTCCGTCATAAAATTACGGGAATAGCTTTAGATGAAAATCATTCATCATTAGAATGCACTGATTGTCATCAGGAAAAGAATTATGCCAATCCCACATGTTCTAATTGTCATGAGGATAAATCATTTCCAAAATTTTTTCCTGGGAATTTTATAAAAAAGAGATAACTAAAAATGTTACGTAAGATTGGGCTAAAACTGATTTTGGCTGTCAGCATCACAGCGATTTTGATAATCGGGGTTTATTCATATTTCAATATCAAATCGCAGAGCGAAGTTTTGCTTGCCGAAGTTGAACGGCATGCTAATCAGCTTATTGAAACAGTAAAAAACAGCACTCGTTATGCAATGCTTCTTAATCAAAGGGAACACACTCTAGAAATAATAAATACAATTGGTAAAGATCCTGCTATCAAAGATATTCGCATTCTAAATAAAGAAGGAGAAATAATATACTCTCCGCGCAAAGAAGACATCGGCAAGATGCTTGATATACAAGCGCAAAGCTGCTACGCTTGTCATGCCGAAAACAAACCGTTGGAAAAATTAGCCATCAAAGAGAGAACAAGAATATTTAGAGAGCATCCCGATTCAAGTAGAATATTAGGAATCGTCAATCCGATCTATAATGAACAGTCCTGCTATGAAGCCGATTGCCATGCGCACCCGAAGAATGTAAAAGTGCTTGGTGTTTTAGATGTTACTATATCTCTGAAAGAAGTTGAAAAGCAAATTTATAAAAATGAGATCCGCGAAGCTGTTTTTACAATTATTGCAATAACATCCATCGGTTTTATCATAGGATTTTTTGTTAAACGCTGGGTCGATCGTCCGGTTAAAGAACTAGTTAAAGCTACAGAGCAGGTTGCTTCCGGAAATCTCAATTTCAAGATCTCCGAGCTTGGAAATGATGAATTAGGTTCGCTCGCAAAATCTTTCAATAATATGACCAAAAAACTTGACGAGACAAGTCAACAGCTTTATCAATCAACAAAAATGGCATCGTTAGGTCAGCTTGCTGCCGGTGTTGCTCACGAAATAAATAATCCGCTTACCGGCGTTCTAACTTACAGCAGCTTTTTGTTAAAACGTGCAAAAGATAATCCACAGTTACAAGAAGACCTAAGCGTAATTGTGCGCGAAACTATACGCAGCCGCGAAATTGTAAAAGGGCTTCTCGATTTTGCGCGTCAATCCACTCCTAAAAAAAGTTTGATTGATATAAATGAGATCATAAACCGCGCTATTGCAGTTGTGAATAATCAACTAAAAATCAACCGAATATCTCTTCAAAAGAATTTCGATTTGGAACTTCCAAAAATCACAGCCGATGCAAATCAAATACAGCAGGTTTTTCTCAATCTTTTTATGAATTCGATAGACGCAATTGGTTTTAACGGCGGAACGTTAAAAGTAAAAACTGCTCAAATCGATTTATCACCAAAGGGAATAACACAAATAAAAAATGCTCTCTGCCCTAAAACTCATAACTTGATCGATCAGGAAAATAAAATTGGCGGTATGCCTTCGATTCGATTAAAAATAAAATCGAACTGCAACGAAGGATTTGTTTATCTCGATCCGGTCTATGGAAAGAGCAGACATTTTGGGGGGTTCTCAATTGATAGAAACACCGCTCATAATATTTCTTGTCCAACGTGTAATGTTTCTTTGATCGACAAAAATGAAAAGTGTCCAAAATGCGGCGGCGCTATTTATAAAATTCAAGTTCCGGAACAAGGATTCATAGAAGGATGCGCATCGTTCAAAGATGACTGGCAAAGATGGAAATTTATAGATTCACTGGGCGAGAAGAAATTTGTCGAAATTGAAATTTCCGATTCTGGCTGCGGTATCCCTCAAGAAAATATCTATAAAATTTTTGAACCTTTCTTTTCTACTAAAGGACAGCGTGGAACAGGACTTGGACTTTCGATAGTGTGGGGAATTATTGATAATCATAAAGGAACTATCTCCGTTGAAAGCGAAGTTGGAAAGGGAACTACTTTTACTATACGGCTTCCGCAAGAAGAATCAACAGATAATATTTAGTAATGGAAGAGCGCGCAAACATACTTATAATAGACGACGAAAAAGTGATCATCGATTCTATTGCCAAGATTGTTGATCTTGAAGGATACTCTTATGATTATGCTTTAGATTTCCAATCCGCACTCGAAAAAATATTTTCTAACTATTATAATCTGATCATTTGTGATATAATGCTTCCTGCCCGCGATGGTTTTCAGATATTATATGAGTTAGAATCGAAAAGGATTGAAACGCCTGTTATTATTACAACAGGTTATTCAACAATTGAGAATGCCGTAAAATCGCTTTACTTAGGAGCAATCGATTATATACCCAAACCGTTTTCAATCGACGAAATGATTAGTGTTATTAAACGAGGGATGCGTTACAGCGAGATGATCTGCCAGAAAAAAAAGAATAAAAATAATTTACTGCTTGTGCCATGCCCTGCAAAATATTACCGACTCGGATATTCGTGCTGGATGAATAAAGAGCATGATGGCTCAGTCATATTGGGCGCAACTGATTTCTTTATCAAAACCATAGAACCGATCCTTAATATTGAATTGATGAATGTAACGGATACTTTAGCGCAAGCTATGCCTTCAGTAAAATTTTCTACTAAAGACGGATTGGCACATCAGATGTTTGCTGCTATTAGCGGAAAGATTATAGCCCGAAATGAAAAACTTATTGGCAATAGCGAACTCATCGAGAAGGATCCTTATTTCGAAGGATGGATCTACAAAATAATTCCATCCGAACTTGAATACGAAATGAAACAGTTAATTCCATGCAGTTCAGATAGATAAAAAATTATCAAATTAAGGAGAATATTTATGGCGCTTCTATTAGTTATCTTAGCGGTAATTGCATTCATTATAATTGATATCGTAATAAGAGTTGCAATTAAAATTGTAAACGAAAAGAAACTTCGCAAAGAGCGTGAAGCTATCTTACACGAAAGTATTAACATCGATTTCGGCAAAGAAGCAAAATCGCTCAAACGCACAGAAGTTCCCAACCCAAAAGCTAAAATAATTTGTGTTGATGATGAGGATGTGATACTTGATAGTTTCCGCAAAATCTTAGTGCTCGACGGTTATTCGATAGATACTGTTTCTTCAGGTGAAGAAGCCATCAATCTGATTAAATCTCATCATTACGATTTCTGTTTTACCGATCTTAAAATGCCGGAAATGGACGGCGTTGAAGTAACCAAAACAGTTAAACACTTGCGCCCAGATATTGATGTAATTATTATTACTGGTTTTGCAACTGTAGAAACTGCCGTTGAATGTATGAAATACGGCGCAATGGATTACGTTCAAAAACCGTTTACAGAAGATGAACTGCTCGAGTTCACAAAAAAATCTCTGATCAAACGGCATGATAGAATTCAAAAACAGCTAAAACCGCGCGTGCATATAACTCACCTTACTGAAACTGAAAAATTAAATATTGGCGAATTTGCAATTCCCGGCGGCGTTTTTATTTCTGAAGGACATGCTTGGGCTTCTGTTTCCCAAGACGGAACAGTAAAAGTAGGTATTGACGACTTTGCTAAAAAATTGATCGGTCAAATTGACGCTATTGAACTTCCTAATCTTGGAATGTCAGTTTCAAAAGGACAACCACTTTTTTCAGTACGGCAAGGTAAAAAAACTATCACTTTTAATTCTCCTGTTAGCGGGCTGGTAGCTAAAATAAATTATGAACTTGCCGATAATCTTATCGCTCTCAACTTTTCTACATACGAAAAGAATTGGATTTGCTCGATTGACGCCGACAAACTCGATAGCGAGTTAATTCAGTTAAAAATTGGTAAAAACGCGGTTACTTTTTATCAAGAAGAGATTGAGCGGTATATAAAACAGATTAAAGAAATTATTAAAGGGGAAGAAAGCGAATTTCATTTGTACTGGGGACAGTTGGAAAACCTTGAAGAAAAAGAGTGGTACATGATTACTGGTGAGTTTTTTGGCCGATAACTAAAAAGATGGGAGAAAAATTTATTCTCTTCCATGGTTGACATTAAGAGTTGAACTGAATATTTTTTGATAAGACAACAAAGTCTTTTATCTTGTTAAATAATTTTTTTTAATTCTGGACAACCAAAAACAACCAAGTGCCTTAGAAACTTTTTTAATTGATAATTGCAGATTCCGCATCAATTAGCTTCGGGATTAGCGCAGAATTTTTGAATATGCCATAATTCAACCAATGGAACGAAATGAAAAAATATATTTTAACTGCTGCTTTTATATTTTCTGCAGCATTACTAAACGCTCAGAGTAAAGAAGATCAAGTTTGTCTAGATTGCCACGGCGATAAAACTTTAATAGCCGAACGGAACGGAAAAAAAGTTTCCATGTTTGTTAACGGAAAAGAGTTTGCAGGTTCGGTGCATAAAGATATTTCATGCATTGGATGCCATTCCGATGTTAACCCCGATGATCTTCCTCATTCAGAAAATCTCGCTAAAGTTCAATGTTCTACTTGCCATGAGCAAGCAGTAATGCATTTTGAAAGAAGTTTACATGGACAAGCGTTAAAAAAGGGAAAATTTTTAGCGCCAACGTGCGCTTCCTGTCATGGAAAACATAACATCTTAAAAAGCAAAAATCCAAAATCGCAAACTTACGTAACCAACACTCCGGCGCTCTGCGGGCAGTGCCATAAAGAAGGAACGCCTGTAGCAAAATTAGCTAACGTTAGAGAACGTAAGGCGCTGCAGGATTATTCCGAATCTATCCACGGAATTGGGCTTTATAAAAGCGGATTGACCGTTACGGCGGTTTGCACAAGCTGTCATACCTCGCATGATATTTTACCGCACGAAAATCCTTTATCTACCATAAACAGAAATAATATTGCTGCCACATGTATGCAGTGTCATAGTCAAATCGAAAGGGTTCACTTAAAAGTTATCCGCGGCGAACTTTGGGAAAAAGAGCCGCATAAAATTCCTTCTTGTGTCGACTGCCACCAGCCGCACAAGGTTAGAAGAGTTTTTTATGACCTTAATTATCCTGATGAAAGTTGTATGAACTGTCACGGACAGAAAGATTTGACAAAAATTGTTGACGGTAAAAAAGTCTCTTTATATGTAGATATAAATAAGTTCAAGAATTCAGTCCATAATCAAAATTCTTGTATTAAATGTCATACAAACATTTCCCCTTCAAAGAATCCTGTTTGTTTGAACAGCGGAAAAGTTGATTGTTCAATTTGTCATGCATCTCAAGTAGATGATTATAAAATAAGTATTCACGGACAAAAACATTATCAAGGAGAAAAAAACGCGCCATATTGTAATGACTGCCATTCAGTTCATGATGTTCAATCTAAAAAGGATATTTCTTCCTCTACATTTTCAAGAAACGTTCCTGAACTATGCGGAAAGTGCCACCGCGAAGGATTAAATATTGCAATGGCAATAGACCAAAGTAACAAAGGAATAATTGCACATTATAAAGAGAGCATTCACGGCAAGGGGTTAATTCAAAGCGGTTTGTTGGTTACTGCAACATGTGTGGATTGCCATTCAAGTCATAAAGAATTACCAAAAAAAGATCCTCATTCGACTGTAAATCCTAAAAACATTGCTGCAACATGCGCTCAATGCCATCTTGGAGTTTATGAGCAATTTAAGAAAAGCATTCATAGCCCCGATGTAACCAAAACCGATAAAAAACTTCCTGTATGTAACGATTGTCATTTATCGCATGAAATCAATAGAGTTGACTTAAAAGATTTTAGACAAAATATAATGCAACAATGCGGGCAGTGCCATAAAGATGTAGCCGATACATATTTCGATACATTTCATGGAAAAGTCTCGAAGTTAGGTTCTGACGGCGCTGCAAGGTGTTCCGACTGTCACGGCGCACACAATATTTTACCAGTTTCTAATCCCTATTCTACACTTAGCCGTGCGAATATAATTGAGACTTGTAAAACATGTCATCCTAATTCGAATAGAAAATTTGTTGGCTACCTAACTCATGCAACTCACCACGATAGAGATAAATATCCTTATCTGTTCTTTACATTTTGGTTCATGGTTACACTGCTTGTAGGAACATTCACATTTTTCGGAATACATACAGCGCTGTGGTTTCCACGCGCTTGGAAAGAGAGAAAAAAAATCAAAGAAAAAATAAAAGAGAGCGAAAAGATAGATGAGTGAAAATAAACATAAAGGAAAGTATTACGAGCGTTTCGACGCTTACTCAAGGTTTTTACATATTCTTGTAATTACAAGTTTTATTTCATTAGCTATTACAGGAATGATAATAAAATTCTCCGGTATAGGGATATTTCAAACTCTTTCCGATATGCTTGGGGGGTATGAAATAACAGGTTTTATTCACAGAGTTGCCGCTGTTGTTACTTTTCTCTATTTCTTTCTTCATATTTTCTACTTAACAAAAAAAATAAGGGGAAGAAGGACTCCTTTTACCTCTATTCTTAAAGGAGAAAATTCTTTAGTCTTCAATAAAAATGACCTGACAGAATTTGTTCAAACTATGAAGTGGTTTGTTGGAAAAGGTCCGCGTCCGCAATATGGAAGATGGACTTATTGGGAAAAATTTGATTATTGGGCTGTCTTTTGGGGCGTTGCAGTTATTGGTTCAAGCGGATTGATTTTATGGTTTCCTGAATTTTTTACAATGCTCGGTATGCCAGGCTGGTTTATAAATATAGCTACTATTGTTCACAGTGATGAGGCGTTGCTTGCTGTCGGGTTCATTTTTACATATCACTTCTTCAATACACATTTCAGACCCGATAAATTTCCGATGGATACAGTGATCTTTACCGGAAAAGTTCATATTGAAGAATTAAAGGAAGACAGACCCCGCCAATATAATTTGATAATGCAAGACGAAGAGTTACAAAAAAATTTTGGCGATGCACCTTCCCCCTTTCTTGAAAAGGTTTCAAAAATATTCGGCTTTACAGCTCTTTCGCTTGGAGTTCTTTTAATTATTCTGATCATTTATTCTATGGTCTTCTTGTATCAATAATTTTTCTAAAATATGGAACCCTTTTATGTTTTTGATTTCGAATAAGTTCTCGGCTATATTATTTTTTCTATCGATCATCTTTTTTTTGAACAATATTTCTTACGCTCAAGAATTCAAATGCTTAGATTGTCATGATAATGTAATTCAAAAATCGGTGCACAATGAAGCAATTAGCTGCCAAGATTGTCATCAGAACATTATTGATGAAAGCCATATCGAAAAGAAGAGCTATAAGAAGGTTAAATGTGAATCTTGCCATGAAGAATATCGAGAATTAGTTGACAGCGATATTCATCACCGCTTAAAGGGAAAAGTAAAGAACCCGCCTGATTGTAAGCGCTGCCATGGTTCACACGAAGTAAAACCGCCTCCAAAAGAAAATAAGTTAAAAGTAAAAGAGTATTGTTCTAAATGTCATACAAGCATAGTGCTTGCAAATCCTTACCATACAAAAGCTGTTGAAGGCGCTAAATGCTTACAGTGCCATAAAGAAAGCGATCATAGTTTAGAGATAACCAAATCAGTTCATAAGGGTTTAGAATGCGCCGATTGCCACAATTTCATTTCGAACAATCTTACCAACCATCCAAAGAATTTAAAGAACACACAAAAAGCAGATTGCTACATTTGTCACTCTCGGATTGCAAAAGACCATAGAGAAAGTATTCATGGAATTTCTTTGGATATAGGTGTTGACGAAGCTGCTATGTGCTGGGACTGTCACGGATCGCACGTTATTCTTAAAACAAAGGATCCAAACAGCAAAGTCTATCCTCAAAATCTTGCCGCTACTTGCGGAAATTGCCACGATGATCCTAAGCTAACAAAGAAATACAATATCGGCATTCGAACACCTGGCAAAAATTATTCTCTTTCAGTGCACGGCGTATTAGTTCAATCTGGCAGAATGGATGCTGCAAATTGCAGTTTGTGCCATGGCGTGCACGATATCAAAAACATTGTTCAGCCGGGTTCTAAAATTTCGCCTTTTCAAATACCCGAAACATGCGGAGAATGTCATAAAGAAATCGCAGAAGAGTATCAAAAATCAGTTCACTGGATATATGCTAAAAAGGGATACCGCGAATCACCCGTTTGTAACGACTGCCACAATGAACACAATGTACTTGCTATCAGTACAGTCAACAAAAGAGATGAGATGCGCAAGATTCAACAAAGAACTTGTATGGTATGCCATCAAGATCCCCGAATCCAAGAACGTTTCGGCAAAGATGCTAATCAAGCGCGTCAATATCAGGACAGTTACCACGGATTAGCTATAATGCGGGGGGATAAAGATGCAGCATTATGTGTTGATTGCCATAATGTGCATAAAATTCTTCCACAAGATCATCCAGAGTCATCCGTAAACCAAGCTAACGTTACCGCTACATGTAAAAAGTGTCATGCAGATGCGACGGATATTTTTTCAAAAAGTTATTCACATAAGACAGAGAACGAAACTGCATCTAAGATTGAAGATATAGTAGCAACAATTTATTTCTGGCTTATCGTTTCTGTTATAGGCGCAATGATCATGCACAATTTATTGATCTTTTTCTACGAGATCCGAAAGAAACACAATCATCTTCTTAAAGAGATTACAATACCGCGCTTTACAAATAGTGAAGTTGTACAGCACTATTTATTACTCATATCATTTATAACACTGGCAATCACAGGTTTTGCTCTTAAGTATACAACAAGTTGGTGGGCAGAAATGCTCCTTTCTTTAGGAATGACGGAGCCGTTGCGTCAAAATATTCACAGAGTAGCAGCTGTTGTTATGATTTTAACAGGGCTTTATCATATGGGGTATTTATTTTTTTCAGCCCGCGGCAGAGATGTATTGTACAACTTACTGCCAAGATTAAGCGATTTGACAGACGCACGCGATAATATTCTTTACTATTTACGAATCAAAAAAGAAAAACCAAAATTCGATAAATATGATTATACAGAGAAAGCTGAATATTGGGCTTTGATTTGGGGAACAATAGTTATGGGAGTTACAGGTTTTGTTCTTTGGTTCCCAACAATTGTTGGTGATTGGGCGCCTGTATGGCTTATAAAAGTAAGCGAACTTATCCACTTCTACGAAGCTATACTTGCAACTCTTGCAATTGTTGTTTGGCACTGGTTCTTTGTAATTTTTCATCCGCACGAATACCCGATGAGCTTAACTTGGGTTGATGGAAGAATGTCTTTGCAAACTTACCGCCATCATCACGAAAAACATTTTAGAAAGCTCATTCTGCAATGGAAAGAGCTTAAAGCTGGTAAACGAGATACTAAATCATTAAGCAACTCTACAATTTTATTTGCTTCTACTTTAGAAAAGAATGGATTAAACCCAGACCAGGTATTTCAACACGAGATTGACAACGACCCTGAATTGCGAAATTGGCTTGAAGAAAAATTAAATCCGTTAGAAATTGAAGGAAAAAAATAACAAGAACAAATTACTGTTGCCAATTTATATCTATTGAACTATATTAAATAAGAGCAATAGGTTCTTTTATTAGAATAGATAATAGCTCAATTCAATATTAACTTTATTTCCAGGAGGATAAAAATGTTACGAAGAGCATTTTTCTTTTTGATTATCACTGTCTATTTTATTTCCCCGGCTCAAATAGAAGCACAACCATACGGCTTTGAAGGGGTTCAAGTTTGCGCAGTCTGCCATAAAACCGAAAAACAAGGGCAGCAATTAAAGATTTGGCAGGAAAGCAAACACGCTCTTGCTTACAAAACATTGCAATCGCCTGAAGCAGATAAAATTGCAATGAAACTCTACAACAAAAAAGCAGTTGAAGCAAAAGAATGCTTAAAGTGCCACGCATCAGGAAATGGCATTGATGCCAAATTGCTTGGCGCTAAATTTAAAATAGAAGACGGCGTTCAATGCGAAACATGCCATGGACCTGGTTCTGCATATAAGTCTATGAAAGTTATGAAGAGCCGCGAAGAATCGATTAAGAACGGTCTTATTGTTTGGAAAGATAACGCTGAAATAAAAGCTGGATGTGTTAAATGTCATAACCCGGAAAGCCCAACTTATGTCGAATTCAAATTCAATGATATGTGGGCTAAGATTGCACATCCAACACCTAAAAAATAATTCTTTATGTAAGGTATACGATGAAAAAAACATTTATAATTCTTTTGATTTTTAGTCTGCCGTTGATTATTCATGCCCAGAATTTCAACGGCAGATTTACTTCTTCGTTTTACTCATTTCAGAGATACGACACAAAGCAAAGCTCCGATCTTTTTATTAGAACATCTCAAACTCTTGCCTTCAATTTTAATTATGATAAAGTTGCATTAAGAACACGAGTTAATCTTGAATCTAACATTGGCAATAAATTGGATTACGACCCGAGATTACGTTTTTATAATCTTTTTTTGGAAGCGCGCGATCTGCTTGGGTTATTTACATTTAAGATCGGAAGACAGCCGTTATTTACACCAGTTTCGGGGGGGTTGTTCGACGGTGTTAATCTAAAAATCAAATATTCCGATTTTGCTGTTACAGGGTTTTACGGCGGTAATGTACCGGCTTATCAAAAGTTGGAGTTCTTAAAAGATATAAAAAATAATTATGTACTCGGCGGAAGATTGGATGCCAATCCGTTGCAGGGGTTAAATCTTGCCGTGAGTTACTACGATAAGAATTTTAAACCTTTGGATTTCGAAACTCTTCGAATGGATGCTAATTTAGACCCGGTTAAAATTCTTATTCTGCAAAAATCAAATCAATATAAATTTCTTTCGTCTGATGCTTCGTATGAAGTTCCTGAATTGTTCAGCATCGATTCTCGCTTTGAATACGATTTGAATTACAAAGAACCTTCAAAAATAGAAGCAAGCGGAAAAGTTTGGGCATTTGAAGACCTCGGAATTAGCGCTTACTATAATTGGCGCGAACCAAAGATCAGATATAACTCGATCTTTTCTGTATTCAATTACGGTTTTTCTCAAGAAATTGAAGGCGGATTAGATTATAAGCTGAATAAAGATTTTACTCTTTTCGGAAAGTTTGGGTATGTAGAATATAGGGATGAAAAATCTCAAAGAATCACTCTTGGCGCTTACACTTCTTTCGGCAGCATTAACTATCGTAAAAACCTTGGTTATGCAGGCGAGATGGATGCAATTTCTCTTTTTGCTGCACACGGCTTTTATGATGGCGCTATTACCCCTTCAATTGGAATTGCGTACACAGGTTATAGACTTTCTAAAGATTCCGAGAAAAATAACATCGCTTCTATTCTTGGCGGGTTAAATGTTAGGCCCTGGAATAAATGGTCTTTCGATCTTCAAGGGCAGTTTTTTAACAACAAAATTTACAGAAACGATTTTAGACTTCTCTTAAAAGTAAATCACTGGTTTAATACTAACTTTTAAAAAAATATGAAAATAAAATATTTTTATGCTGCATTAGGAATTATAATCATCATTTTCTTAACGGTTGCAGCGATAAATGGTAACGGTGAACGCGGTTCCGAAAAAACAAATAAAGAGATTATAAAATTTTCTCACGCCGTTCATAAAGATGCAACCGATTGTGCAGGGTGCCATACTAACATTATAGAAAGCGCTTCATTGAATGATAGATTGCTTCCCGAAAAAAGCGTGTGCGCTGCCTGCCATGATGTAGAAGATGAGAAGAATTGCGCTCAATGTCATTACGGAGAAAATTTTGAGCCGCTGATTCGAAAAAAATCAGAACTCATTTTCGATCATAAATTTCATTTAACAGATCAAAATCAACAATGCGAAAGCTGTCACAAAGGATTAACCGATGTTGCTTACAGCTTCGAAGCAAAAGAATCAAAACCTTCTATGGCTATTTGTTACAATTGTCATAACGGCAATTCTGTTGCTGCTAACGAGTGCAGAAGTTGTCACACATCAACTGTAAATTTAATTCCGCAAGATCACAAAGGTGTTTCGTTTCTAAAAACTCACAAGTTCAGATCGATGGCTGTAAATGCTAATTGTGAGATGTGCCATGACAATTCCTTCTGCGAATCTTGCCACGCCGGAACTACAATGTTAACTGAAAAAAACAGCTCGCGCGATTTTGTTACGCCATACTCGCCCCATAATTTTGTTGATAACACAAAACAACAGACATTGACTAGAGTTCATGATCTGAACTATAGATTTACGCACGGAATGGATTTAAAAGGGAAAACGGCAGAATGCCAGACTTGCCATCAAACCGAGACATTTTGCGCAGAGTGCCATATTTCAAAAGGGGGCGATTTTGCTTTAGAGGGAATGGTTCCGGCATCGCATAGAGCGCCGAACTTTGTAACAATTGGGGTTGGTACTGGCGGCGGTCAGCACGCCGTTCTTGCTAAAAGAGACCTTGAACGCTGCTCATCCTGCCATGATGTTCAAGGCGCTGATGCTAATTGCATTATGTGCCACGTTGATAACGACGGTATAAGAGGAACTAACCCTAAAACTCACATAAGAGGATTTATGAAATCTACTTCTGACGGCGATTGGCACAATGATCTTAATTCAGTTTGCTATTCTTGTCATACAGATGCAAATGCAAAACCGGGCGGGATCAAAGGAATTGGATTCTGCGGTTATTGTCATCAACAATAATTCAATCTCTGGGAATATTATGAGATATACAAAATATTTTTCTATTGTAACTTTATTTTTGATATTTGTATTTTCTTCATGCAGTCAACTGCAAGATGATATTACATTACCAACCAAAGTAAGCGTACACGGCACAGATGCGCTGGTAAAAGCTTCTTCATCTTTTCACGGTAAAATGTTAATTGATAAAAGTTTCGACGGATGCAAGCAATGTCATGCCCAAAATTTTTCAGGAGGAACTGCTGAAGTAAGCTGCGCAACAAGCAATTGCCATCCAGCTATTATAGTACATACTAAAGATCTGATGAATCCCTCTTCGTCCCAGTTTCATGGTAAATTTATTGCTTCAAAAAAATGGGATATGAGTCAATGCAGACAGTGCCATGGTTCTAATTATGGCGGCGGAGTTACAAGCCCTTCATGCTATACTTGTCATAAGCAGCCAGGCGGACCTGAAGCGTGCAATACTTGTCATGGTGATTTTACAAGCCCCCTTTCTATTGCCCCGCCCCGTGCTTTAAATAATGCTATTTCAACTACCGACCCCGGCGTTGGCGCTCATACAATACATATTAAAGATGCCAAGATAGGAAATACAGTTGCCTGTAATGAATGCCATGTTGTGCCTCAAAAATTTTCTTCTGCTGGGCATATCGATGATACAAACAGAGCCGAAGTGATTTTCGGTAACTTAGCTAATTTCGGACCTACAAAAGGCGATTATAATTTTACAACATTCAAATGTGCAAATACTTATTGCCATGGTAATTTCTCCCTGAACCAATCAACATCAAAATATCCATTTGCTTTTAGCGCAGATAAAATGACAGGCAATAATTTTAATGCACAATGGAATAAAGTTGATGGAACTCAAGGGAGATGCGGAACATGCCATGGACTTCCCCCAACGGGTCATATTCCTTTCGAACTAAAATCTTGCGCAACTTGCCATACCGGAATTGTTGATTCAAAAGGGAATATTATTGACAGCAAAAAGCATATAAATGGTAAAATAGATGTATTTGGCGAAAGCTACAGTTATTAATGATAGTCATTTTTTAGGAAGAGCCGCTTTTTAAGGCGGCTTTTTTTATATTTACAAATGAAACAATAATGAAACAGTGAAACAAAATGTCTATTAGCGATAATCTTAAAGATCATATATTAGATTCCATTGCAGAAGGAGTTTTTACAGTTGATCAAAACTTCAAAATAAACTTTTTTAATAGAGCGGCAGAAAAAATAACTGGTTTTCAAAGAGATGAAGTAATAGGCAGAATTTGTAAGACAGTATTTAAATCTGAAGTTTGTATGACTGATTGTCCTATCGCACAAGTACTGAAAAGCCGACAAAACATTTATGATTTTGATCAACGAATACTCATCTGCACCGGCGAAATGAAACCTATTAAATTAAATGCTGCAGTTTTATATAATGAAAACAACGAACCAACTGGAGGCATTATATCTTTTAGAGATATAAGCGAACTTGAAGCGATTAGAATTGATTTGCAAAAGGAGATGCAATTTCAGGGAATGGTTGGACATAGTAAAACTATGCACGAAATATTTACTCTCGTTGAAGAAATTGCCGAAACCGATGCGCCGGTTTTTATACATGGAGAATCTGGCACAGGTAAAGAATTAGTTGCTAATGCAATCCAAAAACTTTCTAGCAGAAAAGATAAACCATTTATTAAAATCAATTGTTCTGTTTTTCCTCCAAACCTACTAGCAAGTGAACTTTTTGGACATGTAAAAGGAGCATTTACAGATGCAATTAAAGATAGGCCGGGCAGATTTGAACTAGCAGACAAAGGAACTATTTTTTTAGACGAAGTTGCAGAAATGCCTTTGCAGATGCAGATCCAGCTATTACGCGTTTTGCAAGAAGGAACATTCGAACGTGTTGGCGAATCAATTACTCGGCATGTAGATGTTCGTATGATTGCCGCTACAAATATCGACCTGCAGAATGCGTTAAAGACCGGAAAATTTCGTGAAGACCTTTATTACCGGCTGAATGTAATTCCAATTGCTATACCTCCTTTGCGGCAAAGACGAGAAGATATCATTCCGCTTGCAAATCATTTTCTGAATAAATTTTCTCTTTTCTACAAGAAAGAAATTAGAGATATTGAAGAAAAAGCTGTGGATGTTCTTCTTAATTCTGATTGGCCCGGCAATATTCGCGAACTTGAAAATGTTATCGAATATGCATTCGTAAGAACATTAAATAAAAATATTATTGAACTTTCTAAACTTCCTCCTCATTTTAGAGAAATTATAGAAACCAAAATTTCATCAGATTTTAGTACTCCTTTTATTGGTTCGAAAGAAAAAACTGATCTTTTGGTTCTATTGGAAAAACATCATTGGAACAAAACAAAAGCTGCAAAAGAACTTAGAATTGGCAGAACCACTCTTTGGCGTAAGCTAAAAAATTTAGGTTTAGTCAAAGATTAGTGTTCCAATTGTTTCAGCAACACGAAACGATCTGAACATAATTTTCATCAATTTTTCATTTATTCCCGCATTTATTTTCAAAAAGCTATATAATCGAAACATATTGTTTCACCCTCCTTGTTAAAATAAGCTAAAAATGTATTTTTTAAGCTGGCATATCAATTGTCTAAATAGAACAAATAAAACTTTCAACTCTTTTTTTAAGGAAAAGAAAGATGAAACGGAAAAATCTATTTACACTATTGCCATTCTTAATTTTATTTATTGTAATAGTTGCATGTGCTGAAAAAAAAGAAGACGACCCGATTTCACCAGAGCTTACACCGGTTAAATCTGTTGCTTCCTGTGAAGGATGCCATACAAGTTATGAGACATTAAAAAAAGTTTATACACCTGATACAGAAGGCGGCGGCTCGGGATGCGGCGGCGATATTCCGGTAATTGAGCCTTACGATAGAGTCTATCTTGCTGGTACAGGATATAAGGAATTCAAAAAAGATGTGCACGGAAAGATGCCCTGCGTTGCTTGTCATAACGGCGTTGATGGAACATCGGATAAAAAAATTGCCCACTCAAAAGACTTTATTAAGAAACCATCAGCATATTCTGAATTAAAATGCGCTGGCTGTCATACTGATATTTATCTGAGGACAAAAAATAGTATTCATGAACAGGGATGGGGGCAAAAATCAATGGTTACTCTCCGTTCTGGATTAGGAAATATTCCAAATGCATTTAACTTGCTCACTCAAAAAATGAAAGACGGCTATGAAAAGAACTGCGCTAAATGTCATGCTTCATGCGGCGATTGCCACGTGAACCGCCCCAAAGCCGGCGGCGGCGGTTTATACAGAGGACATGAGTTTATTAAAACTCCTGATATGAGAGAACATTGCACAACTTGCCATACGAGCCGCGGCGGACACGCATTTTTTGGTCAAGCCGCTGGAACCAAACCCGATGTTCATCTTGAGAAAAGAGGATTCACTTGCATGTCATGCCATAGCAAAAATGAAATTCACGGCGATGGAAAAATTTATGATCAGCGGTATAAAATGGAACTACTGCCAGAATGTACCGATTGCCATTCTAATATTGCTAAATCCAATAATTATCATACTGAACATATTAAAGATCTTAGCTGCCATACATGCCATTCGCAAGACTATAATAATTGCGGAAGCTGTCATGTTGGCGGTGAAGGGGCTCGCATTCCTTCATACTTAGGATATAAGATAGGAATGAATCCCATACCCGAAACAAAACCTTTTAGAATGGCACTACTAAGAAGATCTTTAATGGCGCCAGATAGCTGGAAAGAATATGGAACGCCGATTTTAGCCAACTTTAATATACGCCCAACGTTCAAATATACAACACCACATAACATTCAAAAATGGACTAAGCGAACTCAAGTTGCTTCTGGCAAACTATGTTTTGATGCTTGTCATGCAATAAAAAATGAAGATGGAACTATTAGAAACAAAGAATTATATCTATTCAAAAGCGATTTACAAAGCTGGGAAATAACCGCAACGCAAGGCATTACAGTTGACGGGAAATTTCCTGCAAGCTGGGGAATAAAGTAATGAGATCGTTTTTTAACAGATATAATTTAAAAAAGAAAACTCAACAATAAATCAAAAGGAGTAACAACAATGAAACTACGTAATTTATTTTATTTGCTCTTTATTCTTCCCTTATTGATCTTTCAAACCGGATGCAGCAAAGATGATCCCGTGGCGCCAGAACCGGCTGTAAACGAAGCTCAGGTTCTTGCTGAATATTTGGAAGCTAACGGCGATTATTTGAACGTTACTGCGCCAGCTATCATCGGCGCAGATGAAGTGCGCACACGACAATTAGCAGACCCAAGTAAGCTTTATATTATAGATGTTCGTACAGCTGCCGATTTTACTGGTAAGGGATATATAGCAGGCGCAAAAAACGTTGCATTGAAGGATATAGTTGCACACGTTAAAGGATTAGCTAACGCAGCTTCCTTTGAAAGAATTGTTGTTGTATGCTATTCTGGTCAAACATCTGGATATGCTGTATCGCTTCTAAGATTGCTTGGCTACACAAACGTATTCTCAGTGAAATTTGGTATGTCTGCATGGAATAAAGAAGTTGCAAATTCCTGGGCACCAGCAATAGGCAATAACTTTACAACCTTTGTTACAACTCCTTTTGCAAAGCCAGCTAAAGGGGAGTTACCAGTATTAAAAACCGGAAAGAAAACCGGAAAAGATATTTTAGAAGCTAGAATAAATGAACTATTAGCTTCTGCAGATCCATTTGGGGATGTTAGAATTGATAGAACAGTTGTTACACCAAATCTTGGCAACTATTTCTTATTAAATTATTGGCCAATTGCTCATTATAACCTTGGCCACCTCAACGGTGCAATTCAGTATGAACCAAGAAGCTCTCTAAAATTGGCTAATGATCTAAAAACACTGCCAACAAATAGAACCATTGTTGTTTATTGCTATACCGGTCAAACTTCTGCTGCTACTTCAACAATATTAAAAGTTTTGGGTTATGATGCAAAATCTTTAATGTTTGGCGTAAATGCATTAAATTACGATTGGATGAGAACTAATGTTTTAACACATTTCTTAGAATCAAGAGATGTTTATAACTATCCTTATGTAAAATAATTTCTCACGGGGAGCTCCTGAATAAGGAGCTTCCTTCTACTTTATAGGAAAATTATCATGAGCGAGATGTTAGGCAATCAGTACTTTATGGCGAGAAATTTCTCCGCCGCACAAAAAGAGCTGGAGGGGTCCCTTATAAAATATCCTAATAGTAAACCGATCAAAAAAAGACTCATTATTTGTTACACTCAAACAGAAAAGCTAAATGTGGCGCTCAGATTATTCTTAGACCTTATAACTGAGGACATTGAATTCATCGTCAAGACAGACCCTGAAAGAGACGACTGCCCTTGCCCTGAACTAATTAAATTACTCGAAGAGCAAAAAGATCTTAACAGCAATTCACTAGATTATCATTTAGCTTCTGGCATACTTTGGTTTTATTGTGATGTGAATAATTCATTAAATTTTTTCAAAAAAGCAAAAGAACTAGCGCCGGGTGATCCCGAAATTGGAACCGCAATAAAGATAATACAGGACTACTTGTTAACACATGCAATTATAAACTAATTTTTTATAGTCAATTGAGCTTTTATCGACGATCCGCACAAAACTTTTTCTATTTATAATGCGTGATCAAAAAAAAGAGAGCTTTGAATTCTTTTCATAGAATTTTGACTGAACTTATCAATTTGTCAAATCGAATTACTTTTGTAAAAAACCCTAATTTTTAGCTAATCTTCTTAACGCATAGAATTATTAAAATTATTCCAAATTCTAAGTAGATAGATTTGAAGACATCACAAGAGATTTAGGGCTTTTTTTTTTAACTTTACAACCAATATTTATACGCTTGGTTAATTTCTATGCTTCAAACAATCGCTACAATAAACATCATTCTTCCGTTTCTATACTTTGTCGCTTTTTATGCCTATGCTTATGACTTTTACAGTGAAAAAAAATATTTAAGTAACTCTAAACAAATTGTTCTTATCGTAACACTTATAATCCACACATTTTATTTGATATCTCGAACTGTAGAGTATAATCATCCGCCTATAACAAACAAATTCGAAATATTCTCGATCATAGCATTCTCAATTGGCTTTTCATATTTCGTTCTTGAGTTGCTGACAAACATCCGCGGGACAGGTGCTTTCATAATTTTTTTCTCACTTATTTTTCAAATTACTTCTTCAATTTTTATTGAACACTCTTACATAGTGCCGGAAGTTTTAAGAAATCGTTTGCTTGGACTGCATGTTATAAACGCTCTGCTTGGATATTCTGGAATTACAATCTCTGCAGTGTATGGATTGTTGTTCATGCTTCTCTATAATAATTTGAAAACGAATAAATTCGGATTGATCTTCAACCGGCTTCCTAATTTGGAAATTTTGGAAAAACTGAGTTTTTATTCGGCGGTTATAGGATTTGTTCTTCTCACATTTGCAATTGTAATAGGAATTATCTGGCTGCCAAGCGCGTTTCCAAATTTTAGTTATTATGATCCCAAATTGATAGGAACTCTTTTTGTGTGGTTGATTTACGGCGTGGGGGTCTCAAGTAAAATATTTAACAACTGGTTCGGTAAAAAAGTTATTCTTTTTTCATTGATTGGATTTGTTGTTGCGATAATGTCGTTGATAATTACGAACACATTGGCAAAGACGTTTCATTCTTTTTATTGAAAATTATATAATGAATTTAGTAGGTATATCAATAAATCATAAAACTTCTGCTCTCGAACTTAGAGAAGCTCTCCATCTTAACCGAAATGAAATTGTTGAACTCATTCCGCTCTTAAAAGAATCTTTTTTTTCAGAAGGTGTTGTTATTTCCACATGCAATCGTACAGAAATTTTTGGGTTCCCTCACAATTATTCTTTGGATATTTCACCAATCATAGATAGTCTTTTAAGATCAAAACTAATTGATAGCATTAAGCCAGAAAATTTTTCAAAATTCTATTCATGCGGCGCGGTAAAACATTTATTCTCAGTTGCATCCGGAATTGATTCGATGATAGTAGGCGACAGTCAGATTTTAGGACAAGTAAAAGAGGCATTCGAGATCTCGGAGGATTTAGGTTTTACTGGCACTGTACTGCGTAGAATTTTTGACTCAACGATGCGGGTTGGCAAGCGCTCTATCAAAGAAACAAATATCGGAGATGGAGCTGTAACAGTCAGTTATGCAGCAGTTCAAGTTGTTGAAAAGATTTTTGCGAACATCGAAAAGAAATCTGCTCTCGTAATTGGCGCCGGAGAAACGGGAGAGCTGGCTGCAGTTCATCTTCACGATAAAGGTATTGGAAAAATTGCAATCTCTAACAGAACAACCGAGCGCGCAGAAAAATTAGCTGTTAAAGTTCACGGTGAAATAGTACCGTTTCAATCTTTACAAGAGCGCCTTAACAATTTTGATATAATAATAAGCGCAACCAGCGCGGAGAGCTTAATTATTTCGTTCGATGATATTAAAGAGTCGATGAAAAAAAGGAAAGACGCGCCTGTTGTTTTGATGGACATTGCCGTTCCGCGCGATATTGACCCTGAAGTTGGAAAACTTGAGAACGTATTTTATCATGACATGGATTCGCTGAAAATTATTGTTGATCAAAACCTTCAAAAAAGACGCGACCAAATTCCGCTTGTTAAAAAGATAATTATGGAAGAGATGGTCGGGTTTTTTGCCTGGTATAACGCGCTTGACGTAGTGCCGACAATTAAATTGTTGCGTTCTTTTTTTGAAGGGATACGACATGATGAATTGGATAAAATAAAAAATAAAGTTAGCGCGGAAGATTTCAACAAAATTGAAGAGATGACACGCAGAATGATTGGGCGCTTACTTCACAATCCAACGGTTAAATTGAGAGAGTTCGCAGAGTCCGGAGCTAATATAAATGACGTTACAACCAATACGCTGATATTAAAAGAACTTTTCAATCTTGGCGAAGCGCCGCAAAATGGCAATACATTCAACGGAAATGAAATTAGCTCAGAGGATAAAATTGAAAAGGAATAAATTGATCATCGGTTCTCGCGGAAGCGAACTTGCTCTTTGCCAGGCAAATTTTATTAAAAAAGAACTTGAGCGAAAGAATAAGAATCTTACTGTTGAAATAAAAATCATCAACACAAAAGGCGATAAGATTCTTGATGTTGCGCTTTCAAAAATTGGCGATAAAGGTTTGTTTACCAAAGAACTTGAAAATGAACTATTGAATGGAACTATTGATATTGCAGTTCATAGTTTGAAAGATTTGCAAACAGAAATTCCGCAAGGGTTAAAACTTGCTGCTGTAACAAAACGACACAAAGTTGAAGATGTTTTAATTGCCCGCAAAAAAGGAACAAAGATTGAAAATTTACGCGAAGAAGCAATTGTTGCTACCGGTTCGCTTAGAAGAAGTTCACAGCTGCTTCATATTCGCCCAGATATAAAAATTGAAGAGCTTCGCGGAAACGTTCCAACAAGAATCAAAAAATTTCTCGGTTCGAAATGGGATGCGATAATTTTAGCGCGGGCAGGCTTAGAGCGATTAAAATTGAACAAGCACATTTCATCAATCATCAGCACAGAAGAAATCTTACCAGCTGTTGGACAAGGCGCACTTGGAATTGAAATTCGAGAAGGGAATAAGTTTGCCGAAGAGATGCTAAAGAAAATTCACGATGACAAAACTTTTACCGCCGTTAGAGCCGAACGCTCCTTGTTGAAAGCTTTAGAAGGCGGCTGTCAAGTTCCTATTGGCGCATTAGCAGAAGTAAAATCAAACGGATTATATCTTGATGCGGTTGTTGGCTCTATCGATGGTTCGGTAACATTTAGGAAAAAAATGCGTGGAACAAAAACCAACCCAGAAAAGTTAGGAAAGCAATTAGCAAAAGATTTATTGAAAGCCGGCGCCTCAACAATATTAAAAGAAATTTACAGATAATGGTGAAGTGATATGCCTTAATTTTCCTCTCTGGTGAAATCAAAAACCATAAAATAACGGAGACACGAAGAAAAAAAGGAAATTGTAATTTGAATTCATTAGTTAGAAAAAAGATACTTGTTACAAAATCGCAGCAAGACGCGGAATTTTCTTTAAGACTATTAATTGAAGCGGGCGCAGAGATAATCTACTTCCCCACAATTAAAGTACTCCCGGTTGATGATTCTCCTCTGTTGAACGAAACATTGAAAATGTTTGATGATTTTGATTTTGTAGTGTTTACTTCTGCAAATGCGGTTGAAGTGTTTGCAAAAATTACAAAGAGAAACCATCTCGATCTATCGGGAGTAAAAGTTGCGGCTGTTGGCAAAAGCAGCGAAGAGAAATGTGAATCGGTTGGAATCTCAGTTGACATTCTTCCCGATGAATTCAGCACAAAAGGATTGATAAATAAATTCTCCGGGTTCGATTTAACCGGGAAAAAATTTTTTATCCCCTGCTCTTCCCTTTCCCGTGACGAGTTGAGCTTGGGATTAGCTGAATTAGGGGGGGAAGTTTTTTCAGTTCCGGTTTATGATGTTGTTCAAAATAATTTAAGCGGATTGAAAAACGAGTATGCACTGATTCAAGAGAAACGACCGGACGTTTTTGTATTTACAAGCCCATCATCATTTCAAAGTTTTTTGAAGTTGATGAGCGTTACAAATATAGATAGCTATTTTGGAGCGAATATTATCTGTGCCATCGGTTCAACAACAGAAAGAGCGATTCGAAACGAAGGACTTGTTGTTAATATCGTTCCAAAAAGTTTTTCACTTCAAGGCGTAGCAGAAGCAATTATAAAATATTTTCAAGTTACAGATAACATAGCATAAACGGAGGATTCTTGATAAAATTACAAAACGATTTATTCTTAAGAGCATGTAAAAAAATGGATGTAGAACGAACACCTATTTGGATAATGCGTCAAGCGGGAAGATATTTGCCGGAATATCGTGCTGTGCGTGAGAAATCAGATTTTATAACTATGTGCAAAACTCCTGAACTTGCCGCAGAAGTAACCATTCAACCTATTGATTTAATTGGGGTTGACGCAGCGATAATTTTTTCGGATATACTTGTCATTCCAGAGGCAATGGGAATGAAATTAGAAATGATCGAAAGCAGAGGACCTAAACTTTATGATCCAATTCGAAATGCCGATGACGTAATAAGATTGCGAGAGATTGACCCAACAAAAAATTTGAAATACGTACTTGAGGCTGTATCGCTTACAAAAAGAGAATTGAACGGACGTGTGCCGCTTATTGGTTTTGCCGGTTCACCGTGGACTTTGATGACTTACATGGTTGAAGGCGGCGGATCGAAAAGTTTTTCCGAGATTAAAAAATTCATTTACAATCAACCTAAAACTGCGCACACGTTGTTACATAAAATTGCCGATGCTGTTGCTGATTATCTCTCTGCCAAGATAGAAGCGGGCGCAGACGCCGTTCAGATTTTTGATACATGGGGCGGATTACTTTCTCCATTAGATTTTGAAGAATTTTCTCTTTATTATATTGAAAAAATAATTTCTCGGATTAAAAGAAAAGATGAGCCTGTGATCGTTTTTGCGAAAGGCGTTCACAACAATTTAAAGAAACTTGCAAACTGCGGTGCAGACGTAATTGGCCTCGATTGGACAATGGAACTTGGTAAAGTGAGAAGCCAAATTGGCAGCAAAGTAGCGCTGCAAGGAAATCTCGATCCGACTATTTTGTATGCTAATAAAGAAAAAATAAAAGCAGAAGCTGTAAAAGTTTTGGAATCTTATGGCAACGGAAGCGGACACATTTTTAATCTCGGTCACGGCATTTTGCCCGATGTTCTGCCGGAAAATGCAAAATTCTTGGTCGAGGTTGTGAAAGAAGAGAGTAAAATTTTTCACCGCTGAGACGCGGAGGCGCAGAGAAAATGAATCACGAAGAATTAAATAGAATTAGTGGAATAATATTAGATTGCGCAATCGAAGTTCATAAACAGTTGGGACCAGGATTATTAGAAAGTGTTTATGAGATCTGTTTATTCAAAGAATTGCGATCCAGAAAGCTGTTTGTAGAAAGACAAGTTCTAGTACCGGTGATTTATAAAGGTGAGAATCTAGAAGCTGATTTTAGAATTGATTTATTGGTGGAGAAAGAAGTTATTGTTGAACTAAAAGCTGTTGAAATATTACTCCCAGTGCATCAAGCTCAGTTATTGACTTACTTAAAATTAGCAGATAAAAGGCTTGGTCTTCTCATTAATTTTAATGTGCCAAGATTGGTAGATGGTTTCAAAAGAATGATTCATGGTTATTCATAAAAATAATTAACCACAGAGCCGCAGAGTTTTAAATCTCTATGCCTCCGTGTCTCTGTGGTAAAAGGCGGAGCAGTAATGTTTAACATAGATCTTGAGTTAATAAAAAAATACGATCGTCCAGGACCGCGTTACACAAGCTATCCAACCGCTCCGCATTTTAATGATTCGTTCACACCGGAAAAGTATCTTGACGAAATCATTCTCACAAACGGTGAAGCTAATCCGCCCGAGCTTTCTCTTTATTATCATCTTCCCTTCTGCGATACGCTCTGCTACTTCTGCGGATGCAATATGATCATCACACGCAGCCGTGATCGAATACAAGAATATATCAAGTATCTCAAAAAAGAAATTGGTCTGCTTAAAAAATATATTGTTCATGGACGCGAAGTCGTTCAACTTCACTGGGGCGGCGGAACGCCAACTCATCTCAATCCAGATGAGATTACAGATTTAATTTCATACATCAATAAAAATTTTGAAATAAAACCTGAAGCAGAAAAAGGATGCGAAATTGATCCTCGCGGATTAACTAAAGATCATCTTACCTCGCTTCGCAATGGAGGATTCAACCGCATCAGCATGGGCGTTCAGGATTTCAACGATAAAGTTCAAAAAGCTGTTAACAGAATTCAACCTGAAGAAATGACACTGCAAGTTGTAAGCTGGATACGTGAACTTGGCTTCCAAAGTATTAATCTCGATTTGATGTACGGGCTGCCTTTCCAATCACTTGAGACATTCGAAAAGACTGTTGAAGCTACAATAGATATTTCTCCCGACCGTATTGCAGTTTTTAATTATGCGCACGTTCCGTGGATGAAAAAACATATGGAATTGATTAAGCCGGAAGATTTACCTTTGCCCGAAGAAAAATTGCAAATACTAAAAATGACAATTGAAAAACTCACAAGCTCCGGTTATGTTTTTATTGGCATGGATCACTTTGCAAAACCAGATGATGAACTTGCAGTTGCTCAGCGCGAGAAAAAGTTATACCGTAACTTTCAAGGTTACAGCACGCATGCAGGAACAGATCTGTATGGAATGGGAATTACAAGCATCAGTCAAATTGGAAGAAGCTATGTGCAAAACTTTAAGAAAGAAAAAGAATATTTCGACGCGCTAAATAATGATTCGCTTCCAATAGAGCGCGGTGTCTATTTGAGCGATGACGATATTTTACGCCGTTATGTAATTACAAAAGTTATGTGTGATTTTGAACTTGACTTCAAACAAGTAGAAAAGCAATTTAAAATTGAGTTTGAAAAATATTTTAACAATGCACTTGAAGAAATGAATGAGTTTATTGATGACGGTTTGGTTGAAATTAAAAAAAGAAAACTTACTGTTACACAGATGGGAAGACTGCTCATTCGTAATATTGCAATGAATTTTGACGGATACATCGAACGGAAAGAAGATAAGGCGAGATATTCGCGAACAGTATAAAAAATTCGGTTGGTTGAATAAAAGGCATTCAATTATTTATCTTCAGAATCTACCCTAAGCGATGGTATTTGCCCTTGAAGAATAACGATGGTATAATTTCTATCCTTTGCTGCAGTAAATTGTGTAGTTGGAGAAACAGTTTCATTTTGGATAACGGCAGTAGCAACGCTAACTCCTTCGGCTATTTCTTGGTAAGGAGTTGCAGTGCCACCTTGAACGTCGTTAATATTGATAGTATTTGCGTTTGACATTTTAATCTGAACATTTGCTTTTGTTGTTCTCTCATTTTTTACGCGAACACTCGGCGGTTCCGATGAGCAAGCAACAGTTGTTAGCACAAAAAGTAATAATAAAGCTAATAGATTTTTCATTGTTAACTCCAAAATTGTTTTTTAGTACAGCGTTAAAATAATATTTTTTTAATGAAAGGAATGTGATTTTGAGCAAAGCAGCAGTAATACTTTTTAATCTTGGCGGACCGGATTCTATTGAAGCAATAGAACCGTTTTTATATAATCTTTTTTGCGATCCGGATATTTTCAAATTTCCGTTTGGACAAAAATTATTTGCAAGAATTGTCTCAAGCCGCCGTGCACCTAAAGTAGCAGAGGAATACAAACTCATTGGCGGAAAATCCCCTATTAACGAGTGGACGGAAAAACAGAGATTTATGCTCGAAGAAAATCTGCGTAGAGATTTTCAAACTCTTGATGTATACACTGCTATGCGTTACTGGAAACCGTTCACAAATGAAATTGCAGCTAAAGTTGAGAGCTTAAATTATGATAGAATAATTTTGCTTCCCCTCTATCCGCATTATTCTATCACAACAACGGGGTCTTCATTCAACGAATGGAATCGTCATTACAAAGGCGAGCCATCAAAGTCGATTTTTATTAACAGCTATCATCTTAACGAAAAATATATTGCGGCAATCAACCAGAGAATAGATGAAACGATTTTAAGATTTCCGGAAAGAGTTAGGAACGAAATCCAAATTGTTTTCAGTGCGCACGGAACACCGGTTAGTTTAGTTAAGAAAGGGGACCCATACAGTAACCAGATCAACCTAACAGTAGATGCTGTAATGAAAGCGAGAGATCATTCTCATAATTATCATTTATGCTATCAAAGCAAAGTTGGACCAATGAAATGGCTAGAGCCGGCAACCGATACAATGATTGAAAATCTTGCTGCTAAGAATAAAAAGCATTTGTTAATAGTTCCTGTTAGTTTTGTTTCTGACCACGTAGAAACTTTATTTGAGCTTGATATAGAATACCGCCACATTGCAGATAAAGTTGGAATAGAGAATTACATCGTTATGAAAGGATTGAATGATTCTGAATTGTTTGTGGATGCTCTGGCAAATATTGCAAGATCGAAAATGAAAGATGATAAATGATAAATGTGCTTATTCTTTATTCCATTTTTCATATTACATAATTAGATAAAATACGCTGCATCACAAAAAATAAATCTCATTAAAAACTATGGGAGAAAAAAAATGAAAACAAGAATCTTTCTACTAACTATGATAGCTGTATTATTTTCCATAACTAATCAAGCACAAGAGAAAAATATGGACAACCCATTTTTCAAAGAGTGGAAAACACCTTTCGGTACACCTCCTTTCAACGAAATTAAAACTGAACATTTTCTGCCGGCAATTGAGGAAGGCATGAAATTAGAAAAAGCGGAAATTGAAGCAATTATCAATAACCCAGAAAAGCCGACATTCAAGAATACAATTGAAGCAATGGAAAAGAGCGGTGAATTTCTTTCGCGAGTAAATAGAATTTTCGGCGGACTTAGCGGCGCAAACACAAATGATGAGCTGCAAAAAGTAGCAAGAGTAACAACTCCTTTATTGGCAAAACACAGAGATTATATCAGCTTAGATGAAAAACTTTTCGAGAGAATAAAAACTATTTACAGTGAACAAAAAAAACTAAAATTAACGCCTGAGCAAAAAAATGTTCTTGAAAACTATTACACAAATTTCGTAAGAAGCGGCGCTAATCTTAATAACGAAGCTAAAGAAAAATTAAAAAAGATTAACGAAGAAATGTCTATGCTTGGTTTAAAGTTTAGCGAAAATCTTCTTAAAGAAACTAATGCGTTAGGTCTGGTAATAGATAATAAAGATGATCTTACCGGACTTCCCGAAGATGTAATCAAAGCCGCAGCGGAATTGGCAAAAGCAAAAGGAATGGATGGCAAGTGGGCATTTTCTCTTCAGAAGCCAAGCTTTATTCCATTTCTTCAATATTCCAAAAAAAGAGACCTTCGAGAAAAATTATTCAAAGCATATATCAACCGCGGAAATAACGATAACGAATTCGACAATAAAAAAATTGTTTCAAGAGTTACCGCTTTAAGAGTTGAAAGGACAAATCTGTTAGGTTATAAAACACACGCAGATTTTGTTCTGGAAAGAGCCATGGCAAAAACGCCGGAAGCAGTCTATAAATTTCTGAACGATCTATGGAAACCCGCGCTAAAGAGAGCTATTATGGAAGTTGCAGATATGCAAAAGATAATTGATAAAGAAGGTGGTAATTTCAAATTAGCTGCATGGGACTGGTGGTATTATGCAGAGAAAGTAAAGAAAGAAAAATATGCGCTTGATGAATCAATGTTGCGTCCTTATTTCAAAATGGAAAATGTTCGTGCAGGTGCTTTTGAAGTGGCATCTAAATTATATGGAATAAAATTCATCAAGCTGAATAATATCCAGGCATATCATCCTGATGTTGAAGTTTTTGAAGTTCAAGAAGCAAATGGAAAACATATTGGAATTTTTTATTCAGATTATTACCCGCGTGATGGAAAAAGAAGCGGCGCTTGGTCAAGCGGTTTTAGAAGTCAATCTAACATTGACGGTAATTTCATCACGCCGTTAGTTTATAACGTTGGCAATTTTTCTAAACCAACAGAAGATAAACCAGCTTTGATGAGTATAGACGAAGTGAATACCTTATTTCATGAATTAGGACATGGGTTAAACTCGTTATTCTCAAACACAGTGTATTCGGGCGGTAAAAATATTCCGCGTGATTTTGTTGAGCTTCCTTCTCAGATAATGGAGAATTGGGCACTCGAGCCGGAGGTCCTGAAAATGTATGCTAAGCATTATCAAACTGGTGAAACTATTCCGCAAGAATTAATAGATAAGATCGAAAATTCTCGCCTTTTCAATCAAGGTTTTGAAACTGTCGAATATTTGGCTGCTTCATTTCTTGATATGGACTGGCATACTCTAACAGAAGCAACCGAAAGAGATGTTCCTGCTTTTGAAAAAGAAGCGTTGACAAAAATTGGATTGATACCGGAAATTGAAGCGCGCTATCAAAGTACAAATTTTGCTCATATAATTGGCGGATACTCAGCCGGATATTACAGCTACATTTGGGCTGCTGTTCTTGATGCAGATGCTTTCCAAGCATTCAAAGAAAAAGGAAATTTATTTGATAAAGAAACTGCTGCTACTTTTAGAAATTTTATTCTTGCTAAAAGCGGAACTGAAGAAGCAATGGAGCTTTACAAAAAATTTAGAGGAAGTGAACCAAAAGTTGATGCGCTTCTTGAAAGACGCGGATTAAAATAAATGAAAAATAGAAACGGAAGGTGATAGTTTTTATTTATTCCCTTCCGTTTCTTTATTTAGTTTCTCTGTTAAATATGAATAATAAAAAGAAAATAGTAATTCTTGGCGCGGGAATTTCTGGATTATCAACCGCATACTGGCTTCATAAAGATGGATTCGATGTTCAAATTCTTGAATCAAAAAGTAAACCCGGCGGCGCTATGGAAACTTCTTTTGAAGATGGCTTTTTGATCGACTACGGGCCTAACAGCGGACTTGAAACAACTCCTTTGATTCGCCAATTAGTTGATGAAGTCGGTTTATCAAATGAAATGATTTATGCAAGCGATATTTCTAATAAGAGATACATTCTTAGAGGAAATAAACTTCATGCGCTGCCGATGGGTCCGATTTCCCTAATCAAAACAAAATTATTTTCTACTAAAGGAAAACTTCGTTTGTTTGCTGAACCGTTTGTTGGAAAATCCGATGACGGTTATTATCAAAGTATTGCAGAGTTTGTGCAGAGAAGATTGGGACAAGAATTTTTGAACTATGCAATCGATCCATTTGTAAGCGGTGTGTTTGCCGGAGACCCAAATAAGTTAAGCGTTAAATCTGCTTTTCCTAAATTGTACCGATTAGAAGAAGTTTACGGCGGACTTATCAAAGGAATGATTAAAGGCGCACGCGAAAGAATGAACCGTAACGAAGAATCCAAACAAAGCGCAAAAATGTTTTCGTTCATCAATGGAATGCAATCATTTCCAAAGGCAATTGCTAAAAAACTAAATGACAAAATTATTTATGAATGCAGAACGCAGAGTGTAGAACGTAGAATTGATAACTGGGTTGTTTCATACGAAAAGGATGGACAAATACACGAAATAATTACTGATTGTATTCTATCAACTTTACCGGCTTATGTAACTTCTAAAATTTTTGGTGGACTTGATGTTAATCTTGTAAAGCATCTCGAAGATATTTATTATCCGCCAGTAATGGTTTTATTTATCGGCTTCAACAAAAAAGATGTTGGAATACCTCTTGATGGATTTGGATTTTTAATTCCTTCTAGCGAAAAGAAAAATTTTCTTGGCGCAATTTGGAGTTCTACAATCTTTCCAAACCGTTGTGATGACGACAAAGCAGCGTTCACACTTTTTATTGGCGGCGCACGCTCTCAAAATCTATTTCAAACAGATAAACAAAAATTGATTGAGACAGTGCTGAATGAATTCAAACAAATAATGTGTATAAAAACAGAGCCGATTCTTCTAAAAGAAAAATTATGGCACAAAGCTATACCGCAGTACAATATCGGATATATAGAACACGAGAATTATTTCGATAATGTTGAAAAAGAAAATCCGGGTATTTTTCTTAGCGGAAACTATCGAGGCGGTATTTCGGTTGGCGATTGTGTGAAAAATTCTGAAATAGTCTATAATAAAATAATTGCGAATTGAGAATGGCGAATTGATAATTCTATGAGAGTTTTTGAGAAACAAGTTGAATATGGAAATCCAATATTAGAAAAGAGTTTTCGATTTAGTGTTAGAATTGTTATTTTTTTTCACTACGAATCAAAAATGATTATCAAATCAAAGATTTATTAAGACAATTATTAAGAAGCGGAACTTCTATCGGCGCAAATGTTGCAGAAGCCCAAGAAGCTGTTTCAAAAAAGGATTTTATGAATAAACTTTCTATTGCATTAAAAGAAGCTAAAGAAACTGATTACTGGTTAAGATTATTAAAAGAAGCTTCCATTTTAGATGAAAAGGAATTTAATAGTTTAATAAATGATTGTGATGAATTAATACGATTGCTGATTTCAATATTAAAGAAACTTAAAACTAATTAATTCTCAATTTGCAATTCGCAATTCTCAATTAAGAAGAGGTTACCATGGCAATTTACCCAACAAAGCGTTTAAGACGATTAAGATACAATCCAACTGTTCGCGATATGGTTCGCGAAACAGTTCTAACAAAAAATGATTTAATTTATCCGCTATTTGTTGTCCCCGGAGAAAAAGTAAAAAATGAAGTCCGCTCGATGCCGGGCGTTTATCAAATGTCAATAGATGTTGTTGTTAAAGAATGCAAAGAAGTTGAAAAGCTTGGCATTCCTGCAGTAATTCTTTTTGGGATTCCAGATCACAAAGATGAAGTTGGTTCCGGCGCTTATGACCAGAACGGAATCATTCAGCAGTCTGTACGCGCTATCAAAAAAGAAACAAAAAAACTTTTAGTAATTACAGATGTTTGCTTGTGCGAATACACATCTCACGGGCATTGCGGAGTTCTAAATGGCGAAAAAATATTGAACGATGAAACTGTTGAGCTGCTTGCAAAGGAAGCTGTATCGCATGCAGAAGCCGGCGCAGACATCATTGCCCCGTCAGATATGATGGATGGACGCATAGGCGCAATACGCAAAGCGATGGATGAAAAAGGATTTACTGAAATTCCAATAATGAGTTACGCAATTAAATATGCTTCCGGTTATTACGGACCGTTTAGAGATGCCGCTGAATCTGCCCCTGCATTCGGAGACCGCCGCTCGCATCAAATGGATATTGCTAACAGTAACGAAGCTTTGCGAGAAGCTGAAAGTGATATTGATGAAGGGGCAGATATTATTATGGTAAAACCAGCCGGGGCATATCTAGATATCATTTGGCGTGTTAAAGAAAAATTCGGAATGCCTACAGCCGCTTATCAAGTTAGCGGTGAATATGCGATGATCAAAGCCGCTGGAAAAAATAATTGGATTGACGAAGAACGTGTTATGATTGAATCGCTAACGGCAATCAAACGAGCCGGCGCTGATATGATACTTACTTACTTTGCTAAAGATGTTGTAAAATATTTGGACCAAAATAAATAATTCGTGCTCTTGATCGTGCTCATGTTCTTTTTTAAAAAAGCGACCACGATTATGAACACGATCACGAGCAAGATTATATATGGATAACATTTCCCACGAACCCGAAATAATTACAATTGCGCCGTCATCAAACGGTGAATCAAATAATTTTAAATCTCTTCAAAAACCAAAAATAAGTATTCGGCAAACTTTTGCCGCATTAAAATACAGCAATTATCGTTTGTGGTTTTGGGGACAAATGATTTCGTTGGTCGGTTCGTGGATGCAAACAACCGCTCAGGCATTTTTTATTTTCGAATTGACACACTCGCCTGCTTTTCTTGGTTATGTCGGATTTGCAACCGGAATTCCCGCATGGCTTTTTTCTCTTTATGGCGGAGTAGTTGCAGACCGTATCTCGCGCAGAAAAATTTTAGTTTACACACAAATTGGAATGATGTTCCTTGCATTCATACTTGCAGCGCTAACGTTTACAAACTTGATTCAGCCGTGGCATATTATTCTTCTTGCATTTGGTTCTGGAATTGCAAACTCATTCGATGCACCTGCGCGGCACGCTTTTGTAAATGAACTTGTTGATAAAGAAGATTTAGTAAACGGAATAGCGCTTAACTCTACAATGTTTAACACGGCAACCGCAATTGGTCCAGCAATAGCCGGTATTGTTTACGCTATCTTTGGGCCGGCTTGGTGTTTTTCAATTAATGGAATTTCGTTTCTCGCCGTGCTTTATAATCTGTACAAAATGAAATTAAAGCCGGTCGTAAAAAAGAAGAACGATAATTCTGTTCTGAAAGAAATACGAGAAGGATTCGGTTATCTCAAGTCGCAAAAAAATATTATGGCAATTCTTTTAATCACCACTATGCTTAGCGCTTTCGGAATGGGATTGGTTACTTTGTTTCCGGCATGGGCAGTTAAAATTTTTCATGGTGATGCAACAACAAACGGTTTTCTACAATCTGCACGCGGCGTTGGCGCTGTTTTGTTTGCGCTTATTATCGCTACAATAAATCGCTACATTGTAAGGGGAAAATATCTTGCCATTAGCACAATTGCGTTGCCAATTTTATTATTTGCCTTTTCTTTTAATCGTTCGTTCGTCTTATCGCTGGCGCTTCTTGTTTTATTGGGCGGAGTTATTATTACTCTTTACAATCTTGCTAACGGGTTGATTCAGACTATTGTTGATGAAAAGTTTAGAGGAAGAGTGTTAAGTTTTTATACGTTTACTTTTTTTGCGCTTTACCCGCTGGGCGCTTTATGGATTGGGACTTTGGCAGAATACTTTGGTTCGCCGATAGCAGTGATGATAAACGCTATTATTCTTTTGATATTTGGAATAGCTATCTGGATATTAAATCCCTCACTTAGGCAAATAAACTAATATCTAATTTGTTGACAATTTTTTTTCTGAATTCATCCTAAAAAGTGGATGAATGTCTTTCTAAAAGGGCAAAGCAACTGAAGAATCTTTTTTTCAATAACATGGAGATTTTTCTCCCAGACTTTGTTGGGAATCAGAATTACACACAAGAGCTTTTGAGAGTAGACTCATATCTCAATCTCTTTCGGATCTGTTTCCAGTTCAACAATTCGCCATTCATTTTCTTCTATATCAAAATCTGTTATCTTTTCTAACGGAACCTTTAAATATTTTCCGTGGGCAGTTACTGCAATTTCGCCGCTGCTCAAAATAATTTCTCCAGTTCCCTCAAACATTCTGTTATATTCGTTTATTATTCTTCCCACCACTTTTAACTCTTCGTTAAGTGGAATCGGTTTTTTGAATTTCACATTTAGCTCAACAGTAACTCCCCATGTTTCAGTTTTATGTATGTTTAGAATGGCTCTTCCGATTGTTTCATCAAGAATTGCAGATGCAATTCCACCGTGCAATCTTCCCGGATAACTCTGATGCACTTCCGTAGGCGTAAAAATTGCAATCAGCTCTTGATTTTCCGTAACATAAAATTGAGCATGAATGCCAAATTTGTTTTTTAAACCGCATACAAAACATAACTTTGAATTATGCTGTTTTCCAATAACTTTATGAATCATTTATTTCTCCATTTGCTTTGCCGAAAGATAAGTACTCTCGAGCTATTATTAAGTTTGCATTTCGATTTTTTTGTAATTGAATTTTACTTTGATATATTTATAATATGAATGAGAATAATATTTTTACGTATAATTTTACAAATATATTGTTCGATAACGAAATCGAATTACTACCATCCGTTACAGAATTATTCGAATTGGAACTTGCGTTTTTAGAATATAATTCTTTGACAAAAGATGAATTAATTAAAAGATGTGCATACTTTAAAACAATTAATTCAAAACCTACAATACATTATCAAGCGAATACACATAAACTAGCTTTCGAAATATTAACTAGGTCAAATAGAACAAAAAATTATTTTGAAAATGGTCTGTTCTCAACTGGTTACGCCACTCACTCTTTATTCCCTTATCGTGGAAAGTTTCATCCTCAATTAGTAAAAAGTTTGTTAAATATTATTGGTGTTACAAAAGGCGATTTGGTTCTCGATCCTATGTGTGGAAGTGGAACAACCAATATTGAATCATCATTGCTAGGAATTGATTCTGTTGCAGTTGATATTAGCCCATTCTGTAGACTAATGACAAAAACAAAATATGAATCTCTCAGATTGAACAAAGATGAATTGCAAGATTTGATGCAAAAAGAAGCAAAGCTATTTAGTTTTTTTTCGTCTAAGAAAAAGTATGATTCAAAAAAAGATGGTCATATTTTTGAAAGTGATGCGGCATATTACCTTTCTTTATTATCATTTCTCGATTCAATGGGATATTTTAACAGAACTAAAAGTTCGACACAGAGAGAATTATTTAAAAGAGTTTTAGAACGTTATATTTATACTGTTTTTAATTTTTTAGAAAACCCTTTTTATGATAGAGAGAATATTGGGAATGTGATAATTTCTAAAGAATCAACAGCGATGTCTTTAAATTATGAGGATAATTCTTTTGATGGTATAATAACTTCACCCCCATATTCATTCGCAATTGATTATGCAAGTAATGATCAAGATCAGTTAGAATATTTGGGAGTAGATACTGAAAAATTAAAAGAAAAAATGATTGGGTTAAGGGGTAAGAATAAAACGGAAAGACTTAACAATTATTTCTCTGATATGAAAACTGTTTGTTTTGAAATAGCAAGAGTGCTTAAACACAACAAATATGCAGTGATAATTATTGGCTCTAATACAAATCAAACTGGCGGAATTCATCTTGAAGACAAAATAATTTCTTTTTGTGAGGAAGTTAATTTAAGACTTGTTAAAAGTATTGTTAAACCTATTAAGGGTCTGCGAAATACTATGAAAGATGAATATGTTCTCTTTTTTAATAAAATGGTTTAAGAGGCATTTAATGAAATCAACTGATGAAAAATTTAAAAGAGTCATCGACAAAAACACATTCTATTTTTACAACAAAGAATTTGAAGAAAGTTATGAAGGTTATATTAATTCAATTAAAGAGCTGCTTCTAAATTTAAAGAACGAGATTGAGCTTTACGGACTTAAAAAAGAATTCTTTGATAAATTAATTTTAGAAAAAGAAAATGGATTGCGTGCTTTGCTTGCTTTGACTGGTTTTTCAAATGAAAATTTGAAAAGAATTACTACTCTAATTAGAGTAGTTGATGATGCTGAATTAAATAGAATTCTTCTAAAAGAAAAATGGTTCAAGAGCGAAAAAATATCTGATGATGGAATAGCTGAATGGTCTGATTCAAAAATTATATCAATGATAAAAACAGATGAATATTTCAGACAAGGTATTGTAAATCTATTTTTTGAGGGTGCGGCAATACCATTCTTAGCTAAAACTCTGCCTCTGTTTGAATTAAAAAAATTAAGCATATCTAAATTGCAATATCAAATTCCAGATTTGATTGACACATTAATTAGATACAAAGAAAAAGGATCTTATTCTGGCAAAAAAGAGAATAATCCCGAAACAGTAATTGAAAATATCTTAGAGGAATTCAAGGTTACTTTTGAGAGAGGCGATCTTTCCGAATTAATTACAAATGCACCTGACTCTAAAAGAACTATGGATTTTATTATTCCGAACAAGAAAAATCCTCTTCTAATAATTGAAAGCTCATACTTAGTTACTACATCATCTGGTCAAGGTGACAAATCAAAAACGGAAATATCTATTGATGCATTAATTAAGCAACACTATCCAAAAGCAAAATTTATTGGTTTTGTTGATGGTATTGGCTGGTATGTTCGAAAGGGTGATTTAAAGAGAATGGTTTCTGCATATGAAGATGTTTTTACTTTTCATCCTGATGAATTAGAGAGATTTCAAGAATTGCTAAATGATACATTAAAATAAATATGAGAGAATTTGTTAATAAAATAATAGCCGGTGATGCAATAGAACTATTTAGGAAAATACCAGACAATTCTATTGATGTTACATTTGCCGATCCACCTTTCAACCTTAAGAAAAAATATAATGGTTATAAAGACTCATTAGAATTTGAAGAATACTTGAAGTGGTGTGAGTTGTGGATAAAAGAAATGGTGAGGGTGACAAAACCTATTGGTTCTATTTTTATACATAACATACCTAAATGGTTAACCTATTATTCATCTATCCTAAACAAATATGCAACTTTTCGACATTGGATATCTTGGGATGCACCAACTTCACCAATGGGAAAATCATTACAACCTTCACACTATGGTATATTATATTACGTCAAGGATATAAAGCAGACTAAGTTTTATGAATTAAGATACCCGCATAAACGCTGCAGAAAGTGCGGTTACTTATTAAAAGATTATGGTGGAAAAAAAGAAATGTTACACCCATTTGGTCCACTTCTTTCTGATGTATGGACTGATATACATAGAATAAAGCATAACAAGTATCGAGACGAACATCCTTGTCAATTACCAATTCATCTTTTAGAACGTTTAATTCTGATGAGCACCGATGAATCTGACATTGTCCTTGATCCTTTTATGGGCACTGGCACAACCGCAATAGCCGCTAAAAGACTTGGCAGAAATTTTATAGGCTTTGAATTAGATACCAATTATGTTTCAATTGCAAACAATAAACTCCATTATGAAAAATCAAATTCTACAATTGGAGAATATTGGGTTAGCTTTTTCTTAAAAGATATTATTTCCTTAAGGAATATTGATTGGGAAGGCGTGTCAAAATTTTATTCACTTCCTCGGAATAACCGCGCTATCGATCACACTCAGATTGAATTTATAGATAAGAAAAAAATTCTAAAACATTTTGATTTTGTCTTCAATAGCAATGGAAAAATAAAACAAGATTCAATGCAATTAGAGTTTTGTAATTGTCCATAAATAAAAAAAACGTTTTAACAGCTACTCTGCTATGCTGTTTTCCAATAACTTTATGAATCATTTATTTCTCCATTTGCTTTGCCGAAAAATAAATAATAAACCTCTATTGCCAATTATTTTCCAATCAATTTTTTGTAACTGAATTTATAATTATTTTTTGACACAATTTTTTAAGCAGTGTGATAATAACTAATAAACGGAAAAGAAATGAGCGCTAATATCAGTCAAAATCTTTTTGAAGAAGCAAAAAAATATATTCCTGGCGGAGTGAATTCGCCTGTTCGTGCATTTAAGTCTGTGGGCGGAACGCCTCGATTCATTTCGAAAGGCGCCGGCTCTAAAATGTTTGATGTTGACGGCAATGAATTGATTGATTACATCGGAAGCTGGGGACCGCACCTGTTCGGGCACAATCCAGAATTCATTCAAACAGCACTACTCAATGCAATTGAAAATGGAACAAGCTTTGGCGCGCCGACAGAAATTGAAATTAAAATGGCAAAGCTAATTACCGAACTTGTTCCATCTGTAGAAATGGTTCGCATGGTTAACAGCGGAACAGAAGCAACAATGAGCGCAATTCGTGTGGCGCGTGGATACACTGGCAAAGAAAAGATAATCAAATTCGAGGGCTGCTATCATGGGCATGGCGATTTTTTTTTAATTAAAGCCGGTTCCGGCGCTTTAACGTTTGGCGTGCCAACAAGTCCAGGCGTTACAAAAGGAAACGCCGCAGATACACTCGTGGCTGATTTCAACAACATGGAATCAGTAAAAAAATTAGTTGAGCAAAATAAAAATGAAATTGCCGCAGTAATTATCGAAGCCGTTGTTGGAAACATGGGAACAGTCCGCGCAAACGATTCATTCATAAAAGAATTGCGTGGGATATGCGATGAAGAAAAAATTGTTTTGATCTTCGATGAAGTAATGACCGGATTCAGATTAGCGCAAGGCGGCGCGCAAGAAATACTAGGCGTGAAGCCAGACCTTTCAACATTCGGAAAAATTATCGGCGGCGGTTTGCCCGTTGGCGCATACGGCGGCAAAAAAGAAATAATGGAGATAGTTTCACCAAGCGGACCGGTTTATCAAGCCGGAACATTGAGCGGAAATCCATTGGCGATGAACGCCGGTTTTGCCGCGCTGACTTACATCAAAGATAATCCGGAAGTTTATAAAACTTTGGAAGAAAAATCTGATTATCTCGAAAACGGAATTAAAGAAGGAATTAAATCAGTTGGAAAGAATTTTCAGTTCAACCGTGTTGGTTCGATGATGACTCTCTTCTTCACAGAAGAACCAGTAGTGGATTTTAATTCAGCCGTAAAATCAGACACAACCCTTTACGGAAAATATTTTCATGGAATGTTGAACCGCGGAATTTATTTGCCGCCGGCGCAGTTTGAAGCATTATTCGTTTCAACTGCACACACAATGGAAGATTTGGATAAAACGATAAAAGCTCATTTCGAAACTCTAAAAGAAATCATCTGATTCTCTAAATAAAAAAGCCGACGCTCGAAAATAATATTGAACGCCGGCTTCGAGGGTGTATGATTTGCTTTATGTATGAAAAACTTATTAGGAAATACCTTTGCTGTTTAAGAAAGCGGAATATTTTTTATCAGAACCAGCAATGTGGTTTATTAGCCAATCCTTTAAGAAATTCATAATGTCCATTGTCAAAACTGATTTACCACTATCATAACTTCCTTTGTATTTAAGAACATCGGCTACTAAATCAGAATGCTGTCTTTTGTGTGTATTAGCTTCCGGATAACCAAACTTCTCAAATAAATTTTCTTCCGTCCCAAAATGAAAAGCTGTATAGTTCGCTAATTCATTAAGTACGCCACCCAATACTTCTTTCCCTTTACCAGCTTTCATTCCATCGTGTAAATTGTTTATCAACTCAACTAATTTTTGGTGCTGTTTGTCAATTTCTTTTATTCCAACAGAATATTTCTCGCTCCAGCTTAAAAGCGCCATAGTAGTATCTCCTATTCCAAATAAAATAATTAGTTTTAATTAACTTTATTTATTTACATACTTCCCGAATTTCTTATAAAGAGATTTACTTTATGCTTCTTTAATATTATCGAATGAATCATAACAAAGTTAAGAAGGACATATTAAGATTTTCAAAAAAAAACCCCGATGCTAATCGGGGCTTTCTAAAATAAATTTTCGTTAAAAATTACTTCATATACATCATCTTCTTGGACGATACAAAATCACCAGCCGCTATTCTATAGATATAAACGCCACTTGAAAGTTCCTGCGGCATATCTAATTTCACATTGTGGTTTCCGGAAGGCATCATATTATTTATTATTGTGAAAATCAATTCACCAGTGATCGAATAAATTTCAAGATTCACTTGTGAAGCTTTCGGTAAACTAAATGAAATGGTGGTGCTTGGGTTAAATGGATTTGGATAGTTTTGTTCTAAAGCATATTCTGTAGGAAGAATTGTTTTTTCTTCGACTGAAACTATTATGTTTCTCTTGTGCATGTCTTTAGCGTATAACGAAGCCCAAGCTACATCTTTGGTTGAGTGACAAGGCAGACAAGCATAATCAAGAGTAACATTGGCTAATCCATTAGCATCTAATTGAACATAAGTTCCAGCAGTATTAAAAAAGGCAGTTCGCGTAACCGGATTAGTATTTATTCCCATAACGTGAATTCTTTCATCCCCTTTCCAGCCATTTCCAACAGCCACACCAATTGCGTTTCTTACTGGAAAAGACATATGGCAATCAATGCAAGGGGTAGTTTTCGCTTTGCCATTTATAGTAATAGTTTTAGCGCCGTGGCATCCTTCGCATTTAGTTTCAATTCCACTTTTACCAGCTGCGGCAACATTAGGATATACAATTGTTAAATGTGGGTCATGACAAGAAGAGCAAGTTAAATCTGTTGCGCCCTTTCCATCGCCATGCTTTGAAGAACGTAATTCATGAATCTGTTGTCGATGCGAAAGCCAACTACTGCTAACTGGAATCGCATTCGAAGTTTTCACTTCCCTTCTGTGGCAGTCAGCGCATCTATCAACTCTTAAAGCATTTCCTTGATTAAGAGTTTTTGTAGTAAAATCTGCGGCATGTGCGCTTCCAGCTCCATGGCAGCCCTCGCATCTAACGCCAGGATAAGCAAAAGTTCCAAATCCAGTTTGACCCGTAACCCAAGAACCTTCTGTTGAAGCGCCGGTTGTATGGCATTGAAAGCAAGCAAAGTCATATTTGGTTGGAGTAGTAGCATTATAAGCAACCCATCTTTTTGCAGGATCAATTTCTCTAATATTGTATTGAACATTCGTTCCAGTATACACCCAACCATCCGGTTGAACAAAGCGCGTTTTCCAAATATAACCACCAATTGTATAAACAAAATCATTTAATGTTTTCCCTGGAGGGGCTATTACTGCGGGGGCGGTATTAGCTGGAAATACAACAGGGACGCCACTTTTTATTTCCGTTAACTTGTAGGGATGACCTGTTTTTTGATACTCGGCATAAATATTATAACCAAGTTTTGAGTTAACGTTATTATGACACAACATGCAACGCGAATCACCTACAAAAGTAGGCGTTTGTGCAAAAGCTAAGTTTGCCGAAAAAAATAATATGCTTAGCAAAATCAGTAAATTATTCTTCATCTTTCCTCCGGTATGTAATTTGACAAATTGTTTATTCAAGGATAAAGGAGTATTTATTTCTGTATAAAATATATCAGATATAGCAGTTTGTATAAAATTAAGAATGATGAAAAATTTTTCATTATTCTGGCGCAATTGAAAAAATGATTATTTTTCTCCTAAAAAAGGAATTGATGTGGAAATACTTATAGCAGAAGACGAGCGCCCAATAGCAGAATCATTAAAGAAAAATTTTTTAGCAGAAGGGCATCATGCAATAATTGTTGAAGACGGAGAGGAAGTTCTCAACTCGGTTTCAAAAATTTTGTATGATGTTATTCTTCTTGATTGGCGAATGCCAAAGCTCTCCGGCTTAGAAGTCTGCAAGAAATTAAGGGCATTTGGCAATTGCACTCCAATAATTTTACTAACTGCATTAAACGATATCTCTAACAAAGTAGAAGCTTTAAATGCCGGGGCTGATGATTATATAACAAAGCCCTTTTCGTTTGATGAAATAATGGCAAGGATAAATGCGGTTTTAAGAAGATTTCAGCAAACTACAACTTATTTGCCTTTTGGCGACTTTGCCCTTAATTTAATCACCAGAAGTGTAGAATTACCAAACGGTCAAATAAAATTATCCGAAAAAGAATTTGAATTGCTTAGATTTTTTCTGCTAAATAAAGGAGCAATCATAAGCCGAGAATCTCTCTGTGAGAAAGTGTGGTCTTTGAAATGCACACCCATGACAAATATAGTTGAGGTTACATTAAAGAATTTACGTAAGAAATTAGAGAGTGTAACCAAGAGGAGTTTTATCAAAACAATTTATGGCGAAGGTTATATCTTCATTGCGGATTAAATTATTAAATATTGTAATCACAAAAAGCTTATTTAAGCTCTCACTTCTTTTTACTGTCTCCCTTGCAGTTCTCTATCTGCTATTCAACATATTTTCACATAAACTGCTTCATCATTATTTAACAAAAAACCTCGATGCAAAAATAAATCATGAGATTGAAAATATATTAGCGTCTTTCAAAATTGAAAATGATTCAATAGTTATAACCAACCCGGCTGAATTCAAAGAATCAGATTTAACAGAGATAACAGAAAATCCATTCTTCCTTCAAGTTTACACAATTGATGGAAAACTATTGCTGCAAAGCGAGAACATCAAACTTTTCGGGAAAATCGAACAGAGATTCCCAATTTATTTCGAGTCCTCTTTTTTTGAAGAGATGAATTCTGGAAAGGAAGAATTAAGAATTGGTTACCGAAAAATTATTGATGGAAGCGGCGCTCATACAGCTTATTTACAATTAGCCGCTCCTATGAACGACTTAAACACGATCAAAAAAAATATTTTGTTATACGAGATTTTCACATTTCCAATTGTTCTAATTTTTATCACAGTAATAAGTTTATTTGTATCAAGAAAAGCGCTATCTCCAATCAATAAGATTATTAAATTGGCCAACACTATTAAAGCAAATAATCTGAACCAGCGTTTAAAATATGATGCCGATCCTGAAGATGAGATGGGTAAATTACGCGATACTTTGAATGGATTATTAGACCGGCTTGAAACTCAAATGGAACAAATTTCTTCTTTCTCTGATAACGCTTCACATCAATTGATGACTCCGCTTACAGCCATTAATACCGAACTGGATTACCTTCTAAAGCATGAACAAAAACCTGAAGAATATAAAGAATCGTTCATACTTCTTAAAAACCAAACAGAACGGATGATACAGATTATTAGAACAATGCTAATGATGGCAAAAGACTGCAACGCTTACACAGACTTTAAGCAAGTATTCAACTTTAGCAGATTGATCAACGATCAGATAAAAAATATTTATAAAGAGCACAGAATTGAATATTCTATTGAGGATGATATTTATCTTAGAGGCAAACCCGATTATTTTATTATTGTACTGCAAAACCTAATTGATAATGCGTTAAAATTTTCCGGAAATGATTGGGTTACAGTGAATGCCAAAAGAGAGAAAGAACAACTAATACTTATCGTTGAAGATTTTGGGGTCGGGATTAGCGACATTGAAAAAGGTAAAATATTTGAGCGCTTTTACCGGACAGAACAAGCCGAAACGCTGGGAATAAAAGGTTATGGCTTAGGATTAAGCCTGGTTAACTCAATTATAACTGCAATGAAAGGAACAATAGAAGTAGAAAATAATAAGCCCAAAGGGGCAAGATTTATTATCAAACTTCCAACCGTTCATTTGCAATAAAAAAACCCCCATTAAACGGGGCAAATTTTAATCTTTCGGCATTACAATCCTATTCATTTTTGTATAGAACGGTACGTGATTACATTGCATTTTCCGTTAATTTGGTCTTTTCAGCCCCGGAAATGAAATTTAGAATATTTGGAAGTGAAGCGTAATTTAGCGGAAAGAGGTAGAGTAAAAGGAAATCTATTTAGAGGAAAAGAATTTACTTGTGGAATTGATTAAATAATCAGAACTTGAATATAGCTGATGTCAAAAATGGATTTTTATATGATAGAGGCAAATGAAAAAATGATAAGCAATTAAAAAATAGTACCGTTGGGGAAAACTTCTTGATGAGCAAATGCCACTCTTATTGCTGAATGCTAAAAATTTACTTTTCTTAATTAAGAGAAGTGGAACATAGATTAACTGAACAGGCGAATATTTAAAACAACAATCCCTCGGTTGGGCGGGGCTGACTTGCCGGAGGTGTAAATAAAATGAGTGAAGAAAAAAGAAAAGAGTTTATTGCACATTCGGAGAATAAAGAGAACAAAAAGCATTCATTGCATGATCATCTTGAACGCACTGCAGAACTAGCAAGTTCTTTTTCCCCATCAGACGAACTAAAACACTTATTCAAACTTGCTGGTCTCTTACATGATGTCGGCAAGTATCAGGATGGATTCCAGGAATATTTACTTACTGGGAAAACAAAAACACCACATGCAGCATTTGGCGCATACAATGCATATCGCTTGGCAAAAAATATTTATCCCCTGCAATTTGCTATTCAAGGGCATCATGCAGGAATTCCTGATAATGCAGACCGAAAAAACATGATTGAAGATTATGAGGATAATGAAAAAACAGCTGATATTCTTTTAAAAAGATTTGAGGAAGACTTTCCTGCATTCATAATTCCAGATGACATTCTTCCACTAAGAGATTTATTACATATAGAATGTGTAACACGTTTTTTGTTCAGTTCACTTACAGATGCTGATTGGTTAGACACTGAAAATCATTTTCAGCCGGAACGAATAGAATCACGCGAATGCATACGGTTAGATCAAGAACAGTTATGTGGTCAGTTGATAGAAAAACTTATGAAGAAGTTCCAAGAGTTTCCAACCAACGGAAAAATAAATCTACTTCGCACAAAAGCCAGAAATGAAGTTGCCTCAGTAGCAAAAGAACAAACTGGATTTTACTCATTGCAATTACCTACCGGTTTAGGAAAGACACTGACTTCTTTGTATTGGGCATTGCTACATGCACACCATAACAATTTGAAACGAATCATTATTGTTCTTCCATACATCAATATCATAGACCAGACAGCAAAAACATTAAAAAGTATTTTGGGAGAAGAAGTTATTCTGGAACATCACTCTGGAGTTATCGATGAAGATAGAACAAATGATATGTATGAAGAGACTCCAAACAGAGAAGATAAAGAATTTGCAAAACGCCTTGCGTGTGAAAACTGGGATGCGCCAATAATTGTTACTACTTCCGTTCAATTCTTTGAATCACTTTTCAGCAACAGACCTTTTAAATGTAGAAAGAACCATAACATTGCTGAATCGGTGGTAATCTTTGATGAAATACAGACTTTACCCAAAGAATATGCTGAACCAATAATTGTATTGCTTAAAAACATTGCTGATCTTGCGCGAACATCCTTTCTCTTTTGCACTGCCACACAACCGGCATTTGCAAAACGAGAAGGATTTGACGGAATCGAAAACCTTCGTCCATTGATAACACAACCGGGAGAATATTTTGCGGCAACACAAAGAGTTGAGTATGAATTGTTGAATGAGCTGGAAGAGGTTCAACTTGATGTAATAATTGAAAAGCTCTCTCTTGAACAAGAATCTTTTTTAACGATTGTTAATACAAAAAGTGTTGCGCGGGAATTATTCAAACGAATAAAACAATTTAGTGGTTACGACAATTTCTACCATCTCTCCACAGCTATGTGTCCGCATCATCGAAAGAAAACAATTGATGCTATAATCAGCGATCTTGAAAACAAAAAACGCATTGCTGTGATATCAACACAATTAGTCGAAGCCGGAGTCGATTTCGATTTTCCAATAGTATATAGAGCTATTGCACCAATGGATTCAGTTATTCAAGCCGCCGGTAGGTGCAACAGAAATGGATTGATAGAAAAAGGGAAAGTAGTCCTGTTCAATTTAGAGAAACATAAAATGCCTGATGAAACCTATAAGGCATGTGCCGGATTTGCAGCAATGACCATTAAAGATAATGTCAACTTACTTCACAATGCTCAAACATTTGAAAGATATTACGAACAAGTTACTACGCTTTTTGTGAACGCTGATAAATATATGATAACCAAAAAAAGAAGGGGATTTGATTTCAAGACTGTGTGTGAAAGTTTCAAGATTATTGATCAACCAACAACTTCTCTTGTTGTTGAAAAATATCCGGAGGGACTTTCATTATTAGAAGTGATTAAACAATTAATAGACACCGAAAAGCTTGCAAAGAGAAATCTGATAAGACGTGAACACTATAGAAAGTTACAGCAATTCAGTGTTCAGGTTTATCCGGACTTCCTGAAGAAACACAGTGATCAAATTATTCATTTGAACGATTCCATAAAAATTTATGTGGGCAATTATAATGATGATTTTGGATTATCTCCAACAGATGTTGAAACAGTTTTTTAATTATTGAACGACATACAATAATACGTCCTAACCAAGCATTTATAAAAGGAGGAAACATGAATGACAATTCTGTTAGAGTAAAAGTAACAGGTGAATTCGCATGTTTTACACGACCGGACCTTAAAGTAGAACGCATGACTTACCCATGCATGACGCCTTCCGCGGCGCGGGGAATTTTAGATTGCATTCTCTGGAAGCCGGAGTTTATCTGGCACGTTCGAAAAATATTTATTCTTAACCCGGTAAAATTTCATTCCATCAAACGAAATGAAATTAATTCAAAACAAAATAAGTCACCAATTGTTATCGAAGAACATCGAGCTCAGCGTAACAGTATCATCCTTAAAGACGTTGCATATGTTATCGAAGCATCAGTTTATCAGAAAGAACCTGATGCAAAAAACCCGCCTAAAAAATATATAGAAATGTTCTGTATTGGTTCAGCGGAAAATGGAATTTCGGTTGAGTTAAGTAAGGTGAAAAAG
>DYHW01000008.1 GCA_020723965.1 Melioribacter sp. | reverse complement strand
CTTTTTCACCTTACTTAACTCAACCGAAATTCCATTTTCCGCTGAACCAATACATAAATAATGTTAGAAATATTTTCATATCCACCAAACTCCTTATGGGGCTGTCCAGTGAAACCTGGGACAGCCTCATATTTTTGAGTTATTTGCCTGCCTTAAGTTCGGCTACTCGGTTTTCTACTTTTTTGCCAATGGCATCCCATTCCTTACCTGCCTTTTCTGGGTCAGCCATCATTTTTTTCTGCCAATTTGCCATCCATTCTGCATATCTTTCACCAAAAACCTCGCCCTCTTTTTCGGTAAGGCCAATCTTTTTATATACCTTCTGGATTTCTTCACCGTAACGCATTGGGTCTTTCTCAAATTTTTCACCAATATATGTCATTTGAGCCCAGTACTCAATGAAATCGTCGTCAGTAAGTGCCTTAGCCACTGTCTCAGTAGCCGGTGCAGTACCTTCTTGTTTAGTTTCTGGCTGAACTTTGGGTTCATCAGTTTTTTTCCCGCAACCAAATAAGGTTAACATTGCACTGACTATTATCAATGCTGATACAGTTATGATTTTAGTTTTCATAGTTTTTCTCCTTTTTGGGCGGTGTTATTTTGTTTTACTCTTCCAATTAAACTCAACTGTTTTACCCACCCATAATAATCCAGTGGGCCTAATTTGGATTCTTATCATCTGCTTTTGCATCACCTCCTTTCTTCCAATTCGCCGAATTATCCATGATAGTCACATTAAATTTTAGCAGATCGATCACATCTTGTTTCCATTGTTCAGGCGAGGAATGAATAACTCTGCCAATAAAAAGATGGCGCAGTTCCCGAAGCGCAGGCATTTTTTGTATTGCAAATTGATATTTCTGATACTGCGGATCTTCCAATCTTTCATCCGGCAGATAAATCGGTTCTCTCCTGAAGTTTATAGCCAGCATACAACGGTTTATTCTTCTGATAAAATTGTCAATTTCTTTATGCAGGTCTTCTATGTTTTTGAAATTGGGATATTCTTTCCTGCTCACTATCCTGAAAAAATAAGTCGCCTTTCCGCCGCCTTCACCGGAAATTGCTTCCATTGCAACAACGTTCCCCGGCTCATCTGGATTTGTGCTGTAAATGGGAATCAAAAACCAGATATATTCGCCTGTTAAATCGCCCAAGAGTCCCCGTTTCAATCCGATGCACATTTTTTCTTTCTGGGCAAGGGATTTTAAGAAATCGTATTCTTCTTTAATGCCTGAGACTTCTAATTTCTTTTCTAATTCTGCCCATAGTTCAGGAGAAATTGATTCTATGTCGCTTCTTCTGGCTGCTTTGCCTTCCTTCATAAGTCGAGCTGTTCGTCTTATAACTGATGGGTCAGATTTAGGCAGTAATTCTTTGAGCGAAGATTGGACTTTGAGAGAAAGTTCGTTGATTAAGTCAGAGAGAGTTTTCGTGAAGGGGTCAAATTGCCTGCCCATTTTTGACAAAACAAATTTCTCTCCAAAATCTGTTGTTATGGTAAGGGTAAAATCTTCGTCCCGAATTTCTAAAATGTCGCTATAAGGGATTCTTACGAGTTCTCCTTTTTCAGGTATCATAACTATTGCCGTCTCATATAATCGTGGCTCGCATTCTCCTTTCTGCTTTTCTTTTCCACTCTCATCAAAGTAAACAAATTCTGCTTCCACTCCCGATTTCCTGAGTGTCTCCTGCATGAGCATATCTTTCAGAAGTATTTCATTGCGCAATTTGGAGAGAACCCGCAAGAAATCTTCGTATTTGTAGCTGAGATTAAAAAGTGTGAGTTTTTCTTTTGAACTCAAAGTGAGATGAATCTTATATTCACCCACAAAAATTTCAAGAATATCCCGAAGCGAGAAAAATAATGCCTCACCAAACTTTGGCAGGACAGAGATGTTTTCTTCATCAAGCCGGACTTGGGCATCCCATTTCCCTATTTCTTGTCCGCTTGCATCATTCAAAGAATAACTCGCTGAGCATTCCATGATAATTTTTTGTTTGTTTTCTTCATTCATATTGTTTTCTCTTTTACGCCGCCGTTTCGCCTAACGTTCAGACTAAAAGACGTAGTGCCGCGAGATATAGATGATTTCTTATACCAACAGCGAAGCGGCGGCATTTTGTTTCCCGGCTTTAGTTTTCACTGTATTATCACTGCTGTTGGCTATGTATTCTTCACTTCTTAGGTTTAATCTCACCCATCGCTTCTCCGATTACTTTCTTGCCATCATCTGTGATATAGACAGCAGAGAAGAATACTGGAGCGCCTTCCTTTAAAGCTTTTACAATAGCCGTTTTGCTTCTGCCTTCAGCGACTTGGATAGAGAGCTCTTTGTCGGCTTTCCAAGTAGGCCAAATAGGGACGTCCTTTCCTTCCGAGTCCACTCCTTTAGCAGTGACAGTGAGTTCTTCTCCAACTGTTAGCTTGAAGACTTCGAGACCAACTCCCGTCCCCGCAGCTTCACCTTTGTAGATGATGATTTGAGTAAGGGGACCGTGCTTTTCTTGTGAATAAGCAGTCATAGATGATAGAAACATCAAGATAGCTGCACTCACGAGAATAAGTGCGATGTGTTTGTTAGTTTTCATAGTACTTTCCTCCTTTGTTTGATTTTATTGCCGCCGTTTCGACTAACGTCTCGCCAAACAACGCACCGCTTTTGCGAACTATCAAACAACGAACGCAGTGCGTTAAAAACCTGATTAACGGATGACGAAGCAAAATTTTCTTCCTCAATCAAATAAAGTAAGTATGATCGTATATCTTCGCTGCTCAATTCTCGCGGATGACGCGGCTTAAAATAATTTACAAAAGAATGTAAACAACTTTTATAAGCTTTGATGGTTTTAGGACTATCCAGAAGGGGCGGCTTCTCGCCATAGTTACGAAGTTTCGCTTCTTGATGTAAGACTTCAAAAAGTTTTCTGGGCGTGGTGAGCACGAAGTTTCCTCTTAAATATTTGGTAATCATCGTACACAACTCATGTATAAGCTATCTAAATCAAAGAAAAGTGTCAAGGATTTTTAAAAAAAAGCGTTTCTCATTGTGTCATTATAAAACAAAAGGAGAGAATATTTGTTGAAACTTTGCGCCCAAAAATCTTATCTCAAAAGGATGTACCGCCTTGTCGGGAGGATGCCCACAGATTTTCACTTCATTTATTATCTATTCTTTTTTTTATTGATATTTGCAGTGGAAGCCCACCTTAATGTACTACAGACAGTCTCGGCTTCCCGCCAAAATCTTTTTAGCGATAAGAATATTATTTTTTATTTTAAGACCGTAATCTTTTTCACAAGTAATGGAAAAATAAAATGAGCTTAATAATAACTAACAGCAAACATAGAGTTGAGACTCTGAAGAAATTGATGCTATTGAAGAAATTGATCATTGGATAGAATTTACTGCTGAAGAAAAAATAAAAATTTTAGAAAAATTAAAAAGAAGAAAATATATAGGCGGAGAAAAAAGTGGATAAACTTGAACGCGGTTACATTCAAATCTATACCGGCAATGGAAAAGGAAAAACCACGGCAGCAATTGGGCAAGCCGTGCGCGCAGCGGGCGCCGGATTGAAATCATACATCATTCAATTCATGAAAGAATTTCCATACAATGAAATAGTTAGCTTGAAACATTTGAGCGAGTGGATTACGATTGAGCAGTGCGGTAAAGATGATTATGTTTATAAACAGGAACCCGCCCCGCAGGAAGAAATTGTAAAAGCCAAACGCGCGCTCGATTCGGTAAAACAAAAGATGCTAAGCGGCAAATATGATTTAATAATTCTTGATGAAGTTTGCGTGTCAATTTACTTCGGTTTGTTCACTGCGGAAAATATTTTGCTTTTATTAGATTCAAAACCGGAAAATGTTGAACTGATTCTTACAGGAAGATACTGTCCCAATACTTTAATTGAGCGCGCAGATCTTGTAACCGAAATGAAAGAAGTAAAACACTATTATCAGAAAGAAATTTTGGCAAGAAAGGGGATTGAGTCGTGAGCTTTTAGCAGTTGGCAATTATCTTTTTGCTTCAATCCAAATAATGAATAATCAGCTTTTAGCATTCAAGTAATTAAATTTTAAAAAACTCACCAAAGAATAGCTAAAAGCTAACGACTAAAAGCTAATAGCTTCCTTTCATAGGCGAAATCAACAATCATCTTCAAAGTTTTTTTGTATGAATAACCGGCCTGCTTTGCAGAACGCATAAATCCAGCGCCCTCCTGCAAATCGGGATTAGGATTTACTTCCAGCACGTAAAGTTTCTTATCTTCTTTTGAAAGACGCATATCAATGCGGGCATAATCGCGGCAACCGACAGCACGGAAACATTGTAAAGCCATTTTCTCTGCTTCAATGCGTATTTCCTCTGGCAAAGGCGCGGGACAGATAGGAATAGTTTTATGATATGCTTCATGCATCGGTTCCCACTTTGCCTGAAAACTAACAATGGGGTGCATGTTCTCCGGCATTTTCGAAAAATCAATTTCACTTATCGGCATTACAAAAGGATTTTTATCGCCGAACACTGAAACGTTCAATTCTCTTCCAACAATAAATTCTTCAACAAGTGCCGGCTGTTTAAAAGAATTGAATACATATTCAACACGTTTTTTTAGAACATCAACATTGTAAACAATAGCTTCGTTATCAATTCCAACGCTTGCATCTTCCCATGCAGGTTTAATAATGAGAGGATATCGCAAACCGAGACGGAACGAACGATCCATACTTTTAATAATTTTATAACGCGGGGTGCGGATTCCAACCGAACTCAAAACTCTTTTGGTGAGATTTTTATTTTGACAAGTACCAAGTGCCAGCGGCGGCGCTCCTGTATATGTAACTCCAAGCAGTTCCATCAAACCGGTAAAATTCATTTCGAGACGCGGCTCTTCCATGAAAATCTCGACCAGATTGAAAACTACATCAGGCTTGTTCTTTTCATAATCTTTTATGAAAAGATTAAGGTTATCCATTATGTTCAAAGTGTAAACTTCATAACCAGATTTTCTAAGAGCAGCAGCAATAGTTTCAAAATCCGAAATTGGGTCGCTTCCCTGCAGACTGAAATATGGCTTAAAGTCTAAATCTTTTACTTTCTTTTTCTTCTTTTGATAAAGCTCTGGTTGAGCTTCATTATAAACCACGGCTATTTTCATTTATCTCTATATTTTTTTTTGAAAAATTAGACAAAATAGTTTTGCATAACAAAAGATTTATTATTTTTGCTACCATATCAAGTTTAGAGAAAAATGAGTTTTTATCCTCAGCCCAATAAATATCAATGCGGCCCTTTCGCATTAAAATATGCTCTTGTAATGTTAGGCGTTTTTAAAGATGAAGATCAGATAGGAATAATTGCCGGAAGCACTTGGTGGGCAGGAACTGATGAATTTGGTTTAGCGCGCGCCGCACGAAGATTTAACTGCAGTATGAAACATTTTCAATCTAGCAACCCCGATGATGCACGCCGCGCACTAATAAAGCATCTTAAAAAAGGGAATCCTTGTATTCTAAGCGTGAAAAATTGGGAACACTGGTGCACGGTTGTAAGCTATCAAAAAGGAAAATTTGTTGTTATCGATAGTGAACTCGATAAAGTAGTTTCTGTTTTGACTACAACTCAACTTATCCGTTTATGGAAGTATACAGAGGAAGGAACTGGAATACGAAGTTACGATGGCTATGCGCTTTCCCCAAAATTCAAAGCACATACCCGGGCTAAATTTACACCCGAAAAAGCAAAATTGTTAATGTATGATAAAAATGAAGACTTAGCCCGGAAATTTGACCAGTACACAAACGACTTGATAACTATTTGCAGACCGAGAACAAAACTTAGCCAAAATGTAATTACGTTTTCGGAATTCATGAGGCGCAATGAAGAAAATTTAATTAAACGCGTAGCAAACTGGCACGGCGAACCAACATTATCCGAACTAAAAAAGATTTTATTGAACATGAAATACGTAGCAGATCTTTATGATCTTGTTATTCATGAAGATGAAGAAAAACGCGCCGCAATCGATGTAGCTTCTTTATTGATGATGTATGCTTGCGGCAAGTATGGAATGGAACCTATTTACTGATATGTCGTTCTGCGTATCCTGGCTTGCTTGTTGGAAGGGGAAGAATCTCAAAACGAATTTAATACTTGATTCTTTCTGCGCTTAAAATGACGATTAACATTTTTTAATGGAGATAACATGGTAATAAATCGCCATCCGCAAATTTTGCAAAGAGAAAAAACAACGCTGCTTGTTATTGATATTCAAGAGAGAATTTTGCCGGCAGTATTTGAGCATGAGCGTGTTGTCGAGAACGCAATTAAACTCATAAATGGTTTTAAAATTCTAAATGTGCCTATCTATTTCACCGAACAATATCCAAAAGGACTTGGCCCAACCGAACCGCGAATCAAAGCCGCGCTGGATAATACCAAAGCAGTTCAGAAAATGAGTTTTAGCTGTTATGGTGCAGAAGACCTTTTTGATGAATTAAAAAGAAAGAATATTAAGCAGGTTGTTGTGTGCGGAATCGAAAGTCATGTGTGCGTTTTGCAAACAGTCTTGGATTTGCTCGCGAATGGTTTTCAAGTTGACGTTGCCGCAGACGCAGTTTCTTCCCGCAGAAAGTTTGATTATAAAATAGCTCTTGATAGAATGCGCTCGAACGGAGCTGAAGTAACTACTACTGAATCAATTTTATTTGAATTACTTAATGTCTGCGGAACAGATGAGTTTAAAGCAGTATCAAAACTCGTAAAGTAAAACAAACTTGTATTCAGATAATACCTTAATTTTACACTGCCCAAGTTCCGACATGTTGCTCGATTTTACTACATTAATCAGGATGAAGTAAAATTTTGACGACGAGGATAATTTTCTTATCAACCAAACAATATTACTGTCTTTGCGAATACCGCCACGATAGAGGTTGCTTCTATCAAAAATTTCCGAAATTAATTTGACGCCTATGCTAAAGCTTTCGAGGGAAAATTTCCAGAGTGGTAGTTTCTGTAAAGGATAGCATTTTTTCTCACTCAAGTTCAAATAGAAGACGGAATTCTTTTTCTCCGACATTTTTTTTGATACACAGTAGCTCGATTTGTCAATTCAACGGGCGGGGGCAGTTGTGGTTCAATAAACGTAATTATCTATTCCTACAGATAAAACTTTTTGCTTGACAAATACAATTAAAGAGTATAGTTTGTAATCAGATAATTTATTCTGAATCAAAGCCCATAGCCATTGATGTCAAAAAGATTATTAGAGTTAAATTCAGATATATTTTCATTTTCTCATTCAGTATTACTTCTTTATCATTAAAAGAGGGATGAATGTTTAACATAAAAATTCCCGACATCGAATTTTGGAAGGGATTAGTCCCTTGTCAAATAGGTTGCCCTGTTCATACCGATGCCGGTCGATACGTTCAGTTAATTGCTGATGGAAAATTTGAAGAAGCATTTTTAGCTGCTCGTTCGCCAAATCCACTTGCGAGTGTTTGCGGAAGAGTTTGTGCAGCGCCGTGTGAAGATTTTTGTCGAAGAGGAAAAATTGATTTACCCGTTACTATTCGAGCATTGAAAAGATATGTGACAGAAAAATTTGGCGTTGAATCACTTGTGCCTGATACGTTAGATGAATTGCTAAATGGAAATAAGAACGAAGTGGGAAATAAATGGCGCTGGCATATTCCTCTACAATTAGAAAGTCGCAAGAGCGCCAATCGAGGGAAAAAAATTGCAGTGATTGGCGCAGGCCCTGCAGGAGTTTCTTGTGCGCACGATCTTGCAATGATGGGTTACAGTGCCACGGTTTTTGAAGCTACAAACTCTGCAGGCGGAATGTTGAAGCACGGAATTCCTGAATATCGTTTGTCGAGATCGCTTATTAATAAAGAGATTGAAAAAGTTCTCTCGCTCGGAGTAGAAATAAAATTCAATACTCCATTAAATTCTGAATTTGGTATCAATGAATTAAAGGCATCAGGATACGAAGCATTCTTTCTTTCAGTCGGTTGCCAAAAAGGACGCGACTTAAATATTGAAGGGTCAGACTTAGATGGCGTTATTCGCGCTATCGATTATTTGATTAATATGAATAATGGCTATCGAGTTAATCTTGGTCGAAAAGTTTTAATTATTGGTGGCGGGTTTGTTGCTTTCGATGCCGCAAGAACTGCTATTCGAGCATTGGAAAATGAACAAAGTGAAAGTATTCATTCTGCTTTAGATGCGGCGAGAACTGCAATTCGAGGCGGCGCCGTTGAAGTTCATATTGCAAGTCTCGAATCATTTGAAGAGATGCCCGTTCTAAGAACCGCTCAAGGATTCGAAGAATTTGAAGAAGCAAAAAAAGAAGGAATAATATTTCATCCGCAGCGAGGTCCAAAAAAATTTTTTGGTAAGGAAGGGAAACTCAAAGGGATCGAATTGATCGGCGTGAAGCGAACCTATGATGATCAAGGGAAATTTTCACCTGTCTTCGATGAATCTATAAACGAAGTATTTGAATTCGATTCGGTAATTCTCGCTATTGGCCAAATGGCTGATCTTTCATTTATCAATTCTGATGATGGAATTAAATTTACAGCAGCGAATACAATATTGGTTGATAGCGAAACACTCGCTACTTCAGCTCGAGGAATTTTTGCCGGCGGCGATGTTGCATTCGGTCCAAGAAATATTATTGATGCAGTTGCAAATGGAAAACGAGCGGCATTATCGATTGATGATTATTTAAGAAATTTAACTCCACAAAGATATTTCAAATTAGATATTGAGAAAATTTCGACTCGAAATTATAAACGCCCTGAAGATTTCGAACAATTTTCAAGAGAAAGCGCGCCAACTATTGAATTAAACAGACGAACCGGAATTTCGGAAGTTGAATTGGGTTTTAATAATGAACAAGCCAACATGCAAGCCGAAAGATGTTTAGCTTGTCATATTCAAACAATTTATGACGCTGAGAAATGTGTGATGTGCAATCGCTGTGTTGATATTTGTCCCGAATATTGTTTACAGCTAATCCCATTAGAAAAATTAAATCTTGAAGAAGAACAAAAAGAAAAATTAATTAAGCATTACAATCTTGATTTGTTGCAGCCTATTTCCGCAATGATAAAAGATGATGAGACTTGTATACGATGTGGACTTTGTGCGTTACGATGTCCGACCGATGCAATGACAATGGAAGTCTTTTATTACGAAGAACACGAATTGTTTTAAATGAAATAATGAAGGAGAGTTTTAATGAAGCTTTTCAAGAAAAATAAACCGGAAAATTCAAATTCAACAGAAATATCAAGGCGAACATTTTTAGAAAAATTAGGACTTGGCGGAGTTTTAATCGGGTTAGCAGGGTTTGGTTTTCAATCATTCAAGACGCTCATTCCGAATGTTAGATATGAACCGGCAAAGAAATTCAAAATCGGCTTTCCAAATACTTTCACTGAGGGAATAACTTATTTAAAGGAACAGCGGTTGTATGTTTTAAAAAATGGAAAATCTTTTCATTGTATTTCTGCGGTTTGTACTCATCTTGGTTGTACTGTGAAATATGTTAATCTTAATCAACCCAAAAAAGTTGAGATTGAGGGAACAACAAAAGAAATTCATTCCGAATTTCATTGTCCGTGTCACGGGTCAAAATTTTATGAAGATGGAACTAACTTTGCCGGACCGGCTCCAAAACCACTGAAATGGTATAAGATGGAAATTTCACCGGATGATGGTCAGCTTGTTATTAATATGAATGAAGAATCGGATAGATCGGTTACTCTTACAGTTTAAAAAGATTTCACTACAAAATAAAAGGGCAGGTAAATGCAAGTGATTGACATAATTAAGAAAACTTATCATAAACTTTTTTGGTCGTGGCAACCTGGGAGTGAAAAAGAAGCAGGAGATGCAATTGTAAAAAATTTTGCGCTTCATTGGTTCCCAAACAAAGTGTCGAAGTCAAGTTTATCGTGGAATTATTCTTTGTGGTTAGGCACAATCTCTTTTGTACTTTTTATGATTTTAGTTTTTACAGGCGTAGTTCTTATGTTTTTATATGTTCCATCAGTTGAAAGAGCTTATTGGTCAGTTAAAGACATTCAATATGTTGTTTCATTCGGCTGGTTGATGAGAAATATGCATCGAATTTCTACTCACCTAATGGTCTTTGTTGTTTTTCTTCATATGGTTCGTGTGTTTGTTACCGGTGGATACAAAAACGGAATAGCTGTCGGGTCGAATCGACCTTTGAATTGGATAATCGGAATTGTCCTTTTGCTTTTGACATGGTTACTTGCTTTTACAGGTTATTTATTGCCTTGGGACCAATTAGCTTTTTGGGCAATTACGGTAGGAATAAATATTGCTGGTGAGGCACCATTAATTGGTAATTGGATCCGTGAACTTCTTCTCGGCGGTTCGACAATCGATCAAAGTGCATTAATCAGATTTTATGTTTTACATTGTTTCTTTTTACCGCTCGGGTTACTTATTCTTTTCGCGTATCATATGTGGCGGGTTCGAAAAGATGGTGGGCTTGCAGTTGTTGATAAAGAACTCTTGAAAGAGAAAAAAGAAAATCATGAACCAATTAAAACAAAAACTTATTCCCTGCTCGGGTTAACCAACGGAACAACCGTTCATGTTGGAGCTACTTCAATTGACGAAGAGAAAAATTCTGTTCCGTCCGTTCCGCATCTTACACGAAGAATTTGGCTTGTTTCATTAATGACAATTTTGATGGTTGTGATTTTATCAATTCTCTTTCCAGCACCACTCGAAGCACCAGCAAATCCAAATGTAACTCCAAATCCTGCGAAAGCTCCCTGGTATTTCTTATGGCTTCAAGAAATTGTTACGATCTCTACAATAAAAATAGGTAGCTTTTCTATTAACGGCGCTTTGATAGGTGGAATTCTTCTTCCCGCGATCTTAATTATTGGTACTGTATTTTGGCCTTATTTAGATAAATCAAGTGTTGATAGCGTTGGTGTTTGGTTCCCAAAGGAAAGAAAGAAACAGAATATGATTTTCTTGTTGGTTGTTTTACTAATAGTTTTATTTACAATCATCGGAACATATTTGCGAGGACCTTACTGGGAATTTTATTGGCCCTGGCAATCGTGGCCAGAACCTCCGGTTAAGTTTTAATCATAAGAGAGTTTGAGAATGGAACATAAAAACAAAAATGCAAAACTCGATTTTGTGAAGAAGGATAAATTTATTTTAAGTCTTTATGGAGTTTTATTTTTTCTGGTTACAGGATTTCTTTTCTATGATTATGTTACTCCAGAATGGCGTTCTTATCAAAGTGATTTTATCGACTACATCGCAGAAAAAAAGGGAGAAGACAAAGCTGATTTAATCGAAACAGGAATTAAACAAATCTATGTTAAGGATTTAAATCTTGTGGATAGATGTATCACTTGTCATTTGGGTATTAGTTGGGAAGGATTAGAAAATGCACCCGAACCTTTTAAATCTCATCCGAAAGAAATTCTAAAGAAACATCCGGTCGAAGAATACGGATGCACTACTTGTCACGGTGGGCAGGGTTATGCAACTAATATGAACGACTCGCACGCTTTAATCAAAGATTGGGAAGAACCTTTGCTCGGTAAAGAACTATCCAATTTTTACGTTATCAGTGATAAGAAAAATTTAATGCAGATGAATTGTAACGGTTGTCATCGCTTTGAAAAAGAAACTAAAGGGATGGAATTAATTAATCGAGCAAAAAAGCTTGTTGATGAAAAAGGTTGCCGAAGCTGTCATATAATTAATGGAAGAGGAGGAACAGTTGGACCTGATTTAACTTACGAAGGTGATAAAACACCAGATCAATTTAATTACGAAAGAATAAAAGGGTTTCTTTCTGAATTTACATGGCAGGTTTCTCATTTGAAAAATCCGAAAGAATTAGTTGCAGAATCAATAATGCCGAATTTCAATTTTTCTACTGCAGATGCGCAAGCTCTGGCTCTTTTAATGTTAAGCTGGAAAAATAAAAACATACCTTTAAATTATATTCCTAATCATAATTTCAGAGATATTCCATCACAAGTAGAGATTGAAGCAGAAGAAAAAATGATGAAAGGGCCCGGTGCATTCTTTGTGCAGAAAAAATGTTTTATTTGCCATTCGGTTACTTCGCTTGGAATAAACGCCGCTTCGCAAATCGGCCCCGACCTATCTTTGGCGCCCGAAGATGTTCTTTCAAGATTTGGCAGAACATTAGATGACTTCTTGATGAAACCAACTGGGACAATGGAAATAGTTTTATCAACGATGATTCCATTAACAACTGAAGAAAGAAAAGAAGCTATAGAGAAAATCCGAATGGCTTATGACTTAAAGAAAAAGGAAAAAAGTGTTTCTAAATAAAAGCACTAAAATACTAAACAATTAACAACCCTAAAAAAAGGAGAAGAATTCAGTATGAAAACAAAATTATTAGTCACATTTATTTTGTTCGCTGCTGCAACTCTCTTCATTAGTTGTGACAGTAAGGAAAAAGGACGCGCTATTCGTTCTGATGTTCAAGATGCCGCTGTAAAAACTTATGTAGCACCAGGCGATCTTGATGAGTATTACATCTTCAAATCCGGCGGTCACTCAGGTCAAGTCTATGTCTACGGCATCCCGTCAATGCGTCACATCTCAACCATTCCGGTTTTCACTCCATATCCGGCAACCGGTTATGGTTTTGATGTTGAGAGCAAAAAAATGCTTGGCGGATTTACCTGGGGTGATGCGCATCATCCGTCGATCAGCGAAACCGACGGTGATTATGATGGGCGCTGGCTCTTCATCTCGGATAACGCAAACAACAGAATGGCGCGCATTGATCTGAGAGATTTCAAGACGAAACAGATTCTTGGTCCTCTGCCAAATGTCTCGGGTAACCACTGCTCGTCATTCGTTACGGAGAACACCGAGTATGTGCTTGCCGGTTCGCGATTCTCGATACCACTTCCCAAAGGAACCTACGAGAAGATTGAAGACTACGCGACAAAATACAAAGGTATCGTTGCAGGCATCGGTGTCGAACCCAAGACAGGTACTATGACGCTTGGTTGGCAAATCTTGATGCCTCCGTTTAATTACGACCTCGGCGATGCCGGCAAGGGTCCCAGCAAGGATTGGGGATTTTGGACTTGTTACAACAGTGAACGCGCAACGGGCAAGCTTGAGGTGACCCCTCCACACAGAAAGATCGCGACTACGTCGCTGCCGTGAACTGGAAGAACGCTGAGAAAGCGATTAAGGATGGAAAATTCAAGATGATCGGCGGTGCCAAGGTGATCGACCCGAAGGATGCCGAAGGTGTCGTGTACCTTCTGCCCGCTGCAAAATCCCCGCACGGCGTGGACGTGAGTCCGGACGGCAAGTACATCATCGCCAGCGGCAAGCTGCAAAGCGTTACTACGGTCTTCAACTTCGAGAAGATGTTGACGGCTATTCAGAAGAAAAATTTCACGGGTAACGAGGATGGAATTCCCGTGCTGAATTACGATTCGATTAAAGATGCGGAAGTCAACGTTGGTCTTGGACCTCTGCACACACAGTTTGACGATCAGGGTTTTGCTTACACATCGTTGTTTGTTGAGAGCGCCGTTGCAAAGTGGAAGCTTGGAACATGGGAAGTGGTCGACAAGATTCCCGTTTCCTACAACATCGGTCACCTGACCGCTGCAGAGGGGGACACAAAGAGTCCGGACGGGAAATATCTCGTTGCGCTCAACAAACTTTCGCACGGACGTCATCTAAGTGTCGGACCTTCGCAGCCGGAATCATCGCAGCTCATTGACATCAGCGGTGAAAAAATGTCGCTGCTGTACGATGCATTCACCGAGCCGGAGCCGCATTACGCTCAAATTATCAAAGCCGACAAGCTAAAGCCGATTGAGGTTTATCCGAAAGAAGAGAACAAACATCCGAAGGCGATCTGGGATATCAAAGACGCTAAGATCGTTCGCAGCGGCAAGAACGTCGAAGTGTATATGGTTGCCGTTCGTTCCAGCTTCGAGCCGACAAAGATCGAAGTCAATAAGGGTGATAAGGTTACGATCTATATGACCAACATCGAACAAACAACGGATGAACTTCACGGCTTTGGGCTTAATGAGTACAACATTAACATCGTTGCAGACCCAGGTGAAACGAAGGTAATTGAATTTGTGGCGGATAAGCAGGGAGTATTCCCCTTCTACTGCACAAACTTCTGTTCTGCACTGCATCAAGAAATGCAAGGATACTTGCTCGTTAAATGACAGAATATAAGATTTAGAATTAAGAATGAAGTAGAAATGAAATATTTAAGTGAAATTTTTTTGAGCAAGGGAACAAAATTTTTTGATATTACTCTTGATTTAAGAAGTCGCATTTTAGTTTTGGTGGCAGCAATTTTATTGCTGCCCACTTTCTTTTTTCCGCTATATAATATGACTCTTTATTCAAATCAGTTTCCTGACGGATTAAATCTTTACATTTATTCATATAAACTTGAAGGTGGAAAAACTCCAAACCGCGATGATCTGAGAGAAATAAATTCATTGAATCATTATATAGGAATGAGAGCATTGTTCGAAGACGATTTCACTGAATTCAAATGGATCCCGTTTGTAATTGGCGGTGTGATGCTGCTTGCTTTCAGAGTTGTTGTTTTTGGAAAAATGTCGAAGCTGGTCGATCTTTTTGTCTTGTTCACTTACTTCGGAATTTTTTCATTTTGGAGCTTTTATCACAAACTGTATTTGTATGGACATAATTTGGACCCGACTGCAGCAATAAAAGTAGAGCCATTTACTCCACCGTTATTCGGGCATAAGACTATGGCAAATTTCGAGGTGTACAATTATCCTGATATTGGTTCATACTTTATGGCGGTCATTCCATTGCTTTTATTAGCTGCAATCTGGTTTTCGTATAAATCATCAAAGAAAGAAAAAGTGAATAACTGAGATTTGTTTTAGGTAAATGATTTTCGAAGAAGTGAAATATCGATATAAATATTGTTTGTGGATAGTTCTATTTGGTTTTATCCTTTCAAATAAAATTTCTTTTGCGGAAGAAAATATTTTACAAACGAGAATCAATTCTTCAAATATTGGAGATACAATCCGGGTTAAAGGAGGACTTTACATAGGCAACCTAATTGTGAATAAAAGGTTGGTTCTTATTTCAGATGAAAATGCCGTGATTAGAGGAAGCGGCTCAGAAAGTATTATTACAATCTTAGCCGATTCGTGTGTACTTCAAGGATTCCAAATTGAACACAGCGGCAGAATGCTGGTAAACGAAGATGCGGGAATTTTAATAAAATCCTCTTTTAATAAAATTATCAATAATGAACTTCATGATATTTTATTTGGAATTTATCTTCTTCACTCTCAGCATAACTTAATTGAAAATAATAAAATTATAGGAAGGCGATTTCTTGATGTCGGTCAGCGCGGAAGCGGAATACATCTTTGGAATTCACATTGGAACACAATCTCTCAAAATGAAATTACTGACACTCGCGACGGAATGTATATTCAGAATGCTAATAATACAACTATAACTTTCAACCGTGTTTATAAAGTTCGTTACGGGTTGCATTATATGTATGCCGATTCAAATTATTTTTACGGAAACAGTTTTACCGATAACATGGCCGGTGCGGCGATAATGTACGCGCGCAATATAACTTTTCGTAAAAATATTTTTCTGAGGAATCGAAGTTTCTCTTCTTTCGGAGTTTTAATTCAAGACTGTCATAATTCAACCGCCGACTCAAATTTAATTATCGATAACAGAATTGGAATATTCTTTGAAGCGTCAACAAATAATTTTTTCAAACATAACCTTATTATGAAAAATGATGCCGCTATTCAGATTTTTCAAAATTCGATCAATAATACTTTTACCGAAAATAATTTTATTGATAATTTAAGTCCGATTCAAATTATAGGAAAAACAACTTCATCAAATTGGAATTTGAAAAATGTGGGAAATTATTGGGATGATTACGGCGGTTACGATTTAGACCTAAATGGAACCGGTGATGTCGGTTTTAAGATCCAAAATGTTTTTGATTACCTTGAAAGTAATTATCCCTTAACAAGACTTTATTTATATAGCCCGGCAGCACAAGCGCTTTCAATTTCCGCATCAATTTTTCCGGTAATTGAAATCAATAAAGAGTTTGATAATTATCCATTGATGCAGCCGATCTCTACAAGAAGTATTGCAGAATATTTTAATCTGATCAAATCTCCAAAAAATAATTTGAGCAGTTTATTGATAATATTTTTTTCGTATATATTTTTTATTACGATTTATATTAAAGTATCAAGAAAAAATCTTTTCCCGACTTCGTCGGGATGAATTCCCATAAGAAATTGGTTCAATAATGATTGAAGTAAAAAATTTAACAAAGCAATACGGAAAATTTTTTGCAGTAAAAAATATTTCATTCACTGTAAATGAAGGAGAGGTGTTTGCTTTATTGGGTCCAAACGGAAGCGGAAAAACTACAACTATAAAATCAATCGTAGGGTTAAACATACCAACTTCTGGAAAAATTCTGATCAATGGAGTAGATATTTCATCAGATTCAACTGAAGCGAAAAAATATTTGAGCTATTTACCGCAGAGAGTTGTATTCCCAGAGAATTTGACAGCGAGAGAAATAATCAGATTTTATGGGAAGATGAGGAATATCAGCAAAGATGTTGCCGATCGTGCGCTCGAAGAAGCAACCTTCAACGGTTTTTCTGATAAACATATAAGCAAATTTTCCGGTGGAATGATTCAAAAACTTGGTCTTGCAGTTGTTGCTATGGCAAATACACCTATTTTAATTTTAGATGAACCATCTGTAAGTTTAGATCCTCATGGCGTTATTCGTTTGCGTGAATTTATTAAAGAGAAAAAATCTGAAGGGAAAACAATTTTATTTTCATCTCATATGCTTTCTGAAGTTGAACAGCTTGCAGACCGCGTCGCAATTCTTGTTAATGGAAAATTGATAATGCTTGAGTCGATCGAAAATATTAAAAAGTCTTTTGAGACAAATAAAACTTTTGAGGAGTTGTATCTTTCATTGGTGGAGGAGATATGAAATTGAAATTTTGTTCCAACATACCTGCCCCGACTTTTCAGTGGATAGGATTGTTATTAGGAATTAGTTGCTTGTTCTTTTTTTCTTTTTGTGGGAAAAAGGAAGTTGAACCAGTTGAAATTTATCCCGAAGATATTTGTTCCTTTTGCAGAATGGCTATTTCAGATCCGAAATTCGCAGGAGAAATAATAATTGAAAATACTACAGAGATATTAAAATTTGACGATATCGCTTGTTTAGTCTCATATAAAAATAAAATAGATTCTAATAAAGATCTCTTCACATTTGTTCATGATTTTAAGACGGGCGAGTGGATCAAATTTGAAGCAGCAGTTTTTGTTTTAGCCGAAGAATTTCAAACACCAATGGGTTCAGGTCTTGTGTCATTTAAAAATGAGAGTGACGCAAAAGAATTTTTGAAAAATGAAAATGGAGAGATTGTTTCTTTGGATGACCTTTCTAAGGGAATTGAAGCTTCAAAATAGGTTGCTGTAAACAAAAAATAAGATTATGAAAATAATTTTTGAGATAGCTAAGCAAGAATTTGTAATCAACACAAGAAATAAGTGGACATTAATATTCACAATCATTTTTGGAATATTAGTATTAGGAATTTCTTATTCGGGGTTACTCGCAGAAGGATTTTCGGGAATTCAAAATTTCTCGCGCACTTCGGCGAGTTTATTGAATTTGACTTTGTACATTATTCCTCTAATTGCACTTGTAATGGGAACGTTAAGCTTTACGAGTGACAAAGGCTCGATGGAATTACTTTTCTCTCAACCGATTTCGAGAAAACAAATTTTATTTGGAAAACTTTTGGGTTTGTTTGCAACAATATTTTTTTCAACGGCAGTTGGCTTCGGTTCTTCCGCTATTCTTATTGCTCTTGAAACTGATTTCAGCGGATTTGCAAAATATATTTCTTTTGTATTCTTAATTCTTCTTCTTTCAATTATATTTTTAATTCTTGCCGCATTCGTTGCAATTGTTTCTTTTAGAAAGCTTAAAGCTTTTGGAACTGTTTTGTTTATTTGGTTCTTCTTTGAATTATTTTATGATATACTCGTTATCGGTGGAACCGTTTTACTCAAAGGACAAACGGCAAATACATTTGTATTCATTTCACTTTTCGGTAATCCTGTTGATCTCGTTCGAGTTGGAAGCTTAATAGTTCTAGACAATCCGACAATTTTTGGCGCAGCAGGCGCTCAACTTTTGCGATTTTTTGGCGGCGAGTTTTTCTCGTTTGTCATATTAATATTCACACTATCCGTATGGTGTTTAATTCCGCTTTTTATTGCCTCAAAGAAACTTGCAAAACAAGATATTTAAATTATGGTTCTCGCGTTACGCAAAACGATAATGTTGCAGAAAATCCTAAATTCGTATATCGAAATCCTAAATAAATACAAATGGTCAAAATCCAAAACAGGGCAGAAGCAGTGTGAATATCGCATTGTTTTGATACTAACATTTTGAATTTCGGATTTAATGCTTCGGATTTTTTGATGGAATGGAGCCAATTCTCCTGCACTGCGTAACATCTGTTAATATGTAATCATCTTTGCGGAGTATCAATGTTGGTCCAAGATAATTGCCATTAACACCCAATGTGTTAGTATTAAACCCGGAATAAAAATTTACAGAACCCGTTTTTATCGTAAGATTAAAATTGGTTCCGCTTAGTGCATCCGTAATGAATAATTGCGTTTGGCTTTGAGTAACAACTGTAAAACAAAACATAAGTGTTAGAACATTTATAGTGTTTTTCATTTTCTCTCTTAAATTAAAAAGTAAATACCTTATCAGGCTTCCACACTCCACTGCCCAAGTTCCGACATGTTGCTCGATTTTACTCCGTCAATCAGTTTGAAGTGAAATTTTGACGACGAGGATAATTTTCTTATCAACCAAATAATGTATTACTGTCTTTACGAATTCCGACTCGGCAGGGTCAACTTCTATCAAAAATTTCTAAAATTAAGTTGACGCCTATGCGATTTATCGGGATAATCTGCAGGTTGCGGGTTCGAGTCCCATAGCCAGCTCCTAGACCCCACAGTGCAAATGCGGGGTTTTCTGTTTTTAAACAGTCGGATTTTATGAAAAATAATTATAGCGAGAAGAAAGATTTAACACCCAAGATATAATATCTAATTGAATATGAAGTAAACTGAGTTTGCTGAAATGATAATATTGCCCTCAACTTTGGATCAACTACATATTCCACTTGTCCAAAAAAATTATTTTTCTGTGTTTCGTTTTGATTAAAATATGTAATCAAATCAGAGTCGAAGTAATAAGCACGCTTACCGTAAAAACCGCCAGCTTTTAATAGAACTCCGGAACCGGCATAATAATGAGCTTTAGCTGAAACAGAGAATAATTTTCTTTTATCTTCAAGAATAGCGTAACTCGGTTTTACAGATACAAATAAATTAGCACCGAAAAGCATTTCAAATCTTGGCGTTATTTGGTTGACGGTCTGGTGCAGATAACCATCCAAATTTGTTCGCGTATATGACGCACCCAAGTAAAATGAACCGAGTTTCCCAATAAAATCTGCTGAATAAAGATTTATATTGTCTTCATAATTATTGCGTGATGGAGTAGTACTATATTTCCCATAATAAAATCCATACGCTAATTTTAATGTTATAGGCAAATCGTCATAAATAACCTGCGAAACAATATGCTTCTGGTCGTATTTCCACTTGGGATTATCAATGATTAGGTTTTCCAAATTGTTCACAAGATAAAATTCTTTCGAAAACTGAAGCGTGTTGTAAAAAGCAAACGATATGGATTGCGTGTTGTTTGAATAATCTCCAATTGTAAGATAAGCCGATGGATAAGTGTAAGTTTGTGCGTTTCCAATTCCGGCAAAAACTAATAACAAAGCAAGAGATAATTTTTTCATCATTTAACCAATTTTATTCCAGATTGCGCCGATTCATCATTTTCGCTTAACATTAATGCGTTTGTAAACAACTCTGCCGCTTGAGACCTCTTGCCGAGATAATAGTAAGTCCAACCCAAAGATAAATTCGGCTCATATTCGCTTGGATAAAGCGCAATAACCTTTTCCAAATACTTTTGCGCATTAGAATAATCTGCTTGGTTTAAGTAAACCTGCCCTAATCGTAAATTTGCTGTGTAGTTTTGCGCATCCATTTTAAGTATTTCTTTGTAAATGGATTCTATTTTTCCCCATTCGTCTAATTGAGAAAGCGGCAAAGTTAACCCGAGCATAGCTTCAATGTTATTCTTTTTAATTGCGAGCGACTTTTCGTAATATTTTTTGGATTCGCCATAATTCTTTGAATTGTAATAGAGCCATCCAAGACGAAGGTTAACTAAATAGTCCGATTCGTTAACCGAATATATTTTAGTAAGCTCTGCAATAGCTTTTTGAAAATCGTTCTTCACTTCATACTGAATAGAAATGTTGAAAGCTTTTACTTTATCGGATTGGTTTTGAGAAAAGAGCCGAATAGAAAGTAAAACTAAAATAACCGCTACAAATCCCGAACTGATAAAAATATACTTCTTCATTTTAATTCTCCGATTAGTTAATAAATTTTACATATGCTAATTTTTTGTTTTCTTGGCTAAAGTCAAAGCCGGTTAAATTTCCTTCATTATCAACAGAAATATGGCCGGCGAAGTTCTTCTTTATAAACGAAAATAAAGAACTTCCTTTTATTTCAATCTTATTGGCTACAATTATAGAGCTATTTTCTTTTGTATGAATAGAAAACTTTCCCGTTGCCGAAATAAAATGGTTTAACATCAAAAAGAATTCTGAAAAATATCTGATAAACTTTATTGGAAGTTTAGCAATTGAATAATGGTCTTTCCAAAAAATTGTTTCTTCTGAACAGAATGGAATCTGTATTGCCAACAGATAAAAATAATATAATGCCGATTTTTTATTGCCGCTATAATTTGTAAAATACAAAATCTTATTAGCAATAAAGAAAGTTGCTTTATCATCGGTAGATGATTCGATGTAGTAAATATTATCGTTTGTGATCTTTACTTCCCATTCTTCAATTTCTGTTTTGCTGTTGTGAGTAATCTCAAGTTTGTATTTTTCGCCAAGCTGGAAGTCGAATGCTTTTTTTAGAGTTTTATTAGTTTCTAAGTTTTTTATTATGGTTGCTTCCTTCGGAAAATCAAAGCCGCGTAACTGCCAATTGTTTTCAACTTTTTCGAGGTAATTGGCTATTGGGTAGCGGATTGTTTTATCGCCAGGTTTATCTGTCGGCTGAAATTGAAAATGAATATGCGGCGAAGGCGATCTTCCGCTGTTTCCGCAAAGAGCAATTGCGTCTCCTTTCTTTACTTTCTGCCCTTCTACAACTTTTATAGAATCTATTTCGAGATGAGAAAGTAGTGAATAAAAATCAAAATCGTGTTTGATGATGACTGTGTTGCCCCAATTTTTGGCGATATTAATTTGTCCTAATTTGTTGTTTTCTACATCGTTGACAACTTTAACAACTTCTCCGTCTAATGGAGCAGTTACGGTAAGTTTGTAACAATAATAATCTTTAAGCGATTCGCCTTCGTTCGAAAATTCCGATAGGTTTTCATCGACAACCACAAAATCCCAAGCATATTTCCATTCGCCTTTGTGAGTGAAAGCCCCATCAAATCCTTGCGAAACAAACCATTCGCCAAAGAATGGAAGTTCAGCAAAGTAATATTTATAGTTTTCAAAGCGGGCTTTGTTTGTTAGATGATAATAGAGATTTTCTTCCGGCGATCCTGGCGCAAAATAGAGTAACGTCAAATCGGTTTGGTCTTTTCTAAACTTCAAACTATAAATTGCGAGCAGAACAAAAAAATTGAACGGAAGAACGAATATTGGAAGAGCAGCGAAGTAGAAGAGCCGGTAGAAAAATCCGGTGAGTATCACGATTATCATTACCGAAAATAATACGAAGAAAAAACTTTTACGCGATGGTAAAATTAAACTACCGCCTACTGCAAAGGAAGTCAAAATGGAGTTTAAGCCCGTAATCAAAAGAATATTAGCGCTTATTTGCGGAAGAAGCAGTTCGAGAAACAAAATATTAACGATGAATGAAAAAATGCTTAACACAAATAGAACGCGCGAAAAAAATAAGAGCGCAATTGCAATCAACGCGCCGGCTAAAAAATTTGGCTGAAGCACAATCAACGATAACGATTGAAAGTATGCTTTTACCAAAAAATGCGCGGAATACTTTGTCTCTTCAAAAAGTGCGAAAGAATAATTGTGCGAGGTGAAACTGTAGTTTGTTACAAATACAATAAAAATGAAAAAAGAAATGATGAATGGGAGACTTAAGCCGGGTAGATTGAATGCTGTTGCAAAGTAATGTTCTATTACCGTAGTTATGAAAAAAGTAATAAAAATAAAGATGACGGCTATAACTGCAAGAGTGAAATCCATTTTGAAAAAAAATGAAACTGCGGCGCCGAATAAAATTCCGTTAAAGCCATAAAAACCGCTTTCAATTTTCTGAGGATCGAACTTCAAATAATACGCTATTGAATTTGATAATATCACTCCGCATAATGCCACCAAACCGATTTGCGGTTCGAAAAAAGTTGCAAAAAGAATAACAGCTCCGAACCATCTGCGGTTGGAAAAGAAAATCTGAGCGTAAGAATATAATATTGAATTGATAAAAGAGTGCATTCTGTATTTTTCCGCCAAACTCAAGTTAGCTTTAAAGGTAATAATTCCTGTTCAAGTAAATAATTCAGCGTTTCGGCTTTTCTAACTAATTCAATAGAGCCGTCATTCATAATCATAATTATGTTCGGGCGCATCTTGATGAACTGAAGCCACTGCGTCATATTATATGCGCCGACGTATTCCATAACAATCTTTTCTCCTTTTTTCATTGCAGGGAAATTCATTCCTTCGTTAATGCAATCAATGTTCATGCAAAGCGGTCCGTAGATTGCGGTATTTTCTGTGTGAGCGTCCGCTTCGGTTGCCTGCGATATTTTATGCTTATACCAAAAACTTGTGAAAAGAAAATTTATGCCCGCATCAATAATTAGAGCGCGCGTTCCATCTGAAAGTCGTTTATTTGCAATAACCGTAGAAATAAGATAAGCAGCATCGTCAATTAACGCTCTTCCGGTTTCAAGATATAATGTTGGAAGTTCTTCCCCTTTGTAGCGCACTTCGAGAAGACCGTTTGCAATTGCATCTGCATATTGATCCAATGAAGGAACTGTCTGTTCGGCTGGTAAATACTGCCCTTTAAGCGTATTTAATGAAGCAAAGCCGCCGCCCATATCTATGTAGTCAATTGTTATTTTATATTCATCATAAATCCAATTTGCAAGATTCATCAACTTAGAAGCGGCAACTTTGTAACTTTCTGCATACGTAATATATGTACCGATGTGAGTGTGTAATCCAATTAATTCCAAATTTTTCTGCGCAGTAATTCTTCTTATGGCTTGATGAGCTTCGCCGTTTTCAAAATTGAATCCGAAGCGGTCCCATTTTGGAAAAATGCCAACATCCATATTTACGCGGATTGCAACTCTTGCTTTTAGTTTAAGTTCATCGGTCAGTTCAATCAGATCATACAATTCGTCAAAATGATCTATGTGAATTTTAGCTCTGTCTTTAATTGCGGTAATTAAACTTTCCCTGCTTTTTTCCGGACCGTTGTAAATAATATTTTCACCGCGCACGCCAAGCAGTTTTGCTTTTTCATATTCAAACTCGGAAACCACTTCTGCCCAAGAACCTTCTTGGTGAAATATTTTACAAACCGCATTTAGATAATTAGTTTTATATGACCACGCAAACTGAACTTTTGGATATCGCGTTTTGAAAATGCGAATTGCAGATTTTTGATTTTGTCTAATTTTCTTTTCCGATAAAACAAAAAGTGGAGAACCAAACTTATCCGTTAGGTCGTTCAGCCGCTTTCCTTCTATTTCTTTCAAAGGAGAAGCTATTGTTTGGCTCCCGAATTTATTCATCATTCCCGAATAAAATTTATTTATTACGGGACGTTCATATTTATTCTTTGTGTTCATTACAATTCTCCAAGCGTAGAAATTTTTTCAAAAGTTTTGATGTTTGTAATAAGGTCCCAAGAACTGCGGACGAAAATTGTTCCAGCCGTAAAGTTTTCGAACGGTTCAACTTTTTCTCCTTGAGCAAGCTTAATAAGAGCATACGGAAGATTTTGCCCTGCGGCAGTTGCAAGATAAACCCAAGCCGGAAATCTTGGATTAATTTCTAAGAGATAATATTCGTTGTCATTTTTAGATTTAATAAATTCCAACTCCATTCCGCTTTGCCACTTTGTTTTTTCGATTACGAGCCGGGATATTTCAAACAATTTTTTTTCATTGATTGTAACTCCCGCCCAACCTTTCCCTTTCTCGGTGATATAAAGTTTACGCATCGCAACTGCGCCTGTTAAAGATCCTTTTCCGTTGCCTAATGCAACAACATTAAATTCATCGCCCGCAACATGCTCTTGAATGATAATTGGAAAACCCCATTTGTAGCTAAGCTTCTGAAATGCGGAAACAGCTTCTTCAATATTATTGACAATTTGAGCGTCATAAAATATTCCTTTAACAACAAGAGGAAAATCGAAATCATCCGGAAGTTTTTGTAGTTCTTGAACTGAATTTACAAGTACATTTCGCGGAACTTTAATTCCGTTATCTTTACAAAAATTAAAGAGCTTATCTTTTCCTCTGATATTCAATTGCTCAATTGTTGGTAAAAATGTCTTGATGCCTAATCTGTTTAGTTGGTCTTCGAGCTTTATGAACGCATACAACTCGGAATCTAAAGTAGGAATTATTAGATCAATTTTTTCTTTTTCATGAATAAGTTCGAGGCGGTCATAAAAATGCGTTAATCCGCTTGATGGATAAGGGATTTGATAACACTTAGTAGCGAGGTTTTCCATGTAGATGCCCGGCTCGAGCGAATCGTAAACTAACCCAATAATTTTCCCGTTAAATTCTTTGCTCTCTTTAATGCTTCTTATAACTGGAACTCCCGGCCCCGGATTATCAGTTGCATTTAGTCCAGTAACAGCTATGTTCATAAAAGTGCTAAATTATTTTTTTGTAGTTGTAAAATAAAATCGTCAAAATCTTTTTGCAGACTTTGTTTATCAATATCATAATCATTTAGTAGATCATTTATAATCTCTTCATCGGTTTTATGCAATTGAATTCCTTTTAATATTTCTTTGCCAATTTCATTTACGCTGAATGTTTCTCCTGTTGAAGCGAGAAAAAGAAATCCGGAATCGCTTATGGCAAGATTTTCCGGTATACGGTATTTATTCATTTGCCTCTCCTGTTTAGTGAGCATTTGACACAAGCCATATGTTCTTGGTTTAACAGTTTAAAAGTAATACAAAAGTTTCTAAGAAACGTTCATTAGCTTTGGAAAGCGTCCCTATAATCGTGTGATAAAAGTTAATAAAAATTTGTGGTGTTTTTGACCAAATTTTTATGTTGTGTGCTAAATCACAAACTGCCAGCGGAGAATTACTTTATTGATTTTGTTACTTCCCCTATAATCAGTATATGGTTTAACCCTCAAATTGTATTTATAAAGATTAAGATAATTTTTTGCGTATCCAAATTTCTGGAATAATTCTATAGCTTTTAATCTCCTCATTAACTGACGATTAAAGAACTCAGTTTGTTTTAGGAATTTGTTTTAAGAAACTTTTAAGCTGTCTAAAACTTCTCTTGATTTTTTCCGGAGTAATAAAGCGTCTGCTAAGGATGTTTCTTCGGATATTCGTATAAAACATGTTTTCCGCAGTGTCTTTCCAATTCTTTCCATGAATTAACTTTTAATTCGAATCCAGCTACGCAGCATGTTGGCATTGGTTCAATTAATTTATCGCTAATAATATTAGCAATGTTGGATAAACCTGGATTGTGCCCAAAAAGAAAAACCGTTGAAAATGAGTCTTCTATTTCCTTAATAACTTCGACAATAATTTTAGATGTAGCTTCATAAATTCGTTCATCAGTTTTAATCTTTTCAATTGGATAGTTGAATTCTTTAGCAAAATATTCAGCAGTAGAGTATGCTCTTAGAGAGCTGCTGCTAACTAATAGATCTGGCTGAATATTTTTACTTTTTAACAAATTTGCCATAAAAGGGGCATCGCGATTGCCCCGCTTATTCAATGGGCGTTCAAAATCTGAAAGTTCAGTGTTATCCCAGCTTGATTTTGCATGACGAATGAGATAAAGTGTTTTCATTTTGATTGTTGTTAGTTGCCAATAGTTGCTTGAGTATTTTTATTTTGTTTGATCTAAAACATGTTCTAGCTGCAGTTGAAGTTGACGTAAATTTTCTTTCTTCTGTGTGGAAAAATTTTGCAAGGCATAATCGGTAAAGAAGTTATGCCGGGTTACAAAATCAATTGTCTTGGTTATCCATTCATATTCTGTGAGTCTGCGGTGACTGTAATGTTCGTATTCAACTCTAAATTTATTATTCCACTCAAAAAATGTTTTTCTGCCAAAATGACTTAAGTCAGCATCACAAATAATCTTCTCCAAATTATTCATTGGGTTTTGCGGAACCCTTGTTGAAAGAATACAGCAGATAACTGTTTCTATTCTATCATTCGGGAAATGTTCTTCTGTCAAGAAATTGCTTGCAAACATTGCGCTAAGTTCTTCATGCCCTTCTGTCTTTTCGATATAACCCAGATCATGAAACCATGCGGCAATCTGAATCATCTCTAAGTCGTCCGGAGAAACTTTCTCTCCAATCCCAATTTCGACGCAAGATTCTACAACGTCTTTTGTGTGAGCAAGATTATGATATCCGTTCTGAGAAGGAGTTCTTGTTTCGAGAATGAACCGGACATACTCTTCAACTTTCATTAGGAAATGTTTGTGCATCGTCTTCCTTTCGTTAAAGAAATTCTTAAGGGAAATTTAAAAAAATATAAGTAAGAGTCGAATGAAATTATATTGACTTGATACAGCGCAAGTCGGGTCAAGAAACTCGAATTATTCACAGCAATCCGGCAAAGGGGGAACTTTGGTTTGTGCAGTTGGTTCTGAAAATTTAGGACTAAGAAATGGAATACCGAGATTCAATCCGCGTAAAATGAAAAGAACCGCAAGAATAGCAGCAAAAGCCGGAATTAGTTTATTGATCCTTCTTCTTAAATTAAAACTGATAACTCTGCCTAAAACTGCAGTTGCAAACATTATAGGAAAAGTTCCAAGCCCAAAGAGAGCCATATATAAAGCGCCGGAAATGGAACTGCCAGTAGATACGGCGCCCGCAATTCCTACATAAACAAATCCGCACGGCAAAATTCCGTTAAGCAATCCAATTGTAAAAAGCGAACTGTTAGATTTTTTAGAGATGAGTTTATTAAAATTCTTTTTTATAAAGTTGACAATCTTTTTATAAAAATAGAATTCAGAAACTTTTACTTTGATTTTTCTTGGGACCAAAACATAAAACAGAATAGCCGCGCCGAATGCAATTGACAGATCCTGCTGCAGCCCGTACAAAACTATTCTGCTTCCGAAAAAGCCGAACAATGCGCCCATAATTGAGTAAGTAATTATCCTGCCGAAATTATAGAGAAATCTTCCCGCAAAGATTTTGAATTTTGATTCCTCAAAAACCGGAAGCGCTAAAGCAATTGGTCCGCACATTCCAACGCAGTGTAAACTTCCTAATAGACCAACTAAAAAACCTGTCCAAATTTCCATTAGTTTATCATCACAATTTTTTCGTTGAAATATAAATTCCCATCTGCGTCCCAATCAATTTTAATTTTCCACAATCCTTTTTCAAGATTTGTTGTTCCAATTGATTGAACCCGTGCAGTATCGGGCGCAATTGCTATTGTGAAATCTTTTGATGAATTAGATGGGCGGTAAAAATGTATAGTTCCATCAATTTCATTGTGTCTAAAAATTTTTGGAAATGAAAAGAGCAAAACGCCATCTGAAGCAATTATTTCTAATTGTTCGGGCAAAGATTTTGTCCTGTTCATTTTATCAATCTGCTCTTGATATACAATTCCTTTTGCATAATAATCCGTTGTTTCTAAACTAACATCTTGACTCATAAAAATTACAGCCATAACAAGCGAGCCAATCAAGAAAAGAATGTAAACGGACGCAATTCCTAAGCCCCAATTGAATTTTATTTTCATTTACTAATTCTTCCTAAAAAAGTTGTGTTTATAATATCTAAAATTTTCCCATTTGATTTAACTGCAATTTGTAAAGGAGTTTTTAATTTATGAATTTCATTTTTAGACAGAATGACGAGAAACTTTGCTTCGGTAACTCCTTGCGGTTTAATGAGCAGATCACCTCCGATTATTTTTATTTCGCCTTTAATATTCTCTAAAGAAATAGAAGCCGAAAGCGGATTGAAAGTTTTGTTCACAATTTTAAGATCATATAGGTTACTAATTTTTTTGCCCGGTTGTTCTTGGAATAAAATTCCAGGAGTTCTTAAGACGCTTAACTCAACTTCAGTGCGGTTAAGAAGCATGTATAAGATCAGAGTTGATAAGAAGAACAGAACAATAGTGTAAGCGATTGCACGCGGTGTCCAAAGTGACTGGACTCCGGTTTCAATTTGTTTTTTTGAAGCGTAACGAATTAACCCGCGCGGCTTATTTATTTTGTTCATAACGCTGTTGCATTCATCAATACAAGCTGCACAATTTATACATTCAAGCTGTGTTCCGTTTCTTATATCTATACCGGTTGGGCAAACATCAACGCAAAGATGGCAGTCAATGCAATTGCCATTTGTTCTAATTTCATCTTTTTTGAATTTACCGCGAGGCTCTCCGCGTTTGTAATCGTAATGAATAACGATAGAATTTGGATCGAGCATAACGCCTTGCAATCTTCCGTATGGACAGAGAATTACGCACGCTTGCTCGCGGAAATATGAGAATACAAAGTAAAACAGACCAGAAAATATTAGTATGGCAATGAACGCCCCAAAGCGCTGAGTCGGCGTTTCCGATATTAACTGTAAAAGCTTATCTGAGCCGATTATGTAGGCAAGAAAAATATTTGAAATCAAAAATGAGATAACAAAAAAAACAACATGCTTGAATGCTTTCTTAAATGTTTTAGTGCCGTTCCATTCTGAGTTCTTTAAAGCAATCTGTTTTTTTGCGTCGCCTTCAATCCAATATTCAATTTTGCGGAAGACCATCTCCATAAAAATAGTTTGCGGACAGAACCATCCGCAGAAAATTCTTCCATATATAACCGTGAATAAAAAGATCGAAATGATTATAGCAATCATTGCAAGAGCAAAGAGGTGAAGATCGTGCGGACCAAAAGGAATACCAAAGATTACAAATTTTCTTTCGATTACATTTAAAAGTATAAAAGGATGCCCGTTAATTTTTACAAACGGCGCTACGAATAAAAAAGCTAAAAGAAAAAAACTAACAAGCGCTCTTGCATTATGAAATTTACCTGAAGGTTTTTTAGCATAAACCCATTTGCGCTTTCCTTCTTTTGTAACGGTTGCAATGGAATCTCTGAAAGCTTCTTTTTGGTAATTGTTGTCTTGAATTCTCATAAAATAGATGCATAATAACGGCACTGTCTCAAAAGATGTGAAACGGTCATTCCGCACTTGATGCGGAATCTAAAATTCGATGAATTCTACAGATTATTGAATGCCGGTTCAAGTCCAGCATTACAAAAAATAAGTTTTGAGTCAGCTCCTAAAAAAGTTATAAGACAAACTTCTAAAAAATTCTTGGATGCCATTTCTACCCCGATTAGTAGGGGGAAAAATCTTAACAATAACGAGAGGGAAATAACAAACGATATTTTTCAGATGTTTGATGGTGTTATTTATTTGTTTTCGGTTCTTCCCACTTCTCTCCTTCGGGCGCTTTAGCATTTGGCGGATTAGCGCCATGAAGAGTAAGAATGTAACTTGAAACAGCTTGCATCTTTCGGGGGGCAAGCTGTGTCTGCCAGCTTATCATTCCTTTTGCAGGCACGCCATATTTAACGACAGTAAAAATATTTTTTATGCCGCCGCCGTGAATCCAAAAATCATCTGTAAGGTTTGAGCCAACAGTTCCTTCACCATTTTGCCCGTGGCATGAAGCACAATTCTTTATAAATATCTCTTTCCCTTCTAATAATACAGCGGCATCAGAAAGCGCTGTTACGGTTTCCTCGTTTAAGAATGCGCCTGTCTTAACTAAAATTTGTCTCTCAACAGCCGCTTGGTTCATCTCAGCTTCATATTCTTTCGATTGAACTTGACCATCATCAAACACATGAAAAACAAGCATGTAAATAATTCCCCAAATAATAGTGCCGTAGAATAAAAAATTAAACCATGGCGGTATGCGGTTATCTAATTCTTCTATTCCATCGTATTTGTGATGAAGAAGCATTTCTGATTCTTTTTCGATAGGCGACATTTTGGTTATGTATTGCTTAAAAACTTTGAAAGGAGTTTTAAATAGAATTCCTTCATTATCATTTTTTTCGGAATAGACAACAAAAAGCCATATTACAACTGCAATAATAATCAAAGTAACTGCCAGCATCGTTTTCATTACTTTATCTAAATCAACAGCAGTTTCAGTTTCGGCAAAAACGAATGAGTGATTGATTAAAGTAATTATTATAAAGAAAGCCGCAAATAAAATTTTATTGATTGACTTCATCTTTTTTCTCTGAATTATTTTTGGTTTCTCTGTTTGAATCGAACGGAATATTTTCCATATAATTAACATATTTTTTATCTAAACGGATAACCCAAATTAAAGCGATAACAAAAAGTAAAAATGAAACTATAACAAAAATAATTGCGTAGAAGGTTAATTCTTGTATCGAACTAAAATATTCTGATATCATCGCTTGCTTTCCGGTTGATTTACTTTTATATCAGTTCCTAACCGCTGTAAATATGCAATCAAAGCAATAATATTTTTATCGGGTTCGGCGGGAACTCCGTTTTTAATCAAATCTTCCGCAATTTCATTTGCCTGTTTAACTAAATCTTGATTAGCAAAATTTTCGTAACCTTTTTCATATGGAACGCCAATTGAACGCATTGCATTGATTTTTGCGGCGGTTGAAGATGTATCTATGTTTTCAGTTAAAAGCCATGGATAAGGCGGCATTATTGAGCCGGGCGACATTGACAGCGGGTCTTCCATATGTAAATAGTGCCAAAGGTTAGAATATTTTTTCCCAACACGCATTAAATCCGGACCTGTTCGTTTTGAGCCCCATAAAAATGGATGATCATAAACATACTCACCCGCTTTAGAATATTCGCCGTATCGTTCAGTCTCAGATCTGAATGGTCTAACTAACTGAGAGTGGCATGCATTGCATCCTTCGCGTATGTAAATATCTCTTCCCTGAAGTTCAAGCGGAGTATATGGCTTTACGCTTGATATTGTTGGAATGTTCGATTTTATTACAATAGTTGGTATAATTTGAACTAATCCGCCAATTGAAATTGCCAGCAGAGATAACAAAGTAAACTTAACAGGTCTCTTTTCTAACCAGCGGTGAATCATGCCGCGTTTAAGCTTATCAATTTCTTTTACTAAGGGAGCGGCTTCGGCTTCTTCATTTTTAATAAACCTGCCTTGCTTTGCTGTCATTCTTAAGTTATGCCCAAGTAAGAAGAGTCCGATAAAAAAAAGTAACCCGCCTATCGAACGAATAATGTGCATAGGAATTATTTGCAATGTTGTTTCAAGAAAATTTGGATATTGAAGAATACCGAGCGGAGTAAATTGTTTCCACATTAAAGATTGTGCAATGCCAGACCAATACATAGGCACAGCATAAAAAACAATTCCGAGCGTAGAGATCCAAAAATGAACATTAGCCAATTTTTTAGAATATAATTCTGTTCCCCACATTTTAGGAACCATCCAATACAAAATTCCAAATGAAAGCATTCCGTTCCAGCCAAGCGCTCCAATATGAACATGCGCTATAATCCAATCTGTAAAGTGAGCAATTGCATTTACATTTTTAAGCGATAGCAGAGGACCTTCAAACGTTGCCATTCCGTATGCTGTTACAGCAACAACCATAAATTTTAAAACGGGGTTATCGCGCACTCTATCCCATGCCCCGCGTAGCGTTAGTAATCCGTTGATCATTCCTCCCCAAGAAGGGGCAATTAACATTATTGAAAAAACTGTTCCGAGCGATTGTGCCCAATCCGGCAAAGCAGAGTAAAGAAGATGATGAGGACCAGCCCAAATGTAAATAAAGATTAAAGCCCAAAAGTGGAGGATTGATAATCTATAAGAATAAACCGGTCGATTTGCGGCTTTCGGCAAAAAGTAGTACATCATTCCTAAATATGGAGTTGTTAAGAAAAAGGCAACAGCGTTGTGTCCATACCACCATTGAACTAGAGCATCTTGAACGCCCGCATAAACAGGATAACTTTTTAGAAAACCAACGGGAATCTCAACAGAGTTTACAACGTGCAATACAGTTACAGTAACAAAAGTTGCAATATAAAACCAGGTGGCAACATACATATGCTGCTCGCGTCTTTTAATAATAGTTCCCAACAAGTTTGCGCCAAAAGCAAGCCAAACAACGGCAATTGCAATATCAATGGGCCATTCAAGTTCTGCGTATTCTTTGCTGGTTGTAAACCCGAGCGGCAAAGAAATTGCTGCGGCAACTATTATTAACTGCCATCCCCAAAAATGGAATTGGCTTAAAAAATTGCTCCACATTCGTGTTTTTGAAACTCTTTGTAAAGAGTAGTAAACGCCGGCAAAGATAATATTCCCCACAAAGGCGAATATTACTGCGTTAGTATGGAGCGCGCGTATCCTGCCAAATGTTAAATATGCAATTCCGAAATTCAATTCGGGCATATAAAGTTGAACGGCGATAATCAAACCGACAAGCATTCCGACAATTGCAAAAACTACAGCGGCTATTATAAATTGCTTTACAACTTGATTATCGTAACTAAATTTCTCTGCCTGCATTTATAGAACTCCTTATTATCTATAAGAAACTTCGGAAAAATTAATGATTAGTGTCATTCCGGGCTTGATCCTGAATCTAAAAAGTGGATTCTGGACTAAATCCAGAATGACAAATGAATTCATTTTCTTGTCAAATCAATTTTTCGGAAGTCTCTAATAAGTTATAATTTTTTTTATATCGTTCTTAACGGAGCTTTTAACAATTTATTATTAACGATTTTTATAAATATTTCGCACCTACGGAGCAGACATTTATACTTGTATCAAGAATCGAGATTCAGCATCTACTAAGAAATCCTATGGACAAGACTTTCCGTCTTCCATTTTCCGGTTCCCATCTTCTATTCTATTAGAGTCATCAAATAAAATACGAACCGACGGTGTATACTTGTCGTCATACTGACCCGATTTTACAGCCCACAAATATGCGATTAAGAATCCAATAGCAACCAACAAACTTGCACCGATCAGAACAACTATTACAGACATTAAATCAATCCTTTACGTTTTGCCAAAATGTTTGTAGATAAAGTTGTAAACAGCACGACAGAAATTGAACTAAGAGGCATTAGTATAGCTGCGATTAGTGGAGAAAGCGCTCCTTGAAACGCAAATCCTAACCCTATGATATTATAAACTAAAGACAATATAAAACTAGAATAGATGATCCGCTTGCTCGTTTTTGAAAATAAAATAAAATCTTTCAATCTGCTAAAGGAGTTTGAATCTAGAATTCCGTCGCACGCCGGGGAGAAATTGTTTGTATCATCAGAAATAGAAATGCCAACATCGCTTTGTTTAAGCGCGCCGGCATCGTTTAGCCCATCGCCAATCATCAAAATCTTTTTGTCCTTTAATTGAAGCTTTTGAATGAAGTTCAGTTTATCATGAGGCGATTGACGGAAATGCATTTCAGCATCTTTGCCAAAAAATTTCCGAAGCGTTTCTTTTTCCCCCTCGTTATCGCCGGAAAGTAAAGCGAGTTTATAATTCTTCTCAAGTTCAGGAATAATTTTATTCAATCCTTCGCGGTATTTATTGGCAATCTTAAAATAACCTTTCACATAACCGTTTATTGAAAGAAGAACTTTTGTTGTTGTATCTTCTTCATAATGCCCGGTAATTCCGACAACAAAATTTTTCGAACCGAGTTTTATTTCAACTCCATCAACTGCTGCTTGAATTCCTTTGCCTATTTGCTCGTCGTAGTGTTCGATATTTTTTGTTAGTTCAGAATTGAGCGATTCAAAAATTGCATAGCTGAGCGGGTGCGTTGAATTTCTTACGGTTGATTTAATGATGATTTTCTCATGGCGGCTCAACTCATCGCCGACAAACTGTATATCTGAAGCGCCGTTTTCTGTAATCGTTCCAGTTTTATCAAAGACAATTGTGTTGACTGCCGCAAGCTTTTCGATTACGTGAGTATTTTTCAAATAGAATTTGTTCCTGCCGAAGATGCGCAGAGTATTGCCAAGCGCAAAAGGTGTTGAAAGAGCTAAAGCACATGGACACGCAATAATTAGCACTGCCGTAAAAGCATTAAACGCAAGCGTATAATTGTGCCGCCAAATTATTGTCGCTATTACGGCAAGCGCTAAAATAGCGAACGTAAAATATTTGCTTACAACGTTTGCAAATGCCGTTATGCGCGATGCTTCATCTTTGTGAAATGCTTTATTATTCCAAAGCCGCGTTAGATAACTTTGAGAAACTTCTTTAATCATTTCAATTTCTATTGCACTGCCCATTTGTTTTGCGCCGGCGTAAATCATTTCTCCATTCTGAACCCGAACAGGCATTGCTTCCCCCGTTACAAAACTGTAATCAATGTTAGCTGCGCCTTTGATTAGAATCGAATCTGCAGGAATAAGCTCGTTATTTCTGATAATAAATCGATCGCCAATTTGAAGTTTTTCGACAGGAATAGTTGTTTCCTGTTTATTTTTTCGGATAGTAACTGCAATAGGAAAATATGTTTTGTAGTTCCGTTCAAAATTTAACGTGTTGTATGTTTTGTTTTGAAAAAGTCTGCCGGTTAAAAGAAAAAAAACTAAGCCGGCAAGTGAATCAAGAAAACCAGGACCGTTCAAAAAAATTATATCAATTATGCTTCTGAAAAATAAAGCCGCAATGCCAAGCGCCAAAGGCACATCAATATTTACAATTTTTTTCTTTAATCCTTTCCAAGCAGAGACGAAGTAATAACTGCTGCTGTAAAAGAAAACCGGCAGAGATAAAATAATGTTTAGATAAGCGAATATTTTTTTTAATTCGGTGTGCTCGGCAATATTTATAGAAAGATATTCCGGAAAACTGAGAAGCATAATGTTGCCAAAGCAGAAACCAGCAATCCCTATTTTGTAATAAAGTTTTTTGTTTTCGGTTTTTACATTTTCATCTTTCTGTCCATCCAGGTTCAATTGCGGTTCGTAGCCGATAGAATCGAGCAGCTCAACAATTTCTTTAAGTGAAGTTTTTTCTTCTAAGTAGGCGATAGAAATAATCTTCTGAAGAAAATTAACTTTTGACGAAATTATGCCCCCATTTAGTTTGTAAAGATTTTCTAGAATCCATATGCACGAACTGCAATGCATCTGCGGAATATTAAATGTTACACTTGAGCGCCTTCCATTGGTAAAGTCTATAAGTTTTTGTTTGAGGTCGGGATCGTCAAGAAATTCGTAGTTCCGTTTGATGTAATCTTTACGTTTTATCCCTGGGTTTATATCTATTTTATAATAATCGCAAAGATTACTTCTATCAAGTATTTCATAGACGGTTTTGCATCCGTTGCAGCAGAAAACTTTTTCGCTGATATAAATTAGTTCATCTGCGCATTCATCGCCGCAGTGATGGCAGTAAAGTTTAGTATCTGTTCTCTTCTCGAGAGTTTCTAGTTCCAACCGACTATTAAATTTATTTGAAAGGATTGAATTACATATTCAAATTAAAAAAATATAGATAAACTATCGAATTAAATCCGGAAAAAATCTAACCAAATATCAAATAAAAATGTTAATAAGGCGTTGGTCTTTTATTTTTGGTTCATAACTGTAATTTGTTTTTGGGAATTTATGATTTGTTATTTGAAACAGGGAATTTAACTTGCATTATCATTTCTAATTTACTTGGGTAAAAATTTGAGGTAATCATGGAATCATTAAAAAATAAAACCGTCTTTATTACTGGCGCAACTTCTGGAATAGGAAAAGCTTGCGCATATGCTTTTGCCAGAGAAGGGGCTAACATTATCATAAGCGCGCGGCGGTTGAATTTGGTTAACGAAATTGCCCAAGACATTAAAATAAAATTTGTCGTAAATGTTTTCGCTTTCCAGTTAGATGTAAGCAATCACAATGATGTAAACAAAACAATCAACTCTCTTCCTGCTGGGTTTAAGAAAATAGATATCTTAATAAATAATGCCGGACTTGGACGCGGGCTTAACAAATTTTATGAAGACAACCCAGACGGCTGGGAAGAGATGATAGATACAAATGTAAAAGGATTACTTTATGTAACTCATGCAATTCTTCCTCAAATGGTCGAAAGAAAAAGCGGGCATATTATAAATATAGGATCAATTGCCGGACACGAAGCATATGCCAAAGGCTCAGTTTATTGTGCAACTAAACATGCCGTTACCGCTATTACAAAATCTTTGCGGATGGATTTGATTGATAAAAATATTCGAGTAAGCACAATTGATCCCGGCTTAGTAGAAACCGGCTTTAGTGATGTTCGTTTTTATGGCGATAAAGAAAAAGCAAAAAGTGTTTATAAAGGTTATTCGCCGCTATCTGCAGATGATATAGCAGATGCAGTGGTTTTTGTCGCATCGAGAAAACAGCACGTTAACATTGCCCAAATGATTGTATTCCCAACAGCTCAAGCCGCGGCTACTATGGTTCATAAAGAGGATCTCTAAAAAATACGGGCTACCTATACAACCCGCATTCTTTTCTTTAAGCTAACAGCAAAAGGCTAATGACTTACAGCTCAATAAAACATACTCACATCGCCGGCGCCTTCGCGTACTATTTTCGCTTCTCCGTTGCTCAAATCTATTATGCTGGACGGTTTTCCTTCGAGTGCGCCCGTTGCAAGCATTAAATCAACTTGACTATTAAATATTGCTCTGATCTCCTCAGGATTGAAAAGAATTTCTCCTTTACGTTTTGTAACGCTTGTGCTAATTATAGGATTACCCAATTCTTTTGCTAGCGTTAATGCTACATTATGATCGGGGATGCGGATGCCGACGGTTTTTCTTTTTGACCAAAGTTTTTTGGGAACTTCACGCGCTGCGGGTAAAATGAAAGTATAAGGACCAGGTAATAATTTTTTCATTGTCCTGTATGCATAATCTGATACATTTGCGTATTTGGAAATTTTTTTAAGGTCGGGACAAATAAAACTGAATAACTTAGTGCCAGCTTCGTGCTTGATTAAATAAACTCGTTCTAGTGCTTCTTTATTAAAAATATCGCAGCCAATTCCGTAAATAGTATCAGTCGGATAAATTATGACACCGCCGCTTTTCAAAACATTAACTGCTTTGTTGATATAACGCATTTGCGGGGTTTCAGGGTGAAGTTCATAGAATTCCATTGATGGCTCCTATAATTTATTTCTGAATAAAAACTCAGAAGATTGTTTTGAAGTTCTGCATTTGGTGTGCCGTAAAATGTTCTACTTAAAAGTTGAAAGTTATTTTCAAATAGTCAATAAAAATCAGTAGGAATTTTAGTTCTCTTTTATAAAATTCAACTTCAAATTTTGTGCAAGTTATGAAATACAAGAAAATTTCTAAACAAGTAGTCATTCTAGGGCTGGTTAGTTTTTTTACAGATTTTGCCAGCGAAATGCTTTACCCTATCACGCCAATTTTTCTTACTGTTGTTCTTGGCGCTTCAATGTCTGTTGTTGGTTTGATTGAAGGAATAGCAGAAGTTACTGCCGGATTTTTGAAAGGATATTTTGGAGCGCTTTCCGATCAACTCGGGAAGCGTTCAATTTTTATTGTAATTGGATATGGTATTTCCGGCTTTGTGAAATCTTTGCCGGGATTGATAGCAACTGTTCCGATTGTAATTTTTTCCCGTATTACAGATCGAATAGGCAAAGGAATACGAACCGCGCCGCGCGATGCTCTTCTTGCAAGTTATGCAAACGGAAATACAGGCGCTGTTTTTGGATTCCACAGAAGTATGGATACGCTCGGCGCAGTTGCAGGACCGCTCACTGCAATTTTACTTCTCTACTTTTTTCCTGGAAAGTATGCGTGGATTTATTTGTTCGCTATCGTTCCATCTTTATTTGCGATTGCGTTTACATTTACTGTGAAAGATGCAAAAAGCGTTGCGAAAAATTCCGAACACCCGTTCCTTCGGAATAAAAAGAAAGTTTATAAAGAATTTTGGAAAATCGCGCCGCGCGAATACAAAATTCTTCTTGTTGCTCTTACGGCTTTTTCTTTGGCGAACAGCAGCGATGTTTTTTTGATCTTGAAATCGAAACAAGTTTCGCAATCGGATACAATTGCAATTCTCGGTTATCTGTTTTATAATTTAATTTATGCGATTGCATCTTACCCAATTGGAATTCTGGCAGACAAACTTGGTAAGAAAATAATTTTCATCATCGGAATGCTGATTTTTTCTGTCGTTTATTTTGGCTTTGCAATGAATGAAAATCATCTGATCGTTTGGCTCCTCTTTGCGTTGTATGGAATTTATGCTTCCTCAACTGAAGGCGTTTCGAAAGCTTGGGTTTCAGATCTTGTGCCGGATGAATTCCGCGGCTCTGCTATTGGCTTGTTAACAATGCTTTCAAGTTTTGCTGTAATGATTGGTTCTTTTGTCGCCGGAATATTGTGGGATCAATTTGGCGCGCAAGTTCCATTTCTGATTTCATCTATTATTTCGATGCTGATTGCAATTGTCCTTTTAAGCACTAAAACAATAGCACGCAGATAGTTATGATTTATATGATTACTTAAGATCATAAAAAATCATAATCATCATAAAAGATCAGTGTTCTATTCCTAAAACTGCTTTCATTATCAGGATTCAATTTGCTATTTTTCACCAGCATTTAATAAGATTTTATTATGGTGAAAAATAAATTAGCCGTAATTGCAGTAAGCGGCGGAATGGATAGCTGTGTTACTGCTGCTATCGCGAATCAAACGCACCGGCTCGCACTCATTCACATTAATTACGGGCAGCGCACAGAAACAAGAGAACTGAAAGCATTCCACAACATCGCGGATTTTTACAAAGCTAAAAAAAGATTGGTGATTGACTTCGGGCATTTTTCAAAAATCGGCGGTTCATCTCTAACTGATAAATCAATCGAAGTTTCGAAAGCTGATCTTGGCAGCAAAGAAATCCCCAGTTCATACGTACCGTTCCGCAACGCAAATATTTTGAGCGCGTGCGTAAGCTGGGCTGAAGTGATTTGCGCAGAGGCAGTTTTTATCGGCGCTGTTTACGAAGACGCCAGCGGTTATCCGGATTGCCGTCCAGATTTCTTTAAAGCATTCGAAAAGATGGTAGACCTGGGCACAAAGCCGGAAACCAAAATAAAAATTGAAACGCCCATAATTAATCTTTCCAAAGCAGAAATAATAAAAAAAGGAATTGAACTTGACGCTCCGCTTTATTTAACTTGGTCATGTTATCAGAGTGAAGATAAAGCTTGCGGCGTGTGCGATAGCTGTGCGTTCCGTCTCCGCGGTTTCCAGCAAGCCGGCGTTGAAGACCCTATACCTTACAAAGTAAAACCGGAGTATGTTTAATTGAGAATTGAGAATGGCGAATTGAGAATGTAGAATGAAGAATGAGTTGAAAAACGTTTGGAGGTAGTATGAAAAAATATTTAGTTTCACTAGTGAGAGATTATGGTGTAGTCATTAAAGCGGAGAATGAAGAAGAAGCGATGAGATGTGCTGAGTTCTTTATTGGTGGTGAAAAGGATTTGTCGAATGAAAAAGATAGAAAAGAACATCAGTTCCAAATAGAAGAAATTGAAATGACAACAAACGACGCTATCGATATTGAGGAGAATGAAAAGTAAGACTAAAATATATCTCGGTGATAGTAAAGATGTTCTTCAAGATTTTGAAGACAATTCTGTTGATTTGATTTTTACATCACCACCTTATGCTGACAGCAGAAAAACTACTTACGGCGGAATCCATCCGAATAAATATGTTGAATGGTTTTTGCCAATTTCAGTACAACTGCTTCGTGTTTTAAAACCAACTGGCACTTTTGTTCTGAACATAAAAGAAAAAGTTGTTGATGGGGAAAGGCACACTTATGTAATTGATTTAATTCATGAGATGAGAAAACAAGGCTGGTTCTGGACGGAAGAATTTATTTGGCATAAGAAAAATTCTTATCCAGGTAAATGGCCAAACCGGTTTCGTGATTCTTGGGAAAGATTATTGCAGTTCAATAAATCAAAACAGTTCAATATGTATCAAGAAGAAGTTATGGTTCCGGTGGGCGATTGGGCAAAGTCGAGATTAAAGAATTTGAGTCAGACTGATAAAACTAGAGATAATACAAAAAATGGAAGTGGTTTCGGAAAAAATGTTTCTAACTGGTTGGATAGAGCTTATGTTTATCCAACAAATGTTCTCCACCTTGCAACTGAATGCAATAACAAAGAACATAGTGCAGCATTTCCGGATGAATTACCCGAATGGTTTATAAAACTATTTACAAAAGAAGGCGATGTTGTTCTTGATCCGTTCATGGGTTCAGGTACAACAGTAAATGTTGCGAACAAAATGGGAAGAGTAGGGTTGGGAATAGAAATTGTAAAAGAGTATTACAAGTTGGCGGAAAATCAATTAAGTCAAAATATTTTTGCTGCAGAACCTAAGGTGAAATATGGCAAAACTAACACTGGAAGACGTAAAAAATTACATTGAAGAAAATATTGGCTCCTTCCATGAAGCAAGACAGAAAGGATTAAGCAAATTAAAACTTTCCGAGATTCTTCTTAGCAAGAATCCATATTTGTTTAAAGCCAAGAACATACTTACATCAGAAAAATTTGTGAACAGTTTGGTAAGCGCTTATATCTCATCACAAGAAGAGACCATGTTTGGAGGTTTTTTAGAAAGATTAGCAATTTTCATTTGCAATAAAGTTTATGGTGGTAAAAAATCATCCGCTGAAGGTTTAGATTTAGAATTTGTGAAGAAGGGAGTAATTTATGTAGTGGCGGTAAAATCTGGAACAAATTGGGGTAATTCATCGCAAATCAAAAAGATGAATGAGAATTTTAGACAAGCAAAACAACGACTAAGAACAAATGCTAAGAAAATGCCAGTTGAGGCAATAAACGGATGCTGTTATGGTAGGGTTGTCAGAACAGATAAAGGTGAATACCAAAAAATTGCCGGCCAAAGATTCTGGGAATTTATTTCCGATCATTCTGATTTGTACACAGAAATTATTGAGCCCCTTGCTTACAAAGCAAAAGAAAGAAATCAAGAATATGAGCTTGAATACGCCAGACAAATAAATATTTTCAGTCTCCAATTTGCAAATGAGTTCTGTATAGATGGAATTATTAACTGGAATAAAATTATAAAGTTCAATTCCGGCAAAGAAAAAATCAAGGTTAATCTATGACCGACAAAACTAAACTCCTCGTAACATTTCCCAATCCGAATCCAGAAAGGGATTACACAATCATTCATACTGCGCCGGAGTTTACCTCTGTTTGTCCTGTTACCGGACAACCAGATTTTGCCACTATAATACTTGAATATATCCCAGAAAAATTATGTGTGGAATTAAAAAGCTACAAATTCTATTTACAATCCTACCGAAATGATGGAATTTACTTTGAAGCAGTTACAAACCAAATCTTGAATGATCTTATTAAAGTTTGTAAACCGCGTTACATGAAAATAACTGCAAAGTTTAATACACGCGGAGGCATTTCTTCTGAAATAATTGCCGAGCAAAAAAGAAAAAAATTAAAAAAGAAATTTGTCTGACGCCGGACATCCAAAATCATAACTCATAATTAATAATTCCTATTATAATTATTTTGGAGAAAACATGGCAAAAAAAGTAATCAAAAAAAGTTGGGCTGAACCGTATAAAATAAAAATGGTAGAGCCAATTAAAATGACAACGCGCCAATACCGTGAGAAAGCCGCAAAAGAAGCCGGCTATAATACTTTTCTGCTCAAGAGCGAAGACGTTTACATTGACCTTTTAACCGATAGCGGCACAAATGCAATGAGCGATTATCAATGGGCTGGCATGATGCTCGGAGATGAAGCATACGCTGGGAGTAAAAATTTTTATTACTTGTGGGATAACGTAAAAAAATATTATGGGATGCCTTACTTTGTGCCAGCACATCAGGGACGCGCCGCCGAACACATGATCTCAAAAATTATGATCAAACCCGGCGATTTCATTCCCGGCAATATGTATTTCACAACAACGCGGGTTCATCAAGAACTTGCCGGCGGAACTTTTGTTGACGTTATTATTGATGAAGCTCACGATGCGCAAAACACATTCCCCTTCAAAGGAAATATTGATTTGCAAAAATTAGAAGACCTAATTAAAAAAGTTGGACCGAAAAAAATTCCTTACGTTAGTATAGCTGGTCCAGTAAATATGGCTGGCGGTCAGCCATTTTCAATGGCAAACCTGAAAGAAGTATATAATTTGACTCAAAAGTATAGAGTTAAACTTTGGTTCGATGCTACTCGCGCAACAGAGAACGCTTATTTTATCAAAATGCAAGAGAAAGGATATGCCGATAAAACAATAGCGCAAATTTTGAAAGAGATGTGTGCTTACTTTGACGGTTTATGGGTGAGCGCTAAAAAAGATTTAATGGTGAACATTGGCGGCTTTCTTGCAACGCGCAATAAAAAAGTTTTTGAAGAAGCGCGCAACATGGTTGTAATTTACGAAGGGCTGCACAGTTACGGAGGTTTAGCCGGACGCGATATGGAAGCTATGGCGCGCGGTATCGAAGAGATGGTTCAATTCGATAACATTAGTATGAGAGTTCGGCAAGTTGAATACTGCGGCGCTCAATTGGAAAAATATGGAATACCGCTTGTTTATCCTTTCGGCGGACATGCAATCTTTCTTGATGCAAAAAGATTTTTACCGCACTTAAAACAAGATTTATTCCCAGCCCAATCTCTTGCGGCAGAAATTTATATTGATAGCGGCGTGCGCGGTATGGAGCGCGGACTTGTTTCATCTGGGCGCGATCCGAAAACCGGTGAACACCGCTACCCAAAACTAGAGTTGGTTCGTTTAACTTTTCCGAGAAGGGTTTATACTCAATCTCATATTGATGTTATGGTGGAATCAATTGCCGATGTTTTTGACAAACGGAAGAATATAAAAGGGTTAACTATGGTTTACGAACCAAAATATCTAAGATTCTTTCAGGCAAGATTTGAAAAACTATAGATTAATTTTGTCACTCTGATCTCGATTTCATCGGGAGAAGAGTCTCCAACTTTTGCTTTGAGATTCTTCGTCCCGACTGCGTCGAAACTCAGAATGACTAAACAGATTTTTTTGATGCGGCTGTCCGTAGTATTTCTACGGAAAAGCCCCCAATTTTTTTTGTAAATAATCCGGCTATTGCAAAAGCGATATATTAAAATATGGACCCACTGAAACTAAAAGAAAAATTTTTAGAAGACCGCGGCAGAATTTTTAGCGATGAAGATCTTCTTAAAGATTCGTTCAAGTTTTGTATCCGTTGGAGCGTGCTTGTTGAGGAATATATTTTACGTGCGCTTAAAGGGATAAAATTAGATTGTGCGGTTGCTTCTGTTGGAAGTTTCAGTCGAAGAGAACTTTCTCCTTTCTCTGATATAGACTTGATGTTCATCTTTAAAGAAGTTGACGGTAACGAGAAAATAATTCAAGAGTGCGTTACAAAACTTTGGGATTCCGGAATAGAAGTTTCTCACACTATTCGCGATTTTTCCGATATCAAGAAATTTCTTGATGAAGATTTGCACGCTTTCACACAATTTTTTGAAACGCGCTACATTCTTGGTAACGAAAAACTTTATTGGCGATGGATAAAAGAACTTATCTCTTCATTAACTGAAGATAATAAGAAAAAGCTGATCTTAAAATTTTTCGAAGATATTCATTTACGTTACGAGAAATATGGTGAATCGGCAAAAGTTTTGGAACCGAATATTAAATACACAGCCGGCGGTCTGCGCGATCTTCAAGCTGTTGAATGGATCTATTCGCTAAAAAATGAATTGCTTCTCAATGTTCAGGAAGAGATCACTCAATCGGAAAATTTTTTCGATATTATAAGAAAGAAGAAAATAATAATTCCTCGTGCGGTTGCACGACTTCAAGAAAGCTACCGAACAATACTTAACGTGCGGAACCATCTTCATTTACTTACTAATCATAAGAACGACAGGTTTGAATTTATCTATCAAGAAAAAATAGCGCATGTTTTAGGTTATACAGGCGACGGCTGGCATACATTCATGAGGAAATATTTCGAAGCGGCAAACATAATAAAACGATTCTCTAGAACTATGATGAAGCGTTTCGAAGAAGAAATTACGCCGGCTTTAAGCGATTATCTTTCGATTCGGCTTGACGATGAATTTATGCTGAAAAGCGGAAACATTTCATTTATTGGCGAAACAACTTTGACCCTTTCATCAATATTGAGAGCATTCTATTACAGCGGGCTTCATGATGCCAGCTTTGATGAAAATCTGCGCGCTCAAATTATAGAACGTGTTTTTGATCTTGAAGAATCGCAAACAACCGAACATCAATCATCGGTCTTCTTTAGAGAAATTTTACGGCTGCCTAAAAACGTTGGTAAAACTTTGGCAATGATGAACGAGCTTGGCGTTTTGGGCGCTTTTCTTCCGGAATTCGGAGAGCTGATTGGATTCTTTCAACCTGGTGTTTATCATTGTTACACGGCAGATGAACACACTATTATTGCCTTAAACAACCTTGAGAAACTTGCGGATGATACTTCTATTCTTGGCAAACTTTATCAAGGGCTTAAAGAAAAAGACATTCTAAACATCGCAGTTCTTTTTCATGATATTGCAAAACCGATAAGCGTTGCCGGGCATGAAATTATTGGCGCCGAAGTGGCAAATTCAATAATGGAGCGGCTCGGTTACGATTCTGATGAAATTGAAATAGCGCAATTCCTTGTTCATCATCATCTTACAATGGAACAAGTTGCATTTCGCCGAAATCTGAATGACCCATCAACTTTGAATAATTTTGCACTGCTGTTTCAAAATTCAGAAATGCTTGATTTACTTTACCTTTTAACTTACGCAGATCTTTCCGCTGTATCTCAAGTTGTGTGGACGAAATGGAAGAGCGATCTACTGCATGAATTATATACTAAAACTAAAACTATGCTGGATGAAAGAATAAGCGGGCAGGATCTGCTTTCAAACAATTTAAAAGAAATTATTAGCTCTTCAGAAATTTATTCTGGAGATTCCATAAAAGATCATATCGATTCAATAAATGATTTGGGTTACTTGCAGCATTTCTCTGCCGAAGAAATAAATCAACATATTGAAGAAATTGAAAAAGGTTCGCCTCTTTCTGTTTTCTTAAAAGATGAAGGGGCTTTTACGGTTATTACTGTTATTACGCGGGATTCTGAAGCGCTCCTCTCTAGAATTTGCGGCGCTCTTTCGATCAACGATCTGAATATTCACGATGCTAAAATTTTTACGCGTAAAGACGGCATTGTGATAGACAGTTTTAGTGTAACGGATTTTCGAACCGGGGGAACCATTGATGAAGAACGGAACACAAAAATAAAACACGATCTTTATCTTGCAGTAGAGAACGAGCTTCAAATAACTAAAGAGTTCAGCAAGATAAAATCTAAGTGGCGGCGTATTGAAAACAAATTTTTTAAGCGTAAAGGTAAAGTGAAAATTGCTTTTGAAAAACACGATAAGTACACTATCATAGATGTCTATTCGCCTGATAGGTTAGGACTGCTTTTTCAGATAACAAAAAAAATGAATGAACTTGGTCTTTCGATCTACTTTGCAAAAATTTCTACAAAAGCGGACGATGTTGTAGATTCATTTTACATTCTAGACCGCAACAGAAAAAAAATATCTCCAAATCTATACGAACTAATTACGCACGAATTAACTCAATCTATTGAAGAAATGTTATAGGTGATAAATTGAACTTCATGAATAAAACTAATCCAATCGGATTTTTCGATTCGGGCATTGGGGGGTTAACAATTGTTAAATCGGTTTCAAGATTATTGCCGAATGAGAACATTGTTTACTTTGGCGATACAGCGCGCGTTCCTTACGGATCAAAATCGAACGAGACAGTAATTGAATACTCTTTGCAAGCCGCCAATTTTCTTCTAAGAAAAAATATTAAGCTTTTGGTCGTTGCTTGTAATACTGCTTCTGCAATTGCATTAAAAGAATTAAAAAGATTTTTAACTATTCCTGTTATTGGTATGATTGAACCCGGCGCAAAATTAGCATTGCAGGAATCGAAAAAAGGAGTTGTTGGCGTTATAGGAACAAGAGCAACAATAAATAATAAAGCATATGCGCACGAATTGAAGAAATTAAATTCAAAAGTGAAAGTTTATGAACAAGCATGCCCGTTGTTTGTTCCGCTTGCCGAAGAAGGGTGGCTCGATCATAAAGTAACTGAACTTGTAGCTAAGGAATATTTAATTGAATTTCGCGAAAAGAAAATTGATAGTTTAATTCTTGGCTGCACTCATTACCCAATACTTGCCGAAGTTATTCAAAAAGTTGTTGGCAGAAATGTTAAGCTGATTGATTCTGGCACTCCAGCTGCAAAATTAGTAGAAGATTATCTGAATGGAAGACAATTAAGAAATCAATCTGTTCATCATGGTCAGGCGGAATTCTATGTAAGCGATGTGCCGGCAAAATTCCGAGAGGTTGCAGAAAGGTTTCTCGGTAAGAAAATTACCCATCTTCATAAAGTAGAACTTGATGAATTAACAAACGAATAGACCTTAATAGAACACAGATTTAAATGATAGTTATGATTAATTATGATCATAACACATCTTAAAAAAATCATAATGATCAGCGTTCCATTAATTTATAATAAGCAATTCCACAGATAGTTTTCGCGTCTACAATTTCTCCGTTGCGGATTTTAGCTTCGATCTTATCAAGAGAAAGTTCAACAATTTCCATTTCTTCTTCGCCTTCTTCACGGTTGAGATTGCCTGGAAGTAAATTTTCTGCAAGATAAATGTGAAGAACTTCCGAACAGAAACCCGGTGTTGTATAAATCTTTCCCAGCTTTGTTATTTTATTTGAGGCATAGCCTGTTTCTTCTTGCAGTTCTCGTACTGCGCATTTGAGCGGGTCTTCGTCTTTATCAAGTTTGCCTGCGGGAAGTTCAAGCAGAACTTCATTGTGAGGATAACGGTATTGTTTAACTAAAATGATTTTTCCATCGCTTTTTAATGGAAGAACCACAGCGCCGCCCGGATGTGCAGCTATTTCGCGAAATGATTTATTGCCCGATCCGTTATATTCTATCTCATCTACTTTCACATCAAAAACTTTTCCATGAAAGATAGTTTCTGTTTTTCTAATCTTGAAATTCATTTTGTTCTCAAAAAGTTTTTGCAAAGAATTACGTATGAAAATTATTCATACGTAATTGTCAAATTTTTTAATCATAATATGGAATTAATTCGCTTCCCATAAACTTTAAGACGGCAGCAATAACTCCAAGATCATCAAGATAACCAATAAGCGGCGCAAGATCTGGAACAGCATCAATTGGACTGATGAAATATATGAGAGCGCCAATTACAATTGATTTGCGATACCATGGGACGTATCTATCGCGCATATATCGGTACAAAGCTTTCACATCTTTAGCAAAACGAATTTTGCTTCCTACGCGTTCTAATTTTTCCCAAAGATTTTCTTCAACAAATCTGCTGCCCTGTTCTACTTTTTCATTGCTGTCAAAGTTCATTTCTTCTAGGGAAGTATCAGAGTTATTTCTATCGTAATATTTCATTTTTACCCCCTTTATTTTTTGTATTGATCAAACCAATCGAAAACAGTTTTCCACCATAGTAAAGCATTTTGCGGTTTGCTTACAAAGTGAGTTTCATCCGGAAAGTATAAAAACTTGCTCGGAATTCCACGCCTTTGTAATGTTGTGAAAAGTTCGAATGCCTGGCTTTCCGGAACTCGAAAATCATATGCTCCGTGAATGACCAGCATAGGAGTTTTAATATTTTTTACATAGCGGTGAGGCGACCATTTTTCATACATTTTAGGATTTGACCAAGGCGTGCCTTTGTATTCCCATTCAGGGAACCATAATTCTTCAGTTGTTCCATACATACTCTCAAGATTGAAAACACCAGCATGAGAAACGAGCGCATTAAATTTATTATTCTTTGTAGCAATCCAATTTATCATATATCCGCCGTAAGAAGCGCCGGCTGCAAATGTATTCTCCCGGTCAATGAATTTGAAATTCTTTATTGCATAATCGTAAGCATTCATAAGATCAATATAAACTTTTCCGCCCCAATCGCCGGAAATTTCATCTGTAAATTTTTGTCCGTAACCCGTACTGCCGCGAGGATTAGGAGCAATAACCACGTAACCTTTTGTAGCAAACATTTGTGTATTCCATCTATAATGAAAATCATCTGCCCAATTGCCCTGCGGTCCCCCGTGAATTAAAAATATTAGCGGATATTTTTTGATAGGATCAAAAAACGGCGGCTTGATAATGATTGATTCAACCTTTGCGCCTTCTGCACCTTTACTCCAAAAAGTATCAAACTCCCCAAATTCAATTTGAGCAAGTAATTCTTTATTGATGCTTGTTATTTGTTGTAAATTTTCTCCGTAAACGCCAACTGAAAAAATTTCAATAGGTAGATTTGATTTTTGACGCTTGAAGAAAATTGTTTTACCGTCCGTTGTAAGACGCATATCGGTATTGGTTCCGTCTTTTATAAGAAGTGTGTTTTCGCCGGTTTCGATATTGTATTTATAGATTGAATGAAATGCTTCGCGGTCAGAATCGTAAAAGATAAATTTTCCGCAAGGCGAAAAAAGAATCTGCCCGATTGAAATATCAAGTTTATCAGTTACATTTTTTATAGTACCGGTTTGGCGGTTGTAAAGCATCATAGTTTGTTTATCGGCTTCAAACCCTGCGCGAGCCATAGAACGAAATGCAATGTATTTTCCGTCCGGCGAATAAATTGGCTGGTTATCATTTCCCAAACTAGTAGATATTTTTTTGAAAGGAGTTGCGGCATTGTTTTTAATATCAGCGCTGGTTAAAATAAAAACATCATTGTTGGTGCTCGTTGCAAGCATTTTATCTCTGTTCATTGTAAAAGCAATTTCACTTCCGTCTGGAGAAATTGCATAGTCTAGATCACCGCCTAGCGCAATCGGCGGAACATCAAAGCCGCTGTTGAGAGTTAAGTCAACAAATTCTCTTGTAGCAACATCGAGTAAAAAAAGATGGCTTCTTTTATCGCCGCGCCAATCGTTCCAATGGCGGTACATCAGTTCAGTAAAAATTTTTGCTTTTACTTTGCTCTCTTCTGCAGCTTTGTCTTTTTGCTCGTTGCATTCTTGAGTAATACAATCGGGATAAACAGAAGAAACAAATAAAATTTTCTTTCCGTCTTTAGACCAAACTAATCCGGAAGCGCCGGTATAAATATTAGTTAGTTGTGTTTCATTTGAACCATCAAGATCACAAAGCCAAATTTGCCCTTTGAGTTCATAGGCAATCTTTTTGCCATCCGGCGAAAATTTAGGCGCGCTTTCATTTGCTTCAGAATTTTTGAACAGACGTAAATTTTTACCATCGGCGTCAATTAAATAAATATCAGAATTGCCTTTGTTCTTTTCTATATTGAAAAATGTTGCCGCAAATGCGATTGTTTTGCCATCGTGAGATAAATCATATCCGCCAATGCGTTTCATAGACCAGATATCATCAACTGTCATAGCCCGCTTTTGAGCGTCAATTGATGAAAAGGAAATAATCAATAATATAAAAAGGAAATAACGTTTCATTTCTGCCTCGTGTTGTTAATATTTATTTGCAAATTATAAAAAGGTTAGCGGAAATTAAATAGAAAGTTTCCGGTTTATAATTTAAATGGGCTATTTTTAATAAAGAGAAAAGAATTAACTACTTATGTTACACTGCTCTAACAAATCTGATGAGGAAATTTTTAATCTTAATTTTATTTATAACCTTAATCTTTTTTTTGAGATTAAAGAGTAAGACAGATTTTCATCGTAGTGAGTTATTTATAAATTCAAACGCTTTATCAATGGCATTGTGCGTTCCGAAAATAATCAACTGGTCATTTTGCTCTATAACAAAATCTGCAGAAGGATTAGTAATTGTGTTATTATTTCTAATCACCGCAATAATTGTAGCGCCAGATACTGTTCTTAAACTTGTTTCTTTAATTGATTTGTTGATGAAGCGGCATCTTTCGTTGATTAAAAATGAATCGATAGTACCTTGCGCTAAAATCTGACTGATTTGTTCAAACGCGCGTTCATTAAAACCAACATCTCTTAAAATTCCGTAACTCTGGGTTCTTATCACATTTGCCTGTGTTAAAATAACGCTGTTGGGAATATGGAATTTTTTTAGAACTCTGCTAAAAATTTGTATTGATGTTTCAAATTCCTCAGGTATCACTTCATCGGCGCCAATGCTAATAAGTTTATCAATTTCGTTAACATAGCGCGTTCTAATAATGATATGTGCATTCGGATTCAAATTTTTAACCGCTTTAATTCCTATTTGAGATAAAACCGGATCTGAAATAGCGAAGACAACAATTTTGGCTTTATCTACATTTACGCTTTCAAGAAGTTCAATTCGTGTAGCATCGCCAAAAATAATTTGCTCTCCTTCGTCTTTTGCTTTTTGAAATATTTTTGAGTTTAATTCAATAACTATGTATGGAATTCCGGTTTCGCGCAGAACTCTTGCTAAGTTTCTTCCGTTCAAACCGTAGCCAATAATTACAACGTGATTGTTAAGATTAGAGAGCTTTGCCAATTGTTCATACGAACTTTTTTTGTATCTAAAAACATCCGGCGCTTTTAATGCTATGTAAGGAGCAAGTCTTATAGTTATTGGAGTTATAATAAGAGTAACAACCGACGCTGCAATAAATCCTTTGTAGATATCGCCGGAAATAAGATCATACTTTATTCCTTCTAACGCTAAAACAAAAGAGAACTCTCCAATTTGGGCAAGACTAATTGCCACCATCAAAGCAAGCCGCATCGGATGTTTAAGAATATGAATCACAGAAACTAAAACTGTAATCTTTAACAGCATAATAAGTATTGCATAAATGATAACTATGCTTGGGTTTTTGATCAAGAACTGTAGGTCCAAAAGCATCCCAAAAGAAACAAAAAAGAGCAAAGTAAAAATTTCTTTAAATGGAATAATTTCGCTAACAATTTGATGTGTGTAATCAGTTTCTGAAATAATTAAGCCGGCAATAAAAGCTCCAACGGCAAAGGATAAACCGAAATAATGAGTAACCCAAGCCGTTCCAAGACTGAGAACAATCACGCCGCTTATTATAGCATCGCGCATGTTGAGGTTTACCAGTATTTTAAGAAAAAAAGGAGCTACAAAACGAGCAACAACCAGCACTAATGCTACTAATCCCGCTGCGGTTAAAAGACTTAGCGATGCATCTGTAAGACTCGCCTTTTCAGATAGTCCAAGTATAGGAATAAGCAGAATCATTGGAACAACCATTAAATCCTGGAAGACGATTATTCCAATAGATAATTTGCCATGAGGCGAATCAGTTTCTTTTCTATCCTGAAGTAATTTCAAAATTACGGCGGAGCTGCTGTGCGAAAGAAGAAATCCGATAAAGATTGCTTCTTGAACTTTCAAACCGAAAAATAGCGCCGCTGCAGCGCCAAAAATAATTGTAATAAAAACCTGAAATCCGCCGGTAAGAAGTATCTCCTTAAATTTTTTTATGAATTGTGAAAATGAAATTTCTATTCCTATTGAAAATAGCAATAGGGCAACGCCAATTTCGGCTAATTGATTGATGCCGGCTGTTTGAGTTATCAGTTCTAATCCAAAAGGACCGATTATAATTCCCGTAATAATATATCCAATAATTGAAGGCAATTGGATCTTATTAAACAGATAAATTACCGGCAGCGAAACCGCCAATATTAAAAGCAGATCTTGTAAAATATGATACCCCGCTTATTAAAGTTTTCTAAGCTTCATATTAAGAATAATCAAAAAGTAATAAATATGAAAACCGAAAATTGTTCTGATTGCGGATTTATATATAATGATTGAATAGAACGCTGATTTTTATGATCGGTTATGATATTGGCTGATCTTTATCAATCTCCGCAAAGTCCATTGACATAATAATCATAACTATCAAAGTTCAGTTATAGTCCTTTCTTGATAAACCACATCGTTTTTGATAAGTTTGAATCCACTTTTCATAATCTATAGTTAGAAAAAATGAAGTATCCATTTCAAGAAGTAGAATCAAAATGGCAAAAGTTTTGGGAGGGGAAAAAAATTTATAAAACCGATCTGTCTAAGACCGATAAAAAACTTTATTGTTTAGTAATGTTCATTTATCCATCCGCTGCAAAAATGCATATTGGGCATTGGTATAATTACGGTCCTACGGATTCATACGCACGGTTCAAAAAATTACAAGGGTTTAATGTATTCGAACCGATAGGCTATGACGCATTCGGACTTCCAGCTGAAAATTATGCAATCAAAACCGGCGTTCATCCACAAGACAGCACATTGAAAAACATTGCAGACATCAAAGAAATGGTAAAGCGAATGGGCGGAATGTACGATTGGGATTCCGAACTTATGACGTGCACGCCTGACTATTACAAGTGGAATCAATGGCTTTTTTTACAGCTTTATAAAAAAGGATTAGCATACAGAAAAAATGCGCCCGTTAATTGGTGCCCCTCTTGTCAAACTGTTCTTGCGCGTGAACAAGTCTTGAGCGACGGCGGATGTGAAAGATGCAATACAACGGTTGAGCAGAAAAATTTAACACAGTGGTTTTTTAAAATAACTGATTATGCCGATGAACTTCTTGACGGGTTGAACAAAATTGATTGGCCCGAAAAAACTAAACTGATGCAGACAAACTGGATTGGCAAAAGTATAGGAACCGAAGTTGAGTTTTCAGTTGAAGGTTATGATGAAAAAATTAGAGTGTTTACTACTCGGCCGGATACATTGTTCGGCGTTACGTATGTTGTATTTGCGCCGGAAAAAGAAATTGTTCAAAAAATTACTAAGCCGGAGTTCAAAGCAGACGTTGATAAATACATAGAATCTATTAAATCACTTACAGAAATTGATAGAACATCTGCCACAAAAGAAAAAACAGGGGTTTCAACCGGAGCTTACGTTATAAATCCCATAAACGGTGAGCGTGTTCCTATCTGGATCGCAGATTATGTTCTTGCTACTTATGGAACAGGAATGGTTATGGCAGTGCCAGGACATGATGAGCGAGATTTTGAATTCGCTAAAAAATTTGGTTTGCCCATCCGCAAAGTTATTCTTCAGCCAAATACAAAAGTTGAAGATGAACTCAAAGAAGCTTACACAGAAATTGGAACGATGATTAACTCGGGTAAATACAACGGACTTCGATCCGATTTAGGAATAGAAAAAATTTCAAAAGACCTGGAAGCTGAAGGGGTGGGAAGAAATACAATAAATTACCGCTTGCGCGATTGGTTGATTTCACGCCAGCGCTACTGGGGAACGCCGATACCAATAATTCATTGCCAGAGATGCGGCGAAGTTCCCGTGCCGGAAGATCAATTGCCTGTTGTTCTTCCTTATAATGTTAATTTCAAACCCGATGGCGGTTCTCCGTTAGCATCAAATGAAGAATTTGTAAACGTGAAATGCCATATGTGTGGCAGCGAAGCCCGCCGCGATGCCGATACTATGGACACTTTTGTTGATTCATCATGGTATTATCTCCGTTACCTAAATCCAAAATTTACAGATGGAATGTTCGATACCAATCTTGCAAATAATTGGACGCCTGTTGATATATACGTAGGCGGCGCAGAACACGCTGTGATGCACTTATTGTATGCACGGTTCATACACAAATTCTTGCGAGATATTGGCTTAGTAAACAGCGATGAACCGTTTGCAAAATTGGTTCATCAAGGAACTATAACAAGCCAAGGCGCAAAAATGTCTAAATCAAAAGGCAATGTTGTTGATCCGAATTCATTTATCGAAAGTTACGGCTCTGATGTTTTCAGAATGTATTTGATGTTTATGGGACCTTATGAACTTGGCGGCGATTGGAGCGATAAAGGTATTGTTGGCGTTGACAGATTTGTTCAGAGAACTTATGCCCTCTTTAATGCCCATAAAAATGATGCAAAGGAAAATCCCTCTAAAGAGAAATATGGTTTGAATGATTTTAATGAAGTGGAAAAGAGCGTTTATAGAAAAGTAAATCAAACTTTAGAAAAAGTTAGAACCGAAATAGAACACTTTAGATTCAATACCGGCGTTGCGGCTTTGATGGAACTATTAAACGAATTAAAAAGTTTAGAAGAATGCAGAAAAGATTTACAAACTTATGCGCTTGAAAGATTTGCCGTAATGATTTCTCCTTTAGCGCCGCATCTTGGCGAAGAATGCTGGAATCTGCTTGGCAATGAGAAATCGCTTTTTGAAAATCCGCTCTGCTTCGATGTTGACCAAAATGCTTTGAGCGTTGATAATGTTACTATTGTTGTTCAGATAAATGGAAAGGTGAGATCAAGGATTGATATGCAGGTAAATTCTTCTGATGTAGATGTTAAGCGAACTGTCTTTGCTGATGAAAAAGTAAAATTATATACAGACGGTAAACAACTGCTTAAAGAAATCTACGTCCCAAATAAAATTTATAATATAGTTGTAAAATAATTTATGCCGTGGTGTCTTTATGGCATTATTTTTCAGCCGCAAAGACTCAAAGACACTAAGAAGAGGAAAATATGTTAGACCTAAAATTCATTCGAGAAAATCCTGAAGTTGTAAGAAAAGGATTGCGAAACAAAAATGCGGCAGACATTGTAGATAATGTGCTGAAAATTGATGAAGAACGCCGTTCTTTGATTGTGAAAGCCGAAGAGTTAAAATCGAAACGAAATCAGGTTTCAACTCAAATACCGCAATTGAAAAAAACTGGAAAAGATACAACCGAAATTTTTGCAGAGATGAAACGCGTTGGAGATGAAATTGCGCTGCTAGATAACAATCTTCGCAAATTAGAAGAAGAATTGGAAGACACTTTACTTTACACGCCAAACCTAGCGCACGAATCTGTTCCAGTTGGAAAAAGTGCGGAAGAAAATGTTGAAGCACGCCAATGGCTGCCGGAAAGTTTTTCTTTTGAGAATGATTTTAAAGTGCTTGATCATATCGAACTCGGAAAGAAACTTGGCATTTTAGATTTTGAGAGAGGGACAAAAATTTCAGGTCCCGGGTTTCCGCTCTACATGGGTAAAGGTGCAACGCTTGAACGAGCTCTAATCAATTTTATGTTAGATTCGCATTTGAATGAGCACGCTTATTCAGAAGTTTTTCCGCCCGTTCTCGTTAACAAAGAATCGATGAAAGGCACCGGGCAAATTCCGAAAATGGAAGAAGATATGTATTTTATTGAGAAGGACGGTTTATATCCTATTCCTACTGCAGAAGTTCCAATAACAAATATTCACCGCAATGAAATTCTTCCCGGAAAAAAACTTACTATAAAATATGTTGGTTACTCGCCATGTTTTAGAAGAGAAGCCGGCTCTTATGGAAAAGAGTCGAAAGGATTTTTACGCGTTCATCAATTCAATAAAGTTGAGATGGTTAAATTTTCCAAGCCGGAAAATTCTTACGACGAATTGGAATCTATGGTGAAAGATGCAGAAGATATTTTGCAAGCTTTAAAAATTCCTTATAGAATATTATTGTTATGCACTGGCGATCTCAGTTTTTCTGCCGCAAAATGTTACGATATCGAAACATGGTCGCCTGCAGAAAACCGCTGGCTCGAAGCTTCATCGTGCAGTAACTTCGAATCGTTTCAAGCGCGTAGAGCAAATATTCGTTTTAAACGGGAAGAATCAAAAAAGACCGAATTCGTTCACACTCTGAATGGAAGTGGTTTGGCTACAAGCCGTTTAATGGTTTCTCTTTTGGAAAATTATCAAACCCCGGAAGGAAAAGTAATTGTTCCTAAAGTATTACATAAATATACCGGATTTGAAGTCATTAGTTAATTTGAACGATATGTAATGGAACTAGAATTTTAAAGTGAAATTTTACATTCATCCCGGGCTCTTGTATCCGAAAAATATTTTTGAACTGAATTTGTTTGAAGAATAGAAAGGACCTTTGTTAAACTTGATTGGCAGTTTATCAAATCTCAATAAATATTTTGCTAGATATAAAAGTAGGCTTATTCTTGGAATAACCTTTATTCTTCTTTCAAACATTGGACAGGTTTACATTCCTCTGTTTCTAAAGGAAAGCATAGACACTCTTCAAAAAAACATTTCGACAGGAATCATACAAAAATATGTTTTACTAATTGTCGCCGCTTCTCTCTTCAGCGGAATATTCCGATTTATGATCCGGCAAACAATAATTGTTATCTCTCGTGAGGTAGAATACGATCTCCGTCAGGATTTCTGGGCGCACATACAAAGACTGCCACTACGCTTTTTTCAGAACAACTCGACCGGTAATATTATGGCGCATGCAACAAACGATATTAGCAATGTGCGGATGTTTGTTGGTCCGGCTGTTATGTATTCGATTGATACCGGCACAAAGTTTCTTATAATCATTGTTATAATGTTTTCGTTAAATTCTTCACTCTCTCTTTATGCGCTTTTACCTTTACCTCTTCTTTCCTTTTTGGTTTATAAGGTCATCAAAAAAGTTCACATCAAATACACTCGCATTCAAGAAAAATTTTCTGACCTGACTACCAGCGCGCAAGAAAACTTTGCGGGAATTCGCGTTATAAAATCTTATGTGTGCGAAGATTATGAGATAAAAAAATTCTCTAAAGAGAGTGATGAGTACTTAAAAAGAAATATGGATTTAGTGAAATTGCAAGCGCTCTTTCAGCCAATTTTTTATCTGATAGCGGGAATTTCCGGTATCATTGTGATTTGGAAAGGGGGAAAAATGGTGATTGACGGAGAACTTTCAATTGGGGTGATTACTGCATTCATTGCTTATCTGGCAATGTTGATCTGGCCAATGATCGCTTTTGGATGGGTTGCAAATATAGTTCAGCAAGCCGAATCTAGCATGAAGCGACTTATGAAAATTTTTATTGAGCCGTATGATATATCCGATAACGAAGAAGCAAATAATACTTTGTTCGAAATTAAAGGCGAGATCGAGTTTAAAAATGTTTCATTCCGTTACCGTGATGATCTTCCTTGGGTGTTGAAAGAGATCAACTTGAAAATTGCACAAGGAGAAACTGTCGCATTTATAGGCAACACTGGTGTTGGAAAAACCACTTTAATAAATCTCATACCGCGCTTATATGATACCGTTGATGGAGAAGTGCTGCTCGATGGGCAAAACGTTAAAGAGATACTGCTTAATACTCTTAGAAAAAATATTGGACTTGTTCCTCAGGAAACTTTTTTGTTTTCCGACACGCTTGCAAACAACATTGTTTACGGAACTGATAACGATGGACAAGAGCTGATCGACAAAGTTTCCGATATCGTTCAATTGACAAAAGATGTTGAACAATTTCCGCACGGCTTCGAAACAATTCTTGGTGAAAGAGGAATAACACTTTCCGGCGGTCAGAAACAGCGCGCAACTCTTGCGAGGGCTCTTGCTATTGACCCCAAAATTTTAATTCTAGATGATTCATTCTCTTCCGTCGATACGCACACGGAAGAAGAAATTTTGAAACAATTAAAAAACTTCATGAAAAACAGAACGAGCATAATTATTAGCCACAGAATTTCTACTGTAAAAGATGCCGATAAGATTTTTGTTCTTGATAAGGGTGCCATTGTTGAAGAAGGAACGCACGATGAACTTGTAGAAAAAGGGGAAATCTACGCCGACCTGCACCTCAAACAATTGCTCGAAGAGGAATTAAAAGAAATCAATTAAAGAAATTTCGTTGGCGATGGCTTCTTGCTGCTTAAAGCGGAAGAATTGTTGAAAAAAATAAATTTTTAAAAAAAGTTTTCGATATACAGCTAAGAACATTAAATCATTTTTATGTAAAAATTGTTACAAGGTAATATAGGAAGTTTATGTCAACTGAGTTAAGTGACGATGAAATATTAGGTAAAGCGTACGATACTAAATTGATGCGAAGGCTTCTACAATATGTTAAGCCGTACAAAAAAATAGTAGTGATTGCAATCCTTCTTAATATACTTGTTGCGGCGCTCGGTCCTTTACGTCCCTATTTAATTAAAATCGCCATCGATGACCACATAGTTTTGAAAGATTATGATGGACTTCTTTTAATAATAGCCGTTCTCTTCGGCGCTCTCTTAATTCAAGCTATCGTGCAATACCTCTTGACGTATTTCACTGTACTAATGGGACAAAAAATTATCTTCGATTTACGTGTAGAACTTTTTTCTCATGTACAAAAACTTGCTTTGAAATATTTCGATAGAACTCCAGTTGGCAGAACCGTTACACGTGTAACAAATGATGTTGAATCGCTCAACGAAATGTTTTCATCTGGTATCGTTGCAGTCTTCAGCGATGTTTTTGTGATCATCTGGATTTTTATTTTCATGTTTTCAATGTCTTGGGACCTCTCACTTGTGGCGTTCTCTGTTATGCCAATTCTGTTCTATGCAACTTTTCTTTTTAGAAAAAAAGTGAGAGAAACCTTTCGCGATGTCCGCTTTCATCTAGCGCGGTTAAATTCTTATATGCAAGAACACGTAACCGGAATGAATGTGGTTCAGATCTTTACGCGTGAAAAACAAGAGTTGAAAAAATTCTCTGAAATAAATAATGACCATAAAATTGCAAACATAAAATCGATCTTCTTTTATGCGGTGTTTTATCCATTTGTGGAATTGCTAAGCGCAGTAACCATTGGTCTAATAATCTGGTACGGCGGCGGAGAAGTTATTCAACAACAAATATCTATTGGTGTTCTCGTTGCATTTCTTCAATACACAGAAATGTTTTGGAGGCCGGTGCGCGATCTATCGGAAAAGTATAATATACTTCAAACAGCAATGGCTTCTTCCGAAAGAATCTTCAAGCTTCTTGATAACAAAACGTTTGTTAAGGAACCGGATAACCCTGTTCAATTAACAAATGTCCGCGGAGAAATTGAATTTAAGAATGTATGGTTCGCATATAATTCCGGCGAAGAAGTGCTGAAAAATGTTTCTTTCAGCATCAAACCAGGAGAAAGAGTTGCTATCGTTGGTGCAACCGGTGCGGGAAAGACAAGTATTATCAATATTTTAACTCGCTTCTACGATATCGCAAAAGGGAGCATTACCCTTGATGGAACAGATATTCGCTGTTTTGATAAACGCGCGCTCCGCAAATATATTTCGATTGTGCTGCAAGATGTTTATCTTTTTTCCGGTACGATCAAGTCAAATATATCGCTGGGCTCAGATAAAATTACCGAAGAGCAGATAATTGAAGCGGCTAAAACAGTTGGCGCTCATAAATTTATTTCTCAACTTCCAAACGGATACGATGAAGAAGTGAAAGAAAAGGGGGCAACGTTAAGTGTGGGGCAGAAACAATTAATTTCCTTCGCGCGGGCGCTTGCATATAATCCGCAAATCCTTATTTTAGATGAAGCAACTTCCAGCGTTGATACTGAAACTGAGCAGCTTATTCAAAATGCAATCGAAAAACTTTTGATAGGAAGAACTTCAATTGTAGTTGCGCATCGTCTTTCAACAATTCAGAACGCCGATAAAATAATTGTTATGCACAAAGGTGAATTAAAAGAAGAGGGCACACATCAAGAGCTTCTCACAAAGAGGGGAATCTATTATAAACTTTATCAGCTGCAATATAAAGACCAAGAGTTAATCAAAACTTCATAAGGAAATTCTTATGGCAACAACACGCTTCATGACATTGCCCCGCCACATTATGGAAGGGGAGAAACAACACCCAGAAGCAACCGGCGAACTTTCCGCAATTCTTCTCCAACTTGGTCTTGCAGCAAAAGTGATTTCGCTGGAAGTAAACAAAGCCGGTCTTGTTGACATTCTTGGATTTACAGGCGGAGATAATATTCACGGCGAAAAAGTTAAGAAGCTTGATTTATACGCGCATGAGATACTTGTTAAAGCAATGGACCACGGCGGGCATTTCTGCGTTATGGCTTCCGAAGAAGAGGAAGATATAATCCATTTGCCTCCGCATCAAAAAATTGGAAAGTATGTTTTGCTTTTCGATCCTCTTGACGGTTCATCCAACATCGATGCGAACATCAGCATTGGAACAATTTTTTCTATATATAAAAGAATTAGCAAGGGAAATGGGCCCGGCACTCTTGCGGATTGTTTGCAGCCGGGTTACAAACAGATTGCCGCCGGTTATATTGTTTACGGTTCGAGCACTATTTTGGTTTACAGTGCAGGCCACGGTGTTTACGGATTTACATTAGACCCTGCTTTTGGTGAGTTTTTACTTTCACACGATGATATTAAAATTCCGAAATGCGGAAGAATTTATAGTATCAACGAAGGGAACTATTTTTCTTGGCATAAAGGATTGAAAGATTACATAAAATATTTACAAGCCAATAACTTCGAAGGAAAACCTTATCAAGCCCGTTATGTCGGCTCGATGGTTGCAGATATTCACCGTACTCTTTTGTATGGCGGTATTTTTATGTATCCGGGCGATAAAAGAAATCCAAAGGGAAAACTTCGATTGATGTATGAGTGCAATCCCATGGCTTTCATTATTGAAGAAGCAGGAGGAAGAGCGACCGATGGCAAAAGAAGAATTTTAGAAATCCAGCCCGAAAACTTGCACGAAAGAACTCCTATCTTTATCGGAAGCTTAGAAGATGTACTGTTAGTTGAAAAGTTTATGAGAGAAGCACGAGAAGCGTATTAAAAAAATTGCGAATTGCTAATTGAGAATTGAGAATTAGGAACCATTTAATAAACCAATTCTCAATTAAAGTTCAATCTTCGCTATTTCTTCTTCTATTCTCTTAGCCAAATTGGCTAAGGAAATTCCTTTCACTTTTAATTTTGCATTACGAACAATTACTTCAGGCGCATCGCCTTCGCCTATCAAATATTTATAAAGGTTGAACCCGAGGCGATTTCTATCATTTGTAATTGGAATATTTTCTTTAAACATTTCTGCAATGTTATAACATTTTTTTTCGAGAGTGCTTTCCGGAAAAATTTTAACTGCCGGCGGAGGTAATGTAGTCATATTTCTAACCAGAATAATTATTTAACTGGTTCAAAAATAGATAAGTGTAAAATCAGTTCCAATAGCGTTGATTGGAATGAAATATTTTATATGTAAATTTGCATCAAAAACTAATACAGAAAGATTTGCTTTCACACTCTATACATAAAATTCTAATAATAAGGCTAAGCTCGCTTGGAGATATACTTCTCACTACTCCGGTAATTAAAGCGCTAAAAACAAAGTATCATAATGTGCAAATAGATTTTGTTCTAAAAAAAGAATTTTGCGACACACTGCGCCACAACCCTAATATATCGCAGCTTTACTTTTACGAAAAAGATAATGCAGGGTTGCTTAAGAATGATCTACTCAAGAAAAAATACGATTTTGTGATCGATCTTCAGAATAATTTCAGAAGCCGTGGTTTAACAAAAGGATTGGGCTGCAAAATCTACCGTTTTAAAAAACCGACTTTTAAAAAGCTTTTGCTGGTCTGGCTTAAAATAAACTTGTTAAAGGATCTGAAAGCAATTACAAGCAGATACGCTGAAGCAGCGGAAGTTGATATTGATCAACACGGCTTAGAATTATTCCTGCCGAATAATGTTTCTTCGCAGCTCGTAGGAGAAAAAAAATATATTGGATTATGCCCGGGCGCCAAACATTTTACAAAACGCTGGCTTCCAGAATATTTTGTTGAACTCGGTAATGAATTGAATAAGCACGGATTCACAATCGTTTTGTTTGGCGGTAAATCTGATAAAGAACTTTGTGAAATGATTTCAAAACAAATTTTTGGCAGTTTAAATTTGCAGAACGACAATCAGCTTTTCCAAATTGCAGCAGATATGAGAATGTGTCAACTTGTTATTACAAACGATTCCGGTTTAATGCATACCGCTTCTGCAGTTGGAGTTCCTATTGCGGCTATTTTGGGTTCAACTGTGCGCGAGTTCGGATTCTTTTCTGAAGCAGAACAAAATTTAATCTTAGAAAATAATTCTTTATTTTGCAGGCCATGCAGCCACATTGGACGGGCAAATTGTCCTAAAAAACATTTCAAATGTATGACGGATATTACTCCTCAGGCTGTATTAGAAAAACTTCAAAACTTTCTCTGCCGATTATGAAGAATATCTGGTATTTATTTTATAACGGCTTTGTTATTCCCCTTTTTAAAGTAGCGCTTTTCATTGCGCAGCTTTTTAATCCTAAAATTAGAACGGGTATAAGCGGCAGAAAAAAACTTTTTGAAAATTTAATAATTGATCTTGCCGGAATTGATCGGGAAAAAAAAATGATCTGGTTTCACTCAGCTTCCATGGGTGAGTTTGAGCAGGCAAAACCAATCATCGAAAAGTTACGTGCAGAAAAAAACGTGAATATAATTGTTACTTTTTTCTCTCCGTCTGGTTATAATAATTCGCTTAAATATCCACATGCAGATATAATTACTTATTTCCCCTTCGATACACCGGTAATGACTAATCGTTTTTTAAATTTTGTTCGTCCCAACCTTGCTATTTTTATGCGCTATGATATTTGGCCTAACATGATATGGCAGCTCGAAAAAAAGAAGACCCCCTGTTTTATAGTAGATGCTACAATGCGAAAAAAAACTCCGCGCAAATGGTTACTTGCAAGAAGTTTTCACAAATCGCTCTATACGCGCGTAACAGCTATTTTGGCAGTATCAAATAATGATGTGGAGAATTTTAGCTCATTTAAAATAAATAAAGAAAAAATCAAAGCCGTTGGCGATACACGCTTCGACAGAGTTTATCAAAAGAGTCTTCAAGCTAAAGAGAAAAAACTTTTCAAAGAAAATTTCTTTGAATGGAAAAAAGTTTTTGTTTTAGGCAGTTCATGGGAAAACGATGAAGAAGCGTTGCTGCCTGCGGTTCTAAAACTTTTGAAATATGATAAAGAGCTGATCACTATTATTGTTCCTCATGAACCTACTCTTCTTCACCTTGAACGATTGGAGAACTACCTTCACGGAAAGACCAAATTGATCCGCTCTTCGCTTCTTAACAATTATAAAAATGAGCGGGTTATAATTGTTGATTCGATAGGAATTCTTCTTACCCTTTATTATTACGCTCACGTTGCATATGTTGGCGGAAGTTTTAAACAGGGAATTCACAACGTGTTGGAGCCGGCAGTTTATGGAATTCCTGTTCTTTTCGGTCCGAAACATGAGAACAGCCAGGAAGCAGTTAATCTTGCAAAATTAGGTGGTGGAATCTGTGTTCGGAATAAAAAAGAAGCTTATAAAAACTTGCGAAAACTTTTAAGCAATGAAACATTGCGCAGAGAAAAAGGAAAAATTTGTTCAGATTATGTAAAAAATAATATCGGCGCTACTCAAAAAATTCTGAACGAAATTTATAAATTTGTTTGATCCGTTTTATGATTCAAAGAAATCAAATGAAAGAGAGATTAGGCAAAATTTTCTTTGAAAGTGTTTGTTACAAATTTCTGTCTTCCTTTTTTTATGCTGCTTATTCTTATCTTAACTTTACAATACAATAAATAACTAAGGTGATTATTATGACAACTAACCAAAAACTTAAAAGTTGGATTGACGAAATGGTTGCGCTTTGTCAGCCGGATAGCGTCCATTGGTGTGATGGCTCAGAAGAAGAATATAACACACTCGCGCAAAAACTTGTTGATAGCGGCACTTTTATACGCTTAAATGAGGGACTAAAACCTAACAGTTATTATGCAAAATCTGATCCTTCCGATGTTGCAAGGGTAGAAGATAGAACTTTTATCTGCTCCCAAAATAAAGCAGATGCCGGCCCAACAAACAATTGGATGGACCCAAAAGAAATGAAGCAAATTCTTACAAAACTATTTGCCGGTTCTATGAAAGGAAGAACTATGTATATTATTCCTTTCAGCATGGGGCCGCTCGGTTCAAATATTTCAAAAATAGGTGTTGAAATTACCGATTCTCCTTATGTTGTTTGTAACATGAAAATAATGACAAGAATAGGCAAAAAAGTTTTGGAACAATTAGGCGATGGAGAATTTGTCCCTTGCATGCATTCGGTGGGCTATCCTTTAATCGATAATCAAAAAGATGTTGCCTGGCCCTGTAACAACACTAAATATATTGTTCACTTTCCCGAAGAAAAAAGCATTTGGTCTTTTGGAAGCGGATATGGGGGTAATGCTTTATTAGGGAAAAAATGTTTCGCCTTAAGAATTGCTTCGGCTATTGCTCGTGATCAAATGTGGTTAGCTGAACATATGTTGATCGTTGGTATTACTAATCCTCAAGGAGAAAAAAAATATATAGCCGCAGCATTTCCAAGCGCATGCGGAAAAACTAACCTTGCTATGCTTACTCCTTCTTTGCCTGGATGGAAAGTTGAATGTGTTGGCGATGACATTGCGTGGATGAAATTTGGCGAAGATGGAAGATTGTATGCTATAAATCCCGAAGCCGGCTTTTTTGGTGTTGCCCCAGGTACATCTATGAAAACAAATGCGAATGCAATCCTAACGTTGAAAGAAAATTCAATTTTTACAAATGTTGCTTTAAAAGATAATGGCGATGTTTGGTGGGAAGGAATGACAGATGAAAAACCTGTTCATTTAACAAGTTGGCTCGGAAAAGATTGGACGCCTGACTTAAATGAAAATGCCGCTCATCCAAATGCACGATTTACCACCCCTGCTAAGCAATGCCCGGTTATGGATAAAGACTGGGAAAACCCGGCGGGCGTTCCTATTTCTGCAATTTTATTTGGCGGAAGAAGAGCTTCATTTGTGCCTTTAGTTTACGAGGCATTCGATTGGCAGCACGGCGTTTTCTTAGGAGCAACAATGTCTTCGGAAACTACAGCAGCAGCTGCAGGCAAAGTTGGTGAAATTAGAAGAGACCCTTTTGCTATGCTTCCTTTCTGCGGTTATAATATGGGCGATTATTTTAAACATTGGATAGAAACAGGGAAAAGAACAGAGCCATATAAACTGCCAAAAATATTTTATGCGAATTGGTTTAGAAAAGACGAAAACGGAAAATTCATTTGGCCCGGTTACGGTGAAAATATCAGAGTGTTAAAATGGATACTCGAACGTACTGAAGGCAATAACAACTATATCGAATCGCCTATCGGCAGAATTCCTAAAACAGCCGAGCTTGATGTTGACGGGATGAATATCTCTCCCGAAACGCTTGAAGAACTCTTCCGAATAGATAAAGAAACTGGATTGAATGAGGTTGAAAGCATACGAGAACACTTTAAAAAATTTGGGGAGAAACTGCCAAAAGAATTGTTGGACGAAGTGAATGCTTTAGAAGAACGATTAAGAAAAATGTGATCTCTTACCGCATTAAGCTGCTGATCTACATTCAGCAGCTTTCTTTTTTCGATTGGATGCCGGTGTTTAATTTCATACGCTTATTTCATAAATTGAACTCAAGTATAATGAGTTAAATGATAATGCTTTCGTCATCTGCTAAATCCTTCGATAAAACAAAAACCGAAATTTCCTTCCGAGAATTGCTGGAATTTGCGCCTATCGGAATTTTGGTCTTTCAAAGAGATTGGAAAATAAAGTTTGTAAATAAAAATTTTTTCCTCTTCCCCGGCGTTTTAGGCGAAAAACCGGAAAATATTTTAAGCCGCAGCGTCTATGATTACCGCTTAGTTGCTAATGTAGATCTTCGTCCCGAATTAGAGACCTTAAAAAAGGGAGAAATGTTTGAAAAAGAAATTACTAGTTCAAAAACTTTGCGGGGCGGACAAGTATCACTTCTGATAAAAGGAACTCCGATAATTTTAGAAGAAGAATTTGCAGGCGGAATTCTGATTCTTGAAGATGTAAAATTCAAAAGTCCTAAATCATCTTCTTTAGCTCAATCAGTCGAGTTCCATAATTTTTTAAGCAGAGTTTGCGATTTCTTTTTGATAACCGATACTGCAGGAAACGTCGAAGGGCTTAACGCAACAGCAGATGCTTTCGATTTTGTTTTTGAATCGGAAAATATTCAGAGCTCCAATAAGTCGAAGAAAATTTCGCCGAAACTTTTTAAGAACGTTCTTGAAACTGTCGTCAATTCAAATAAACCCGCCAGTGTGCAAATTCCTTTTTTGAAAGAAAATAAAGAATCATTCGTAAAAGTAAATTTGATACCCTTGAGCAGCGACGCGTTAAAAGTTGATAAAGTTATTTTTCTTTTTGAAGATTTAACTAAACAGCCCGATAACGCCCCCTTAGCAGATGAAGAAATTAAAGAACTATTAAAATATGAACAGATAGCGGCTTCTATCTTGGATGGATTGATTGGGATAAATAAGCACGGACGAATTACTTTATGGAACGAATCGGCGTCAAAACTTTTTGGATTAACAAAAAGCGAAGTGTTCGGAAAATTTATTGGTAAAATATTTCCAACCATTGATGAACAAAAATTTGCAAAACTGCGAGAAGAAGTTAAAGAAAAGAAAAGCTGGGAAGAAGAGCTTTATATTGGCGCAGATGAAAGCATTGCAGAGTTTTTCAAAATCAAAGTGCGTTCTTTTGGAGAAGGTGATGATGAGTCTCTCATTTTTTCTTGCTCAGATATTACAGAAAGAGTGCGCACCGAGAAAGAATTAAAAAATTCCGAAGAAAGATTTCGTAGTATCGTTAAAAATCTGCCCGATTTTATTTGTACTCTCGATCCGAACGGACAAATTACTTACGCCAACCCTCGTTTTCTCGAAGCATTTCAATATTCTGAAAAGGAGATCCTAAAAATTAACTTTAATAAGCTGATCGATCCTTTCTCTTCGTTGAGCAGCAATTTCAATTTTAATGAGCTTTCCGCAAAAAAAAGTTACGCCGCAGAACTTTCTTTATTAACAAAGCAGGGGCAAAAAATTCATGTCATGGCAAGTTTTTCAGCTATAGCTGATATAAAAGGAGAGGTTGAATATTACAACGTTATCATAACTGATATAACATTAAAAAAAGAATCTGAAAAAGACATGCTTCTTATCCGATCTGTTTTTGAAGCATCGCTCGATGGTATTGCGCTTATAAACAAAAAGAAATTTGTGCTTGTCAATGATTCGTTTGTAAAAATGTTTGGTTATAAAAGCGCAAGCGAATTGCTTGGAAAAAATCCTATCGATTTTGTGGAAGAGAAAGACAAGTGGAGAATTTCTGGATTTATTGAATTAGCAGAAGAGGGGAAAGATTCTCCTGCTCGGTATGAATTTACAGGGCGAAGAAAAGATAATACTTCTTTTGAAGCTGAAAATTCTGTCTCTAATTATGAAATTGAAAAGGAAAATTTTGTTGTATGGGTTTTGCGCGATGTAACTGAAGAGAAGAGGTCTAAAAAAATTCTTCAAGCTTCAGAAGAAAGATATAGAGAAATAACAGAAAACATTAACGAATGTATCTGGACAGCGGAAGATAGAAATGGGGAATTGAAAACAGTTTTTTATACGCCTGCAATTAAGAAAATTACAAGCTATGATGCGCAGACATTTCGTGATGATCCAGATTTGTGGGGAAAAATAATTCATCCCGACGATGCCATTTATGTGAGCAATGCGCTTGGCAAGCTTTACGGCGACCCTGTGAGAAATATTGACACTCTTGAATACAGAATTATCGATGCGCTGGGAAATGTTATTTGGCTTGAGAATAAAATCACTATCATTCGCAACTCTAAAGGAAAAATTCAAAAAGTCTTTGGAATTATCAGTGATATTAGCGCAGCAAAATATGCTGAAGAAGAGTTAAAAAGATCTGCAAAAAATCTCGAAGAGCTAAATGAAACAAAAGACCGGTTTATTTCGATCATCTCTCATGATTTGCGAACACCGTTCAGCTCGATCATAGGATTTACAGATTTGCTGCTCAACGAAAAAGATTTAACCGATGAGAAACAAACTCAATATATGAACTTCATAAAAGAATCTTCAAATAGCATGCTGAGTTTGGTTAATTCACTTTTGGATTGGACTCGGCTGCAAACGGGACGGATCAAATTTGAGCCCGACCGGATAAACGCTAAGCTTGTGATAGAAAAAGCGATTCAAATTTTATCGGGTGCGGCTCTTCAGAAAAATATCAATCTCGTCTCGGAAATCGAAAAAGATTTTTACATTCATGCAGATGAAGAATTACTTCTGCAGGCGTTTAATAATCTTATCTCGAATGCTATAAAATTTACAAACAGCGGAGGTTATGTTAGAATTAGCGCGCGCCCTCATGTTGAGAAAAAACAGATAGAATTTATTGTGAAAGACGACGGCATTGGAATGCGCAAAGATGATATTGAAAAACTTTTCAAGATCGATTCAAAGTTTACTACATCAGGCACTGCGGGAGAAAAAGGAAGCGGACTTGGACTATCTCTTGTTCACGATATTATTCGAAAACACGGCGGCGATATAAGCGCACAAAGCCAATTAGGAAAAGGGACAGAATTTATCTTTTCTATACCGGTTGCATCTGCAAATATACTTTTGGTTGATGATGTAAAAACCGACCGGATGCTTTATTCAAAACTTTTAAAAAATCTTATTCCCAACTACAATATACTCGAAGCCGAAGACGGCAAACAAGCGCTTGTTCTGATCAAACAAACTTTACCAGCGCTTGTTATAACCGACCATAAAATGCCTGTTATGAGCGGTTATGATTTAGTGAAACAGTTAAACATAGCAGAGCTGAAATTCAAACCACCTGTAATTGTTTTGAGCAGCGATATAAATAAAATGATTGAAGCCGAATACAAAGAACTTGGCGTCGAATTCGTTTTTCAAAAACCGGTTAACTTGAGCGCGTTCAAGAATGCTATCGAACGTTCGATGAGGAAAGCCTTATTTAATTGAGCTGAAATAGATGTAAACCTTAAGTTAGGCCGAAACTCAATACAAACCTTCTTTGCCAAAAACTATCTCAATTTCAATACTGCCCCGGTTACCGGCTCTAAATTAAATTTGCCGCCAGTAACATAACGCGTTTTTATGCCGGAAGAATCTTTATCAACTAAAACATCCCATACGCCTTCCGGCAGTGGAAATTCTAATGAACGGCTCTGATCGGCATTAAATAAAACAACAAAAGCTTGGTCTTGATAAGTGAGCAGATAAGCAAATCCAAAATTGCTGTGCGGATGATCATAAAAAGTTATATTCTCATAATCGGCATAACGAAAAGCCGTGTAGGTTTTACGCAGCGCAATCAATCCTTTATAATAATCCACCAGTTCTTTGTTGATCTCCGCATGCTTGTAGTTGATGTAATTAGTCTCGTTATCTTTATCGTACGAGTTGTGATCGATCTTTCCTTTATTTTTATCCGGGGCTTTTACGCGCAGAGGAATTACTTTCGAACGCGCATATTCTTGTCCTGCGTGGATCATTGTAATTCCTTGCGAAGTGAAAAGAAAGAGTGCGCCAAGTTTGTTCAACTTCAACTGATAAGGAGTTAGCTTCACGTGTTTGTCAACATCTTTAATTATTTTATTAGGATCAACTTCGCGCGATGCTATGCGGATAAAATCTCCCAACGTATATCCATCATGCGATTCGAGATAATTTACCGAGTGTTCTTTGGAATAAAAAAGTCCAAGCGAATCTCGCAGCAGAGTTCCGTTCACATAACTTTTAATTCTTTGCGGAGAATTATTACCGTACCACTGCCCGAAGATCCAACCTAGCCCGTTGAAAGGATTTTCCCCTTTAACGCCGTTACGAATTTGGTCATTCCAAGCGCCCCAGCCGCGCATAGAAAACCCTTGCGGGTCGTAACCTCCGCCCCATGGTTCGCAAACAATTATAACATTCGGATTAACTTTTGTTAATTCTCTTTTTATTTCTTCAACAGTTTTCCAGTCAATCAATTTTCCAAGGTCAAAACGAAAACCATCAATGTGGTATTCCTTCATCCAATACAAAAGACTTTCGATAATAAGGCGGCGCATCATTGGTCGCTCTGTTTTTATATCGTTGCCGCAAAAACTTTGAGCAATGTAATTTCCTTTACCATCCATTCTGAAATAATAATCTTTATCGATTTGTTTAAGATTGCCAATTTCATATTCTGAAAGATGGTTATAAACAACATCCATAATTACAGCAATTCCTTCTTTGTGAAATGATTTGACCATCTCTTTGAATGCACGAACTTGAGAACCGTCTCTTCCCATCCAAGTATTCCATTTCAGTTTTTCCCAATTTTCGTTGTAGTAAGCCGCAGGCGCAAAAAAGTTGGATGTCATGTAACCCCAATGATTCCTCTCGTAAGGATTCCAAGTATTAAATTTGCCTGCCATCGAAACTTTATAAGGAATTTCGACGTTGCCGAATTCTTGAGATGGTAAAAGCTCAACAGCGTTAACGCCAAGCGATTTTATGTAATCGAGCCCTCCCCGAATTCCTTTTTCTGTAAGCCCTTTGTAAGCGCCCCGATTTTTTGCGCGGGAAGATTTATGTGCGGTCATATCTCGCACATGCATTTCGTAAATGATGAGGTCTCTCCAATCTTGTTTAACCCAATGAGTTCCTTCCCAATCGAAAGGTTCATCTTTAAGAATAATTGCACGGCGCGGATTCATGTATGAAGTGAAAGATGTAACGGCTTTTGCGTAAGGATCAACACATACCGGCATATTTGGATTTGTAAAATCATCACCTATGTGAAAAACTTTGAAGCCGTAGTATTTTCCAAAAAGTTCTTGATTGAGCGCAAGCTCCCACACCCCGTTATCATCTTTGCTCATGAAATATTCTTTCCCCGTTTTTTCTCCCGGGTTATCGAACAAACAAAGTTTTACTTTTACTGCAGTCGGAGCAAAAAGTCTAAAAACCGTTTTCCCGTCAACTACGAAAGAGCCGAGCTGCTTGTTTGAGTAGAATCTGTCTAAATCTTTATACCGCTGTTGAAACTCTGTTGAATCTGTAAATGATCTGGTATAGCGCGTTTCTTTGAAATACAAATTTTCACCTATTAAGAATTCTGAAGAAAAAATTGTGCTAATCAAAACTACTGCTGCTATTATTATCGAATTCTTTTTCATGATTTTATGCTTTTGTTTTTTAAAAAATAAGTAATTCTGCAAACTGTTGTCTATAATTTATAGGTTTTGCTGCCTTAACATTTATTTTGGCTTCGAGTTTGGAAATATCAGCAGGTGTGTAGGAAAAAAGAAGGGGCGAGTAAAGCTCGCCCCAAAATAATAAGAGTAAATTGGAGAAAAATTTATCAGTTATTCGCTCAACAAATTATGATGAAGATTATCAATTTCACCCAAAATTTTTGCAAGCTGTTCACTTTTCTTTTTGGGATATTCTTCGCTTGGCATAAGTTTAACGGCTTTATCGTAACTCTCTTTAGCTTCGGCATATTTTTTCTGCTTTAATAAATTATCCGCTCTTCTAATCAAATCAGCATACTCATTTTTTATGAATTGCGGATGTTTTTTTACTTTCAATAAGTCGCCACTCTCTTCAACTATTTTTTTCTTAAAATCTTCAGGGTATCCAACGCTGATCGGTTTAAAGTACTCGTTTTTAACAACACCGTCCATATATTTTACAATTAAATCCTCGCTTAATTTTTTCCATCTTTTGTAAGTAAGATTAGCCATTTCAAGCGAATAATTTGTGAGATATTCTACGGCTTGAGTAGGAGAATTTTTGTACATAGCCAATGCATTTTTTTCTATGCCATCCTGCTCAGATAAAAATTTCCCTTCGAGCTCATTTTGTGCAGCTTTAATATCGTTTATTATCAAGCTGTATCTTGGGTAGGCAAAGTTTGATACAAAATTGAAAACCCAAAAAGCAGAATCCCAATTGAATTGAGATAACGAACCAAGACCTTGCTGAAAATTGTACGGCACTTTTCTCATTGAAGAATAGAGCGGAGTCCAAACTGTCATGTAAGAATCATCAACACCGAACCAAATTACACCGCCGATTTCATTCGGCAGGTCCGCTCTTGATTGTGTGATGAAGGAAAATCCTGTTTGAGGTGTAGAGATGGGGCGCTCACCAAAATAAGTTTCTCCTTTGTATTCCCATGTTAAAGGTCTCCAGCGATAAGGCATACCATAAGCACCAGCGGCAACTCCTTTTGTCATATCGAATTCTGTCCCTTCATAGTGGTCTCTCATAATTTGCATTACGTCTTGAAGAGAAAGTTTTTGATCTGGTTTAATGTAAAGAGGCATTCTCTCTAAATTTTCGCACTTGATATAAGAAATATATTTTTCCATAGAAGAATTAACTCTTCTGAACATAGACCAAACGCGTCCTTCGCAAAATCTTATTTTTCCGAATTCAAGCGGAGCGTAGGTATCTGAAAAACTAAACTCTTCATCTTTGCCGTTGAAGTAACCCATTTGGCGCGCAAATGAAATTACATCTTTTGAATAGATACAATTTAGCGGATCATTCAAAGTAAATTGTGTAATTCTTGCGTGGTTGGCATGACCAGAAACATATCCGTCTGGAATTCTTACAGCAGCCCAAACCGCTCCTTTGTTGCCTTCCCCTTTGCCGATCATCTCTAAAATCCAAGCTTCATTTGGGTCGCCAATAGAAAAAGATTCGCCGGAACTGTAGTAGCCGTATTCTTCTACCAAGTCGGTCATAATTTTAATAGCTTCGCGCGCGGTTCTTGCTCTTTGCAATGTTATATATATTAAACTGCCGTAATCCAAAATTCCCTTTTTGTTAATTAGTTCACTTCTTCCTCCAAAAGTTGTTTCGCCAATAACAAGCTGATGCTCATTCATATTGCCAACAACATTATAAGTCTGAAGAGCCTGTTTAATCTTACCTAAATATTTACCGGTGTCCCACTCGTAAATATCTAACCATGTACCCGCGGGATACTTTGCTGCCGGAAAGTAATAAAGTTCTCCGTACAGCTCATAAGAATCTGCAGTGTAAGAGATCATAGTAGCGCCGTTTTTTGATGCCCCTTTTGTTACAATAAAATTGGTGCAAGCATTTTGCTCGCTATAAATCATTAAAGAAATAAAAATTATCATAAAAGAGATAATAATTTTTTTCATTTGTATTCCTCCACTTTGTAGAAATTTGTTTGCAATATATAGAAAAAAATTTTCTTCTGGCTCTATGAAAAGGAACTTAAGACGGGAACATTATCAAAATTTGACTCTAGAATTATTTTGAAAATAATATTATTAGACAACAAACAAATTCTAGCAAGAGCTAGTTAAGGGGAAAGGATAAGGATATGTAACGTTCATAAAGAAGAAATACTTCTTTAGAATATATCTCTACTCTTTTTGCTGTTCACATAATTCGGTTAGCACTCCTCTTGTAGATTTAGGATGAAGGAATGCAATTTCTAAGTTATCGCCGCCTTTTTTAGATTCGGTGTCTATTAGCTGTATTCCTTTTGAAGCAGCTTCTTTTAGGGCATCTTTTAGGTTGTTAACCGCAAATGCAATATGATGTATCCCTTCCCCTTTATTCTCTATGAATCTTCCAATTGGACCATATGGTTCTGTAGATTCTAGAAGTTCAATTTTAGTTTGCCCAATTTTAAAAAAAGCTGTTCTAGTTTTTTGACTTCTTATTTCTTCAATGGTGTAACATTTTAACCCCAGTACGTCTTCGTAATATTTTATTGCTTCTTCTAAATTTTTTACTGCTATTCCTATATGTTCAATATGTGTTAATTCCATTACAACTCCATTTAGTTTATATATAAAAAAATACTTTTTAATATAGAAAAAATCTATCGATGATTGTTCTTTCGATAAATATTAAACATTAGATTGTAACTTGTTCTTTATACTCTCCGAAAACGCTTCTAAGTGTGCCGCAAATTTCTCCAATAGATGAATAAGATTTTACGGCATCTAGAATGAAAGGGATTAGATTAGCCGTTCCCTCTGCGGCTTCTTTGAGTGTATTCAATTTCAATTTCACTTCTTCGTTATTTCTTAGAGCCCGCACTTTATTTAACAAAACGATTTGCTCTTGCTGTATTGCTTCATCAATTTTTAAGAGATTGCCAACGTATTCATCATTCTCTTTAAATTTGTTCACTCCAACAACAATTCTTTCTCCGCGTTCAACTTCTTTCTGAAATTGATAAGCAGATTTTTGAATTTCTGTTTGAACATAACCGGATTCAATTGCGGTTGACATGCCGCCAATCGAATCAATTTTTTTTATGTACTCTTCGGCTTCTTTTTCAATCTGATTGGTAAGCGCTTCAAGATAAAAGGAGCCGGCAAGAGGATCGATTGTATTTGCAAGACCGCTTTCATGAGCTACAATGTGTTGAGTGCGGAGCGCTATCTTAACAGAATCTTCGGTAGGAAGAGCAAGGGCTTCATCGCGCGAGTTTGTATGCAAACTTTGAGTTCCGCCAAGAACGGCTGCAAGAGTTTGAATAGTAACACGGATGATATTATTATCAATTTGTTGAGCTGTTAGAGATGATCCAGCCGTCTGAGTATGGAAGCGCAGCATTTGCGATTTATCTTTCTTTGCACAGAACTTCACTTTCATTATCTTTGCCCACAAACGACGAGCGGCACGATACTTTGCAACTTCTTCGAGCAGATCATTGTGCGCATTAAAGAAAAATGAAAGCTGTCCTGCAAATTCATCAACATCTAATCCTGCTTGTATTGCTGCTTCAACGTAGGCAATTCCATCCGCAAGAGTAAACCCAACTTCTTGTGCTGCCGTTGAGCCTGCTTCCCGAATATGATAACCTGAAATCGAAATTGTGTTCCACCGCGGAACTTCTTTTGAGCAGAACTCAAAAATATTTGTAATCAGCCGCATGGAAGGTTTGGGAGGAAAAATGTAAGTGCCGCGCGCTATATATTCTTTTAAAATATCGTTTTGAATAGTTCCGCTTATTTTTTCTTTGCTAACGCCTTGCTTTTCAGCAACTGCAATATACATTGCCAATAAAATGGCAGCCGGGGCATTTATTGTCATCGATGTAGATACTTTATCGATCGGTATTTGATCAAAAAGTATTTCCATATCTGCAAGCGTGTCAATAGCAACGCCAACTTTTCCTACTTCACCAAGCGCCATCGGGTCGTCGCTGTCGAAACCGATCTGCGTTGGAAGATCGAAGGCGACTGATAGTCCGCTCTGCCCTTGTGCAAGCAAATAGCGGTACCTTTCGTTAGATTCTTTTGCAGTTCCAAAACCAGCATATTGCCTCATTGTCCAAAGTCTACCGCGGTACATTGTAGGTTGAATTCCACGTGTAAATGGATAAAGCCCAGGATATCCCAATTTCTCATCGTAATTCTCAAGTTCGTTATCTAGTGGTGTATAGAGCGCTTTTACTGGTTTGAAAGATTGAGTTGTAAATTCTTTTTGACGCTCAGGGAATTTTAAAATAGTTTTTTGATAAATATTTTTTGCCCAATTGCTATATGATTCTTGTACTTTCTTTTTTAAATTCTGAAAGCTCATAAATTTTTCCTTCAAGATGAAACCACTTGTTCAACAATAAATTTGTAAGTTAATTCTCATTTATAACTGCTATTTAATGCAAAAAAAAGACAAAAGTAAAGTTTTAGAAATAACTTCGAATAAAATGTAATGAATTTCTTTCAATAGACAGCAAGAAGTTTATCTTAACTGAAAAAGAAGATTGCCTTTAAAATAAATTCTACTTAGACTTGACAAAAGAGGAATCAAAATCTATTTTTACGCCGCAAATTTATTCCGCGGTAGCTCAATGGTATATCCCGACAAGTCGGGATGTTAACCACAGAGCTGCCAAAAAAAATAGAGATTGAATTCCGCGGTAGCTCAATGGTAGAGCATGCGGCTGTTAACCGCAGGGTTGCAGGTTCGATCCCTGCCCGCGGAGCGAAAAAGTAAAGCCCTAAAAATAATTAGGGCTTTTTCGTTATATGAGCCACTACCTTTACATATTGAAATCGAAAACGACAGCTAAATATTATGTTGGCATATCAGAAAATGCTAATCGGAGATTAGAATATCATAACACAAAAGAGAAAGGGTTTACATCGAGATATAGGCCATGGGAAATAGTATATCAAAAAGAATACGATTCCAAAAATGAAGCACAAATAGCTGAAAAGAAAATTAAAGGATGGAAAAGCAGAGTGATGGTAGAAAAGCTGATCGAAAAAGAAATTGAAATATAACGTGGCTGTTATCCCGAAGTATGTCGGGATGCAGGTTCGATCCCGACAGGTCGGGACCGCGGAGCGAAAAATAAAGCCCTAAAAATAATTAGGGCTTTTTCGTTATAATGAGCCACTACCTTTACATATTGAAGTCGAAAACGACCGCTAAATATTATGTTGGCATATCAGAGAATGCTAATCGGAGATTAGAATATCATAACACAAAAGAGAAAGGGTTTACATCGAGATATAGGCCCTGGGAAATAGTATATCAAAAAGAATATGATTCAAAAAATGAAGCACAAATAGCTGAAAAGAAAATTAAAGGATGGAAAAGCATAGTGATGATAGAGAAGTTGATCGAAAAAGAAATTGAAATATAATTCGGCTGTTATCCCGACATATGTCGGGTTGCAGGTTCGATCCCTGCCCGCGGAGCGAAAAATAAAGCCCTAAAAATAATTAGGGCTTTTTCGTTATATGAGCCACTGCCTTTACATATTGAAATCGAAAACGACCGCTAAATATTATGTTGGCATATCAGAGAATGCTAATCGGAGATTAGAATATCATAACACCAAAGAGAATGAGTTTATGTCAATGTAGGGATTTGGATGTCTATTCTGTATCTACTTTTTAATTTTATCTGTAAAAATCTTCTTGAGCTTTTCTAGCTTTGGTCCAATTATAAAACTGCAATACGGCTGAGTCGAATTATTGTTATAATAATTCTGGTGATAATCTTCCGCTTTATAATATTTTTTGAATGGTCTAATCTCGGTTACAATCGGGTCTCTCCAAATTTTTGCCGAGTCTAATTCTTTTTTAACTAGAGCGGCAATTTTTTTCTGCTCTTCGTTGTGATAAAAAATTACAGAACGGTATTGGGTTCCCACATCTGCGCCTTGTCTATTTAAAGTTGTTGGGTCGTGTGTTTTGAAAAACAGTTCCAATAATTGAGTGAACGAAATAACCGCAGGATCAAACATAATCTGCACTACTTCTGCATGTCCGGTTTTTCCAGTACAGACTTCTTCGTAAGTTGGGTTTGGAACGTTTCCACCGCTGTAGCCGCTTTCAACTTTTACAACTCCTTTTAATCTTTGAAATATTGCTTCTGTGCACCAAAAACATCCCGCACCAAAAGTTATAACTTCGTATCTGTTTTGTTTGTTCATTTTGATTTTGCCATTTGTTTGTGCAGCGGCAGCACCGCCGTACAGTTTGTTCAATTCTTCGCCGTAGTTAATTACTATAAGAATTGATATAAGTATAGCAGCAGAGAGTCTCAGTTTTGGTAATTTCATATTATTATATCTTTCTAATTGTAAATTTAATTGGAAGCAGACACAAAGTCGAATTATAAAAAACGTTTTTTGATAATTGTGCAAACTAATTTTCTTTTTTGGGGTTAGTGATTATATTATTAAAGTGAATTAGCAATTTTACAATAACAGTGAAATTCTATTCTACTTTTTTTGCTATACTTTTTATTCACTGACGCAGATATAGTTTACAATATTTGTCTCTAGGTTATATGAAAAAACTTTTACAATTTCTTGTGATAATTATTGTTTCCCTCGCAGGTGAAAGTTGGGGGCAGACAACCATTTTCTCCGATAATTTTAATTCCAGTCAGAGTGCTTCTTACTCAACATCAGGAACAATAGGTGCCTCCTCTTGGACAGTTTCACGCTCTGGAGATGACTGGGGTGCAAGAATTCATAATAATATTTTGGAATTGACAAATGATGCCGGGGCAACTGCCAACGTTAACGGATGGATTTATGTTAATTATAGCACATCATTGTTTAACTCTCCATATAATACTACATTAAAATCAAATACCAGTTTGGTAACTTGGTCGTTTAATATGCGACAAATAAGAATCGATCCTGCAGGATTTGGCCCAGGCAATTATGGTGTAGCATTTATCTTAGGTTCAACTTCTCAAACTGCCTCAACAATAGGGAATGGTTATGCTGTTGTACTAGGGCAAAATGGTGCAACTGATCCAATACGTTTGGCAAAATTTAATAATGGATTGCAAGGAACGTTGACTAATATTCTTGAATCGAATACTACAGGATTGACAGATTTTGGCGCAGAATATTTAAGTGTTGTTGTAACTTATAATCCTTCTAATGATCAGTGGGAACTCTTTGTGAGAAATGATGGAACAACGATTTTTGCAGACCCAGCGAGCGGAACACTTACTTCGCAAAGAACTATTATTGATAACACTTATACTTCAATCACACTTTCTTATTTGGGAGCTTACTGGCAGGGTTCAACGGCAGCTAACCAAACAGCCTTTTTTGATAATATCTCTATTGTTGTAGCCCCACCGGCTGCGCCAGTAGCAATAGCAGCAACAAATATTACAACAACAAGTTTTACAGCTAATTGGGGAAGTGTGGCAGATGCAGCAAAATATTTTTTAGATGTTTCAACGGCATCAGACTTTCCAAATTATGTTTCCGGTTACGAGAATAAAGATGTAGGCAATGCTCTAACAGCAAACGTAACCGGATTAACCGCTGGAACGGAGTATTATTATCGAGTTAGAGCAAATAATGAAGGCGGCACGAACAGTAATTCCAATGTAATTAACTTAACGACAATTCCAAATGCACCGGTTGCAGCAGCGGCAACAAATGTAACATCATCCGGCTTTACAGCAAATTGGGGAAGTTCATCAGGCGCAGCAAAATATTTTTTAGATGTTTCAACGGCATCAGACTTTCCAAATTATGTTTCCGGTTACGAGAATAAAGATGTAGGCAATGCTCTAACAGCAAACGTAACCGGATTAACCGCTGGAACGGAGTATTATTATCGAGTTAGAGCAAATAATGAAGGCGGAACGAGCAGTAATTCTAATGTAATTAACTTAACGACACTGCCAAATGCTTTAGATGCGCCAGTAGCTATAGCAGCAACAAATATTACAACAACAAGTTTTACAGCTAATTGGGGAAGTGTGGCAGATGCAGCAAAATATTTTTTAGATGTTTCAACGGCATCAGACTTTCCAAATTATGTTTCCGGTTACGAGAATAAAGATGTAGGCAATGCTCTAACAGCAAACGTAACCGGATTAACCGCTGGAACGGAGTATTATTATCGAGTTAGAGCAAATAATGAAGGCGGAACGAGCGGTAATTCCAATGCAATTAACTTAACAACAATTCCAAATGCACCGGTTGCAGCAGCGGCAACAAATGTAACTTCATCCGGCTTTACAGCAAATTGGAATAGTTCATCAGGCGCAACAAAATATTTTTTAGATGTCCCAACTGCATCAGATTTTTCAAATTATGTTTCCGGTTACAACAATAAAGATGTAGGAAATGTTCTAACAGCAAATGTAACCGGATTAACCTCTGGAACAGAGTATTATTACAGAGTCCGAGCAAATAATGCAGGAGGAACGAGCGG
>DYHW01000001.1:110586-839994 GCA_020723965.1 Melioribacter sp. | reverse complement strand
CTTTTTCACCTTACTTAACTCAACCGAAATTCCATTTTCCGCTGAACCAATACATTATTATGCACAATCATTTATTATTTTGGGTCATCTTTTCTCTTCTCGTTATAGTGATGTTCTATATTGATTTATATGTAACAGATCATCGAAAAGGTAAGATAAGCATAAAATCGAGCTTAAAATGGAGCGGTATCTGGATAGGCACTGCTCTGTTATTTAATCTTCTTATACTGTTTTTTTTTGAAGACGGAAATAAAAAGGCAATTGAATTTCTTGCCGGTTATCTTATCGAAAAGTCTCTCTCGGTTGATAATCTTTTTGTATTCTTAATGATATTCAGCGTTATGGATGTAAAAGAAGAGCATCAACCTCATGTTCTTAAATGGGGAATAATCAGCGCAATAGTAATGAGAATTATTTTTATTCTTGCCGGCATTACCTTAATAAAAATTTTTCATCCAATTATTTACATTTTTGGATTATTATTGTTATATGCTGCTTATAAAATGGCTTTTGGAAGCGAAGTAAAGATCGACTATCAAGAAAATAGTTTAATTAAATTTGTTTCAAAGCATTTCAACGTTTTAACTGATCAACAAAATGGTAAATTCTTTTTAAGAAGAAATGAGACGCTTTTTATAACTCCTCTGTTTCTTACCCTTCTTTTAGTAGAATCTGCCGACCTGGTATTTGCAATAGATTCAATACCTGCCGTAATAGCAATCACAAGAGATCCATTTATTGTAATCACTTCAAATATTTTTGCCATACTTGGTCTTCGCGCTCTTTACTTTGCTTTAAGTGGAATTGTGGATCTGTTTGTTTATCTGAAATTTGGAGTTGCAGTTATTCTCTTCTATGTAGGAGTGAAAATGATTATCTCAGACTTCTACGCTATTCCCACAATTGTTTCTCTTAGTTTCATAATTGTTTGTCTTTCTCTATCAGTAATTCTTTCTATCCGTAAGAAACCTTTTTCTTATAAATCACTCCGATAATATGAACAACAAAAGCAAAGCTTAATCCAAGTATCATCGGTTCGATCTCTTTAAGAGTGTTACTTTGAATATATTCTCTGACAAAGAACCACAATAAACTTATAAAAACCGCGCCGGCTAATTCGATAAAAGCAAATACTTTAGAAACAGTAAGCTTTTCGTAATAAGCACCGAAGACAAGAATTATTATTCCCGGGATGCAAATACTTCCAACTAGATACCAAAGAGAAACAACAGAAGGAATAAAGTATGCAAGCAGCAGCGCAATAAGTGAAGAGATCATTAAACCAATTCGGGTGTATTTTGGTAATAGATATTCCGAAGAATTTTTTTTCAATTTAAAAACAAAATCGCGCCCAAATGTAGTAGCGCTCAAAAATAAAAAACTATTAAGCGTTGAAATTATTGTGGCAAACATTGCCGCATAAAAAAGACCCTTTGAACCGCTTCCTAAAACTTTTTCTGCAAACAATGGAAATGATAAAACCGGATTTGAAAGATTCGGAAGAACCGCCTTCGCAAAAAGTCCTGTTGTAGTTGTAAGAAGATCAAAAAGAGCCCAGAAAAATATTGAAATGATTATTCCCCATCTGGCAATGCTGCCGGTTTTAGCTGCATAACACCGTTGGTGAAAGCCGGGATCAGCAAATGTCCAAAGTGCAATCAAAACCCAAACAATTATATAGACTGGAGAAACGTTAGAAGTAAAACTAAGATGTTCTGCCGGTAAATTTTTTGATAAATACTCTGTTCCTCCAATTTGAACGAACGAGATAAAAACAATAACAAAGAACCCAATGAACATCACAAAAAATTGGAACACGTCTGTAAATAGATCAGATTTATAACCGCCTTTGAGCAAATATGCGCCGGAAAGTAATACGCTTATGATTAGAGCAGGTAAAAGATCGATATTAAATATTAGACCGATCAGATTTGCGACCATCAGCAAGTATGGCGCAGGCGAAATGAGAATAAAAATAATTACCGAAGCTGCTAATCCGACCTGTCTTCCGTATACCTGCTCGAGTTTATCCGGAATTGTATAGAGCGATGCATTTCTAATTTTGGGCGCAAGAAATATTGCGAAGATAAAAGCAAATATATAATAAGGTAGCCCCTGCGTAAACCAACTTAATAAACCATAACGGTATGTGAATTCACCAACTCCAAGAATTCCGCCGTACCAAGTAGAAACATTCGTCATCACGAACAAAAACAAACCCACTTTTCTGCCGTAAAGAAGATAGTCCGCTGCGCTGCTATTATTATCTTTCTTGGCAAAAAAACCAATTAGCAAAAGAACCGCAAAGAATGAAATGATAATAATTATATCTGCAGAACTAAAAGAGGCCATATTTTCTCAACGTATCAAAATCTCGAATGACAAAAACATGCCCTCCTTTAATTTGTAATTTGGCTTCTGAGCCTGCTGCCATATTGCTTGTGCTCTCTTTTTTTCCGAAAGTAAGCGCAACATTTTTAAGCTGATATTTCAAACCTTGTGAAGTGATCTTTATCTTTGTACCAAAACCATAAACAGAAATTATTTCTTTCGGAACAGTTTTCATAGTAACATCTTTTTCAAAAGCTTCGAGTAAAGATCTTTGATGAATGATTCTTATTTTAATTTTTTCAAAATATTTCAGAACAATGCCAAGATTGCAAAGCGAATGGTCTAGCCTATCGCCAGTAGCGCCGAGTAATATAATTTCATCGTATTTTTTCTTTATAGCAAACTTGATGCATTTTTCAACATCCGTATTGTTCTGCCGTTTGATCTGAACAATCTCGCATTTATCAAAATAATAATCATAAACCTCGGCTTTAATAGAATCGAGATCGCCAATAATATAGTCGGGAATTAAATTAAGTTTTACAGCTGAGTTTGCTCCGCCGTCTGCACATATAAGCGTCTCATAACCTTTAGTTTTCAGAAATTCGAAAACCTTTCTTTTAGGCGGCTGTCCGTTGGCAAGAATTAAACATTTTTTCATTACAATCCTAATCTAATTCCAAAAAGAAAATTTCTATCAGCCGCCGGGAAAAATTCACCGCCAATTCCGTAAGGGGCATATAAACTATCAAACAAATTGTTTACCTGAAAAAATAATCTCATCTCTTTTGCAGCCGGTTCAAATGAAAAATCGTAAGAAACAAAAGTGTTCACTATAAAATATGGATCTACTTTATTATCAGAGTAGGTTGTTATGCCTGGATATTTAGTCAAATAATCGCTCAACTTTGAATCGTAATTGTCTGTAAAGAATTCTCCTACATATTTCCCACTTAACTGAGCAAAGAACTTTTGGTAATTAAATTTAAATATAGCGTTCAATGTTACATCCGGAAAGCCGCTAATACGGTTCCCGCTAAGATCAAGCGTAATAGTTTCTCTCTTCTTTGTTATCGGATTTCTATACCTAACATAAGTATATCCTTTGTTAATATAATTTTTAGAAAGCGAACCGTTTACAATAAACTCAAACATTTCATTGAACCTAAAATTACCAACAGCCTCAAATCCATAATGAATTGTTTGGTCCATGTTTCCTGTAATCGGCTGCCCAAAGCGGTCAACTTGCCCTCGTTTTACAATTTCATTCTTGAACAGCATGTAAAATATATTTAACGAAACACCCATATTTTCTTTGGCTAATGATGTTCCAAATTCTAAATTATTCATCGATTCCGGTTTAACAAGAGGTTTCGAAAAATCATAAATACCAAATTCATTAATTTCAAATTGCGGTGTTTCTCCTCCGCTCGATTCTGCTGCATTGTAGTAGTTTTTTAACCGGGGTTCTCGTGTAACTTTAGCAAACGAAATGTAACTATTCCATTGTCGTGTGTGTTTATAATTTATTCCAATCCGCGGATTGAAAAAAAGATTGTCCACTTCAAATTCATTTCCTACATATTTCTCATTAAATAATTTATAGCGGTGATAGGCAAGTTGAGCTTCAGCCAACAAATTGATCTGCTCATTGAGCTTCAGATTCTCATGCGCATAGAAATTGAAAATATCTTTTCCTCCTTCGTAATAATAGTAGCGGTAATCTTTTGTTAATCCAATTGGAAGATTCTCTGCAAAGTTGATGCTTCCCCAATGAACAGAACGATGAATTCTCATCTCAGCGCCTAATATCAGCTCGCCATTGTTATGTTTGATACTTACGCGTGGAATCCATCCCCATTGTTTATTCTCGACCATGGCGCGTATTAAAGCATTGCCCGGGTTTTGAACAGGTGTAAATCCGAATTTTTTTGTTAGCCGAAAGTAATTTGTATCTGCCCATGAACCATCGTAATCAAAAAAGCCGTTGCCCAAAACTAAGAAGAGAGCGCTGTTGAAAGTTACTTCTTCACTCAACTTTAATTCATTTAGTAATTCAAAATGAGGTTGAGAAAAATTTTCTATTTCTTGCGGTCTTCTTTCTAACGTGTAAGTATATTTTTTATCGTCTGCTGTCCAGTAAGAATAGTTCGCCTTGCGCAACTCTTTATTTTTGATAGCAAATTTCGGCAGACCTGAATAAGCCAGTCCATCTGCCAGCGGTCCGCCAAAAATATTTACTTGAGTAGTTAAGTTCTCGTCATAACGTACGGCGCTTAAATAGTAAGCTTTCAGATCAACCCAGCTAGAATTTCTATAACCGCTGCTAAGCGTTTGAGAAAGATTTGCATAGATCGAATATTTCTTTGAAATAAGTCCGCTTGAAAATTTGGCAGAATATTTTCGTGTATTGAAACTTCCAAGTGAAGAAGAAAATTCCATTCTCGGTTTATCTGAAAAGGCGGATGTAATAATATTTATAGAACCGCCAACGGCAGGATAACCAACAATTCCAGAACCGGCGCCGCGCTGAACTTGTAAAAGTTCTGTGCTTTCAAGCAGATCTGTGAAATTGATCCAATATACGTTATGATCTTCCGGATCATTTTGCGGAATACCATTTATTGAAACTGAAATCCTTCTTTGATCGAACCCGCGTATACTTAAATAGTTGTAGCCAAGTCCATTTCCATTTTCAGAATAAAATGTTATGGATGGCTGGTAACTCAATATTTCCGGAATATCCTGCAATGTGTAAGTTTGTCTTAGAGTTGATCTCTCGATCTTCGAAAATGTGATTGGAGTTGTTCCGCTTTTTGCAATGCTGCCGCGGACAAGAATTGTTTGGCTGGTTATTACTTTGCTTTCTAAAAATATCTCTTTGGATGAACTGCTTACTAAATTTTGAACCAATATTTTCTTGGTTTCAAAACCGATGTGGCTAAAAATAAGAATATCGTTTTCATGCAGTTCGTTCTTGAAAACAAAGAAGCCGTTGTTATCTGTGGCGGCGCCTATATTCTTCCCTTCCACTAAAATATTTACAAGCGGTAAAGGGGATTTGTTTTCTGCGCTTAAAACACGCCCTTTAATTTCAGTAACTTGTGCATAAAGAAGTTCTGATAAAAATAAAAAAAGAACAACTAAGTGTTTCATTTTACTCCTCACTTTTTTATTGTTTGAGAAATAAAAAGCTGTTTTGAATCCTTACCTTACGGCAAGTAGGAACAGCTACACTTAATTATTCCTACACCATTTTCCTACGCTGGCATTACCCAGATCAGGTTCAAGGGTTTTTCTCAGAACACCCGTTAAATCGGGCGACACCCCTAACAGCTTTTGTTATTAAAAGAAAATCTAATTAAAAATTTTTAACTGCTGCCCCGTTTTTACACGGTCATTCTTTAAATTGTTCCAAGTCATTATTTCAGCAACAAGAACTTTATAATTTTTTGCTATAGACCAGAGACTGTCTCCCTCTTTTACCTTATAAATAATAGGAGAACTATTTGAAACCGAGTTTGATTCTTTACCGCTAATTTCTTCTTTGCGTTCTTTCAATTTATCCGAATTTTTTTTCGAACGATCAACATCGGAATATAAGATTATTGATTTACCTATAACAAGTTTATTCGTTTTAAGATTATTCCATTTCTGAATATCAGTTACAGAAACCCTAAAAGTGAGGGCAATTTCTCCCATTGTATCCCCTTCCTTAATGGTATAGCGGATAATGTTCCCCTCTCTTCTAATAGTATTATCGCCTAGTGAACCTGCCGCATCTTTTCCATGAAGAACTAAAACTGTTCCTGCAACAATTTTATTTGTTTTAAGATTATTCCACTTTCTCAATTGCGAAGTAGTAACGCCGAACTTCCGCGCAATTTCTCCTAATGAATCTCCTTTTCGAACTTTGTAAATTATCTTTGTCCCACTAATATTCGATACCCTGCTGCTGTTTGCAATTTTTCTGCTATCGCCGGAATAGATCATCAATTTTCTGCCCCGCAGAATTTGAGCGCTCTTCAAATTGTTCCATTCTTTTAATTGATTTACAGTAACTCCGTATCTCATTGCAATGCTTGAAAGCGACTCGCCATTTCTGATCTTATGTTCTATATATGAATCGCCTGAATTGACAAAGAGCAGATTACTTTTTTCTACTGCTCCCATTTTATCTATAGAAGCATAATAATCAACTTTCTCCGATGGAACATAGATCGTCAGTTCCTGTCCTACTCTAATTGTGGATGTATAGGGAAGATTGTTCCAGTTCCGAATATCTGATACACGAACATTGAATAGACTCCCAATACTAATCAGGTTATCATTACTTTTAACAGTGTACTTTATAGAATTTTTTCCCTCGGGAACAAGATATTTAATTGAATCGGCGGACATTTCTTGATATAGTCTGCTAAATTTATCTTGATCAGAATTATTAGTGATGTAAAGTTTGTAAGAAGGATTTTCATCGAGCGATTTAATTTCATCTTCTATAGCAGGAAGCAGATCCGTATTAACAGTTAAACCATCTTCATCAAATTTAGAAAAGGGAATTTTAAGTTCAGCGCCTGGATACAATTTTAACTTTGCTGAGATGCCATTCAGATCTGCTAATTGTGAAATGCTCAAATCATATTTTTTTGCGATTTCAGAAAGCTTTTCCCCCTGCCTAACTGTATGCGTTAGGAATTGGACTCTTGCTTCTTCCGGAATGTTTTTAATGTTTTCTACAAAAGCATCATAGGATTTTACCGGAATTTTTATAGGATAACCGCCGTCAAAGTTAGGGGGTGTTGCATTTTGTGTTAATTCCGGGTTCATTTCTCGTAACAACTCTACGCTTATACCAGCACACTTTGCTAAAATGTTGAGATCAATAGCATCATTTATTTTATGAGTTGTAAACTCGTGCGGTTTTTCATACTGAATGTTCGTAAATCCATATTTTTCTGGCTGACTGGCAATTATTGTTACTGCTATATACTGGGGAACGTAATTTCTTGTTTCTCTTGGCAGGTGATTTCTCAATGCCCAGAAATTGCTTGTAACCGCTCTACGAATTGCTTTACGCACTCTTCCTTCACCGCTGTTATAAGATGCTATTGCAAGATACCAATCGCCCAAAGAGTAGTATAGATCTCTTAAATGTCTTGCGGCAGCTCGTGTAGCTTTTTCAGGGTCTCTCCTTTCATCAATATGGAAATTTATCTCAAGATCATAAAGTCGTCCCGTTCCACGAACAAATTGCCAGAGCCCAACGGCGCGTGCCCAAGAACGAGCAAAAGGATTTAATCCGCTCTCTACCATACTCAAAAAGATCAATTGCTGAGGCACTTTTTCTTCGGCAAAAATTCTTGCCATTAAAGGAAAATATTTACCGGAACGAGATAACCAACTTTCTATGTATTTTCTTCCTCTACCGTTGAAATACTCTATGTACTGTTCAACGTGACGATTGACTTCTAACGGAAAATCGCCAACTACTACAATTGTACTTTTTTCTTCTTCAACAATTACAGAATCTTCTTCTATATCTATATCTGTAATTTTTTTATTCATCCATTCCTCTAATGCGCTTTTAGAAGCATTCTCAGGCAATTCTTCTAAACTCTCAATATATTTTTGGTAATCTTCAACAATCGAATTCTCTAATTCAACATATGCAACGTTCTCCTCAATATTAGGATAGTAACTCAACTTGTTAACTATAGAAAGAGCCGATTCAAAATAATTAAGGGCTTCAGCCTTAAAACCTAACTTCTGCTGATAAATAGCATTTACATAATCACGGCGGGCATTTTCCAACATTTCATTAACTATTGAAGGAGCGCCTAGATTCTTAGTTGTGCTGTATTTTTCTTCGGAGCTGTATTTATCTGGCGGATTAAAGATGCTGCAAGATGAAAGTATAAATAAGAAGATGATAAGTATCGGTAGAAATAGCAATTTTTTCACACACACTCCGCAAATGATTTTTGATTGCAATTTAATCTGATAGAGAAAGATTGTCAAGTTACTTCTTAATAAACATCTGTTTACGCTATGAAATTAAATAAGTTATATTTTATAAAGGTATGTTGCAATGTTTCTTCTTTGGGTTTGAATCTACCTTTGTCTTCAAAAGCTGGAATGCTTGAACTATTTTTGTTCTGGTTTCTCGCGGAATTATTACTTCATCTATAAAACCTCTTTCTGCAGCTACGTAAGGATTTGCAAACCTCTCAATATATTCAGAGAGTTTTTCTTCCAATTTTTCTTCAGGATTCTTAGAAGAAGAAATTTCTTTCTTAAAGATTATCTCTACGGCTCCTTTAGGTCCCATCACTGCAATTTCTGCGCTGGGCCAGGCAAAGTTGAAATCGCCGCGTATATGTTTAGAGTTCATTACGTCATAAGCGCCGCCATAAGCTTTACGTGTAATAACCGTAACCTTAGGAACGGTTGCCTCGCAAAAAGCAAAAAGAAGTTTCGAGCCGTGTCGTATAATTCCGTTCCATTCTTGCTCGGTTCCAGGCAAAAATCCAGGTACATCTTCAAGAACCAAAAGAGGAATGTTGAAAGCATCGCAGAAACGGATGAAACGGGCTCCTTTAACGGAAGAATTTATATCCAAAACGCCCGCCAGCACAGCCGGCTGATTTGCAATCACTCCAACGGTTACCCCGCTTACCCTGCCAAAACCGACGATAATATTTTGCGCATAATTCGAATGCACTTCTAAAAAATCGCCATTATCTAAAAGAAGCAAGATAATTTCTTTCATATCGTAGGGCTTATTCGGATTATCAGGAATAATCTCATCAAGTTTTATGTTCGTAAGATCTCTGCTAAAATCGAATTCTTTTTCCGGTGGTAAATCTTTCCAATTCAACGGAAGAAAACTTAACAGCTTTCTAATACTTTCAAGCGTTTCTATTTCACTGTCAAAAACAAAATGAGCGACACCGCTTTTAGAAGCATGAGTTTCTGCGCCGCCAAGGTCTTCAAATGTAACTTCTTCATGAGTAACAGTTTTTACAACATTCGGTCCGGTTACAAACATGTGGCTTGTATTTTTAACCATAAAAATAAAATCTGTAATTGCGGGTGAATAAACCGCCCCGCCGGCACACGGTCCAAGCACTGCAGAAATTTGAGGAACAACTCCGCTGGCAAGTGTATTTCGCAAAAATATCTCTGCGTAACCGCCAAGACTAATTACCCCCTCTTGAATGCGCGCGCCGCCGGAATCGTTCAATCCAATAATAGGCACGCCAATTTTCATCGCCATATCCATTACTTTACAAATTTTTTCTGCATGAGTTTCAGAAAGTGAGCCGCCAAATACTGTGAAATCTTGGCTGAAAAGCGCAATCTGCCTTCCCTCAATTTTTGCAAAGCCGGTTACAACGCCATCACCAATTATTCTCTGTTTTTCGAGTCCGAAACTGTTACATCTGTGTTTAACAAACATATCTATTTCTTGAAAACTGCCTTCGTCAACAAGCATCTCAATTCTTTCACGCGCGGTTAATTTTCCTTTTTTATGCTGAGCTTGAATTTTATCTACGCCGCCGCCAAGTTCAGCTTCTTCGCGTAGTTTTTCAAGTTTATCAATTTTTTCTTTCACGTTTTTATATCCTTACTTAAATAGAAATATTGAACAACTTCTGCGATTTGATCTTCTTGAATGAATTTTCGATTTGCGCTCTTTGTTGAACAAATTTTTCTGTATCTATTATCGATTCAGAACGATCGTTCGAAAGATCGACATCAATTTCTGAAATTATTTCTCCTGGCTTTTTTTTCATCAAAAAAATTTTGTTAGAAAGAAATAGCGCTTCGGTAATGTTTGTTGTAGCTAAGATGAACGTTGTTTTTTTAGTTGCATTTATATTACGAATGAGAAGATAAATTTCTTTCTTTGTTTGAATATCCATTTGGTTAAATGGTTCGTCTAAAAGTATTACCCCAGGTTTGTGCGCTAAAGACCGAGCCAGCGATATTCGGAACCGGAAACCATAACTATTATTTTGAGGATAATAATTTTCGTAACCTTCTAATCCCACTAGACCGATCAGTCGGCTAATTTCTGCTTCGTCTATTTTGGATAACCCTAACGAAATATTTTTACGAACGCTAAACCATGGAAACGATGAAGGTTCAGTTGGAATAAAAATTATCTTTTGACCGGTAGAGTTAATTATTTCTCCACCAGACTGCTGCTCTAATCCGGAAATTATTTTAAGCAATGTAGATTTGCCCGAACCGTAAGGAGCAATAAGAGAATTGATTTCTCCGGAAGAAATTGTAAATGAAATGTTTTTTAACAAAACAGTTTTAAAACCGCTTTTATCTTTGTATTCTTTAGAGATGTTTTTTATTGTGATCATCCTTACGAGTTCCAAAAAATAAATTTCTTTTGTGTAAATCTTATAACAAAGCTGCCGAACCATATTAGCAAAGAAACAATAACGGCAGTGGTAAACAGTGCAGTGAAATCTTCATATAATAGAATTGTGCGGTAGATAAAACCGAGTCCGAGTGAGTTACCGATAAATTCATAAATTAAAACAAGTACCCACAAGTAATAATGAATCCTTTCGAAATATTTAATAAGATCAGGAAGAGAAGATTTCCAATAAACATCTTTGTAGATATCACTTGCTGTTAGATTAAGATTTTTCGCCGTTAGAATATATTCTTCTTTTACCTGCTTAGATTCATCAAACAACTTTTGCGATGCAAGAAATATTGTAGCCAGCAGCGCAAAGACAAATTCAGCAAATAAATTATCTGAGAACCAAAAATTGAACAAGATTGCAAAGAAGAATGCAGGCAAATATCTGAATAGCCGCAGCGAAAGTATTGCCCCTTCCATCTCTACAAAAATCTTCAACAGCCAAGACGAGCTGAGATATATTATTACAAAACCGAGAAGCAATGCAATATAAATAACCGATGTTGTTGTTGTGAGCGCAAAAAAGAAATTATAATCGCGCCAAATATGTATGATCGACTCATAAAGCAATGTTGGTTTAGGAAGAACTTTATTGATTGAAAGAATAAACTCGAACAGAATAATGTAAACGAAAAGAAGCGCTGCAAATAAAATAAAATTGTTTTTTGTAGAACTGTTAACTTTGGTCATCTTCTCTTTCAATTTGATTTCGTGGGTGAATATATCTATTGAATAAAGTTAAATCAACACGCCGCTATCTTAAAAATGGATTGTATTTTTTCTCATGTCCAATGGTGCTGTACGATTCATGCCCCGGATAAATTACAACATCATCCGGCAAAGTAAGCAGTTTAGTTTTGATTGATTGGAGAAGCACTTCTAAATCTCCACCCCACAAATCTGTGCGTCCAATACTTTCCTTAAAAAGCACGTCTCCCGTAAAACAAATTTTTTCTTTTTTGAAATAGAGACAAACTTCGCCAGGCGTATGCCCAGGCGTAAAAAGAAATTGACCTTTTATATTGCCGAGAGAAAATTCTTCGCTTTCGGAAATATATTTATCAGGTTTAGGAGAGGGCTGCAATTCAACGCCGTAATTTTTAGCAGTTTCAATCATAATTTCTAAAAGAAAACCATCTTTTTCCGGCGCAAGAAATATCGGGTTATAATTATCTTTGATAAAAGCATTGCCAAACATATGATCTATATGGCAATGAGTATTGATAAGATATTTTAATTGAAGCGATTTGCCGGAAATAAAATCTTCAATTTTCTTTTTTTCACTTTCGTCGTAACAGCCGGGGTCAATTACTGCTGCTTCGTTCGAATTATCATCCCAAATCAGATATGTGTTTTCATAAAAAGGATTGAAAACAAATTTGTGTAGTTGGAGCATTTATCTTCCGTAAAAATTCTTTTTTATTCTTCCAAAAAGTTTTTGTGTGTAATTTATGTAATTGTCTTTAGTCTCTTCAATTGAATCGCCTCCAAATTTATAAAGAAAGAATTTAGCGAGCGTCCATGCGGTCATCGATTCTGCCACAACAGCACAAGCGGGAACTGCGACAAAATCGCTTCTTTCTCTGCGCGCTTTAACTTTTTTCATTGTAGATAAATCGATCGATTCGAGCGGCGTCATCAATGTCGAAATTGGTTTCATTGCGCCTCTTATTACAATTGGCAATCCTGTCGAAATACTTCCTTCAATTCCCCCAGCGTGGTTTGTTTTTCTTGTAAACGCATTCTCTTTCAGAACAATTTCATCATGAACTTGGGAACCAAAGAGATCAGCAGTTTCAAAACCTAAACCTATTTCAACCCCTTTTACGGCTTGAATAGACATTATGGCTTTGGATAATTCTGCATCGAGCCGAGAATCATAATCGGCAAAACTTCCAAGCCCAACAGGAACTCCAGTGGCTATTACATAAAATGTTCCACCAAGAGTATCGCCCCGCTTTTTAGCGAGTTTAATTTTGTTGATAATTTTTTTTTCTTGCGCCTCATCTAAAACCCTCACACTGCTGCTATCAGAAAATTTATTCAGCTTTTCGGCTGTAAACGATTTTGAATTATTTCCATCTAAAATTTCTTTAGAAAAATTTTCTTTAGGATAAATTCCGCCAATGCTTTCGACATAACTTCCAACTTCAATTCCAAACTCGTTCAAAAATTTACGCGCAATCGAACAAGCTGCAACCCGAGCTGCGGTTTCACGCGCGCTGGAGCGTTCAATCGAATTTCTGATATCATTATAATTGTATTTCAAAGTTCCTACTAAGTCCGCATGCCCGGGGCGTGGAATAGTAATTTTTTCACTTTCAATTTTTATTTCTTCAACGCTCATTCGTTCGGTCCAGTTTTCCCAATCGCTGTTCTTAACCAAAATAGAAATTGGAGAACCGAGTGTTTTACCAAAACGCACACCAGATAATATTTCAGCTGAGTCAGTTTCAATTTTCATTCTAAGACCGCGCCCATAGCCTGCCTGTCTTCTTATTAACTGATTGTTAATATATTGTTGAGAGATTTTCAAATTAGATGGGAATCCGGAAATAACTGTAACCAAACCTTTGCCGTGAGATTCGCCTGCTGTAACAAATTTTATCATAAAATTATCTTTGTCTTGTGGTGTGCAAATATAAAAAAAGCGCTTAAATATTAAGCGCCTTTTTTAGAGGGTACTGTGTATGAGAATTATTTTGGAATATCCAAACCAACTAACCTAGAAGTGCCTTGGCTATCTATAACTTTTAATAGAACTGCCTGCCCTTTCTTATTTTCGAATATTGATTGAAGCTCCGAGACTGAATTAACCTCTTTCTTATCGGCAGCAACTATAACCACACCAGCTCTTAATAGTTGATTGAAAGCTTTGCTGTAATTTTTTACATCGGTAATAATAACGCCATTCTTTACTTTATAATTTTCATATTCTTTATCTGTCATATTCCGAACAGTCATACCAAGATTATCAAATGTTATCTCTTTTGCATCCACATCTTTCCCTTTTTTCAGATTGCCTGCACTACTAACGACTTTTGAATCTTTCTCATCGCGCGCCTTTAATGTAACATATCTTTCAATCTGTTTTCCATCTCTAAAGATTGTAAGTCTAACAGAGGTTCCGGCTCTTTTTGAAGCTATATAAGATTGCAGTTCATTAGGTTGATTAGTTGTTTTCTCATCAACTTTAAGAATGATATCCCCTTCTTTAATATCTTCTTTAGAAGCAGCGCCGCCTTGAACAATTTCCTGAACAAGAACGCCTCGCGGTTCTTCAAGTCCAACAGCTTTTGCAGTTGCTGCATCAACTTCAGAAATGCTTACCCCAATGTATCCTCGGCTAACCTTTCCATTAGAAATCAAATCGTTTGCAACTGCTTTAGCAAGATTGATTGGGATGGCAAAACCGTAACCGATATAACTTTGAGTCATGCCATTTGTTGCTATTGCCGAATTGATGCCAATTACGGCACCGTTTAAATCAACTAAAGCGCCGCCGCTGTTACCGGGGTTAATTGCCGCATCGGTTTGGATAAAATTTTCAACGCCGTATCTATCTTGAATGATATTTATGTTTCTGCTTGTTGCGCTAATAATACCGGCTGTAACTGTAGATGCGAGCGAAAGAGGGTTGCCGATTGCCATAACCCATTGTCCGACTTTTATTTTTTCAGAATCGCCCAAGTAAGCAGCAGGAAGATTTTTCTCGTCAACTTTAATAACTGCCAGGTCTGTTAAAGGGTCTGTACCTACAACGTTAGCATCAAACCGTCTTTTATCATGAAGAGTAACAGTAACTTGCTTGGCATTTTCAACTACGTGATTGTTTGTCAGAATATAACCGTCTACTGAAATGATAATTCCGCTTCCGCCCCCTTGCTGCTCACGCGGCATATCGTCTCTGAATGGGAAAAAGAAATGAAAACCTTCCGGCATTTTACTTTTTACGGAAGAAACCGACGTAATCTGAACAATTGATGGGGTAACTTTCTCAGCAACTTGAATAAAAGCGTTGTTAAAAGCGGCAGCATCGGCATTCAATTGTGCAACCGGCGGCTTCTCGGCTCCTATCTGTATTTCGCCGTAGCTCGGACGCACCCAACCTAACCCTGATACAAGTATTGCCCCGAAGACTATCCCTAAAAAAATTAACGAAATTGTACCGAGTAAATTTTTCTTTTGCATTTATAATTTCCTCCTTTTTAACTCATCTTTAATGACTTAATTCCTTTGAATTCGTGAATATGATACATTAAAAATTTTTCTAAAATATTTATTATCAAATTCAAATCTTCTTCTTTGCAGATAATGTTATTTTTTTTGGAGTTTAGACCAATAAGCAGATTAAAAAGTTCCTCGTCAAAATCAAAATTTACAAACCGGTCTTTTCTGCACTTTTTACACATCAGTCCAGTTTCATAATTAAATGAAACTTCATCATAAGCCAATAAATCTTTTCGGCATATGTTACAATGCTTCAATTGAAATTCGTAACCGATCTCCTTCAGAAAAAAGAAGAAATATTTAACAAATAGTAATTTAGAATTTTGATCAGATGCATCTAACAACGATAAGATTCTAACAGTTCCATCAAAAATTTTTTTGCTGTGTTCGTTTTCAAAAGTGAGATTTAAAATTAGTTCAATTATTGCAGATGCATATTTATATTTTTCATAATCGTCTCTGATCCGCGGATAATGTTTTATCAGATCTACTTGGCTTACAATCTGAACCTCGCGCGTTTCTTTTCTATAAAGCACAAGCTGCAGCAAATTCATCGTATCGATCATCATTCCTATTTTAGATTTAATAGAACGAGCGCCTTTGATAATGGCTGAAATCTTGCCAAAGTCGCGAGAATAAAATTGCGCTATCTTGCTAGTATCTCCATAATCAATTTTGCGCAGAACTAAAGCTTCTGTTTTTATTATTTCAGACATGCTTAAGATCAAACGGAGGTTTGAAAAGATCTTTTTCTGTAACGATAGCTGTTATCAGCTCGTTTGGTGTAACATCAAAAGCAGGGCAGTAAGCTGAATAATCTTCATTAGTTATTAGTTTGCCGTTAATACTTATCAATTCATTTTTATCACGCAGCTCTATTTTGATCTGAGCGCCGCTCGAACAGTTTTTATCTATAGTAGTAGAGGGAGCAGCTATGTAAAATGGAATCTTATGAAAATGGCATAGTACCGCCAGATTATACGTTCCTATTTTATTGGCAGTATCACCGTTAAGAGCGATCCTGTCTGCTCCAACAATAACTAAATCAACTTTGTTTTGCTGCATTAAAAAAGCTGAAGCAGAATCTGTATTTATCGAAAATGGAATTCCAAGTTTATTCAATTCCCAAGCGGTCAACCGGGAACCTTGTAATAGAGGACGAGTTTCATCAACGTAAACATGTTCAATTAGACCACTCTCAAATGCTTTTCTAATTACATTGAGCGCAGTTCCATCTCCGCCTGTTGCCAAACTGCCTGTGTTGCAATGTGTAAGAACTTTGCTTCTCTTTGTAAAAATTTTTACCCCTTGCTGTGCAATACCACCACAAAGCATAATATCTTCTTGATGAAGAGCTACAGCTTTTGCAGAAAGTTTTTCATATAGATCTTTTTCATTTTTAAATTGTTCAAAAACATTTTTCATTTCATTCAGAGCGAAGAAAAGATTTACAGCCGTGGGACGAGTTGCAGCCATTCTTTGAAATGCCTTTTCAAAGACTTCCGTTCTAAGTTGGAAGGGAATATTTTTGAGCGAAAGAGAGAGAGCATAAGCAGCAGCCACGCCAATAGCAGGAGCGCCGCGCACTTCCAAACGCTCTATTGCAACTGCAATTCTTTCAAGATCATCCGTTATTATTACTTCTTCAACAAGAGGAAGTTTAGTTTGATTGATTATGTGAAGTTGCTCGTTCTTGAATTCGACCGATCGGATTTTATTCATCTTAACTAAAATTTGATAAATCTCTGAACCCAATAAAGCGATTATGAATTTCTAAGAGACTCAGATTCTCCAGCCCTTTTGTACTAAATTTTTCAACACAAAAAGACGCCATAACGCTACCAAAAACAACAGCGCGTTTTAAGTTGTCAAAAGATAATTCTCTGTTCTTATGAAGGTAACCGGTAAATCCTCCGGCGAAGGCGTCGCCTGCGCCAGTCGGATCAAAAATATTTTCCATAGGGTAAGCCGGCACAGCAAAGATCGTATTCTCTCCAAATAACAACGCTCCGTGTTCTCCTTTTTTAATAATCAAATATTGTGGCCCCATTTCAGAAATAATTCTTGCAGCTTTGATAAGGTTGGGTTCTTTAGAGAGTAGCCGCGCTTCAGAATCGTTTATGATAAGTACATTGACGCGTTTGAGAACTTTGATAAGGTCTTCTTTGGTTCTCTCTATCCAAAAATTCATTGTATCGCAAACCACAAACTTTGGATTTTCTAATTGATTTAAAACATCCAACTGCAATTGTGGAGCTATATTTCCGAGTACTATAAAACTATTCTTTTTGCTTTTATTGGGAATGGCTGGATTAAATTTTTCAAAAACATTTAACTCTGTGAACAACGAATCTCGAACATTGAGATCGTAGTGATATCTGCACCCGTATCGAAAAGTCTTAGCGCCTTCAACAATTTGCAGTCCTTCCAGATCAATGTTGTGATCTTCCAGCATTTTTATATGCTGCGGCGGAAAATCATCTCCCACTACGCCAACAACGCTAATTGGACCGGTAAAGTAACTAGCGGCAAGCGAGATATAAACAGACGAGCCGCCAAGCGCGCCTTCCACTTTATCAAATGGCGTTTCGATATTGTCAAGCGCTATAGAGCCAACAATTAAAAGTCCCAATGTTTCCTCAAAAGGTTTTCTAATTTTTATTTAAAAGAAATATAACGAATTAAAAAATAAATCTGCTTAGTTCAGATATTGATCTCAACAAACTTTAGAAAGCTTCTTGGATTCATAAAGTATTCAGAAATAATCTCGACTGATTTTTTTTGCCCGGGCCAAGCCAACAATTCAATTGCTTCCTCTTTAGAAACCCATTTGAATTCTGAATGCTCATCAGAAATTTTTACATCACAATGTCCATCTACTTGCGTAGCAAATACAGGAATCAAGCAAACTTCATTTCGCTCTGGTGAGTAAAACGAATTCATATTTGGCACTATCCAAAACTTAACTGGTGTTAATCCGGTTTCTTCTTTTATCTCTCTTAACGCAGTGTGATGAGCTTTCTCTTCGCTGCCATCTATACTTCCAGTAACCATTTGCCAAAGACCGGGATACTTTTCATTCTTTGCTCTCTTCAAAAGAAGAAACTCCAACAGATCGTTCCTTTTTCTAATGATATGCGCTTCAATTAAAAAAGATGTTACATTCATTTGTGTAAGGGACACTTAATAATGAATCGATAAATAAATTCTTATTTCTTTTAAGGTTTCTAAAAACTCAACAACATATACAACTGCGTTAGAAATATGCTCTTGCTTCAGCGCGCATAGTTTGAACCGCTCTGCTCTTTTCTTGTAATCTTGCATCATAACTTAAAGATGTTTGGATAAAGCTAGAAATACGGTAATCAAAAAATGCTCTCAAAAAATAATTCTTTCCAATTACATTTCCCCTCAAAATTTCAAAAGGTATATTGAATGAGTTGGACGATGATATCAGTTCGGTTCTCTCAGTTTCAATTCTTAGGCGTCCAATATTCTCGAATGAAAAGTTTACGCGCAAAGCAAGCGAATTCATATCAACGGTTATTGGCGGCTTCTGGTAATTATCAACGCTTCTTCCGGCTTCTATCTTAAAACCAACTTCGATACTGGGAAGAGGACGATATGAAAAATCCGTTGAAAAATCATTTCGCCTTATCTGCCGAGCTCGGGCAGTTGTAACAGCAGAAAACATATCATCTGTCTGGCTGCTCATGTCCGTTTGATTGTTTATTTCTTCTATCATTCGGAAACGTATCCGTAAAGCTCTTTCTCTAAAATATCCTTTTTCGATGCCACCGCTGAATTGATTGAGCGATCTTCTTTGAATGTATCTTAACCTCACAGAAAATTCGCTGCTAAACTGAAAAAGATTTAGATCATTCTGAAAAAGCTGTGAACCGCGAATGGTTGTTGAATCATTCATGAATTGTGAAAAATGTAAAAGATAGATTTTTTTTGAATCGGTCTCTTTGCTGTTTTCTTCAATGCGCCAAAAAGTTTCAGTAGAGATCGGCTTCAATACTTTTGCCCAAAAATTATTGCCATTCATGATTCGACTAAAATCGATCCTCCAGCGCGTGTTAATTTTAAGATCAATTACCGGAAAAAGTTTATCTGTTGGAACAGTAACAATAATAAAATCGCCGTCGTAAGCAGTGAGTTGAAATTCATCTTCATCCGGTATTCCGTTGTTGTTTATATCGCCTATATAAATATAACTGCCGCTTCCTTTTGGAACTTTGACAAAGATTTTTTCAAGTCTTGCAGATTGCTCTGTAGCGGCTTGATAATAAAAATCGCCGGTTGCAAAACCATTCACAAAATTGAATCTACTTTGCGAAAGAAGAAGAACAGTTTGATTATCACTAAATCCTTTCTTTTTAAAAGCATCAGTTATTTTTTTATTGCGTAAAGTAAAGTTTAGCGTTGTTGAAAATTCTTTAACACCACGATATAATAGCTGATACTGTTGAGTGTAAGCAAAAGATTGTTTCGACAAGATACCATTAAGAGGAAATGATTCTTCGCGGAAAGAAGAGCTTGCTTTCAGATCAAGAAAAGAAAGAAGATTATAATCAACAAAGGGAGCCACCTCAATATACTTTAAGCTCGATAAAAGCAAACTATCTTTTTTGCTGCCGTCGCGAGTAATTCTTGAAAGTTTTTCTTCTTTCTCTTCGAACAGAAATTCAATACCGGGTTTGAATGGACCGATCGAATAGAATGTTTTTCCGTTTTGCCGAAGCCAGCTAGAGTTGATCGTTCTGTTTTTAGATTTAACAAGATCTAAATTGTAATCGAGTCCGTAATTCTTTTTGTCTCCAAAATTCAGACGAGAAAGAATCCTGTCGGAACTGAAACTGCTTCCTTGTTTGAGGTTTCCATACTTAGTATTGAACAATAAATTTTGAATCGGCAAATAGATAAGAGAAAATTCTCGAAGAGTTTGGTCTTCGGAAACCTGCGGAGGCACGTTATAATTTCTGTCAAACTCAACGTCATCGATTCTATTAAGAGAAGTGTATCCGCCTTGGATGAATCTCTCTTTCAAAATTATTCCGGCTTTGCCAAATGAATAACCGCTAATTTTAATTTCGCGGGGAGTCATTTCGAAGAGAAATTTTCTTGCATAACCAAAATTATCTGCATCATCTAAAGAAGAGAAACGGTTTTTATCCCAGTCGCTGCCAGAAAGTTCTGCAGAAAGATTTATTCCTTCAAAAAGATTAGCAAATAGAGAAAAATTACCGAGTTGTTTAAATTCCGGAAGGGGCAGGTAAATAATAGGTAAATATGCTCCCTGTTTTATTCCAACAAAGCGGTATTTGCCCAAACTTTCTTTCAGATAATCGCCGTTGCCTTCGCCAACAAAACTAAAGGAAACATTATAGACGGAAGAAAAACTTCCCGGCATAAATTTGTAATATGAATACGGTTGCAAATTGATTAGTGTGTCAATCTTAGTATATACGCCCTGAACTTTTCCCAATGAATCCGGTAATGCTAATGAAACACCTGAACTCACTGCAGAATTCCGGTTGTCTCCGGCTTTTCTAAGAATGCTCAGTACATTATCTGTTAATGAAAGTTCGATAGGGCTGTTTTCATCATCTCCTTCTCGGAAATATCCAATACCAACTTTTAATTTTTCATCAAAGATTTTTGCGGTAAAATCAGCTCCTAAAAAATTTCTGCGGAAGTTTTGATCTGTATATTCAAAATCGATCGAGATTCTGCTTGCAGAAGTAATCAGCCGTTTTGGTGTGAAAGTTACTTCGGCATTCGAATAGTCTATAACATAATCATTATTCTCACCGCGCTTCATCAAGTTGCCATCAATATAAACGCGTTCGCTTCCGGCAATAATAATAATTGCTCGTTCATTATTTATACCGTTTAAGCGGTATGGTCCTTGATTTCCCTCTATTCCGTAAAATTGGTTTGTGTTAAACTTTCCGCGAGAACTAGCAATAGCAACAGTTCCTTTAGCAGAACCGTAATTCATTTCGGCTTTCAAACCTTGCAGCTTTCTAATAATTTGAGAAAACTCATTGTCTTTCAGATCAAGTTCGAAATCACCAAATGTTCCAGTTGCATTTTTGTGTTTGAGTTCAATAAAAACTTTGTCTAATTCTTCGAGAGTTTCTGTGTTTCCTTCAGGTTGAATAGGAGTGTTTTCATCTGTGAGTGCGGCTATAAGATCGATCTCATCGGAAAGTTTACCCATTAACTGCAATCTCAAGCCGCTGTTGAGTTGAAGATCTTGATTAGTTCCAACTGTAAATCCGCGGATAATTGCTCCGCTCTTTTGTATATCTTTTCCAAAGATCGACTCTGCAGTTATAGGTTCAGAAACCTTTTTGACTGTTCGGATTGTATCCGCCAACTTATCATCATACTGGAATATGAGCTTTCTTCGGCTATACTCTTTTTTTAGATTCAAGCGTACTGTTTCATAAAAAATGAAAATAGTATCCGATTGGGTAAACGCTAAATTAGGAGAAAGAGAGAACGTCCCTTTAGAATAACAGAATTTATAATCATTTGGGGAAAGTTGTTTTCCTTTAACAATTATCTTTTCGCTTAAAGGAATAATGTTGAGCGAAGAAATTTTGTAACTGTTTTCAACATTGATGTGGATGGTATCTCGGGCTAATCCCGTTCTCAGAGTTTGAGAAAAAATAAATGAAGTGAATAGAAATAGAATATATAAGCTGTTTAGAATTATCTTCTTCAACTATCGGCTTTACTTAATTCTGTAAAATAAATCTAAACCTATTCTCCTTCCGGAACAAAATAAATGAATTCATTCGTAACGCAAAGCTTCGATCGGATCGAGATTAGCGGCTTTAACTGCGGGATAAACACCAAATACAATTCCAACAAAAGAAGTTACTAACAAGCCAATCATAATCCATTCAATAGGAAGTACAACTGAAACACCTAAAAAGATAGCAACCATATTTCCTCCGAGCAAACCGAGAATAATGCCTATCAGCCCGCCTAACCAACTTAGAGCCACAGCTTCAATTACAAACTGTGTAAGAATTGTTTTTTTGCGCGCGCCAATTGCTTTTCTAATTCCGATCTCTTTTGTTCTTTCCGTAACACTTACAAGCATAATGTTCATAATACCAATTCCAGCTGCAAGAAGAGCAATAAAAGCAATTACACCAGCGCCAATCTTAAAATATTTTGTTATCTCATTAAATTGATCAATCAATTGTTCATTAGTAACAATTTCAAAATCATTTTCTTTTCCTGTTTCTACTTTTCTGATTTTTCTTAATGCGCCAATTACTTCATCTTGAGTTGCTTCGATCTGTTCTTTATTCTCTGACATAAGAATAAATTGAGCACTTCGCTCTGAGCCAAAATGTTTTTCAAAGACGGACAAAGGAATGCAAATGAAATTATCTTGAGTCTGCCCCATTATAGTTCCTCTTTTTGCAAAAACTCCTATGACTTCAAAATTATACAGGTCAACTTTTATTCTTTCTCCAATCGGATAAACATTTTTAAATAATTTATCGGCAATATCAGCGCCTAAGACAGCAACAGGTTTATCATACTCATCATCGGACTTAGAAAAGTTTCTCCCTTCGGCAAGTTTTAAGTCGAGCGCAACAAAATAATCGTAATTAACACCGGCAACATATACAGTCGGGTTTGTTTTTTCATTGCCATATTTAATAACTTTATTTCCAGTTGCCAGCGAAATCCCAACAGCAACCGGAAGCATAGTCATTCCTCGTAGTTTTTCTCCCTCTTTAACTGTTAGATCCTTTCTGTTCCGTAAATGTCTTTGTGCATGCGGACCGCCAACTTGAATTGCAGGATATTTTTGAACAATAAAATTGTTTGTTCCGATGGAATTGAATGTGTCTTCAACGCTTTTTTGAATAGCACTTATAGCAGTCATAACAATAATGATTGAAAAAAGTCCAATAGCAATGCCAAGCAAAGTTAAGATAGAACGAAGTTTGCTGCCTCTAATTGAACCGAGAGCTAACTTAATGCTTTCCAATACTTGCATTATTCATACCTCAAAGAGTCGACCGGATTTAAACGAGATGCTTTCCAAGCAGGTAAAAAACCAGAAATTACTCCAACTAAAGCAGAAATAACTAAAGCTAAAAAAACAATATGCAGCGGCATTGCAGTTGGAAGAAATTGATTTATGACTAAACTTAGAGGAAAAGAAATCAATAGTCCAATAATTCCTCCTATCAAACAAATAACAGCAGCTTCTGTTAGAAATTGAAAAAGAATTGACCAAGTTTTTGCGCCAATGGCTTTCCGAATTCCAATTTCTTTAGTGCGTTCGGTAACCGAAACAAACATTATATTCATAATACCAATAGCGCCAACAAAGAGTGATAATGCAGTTATAACAACACCGGCAATGGCAATTACACCTACTGTTTGATCGTATATTTGCTTAAATGCTTCTTGCTGGTTGACTGCAAAATCATCCGGTTTCCCAGGCGGGACTTTTCGTATTACTCGCATTGCAGCTATAATTTCTTCGGTTGCTTCATCAAGTTTGGTAACGTCTCCAATTTTTATATCGATCCTCAATCTTCCGCGCGCTTCTCCAATCAATGTTTCAAAAACTTTTAACGGCATAATAATTTGGCCATCCAAACTAAAAGAACCAAGAAATCCGCTTCCCTGTTTCTCCAACACTCCTATCACCTTCATAGGAACACCTTTAACCTGGATATCTTTGTTGATTGGGCTTTCAAATGGGAATAATTCTTTTGCAATATCTTTTCCAATAATACAAACTTTTCTTGCTGCTTTAACATCAAGTTCGCTCATAAATCTCCCTTCTTCCAACATAACTTGACTAGTTTTTTGATATTCTTCGGTTGTACCATAAACCAATGTTGAAGTAACAGATTTTCCTTTTCTCTTAATATTTACTGCAAAAGTTCTTTTGTTGGGCGCCATCGCTTCGTAATTTCTTAAACCATGCCGAAGCTTTTCGTACTGCTCCAATGTTATATCTTTTCTGTTACGATACATACTCCAGTCTCCCATAGCAAACCAAGGCATTTTATCTACGTAAAGAACATCGGTGCCAAAGGAGGATATTGAGCTTATGAAAGCTTCGCGTAAACCGACAATAGCGGTGGACATTGTTGTTACCGCTACAATGCCTATTATTATACCAAGCGTTGTTAAAATAGAACGAAGTTTATTTGCCCGTATTGCCCTAAATGCTATGGAAAGGATTTCTCCGAATTCAATTATGATGATCTTTATTGGCATGTTTTAAAAACTTTTTTTGCAATATAAGCGTTACTTTTTTAAAATGAAAAAGCGATCTCAACAAAAAAAATGGAGACCGCTTTCTAACAAATCAATAAAATTATTCATACCTAAGCGCTTCTATAGGGTCTAAGTTTGCAGCTTTATAAGCAGGGTAAGTCCCAAATCCAACGCCAATCATAATACAAAGGATAACGCCAATTACCATCCAGTCAATGGGAATAACTGCATCTGCTTCTATCAAAGAACCTGCAAGGTTCCCTACCCCCACTCCTAATAATATTCCAACAATTCCGCCAATTAAACTTAGCACAACAGCTTCGACCAGAAATTGAATAAGAATATTTTTTTTACGTGCGCCAATGGCTTTTCTGATTCCAATCTCGCGCGTTCTTTCAGTTACAGAGACTAGCATAATATTCATTATGCCAACTCCTGCAGCAAGAAGCGCAATGGCGGCAACTACAAGAGAACCGATCCTAACGCCTGAAGTGATATCATTGATCTGAGAAAGAACATTTTCATTCGACCAAATATCAAAATTATTTGCTTCGCCTGGCGATAATTTTCGAATTGTTCTAAAATATCCTTCTGCAATTTCCATCAGATTGCTGTACGATTCTTTATCATGCGACATAACTGTAACATTGATACTGTTAGAACGTTTACCATATATCGATTGAAATGTAGTAAGCGGAACAATAGCAAAATTATCTTGGCTTTGTCCAAAAAAATCTCCTTGCGATTCGAGAATGCCGATAACTTTTAACTTATGCCCGTCCAAAGTAACTATTTGATCTATAGCACTAAAATTAGGGAATAATTTTTTTGCAATATCCGAACCAAGAATAATAAAATTATGATAACTCTGAATATCTCTATCGTTAAATGCTCTCCCCTCTTCCACCAGCCACTTATTATTAGGGAAAGCTTCAAGTGTAACGCCTGAAACAGGAACATTAGGATTTGTCTCTCGGTTTCCAGCTTTAATTTGTTTTCCAAAAATCCATTGTTCCCCTCCAACCGATTTTGCTTCAACAAGTTTCTCTTTTAGTTTGTAATACTCTTCAAGAGTTATGTCGGGCCTATTTCGAATTTTTGCTCTTTCACTTGCAGAGCCTGTTTGAACAGCCGGCCATTTTTGAACTTGAAAAGTATTCTGCCCTAACCGCGAAACCCCTTTTTCGATACTTGTTTGAAGCATCTCTATTACTGTGCTAATTGCAATGATCGAAAATATGCCTACAATAATTCCTAAAATTGTTAAAATAGATCTCAAGCGGTTAACCTGAAGAGAAGAAAGAGCAACATTAAATACTTCAGTAATTTTCATTATTCATACCTCAATGCTTCTACCGGGTCTAATTTTGCCGCAGTGTATGCAGGCGCAAATCCGGAAATTATTCCGGTAACTATCGAAATAACAAAAGCGAGTACAATTGCATCGAACTGAATTGAAGTAGGAAGAAATTGATTTATTATCATGCTCAAAACAACGGCTATGATCAAACCTACAATACCTCCAAGAAGACAAATAAAAGCAGATTCTGTAATGAATTGCCCAAGAATCGTTCTCCTTCTAGCTCCAATAGCTTTACGAATGCCAATTTCTTTAGTTCTTTCTTTAACTGAAACAAACATTATATTCATAATTCCTATTGCGCCAACGAATAACGACAAACCTGTAATGAACAGACCAGCAATTTGAATAACGCCAACAGTTTGATTGATAGTGTTCAGCAGTCCTTCCTGTTGGTTGATAGAAAAATCGTTCTCTTCATTATAAGTTAAGCCGCGTACACGTCTCATTATACCAATAGCTTCTTCTTTTGTAGCTTCAACCATTTGACTGTTTTGAGAGCGCACGTTAATTGTAACGCTTCGGAATGATTGCGACTGCAGATATTTGAATACATTTTGGATTGGGATGAAAACTTGATTATCGGGATTGAAACTTCCCATCACCCAACTGCCCTGTTCAGCAAGCACGCCAACAACTTTGAATTTGTGCCCTTTGATTTTTACTTCTTGATTATAAGCATTTCCGCGCGGAAATAATTTTTTAGCTATCTCGCTTCCTAAAACAATTACATTTCTACCGCCGTTGCTTTCAAGTTCATTAAAAAATCTTCCTTCACTAAAAGAAAGATTTGTGGTTTTAATGTAATCTTCGGTAGTACCTTGAATCATTATAAATTCAACAATTCTTTCTTTGTGTTTAATAGTTTGATTATTCCAAACAGTTGGCGCCGAAGCGACGGGCAGTTTAGCAAGGTCTTTGTACTTGCGGTAATCTTCCAAAGTAAGATTTTTTCTATTCCTCATCTCCCACCATGGAATGTTATTATTGAACCATTCCCACTTATCGATGTAGAGATTATCCGAGCCGAGAGAAGAAACGCCCGTTTGGAAAGCATTATCAATTCCTTTGATTGCCGTAGACATCAGAACAACAGAGGTAACGCCTATAACAATACCAAGCGTAGTCAAAATTGATCTGATCTTGTTAGCTTTTATAGCTTGAAACGAAATTAGCAGTCCTTCTTTCAGTTCAAAGAGAAAATTTTTCATCGTATTATACCTAAATTTTAGATGCGCCGTTTTTATTTGGCACAAACCTGCTCGAAACAATTTCATCTTTTTCGATCAAGCCGTCTCTAATTCTTATTATTCGTTCTGCATGTTCTGCAATATATTCTTCGTGAGTAACAAGAATTATTGTGTTACCTTGTTCATAAATTTCATTAAAGAGAGCCATAATATCTTCGCCGGTTTTTGTATCAAGGTTACCTGTCGGTTCATCAGCAAGAATAATAGACGGCTCAGTAACTAAAGCACGAGCAATTGCAACGCGCTGTTTCTGCCCTCCGGATAGTTCATTCGGTTTGTGATGCATCCTGTCTCCTAAACCTACTTGTTCTAACACTTGGCGGGCTTTCTGTTTTCTCTCTGCAGAAGAAATACCAGCATAAATTAAAGGTAATTCAACGTTATGAAGAGCGTCTGATCTTGGCAGTAAGTTGAATGTTTGAAATACGAAACCGATCTTTTTATTTCTGATAGCAGCAAGTTCATTGTCATTCATTTGACTAACATTTACGCGATTGAAATCGTATAATCCTTTTGTAGGCGTATCTAAACATCCCAAAATATTCATCAAAGTTGATTTGCCAGAGCCGGACGGGCCCATTATTGCCACATACTCATTCTTATTTATTTTTAAAGAAACATCTCTTAACGCATGAACTTCTTCTGTACCGACCTGATAAATTTTTGCAATGTGTTCAATATTTATGATATTCATTGTAGTTCCGTTCTTTTTGAATTTACTTTTTCGTTTTCTCTTCATCCTTACGTTTAGATTGCAGAGTTACTTTAGAGCCGTCTTCCAGTTCTTTTGAAATTGCTCTATAAGGACCGCTTACAACTTCTTCGCCTCCTTTCAATCCGCTAATAATTTCAATGTAAGTGTCATCGCTTATACCAGTTTTCACTTCAATCATTTTTGCTTTACCATCGGCAACCAAGAAAACAACCTCTTTCGGCTTGTTGCTCTTAGCGGTTCTTGCTTGAGAAGCTTCGCTGCCTTCATCATCGCCTTCTTTTGACTCTTCTGTCTTCGGTTTATCAACACGTGCTGTTACGCTCTGAATCGGAACAGAAACAGCATTATGCTTGGTTTCGGTCTGGATATCTGCATCGCAAGACATACCCGGTCGTAATTCTTTATCTGGATTTAAGATCAGTATCTTAACTTCGAAGTTAACAACTTCATCTTGCGTTCCCAGTCCTTTAGTTTTAGCACTGTTGCCAATTTGAGTAACTACCCCCTTAAAAGTTTTATCGCCAAATGCATCTACCCGAACTTTTGCGGTATCTTCCAACGAAATTAAAACAACATCGTTTTCATCAACATCTACGGTTGCTTCCATGTGGGTAAGATCGGCAACGGTCAATATTTGAGTGCCCGGGCTAAAATTACTACCAAGAACACGTTCGGCAAGTTCAACATCCAATTTGCTTATTGTTCCATTCATTGGAGCATAGATATATGTTTTATTCAGATTTTCTGTTGATTCTTTTAATGCTGCTTCAGATTGTACAACAAGAGACTTTTGTGATTCATAAGTACCGAGAGTTTGCATGTATTGAGATTTTGCAGCTTCAAGCTCAGCTTCGCTTGCAAGTTTTTTTTGAGCAAGTCCTTGAACCCGTTTGTAATCAGATTCTACCTTATCTAAAAGCGCTTTAGTAGAACTAAGCTGAGCTTTAACCTGAGAAAGCCGCGCCTCTGCGCTGATTCTTTGAGCTTCATAAATATCCGGTTTTATTCTAACAAGCAGCTCTCCTTTTCTTACCGCATCCCCTTCACGCACTGGCAAATAAACGATTTCTCCGGTGGCTTCGGCGTTTATTTTTACTTGGTAAACTGGATTGATCTTTCCCGTTGCAGAAACAATTTGCGTGATTGTTCTTTTTGCAACTTTTTCTGTTTGCACTGAAACAATTTCTTCTTTACTACCGCCGAAAAGAACCAGAAGCAGAACTACGACAAGAAGCAATCCGAGTCCTCCGAATATGACAATTTTCTTTTTTGATCTTTTCCCATTAGCCATTTTACTAACTCCTTGAGATAATTTTATTCGTATTTTGAAAAATCTAATTTGCCAAGAGCATTATTCAACCTGTCATACTGTCTGTAAAATTCGTAAACAGTATTTATTCTATTGCGCAACGCATCTGTATAATCTCTACTAGATTGCAGCGCCTCAAGAATAGTTGCCGAACCTAGGTTGTATCGTTCTTGATTTATTTTTCTGTTTTCTTCGGCTGCAATTACGTTTTTAACAGCGACATCCAAACTTTTCTTAGCAGCAATCAGGTCCAAATAACTTTGTTTAATTTCTATTTTGATTTGTCTTTCCAAAGCAGTCAGATCTTCTTTGGCATTCATAGAATTTATTTCAGAAAGTTGTATTGCATTTTCTGTGGCAAAGTTCGAAAAAATAGGAATGTTTAACGTAAGCCCCGCTCTTAAAACTTTCCGATCGAAAAGTTTATCTAACTTTACTGCGCCAGTAGAATAAGAATAGTCGCCTGTTAGTGAAGGAAAATTGCCGCTCTTTGCAATTGTTAAACCTTTTTCAGCGGCGCTAACTGTTAATTTCTGACTTTTGTAATCGAATCTATTATCCAAAGCAGCGCTTACCAAAGAATGAATATTTTCAAAGTCTTTTAAGAAATTTTCAGTATCGGCTCCTTTTACTTTTTCACTTCCGAAAGGATCGACAAGCGCATAATCTTCCAGAACATTAAGAGCAAGATAATTAAGAAGAATTGCTTTTGTGGTTTCGTATGCGTTCTGAGCCTGAATTAGCGATAACTCTGCATTCCCAAGTTGAACTTGAGCAGAATAAACATCTGCTATTGCAACCGAGCCAAGTTTATTTCTTTCAAAGACTGTCTCATAAAGTTTTTGAAAATACTTAACGTTTTCTTCCCTAACGCGCATCAATTCTTCTGCATTCAAAACAAGGTAATAGTAATCTGTAGTTTGATAAACAATATTTTGCTTCAGTTTTGATATGTTGTATTCAGCGGCTTTTAGATTGTCTTTTTTTTGGGAAATAGCCGCGTAGTTTGATAATCCGTTGAACAAAGTAACACTTCCGCCAATACCGGCGCTGAAACTTCGAGAATCAACTTCAGAAGGAGAAATAATTTGATCTTTGCCGAAGAAATCTCTTTGAACACTTCCTGCATCATTAACACGCTGCCAACTCCAGCCGGCTTGCGCACCCAAGCTAGGGACTAATTGTCCATAAGCGTACTTCAACTGAGATTCGCTGCCTGCAAGATTGTTTTCCAATTTAATAAGAGTTGTGTTGCGCTGCAAAGCTATTGAAATAGCTTCTTGCAGTGTTATTTTTTTTTGAGCAAAAACCTGCGCTGTGATCATCAACGCTACAAATAAGATTAAAATTCGTTTCATGCATCTCTCCTTTTAAGAAGATTTTTATTTTTCTAGTTATTGTGACGTTTTACATTAGACTAAAGTTACAAAGCAATAATAAAAGCTGTTTATTATTTCTTCTTCAAAAACTCATCCTTAATTTTGAGAAAATAGTTATAAGCTTCCTCATAATTGTTTTCAATCTTTCCATCAAGAATAGCTTCTTCAATTGCCTTTTTAATTTCTCCAACAAGTTTTGAAGGTGGAATATTGCACACCCGCATTATTTCATCTCCGCGCACAGGCGATTGAAAAGCGCGCAGATGATCTTTCTGTCGCACATCTTTAACTTTTTGCATCACAATTTCATAATTCTCAAGATAGCGGGAAACTTTAGAAAGATTTTTGCTTGTTATATCGGCTCTGCATAGAGTTATTAGATCGTCCAAATCTTCGTCGGCAGAAACTATCAGTCTGCGAATTGCAGAATCCGTAACTTCTTCATCAACCAAAGCGATAGGACGAAGATGTAACCGAACAAGTTTTTCAACATAATCCAATTTGTTTAAAGGAAGTTTCATCCGCTCAAATATTTGTTTCATCATTCGCGCGCCAAGTTCCTCGTGCCCATGGAATGTCCATCCAATTCCTTCGACAAATCTTTTTGTGTGAGGTTTGGCTATATCATGAACGAGCGCAGCAAAACGGAGCCAAACATTTTCACTTACAGCAGAAGTATTATCTACAACTTTACATGTATGATAGAATACGTCTTTGTGATGAAAATCTTTTCTTTGATCTACACCGGCAAGATTATCTATTTCGGGAAAAATAATTTTCATCACACCGCTTTCATAAAGCAGCTTTAGTCCAATAGAAGGTTTGGGAGATGCAAGAATTTTCATAAACTCGTCTGTAATTCTTTCTTGCGATACAATTTTAAGCCGCTCTGCCATAGTTCGGGCAGCAGAGATAATCGATTCATCTACTTGAAAGTTGAGCTGTGAGGCAAAACGAAACGCCCGCAATATTCTTAACGGGTCATCATCAAATGTACGGTTAGAGTCTATCGGAGTTCGAATTATTTTTTTTTCTATATCTGTTTGTCCGTCAAATTTATCAATCAATTCTCCAAAGCTCTTTGAATTTAGAGAAAGCGCAAGCGCGTTGATCGTAAAATCGCGCCGATCGAGATCATCATTAAGAGAACCTGTTTCAACAATAGGATTTCTACTGTTTCTATTGTAAGATTCTTTGCGTGCACCCACAAATTCCAGTTTCATATCGGCTAACTTAAAATGCGCCGTTCCAAAATTTTTATAAACCACTATTTCTCTAATTCCAACTTTGCGTGCAAACTCCTCTGCAAACCTGATCCCGTTTCCAACGATCAGAAAATCCATCTCATTGCAGTCACGCTCCAAAATTAGATCGCGTACAAAGCCGCCTACCAAGAATATATCTTCACCCTGATTTTTAGCCACTTCGGAAGCAACTTTTAAAAAATCATATTTATATAAATGCGCTGAAAAATTCATTGCTTAAATCGAAAAGTTGATTTTGTTTCTGGCGCAGAATTCTTGAACCAATTCACCAATCTCAAATTCTCAACTGATGAATGAGAATTATCTTCACTTTGTTCTAAATAGAGCGCTTGTACGGCAAAGTACTGGGCTGTTTCATAATCAAAATTATAGAGCGCCGCTCTAGAAATATTTATTGCAGCATAGCACGATATAAAATCTGTAGCTGTAAATTTTTCTTTTAGTCTGTTAATAAGTTCATCAATAGATTGCTTGTTGACCTTAGCAAGCCGCAAAAGCAGCGGAATAGAAAAATATTTTATTTCATTTTTGTTCATATTCAACAACTTTTGATATTTCTGTATTTCATTTTTATCAAAATACAACTTCAGCGAATCGATATCTTCTTTCAAAATAGTTTTTCGGATCAATACTTCGTTAGTTAATTCAATGTGGGGGTTTTGAACGAGCAACGAATCGTAAATAGCTGCCGCTTCGGTTTGCTTGTTAATCTTTATCAGCAAATCCCCCCGCAACAATTCAATATTATAAATATATTGGCTCAGTCTAAAATTATGAATTTGTTTGCTTAAAAACTGTTCCTCTTCCAAATATTTTTTTTCTTTTCTTAGAGAAGCAATTATTCCGATGAGCGATTGATAAGAATTAGAGTAGCCGTAAACTTTTTTGAAAAGATTATGCGCTTCTGTAAATTGTTTTTCGTTGAAATAGCGCCATGCTTTTTTAACGTCAGACGCTGCAGTGCGCGGGCAGAACTTTTTGAAGATTGTTACACCGCCAAAATATAGCTGCGCTTTATGTTTGTTAAATTTGTTCTGATAATTGTGAAGAAAATTTTCGTACTCTTGTGCCAGAGCAGACAAGCTTTTTTCGAAATGTTTATTGAAATCTGAATCTGAATAAAGTTTTTTTACTATTTCTACTCCATAACTATCTGCCAAATATTTAATGAAAGATCCTGCATAGATATATGAAATAGATGAAGGGCGTGTGAAAAAATTCAAGCCGCTAAAAAGTTTTTCAATCGGGAATTTATAACCGGCCTGATAAGCGAGTTTTGCCGCGTAATGAACTGGTAAGCCATCGTAATCATTTTCGACAGCCATTGCTAATCCTTCTATCATTGCCGGGTTGAAATTCTCAGCTACTTTAAATGGAGTTGTTCCAAAATTTGCTGATAAAGAATGAACCAACTCATGTTTGAGTGTTTGATCGTAATTTGTATAATTAAGATAGATTTGAGCAAGCCATGGTTTAGCTAAATCAGCGCTGCCAGCGCCAATCATTTTTCTTTTTTGATCTCTGCTTTCAAATAAATATGAATCAATTTTGCCTCTATAATTTTCCTTCAACTCAATTTTTATCCGTTCTAAATAATATTCGTGAAGTAACGCGGCAAATTCGATCTCCTTCTGCCCAAGCAGCCCAGTATAATGAATTTGAAAATTTTCTGTAGTAATTGTTTTATCCAGGTTGAGCTTGAGACGATGTTTATTTGTTGAAAAATGCAGCGCTGGTTTAAGCGCAACAAATATCAACGCTGTAACAATTAACAATAAGCTTATTGCGAGTTTAGATATAAACTTTTTATTTTTAATTTTCACTGCGAGATAAATTAACCCGATGAAAAAAACAAGATTGAAAAGACGATAAGCTATTAGAATTCGGTCAACAGATAAATCTTCATCATAAATAGTTCCTGGGAAATAACCAATAATAGTGTTATAGAAATAAACTTGAGGATAGAAATAAAATTCTATTAACGGCACGCAAAGAAGAACAAAAAACAATAAGAAAAAAATCCATAAAGAAAATTTTTTAGATAATGCAAAAGAAAAAAAACCAAGCGTTATCCCGCCAAAGAATGAGGGCACAGTGATAAACAAATAAAACAAAACGCCATTGGCAGGAGGGCATTTTGCAAAAAAAATACTAGAAAAAAAAACAATGAAAAAAGGAATTAAAAGAGCAGAGGCAATAAAATATTTTTCACGAACAACAAGTTCATAAAAACTAAACCGCTCAAAGACATCTTTGTTAAACCGATAGATAACAGCCATACCGCCAAGGGCAAAAAGTAAAATAGCGTTAACAGCCGAAAACTCGTAACCAAGTGTATTTGTAAGAGGCAAAGTAGAAAGGAAAAGATTAGTAAGAATTAGAAAAAAAATGAAAAATCTAGGAAGGTTGATATGAACAGTTTTTAAAGTAATTTTCAAATCAGAATTCCGTTGTTGTTACACGTTCGATCTCAGCACCTAATGCTTTCAACTTTTCTTCTATTCTTTGATAGCCCCGATCGAGATGATAAATTCTCAATACTTCCGTTACGCCGGAGGCAACTAAGCCACCTAAAACTAACGAAGCGCTGGCGCGTAAATCTGTTGACATTACCTTTGCTCCCTTTAACTCTTTAACACCCTTTATTATTGCACTGTTATTTATAACTTCGATATCAGCGCCGAGACGTATCAATTCAGGGACATGATTGAAACGATCATGGTAAATCGAATCTGTTACTGAGGAAACACCATCTGCAACAGACATCAAGGCAATCCACTGTGCTTGCATATCAGTAGGAAAACCGGGATAAGCAGCTGTTATGATATCGACACTTTTTATATTAAGATTTTCAGCATCTATTTCAATTAACTCATTGAAAATATTTATTTTAACTCCACTTTCCTCTAATTTAAAAAAAACTGATTCGCAATGTTGTGGCTGATTATAGATCAATTCTATTTTACTTCGAGTAATAGCGGCAGCGGTCATTAAAGTTCCGGCTTCTATCCTATCTGAAATATTTAGAATGTGTGCGGACTTTAGCTCATCCGCACCCTCAATCTCAAGTGTAGATGTGCCTAAACCATCAATCTTTGCTCCCATAAGATTTATATAATTGCCCAGCAAGGTTATTTCCGGTTCCATAGCGGCATTGGTTATGATAGTTGTCCCTTTGGCAAGAGAAGCAGCCATCATTGCATTACCAGTTGCACCAACAGAAGTAATATCAAAATGAATTTTAGAACCATGCAGTCTTTTTGAACGAGCAATTATATAACCTTCTTCTAGTTGAATATCTGCGCCAAGTTTTTTCATCACCTCAAGATGAAGATTGATTGGACGCGGGCCCCAGGCACAGCCGCCAGGCATCGAAACTTTAGCATAACCAAAACGCGTTAATAGTGGTCCCAATACATAGACAGAAGCACGCATTTTTTTAACATATTCATATGGCGCAACTTGACTTGAAATATTCGAAGAATCCAAATGTAGTTTATGATTTGCAAATTCAATTCTTACGCCAAGATGTTCCATAAGTTTTATCATAGTGAAAATATCATTTACCTCTGGCGTGTTATCTATTTGATTGAACCCTGAATTAAGAAGAGTTGCCGGCATAAGTACTAAAGCAGAATTTTTTGCGCCGTTAACCGAAACTCTTCCAACTAACTTGTTTCCACCGTGAATAACAAATTTATCCAAATTTCCTCTACTGAATTTTATAGATCGTACCACTTACGCCAACTAAAAATATTTTTCCGAACGGATCAACAGCAAATCCATTAAGATTAGAATATATATGAGAATCTACAAGATTCCAAGTTTCTCCTTTATCTTTTGAAACCAAGAACGCTCCGCGACTGCCAACTATAACACAATAGTCTTCAGAAATAAATTTCACTTTTTGATATCCGCCCGAAAAAGCGAGGTTTAATTTTTCCCAAGTGTTTCCAAAATCTGTTGTGCGCAAAATTGTTCCATCTCCGCCAACAATCAAACCGTATCCGTTTTCATGCAGATCAATCGATTTAAGATAATTATCTGTAAGCGACAGCTCTATTTTGTGCCAGCTTTCGCCGCCGTCAAGCGTTGCCAAAACTGTTGCGTTCCATCCAACGGCAAAGCCCCTCTTTGCATCAAAAAAGGCAAGATCAAAAATAATTTCATTGCTGTTTGTTTTTGTTTTGTACCAATTGTGTCCGGCGTTATTCGATTTTAAAATCGTTCCCTTGTTTCCTGCGATAAACCCATTATTATCACTAAAAAACTTTACTCTAAAAAAAGTAATCCATTTTTCAAAAGGGACTAACTTAAGTGAATCAAGAGAATTAAACCCGAGATAAATGGAAGAGGAATCGCCAACAATCAATGAACTGCCGTTTCGAAGCGTATAAATATCGCTAAAAGCGATGTTACGGTTAAAACTTTTTTTTACCCAAGTTGAGCCAACGTCATTCGAAGTAAGAATTGTTCCTGAATCTCCTACTGCTACAGCGAATTTTTCATTAGAAATAAATATCGAATTCAGATTGCTTGAAACACCGCTAGGTACTTTTGTGATTGCACTGAAATTGAATTTTTTATCTTTCGAATCGAAGAGCGTTTGGATACTGTACTTTTTGAATTTATCTATTTCATTGGTTGTTATAAGTGTTCTAACTTGATGAAAAACAAAATATGAAAGTGCAATAAGAATAATTGAAAAACCGACAAAAGCTGAGACGGAAAACAACTTATATTTTTTAGTTCTTGGTTGTGTCTGGATAAAATAACTCGAATAGATTTTCGTAATGTCTTTATCAAGTTCTTGAACATCGTTAAACATTTCTTCGCATGAACTATAACGGTCATTTGGATTTTTTTGCAAAGCTTTATGCAGCACACTATCCACCTGTTCCGGAATGCCAGTCATTCTTTCAGTTAATTTCTGAGGTGTTTTTTTCAAATGGCTGTCCATTACTTCATATTCACTTTGAGAGTCGAATGGCGGCTCTCCTGCAATCATTTCATAAACCGTGCATCCAATCGAATAAATATCGCTCCGATTTGTAACTTCTTCACCCCGAACTTGTTCTGGACTCATATAATATACCGTGCCAATCTTAGACCCAGTTTTGGTCATATCAGGATCGACTAAAGATTTCGATATTCCGAAATCCATAATTTTTGTAACGCCTTCTTTATTAAGAATAATATTCGATGGTTTGACATCACGATGGATAAAACCCTTCGAGTGAGCGTAGCCGATACCAAGAAGAATTTGTTTTAAGAGATATATTACATCATAAAGATTAAACCGTCCTTGCCGCTCTAACACTTTTTCAAGACTTTCTCCTTCAACATATTCCATAACAATTCCAAGAAGATTGGAATATTCAATGAATCCGTAAACCGTTACGATGTTTGGATGAGAAAGCTGCGCGTGGTTTTTTGCTTCGCGCTTAAACCGCTCAATGAATCTCTCTTTATTGCCTACTTGCGAGCCGAGCAGTTTAATTGCAACAAAACGATCGAGTTTTGTATCGTATGCTTTATATACAATCCCCATACCCCCTTTGCCAAGTACGGAAACAATTCTATAATTATCGATCACCTTGCCTACAAGATTTTCCATCTACCACCAGCGTTAATTTTCATTTGTAATATAATAAATTCTTTTTTTTCTTTAGCGTAACAATAAACTATGCAAGCTGTCTTTTGATATTTCATTCTATTTAGCTAATTTTGCGCACCTTTGCGAAAGTGGCGGAATTGGCAGACGCGCTAGACTTAGGATCTAGTGCCCAAAAGGTGTGGGGGTTCGAGTCCCCCCTTTCGCACTAATCAAACTAACTTAATAAATATCACGAGGCGCTTTTGGAAATAATAATAAACGAAATATCATCCTTTCAGCAAGAAATTGAAGCTACACTTTCTTATGAAGAGATCCAATCAGAAATACAAGATGCTTATAGAGAAGAAAGTAAAAAAATAACAATAGATGGGTTTCGAAAAGGTAAAGCTCCGTTGGGAATAATAAAAAAACTTTACGGCGAAGCCATTGAATTCAAAGCAAGCGAAACAATTGCAAATAAAAAATTTTGGAATATTGTTGATGAAAGAAAATTAAACCCGGTCAGCACTCCTAAGATGACGGATATCGATTTTGTGCCCGGCACAAAACTTTCTTTCAAAATACAATATGAAGTGAAACCCAAATTTGAAGTTAAGAATTACAAAGAAATCGAAGTAGAGAAGCCGATCTTTAAGATCAAAGATGCCGATATAGACCGCGAAATCGAATTCATGTTAAAACCAACCATGCAGCTCGAAACTTCTGAATCGGTTGATGACCATAATCATAAAATCACAGTAAACTTGCAGCGAGTTGACGAAAATGGAGTCCCGATAATTGGACAACGATCGGAAAACATTGTAATTGATTTGAGCGATGAAAAAGTTAATCCTCAAATCAAAGAAAATGCAAAAGGGAAAAAAGTTAACGAAACATTCAACTTTGTTTTTACAGATGAACATCATCACGGCGAAGAACTACACAGCGAAGAATACAGATATATTGCAGAAATAACCAAGATTGAAAAATTTGTAAAGCCGGAATTGACTGAAGAACTCATCAAAAAAATTTCTAAGGATAAAGCATCAAACATCGATGAACTTAAATCTCAAATCAGAAAAAACTTCGAAGCATTTTACACAAAGCAATCCGAAGAAATTGTAACTAATAATCTGCTTAGCGAAATTGTTAAGAACAACGAGTTTACTGCACCACCCGGTTATATTAAATCTGTTCATAAGAGATTGATAGATATCGAAAGAGAAAATGCAAAACGTTACAAGATGCCAAACTTTGATGAAACCGCTGTAACAGAATATTACAAGCCGCGTGCAGAGTGGAACGCCAAATGGCAAATTATTCTTGAGAATATTGCTGAAGCAGAAAATATTAGAGTAGATGAGACAGAAATAGAAGAATATGCAAAGAAAGAATCTGAGACTACTGGTATTTCCGTAGAAAAACTAATTAAGTATTATAAAGAAAGCAGCCTTGGAAGTATGTTGCTGGAGGAAAAAGTAATTAAATTCTTGACAGATAATGCAAAGATTAAAGATGTAGAGGCTGAAGAAAAAGTAAAAGTAAAAAAAGGATAACCAAAATGAATCGTAATCTTTTTACCGAATCGCAACTGAAAGAAAAATTAGAAGTTTACAATCAACTTGTTCCTTATGTAATTGAACAGACAGGGCGCGGCGAACGCGGAATGGACATATTTTCCCGCTTGCTTAGAGAAAGGATCATTTTTCTCGGAACCGCTATTGATGATCATGTTGCAAGTTTGGTAATTGCGCAACTCTTATTCTTGGAAGCAGAAGATCCGGAAAAAGACATCAATCTTTATATTAACTCGCCCGGCGGAAGCGTTTCTGCTGGTCTTGCTATTTATGATACAATGACATATATCCGCTCCAAAGTTTCTACAATTTGCGTTGGTCTTGCCGCAAGCATGGGCGCCGTTCTTCTTGCAGGGGGCGAGATTGGTAAACGTTCTGCACTACCAAATTCTAAAATTATGATACATCAACCGTGGATTGGCGGATTACAAGGACAAACTACCGATATAGAAATTCATGCAAAAGAGATGATCAAAACACGCGATACAATTTATAAGATTTTAGCAGCTCATACAGGAAAATCATTCGAGCAAATAGCAAAAGACTGCGACCGCGACTACTACCTATCAACACAAGAAGCAGTTGAATATAAATTGATAGACAATATTCTTGTACATCGCGCTAATTTAAAAAGCAATGACAAAAAATAATTTTTTTCTAAACTTATGAGGGGCATCCAATCTACCCCTTTTTTATTTTTAAAAGATCGAACTGGGGGACAAAATGCAACTGATAAAATTCTTTCTCTTGATTAGTTCCGTTACATCAGACACAGGGGGCGGCGGTCTTGGTAGTAAAGATGCTATTCATATTTATACAAAAATTACAAACTACTTTTAGATAATTTATGAATTCTTTTTTAACTCGGCATTCCAATTTATCTTTTGCAGGTGAGGCAAAATTTTTTGAGTAAAGTTTGTTGTCCTGTATGGCAGCTGGTCTCAAATCATTTTCAACTCACAATTAAAATATTTATTTTTCAATACGATTAAGAACTTATCCAATTGATTACTAAGTTAGCCGAGCGATAATTTGGTGGCTGCAAAACTTGAACTGATAAATAAACTGATAGAACTATCAGATTATGCTCGTAAAGGAGACCCATTTTTTCCTGATGAAGTGTGTAATTTCCTTGCAAATGAATTAGAACTAAACGCTGTTGCTCTCTTCCAAGTTAAACATGATAATTTGCTCGAAGTTATTGGAAGATCACAAAGTACAGGGGAAAAATATTTTATTGGCTTTGCTTGTATCTGCAATACCTGCAGTCTCCTTAATCAAAAGAAATATTTTACTCTTAGTATCGATTCAGAATGTGAAATTCAAATCTCAGACTCTTTGACAAATGAAAGTTGCTGCTTAATTCAGCTTCCTAACAATGAAAACTTCCTTATCAAATTTGCCAGTAAAGCTGTATTGGCTCTAAACGACAAAGAGCAGATCGAAAAATTTTTACAGATTATTACTGTTCTCTTAATATCATGGACTCAGGGTCGTGGCGGTAATGTTAAACTACCATTAAGTTCTCTTTCAAACATTGTTTCTGATACTGCTCAAGAACTAAAAAATCTTTCAAATTCTTTACTTGGGGGCATTTCTTTTCTGACAAACGAAAGTCTTTCTTCAACGCAATCAGCTTATATTTCTTCTATAAAGAAGAATGCGCAAAGCATTCTGCTGAACATCAATGACTTAAGCAACCTTGCTAAAATCGAATCCAATACTCTCACAAACGATTTTAAAAAGGTTCACCTTCTTACTTTTGTTAACGAAATCTTAAAAGTCTTCAAGAGCCGTCTAGGAAACAAGAAAATATCATTCAACGTTAACATAGAAAAATCTCTAAGGGGGCAAATATCTGTTGACGAAAAGAAATTAAAATATATTCTGACTACCCTTCTTTTCATTTCGACAACTTTGACTTCCGAAGGGGAAATTTCTTTAAATGTTTCTTCTGTTAACGATAATAAGATACGGTTTTATATAACAGATACAGGAATAGCTTTAGAGAAGGAAACTGTTAAAAGATTTTTTGAACCGTATATGCTTTCGAAAAAAGATGAATTCAAGAATAAAAATATTTCCGGTTTGAATTTGACTTTATTAAAAAGCTATGTAAATTACCTTAGTGGTGAAATAAATGTAACCAGCGTTGCAGGTAAAGGTAATTCATTCACATTCACAATAAGTGGAGAAATAATGTTAGATTTCGAAAACGGTCTTTCACAACTGCCAAAACCATCCTTAAAGAACAAAATTCTTGTTATCGAAGATGATTACGCAACATCTAAACTGCTAAGCAATTATCTTAATAAATGGGGTTACAACCCTATAATTGTGAGCACCGAGTCTCAAGCATTTAGTATTATTGATAAAGAACAGTTACTGGCTGTTATACTCGATATTGAACTCCCCAATGTGAATGGCTTGGAACTTCTGAAGAAAATTCATGATCATCAAAACACAAAAAATGTTCCTGTAATTGTTTGTTCTGTTGAACCGGAACAGCAAAAAGCGTTCTTATTAGGAGCGGTTGAATATTTCATCAAACCGATAAACTACAATTATCTTGTTGAGGTTCTTACAAGTTACAAGCTTAGAAAAGATTCTAATGTGCTATGCGTTGATGATGATCTACCAACATTAAATCTTGTTAAACAAGCAATCGAGTCTGCGGGATTTAATGCAATTGCTGAAAGCATCTCTACAAACGTTATGGATTTGATTAAGAACAAAGATATAGATCTTGCTATAGTTGATCTCGACATGCCTGACTTGAACGGTTTTGATTTGATAAAACTTATCAAGTCAGAAAAGAAATATGCACATCTTCCTATCATCATTTACACAGGCAAAGAAAACTACAAAGAAGATTTATACAAGATAGAAGGATTGTTCGAAGAACTACTCGATAAACGCTCTACAAATATTGAAGATCTTGCCGACACAATAAATGTGATGATCAACAGCTACGAAGTTCCACCGCCACGTGAAGAAGTTATAAAAAAAGAAAACGTTATAAAAATATTGCTTGCAGAAGATTACAAACACTCGCAAATAATCGTTACTCGTCTTCTTAAGAAAAACAATTTCGAAAATATTGTTGTTGTTGAAAACGGCGAAGATGCCTGCAAGATTGCTTCTCAAGAAAAATTCGATCTAATCTTAATGGATATGCAGATGCCGATAATGAACGGTTTTGAAGCCACAGAAAAAATTAGAGAAATACCAGATTACAAAGATGTTCCAATTATTGCGCTCACTGCATTTGCAATGAAAGGCGACAGAGAAAAATGCCTTGAAGTTGGCGCTACTGATTACATACCGAAACCTATTGATAGTAAAGAATTTATTGAAAAAGTTATGTACTATACTAACTCTACTGCATAAAAACATATTCCTCTAATCAGAAGAGGCTCTCGCAATTGCCTCATTCCGTTCTAGCTTCATACAGCTTGGAGAAAATATTATACCTTTTCAGCATCGGACTTCACATCATTGAAGCAATCACTCCACGCTTTTTATTATATTAGCAACCAATTTAGAAAGTCTAAGGAGAAACATTGGAAAACGTTCGCGTTCGTTTTGCGCCCAGCCCAACCGGGTATTTACATGTTGGCGGTTTGCGCACAGCCCTTTATAATTATCTTTTTGCAAGGAAGAATAACGGAAAATTCATATTAAGAATTGAAGACACTGACCGTAACCGTTTTGTTGAAGGAGCTGTTGAAAATTTGATTGATGCGCTCAAATGGTGCGGACTTAACTATGACGAAGGTCCAGATATTGGCGGCATCTTTGGACCTTACATACAATCTCAGCGTCTCTCTACTTATAAAGAACAAGCCAGAAAGTTAATTGCTGATGGGAAAGCGTATTACTGTTTTTGCACGCCTCAGCGACTTGAAAAATTGCGAGAAGAACAACAAAAACAAAAACTTCCGCAGGCTAAATACGATAAACACTGTTTGCATCTAAGTAAAACACAAGTTCAACAAAAGATTGCAGTCGGAATTCCTTTTGTAATTCGCTTGAATGTTCTTCCAAATAAAAAAATAATTTTTGATGATGTTGTGCGCGGGCGTGTGGAATTTGAAAGCAATAATGTTGATGATCAAGTTCTGATTAAAGGCGATGGTTACCCAACCTACCACCTTGCCAATGTTGTTGATGATCATCTTATGCAAATTACTCATGTAATTCGCGGCGAGGAATGGCTCTCTTCAACACCAAAACATGTTTTGTTGTACGATGCTTTCGAATGGGAGCGGCCGGTATTTGCTCATCTTCCTCTTTTATTAAATCCGGATCGTTCAAAACTTAGCAAACGACAGGGAGACGTTGCAGTTGAAGATTACCGCGCAAAAGGATTTTTGAAAGAAGCTCTTCTAAATTTTGTTGCATTATTAGGATGGAATGCCGGTGATGATAAAGAATTTTATTACATGAATGAATTGATTGAGAAATTCTCGCTTGAACGTGTAAACAAATCGGGCGCAGTTTTCGATTTGGAAAAATTAAATTGGCTCAACGAAGAACATCTCCGCAAAAAATCTAACGAAGAAATCTTATCGATGCTGAAAACTGAAATTTGCAATTCGCAATTTGCAATTCTCAATTTCTCCGATCATTATTTACTGAAAGTGATAAATGCAATGAGAGAGCGTGTAAGTTTTGTTCACGAATTCTTAACTAAATCATCATACTTTTTTGCAGCCCCAAAAGAATATGAAGAAACATCCAGACAGAAAAACTGGAAACCTGAAACGTCTGAACAAATTCAAAAGTTACGCGCTAATTTTGCTCAACTTGAAAATCCGTCAAAAGAAGATTACGAACTGGCGCTAAAACAAACGGCAGCCGAATTTAACATCAGCGCCGGAAAACTAATTCATCCTTTGCGACTGGCTATTTCCGGTACAAGCGCTGGACCCGGAATTTTTGATATTGCTGAAATTCTTGGAAAAGATGAAGTCTTAAAAAGAATCGATACAGCGTTGGCTTTGCTTAGATGATTATTTTCAAAGTCTGTCTATCTTTAACTGATTTAACCGCTTTATATTTTTCTTCTCTATCATTTTTGATTTTCTGTTTTTCCCCAACTTTCCTTCAACGTAACCGTTCTGTTGAAAACCAACTTCTCAGAGGTTGTATATTTTGTATCCACACAAAAATATCCGTGTCGCTCGAACTGAAATCTATTACCGGGTTTAGCATTTTTAAGAAACGGCTCAACCAATGCACTCGGAATTATTTCGAGGGAATTGGGATTGATATGTTCCAGCCAATTTTCTTCAGCGCCGGGATTTTCGGACGAAAATAATCTATCGTACAATCTAACTTCAGTTTCTACAGCATGTTTTGCAGAAACCCAATGAATTGTTCCCTTAACTTTCTTCTTGCTGGAACCGGTTCCGCTTTTTGTCTCTGGGTCGTATGTACAGCGCAATTCGATAACTTCTCCTTGGCTGTTCTTAATCACTTCTTCGCATTTGATGATGTAGGCATAACGCAGTCTTACTTCTCCGCCCGGCATCAGTCTATGATATCCCTTTGGAGGGTTTTCCATAAAATCTGTCCGTTCAATATAAAGTTCTTTTGTAAAAGGAACTTTGCGCGTTCCGGCAATCGGGTTTTCGGGATTGTTAACAGCATCCAGTTCTTCTACTTGATCGGGATAGTTTGTCATTATAACTTTAAGAGGACGCAGTATGGCCATTGCACGTTGAGCATTTTTATTTAAGTCTTCACGAATTGCAAATTCGAGCAGAGAGATATCTGTAAGCGCATCACGTTTGGCAACGCCAATAATTTCCGTAAAATTTCTGACTGCTTCCGGCGTATATCCTCTTCTTCTATAACCGGAAATTGTGGGCATTCGCGGGTCATCCCAGCCGTCAACATAACTATCTTTTACAAGCTGCAATAGGCGGCGTTTGCTCATAACCGTGTAACTCAAGTTAAGCCGAGCAAATTCGATCTGCTGCGGATGATAAATTCCAAGTTCATCCAAAAACCAATCATAAAGGGGGCGATGATTTTCAAACTCTAGTGTGCATATTGAATGAGTTATTCTTTCAAACGAATCTTCGAGTCCATGAGCCCAATCGTATGTTGGATAAATACACCACTGATCACCCTGCCGATGATGTTCAGCATGAACTATGCGGTACATAATAGGATCGCGCATGTTGAAATTGGGAGAAGCCATATCAATTTTTGCGCGCAATGTTTTCGATCCGTTCGGAAATTCTCCTTTACGCATCCGCTCAAACAAATTGAGATTTTCTTCAACGCTTCTATTGCGGTAAGGGCTTTCTATGCCGGGTTCGGTTAGTGTGCCGCGCGTTGCGCGAATTTCATTGGCAGTCAAATCACAAACGTATGCCTTTCCCTTCTTGATCAATTCAACAGCCCAATTGTACATCTGTTCAAAATAATCTGATGCATAAAGTATTCTATCTTCAAAGTTTGCGCCGAGCCATTTTACATCTTCAATTATTGAATCGACATATTCTTGTTCCTCTTTTTCAGGATTGGTATCATCAAAGCGAAGATTAAATTTTCCGCCGTAATGTTCAGCAATACCGTAATTTAAACAGATCGATTTAGCGTGCCCAATATGAAGATAACCATTTGGCTCGGGCGGAAACCGAGTGTGTACTCTTCCCCCCAATTTATTTGTGCGGATGTCTTCATCAATTATTTCGTAAATGAAATTTTTCGGTTTGCTCTCGATTGGATTTTCATTTGTGCTCTTTCCTTCGTCCATAATTCCTTCAATAATTTTTCTTCTTATTTTATTTACGCTGTTTTCATCTGTCAATCTGCAAAATATTGCAGACTATAAAGCTTTGCATAAAGACCGCTTTCATCGGCAATCAATTCCTCATGATTCCCGATTTGTACAATTTTTCCTTTATCAATAACTATAATTCTAGTAGAATTCTTAACAGTGCTTAAGCGGTGGGCAATAATAAAAGCAGTTCTGTTGTGCATTAAATTGTTTATTGCTTCCTGAACAAGAATTTCAGACTCGCTGTCTAAAGCGGAAGTTGCTTCATCAAAGATTAAGATGGAAGGATTTTTCAGAAGAGCGCGCGCTATAGAAATTCTTTGGCGCTGCCCGCCCGAAAGTTTTAGTCCGCGCTCGCCTATCATTGTATTATATCCATTTGGCATATTAAGAATGAAATCATGCGCGTTTGCAGCTTTTGCAGCATTTATTATCTCTTCATCGCTTGCTTTATCAAGACCGTAACAGATATTATTTGCAACAGTTTCGTTGAAGAGGAGCGATTCTTGAGTAACAATACCAATTTCTGTTCGAAGAGATTCAATACTGTAATGCTTCACGTTTATTCCGTCAATGAAAATATCTCCGTTCGTTGCATCGTAAAACCGCGCTATAAGATCAACAAGAGTAGATTTACCGGCGCCGCTTGGTCCAACAATTGCAATTATCTCTCCTTTTTTTACAGTGAAATTTATATCATCAAGAATTTTTTGATGATCAACATCGTAATAAAAAGTTACGTTCTTAAATTCGACCATATCATTAAACTTTTTAAGAACTACAGGGTTATCAATTTCCTTCACGTCAATCTGTTCGTCAAGAACTTCAAATATCCTTTCAGCGGCGGCATTGGACTGCTGAATTCGGTTTGCAACGTTTGTTATTTGTTTGATAGGCGGCATGATCTGAAAAATTATAAAAAGAAATCCCATAAACTCGCTTGCTTTAAGCGTGTGTGTTTCAATTACCTGAATACCGCCGTACCAAATGATCAGCATAGCCGCTACAATTCCCAAAAGTTCAGTAGCTGGCGAAGAAAGTTCGTGTATTCTGCTCATCCTAATTGAGAACTTGAAATATTTTTGCGCAAGAGAATGAAAGTTCTTGTTTTCCTGTTCACCCATATTAAACGCTTTTACAATCTTTATCCCAAATATTTTTTCTTGAAGAAACGAAGTTATGTTAGCCATATTTTCTTGTATCGACCGGCTCTGATTGTAAATTCGAATCCCGAGGTAACTAATCACAATAAGCACAAAAGGAAAAACTGCTAACGATAATAATGTTAGCTGCCAGCTTATCATCAAAGATATTGTAAGATAGACAATAACAAGCAGCGGCTCTTTTATTATCGTAACAAAACTTGCAGATATGCCCGAGTTAATGACTGTAATATCATTCATAATCCTGGATATAAGATTTCCTATTCTCTCATTAGTGAAATATTTCATAGATAGTTTATTAAGATGCGAGTAAAGAGAAGTTCTTAAATCTCTAATCACACCATTTTCTACATAAGTCATCATATAAGATTGGATGTAACCGGTAAGGTTTTTTAAAAGATAAGCTAAGACTATGATTATACATATCCGCAGCAGGGCTTCTTTCTTTGAAGTCTGGAATACATATTTATTCAACTTATCAGATATGCCCTTCTTCAAGCTATACAAGAAGCCGGTATCTGAGCTGTGAATTTGCACCTTATCTTGAGTTTGATTAGCCATTGACGATGCAGCGCTAGTATTCAATTCGGTCTGAAAAAATGTTTCGATTAGGGGAATAGTTAAATAAACTGAAAGCCCGCTGAAGATGGAAAAGAAGATTGTCGCAATAAAAATTAAAATTAGGCGACTCCAATACGGTTTTACATACCGCAACACACGAAAATAGGATTTATATCTGCTTGGCTTTAACATAGTTTCTCATATTTATTCGCAGTAATAAATTTATTAAAACAACTCTTAAGATTTTGTTCACAAAATAATCATACTGCAAGTCATTATCTAATTTGCACACTACAAATTGAGAGTAGAAGATTTTATCAAATAGTTTTTTTTGAAGCAGAACAAATATTAAAGAAAACAGATACCAGGGAAAAATAAAAAAAGCTCATTCATCTCTGAATGAGCTTTGTACCGAAGGCCGGACTCGAACCGGCACCTGGTTTAAGCCAGACTGGATTTTGAGTCCAGCGCGTCTACCAATTCCGCCACTTCGGCATAATTAAAAATTTGCGGTGCTAAATTAAATTTTATCCCCTTCATCTGCAAGATTTAGAGTTTGATAACAACTAATTATTTTATTTTGGAGCTTTAGCTCTCTCAACGATTGGTCTGTTATTCCGGGATTTCGAATTTAGCGCGACTAAAATAATGTCCGCTTCTTTAGGGGGAACATTGAAAAAAGAAAATGCATCTGAAATTTGTATACCAGAAATTTTTTCTGGATTGACGCCGGCTTTTTTCTTTAACATATTTAACAAATCTTTAGGAGTAAGATCATCTTTCTTTCCCATCGCTAAAAATAACCGGGCTTTCCCTTTATCATCCTTAAACTTTCTTAGTTTTCTCTCATCGTCATCAAAACTGCTTTTTCTTCTTCTGTCTGCAGAACTAATTCCCTTTTTGAATTTTTCGCTTCCTTTTTCAAAATCATTTCTCAGTCTTCTTCCTTCAAAAAGATCGTGAATCTTTGCATAGCTTTCTTCTTCGAGTTCGTTTTGATAATTGTATTTGACTAAAGCGGCAACAACTTCTTCGGGATTATTATTTCTTAGCAGATCTTGAGCAAGTAACAAATAATTAGAGCCAACTCCATACTCCATCAAGTTTTTCAGTTCCGAAGCAATCTTTTGCTTCTTAAAGTTGATCACTTCACGAACCTGAGGTATTCTTTTTTTATGTATTTCAGTACGAGTAATACTTTTTATGAAAGTTAATCTGCGGTGTTCCTCCGGCGTAACAAAAGTGATAGCCGTTCCTTCTTTGCCTGCGCGTCCGGTTCTTCCAATCCTATGAAGATACGATTCTGGATCATAAGGAAGAGTATAATTGATAACGTGTGTAAGATCGTAAATATCTAACCCGCGCGCGGCTACGTCAGTTGCAACAAGAACTTCCACTTTCTTATTCCTAAACTTGTTAAGTATCTTTTCTCGTACATTCTGAGAGATATCGCCATGCAGTCCTTCAGCATCATATCCTCTGTCCATTAGTTTTGACGTAATAAAATCTACATCAGATTTTGTTCTGCAAAAGACGAGACCGTAAAATTCAATAGTTGTATCGATAATTCTACAAAGCGCATCAAACTTGTCAGACTCTTTTACTTCAAAATAGATCTGTTCAGTAAGCTCTATTGTTTGCCCGGATTTTTTAGTTCTGATAATTTCCCGTTTGCCCATATATTTTTTTGCAAGCTGCATTATTCTTTCGGGCATTGTTGCAGAGAACAAAAGAGTTCTTCTGTTGGGATTTGTACTGCTCAATATTTTTTCTATGTCTTCAATAAATCCCATATTGAGCATTTCGTCGGCTTCATCAAGAACAACAAAAGATACTTTTTCCAAGGAAAAACTTTTACGATTAAGATGATCGATCATTCTGCCGGGCGTTCCTACAATTATATCAACCCCTTTTTTTAATCTTCGCAATTGAGTATCGTATGACTGACCGCCATAGATCGGAGCAATGTGTATGTTTTTATCTCCGCGCAAAGAATTAAATTCTTCAGAAACCTGAATTGCGAGTTCACGCGTGGGTACAAGAACAAGCGCTTGAAGATAATTGGCGCGTGTTTGAATTTGATCGATAATCGGCAGAGCAAAAGAAGCTGTTTTACCCGTGCCGGTTTGCGATTGTCCAATCAAATCAACTTTATTTTCTAAAATAAGAGGAATAATTTTTTTTTGAATTTCCGTCGGCTCTTCAAAACCCTTCAACTTAATTGCGTGAAGCGTCTCATTCGAAAGACCAAGCTCATCAAAACTACTTTTTACCATTTTTTGAATTTTCCTTTTTGAGTTATAAATTTTTTAAAGGCAAGTGGCGCCGCCTCTTGTTTAATATTTTCTTCATTATTTTTTTGTTTAGAATATTTTCTTAGGGACATCAGAAATATCGAGAAATGAAATTGTTTTTTACAGCACTTCTAGTTCTCGTAAAATCAGATAAATGAGATAGGAAATGGGAAAACAAAACCAATTCAAAGAAAATCATCAAGAAGATGAAACTTTCTGATGTCAAAATAAACTAATTTCAACAGATATCATAAAAAATAAAAAAGCCACCAGAAAATAGTTCTGATGGCTTTACAAAAAGCAGAAAATCGTAATTAGGTAAGCGATTTGTAACTCTGAAGCATCTTCATATAATTAGCCCTTTCAAAAGCTGCGGGTTCTGCAACAGATTTCTGGCTCATACTTCCCTTCATTATCGAAACGGATTCATATTCTTTCTCTTCCATCCATCTTTTCATTCCTTCAAGAATTTCTGAGATACGACCAATACCATTGGTTAACAATTCAGATGCTAACATAGCAACATCTCCGCCTGCCATCATAAGTTTAATTACATCAAGATGAGAATGAACGCCGCTTGTTCCTGCCAAACTCGCTTTTATATGTCCGTATAAGATAGCAATCCAACGTAGCGGTAAACGCATTTCCCAATTAGTACTCAAAACAAGATTCGGCACAACATCTAAATTATCCAAATCAAAATCGGGTTGATAAAATCTATTGAAAAGAACCAAAGCATCGGCGCCAGAATCATCAAGTTTTTTTGCCATATTAGACATTGATGTGAAGAATGGACTCAATTTAATTGCAACAGGAATTTTCAAACTACTTTTAACTTCTTTCAAGATACTGCAATAAATCTCTTCAATTTCCGAAGCGGGAATGTTTGGATTAGTTGGGATATAATAGACATTCAATTCGAGTGCATCTGCACCGGCTAGCTCGATGTTCTTTGCATATTTTATCCAACCGCCAGTGCTAACGCCATTCAAACTTCCAATGATAGGTATATCAACGGCTTTTTTAAGATCTGCTATATGATCAAAATATTGATAAGGTCCAAGATGAAATTGTTCCGGTTCGGGAAAATAACTCAGCGCTTCGGCATAGCTTTCTGCGCCGTAAGAGAGGTAATAATTCAATTCGCCCGATTCGTGTGTAATTTGCTCTTCGAAGAGAGAATGCACTACTATGGCGGCAGCCCCCGCATCTTCTATTGCTCTTACTGTATCTATATTTTGCGATAGAGGAGAAGCAGACGGAACAATTGGATTTTTTAGTTTTAATCCCATATATGTTGTTGATAGGTCCATATTTACTCCTTACAATTTTATTTCCATTTTTTTAATTCAGGCAAATCAGGTTTCTGTTCCTTCTATTTGTTCTCCACTTTCATTCGAATATTGCATATTTGCCATATGTTCGTAAAGTTTCCATCTATTCAGCACTTCTTCCTGAGCAAGATGGAGCAAATGTTTGGCTTCTTTCGGGTGCGATTTTGTAAGCATCTTGTAACGAGTTTCTTTATAAATAAAATCTTCTAATTTGATCTTGGGCGCTTTAGAATCAAGTTTAAGAGGATTCTTTCCATCTTTTAAGTTATCAGGATTATATCTGAACAAAGGCCAATAACCGCTGTCAACTGCAGCTTTTTGGCTCTCCAGACCTTTAGCCATGTTGATGCCGTGAGCTATGCAATGGCTATAGGCAATAATTAAAGAAGGACCCTCGTAGGCTTCAGCTTCTAAGAAAGCCCGAAGAGTTTGAGCATCGTTTGAGCCCATAGCTACTTTTGCAACGTAAACATTACCATAATTCATTGCCATCATTGAAAGGTCTTTCTTAGCGGTCGGTTTACCTGCAGCAGCAAATTTAGCAACTGCGCCCATACCTGTTGCTTTACTCATTTGCCCGCCAGTGTTAGAGTAAACTTCGGTATCTAGAACCAAAATATTCACGTTTCTACCTGAAGCTAATACATGATCAAGTCCGCCATAGCCGATATCATACGCCCAGCCATCACCGCCTATAATCCAAACAGATTTCTTAACGAGGTAATCAACAATTTCTAATAATTTATTAGCTTCTTTTGAATTTATCTTTTCAAGTTTAGACTTCAATTCTACTATACGTTCTCTTTGATCATAAATTCCCGCTTCATCTTTTTGATTTGCATTTAGAATTGCATCAACTAAATCTTTACCAACTTCATCAGACAACTTAACAAGCAATTCTTTCGCAAATTCGTTCTGTTTATCTATCGATAATCGCATCCCCATTCCGAATTCTGCATTATCTTCGAACAATGAATTAGACCAAGCAGGACCGCGTCCATCTTTATTTTTTGCCCATGGAGTAGTTGGCAGATTTCCGCCATAAATTGAAGAACATCCCGTTGCATTTGCAACAATAGTTCTATCGCCAAACAACTGCGAAACAAGTTTTACGTATGGCGTTTCACCGCAGCCGGAACAAGCGCCGGAAAATTCAAACAAAGGTTCAAGCAATTGGCTGCTCTTAATTAGACTTGTGTTTACAAGCCGCCTATCAATTTCGGGCAATTCAAGAAAATAATCGAAATTTGCTCTTTCTTTTTCACGAATTGGAATTTGAGGAACCATGTTTAGCGCTTTAAGGCGCGTTTCTTTTTTATTCTTAACTGGACAAACTTCAACGCACAATTCGCATCCGGTGCAGTCTTCAACTGCTACTTGAATTGTGTATGCAAAGCCTTCAGGAAATTCTTTCCCCTTAGCTTCCATCCATTTGAACGTTTCCGGTTTATTCTCAATATATTTTTTATCATATACTTTTATACGAATAGAAGCGTGCGGACAAACCATTGCACATTTACCACATTGGATACATATATCCGCATCCCAAGCCGGAACTTCGAGCGCTATGTTTCTCTTTTCCCATTTAGTTGTTGTAGTAGGAAAAGTTCCATCAATCGGCATTTCGCTCACTTTAACTTCATCTCCTTTTCCTTCCATAATCTTACCAAGCACATTGCGGACATAATCGGGCGCATTTGCCGAAACTATTGGAGGAATTTCGATGGAACTTACTGCAGTTTTTGGCACATCAATTTTGAACAGATTCTCGAGTGTCTGATCAACAGCTTCATAATTTTGTTTAACTATCTCTTCCCCTTTGGCGCCGTAGGTTTTATAAATTGTTTGTTTAATCTGACCAATCGCTTCTTCTTTTGGAAGAATACCAGAAATAGCAAAGAAGCAGGTTTGCATAATTGTATTGACGCGGCTTCCCATGCCGGTCTTGTTTGCAACTGCATAACCATCTATAACATAAAAGTTAAGTTTTTTGTCGATGATCTGTTGCTGAACTTTTCTTGGTAATTGGTCCCATGTGTCATCTGTGGGATAAGGACTGTTGAGCAAGAATGTTCCGCCTTGTTCAATATTTCCGAGAACGTCAAATTTTTCCATAAGACCAAATGTATGGCAACCAACAAATTTTGCCGTTTGAATTAAATATGTAGAACGAATAGGTTTCTTGCCGAATCGTAAATGAGAAACCGTAGTTGAACCGGATTTTTTCGAATCGTAAACAAAATAACCTTGAGCAAAATTTTCCGTCTCTTCGCCTATAATCTTGATAGAATTTTTATTAGCGCCAACAGTTCCATCTGCACCTAAGCCGTAGAATAAACAACGAACAACTTCATCGCCTTCGGTCATAAAGCTTGGATCATACTGAAGACTTCTAAATGTTACATCATCATCAATACCAATAGTGAAATGATTTTTCGGTTCATCTTTTTTCAAATTATCGAAAACTGCCTTCACCATTGCAGGCGTAAATTCTTTTGACGACAGGCCATATCTTCCGCCAACAATTTTTGGCATTTTTTCAAAAGGAGGATTGTTAGAAGCCATAGCTTCAGAAATTGCGGTAACAACATCAAGATATAAAGGTTCGCCAAGAGCGCCAGGTTCTTTAGTTCTATCGAGCACAGAAATTTTTTCTACTGTTTTTGGAATTGCTGCAATAAAATGTTCAGCAGAAAATGGTCTGTATAATCTTACTTTAATTATACCCACCTTCTCTTCCATTCTTTGAGTCATATATTCAACAGTTTCTTCAGCAGTTTCAGCTCCAGAGCCCATCAAAATAACAACACGTTTAGCATCGGGCGCGCCATAGTAATCAAATAAATTGTACTGGCGTCCGGTTATTTTAGCAAACTGGCTCATCGCATTTTGAACAATACCAGGGCATACATCATAAAATTTGTTGACTGTTTCTCTCCCTTGAAAATAAACATCCGGATTCTGCGCAGTTCCACGAATAACGGGATGATCTGGACTAAGCGCTCTTTCTTTAAACTCTTTCACTTTTTCATCATCCATCATTGCTCGGATATCATCATCGGTCAGCTCTTCAATTTTCATAACTTCATGAGAAGTTCTGAAGCCGTCAAAAAAATGCACGAAAGGGATCCTTGATTCTATCGAAGCTTTGTGTGCTATAAGAGCGGTATCCATAACTTCTTGAACAGAATTAGAAGCGATCAAACCAAAACCTGTTTGACGTGTAGACATCACGTCGCTATGATCTCCAAAAATTGAAAGCGCCGCAGCAGCAATTGAACGCGCACTTACATGAAAAACTGCCGGCGTTAACTCTCCAGCAATTTTATACATATTGGGAATCATCAAGAACAGACCTTGCGATGCAGTAAATGTTGTAGTCAGTGCGCCAGTTTGAAGTGAGCCGTGTACAGCACCTGCCGCGCCACCTTCACTCTGCATTTCAACTACATTAGGTACCGTTCCCCAAATATTTTTTACACGCATAGCAGACCAAGCATCAGACAATTCACCCATAGGAGATGAGGGAGTAATTGGGTAGATTGCAATCACTTCGCTTACACGATACGCAACATGCGCGGCTGCTTCATTGCCGTCAATAGTTACTTTTCTTCTTTCCATTTATTCCTCTATATTATATTGAATTGTTATTTCCAAACTAAACAGCTCTTCGAGCAATTATCTTGCCATTCAATAGAGTAATTTGACCTATTATTTTACATTATTTTTCGAATCTTCAATTTATTTAGAACAGATTCTTTTATTACTTAGAATTCAGCGGGCTTGTAATCTTATTTTTAAGAAATTTAAAGATTTGCTGTAGCAATAATAGAGATTCGATTGGATAAAATAAAGACACCATTATAGATAATCTTCAATAATTCGTGAAGAGTATGCTGAAGAATCATTTTAGAACTCTCATTGCATTTAAGATAGCCAACACAGCAACCCCCATATCTCCAAAAACTGCCTCCCACATTGAAGCTATTCCTAAGGTGCCAAGAGTTATAAAAAATAATTTTACGCCCAATGCAAAACCGATATTTTGCCAAACAATTTTTCTTGTTTTCTTTGCCACTTCAATTGCAGTTACAACTTTTGATGGCAAATCTGTCATCAACACAACATCTGCAGTTTCAACTGCTGCATCTGAACCCAAAGCTCCCATAGCAATTCCCACATCAGCACGTGCAATAACAGGAGCATCGTTTATACCATCGCCAACAAAAGCAACCTTATTTCCTTTCGGCGATGATTGAATAATTTTATCGATATGATTCACTTTTTCTTCTGGCAGCAGCTCATAGTAATATTCATCTATTCCTAATTTTTGGGCAAAAATTTCGGCGGCGGTTTTGTTATCGCCTGTTAACATAATTGTTTTGATATTTTTCTTTTTCAATGCGCTTATAGTTTCTTTCGCATCATCTTTCAGCGTATCTGAAATAATTATATAGCCGGCATAAATTCCGTCAACGGCAATATGAACTACTGTCCCCTCAATTTCACATTGTTCGTGATCAATATTTTCTAAGTGAAGAAGTTTGTCGTTGCCAATAATGATCTTCTTTCCATTAACATTTGCTCTAATTCCTATTCCGCCAATTTCTTGAACATCGAATAAAGATGATTCGTCAATATTTTCCGGAGGCACAAGTTTTCCATAAGCTTCAATAATAGATTTAGCGATAGGATGATTTGAATGAGATTCCGCATAAGCGGCAAACTTTAACAGTTCATCTTTTTTAAATCCGTTTTTTACTACAACATCAGCAACTTTGAATTCACCTTTGGTCAGCGTTCCAGTTTTATCAAAAACAATTGTCTTAACTTTTGTTAGAGCATCTAAATAGTTCGATCCTTTTACCAAGATACCTCTGCGAGAAGCTCCTCCAATTCCGCCGAAGTATCCGAGCGGAATACTTATTACTAAAGCACAAGGACAAGAAATAACCAACACAACTAACGCTCTATAGATCCAATCAGTAAAAGTTTGACCGGCAAAAACCAACGGCGGTATAACAGCGAGTAGTAACGCTGCAAACACAATAACCGGCGTATAGTATCTTGCAAAAGTTGTCATAAATCTTTCTGTTTCTGCTTTTTTACTGCTTGCGGTTTCTACCAATTCCAAAATTTTCGAAATAGACGATTCGCCGAATTTTTTTGTAACGCTTATTGTTAGCAAGCCGGATTTGTTGATCATCCCCGCTAAAACTGTTTCGCTAACTTTAACTGCTCTTGGAACCGATTCGCCTGTAAGAGCTGAAGTATCGACAAAAGAATTACCATCAATAATATTTCCATCAAGCGGAATTTTCTCTCCGGGCTTTACTATTATTATTTGTCCCGGCTCAACTTCAGTCGGCAATACTCTTTTTGTTTCGCCGTTTATTTTTACGTTGGCGTAATCCGGTCTAATTTCCAATAAAGATTTTATTGATCTTCTGGAACGATTAACAGCAATGTTTTGGAATAACTCGCCTACAATGTAGAAAAGCATCACTGCAACAGCTTCCGGCATTTCATCAATTAAGATTGCGCCGGTTGTTGCAACGGTCATAAGAAAATGCTCGTTGAAAACTTTTCCTTTAAATAAATTTTTTACTGCGCTTACAATTACCCCCCAGCCGCTCATCAGGTAGCCCGAAAGAAAAACCAAATACTCTGCTATTCTATATGGTGTGTTGTGTAACGCATTTTCAAAAATAATTCCGCCAACGAGCAGAACAATGACCAGCAATATTCTAAACAATTCCTCCTTGTTTTCAAAAATTTCTTTTTTGTCGAATACTAATTTTCCATCATGGATTTCTTCTATATCAACTTGCGGCTCAACGTCTTTTATTTTTGCGTGCACTGCTTCAATATTTTCAGTATCAATCAACAAAGTTGAATTGGCAAAATTGAGCGAGACAAATTTTACGGTTTCCATCTTAGATAGATTTTGCTCTATGTTAGCCGCGCAAGAGGCGCAGTCAATATTTTTGAGTTGATATTTCTTCATGAATATTTCCTTGGGGCAGCGGCAATTAGTTAACTCTCTTGCACATCCGTTGCAATTTTCCTTGCCTGTCTTAGTTTCTTGCTAAATGCAAAAGATAAAAATCAGTTTTACTCTAACTCTTATTCATAATCGTGGTCTTGTGTTTCAAGCAAGAACATGAACAGATCACGAACAAGATTTTTAAATCTTCATGTCTCTTATTCTTTGTCTTAATCCACGCTCTTTCATTTTCATAAGGCACATTACAAATTTACTAACTCGTTTTTAATATACAAGATTATAAACGTGGTTAAGAATAAGAAATTTTTCCCTTTGACTTATTGAGTCTGCATTGCATGAGTTTTTAAAATACGCATTGCCGACTTCAATGAATAATTGAATGTCTATGAAAGGAGAATGAGGAGAGAATTATCTAAAGACCGAGAAACTTTACTGCCAGTCCGCTAAATAAAATTACAGCCCCAGCTACGGCGAAAGAATACTTTTCAAAGTTCTTTCTTATTGGAATAAACTTTATCCCATACAAGGATGCCAATACAATTGCCAACATTGTTCCTATAGTAAATAAAGCGAATACTAAAGTGATTAAAACAATTCCCATTAAACTTTTTTGAGATGCCGGATAAATTAAAATCGGCACTAAAGTTTCGCACGGTCCAAAAACAAAAATAGTGAAGAGTATCCACGGTGTAAGTTTTACCGTAGTTTCTTTTTGATGGATATGTGTGTGTGAATCTATATGCGTATGTTGATGCGCGTGAACATTACCATTTTCATGTATGTGGGAATGAACGTGAGGTTTGTGTTTATATAATCGTTTTAATCCCCAAAGCAAAAAGAACAAACCAAAACTGATCAAAAACCACGATGCAATTTCGCCTCTCACCGAATCAATTGCTTCAAATATTGTTATTGCCCAGCCAAGCGATACTCCAAGAAGTCCGATTAGAACAGAACTAGAAACATGTCCTATTCCACAAGCTATTGTTATCCATACTGTTTTAACAGTACTCCACTTTAACGCGCGCGCCATCGCTATGAATGGAAGATAATGATCGGGTCCAAGAACGGTATGAAGAAATCCTACTGATGCCGCTGTTATTAAAAGAACACTTAGTTCAGTATCCATCAGGCTGCCTCATAATTTCCTTCGGAAGAAATATATAAATTATTTTGAATGCACGTTATAAAATTTTACAAAAGTCCGAATTCTTTTTTTTCTCGATCGAAATATTTTAATAGCTTCTTACGTACTAAATTTAGTATATTTTTCTATGAAGGGATACCAAACAAAACATAAGGTTATCCAGCAGATGCATGAACTTTCAATGGCTAACGAAATAATAGAAATTGTAAACCAATATGTTGCAGATGATAAAAAACATTTGGTAAAAAACATAAAAGTAAAAGTTGGCAGGTTCAGTAATATCCTCCCCGATTCATTATCATTTTGTTTTGACGCTATAATTCAATCAACTTCATACACAAACGTAAAACTCAAAATAGAAGAAGTTGCTTTAGAGATTATCTGCGACCAATGTAAAAGCAAAAATAATATTGAACCCTATTCATTCACTTGCCCGGCGTGCGGCTCTGCACAAATCAAATTGGTCTCCGGTTCCGAATTAACTGTTGAAGAAATTGAATTAGAGGAGGAAGAATGAGCATCATAACAATTGAACGAAAAGTTCTTGAAAAGAATGAAGCTATAGCAGCAGCAAATAGAAAAAAATTTAAGGAGAGAAATATTTTCACGATGAATCTTGTCAGTTCTCCAGGTTCCGGGAAAACCAGTCTTGTTGAAAGAACAATAGCAAAATCAAAGAGCAAAATTAAAATTGCGGTGATAGAAGGGGACGTTCAAACCGACTTGGATGCAAAAAGAGTTGAAGCATTTAATGTTCCTGTTGTGCAAATTATAACCAGCGGCGCTTGTCACTTAGAGGCAAATCTTGTTCGAGATGCTTTTGAAAAGTTTTCTGATAACGATACAGAGCTGCTGATCATCGAAAATGTCGGCAATCTTGTCTGCCCTGCTACTTACGATTTAGGCGAGGATATAAAAGTAGTAATTGCCAGCACAACAGAAGGAGATGACAAACCCTTAAAATATCCGGCAATGTTCAGAAACTCATCGGCGCTAATAATAAATAAAATTGATCTGCTTCCCTACGTTAACTGTTCTATCGAACAGCTTAAGCGAAATGCTCTCGCAATCAATCCTTCACTAAAAATCTTCCAGACTTCCTGCACTACAGATGAAGGCATTGATAAATGGATTGAGTGGTTAGAATCAATAGTAAAAAGTAGATGAGTTCCCGCATTCACATAATTGTGAGAGGTGCGGTTCAGGGCGTCGGCTTTCGACCATTCATCTATCGCATTGCATCCGAACTGACACTTAATGGTTACGTTTTTAACTCGCCTGAAGGAGTTTTTATTGAAGCTGAAGGCAATGAAACACTTCTAAGAACATTCCTTTCTAAAATAGAAAAAGAAAAACCTTCTCTTGCGTTCATATCCAGTCTTGAATTTTCTTTTTTAGACCTGGTTGGTTACAAAAATTTTGAAATTAAAGAAAGCAATACTAACGGAAACACAAATACATTGATCTTGCCTGATATTGCAGTTTGCAGTGATTGTTTGAGAGAATTATTTGACCAAAACGATAGACGTTATCTTTATCCGTTCATTAACTGCACTCACTGCGGTCCGCGCTTTTCGATTGTTGAAAAACTTCCTTACGACAGGCAGAATACTTCGATGAAGAAATTTGAGTTGTGCAGTGAATGCAAAAAAGAATTTCACAATCCTTCCGATAGAAGATTTCATGCGCAACCGATTGCATGCCCGGCTTGCGGACCTAATTTAGAATTGTGGAATAATAGCGGTGAAGTGATAGCAGTAAATCATGAAGCTCTTCTTGAAACATGTGATAAAATTGAAAAAGGTTTTATTATAGCTTTGAAGGGACTCGGGGGATTTCAACTGATTGTTGATGCAAACAATTCTGATTCCGTAAAACGCCTTCGCAATAAAAAAAAGCGCGATGAGAAACCTTTTGCTTTGATGTTTCCTAATCTTTCGGTAGCAAAAGAGATTTGCAATTTATCCCATGAAGAAGAGCGCTCTCTTTTATCACCTGAAGCGCCGATAGTTCTTCTAAAAAGGAAACCTAAACGGCAAACTCAAAACATTTCTGAATTTGTTGCGCTTTCAAATCCTATGCTTGGAATTATGCTTCCTTACACTCCGCTTCATCATCTTTTAATGAAAAAATTTTCTATGCCTATAGTTGCAACAAGCGGAAATTTATCTGAAGAGCCGATCTGCATAGATGAGTATGAAGCCCTTTCAAGATTAAAAAGTATTGCCGATTTCTATCTTACACACAACCGCCCAATCGTTCGGCATGTTGACGATTCAATCGTTCGAATTATCAATTGCAGACAAATGATATTGCGGCGCGCAAGAGGTTATGCGCCTCTGCCGATCCAAATTCAAGATAAGTTAGCTCGCAAATCGCAAAAAACTATTTTAGCTGTAGGCGGGCATCTTAAGAATACAATTGCATTAAAAATTGGAAAAAATGTTTTCATCAGCCAGCATATTGGAGACCTCTCAACCGAAGAATCAAATAAAGCATTCAAGAAAACAATAGCCGATTTCAAAAATTTATATAAAGCCGAACCAGAGTGCGTAATTGCAGATCTTCATCCTCATTATATATCAACAAGATTTGCTAAAACTTTAGATGCAAATATTGAGATGGTCCAACATCACTTTGCACACATTGCTGCGTGTAGATTAGAAAATCAGATAGAAGGAGAAGTTCTTGGCGTTTCTTGGGATGGCACTGGTTATGGTTTGGATAAATCAGTCTGGGGCGGAGAATTTTTTGTATCAACCGATGAAACATTTAAACACATTGGACAATTCAAAAAATTTTTACTTCCCGGTAGTGAAACGGCTATTAAAGAACCAAAACGCACGGCAGTTTCGCTATTATATGAAGTGTTCAAAGACTCACTCGCCGATCATCTTCCTCAACACCTAAAAGATAATTTTACGGCTGGCGAGTTAAATATCTTGAATGAGATGCTGAAGAAAAAAATAAATTCACCGAATACTTCGAGCGCAGGCAGAATATTTGACGGCGTTTCTTCTCTGCTTGGAATTTGTCATAAATCTAATTACGAAGGACAAGCCGCTATGATGCTTGAATTTGCCGCGTGTGAAAATGTATTCGAATGTTATCCTTTCAATTTGTATGACGAAAATATTTTTGTTGTTGATTGGAGTCCGATGATAAAATCTATTCTAGAAGAAATACAAAGCGGCGTTCTTCCATCAACAATCTCTTCTAAGTTTCACAACACACTCGCTCAAATGATTTTATCAATTGCCGTTAAGGTTGGTATTTCAAAAATTGTTTTGAGTGGCGGTTGTTTTCAGAATGCATTTTTAACAGAGCGCACAATAAAATTATTGAATCAAAATAATTTCAAAGTTTATTGGCATCAGCGTATTCCTCCAAATGATGGCGGCATTTCAGTTGGGCAAATTGCCGTTTATCTCCTTTCACAAAAAGAAACAAACAAGAATGAAACAATTTCACCAACTATTGAACAAAGTACACTTTATTCAAATAATAAGGAGAAGAAATAATGTGCTTAGCCGTCCCCGGAAAAATTATTTCTATTGATGATAGCAACCCAGACTTAAAAATGGCGAAAGTTAATTTCGGCGGTGTAATAAAAGATGTTTGTATTCAATGGCTCGAAGATGTACACATTGGCAATTATGTTTTGGTTCACGTCGGCTTTGCTCTGAATAAAATTGATGAGAAGGACGCAGAAGAGACCATAAAAATTTTGCAGGGGATGGGAGAGATTTAAAAACTGATGTTATGCAAAAAAAGAATATATAGGCCATCATGGAAATGCTTACGTTCATATTCGAACCAATTCAAGATTTTTTACAGAAACTCCATGCTTCGGGGGTATCTGAATTTCCAATCAAAACTGTTAAACCGGTTACTAATAGTTTTATTATTATTCATTTTTAACACTGTGGCGAATTATTGTTTCTAGCATTGCTAAAAGTTCATACTCTTTAGTAATTAAAATCTCATTTGGGCTTAAGGTGAATTATGAAATATCTTGATGAGTTTAGAGATTCTACTTTTGTAAAAAACCTTCACCTAAAGATAAACGAGTTAGACGCGCACCCATGGACAATTATGGAAATCTGCGGCGGGCAAACTCATACAATTCTTAAATACAATATCGAAGATCTACTTCCGGAAAAAATTTCTTTGATACACGGTCCTGGCTGCCCAGTTTGCGTTACTCCGCTTGAAATGATTGATAAGGCCATTGCAATCGCATCAAGAGAAGATGTTATCTTTACTTCATTCGGAGATATGATGCGCGTGCCCGGTTCCAAATTAGATTTATTAAGCGTTAAAGCCGAAGGCGGTAACGTCAAAATGGTTTATTCGCCGCTTGATGCATTAAAACTTGCAGAGCGGTATCCGGATAAAAAAATTGTCTTCTTTGCTGTTGGGTTCGAAACTACAGCGCCGGCAAATGCGTTTTCGGTTATCGAAGCAAAACGGAGAGAATTGAAAAACTATTCTCTGCTTTGCTCTCATGTTCTCGTTCCTCCCGCCGTTGAAGCACTGTTGAATTCTAAAGAAAATAGAATACAAGCGCTTCTTGCAGCTGGGCACGTTTGCACTGTGATGGGATTTGATGAATATATTCCTCTTTCTAAAAAATATAAAATACCTATTATTGTTACAGGATTTGAACCCGTTGATATTCTTCAAGGCATTTATATGGCAGTAAAACAACTTAAAGAAGGCAGACACAAAGTTGAAAACTCTTACAGTCGTGTTGTTACAAAAGAAGGAAACTTTCTAGCAAAAAAACTGCTTAACGAAGTTTTTGATGTTACTGACAGGAAATGGAGAGGAATTGGGCTAATACCAAAGAGCGGATTCAAGTTGAAGGAAATATTTTCGGATTATGATGCAGAGAAAATATTTGATCTCGAAAAGATTGTAACGGAAGAATCTGAGTTGTGCATTGCTGGAAAGGTTTTACAAGGGCAAAAAAAGCCGTTTGAGTGTTCTGCTTTTGGCTCTTTATGCACGCCTGAACATCCGATTGGCGCGCCGATGGTTTCAACAGAAGGAGCGTGTTCTGCATATTTTAATTACAGGAAAAGCCGCCAGATGTAAACTCAGTCATTCAATAAAAAATTTTTTAATGAGATGTTATGAATGAAGAAAACCTAAATAATCTAATTTGCCCAATTCCCAAGAGTGATTACGACCGCGTTCTACTTGCTCACGGCGGAGGCGGAACTCTTTCTCATCAGCTAATCACAAAAATCTTCTTCTCACAATTTCAAAATGAATTTTTAAATGAGCAGCATGACAGCGCAGTATTAAATATCGGCAAAAGCAGAATTGCTTTCACTACCGATTCTTACGTTGTTAGTCCAATATTTTTCCCGGGGGGAAACATTGGCGGACTTTCAGTAAACGGAACTATAAATGATCTTGCTATGGCTGGCGCAAAACCACTTTTTATTTCTAGTAGTTTTATTATTGAAGAAGGTTTAGAAATTGATGATTTGTGGCAGATCGTTTTATCAATGAAGCAGTGCGCAGAAGCAAGCGGAGTTAAAATTGTAACCGGCGATACTAAAGTAGTTGATAAAGGAAAAGGCGACAAACTTTTTATTAACACTTCCGGTATTGGAATTATTCCCGATGGCGTAAACATTGCGCCCAAGAATTGTAAAGAAGGAGATAAAATTATTTTAAGCGGAAAAATTGCTGAACACGGCATTGCAATTATGTCTGCCCGCGAAGGATTAACATTCGAGACCACACTCAAAAGCGATACTGCCCCTCTGCACACACTTGTAGAAAAGATGTTAGAAGCATCAAAAGAGATACATGCGCTGCGCGACCCAACGCGCGGAGGCATTGCAAGCACATTAAATGAAATTGCCTCAACAGCAAATGTTGGTATTTTATTTGAAGAAGAAAGTATTCCAATTGCTGAAGAAGTGCGCGGCGCTTGCGAAATTTTAGGACTTGATCCACTTTACATTGCCAACGAAGGAAAGTTGATCGCTTTTGTTGACCCATTAGCTGCCAAAACTATTCTCGAAGCAATGCATTCTTGCGAACTTGGGAAAGAGGCACTGATAATTGGAGAGGTTACCTCAGAGAACAAAGGTTCAGTGGTAATGAAAACATCTATCGGTAGTAAAAGGATTGTTCAGATGATCTCCGGCGAACAATTACCGCGCATTTGTTGATAAAAGCCTAATAAATTATACTTAACTATTCGAAAATAAATTGAGTATTCATATTAGCACATGGTCTTTAACCTTGAGCGCTCTAGCCGAAAAGATGAGAGAGATTCTCAAAAATCCGAGATAGATTTTTTGGGGGAATAATATTCACTAAATAGAAAATCATTTTATTACAACTCTTATTTACATCGCTGCAATCGTTTCGAGTGTAACTCAAAATACTAAACTCTTTGTGTATTAGTGTCTTGTATTCTTAAAGTAATTAAAAATGCTCATATTACTCAGAGCTTTACATTTTTTACACGCTTGAGATTTTTGTAACTTTACCACTCAATTTGGATAAATGGAGTAATTTTTTGAAAGAAATTAGAAATGTTGCAATAATTGCGCATGTAGATCACGGCAAAACTACTTTGGTTGACCAGATATTAAAACAATGCAATATTTTTAGAAATAATCAGGTTGTGCGCGATCAATTTTTAGATTCCAACGATCTTGAAAGAGAGCGCGGTATTACAATCTTAGCAAAGAACATCAGCATCCCATACAAAAATTTCAAAATAAATATTATTGATACGCCCGGGCACGCAGACTTTGGCGGCGAAGTTGAACGCGTATTAAAAATGGCTGACGGCGTTTTACTTCTTGTAGATTCTTTCGAAGGACCAATGCCCCAAACACGCTTTGTTCTGGAAAAAGCTTTGTCACTACACTTAAAACCGATTGTAGTTATCAATAAAATTGATAGAGCAGATAACCGTCCCGAAGAAGTTTTAGACGAAATTTATGATCTGTTTATCGAACTTGATGCAGATGAAAATCAACTTGACTTCCCTGTTCTCTATGCAAGCGGAAGAAATGGCTGGGCTGTTAAAAATTTGAATGATCCGCGGTTAAATCTAACGCCGCTTCTCGACTGCATAATAAACGATCTTCCAGCTCCTGTTTTTGCAGAAGGAACTTTGCAAATTCAAATTACTTCGCTTGATTATAACGACTATGTAGGAAGAATCGGTATTGGAAGAGTGTTTCGAGGAACACTTAACAAAACAGATAAATTATCAATCATAAAAATCGACGGCACAATTCATACAGTCGTTCCTAAACAGTTATATGTTTTTGAAGGGTTGCTACGCGAAGAAGTTAATTCCGTTCAATGCGGCGATATCTGCGCTATTGTTGGAATCGAAGATATTGATATTGGCGATACGATTGCAGATGCTGAAAATCCCGAACCATTACCAATAATCGCAATTGATGAACCAACAATCAGTATGACCTTCACAGTTAATAATTCCCCTTTTTACGGCAGAGAAGGAAAATTTGTAACATCGCGCCAATTAAGAGACCGCCTCTTTAAAGAATTAGAACATAATGTTGCGCTTCGTGTTCAAGAAACAAATTCGCCGGATTCCCTTAAAGTTTCGGGAAGAGGAATTTTACACCTCTCAATTCTCATCGAAAATATGAGACGCGAAGGATACGAACTGCAGATCCGTGAACCTAAAGTTATATACAAAGAGATTAACGGAAAGAAAGCCGAACCTATCGAAGTTCTTGTCGTTGATGTTCCTTCCGAATTTGCTGGTAAAGTTATAGAACTTGTTGGGCAGCGCAGAGGCGAGCTGATTAAAATGGAAAATAAAGGAAATATGCAGAAGCTCGAATTCCATATTCCTTCGCGCGGATTGATGGGCTTGCGAACCAAGATGCTTACTTCAACTTCAGGTGAAGCTGTTATGCATCATCGTTTTTTTCAGTACGAGTATTTTAAAGGAGCTATTAACAAAGTAACTAATGGAGTTTTGATTTCGATGGACCAGGGCGCTGCTACTGCTTACGCCATTGATTCGCTTCAGGATAGAGGAAGGTTTTTTATTGACCCGGGCGATGTGGTTTACAAAGGACAGATCATTGGCGAAAACACAAAAGAAATTGATATTGAAGTAAACATACAACGCGGTAAAAAACTTACAAATATGCGCGCTTCCGGCTCGGATAAAGCCATAAAGATTACACCGGCTGTTAAATTTTCTTTAGAAGAAGCACTTGAATATATTCAAGATGATGAAATGGTGGAAGTTACTCCTAAATCCATCCGCCTTAGAAAAATATATTTAGACTCAAATGATAGAAAAAGATTTAATCTTGGCAAATCTTAGCACGAATATTACTTGCGGATTTTTGATTTTATATATTTGCAGTAATAATTGATGTTAAAAAATGAAGGAGCGGAGAAATGAAAAAACACAATTTTATTTTTGGAATCATTCTTCTCTTTCTTTTCTTTTCGTGCTCATCAAAAGATTATTTTATCTTTCCTGAATATAGAGATATAAAGATCAGCCAAGCCACACTGATAATCCCAACCATTGATGAGATTAAAATTTATCATCATGAAGAATTATTTAATGAAGCTGAAGTAGACTTGATCAAAAAGACTTATTCATTATTATTAAGCGGGATTCTAAAAGATGCTTTAAAAACAAATTCTACATTCTATACAGTTAATTATGTTGCTCTTAAACAAAAACCAGAATTTGAAACCAAAATTTTTGAACTTGATGATAAAGAAAGAATACGCATCAATCTTCCCAAAAGCCGAATCGCGATAGACACTTCGGAAGCGGTGTTTATTTTATTTCTGCAAGATTTGAATGTTGCATTTTCTAAAGAAGAGAAAGAAACTTCAGACCCGGCAAAGCATTATTCAGTCAGCACAACTCCCGGCAACAAACCAGAAATTACTCCGAGAAAACCTTATAATTATTATTTCACGCTAGAATTGAAATATTCTATTTATGATAACAACGCGGGGAAAGTTGTTTCTTACGGATTGATTACCAACAAACAAAAATATGAACCGCAGATGTCCGTAGAAAATATGATGAGAGAAGCAATTATGAAGTTTGCAAAGAAAATTATAGACGGCACTCCGTTTGAAACATAGTATTTATTTTAAGATAAACGCTTGAGCTCGTCCTCTTAAAAAGAAATAGAGTATTCTCCGGACCTTCAAAATTCACTTTAACTTTCTCTTTTTTTCTTTGAGAAATAAAAATTATGACAAAGAAAAAAACTGATTTTTATTTTTTGCGCAAGGTTAGTTCTTTATTATACCCTTTACAGTTACATACCACTCGCTCGCTTTTTCTAATGTTTGATTGATCCTTTTAGCCAGCACGTGCGGATCATCGAGACTTTCCTCTTGTAAGAGAGCTGCTTCAAACAACTGTTCCGTAACATCAGAAATAAACTCATCGTTAGCATCTGACTTATACACAGAAATAATATTACGTATAAGCAGATGGCTAGGATTTATTTCAAAAATCTTTTTCTGTTGTGCAGTCTCTTTATTTGTCAGTTTTAAGATCTTTTGCATAGAAGATGATAGTCCTTCATCTTTCGATACAAGACATGAAGCGCTATTAACCAATCTTTTCGATTCAACAACATCTTCAACTTTATCACCTAAAATATTTTTCATTTTTGCCAGCAGGCTGCTAAAATGTTTTTTATCGTCGCCACTTAAATCTTCAAATTCCTTTTTCTTCTCTTCAACATCTTTTAAGTCTTTCAGTTTGTTAAGATCAATATTATCAACTGACTTAAAATGATAGTCTTTGTATTTACGAATAGATTGGATAACAAATTCATCAACCGGGTCAAACAAATAGAGTACTTCCAGCCCTTTGTTCTTAAAAATTTCCATGTGCGGGTCTAACTCAATTGCAGTGCGGTTAGTTCCGCTGATATAATAAATTTCTTTCTGCCCTTCTTTCGTTCTCGTAATATATTCCAAGAGAGAAACAAGTTCCTCTTGGTTTTTACACGCAGACGAATTGAAACGAATAAGCTCAATATATTTTTCATGATTTGAAAAATCGGAATATCCTAGCTTGAATATTTTACCGTGTTCTTTCCAAAATTCCAAATAACCGTTCGAATCGTTATTAGCTTTTTCAGCAAGATAACTTAAAACAGCGTTGGTAACACTCGAAGAAATTTTTGTGAACACAATATTTTCCTGAAGTGTTTCTCGCGAAATATTAAGAGGAAGGTCTTCAGAATCGACTACTCCTTTGATAAAACTCAAATACTCTGGCAGCAAATCTTTGTTTTTATGTTGAATGAGAACGCGGCGCACATATAGATCTAACCCGTAATTTTCACGGTCAAACCAGAAATAATTGCTGCTCTTCTTAGGAATGAACAGCAACGCATTGAACTGGATTGGAGCATCAATCGTTTTGTGAATTACATCCATCGGCTCATTAGTGTCGTAACTCAAAAATTTATAGAACTCTGCATATTGTTCTTTATTGATAGAACTTTTTGGCTCGCGCCATATTGCGCTAACAGTATTTATTTTCTCGGTTCCAAGGTAAATCGGGAAAGTGATAAAATTAGAGTGTTTTTTGATTACACTTTCTAATTTCCACTTTTGACAAAATTCAGAGGCATCTTCTTTAAGATGTATTTCAATTTTAGTCCCTCGTTTTCTCTTTTCTTCGAGTTCGGATATTTCAAAATCGCCAAGACCATCTGATTTCCAATGAACAGCAGGTTCGTCAACAATAAAAGATTTTGTTTTTATTACTACTTCTTTAGCAGCCATAAAAACTGAATAAAAACCAACACCAAACTTTCCAATTATATTGTTTAAATCTCCTTTAGATTCAGAGATCATTTTAACAAAATCTTCTGTTCCGGATTTAGCAATAGTTCCAATATTTGTAATCACTTCATCGCGAGTCATGCCAATACCTGTATCTGTAATTGTGAGAAGTTTCTTCTTCTCGTCAAAATCTATTCTAATCTCCAGCGGAAGTTCTTTTTCGAATATCTCTGTCCCTCTGTTCTGTTCAAATCGCAATTTATCAAGCGCATCTGATGAATTCGAAATAAGTTCACGAATAAATATTTCTCTGCTCGTATAAAGAGAATGAACAAGAATATCTAAAAGTTTTTTTACTTCGGCTTTGAATTCATATTTTTTTGTTGTGCTCATTTATTCCTCCGGTATATTCTGGTAAGTAAAATTGTAGCAGATTTGATGATGAAATATTTTTTTAACTATGCAAAATTAAAAAGGTTGGCACATTTCACCAAAATTATTTTTCAAATTAATCTGGCGGTAAGGGGAGAAAAAAATAATTTTAGCTAAACTTGACGATATCCCGCTTAATTGAACAGTAAACATAATTCAAATAAAAGATTATAGATATCTTACTATTTCGCACCAAATTCAACGAGAAAAAATTTATTTATTCTTTATCTCTTCTAATAATTTTTTTGCTTCAGTACGATACGTATCATCATCTTCATCTAATTTTGGAAGACTTGAAATTACATTAAGATGTTCTTTTGCTTTTTGGTATTCATCCATTTCAATGTAGTTTCTTGCAGCATCAAGCCGAAACATTATAAAATTAGAACGAATTTTAATTGCTATGTCAAAATTCTCTGCGGCTACATCACGGTCTCCCCATCCTAAGCTAAGTGGAAGTCTCAATAAATAAGGTTTATTGCAGACCTCCGAATGTGCACGAGCTAAAACATAATGCGCTACACTTTGATGAATGTCTCCGCCATTTTTAAGTTTAATTGCCAGCTCTAGATCTTTTTTAACCGAATTAACTAAGCTGATAGATTTAAATACACCTTTGAAAAGAGCAATCTTTCCGTTAGCTATTGCACGCTGTAAGTAACCGATCATGTTTTCGGGAGAAATATTTATTGATTTATTCGCAAAGTCCAATGCTTTCTCGAAATGTTTTAACTGCTCCCTTTTGTCATTGTCGGTTTTATCAGGAAGATGTTCTCCGAAATCGACATATGCACGAGATATTCTCCAAAGAACTTCGAAATTGTTTGGCTTAAGTGAATAAGCTTGTTCTATCGTTTTCAACGCATTTATATTATCGAATTTCACTTCTATGTAATCGTCGTTTTGTTCAATCAGCTCGGTAACCGACTGTGAATAAGCCAAGCTGCAGATAAAAAGAAGAATAAGTATTAAATGTATTTTTGTAACCATTTTATAAATTCTCCAATATTTTGTTAAAGTATTCCATTATTCTTTGGTTTTAAATTCATATTTTTTGCTGCGCTCATTGGAATTTTCCTTTATCAGCAGGTAAACAATAATTTTATAGTTTTGATAATAAAAAATCTTTTGCAACTCAAAATCAAAAGGCAAAGAACACTTCAGCAGACAATGTTATGAAAGTTAACTACTTTGCAAAGAGTATTTACATTTTAGTTGATGAATCTTCATCATCATTGCGCAATGCTTTTTTGAACAACCGAATTCCTTCCCCTATTCCTTTAGCAATTTTAGGAATCTTTTTCCCGCTGAATAAAAGAATAATAATCAAAAGAATTATTATTATTTCACCTAAACCAAAACTTCCCATAATTTCTCCGATTTTGATTTGTTATTTGCTCTCATATTGAACAACAAGATAAACGTATAATATAAACATAATGCAGTAATATGCCCTACTGCACTGTTTAGATTATACACGCACATTAGCAAATTACAATGCCACCTGAAAATAAAATTTTATAATTAGAAATCACCGATTACATATATAAACAATTTACTAATTTTCATTAAGAGATAATTTATTGCTTAACAAATAGATGGCTGAATGCTGACCACGCTGGATTTAAAATTACACATAAAAGAAACGCTTAAACTTGCGCTCCCAATTTCTGCTGGTCAGCTTGGGCATGTGATGCTTGGCGTCGTTGATAGCATTATGGTTGGGAAGATCGGTTCGGCATCGCTTGCTGCAGCTTCGCTTGTGAATGGGATTTTCTTTTTAATCCTTGTTATCGGAATCGGTTTATCGATGGCTGCAACTCCTTTGATTGCAATGGCAAAAGGAAGTGAAAAGCTGGATGATTGCGGCGGAGTGTTAAATCATTCTTTAATAGTTAACGTTTCATTTTCTATCTTCTTAATGATTACTGCTTTTCTTTTTTCATTTCTGATTCCTTATCTCAATCAGCCCACAGAAGTTGTTAAAGAAGCGGTTCCTTATTTACAAATCTTGTCGCTTTCTGTTATTCCTTTTATTCTTTTTCAAACATACCGACAGTTTCTTGAAGGGCTATCAATTCCAAATCCTCCGATGTTCGTGGCGATCTTTGCAAATATCTTAAATGTATTTCTCAATTGGATTTTTATTTACGGCAATCTTGGGTTTCCGGCATGGGGGCTTTTTGGCGCTGGCGTGGCAACTTTTTTAACGCGGTCTGTAATGTCTGCAACGCTTATCATATTTATACTAAAGTACAATAAAGTTAAGCGCTACAAACCGGAATTGAATTTTCTAACGATTGATTTTTCTCTCATCAAAAAATTGATCAATATAGGATTGCCGAGCGGGTTCCAATATTTTTTGGAAGTTGCAGCATTTGCATTTGCAGCCATTATGGTTGGATGGATCGGAAAAACGCAGCTTGCATCGCATCAAATTGCACTGAACTTGGCATCTATAACTTATATGATCATTCTTGGTATTTCGGCTGCAGGAACTATAAGAGTTGGCGGCGCTGTTGGCAAAAAAGATGTTTATCATTTGCGTATGGCAGGATTTACAGCGCTGGGCTTCTCTGCATTGTTGATGTTTTGCTTCGGAGTTTGTTTTATTCTTCTTAGAAATTTTTTACCCACTCTCTATATAAATGAACGTGAAGTCATAGATACAGCATCTCAACTCTTGATCATCGCTGCGCTCTTTCAAATTTTTGATGGTTTGCAAGCAACCGGAATAGGCGTTCTGCGCGGATTGACTGATACGAAAATTCCAATGGTCATTTCTTTTGCCGCTTATTGGATGATCGGTATTCCTATTGCAATGCTTCTTGGGTTTTATTTTGAACTCGGAGCTGTCGGAATTTGGATCGGTTTGCTACTTGGTTTGACTTTGCTGGGAATAACCTTGTTAATCAGATTCAATTCAAGAAGTAAAAAAATTCTCTTATGATAGATCAAGAACAATTTCTATAGTCATTTCTATTCCACTATTTCTACAACATCCAATCAAGTGAAGAATAATTACTGAATTCGATTAGTTGCCGAATAGTTTATATCTTTGCTTACATCTTTGTTAAAATTCATTAACAAGAATATAGAAAGATCATAATGGGTAGACTTGCGCCATTTTTTGTAATTGTTGCCGCAGCGCTATGGGGAGTTGATGGAATTGTTTTACGTCCCGCGCTTTATAGTTTGCCGGTTTCACTTGTTGTACTTATAGAAAGTTCGATTGTTGTTTTATTGCTCTCTCCAATTTTCATTAAACAATATCCCAAGCTGAAATTGCTTACCAACAAAGATTGGTTAGCTTTTTTTGGTGTTGCGCTTTTCGGCGGCGCTATTGGAACTATGGCAATAACAAAAGCGCTTTTTTACGTAAACTTTGTAAATCTATCGATTGTAATTCTAATTCAGAAACTACAGCCGGTTTTTGCATTAACTCTAGCATCAATTCTATTAAAAGAGAGATTGCCTAAAATATTTTTTTGGTGGGCTGCCCTGGCAATATTCGGTGCTTATTTGACAACGTTTGGGCTTTCACTGCCCAATTTGGAAACAGGCGAAAAAACTATAATCGCTGCTGCTCTTTCGCTTATTGCTGCATTAAGTTTCAGTTCATCAACTGTTTTCAGTAAAAGGGCGCTAAGAAATGTAGGGTTTGAAATGGGAACATATTTACGTTTTTTAATTTCTGCATTGATCATGCTTTTAATTGTAGGTGCAATGGGAGAAATAAAATCAATCTACAATATTACATCAACTCAGTGGTGGATTTTTCTTTTGATTGCTTTCACAACCGGCGGCACAGCAATCTTTTTATATTATTATGGATTGAAGAAAATTACAGCTTCAGTTGCAACTATATGCGAACTAGCTTTTCCATTAACAGCAGTTCTGCTCGAATATTTTCTACGCGGAAATATTCTTACACCGGTTCAGTGGTTTGGTGTAGCTATTTTGATGGTTAGCATAATAAAAGTTTCCGGCATCAATTTACTTATCTCTAAGGGGAGAAAGAGCTAATCAAAATCTATTTTGAGTGTTCTATTTATAACCTCGACAAGAATTAAGCAGATTAAAAAAGAAGGGCTTTGATTGGCGTGAAGAAAATTTTAAAAAGAAAAATGAGCTGTCTATAGAAAAATCATTTCCCTTTCTTTTCAAATTTCAAAGCGACAGAATTGATACAATATCTTTGACCTGTAGGTTTAGGCCCATCGTCAAATAAGTGCCCAAGATGACCACCACAGTCTGCACACATGACTTCAATACGATTCATCCCAAAACTAAAATCATCTTTTGTAATAACATTCTTATTATTGACAACATCATAAAAACTTGGCCAGCCGCATTCTGAATCAAATTTAGTTTCTGAAGTAAATAGCACTACCCCACATGCAGCACATTTATAAACACCCTGTTCGTCAAAATTCCAGTACTTGCCTGTGAATGGTCTTTCTGTTCCTTTTTCTCTAAGTATATAAAATTGTTCCGCAGTTAGTAACTCTTTCCATTCTTTTTCTGTCTTTTGAATTTTTTCTTGCATACTCTTTTCTTTCGAATAATTTGTTTTATTATTTTGTTGTGCGTGTAAGATGCTAGTTAAAAGAAATATCCCAACTGTTAACAAAACAAAAATTCTTTTCATAAAATTCCTTTCGTTCTTTTCAAAAGCGATATTCACTAAATAATCCTATAAATGAATTAAATAGAGCTATCTTACTTTTCTCATGTATTCTTCAGCTGCTTCTATCGAGTTGAAATAACCGATCCGAACACGATACCAAATTGAACCTTTTACATATCCTTCAGAAACAAATGCATTGTGCCCTTCTGCTTTTAATTTTTTGGCTTCGCTTTCAGCTTTTGATCTGTTTTTCCATGAGGAAACTTGAAATAAATAGAGTGAACCATCAGTAAAAATTCTATCCTTTGGGCTGGTTTCGTTTTTAACGTTGTAGTCCCTTGCTTCAGAATAATTTATTTTTCCCTCAGAAATAGTTTTAGTCTGTTCTTCCTTTTTCTTCAACGGCGCATCTAGAATCTTAATAGAGGAATCGTTTTCAGTCCGATTTGCTAATTGCGTTAACTTAAGCGCTCGTTCATTTTCTTTAGGACTAGTTTTTGAAATCTCATTCTCGTCGATTTTTTTTTCATCCTTTCTTAATAGCAGAACATTTTTTTCACCTGCTTTGCTAAAGTCTTTATCAAGCGAACTCGATTGACCTGTATTCAAAATTTCAAGACATTTATTAAAAACTGCCATCATTATTTTACTGCTGTCCAATGGCACAGAAAAATTATCGGACCCTGCAGCAAAAGCTGGTATAGTTGTTTCACCGAGAATTCTTAAAGTGGTGTCATAATAAAGCGAGCCAATCACAGTATATTTTTTCGATCCGATATTAAAAAGAACCTGAGATTTAACTCTTGAAGCATCTTTATTCAACGCGCTTATAAACTGCGGCTGTTTATAAAAAATAATAGTTAGCAGAGAAATTTGATTTTCAAAAAGCTTAATTGAAGAAGTATCGACAAAAATGGTTTGTTCGGGCAAATCTAAAACGTTAATCAGTTTTGAACCAGTTGTTTGGGAAGATAAATTTGAAACAAATAAAAACAAAATAATGAGCGGTATAAAAATATTTTTCTTCATTTTATTTCTTGAATTTATCATTTCAATTGTAATTTACTCAAAAAAATATTCAGATAATTATTCTTGCCAAGATTTTCTTTGAGTGTTTTCTTGACTAAAATACAATGTTGTGTTATTTTCACGCAACATTTTTTCAAGGTTATGCTTACTGAGTTCGGGAAAATTTTTATTTTCATTCTACTGGCGGCTATTTTTGTAATAATAACGCTTTTCATTTCTAAATTTGTTCGACCAAACAGACCTACAAAAGAAAAATATCTTACATACGAGTGCGGCGAAAACCCTCAAGGTTCCCCTTGGGTTCAGTTTAACATTCGGTTTTATGTGGTTGCCCTTATCTTTCTTATTTTTGATGTTGAAGTAGTTCTGCTTTTCCCATGGGCGCTTGCATATCAAGAATACGGCATTTATGGTTTCGTCGTTGGTTTAATATTTCTTTTGGTTCTTGGTTTAGGAATGGCTTATGAATGGAGAAAAGGAGATTTAGAATGGGCTCGTCCTCAACCAAAACCGCCAAAACTTGACGAAATATTAAAGACAAAATCCTAATCGAATCGGCAGATAATTTAATGGGCTTATTAGATAAAGAATTTTCAGACGGCAATGTAGTTATTGCAAAAGTAGATGACCTTTTTAACTGGGCTCGTTTATCTTCTGTATGGCAGCTTGGCTTTGGCTTGGCTTGCTGCGCTATTGAAATGATGGCAACCTCTGCCTCTCATTACGATTTCGATCGATTCGGCGTGATTCCACGTAATACACCAAGGCAGGCAGATGCGATCATTATTTCCGGAACAGTTACTTTAAAGATGGCTACACGAATTAAAAGATTGTACGAACAGATTCCTGACCCTAAGTATATTATATCTATGGGAAGTTGTGCAAACTGCGGAGGACCTTATTGGGAGCATGGCTATCATGTTTTGAAAGGGATCGACCGCGTGATTCCAGTAGATGTTTATGTGCCGGGCTGTCCCCCTAGACCAGAAGCTTTGTTAGAAGGACTTCTTAAATTACAAGAAAAAATCCGCAACGAATCATTACGCAAAAAAACTGTATGAAGAATCCTGAAGAAATTTTTGAATTATTAAAGAAAGAATTTCCTGAAGCAATACTTGGAATTGATAAAGAAGCGCCTACCGAGCCAATTATTCTTATTGATCCGCCTCAAATTAAAACTATATCACTCTTTTTAAGAGATAATCCTGAATTAAGATTTGACAGTTTAATGGTTCTTTCAGGAGTTGATGATGCAAATGGCACAAAAGTTAAGGATGAAGATGGAACGGATGTTATAAGTGGTGGAACTTTAAGCGTTTACTATCATTTACATTCAGTTTATTTGAAGCATAAAATTACTCTTAAAGTTTCTACTCCAAGAGGAAATCCGCAGGTCGAATCGGTTTACAATGTTTGGAGAACTTCTGATTGGCATGAACGTGAGGCATTTGATATGTATGGAATAATCTTCTTAAATCACCCCGACCTAAGAAGAATTTTGATGCCATATGACTGGAACGCAGGTTATCCTTTAAGAAAAGATTACAAAAATCCAGAATTTTATCAAGGAATGAAGGTCCCCTACTGACATGGCGTTGAAAACAGAAACAATGATATTAAATATGGGACCTCAACATCCGTCAACACACGGTGTGCTCCGGCTCGAACTTGAACTAGACGGCGAATTGATTGTAAATGTAAAGCCCCATATCGGTTACTTACATAGATGTTTTGAAAAACACGCAGAAGCTATGTCCTACCCTCAGGTTATTCCTTATACTGATAGAATGGATTATTTGGCTTCGATGTATAATAATTTTGGTTACGTTATTGCTGTGGAAAAATTACTTGGAATTCAAGTACCAGAACGTGTTGAGTATATACGCGTTATTATGGGAGAATTGCAAAGAATTGCTTCTCATCTTGTTGCTATTGGCACTAACGGTTTGGATATTGGCGCATTCACTCCTTTTCTTTATCTCTTCCGCGATCGTGAAAAGATCTTAAGTCTATTCGAAATGACATGCGGCGCACGGCTTCTTTATAATTATATGTGGGTTGGCGGACTTTCACACGATATTCACCCCGACTTTGTGAGATTAACAAAAGAATTTATAAATTATTTCCGTCCTACAATCACAGAGCTGAATAATCTTCTTACATTCAACAAAATTTTTATTGAAAGAACAGCTAACATTGGTGTCCTTCCATTAGATACGGCAATAAATTATGGAGTAACCGGACCAAGTTTAAGAGGAAGCGGATTAGCATTCGATATTCGCAAAGAAGATACTTATTCCATTTATGACCGATTCGATTTTGAGATTCCAGTTGGACAGGGATTAGTTGGAACTGTAGGCGATAGTTGGGATAGGTATTACGTTCGTATTTTAGAAATGGAACAAAGCTTACGGATCATTGAGCAAGCGATCGATCAAATTCCCGATGGCGATGTTAAAGCTGCAATTCCTAAAAGAATTAAACCGCCCAAAGGCACTGTCTACACTCGTGTTGAAAATCCGCGCGGCGAGTTAGGATATTTTATCATAAGCGACGGCAACTTGAACCCATTTAGAGTAAAGGTTCGCGCTCCATCTTTTGTTAACCTCGAAGTTTTCGGAGAATTATGCAAAGGTCATCTTGTTGCAGACGTTATTGCAATTCTCGGAAGTATTGATATTGTATTAGGAGAAGTAGATAGATAATGTATCAATTCCTCTTCAATTTATCCGGCAGTGAGATCATTGCTACAATTTTTACTGCGGCTGTTATATTAGTTTTCATTCTTCTGTTTGTTCTATTCGCAGTGTGGTTCGAAAGAAAAGTTTCTGCGCATATGCAAGATAGATTAGGCCCCATGCGTGTTGGATGGCATGGTGTTCTTCAAACAATAGCTGACTTTGTAAAGATGCTTCAGAAAGAAGATATAATTGCAACTGAAGCCGATAGAAAACTTTACACAATTGCACCGGTTCTTGTTTTTACCGGAAGTTTTGCCGCATACGCTGCAATCCCTTTTTCCAGCAAACTCCTTGGCAGCGAAGTTGAAGTTGGAATTTTTTATCTCCTTGCCGTATCAAGTTTTGTAGTAGCCGGAATTTTAATGGCGGGATGGTCATCGAACAATAAATATTCATTGCTTGGTGCAATGCGTTCAGCGGCGCAAATTGTGAGCTACGAAATTCCAACTGCATTAGTTGTTCTTTCTATAGTAATGCTTACCGGCACATTGAGTTTAGAAAAAATAAGTCAATTACAAACTGCATATTTTTGGAATTGGAACATCTTTGGTGGTCCGGAATTTAGCTTAGCAAAATTCTTGTTGATCCCCTTTATGTTTGTTGGCTTCTTGATTATTTATATTAGTACGCTTGCTGAAGTCAACAGAACTCCATTCGATATTCCCGAAGCCGAATCTGAATTGGTTGCCGGTTACTTCACAGAATATTGCGGTATGAAATGGGCTATGTTCATGCTCTCCGAATATGCAAATATGTTTGCTGTGTCGGCTATTGTTACTATTCTTTTCTTTGGCGGATATCAATCGCCTTTTGGCTATCTCGGAAATTCAATCGGCGCTGAATGGCTTGTGCCGTTCGAACAAGCTTTCTGGTTTATAGCTAAAGGAATATTTTTTGTATTTGTACAGATGTGGCTGCGTTGGACTCTTCCACGCTTACGCGTTGATCAGCTAATGACAGTCTGCTGGAAATATTTAATCCCTTATGCTTTTCTAAACTTGATTATTGTTGGATTTATTTCTCTGCTTTAGATTTTTTAATGTCCTTTGCTGTTAATCTTAAAGCAGTAAAAAAGACAAATAAAATTATAATTGAAATTTTTCTAAATACTGAATTCTGACTACAATATTCTAAATAAAATGAAACAATATTTAAAAAATACATGGTACGGAATTTGGACAGTTCTTATAGGAATGAAGATTACATTCAAACATCTTTTCACTCCTGCTGTAACAATTCAATACCCGGATGTTAAAGTTCCACTTCCCGAACGTGTTAGAAACCGATTATATGTAAATATAGATGATTGTATTGGCTGCGATCAATGTTCGCGCGCCTGCCCGGTAAATTGTATAGAGATTGAAACCGTAAAAAGTTTACCTGGCGAAAACCTTGGAACTACTTCTAACGGAAAGAAAAAAGCGCTTTGGGTAACAAAGTTTAATATCGATATTGCAAAATGCTGTTACTGCCAATTATGTGTTCCGCCCTGCCCAACAGAATGTATTTATATGACTGATGTTTATGAATTTTCTGAATTTGAAAGGGATAATCTTGTTTACAAATTTGCAAACCTAACTGAAGAAGAAGCTGTAGAAAAGAAAAGTAATTACGAAAAATTCCAGGCAGAAAAAGAAGCTTCCCGACAAGTCGGGGCTGCTGCTTCTGCAAAACCGGAAACACCGGTTAAAACTCAACAAGAAAATAAAAACGAGTAAATAGAGAAAAGATTTTATGACTTTCTACGATATTATTTTTTACTTATTTGCGGCTATAACTTTAATCTCAGCTCTTTTTGTTGTTTCTACTCGCAATATAGTTTACTCTGCTTTTTATTTATTGTTTACATTTTTTGGCGTTGCAGGTATATATGTGTTACTCGGCGCAGATTTTATTGCGGTCGTTCAAATTATGGTCTATGTTGGCGGTATTTTGATTTTACTCTTATTTGGAGTGATGCTGACAAATAAAATCACTAACGTAGAGATTCGTACTGGCACAGTCCAACTTCTACCAGCAGCAATAGGAATTGGAATTTTTATGGGCGCTGTTGTAGCTGTTATGATTTGGACAGAATGGAAATTAGAACCTGCTCAAATTCCTTTAACAACAACAAAAGATATAGGTCATCTTTTAATAACCGATTATGTTCTAATCTTTGAATTGCTTGGCATTCTTCTACTTATTGCTTTAATTGGCGCAGCTTCTATTGCGCGTAGAGATCAAGAGTAGTTTCTTGGCGTTGTATCTTTGCCGAAGTTTCAAGACTCAATAAGTAATGCTCTTGAAGGAATAGAACACGAATGAGGATAGATAAAATGAATCAACACGAATTATTATCCGCTCGAATACGTTTAATCTGCATCATTCGCGTTCAATAAAAAAATTTTAGGAGAAAGAAATTGTTACAAGTTGGTTTAACTCATTTTTTAATTATTAGCGCTGTTTTGTTTTCACTTGGCATCTACGGAATTGTTACAAGAAAGAATGCCGTTATGGTTCTGATGGGGATAGAATTGGTTCTCAATGCAGCAAATATAAATTTTGTAGCATTTTCAAAATTCGGAAATTTTGGTTTGGGCGGGCAAGTAATAGCGCTATTCGTAATAGTTCTAGCCGCTGCTGAAGCTGCAATAGCGCTTGCAATAGTTCTTAATATATACAAAACATTTTCAAACGTTAACGTTGACGAAATAGACCACTTAAAAGAATAAGTTATGAGCGAAAGTTTACTGATCAATCTATCGATAATAATTCTTTTCCTTCCATTACTTGGATTTTCAATTGTCGTTCTTCTAGGCAAAAGATTTCCCAAATTATATCTCCTTGAAGTTGGAATACTTGGTATTGCACTTCTTCTTTCTGTAGCTCTTCTGCTTGGGAAATTCACAAACTATATGACAAATGATATAGTTGCCTCATTCACTTGGATAACAATGGGCAACGCTCCTTTAGTCGGTTCTCTTAATATCGAATTGGGAATTAAAATCGATAACATTACAGCAATAATGCTAGTTGTTGTAAATCTTATCAGTTTCCTTGTTCATGTTTACTCAATTGAATATATGCGGGGAGATAAACGTTATACGCGCTACTTCGCTTATCTTGGAATATTTACATTCTCTATGCTTGGTATAGTTCTAACTCACAATTTATTGATGATGTATATTTTTTGGGAGCTAGTAGGTGTTTCATCTTTCTTATTGATCGGATTTTGGTTCGAGAAAAAATCTGCTGCCGATGCTGCTAAAAAAGCATTTATTGTAAATCGCATTGGCGATATCGGAATGTTCATCGGAATTCTGATTCTTTTTACACATTACAAAACTTTCACATTCGATCTTATCTTTCAGCAGATAGCAGATGGTAATCTTCCTTTCGGAAGCGATGCTTGGTTGACTGCAGCAGGAATCTTAGTCTTTATGGGTGCAGTTGGTAAATCTGCTCAATTCCCTCTTCATGTCTGGTTGCCCGATGCAATGGAAGGTCCAACACCGGTAAGCGCTTTAATTCACGCTGCTACAATGGTTGCCGCCGGTGTTTATCTTGTCGTTCGAATTTTTGTTATGCTTACAGCCGATGCAATGTTAGTTATAGCGGTTGTAGGCGCGTTTACCGCTCTTGTAGCCGCTACAATAGCCCTCACGCAAAACGATATTAAAAAAGTTTTAGCATATTCAACTGTAAGCCAGTTGGGTTACATGGTTATGTCTCTTGGCGTTGGCGCTTATGCATTTGCATTTTTCCATCTTGTTACTCATGCTTTCTTCAAAGCTTGTTTGTTTTTGGGCTCTGGTTCTGTAATTCATGCAATGCATCATGAACAAGATATACGCAATATGGGCGGGCTAAGAAAGAAAATGCCTATCACTTATTATACATTTTTGGTATCAACTCTTGCAATTTCCGGCGTTCCTTTCTTTTCAGGTTTTTTGAGTAAAGATGGTATTTTAGCCGGCACACTTGCTTTCGGTAAACTGACAGGACATTGGTTAATTCCTCTAATGGCTTTTACCGTTGCGGCATTAACAGCTTTTTACATGTTCCGTCTAGTTATTCTAACATTTCACGGCAAACCGAAAGATCATCATAAGTTTGAGCATGCGCATGAATCTCCTTTTGTTATGACAGCACCTCTTGTTCTTTTAGCAGTGCTTTCAATTTTTATCTGGTATACTCCAAATCCTATTGCGCCAGATGCAGGCTGGTTCATGAAAACTTGGGTTAAAACTCCAGTACAAGTTACTCCTTTAGAATCACGATTTAATTTCATGCAGCCAAGCAGAGAAGAAGCAAAAGTTCATGGAGAAGTTGTTCATTCAGTAGAATATTCAGAAGCGATTCACTGGGCGCATTACCCCGCAATGTTATTATCGCTCATTGTTGCAGGACTCGGAATCTTAATCGCATTCATGTTCTATCAATGGAAAAAATTAAACGCTGATAAACTTGCTGTAAAGCTCCAACTGCTCTATAATTTTTCTCTGAACAAATGGTATCTTGACGAAGCCTATGATGCTACCGCTGTCCATGGAACACTCGGCTCCAGCAAAATGCTGGCTTGGTTTGATAACAAAATTATTGATGGCATTGTAAACGGCTCTGCTTGGGTTACAAGGTTTACTTCTAAATTAAGTGGTTTGTTCGATACTTTCGTTGTTGACGGGCTCGTTAATTTCTCAGCATTCTTTAGCGGTTTCATTGGTTTGTCATTTAAAAGATTACAGACTGGTAAAGTTCAAACATATATTGTCTATGTTGTTTTTGCCGTGATTTTTCTGTTGTTGTTCTTAAAACCGTTTTGACATGTGATTTTTTTTGTAAACTTTACGAATCCAACGCATCCTTTGCTGTTAAAGGCTCAAACACAAAATGCGCAAAGATTTTTTTCGCAAAGAACGCAAAGACACATAAAAATAATATTTATAAATAAAGCTGTTAGTTGATGGCTGACCGCTTAAAGATAAAATAAACATAGGTTCGTAGATATGAGTGAATTTCCTATTCTTTCGTTAATAACTTTTCTTCCGGTTCTCGGGATGATAATAATTTTGTTCCTTCCAAAAGAACAACCGAAGACCATTAAATATTTATCGATTGCTATCACCGGACTTCAGGTTATAATGGCTTTCGTTCTTCTTGCAAATTACAACTACGGTGCAGCGGGGATAAATGAAGAAAACTCGTTTCAATTCGTCGAAAAATTCAGGTGGATACACATCACCGGCATTTCATGGCTAGGAACTGTTAAGGTCGATTACTTTCTGGGCATTGACGGTTTGAGCATGCCGATGATTCTATTGACTGCGATTGTTTCTTTTATCGCGGCGCTTTCATCTTGGACAATCGATAAATCTGTTAAAGGTTATTTTGCACTTTTTCTTCTGCTCGATACTGGAATGATGGGTGTTTTTGTGGCGCTCGATTTCTTCCTATTCTATATCTTCTGGGAACTGATGCTTCTGCCTATGTACTTCCTTATTGGTATCTGGGGCGGACCAAGAAAAGAGTATGCGGCTATTAAGTTCTTCATTTACACTTTGTTTGGCAGCGTATTTATTCTTTTAGTTATGATCGGTTTATATTTCAGCGCTACAGAAACATTGGCGGACGGTTCAAAAGTTTTCACTTTCAATATGCTGGTTATGATGAATCCTGCTAATTACAATTCTGATGGAATCCTCTCGGCTTTCAATCCAAACAACTTAAGATTCATTGCATACATTGCATTGTTTGCCGGCTTTGCCATCAAGATTCCAATGTTCCCATTCCACACTTGGTTGCCAGATGCACACGTTGAAGCTCCAACGCCAATAAGCGTTATTCTTGCCGGAGTTCTCTTAAAAATGGGCACTTACGGTATTCTTCGTGTCAGCTACCCGATTTTTCCGGATATAACGCGCGATCTAATGTGGTATATTGCTCTTTTCGGAATGATAAATATTATTTACGGCGCGCTTGTTGCGCTTGCACAAAAAGACTTTAAAAAACTTATTGCTTACTCGTCTGTTTCTCACATGGGCTATGTTTTGCTAGGTATGGCTTCTCTTACAACCGCTGGCGTTAACGGCGCAATATTTCAGATGTTCAACCACGGAACGATCACTGCTATGCTCTTCTTGATTGTAGGCGTTGTTTACGACCGCACTCACACAAGAGGTTTGAATGATTTTGGCGGACTCGCGGCTCAAATGCCTGTTTATACAGGATTTGTTACTGTTGCATTCTTCGCTGCAATAGGGCTGCCTAGCATGAGCGGTTTCGTTTCTGAAGCGCTTGTATTTATCGGCGCTTTCGGCGTTGATTCAATTAGAGTTCTTACTATGATATCTACTCTCGGCATTCTTCTTGGCGCCGGCTATATGTTGTGGACACTTCAACGAGTTTTCTTTGGACCGCTTAACGAAAAATGGGCTTCTCTAAATGATCTTGATAAACGCGAATATGCAATGTTAATTCCTCTTTCGGTTATTATTATTTTTCTCGGTGTCTACCCTTCTGCAATGTTGGATTTAATGAATACTTCTGTTAATTCATTGGTTAATTTTGTTTCAATTACTCTTCATTCAACTACATTAAGCGGATTTTAATATTAGTGATGGCAAATACAAATCTATATCAATCGCTTAGCTTAATAGTTCCGGAAATTGTTCTAACTATTGCTTTGCTCGTTCTTGTTACGGCAGATTTAATTTTTCATAAAGACAAAAAATCTATTCCATTCGTTGCTCTTGCAGGAATTTTGTTGACTGGCTATTTCACTTTAATTCAGATTGGCAATTATGGATTTGCATTCCAAACATCCGCATCAGCTTTTAAACATTACGGTATGTTCGCTTCAGATCCGTTCAGTATTTTCTTTAAAGTAATTGTTATAGTTTCTTCCCTTCTTATTGTCTTCTTCTCTTTTTCTTCTGATGAAATTCAAAAAATTACCGATAGAATTGGCGAATATTATGCTTTAATATTTGGAATGATACTTGGAATGTATTTTATGATTTCTGCAACCGATTTGATTCTGATCTATCTCTCATTGGAATTACTTTCGCTTTCGTCATATGTTCTTTCTGGTTTTACAAAATTAAGAGACCGAGACAGTGAAGCAGCTTTGAAATATCTTCTTTACGGAGCAGTTTCTTCCGGTTTGATGCTTTTTGGCATTTCACTTATTTACGGTTTAACCGGAAGCACAAATCTGTACATCATCAATTCTTTGATTCAAAGCCCGGATGTAAATCTATTCACGCTTGCCTTTGCTGTTATATTGATCTTTGCCGGAATCGGTTATAAAATTTCTTCTGCGCCATTCCACTTCTGGACACCCGATGTTTACGAAGGCGCTCCAATTACTATCACTGCTTTTCTTTCCGTTGCCAGCAAAGCTGCGGGTTTTGCTCTTTTAATTCGATTCGTGAAAACTACTTTCGTATCTTATACCGATCCTAACGGAATGTGGCAACTAATAAATGTCTTTGATTGGAAAACTTTGCTTATATCTATTTCCATTCTGACTATGACGCTGGGTAATTTCTCCGCTCTCTGGCAGGATAACCTAAAGAGAATGCTCGCTTATTCTTCGATTGCTCATGCAGGTTATATTTTGCTCGGATTAGTTGTTTTCTCAGATCAGGGTCTCAAAGCAATTTTCATTTATTTTGCCGTTTATATGTTAATGAATCTTGGCGCATTTTTAATTGTTATGTTGATTGCTAATAAGATCGGTTCAGAGGAAATTGATGATTACAACGGACTCGGTTTTACTTCTCCATTTCTTGGCGTGGCATTTACAATCTTTTTAATCTCATTAACAGGACTTCCGCCTACGGCTGGATTTATAGGCAAGTTGTATCTCTTCATAGCGCTTGTCGATGCAAAAATGATAGCTGTTGCTGTAATTGCATTGTTGAACTCCGTTGTTTCTCTTTATTATTATGTTAGAGTTTTAAAACACATGTATTTAACGAGTCCTACAAAAGATACCCCAGCAGTAAGCGCTTCTTTACCAAACACAATTTTGGTTTCCGCTTTAGTTTTAGCAACACTTGTTTTTGGTCTATATTTTTCACCTGTAGTAGATGCCGCTGAATCTTCTTTATTTATTCTAGGGCTATAATTTTTTAGGGGTATGCAATATTTTCAAACTAATTTTTGATCTTAACAACAATTAAAATCAAAATATTATTTTTGATAGATTATTTTGTCTCTCATCCTTTCCCTGTCGTGTGTCAATTATTTCACTACTATAATTCGGACTTTTGCCTAAAGTCGTTTTTTTTTGTGATTTAGTATTGAGGAAAGTCTAATAATTTTATCTTTTCTGTAATAAAATCATTTCGCAAAGGACAGTTGTGAAATCACGTAGAATCAAATAACTGCCGGCTTGACGCCGCTCATCAAATCCAATCTTTGATAATTGCTTTTACACATTCACGACCGAATATTGAAGGAAGCTTTGTTATACTGCAACAAGAATAGTTTTAAAAGTTTCTGAATAGAAAGAAATGAAAATGTTGTTCTTTGCGTTCTTTTGAGCATATTTGCCGAACTTTGCGGTTAAAAAAAAGCTAAACACAAAGGTATTCGCAAAGTATTAAGGCAGCGCAGAAAGTATCACATTCATCAACGTATCCGGCAAAATACCAAAAACGAGAATAAAGAATGCAGCGATAACAACTGCGATTAAACTATATGGAGAGATATTTATTTTGAAATCTTCCGAAGCTTCACGGAAATACATGACTACAACAACTCGAATATAAAAGTAAACACTTATCACGCTAGAAAGTACACCGAGAATAGCGAGCCATGTTAATTTACTCTGTATCGCTGCGATAAACACATAATACTTTCCGAAGAAACCGGCTAGAGGCGGAATGCCCGCAAGTGCGAACATAAACAACGCCATCGTTGCGGCAAGTACTGGACTCTTGTCATTCAATCCCGAAAAAGAATCAAAATCTGTCCTAGAATCATCCTCCCCTTCAACAATTGAAATAATTGTGAAAGCCCCGATGTTCATAAACGCATAAGCTGCTAAATAAAAAATTATTCCTGCAACGCTAAACATATTGCCCGCAGCCAGACCAATTGCCATATAACCGGCATGAGAAATTGAAGAGTAAGCAAGCATTCTTTTTAGATTAGTTTGAGAAATAGCAACGATACTGCCGAACAACATTGAGAGAGCGGAGATAGTGGCGAAGTACGGACGGAAAACATTCGGCGCATTAAAAGTAAAAACCGCAGTAAGAACAATTATCAAAACACTGAACGCTGCAGCTTTACCTGTTGTGGACATCAACGATGTTACTGTTGTAGCCGAACCTTGATAAACATCCGGTACCCACATGTGGAACGGAACCGCCGCAATTTTGAAACTGAATCCGATTAAGAAGAAAACAAAACCGAGAACAAAAATTATATTTGAAGAATACGTAACAAAATTTTCTACCAAGTTTTGGATGCTTGTTGTTCCGGTTGCGCCATATAACAAAGCGATACCGTAAACAATAAATCCCGTAGCGAAAGCACCGAGCAAGAAATATTTCATTGATGCTTCATTTGCGGAAAGTTTTTTTCGGTTGATACCAGCAAGTACATAGAAACAAATCGACATCAACTCTAAACCCATAAAAATCATTAGAATATCTTTAGCGCCGGACATCACCATCATTCCGAGAACGGAGGATTGAATTAAAATGTAATACTCTCCGTAATAAGTCCCATACTTTTTCAAGTAATCAATCGAAGAAAGAACAACGAGAGCCGCGCCGATATTGAAAATGAAATTGAAGATTGCCGGTTTGCCGCCCACTTCTATCATTCCGCTGAATAGAACAAAGTTTTGGTTTATATTGAACACAGAATAAAATGCCGTTCCGAAAAACATTGCAATTGAAAACCAGGGAAGAATCTGCTCGCTCTTCTTTGTGGTGATCTCAATTAGAACCGATAAAACAATTCCTACCGCAATTATTATTTGAGGCATCAGCAAAAAATATTCGTAATTATTTTGTGGCATATTAGATTACTTTATAAAAAATCCTTTTTAACAATTTCTAATTTTTAATAGCACACGGATGACGCTGATTAAGCGGATAATCACAGATTAATCAGCGAAAATCTGTGTAATCCGCGTTGTCCGCGTTCCATTACATCTAATCATTATTTCAAAAGATTACCAGTAAACGTCCCAACTTGTTGAAGAATAGATTGCGTTGACGCTTCAGTAAGTTTTAAGAACATATTCGGATAAACGCCAATCCAAACGATGAAAATGAAAATCGGAACAATAACAATCATCTCGCGAAGATTCATGTCTGTCAATTCGTGCTTCAACGCTTCATTCTTCACTTCGCCAAATACAACGCGTTGGTACATCCATAACATATACACCGCTGCAAAGATTACTCCCGTTGCGGCAAAAATTGTAAACCACCAGCTATTCAATACAGATGATTTGAATGAGCCGATCAAAATCAAAAACTCACCGACAAAGCCGTTCAATCCCGGCAAACCGATTGATGAAAGCGTTGCGATCATCAAGACAGTTGAATAAAGCGGAACGAGTTTAGCAATGCCTCCGTAGAATGCAATGTCGCGTCTGTGTGTTCTTTCGTAAAGCACGCCGACTAAAAGGAATAACGCGCCGGTGGATAAACCGTGATTGATCATTTGTATCACTGCGCCTTGAATAGATTCAACCGTCATTGCAAAAATTCCGAGAACTACAAATCCCAGGTGAGAGACGGAAGAATACGCAACTAACTTTTTCATATCGGTCTGCGCCATCGAAACGAGCGCGCCGTAAATAATTCCAATAACAGCAACCACGGAAATGATCGGTGCAAATTGGACAGATGATTGCGGAAACAACGGCAGACAAAAACGAACGAATCCATACGTTCCCATCTTAAGAAGAACACCGGCAAGAATCACAGAACCGGCGGTAGGCGCTTCAACATGTGCATCGGGCAGCCACGTGTGAAGCGGAAAGAGTGGAACTTTGATTGCAAAGCTCAAGAAGAACGCGCCGAACATCCACGTTTGAATTTGATGCGGAATGGTTGGGCCAACTTTATAAAGTTCTATTAAATTAGTTGTGAAATAGCCGAGTGTGGTGGAAGCGTAAACCGCAAGCCAGATGATCGCAACGAGCATCAGCAAACTTCCAAACATTGTAAAGATGAAAAATTTTACCGCGGCGTAAATTCTTCTCTCGCCTCCCCAAATGCCAATAATGAAATACATCGGGATTAGCATCGCTTCCCAGAAAATGTAGAACAAGAAAAGATCAAGCGAGATAAAAACGCCGAGCATCCCAACTTCTAAGAAAAGCATTGAGAAGGTGAACATCTTTAAATTCTTTTCGATCGCTTTCCAGGATGAAAGAAGCGTGAGCGGAGTTAAAAATGTTGTGAGAAGAACAAGCAGAAGAGAAATTCCATCAACGCCAACGTGGTAGCTGATGTTTAAACTTTTTATCCAAATCACTTGATGAATAAATTGAAACTGCGGATTGGCTTGATTGAACTCGAAATAAACAACTAAAGAGACTACAAACGCAACGAGCGACACAGCTAAACCAAACAAGCGGATCAATTGTTTCTGCTCTTTCTTCAAGAAAAGAACAAGAACGCTCCCGATGATTGGAGTTAAAAGTAAGTATGTTAAGAGTAAGTTTTGTTCCATATTTTTTTGTTTTCGTGTCTTAGTGTCATTGTGTGGCGAAAAGACTTTGCACTAAGGCACTAAGTCATAAACTAAGAATTAACCACAAAAGGGCAAATGCAATTCCAGCCATCATAACAACAGCGTAGAATTGCGTAATTCCGGTTTGAATTTTTCTAATAATTCCTGAACCTGATTCAACTAAAGAAGCTACGCCATTCGCCAATCCGTCAATAATCTTCACATCAAAAATCTTCCACAATAACTTTTCACTTCCTTTTTGGATCGGTTCAACAACTGCCGCTTCATAAACTTCATCAACAAAATATTTATTCCAGAGTAAATAATAGATACCCTTAAACTTGATTGAAACATTTTCGGCAATCTGTAGTTTCTTTGTATAAACATATAGCGAGAAATAAATTGCGCTCAAAGCAGCGGCAACAGAAACTGCCATCAATAAAATTTCTTCTAAATGTGAATGCGAGCCGAATGTTGCGAGCTTTGCTAGTGCCGGTGCGTAAATTGGTTCAAGCCAACCTTCAAATAAATTTCCATGTTCGCCGGAAAAAACTTTTGGAATGCCGATGTATCCGCCAACAACTGATAAGAACGCGAGAATCATCAAAGGCACGGTCATCACTGCCGGTGATTCATGCGGATGAACATGATGATGATCGAATCTTTCTTTGCTGTAAAACGTAAGAGAAACTAATCTGAACATATAAAAAGCTGTAAGCATAGCTGTGATTGCGCCGATAAGCCAAAATACAAATCCGCCGTTTGCATAAGCACTCCACAAAATTTCATCTTTGCTGAAGAAACCGGAAAGTCCGGGAACGCCGGAGATTGCAAGAGTCGCAATAAAAAACGTTAGATAAGTTTTCGGCATATATTTTTTCAAGCCGCCATACTTTTGAATGTTCTGTTCTTCATGCATTCCATGAATTACAGAACCGGCGCCAAGGAATAAAAGCGCTTTGAAGAATGCGTGTGTCATCAAGTGAAAGATTGAAGCAGAAAAAGCTCCAACACCCGCAGCAAGAAACATGTAACCTAACTGTGATATAGTTGAGTAAGCTAAAACTTTTTTGATATCATTCTGAACAAGACCGATTGACGCCGCCATTATTGCAGTAACCAAACCGATCACTGCGACAATCATCATCACAGCCGGGGCGGAAGCAAAAATGATTGAGGCGCGCGAAACCATGTAAACACCGGCGGTAACCATCGTTGCAGCGTGTATGAGCGCTGAAACAGGAGTTGGACCCGCCATTGCATCCGGCAGCCAAACAAATAACGGAATCTGTGCGGACTTACCAGCAGCGCCGATAAATAAGAATAGCGCTATCAAACCAAATGTTAATTCAGCCACCGGAAAAGATTCCGCTCTTGAAAAAACTTCTTTGAAGTTGAGAGAATCAAAAGTAAAGTAGATTAAGAACATTCCGAGCAAAAATCCGAAGTCGCCGATTCTGTTAACAACAAACGCTTTCTTTGCAGCTTGGGACGTCGTTCCCTTTTCAAATTTTCTATCATACCAAAAACCGATCAACAAATAAGAGCAGAGACCAACGCCTTCCCATCCCAAGAAAAGAACAACAAAGTTGTCGCCCAGAACTAAATTCATCATCGCAAAAATGAAGAGGTTCAGATAAGCGAAGAATCTCCAAAAACCTTTATCGCCGTGCATGTAGCCGATGGAGTAAACGTGGATTAAAAATCCAACGCCGGTTACTATGAGCGACATTGTGAGAGAAAGCTGATCAACGAGATAGGCAAATTTTATGTTGAGTCCCGCAGCGCTAATCCATGTAAATAACTCAACCGTGTTCGATCTATTCTCTACCGGCAGAGCCAAAGTTTCAATAAATGCAAGAATAATTATTACAAAAGCAATTCCAACGGTTCCGCTTCCGATTATTCCAATAACTTTTTCGTTCTTGATTTTTCTTCCAATCAAACCATTGATAAGAAAACCGAGCAACGGCAAGAGAACTGTGAGGTATATTAAATTTATCATTACCATTTGAAAATATTTATCTCGTCAATGTTAACTGTTTTTTTATTTCTAAAAATCGCAATAATAATTGCCAATCCTACAGCGGCTTCTGCTGCTGCCACAGTCATTACAAAGAATACGAAAACTTGCCCAATTGGATTTCCAAGATAAGATGAAAAAGTTACAAGCGAGAGATTTGCGGAATTAAGCATCAATTCAATACACATAAAGACAACGATCGCATTTCGTCTGATAAGAACTCCTGCAACGCCGACACTGAACATGAAAGCGCTGAGGATCAGATAATATTCCATCGGGATTGATGACATGTTTCTTTTTTCTCCATTTCACTCTTCTCCCAATTACCACCGGGGTCAGAGTAACAAACGTTACTCGAATTTTTTCTTTGCTAAAACTAATGCGCCAATTGTAGCTGCAAGAAGTAAAAATCCTGCAACTTCAAAAGGAATTATATAATTAGTATAAAGTTGCTGTCCAATTGTTTGAATTGTTCCGGCATTAACGCTTGCTACTTCATCGGGCGTTAAAGTTCTTGATGGTTTACCGAAAAAGATAAGATAAGCAAGCTGTACAAAAACGAAAGCGCTAATAAGAATTGCGAAAAATTTGATCGCACGTTTATCAACAAATAATTTGTGTTCCGATTCAGTATTCAACAGCATTAAAACGAAAAGGAATAACACCATAATTGCGCCGGTGTAAACAATTACCTGAACAACAGCTATGAACTGCGCGTTGAGAAGTAAATACAAACCTGCAAGAGCAAAAAAGTTGAGGACTAAAAAAACAGCACTTATAACAGCATTTTTACGAGTGATCATCACAATGGATGATACAGCAGCAACTGAAGCCAAAAGGATAAAGAGAATTAATTCAAGATTCATCTATGGAGTATTCCTGTAAATCATTCTAGGAAATGGAATTGCTTCGCGCAAATGATCAAGTCCGCAAATCCAGCTAACAGTTCTTTCAAGACCTAGACCAAAACCGGAATGCGGAACCGATCCGAATCTTCTCAAATCCAAATACCACTCAAAAAAAGATTGCGGCAAATTGTGTTCTTTAATTCTTTCAAGCAGAAAGTCCAAATTGTCTTCGCGCTGGCTGCCTCCAATAATTTCACCATAACCTTCGGGCGCAATTACATCAACGGCAAGAGCCACTTTAGGATTTTCCGGATCGCGTTTCATATAGAATGCTTTTATTTCGGACGGATAACGATGAATCATAACCGGACGATCAAATTCTTCTCCAATCAAAGTTTCATCTGCACCACCAAAATCATTACCCCATTGAAAATCATTGCCTTTCTTCTTCAACAACTCAACAGCTTCAGTGTAAGAAATTCTTGGGAATGGTCTCTTAACACATTCAAGTTTGGTTGTGTCGCGTTCAAGCTCTTTCAACTCCTCTTGTTTATCAGTGAGAACGCATTGAACAATGTATTCCAAAAATTCTTCGGCGAGGTCCATATCATCATCAAGATCATAAAAAGCCATCTCCGGTTCAACCATCCAGAATTCTGTTAAGTGTCTGCGCGTTTTAGATTTCTCTGCGCGGAATGTTGGACCAAAAGTATAAACTTTTCCGAGCGCCATTGCCCCGCTTTCTGCATAAAGTTGTCCGGATTGCGTTAAGTAAGCTTTGCCGAGATCAAAATATTCCATCTCAAAAAGTGTTGAGGTTCCTTCGCATGCGTTTGGCGTGATGATTGGCGGATCGAATAGAACGAATCCGCGTGAATCGAAGAAATCGCGAATGGCTTTTACAATGCGCGCGCGAATCTTCAAAATTGCTATTTGCTTTTTGGAACGAACCCAGAGATGACGATTATCGATAAGAAATTCTATGCCGTGTTCTTTTGGCGTTATCGGATATTCTTGAGCAATGGAAATAATTTTCACATCTGTCGCATCAAGTTCGTAGCCCCCAACAGAACGCGGTTCTACTTTTACCTTGCCGGTTACTTCGAATGACGATTCTTGAGTGAGTTTATCGGCGTTTTCAAATACTTCATCTGCAACATTTCCTTTGAATACAACGCACTGCACATAACCGCTGCCATCGCGCATAATTAAAAATTTCAATTTACCGCTTGATCTTTTATTGTAAAGCCACCCTTTCAAAGTAACTTCTTTACCGACGTGCTTGCCGAGGTCCTTAACGTAAACAGAAGGTCTGATTCCCATACACCATTTTGAAAAATTGACTGCCAAATATAACTAACACGTTCTTAAAAATGCAAAAAGAACTCTTATCCAAAAATATTTTTTTGAATTCTTTTCCCTTACTCCCATCTTATAAATACGTTGAATTATCTTTTCATTTAGCTCTATTAAGATATCGATTTCGCTAAGCCGGTGAATAATAATGCCATTAGCATGGCTTTGCGATATGCCGGGGCAGTCTCAAAATAGTCGTTCTGAGGGGTCCGAATTGTTTTCAAACATAAAGTTTCATATAATTATTCATATTGTTATAACCGGAAACAAATATCAAGAAAAGAACATTCCTCTATAAAGATCCTCCTATTTTCTTCGATAATAATGTGGATGAAAATGCGCAGTGGTGCGATGATGAGGAAAAGACCTATTATTTATGTTGGTTATTCTTGTTTTCTACATTTTGGGGTAATGTTGGTATTTTTCTTAAAAAGCCGCCCTGCACTCGCACACAAAATAGTATCTGGAATTGAAACTCAATTTCCACTTATTGCTGTTGAGAAGAAGCAGCGGCAAATGAGTTTCATCAAAAAGTTAAGAACAGATATATATGATAACGGCAAAATGTTCAGCTGCCAAAAGACTGTGGGTCATCCAATAGTATTCTTACAAATAAAAGAGAAAAATTTGCTTTTGAAGACACGGTACCGAAAGATAAGTTCCGGCATTTCGACATACACTAAGTTCACTTTAACCCGCACAGAAAAATTTGACGGGTGGAGTAATGGATAAAAGCAGAATACTTGTTGTAGAAGATGAATCGATAATCGCTTTTGAACTTTCCGATCGATTGAAAAGAAGCGGTTACGATGTTGCAGCAATTGCATCTACCGGAGAAGAAGCTATTGAAAAAGCGTTGAGTCATCTGCCAAATTTGATCTTGATGGATATTTCTTTGGGCAGCGAGATGGACGGCATTAAAGCCGCTGAAGAGATCCAATTGAAGATAGATGTTCCTATAGTTTACCTGACGGCATATTCAGACGAGAAAACACTCGAGCGCGCAAAACGAACCCAACCTTTCGGATACCTCATCAAACCATTCAACCAAAGAGAATTGGAAACAACAATAGAAGTTGCGCTCTACAAACAAAAAATAGAAACAATGCTAAAGGAGAGCGAGCGCTGGCTTGAAGCAACTTTAAAAAGCATTGGAGATGCAATAATTGCAACTGATAATCTTGGTATAATAAAATTTTTCAATCGAATAGCCGAAGAAATTACTCTTCACAAACAAATCGCTGTAATCGGTTTGCACATCAGTAAAGTTTTTACAGTTATTGATTACCGCACAAAACTTCTTCTCGAAGACCCGGTATCGCGCATTTTGCGGGAAGGACACAGTCTAAACAGACCAAATGAAATGATTCTAGTAAACGACAAGGGTAATTTTATTACAATTGAAGAAACAACCACTTTGATAGCAGATGAAAAAGGAGCTGTAACCGGCGTCGTTCTTGTTTTCAGAGATATTACAAATAAAAAAGCTGCGTTAGAAACACTTACATATCGTTTAGAATTAGAGAAATTTATTTTTTCAACTGCTAATAACTTTATAAATATCCATTTTGAAAAAATTGACGATGAGATTCTTAAAGTTCTTGCAAGTATTGGCGCAATTACAAAATCGGAATATTGTTTTGTCTACCAGATAAACAACAACGGAGTAGCGACAAAATTATATAAATGGAGCGCAGAGCGTGCGCCGGATGTTAGCATCGCTTTTGAGTCTTTCCTTTTAAGCACCTACCATTGGATATTTGAGAAACTAAGTAAAAATGAAAGCATCAGAAATGACGACACTATCAGCTTTCCAGATTGGGCTCAAGATGAAAAAGAATTCTTTCTGCGCGAGAAAATAGATTCTTTCGTTATAGTTCCTTTAATGAAAGATAAATCTTTAGAGGGACTGGTTGCAGCTTGTTCTTCAAAAAAAGATAAAAGCTGGCGAGATGAAGATGATTTTATTCTCAGAACCGCAGGTCAAATTATTCTAAATGCGCTTGAACGAAAGCGCACAGAAGAAGTTCTAAGAAAAAGCGAAGAACGTTTTAGAGCGATCGTTGAACAAGTTACAGATGGAATAGTACTTTATGATCTCTCTTCCAAAAAAGTAATTGCCTGTAATCCTGCTTATCAGAAACTTGTTGGTTATACTGAAGAAGAGATTCTTCAGTTAACATATTATGATTTAGTTGCACACGAAAAATCAAACATCAACAATCACATAGAAAAAACTATAAGAAGAAAACGCCATTACATTGGTGCAAGGAAACACAAACATAAAAGTGGAATTCAAATTAACGTTGAAGTTAGAGCCGACCTTATCACTTACAGCGGCAAAGAAGTATTGTGCGTTACGGTTAGAGATTTAACTGAATGGGTAAAGGCAAAAACAGAGCTAAAAGAATCGGAACAACGGTATAGAAGATTGTTCGAATCTATGGCGCAAGGAATAATTTATCAGAATGCAGACGGACAAGTTACATTGGCTAATCCCGCGGCCTGCGAAATTCTTGGTTTAACAATTGACCAATTGTTGGGAATTACCCCAAAGGATTCAAGCTGGAAAGCCATTCGTGAAGATGGAACCGATTTCCCAAAGGATGAATATCCCGGAATTATTGCTCTTAAAACTTCCAGACCTGTTAATAATGTGATTATGGGGATATTCCACCCTCGCGAAGAAAGATATAAATGGTTAGTGATTGACGCTATTCCGGAATTTCGGAATGGCGAAGAGAAACCTTTTAGAGTCTTCTCAACATTTACAGATATAACAGAACAAAAAATTGCCGAAGAAGCTATAAAGAGATCTGAAGAAGAATTAAAACAACTGAACGCAACAAAAGACAAGTTCTTTTCAATTGTTGCGCACGATCTGAAAAGTCCGTTTTTGGGATTATTAGGCTTTGCAAATGCGTTAGTAGAAAATTTTGAAGAGTTGGAAAAAGAACAAATTAAAAGATTCATCGGCAACATAAATAAGTCAACTAAAAATCTTTATACTTTGATCCAGCACCTTTTAGAGTGGTCTCGCATTCAAACCGGCAGAATTGAAGTAAACATTGAAAAGATAGAACTCTATTCAAGCGTAGATTATGCTATGAATTTAGTTCTTGCCAATGCTGCTAATAAAGGAATTACTGTTTTAAATGAAGTAACCAAAAATGAATTTGTTTATGCAGATGAAAGAATGTTGAATTCGATTATAGAAAATCTTATTTCGAACGGAATAAAATTCACTTTTAGAGGGGGGGAAGTTATTGTTAGCAGCCAAACAAAAGAAAATTTTGTTGAAGTGTGCGTTAAAGATTCCGGGGTAGGCATAGACGAAGATATTCAAAAAAAAATATTCCGTTTGGATGTAACTTATACATCGCGAGGAACAGCCGGAGAAGAAGGAACCGGCTTGGGGCTTGTTCTTTGCCAAGAGATGATAGAACGAATGAGAGGAAAGATTTGGGTTGAAAGCGAAGCTGGAAAAGGAACTGCTTTTTACTTTACTATCCCCTCTGCTAAATAATTTCACACTAAGTATATCATACTCATTCTAAAATCAAAGTAACTTTTTTGCCGAACACTTCTTCGAAGAGAGCTTTTCTTCTTTCGAAGTTCCACAATTCAATTTCGGGATACCTGTCTTTATTCACCCGCAGTTTTAAAACAACGCTCTCTTTTTTCACTTCAGCGCGGATCTTCTCGATCGTTTTCGAATGGGTTCTGTCCAATGCATCCACAACGCGAAGAATAGCAGAAAGTTTTTTGACGATATGCCTCGTTTTTTCTGTAAGTGCGCTGAAATCATCATGACTTAATTTAGGATGACTTTTCCGGTGATATCTTGCTGTATAAGCTATAATATTTATTTCAGTTTCGTTAAAGCCGAGCAGTTCGCTATTCTTAATTATATAATAACTGTGATGGTGATGGTTAGTATGCGAAATATGATAACCAATATCGTGCAGAAGTGCGGCTGCTTCAATATACTCACGGCATTGTCCATCAAGTTTGTGTAGCGGCTGTAATTGATCGAACACTTGAACGGCTAATGCCGATATATGCCTGCAATGTTCCAGATCATAATGAAACGACTCCGCAAGATTTTTTACGCTTTCCATTCGTATATCTGCAAGATTGGGCTTGGAGTCATCTGAATGCGCTTTTTGCAGCGAATCAACAATAATTCCTTCTCTTAAAGCATAGCCGGAAATAGTCATCTTTTCAAGTTCGAATGCTTTGAAAATTTCATCAAGAATAATTATTCCAGCAGGAATTATATCTGCGCGTTTATCATCAATTCCCGGAATTTTTTTTCTTTTCTCAACTGTTTTTCTTTTAAGAACTTCATTCCTTATTAAATTAAAATCCTTTCTAGTGAACTCATAATTATTAAGCAGATTATTTTGAAATGTTTTCCCTTTCAACATTGCTTCTATCATAAATCCGCTTGCCATAATAGTTCCTGAACAGCCAACAGATAAGTCGAATCCGATACGCTTGGCGGCTTCTGCAGCATTACAAATTTCACCTTGAACCCATTTGTGGCACTCATTTATAGAATTTTTGCTCAGTTTAAAATCGGTAAAGAATTTTTGAGCCAGCCGAACCGCTCCTAATTTCAAACTCATAGTATAAAGCGTCTTCCCTTTTTCGCCAATTAGAAATTCAGTGCTGCCTCCGCCAAGATCGATCATTAGAACTTTTTTGTTGAATACCGGAACCGCTTTCAATATTCCAAGATAGACCAACCGTGCTTCTTCGTATCCGCTAATAACTTCTATTTCAATACCGGTTTCATCAAATACTCTTTTTATAAATTCATTTTTATTGAATGCTTCACGAACAGCGCTAGTAGCTACAGCGCGCAAAGGCGCTTTATGAGAATCTGCAATTCCTTTAAATCGTTTCAGTGTTTTAACTGCTCGTTCAATAGCTTTGGGATGGATTCTCTTAATATCGTCTGTGTTTCCTTCGCTTAAACGTATTACTTCCCTTTCGCGGTCAATAATCTCAAAATTTCCGTTCTCTTTTGCTTTCACAACAATAAGATGAAATGAATTTGTACCAACATCTACTGCGGCAATGTTTCTCTTTTCAACACGCATCTTTGTTTTACCTTTTAAAAATGAAACGGACCAACTCAAGCAGATCATCTACAGTTACATCATCTATCCGTTCCGATTTGCGAATGAAAAATTTATTCTCTCCAATTGGCGCCCAGTTGAACGGATTGGTAGGTCCAAATATTGAAATTTGCGGCTTTGCTGTTGCGCCTGCAACATGCATAACCCCTGTATCATTAGTAATAAAAAGATCGCTCATTGAAATCAAAGCTGCAAGTTCCGGAATAGTTCTATCTAAAAAATATCCTGCGCTTCTGCCAAAAATTTTTTGGATGTAATCTATCTGCTCATTGTCCATTTTGCCTCCTGTAAAATAAAAACAAAAATCATTTTCGTTTTTCATTTTGATCAGCAGTTCTTCAAATTTCTCTATAGCCCATCTATTCTGCGGTTTTCCGGCGCCAACATGAAGTCCAACCAATTTATTTTTTTCATCTTTTTTAAATTGCCGGATAAAATCTGATGCAGACTGTCTGTCTATTTCGTCAAATGTTATGCTCGTACTAAAGTTTATAGTTTTTATACCAAATGGTCGAACAATATCCAAAATGAAATCAGAAACATGAGCATCGGGGCATTTTCTCCAGTCCAAATCAATTCTATGATGAAAAAGATAAGCAAATCTATTCTCTTTTCCATTTAACGACTTTATTCCGATTTTTATCTTAGCATCTGAAAGCCCTGCAAGCAGACAGCTAGTTGCCGAAATAGCAACTGTTGCAGGAACTATAGCCAAGTCATACCCTGAACGGAGCGCTTTATATAATTCTTTTAAGTAAGATAACTTGAAAAGATTTTTCTTTTCGAAAACGAATAGTTCATCTATGAAAGGATTTTTTGAGACTGCAAAAAAATTTTCGGGACTGGCTAACAAAACAATCTTTGTATAAGGGAATTTTTCTTTAAGAGCGCGGAAAAGTGAAACGCTTGCTAGCATATCGCCAAATTGATTGTGCTGCCGAACCAATAAGATTTTTTTGGGAGAGCCAATTTCTTTATCCCTCCTTTCTTCAACTGATAAAAATCTTTTCAGCAGTAACGACACAAAATTCTTGACGATGTTTTTGGCGGGCATTAAGTTTTTTCTTTAGTCTCTTCTTTTGATGAATCAATTTCTTCAAAATGAGCATCAATTATATCTTCTTTATCGATCTTCAGTTTGCTCTGTTTTGTTTTTTTTGACTGAAACAGATTAGCTGATCTTTTACTCTCGGATATTATTTTCATAACAGCGCGAACTGTTTTATAAACTATATAAAAGATAAGAGCCCAAATAATAATTCTTAGCAAACCCATTTACTCTCCTTTTGCTTCGGGATTGAAATATTCGATGAATCCTCTATCTTCCCGAAATATTTGTTCATATAGCAAGTCAAAATCTTCAGTCCGGTTCACAAAATCTATATCGGTTGTGTTGACAATTAAAAGAGGAGTGTTGCTGTACTTGAAGAAAAAATTATTATAAGCTTCAGAAAGTTCGGAAAGATAAGCGCGTGTTAAGTTTCGTTCAAATTTTCTTCCACGGCTTCTAATGTTCAACATCAAACGGTCAATGCTTGACTGGAGAAAGATAACTAGGTCAGGTTTCGGAATATCGCGTTCGAGCAGCGGAAAGATTGTTTCGTAAAGTTTCAGCTCTTCGCCGGAAAGATTTAGGTAAGCAAATATTCTGTCCTTTTGGAAAATGTAATCGCTAACAATGTATTTTGTAAAGAGTTCTTGCTGATTCAGTTGCTGCTGTTGTTTATAGCGGTTGATCAGAAAAAAAATTTGAGTTTGAAAAGCAAACCGTTTTCTATCATCGTAAAATTTTTCAAGAAAGGGATTCTCCTCGAACTCTTCAAGGATCAGATTTGCCGTAAGCTTCTCAGCAATTTTTTGTGTAAGAGTTGTTTTGCCGGCGCCAATCACTCCTTCAATTGCTATGTATCTTAATTCTTGCAAGTTTTATCTCAATCTAATTTTTTTTTCATTTTTGAGATGATGTGTTTTTCTGTTAACGATAAATTCAGCTCACTTATTCTTTTCCGATGCTGCGGATGCACATAATCCGGTGCAATTTCAATCAAAGGTATAATAACAAAATCTCTTTGCATAATTTCTTTATGCGGTATAGTTAAGTTTTCTCCATTATAAATTAACTCATTGTAAAAAAGAATATCAATATCAATTTCGCGGGGGCCCCAGTGTTTCTTTTGATCTGTTCTGCCGATTTTCACTTCTATCGATTTCAAATAATAGAATAAGCTGAAGAGTTCAAGCGTAGTTTCAATTTCTGCAACAGCGTTAAGAAAATTTGGCTGGTTAATATTTCCGTAAGGAGTAGTTTCATAAACAGAAGAAAGCTTATTAAGCCGGATCGATTTATTTTCCTTTAACAAGGCAACCGCAGAGCGAAGAAAAAATAATCTATCACCTAAATTAGTACCTAGCCCAAGAAAAATTTTATCTATCATTTTCTTTTACCACTTCTGCTTCAACGTAATCTAATACTCCCCCAACCGGCACATGATGTTTCCTTACACGTACGGCTATTTTGTTAATTTTAGGATATTTCTTAAGCAATTCGTCGGCTATAATTGTTGCAAGTGTTTCTATCAAAAAATATTTTTTTTCATGCACAATTTTATTGATGAATTTATATACGATGTCATAATTGATTGTAAGTTTCAAATCATCTTTAGCCGCCGCCTCAGAAAAATCGGTATAAAGATCAACATCGGCTTCAAACTTTCCGCCAATATTCTGCTCTTCCTGCATTGCCCCGTGATAAGCGTAAAAAGATGCGTTCTTTATTCGAATGATATTTGTCATCTGCCAAGCGAAATTTTTGATCTGTAATAATCTATTAGCGCACGAAAGTTAGCAAATAAAATTCCGATTAACACAAGCGAGCTGCCAAAAAGAGTCTGCAAAGAAAAATGTTCATTCAAAATTATCCATCCCAATAGAACTGCAATAATGGGTGTGATGAAAGCAGTAAGCGAAAGAATAACAACGCTCATTCTCTTTAGCAGCCAATAATAAGTTGTAAAAGTAACAACAGTTCCAAAGAACGCAAGATATATAATCGATCCTATTCCATAATCGTCAAAGAGCCATTTAGCCGAATCCTCAAAGAGGAAAGCGCCGCTTACAAGTATCAATCCGGAAGAAAAAAGAGGAACAAAATTCATCGAAAGAGGATTAAGATGGTATCCATGCTTTTTAACTATTACTCCAATTGCACCTTGCATTAGAGCACTTAAAAAAATTGCAACTATGCCCAAAAGCTGCTGCGATAGGTCAAGTGATAAATTTTCTGAAAAAATAATTACGACTCCGCTAAATCCAAGAATAACGCCAACTATTTGATTAAAAGGAACTATCTGCTTGGGAAAAAGCAGTTTGGAAAAAATAATTACAGAAAAAGGCATAATAGCAAAAACAATTGATGCCAACCCGGACGGAATAAATTGCTCTGCCCAATAAACCAGACCAAATGGTATCACAAATGAAAAAATAGCGAGTATGATATAAAGCTTTATAGAAAGACGATCGGTTTGAAGAGAAATATTTTGAAACTTCATCAATGCAAAAATAAAAATCGATGCAAGCGAAAACCTAAGACCGGAAGAAATCAAAGGAGAAAGGGAATTTAAGCCAAGTCGAATTGCAAGCCAGGTAGAGCCCCAGATCAGGCAAATCAAAACAAAACCGGCTCCCATCATAAATTTTTCAGTTCTCAATTATTTTCCTCTCATAGCAATAACTCCAAGAGAGCGTCCGGAAAATTTTCCATCTCTTCGGTAAGAATGAAGGAGTTCGTTTTCTTCAAAAGTGCAAAGCGGAGATATTTCTACATTGGAATTAGGAATTCCAAATTCAAAAACTATATCTGCATTAACCCTGGGCACGTCAAGAAAAAGTTTACCCGAGTTTTCTTGAATATATTTATGATCGAACAGCATAGCTACTTCTTCCCCTACCTCGTAATTTTTTTGTGAAATGGAAGGACCGAAATAAACAAATAAATTCTGAGGTTGGGAATTGAACTGATCAAAAAGTTTACTTAGCGTAATATTTAAGATTTGCCTTTCTGCTCCGCGCCATCCGGAATGAACCGCCGCAACTACTTTATTCTTTTTATCATAAATAAAAATAGGCGTACAATCAGCTACGAAAATTGCAAGTCCAATGTTTTGTTGAACTGTGATCATAGCGTCAGATTCGCCGTTCGGCCCCGGTCTTTCAACTACAGTAATGGTATCAGAATGTATTTGTTTTTGATAAGCAATTTTTGATGACATCAATCCGATGGCATCAAAAAAAGCAGAACGATTTTCTTTTACTACCGTCTCATCATCGCCTACAGTAAAAGATAAATTAAAAAAGAAAGGCGTTTTCCGATTTAATCCGATCTTTGTACTGAAACCAAAAATCAGCTCTGGAAATCTTTCGAATAAAGAGCTTTTGATAACCCGCATAATTTTGGAAATAACAATCGTTCTTAAATAAAAAAGTTAGAATAAGTTCACTAAATAATTCTTAACGCTTCATCAAGGTCCAACAGAATATCGTCTGTATTTTCAAGTCCAATAGCAAGACGAACGCCCCCCGGATCAATGCCGCGCTCAGCTAATTCTTCCGGCGGAACAACTGAATGAGTCATAGATGCCGGATGTTCGATCAAAGTGCGTGTGTGCCCAAGACTAACAGCGAGCGTCATTGTGTATGCATTATCAGCAACGTAATTCATAAACATTCTCGTTTTCTCTTTAGTATCGGCAGGCGAATTCCCTTTGAGTCCAAAATAAAGCATGCTGCCAGGCGCAAAGTTCCCGTTGAAATCTATCATCTGTTTTTTTGCAAGATCATAATACTTGTAGCTTGACAATCCGGGATAATTTACGAATTCAATTTTTGGATGAGAATTCAAAAATTCAGCAATGCGCATGGCAGATTTAATTTGATGTCTTAGACGAACTGCTAGTGTAGGCAAACCATAAGTAAGAATAGCCCAAGCGCTTTTTGTGTTGAGCACAGCTCCAAAGTCTTTTCTATAAAGTAAAAGAAGATCGCGATATTTTTTCTTTCCTATTACAACTCCGCCCATGTCAGTTCCAAATCCTCCAATTCCTTTTGTTAGGGAATGAATAACGAAATCCGCACCAAGTTCTATTGGTCTTTGGCAAAACGGAGTAGCGAATGTATTATCAACAACAATTTTAATTTGGTACTGGTCCTCTCTTGTTTTATTAACTTCTTTTACAATTTCTGCAATAGCGCCAACATCCACAATTTCCAGATTTGGATTAGCTGGCGTTTCGAAGTAGACAACTTTTGTTTTTTCGGTTAATACATTAAAAATGTTTTTCGGCTGCGAAAGATCGATCGTCGAGACTTTTATTTTGTATCTAGGGTACCAATTATTGAAAAGAGAAATTGTGCATCCATACAAAGTTGTGTGTGTAATAATTTCATCGCTACTATTTGTAAGAATACCAAGTGCTGCTGAGATTGCCCCCATACCGCTGGCAAAACTAACTGCGGTTTCACCTTTTTCAACATACGCCAAATTTTCTTCAAGCATATCTTTGTTTGGCTCGCCAAGACGATCGTAAATAAAGATGGGGGCTTGGTCACCTAATAACTCAGTATTTGCAAATTGCATAAAACCTTGCGTCCCGCGTTCAACTGAATCAAGCCGAAAAGTTGTTGAAGAAGAAATTGGCGCAGTTACATGATGCGAGTAATCCCATTTGTCGCTTACGTCCTTTCCGTAGATCATATGTGTATCCATCGAATATTTTGTATCGTCTACTGGAGCTCTTTTCTTTGTGGTTATTTCATTTGCCATAGTGTTCCTCCGGGTTTTTAATAAATTAAAATTAAGGAAATTAAGGATGGGATTCTATTTTGGTCTGGTCCTAATAAATATTCTCTCATGTCATTTCTCTCCCGATGAATCGGGACGGAATGACATTTTTAGTATATTCTGCGTAAGGTTAGTTACTTAATGATTCATGTTTTATTTCACTGTAAAATTCTTCTCAATGCCAATAACCTTGAACCTCCAAATTCGTCAATCCTAAATCTTTAGCCAATCTTATAGTTTCAGAATATTCATCTGGCAAAAGCCGGCGGGAAATTTCAGGATAATCAAACGCCTTGTACATAGGTCTATATTGCGACATAATATTCAGATAAGTATCCTTTGGCAAATTGTCTGCAATCCATTTGAGAATCTCTTTTGTTCCGGCAACTCGATTTGGCATTACAAGATGACGTATCATCACGCCTCGATACATCAGCCCGTCTTTTGCTGGTTTAGCAACGCCAACTTGTCTATGCATTTCGAGTATTGCTTCTTTGGTTACATCAGGATAAGTTTCGGCATCGGAAGAATATTTCGCCGCCATTTTTCCGTCAGCATACTTAAAATCAGGAAGATAAATATCAACAACACCGTCTAAGTATTTTAATATTTCAACTCGTTCCCAGCCGCAAGTATTATAAACAATTGGAAGTCGTAATCCTTTAGCAACGGCAATATCAATTGCGAGCAGAATATGCGGAGAATAATGTGTGGGCGTTACAACATTGATATTATGGCATCCTCTTTTCTGAAGTGCTATCATCATATTTGCAAAATCTTCGATACTCTGCACTCGTCCAGCGCCACCTTGACTAATTTCCCAGTTTATACAGAAAACGCATCTCAAGCCGCAGTTTGTCATAAATATTGTGCCGGAACCTCCTTTACCAACAAGCGGTTCCTCTTCGCCAAAATGAGGACTGAAAGAAGATATTTCTAATTTTGAAGTAGAACCGCAGAAACCCACATCGCCTGCAATACGATTAGCGCCGCATTCGCGGGGGCAGAGTTTACAGCTTTCCATCATCTGCCATAATTCTTTTCCTCTCCTTTTTAATTCTCCGTTTTTATGGAGTGTTAAATAGTTTGGTTTAAAATTAGGTTCTATGCTCGCATCAATTATTCCCTTCTTATCTTGCTTATTTTCTTTTTGTGATGAATCTAGAAAATTGGATGATTTATCGCGGGTTTTACATCCAACTCCGTACGGAATAATTGAAGGCGCTGAAAGCAATAAAAGGGAAAATGCTTTTATGAATTCCCTTCTTGATTTTTCATTCATAATGATATCCCTCCTTTCGTTTCTCTTTTAAATTACCACCAACGGAAAGAACTAACAAATAAGCTATACCGGCAAAAATAATAACTATCTTAAAACCGAATTCGATAGCAAGTAGAGGCGCTAAAACAGCGCTGATAACTGACAGAAAACCATTTATGCCCCACGCCCAAGGAATTAAAGATTCTAACTCATATGAAAGTTGTTTTAATCCGATTGGGAAAGGCATTCCCATCAAAAATGCAAGCGGCGCAATTATGAAAAATGATAATACATATTTCACTGTAATTGAAAGATGGATCAATGACTGAAAAATATGAGGGAGAAAAAATGAATAGATAAATGCCGCCATTATTATCGCTCCAACAATGATGCGCAGTCTCTGTTTTGGGGATTCTAAAAATTTTGATGAGAAGTAACTTCCAACGCCGGCAAAAAATAATATCGAACTGATTACTAAAGAAACAGAATAAATAGGATGAGATAAAAACAAAATAAATTTTTGTATCATCACAATCTCGATGAACATAAATCCGATACCCAACCCAGAGAAATATAAAAAGGTTTTAAATTTAACGGCTTTTTTAACAGCAAACTTTTTTAAAAATAAAAGCGGAATAATTATTAAGGCAAAACTCAGAATAACGATTTGACAAAGAGTAATGATCAAAATCAGATAACCCCATTCAAAAAAAGCAACGTTTTCTTTTCCAAGTTTATCTAATAAATATGGCAGGCTCTTCAATTTCAGGAAATGAGAAAAATACGGTTTATCATCCGTAGGCGGCTCAATATCAAATAAGTAATTTTTATAAAATGATTCTCTTTTATCAGAAATAAGTTCATTAACTGCTTTAAGGAAAACGTCATCCTCAAGTTGATTATACTTATTGGTTTCGCCGCTTAGTATTCCCGGGTAATAGATTGGGTCGAACGAATTTTCTTCGCAAAAGTTTTTGATCAATTCAATTTCACTTTTTGTAAATGGAGTTTTCTTTACCAAGATAATTGCTGTGCCCCAGCTTCGAATAGCGGCTAAATTATTTGCCGGTAAATTTATACCGGCTTTTTCTGCGCTTTCAAGAATCGTAGCAAACAATTTTATTGCATGTCGTGGAGGATAATTTAACCAGGTTGAAACTGCAAAGATGCCATCATTTTTTAAGCGGTCAATTATTAGAGAAAATGATTCAACAGTAAAAAGATAATTTTCATAAAGCGAGTGCGTACCGGCGGCAGATGCGGTAAATCCTCCAAATATTGGGATTGTAATAATATCGAACTTTTCTTTTTTCTCTTGAAGAAAACCTCTCCCTTCAGCCATAATTATTTTTGTTCTTGAGTTACTATCTGCAAGCAGAGCTTGTCTAATTATGTTTGAATATTTTTTTGATATTTCAACGACTTGCGGATTAAGTTCGATGCCTAAAATATTTTCAGCTCCGTTTTGATTGGCTGTCTGAATTTCTGTGCCAGTGCCTGCACCAATTACTAAAACCGAATTATTTTTTTTCTTCGAAGAATTAGAATTTAATAACCTATATGGAAGAACAGAAGTTGAATAGTCAAGAAATTTTGTTTTGCTCGAAGATGAATCTTCCCATAAAATTGCTCCAGCCCATTCGCCATCGCTAAACAATCCGATTTGCGTTGGTATTTCACCTTTGAAATTGTAGCTGAGGCCAGGTGCGTATCTTAGAACTGGAGTTGAAATAGTAATTAGCCATCCAAGCGGACTGCTTTTATCATCTATTATTTTTGCATCGGGAAGTTTTGTTGTTTTATATAAACTTTTGTATTCAGACATTTTTATTTCATGCGGAAAAATTATTTGATAAAATAAAATGCACGACGCACAAGCCAGCGTTAGTATGTAGCCAACTGTTTTTCTCTTGAGCGAAGAAAGACTTACAATTACTGCTAAGAAGGAAATTAACCAAACCAAAAAAGGAAGCGTGAATGGATTGAATGCAAACATCAAAAGAAGAATACTAATTCCACCTATAGCGGAGCCGGTCAAATTAAAAAAGTAGAGCCGGTTTATTTGAGCGGCATACTTAAGAAAGGATAGACAAATAATTGCAGCTCCAAAAAAAAATGGCAAAAAAATTATTAGATAGAAAAACAAAAGCGACCAAACTTCGCTTATTTCCCAAAGTATTAAAAAAGGATCGAAGGAGATAAACTGAATTAAGATTGCAGAAAAAAATATTAAGAAAGAAAAAGTAAGTGAGAAATAAAAAATTACATCCTCAAAATATTTAAGCGACCTTTGCCTGAATACAGTTAAAAAAGTACCGCTTGCGCCAAAACCAAGCAGGGCAACGCTGATGATCATGTATGCAAAGTGATGAAACTGAATAATAGAAAGGATTCTCATTAAGGTAAGCTGATAAGCAATGATTGCGACCGAAACGAATCCGACAATCAAATAAACCCGGCGCATCATTCACCTCTTGTGAAGGGAACAAACCGAACGGGAATTATACTTTTCGATCTAATCTTTCCATCTTTCTTTTCTACTAAAACTAAATTTTGAACTTGGAATTGGTGACCGACAGGAATAATCATTTTGCCGCCCTCTTTTAATTGAGCTATTAGCGGCGGAGGAATATGTTCGGCTGCCGCAGTTACAATTATTGCATCGTATGGCGAATGCTCTTTCCAACCATAATATCCATCGGCTATTTTTACTTTTACTTTTTTGTAACCGATATTTTTTAATCTTTCGGCAGAACTATGACCAAGCTCTTTTATTATTTCTATCGTGTAAACTGAATCGATAATCTCTGCCAGCACTGCGGCTTGATAACCGGAGCCGGTTCCAATTTCTAAAACTTTTTCACCTCGTTGTAGATCAACAAGCTCTGTCATCAACGCTACAATGTATGGCTGCGATATTGTTTGTCCGTATCCGATTGGAACTGGGTGGTCGCTATATGCCTGAGATATGTAAGATTTTGGAATGAATTCGTGACGCGGGACTTTAGACATTGCATCAAGAACTTTAGAGTCTTTGATTCCTCTCTCTTTTATCTGATGCTTTACCATATCAAACCGAAGTCCTTTGAATTTGTCTTGATATGAAAATCCCAAGGTCAATACAATAAAGAGAAGAACCTGCAAGGTTTTAGGAGCAGAAACTTTTTTAAGCATCGCTTAACCTTAAAACTCTTAATGAATTTTAGGAAATGATCTGAAGAAAAGCAAACTGACGTATCTGATAGGGACTTCTGAAAAATTAATGATTAGTGTCATTCCGGGCTTGACCCGGAATCTAAAGAGTGGATTCTGGACTAAATCCAGAATGACAAATGAATTCATTTTTTTGTCAAATCAATTTTTCGGAAGTCTCGAATAAATAATTATAAAGACCATCAATTAAAAATGTTCTTATATTCTAATGCAATCAACTAAGTTTGACTTTTTCCCCACTCGGTTGTTTGTAGTACTTTTATTTCCAACAAGGTTCGAAAAATGGCTACAGTTTTTATTATGCTGTATTTCTACCGCCTACAGTAAAAGCATCTTTGTTTTCATCTTTGTTTGATTTCATGTAGAGTTTTTCCCGCTCACTGCAAACGAACCTCTGTTTTCTACCTTGACTGTAACTGGTTCCAACCACCACAAAATAAACTCGAACTTAGAGCCATCAGATTTATTAAACTCCACCTGGCTCACAACCCTCAGCCGTAGTTTTCCGCCTTTCAGCAGAGCATAAATATCAACTGAAGAAATTAACTTTTGAATGCTCCTAAAATGGGGTTTTTATAATGATAGGGGGCAAGTTAGGTTCACCAATTTCGGCTCCGGGAACGGGTTCGCCCGCAACAGCTGATTTAATCGTACCTAAAATAAATTTAAATTTCGGTCCTTCAGTTAGCTTGATTGTAGTGGTCACCAAATATGAATCCTTCTCTCCATCAAACCCTTTAGGCGGAATTATCTTTATTTGTAATTCAATGGTTGTTGTATCCGGAATATTTTTAAACTGCTCTTTTGGGATTTCAATAGTGAATTCACCTTGGTTGTTGGTGAAAATACGGGATTTTAGTATCACATCGAACTGAGTTTTTTCAGCTGGACCAGACCCCTCACCTCCTGTGGCTATCACACTAACTATTTCTGCACCAACCAAGGGTTTCTTTGCGCTTTGTTCTCTAATTCCTCCCTTAGCGCCCTCTTTTCCCCCGGAGGCGAATGATGAAGCTTGTATAAACCCATTTTTATCAAACTCGCCGCAAAGATATATTTCGCAGATATCGCAGTTCACATCCTTGAAAACTAACTTCATACACGCTTTAACTTTAACATTACAGCAGTGCGGAAGTATTGGCTTTGGAAATAGAATTTCAAAAATTGGGTTTACGTTACCAATTGCAGATGGAGTGCCTTTCCAAATGATTTCTCTAACTCCGTTACGCACGGGTGAAGTGCCAGGTATTGCCGAACCTACAGAATAATGCGGCAAACCAAGCCGCGGCAAAGGACCAAAATTTGCCGAAGTGTTTTGCAGCAGAAATGTACCCATATAGCTGTAATGGTTGTAGCATTTTGTACAATCCGGATCGTCGTAGCTTACTTCATAGCTTACTATCGATGCACGCACCTCTTCGAATACATTTGAACCGGTGCTAACGGGCAAAGCAAAATTCAATCCATAGTAATTTCCATAATCCGTAACCAATGAATTGGTTGGCGATGCAATATCGATCGAATTGATATCGCAGCAGGGAGTTGGAGTAGGGCAAGCGAGTTTCAATGTGTCTTTACACACACTGCCATCTTGAGCAAAAAGTTTGATTTCTAATAAAGAAAAGCCACTGCTTGATGGCGATACACAAACTTGTCCTAAAGAATTTTGAACGTTAAGATCATTGGGTATATTTGAAATGGTGAATTGAGTGTTTAGTGGTGAACCGTTTAGTGAAATCGGCACATTATTGAGCGATGTAATAATAGAAGAGCTAAATTTACAATCCTTTGAGATATATATTATGGAATAACAACAATTTATATCAGTTTGATTTGCGCTAATGGTAGTATAATTACAACATGGTACACGTTTATTAAGGAAACTTATAAAATGAAAAGGATTGGTTTGTGAAATGGATAGGGTATGTATCCCGTTTGATGGACTTGAAGGCGACCAACCGCTTTGCAGAGTTTCTGTAACTGTATAGTTTCCATGTGGAATATTGTTAAAAGAGAATTCACCAAGCGTATTTGTTTGAGTCGTAGCCACAGTTGATCCATTGGCATCTAAAACACTGATAATCCATCCAGACCCGGGTGTGTCTCCTGCGTCAATAATACCATTTGAATTGTTGTCTAAAATCTTTTGACCAGATATTATACCATTTTGGCAGCAAAGATTTCCATCAGCTAAAGCATTAGCCGCTGCAGATAAAGCTTCAATATTTCCGCCTATAGAGAATCCCATTGCAACTGCGTTAGTATTTAAGAGTTCAAATTCTAAATAATAACAACCGGCTTCAAGTACAAAGGTGGTATCAAAATATGTTGATTCCCAGCAGTCTGCTGGTTGACCCGGCGGTGTTTGTTTAATAAATATACTACTGCCGACAGGAGTATTTAAGGTAAGGCGTCCTTCATCATCTGCCCTCATCTCACCCTTTATCCTAACTTGAACGGTAGAGCAAACACAAAAATTTCTTATAAATCGCCAAGGCTGGTTATTATATAAATTATTGCAGCCAAAGTCTGCTAAGTTTCTTGAAGACAAAATACCTGCGGATTGAATTTGATTCCATAATTGCGATATTGGTGAAACATTGTAGGCATTAGGTATATTAAAAATAATGTTATTACAATTGTTTCCAGTTATCGGCGGATTATTAATCAATTTCCACATCGAGTCAATAGAACCAATCGGAACAAGACTATTTATATTTGGGTTATAGCCTGTGCTTATATTTATTGTATTTGTTGGTGTACAATTTCCACCGCATATATTACAAGGTGATTGTCCAAAGATTTCATTTATTGAAATCAGAATCAGAATTAATTGAATTATTGTTTTCATAACCAGTCTCCTTATTTATTTTTTATCGGTGGAATATTTATCGGCTCAGCTTGAAGCTCACCTAAATCAATTATATCGCGGCATCGCAAATTAGGTGGAACTATGTTCCCCTTTCTAACCAAACAGTAAGTTCGGGTGGTTTCGCAAACCCTGCATTCGCCCGTTACCTCATCAAGGCTGATGAACGAAAAGCGGATAGTCCACCTGAGCCTGTCCTGACAACAACTAAGCGGGTTGCGCACGGGCACACCGAGATTCAAGTTGAGTGACTGATTATTTAACAACATCCCTGAGGTATTGGTAGTACTCCAGGTTGCCTCGCGTGAAAAATTCGTTGGCGCCGGATAAAGTGACGCATGTCCTGAATTTATCCAGCCACTGCCACTGATAGTGTTTTGGGCTGAACCAACAAATACACCATGCATTCGGTTATCGTTATTGCACGTAATACAACTGGAGTTGTTTACCATATGCTCAAAGGCAACCACTTCAGCTACAATTCTATTAACTTTATATGGTGAGTAGCTGATCGACAATGGGAAATAGACAGCATCATACCCAGTTTGTGATATAGGTTGCGGTGGTTGTGGTGTATTGATATTAATCTGAACAGATTGGCAAAAGGTGCATCCGCAAGCAGAAAGTTTTTTTGTATCGTATGCAGCGCCATAGGCTGGGTCAACACTATATGTTGGCCATGCGTGCAATCGAATATCACTTATACTCGAACTTGTAGGAATAGAGATGGTGACAGAATACTGACTGCTTGTTTGTCCGATTGCCAAACTTGCTCCTACTAGCGGATTTTGTGGTGTGAAAGTTAATTGGCTGATCGGTTGATTATTAATATCTGTGATTTTTATATTGCTGCCAGAAGGATACGGAGTATTTCCTGTAAATAGTGCCGGGTGATTTGTAGGGCAGCTGCTGCTGGAAATATTTTTTATTCTAAATTTTAATTCATAGTTAATAAAACCCTGCTGTGGCGGCCTTGGTGAGCAATAAACAGTATCAATAATTACCTGAATACCACAATCATAGCTGCTGTATGTACTCATGATGGTATTATTTCCACCCCATGCACATGGCGGAAAATTGCCATTGGCATCCAACGCCCTTACCTCCCAGGTAAACAGCCTTCCTTTTTCAAAAAGAGCCGGCACATCTTTTTTTGTTACCGCATAAGTGATGATGTTATTCGCCTTTATAGAATAGTCTTTTATGGTAAGCATTTTCACCACTAATGCCTTTCCCTGTACTTCCTTGCCTTGTAAATCAGTATTTGCCGCTTTTTCATCTTGATCTTCCGTCAGGAGGAATTCGTATTGTAATTGACCACACTCTTCGGCATTAAGGGCTTGCCAGCTAAATTCAACCACGTCGGGCTTTCGGGTTGGGCGCTCAGCTCCTTTTCCAATAAGTAATAGCGGTTTTATTTCGGATAATTCGTTTTCGGGCAGCGTCCGTTTTATTCCCTCATCGTTGATACCGTAGTTATTTACACTAGGCATATTGGCAGATGGCTTGGCGAATGCCGAGAAGTTAATTTCAATACCCAGCCCAGCAGTAATAAAATCCGAAATTGGTTTTCCGGTGTTCATTACCGGCTTTGATGTTTGAACCCTGTCTCTGATAAGTAATCCTGATTTGGGATCAATCAAAGCAGTTAAATCGCCACGAGATGTATAATTGAAATCAGTTTTACTTAAGGGTAGTGAGTAGGTACTTTCGAAAAAGAACCTAATTGGATTGTCTCTTTTCCCTATTGTTACTCTTATATTTGGTTCAAGCAGAAGCGCAGTTTGTTTCTTGCCACTTTCCGGAAAATTGAGCATCACAATACTTGGGTTTGGCTTATAAACTGCTTTTGTTGTTGCACTTTTTTGTAATAAATATTTCAAGCCTAATCCGGCTTGAACCGAAACCGATTGCTCTCCAAAACTCAAATAAGGCGATACACCAAGCAATACATTGGAGTTTTTTTCTTTCAAGTTAGATTGAGTTATTTCTGATGTAATGGGCTTCAGGTATGCAGCCATATCAAAATCAGGTTTAATATCAAACACCTGCCCAGAAGCTCTAAAGCCAAATGTTCCGAAGTTGATATCTAATCCAGCAGAGGGAATAAATGCAGTTTTTTTGAATTTTGACATCAAGCCAGCAGAAGACCCTAAATTAATGCTAAAAGAAGTATTTTCTTTTGCATTTTCATTAAGAATGGTTTGTGAACAGCAGATTGAATTAACAAATAAAAAAATAAGAATAACAAATAGTTTCATAACATCATCTCCTTTTTATTATGTATATCAATGCTCTCATTAAATTTCTAGAAAAGCAGATGTCTATTTTCTTAAAAAGAAGTTGTTTTGCACTGCGCGTAAAACTTTTGTAATAATGAAACTATGCAACTACATTACATTTTAATGCAGTCATTTTTTCTCAAAATACTTTTGTGTTTTATAAAAAAATAGTAGGAATATTTATTAAACTTTATAAATCTTCTTTTGTTATCTATATAACGCAAATTGCATAGATAATTTCTTGCAGATCGTAAAGACAAAATTTACAAATCAAGAGGGCTTATTTTATGTGAATTGAAGTTAAGATAAATTAAAATGCTTATCAAGGATATAACAATATGACGCATTGCGCCAAAAATAAAGTAACCAAAGGAGGAAAAGAAAAAGGTCGTTGCGCCATAATATAGGTAACCGAAAATAGAGAGGTTATCTATGAGCAAATGGGCAAAGAAAGAGTATTGTAGAAGAAATCAGAAAGAGATATTTTCTATCAAGCAGAAAAGAAAAATCAGTTATTCTAAATGAGTTCTGCATCCAGCATTCCTTCGAGTGATGCTTTGATGATTTTCTTGTCCGAAGGACTCCTTTGGAGATGGCTCCATTTTCTCCCATCAAGTCTTGGTAGGTACGTGCTGTTTTTAGATCGGCTTTAAGTTGCTCGTTCATTTCTGGCGTGAGTTCCATTGTGTAAATCCTTTCTTGGTTATTGAAGTTGTGAATTATTTTTACCCTTTGCAAGGGCGAGCCAAGAAGCTAAGCTTCGTTTCGCGGAGTTTATCCCGATGTATATCGGGGCTCCACTTCGCTTAGCTTCTATTTCTTCTTTAACCATTTACACAAGTTTTTTTACACTCCCCGTTGGACTTCAGCATATAAGAACTTCTGTGGCTTACCCACAGAGCAACGGTAAGATTGAACGATACCATAGAACTATTCATCATGATTGTTTAATGAAAACTTCCTTAATCAACCTTGATGATGCACGTAAACAGATTGCTTGTTATATTGACTACTACAATAAAAAACGGCTTCACAGTTCCTTATTTTATTTAACGCCTGAAGATTTTCTTCTTAACAGAGTTGAAGACAAATTGAAGAATAGAGAAAGGAAACTTAAAGAAGCTAAAATGAATAGATTTGAGGTAAGAAATGTCAGTTGATATTCTACCTTACTTAATTAATCTGAAATTCCTTTTCCCGCTGAACCAATACAGTATCAATTACCCCCCAAAGTATTAGAGTCAACAAGTTAATTGAATGATTGCATCTACAATCAAATAAACTTTCTATTAACTTCTTTTCCAAACTCAAGCCCCGCAGAAAATGTCAAATCAAGTTTTTATTCCAATTCAAACTTTTCTGGTTTTAGTATAACCATTAAAGATATTTTAGGCAAATTAAAAATTAGTTTTCCAATATTTTTTTTTACAATTGTAGTAAAGTGTGTTTGAAATTAAGTAAGAGCTAAAAGTAATACGAGAACAGAGAAAGTTTTTCTATCAAATGCGGGCTAGCGCTTCTTTCAATTTTTGAAATGATTTTGCACGGTGACTAATCTTATTCTTTTCCTCAAGCGATAACTCGGCAAGTGTACTATCAAATCCATCCGGAATAAAAATAGGATCGTAGCCAAAGCCGTTTGTTCCGCGCGGTTCTTTTATAATTTGCCCGTGTAATTCGCCAATTGTTTCAATTCTATTCTTCCCATCATAGAAAACAGCATAACTAATAAATTTTGCTCTGTGCGGTTCCGGAAATTTTTTTAGTTCTTCAATTACTTTCAAGTTATTATCATCGAAAGTACAATTCTCTCCGGCGTAACGTGCAGAATAAACACCCGGACGACCATCCAGCTGTTCTATTTCTAATCCTGAATCATCAGCAATTACCGGTTCTTTGTAAATATCAAATATTGCTTTGGCTTTTATGAATGAGTTCTCTTGAAATGTGGAACCAGTTTCTTCTATTTCAATTTCATTCCCAAGACCATAAAGAGAAATTATTTTGAATGGGGAATTAGCGAAGATTGCTTTTACTTCTTTCGCTTTGCCTTTGTTCTGTGTTGCAAAGATTATTTTCATCTTTTCCTTTCAATTAATTTATTCAATTCATCTTTAGCTTTTGAAACAAGTTCTTCTTCATCATAAATAATAGATTTACCATTGTCTACAATTAAATTGCCATCAGCAAAAACTGCTTTTACATTTGATTTACCAGAAGAGTAAACAATACTTGAATAAATTTGTTCATCGCTAAGTTGAATTGGTTGGTCAGTTTTTTCGAGATCGAGTAAAACAAGATCAGCTTTTTTGCCGACTTCAATACTGCCAATTTCATTTTGCAAGTGAAGAGCTTTTGCGCCTTCTATTGTGGCTAAACGAAAAACAGTTAACGCATCCATAGAAGTTGGTCCATAAATTGGCTTCTGAATTAAAGCTGAAATACGCATCTCATTAAACGCGCTCAAAGTATTGTTGCACGGCGCGCCGTCTGCGCCAAGCGATACTGAAATTCCTTCTTTGATGTAACGAGGAATGTTTGCAATGCCCGAACCAAGTTTGAGATTCGATGAAGGACAATGCGCAACGCGCACGGAATTATTTTTTAGTGAATTTATTTCTTTATCTTTAAGATGAATGCAGTGTGCAAGAACTGTATGGTCATCAAGCAACCCAATCGAATCGAAATATTCTACATTTTCTTTTCCAGTCATCTGCCGAACAGTTTCAACCTCTTTCTTATTTTCTGATGAATGAGTATGAAAGATTGAACCCGGAAAATCTTTCATCATCTCTTTAGTTTCTTTAAGAAGTTTTTCCGAACATGATAAAACAAATCTCGGCGCAAAACCATATTTTATTTTTCCGTTGTTTGAATTGTGAAAAACTTTTGCCAGCTCATAAGTTGATTTAAGATTCTCATCGGTTGATTCACAAAGTTCAGGGTATAGCTCGTTCTGGTCAATCATGCAATTTCCGGCATACGCTCTCATTCCTGATCCGATCAGTTCTTCAAAAATTATTTCTTGATGCCGAAGAGTTCCCATATCAAGAATTGTAGTTGTTCCGCCCGTTAGTAAATCGTGCAGCCCTAATTGAACAGAAGCTTTTAATGAATTTTTATTGTGAGAATTTTCAAATGGAAAAATTCTTTTCTGAAGCCAATCGAGCAGTTCTAAATCATCGGCAAATCCGCGGAACAATGTTTGACATAAATGAATATGAGTCTGGATGAAACCAGGAATTAAAGTAAAGCGGGAATAATCTAATAGTTCGCCATCATAATCAGAGATAATAAAATTTTTAAGAGCCACGATACCGGCAATCTTTCCATCAATAATTTCAACGGCGTGATTTTTTAAAATTCTGTTCTGCGAATCGGCAGTTACAATTTGTTTAGGAATTAGGAGTTTGTTTTTCATTTCTCTTCTCTTCAAATATTTCATCCATTTTTTCGATTGCATAACGCAAGTGCGGAATAACTATCGAACCGCCGACAATTAGTGCAATGTTAAAAGTTTCATAAAGTTCATCTTGTGTTGCACCCTCTTGAATTGCTCTATCAACATGATACATGATACAATCATTGCAGCGCAAAGCCATAGAAACAGCCAAGCCCATCAATTCCTTTGTCTTAGCCGAAAGCGCGCCATTGACATAAGCTTTATTATCAAGCGCAAAAAATTTGTTAAACTCTCTAAAACCGGAATTAAGAATTCTTTCATTCATTTCGCTTCTATAATTTCTGAATTCATTAACAGTTGTTTTCATTTATGTTCCTCATTATTTATTAAATATTAACCCGCTCTATTTTCTTCAATTTCTTGCAAGTTCTTTTATTAAATATTTTCCTGTAATACTTTTAGGATTGTTAGCAATTTCTTCAGGTGAACCAGAAGCAACAACTTCTCCGCCATATTCACCGCCGCCGGGTCCAAGATCAACAACATAGTCTGCAACTTTTATCACATCTAAATTATGTTCAACTACAATAACAGTGTTTCCTTTATCAACAAGTTGGTTGAGCACCTTCAACAAAATATTCACGTCTTCAAAATGAAGTCCGGTTGTCGGCTCATCTAAAATATAAATTGTTTTTCCTGTTTGTACTTTGCTCAATTCTGTTGCCAATTTAACGCGCTGTGCTTCACCGCCGGACAGAGTAGTTGCCTGTTGACCAAGTCTAATATATCCCAGTCCCACATCATAAAGCGCCTTATTTTTTCTGTGTAGCGCGGGCAAATCCTCAAAAAAATAAAGCGCTTCTTCAACTCTCATATCCAAAACATCGGCAATTGATTTTGTTTTGAAAAGTATCTCAAGCGTTTCCCGGTTATATCTTTTTCCATTGCAAACTTCACACTGTACATAAACATCGGGCAAAAAATTCATTTCGATTTTTCTCACTCCATCTCCTTGACATTCTTCACATCTACCGCCAGCCACATTAAAACTAAATCTGCCCGGCACATAACCGCGTATTTTCGATTCGGGCAGTTGCGCAAACAGATCTCTGATGTGTGTAAAAAGCGTTGTGTATGTTGCTGGATTAGAACGAGGCGTTCTGCCAATTGGAGATTGATCTATTTCTATTACTTTATCGATAAGTTCAAGTCCTTTAATTTCTCTGAAGGGAAGAGCCACTACTTTTGAGGCGTAAATTTTCCGCATCAATATTTTAACAAGTGTTTCGTTTATCAAAGAAGATTTACCCGAACCGCTAACACCAGTTACAGCCGTAAAACAGCCAAGCGGAATTTGCAAATCGATCTCCTTTAAATTATTTCCGCTAGCTCCTAATAATTCTAGAAAGTGTCCGTTGCCTTTTCGTCTTTCATGAAAAAATTCAATCCTCTTTTTACCATTCAGGTATTGAAGCGTAAGTGACTGATTATCAATCTTTTGATTTCCATTTCCGTGATAGGTTTTAACAATCTTTGCGGTTTCTCCTTGTATGCAAACTTTACCGCCGTTCTCGCCGGCAAGCGGGCCGAGATCGACAATATAATCTGAGCTAACTATTGTTTCCCTATCATGTTCAACAACAATTACGGTATTTCCCAAGTCGCGCAAATTTTTCAAAGAGCTGATCAATTTTATATTATCCGATTGATGAAGCCCGATGCTTGGTTCATCCAAGACATAAAGCACGCCGGCAAGCTGCGAACCGATCTGAGTTGCTAAGCGAATACGCTGCAATTCACCCCCCGAAAGTGTTCGAGCAGAACGATTAAGCGAAAGATAATCTAACCCAACGTTAAGCAAAAACGCGAGCCGCGAATTGATCTCTTTCAAAATTTGAACAGCAATAATTGCTTCCCGCGGGTTTAACTTTAACGATGAAAAAAAAAATCTCGACTTCTCAATGGAAAGTGATGTTGATTGCGAAATATTCAAATCGTTTATTGTTACCGAAAGCGATTCCTTCTTTAATCTTCCTCCATTGCAAGTTGAACATACAACAATGTTCATAAATGATTCTGCCCATTCTCTAATTTTGCCGGACGAAGTATTTTCATAATAATGTTTTATATAATTGATAAGACCGGAAAACTTGTGCATATAAGTTACAGTTCTTCCGCCGCTATAAGTATAAGTGAATGAAATTTTTTCTTTCGTCCCATTGAGAAGAATTTCGAGCTGATCAGGCGATAAGTCTTTTAACTTTGTGTCGTAAGTAAAACCTAATTTCTCGGCAATTATTTCTAATTGATTAAAGAACCAAATTCTGCGCGGTTTCCCAAGAGCAGCAATTCCCTCTTCGTTAATTGTTTTATCCCAATCGGGAATAATAAGATTGAGATCAAGCTCCTTTTTTTCCCCTAGTCCATCACAATCGGGGCAGGCGCCATAAGGCGAGTTAAAAGAGAACGAATTTGGCGCAAACTCCTGAAAACTGATACCGCAATGAACACATGAAAGGTTGCGGCTGTAAAAGTTATCTTCTTCTCCATTATTCACTATCACATTCCCGTTCCCATAGTTCAGCGCTACATCTATAGACTCTGTAATTCTATCTCTTCCTTTTGAATTTACCTTGATACGGTCGACAACAATTTCTATATCGTGCGTTTTATACCGGTCGACCTTTAATGAATCGTTCAGTTCCTGAACTGTGCCGTCAACCCGCACGCGGATAAAACCATCAGCCAATATTTGTTGGAACAGTTCTTTATAATGTCCTTTTCTTCCTCTTACAACCGGAGCTAAAACAATAATTCGTTTTTCATCAAACTTTTGCAGAATAGTATCAATTATTTGATCTGCAGATTGTTTTTCAACCGCTCTGCCACAGTTATAACAATGAGGGGTTCCAACGCGAGCGTAAAGCAGCCGAAGGTAATCATAAATCTCAGTTACGGTTCCAACAGTAGAACGCGGATTGCCATGTGTAGATTTTTGTTCAATAGAAATAGCAGGACTCAGCCCTTCAATTAAATCAACATCCGGTTTTTCAAGAACACCAAGAAATTGCCGTGCATACGCAGAGAGCGATTCAATATACCTACGCTGTCCTTCCGCATAAATTGTATCGAAGGCAAGCGATGATTTACCAGAACCAGAAAGCCCCGTGATTACAACAAGTGAATCTCTCGGGATTTCCAGATCAATATTTTTAAGATTATGTTCACGCGCCCCTTTTATAATAATTTTATTTCGAGAATCCATTTAGATAAATTTCCGCAGTTTAATCTGTTATTCTAAGCAATGCTTTGTAAAAAATCAATTTTTTATGAGATAACAATATTATGACAAACCTTCCTGATACAATAAAAACCATAAACTCAGAGTATGAGTTCAGATTAAAAGAAAAAGGTTCTCTTTTTATCGGGCTTTCTGCTCAAATCAACTCTGAAGAAAAGGCGCATAAAACTCTTTCGAGCATTCAAAAAAAATATTATGATGCATCTCATTATTGTTATTCTTATAAGCTCCAAAACGGAGAATTCAGATGCACTGACGATGGCGAGCCAAAAGGAACTGCTGGAATTAGAATATATAATGCGCAGAACCACTTTAAACTTACAAACATAATTACAATTGTAGTGCGCTATTTTGGCGGCGTTAAACTTGGCGTAGGTCTTCTCGGCAAAGCATATTACGAATCCGCTTTTCAAAATTTACGGTCTGCAATAATAACTGAACTATCTCTTTATCAAGGAATTGAACTAAAATACGATTTCAAATTCTCGGACTTGGTTCACCGTCTAATTTCAAAATACTCCATCTTAATTGAGAAAAATGAATTCGACCCTAATCCCAAAATGATCTGTAATATTGAATCAAAAAGAATAGAACAATTAAAGAAAGAATTGGAATCACTATCATATTCCAAAATAAAATTGATAGTTAATGATAAATTCGTATATCGACCTGCTGTAAAATAATTTGAGTGGTAGCAATATGATAACTTGACAAGTAGTTCTCTTTTACTTAATTTCTTATAAGATATCTATCTCCTTTAAAATTCATTAAAGCATATCGTTAATTAAACATACGAGGGAAACAAATGATTTATACTAAAACTGGAGAATACGCAATAAGAGCGGTTCTTTTTTTAGCACGACAGCCGAAGGAAAGCTTAATAATGTCTTCCGAAATTGCAAAGCATGAAGATATCCCGGCGCATTATCTTGCAAAAATATTGCAAAGAATGGCAAAATATGGGTATGTTGATTCATATAAGGGACGCGGCGGCGGGTTCAAGATAACAGAAATTGCAAAAAAGAGTTCTATTCTTGAAATTGTGGAAAGAGTGGAGGGTCCTGTTATTAACTTAAAATGCGTTACAGGACTGAAAGAATGCTCTGAAGAAGCTCCTTGCCCTCTGCATGAAGAATGGGCTGATTTGAGAAATAAAATCTATAATCTTATTTCGAGCAAAACCGTGCAAGAAGTTGCTGAAAAATATTCTGAAACACTAAAAAAAGTAAAATAAGATTTGTACAGATAGGATTTTAGAAAGGACTTGGAGATTAACTTCAAGTCTTTTTCATTTTTAAAGGATATTGCAGGTCTATCTTTGGATAGAGCCGCTTTTGAGATCATTAAAAAATAGTTTTAATAAACTAAGATCCGAACAGAGGGCGCTTAAGTTTGATAAACATTCTTGAGTAAGCTGAAAATATTTTTCGTTAAAAATAGATTTCAAAAAATCGTTCGAAAATTCAAGCAACTGCTTTAATAAGAATATTACTTTTTGTATGCTTTCTTTATACTCATTAGCAGCTTTCGTAAAATATTGTTCATCAATTATACTATCCTTTTTTTGAATAATGCTCAAAAGACTGTTAGAAAATTTTGCATGGAATGATAGCTCTTCTAAGAGAGAAAGTTTATTGTTAGTTAATGCCAGTTCTATCAATCTTTCTAAATCGTTTATTGAGTGAAGCCGGCCGGAAGCAAGTTTATCAACAGCAGTTAGGATTTGCTGCGAAGTTAATGCGCTGCTTGTGTTCATCTTATATTTTCACTCCCAAACCTATACCGTCTCCTATAGGAAGAATAGTTGTTTTTAATCCAGTTTGATTCAAAAAAAGTTGATTGAATTGACGAATAAATTTTGTTGATATTTGATATTCATCAGGAACTGTTTTCGATGCAACGTATCCATGCCATAAAAGATTATCAATAAAAATCACTCCCCCTTTTTTTAAGAGATTTAATGATAAGTAAAAAAGTTTTTCGTAATCTTGTTTATCGGCATCAAGAAAGATGAAATCATATTTTATTTTGAGCTTTGGGATAATTTCAAACGCTTCGCCTTCGAAAATTTTTATGGAAGAAATTAGCTTAGCACGTTGAATGTATCCGGCTGCCAGTTTGATGTTATCTTTACTTTTTTCAATAGTATCAAGTGATGCTTTTAAGCGAAGATGCCGAGCTATACGAATTGAAGAGTACGCAATTGCAGTCCCTATCTCTAAAACTTTTTTGGGGCGGTGAATCAAAATAATCTGCTCAAGAAACTCGGCTGATTTCCAATCGAGTATTGGAATTTTTTTCTCTGCGGCAAATAATTCCATTTCTTTGATCAATTTATCTGGTTCATTGCGAAGTTCATGAAGATACATTTCCTGTGCGGAATTAAGAATACCACTCATATTATTCTCACTTTAAAATCATCATTTTTTTTGTCTGTGAAAAATTTCCCGCGCGCAATGTGTAGAAATAAACACCGCTTGGTAATTGATAATTGCGAATTGAAAATTGCGAATTATAAATTCCGGGTTGTTGTAATTCATCCACAAGCGTTGCCAAATCTCTTCCTAATAAATCATATACTTTTAATTGAACCTTACTTGCAACTGCAATTTGATATTTAATAGTTGTGCTTGGGTTAAAAGGATTTGGATAGTTTTGATGCAATCTGAATTCGGTTGGTAAAATATCTTTGACACCAGAGGAAATGGCAGTGATATTTAGATTTCCATATGCAAATTTAAAATTACCTTTTAACGGCTCCAACACAAGAGTCCCGGAGTCTGTTTGATAAGTAAAATAAAACTCTATCGTCTCCCCAAATGAAGCTGCAGGAAAATCAAAATAATATTTGGATGAAGCGCTGGAATTCAAGTTAGCCGACTGAAAGTTTTGCGAGCCAATTTTATAATACACTTTAGCAGTATTGGGTTTAATGCCATTGGGATCATAGAAAATCTTATTTAGTCTAAAAACATCTCCTTGCTGTTGTAGATTGGGAAAAGCAATAACTTTTTTTGCAGAAATTAAACCGTAACCACGATCGTTATTCGGTTGTGCAGAATTATCTCCGCATTCTAAAAAAATTTTTCTGATTTGATGATTTGTTAGATGAGGAAACGTTGATTTCAAAAGTGCAGCTACACCGGCAGCAATTGGAGCAGCATAAGAAGTTCCGTTGCCAGAGCTATAATTACCTGTGCTTGCAGCAGCATTAACAACAGAAGCGCCCATAGCTAAAATTTCTGGTTTTATTCTTCCATCAGATGTTGGGCCACGACTGCTGAAAGAAACAACAATATTTCTAGAATCAACCGCGCCAACAGAAATAATATTAAAGGCATCAGCAGGAGAAATAATTTTACCCCAATTGTTGCTTCCTTCATTTCCAGCGGCGGTGAATGTAGAAATTCCCCTTTCGAAAGCAAGGTTTGCGGCTTTAGCAACAATTGTAGTTTTGCCGTTCATATCTGCATAACTATAAGAAAACTCCGGCGGATCAAAAATATTGTAGCCAAGAGAGCTGCTTGTTATTTGAACGCCTTTGCTTTCCATCCACTCTAAAGCGGCGGCGTAATTATCTTCTTCAACATGCTTTTCGCTTCCAACATCTTCTGTTTTTGCTAAATAATAAGTCGCATTGAATGCCGGACCAATAAGTCTGCCCGATTCATTAGCGCCGATAATAGATAATACAGAAGTACCATGCGCATCTTGCGATGCTAAATCTCCGGCTTGATTTGCGGTTATATCATCCTTTTGGATAAAATCTCTTTCTCCTGCAACTTTTAAGTTCTTGAATGCAGAATGAGTCTTCCAACGAAAACCTGTATCTAAAAGACCTATAATAACGCCCCCTCCATTTATACCTAAATCATGTACAGCAGGAATTTCAGAAAGATTGTTTTGAGTTAGTGAAGGACCATAATCTAGCCCAACTTGAGATTGAATTGCAGATATAGAATGCTGTGTAATCGGTTTTTCATTGACCGGGTTATCAATCTTAAATCCTTTTACCCTTTCAACTTTTTCAACAAAAGAGAGACTTTTGGCAAAGTTTACTTGTTCCTCATTTAAGTATGCTGAGATAGAATTAAACCATTTGAGCTGATTTTCAATTTTTATTCCACTGGCTTCAATCTCTCTTACATAATTTTCATAAAGCGGAAGGTCTTCGTATGCGATATAATTATCATCACCCATCACTTGTTTACGCCGATCGATTGCTTGCGGTGATAATTTTTCTACTGCGGACTTAAAAAGCGGAGAAGATTTTTGCAAAGAAGTTTTTGACATCACTCCTTTATCTTTAAGATAAATTAAATATTTTGTTTGAGCGCCTGAAGAAGAAATAATGAATAAACTGATTAAAAGAAAAAGAAATTTTTTCATTTCTATCCTTTCAGAAATTTTTACACAAAGTTAAAGAAGAAAGAGTTGGAAGCTCAATGCACTAACCTTGTAATTCTGTTTAAACGTACTGTGCCGAGTAGATTAAAAAAATCCGAAAACGGAATGCTCGGATCCCACGACCAATAGATCATAAATGCCTGTCCAACAATCTTATCGCGCGGAACAAAGCCCCAATAGCGACTGTCGGCGCTATCATCGCGATTATCCCCCATCATAAAATAATAATCTTTTTTAATAGTATAAGATTTTGCCAAAGCGCCGTCGATGAAAATCTGATCCCCTTCGATAGTAACCACTCTCCTTCCAAATTCTCTATCGATTATTGTCCTCCATTGCTCAATATTTTCCAAAGTAAGATTTATAACATCACCTTTTTGTGGAATAATAATTGGTCCGTAATTATCTTCATTGAAGTTAGCGTTTTTGGGAAATATTCTTGGGTTGACAACACCTTTTGGAGTGCAATAATTGTTGATGTATTGAATATGAAAAGGTCGAAGAGCTTCTCTACCGTTGACGAATACTACTTTATCATTTATTTCGATTGTATCACCTGGAAGGGCAATGCAACGTTTTACATAATTATTTATTTCAACTGGGGCAAATTCATCGCGGTCGCCTGGATATTCGAAGACAACAATATCTCCACGCTCTGGTTCTCTTACAGCAGGCATTTGAAAATATGGAAGCACAATATTTGTGAATGGTATAGTTCTAGGTGAAGATGAACCGTAAATAAATTTATTCACAAAAAGAAAATCTCCGATGAGTATTGTTTTTTCCATAGACCCTGTTGGAACGCGGGACGTCTCTATCAAAAATGTTTTAATTAAGAGTGCGGCTGCAGCAGCGAACAATAAATTTTTCCAAAAGTCGATGAATTTTTCTTTTGGTGATTTAAGAAGAGGTGTTTTTGATTCTTTCCTAAGTTCTTCTTTTTTGAATAATGACATATCGATCCATTTTAAATTGCGAATTGAGAATTTATAATTGAGAAATATTTCTAATTGTCAATTTGTAAAACTGCTAAGAATGCTTCTTGAGGAATTTCAACGTTGCCAACTTGCTTCATCCGTTTTTTCCCTTCTTTTTGTTTTTCAAGCAGTTTTCTCTTTCTTGTAATATCTCCCCCGTAACATTTTGCCAGAACATTTTTGCGCAAAGCTTTTACATTAGTTCTCGAAATTACTTTAGTTCCAATTGCGGCTTGAATGGCAACTTCAAACATTTGACGAGGAATTAGTTCTTTCAGTTTCGAGCAAACTTTCATTCCCCAGCTATAAGCTTTCTTTTCATGAACAATAATAGAAAGCGCATCGACATTATCGCCATTAAGCATAATATCTAGTTTAACAAGATCAGATTCACGATAACCAATAAACTCATAATCGAACGAAGCATAACCGCGTGAGATAGATTTCAACTTATCATAAAAATCAAAAATAATTTCTGAAAGCGGAAATTCGAATAAAATATCTGCGCGTGTCGGGTCGATATATGTAGTGTTTTTATAAACACCCCTTTTATCAATAGCAAGCTGCATTAGGTTCCCAACATATTCACTAGGGGTTACTATCTGCGCTTTTACGTAAGGTTCTTCAACATGATCAATATCGCCGGCAGGCGGCATTTCTGCGGGGTTATTAACAATAATTTTTTCGCTGTTCTTTTTAAAAACCCAGTATTCAACATTCGGAAGAGTAGTAACTATCGATTGATTAAATTCTCGCTCCAACCTTTCTTGAACAATTTCCATGTGAAGCATTCCGAGAAAGCCGCACCGGAAGCCAAAACCAAGTGCAACTGAAGTTTCAGGTGTATATGTCAAAGAAGAATCATTCAAACGGTATTTTTCCAAAGCTTCGCGGAGATTTTCGTAATCATCCGAATCTGTTGGATATAGTCCGCTAAAAACCATTGGTTTAATATCTTTGTATCCGGGTAACGGTTGTTCTGAGCCGTTACGAAGATGAGTTACAGTATCGCCAACTTTTGTATCGTGAACATCTTTAACACCTGCAATAAGATAACCAACATTACCGGCTTTTAATTCACCGGTTCTTATTCTCCCCATTTTCAAAGTGCCTACTTCTTCGGCAAAAAATTTTTTATCGTTATTAAAAAATTTTATTTCATCTTTTTCTTTGATTACACCGTTGAAAAGGCGAATATAAGCAACAGCTCCACGGTAAAGATCAAATATCGAATCGAAAATAAGCGCTTGAAGCGGCGCATCTTCATCACCTTTTGGCGGCGGAATCCGTTTTATGATTGCTTCAAGAATTTCTTCAATGCCGATCCGTTGTTTCGCGCTTGCAAGAATAATCTCTTCCTCTTTGCAGCCGATCAAATCGGTTATTTGATGCTTAACGGTATCAATCATTGCGCTCGGCAGATCGATCTTGTTGATCACCGGAACAATCTCAAGCCCGGCATCTATAGCCATATAAAGATTGCTGATAGTTTGCGCTTCTACTCCCTGCGCTGCGTCAACAATTAGAATAGCGCCTTCGCAAGCAGCGAGCGAACGAGAAACTTCATACGAAAAGTCTACATGCCCAGGCGTATCGATAAGATTGAGCGTGTATGTTTGTTTATCGCGCGCAATGTATTTCATTTGGATTGCGTGCGATTTGATTGTAATGCCGCGCTCACGTTCAAGGTCTAAGCTATCGAGTAATTGTTCTTTAGCTTCACGCTGGCTGATTGTATGTGTAAATTCTAAGAGTCCATCAGCTATAGTGGATTTACCGTGGTCTATGTGTGCAATGATGCAAAAATTGCGAATGTAATTCATACTACTCAAAATTTGGTGCGAAAATATATGAAAATGGCGATGGGATTACAATTTAGCTTTTGCTGCCTATTTTCAATAAAGACAATTTTAAGATTCATTTTTTGTGAAAATTGTTTTTCTTAATTTGGGTTCAGCAAAAAAGAGAGTTATGAAACAATTTGTAAGAATATTGCTTACTGTTTTGATGGTTACAACAATCTCAGCTCAGAAGAAAAAAGAGAAAGTTGTTCCCCCTTCCAAACCAATAATTTCAGAAATTGTTTTGTCTGTTATGGTCGATACTGCGCTTGCTGCTGCTCCATTATATTCTAATGGAATGATCTATTCTGTTGGAAAGTCTGGTATTATTTCATGCATTGATACAACAGGAATTGTAAAATGGAAATATGCAACCGAAAGTAAGATAGCTGCGCAGCCGATTCTTGCTGATGATATGCTTGCTGTTGGAACTTCTGATAGCGATTTAATAACGATTGATATAAAAAACGGCAGGGGATTCCAATCTATCGGTTTGGACGATTCGATCTCTACCAATTTAATTTCATTTGACTACGCCGGCGATAAAGAATTGATGATGCCAAAATATTTAGATTCTAAAGCCGCTATTGTTTTTGGAACTAAGAACGGTCAAATAAAATGCTTGGATTTGGAAACTCTTCAGGAATATTGGTCATACAGCATTATGAAAGGGAAAATCACATCTCAACCCTTATACACAAACAATAAAATTTTTTTCAGCAGCCATGATGGTTTTCTTAATTGCATCGATTCAAGAAACGGGTTGTTACTATGGCGCTGGAAAGAAACGGCAGAAACCGATTTTTCTTCTTCACAATTTATTACAGACGGGAAAAGAATTTATTTGGTCTCTTCCGATAACTTTCTTTATTCCATCGATATACTTCTTGGCAAATTGATTTGGAAAGCTAAAGATATAAAAGCGTTGCCTTCTATTGGGATATCTGTGGATAAGAAAAAACTTCTTGTAAAAACATTAGAAAACAGATTTTTAATACTCGATTCAGAAACCGGCAAAAAGCTAAAAGAACTGAAACTTTCAGAACCATTTGATCTTGATTCCACTACTCCAATCGATAGCGATAATAAGATCATTTTTACCAATAACAAAAAGATTCTCCTTATTGATGAAAAGTTTAATGAACATTTAATTTTAGAAACCGAACGGGCGGCTTTTTCTTCTATTCTACAAATCGACCAGAATAAGTTTTTAGCAGCTACCAAAGATGGTTTTGCTATCGTCTTTAAGCTGAGGCAATCTTGAAAAAATTTGACGGAATAATTTTTGACGTAGATGGAACCCTTGCTGCAACAAATGATCTCATCTTTGCAAGTTTCAATTACGTTGCAGAAAAATATCTTAATAAAAAATTATCGAATGATGAAATAATTGCTCTGTTTGGTCCCACCGAAGATGTTATTCTGAAAGAATGGATGAACAAACAATATGAAGAAGCCCGGAAAGATTATTTTGATTTTTATGAAAGTCAGCATCATTTAATGGCGGAAATATTTCCGGGCATTAAAGAAATTCTTCAATTCATAAAATCAAAAAAGATTCCTCTTTCTATATATACTGGCAGAGGACGAAATTCTTCTTACATAACACTAAAGACAATTGGACTCTATCATTTTTTCGATATGATAGTAACCGGCGATGACGTTGTAAATCATAAACCTTCGCCCGAAGGGATAAATAAATTTATTGACGCATTCCAACTTGACCGAAAAAAAGTTTTGATGGTTGGCGATTCTATATATGACGTTGAAGCCGCAAGAACAGCCGGAGTAAGAAGCTGTTTGGTATTATGGGATAGAGATGCAAATGAAAAATACTCGAACGTTGAGGCAGATTACACTTTCAGCTCGCTTGAAGAATTTTACAATTTCTTGAAAGAGAATATTTAACTAAGAATAGAATATTTTTAAAGTTTTTTTTTGACGAATCATAAGCTCCAATAGTACAATCACTTTTTCGCAAGCCAAAGCTCGGGGTTTTGATAATTCCTTTCATTCCATATTTCGAAGTGTAAAATATTGCCTTCCAAACTTTCGTTCACCTTACCGATCACACTTCCGGCTTTCAGTTTTTCTCCTTCTTTCACCAAAATGTTCGATACGTGTCCATACACAGTCCTAAACTCATCTCGATGAGTAATTATTATTACACTACCATAACCAGGTATCCAATCAATTGCAGAAACAATCCCTTCTGCAATTGCTAATACATTCTGCCCGCCTCTGACTGCAATATCAATTCCATAATTCAAGGTTACTGTGTTCAATCGTTCGTTTACATTTTCACCAAACTTTCTGATAATTTTTCCTTCGCGAACCGGCCAGCCAAGCGCTCCTTTCATCTGAGAAAAGTTTTCTAACAAATTGTAATCAAATGTCTGCGGATACTTTTTTAATGCTGCTTTGTTTTCGTGCAATTTTATTTTTCGCTCCCTTTCCGATTCAATCAGCTTGGCTATTAAGTTCTTAATAAAGATTTCAGCTCTCCTCTTCTGCGAAATTTCTTCGGTGATCGACCTTTGATCTTTCTTAAGGACTGCAACAAGATTTTTTTTCTCTTTCTCTTTCTGTTTTAATATCTCTTGCTCTTTCATTTTCTGTTTTGCAAGAATTTCCTTTTCAGTCCTTTCGTTCTCTAGCTTATCGCGCAGAAGATGAAGTTCACTTCTGCTTTTATTCAATTTCTTGAGAGTTCTTGTATTGTGATCTGAAATGTATTCCAAATATTTGTACCGATTGACAGCTTGATTGAAAGATTGGGCTTCTAAAATTAAGCGCCACATCGAAAGCCCGCGGTTTTTATAAAACCAAACAATATATCTTGCGTATTGTTCTTTCAATTCTTTAATGCGTCTTTCAACATTGCCTACTTCCTGTTCAATCTTATTGATTGCAATTTCTTGCTTCTTTTCTTCTGCCAGTAAGTTATTAATCAACTTATTTAACAGTAGATTCTGTCTGCCTATATTTTCAAGTGACTGAAACGATTCTCTCTCTTTTTGTGTTTTCGTTCTTAATTCTTTTTCGAGTATGGAGATGTCTTGCTTTATCTTTTGCAGTTCTTGATTTTTATTACGGATAGTATCCGTACTTTGAGCTGGAAGAAATGATAAGAGAGAAAAGAAACATATTAAGATATATTTATAGATCGATGATTTTTGCATCTTCCGGTATTTCAATTTTAAGCTTATCAACTTTTTTATTGATTTCGATTTTGCGGTAATCGATTTTAATTTTTTGTTCGTTTGCTTTGTCGTCTATGCTTAATTGATACGGGACGGAAACTTCATCTATCTTTCTAAATCCTCCGTAGTTGGCTTCATAAAAAACTTTTCCATTAATCTTTGCAATTTGTTGTTGAGTGATTACAAAATTATCAGATCGTATTTTTAATATATCTTTTTTATCTGCAATGGAATCGACGAAAGTTATTTCAAAAATATCGCTGCCTCTATTATATATCTCAGGCATTTCACGCAATCTGCTGGAGAGATCGACTCCGCCAGTCAGCGCATCAATCAGTTCTTCGTATTCAATATTTATTTTCAGAATATCCTTAATGATTCCGGAGTGCAACTTGCCTCTATAAATTTGATTATTGATTACATCATAAAATTGGAATGAATTATTATTTATTAAAGCATATGCAAGATCAATTCCAAATGGACCGAAGAAAGAAACTTTTATAGAATCCGGTTTGATGATTTCGACCTGGAAATTGCTCTTAGTATCCATCTCCTTGTTTTTAATAGCAATAGTTCCACTGCCGACAAAAGTTTTAACTTTTCTTCTGTTCGCTTCAATTCTCTTTATCAGGCGGTCTGCAGAAACAATTCTTTCTTCATCAATAGATTTTGTAGCTGTGCAGCCGGAAAAATTCGATATCATCATTAAAAGAAAAAGCGATAAACCAAAAAAAACTTTTTTCACAACTCTCCTTCTTCAATTTTTTCTTTTATTTCAATTTTATTCTGGTCTGTTTCAAAAGCTTTCTTCCATAAATTTTTCGCTTTTGCTTTGTCGCCTAATTTAAAATAAACATCGCCAAGATGATCAATAATAGTTGCATTCTTTTCCTCAATCTTCAATGCTTTTTCGATCTTCTCTTTAGCCAATTTATAATCGCCAAGTTTAAAATAAACCCAACCGATCGTATCAAGATAAGAAGCATTTTCTGGTTCTTTTTCAACAGCTTGTTCAGCCATTTTCAGAGCAAAATCAAGTCGAACTCCTCTTTCTGCAAGTGAATAGGCGTAATTATTTAAGATTAGCGCATTGGACGAATCAATTTCCAGCGCATAATTATATAAAGAATCAGAAATTACAAAATTCTTATTCGATTCATGAACCAAAGCAGTAACGCTCAATACTTGTAAATTATTCGGTTCAAGCCGAAGCGCTTTTTCGAGATGGAATAAAGCTTCTTCGTCGTTCTTTAATTGATGCAGCGAATAGCCCAAAGAGGAAAGCGTAGTAACATTATTCGGATTTATTTTGAGAGCGCGCTTTAATGCTTCTGCCGCTTGCAAATGTTCGCTATCTTGAGAAAGAGAAAGCCCATAAACAAGATTTATGGCAAAATCGTTAGGAAATTTTTTTGAAGCTTCACTCATAAAAAGGATTGCCTCTTTATACTTGCGCGAATCAAACAATAAACCGCCAAGCCGAATCCACACCTGTGGATTCCACTCTGCTAGTTCTGTTGCTTTCTTCAAATATTTAACCGCAGTAGAATCTTGTTTCTGTCTTATTGCTATTTCTCCAAGATAGGCATTAACCTGCCAATCTAATGTATCGCTATTTATTGTTTCAAATATTTCCTTGGCAAGAAGAAGATTAGTAGAATCTTTTTCTGACTCGCTTAAAAACAAAAAACCAATTCTCATTTTAGATTCGAAGTTTAAGTCCGGATTTTTCACAAGCTTTAAGAATACTTTAGCGGCATCTTTCATCAAACCCTTTTGAGCTAAAGCATTTCCCTTCAATTCAATCAGGTTCTGGTCATCCGGAAAACTTATAAGCGCTTCATCTACTTTAACAAGCGCCTTATCATATTCTTTTATTTTGATGTAGGAATCGATCAATACCTTTTGAAGATATAGGTCTGACGGATTTAATTTTATCAATTCTTCAAAAGTGTTTATAGTTTCACTTATATTTCCAATACGATCGTTCAAATCAACCAACCGAACCAGAACACTCCATTCAGGTCCAATCAACTCAAGTATTTTTTTGTATTGCGAGACGGCTAAATTAGGACGGCTCTTTTCATTAAGCTGTGCAAGACTAAAATAAGCGCTCACTTCAGTTGAATCCAATTCGACAACATTATTATATACAACCACCGCAGAATCTTCCTGATGAGAAGCAGAATAAATTGCGCCGAGCAGCATAAGATATTCCACATTATCAGGTTCCAATTCAACTGCTTTGCGCGAATAGTTTAACGCGGATGAAAGTTTGTTAAGACGAAAATAATTTTTTGCTAATGAGTAGCAAATGCCCGGCTGCAGATCATATTGCAATGCTTCAAGATATTTGTTAACGGCTTCGTTCAACTCTCCTTTTGCTTCCGAAACAGAGCCATCAATAAATTTCTCCAAAGCTTTTTTGCGGTTATCCTGTTCTGCTTTCCGCGCAGTAGCTATAGCAGTTTCTTTTGTTATTTGCGAAGAACAGCCGGCAAGTAAAACAATACTTAATAATATTTTCAGTTTATTTTTCATATTTACATTTTATTTGAAACAAAAAATAGTTCTAAACGTCGTTAATCACAAGCGTATGAATTGAACGGACAAATTCCTTTCTCTATTTTTGTTAAAAAGATTCTCGGGAAAAAATGATTCACTTCGATCTTGCAATATCTTATAAGTGGGAATACGACGAAGAATTTGTAAATCTCATCGAAGAAATTTTTCAGAAAGATGGATTGAAAACATTTATTATCCGAGAGTTAAATTTACCTGAAACAATTGAACTGCTTAAAAAAAAACGGCTGAATTTCAAAGCATATCTCGATCGCGCTTCCGATGAAGACCAAAATTTTGTTCCGATCTCAAATTTTCTTTCTCGTAGAAAATGTTACATAATCAACCCTCATAATAAAACGAAGAGAATTGTTGATAAATCTCGGATGCACAAAAAGCTGGTAAAAAGAAAATTCCAACTGCCTCAAACAATAGTGCTACCCCCTTTCAGTTTTCATCCGCAGCTACCTATTGAAGAAACACAAATAAATGACTTGAGAAAGCCATTCATAATAAAGCCATCCCTTATATCTGGAGGCGGGGAAGGAGTTATTAGAAATGCTTCCAGTCTTTTAGAAATTCAAGAAGAAAGAAAGAGAAACAGATCGGAAAAATATCTTGTTCAAGAAAAAATCTATCCACGGATAATAGGCACACACAGAGCTTGGTTTAGGGTATTTTGGGCCTTCGATAAAGCTATTCCAACTTGGTGGGATGACCGTACGCATATTTACAATTGTGTAACCCAAGAAGAGATCAAAAAGCACAATCTTTTATCTTTAATTCGGATTACAGCGAGACTTGCTAGAATAACTAAACTAGATTATTTCTCAACCGAAATAGCGCTTACGAAAGAACATAAATTTGTGTTGATTGATTACGTTAACGATCAATGCGACATGCGTTTGAAATCGAATCATCCAGATGGAATACCAGATGATGTTGTTATTGAACTGATCGAAAGCATGAAAAAGAAAATTATTACGCTTTAAAAATTCATATCATCTTCAATTGTTTGAAGAAGATTCAAATAACTAACGTATCGTTCTTCTGAAATCATTCCTTCATCAACAGCTTTTAATACAGCGCAACCTGGTTCATGGTGGTGCGTGCACGTATTAAATTTGCATTCGTTTAAAAACTTTAAAAAATCTTTAAAGTAGTGTCCAAGGTCTTCACTTTTTATCCCGTATGGATCAATCTCTCTTATGCCAGGCGTATCAATCACAGATGTAGTTTTGCCAACTTTAATCAGAACACTTGTTACGGTTATGTGCTTTCCTTTCGATGTAGAACCGCTGATCTCACCTATTCTTAAATTCAAACCGGGGTACATTGCATTCAGAAGAGAAGATTTTCCAACTCCAGATTGCCCCCAAAACAAATTAACTTTGCCCGAAATAGACTTACGTAATTCTTCAATTCCAATTTTTTGAATAACGCTCGTTTCAAAGACTTCGTAGCCAATAGATTTGTAAAGATCAACAAACTTATGACGATGATTAGAACGGTCTAGGTCTATTTTATTGATAACTATAATGCAATTGAGATGAGAACTTTCTGCTGTTACAATTAACCTGTCTATAATTCTATTATTAAAGGAAGGTTCTTTACAGCTACTAATAATAATAAGATTATCAATATTTGCAGCAATCTTCTGCTCTAATCTTTCCCCTCTTGTGCTTGCCCCTTTAATGCGAGGCGCTTTTCTTGAAATGTGATTTCTCCTGGGCAGAACTTCATTTATTACACCGCTGCCATCTTTATTCATACTGTACTTTACAATATCACCAACAACAACAATATCAACATCATAAAGTTTATCTTTTTTGAGAGAGAAATCTTTCTGGAACTTTCCAGGCAACGAGCAGCGTATTTTATTCCCATGTTCATCGTTTAAATAATAATCTTTGCTTTCGATTTTAAAAATTATTCCTTTGATGCAAACCTCCTAATAGAAAAAGCGCCTTAAAAATAAGGCGCTCATTCTGGCTTTTCAAGATATGGGAGGGAATCTAAAAACTATAGTTGAGAGATGTGATAAGATTTCTGACCGTTATATCTTGGTAAGTCCGGGCAATACCGCTACCGTAATTATCGCCAAAATCTTTCCACCAGCCGTAAACATAACCAACATTAAGAGTAATATTTTTGCTAATTAAATATCCAAATCCGCTGGTAATATATTTTTTATCATAGTCAGCGGGATCATCTTTAAAGGGGGATGACATATAAATAAATCCAAAACGTAAAGCCAGCCCAAGCTCATTCAATAAATACTCAGCGCCTGTATTAAAATTCAGTACAGTACGGAACAATTCTTTTATATCCTGATTGCGTTGTGTACGAGCCCATTTATCAAGTCCGGCAGTAAGTTCCATTGAAGTATAATCGATCAGCTTAGCATCGGCGCTCAGTGTTAGCCATTTGTTTTTGAATGCTGTGCCAAATGTAAATTCGTATGGAGTACGAATATCAAATTCTGTCGCTTCCTCTAAAGGAGGATTTAATTTGAAACTTGCATTGCCAAATCTGCTTTCAGCAAAAATTGTTTGTGTCTTTTTGATAGTATATGTTCGTGGAAACTGAATTGTAATACCAAGGTTCAACATTTCATTCAGTTTTGCTAAGACTCCAAGTTTGGCATCCCAGCCGGCGATATCCCAGTTAACTATATCATTCATATAGAAAGATTTAAAATCTGCAGAAGCAGGCTCTTTAGGATCTAGTAAAACAGATGAAGGATAGTAATTGAAAATATCTTCTTCAAAATCTTCTTTATTACGATTAAACTCTCCAGAGATGATGTTGATAGTACCGCCAACAAAAATATCTTTTTCAACTTCAATAGCGCCGCCAAAGAACCAAGTATTTATTCCTCCATCTTGAATTGTTTTGCCGCGTTGATTTAACTTTCCTTTTATAACAGTGGTGTCCTTATCATACACCATTTTTTTTGTTTTAGGGTCTAAGAAATAAAGAGGATAGCTTAAAGCCAATTTAAATGCGATATCATCGTTGTAACTTGTCAAATCTTGAATTAGCGAATTATTATTCTGATTGAATCCTTCATAGCTAAGAGCTCTATTGAAATCTTTTAACTGATTGTAACCGAGCGCAAACGATAAACTTCCACGGTAGGTAGCAACAGGGAATACAAATCCAACTTGATTGAGTTTGGAAGAGTTATTTGATAATTCTCTCTTGCTTCCTAAAAAAGTAACATTGTTGCCGTAGTTGTTATAATTTAGCCCAATATTAAATTCCAACTTACGAATAAGAGCAAAACCGGCTGGATTAAAATTTGCTGCTGAAAGGTCGTTGCTTATTGCCGTGTACGCATTGCCCATACTTAAAGCTCTAGCATTCGAAACTATTCCCGGCTCGCTCAATCTTAAAGCGTCATTAAAATTTTGCCCGGACAAAGATGCTGATGAAAATAGAACAAAAAGAACAAGAAAATATTTTTTCATTTTTTTCATTTTCTCCTCACTTAATAAAGTGGATACAATTTTTAGCCAAGATTATCTTTTCCTTTCGCCGTCATTGCCGCTGCTCGATGACCGTGATCCTCCGTCGGATCTTGGAGGCGAAGCTGGCGGAGGACTATTACTAGGTTCATTCCTTGGAGTATATGAAGGAGTCTGTCTTTCTCTGCTCGGTTCGTTTTTGGGTGAATCTGTAGGCGAAGATCGTTCTCTTCCGCTGCTTGGTTCATATCCTTTGTTATTATCACTGCGAGGTGTTCGTTGTTCTCTTTCGTTCGAATTACCACTCCGGCGTGAACCATCCCGCTCTCTTATTGATGGGGCGGTTCTATCCCCATCGCTTTTTCTATCACGTGTACGAATTTCTCTATTACGATTATCCGAAGGAGAATCTTTCGATACTCTTGGATTACTCGTACTCTGAGAAGGAGTTTCTCTTGATACTCTTGTTCTACTTAAATCTACATCATTTCCTCTATCGCCTCTTTCGCGATACGAACCGGCTGGTCTTTCTCTATCTCCACTTGAATCTCTATAACGCTCTTTACTACCTCGTTCGCCATCATAATCTCTTAGCTTCGGTTTATAGTTAACGGTTGGCTGATAATCACTTCCCCAATAATAATATGGCGGATAATAGTATGAGCGTGGGTAATAATACCAGGGCCAATAGTATCCAGGATTCAAATGATAGTAGTAGTAATCATACCACGACCATCCCCAATAAAAGGGGGAGTAACCAATTGAAAAACCAAATGAGGGATAATAGCCCCATAAATACCTTCGGTAACCCCAATTATCCCTATCGTAGAAATTATAGATATCTAGATCACGTTCATTATAACGATCAGTTGAATCATACTGCTCATCTTCATATGCATATCGATCCTCATACCGAGAGTCTTTATCTGGGTAATCTCGAATAGCAATTTGTGTGTAGCAGCCGCTTAAAAAGATAAGCGGTAGAAGAGCCAATATTTTTATAAGAGTTTTCATAGCTTTTCACTCCTTTCATCTTATCATGTTAAACAAAAACAATACCAACAAAAGCGGTAAATGATGCACAAAAATTGAAGATAAAATTGAAGTCTGTATAAAAAAATAAACAACCGTGTGAGAATTACAATACAGTAGACCTAGAAAATTGCTTTTAGATACTCTACAAAAATGCCACGGTCTGCTATGTTACCCGATATTTTTTTATTTTTCAGCATATTACGTAAATCTATCCCTAAAGTTAATCCTTCGCCAACTGTCCAACGCATCCCAAGGTTTAGATATCCATTCCCCTTTCCTAAGGCAGAACCGGTATTATCATTTATACCAAAATCATACTGCCCAATAAAAGAAATTTTTCCGCCAAGGGTTTTTTCAAAACCAAATCCCATATTGAGGTCTTTATCAGCATCATCTCTTTCAAGAGAATAATTCATAACCGCATGTAAGCTTAAATAACCAAAGAATTCAAAATTTTTAGATACAGCGAGAAAAAAACCGGGTGATTTTATCTCAAAACGATTTAATTTTTTGTCATAACTGCCTTTGCCTTGAGAATCGAAGCCAAAAGTTATTGCAGGTAAAGCTTGATCTTCATCAGCAAAACGTGCTCTAACATTGACAGAAGGAAGTTTATACCAGCTAACTTTTCCAGAGCCGATAATATTACTACCACCATATGAAATTCCAAAACCAAATCCTTCAAAAACTCCAACTTCGATTTTTGAAATCAGGACTCCAAAGGGCATAACATCTAAAGTAACGGCGGCAAAACCTTTCTCAAGAACGCCAGCCGTTGGCATGTCGATTAAACTTCTGTATTCAAATTTTGCGCTTGTGCCTTGCGCTATCGCTAAATTGAATGAACAACAAATTAAAATTAGTGTGAGTCTTAAATTTTTCATTGTCGGCTCTGTGTAATTTCTCTTAAAGCAAAATAGAGATATTTTTTATTTGATGCCTATTAAATAGCTCACTGCACAATATGATACTACTTTCTTTTAAATGTTGTTCCAGTTTTGCTATCCTGAAGAATTATTCCCATTTCATGCAACTTGTTCCTAATTAGATCAGCCATAGTATAATTTTTTTCTTTCTTCAAATTTTCTCGAATATTAATAAGCAGATTTATCAAATCATTCTCTAAAAAGAACATAGGCGGCTTTTTCAATTCATCCAAATGAACTATACCGAGTATATCTTCCGCCGTTTTCTTTAAGAAGCTTTTTAATTCAAGATAAAATTCTTTTTGAATATTATCATTTTCCGAGATGATTTTGTTTGCTGATCTTATAAAATCGAAAATAAGAGCTACTGCTTGAGGTGTGTTAAAATCATCATCCATTACTTTTTCAAACTCACCAAAAAATTTTTTCACATCGAAATTGGGATAGAAATTTCCAGACGATTCCTTAGTTATCTCTTCTTCGAGTCTTTCCGCAAAGTTGATAATTTTCTCAGTCCCTTTTTGAGCGGCTCCCAATAATTCATCGCTAAAGTTTAACGGTCCCCCATAGTTTGTTTGTGCAAAAAAAAGCCGAATTGCTTCAGCAGAGTACTTTTGCTGAACGTCACGCGCAGTAAAAAAATTACCAAGTGATTTAGACATCTTTTCATTTTGAATATTGAGAAATCCGAAATGCATCCAATACCTAACAAATTTCTGTTCGAATGCAGCTTCACTTTGCGCTATTTCGTTTTCGTGATGAGGAAATATCAAATCGTTTCCGCCGGCATGAATATCAATTGATCTTCCAAGATGCTTTGTACTCATAGCAGAACACTCAATATGCCAGCCAGGCCGTCCTATCCCCCAAGGGCTATCCCAGCACATTTCTCCTTCTTTGGCTCTTTTCCATAATGAAAAATCGAGAGGATTTTTTTTCTTTTCATTAACATCAACGCGGGCGCCGGCTTCAAGTTCATCCAAATTTTTTCCGCTTAATTTTCCATAGGTATCAAATTTCGATACGTCATAAAAAACATTCCCATCAATATTATATGCAATTCCTTTCGATTCTAATTCCTTAATTACTTCAATCATCTCTGCAAGATGCAGTGTGGCTTTAGGATAAAAATCTGCAGGCTTTACTTTTAAGCGTTCCAAGTCTTCAAAAAAAGCTTGAGAATAAAAGCCGGCAATTTCTTCAGCAGGTTTTTTTTCATCATTAGATTTTTTAATAATCTTATCGTCAACATCCGTAATATTAATAACTAATTTCACTTGAAAACCTTTGAACTGCAGATACCTTCTTACAATATCTGCCATAATAAAAGATCTGGCATTGCCAATGTGGAAATAATCATACACCGTAGGTCCGCACATATACATCGTAACTTTAGGCGGATTTATAGGAATGAATTCTTCTTTCCTTTTTGTTAGCGTATTATAGATCAGCATAATTTTCTCAATTATTTAGGTAAAAAATACCATTCGCAATAAGTTAATTCAACTAACTTTCATGAATAATCATTATTCCACAGTATTTGCAGAATTGATCTGAAAAAATATTTTAGACGTTACGAAATATTATTCACTCCATTTATTAAAAGAGAAATGTGTTCTTATAATTATGAAAGAAATAGAAAAACTAAGTAAAAAGAATTTTGAGGACTTCGATAAGTTTATCTCTTAACAAAGGTTTGGAAACAAACTCTGTAAATCCGGCGGCTATAAAATTATCGCGCGCGCCTGGCTGCAGATATGCTGTAGAAGCAATAATAGGGGTATTTTTATAACCTGGCATTCGCTGAATAATACGGAGAGCATCAAGGCCGTTATACTCGCCTTGCAAATTTATATCCATAACGATGAAATCAAATTTTTTTGTTTTTAGCAAAGGAAGCGCAGATTCAAAGCTCGGGGCAAACTCGATACTTTTCAAATCTTTCATCTGCACCTTAAACAGCATTTGAGAATCGACCTGATCTTCAAAATATAAACAAGAAAGTTGAGAGAGTACCAGCTGTTTGGGTTCATCAACAAATGTTTTTCCGATTTGAGGTTTTGCCGAAATAACTTCCTCAGTAAGATTAGTCGATTCATTAATATAAGCAGCTGTTTTTTCAATCACTTTGGGAGGAGCAACCGATACAACTTCCATTTTTTCTTTATCTGAAACTATAAATTTAAGCGGGAACAAAAATGCAAATTCGATCGGCTCTGTTCCTTTCATTATAATTTCTTTTTTAACGGAAAGTAAATCGATCAACTTCTTGGCAAGCTTAACTGAAAATCTGGAGAACCCATAATTTCTCCTGCTTAAATTCTCATCATCAGTAAAGATATCGTTTAACGCTTTCAATAAATATTGTGTTATTGTGTTTGGTTTGTCCTTAATTCCTATTGCGAAGTAATTTGCATCGTAAGAGTAAGCAGAAAGAAAAATTGAATTTTCTTTTGTGATCTGAATAGCAAATGTTATAAATAAGCTGATAAGAGATACAAATTTTTGGCGGTCAGTTTCAACAGAAAGTGAAGAAGAAATTTTTCCGTAAGAAAGCTCAACTTTTTTGGATTCAGCAGTCTTTCGCGTATTTTCTTTTAATTCATTTAAGAGGTCTACAAACCTAATTTCTTCCGGACGAAATTTAATAACCTTCTGCTCAAGCGTAGAATATTCAACTGCATTGTCCATTATTTGAAGAAGCAATTTCTGGTTCTCTTTAATTATTTCAATTGCTTCTTTCTGCTCTTCATTTGGTGTTTTAATGCTTTCACCAATTTCTTGAGTGAATCCAAGTATAACATTTATCGGCGTAAGTATTTCATGAAAAACATTCGATAGAAAGGGAGGATCAATTTTTCCCGAAACATCTTCTTGGAGATGATTTACATCTTTAGCTGAAATTGGTTCTTCAAGCGGACGGACGATCAAGCAAAAGGAATCGATTTCACTATTAAAGTTTTTTATTGGCGTTGCTATAAGTATAGCTTTATGAAAAGTGCCTGATGATTTTTTAAGGTCTATATCGAGCGAAGTAGTTTTTAGCAGATTAGATTGAAAAATGTTTTTATTTACTTTTGCGCGGTCGTCATCAGATACAAGAGAAATAAATGGACGTGATTCTAAATCTTTTTTTGAGTACCCTATTTTTTTAGAAACAGGTTCGTTTATCTCGGTAATAAATCCATCCTTATCAGTAATTAAAACAGGCTCATTTGTATTTGTAAAAACAGATTCTAGTATTTGCTGCTTCTTTTTAGTGTCGGCTTGCGCTGAAATGTTGCGCACAACATTAAGGTGCGCTTTTTTACCTTTGAATTCTATCGAAATTCTGCTCGATTCAACAAGGACTGAACTTCCATCTTTCTTTTTATGGCGCCAGGGTCCGCTGAATTCACCTGGAGCACTTTTACTTTCGCCTGTCTCAATCAATGTTTGAATATCTTCAGGCGCGTAGAGATCGGTTAGGTCCATATTTAGGAAATCGTTCCGTTTATAACCATACAATTTTAATGCGGCTTCATTGACCTCAAGAAATTTCAGATTTTCAATATCATATATAAAAATCGCCTCGGGAACATATTCATTGAGAATATCGTACATTTTTGCTTTTGTTTCGAATTGTAAATCTTTTTCTACTTTTGGCAAAAATGATACTTGAGTTGCAATATACTTTCCTTCTTCATCATAAATCTTAATCAATTTAACGTCAACAGCTAATTTTGTTTTCTCGCTGAAAAGATAACTGAAAACATGCTCATTCTTTAAATTATCTTTTCTCTGAAATGTTTCAAATAAGGAAATAAATTCTCTTTCGAATATTTGGTGAACATCGTAATCAACTAAATCGATCTCCAAGCCGAGATTGAACAACTTTAAAAAATCTTTCGTGCATGCAATAATCTTATTTTCATTATCGATGATGCATATTGCAAAAGGAATAGTTTTGAAGTAGAGCGGTTCGAATTTCGGCTGCTCAATAATTTGTTTTTTAGGATCGGATTTTTTAGTAAAACCAATTATAGCAACAACATTGTTATCAAGATCGCAGAGAGGAATTTCGACAACCGAAATATTTTTCTGCACGCCTTCAACGATCTGCTTAGCGCTGCTTTCGAGAAGAACTGTGTTAGTAGAATTTGTAATGTAATTATCGATGCTGCTGTAAAGATCTGCAAGATATTTGGGAAGCAATTCAGCTTCTGTTTTATTTTCTACCTGATTAGCTTTGTATCCTATCGACTCAGCGTATTTTTCATTCACTAAAATATATTTGCCCGAAGCGTCTTTCATCCAGAAATATTCTTCAATTTCATTTATTTCTTTTTGCACTTTAGCTTTTTCGATAAAGGAAAAAGGAAAAGTCAGCTTGATCTTGTCAATTATCCGAATGATTTTTTGATCGTCAACAAGTTCTTTTATGTCGGAAGAAGCGATCCAAAATTTTTTGACTTCGGTTGAGGGCGGTTCTTTGAACTGCGGATCGAATGCGATCTGAAGATAAAGATTATTTTCGCTGCGCAAAGGAATAAAAACCACATCGAAAATTTCTTTACTAGATTCCAATTCAATTTCAATTTTATCTTTTGTGGTTATTTCATTTTCTTTTGCTTCAGAAAAAAGTTTACGAAGAAGGTCTAAATTATCGCCATAAAAAAGATCGAAAAAGTTCTGATGAGCCGCTGCGCCAGAAACAATTTTTCTGAATTCCGAACTAAGCGCTATTATCCTGCCCGATTTATCAACAACTAAGCTCGGTTTAGAAATAAACCTTGGAGAAGAATTATTAAGATTAAAATCGTCAGTCATTTTTATTCTCAGTTTGGAATATCAATTCTAACTTCTTCGGAATACGGTGTATAAACATTTTTATCTAAAACCTGCCTTACCCTATATATGTATGATTTACCGCGGCCAACAAATTGATCGTAAAATCTTGCAGCATCTGGAAGAACTAAACCGATTTCGACAAAATCGCTTGTCCCTAATATTCTCCGTTCTACAATAGTTCCCTGATGTTGTAATTTATTTCTATCGGTCCAATCAAGCTGAACGCCAATGCCTGATAAGTAAGAGACAGTAAGATTAGCGGGCGCGGGAAAATCTTTATAATAAGTTAGTACAGTAACTTCGTTAGAGTATGGGCTTTTTGAAGTAGATGTGAAGAATGCAACACGATAAGAATATGTTGCATTAGGTCTTACTGAATTATCGTAATACTCTGTTTTATTTGGACCTATTACAGTAAGAACTTTATAATCATTTGTTAGAGGGTCTGTTCGTTCGATAATAAATCCGTGTTCATTAGGTGCTACGTCATTCCACAATAGGCGAACAGAACTTGCGCCAATCGCCTCGGCTTTCAAATTCCACGAGCCGCCGGGCAAATTACTTGTGTTGGCTTCATTACTGAAATCGGAAAAACCGGAATCGTTATATGCGCGCACTTTATAATAATAAGTAATATATGGCGATACATTGAAATCGGTTGTGCTTATTGTGTTTTGGGAAACGGTTTTGATTTTTCTGTAATCGATTGTTCCAGCCGTACCGATATCTTTTCTCCAAATTTCAAAACCTTTTTCATTAGAAGAATTATCATCCCACAAAAGTGTAACGGTTGTTTCATTTATTTTTGCCAGAAATAAATTAGAAGGCGTTTTTGGCAGTTTATCCTTAACAAAAATATTTTCTTGAACTTTGGAGGACTTTTGTTTCCCCAACTTATTATAAACTACCAAATGATAATTTATTTTTGCATAAAGAAGAGTCGAATCAATTTCTAAGTAGATAGTTGGATTTGTGCCATCATCATTCTGAACGATTTTCTTTTTAAATACTCCGTTAATGAATAATTCGTAGTGCGATAATCCTTGTCCGCCAGCTCCATCGCTTGCATTATATTTTACTAAATTTTTCCCAACCAGAACAGAATCACCAGTCTTGGGAGAAACAATTTCTATTGATGGAGTAGTGCTTGTTTGAATATCAGTCAATGATTCTACGCAGCCGCCCAAGAGAAGAGCCGTAAGAAACAACAACAAAGGTCTAAAATATTTTAAGGATTTTTTTTTCACAACTAGCTTTTTAAATTATCTATCTCTTTTATGAGTATAAAATTACAAATCCAAATCAGTTTTATCTAATGTTTTTGAGTGAAAAAACTGCGCACCTAAAATCAAAAATAAACATCTTCTTCACTTAGCTCACTAAAACAATACATTTAACACAACATCACCGTAAAGTACCCAATAATGAACAAAAACAATATAATACACTACGCATAAGAGCAATCATCATTTCTACAAATTCTCTTTCCCATAAATAAATTAACCCTCTATATTATCAAAATCGACCAAAAGCGATCTTGTTTCATGAGGGTCCATTTTATCTAAATAAAAATAAATTGTTTGACCGTCATCGCTAAGTCTGAACTTAGGAATAGGTGTGTTAATAATATCCGTGCTTACATCTATGTTTTTAACTTTTCTGTTAAGGTTAACTTGAACAACCAGCGCATCTGCTCTTTCATCCGTTGGATTTGTTAATTCAACTGCAATTCTTCTTTTACTTCTTGATTCATAACGAACTTCAACACCTTCTCTTCGAATCCACCATTCTCTCAGATCTTTTAAGGAAGCAATCCACATATTTTTGTTTCTTGCATAACGCATTACATCTCTAATAACGCCAGCATACTGTGGTAATAATTGATATTCTGTGTGAACTTTAAAAACATAAAGTCCCCCTTCAAAAATAACACGGTCTATATCTTCTTCGTAAGTATATCTTTGATATTCAGGTTTAGTCAAACCATAGTTGCGAACTATCTCATAGTCATCACGAGCTGTTTTAGTTATTATCATTATCGATTTATTGTTTCTAATTCTAACTTCAGGAACAGATCGATCGGTCAACGAGTCAGTAACTAAAAAATCATAATTAAAAGCTGCCATACCTTGCAAAGTGTTGTCATCGTAATAGCCGTTCAACGGCATTATAGCTTTAACTTTCTTATCAGCAATTTTGCTCAAAGTATCGGCAACATATTCTAAATTGGCAATCTGAACTTCCTTACTAAAAAGTTTATTGATAGTATCTTCAGGCGATTCAAGAAATCCAATATCTATAATTGCCCCTATTTCCCCTTTTTTAGCAAGCAATTTAATTAACCCCGGATATTTTAATGCGGCATTTTGATCTACAAAGAAAGTAACGGGTGTCTGTTTGAAATCCATGAAAGGATTAAGATTTGAGATGTTTCCTGGCTGTTCCATTATAGTAGGAATAAAAACGATAGCAGCTTCGTAAGGAGAAGGCCAATCCTTCACAAAAGCCGTAGGATTATAAATTAGCCAATTAACAGAATTGTTAAATAATTTTTCAAAGTTGATATAGTCTTTTTGAACACCCAGTATAGAGTTTAACTCGAAGCCATACCAAACAAACCGTCCCTTGCCATAAGTTCCATAGGCAATACCAGCGCTTTTTTGTATTTCTTCCCGGACTAATCCAGCTTCCTTTCTGAAATCATACCAAAAACTAACTTGAGTAGCCCGCGGTTCTAAAACTTCTGCATAAATCGGTCTATCCCAAGTAGCAACTTTTAAAGCATAACCAGTTGGTATTTGGGCAGTAATTGGTAAGTTACCGCGCAGCGTATGTACTTTATATGTTTCTTCAGGCTTAATTTCCCGGTTAAATTTCAATCCGAACACTTCAGTAAAGAAATCCCACCCTCTCCATTTTCCTTCATTAGAAAAAGTTGCTGGGCCTCCTGTAACAAAAATACTTCCGCCGTTTTCAATATATCTCTTTAAGTGCATCACTTCTTTATCGCTCAAAGATTTTGAGCCTGGAAGAATTATCAATTTGTATTCGTAATGCCGCCCAAGTTCAATTGTTTGGTCGCTAATAATATCATAATCCATTTTTGCATTCTTAATGAACTTCTTCCATGTATCAACATTATCTCTCAGCCAAGTACTTCCTGCCGGAAGCATATTCTCTGTATATTTTGAATATAAGATTGCGGCTTTCTTAACTTTACTGTTTTGCAGTATTTTTAAGTTATCTTTTGTAGGAACGATCTCTCTTAATTCATAATTGCCATAGATGTTTTTAATTATGAGAAGAAAGACTAATAGAGCTGAAATGAGTAAAACCAACCCGCTTAGAAAAATTATAAGGTAATTAACCTTAAACCCTTTAGCTTCTCTTACCGCCACTTAAGGTTATCCTCTTGTTTTTTCTCCTGCTTTATTGGCTCTACATAACCTTCATTTGTGTAGCGCATAAATTTTCGTTTTGAAGAAGTTCTATCCGGTTCGTAAGAACGAGCAGATTCACCTGTTGATCTTTGATATCTAGATTCACCGTAAATGGGCGGAGCGCCACCAACAAATGTTGGGCGTAGTTCGGGACCGCCGCTGCGCTGTTGTTCTTCTGGCATCATATACTGCGGTTGACGTTGATACTCATGCCCATACTCTTGCTGCTGAGTTAAAACTTCAAAAGTTCTTCTTCCGGGTTGAACCATTCTCTGTTCAGAAACTAGTGGAGCAGGCGAAATAAGTTCTGCAGGAATGGCGGCAGGCTGAGGCGTTTGTGAAGCAACTCCTTTTCTCTCGCGCACTTTATAGAGTATATAAGCTCCTACTGCAAGGATGAAAGTAGAAATTGTAGCAACAAGGATGATAAGAGAAAGAATCGGTATCAATTCCATTTTGACCTCTATTAAATATCTTCAATAATTATGTTGTTGAGGCAGCGTCTGGAACTATGCGAGACCGCGCAGGCACGCCGCCCAAGCCCGCTCTTTCTAATTTGCCCCATGTCATTCTAACACCAATAAACTCTTCAATTGTTGCCATTGCTTTAGTAACATCTATAAGCAGAATAAATACAATACGATAAATTATAGCATAAGGGACAAGACGAAATTCTTCTTTTTCAGCGGCAATGCAATAAACTGCTGCCATCAAATCTAAAACTGCAATGCCGACCCACCACAAAAATATAAAACTGGATAATCCATAAAAAATAGCAACAATAATAAAATATAAATTCACAAAAATATTCATGGCGGGCCAAACAAGCGCTTCATAAAACATAGACCACATAATAAGACTATTATTGAAATTGATGGTTGGATTAAACAAATGTTTTTTGTGTTTACGTATTGCCTGAAGTATTCCGCGAGTCCAGCGATATCTTTGTTTTAATAATTGATGAATAGTCATTGGCGCTTCAGTATAAGCTTTAGCATTTGGCTCGTAAACAATTTTCCAACCTTGTGCAAGAATTTTCAGAGTAATATCCGCATCTTCTGCAAAAGTATCGCTGGAATAAAAACCGGCGCTACGAAGTGCTGTCTTTCTGAATAATCCGATAGGACCAGGTATAATATTTACCATTTGAACAAAACCTTGCGCACTGCGAGCCATATTCAATCCTTCAAGATATTCTAAAGCTTGAAGGTCTGTTAAAATTCTTTTCCGGTTGTGTACTTTAACATTTCCGGCTACTGCGCCAACGGTAGGATCAATAAAATGACGAATAGCCACTCTTAAAGTCTCGGGAGAAAGCTGAGAATCTCCATCCATGCATAAAACAAATTGCGCTTCGGAGTACTGAATTCCAGCATTCAAAGCTTTTGATTTACCCCCGTTGGGTTTGTTGATGAGAGAAACTTTTACTAATCCGCTTCTCCCCTTTTGATAACCGACAAGAGAGCCTGCAACTGTTGCAGTATCATCTGTAGAGCCATCATTTACAATAAGTATTTCGTAATTCGGGTAATCCAAATCAAGCAGCGATTCTATTGACGAGTGTATTACTTTTCCTTCATTATAAACCGGTACAATTATAGAAATGAAAGGATAATAACCCTCTTTAGTTTGCACAGTATAACGAGTTATGTAAAAATAAGCCATGAACAGAGTTGTAAAATATCTGATAAGAAGGATAAAAAGGAAAATAACTAATGAAACTATTGAAGAATAAACAAATAACCCGCTCCAACTTAAAACAGTTATAGGAAGCGTAATTATAATTGTTGCTATTAAAAGAATAGAGAGAAATCCCGATATAAAAATAACACGTAATTTTTCCACTCCTTCATTTCTTTTAGGAGGTTGAACTTCACGGTTATCTAGAGCTATTTGATATTTTTGGTTTTGCCCGATCATTTTGTTTAAGTCTGATAGACAAATTTATAAGGCAATTTGAATGCCATTGAAATCATCATTTTCTTTGGAAATTTCAAGTATTATTAAACAAGTTTGTTTCGAGTTAACACAATTATCGTGATCTGCCTCATTCAGAAACATATTTTGTTTGAAATATAACTTTTTGATTAACTTATTGCAAGGGAATAAGTTATTAGTAAAGTCTAAAGAATATGTCTAAAAGACCGCTATAAATTCTTTTTATCAACAGAAATTGATCAGAAAAATGTTCAACTCAACAAGCAATTTTTGGTTACAAGACTTTAATCAACTAATGCAAAGAAAATAAAAAAAATGCAATTATGATTCACTAAAGCGGCGGCATAGCGATTCAGGAAAAATGGCGATAGCGTTAAAAGATACCCAAAGAAGCCGAAAGAGAAAGTGATATATTTCTGTAAGAAGCGCCAAAACGAAAACTATTAGAATATGTTATTTTTCCAGTAACCAAAAGACTTGCATAAGGATTGTAATTAGCTTCGCTAAAGATTTCGGAAATCACAAAATCGATATTAGGTATGTAGCCGATCTTTCCAGATGCTTTCACTTTGAGATTATTATAAACGAGCCATTCCCACTCTGTCCATAAGCTGTGAGATTCGTAATTCTGAGGCGAGTAATAGAAAGGCGAAACAAAACCGTAATCAGCAAAATAAAATTCATAACCAAAAATTCCATTATCAAAATAATTTTTACCGAACTTGAATTGCAGATCGTTTCCTAAATTCCCGTCGTCAAGTTTGAAATAATTATATAAAATGGAAAGATGCGTATTTTTTCTGTAGATGTAATAAGCATTTGATTTGTAATGTTCTGCTCTAATAATTTGCGATAATATATTTGGCGAATAGAAGAGCATTCTCGCATCAATACTTTCATAAGAAAGAGAAAATGAAAATTCATTTGATTTCTCGAACAGCAAAGAAGCATCTCCCAATTGTTGATTTGATTCTCCGATAGTAGAGAGATAACCGAATTTGCCGGAAAGAGATAAATAATCTGAGAGTTGTAGAGTTGCAATACCCTTCATTTGAGTAAATTCTTTTTTAATTATATAATTATCGATCGCAGTACGAGAATAGATTGCTCCAAGCAATAGAAAACCGCCAAAACGGATATCGGCTCGCGAACCATAATTCACAAGCTGGTATCTAAGATTATCACGATAATAATTTGAAAATGGGGACCAGCCAAAATTAGAAGGCAGAAAGTTCGATAAAAAATTGCCTACGCTTGTAATTCCTCTGCTGAAAATTGAAGGCGGAAGCCAAGAAATTCTTTCATTGAGCATTCTGATCTCAGTAGTATCTGTTGCGTTCTCTAAAAGATCATTATAAATATCTTCAGCATCACCAAATTCTTCTTGTGCAACATAGGCATCGCCAAGATAAATTCTTTTAGTGTTCAAATCTTTTCGTAGTTCAGGTATTGTAATTGTCTCATTTAGTTCGTCAAAAAGATCTTCGGCTTCTTTATATTTCTTATTTTGAACCAATGCCTCCGCCAAAAAGATTCTGCGCTGATTTATTTCTTTAATAAAAGAAGCATCTTTTTCTTTTTTCAAAAGCTCTTCAAAAACCGACTTTGCTTTATCGAACTGCTTACCTGCAACATAATAATCAGATAAGTATAATATTTTTTTATCAAGCTCTTTTATTTTTTCTGTAGAAGCCGACTTAGATTTCAGACGGCGATAGATCATTTCTGCTTTGGATAATTGATTAGCAAGAGCGTAAGAATCAGCAAGATAAATTTGTAAATCAGAATCTTCAGGATTTATCATTGCCAAACTTTCAAATTCTTTAACGGCAAGTAGCGTATCCCGCTGAAAAAAAATATTTTTAGCGCGTAGAAAAGCGAGTGAATAATCAAATTGATCCTTTAAAAGTTTATCATAGGTCTCGATTGCCTTATCAAAATTTCCAGTGCAAGAATTTATTTCGGCATACTCGAACAATTCTTCATTAGATAAATCAGCCCGCTTAGTTCGATATTCTTCATATTTTGCTAGAGCCGCATCGCAATTACCGCCCTTTGCAAGTCTGCCGGCTTCTACGCGGAGTTCCGATATTTTCATTTCTTCAAATGCAGAGAGATGACTTGCATAATTACTTTCCGCATTTCCAATTTCTGGATTTTTAGGATCAATGACTTTTGCTCTATCCAAATATTTTTTAGATTCCGTAAAATTTTTCTTCCATAAATAAAGAGAGCTTACAGAAATAAGTGTAGAAATATCACGCGGGCGAGTTTCAGCAACATTTAATAAATATTTTTCGGCAAGGTCAATTTCGTTCAATGTCCAAATCGCTAACTGCCCGCGCAGAAGCTGATAATCTAAATTGCTCGGCTCGATCTTTAGCAGTTTATCCAGCTCGTCAATAGACCTTTCCCTTTCATAATTCCATGCACAATACTTCGCATAATCGAAACGAATATCGAGATTCTGATCTTCCGGCCTGTCTTGCAAATATTCAGATAACACTCTAATAGCGTTATCATAGTAGAACAATTGAGCGTATGATTCGGCCAATTTTTTTACTGCATCCTTATCAGCAGGGTTGTTTTTTAATACTTCTGTATAACGTTGTATATTGCTGTTAAAAATACTATCGCGGTATTCAGTTACGGTTTTCCATTGGGACTTGAAAATATCTTTGTTGGAATGTTTAGAAGAAAGAATTTTTAAATGATAAAGAGCTTCTTCATAACGATTGGCGTTGACCAATTCGTTCACAAGATTAAAGCGGCTGTCATCATCATCAGGATTTTGCGTTATTAGTCGGTTATAACGATCGATCGGGTATTCTTGCGTTTGCGTTATTTCGGATTTACGACCAACATATAATGGCACATAACCTTGTTTGCTGGCAAGGTCTAAACCATCTTGCGCTTCTTTGAAGAACGGTTTGAAGCTGAGCGATTTTTTGAATGCATCTTTTGCAACTTTATTTTTACCGAGCCACAAAGTGAAATAACCATAACGGCTCCACAGCCGCCAATCATCAGGATAACGCTCAACATAATTTTTTAGAATCTTTTCCCCCTTAACAATTGATCCGGTCTTTGCTAAAATTTCAGTATAACGTATTATTTCATCAGGCGAAGCTTTTTCATCGCGTTTCAGATATTCATCGTACCAATTTTCTGCCATTTCCCATTCTTCAAGCCAACGATAAGATTTACCAATTTCGAGATAACTAAATGGATATTTTGGGTTTACTGCTATGTCCCGTTTATGCCCGTCGATCTTTTGATATAGCTCTTCATGCCAAACAGTAATTACTCTATCAAGATCACTTTTTATTTTTTCATCGTTGGGATTTAATCTTCTAGCGCGGCGTAAATCTAAGGCAGCAAATTGGTATTGGGTCTTTTGTTCGTAGCACAATCCTCTTAAATGATATCCATCTGATAATCTCGGGTTTGCAGAAATATATTTATTAAGCTGATCGACCGCTTCGCCGAAACGCCCTTCTTTCATTAAAATTAGAGCTTGACGTTTTAATGCTTCGGAACGGTTCTGAGCGGAAACTCCAACATAAGTTGTAAAAATCAACAAAAGAAATATTTTTGAGAAATATCTCATTCACCTAAAAATTTATTAAGCGGCTGATAATGCTGCGATGATGCTACATCCGAAGAGAGCATAACTTCTATCATTTCTTCAGCATTTTCAAAGCGTTCATCAACTACAAGATTATAGATAGAGATAAAATCCAAAACAGCATTCACATAGTTGAGGTCTTGGCTTGGTAAATTATGCTGAACACTAGAAATGAGATCGATTACGCTTTTCAGACCGCTTCTAACAAGCAGAACAATTACTTTATTTTCTACAACACAAAGTTTGTCCTTCTTGCTTGTAGAAATTCTAACTGCGTTCTGAAGCTGATTGATGGATAACAGACCACGCATTTGAGCTGCCGGGTCTAACCTAAAAGATATTAAATTAAATGCCTGCCCAGTGCTTTTATATAATGCGATTTGATTATTAAGTATCAGCAAAAAATCATTATAGTTGTAAACATTAGAAAATGCGTATGGCTCCGATGGGATTTCAATTCTTGTAGGTTTATTAAAATTCCTTACGTGCGGATAAATAGAAATATCTTCTTGAGTTTTTGTAGCGTCCAACGAATACTCTGTAGTAACGCCTTTAAAAGGTTCTATTTTGTAAGGAGCTGTAAACTGCCCTTCTGTATGTCCTACGTTAGGCGTAATAGTAACAGTTCCGCTTTGATGTCTCCCTTCTCTTGTGCTGCTCTCTTTTTTCAATTGAATTTGCCCGGTAACAAATTGAGAAAGTCCATCTACAATTGCATGCGCTTTTTGTGTAGCCGGTTCGCTTATGATGAACAAGCTTGTAATATCTTTCTCTTCTATGTTTTCTATCGTTCTTAAGAATGTATCTCTAAGATAATCGAGATTCCTGAAACCGACAAAGGGGGTAAGTTCGTCAAAAATAATACGTGTTGGTTTGTACTGGTCTACAACGGTTAGAATATCATGAAAATATTCGACTAAATAATCATCGGGGTTATACATTTCGTGAATATCGATAGGGGGCGCAACGCGTACTACAATAATCAAGTTCTGGTTCATGTATGATTGAATATCAAAGTTCAGCGATGCAGCTTGAATCATCAAATCTTTTGGGCGCGTCAATGTAAAATACAAACATACCTCAGCAGATTTTGCAGCTTCAAGAGCGAACTGCAATCCGACTAAAGTTTTTCCAGATTTTCTATGCCCCATTAGTAAATAGCTTCCGCCACGATAAATTCCTCCCCAGTTTTTATCGATAAAAGAAAAACCGGAGGAAGTTTTTTTTACGCTAGCAGCCATATTTCACCTTGATATTTTAGACACGCATAAAGTTCAACTAATATGCCACCAAACCTTATTATTACGTTCCTTAAAGTCTATTTTTTTTAAAAAATAATCTGAAAATGAGAAAAATACAGCAGTTGTTTCATAATAAAACAGTTTGTTTTTATCACTTTCTGCCGGACAAATTGCCAAAAACAAACATTGCCGTTGCATTGCCGGTTATAGTCGGTTCATTAGTAATGTAGTCTTGTCTATCATCTCTGTAATAACTTTCTTTGGTTTGAAATTTAGCATAATGATCTGGTTTATCATAAGGAATTTTTGATTTTTCTACAAGCTCCTTCGATGCTGGTCCGGCAGCAAAACCGCCTGGCAGTTTCCCTTTCAGAAATGAAATTTGATGATGGAAATTTTTCGAATAATTTTTACCGAATCCGTAAACAAAGCTGATGCCCCAGGCATTTCTGCCTAGTATAAAATCGCGGCTAAAAACAGAAACGCTATCATACTTAGAATCGTTCGTTAATTTTTTGTAAAGAATATTTTGAAGCGTTACGCCGAGTAATGTAACATTTGTTCCCCAGCTAAGTGAAACGCCGTTGCCAAAAAGATTATCATTTTTCTTCTTGTTGAACTCTTCCAAGTTTTTAGAAATATACACTGCAAAGCGGGGAATAAATTTAGCCAAGCGATAATGAGCAAGCGAATTTATATCGCCCCAGCTCCACCAATAATCGGAATCTGCAGAATCTGCATAAGTTACAGCGTCATTTAAAAACGATTGTTTATTTGTAGAGATAAATAATTCAACAGCGCCAAGCGCCATTTTGCCTTCAAAAGATTTATCGAGATAAACGCCCGTGCCGCTGCTATCAACATCGGCAGCAATATTGCGAATTGAATAAACATCTTGTGCGGCGGTTAAACATTGATTTGCAAACTCGGGATATTGAAACTTATCGCGCCAAATACGATATGCTAACGCCATTGTTGCAGAATAGATGCCGATTAAATTTTTTCCCATTCCAACAAATGCAGGGCGGTCGAAACCGAGCGGATCATCTTCCGGCATACGCCAGCCGACATCGTGATCGCGCATATCTTGTACTAAGGTTATAAATTTATTCTTATCGATGTAAGCTCTCAGCATCCAATCCAAACCGATCTTTGCTTCTTCAAGAATGTCGGGTGCGCCGTTTTTATTGTTATCAAACCCGAATTTTATCGGGTCAAACTCATACGAAAATAAGAGCATATAAGTTGCGTATGCTGTGGTGTTAAGCGATTTAATATAATCGCCCGCATCGTGCCAGCCGCCGGTAACATCAACTCTTCTATCATTTACTTTATTTCCGTCAATTATGCTTGTTGCATCGGAGATGTGACAAACTCTGTGCATAAATGGGTCTGTATAACCGCAGCGTTGAATTTTGAAAAATTGCAGCAATGAATCTGCTAAACCGTTAAAAATATTTTCACCCATCCTAAACGTGAAAGATCTTTGTTGATCGAATTGAAAAAAATATTCTCCTGTTTCTTTTAGTGTAGAAAAATCAATAATGTAAGTAAAAGGGAAACTGCCGTATTGCCCTCTATTATTCGTTAAATATCCGGTAAATGCTTTTTGCCTGTTCTTAGAATTAAAGATGAATATCTGTTTACCATCTAACTTTTGGTATGAAAGCACAATAGCCGTTTTGACATCATTTGGCAAAAATCCAAGTTGATTGAAATGGATAAAAATTTCGGACTCGGCTTGAACGCTTGTTTGACAGTTTTGAAAAGATAGAAGAATAATCATTACAAAAATAATTTTCGATTTAATAAGCATTCAAATTTCCTTCATTTAATTGCAGCAGCGCTAAATACTATGTTCGAAAAGTAATTCTTACTCATTATCAGTTTTTCTATTTCAATTTTTAACGGCGAAAATATAAGCAAATAAGAGTGAAATCTAAACAGAGCAAGCGAGCTGTTAAGAGATATCGATAAATGGAAGATTAAATTTTTGCTCTATGCCTAAACCTAATTTGTTCGAAAGATTCAATCTGCCTTCTATTACGGTTTGTGCGAAAAATGGATCGTTTGAAATGAGCAGATTGCCGTCAAGGTCTGCATAATCTGCTAACGGAACAAGCTGAAGCGCCGCAGAGATAGCGCAAGACGTTTCTGTCATGCATCCTAACATAACTTTCAACCCAACTTCTTTTGCGCGCATAATCATCTTATAAGCTTCTTTAATTCCTCCGCATTTCATCAATTTTATGTTTATGCCGTCAAAAGAGTTTATATTTTTTTCGATGTCGTTCAACCGTTGAACAGATTCATCTGCAATAATAGGCAATGGAGAATTTTCTTTCAGCCATTGCAAATCATCCAGTTCCTCCTTCGGCATCGGCTGTTCTACCAGCAAAACATTTTCCCCTTTCAACCATTCGATCATTTCAAGCGCAGATTTTTTATCTCTCCAGCCCTGGTTGGCGTCAACATAAAGTGGTTTCCCGGTTACTTCTCGTATTGTTTTTATGATCTCTTTATCGTGCTTAGTGCCGAGTTTAATTTTGAGGATTTTGAATTCGTCTGCTTCTCTAATTTTTTGTTTGATCATTTCTTCAGCGTCAGCCCCTATTGTAAACGAAGTAAATGGAAGCTGACCTGGTTTTATATTATAAAGAGCGTAACATGGTTTGTTTAAAATCTTTCCTGCTAAATCATGAACGGCAATATCAATTGCTGCTTTTGCAGAATAATTACCCGGGGCTATTGAATCGATAGTTTGACTAACAGAATGCAGGTCTGTGATATCTTCAAAATAGGTCTTAGAAGCTTGCTTAAAAAAATTTACAACGCTTTCTTGTGTCTCTTCAAGATAAGGCGGAAGCGCCGCTTCTCCAAATCCTTCATATCCTTCATAAAAGATTTTCAGCAGAACAGCCGGCGTGCTTTTTCTGGAATGGTATGAAATACTGAATTGATGCTTGAGTATAATTGAATAAGGTAAATAAGAAAATTTCATCATAAGAAAATATTTGTCGTTCGGTTTAAAGCAAAAAGGTCGCCAAGATCGGCGACCTTTTAAAAATCTATTTCTTAACACCTATTCGGTTCATTAAGAAAAATATGTTACATGGCAAGCATAGAGTGCAAGACCTATAGCAGCCAGCACAAATAAGATAAAGATAGAAGCGCTTAATTTTTTCATTTCTCCCTCTCTACACTTATTTAATTAAAATCATTTTTTTAGACGCCGAGAATGAACCGGCAGTAATTCTGTAAATGTAAGTACCGCTCGAAACTTTATAGCCGAAATTATCATCACCGTTCCATTCTACAGTGTTTTTACCGGCTGCTGCTTCTCTATTGATAAGCGTTTTAACTTCACTGCCCAGCATGTCATATATCTTTATTGTAACAAATGAATTTGACGGGAGAGAATATGAAATCTTAGTAGTTGGATTAAACGGATTCGGATAATTTTGCAATAGCTCAAATTGCGTAGGTATTGAACTCTTCTCTTCGACGCTCGTTATACCGCCTGTTCTAAAAGATCCAACCGCTGAATAATTTGAAACTGACCCTTGATTTGTCTTTGAAGCTACTCTCCAATAGTAAGTAGCGCCGCTCTCTAGACCAGTTACTTGATGAAATGTTTTCGGCACGTTACTAATTGTTTTAGCGTCGCTCAAATCTGCTTTTTTCGAATACTGCAAATCATAAGTTAATGGCGAACTACTCTTTGTTGGAATTATCCAAGAAAGAACAGCGGAAGTATTGTTAATCGGTTGGCCAAAATTCGGGCTTCCTATCAAAGGCATTACCGCTAAAGCGCCTGCCGATGTAGTAAATGAAACAACTATTGACCAATTAGAAATTGTTGCCGGACTTGAAGCTAATCTTGCCCTAACTTGCCAATAATAAGTAACACCCGGGGTCAAACCGCTAAGAGCGTAAGAAAAACTGCCCGTCCAACCAGATAATGTGTTTCCAAGATTTAAATCGCCTGAACCGCCTGTGCTTGAAAATGCAGAGTAATTTACCTGGTATTCTAATGTTGCAGTAGAATAAGCATACCAACTTAAAGTTGGAGCTAATTCATATACAGTTGCCCCGCCTATTGGCCAAGAAGGAGTAGGAGTAGGAACAGCAACCGAACTTGTAACAAAATTTGCTGCTGTTGAGTAAGCCGAAAAAGTAGACCCATTATAAGATCTTACACGCCAGTAATATGTTGTGCCGGCGGTTAATGACGCAGCAGGCGTTGCAAATAAATCTGATGTTAACGGCAATGTAACTAATCCTGTGCTAAAAGTATTGTCGAGAGCATATTGAACTTCGAATTGAAGACCTGGCGCCCACGTGCCAAGATACCAGAAAAATGTTGGCGGATTACTATAAACAGTTACTCCGTTGGTTGGGAAAGAAGGAAATGGTACAACCGGAGTGGCAATACCGCCATAAATAACAAAACTCGAATCACCAGCAACAGACCAATTACCGAAATTAACGCCATCGGTTGAACGCACCTGCCAATAATAAGTTACTCCCTCTGTCAAACCAGTTAAGTTGGTAAATTGATCGCTTGTTGTAACTTGAGGCACGCCAGGATATGCACCAGTACTCTCTCTATAACGTACTTGATATTGTCCGGAAAAAAATGTGCCTGTATACCAAAATAATGTTGGCGCTGTTGTGTAAACAGTTACACCGCCAATTGGATAAGATCTTGTAACAGTTGGCAGCCCAGGCGCTATAAATGTACGCGTAGCAGAGTAATTTGCTATTACTCCCAGGTTAGTTTTCGAAATAATCCGCCAATGATAAGTGTTGCCAGGCGTTAACCCGGTGTGAGTCCAATAATAATTTGTATAAAGTATGTTAGAGAATGTTTGTATTGGTGTTAAAAAGTCAGCGGCATCGTCAATTTGTAGATCATATAACCCGCCTAAATTTGTTGTCCACCACGAAAAGAAAATCATACTGCCTGTAATTGTGCTGCCATTAGCAGGAACAGTAAGATAAGGCATAGCAGAAGCAACGGTTACAAATACCCGCGAAGATGACCAATCGCTCGTTGACGCCGGTGCTGATGCTCTAACAGCTCTAACTCGCCAATAATATGTTATGCTGTTAGAAAGTTGATTTGCTGTTGTAACCGAATATGATGCGGAAGCTAACCCCGTTTGTGAAATAACGGTAGTTCCGAAACCGCTGCTTGTTGAAACTTGCAGATCATATGTTTCTGCGCCTGTTACCACGCTCCATGTAAACGTTGGAACTATAGTTACGCCGGCAGCAAGATTAGCAGGAGCAGTTAAAGATGGCGCTGCAAGAATTGTTGTGAATGAAAATTGTGCATAAGGGCCATTATCACCTGCGCCATCATCAACACCATTATCATCTGTATCAGTATCACGCACCTGCCAGTAATAAGTAGTGTTGAAAGCAAGCGCTGTTACAATAGTTGCAGAAGTACCAACAATATCTGTCTGACCAGCTTCTAATGGTATTGTGTAGCCTGCATCGGTGTAAATCTCGAAATCATATCTATTCGGATTTGAACCTACAGGTAAATCAGTCCACGTAAAAGTTGTAGTAGACTGAGCTACTCCAGTTGCACCATCAAGAGGTGAAACTGCAGGAGCTTGAGCAAAGATTACGTTTAAACTGAGAAAGATAATCGATGCGAAAATGGTTAATTTGTTTTTCATGCATCCTCCTAAGGAATTATAAACTTGCAAATCTGAATGGCTGGCTCTGATTTCCATGTAATCGGTTTTCTACTTTTAAGTATTTACTAAAAATAAAATAACCCTTTCTGACAAGAATTTATTATTTCGGCTGGAAACTGTATGTAACTTAATCGGATGGTAGGTCATTGTCAAGAAAAATCTTAATATTTTTTAAAAAAAAGAAAATTTTCCCGATAGCAATAAGGTATTTTGTTGCCGGAAAATTAAGAAAGCAAGACCTTTTTAAAGGATGGTTCTTAGGCATCTATCCCTTTGGGAAAAAACTTTCACATAGTGAAGTCTATGCCACAATATCCTCTGCGAACTTTGTGGTTTCGTTTAGTTCTCCGCGTTGAAGTTTTAGAAAAATAGTTTTTATCCGCCCCCCTTGCAAATGAATTTAACTACACTGTAAATCAATTTCTCAGATGTTTTGAGAAGTATAACAAGAAAATCTTTTCTGCAACTCAAAAAAAATATTGCCTCTGAAAGATGATTGTTGAATATCAGCAAAAATTTTTCTTTTCATACCAATTGTAGAGCAAGATTTCCCAAAGGGGTCTTTTGGACATCTCGCTTAAACAACACCGTATAAACAAATAGTTAAGTCAGCGCCCATGAGACAAAGTTTGGACTGTTTGCATAATTAAGCGAAATAAATTTCGCTCTACAATATTTTTCTTGGCTGTCTCAATTAAGTTTATTGTTGCTATTCTTTTTTGATTATTAGATATTTGCAAAAATTTTTTCTTTTCATACAATCACAAATCTGGAGAGTTTGCATGCCGAACAATAATGAACGTGAGCAATGGGGCAGCCGCATCGGTTTAATTTTAGCAGTTGCGGGTAACGCAGTAGGGCTTGGAAATTTTTTACGTTTCCCGGTTCAAGCTGCATCAAACGGCGGCGGCGCTTTTATGATTCCTTATTTCATCTTCTTTTTAATTCTTGGAATTCCTTTGATGTGGATCGAATGGGGAATTGGAAGACACGGCGGAAAATTCCGGCACGGCAGCGCGCCCGGAATGTTCGATATGTTATGGAAAAATAAAGCTGCAAAATATTTTGGCGCACTCGGTTTGTTCGTTTCTACTATAATAATGATATATTATACTTACATTGAATCGTGGACACTCGCATACAGCTTTTTCTCTATCACTAAAACTTATTTTGGGTTAGAAAGTTTTACTGAAATGAAAAATTTTCTTTACGGATATCAAGGACGAATCGAAACGCCCTATTTTGAAGGGATCACTTTAGCGTATCTTTTTATGCTAATTACTTTCTTTTTGAATTTCTGGGTTCTTTATAAAGGAATTTCAAAAGGTATAGAGAAACTTGCAAAGATTGCTATGCCCGCATTATTTATCTTCGCAGTAATTATTGCAATAAGAGTAATTACACTCGGCACACCAGATCCATCAATACCTGAAAATTCAGTTTCGAATGGATTTGGATTTATCTGGAACCCCGATTTTTCAAAATTAGGAGATCCTAAAATTTGGCTTGCTGCAGCCGGACAGATCTTTTTTACTCTTTCTGTTGGAATGGGAACAATACACGCTTATGCAAGTTACGTAAAACCAAAAGACGATATTACGCTTTCAGGGTTATCAACATCCACTACAAATGAATTTGCAGAAGTTGTTCTCGGCGGTTCAATCGCAATTCCAATTGCAGTAGCATTTTTTGGCATTACTACAACAACAGCTATGGCTAAAGGGGGCGCATTCGATCTTGGATTTGCTTCTATGCCGCTCGTTTTTGAAAGAATTCCTTTTGGAGAATTTTTTGGTTTTCTTTGGTTTTTGCTTTTATTTTTTGCTGGAATAACTTCTTCAGTAGCTATGGGGCAGCCGGTTGTAGCTTTGTTAGAGGACGAATTTGGAATGAGCAGAAGAAAAGCGGTTGCTACTTTAGGAGCTGTCGTATTGGTCTCTGTTCAACTTGTTATTTTCTTTTTAAAGTTCGGATTTCTTGATGAAATGGATTACTGGGCTGGAACTTTTGGCTTAGTTGTTTTTGCATTGATCGAAACTATTCTATTCATGTGGGTTTTTGGCGCTGATAAAGCTTGGATAGAAATGAATGATGGGGGCGATATTAGAATCCCACGCATATTCTATTATATTATGAAATACATTACGCCTGTTGTATTATTGATTGTTATGATCTGGTGGTTTATGAATGATGCATTACCGATTCTGATGCTTAAAAATGTTGACCCCGTGAATGTTCCTTATATCTGGGGGGCAAGAATATTCATGCTTACCATACTTCTGGCAATCTTTTGGCTCATTCACACAGCGTGGAAAAAGAGAGAAATGAATTAAAAAAGTTTGACAGTTTTCCCTCTCCTTTTATTGAGAGAAAGGTTTGACGCTGAATTTAGAAAAATAGATTTCGTTTTGGTGTTTGTTTTGGAAGGAATAACTAAAAAAAGATGTGGTTATGAGTGCTCTGACTTTGCGCTTATGTATCTCTTAATGATATTATGCCGCTCCTAACGGAGCTTTTTTAACTTGTATTTATATTGATCAACCAACATTCTAATCCTACATAGTTGTAAGTCAAAGGGGCAATGTATTGGTAGTATAATTTTATTAACTCACCTTACGTAATGATATTTGACTTTACTTGAGAAAAGAAAACATCTTTCCGAAAATCGTACTGAGCTAGAGAACGCAATGGTATAAACATTTCGGAAAGCTCCTTTGGATAAAATTATTTTTATGCCGAGGTAAGATAATAAATAAAGAAGCCCTTGTTAAGAAGGGCTTTAATAAAAATTACTTTAGCAGATTCAGTTCGTATTCAGCAAGACGTTTGTATTGCGGATCTTTCTTCGATTCTTCAAAGAATTGTTTTGCTTTCTCTATATCTTGTTTTTGTTTGAAAGCCATTCCTTTATAATAATAAGCTGCGCCCTTTAATCTGCTTGTTTTGATGTTTAAAACTTGATCAGCGACAGCAAGAGTTTTATCATAATCTCCATTTTCGTAATGTGTGATTGATAACATTACATACGCTGCATCAAGTTCCGAGTATTTAGTTGCTTCGTTCAAGTACTCTAAAGCTTTAGAATAATTACCCTCTTTCTTAGCATTTTCACCCAATTTAACTAATGAGCGGGATACATATTCTTTTGCTTGATCTTTTAAAGATTTTTTTTCTGTCAATTGTTCAAATTTCTTAAAAGCTTCTGCCGCTTCGGCATACTTCCCTTCTTGAAAATAAATTCCACCTAATCCATTATATGCAATATCGAAGTTAGGATTACTCTGAATGGAAGAGCGGAATGCTTCTTCAGCTTCGGGAGACTTGCCCTGTTTTTTTAGAGTAACGCCAAGCTGATAATAAATTCTATAATCTTTTGAAGTTTTTAATCCTTCTTTATATTGTTTTGCAGCGCCCTCATAATCGCCGGCTTTTAAAAGTTTATTGCCTTCGTTATAAGCTTTAGCTGCACTAGATTCCATATCGTTTTGAGCAAAAGTATTTAGACTGATTAGTAAAGAAAAAAAGAATACGATTATTATTTTGAAACTATCTTTCATAGTTAACCCATTTTATTGATTTGTTAAGGATGGTGCGGAAGAGGGGACTCGAACCCCTACGCCCGAACGGGCACTACCCCCTCAAAGTAGCGTGTATACCAATTTCACCACTTCCGCAAATAGTCGATGCAAAAATATTAGTCGATAGAATCAAAAGCAACTTTAAGGGAGAAGAAATTCTGATCAATCGCGGTTGCTTCGTCGCATGTAATTCATTAGAGTTTCTCTAACTTCGCGGCGGAACCGCTCATCGAACAAAGCTAATTTAAGTATCTGCTTGGCGCTTAACAGGTCGGACAACGATTTATAAAAGTTTTCTTTTTCTTTAAATATTTTCCATTCGGTCTCTGTTAGTCCATTCAGCTTTTCTTTGAATCTGCTCTCTTCCCCGGTATCTTCGTTACTAAGTAAAACACCTATACTTCGAATTATTTCCTGGCGTTGGTTTAATAGATCAAGGTGTTTGTTCCGGTATTCACTTCTGCGCGCAAAGAATCGAACGGCTGTTTCCTCTTTTAATTCCAATATCTCTATAAGTTTTCTGGTTTCCATCTGTTCAATTCGTTCTAACGCTTTAGACCCTTTTGGTTTTTTCATCTCTTGGGCAGAAGTTGTAAAAGCAGAAATGACAACTAATAAGATCAAAAAAACTTTTGTTTTCATTTTATCACCTAGTAAGAAATTGCTGAGTTTATTTTATTTTGCAGTTGTTTTAGTTCATTATCAGAAAGATTGTTTATGTACAATATGTCGTCATCTATGAGATAATCGTAAGCAGTCAAAATATTTTCTTTGGCTGAATCATCAATCGGACTTATATCATAATTGTTTAGTTGACTAGTTAAAATATTCCCCTCATCAGTTATATCTATTTCCGAGACATATAATTGAGAAACGTCCTCATCGAATATGTTATCAATCACTTCTTGAGCTAAATCTTTATACATAGTGTTATAACCATTAGGACGGAAAATCAAAATTGCTAAAACTATAATTGCAACAAAGGAAGGAGCAGCGAGCGCTACTTTCCATTTTTTAATTGGGTTTACATTTTGCTCAATTCTGGAATACACTTTAGGTAAAAGTGAAGCAAAATATCTTTCGTCGGCGTTTTCGGTTTCCAAATACCTGAATTGAACAAATCTATTTTGAATTGCATCGAGTTCTTTTTTTAACTCATAGGACCGCGAAAGTTCTATTTCAAATTGCTTTCGTTCTTCATTCGTTAACATTTCGGAAAGGTATTTCAATATTTTTTCTTCATTCTTTTTCATTTGTCATCTCCATCACTTTTTTTAAAGCATGAAAATAATTCGCTTTCAAACCGCCAACGCTTTTCCCTGTTATAACGGAAATCTCTTCGTACGAAAGTTCATCAAAATTTCTCATTACAAATATTTGCCTCTGCTTTGTTGGTAATTTATCAAGGGTTTTCTTCAATTCGTTAATTCTCTCTTTGTTTGAAATATCATTTATAATATCCCTTCCATCGGTAATGTTAAGATTTTCATCTTCAACAGAAAAGAATTTCTTAACATTTCTTCTGCGTAATTCGTTCAAACTTCTTGTAGTAACTATTTTATAAATCCATGTAAACAAAGATGACCTAAAATTGAAATTCTTGAGCTTTTTATAAATAACAATCAATACTTCCTGAGTTACTTCATCGGCATCCAGATGATTACCAAGCATTTGCCGCGCATGCCAATATATTTTTTTTTGATACTTCTTAGCAATAGTATTAAATGCGCTTTCATCTCCATTCAGAAATTCATTAACTAAATAGAAATCGTCTTCTTGCACCATAAATTATCGGCTTTATATAATTGACAAAATCTGCTTTGAATGGGTTTAATGAAATAATTAAACCTCGTTTCGATGTTGTGTGTCAAATTACCGAAAAGGAAAAATAATTCACAACAACGGAGGATGAAATGAAAAAAATATTTCTTGCGATTCTTGGTTTAATTTTATTGGTCAATTTCTCAAACGCACAACCTAAAGGCGATTTTCCGCCAACGTTCAAAGAAAAAGGAATTGAAAAACTTTTGAAGCTGAACCCTGATCAGGAGAAAAAATTCGACGAGCTAACTTATCAATTCAGAAAAAGTGTCATCGATATTCGAGCTAAAATTCAAAAGAATCGTCTCGAATTGAAGAAGATGATAGACGATAATCTTATCGATGAGAAAAAGATTCTTCAGCTAACAGAAGAGAACAGTAAACTACAGGGCGAGATCAAATCTCTCGGCGTTAAACGGTGGCTTGAAATTTACAAGATGCTCGATGCCGATCAAAAAGAGTTATGGACTAAACATTGTGGAAGAATGTCAAATATGATTTTTTTTAAGGAAAGAATAAAAGGCGGAATTAAGAATTTTATTATGGAACGAAGAAAGATGAAAATGTATCGTGATGAGTTCTAAAACCCAAAAACCCCCGATACACTGCCGGGGGTTTTTTTATTCAAAAAAAATTTTCTTTACAAATCTCCATCAATTGGACGAATCACAACCTCTTCAGTAACAAGATTGCTCTTTTCTGAATAAAGCCGATAAACAAGCTCTGCAATTTTTTCTGCGCTCATCATCCTTTCATTATATTTTTTAAGCGCTGCGGAAGGCCAGATTGACGTGGCAGTAGCGCCGGGTAAAACGTTTATGACTCGTATATTTTTTTCGCGAACTTCTTCTCGTAAAACTTTGGTGTAAGCAAGCAATCCGTATTTTGAAGCAGAATAAGCGCTACTAGCAGGAAAAATTTTTTGCGTTACTACTGAAAGAATGTTAATGACCGTCCCTCTATTCTTTAGGATCATATCCGGAAGAACTGTTTTTATTGCGTAAATAGCGCCCAACAAATTTGTTTGGATAATTTTTTCTATCTCTTCGATCGAATCATCAATTACTTTATTAAAGGATGTAACACCGGCGTTGTTTATCAAATCCGTTATTTCATATTCCAAGGAAATAGTCTCAAAAAATTTTACAATAGAATCATAATTTGAAATGTCTAATTGAAAGGGGATAAATTTTTTTTCGAACTTATTGAAAGATTTTCCCATGGCTTCAAGAAATTCATACCTTCTTGCAGTTCCAAGAACAACCAGTCCGTTACTTACAAACACATTTGAAAGAGCTTTTCCAATGCCGGAACTTGCGCCTGTTATCCAAATTACATTTTGTTTTTTGCTCATCAGATTCTTTTTTGAGCGATAAGATTTAAAAATTCTGATCTAGTACGGGCATCCTCTTTAAAGATACCGTGCATTGCGCTGGTAGTAGTAATTGAATTTTGTTTTTGAACGCCGCGCATCATCATACACATATGATACGCTTCTACAACAACAGCTACGCCTCGCGGAGAAAGAAATACTTCAAGCGTGTCTGCAATTTCCTGTGTCATTCTCTCTTGCACTTGTATTCTGCGCGCATAGATATCAACTATCCTTGGAATTTTACTAAGTCCCACAATTTTTCCATCAGGAATGTAAGCTATATGCACTTTACCATAAAACGGAAGGAGATGATGTTCGCACATACTATAAAAATCAACATCTTTAACAATCACCATTTCATCATACTTTTCCTCAAAGATTGCACCATTCAAAATATCTTTTACATCTTTTCTATATCCTTGAGTTAAAAATTCATATGCCTTAGCTACCCTGCGAGGCGTGTTTTTCAATCCTTCTCGTTTTGGATTTTCTCCTAACTCTACAAGAATATCATGAATATATTTTTCTGCTTTTTCAAAATTCAATTTATGCCTTCCCTTTATATTCTACATAATTATTTTCTGTCTCATAAATCTTTATTGAATAAAGTTTGCCCGAAGGAATTTTATCAATTAGCTGCTCCCAAATTCCTATAGCAATATTTTCTGCGGTAGGAATTTTATCAATTAAGAAGTCAACGTCAACGTTTAGATTTTTATGATCGATTTTACGAATGACAGTTTCAAGAATAATTTGCTTCAACAACTTCAAATCGATTACATAACCTGTTTGAGTATTAATTTCTCCTTTAACAACCACTTCCAAAATATAATTATGACCGTGACCGTTGGGATTGCTGCACTTCCCAAAAACTCTCTCGTTCTCTTCATCAGAAAAGTTAGGATTGAACAAACGGTGCGAAGCGCTAAAGATTTCTCGTCTTGTTACATAAAGCATCTAATTCTCCTTCAATGCGTTCAATACTTCTTCTACGTGTCCGGCAACTTTAACTTTCGGAAATATTTTCATAATCATTCCTTCTTCATCTATTATAAAAGTTGTTCTTTCAATTCCCATATATTTATTGCCATACATATTTTTCTCTTTCCAAACGCCGTATTTTTCAACAACTTCTTTTTTATAGTCGCTTAGCAATGTAAAAGGAAGTTTATACTTATCAATAAATTTCTTGTGCATTTCTATTGAATCATTACTTATGCCAAGAACAACTGCTTTTATCTTTTTGAAATTTGGGAATGCATCTCTAAAGTCGCATGCTTCTCGAGTGCAGCCGGAAGTCATATCTTTTGGATAAAAATAAAGAACAACTTTTTTCCCTTTAAAATCACTTAAAGAAATTTTCTTGCCGCTGCTATCAGAGAGTTTAAATGACGGAGCTTTCTTTCCAACTTGTGGCATTTCATTTTAATATTTTTTTGATAAAAACAAACAACACGCTTCATTTTCAGCATTTGCAACAACGTTACCCAAACAAGACGTTAAAAAGAAAGGGACGAGTTTTTTTCGTCCCTCCAAAAGAAATAACTACGATAATTTTTTTAATGTTTCCTGAATTGCGTTGTAGTTCGGTTCTTCTCCGGCGACTTCCAAAATTTCTGCATAATGAAGAATGCCATTCTTATCAATCACAAAAGCAGCTCTCTTTGCAACGCCTTTGTAATCGAACTTACCAGCGCCGAATATATCATAATATGCACCGTATGTTTGGCAGACTTCTTTATTGAAATCGCTTAGCAGCGGAAAATTAAATTTCTGTTTCTCGTTCCATAATTTATGAGCAAAAGAACTATCAACGCTCACAGCCAAAACCTGGGCATCAAGATTTTCGTAATCTTTCATTCCGTCTCTCATTGTACAAAGTTCTTTTTCGCAAGGTGAACTATTTACGAGCGGAAAGAACAAAAGCACAATATTTTTCTTTCCCCTAAAATCCGCTAAAGAAACAGGTTCCATGTTTTGATTCTTAAGCGTAAAGTTCGGAGCAGCTTCGCCTATTTTAACAGACATATTTTTTCCTTTCTTAAGTTTAATCTATTAGTTTTCTTCCAATTCTTACTTTCACTTGAAATTCTATTTTTCCTTCAGCAGTAACTCGTCCTCTTTCTTCAATAACCTCAAACCAGCCAACTTTTTTTTCTGAATTGGCTTCGAGAATAACTTCTTTAACTGCTTCAGGGAATCCTTCGGTAGAAATTCCGACTCTCTCTATTACTTCAAATGATTTAGACATATAAACTCCTTCCGATAGATAAAAAGTTCAATTGTGATAATTGTGAATGATTGCTGCAATAAAAATAACTCTTTCGTAAGTAATAAAAAACATTCTATTCTTTTATAAATCTGTAAATCTAACAGCGCTGCGAAGAACATTTATCAAATTTTAAAGCAGGCAGAAATATTAAAAAGGATTAATAGAACTCATAGGAGAAAAAAAATTTTGCATATTATAGAAGATTCTATTTATCTTTATGCAGACTAAATCTAAATAATAGTTATATATTATGGATAGACAATCAGCGCATGAAGAATTCAGGCGCTTCTTAAAAAGAGAAGAGAATCGTATTACGCCAGAACGTTTTGAAGTTCTAGACCATGCCATAGAGTACGAAGGACACTTTGGAGCCGATGAACTATACGTTCAAATGAAAAGCAGCCATTCCAATATTTCGCGCGCAACTGTTTACAATACGCTTGAATTACTTGCTCAATGCGGAATATTGTCAAAAAGAAATTTCGGCGAGAATAAAACACGGTACGAATCGAATGTAGGCAAAATTAGCCATGATCATTTAATATGTACTAACTGCGGCACGATCAAAGAATTTTCAGATCCTAAAATTCAAAAAATTGTAAAAAAGATCTCCAGCGAAATCGGTTTTGACCCGACTGGATATTCGTTCAACATTTTTGGCAAGTGTACAAATTCAAACTGTTCTCATAATATAAATGGCAAATAGCACTTTAGATAAAGCAAGAAAAGGAATGCCGGTAACGGTTGTAAAACTTCCATCCGGCGATATAAAATCTCAGTTGATTCGTCTAGGAATTAGCGAAGGCGATACGTTAAAGTGTATTGTCCGGCTTCCCGGCGGCACAATTGTGGTCAAAAAAAATAGACACGAGATCGCGCTCGGATTCGATCTTGCAAAAAAAATTAAAGTTATTCTTCAATAATTATGAAATCAGACAATATTATTTCTTATTCACCAATCGCAGATTCTGAAGCTATTATTTCGGAAGCGAATAAATCATCCAGCGCTCAGAAAATTGTTCTTGCTGGAAATCCGAACGTTGGAAAGTCTTGTGTTTTCAATTACATGAGCGGGATGTACGTAGATGTTTCAAACTTTCCAGGCACAACTATTTCGATCACAAGAGGTCATTATAAAGGAAATGATGTCTTTGACACTCCCGGTATTTATGGCGTTGGTTCTTTCAATGATGAAGAAAAAGTTGCAAGAGATATAATTCTTTCTGCCGATGTTATTATTAACGTTGTAAATGCCGTGAATCTCGACCGCGATTTATTCCTCACGCTTCAACTTATTGATATGGGGAAAAAGGTTTCTGTGCTCTTAAATTTTAACGATGAGCTGAAGAAAAGAAAAATCCGAATCGACACAAAAAAACTATCAGAACTACTTGGCGTGGAAGTTTTTAAAACCGCTGCAGTTGATAAACAGGGATTTGAAAAACTTAATGAAGCGATCGAAAAAGCTAAAGTTGGCAACCAAGAACTTGATCTCCATTTTATGCTTCAACAGGTTACTAATAAATCCATCTCACAAGCTGAAGCGCTTTTAATATTGGAAGGGGATGAATCGATAGCCAAGAAGAACAATACTGAATGCGGAACCGCCGATGAAAGAGAAAGAATATATATTGGCAGAAGAAACCGCGTAAATGAAATTTTTGACGCAGTTGAATATGAAGATTCGAAGAAAGGGGAAATTTTTAATTGGTTCGGTCGATTGTCGTTAAATCCAATAACAGGTTTACCAATTTTAGCTCTAATGCTTGTGCTAATGTATTTTTTCATCGGGGATCTTGTTTCGCAAAGAATAGTTGACTACACAGAAAATACAATTGGCAGGGGATTCTTCGAATACAATCTTAAATCGATTGTTGCCGAACATTCAGATACAAAAATTGATGTAATACAGTTTGACACTGAAGGAAATAAAATTGGTAACAAATCATTTATTTTTACAGAGGGTTTGAATTCCAATGAACCCTTGAAAAAAGAATTTGAACATTATTCTAAAGTTGAGGGAGCAGAAACGCATTTTCAGTTCTCAAATTTTTTCTTGAAACTACTTTTCGGCGAGTTCGGCATCATTACAATGACCACAACTTATCTGTTATTTTTACTTCTTCCTCTTGTGCTTGCATTTTACTTAATTATGGCTCTGCTAGAAGACAGCGGTTATTTACCTCGACTTGCAACAATGCTCGATAGGTCATTCAACAAGATTGGGTTAAATGGACGCGCTGTAATTCCTATTATGCTGGGATTTGGCTGCATCACAATGGCAAATATCACAACAAGGTTGCTCGGCACCGAAAGAGAGAAATCGATTGTTACGGCAATACTTCAATTTGTAATTCCATGTTCTGCACAGCTTGCCGTAATTGCTGCTTTATTAAGCGGAGCTGGTATAAGCGCATTGCTTCTATATGTTTCAGTTATCGGAACGGTACTGATTGTTCTATCGACAGTATTAAATAAAATGCTTCCGGGTGAAAGCTCTCCTCTTTTGATCGATCTTCCTGCCATTAGAGTGCCTAGAATTGATAATATTCTTAAGAAAACTTTCTTCAGAAGCTGGGGCTTTATGAAAGAAGCGGGCTTCTGGTTTTTTATTGGTGCGCTTGCTGTTGGTTTGATGGAAATTACTGGCATACTTAAAGTCTGGCAAAACATTTTAGAGCCGCTTACAACAACATGGTTAAAGCTTCCCAAAGAAGCCGCAAATGCTTTTGTGATGGGAATGGTTCGGCGTGATTTTGGCGCTGCAGGACTCTTTCAAATGAGCTTAACTGTAATGCAAAAGACAGTTTCTATAATCACAATTACACTTTTCGTTCCGTGTATTGCATCGTTTGTTGTTATGTTGAAAGAGAGAGGTTTGAAAGAAGGAATGATAATTTGGACTGGAACCTGGGTCGCAGCATTTTTTATTGGCGGGCTTGTTGCACAATTAGTGATTTAATAAAATGAAAACCATCAATCAAAAATATCCTCTTATATGGCGCAAAGATGATTTCTTTATAAAAATTTATTCATCCATTCCAAACATCTCAACCGGAATTTTAATTACCACAGATAAAGCAACTTTCATTGTTGATCCGGGCGATGGAATTCTGCGAGATCTAAACAAAGATGTTGGAGCAGTTACTATTCTAAAAGTTTCTGATATCTTTATCAGTCATGGACACCATGATCATATCGGCGGTGTTTGGTCACTCTTAACATATCTTTCAGTATTAAGAAAAAAGAGCGCGCTCAATATTTATTATCCTAAAGGGGGAAAAGAGATAGAGAGCATCTATCATGCTTTTCAAAAAGTTTACCGCAAAGAATTATCATATCAAATTCATCTTCAACCGCTCGATAACGAAAAATCTTTCCGCCGTGAATCGATCACTATAAAACCGTTCAGAGTAAATCACCGCGAACTCTCTTCCGATGGAATTTCAACCGAACCGGTTCCTTCTCTTGGCTACAAATTTATTTATGACAGCAAATCTATTTGTTATGGCGGAGATACAGCATATTGCGGCTCGCTCGTTAAACACGCTAAAGATTCTGACCTGGCAATTGTAGAGGCCGGCGCCAAAAATAACACTGTTTCAGAACTTCATATGACTATTGAGCAAGCAACTCAAATTGGAAAAACAGCCAAAGATTATTTCTTGGTTCATGTGCCTGAATAGTATTATTTTCATACCCAAATTTTTCAAATCAACTCAAAGAGAGAGTTATGAAAAGAATAACAATTCTTTTTCTCGTTTTACTTACTTCGTTCTCTTTTGCACAAGATAAAAATCGAACTGCAGCAATAACTGCAGAAGAAATAAAATCTCACGTTTATTACCTCGCCTCCGATGAAATGAAAGGCAGATTTACAGGAAGCCCGGAGGAAAAAAAAGCTGGCGATTATATCAAAAGCCAATTTGAAACTGCGGGACTCAAACCTGCATTCAACGGAAAGTGGTTTCAAGAATTTCCTTTCATTGAAAAAATTGAATTAACAAAAAATAACTCTCTTGCACTTGAAATTAACGGGAAGAAAAAATCGTTAATAGTTTCGCAAGATTTTATTACTGCTCCATTTTCAGGTAAAGCTGAATTCTCCGGCAACTTGATCTTTGCCGGCTATGGTATCTCTGCTTCTAATTTGAAATACGATGATTATGACGATTTGGATGTAACAGGTAAAGTTGTAATAGTAATGAGAAGCCACCCAGAGCACGATAGTTCAAGGTCTGAGTTTGAGCGTTTTGCCTCGCTAAGAAATAAAGCAGCAAACGCAAAAGCTAAAGGAGCAGCAGGCTTGATACTTGTTAACCGATGGGCGCCAAAAAATGATGAAGACCCGCTAATGGAATTACGTTACGATGGCGCCGCTGGAATGAAAGACTTTCCTGTTATCCACATTAAGCGATCGTTTGTTGATGAACTCTTTAATAATGAAGAGTTAAATTTTGCCGAACTCCAAAAACAAATAGATGCAGAGAAAAAAACAATATCATTTATCTTTAAGAACACAAAAGTCTCTCTTCAAACTGAGACAAAAGTGATAGAGAAAATTGCCCGGAATGTTGGAGGAATGCTTGAAGGGAGCGATCCGATATTGAAAAATGAATTTATTGTTATCGGCGCTCACTACGACCACTTAGGAATAGATCAGCTGCTGGCAGCATCGATGTATAAAGGAAAAGATAAAGTGATTCACAACGGCGCAGATGATAACGCTTCCGGCACTACAGGTTTATTAGAAATCGCAGAGAAGTTTGGCTCTAAAATAAATCAATTGAAGCGCAGTATAATTTTTGTCGCTTTCTCCGGTGAAGAGCTTGGAATACTCGGCTCTACTTATTTCACAAACAATTCTCCGGTCGATATAAAAAATATCGTCGCTATGTTAAATATGGATATGATCGGAAGATTGAATGAAGAGAACAACCTAACAATTATCGGTGCTGGCACTTCTTCTAAATGGAAAAGCCTGCTGAACGAAAAAAACATATACGGATTTAAATTAGCAATGAGTGATGCTGGTTCGGGTGGAAGTGATCATCAAGCATTTTCAAACAAAAATATTCCGGTTCTCTTCTTCTTTACGGGCACGCATTCAGATTATCACAAACCAACCGATGACGTTGATAAAATTAACATTACCGGACAGGAAAAAGTTACCAACTTTGTTTTTGATATCGCTAATGCAGTTAATCAGCTTGACACTAAACCCGATTATGTTAAAGTGGAAGAACCTGCTAGTCGAGGCAGTGTTGGACGCACACGCGTTACAATTGGAACAGTTCCAGAGTTTGGTTATAACGGAACAGGCTACAAACTTTCGGGCGTTACTGAAGGAGGTCCGGCAGCAAAAGCAGGATTGAAAGCGGGCGATATCATTGTAAAATTCGGAATTAAATCAATTGACAGCATTTACGATTTTATGTATGCGTCACAAGACTACAAAGCCGGCGATAAAGTTGATGTTGTTGTTCTTCGTGATGGAAAAGAGATAACATTTAATTTGGAATTGACTGCTAGGTAGCTTAAAGCTGCAGATTCTGCTTTTAGCAAAAAGAAATTCAGTAATTAAACTGAAGTTGTGCTAACTGTCATTTAATTTAAAAAAAATGAAAAGGCGGACCTTTCGATCCGCCTTTTCATTTTACATTTTCTATACTTCAAAATTTATTTCAGCAAATCCGCCAGTGGAACAGCCGTTCCTCTCATCGAATGAACTTTGTTTGGAACGGGAATAGAAACGTCTTTCTTCACATATTTTTCAAATTCATCTCGGAAACTCATAATCATAAATTTTACGGGCCATGCAGCGGCTTCGCCAAACGCGCAGACTGTGTTCCCTTCTATGTTGTTTGCAACGCTTACGAGCAGATCCAAATCTTTAGATGTGCCGTGTCCTTCATCTATTCTGTGCAATATTTTTTTCATCCAGCCGGTGCCTTCGCGGCAGGGCGTGCATTGTCCGCAGCTTTCATGATGATAAAAATGAGCGATGCGAATCAAAACTTTTAATAGAATAGTATCTTCATCCATCACTATAACGCCGCCAGTTCCAATTGCAGAACCAGCTTCTTTCAGTGATTCGGCATCCATACGAATGCCTTCAAGCTGATCGCCGCGCAGCGGCGGCATTGATGAACCGCCCGGAATAACACATTTAATTCTTTTGTTGCCAGGCACTCCGCCTGCTACATCATAAATTAATTCAGTCAGAAGAATTCCTGTGGGATATTCATAAACGCCGGGTTTGTTTACATGTCCGCTAATGCCAAACAAAATTGTACCTGGATGTTTAGGAGCACCAATCTTCGAGTACCATTCCCAACCATTTTTGATAATTGCCGGAACGTTTGTAATTGTTTCAACATTGTTGATTGTAGTTGGGCAGCCCCATAAACCTCGCTGTGCCGGGAAAGGCGGTTTAACGCGCGGATAACCGCGCAATCCTTCTATTGAATTCATCAGCGAAGATTCTTCACCGCAAATGTATGCACCCGCACCTTTGTGAATGAAAAGATCGCAGCTGAAATCAATTCCAAAAGTTTCTTTCATCTTTTCGCCAAGGAATCCGCGTGCGTAAGCTTCGTCAACCGCTTTCTGCATCAGCTTAATCCATTTATGATATTCGCCACGGATGTAAAGGAACGCTACATTAGCGCCAATAGCGTAACAAGTGATAATTGCGCCTTCGATGAGTTGAAAAGGATTGTCTTCAAAAATCTGGCGGTCTTTAAATGACCCGGGTTCGCTTTCATCGCCGTTGAGACAAAGATATTTCGGTTTATCCGTTGTCTTCGGCATAAAGCTCCATTTCAAACCAGCCGAAAATGCTGCGCCGCCTCTTCCACGCAAACCGGATTTTTTTACTTCATCAATAATTTCATCCGAAGTTCTTGCAAAAGCTTTTTTAGCAGATTCGAATCCGCCGTTGTCAAGATAAATTTCTAACTGATTCAGATTTGGTATTTGAGGTAGAACAATTCTTTCCATTTATTTGAGCGAGTCTAAAATTTCAAAAACTTTTTCTTTATTAAGATTTTCGAAGTAGTCTTCGTTCACTGCAATCATAGGAGCGTAGCCGCATGCGCCCATGCATTCAACTTCCTCGAGGGAAAATTTTGAATCTTGAGAAACTTGCATGTGGTCGAGTTCGAGTTTTTCCTTAACACCGTCCCAAATTTCGTAGGCACCGCGCAGCATGCAAGAAACATTTGTGCACACTTGAATGTGGTACCTGCCCATTGGTTTTGTATTATACATTGTATAGAATGTAACAACACTCAACACGTTCACTTTGTCTATACCAAGAACAATTGCAATTTCTTCCATCACTTCATTGCTGATGTAGCCGTTTTGTTCCTGCGCGATATAAATTGTATCCATCACAGCCGCAAGCGCAGTAGGATATTTCTTCCGGGCTTGTGCTATTCTTGTAATATTTTCTTCAGTGAATTTGAATGACATATTCTATATTTTTTTTTCGTGCTCATGATCGTGATCTTGTTCATGCTCTTTTCGATCATGATTATGATCAATAGCAAGATCACGATTGTGATTATTTATCCGCTTCTCCCATAACAGGATCGAGCGAACCAATTATTGCAACAACATCAGAAACCATTGCGCCTTTACATATCTGAGATATAGCTTGCAAATTGCAGAATGACGGAGAATTTATTTTCAATTTCCACGGATTACCTGTTCCGTTACTTACTATGTAAAACCCTAATTCCCCTTTTGGGTTTTCAACCGAAAAATATGTGTCGCCAACCGGAGGATTGATTCCTTGGTTAATTATCATAAAATCGTGAATCAACTCTTCCATCTTAGAATAGATTTCCGTTTTATAAGAAAGAACCCTCTTCGGATCGTTTGCAATTACCTCGCCTTGCGGCATCTTATCTAAACATTGCTTCAAAATTTTTGCGCTTTCTTTAACTTCATCACCTCTTTGGAAATAACGCGCAAGACAATCGCCTTCTGTAAAAGTTGGAATTCTGAAATCAATTTCATTGTAATAAAGATAGGGCTTAGCGCGGCGGACGTCATACTCGACGCCGCTTGCGCGGAGATTTGGTCCAGTAACGCCAAGAGCAATTGCATCTTCTTTAGGTAAAATTCCAATTTCTTCAAGACGCTCAATAAAAATTCTGTTAGAAAGCACTAACTTATCCATTTCAACAAGGGCAAGCCCTAACTCTTCCAAAAATTGTTGTGTCATAGCTATAGTTTCGGAATCGATATCGGAAGCAACGCCGCCAATTCTTGTGTAGCTGGTTGTGAATCTGGCGCCAGCAAGCCGGTCAAAAATATTGTTTATCTTTTCACGCTCGCGGAATGTCCACATAACCATAGTAACAGCACCAACGTCCATTGCAAATGTTCCAATTGCAACCAAATGCGCCGCAATTCTTGAAAGCTCAGAAACGATCATTCGAATATATTGTGCGCGCTTTGGCGCTTCGATGCCGGCAAGTTTTTCAACTGCAAGAACATAAGCAACGTTGTTGCACATAGTGCCGGTGTAATCAAGACGGTCTGTGTGCGGAATATATTCGATGTAACTCATGTTCTCAGCCATCTTCTCATAACCACGGTGTAGATAGCCAAGCTCTGGCACAATATTCATCACCGTTTCGCCATCGAGTCGTAATACAAGCCGAAGAACGCCGTGCGTTGCCGGATGCTGAGGACCCATATTGATTACCATTTCGTTTTCAAGAGCATCCTCGATGGCAATGTTGGGGTCGTCGTAAAGTTTCTTTAGAAGTTTTTCGTCGTTATAAATTTGTGAAATTCTATCCATACTATTCTGCTCTTTTGGGAAGAGGTAAAGAACCCGGAATACCGAGCACAGGAAAATCTTTTCTTAAAGGATGATACTCAAATCCTTCCGGCATATACATTCTTCTAAGATCGGGATGATTGATAAACTTGATACCATACATATCAAATGTTTCGCGTTCATACCAATCTGCGCTGCGCCATACTGATGTAACTGTCTGAATTGTTGGCGGGTCATCATCAATATTAGCTTTAAGGCGGAGCGTGTAGTTAAGCTTGAAGGAATAAACGTGATAAACTGCGGTGAATCTTTTTTTGCGAGTTGCCCAGTCAATTGCAGTAATATCTCTGCACATGATGAATTCAAGATCGGGGTCTTCTTTCAAAAATTTTCCGAGCGCAACAATTTGATCTTTCTTAATTGTAAGCGAAAGATCGTCTCTAAAATCAGTAACTTCTTCCAGCGCCGAACCAAATTTCTCTTTTACTTTTTCAACGATAAGTTCTTTAAGATCCATAAGATTAGTTTTGAGCGAGTTCGAGATCAGCCAAAGTTCTGTTCTGAAAATCGCGAGCTTTAGTTTTTCCAATTTTTTCTTGAATAGTCATTAACGCGTTCAACAAATTTTCCGGACGCGGCGGACAGCCGGCAGTGTAAACATCCACCGGAAGAAATTGGTCTATACCCTGCACAACGCTATATGAACGATACATTCCGCCCGATGAAGTGCATGCGCCCATCGCTATTACCCATTTGGGCTCGGGCATCTGATCGTAAATTCTTCTTACAACTTGCGCCATTTTATATGTAACTGTTCCGGCAACAATCATAAGATCGCACTGGCGCGGAGTGAAGCGCATTACCTCTGAACCGAAACGAGCGATATCATATTTAGGATCTGCAGCAGCAATCATCTCAATAGCGCAGCATGAAATTCCCATCGGCATTGGCCAAACAGAACTTTTACGCGCCCATGCAACAACAGCATCTATCGTTGTGGTAATAAAGCCGTCTTGTTGAAGTTTGGCTTCTAATCCCACTTTAATCCTCCTTTCGCGTATAAATAAAGAAATCCTAATTCGAGCACTACTAAGAATATAAGCATTGGTATGAAAGCAAAAATTCCGTGTTCGCCAAAAAGTTTTTTGAATTCAACAGCCCATGGATATACATAGACCACTTCGATATCAAAAATAATGAACATCATTGTAACGAGGTAATATTTTATTGAGATCCTTTCGTGTGTGGTACCGACGGGATTTTTGCCGCTTTCGTAAGGCATCAATTTTATTTTAGTAGGTCTTTGCGGACCGAAAAGTGTTGATGAAAAAATTACTACAGCGCCGAAAATAATTGACACAATTATTACAAGAAATATCGGTATGTAATCAAGAATCATAGAAATATTTCATTTTTTGGTTGGCTAAAAATAAATAAAAGAGGTTAGAAAGCAAAATAACAAGTCTCGGTTAAGGTCTGATATTCAATTGTTATCTATAATAAAAATAAATGGAATATCAGTATTGATAAATCTATAGCTTTTCTCTGCTTAAAATGATGTCGCCGCTATATTTTCAATCATGACTGAACGCTTTGAATCCTTTCCCCTGAATCTTGCATATCTATGATCCAAATTCTCGTTGATCTCTAAATTAAAATTACTTTTTATTGCTGCATATTTAGCACTTAATTATTGAAGAATTCCTGCTAATTTCTCAATAACCGTATCCAAATCTTCGTAACTTATTACTAACGGGGGCAGCAAACGTAAAACTGTAGTGCCGGCTGGAAGAGAAATTATCCCTTTACTCAATAGTTCAACAATTATCGGCTGCGATTTGTCTTTCAACTCGATTCCGATCATCAAACCAACAACACGAATGTCTCGGACTTTTGAAAGAGAATATTTTTCTAACTTATCTTTGAAATATTTTCCTTTTAATTCAGCTTCTTCCCACAATTTATTTTCGAGCATGAATTCGATAGCAGCAATACCGGCAGCGCAGGCAAGTGGATTGCCGCCGAATGTAGAACCGTGTTTACTTTTTTCAATCTGAATTTTATCCGAACACAACAAAGCACCCATAGGAAATCCGCCGGCAATTGATTTAGCAAGGGTCATCATATCAGCTTCAATTCCAAGATTTTCAATAGCAAACATTTTTCCTGTGCGGCAGAATCCGGTTTGGATTTCATCGATGATTAACATAATTCCTTTCTCATCGCATAACTGTCTTACTTTTTGAAAATATTCTTTTTGCCCAATGTTTATTCCCCCTTCACCCTGAATTGGTTCTAAAATAATTCCTGCTGTGTCATCATCAACTGCTGCTGCTAGTTTTTCAAAATTGTTGAAAGGCACAAAAGAGAATCCCGGGACAAGCGGTCCGAAACCCTCTCGGTATTCAGTTTTATATGTCGCGCTCAGAGCGCCCATTGTTCTTCCGTGAAAACCTTTCATAGCAGCAATGAATTTTGTCTTCTTAGTATTCAATCTTGCAAATTTGATAGCCGCTTCGACAGCTTCCGTTCCGCTGTTTGTTAAAAACGCCTTAGTAAGATTCTTCGGAACAATAGTGAAAAGTTTTTCGAGGAAGACCGCTTTTGTATCGTTATAAAAAGTATTAGGGCAAGTGATAAGTGTTGCCGCTTGCTTAGAAAGCGCTTCTACAATTTTTGAATTAGAATGACCAATATTAGCAACGCTGATGCCGGCTGCCATGTCAATATATTCGTTACCTTGATCATCCCAAAGGCGCGCTCCTTTTCCTTTAACCAAAACAACGTCTCGTCTTGGGTAAACATCAATTTCATATTGTTGAGTAAGTGCTTTGTAGTCTGTCATTGTATTGTAGTTCCTTTACCGTTTAATGCGTCTTTAATTGGATTTTCTGTTCTGCCGTCTGCTATAATTACTGTTGTCTCTCCGGCTTCCCCCAATTGGATGTTCCGGCTTATTGGGATTTCTTTGGAGGATTCCCAAAATAATTTTCTAAGCGCAAGAATTTTTCTTTTCATTCTGCTGTCAACTTTTTGTTCCATTGCTTCAAGTTCCGTTTTCGACATTTTTGAAACGAGCGATGACGGATCGTTTTTATCAAGAAGAAATCCGGGCGCCTCGATGAGCAAGATAATTTTATCAGCTTTAAATTCTGCTTGCAGCAGAGCAATAACGTCATCGTTTTCGGAATTGATGGCAATATTATTTTCATCAATCAAAGGGACGCTCAACACAGGTGTATAACCATTCTCAAGCAGTAAATCTAAAAGCTGTTTGTTAATTGCTTGCGGCTTGCCGGAAAAATCGCGAAGCAAAAGAGTTTTGCCTCTTTCACGCACTTTTATTCCGCTGTTGCGTTTGCCTTGAATAACTTTTCCATCAACGCCGGAAAGACCAACTGCGTTGACGCCTTTTTGCTGAAGCAGTTCAACGATTCGTTTATTTTTCAAACCGGCATAAGCCATCATCATTAAATCAATTGTCTGTTCATCGCTTAAAACAGAATCGTAACCGGAAAGCGATGTTACAATTTTCTTTTGATAGCCAAGTTTCAGAGCCAATTCATCTCGCAGAGCATTAGCGCCGTGCACAATAATAAATCTTTCATTTAATGTTGATAAATCACTGGCGATGCCGTTGAGATTTAATTCTTTTCCGCCGCCGATTTTTATTAAAAGCATTTCAACTCCATAAGCGAATTATTTTGAATTGGCATCCAATCATTTTCTCCCGGTAATTTTTCAGAGCAGACGATAATCGTACTTTCATCCTGTTTAATATGCATTGTGAAATAGTCCGGCTCTTCGTTAAAATGAGAATAAACGTAAGACGCATTTTTATCGGATAAAATTATATTCATTGCTCTAATGTAATTTGATTTCTTTTTGATGATCTCAGTCCCTTTATTAAGCGCTTCAAGTGCATTTCCCTTGTCGAATCGTTTTATATAATTAAATATTTTTTCTGCGCCAATTTTTCCCTCTTCTTTTATCCTAACTCCGCTCAGTTGTCCGTTGAAGATAAAAATAAATTTATCATCATAGAAAGGCATATTATTTTCGACAATAATTCCTTCATCTTTAAAAGCGCTTCGAGCGTGAACGAGCAATCGATTAGTAAATCCAAAACGAAAAAAATCATCTTCCCAAATTGGATTTAAATTTTTGTAATACTCCCAAACACCGTGCTGTAAATATGCGCAGCCCCAGCCATGACCTTGATACTCTTTGCTGTTCTTAGAAACATCGGCAAATTTTAAAAGGTAATCTGGTATAGAAAAATTATTTATTGAATTAACATAAAGTAGTCTGCACATTTTACCATCTTGCTCGTGATCATGTTCATGCTCTTGCTCTTTCACATTAGATCATAATTATGTTCTAGAGCATGAACATGATTATTTTAAATGGGATGAAGACCCGGAAATTCTAAACCAGTTCTTTCATCAAAGCCATACATTAAATTAAACGCTTGAACTGCTTGACCGGCTGCACCTTTCATTAAGTTGTCGATCGCGCTGATAACAACAAGGCGATTTGAAAAATCATCTTTCTTGAAACCGATATCGCAGTAATTAGTACCGATCAAAAGTTTTGGTTCGGGATAGCGAAAAATTCCTTCGTTCTCTTTCACAATACGAATGAACGGTTCATTGCCGTATGCATCTCGGTAAACTTTCCAAATATCTTTCTCTTGCAAATTTTCTTTCAAGAAAACATGACAAGTTGCCAGCAGCCCGCGCACCATATCGATTGCAGTAGCAGAAAAGTGTATTTGAATTTTCTTTCCAAAAGAGATCTCTTGCAGCATCTCAGCAGTATGACGATGCTGTGTTGGCTGATAAGAACGCACAACGCCGCTCCGCTCCGGATGATGCGAACCTTCATTAACTTTATTACCGCCCTCGCTCGAGCCAACTTTAACTTCTATTACTGTCCTATCTTCTTCAACCAAATTATTTTTGAATAGAGGATACAAACCGAGAATGCTTGCCGTTGCATTGCATCCTGCGCTAGAGATGTAATTTGCTTTCTTCATCTCTTCTCGGTGCAGTTCCGGAATTCCGTAAACAAACTCGTTCAAAAGTTCAGGGCGAGCGTGTTTGTGTCCATACCATTTCTCATATTCGTGTGCATTCTTCAAACGGAAATCAGCGCTCAAATCAATTATCTTTGGCGCTAATTTCTTGTACTCATCAATTTGATTTTGAGAATTATTATGAGGCAGAGATAAAAACAAAAGGTCGCACGTCTCAAGTTCACTTGCAGAAACAAACTTCATCATTGTTGATTTGCGCAAGTTGGGATGAATTTTATGAACAAATTTTCCAGTGTAACTTTCGGATGTAACTTGTTTGACTTCGACGTTAGGATGAAATAAAAGCAGCCGAAGCAATTCTCCGCCGGTATAACCAGAAGCGCCAACAATAGAAACTTTGACTTTCGTCATTTTCTTCCCTCTGCAACTTGCAAAATATACTCAACCATTTTTTGCGGAATGTTCACTCCTGTAGTTGAAATACTGTTCTTGTATTCCATTGTGTAGTTCACTTCGTTCACCATCAAACCTTCTGCGGTTTCAAAAACATCAATTGCAACAATTCCGCCGCCAACAGCTTTTGCAGCGCGAACAGAAATGTCATTCAATTCATCTGTAACCACGCAATTTGTAGCCACACCGCCGCGAGCGGTGTTTGTAATCCAGTGTGGAGATGTTCTATAAATAGCAGCAATGCATTGACCGCCAACTACGAAACTTCTGATATCTTTTCCGCTTTTCTCTACATATTTTTGAATATAAAAAATTGAATGATGATAAGAACCGAGAACAGTTTTGTGTTCAAGAATTGCTTCTGCAGAATCACGATCATTTATTTTCGAAAGTAATCTTCCCCAGGAGCCGACCGCCGGTTTTAAGACAACCGGATAGCCCATCTCTTCAATAGCTTTGAGCGCTGACTCTTCCGTAAATGCAACCCGAACTTCAGGCTGTGGAACATTATGCTCTGCAAGCGCGCACGATGTTAAAAGTTTATCGCCGCAAACAGTTGCAACACTGTAAGTATTCACACATTTAATTCCGGCAGATTCAAATAATCTTAATCCGTGAAGTGCACGCGAGTGATTGATGCTTCTTTCAACTATTACATCTACATTAAGCTTATCTTTTCCGATATTGAAAGTAACTTCTCTGTCGTCAATCATTATCAATTCAACGCCTTTAACTTTTTTGAATTCATCAATCAAGAATTTTTCATCTTTGCGTATTAATGAATGCAGCAGCCCGATTTTCATTTTATTCATAACTCCTTTCGAATTTGTTAAAGATATAGCTGAAAAAAATATCAGCTATTATATGTTTTATGATGTTTAACGGCTTCAACGATGTGAGTAAGCTCGGCAAGATCAACTGTTCTTCCTCTTTGACCAACAGATTTAACTTCGCACAGAACATCATGTTGGTGCGCGTCATCCAAAGAATTTTCCCCTATCAAATTTAGCGCATAACGAAGAGATGCAATGCCCGACATATGATCAAGAGCAAATGTTCTTGGTCTTCCAAGAATTTCCGGATTGAGACTTTCATAGTGCATGGGATTGATAGACGCTGCATGAGTGTGAACACCAGCACAGTGCGTGAAAGCATTTTTTCCGGTGATAGGAAAATTTGCCGGAATAGGTATTCCAGAATGTTTACTGACTAAATCATAAAGACCAACAAGTTTTGAAAGATTCCAGCGATTTACACTATAATCAATGGTAAGAACAGTAAGTAACTGTGCGAGATCAACAATACCTGCTCTTTCACCAAGTCCCAAAGCAGCGGCATCAATAATAGATGCGCCTGCGCGATAAGCATCAAGTGCGTTTGCCAGTGCAAGCCCGCGATCGTTATGGCAATGAACAGCAATTCTTGGATGAAGATTTCTTTTATCTAATTCTTCGATGAGACGTGATATGTAATTATACATACTGCGGTCTGTGCCGGGCACCATATATCCAGTAGTGTCTGCAACACTTATAATATCAGCACCGGCATCAACTGCGGCAGACGCTGCTTGAACAACATTTTCAAACTGAGAACGAACCGTATCCTCCGGCGTATAACGAATCAACAAATTTTTGTTCTTGCTCTTTGCATATGAGATTACATCTGTTATCTGTTTTATGGCTGAATCTAAATCTTTTTTAAAAACATCGCTCAAACGTTCATCGCTAACACAATAAAAAATTCCAAGAAAACCCACTCCGCATTCAAGCGCAAGATCAACATCACTTTGAAGAGAACGAGAGTGAGCACCCACGATTGATTTGTATCCCTTTTGAGCAATTGATTTAACAGCTGCATGAATTTCAGTTGTAACCATAGGGTGTCCGGCTTCAATTATATCAATGCCGATTTCATCGAGCAAAGCTGCGATTGCAAGTTTGATATGTTTATCGAAATAAACGCCGGGTGTTTGTTCGCCTTCGCGCAAAGTTGAATCTAAAACCCAAACCAAATCATTCACCCCAGTCTTCTTCTTCCTGAGGCGCTTCATGCACTTGCGGAGGGTCTATTGAAATTATTTCAAGCTCTGTTCCGCAATCGGAACACTCAATCAATTCTCCTTTAACAGCATCTGCAGCTAATTGTATTTGTGCGCCGCATACAGGACACTCGGCAGCAGAAGATGAATCTGCCATAATCTTTTTCCTTTATTTATGAAGTGCTGCAAACTTATAAAACAATATTTATCAATGCAATACAACCAATAAAAAGATTGACAAAAATTATTTTTTATTGTTAGAAACTTATAGGGGGCGTTTTTCGATATGTATAATTATTCATTGTTGTGTATATATTGTAAATAGCTTTCTGCATAGTGGCGGCAATCAGCTTTTCGATTTATGATTCCCGTTACTGACGCCAGTTAATTGATTATTTACAGTCGACAATTTTTCCATCCATACTTTCTTCACAACATCAAACTCCGCTTTGTATTTTTTATTGATAGGAGCAGAAGATTGATATTTCTCTCTCAGCGGATCAACTTGTTTTCCATTCTTCCAAAAACGGAAACACACATGCGGACCAGTCGCTAACCCTGTGCTGCCGACATAACCAATTATTTGTCCTTGAGAAACACGCGCACCATTGCGAATTCCTTTTGCAATACGCGACATGTGTAAATATTGAGTTGTATAAGTAGCGTTGTGTTTTACTTTAACATAATTCCCGTTACCGCCGTTATATCCGGTTTCAATAACAACACCATCCCCCACGGTCAATATAGGCGTACCGGTTGGAGCTGCGTAATCTGTTCCAAAATGGGCTTTATTCATTTTTAAAACTGGATGAAATCTTCTCATAGAATAACGGGATGTAATGCGGCTAAACTTCAGCGGAGCTTTAAGAAAAGCACGGCGTAAACTATTTCCTTTATCATCAAAATAACCGCCTTCTTTTTCTTTATCGAAATAGAATGCGTAATAATTTTCTTTTCTGTGTGTAAAGCTTGCCGCTAATATTTTCCCAACTCCTACCGGTTTGTCGTCAACCAAAATTTGCTCGTAAAATACTTTGAAGCTGTCGTTTTGCTGAAGACGAAAAAAATCTATTTGCCATGCATAAACATCGGCAAGTTTTATTGCCACTTCTGGTACAATCTTCATTTCTTCAAGAGTTTGATAAAGAGAATTTGTAATTACTCCGGTTGCAACTGCTTCTTTTATAGTAACCGGTTTTTGTTTCTTATAAATGTTAATCGTATCGCACAAATCGAATACAACATAGTTCGCCGCATCCTGAACATATACGAGATACTTCACCGTTTCAACAGAATCCCATTTTGCATAAATATAAAATTCGTCATCTGCACGAAATTTTTTAGTGTGAAAAACTTCAAAAGATTTTTTTTCGATCTCGTTTATTTTTTGTTGGGTTACACCGTGAGGACTGAGCAGGTCTGAAACTGTTTGTCCGGTTTCAATTGTATCGTGAACCTCGATCAAATCATCAACAGCCAAACCGAACTGATTCGGCTTTCGCACTTCAATATTAGTACTTTCCTTTTGCTTATTGCACGAGCTAAATGACGATGCAAGCAAAACAACTATAAAAAATCTAAATAGTAAAGTCGTTCTATTTGTCAGCATCTACACCCGTCGGAATAACGTTAGAATTATTCGTAGTTATTTCAAAATGAATTATGCAGTTCATTGGTTTTCTCGTTCAAAAAATTAATAGAACACTGATGACGCTGATTTAACGGATTTACGCAGATCAATCCGCATCATATATTTTTATAATTACATCGCTTACAATTATTTAATCAGCTTATTAATAATCTCCACCGAGCTAATTCCTTCGGCTTCTGCGGAGAAGTTTGGAATTATTCTGTGGCGGAGAACAGGCAAAAGAAATGCTTTTACGTCGTCTATAGAAGGAGTAAATTTTCCTTCAATAACGGCTTTTGTTTTTGCAGCAAGAATAAGATACTGAGACGCGCGAGGACCAGCGCCCCAAGCAACTCGCTCTTTAACAAATTGATTTGTTCCATTCGAAGGGCGTGTTGAATCAATAAATTTAACGGCAAATTCAATAACGTTTTCTGCTACTGGAACACGCCTAATTAAATTTTGAAAGTTGATCAATTCATCTGCGGCTAAAACTTTTTTCAGCTCGGGTTTGTAATCACTCGTTGTGGATTTTATGATTTCAATTTCTTCTTTGAAGCTCGGGTAATCTAACCACAAATTGAACATGAAGCGGTCGAGCTGCGCTTCCGGCAAAGGATATGTGCCTTCCTGTTCAATCGGGTTTTGTGTTGCTAGTACGAAAAACGGTTCATCCAGAGTGCGCGTAATGCCGGCGGCGGTTACTTTATGCTCTTGCATTGCTTCCAGAAGCGCGCTTTGTGTTTTGGGCGGCGTGCGGTTGATCTCGTCTGCTAAAATTATATTTGCAAAAACCGGTCCTTGAATAAAACGGAAAATTCTTTTCTTCGTAACTGAATCTTCATCTATAATTTCTGTCCCCGTTATGTCGCTCGGCATTAAATCCGGCGTAAATTGTATGCGGCTGAATTTTAGATCTAGAACTTCGGCAAGCGTTTTGATGAGTAATGTTTTAGCAAGCCCTGGAACGCCGACAAGCAAACAATGTCCGCGTGCAAGAAGACTAACAAGCAGATCGTTTATGATCTGATCTTGCCCTACAATTACTTTTGCAATTTCTTCTTTTATTCGCTTGATTGAATTTGCTAATTGTTCAACGGCTTTAACATCATCGGTCGGAAATGTGTGTGTCAATGTAATTCCTATTTATCTATTGCAGTATAGCGGACTTGCATCCCGAGTTATTCAAATATGTTAATTAAAATAGAGCAAAGAAATTATAATCTAACTTCCCAAAATATCTTTTCTTTAAGTTCTTTAATCCAAGCTGCATATTGCTTCTGTTTCTTAAACATATCTGCTAATCTTTTAATATCGGCGTAATCGGTCTCAATATCAGCACGATGTTCGGGTATTCTTCTATCTAATTTAATTATATGATAACCATAGACATTTCTGTCAATCTCGAGACGTTTTGGAAAACTAATTTCTCCTTCCTTCAGTTTAAAAATAATATCTAGTAAGGGTTTATCAAGTTGGCTGGATTCGAAAGTTCCGAGTTCGCCGCCAAACTTAGCATTCTCTTTATCATCGCTGTATTTTTTTGCATAGTAAGAGAATGTATTTAATTTACGAACGATACTATCTCTTATTTCCGTTAAGAATTCTATTGCAGCAAGATCGGCTTCGTCATCAGCTTTAATTTTAATAAGGATATGCCGCGCGTGAATTGCATCGCCCCTTCTTTCTAAAAGCTGAATAATATGAAAGCCGACGGGCGATTCGATAATACCTGAAATCTGATTAGGTGCAAGCGCAAAAGCAGCCGCTTCAAATTCCGAAAAGAAGACGCCTCGCTTTACAAATCCAAGATCACCGCCCTGAGCAGCGCTGCCAGGATCATCTGATTGCTTTTTAGCAAGCTCTGCAAAGTCACCCCCTTTTTTTATAGAATCAAGAAGAGTCTGAGCAAAGTTGCGCGCTTTTTTCTTTACACGTTCTCCGGTTTTGGGATTCAAGAAAATATGCGAAATCTGAAATTTTTGCGGCACAACGCCAAGAGAATCCTTAAACATCTCAAAAAAATCTTCTACTTCTTTACGAGATGATTCAAGTTGTCCAAATTTCTTTTGCTGAAGCAGTTGAGCCATCAGATTTTTTCGAATATCATCTTGCAAAGATCGTTTTAACTTCTCGATCGGCATTCCGTAAATCTGCTCTATTCGTTCACGAGAGCCGTACTGTTGAGTGAAATAATTGATTTGATAATCGAGCTGCTGCTTTACCTGATCATCGGTAACTTTAATAGAATCAAGCTCAGCTTGAGCATAAAGAAGTTTTTCTTCTATTATAGCATTAAGAATTGCTCTTCTTAAATTATCATCGGGTTGCTTAATATTTTTTTGCACAGCTTCCATGTTTACGCGAAAATCAAGTTCGGATTGAAGAATAATTTCATTATCTACAACCGCAACTATTTTATCTAAGACCTGCTGCGCAAACAAAAAGCCCGGGAACAATAGAATTAAAAATAATTTTTTCATTCAGAATACCTCACAATCTCAAGGTTATGGTTGGAGACCAATTTGTTAATATAATTTCTAATGAACTCTTTCTTTTTCAATATTATCAGTTTCATTTGCGCTTCTTCTTTTACAAACTCGAAAGGCGGGTCTGAATCTTTTTCAATCTTTTCGAGTAATTGAACAACGGCAAACGACATCTGTTCCGTTTCAAAAATGACGCTTACTTCCAAAGGTTGAAGGTTATCAACTAATCTTAAAAGAAGAAGCGGCTGCAATTGATATTTGTAAAAATAGACGTTTGATTTCGAATCGATGATTGACTGCTCATTTCGAAAAGCGTTGAGCGCATTTTCCCAACGAGTTTCAATCAATCTATTTCTGAATTGAATTGCTTTATCAAAATTGTTAAACTTGATCAAATTCAGTTTATAAACATCATCTATCAATTTAAAATCTTCTTTTTTCTCAGCGAAGTAGCTGCGGATTTCTTCTTCAGAAGGGTCAATCTTGTTTTCGGCAATTAACCGTTGAATGAACAAAGCTGTAGCCAGCTCTTTTTTGCTCTGCTCAATTATTGAGTTAAACTCGTGCTCTTTGGTAATTCCTTCTTTTACTGCCTCCTGATATAATACTTCATTTTCGATCCAATCATTTATAAATTCTGCGCGGTATTTATGTTGATTTCTATAATTTGTTAAAGCAGAATCTAAAAACTCTTCTGTCAACAGAGCGTCATTAACCTTAGCAACATATTTATCCTGTTTCACTTCTTTAGAACAGCCGGGTAGCAGAAAAGCAAAAATCAGATAAAAAAATATGGGCGGAGTTCTATTGTTGTTTAAATGCATTGTGCAGTTTATCATAATGAAGTTTCGGTTTGTAAATTTTTTTCAGTTTATTGAGGTAAACTTCATCAAGCCGTTTACTCTCTTTTTCTTGTAAAATGCTTGCAGCCTCTCCTTTAGCTTCATCAAAAGTTTTTAATCGCGCTGGTTCTCGCTTTATAAGTTTAACAATAGACCATCCGCCCTCAAATTGAAACGGCTTCGAAATATCACCAATTTGCTCTAGCGTATTTGATTGTTTTGCAAGTTCATTGAAATCTGTATCAATCAATCCGTAGTAGCCGGGTTTGTTCTCGTATCCGATTCTTTGGCTAAATTTCACAAACAAACTGTCAAAATCATAACCAGAAACAGCTAAAGAATAACAGTTGTTGATTAGTGAATCGCTCTGACTATAAATTTCTTTGAACTCTACACGATCTTTCCATCTGTAATTAACTTTTGTCTCATCATAAAATTTCTGAACCTTAGCGCTGTCAATTTCTAGTTTTGACCAGATCTCATCATCAAGAACCTTGAAAAGATACATTCCATTTTCATAATCCTCCATCAATTTTGCAAATTCAGGATCCACCTTATCGTAAACTATCGCTTTCTGCTTAACCAACAAATCGCCCGCGTATTTTTCTATCCCTTCTTTTAGAGTTTTCAAATCAAAAGTTTTTCCGGCAAAAGACTCTAGCTTGATCATATTGCTTACAAGACTGTCAAGAAAATATTGCGAACCGTTGATAGTAAAAAGATTGCTATTACCCGCTTCTTTATTAAGTTTACTGCCCCAATAATCGCTTGATATTTTCAACGTGTCTGCCATTGATAAAACTTTATTGAAAGTATCTTCGTTCAAATGATAATGAAATTCTTTTTTCAACCTTTCAACAATTTTTTCAAATTCGGTTTTATAACGGGAATGTTGAAAAATTTCTTTCAGTTCTTCTTTTTCTTGTTCGTAACTAGGGTAAAGAGATTCGTCAACAACTTTTATGATGTGAAATCCAAAGCGCGTTTTAACGATCGGTGAAATCTCGCCAATCTTTAATTTAAAAAGCGCTTCATCAAATTCTACGAATGTATCCCTGCGCCTTAAGAACCCGAGATCGCCTTTTTTCAAACGGCTGCCTGAGTCCTGAGAATATTTAAAAGCCAAATCATTAAAATCAGCGCCATTTTTCAACTGTCTTTCGATCTCTGTAATCTCTTTTAAAGCTTTGGCAGTATCTGCCGCTCCGGTAGAATCTTTGAATTGAATTAAAATATGTTCAGCACGAAGAGAAACGCGGCGCGGATGCTTTTCAGTTATCTTAATTATGTGATAACCAAAACCGGAATTAACAAGCGAAGGATAAATTTCTCCTTCATTTAAAGAATAAACTGCATCTTCAATAACAGCGCTGTTAATTTGACCGGCTGTAAAATAATAAACATCTCCTCCGTCTCGGTTTGTGTAGCTATCTTTTGAATACTGTTTTGCCAGTGAAGCAAAGTCTTCTCCATTTTTTGCATGTTCGAGAATTTGATTTCCGAGTTCTTCAATTTTCTTCTGGTCAGTTGAATCATCTGGTGTAAGGAAAATGTGGCTTGCGCGGTATTCAGTTTTTCTTCTCTCGTAAAGTTGTTTTAAATTCGGTTCATATAATTCGTTTTCAAGAAATAAGGTTGCCCCGATATTCTTTTTGTAATCGTTATATTCTTTCTGCATATCAGCATCTTTTGTATATCCGCGTACTGCAGCGTCTCGTAATTTTAATTTGTAGTTAACGTAAAGAGCCAGAAAATTTTTATACGCATCTAGAGAATCTTTACTGGCTTTTTCTACTCCGCCGGCATTCTTAGAGTATGCCTTTTCGAATTCATCCATATAAATTTTGTAATTACCATACTCGGCTACAACTATTTTGGAATGTTCCGATGAACAAGAAACTAGAGCCAAAATAGGGATGATGAAAAAAAATAATTTCCCATTGTGCATTAAGAAACCTCCGAATGATTTTTTTCGCTTGCAATTTTACCAATAGGCTGTTTGAAAATCAAGAAATGAAACGATAGTCATTCTTTTTACACTTTTTGATTTATTCGTTTCTATTATAAATTGGTGATAGTAAACTTTTAGACAGAAAAAAATAGCTTTCGATTTGGATTACCATCTGCGAGTGAATGGCAGGCAAAGCCAATATTACAAAAACTAATGATGTTTTACAGAAAACAAATTCCCCATTTTAACAACAACCTATTTGTTAGACAGGCAAAGTCAATGTTAGAAAAATAGAAAAATGATTTTGTGGAGGTGGCGGGAGTCGAACCCGCGTCCGAAATTACATTTCTATGAACGTCTACACACATAGTCTCTCTCTTAATTTCATCCCGATAAAACCGGGAGACAAGTTTTATTCGGGACAATTCCGAAATTAGTTTCGCCTCATCTATTCGGAAGTTCGATTTGGCTATCATACCAAACGACGTTCTTTCAGATCCCGGTATGCGTGGAAATGAAGAACGGCTGCGTTAATTACGCAGCGAGAGCGTAGTTATATTCGCCAGTTATTTTTATTACCGTCGTTTAACGTGTCTACGGAGAACACGGTGCGCAGTTCAAAGAACTTATAATCCCGTCGAAGCCAATTTCACCCCCGTAAAAATTTCTTTATACGAAGAACAAATGCCGAAAGAATTATTTTTGCCAAATAATATCAGAAGAACCGTTCGAGTAATTTTCAAAACGAGCTAAGACAAACAATAAATCTGAAAGACGGTTAAGATAAACTTCAATTTCACTATTTATCTTTTCAGATTTTGACAGAGCTACAACTCTACGTTCAGCTCTGCGGCAAACTGTTCTTGCAAAATGCAATAGAGCAGCCCCTTTTTCTCCACCAGGCAAGATAAAGTTTTTCAATTCAGGCAAATCAGACTCAAATCTATCAATTAAATTTTCGAGACGAATTGTAAAACTTGGAGCAACTCTTATAATAATAAAAAATTTATTGCCTTCTTCAAACGGAGTAGCTAAATCCGCTCCAACAATAAAAAGCTCGTTCTGTATACTTTTAATAACTTCTTTTAGTTCCCCATTTTTTAACTCAGTTAATGCAACGCCAAGAAGAGAGTTCAGCTCATCCACAATGCCGTAGGCATCAATTCTTAAATCATCTTTGCCAACTCTTCTGCCTCCGAAAAGAGATGTTTCGCCTTTATCCCCCGTTTTTGTATAAATTTTCATCTATTATTTTATTCATCCGCTATTGCAACTGCAATTTTTTTATCGCCAAGAATCGTATAAAGATTTACTGAATCTTTTAGAAATCTTTTCTTAATCAAAGCCAATCCAATCTGCGGTTTAAATATTTCAGACGAGGCAATGCTAGTAATAACACCAGCTTCATTTTGTTCAGCATCGTAGACAACATTGGGAGCAGTGTTTATAACTTCTGAAAAACTAACACGCGTTAATTTTCTCTGAACTTTATCGTACGTATCTAACCGCGCAATAATTTCCTGTCCAATATAACATCCTTTTGTAAAACTAACTTCTTTAATCAAATTTGTTTCGTGAGGATTTGTGTTAAAGTTTAGTTCATCTGGAAAATAAGGAATTCTATTTTCTATTCTGAAATTTTTATAAGCTTCTTCCCCCAATAATCCAAGCTCGAATACGCTTTTTATGTTGAAGAAATATTCGATCAATTCTGCAATTTTTATTTTTTCAATCAGTATTTTGAAAAATCTTTTGTTGTTATTAACATCATAAAAGAAGAAGAAGGTAAATCCGTCAATATCGAATCTTTTAAAATCATCATTGCCAACTTTGTTTAACTCGCTGCCAAGCAATAAAGTTAAAAAAGATTCTGCTTGCGGGCCCATAATTTCTAATAGCGCAAAATGAGCAGAAACATTTTCTGTTTTAATATCTTCCATAATTATGAACTTGTTGATCCAGCTAAATAACCTATGTTCATTATCGTAGTGGCTCAAAACAAAAATTTCGTTCTCATTAACCAATAATATAGATGGCGCAATAAATCTTCCTTTCTCATTAAGAAAAAGCGTGTGCTTTTTCTGAAATGGTTTAAGAGCTTTGACATCATTTGTAGAAATGCGATGTAAAAAATCTAAAGAGTCCTTGCCGTTCATCTTAATTAAGGCGGGTTCTGTTATTATACGAACACCAACGCTATTTTTTAATAACCCAAACTCTTCTTGAACAGAAGTATAACGCTCAGCTTTATTGCTCCCGACAATTGCATTTGGATACTTGCTTAAAATATATTCTTCAAATTTTTGCACAATATTTTTCTCCACAAACATTCAGAATTCCTTAATAGTCCTTTAGGGTAATTTAATATTTTCTAAACCATCTCGGGTTTCTATCGGTTATATAAAGATTTCTCTTCTGGCTCCAATAGAAAGGAATAGAATCAATTATTCTAATTTGATATAACGAATCGGTTGCCCAAGCCGCCGAACTAAACCGATATTCATAATAATCAGGAAATTTATCGTTGTTCACATTTGTAATTGTTCGCTTGTGCGCAATACCAGCGTAGGTTTCGATAAGATGCGGCGGTTTGCGCCAGCCATCAATTAAAAAGAAATTATAATTTCTATGCCCGGAAATAATTCCATCTTCGTAATTCAACTCAACATATTTAATATTCTTCTGTTTCCAAGTTCTGATTGTCATTCTATTGAACCCGCCATGAATTGGAACTTCCGATTCCCATAATTTCAAGAATTCCCCCTCTTTGCACTCAAAAAGAGTCAGCCAAAAAAAAGCGGTTCCCAATTTTGTGCTATCAAGATTTATAAAGCTTGATTCATAACCAATAACGTTTTTTGTTTCAATATTTCTTTCACCTGGTTTTGACTTTGCAATAACAGCAAGAAGAAAATTTCCTGCTTCTTTGAAATAAATAACAGCAGATTTCGGAACATTGTATGTTAATGTTCTATCAAACTTAACAAGATAAGTACCCGCATCATAATTGTTGAGAACAAATTCTTGCAAAGAGATGGTATCGCACGGGAACCGGTTTTTTGCCTGCTCTTTTTCAATGGCAATATTGTACTCTCTCAACTCTTCATCTTTAGCCGTTGAAGTTGCGGCATCTCCTTTATCCTCTTCTTTGGAGGTGCATGCATTAAGAGAGAAAATCAATAGAGGAAATACTACAAAAAACTTATAGAGTTTCATTCTGTATCTCCTTCATAAAAAATTTTTCCATCTCAACTTTTCGAAAATTCATCAATAAAATAAGCAGAACTAAGTAAACCTTTTTCGAAGTTCTCCAATCTAAAATGTTCATTTGGAGAATGTATATCGTCTGAATCTAATCCAAGCCCCATTAAAACAGCAGGAGCATTTAAATGTTTCATAAATTCAACGACAATTGGAATGGAGCCGCCATCGCGGGTAAAAACAGCTTTTTTACCATAAGCTTTTGAAATTGCATTTGCCCCTGCTCTAATTGCACTGCTGTTTAATGGCGCAATTACAGGTAAACCATAGTGGTGCATTCGTACATTAACGGTTACGCTTTTTGGAGTTAATGATTTAATAAACTTTGTAAAATCTTTGGCAATTTTTACTGGTTCCTGATGTGGTACAAGCCGCATACTGATCTTAACAAATGCTTTAGATGGTAAAACAGTTTTTGCGCCGCTCTCGGTAAATCCGCCAACAATACCATTGCAATCTAATGTTGGGCGCGTCCATAATCGTTCTAAAGTTGAAAATCCTTTTTCACCCTGCAATTCTTTTACGCCAAGTTCTTTAGCATATTTTTTATCAGAAAATTTCAGCCGTTTGAAATTATTTTTCTCTTCTTTTGTAAGCTTAAGAACATCTTTGTAAAAGTTAGGGATGGTAATTTTATTGTTCTTATCATAAAGTTTAGAAATTAGTTTTGCAAGTTCATTTATAGGGTTAGCCACTGCGCCGCCATAACTGCCCGAATGCAGGTCTCTGTTGGCTGCAGTAACTTCAAGTTCCATATAAAGCAGCCCGCGCAACCCGTAAGTTATGGTAGGAACATTTGGCGCAAACAAATTAGTATCAGAAATTAAAATAGCATCGCACTTAAGCAATTCTTTCTTCTCTTTTAAGAATAAGCTCAAGTTGGAACTTCCAATTTCCTCTTCGCCTTCAAATAAAAATTTCACATTCAAGGGAAGAGCGCCAAGAGTTTTTAAATATGCTTCAACGCTTTTTATATGAACAAAGTTCTGTCCCTTATTATCATTAGCTCCGCGCGCCCATATTTTTCCCTCTTCAATTGTAGGTTGAAAAGGATCGTTTTTCCATAAATCGATCGGGTCTACCGGCTGAACATCGTAATGTCCATATATTAAAACAGTTGGCTTGCCGGGCTGACCAAGCCACTCTGAATAAACTAACGGATGACCGGCGGTTTCAAAAATTTCAACACGCGTCATACCGGCATCTTGCAGCTTTCCTTTTAGAAATTCTGCGCAGCGAACCATTTCTTCTTTATGTGTTTCTAAAGTACTAATACTTGGAATACGCAAATACTCCTTCAGTTCTTCAATGTAATTATTGAAATTATTTTTTAGGTAACTTACTACAGGATCCACAATTCCTCCTTAATCTCATCACAGAGAACTTCAGTTAATGTAAAAAAAATCTTATTCTTGTATTAAATTTACGCCTATCTGTTTCCCCATTCAAGTGCAGCGCTTCTCAATCTTTAAATATGAGAGAAATAAATTTATCTGGCATTATCTTGTTTTAACTATACATTTGTTTTTTTTGGTTCTGTAATTATTGGTAAATTTAAGATAGAAAAGTAAAGACAGCTTGATGATATTAGTTAGATACATACTGAAAAACCATCTGCTTCCATTTCTATTTTCTTCATTCATTTTGATTTCAGTTTTTCTTCTTCAATTTATGATGAAGTTTGCAGACCGGCTTGTTGGGAAAGGATTGAGCACATGGGTAATCATTCAGTTAATAATTTATAATCTTGCTTGGATGGTTGTATTAGTTGGACCTATGGCAGTTCTAAGTGCAACGCTAATGGCATTTGGCAGCATGTCTCAAAACAACGAAATAACAATAATGAAAGCTGCCGGTGTTAATTTATATAAAATGATAGTTCCCCCTTTATTAGGAAGTATTTTGTTAGCGCTATTTCTTGTTTATTTTAATAATTATGTCTATCCCGATGCAAATCATTCTGCGCGCCTTTTAATGGAAGATATATCGAGAAAAAAACCAACTCTTTCGCTTGTGCCGGGTGTGTTTTCTCAAGAGGTGCCTGGTTACTCAATTCTCGCACGAGAAATTGACCCTATCAATAACGAATTGAAACATGTAACAATCTACGACAACACAAAATCACCAAAGATCAATGTTGTAATAGCTCTAATCGGAAAAATTTATCTCTCATCGAACCAAAAAAAAATGATAATGGATCTGAGGAATGGTGAAATTCATGAATCTGACAATATTCAACCGGATGAATACCGGAGACTAAGGTTTGACAGGCATAAAATAAGTATGCCTGCCGATCAATTTACTTTTGAACAAACTGCGCCGGGCGGCCCGCGGGGCGATAGAGAACTTGGCGCGCATCAAATGCTGGCTATTGTTGACAGCTTAGAGAAAATAAAATTGGATTACAGAGAAGAACTTCATTCAAAAATAAAATTGATAAGCGGAATTGAAACTGATCGAACTGCAAATGACGCTTCTTCTTCTAAACACGTTTACATTAAGACGCAGCAAAGAATCAAAGCAGATGAAAATAATCTGCTTAGTATCCTAAGCCGTATCGATTACAATAAAAAAGAGATAAACCGCTACTGGGTTGAGATCCACAAGAAATATTCTCTTCCTTTTGCTTGTATAGTTTTTGTTTTGATAGGCGCGCCGTTGGGAACGATGACACGCAAAGGAGGATTCGGAATGGCGGCTGGAATTAGTTTGATCTTTTTTGTTATTTATTGGGCGTTTCTTATTGGCGGTGAAAAATTAGCAGACCGCGGTTTGCTTTCTCCATTTTGGGGAGTTTGGAACGCAAATTTTGTTTTGGGAATTCTTGGAATCTTTTTGTTAATTAAGAGCGCCAAGGAAAAAGTTACAATCAATTTCGAATTTATAACTAAACTAATGCCTCAATCTTGGAAAGCCCCGCAAGAACACGATGAAAATAGTTGATCGATACTTAATAAAACAATTTTTACAAACTCTCTTTTTCGGGCTTGTTGCATTTACTCTGATCTTTGTAATGATTGATATGCTTGAAAATTTAGGAAACTTTATAGATCAAGATGTTCCAACTGATTTGATCTTTCAATATTACCTTGTCTTCATTCCAGAAATAATTCGTTTAATAATACCTGTTTCCGTTCTTCTCTCATCTTTGTTCACAGCCGGTAAAATGGCAAATTTGAATGAGCTGACTGCATTAAAAGCAAGCGGCTTAAGCTTATATCGATTCATGACGCCATTTATATTAACTTCAATTCTCATCAGCTTATTTACTGTTTACTTTGGCGGATATGTTGTTCCTATGGCCAACAAACATAAAGTATACATCGAACAAAATTACATGAAGAAAGGATTGGTTTATTTTGGAAGCAATATTTTCTTTCAAGACAGCGAAACGAGAATAGTTACAATAAATTATTTTGACGTATCTATGGGGCAGGCAAATCAAGTAAGTATTCAGGAATTCAGCGCAAATGACAAAACAAAACTAAGCGCCCGCACCGACGCATCTAGCATGAAGTTCGATTCCACAAAAAATAGATGGGAATTATTTAATGGAACAACAAGAACTTTTACCGATTCCACTGAAACGCTGGAAAAATTTGACAAGAAAGAATATAGCGGATTAAACTTCAAACAGGATGAGATAATACAAAAGCAGCGCAAACCGGAAGAAATGAATTTAAGCGAATTGAAAAATTTTGCAAATGAACAACTAAGAACCGGAAATAACCCGATCAAAATTGAGATCGAGTATCATTCGCGCATTGCCGTTGCCTTTGCAAGCTCAATTGTTATATTGTTCGGGCTGCCAATCTCTGCGGGCAGAAGACGAGGCGGTTTAGCAATGCAAATAGGATTCAACTTACTAATCACTTTTATTTATCTTGTCTTTATGAAGATAAGTCAAGCATTTGGTCAGAATGGTGTGATCAATCCTTTGGTAACTGCGTGGCTGGCAAATTTTATTTTTTTCTGCGCCGCAATTATAAATATTATACGCTCTCAAAAGTAAACTCTGAAATAAGAGCACTGTTTTTTACGATCTTGATCGATTAGAAAATTTTACCAACGAAAGGCAAAAAAAGCTTTGCATTTTCTATAGATTATTTCGTTTTCAGTTCAAACACACCATTCCAATCTACGGCAGGCGGATTCTTAATGTAGCTTTCACATCTTTCCAAATATACTTTTGATGGAAAATCATTCCATCTATTAAAAGATTTCTGAAAAAATTCCTTAGCTATCTCAAAATTTTTATTTCTATAATTTTCGAGTCCGTTAAAATAATCAAACAATGAATTGAATTTTGATATAGCTTCCTCGTCATCTTTCAACCCGATTAGTTCATAAACCTTAGTCGGTTTAGTTTTTCCTTTTACACATATTAAATCTAATTCACGCGCAATCATTTCCATTTTTACGCAGCTGTAAGTTACTTCGGTTATCATAATTTGAGTATTATACTCTTTGTTAGCGCCTTCAAGCCGCGAAGCAAGATTAACGTTATCGCCCATAACAGTGTAATCAAATCTTTTCAAGCCGCCGATATTACCAACAATTGCATCGCCGGAATTTATTCCAATCCTTAGGCGAAACGGTAATTCACCTTTTTGAAGCCATCGTTCGGAAACTTGAAGAACTTTTTTTTGCATTTGAACTGCCGTTATGCAAGATTTCAATGCATGGTCTTTAACTTCAATAGGTGCGCCCCAAAAAGCCATTACTGCATCGCCAAGATATTTATCAAGCGTGCCGTCATTTGCAAGAATAATCTCTGTCATCTCATTTAAAAATTCGTTAATAAAACTAACAAGTTCTTCCGGCTGTTTCTTTTCGGAAAAAGTTGTGAAGCCGGCAATATCACTAAAAAGAATTGAAACATTTTTTCTCTCGCCGCCCAAACACAGCTTATCGGGATCTGCAAGCAGCTCATTTACAATATGTTTGCTAACATATTGGCTGAACATTCCTTTTATTAAAACATTTTGCTGACGCTCTTTAATAAAGTGATATGCAGTGCTGCTGAAGTAACCCATCAGAATAGCAAGCGCGGGGCTTACTATTGCTGTTACAAGTTTGCTATTAATAAAGAGAAAGAAACTCAACTCATAAATTGCCCAGATCAATAACGCAACAAACAGAGCATTGAAAATTTCTGTAACTAATCCAACACGAAATTTCAGCCGGCGAACAGCGGAGGAACCAAAAAAAGAAATTGCGCATAAAATAAAGAGAGAAAGGATTTCGCTCAATTTAGATTGCGGGTATAAATAGTCGCTGCTCAAAACATTTTGAACAGCATTAGCATGAAACTCAACACCGTAAAGTAAATTATCTCCTTTTTGTTTTCCCTTGGCAAAAGAGACAGCTAAGAGGTCCCGGTCCTCAGGCATTGTCGAACCAATGATAGCAATTTTATCTTTTAAAATTCCGCTTTGCAGCCAGCCGCCATCGGGTGAATCCCATGTGTTCAATTCAATACCGTTTTCAATTTCATCAATGGTTTTAAAATCTATATCGTCTAAAACATCAATAAATTTTATTCTTGGAAAGGCGCCGCTTGGTCCATAAAAATTTATAAGCATAGTGTGATAATCGAACTGCGGAATTTTCTTTGGACCCAAAATGAAAAAACCGGTTTCTCTCTTTGCCGTTTCTTGATTCTTCAATCCGTAATACTTATTGAGCAGAGCAAAACCAAAACTTGGAACAAGAGAGTTAGTCGCTCTCGATTTTATATAAGGAAGATATCGTCTGAAAACGCCGTCGTAATCGGGCGGCGGCTGAACAATTCCAATTGAACTATCGGCCGTAAAAAAAATATTATCATAATTTTCGGCAAGATTCCTCACCCAAGATTTTCCTTCATCAATCATCTGCTCTTTTGTTTCATCCACTTTGCCGGCAAGTACAACTTTGCGCGATCGGAGAATAGCTCTTCTCATTAGTGAATCATTCTCTGGCGAAAATTGATCGGCGCCCGACATACTAATATCAACGCCAATTGCTTTAACGCCGGCTTCTGTAAGATTTTCAATTACTTTTGCAAAAATGAAACGAGCCCAGGGCCATTTGTTATACGGGGGCGGAATTTGGTCGTATGAGTCTTGTGTGATTTCGATAATAACAACTTTTGCAGAATCTGCAAGATCGATTTTACCGCGCATGAGAAACCGCTGATCGATAAGCTTTAATTCTAATTCCTTCAGCGGCGCAAACGTGAAAAGTACTTCTTGAGTGAGAACTATTACAAGCAGAGCAGCAGAAAAAAAGACAAGTGATTTTACAATTATCTCTTTTACATTTTTTGTTTTTCTGCGCATAATTGAAAAATATTAAATGGACAGGCGCGTTGATAAACCAACTATTGAATTGGTTGCGCTGCCGGGTATTCTGAATACTCGCGTTTGAAATGATAAATTTACATTCGAAAACAGATTATAATCGGCAATCAACTCGAATGATTGTCTTTTAAAATCTCCGAAACTTGGGTTGAATGATGCCGATAGCTGCAATTTATTTTCGAGCAATCGGTATCTGCCGCCGAGAGAAAGAGAAAAATAGTTGAAAGGAATATTTTTTATTTCGCTAGAACTGTAAACCAATCCAAAAATTGAGATAAGCTGATTATTCCAAGAACTGCTAACATTGAAAGAGCCGCTGCTGAATGAAGCATCTGAATTTGCAAAACCGTTATCCTCTCTTATTGAATTGGTATATGAAATGGAAGCGTTGTGTTTGATTCCGGCAGTAAAATCATACGACATTTGAAGAAGAATTCTATTAGTTACATCATCGATGGTGAACTTTCCATTCTTCTGATCGCTCAATTTCAATCCGTTATTATTTTTAAACCGGTTGAACCCAATCGTGATATTCGGAAAATCCATTCTAGGAAAAAAAGAAACTGACCCGCTTATAGTTTGGAAAGTTGTAACGGCAATTTTGGTTTTTTGAAGATTATCTTCGAGCTGCTCATAACCGACAGAAAGAAAGAGTTTGTTGTCGAACATTCTAATTCTATCTACTATGTTTATCCCCTTAACATCCGTTCGTAAAAATGTTTGACCAAATGAATTATATTCGCTGCCTCGGTAAATGTATGAGACGCGGAAATTGTTATTCAAATAATTCAATGTTAGCGCGGCTTCGCCAGCAAGCGATGCAAACTCTTGAGGGTTCCAAGGACCGAGATATTGATTTACAGTTATGAACTTTCCTATCAGATCGCGCACTCTTTTCACATCAGCCGGATCGAGATCAAAAGTTGAATTGGGCCCGAATAAGGAATCGATCTGTGCATCAGTTAAATTGCCTGTTGCGATATCTTTATTTAACAAACTAAATGCAATTTGAGAAGTGAACATAAAATTTTGATTATCTAGAGCTAACATAAGATCAGAACCGAAAACAATATTTTCCTGCGGTAGTGCGCCAAACTCGATCGATTTTGTATCATCTTTCGAATGCTGGTAAGTTAAACCGAATTGAAAATTTTCGCCTCTTCCAAAAGAGGGACGCACTGTGAAGATCTTGCGACTGTAAGTTCCAAAATCGACTCGACCAAACGGAAACCCATATTTTGTTTTATTGATCGCAATAATATCGGAGCTTAACGGAACTTGACTAGCTAAAAATTTCTCTAACAATTTCCCTTCAATTTTGCGTTCCGTTTCACCGAACGACGTTTGTAAATTGACGGCTCCTAAATTGAGAAACCCGCTAAAACCGCGTATTCTCTTTCCATCCATTATCAAACTTGGAAAGCGCGGATAAGAATCGCCTATTTTTAAACCGAACCAGTCTCCGCCTTGCAAAGAAAAAGAATAACGATTGTACGGCTGAAGATCATTTTTTTCTTCTGAAGTTAAATATGCATAACCATTCAGTTTCCAATCGTGATAGCTGCTATTCAACTCAGCTGAAAAATTGTTATACCATGTTGAAGCTTTATTAAAATTTTCACCGCGCGACTCTCCTTTCAAATATCCGTTATACTTCCAACTTGATTCTATCATTTTAGCTAATTGTGCAGTAACAACATTAAAAGTTCGTTGAATAGAGTGATATAAATTTCCTTCTTTATCAAATACTTCTACACGCAAGCGGCGGGTTTCTGTTGCAAATGTTTTAGGAAGATTTTCGCCGCTTAACACAATTAAATCAACTGTAACAAGAGCGGAAAAAGATACATCTTCTTCATTTAAATAAATTTTTGTTTTGTGAATGTCGATATAATCCGGGGCTTTGATAAAAGAAATTGAAATTAACATTTCATCTTCAGAAAGAGATTCACCTTCAAAAGGACTAAGAATGAAAATTTCTTTATCTTTAAGAGAAGACCCTGCAACTGAAATTTGAAGAGGGACAATGCCTTGATCGACCCCCAAAGGAAAAGTTTGCGATGAACCATCTTTGAGCCGGATAATTAAATAATATTCAAGATAAGGAGGCAGAACCGATTCGCCCGGAATAGTACCCGAAGAAACTGCGCCTGTAATTATCATATCTCTTTTTTTAAACTCGGCAGTGCCAAATGATTTATAGGCAAGCGTTATTTCGGAAATATTCTCTACGGCAAAAAGTTCTGCCGAAATTGTGATTGCTCTATTTTCTTTTGCATCGCTAACCTGCACATTAGAAATATAATTACTTACTTGTGCAATCAATCCGACGCAAGAAAATATCATCATTAAAAATATCTTTGTAATCGAGCGTCGATTAAATAAAAATAATTCGGTCATTTTTTTCCCTCGCAATATTAAAAAAGAACGAATTCCTAATTTTGATTTGAATAGTATTCAATCTCTACATCGCCAACGTTGGTCTTTATCTTAATTTTTTTTGTCTTGAACGTTCGAGTCTGTGCGCTTTTATTTTTATCTTCTTCAGTAGAAGCGCTTACAATTATTTTCCCTTTCGAATCAATTGTAGCTGTGTTGCCTTCAGCTACTTCACCACTTTCTTTTTCTCCTACTATCGATGAGAATTCAACTTTTCCTGAAAGAAGTGAAATTGTAGTAGTACTGTCATCGGCAACTTCAATAAATCCTTCGGTGCCGCGAATAGAAGCAACTACCGTAGGCGTTGTGAACTTGAATTCTTCATCCTCCTGTTTGTTAACATCAAAACCAATTAACCCTTTTTGGATGAAAGTATTTTTGTTCAACTTCTTTCCCTCTTTCTGTCCGTAGATGTGAAGAATACTATTTTCCCGCACTCTCATAAGTCCAGCACCATCGGTAAATAAAATAAGCGCAAGCGATTTGAATCCTGTCTTTACTTCTTCCCCATCTTTCAATGGTAATCCGGTTTTTGCTACCTCCCAATCAGATTCACCGGCTTGCTTGTAAGTAACATCTTTTACAATTTTTTTTACAAGAGCAACAGACGAATTAGCAGGGTCCGGTACGGCTTCGTAAAAATTGCCCCCGAACGCAATTGGTAAAACCAAGACGATTAAGAAACTTTTCAATTTCATACTCTGCAACACTCCATTTATTTTGAAGTAAAGTTAACGGAGATTATCGAACTTTTATTAGATTCTAAATAAGAAAGAATAAGTAAGAAATCTGAGAAAGAAACAACATTATTATTTTCATCAGTAAATTGAATTTGCTCTAAAGGAATTTCTCCATTCTTCAATCTATTAACAAAATCCGGATTTATTCCTTCTGAAATTAAGTTCGCTAATCGAACCAAATCTGGGTTTACGCCCGTAATAGACATCGACAAGCCGGATTGCTTAAGATCAAAAGTAACAGGTAGACTTCGTAATGGTTTTTCGCGCCCAGATTCTGTTATAATAGCAATAACTGCAATAACAATTTTTTGCCCGCCGTACCATTCTCTGTTTTTATTTATCTGACTTAAGTTCAAACTCGTTACTGTACCTGCATCAAAATCATTTATAATTGGGTTACCTGAATTAAGCGCTTCTTCTAAACTTTGACTCACGCTCTGCACAATATTAGCGCGGATGATATACCTTGTTGCACCGTTTACAGGTGTCCAGCTAATCTGAACATTGCCAACATCAAAAATTGCCCCTGATTGTGGTAAGTTGACACTAATAGTGGGAGATGGATTTAAGAAAACAATTTCTTCGTAATCATCCGCAAGAAAACTTCCCCGCTCATCAAATAGACGTAGCGTTATTCCGAATATACCTGTTGGTTTTCCTTTTTCAACCAAATCTCGTGCAAGGTCTTTATTGCCGTCAACATCATCAACTCTAATATCAGAGCTCCCAAGCTCGTCATTAAAAAATGTACGCGACCTGAAAACTTTTGTCTTGAAATTAAAAAGTTCTTGAGCGGCGGAGGTTTGATCTTTCTTCCAATCAACTTTTCCTCTAACAAAAACCAACTTGTCAGGCGGTTGAATTATAACCTGAAAAATTCTGGGTTGACCACTTAGATCGTTCGAAATTAAAAAAGCACCAAGATCAATCGAATTCAGATCTTGAAGGAACTGCAGATTTATAATGTTCTGTGCTTTTAATGGAAGGAGTGATAAAAAGAAAATGACAAATAGAAAAGGTTTTAATCTCTTCATATGCTACCTCACAAAAAATCAATTTGTGACATTTAGAATTAACTAATTCCAGCAGGGCAGATAATATTTGAACTTTAGTTGCTTTGTGAAAAATAAATTACAATCAAAGCATACTTTCAATTCTAACTTAGATTTCACAAATAAACTAATAATTTATTATCTCTAACTCAAGAAATGTTTTTTGAGAATAAGAACATTGTGATGCAAGCCAGAAACCATTTAGTAAATAATCACTCTGAGTTGTATTGAATTATAGAACGGATATCATATTGTTTTAATTTTTCTCGTCCATTTAAGAAAATTAATTCTATCAAAAAAGAGATTTGAATAACCTTGCCGCCAAGTTTTTCAACCAATTTGCAAGCGGCTTCCATAGTTCCGCCGGTGGCAAGCAGATCATCGTGGAGCAGAACTCTATCCCCTTCCACAATAGCATCTTTGTGGATTTCGATTGAATCGGTTCCATACTCAAGAGAATAGCTTTCAGAAATTTTATCTGCAGGAAGTTTACCGGGTTTTCTAATTGGAATAAAACCAGCTTTCAACTGATGAGCTAATAAACTTCCAAAAATAAAACCACGAGATTCTATTCCAGCTACTTTAGTTATTTTCTTTTCTTTTGCGAAGTTATATAGTTCTTCTGTGGCTCCCGAAAGACCAACTGGATCTTTCAAAAGTGTGGTTATATCCTTAAAGACAATTCCTTTTTTAGGAAAATTGGGAACATCTCTAATTAAATTTTGCAATTCCATTTACTACCTCTTATAAATTAAATTATTTTCCCAACAGATTCAGAATTCTTTAATTCTACTAAAAATTCTAGGAGCAATTCTTCGATGGGAGCATATTCAATCAATTTCATCAGTTCTTGTCGAACTTTATGGGAATTATAGAGACCTTTCAAATATCCACTGTAATACTTTCTAAACGGTATTATTGCTCCACGCGGTTCTTTTATCTCAAGTGAATATCTTAAATGCCGTAATGCAGTATGAATTCTTTCATCGGGAGAAACTGGAGTTACAATCTTTCCTGCTAAAATTTCTTTAGCTTCTCTAAAAATCCAAGGATGCTCAATCGCTCCACGGGCAATCATAACAGCATCTGCATTTGTTTCATCAAAAGCGCGTTTTACATCTTCTGCAGTAAAAACTCCGCCATTAAGTGCAACAGGAATGTTAATTATTTCTTTGACCTTCGGGATCCAGCTCCAGTCTGGACTACCGCTATGCCCTTGAGAACGTGTTCTGCAATGAATAGTTAAGCCGGCAGCGCCAGCATCCTCAATCCGCTTGGCAACTTCTAAAATATTTATTGAAGATTCATCCCAACCGATACGCGTTTTAACAGTTACAGGAAGATAAACCGTTTTCACAATATCTTCAACCATCTTTTGCATATATGGAAGGTCTTTCAACAAGCCGGCACCAGCACCGCGATGTGCAATTTTTTTTACCCAGCATCCTGCGTTAATATCAATCAAATCCGGATTTTTAGCTTCAACAATCTTAGCTGCTTCAATCATCGGTTCAAGATTGCCGCCGTAAATTTGAATTCCAACAGGTCTCTCTTCTTCATTTATTTCAAGTTTCTTTTCAGTTTTTTTATTCGAGCGGATCAATCCATCTGAGTTAATAAACTCGGTATAAACTACGTCTGCGCTCAGTTCTTTACACAATCTTCTGAAAGCAATATCAGTTACATCTTCCATAGGCGCAAGAAGAAGGGCTTTATCGATATTTATTTTGCCAACATTAAACATTTTGATAAACCTTCATTCTTTCCGGCTTAAGCATTAGAAATGAAATGAAAAAAGTAATTAGAGTGAAAAAAGCTCCAGTTAGGAAAGGAAACTGATATCCAATATAATGATATGCAAAGCCGCCCCACAATGGGCCAAGCACACGTGCAAATGCTGAAATAGATTGATTCAACCCTAGTATGGCGCCTTGCTGATCTTCTGGTGAATACTTCGATATCATGCTTGGAATTGTTGGTTGTAAAATTCCGGTACCAACTGCTAATATTGAGATCACAATTGCGACACCAAGAAAATTTCCGCCGTAAGGAATCAATCCTAAACCCAAAATCATAAAAAAAATTCCAAGTAACACTATATTTCTCTCGCTAAGTTTTTGGGAAATTACACGAATAAAACCAACTTGAATAAGCACGCTGACAAAACCGGTTATTCCAAACAGCAATCCGTTCTGTTGGTCTGTAAAATGATAAAATTTATAACCAAGAATTGCAAAGGTTCCGTAAATATTGGCAATCGAAAAAATTATTAAGAAGAAAAGCGCTATTAAAAATCCTATTGATGGATTAACAAGAATTTTTTTTATAAACGCTAGATCGAATACTTTGATCTTAATTTTTCCTTCCTTATTTGGTTCTTTTAGAGATTCAGGCAAGCTGAAATAAGCAAAAATAAAAGCGGTCATAGTAAAACTAGCAGAAGCTAACCCTGTAAAAGCATAACCATATTTCGATAAAAACGCGCCTATCAGCGGTCCGAAAACAAATCCCAAGCCAAAAGCTGCGCCAATTATTCCCATTCCCTTTGCGCGCTCTTCTTTAGTTGTTACATCCGCTATATATGCTTGAGCAACGCCGATGTTGCTTCCTCCTAATCCAGCTAAAAGACGAGAAAACAAAAGAAGAAAAAAGGAATTGGAAAAGCTAAATATTATGTAAGAGACAGCAGTGATGAGCTGCGTTGCTAAAATGACTGGTCTTCTTCCAATTCTATCCGATAATTTCCCCAGAATAGGATTAAATAAGAATTGCATGAATGAATAAATCGCAACTATTGCACCTATGCCAAGATCAGAAATACCAAGTTGTTTGCTTGCAAAAGTAGGAAGAATGGGGATCAGAATACCAAAACCCATTAGATCTATAAATATTGTTACAAAAATTATCGGTAGAGATGCTTTGCTTTTCATTTCATGTTTTTAAATAATCTGGTGCAAAGATATGAAATATATTTTGGTTACTTAAATAGTGATATGGGTCTTTAATGCAGACAAAACCTTACTTTTTTTAAACTAAATAACCTCAATAGCAAAGTTCTATATGGTGTAAACTCACTTGAAATTATAAAACATACTTAATGTTACAAAAAGTTTCAGAAATCACTTTTACAAAATAATTAGGTTAGGGCCTTTATGAAGAGATTCTCAAAGAGATTTATTGAAGAATGAACTTAGAAAATTTTCTTTTACATGCCTACTTTGATTAGATAATCCGAATGGCTATTGTGAAGAATTAACATTTCTTATCGTTCTTTCAATTTCATCCCAAAGTTCTTCAGATATGGCTTCTAGCATATTAAATTGACCGGCGCCTTTGAGCCATTCTCCGCCATCAATTGTTATAACTTCGCCATTGATATAAGCTGAGTAATCGGAAATTAGATAGGCCGCAAGGTTGGATAGTTCCTGATGTTCCCCAACGCGCTTGAGAGGAACCTTCTGGGCAAGATCAAATTTATCTTTTAAATCACCGGGCAGTAATCTGCTCCATGCGCCTTTAGTGGGAAAAAGTCCGGGTGCAATAGCGTTAAAACGAATTCCGTACTTTGCCCATTCAACAGCTAATGAACGAGTCAAGGCAAGCACGCCTGCTTTTGCGCATGCAGAAGGAACAACATAAGCCGAGCCGGTAGACGCGTATGTTGTTACGATATTTAAAACCGTTGCATTTTGTTTATTTGCTATCCAATGCTTTCCAAAAGCTAAAGTGCAGTTATAAGTACCCTTGAGCACAATGTTTATGATAATATCAAAAGCTCTATTCGATAAACGCTCGGTAGGACTTATGAAATTACCCGCCGCATTATTTAATAAGACATCAACTTTACCAAATCTTTTAACAGATGCTGAAAGAAGCTGCTCAACATCTTTATAGTCAGATACATCACACTTTGCGGTTAAAATATTTCCCTTAGTTTTACCATATAATTCAGCGGCAGCTTTTTCCAAAACATCAAATTTTCTGCTTGCAATTACAATATCTGCGCCGAGTTCTAGAAAATATTGCGCCATAGCTTTACCTAAACCGGTACCACCGCCGGTGATAACTACAACTTTTTCTTTTAAGGAATCTTCTTTCAGCATCGTTTTCAAATAATTATTCATCATGCCTCAATATGTAATTTGATAAAAAATACCTGCAATTTTGCTAACGATTTGAAAATGAATTAGATTTTATTAGCTCGCTCTTAAAAGTCGCTATCTTTGCTATATATTATTACTTTTTTCACGCAGCGATAGCCGCAAAGTTTGCAACAAAACAAACATTGCCAATATATGGTTGTGCCATAAGAATTTTTTCATGTTCAAGATGAGTTACTAAAAACAATATTTATTGGCTTCAATCAGTTTGTCAGCTATTGCTCTACGTAACTTGGTTGTATTTATCGGTTCATATTTTGTAAACCGCTTTAAGCCCATCAATAACATCTTCAACTCATCTCCTTCGGCAAAAGAAGTTATTGCATGTTTGCCGTAAATATTGATCTTCTCCATTGAATTGATGATATAGACCTGTGTCATATCTATGTATGGCTGTAACTCTTGCGTATTTTTAAAGCCAGAAAGTTTAATAGTTCTAAGATAAGCTGATTCAGATGTAAATAATTCTATCATCATATCGGTAACATTCATAATAATTTCCTGTTCATCTTTAAGTTTCTGCATCAATTTTTGAACAGCTGCGCCGGCAATTACCAAGACAGCTTTTTTTGCATTTTGAATGGCTTTATATTCAGCGGCAAGTAAGCCGTCTGCGCTGGAGCCAAATTCAGGAATAGACATCAATTCTTTTTGAACTGCCATAGCCGGACCGATCAGATCAATTCTTCCTTTCATAGAACGCTTCATTAACATATCTACAGTTAAAAGACGATTAATTTCATTCGTCCCTTCAAAAATTCTATTAATACGAGAATCTCTGTAAGCCCTTGCCGCCGGATATTCTTCCGAATAACCATAACCGCCGTGGATCTGCACAGCTTCGTCAACAACATAATCCAACACCTCAGAACCAAAAACTTTTAACATAGCGCATTCGATAGCGTATTCTTCGGCTGCAACCAAAGCGGCTTCTTCATATCTGCTTCCTTTAGCTTGAAGTTCTTTTATTTTTCCGTTTATCAAATCACTCACGCGGTAAGTTGCAGATTCTGAAACGAATATTTTAATTGCCTGCTCGGCAAGTTTATGTTTGATAGCGCCAAAATTTGAAATTGGCTGTCCGAACTGTTGTCTTTCATTGGCATAAGTAATTGAAGCTGACGCTACTTTTTTTGCGCTTCCTGTAGTCATAGCGCAAAGTTTATATCTTCCTATATTCAGAATGTTGAACGCAATGTAATGCCCTTTGCCAATTTCACCAAGAATATTTTCGACTGGAACTTTAACGCTGTCTAAAAATAAAGCCGTTGTGGAAGAACCTTTGATACCCATTTTATTTTCTTCCTGACCTCGATTGAAGCCCTCGGAGTTTGCATCAATAATGAAACAAGTAAATTTATCGCCATCAACTTTCGCAAAGGTTATAAGTATATCTGCAAATCCTCCGTTGGTTATCCACATTTTCTGTCCATTCAGAATATAATATTTACCATCCTCAGTAAGTTTAGCTGTAGTTTTAGCAGAAAGAGCATCTGAACCGGAAGTCGGCTCAGTAAGACAATAAGCAGATTTTAATTGGCCACTGCCCAACTTAGGCAAATATTTTTTCTTCTGTTCATCTGTTCCATAAAGAAGAATTGGCAATGTTCCTATGCCGGTATGAGCAGCGAATGAAACTCCGAATGAATGGCTTGCGCCCATCTCAAAAGCTATTGCTGTATTGGTATTAAAATCTTCGCCTAATCCACCGTACTCTTCCGGAATTGCAGTACTTAGAAATCCTAATTCACCAGCTTTTTCTAGTAAGCTAACAGTAAGATTCGGTTCTTGTTTATCAATTGCATTGAGCTTGGGCCAAATTTCTTTTTCTACAAATTCACGAGCAGAATCAGCCATCATCCGTTGATCTTCACTTAGATCCTCCGGTATGAAAACAATTTGCGGATCAGATTCTTTAATAAGAAATTCACCGCCTTTTAATAGATCCACTTTTATTTCTTCCTTTGCCATAATGTAGTTCCTTGTTTTAAATATTTTATCAACTAAAATTTAATTTAACAATTCAAAGACAGCGGCTACACCTTGACCTCCGCCGATACATGCAGTAACCATGCCGTATTTCTTTTTTCTTCTTCGGAGTTCATTAAGCAATTGAATTGTTAATTTAGTTCCGGTACAACCGAGCGGATGACCTAATGCAATAGCGCCTCCGTTTACGTTTACTTTTTCCGGATTTAATCCTGCTTCGCGAATAACAGCTAAGGATTGTGCAGCAAAAGCTTCGTTAAGTTCAATCAAGTCAATGTCGTCTAACTTCATACCTGCTTGCTTTAATGCTTTAGGAACAGCTTCCACCGGACCAATTCCCATAATTCTAGGATCAACGCCGGCTAACGCATAACTCTTCAGTCTTGCAACCGGAGTTAATCTTAGTTCTTTTATCATTTCTTCAGACATAACTAAAACAAATGCAGCGCCGTCAGATGTTTGAGAAGAATTGCCGGCGGTAACAGTTCCGTTAGCTGCAAATACAGGTTTTAATTTAGCTAAAGCTTCCAGAGTTGTGTCGGCTCTTGGACCTTCGTCGGTATCAACAATAATTTTTTTAGATTTTCTTTTGCTGCCATCAAGAAAAACTTCTTCAACTTCGACGGGAACAATTTCTTCCTTAAAGAGCCCTTCTTTAATTGCGTTAACTGCTTTCATATGCGAGTGATAAGAAAATTCATCTTGGTCCTGCCTGGTAATCTTAAAATCACGAGCTACTTCTTCAGCAGTTAAACCCATGCTCAGATAATATTCCGGGTGTTCTTTTGCAATTTTGTAATTCGGAGAAATTTTCCATCCTGCAGTCGGAACAAGTGACATTGATTCTGTGCCCCCTGCAATAATACAGTTTGCAATTCCGGAACGTATTTTCGAAACAGCTATTGCGATAGTTTCAACTCCGGATGCACAATAGCGGTTAACCGTCATGCCCGGTGTTCCCAAAGGCAGGCATTGAACTGCGATCATTCTTCCGATTTGTAATCCTTGCTCAGCTTCTGGAACAGCATTGCCAACTATCAGATCGTCAATACGGTTCGGATCGAGCTGCTGAACTTTACTTAGTAAATGTTTAATTACTTCTGCGGCTAAGTCGTCAGAGCGATAATTTTTGAATCCGCCTTTTTTTGCTTTTCCAACAGCCGAGCGGTAACCTGTTACAAGATATGCTTCGTTCATAATTTTTCTTCTAATTATTTGAAAATTTGTTTTTTGACCAACTATTAATTACGACACTCATTAATTTCTTAGCGGTTTGCCTGTTGTTAGAATGCTTTGAATTCTTTCTAACGTTTTCTTTTCTCCAACTAAACTGAGAAACGCTTCTCTTTCCAAATCGAGCAGGTATTGTTCTGAAACTAAAGTCGGCGCAGATAAGTCTCCTCCGCACATTACATATGCAAGTTTTTCTGCGATCTTTTTATCGTGCTCGCTTATATATTTTGCATTGAAGAAAGAATAGATACCGACTAAAAGAGTTGAGTAGGCAGAACGACCGAGCGCTAAAATATTTTCTCTCTGTTGCGGCATAGTATAACCTTGATCAGCAAATTCTAAAGCGGCTTTTTTTGCTTCCGAGATTATGCGGTGCGGATTGATAACATATTTATCATTTCCTTTTCTAAAAATGCCCAGGTCAAAAGCTTCTAAAGCGGAAGTTGCTACTTTAGCTTGCGCTATTGCTAAAAATCTATTTTGCAATTCAGGAAATTCAATTGCGCCTTCGGTAAAACTATCAGATGCGCGAAGAGTCATTTCTTTCGAACCGCCGCCGGCAGGAATAATTCCAACACCAACTTCAACCAAGCCGATGTAGGTTTCGGCTCCGGCTACAACTTTATCGGAGTGCAAACATAATTCGCAGCCGCCGCCTAATGTTAAACCGTGCGGGGCAGCAACAACAGGCACGCTCGAATAGCGGATTCTCATCATTGTATTTTGAAAAGCTCTCACGGCAAAGTCTATTTCATCGTATTCTTGTTCAGCAGCAAGCATAAAGATCATTGCTAAATTTGCGCCAGCAGAAAAATTTTGCCCGTCATTTCCAATCACTAATCCTTTAAAATCTTTTTCCGTAATCTCTATGGCTTTATTAATTGCCTCAAGAATTTCTGAACCAATTGTATTCATCTTAGTCTGAAATTCTAAATTTACAATCCCATCCCCGATATCATGTAAAACGGCGCCGACATTATTCCAAACCGGTACGTTTGTTCTGATGTTTTCAAGAATGATGAAATTATTTCTGCCGGGAATTTCTTTATAGGAAGAAGTAGAGATATCATAAAATTGTTTTTTCCCATCATCAATTTTATAGAAGGATTTAAATCCTTTTGCCAGCATATCGGAAACCCATGCCGCAGGTTTCAAATTTTCTTTCTCCATAATTTTAATAGATTTCTCTAATCCCAAAACATCCCAAGTTTCAAATGGTCCTAATTCCCATCCAAAACCTGCTCTAAGCGCATCATCAATTTTATATAGTTCATCGGCAATTTCCGGTATTCGATTTGAAGAGTATTGGAAAATCATCAAAAAAAGTTTGTTCAAAAATTCACCAGCTTTGTCTTTCGAGAAAGCGAGAGTTTTTAGCCTGTCAGACAAATTATCAATCTGTTTAGCCGCTGTTACCGATGCATGTTTTGTTTTTGCAGAGGGCTGGTATTCAAATGTATCAATATCAAGTTCATAAATATCTTTTTTGCCGGCTTCGTCAACACTCTTCTTATAAAATCCTTGGTTTGTCTTATCCCCAAGCCAATTTTTCTCAACCATTTTTTCAACAAAATCCGGAATCTGGAATAACTCGCGTGATTCATCTTTGGGGCAGTCATTAAAAATATTTTTCGCGACTTTAACTAATGTATCTATGCCAACAAGATCAGCAGTTCTAAATGTAGCAGATTTAGGCTTACCCGTAAGAGGTCCGGTAAGAGTATCGATTTCTTTAATTTTTAGATCCATCTCTTTCATCAATTTAAAAACTGCCATAATGCTGAAGACGCCGATACGATTGGCAATAAATGCCGGCGTGTCTTTACAAAGAACGGGCGTTTTGCCGAGAAATAGATCGCCGTAGTACATCAGAAAATCAACGACTTCACTATTTGTTTTGGGAGTAGGAATAACTTCCATTAGCGGTAAATAACGTGGCGGGTTGAAGAAATGCACACCGCAAAAATGTTCTTGAAAATCATTGCTTCTCCCTTCGAGCATAAAATTGATCGGGATTCCGGAAGTATTAGTTGTAATGAGTGTACCCGGTTTTCTTAACTTTTCAACTTTATCAAAAACATTTTTCTTTATATCCAGATTTTCTACAACCGCTTCAATTATCCAGTCACAATCTTTCAACCAACTAAGATTATCATCAAAATTGCCCGTTTGGATTCTTGAAACAAATGCGCTTTGATATAGTGGAGCCGGTTTAGCTTTTAAAACATTATTTAGATTTTCAGTTACAATTCTGTTCCGCACTTGATTGCTCTCTAACGTCAATCCTTTTTTGATTTCTTCTTCCTTTAGTGACGGAGGAACGATATCAAGCAAATAAACTTTGCATCCTATATTAGCAAAGTGACAGGCAATGCGTGAACCCATTACGCCTGAACCAAGAACAGCAACTTTTTTTATTGTTCGTTTCATAGTTACTCTCGAATTAATATTATCTGTTTATAGTGATCTACATTTGTTCTTCAATAAAGAATTTTTAGATAACGTTTTTATTTGGCGCTTCGGTGTAAATCTTTTCTATAAGATATTTATACTTTTCTGAGATTACATTTCTTTTGAGTTTAATAGTAGGAGTTAATTCACCGGAATCTATAGACCAAGTATCCGCAACAAGCGCAATCTTTTTAATTTGTTCAATGTGCCCAAATCGCTTGTTGTATTTTTCGATTTCTTCCCAAATTCGTTCTCTAACTTCATTTGAATGAACTATTTCTTCTTTAGTTGTCAATTCGATCTTTTTCTTTTTAGCCCATTTTTTTACGAACTCAAAATCCGGTTGAACTAAAGCAGCCGCAAATTTTTGATTTTCTCCCACTACCATTATCTGCTCGATGAAGAAAGATTCTTTCATTTTATTTTCTATGGGCTGCGGGGCAATAAATTTTCCACCGCTAGTTTTGAATAATTCTTTTACACGCCCTGTTATTTTTAAATATTTTCCTCCTACCAATTCACCTAGATCGCCGGTGTGAAACCATCCGTCTTGATCTATAGCTTCTTTGGTTGCTTCTTTGTCGTTGTAATAACCAAGCATAATATTTGGACCTTTAGCCAAAATTTCTCCTGTTTCTGCTATTTTAATTGAAACATCGGGAATTGGCTCGCCGACAGTACCGATGTAAAAATTCCCTTCTCCAAAGCGGCCACAAGTAAGAACCGGTGATGTTTCTGTTAATCCATACCCCTCAATTATGTCGATACCGGCTGCGGTAAAAATTCTAGCAAGACGCGGCTGCAGAGAAGCCGCTCCGCTAATTATTCCTTTTATTTCACCGCCTAATGCTTCAACCCATTTTATAAATACAATTTTGCGTGCAATAGTAAGTCTAATGTTATAATACCAACTATTTTTTCCCTGCTTGTCATAATGATTTGCTAAATTAACAGCCCATCCAAATATTGCTCTTTTGGGTAAACTCAATTTAAATCCAGCTTCCATAATTCTTTCAAAAACTTTTTCAAGCAGTCGTGGAACAGTTATAAAATACTGAGGTTTTATTTCTTTAATATTAGCGGCAACTGTTTCCATGCTTTCTGGATAATGAATAGCAGTTCCTAATACCATATAAAAATAAACTGTAGTTCTTTCGAATATATGACACATGGGCAGAAAACTAATTGTTCTTTTGAAGTTTTGAATCGGCATAATCTGAACTAACGAATTAATATTGCTGATAATATTCTTATGAGTTAGCATTACACCTTTTGGCTCTCCTGTAGTACCAGATGTGTAAATTATTGTTGCGATGTCATTCTCTTTTATCTTCTTTTTAATTTCATCAAGTTTTGCTCTATAATTTTCATCTGCCATTTTTGTTATTTCGGACCAATGAGCGCTCCCTTTTACCTCGTTGAATGTATAAACTGCTTCTACATTTGTTTTAACTTTTTTAAGAACCGCCTGAACTTTACTTAGAATAACATTGTCCTCAACAAATACTAAACGCACCTTGGCATCAACAAAAATAAATTGATAGTCATCCTCGCTTACATTCGGGTAGAGTGGAACAACAACAGCTCCGGTTTGAAGTATTCCAAGATCGACAAAAGTCCATTCAACTCTGTTTCTAGAAATAATTGCGATCTTATCCCCCTCTTTTATACCATATTTTAACAGTCCGAGACTAACATTATCGATAATCTCTTGTGATTCTACCGAGCTGTATTTACGCCAAGCGCCAAGCACTTTATCGTTTAAGGTATCAGGTATAGGATAATGTTTGATTTGATACGGTAGGAGATCGATCAATCTGTTTTGTGAAAGTTTTGGTTGAATCATCTGACACCCCTTATTTTAAATTTTGATTTCAAGTTAATTTGAAAGGAACAAAATAGCAAGCGAATTTTCGCTAATGACGAATATTTACCATATTTTTATATGAGCAATTTATAAGTATATTTTAATAGAATCTTTTGGAAAACTTTATCATGGAGCTTTCAGAAAAAAATATTAAGCTGATTTTGGGACTAAAACTGAAACAGCTTAGGCAAGAAAAAAAATTATCATTATCAGATTTAGCTGCAAAAAGCTCGCTTTCTACTTCTTATTTAAATGAGATCGAAAGCGGAAAAAAATATCCTTCTTCAAAAAAAATTGCAGCTTTAGCAGCCGCATTGGATATTTCTTATGATAAGCTGGTCTCCTTAAAACTAACAAAAAATCTGGCTCCCTTTGGTGAACTTCTCGAATCAAATCTTCTGAAAGAACTCCCGCTTGATCACTACGGCATAGACGTCAATAAGTTTTTAATTCTGATGTCAAAAGCATCTTTTCAATTGAGCGCTTTAGTTTCCACAATGATTGAGATGGCTAAAAGTTCAGAATTAAGCCAGAACAATTTTAGCCGTACTGCAATTAGAACTTACAAAGAATTCCATGAAAATTATTTTGAAGAGCTTGAAGAGGCTGTGGAAATGTTTTGTAAAAAAAATGATTTTTATTCTGTCCAGCCCGTTAAATATTTCGGTCTTCTAAAAATATTAAAAGAGAAATTTCATTATGAGGTAGATGAAAAAGTTCTTTCGGAAATCTGCGAATTACCAATTGTTAGAGGAATTGCTTCAATAAAAAACGGTTCTAAAAAAATTTTAATAAATAGCGAGTTATCCGACTCTCAAAAAGCATTTATTATCGGTAAAGAAATAGCTTATAATTATTTAGATATCCCGGATCGTTCATTTATTTATTCGGATCTGAAAGTTGACTCATTTGACCAGTTATTAAACAACGTAAAAGCTTCTTACTTTGCTTCAGCTTTGATAATAAAAAAAGATAACTTGATAGAGGACTTAAATATTTTTTTCCAAAAAGAAAAATGGGATAGAGAGTTTCTTATTTCTCTTCTTGAAAAATATAATGCATCGCCCGATATGCTATTTCAAAGAATAACCAACCTTACCGCTAAATATTTTAATATGAATCATTTTTTCTTCCTGCGTTTTAATACCGCCATGAATTCCGGCAAATATCATTTGAATAAAGAATTGCGGCTTAATACAAAAGTAGCCAATGAAGGATATCAGAGTTATGAACATTACTGCCGAAGATGGCTGCCTATAAGTATCCTTAAGGAACTGGAAAATCAACAAGCAAAACAAAATGTTTTTCAATCAACAATTGCCGGTATACAACAATCCTTATTTTTTAATTCGAATGAAGAATATCTTTGTTTCTCTTTGGGTAAAAAATCCACGCTTCTCGAGAAAACTAATTATAGTGTAACTCTTGGGTTCTTGTTAAACGATGAATTGAAAAACAAAGTAAAATTTTGGAATGATCAGACGATTGCAAGAACTATTGTTAATGGCACTTGCGAGCGATGTCCAATTGCAGATTGTTCGGAAAGAACCGCTTCGCCGGAAATCTTTGAGAATAAGATAAAATTTGAAAGGATAGAAAGAGCGCTCAAAAAAATTATGGAAGAAATCTGATATATATAATTTAGGGCGACTTTTCGAATTCTTTAATGAGCTCTTTTATTTCATCTGGTATTAAAATCGAAATGCCTCTTGTATAATCGAATGCAACTACTTTAGTTGAAGAGCGCGCAGCTATAATATTTTTGTGATCTTTTTTTATTACAATTAGATTATCAAGATCAGAGCTTTTGTTTCCAATTTTAATGCAACGTGTAAATACTTCAACCTCGTCCCCCAATTGTATCTGATGAATGTAATCTATTTCAATCCTGGCAATCACCGCGCCAAATGGCATGCTGCGCTTGGCTAATTTAAATATATCATTATAATAACTAATCCTTGCCTCTTCTAAGTATGTAAGATAAGCTGCATTATTAACGTGCCCCATCGCATCCAGATCAGAAAACCTAACGGTAATTGGAATTTTATGTTTATAGTTATCTGCTTTATACATATGATGAAATTTATTATTGTGATTTGATTTTAGTTTGGTGAACAAATTTACGTTTTAAACAATAAAAAAATTGAGCTGTCAAATTTAAAAATGAATTGTTACATAAAATCGTCAACCATGAATTGCCCATTCTAACATCTATTCTGTTTTAAGCGCTTCCATTTGGGCTTTGAGATTTCTGTAAGTCTGTCTGAAACTCAATTCTGTGTCGTTATAACTTTCTATCAATTTTTGAAGGTCAGTTCCGCTGAGATATTTTTTAAATGATTTATCTAAAGATGTATCTGAAGGAAGTATTACGAACTCATTTCCTCTTTCGGTCTTCCCTTTGAAAACCCATGTTGGAATAAAAGAAATATTCGATAGCTCAACTTCCTGTTTGGAAGCTCCCTTTGTGAATTCGATATTAAGAATTACTCCTGCATCTGAATAACGCCAGCGTTGGTTGGATAAAAAATTACCAAGAGAATATGCAACTAATACTTGGCGCAATTTGCTTTTTGCAGAACTGTAAAGTTCTAACGGTTGAATTACATGAGGGTGGCTTCCAATAATTAAATCAGCGCCGTAATCAATTGCCTGCTCTACAATTTGTTTTTGAAACTCATTTGGCTCACGTTGATATTCTTCGCCAAAGTGAAAGTAAATCATAACAACATCCGCTTTTTTTTCTCGCGAAGCTTTAATATCGCGTTTGATTAGCGACGAATCGATCACATTTACTAAATACTTTTCATTTTCTGAAATGAAATTGCCGTTTAATCCATATGTATATGCAAGCAGCGCAAGTTTAATTCCATTGATCTCGAATACACGAACAGAATCGCGGTCTATTTGTGAATTGTAAGTGCCAATAGAACTCATTCCGAATTCATGAATCATCTCGATTGTTTTTAATATCCCTTTCTTGCCTCTATCTAATGCGTGATTGTTTGAAGTTATCAAAACATCAAAGCCGGAATCTTTTAATGCAGCTAGATATTCTTTTGGCGTATTGAAAAGAGGATAACCGCTGTATCTATATTCTTTTCCTGCAATAACAGTTTCGAGATTACCAATTGTAATATCTGCGTTCGACAAATATTTTTTCACTTCACGAAAAACAGGTTTGAAATCAAAACTATCAGTGCCGGTACACGCATAATTGATCTGAGGCGAGTGGCACATCAAATCACCTACAAAGGAAATTGTAACGGTTTTAAGAGAGTCTTGTTTTAATTCCTCTTTGAAATTTTGAGAAGCGCCAACAAAAAGAAAATAAAACGATAAAACCGAAGCGGCAAATAGAATAAATAAATTTTTCATTCTTTCGTTTTAGATAACACTTATTGCAAAAAAAATAGGCCGAGTTAAAAAAAACTCGACCTAATCAATAAACTAATAAAGAATCAGCTTCCGCTTTTAGATGCTTTGCGTTGTGCTTTTACTTCCTGCACATCATTACGGAAATCTTGAGCTAACTTCTTTAATTCGCTTAGACCTTTTCTTAGACGAGTGCCTGCAGCCGATTGCCCCTTTTCGTAGAATTTGACTACGTCTGGTTCAAGAGTTTTTAAGAAGTCGATAAGTTTTAAATATTTTTCGTTCATGCTTCCTCCCTTTGGATTGTGATGTATTTATTGAGTTACATTTTCTAAGACGATTTCTGCTATGTCCTTCACCTGAATTTCATCCGTCTTATCAAAAACTTTTACGCCGTCACTAAGCATTGTCATGCAGAACGGACAAGCTGAAGCGATTATATCTGCTCTGGTTTTTATTGCTTCTTCTGCACGGTTTACGTTTATTCGTTCCCCTTCGGTTTCTTCAAGAAACATCCTTCCGCCGCCTGCACCGCAGCAAAAACCTTTATCGCGGTTTCTTTCCATCTCATACAACTCAGCGCCTTTGATCATCTTCAGCGGGTCGCGCGGAAAATCATATATCTCATTATATCTGCCTAAATAACAGGAATCGTGATATGTAATTTTCGTTTTTACTTCCTCATTCTTCAACCGAATCTTGCCATTCTTAAGAAGCTGATCGATCAATTCAGTGTGGTGAATAACTTCAAAGTTTCCTCCGAATTGCGGATACTCATTTTTAAGCGAGTTGTAACAGTGGGGACAACCGGCAACAATTTTCTTAACACCGTAGTTGTTAAGAGTTTCAATATTTTCCCGCATCATCATCTGCGCAAGATATTCGTTGCCTAAACGACGAGCAGTATCTCCATTGCATTTTTCTTCCACACCGAGAATTCTGAAATCAACATTTGCCATCTGCATCAATTGCGCAAACGCTTTGCTAACTTTTTGATAACGTGCGTCGAATGAACCAGCGCAGCCAACCCAAAATAAATATTCACTGTTCGGGTCTTCGGCCATAGTTTTTATATTCATCCCCTCTGCCCAATTAGCTCGGTCTTGTGGATTGAATGCCCAAGGTGTAAAGTTGGTTTCAAGATTTTTGAACAGCGCATTTAGTTCCGGCGGAAAGTTCGATTCGCCAAGCACAAGGTTTCTTCTCATATCAACAATTGAATCGACATGTTCAATAGTAACAGGACATTCGTAAACGCAAGCGCTGCAAGTTGTACATGCCCACAATTCCTCTTCGCTTATATAATTGTGGACTAAACTTTTCTTTATTATCTCGTTTTCTATTGCAGCGCCAGAAATGATCAAAGGCGCTTTTTCTTCCGTGCGCGCTCTAATATCTACAATAATTTTGCGGGGCGATAATTTTTTCCCGGTATTGGCTGCTGGACAAACAGCCGTGCATCTGCCGCACTCTGTGCAAGCAAAGCCGTCAAAAATTTGTTTCCAGGAAAGATGCTCAAAATCTGATGCGCCGTATTGTGTAATATTTTCATCTTCAAGGTCAAGTTTCTTTAAAACAAATTTTTCTTTTCCAAGTTTAGCGAAGTAAACGTTAGGCAGCGAAGTAATAACATGAAAATGTTTTGAGTAAGGGAGAAAATTCATGAACGCAAAAATTATAATAATATGCCCCCACCAAAAAACTTCAAACAGTATTTCTGATGTTGCGCTTCTTGCACTGAAGAATAAACCTGCAAGTTGATATGAAATAGGTCTCGCTTCATTTTCGGCCAATACAAAGTTTGCATTGGCAATATGCGTAATATTTTGCCCGAACATTGTAATGACTACGCCGAAAATCATAAATAGAATCAGCCCTGCGTCAAAGTTGTGCGCCTTTCCAATATCTAAGCGGGGCACTTTTTGAACGAAGCGCCGGTAAAATGCCAACTTAACTGCAACAATTACTAACAATCCAAAAATATCTTGAACAAAAGTGATTGCAGCAAAAAAAGAACCCAGAAATTGAAACGAGAACGGCGAATAAAATCCTTGAATTATCGCTTCAAGAACAGCAAATAAAAATAGCAGAAAACCCCAGAAAATTAGAACATGGATAAATCCGGCGATCGGATCGCGCAATATTTTTGTTTGTCCTAAGCCAATCTTTAAAACATTTTTTATCCTTTCAATAGGATTATCAAAACGGTTTTCCGGCTGTCCAAGTTTTATATAAGAGAGGAACCTTCGCAAATTAAAAAAAAGGAATCCAAATGCTGCTAAAAAGACTACCGTGAAGATGACTGTCTTAATCATTCTGTAGAATCCTATTATGGAAGCTGTGGATATTTTTTCGAAAAAGCTTTGTATATGCTGAATGCTGCGGCAATCTTAACCAGATCCCAAAGAGAAAATATTATTGCACCGCTAAATAATGCATTGCTAAAATTACCATTCATAAAAATTGCAAGATAGGATGCGCCGGCAAGAAGAATAAGAAGTATTCCGGCTACAAATGAAAATAGAATAGCTATCGAACTACTTCTCTTTTCAATAATGTAACCAACTAAAAATGCAGCAAAAGGAAATGAAAGAAGATATCCACCGGTGGGCCCGAAAAACTTTGCTATTCCAAAAGTGAATCCGGCAAATACGGGCAGCCCAACAATACCAGCAGCAAGATAAAGAATTTGGCTATATGCGCCGTTACGCGCACCTAGAAAAGCGCCAGATAAAAGAACTAACATTGTTTGAAGCGTAAAAGGAACAGGTTGAGTTGGAACTGCAACTTGCGCAGATAGAAATGTGAGCACCGCAAATGCTACTATCCAAAATAGTTCTTTGCTTCTAATATTTGATAATGATTTTACAAGTGAGTTTTTCTTAACGTTTACTAACATATTCTCCTCAGTTAAGATATTTATTGAAAAAATGTGTTGTCTTTTCTAAAACTTTTTCAAACTTAGCGGTCGTTCCTGAAAATGGATGAACGATATCGAAAGTGTGCCCTGTTCTAAATAATTTGAATAATTCTGTTTGTGATTTATCAGACCAATCGTAGATCTGTTCTGCTTCAACAATAGGAACTGCTAGGTCCTGATCTCCGTGAACTATCAATAATGGTTTATTAAGATTTTTTACTGCATTTTCAATATTTAAAGAACCATTTCTGTTTTGTTCAATATCTTCTAATATTTCAACATTTAACCGCATCAATTGATTAGTGCGAGTGTTCAAAACTTCAAAATAACCTTTTTTACGCCACTCTTCTTTTTGCCGCTTGCTGTATCTATCCAATTTCGATATTGCCGCCCAAATTGAAACGACTTCAACATCATTTCTTTTTGAACTGCTTAAAAGAGCTATTGCGCCACCGCGGCTATGCCCAATCAATCCTAATTTACAGTTTCTATCAACTTCATCAAAAAATCCATTTCGTATAGCGTCAATTATTTCATTCAATTCTCTTACTTCACGAGAGTAACTGTTTTCAGCAAATTTTTCAAGTTCTGTAAACTCTGTTTTATTTTTTCCTATTCCATTATGCGAAAAATTAAATGTAATAGCAAAGAAACCGCTTTTTGCAAAATATTCTCCAAGATAAGGACCAAAGCCCCAATCTTTAAACCCCTTGAATCCATGAACAAAAACTAGCGTTTTACCGAAGAAATGTTTTTCATTTAAATAGGTTGTGATTCTAAGTATTTCTCCGTCAGATGCGTAAAAAGTGTCGTCTTTATTCATAATATGCCAAATATCAGATTTTGGGGTGGAAAAGTCAAGAAATGAGATATTGAAAGATTACCCCAGATTTGTCTTTAAGTTTTTATAACAGTATAACAACTATTTGATAACCGGAAAAAATATATGACTTAAATGAATTGATTGATCTTTACGGACTTTGCTTTTTTCGTGCCTCACGTTTACTCGCAAAGTCGCCAAGCACGCAAAGTTATTCTAAAGAGTAGTTGGCAATGCTGTTTTTTCTTAATTCTTTTAGTTACAAAATTATGATTATTGCCCGAAGCTATATCCAAATGTGCCAAAGAGGTTGTCTCAAACTTCTTAAGAGGATTTCTATAATAGACAAAACCGGTTTTATTTCTATAGACAAATTTGGGTTGAGTGTTGTCACTCACTGATTTTACGCAACGACCTTTTAATAGAAATATTTTGCACGAGAAAAAACAGTAGCCCCGTTCCGAAAGTTCGGGACGGGGTAAAGAGATTTCCTCCAAAATATTTTTGATTTTAACCCCAAAAAGGAGGTGTTGTTGGGCTAAAGCCCATAAAATGGGGTGCTTATTTCAAAACCCAGACCTGTCCGAAGGACCTCTTCGGGGAAGGTGTCGGGGCTATAAAATTTTAATTTTGGCTTTCTGCGTAACATCAGTTACTCATTAAGAATTACATTCTTTTTTTACTCTAACTCTCCGGAATTATTCACTCTTTAAAATAAAAAAGCCGTCCTTGTTTTAAGAGGACGGCTTTTAAAATCAGTTTTTTTTAACCAAGATAAGCTTTTAAATTTTTACTTCTGTTGGAATGCCGCAATCGGATAAGAGCTTTTTCTTTAATTTGTCTAACGCGCTCGCGTGTTAAGTTTAATTTCTCGCCGATCTCTTCGAGTGTTAAAGAATGTTCTTTTCCAAGACCAAAATAGAGACGTATAACCTCAGCTTCTCTATCGGTTAATGTTGAAAGAGAACGCTCAATTTCAGCTTTCAAAGATTCTTTCATCAAAGTATGGTCTGGCGAAGGTTGATCTTCATTCGGCATAACATCAAGCAAACTGTTATTGTTATCGTCGCTATGCGCAAAAGGAGCATCCATAGAAACGTGACGCCCGGCTATCTGCATTGCATAAGTTACATCAGAAACATCCATATCGAGTTGTGTTGCAATTTCTTCGGGGCTCGGTTTTCTTTCATATTCCTGTTCGAGCTGACTTAAAGCTTTTCCCATTTTGTTCAACGCGCCAACTCGGTTCAATGGAAGACGAACCATTCTTGATTGTTCTGCAATTGCCTGCATAATTGATTGGCGAATCCACCATACAGCATAAGAAATAAATTTGAAACCCCTAGTTTCGTCGAATCTTAAGCCCGCCTTGATCAATCCGAGATTGCCTTCGTTAATCAGGTCGCCTAAGGGTAATCCTTGATTCTGATATTGTTTGGCAACACTTACTACAAAGCGTAAATTTGCTTTTGTAAGTTTATCTAAAGCATATTTATCCCCCTTTTTAATTCGAATGGCTAATTCGATTTCTTCATTGGGAGTTAATAAATCTACTTTGCCAATTTCCTGAAGGTACTGATCTAAAGACTTACTTTCACGATTTGTGAATTGCTTCGTAATCTTCAATTCTCAATCTCTCCTAACTAGTTTGATAAATTTTTAGAGTTTGTTATCGTTTATTACTCTTAATTTTTAATTAAACGCAAAAAAATTTTAAGGAATGCTTTTCAGCTTCCTCGTCTCCGAATTCTCTCTTTAGTTATAAATAATAAGGTTAATTTGAGAGTAGAAATATATAATTGCAGTTTTCCGAAATGTTTTATAAAAATCACCACGCAAAGATAAAAAATTTATAATAATGATGCTACTAAATTTTTTTATTACAATAAGTTACATTTAAGTCGAGAATAAAAGAAAAATCAATCTGAATAAAGCCAAATTTTTAGTTGTTTTACATTCTATACAGTATATGTGTTTCATAACTTCAAAACATTATTCATTTTTTAGCTTGTTCCGTAAATCTGGTAATAATCCCCACACCAAACAGCTTAAAACATAGATTAGTTTTATTAGCCCGTTAGTTAAACTGAATATTTGAATCATCAATAGAACCCAAGTCGGTAATAGAAAGTTCATAAATAACTGAGTTACACAGCGACCTTTTAATAGAGATATTTTGCACAAGAAAAAACAATAGCCCCGTCCCGAAAGTTCGTGACGGGGTAAAGAGAATTCCCCCAAAATATTTTGGGTTTTAACCCCCAAAAGGAGGAGTTGTTGAACTAATGCCATACAGGGGGGTATATTTCAAAACCCAGATCTGTCCGAAGGTCCCCTTCGGGGAAGGTCGGGGCTATAAAATTTTAATTTTGGCTTTCTACGTAACATCAGTAAATAATTAAAGTTAAGCAAAATGGGTTTTTCGTCATTCATAGCTAAGCGAAGAAACTTAAAAAGTTCCGTTTTTTGCATGATTATAGATTCTTCACTTCTCTCAACAAGAAGTGGCGTAACTTCTGTAAATAATAAAGAAATAATGTTTTAGAATTTTGTGAGAGTTAAAGCAATAAATTAACTTTATTCATTTAAGGGAATATTCTATCTGCCTGTATAAGAAATGCATATTTAATAAAAGGAGAGACATTTCCGCCTCTCCACTCTCAAATACTTATTAAGCTACTTCGCTCAACTTTTCTTTATCTGCAGTGGTAAGAATTTTATTCAGATCGATAAGTATGAGCAATCGGTCTTCGAGCTTTCCAACCGCTTTAATAAACTCCGAATCGATTCCCGATACAATTTCCGGCGGCGTTTCAGTTATGCTTACCGGTATTCTTAACACTTCGTTCACTGCATCTACTATAAATCCAACTGTGCTTTTTTCAATATCTACTACTATTATTCTAGTGTCTTTATCGTGTTCTTTCTTCTCAAGATGTAGTCTTGTTCTCAAATCAATTATGGGGATCACTCTCCCACGTAAATTTATTACTCCTTCTACAAATTCCGGCGAGTTTGGAACTTTGGTTATTGTGGTCATCTTGTTTATCTCTTGAACGTTCAGAATGTCAACTCCAAATTCTTCATTTGCAATCTTAAAGCTGACTAACTGAAGTAGTTCATTCGATTCATTTTTGTTTTGTGTTTGATTACTCATTTTTGTTCTCCTTAAATTTTTTTTAATCATCAGTCTAAAAAATGGAACGCAGATTTGTTATGACCGGTTATGATTTATACAGTTTTTAATCTGCGGAGAACATAAAAAATCTGTCTGAACCGCGTTCTATTTTTTTTCGAGACCGCTTCTATATTTTCAATTAACTATGAACTATTACTCCATTCGAGCGCACTGCTGCATGACTTTTTACTGCATGCGATTTTCCATTGCCATTGGTTCTATTTGCTGATGATTCATCTATCTTAAATCTTGATATCAACTCTTGCAGGTTTACAGTCAATCTGTTCAAGTCTTCTGCTGCTCTCGCTATCTGCTGAACTCCCGATGCACTTTCCTGCGTTACATTGCTTATAGCTTCTATATTTTTGCTTATCTGTTCTGCCGCGCTTGATTGCTCTTCGCTTGCTGCAGCAACTTGCGTTGACATATCTGCTACTTCCTGAGCTCCATTGATTATTTGTTTTAGCGATTGTCCAGCTTTATCTGCTAACTCTTTTCCTTTTTCCACTTCTACTGTGCCTTGGTGCATCGATATTACTGCCCCTTCGGTATCTTTCTGTATCTGCTTTATCATCGCAGCAATTTCTTTTGTTGCTTTTGTTGTCCGCTCTGCTAATTTTCTTACTTCGTCTGCAACAACTGCAAAACCTCTTCCTTGTTCTCCGGCACGTGCTGCTTCAATTGCAGCATTCAAAGCAAGTAAGTTTGTTTGATCTGCAATGTCATCAATTACTTGAACTATTTCTCCGATCTGATCGCTGCTCTTGCCAAGGGCTTGTACGGTCTCGGCTGATTTCTTTACCACTTCGGCTACTCTGTTCATTCCTACTATTGTCTCTTCTACTACTTTTCCCCCTTCTAGAGCAATTGCACCGGAGTTCTTTGCTGCTTTTGCTGCATTGCCGGAGTTCTTTGTCGTCTCGAATATTGTCTTTGTCATCTCTTCTACTGCACTTGCTACTTCTGTGGTTTGACTGCTTTGTTCTTGAGCGCCGGCTGCCATCTCTTCACTGCTCGATGAAATTTGACTGCTTGCGCTTGCCGTTGCTTGAACTGCTGCGGCAACATCCGAAAGCGCGCTGCTGAATGAATCTGCTAAACTGTTAATATTGTTTTTAACTTTCGCAAAATCGCCTTTATAAGCGCCAGTCATTCGAACAGTTAAATCACCTTGAGCCAATTCACTTAAGACGTTGCTTGATTCATTAATCGGTTGAACAACTGCATCGAGAGTTGCGTTTACACCAGCGATAATTTCTTTATATCCGCCTTGGAATTTTTCTGTATTCCCTCTCGTGGATAATTTTCCTTCCAATGCTGCTGTAGTAAGCATATTCGTTTCGCTGACCAATGCTCTGAGGGTAGAGACAATTGAGTTCAGAGCAGGCGCAAGCGCATCCTCTTTATCGACAGCTTGACTTGTTACTGTTAAATCGCCATTTGCTATTTTATGCATTAACCCGGCAAAGCGATCCAGATTCTCGGCAAAATGATCAACCGTTTTTGCCATCATACCAGTTTCATCATTTCTACTTACATTTGCACGTACCTTAACATGTCCTTTAGAAAGTTCGTCTGCAGTTTGCAGAACCTTATTAATTGGATTGCTAATAACTCTTGCAACAAACAAACCCAACAAAACTGAAGCAGCCATACCAATTCCGATAAAAATAATTAACAAAGTTTTTGCAGAATTAGCATCGGAGTCAGCGGATTTCATTGTAACGTCTGCATGCGCAGCTACTACTTCAATCAATTTATCAAGTGCGGCTCTTGCGTCTGCTAAATATTCTCTCGCTTTACCATCAAAAATATCTATTGCGCCATCTAGATTATCCGCCACTATATTCTGAATTCCAATTTCTCTCTCTTCTTTATATAGCTCCCAGTTTTTCTTGAAATCCTCTACATACTTTTTTGTTTCATCATTCATTCTTGTTTTTGCATATCTGTCAATCGCCTCGTCTGCCTTTTGCGCATACTTACGAGCGCTGTTGATATATTTTTCCCTTTCTTGCGGGTACTTAGCATTAATAGCATATCTGATATCGCCGCGCGCAGTGAGAACAGAAGCTCTTACTGTTGCAATATCCACAATGCCTAAAAGATCGTTATTATAAATCTGGTCGGAATCATACATCATCACGTTCATTCCATGTATGCCGATATAACCAACTACAGCCAAGACAACGGCTACAACCGCAAAACTCAAAAGCAGCTTTGCGTTTAGTTTTAGATTATAGAACCAGTTCATTTTATTTTCTCCTTTAATCCTACGTCGCTGAAAATTTATTTGCTCAAAAATTTTTTACTGAAACCGGAGGACATTCCATATTTGATTACTTTCTTCGCACTCCCGCTTAAATAATTTTTAAACCACTTCACTAAGCTCTTTTTTATCTTCAGTGGTAAGAATTTTATTCAGGTCAATTAGAATGAGAAGCCGGTCTTCGAGCTTTCCAACCGCTTTAATAAACTCCGAATCGATTCCCGATACAATTTCCGGCGGCGTTTCAGTTATGCTTACCGGTATTCTTAACACTTCGTTCACTGCATCTACTATAAATCCAACTGTGCTTTTTTCAATATCTACTACTATTATTCTAGTGTCTTTATCGTGTTCTTTCTTCTCAAGATGTAGTCTTGTTCTCAAATCAATTATGGGGATCACTCTCCCACGTAAATTTATTACTCCTTCTACAAATTCCGGCGAGTTTGGAACTTTGGTTATTGTGGTCATCTTGTTTATCTCTTGAACGTTCAGAATGTCAACTCCGAATTCTTCGTTTGCTATTTTGAAGCTGACTAACTGAAGTATATCTGTTAATTCGTTCTTATTTTGAGTTGTATTACTCATAAGAGCTGTTCCTTTAACTAATGATATATTTCTTAACTATATATTCGATTGAATTCTTTTATAGTTTAATTCCGCGTCCTGTAATTTTGCGCACAAAAAGATAGTAATTATAAAGTGATGAGGGATAACTTGGTGAAGAATAATTTTAGTTATTTACCAAATAAATTTGGTAAATGAGAGAGTGAATTGATTCGGCGGGAAAAGGAATTTGATGATAATAAAGTAAAGGAAAAAATTAGCAGACAGACCATAGCGCGGCAAACCGCATGGTAGATGTTTAATGGATGATGGGAAATTATTTTAAAAATATCTTGACATAAATTTATCCCCCAAACGGCGGGAAAACAAAAATATTCCCGTCAATATTATAATTCTATAGCCCTGTTCTTTGCAAGCGCAGGTTCTTTTCCTTACAGAAAGATTTTCTCATTTACCATTTTTCTGTTTCTTCGTTCTACTTCGAGTCTCTTCGTTAATTATTCTTCTCCTCTATTACACGAAATTCCCGGAAGAAGGCACGAAGTGATTACACATATCTTTTAATGCCATCTCTGAATCTTTCTGAATTTAAGTCTTTTGACAGTTCAATTATTTTTTGAAACGGTATTAGGTATTAATCAACTTACAGTGTGCAAAGTGAATTAAAAAGAAAACGGGATGTTCAACGAGAGCGCCTTTGCGTTAGTCTGTGGATCGTAGCGCAACGAGAGATTTTGATTATATCGTTCCGCTGAATACCCTGCATCAAACGCGCTAATGATCTTTACTACTACGTATCCAGTCAGCAAATAATAGAACTGGTTTCGTTCTGCATTCGTCCATGAACGACGATAATCCGTACCATAATTATATGAATAATTATGCATTCCCCATGCCCAGCTATTCCGTTCAATCAAAACCAATGCTGGTATAAAAAGCGCAAGCTCTGCAGTAGTATAAAGAATTCCTCTTTCCCAGTTGCCCGTGTAGAAATTTCCTAAATCAACAGGAAGCGGTTGGATAGAAAGGAGCGCTGCCCTTGCAGGGTTTTTTCTGTTGACACGGTTAGCCGCACCACCGCCGTGATGTTGTGCGAAGCCATCGCTTGCTGCGAGAACAAGCAACAGCACTAAGAAAAAAGCTGTTCGTTTCATTGTAACCTCCTTGGGTATATGGTTTCGTATTTCGATAGTTAGTATATTTTTAAAACAATTTTAACATAAAGAGCATCATTATTGCCATAGAGACGGAGCCCATTAAGACAACATGGGATATACCAGATCCTTCCATATTATCACCGTCTTCTGAGTGCATATCCATTTGACTTGATAGTTGAATGTTTTGCTCAACTTCAATTGGCGGAACAATATTGAAATTTCCAACTCTATCTAAAACGAAAATAAATTTATATGCGCCTGTATCTTTAATGATTGGTCGAAAAATATATGCCCCATTTTTTATTTCATCCGGAGAAAATTTCATTTCTTGCATCTTACTGTGATCGGAATGTGAATCGTGGCTCCGATCGTTATCCGGAGTTACAATCAATGAAATTAACGCATCGGAGATAATTAATTTTTCACGGACATCATAGAGGTTGACCTTATATACTAATTCATCAGCTAAAGTATACGGCGGAAATTCTACAGTTATTCTTATTCCATCTACTATTGATTCTTTTACTACAGTTTTTTGCTGTTGAGTTTTTTCGTTATGCGAACCACCGTGCTTCATTCCGTCAATACCGAGCATCATGCAGCTGCTGAGAAAAAGCGGCAATAAAAAAGTTAGATAGATTTTATACATTTTTTACTCCATTATTTTAGTTAGAAAATAGTTTACTAACACATTGGTTATTATTTAGTTTTTAAAAAATGCGGTGAGTTCCCCCATTCATCACTATTTTTAATGAGCAATAACCCCTCCTAAAAAAGCAGTAATTAAAATCAGAACAAAAATTACAGCTCCAATAATCCATGCATATTTTTTAATTTTTTCTATTCGTAGAAATAGCAGCCAGATGAAATAAATTATCATTATTCCAATACCAAAATTTCGATGCAGCTCTACAACCCAATACTTATTTGTTCCTTCAAATGGTTGAACTTGATTGTTACCCGTGAAGAAAGCTGCCACAGAAAAAGCAAAACCCAAAATGACAAGAATAAAAATTGTTGCGTCGTAGCTCTTTCGTCTGATATGCAGTAATGAAAAGAAGAATGCAAGAACTCCAATTGCAATTGGGAAGTGAACAATTTTATTATGAGGATGTTCCAATATCCTTTCACCTGGGTTCAGTACAAATTTTTCTTCACTGGTCATCATTTGCATCTTGTCCCGAAGGGATGTAACCCTAGAATTTATTGGCTGACCATTTATTGCAATTGTATCTCCGTTGACAATTGTTAATGTGTCAGTTTTTGCTTTTTTGTGTTTGTTATGTTCTTCATCGCCATGAGCAAAACTTCCAATAGATGAAATGATAAACAAAAAGATTGCTGCAACTAAAAAACTTTTCATAATGCTTCCTTTCTATTTTCTACGTTTATAAATTCCACTTCAATCCGCTCGAGAATAAAAAATCGGATGTAACTTTACTCAACCCCGCAGAATCAATAAGAGAAAGAGTGAGCGCCGGATTGATTTTATAATCTGAAGTTACGCAAAGAAGCAAAAAAAATGATTCTGTCATTCCGTCTCGACTGAGCTCGACGAAGTCTTGTCGGGATCGGAATCTCGTTTTTAATCGATTTTTAGATGCTGAAACGAGTTCAGCATGACTTTTGCGTAACTTCAGTTACTTATAATTTTTTATCACTTTATATTGTTTTACCTAATACCCTCAAGAATATCTTAGTGACTCCCAACTTCTATTTGGAGAATAACTTGTCTGTCAAACGGTGTGGCTGTTGTAACTGGGAAATGATATCCAAGCCCAAGAAATCCAAGAGAAAACAATTTGATTTTCACTGCGGGCATTGCAAGTATCTCGGGAAGTGAGTTCCCGAGCGTAACCCTCGTGTCGAGAACGCCAAAAAGATTCTTCGAGAGACGTATCACGGTGCCGCTTTCTGCAATGTAGTGTTTTGCCGTAATATCATAATGGAGAATCACATCATTAGTGAAAAAATTGTGAACAACCATACGCCCAGTAACACCGACCAAGTAGGCGAGTCCATGATGTTCTTTACCATCTTTTTTTCCTGTTGGTATACCAACAATACCCAAGAGAGATATTCCTTGCTCTTTGTTTTCATCCCGCCATAGACCGACCATCCCAATTATTTCTGTAAGAGGTGTGGTTTTTACACCGAGACTCCGGAGATGAATCCCACCCCATTCAAACAATCCATAACCGATATGCCCGCTCACATCATAATTGGTAGAACCCGGCTTATCTTGACGAAATGTGTTCAAACGAACATTGTAACTACCGATTGGGTCAGGGATTCCCATAGTTGAGTTGATAGGATGAGGAAATTGGTGTTTACTCGATCCATCTTGTGCTTGGATATGAGTACCAGCAGCAGACAGTAGTATGATAATGGCGTAAACGCTGCGATAAAAATTTATAATCTTCATAACCTGCTTTTCTTCTGTGTATAATAGTAGAAAATCTTTTAGTTAAGAACAGCCCTTATTTAACAATCCAACCACCGAGCATCATTGTGTATTCTTTAGTGTAAGATTTTTTTCGTGGTTCGACAATAATGGGCCCGTACATCCCTTTATCCACTTGCGATGCCTCGTTGGGCAAAAAATGGGGATGATACATGAATGAACCCGCGCGGTCTACAAAGAATGGATAGACGTGGCTTCCGCCCGGTGGAATCACAGCTTGTGTCAATGGTGCGACTCCATCGTGTTTCCATTCAATCCGGTTAATACCATGCCAGTGAATGCTTGTCGGTTCCGATAAATTATTGACCACTGTGACACGAACGCTGTTTCCTATGTTCACTCGAATTTCAGGACCAGGCACAGTGCCGTTGAATGCAAACGCCTCCGTTACCTTTCCTTTTCTTATCTCCCACTGTTTTGGTTGAGCTGTGAACGTATACGTTCTCGTTTGTCCGCTCCATTTAACTGTGTTCGTCTCCTGCGCCTTCAGCAATGTGCGGGGGATTAGTGGGTTTACTGCCTGAAGTTCGCGTTTTTCCGATTGAATCATTTCAGCTATCTGGGAAGTTGACGGCAGTGAGAATCCTTCATAAAGAACCACCGTGATCATCCCTTGGTCGGCGTGGTGCAGTTCGTGACAGTGGAACGCCCAGATTCCCGGATTATCTGCCACAAATTCAATGTCTAGGATTTCGCCCGGAGCGACCGTGACTGTATTGCGCAATTGCGGATTCACAACTGGCCAACCGTCTACCGCAACGACTTTGAAGTCGTGCCCGTGCAGGTGCATCGGGTGAACTCCGTTGCTGATGTTCATAAATCGTACACGGACAGTATCACCCAGCCGCACCCGAAGCGGTTCTGTATCGGGGTATGCCTTTCCATTAATAGTCCATGTATTATATGCCATCTCATCCATGGGTGCCTCCATCGGTCCATCCTCCATCGTTGTGCAGCCTGACGCAAACAAGATTACTATACCTATCAGCGCCATGCTGACAATTGAGATTGTTTTTAAGATTATTGACTTCATATCAAATTCTCCTTTAAGTTTGTTTTGTGAGTACTTCAGTTCGTATTAAAAAATTATCAAGCATCACTGTAACTCCCGAAGCTTGACTCTTAACATAGAAGTCATTGCATCCATGAGTTTCGATTCTCTTTTTCTGCACTCAGACATCCCAGTACACGCTTATGAGGCAGTCAGTTGGAGAAGTGAACTGTTTTGCTCAGAACCGCGCACTGATCCCCAACACCGGCAAAAAAAAGTTAGATAGATTTTATACATTTTTTACTCCATTATTTTAGTTAGAAAATAGTTTACTAACACATTGGTTATTATTTAGTTTTTAAAAAATGCGGTGAGTTCCCCCATTCATCACTATTTTTAATGAGCAATAACCCCTCCTAAAAAAGCAGTAATTAAAATCAGAACAAAAATTACAGCTCCAATAATCCATGCATATTTTTTAATTTTTTCTATTCGTAGAAATAGCAGCCAGATGAAATAAATTATCATTATTCCAATACCAAAATTTCGATGCAGCTCTACAACCCAATACTTATTTGTTCCTTCAAATGGTTGAACTTGATTGTTACCCGTGAAGAAAGCTGCCACAGAAAAAGCAAAACCCAAAATGACAAGAATAAAAATTGTTGCGTCGTAGCTCTTTCGTCTGATATGCAGTAATGAAAAGAAGAATGCAAGAACTCCAATTGCAATTGGAAAATGGACGATTTTATTGTGAAGATGCTCAAAAATTACTTCTGTCGGGTTTAACTTGAACGGCTTTACTTTTTTTGTTTCCGCCGATACTTCATTGCTTGACTTAAACGGTTTGTTGTTGACAGCAATTGTATCGCCATTTACAACAGTGAATGTATCCGGTTTTACATCTTGTTCTTTGTTATGTTCTTCATCACCATGAGCATAAACGATTTGAGGTAGTGTTGAATACAAAAGCAGTAATATCATTAGTAAATTTTTCATTGCATTACCTTTCTATAATAATTTAATTCGTGCACTGGTGCTTATAGTATAGTCTGGCATAAAATTTCCTATTCCGGCTGAACCAATGAATGAGAGAATAACAGTTTCACTTACTCGGTAGTTTGCACCCAAAGAAATTTGCTGCGGCGCGTCGTAATCTTCTAATATTTTTGTATAACCGGTGTAATAAAGCAGCAGTGAATATTCGCCGTAGTTAAAAAACTTTCCTACTCCGATTCCATAAGTAAAAAGGTCTTTGTAAGTAATTCCGTCCGGATCGCCAATATTTAAATATCCGAGATCAACAATGCCCACAAAACTTTCTAAAGATTTTCTTAGTGTAACCGATCCTCCAAAATCATACTTACCGGTTCCTATGTTCATGTGCGTTGCCGCTGTTGGTATTTTAACTTGAGCGTTCACGAACAGATCTATTCCGCTTTCATAATCGGATATAATTTTGTAATCGAAGTAGCCATACAAATCACCTAGTCCTAAATTCATTCCGCTTTGCATTGAATTGGTATTAGAAATATTATTTGTTCCCGATGGAATCATCATTCCGCTTGTTTGGCTCACATTATTGTTGTTGCTCGAAACCAACTGTAAGGAAGCAGTAATTCCAAAATTTTCACCCTGATAACGAAGTCCGCCATAAACAGAAAACACACGGTTATAGGATTCGAAAACGTAATTACCTCCGCTAAGTTGAACGCTGGAGGTAAAAAACCAACCAGTTTGTGCAAAAAGTTTGCTGCTGGTTAGTATTAAAAACAAGAGGAAGCCGGCATAAGCTGGCTTCCTAAGTAATTTATTCCCAATTCGATTTATCATTTACCTTTACCTTTTTGTTGAAGCTCTTCCATGTTGTTTAACATACTTTTGAATTCCTTCATCATTGTTTTCATATTATCCATCATGTTATTCATATGTTCTTTCGCATCCGCGCCATTCATCATTTTGGAATCGCCCATCATCTTGTTCATCTGGTCAAGAAGTCCCTGCATATCTTTTCCCATCTGGTTCATCCCTTGCATCATATTCATCATTCCCTGGTTCATGTTCATGTTTCCCATGTCATGGTTTTGCATCATCTGGTTATTCATCATTGTAACCATTTGATTGCTCTTATCCATCATCTGCCCCATTTGGCTCATCATGTTCTGCATTTGCTGCCCCATATTTTGCATCTGTCGATTCTGCATCATATCGCTGCCGCTATTCCCATGATGTTGATCGTGCTGTGCAGAAATAATACCGGCAAAAAAAATTATCATTGCTGCACTTAATAAAAAGCGCATTCGATTTGATTTTACTGCTTTCATAAATTTACTCCTGTTTTTATTTATTGATATAATTCCACCATCCGCGGAAATGGTGAATAAGTAAAATTATTCCATTCATCATCTCCTCTATATTTTTGATTCATTTTTTAAACCGCCGAACTTTTCATTAACTACTTTTATTATCTCATCTTCTCTTTGAGATTGTTCTAACATCTCTCTTACTTGTTTCCTTGCTTTTATTGCAGCATCGCATTTGCAGATCGCTAGAGATTCTTTACTGCACCCGCCACAATTGCAAATAAATTTATCAGCAATTTTTGTTACGTTTGCTTCTAAAGCCGGGTTGCTACTTTTAATTTCTTTATCCCCTGTTTTCATACTGCCTTTGGTTGGCGTGATAATTTCTAAAGTGGAAATAAATATTATAGCGCCTAATACCACACATAAAGCGATATATATGGTTTTAATGTTGAATACCAATGGACCGCTTTTCCTTTTGGGCTTAATATTCGGTGCTTGCGATAATTTCTGTTTCAATTTCTTATCAATTTTACTGTTCTTGAGATTATTAATTCTTGAAGACTTAACGTTTTTATAGCCAAGCGATTCTCCACACTCTGAGCAAAACTTATTATTGTTGTTGTTCTCACCGCCGCAAGACTTGCACTTAAGTCCTTCTTTTTCCTTAACCGTCTCTTTAACAGCTAAAGAAGAATCGCCGCACACTTCACAAATTTTTGCATCACTTTTATTTTTTGCGCCGCATGAATTACAAATCATTTTGTCTCTCCAATGAATCGCATTAGAAACACATTATTAAACCCACCTTACGCAAGGTGAGTTATTTAACTTTAAAACCGTTCACTGTTAGGTTCTTTTTAGCTTCTTTCAGCGTTACTTCTTTCAATACCATTTTGCATAGAGGACATTTACCCGGCTTATCAGAAATTACATTCCAACACATCTGATCTTGAAAAACTTTGCCATCTTTATTCTTATCAATTGATTTCAAATCAATCGTTCCTTTTCTTACAATATCAGAGATATCTTTTTGGTCATCTTTTTTCATTTCCAACTTAGTATTGCCGCTATGCTGATGAGAATCCTGTTTTGAATCTTGAGCATAATTTGGCAGAGAAAAAAGAAATGTTATTAGAACTATGACCAAAGAATATTTTATTTTTTTCATATTAACCTCCTGTGATTAATGTTCTTTGTGTTCGGATGATTTTTGTTTATTTGTTGATGAATTTATATTATTTGAAGAAGCATCTCCGTGTTGATGCCCTGTTGTCATTCCGCTCTTTAACTGGCTCTCAGAATCAATCAAGAATCCGCCGGTTGCAGCAATCTCATCGCCTTCTTTAAGACCGGATAAGAGATGATACTTGTCATTAAACTTTTCTCCTATGCGAACATTGCGTGCTTCAAACATTCCGTCTCCAGCTTTAGCCCAAACAACAGTTCGCTTGCCGGTGAACAAAACCGCATCAGCCGGAACAAGAATCCCTTCTCCTTTGAAGCTCTGATAAACCGTCTCGCCATACATCTGCGGTTTTAGTTTGCCGCCGTTACTGGAAAATTCACTTCTTACTTTTACAGTGCGTGTTTGTTGATTTATAACCGGATAAATAAAAGTAACTCTTCCCTTAAACTCTTCGCCCGGATAAGATCTTAGATGAAGTTTAACTGTACTGCCGATTTTTACGTCAGCTAAATTGTTTTCGCCGATTTCAGAAATATTCCACAGCGTTGAAAGATCGGCTATTTCATAAATTGAATTCCCTTCATTCACATACATTCCTTCTTGAACTTTTTTCTCTATGACAGTTCCGGTAAACGGTGAGAAGTAAGTTAACGTTAGTTGAATCTCACGACTTGTTTCAAGTTCTTGAATTTGATTAGCAGTAAGACCATAAATTTCTAATTTCTTCCGCGAAGCGTTTAATAATGAATTCGAGTTTTTGTTGTTCTTTTCTCCTTCAACAAGGTTACTTCCTTTGACGGAATTATTTAATGCAATCAAATATTCATTCTGAGCTTGAACTAAATCTGGACTGTAGATTTCAAACAACGGCTGTCCTTTAGAGATGTGATCGCCTGTTTTGTTGACAAACAATTTTTCCAATCTTCCGTTGAAGCGTGCAGAGATTGTTTTTCTGTTTTGCTCAACAAAATCTAAATAGCTGTATGACGTAAACTCTTTCGTAAGATTCTCTCTTTTGATTTTGTAAATAGAAACATTTGCAAGAACTTGTTTATTTCCGCCGAGAGTAACCATTTGCGCCATATCTTTATCTGATACCGCCGCAACGGTTTCTTCCTCAATTTTTTTAATCAGTTCCATTTGGCAAATCGGGCATACGCCGGGTCTGTCAGAAATTATCTGCGGGTGCATTGTACAAGTGTAATATTCCTTATTTTGAGCTACCGCTTGTTCATTCTTGCCGCTCTCGTCAGATTTGGAGCAGCCGACCACCAACACCAAGAGAACCAGCAATATGGTTGATGGTTGATGGTTGAATGTTGATGTAAATAAATATTTTAAAGTTTTCATATTATTTCTTCTTTTTATTTTCTTGTGAAGTTAGTTTTATTGATGTAAAGATTTTACAAAGCTGTTCAGATTCTTCTAATAAAATTTTTATTTGTTTCTGTTGATTTTCCTCTTTTAATAATTCAATTAAAACTCTTAACCAAAATTTTGACTCTCGTGCTTCTTTCGATACAATTCCGATTTTATGAATAAAGTCATCTTTGGATTCAGCAGCTTGCGCCTCTTCATAATTAGCGCCGACTGAAGAGCCGGATTTTGCCAATTGATAAACAATGACTTTATTAACGGTAGAGTTGGGAATAGTATTTAGAAATTTTAACGTATCCACACTAAACCGAAAAGTTCTTTTCAACAATTCCTCAGTTTTCTGATTCATTTTCTTCTCCTCAAATTTTTCATATTTTTTTAACCATTATTCTTTTCCATCATCCATCATAACTCATCCATCATCCATCAACCATTAACCATCATCCATCACAACTCATCCATCTTCCTTCCAATCATCATTTCGATTTCTGCAAGAGCCATTTGAACATCCGCTATAGCCATGTAGAAATTCATCTGCTGCATCAGCAACATTCTATACGAATCAATTACAGTGTTAATATTTGCTTTGTTGTTTTGATACGCCGAAACTTGTGCGCTTGTTGCTTGACTGTAGAGTGGCAGAACTTCATTAGTATAAAGCCGAACCAAATTTTGAGCGGTATTATATTTTAAAAATGCTTCTTTCAATTTGGCAATCATATCTCTCTGCATATCGTTCTTTTCATATTCAATGCTGCTGATACCGGCGTAAAGCTCTTGTTCTTTTGCTTTGATCTTATTGATCGACCATGGCGCAAATGGAAGAGTAATTGAAACCATTAGTGAATACATATATTCTGTCTTCGGTCTCAACATCGTCAGATCAGATGCTGTTGTTAATGTCATTCCCTGCGGCATTCTCATTATCATTCCCTGCAGCATCAGGTCGGGAATCAATTCTCTGTTGTTTGCCTCAACCATAGCTTTGTTCATTTCGATCATGCTGCTCATTCTGTTTAATGTTGGATTTAATCTCAGCAATCTTTCCATCAACTCATTCTGTGAAAGTTTAAGTGAATCAGCCGGTGTCTCGCGTAATGTGAAAACATTTTTCGAATCAAGCTGTCTTCCCAAAAGTTTGTTCAGCTTGTAAATTTCTGCCTCTTTTTGATTTTGCAGAATGAGAAGCTGTGTTTGGTTCGAGGCGATTTCACTTTTAATCGTTAGAACATCGGCTTGGTTAACTCTGTTAATGCTGTAAGAGACATCAAGAGAATTTATCAGATCATTAAGAAGAGAAATATTTTTCTTCTGCACATCAATCTTTCTTTCGATAGACCATATAGTGAAATACGACATTCTCACTTGAGCTATTAAACTCACTTTATATATTCCATAACTGTCTTTTTCCACTATAACATTTTTTCTTTCCACATCCGTCATCGCGTTAATTTTACCGCCGAGGGGGAACATTTGAGAAAGAGCAATGTTATTCGAAACTGATTTATTCAGTAAGTTTAATTCGCCAACGGGAACTTGAGAAAACTCTGCCGAAAGATTCGGCACAGGCAAATTGTTTACAGATTCAGCTCTATAACCGGCAGCGTCTATTTTAAACTGGAGAGCTTTCAGTTGCGGATTATTTTTCAGCGCTTCTGTTATTAAAGAATCTACCGACTGTGCATAAGAATTAGTATGAATTAAAAAAAGAAAAAACAGATAACACAGAGTTCGCAGAGAATACACAGAGTCCCACAGAGAAAATCTAATCCGCCGAAGGCGGATTCCATCAACCATTTTTAATTCTACATTTTTCATCTTCTTGTTTTCCTTTTGGGTCTTTCCATTTCCCCCCGATTTGACATGTAGCAGCTTAGTAATCGGGGCAGGCGTCAACCATTCCTCGACTAAGCTCGTAACAAGTTTTCCATCAACCATCAACCATGTTCCATCAATCATATTATTCTCCCTCCTTCATCCAATCAGCCATTTTGGAAACTTCGAGCGTTCCTTTTTTGAGCGCATGCTCTTTCATTATTGCGAATAGAATAGGAGTTACAACAAGAACGTGAACGGCAGAAGTTAACAACCCTCCAATCAAGGGAGCCGTAAGCGGTTTCATTACATCAGAGCCGGTGCCGGTTGCCCACATAATCGGGACCAATCCAACCATTGAAGTTGCAACAGTCATCAGTTTTGGTCTCAATCTTAAAACTGATCCTTCAACTGTTGCTTCATAAATATCTTTGTTAGTCAGTGGTCCCCTTTTTCCTTTATGAAAATCTCTCAGTCTCTTATCTAATGATTCATGAAGATAAACAACCATCACAACGCCGGTTTCAACCGCAATTCCATATAGAGCAATAAAACCAACCCACACAGCAACAGAAAAATTGTAACCGAGAATGTAAACCATGTACATTCCTCCAATCAGCGCAAAAGGAACAGAGAGCATTACCACTCCTGCTTCTACATAATTCTTTAGCGTCATATAGAGAAGAAGAAAGATCAATAAGAAAACTATCGGCATAATAAATTGTAATGTTCTTTGCGCTCTTATTTTGTGTTCATATTGTCCGCTCCATGTATATGAATAACCCGCTGGTAAATTCAATCCGGCAGCAATTACTTCTTTTGCATCTACCATAACGCTGCCCATATCTCGTCCGCGTGTATTCATAAATACTATTGAACGCAGCATTCCATTTTCACTGCTGATCATCGGCGGTCCACTCAAAACATTTACATCTGCTAATTCCGTTAATGGTAAATAAATCGTCGAGCTTTTATCAGAAGAAATAAGAGAATAATCTGATGGAGTTGTTGCATTTGCTTGTGGCTGAACAAAATTGGAAGAACCTGAGCCGCCGCCCATAGAGGACATTGACGATGCAGCTTTGCCTATTCCTCCGCCAACAGATGCCATCGAAGTTGCAGCCGCCATTCCGCCGCCGGCAGCAACAGGCACCCAAAGGTTTTTTAAGTCATCAATATTATTTCTATAATCTCTATCGTAACGGATGCGGATCGGGAATCTCATTCTTCCTTCGATAACAATTCCAAGATTCTGACCGCCGATTGCAATTTCGATTACATCTTGCAAGTCTTTAATGTTCACACCATAACGCGCAGCAATATCTCTTTTTACTTGTATATCTAAGTAGTATCCGCTCTGAACTCTTTCTGCAACAACATCAGCCGCGCCGTTTACTGTCTTTAAAAGTTTCTCTGCCTTGATTGCATAAGTTTCTAAAGTATCTAAGTTTGGTCCGAAGACCTTAAAACCAATATCCGTTCTTACGCCGGTAGAAAGCATATTAATTCTATTTATGATCGGCTGAGTCCAGCCGTTTCGCACGCCTGGAATCTGAAGCTTACTATCAAGCTCGGCAATTATATCGCTCTTTTTAATTCCGGGGCGCCATTGGTTTTTTGGTTTTAACAAAATGATTGTTTCTATCATACTAAGCGGAGCGTTATCAGTTGCAGTTTCTGCACGACCGGTTTTGCCAAGAACGTGATGAACTTCTGGAACAGATTTAATGATTTTATCCTGTTCTTGAAGAATACGGTTTACTTCGTTTATTGAAGCGCCTGGCAGAGTAACCGGCATATAAAGAATTGAACCTTCGTCAAGCGGCGGCATAAATTCGCTTCCGGTGTTGAGAATCATTGGAACAGTGATTAGAAGCGCAATTACATTTACAGCTATTGTAGTCTTTCTATGTTTAAGAACCCAATGAATAACCGGTTCATAAAGCCGGATGAAAAACCTTGTAGTTGGATTTTTCTCTTCCGGTCTAAATTTTCCGCGCATCAACATCGTCATTAGAACAGGAATTAGTGATATTACAACGATAGCAGAACCAAGCATCATAAAAGATTTTGTAAAAGCAAGCGGTTTAAAAAGTTTTCCTTCCTGCCCGGTCAACAAAAATACCGGTAAGAATGAAACAAGAATTATTAATATCGAAAAGAAAATTGCTCTGCCAACCTGCTTTGCCGAATTTATTGATATCCGTTTATATTCTACCGGCGTTAAGTGTCCTTTCTCTTCAATAGCTTTTGCTAAGCTTCTGTAAGCGTTTTCCACCAGCACAATTGAAGCATCAACAATAACTCCTATGGCTAAAATTATTCCGCCAAGCGACATTATGTTCGATGTAATTCCAAAAATGTACATCAGTATAAATGCTATCAGAACAGAAATAGGAATCTCGATAAGAATTCTTACAATACTTCTAAAGTGAAGTAAGAAGATCATAACCATAATTGAAACTGTGATTGATGCTTCGATCAATGCACGCTCTAATGTTCCAACCGCTTCTCTTATCAATGTGCTTCTATCGTATGATGTTACAATCTCAACACCAGGAGGAAGACCGGGAGAGATTTCTTTTATTTTTTCTTTTACACGATCGATAACTTTCTGTGCATTTTCTCCTGTGCGCATAACTATAATTCCACCCACCGTTTGACCTTTACCGTCTTTCTCTAATGCGCCTCTTCTTATATCGCCTCCAAATTGAACCTTTGCAATATCTTTGATTAAAATCGGAATTCCGTTTGCCGCTGCTTTTATTACTGTGTTTTCAACATCTTCTTTTGATTTGATATAACCTTGCCCTCTCACAAAATATTCAGCGTCGCTTACTTCTACAATTTTCCCGCCGACTTCATTATTACTTCTTTGAACAGCATTTACAACATCAGAAACAGTAAGGTTGTAAGCTCTCAGACTCATCGGGTTTACATCAACCTGGTATTGTTTTACAAACCCGCCGATGCTTGCTACTTCTGCAACTCCATCTACAGATGAAAGCTTATAACGTATATACCAATCTTGAATTGACCTGAGAGTGCCGAGATCATAACCTTTTCCTTCAACAGTATACCAGTAGACATGCCCAACTCCTGTTCCATCCGGACCTAAAGAAGGAACAACTCCAGAAGGAAGTTGAGCTTGAATAGTGTTCATTCTTTCAAGGACGCGTGTCCGCGCGAAATATGTGTCAACATTATCTTCGAATATCACAAAGACGAAAGACATACCGAACATTGATGTAGCGCGGACAGCTTTAACGTGAGGTAATCCTTGTAAACCAGAGACGATTGGAAATGTTACTTGATTTTCAACTATCTCAGGAGACCTTCCCATCCATTCAGTAAATATTATTACCTGGTTCTCTGATAGATCCGGTATAGCATCCACAGGAAGATTAACAACGCTATAAATACCGGCGCCAATAACAAGTAGATAAAACAGAATAACAATGAAACGATTTTGCGATGACCATTCAATAATTTTTTCAATCATTTACGCTCTCCTCTGTAACTGCTGTTAATTTTCCTACATTATTTTTATTATTTTTTTTTGATTTTGGTTGATGTGTCTTTTGTTCTCACTATTCTATAAATCAGATACAAAAGGAAACCGACTACAATCATGTAAATCAGATTACACGTTATAGGCGAAAACATTACGCTCCTTAAGCATTTAAGACGTATTTCTTTCTCAATTGCAGTGCCAAGGTAAATAGTGGGATTTTGGATGGAAATGAATAGGGAAAGTAAAATGTTTTTTAAAATTCTTTATAAACCATTAAAGAATTTTAGATATTCTCTATTGGTTCAGCCGTAAAAGGAACAAACAAGCCGGGATTTTTATCATTTATTGCTTTGCCGTCTTTGGCGAATTACTACCTAATGTTCCAGATTTTCAGTTCTGATAAATACATTTTTATGATCCGCTTGATTGTCATGCTATTTAACATATTTAAAGTGTTATCTGATCAGGATGCATGCATAAAAATATTTATTCTTTGTTTTCGCCATTTTATTTTTTAACTACATCAGCCCGCTTACTTTGGCAACTGTTTTATAACTGATAGTTGGAAATTCTTCGAAATGTTTTTTGCCGCATTTAATTTTAATATTTTCTTCATAACGTCTCTTCTTCGGATCAATATCGCTTTTTGTCTCTGCAACAAAATAAATCTTTCCATCATTCTTCAGGATTAAAGCCCAGTCAGGATTGTATGTGCCTATTGGCGTTTTGATTACAAACCAATAAGGGAGCTTTATATAGAATTCGATATTCTCATTTGATTCACAATCTTTTGCGAATTGTTCTTCTACTTTGGACTGAAATTCAATGTAATTGTATAAAGTTTTATCTTGGTTTTTCACCTTGTATAAGTTTTCCCGGTAAGCTTCAATTTCATCTTTTGCGAATAATTCCATTTTGTAAATCTCAGCATCGCCAATCTTCTCGTATTTAATTCCTTCAACCATTAAATCAGTAAGAACGGTATTAATTTCTTTAACAGCTTGATCGAGAAAAAGCTGAGGATTTAGTAAGACGTCTTTTAATCTGCCGGATGATTTTAGGATACTAATAATTGTTGAACGTGTTAGTTCTGTTTTGTTTTGAATGTAACCGGCTACATTAGGGATTTCATTTGAGAACTCACTTACTTTATATACGCCAAAGTTTAGCTGTCTGCCTTCAACGCTCTTTTTAGCAATATCAATTCCGGTTTTTATTGATTTAATAATCGGCGGAATAATTGCCGGCATCTTTTTGATAGCTTCAGATGCTTTGAGGATTAATTCATTTGTTGAATAATTAACTCTGTAACGGGTTTTGTGTTTTATCTTTTCCCACAGCTCTAGAAAGTTTTTATCGAGCTGATACCCTTTCTTAATTTTAATGCTTTCTCGTTTGCGCTTATCTTTTATTCTTCCGGTAAATTCAACACCACAATCATCTTCAATTTCCTTTTGAAGTTTGCGCGCAAAATCTTCATAACTTTCATTAGCAATAACTGTTAAACGATTAGTATTTTTATCCATTACACGAATACCGGATTGATCAACACAGAGCCGCAAACCTCTTCCAATTTCTTGCCGCTTTTTCATTTCAGAAATAGTTTCGTTTAATGTGCAGATCTGAAAAACATTAGGATTATCCCATCCTTCGCGTAAAGCTGAGTGGCTGAAGATAAATCGAAGCGGTTCATCTTTATCAAGCAATCGTTCCTTGTCTTTCATTATTAAGTGATAAGTATCATCGTCGGCTTTCGATTCACCGGTGGATGAATCTTTGAATTTACCGGTTTTATCTTGAGCGAAATAACCATTGTGAACGGATTCGACTGGATAGTTAATTATACCGGAAAATTTATTTTTATAATAATTGTATGACTCTTCAAACCATTGTGAGAACTTCCCTTTAATGACATTTCCGGTAGAATCATAATCGCGGTAATTTGCAACACGATCTATGAAAAAAAGAGAAAGAACTTTAACGCCGCTCTCTTTTAGTTTGGATTCTTTTACAAAATGTTCTTCAACAGTTTTTTGTATTTGAATCTTCATTATCTGATCTGTTAACGCACCTTGCGTTTCGCCAAGACGAAGAATTGTTCCATCAGATAATTCGATGAGACCGTCAGCAAAGTTTATTGTTGAGACGAGTAAATCTTTGTATTGATCGCGATTATTAGAGAGCTTGTATAAATCATAATTTTTTGAATCAACTTTTACTGATTTTCTTTGAACACCGTTGTCGGAGTTGATATCAATCTTTATAGTCGCCGTTACTTTTGTTTTGGCTGCTTTTATATCTTCCAGTTTTATGAATGCTTTATTGAAATCGTTTTCCGAAAAGATCGAATCAACTTCAATTTGCTTTACCAAACCAAGATCGTATGCTTTTACAGGATCGAGTTTGTAAATGAGATTGTATATAAACTTGTGAGTTGCTGAATATCTTAGAACAAACAAAGGATTGAGATTCGTAATTGCTTTTTTGCGAATATCGGTTTCCATATTCTGAGGTTCATCAAGAATTACAATTGGATTTACTGATTGGATGTATTCAATAGGACGTTTTCCGTTTGTGCTGTCGCGGTATTGATTGATGATATTAGAATCCTTAGCAAAGGAATCAATGTTTATAATAAGAATCTGTATTGCGTTATTTGTTGCAAAACTTTTTAATTGAGGAAGTCGCTTGGAATCATAGACATAATAATTAATCGGTGGACGGTTATAAAGTATCCGGAAATGTTCATCGGTTATTTCGAGATTTTTAAGAACGCCTTCTCTAATTGCTACACTTGGAACAACTATAACAAATTTTGTGAATCCATAAACTTTATTCAGTTCGTAAATGGACCTTAAATAAACATATGTTTTGCCAGTCCCGGTTTCCATTTCAATTGTGAAATTGGGAAAGCCGGTCTCAACTTTAGTCTGATTGTTATTTTCATCGGTATCGGTGTAAGAGATGAAATTCAATTCTTGAGAATTCTCGATATCGTTTTCTTCTTGAACAGATTTAAGATTATTAAGAATATCTGCATGTGATAATTCCAATCGGTTACCAAAACCAAAATCGGAGAAACCAAGACCGGAGGAATTAGATGTTAGTTCAAATTCACCTCTGTTGATTGTTTGTCCTTCGAACAGCTTGATAACCGATTCGACAGCTTTTAATTGGAATTCTTGTTTAGAATCGAAGTGGAGTTTCACCTTTATGCTACCAGTTTTTCTATTAATTTATCCCTTTCCTTCCATGAAAAATCATAAATACCGTATTCGCTGATTGCTTGAGAAACATCAGGGGCAACCTCTTTTTCCAAATCATTCAATATCATTATACCTTCATTATTACGGGCAAGTTTTGTGTCTTCAAATGCAAACAGATGAGCGATTATATTTTGTTTTTTAGGACTTGATACGGCTTTGATAATCCGTTCAGGAGCTTTGCTAGAAGATGGTATCAAGAAATCAAACTTGTGTTGAAATGAACTTTTACCCTGTAATATTATATTTCTTGAAAAACGGACATTATGCTGATAAAGGAAATTAGTAACATCTTCTAAAAAGAAAGATTCAACTTTTGGTGAAGCAATAACGTACAAATCATCAACAGCCATTAGCGCCTGCAAATAATTATGTTTTCGCATTGGAAATGTTAATGGCGTTGCCATTGTAGTTAACTCATTGCCTTTGATAATAACACCAAAACCATTAAGGATTGAATCTAATTCTTTTTTCCGGGAAGGCGTAGTTACATCAACGCCAGCCATTTCAAGATTATTAAGAGTTTCTCCGTCATCTGTCATATAAATATGGTTTCTATCATCCCTTTTCAGATAAAATTGGATATAATCATTAATATGATTGACAAACGGTGTAGTGACTTCATAATAACCGTTTATTTCTTTGTAGTTGATTTTTTGTTTCAACCAATTGATGTATGATTCAATCAGATCTTTCATATTAGTAATGTTTTTGTAATCTTTGGTAATTGTTTGACATTGCAATATTTAAAAAATTCTTCCATAATTTCATAAATATCTTTTCCGTCAAGCGGTAAAAATAATTCAGCAGGTACTGCCCACTTCTCTCCAAAACCCTCAACATATAAATGTAAGTGAGGCGAAGGAATTTCTTTTCCATTATACGGTTCAAGCAGTTCTAATGGAACTGTTTCAACCTCGGGATTTGGATGTGAGGCGCCGTCAAAATCTAATCTCCTCAGAATATATGCTTTTCTAACTCTGTTTTGATAAACTACCTTTGTTATTTTAATACTTCCTCGATAAAGATCAAATAAAAATTTTTCACGCTTGTCGACAGAAACAAAGGATAGTATCAACTTCTCTCCCGAATGCGGAAATTGATATTCAATATCTTCCTCAGGAAATTTTTCCATTCCAAAGAAAAAATCTGCGTCTTGCTGTGTTATAAAATGTGCCATTTTTACACCGTTCTAAATTCTATGTTAGCGTCTTTCATTTGTAATGCAGTATTTATTTTAGTTTCCGTTTTTTCTTTTCTGTTAACTGCAAATAATTTTCGTTAGAAACAACTTTTTTGCCGGTTTCTTTTTCAAGAGCTTCCCTTGCATCTCCGGCAATTTTACCGCCTTTTTTTGCGGCAGTTTTATTTTGATCAAATCCTTTTGTATCGGTTTTCTTTGTTATTTCTGTTGTTGATGCTTCTCCGAGCATTGAAAAAATCAATTCAAGATCTGTCATGTGATCTCTAAGGTTTTCTCCTTTACCTGGAAGATTTTTTACTACTTTATATTCGGATGGTGTTAATCCAAATGTTGCTTTGCTTATTTCTGAAGTTAGAATAGCAAACTCGATTTGTTCTTTTACTCCGCGTTTTTTCCATTCATTGGTCAATTCGTCTCTAACGGCAATACCGCGTAAACGTTTTTCAATCCATTCATCGCTGTAACCTTTAGCTCTGTAAATTTCTCTAATTCTTTTCGAAGCAAGTTCGGGATTTTCGATTTCTTCGAGTCGTTCGTAACCGACTTTTGCAAGCCACCGTTTAAATGGTTCGGCTTTTGGAGATGGAATAGATTGGATTAATCGCATTAATGTCTCGGTATCAGCGATGTCTGTCATATATTTTTTACCGTCTTCAGCTTCCAACTTCAGTTGTCCGATTTTTTCGGACAACTGCTCATATCCCTCCTTGAGCAATTTCTTCTTAAGATCACTCCAATATTTTCTTGGGCGATTACTTTCGGTTAGAACCGAAATAATATCTATTACTGAAAAATACCACTTCTGTTCCTTCTCATTCCAAACGGAACGAATTTTTTTTGATTCGAATAGTTTAATGTTGCTCATCTAAAACCCCCTCACACCGTTCTAAATTCTATGTTAGCATCTTTCATTTGTAATGCTGTATTTGTTTTAAGCTGATCGTTGCCGGCAAATAGTTTATCGAGAGCAATTATATTCTTAGGATTTAATTTCAGTATTTCATCAATTATTGTTTGGTTGACAGCATCAAGAAGAATTATTGTTTCGTTGTTGTTGATGGAATAATAACTGCCACCTTGAGACGCTGCATGCAGCGTCTCTACGGTTAATGGATAACCGGATTTGAGTATCAATTCGTAAAGCATGTTTTCTTTTTCAGCATTCGGTTTTACTTGATCGTCAAATATGTTCATCATCTTTTCAAGTTCTTCGGTGTTTTCTATAATATCGCTGCGCCAAATTTTAAAATTTGAGGGAGCGAGTTTGAATACTTTGAAACCAAGCCCCCTCTGTTTCTCCCCCGAAGGGGGAGATGCTTCTATTGAATTAGAAAACAATCCACCCTCTCCTTTGGAGAGGGGCGGGGTGAGGCGGTTTATTACTCTTCTAATTCTTTCTTTGCAGATTTCCGCGATAGTTTTATAACCGGCTTTGTATGCTTCGCTGCTCTCGTCTGTTTTTTCCGGAAGCTGAACTAATATAAATTTTCTGTTGCCCCCATCTTCTTTATTTAATTCCATGACAGCTTGCGCTGTTGTGCCGGAACCGGCGAAGAAATCGAGAATGAGATCATCTTCTTCGGAACCAAGATTCAATAAATATTTTAATAAAGTAACTGGTTTAGGATTATCAAAATTAACATCAGACATTATTTTACGATATTCCTCTTTTGCTAATTGTGTGTTACCAACTTCTTTAGCAAATAATAAAGTGTTGGTTATTATACCGTTTTTTACCTCAGTTAGAAATCTTTTATATCTTGGAACATTTTTACCTTCTTTTCCAAACCATAGTCTGTTATCATAAAATAATTCAAGCAATTTTTCTTTCGAAAAACGAGGGTATGTTCCTTTTGGTGGGCGCCACGATACACTATTAGGAAATGTTATTTCATAAACACTTGATTCCTTTCCACTTTTTGCGTGCAGCGGTCTATGAATCCAATCACCACGTTTATCTTCATCTAAGTTTTCAAATTCTTCGTTTGTTTCAGCAGTTCGAGGAAGTAAATTTAGATCGAATATTTCTTCACTTTTACAATAACATAATATGTATTCATGATTTTTAGAAACAAATCTTGCATCATTTTGTCGCCCAGATTTCTTGTTCCATATAAATTCACTTACAAAATTTTCTTCACCAAAAATCTCATTCATAATCATTCGTAGGTTGTGAACTTCGTTATCATCAATAGAGACAAATATTACTCCGTCATCACGCAGTAAATTTCTTGCAAGATAAAGGCGCGGATACATCATGCTCAACCAATTGCTGTGGTAGTGCCCGCTGTCTTTGTTGTTCTTTCTAAACATTCCTTCTTTTAGCAGATAACCTTCTTCATCTTTATCACCAATACGCTTTAGGTATTCATCTTTGGATTCAGAAAAACGGTCGGGATAAATGAAGCTGTCGTTTCCGGTGTTATAAGGCGGGTCAATGTAAATCATTTTTATCTTACCGAAGTAAGATTTCTGCAAGACTTTAAGGACTTCAAGGTTTTCACCTTCTATGAAGACATTAGCCCCCTCTGTTTCTCCCCCAAAGGGGGAGACATTTACAGGAAAAGATTCTTCGGGAACGGGAATTAATGTTGCTGATGTTCTTTGTTGAAGAACTCTGAAAACTTCACTTTTGCCAGCCCAATTGAGATGATAACGTTCTTGACTGAGATTGATTTGCGCTCCGAGCGTTGTTTGTAATTTTTCCCAATCAATTTTGTCTTCGGTAAATGCTTCAGGATATAGCTCTTTTAATTTTGCAAGTTTTTCAGAAAGTATATCTAATGATTGACCGTCCATATGCCCGCTGTTTAATGTAAAAGATAAGAAGAAAACTTTAACTTAAATTAAGCATGATTTGGAAAAAAAGCATGATTATTTATAAAAGAAAACACGACAATTTGAATTGTATTTGTTCAGCAAAAAAAGTCTTTGGAGATGAGCTGAGAACCGTTATTCACTTATGGGTCTAATACTCCGCTGCTTGCGGCAGGGTAATTCATTTATCCGGACTCAGTTTATAATTTTCTATTTTGCTATAAAGTGTGGGAATAGAAATGCCAAGTATTGCAGCGGACTTTTGTTTATTCCATTTTGTTTCATTTAGGATATACTCGATGTGTCGTTTTTCAACTTCGGCTAAATTCACCTTTCCCGGTTTGTAATCAGAAGTAGATTTTTCGGCGTTTCGGATCAAAACATTTTCCTTTAACAAAACATCTCCGCTTGTCAACACAATTGCTTGCATCAAAGTATTTTCTAATTCTCTAACATTACCAACCCAATCATAACTTTTGAGATATTCCATTACTTCTGCCGGTACTTTGTTAACACTTTTATGAAGATCAGCATTTATCTTATTTAAGAAGTGAGTTACTAAAAGAGGAATATCATCTTTTCTTTGGCGTAGCGGAGGCAGTTCTATGCTTACAACCTTCAATCTGAAATATAAATCTTCTCTAAACTTTCCTTGCTTTACTAGAGCGGTTAAATCTTTATTGGTAGCTGTAATAATTCTTGCTTTCATTTGAATTATATTTTCACCGCCGACTCTTTCAAATTCTCTCTCTTGCAGCGCTCTTAAAAGTTTTACTTGAAGGTTAGGCGACATTTCAGAAATTTCATCCAAGAAAATTGTTCCTTCGCCTGCTAATTCGAACTTTCCTTTTTTATCTTTGATAGATCCTGTAAACGCGCCTTTCTCGTGTCCGAACAATTCACTTTCAAGTAATGATTCTGTAATAGCTGTGCAATTGACAGCAACGAATGGATGCTCTTTTGTTACTCCACTATAATGAATTGATTTTGCAACTAACTCTTTTCCGGTTCCGCTTTCACCTTGAATTAGAACTGTAACTCTGTTTGCAGAAACTTGCCCTATCTTTTTATAAACATCGCGCATCAATTGAGACCTGCCGATAATCGTATTTTCATACTGATATGAAATAACATTATCAGAAATTATCGTTTCAATTTTCTCGCTTAGTCTCTTATTCTCTAATGCGCGCTTGATAGAAACTTTTAGCCGTTCCATCTCAATCGGCTTCTCAATAAAATCGTAAGCGCCTTTTTGCATTGCTTGAACTGTTGCCGCCATATCATCGTGCGCGGTGATTATAATAACTCGGATCTGAGAATCATATTTTTGCAGTTCTTCCAAAACTTCCAGACCGCTTAATTGCGGCATTCGAACATCTGATATAACAAGATCGGGATGTTCCTCTTTCGCAATCTTAATGCCTATTTTTCCATCGGGAACCGATAAGACTTTATAATTAAGACGAGTTAAAAGATTTGTTAATGTCTGCCTTATAGAATCGTCATCATCAATTACTAAAATTTTATCCATGGTTATTCTAATTTTTGGTTAACGGTAATACAATTTCAAATATTGTTTCGCCAGGTTTAGAAGATATAAATTTGAGAGCGCCTTTATGCTGCTCAATAATTTTTTGCGAAATTGATAAACCAAGACCGGTGCCGGATGCCTTTGTTGTAAAGAATGGTTCGAAAATCTTTTGATCATCAGAAATACCGCTGCCGCTGTCTTTGATGTAAATAGATAATTCATTTGTCGCTAAGTTTATTTTAGAAGAGAATACTATTGCTCCGCCGGCTTCCATCGACTCGATCGAATTATCTATCATGTTCAACAAGACTTGCTTTATTTTCTCGGCGTCAATCTCTATTTGCTGGCTTTCGACACTGTTCGTTATAGAAATTTTTTTTAAATCAATTTTATTCCGAATCTCTATCAAAATGTTTTCTAATATTTCCCTAACATCTACATTCGAATAATTCAATTCTATTTGTCGTGAAAACAGTAATACTTCTTTCACAAGATTGTTCATCCGGTTGATCTCTTTTGAGATAATGTTAAATGAATTTTGCTCTTCGCTACTAAGCGATAATGATTCGCTGAGCATATCAGTATTAAGTTTTATTGAAGTCAGTGGCGTTTTAATCTCGTGAGCCAAAACAGCAGACATTTTACCAAGCGCTGCAAGTTTTTCGGACTGCGCTAATTTCTTTTCTAATTTCTTTCTATCTGTAATATCAAGTTCAACAAAGAGGAATCCGGTAAAATTTTCATTTGCAATACTAACCGGTGTTGCGGAAATCAATAAATTTTTTTTCTCTCCCAATAAATCAAAAAAATCATACTCTCCGCTAAACCTTTCTTGCTTAATTAGAACAGAAATAATATTCTCAAAATATTTTTCACCGTTGGAGAACTGCAAATACTTGATCGAACTTCCAATAACGCCGCTCTTTTCTTTTTTTACAAATTCACAGAACTGATGATTGGATTCGATCACCGTATAGTTTACATCGGTTATTGCAATTGCAGCGGCAGCGTTCTCAAATGCATTTAACAAAAGAGAAATCCGGTTTTCTTTTCCTTGTAATTCCACCGCATTCTTTTTAAGAGTTTCAGACATACGATTAAACGCCGCCGAGAGTTCTCCAATTTCATCGTTAGAGGAATAATCGGTCTGTATTCCATAGTTGCCTTTTTCTATATCAATTACTTTTGCTTTTAGTTTATTCAGCGGATTGGAAATGACCTGTAGAATAACAAACGTAATGCTTAAACTTACTATTATTCCAACAAACAGACTGATCAAAAAATAACGGGTGAGTTCAAGATTTGTTTCTATATTGAAGATCAATCTGCCTAACGGAATTTGAACAATCAGTATAATTATAGGAACAATAATTACAGAACTGAAAAACATTTTACGGTTGATGCTGAACCGGTTTACTTTATCAAAAGCTGCCGGAAACATATTATATTTGCCAATTGCTACGGCGGTAAATAAAATCACTCCTGCTAAAAATGCCAACGGACTCATCTCAACTAAAAAATAAAATCCCAACACCCAAGGCAGAAACAGTCCAAAAGTAAACGAAGTTAGATTTGTAATGATCAATCCAAGCAAGAATAATAAAAGCTGCGAACGAATTTGAAAATTCGTTTCCGATCTTCTTTTCTTAATTATCCAATTAACATTCAATATAATTAGCGCCAAATACCAAAATAAGTAGAGCGGATATAGCGAAGTGTAATGCGCTTCAAACATTCCCATATGCGCATGCGATTCCTGGATTAGGTTTCCATTCCACAATAAAAAAAGTAAAAATAAAGTTGGAAGCAGTATCATAAATGTTTTGACTAAGCCAATCCTTTGCGGACCCGGATAATTCCAAGTGAAAAACGTAAGCGCAACAATAATTAGAAGTAGGAACGAGTGACAAGAAATATCCAGCGCTGTAACATCTTTGTTATACATAAAAAGAAAATGAACGCCGTGCGAAATTAGATAAGCTAAGATTAAGATTAGAATTAAGATAAATAATTTACTCGCTGTTCCAATAGTATCCCGCGAATATATTATTACAAGAATTCCAACAGCGCTTAAAAAAGTTGCTAAAAGAAATAGAAACCGTAATAGATCACTGTTCATTTATAGTTTTGTGCTCTCATTTTAAAATACAATTTAACTTATAATTTTTGAAAGACTTTTGCTTCATATTTTTACTCGAGTTTCTTTCCTTATTCGCTGCCACAGAAACCTCTTGATTGAGCTAATTGTAACGAGGCAGTCTCAGACTGAACGCTACAAAAGATAGAAAGGAAAAACTTTTTTAAGAAAAATATCTTAATTTGCCACTCAAATTTTGAATAAATCGGAGAACAAATGAAAGTAAAACCAATTTTTATATATCTGGGTGTATTCTTAGTATTCATTGCTGCCGTAATCTTCTTTTCCAACACCGTTAAAGAATCGGATAATACAAAGAGAGTAGACCCACATGCGCAAATGCCTGAAGACGATATTCATAGTGGAATGAAATCACAAAGCGATAGCGATCTACCGTCAAAATCAAACGTAATGGATGAAGTTGCTCTGCGTTTGAAAGAGCTAAGAGCTGCAGTTGATAAAAGTCCAAAAGACACATTAAAGATTCGCGAGTATGCCGATATGCTAACGATGGCGCACAAACTTGACGAAGCATTAGAGTATTACAACAAAATTTTAAGCGCGGATCCTAAACGCATCGATATTTTACTGCAGCTTACTTTTGTTCACTTTAATAAAGGCGATCTAGATAAAGCAATGAAATACAATAATAATGTTTTGGGGATAGATAAAAATAATTTGATCGGAAATTATAATCTAGGGGCAATTTATTTCGCAAAAGGTGAAACCAAAAAAGCTCTTTCAATATGGAAAGAACTATCTGAAAAATATCCCAAAACAGAAGTTGGACATATTGCGCAGCAAGCTGTTAAACATATCGAACAGATGCCTCAGCAAACAAAATAATTTTTTTGTTTGTTTTAAAATGAAGCTTAACATTTGTGTCTTTGTATTTTCTCTATATTGAATACGACAGAAACAAACTTGTCAGCTTGATTTTGAAGTTAATATGGAGTGCGTTAAATAAAGTGTTAATCGGTTTGTGTTCTATGCAGATATTATTTTAGTTATTAAAAATTTTGGAACCGTTTCGAAGTAATAGTTTTGTAGAATAATATTTTTAGTGCGGTTTTTCCAAATTTCTTCCGGCAGCTCTCTCTTTTGCGCAAAACTATTTTGTGAACAGAATTTAGTTCTACCGGCAACTACATAAAATGGTTTCCTAAAATACTTTGCAACAATAGCCAGAGTTTTACTTCCTATCTTATTAACAACTCCTCCATTTTTTAAGAGCACATCTGCGCCTATTAATACACAATCGCTTTTTTCAACAAAGTCGGAAATTTGCGCTTCAGTAATAAGCTGAACTTTCATCTTTTCTGTTATCAATTTCTTTGCAAGTATTCTTCCTTCGAATTTTGGACGTGATTCACAAATGATTACAAACGGCATATTTCCAGTTACATTTAATCTTTTCAAAATTTCAAAAACAGTTTTACTGTTGGAAATTGTAAGAATAGTCTTCCTCTTTTTTAAATAAGGGAAAGCATTGATAAATATTTTATTGTAAGCAGTATTGGAACTATCCTCAAATCTTTTAAAAAAATCAACGGATAACCGTCCACTAGCAGCCATTTTCTTTAACGCTCTGAAATAATTCTGAATATTTTGAAATGTTCTAAAATGTTTTTTAAGATGTGAAATAACAGCAAAAGCGTTGGGCAACTTGTCTATGTTTTTTGAAAAGAAAAAATTTATTTTCTCAAGCAGTTCTTCGCTTCCCGAAGTTTTATCGGAAATAATTTTTTGTAGTTCAACTTCAACTTTTTTATTCATAGAGAGCTGCTATATTTAGTTACCCTTAAACATGAAACCTTTTATCGGTTCGCGTAAAGTTAGAACGGGACACGGAGCTTTGCGAACGACCTTTTCTGCAGTGCTGCCAAACAAAAGGTGCTCAACGCCTGTATGTCCATGTGTAGCAATAATAATTAAATCAACATCTTTCTCTTTTGCAGTGTCGTTTATCTCTACAAATGGTTTTCCTGTTCTAATCATAGTTTCAACTTCCAAGTTACTTTTAATAAACTCTATAGCAAGTTTTTTCAATTCCTCCTCTGCACGCGCGTGCAAATCTATATCTGTTGATGGAATTGCTACCTGCCCCATGCTGAAATCAGCAGGATAAATCATTGGCTCAACAACATATATTAAAAATATCTTTGCATTGAATTTTTGAGCAAATTGAGCTGCATATTTTAATGCGTTCTTTGAATAGTCTGAAAAATCGATTGGGACAAGAATTTTCTTAATCATTTCCATTTTTCCCTCCTTTAGTTAGTTTATATTTCCGAAAAAGTGAAAAATAATCTTGATTTAGATTACGAAGACGAGTAGCAATAATTTGAGAGATGCCGCGCATTATATTTATTCCGGCTTTCGGATGCCTTTCAACAAATTCATCGAGATCCGTCTTAAAAATAACCGCTACTTGAGTTTCTTTCAATGCAATTGCCGTAGCGCTTCTTTTTTCATTATCAAGAAGAGCGAGCTCGCCAAAAAAATCAGCCCGCCCCAAAAGAGCAAGATCAATATTATCGTCATCTTCGTTTTGCGTAATTAGAACTTCCCCTCTAGTAATTATATACAATCCAATACCTGGGTCCCCTTGATAAAAAATAATTTCATTGACTGCATAAACCCGGTTATGAATGACTTTCAACAACAGTTTTATCTGCTTGTTGTTAAGATTTTTAAAAGGAGGCATAGAAAAGAGAACTTCTTCAAGTTCACTTTTTTCTGCCGGGGCTTTAAAAAAATTAGCCCAGAAACTGCTTTTAGTAACTTCGCTGCTTTGCATTTCAACCTCTTTCAATCAAAAATATTGGATTCTGCAACCCGCCAAATTTTTTGACAGGGGAATTTATTTTCGTAAAGAGCGCGCCCAATGATAACCGAATCGACATAATTAATAGCTTCATTCTGTAATTTAATCAAATCTTCGTAACCGCCAATTCCGCCTGAATGGGTTACTTTTGTTTCTGCAGCTTCAGCAATTTGTTTCGAAAGTTCAATATTAGGACCGCTCATCATTCCGTTAGTCAATACATCAGTAACAACAATTCTTTTTGCGCCACACGATTTTAAGAACTTTGCATACTCAAGCGCTTTTAGATGAGTGCGCTGCTGTCTGCCGCGCGTAACAACTTCTCCGTTAATAACATCAATTGCTGCTACAACTTTGTTGGGTGTAAATTCATCCAATATCCTTATGAACTCTCTCGGTTTTTCGAACGCCATAGACCCTATAACAACACGCGCCACGCCAAGCTGAAATGCATCTTGTGCATCGTTAAATGTTCTAATTCCTCCGCCAAGTTCGATGGGAATAATCACAGATTCACACATTTTTCTAATAATTTCATAATTTACATGCGAGTGTTCATGCGCTGCATTGAAATCCACTACATGAATACACTTAGCATTTTCTGCACGCCAAATCATTGCCATTTGAACCGGATCGTTCCCGTATTCAATGCAACTAAGTTCTGGTATGCCCTGAACGACGCGAACAGTTTTCCCGTCTTGAATATCTATCGAAGGTATAATTAAAAGCTTTGCCATTGAGTTTGACTTATTTCTATTCTCGAATCAGGTTCTCAGTAAAATCATATTTTAAATTTATCTAACTATTTCAAATATACGAACTAAACGTTCTTTCTGGTAGAATTTTCGAATTGTTTTTTTTGTTTTACGCTTGTTGTGTTTTAAAGTTGCGTGCGATGATATTTTTGTTAGTTGAACAAAAAAAATGAATAGTGTTACTAGCACAAAAAAGCTGTTTTTTCCCGAGCTGCTTAATCCAAAAATCATTTTTATATATAATAATTTTTTTAAGAAAATATGCAATTCTTTTTTAAGATCATTGATAACTATTAATCATCTCTACCATATCGAGAGCAGTTTTGTGCAATACATTGGCATATCTAATTTTTCCCCGTCAGAAAAAGCAGCGAATAGAATCTTGTTACTACATCTGCACTTTTTTGTCTTCGGTGGATCTTAAAATAATGTAATCATCTGCATTCTATTTTTCTTGATTGTAATTGAAAATATCCTAATACGTCGCATACTACTAAATATCTTAACTTTTATCTCGATAATAAACAGAGACATTCTTTCAAAAAAAATATTTTTAGACTTTGATATCTTTATACTTATTTCTATATTAACTTTTGAAAAAGGATAAAAATATTTTTATCTACATAATGGATACACGACTCTAATATCTAAACAAAAAACCTAATCAATGGAGGCAAAGTATGATCCGTAGAATTACAACATTAATTTTTACGATACTCTTTCTTTCTACAGCTTTATATGCGCAGATAGTAACATTAAAAGTTACGCCTTACGGGGTCTCGCCAAGAGCTGCAGCAGTTTCAACTACCGACATCTATACTTATCCCTACAGCGGATTAACAAACGTAGGGGTTGGAACCTTAATGTATTTCAGAGGAGCTATTACTGGTCAAAAATTTAAAACACAAACTTGGACAGTCACTCGTAGACCATCAGGGTCAACAGCATCAATAGGAACAGTAAGAGATATTCAAAACGATTCCACTCAAGTTATTTCTATAACGCCTGATCGTCCTGGCACCTATGCGGTAACAATAACAGATGGATCATTTACTGCAACTGTTACATTTCACGCAGCAAGATATCTTGGTTACTTGAATACAGTTGTTAATGCGGTTGATACAAAAGTAAACTGTAACACCTGCCATGAAAGCAAAGTAACCGATTGGGGAAAAACAAAGCACTCTACTATGATGCAGAGAGGCGTGGATGGAAAAGTTGCTACATATTATAGTGCAAGTTGTATTCCCTGCCATACTACTGGACATGATATTAACCCAACAGCAAAAAATGACGGCTTTGATGATTTTTCATTTACATTTCCAACTGTACTTGCAGCAGGAAACTACGACAAATTAGTTACTAGTTTCCCAGATGCGATGAAGAGAGCAAACATTCAATGTGAAGCCTGCCATGGTCCTGGAAGCGGACACCTTGGAGCTACAACAGATTCAAGAATGGTTGATACTTATGATGTTGCTGTGTGTGCTTATTGTCATGATTCCGGAATTTATCACTATTTTCCGGAACAATATAGAGCTTCATTGCACGGTTCTCCCACTACTACTCCTTCTGGAGCTGGAAGAGAAAGCTGTGTAAAATGCCATACTGGAAAAGGTTTTGCTCAGTTTGCTGATGGCGTCGCAACAACTGATCCATATTTCGACCCGTCTTACATTCCTATTACCTGTGCGGCTTGCCACGACTCGCATGCCGTTAATAATAAATATCAGCTAAGAAAAGTTACTGTTTCTTTGCTTGGGCTTAAAGGAGTTTATGACCCAATTACAACAGCCGGAACAGGCGCGCTCTGTATGAACTGCCATCAATCAAGAAGAGAGTTTAACGCACAAATAGCAGCCGCTGGATATGGAAGTTTGAATCCTCATTACGGCGCACAAGGCGATATATTGTATGGAAGAAACATGGTAGAAATGGGCGGAATTAAGTTACAAAGTTCTGGACACTCTTGGCTTGAAAATACTTGTGTTAAATGTCACATGTACAAATTGAATAATGTTGCAGATGCTCAAGGAAATATCGTTCAAATGGGCGGGCACTCATTTAATATGCAGACATTTAAGAAAGATGCAAAAGGTAATTATATTTTAGACCCAGTTACTAGAAAACGAATTCCAGATCAGGAAAATGTTGAATCTTGCGCCCCATGCCATGGATCTACCTTTGGAAGTTTTGCTGACGTAAGATTCTATATGGGAGGATCCGGTGACTTTGATAATAACGGTGTAGTTGAAGGATTACAAGCAGAAATTAAGGGTATGGTTGCTAAGATTTATGATAAAATGCCAAAAACATCAACTGGTGCCGTGGCTACTCCAGCAGCTACTTGGACAGCGGCGCAATTAGCTGGTTACTGGAATGCAAAAACTGCTGAGTATGACAACAGCGGCGGCATCCATAATCCTAAATATATTGTTACTGCATTAAAGGGAGCTATGGTTGCATTAAATATTCCTACTTCTATAGAAGCAGATGAACAAACAATTCCAACAGAGTATACTCTTTATCAGAACTATCCAAATCCATTCAACCCAACTACAAATATTAAATTCTCATTGCCAAAGAGCTCTAATGTTAGATTAGTAATTTATGATGCTCTTGGAAGAGAAGTAGAAACATTGGTTAATAACGAATTAGCAGCCGGCACACATACAATTAAGTGGTCTGCCAATAATATGGCTACAGGTATATATCTCTACAAGATCGAAGCTGACAATTTTGTAAAAGTTAACAAGATGCTTCTCATAAAATAATTTTGAAGAAAAATTATTTTCATATAAACCCTCGCTCTAAGCGGGGGTTTTTTATATATAGCTGCTTAATCCGAAAATCATTTTTACTATATTACAATTGTAAAATAATTGTGAGAAACGGATGAGAATTGAAAAAGATTCATTAGGCGAAATTGAAATTCCGGATGATGCTTTTTATGGCATTCACTCTTTAAGAAGTTATATGAATTTTCCAAAATCAGGTGAGAGAATTCATCCATACTTAATAAGGGCATACCTGCAGGTTAAACTTGCGGCAACAGAGACAAATTACAAATGCGGACTGCTATTCAAAGAAAAATATGACGCTATTGAAGAAGCTATTTATGAACTGCTCTCGGAAACCGAAGCAAGTATCAAAGGAAATTTAGATAGCATTTATGAAAAAATTATAGTCGATCCGTATCAAGGCGGCGCGGGAACATCTCTTAACATGAATTTGAATGAAGTAATTACAAATACTTCACTTAAAATTATGGGAAAAGAACTTGGCGAATATTCGGTTATTCATCCTCTTGATGATGTAAACATGAGTCAATCCACCAACGATACTTTTCTAACAGCGTTAAAAATAGCGTCTATCTATCTTCTAAGAGAATTACAGGATTCATTTGCACAATTACAGAATGCGCTTCAGAAAAAAGAAGAAGAATTTAAGAACGTATTAAAACTTGGAAGAACTCAATTTCAAGATGCCGTGCCAATTACATTAGGACAGGAATTTGGCGCATATGCACAAGCAATAGGACGAGACAGGTGGCGTCTTTATAATGCAGAAGAACGACTCCGTTCTGTAAATTTAGGCGGAACGGCTGTAGGCAATTCGATTTCTGCAACCAAAGAATATGTTATGAACGCAGCCAGCATTCTAAAAAAGATAACTAAACTGCCAATTGCAAAAGGAGAAGATTTAATAGACACAACGCAAAACCTCGATGCATTTGTTGAGGTGCATGGAATAGTAAAAACAGGAGCAGTATCAATTATTAAGATCTGTAACGATCTCCGTTTCCTTTCGAGTGGTCCTACTGGTGGCATTGGTGAAATAAATCTTCCACCAATGCAATCAGGCTCTAGTATAATGCCGGGGAAAGTGAATCCTGTAATTTTAGAAAACGCTATTCAGATCTGTGAACTTGTAAAAGGGAACGATGTGGTCATTTCAAATTTAGTAAGCGGCGGAAATCTTGAACTGAATGCTTTTTCTCCGCTTATTGCTCATCTCTTTCTTAAAACACTGTCGTTGTTACAACAATCGAATATAAATCTTGCTCAGAATTGCATTAAAGATATTACAGCAAATGTTGAGAGGTGTAAATTAAATTTGGTGAATTCATCTGCCATTGCAGCTTCGTTAATAACAACATTCGGATACGAAACCATTCAAGACCTAGTTAAATACGCAGAAAAACATAAAATTCCTTTTGTGAAGGCATTGATGAAAAGTAAATTATTAGATGAAAAAGAATTGCTAACTATAATTTCTAAAGACTTAGGAGTTGAATTTGAGTAAAGTCGCTCAATCTGAAAGAATTCATATTGCATTTGTTGGAAAACGGAACGTGGGCAAATCCTCGTTGATGAATAAAATTATCGGGCAGGAATTAGTTATTGTTAGCGCAACGCCAGGCACAACAACCGATCCTGTTAAAAAAGCAATGGAACTTCTTCCTTTTGGGCCTGTGGTATTGATTGACACCGCAGGTCTTGATGATGCAGGGGAACTAGGCGAAAAAAGAATAAGTAAAACAATCAAAACAATTTCGGAATCCGATTTTGCATTATTGGTTTTGGATTCTCAAGAAAAACTCTCTGAGAAAGAGAAATTCTTAATTGCACATCTAAAAAAATTAGAACTTCCCTATCTCGCCGTCATAAATAAATCCGAACTTGGAATAAATTACGAACTAGTTGAAGAATTGATACGCCTCGGAATAAAATATCACACTGTTTCATGCGTTACATGCGATGGTATTTTTGAACTGAAAGAAAAGATATCGCAGATGCTTCCTTTGGATGAACAACTGCCGCTTGTAAGCGACTTAATAAAACAACATGATGTAATTGTGCTTGTGGTTCCAATAGATCTGGGAGCGCCAAAAGGAAGATTGATAATGCCTCAAGTGCAAACGATCAGAGAATCGCTTGATGTTGATGCAATAGTTGTTATTACTAAAGATAAAGAGTTGAGAGGAGCTTTAAATAAACTTTCTCAACAACCGCAACTTGTTGTAACAGACAGCCAGGCAATTATGCGCGTTTCTGCAGACCTGTCCGATGAAATTCCACTTACAACTTTTTCAATTTTGATGGCTCGTTACAAGGGCGATCTTGCTGAATATGTGCGGGGATTAAAGAAAATTGAAGAATTGAATAACGGCGATAAAGTTTTAATCGCTGAAGCTTGTTCACATCATGCGCAAGAAGACGATATAGGCAGAGTAAAAATTCCACGCTGGCTGCGGCTTCACACAAAAAAGAATTTAGAAATTGACATAGTGAGCGGGCATGATTACCCGGAAAATCTTTCCGAATACAAACTGATCATCCACTGCGGCGGCTGTATGTTAACGCGAAGAATGATGCAGATGAGAATAAAGCAAGCAAAGATGCTGGGCGTTCCGATCGTCAATTACGGCATTGCAATTTCTTATATGCACGGAGCAGTTCCGCGTGCGCTTCTTCCTTTCGATGAAGCTATTGCAGCATGGAATGAAATAACAAACATAATTATATGAGTTCTTGCTACGTGCAAGACCTCAATTTTTTCAACAACAATTTGAAATCTTCCGGCAGCTCAGAGTTAAGTAAAATCTTTTCTTTTGTATGCGGATGAATAAACCCAAGAGTTTTAGCATGAAGAGCTTGCCGCTTCATTATTTCCAATAAATTTTCAACCCGCGCTTTCATCTTTGGCAAATCGGAACCGTAAACAATTTTTCTTCCGCCATAAGTGGGGTCTCCAAAGATCGGATGTTTTATGTGAGACATATGTACACGTATCTGATGCGTGCGGCCTGTTTTTAACTTCAATTTTAACAGAGAAGCAAATTCAAACTCTTCAATAACCTCATAAAATGTGTGAGCATGTCTTCCTTCGGTTGCGCTAACTGTAAAAATTTTCCTGTCTTTAGTTGAACGCACAATATTGCCTGTAATTTCTCCTTTTTTATTTTTAAACAAGCCCCAGCACACAGCCCAATATTCTCTATCAATTGTGTGATGATAAAACTGTTTTGCAAGTTGTGCGTGCGTCCATTCATCTTTTGCAATCAAAAGAAGTCCGCTTGTTTCTTTATCTATCCGGTGAACAATTCCGGGTCTTCCCGGCTCGTTGAGCGCGCTTAACTTTTTAGTATAATGCAGCAATGCATTTACAAGAGTGCCGGAATAATTTCCGAGTGATGGATGCGCAACCATTCCTGCAGGTTTGTTCACAACAAGCAGATAATCATCCTCGTAAATAATATCAAGCGGAATATCCTCCGGCTCTGTTTCTTCAGGACGCGGTGAAGTGGGAATTGTCAATTCTATAAGATCATTTGGGCAAACGAGGTAATTCGGTTTTACAATTTTTTCGTTTACTATAACGCAATTTGCTTTAATTAATTTTTGAATTCGGGAACGGGTGGCATTTTCTACAGAGTTGGCAAGAAATATATCGATCCTATCCTTTTTTTTTCCTTCGGGTACTTTAATCCGTATTTTCTTTTCGGTTACTAACTTCGCCATCATTTATTGTTTCTTTAATTGCGGATTCATTTATTTTTTCAACCGAAGAATCATCATCTAAAAGCATCATTGGCTCAGTTTCCAATTGCGGAACCGCATGCAGCTCTTTTTCCTTGCTTTCTATAGCGGTTCGGTGAAAAATGATAAGCAGCAAAACACCAATTGTAACGGAAGAATCGGCAATATTAAAAATAGGCCAGCGTTCGTAGGTTCTTCCGAAAATATTAAAATCAAAAAAATCCACGTTAAAGAAATCAACAACATGCCCGTAAAATAATGGAGCATAACCGTAAAACACGCCATAAAAAGTTCGGTCAATCAAATTGCCAATTGCGCCTCCAAGAATTGATGCAAGAGCAATTCTAACAATTAGTTTTTGATCTCGAGAGCGCCACAAGTAATAAAGTATCCCGATTGAAGCTATCAATGTGAAAAGAGAGAGAAAAAATTTCAAAGAATGATTCACGTCAATTCCAAAAGCCAGTCCGGGATTTTCCACAAACGTCAATTTAAAAAAATCGCCTATCACATTTATACTTTCGCCATAACTCATTCCTTCAATATGAACATTTAAGAAAGGAAGCGAACCTCCCTTAATCAAAAATTTTGTTGTTTGATCAATTACAACAATAAACAGAGTAATAAAAAGAACAGCCAATAATTTCTCCTAATCTTCAGTTACCTTGATTTCATTTTCTGTTTTATTTGTAAGCAATGCTGAGTGTGCGGCACTGCCATCAATCTTTCTTTCGGAACAAGAGGACAAGTAGGGCATAGGTTCTGCGGCTCATCAATACATTCGATACAAATGCCGTAAGTACCGTTATCAATTCTTTGAAGCGCATCATCAAGATATCCTAAAAATTTATTTTCGCGCTGAGCCCACAAATATAATTTTTCTCTTTCCATAGCATCTGTGCCTTGCTCTGCCATATGTAAAGAGTATGGAGAACTTTCGTTTACGTATTGACCTGTTGTAGAATCCATCATTTGGTCTTTTAGTGCTTGCAACTGCTCTATTATTTCGTCCCGTTTTTCTAAAATCACTTTTTTGAATACTTCCAGTTCCTTTTTAGAATAACCCTGAATCTGTTTTACTTTTTTAGTTGGAGAAATAATTTCAACATGATTCCGAGATGAAGTTCTTTTTGACGCTGCCTTTTTCTTTGCAAGCGGTTTTGCTTTTATAGTTCTTGTTTTTATAACCTTCTTAGGTTTACTCGCTGCTTTTTTAGTTGATTTTGGTTTAGCAGCAGTTTTTTTTACAGTTGTTTTTTTAACAATTTTCTTTGCCATTGTTTTCTCCAGCTTTCTATTAAAATTACGATTTAGCAATTGTGATCACACAATCAAATTCGCCAATCTTCCATTCCTGCTTATATCCTTCCAAGTCTTCACTTACTGTCAAGCTATCGGCTAAAACTTCGTTGGAAATATAATAATTATACTTGTTGACAATCTCAATCATTTTGTGTTCTCCTGTAACAGCAACATTTATACGATCTACAACATCAAAGCCAGCATCTTTTCTCATATTTTGCAGGCGGTTCACAAATTCGCGTGCGTAACCTTCGGCTATCAACTCTTTGTTCAATTCGGTATCTACGGCTACAGTTACACCTTCTTCAGTTTCAACTAACCACCCTTCAATTTCGTGACTGATTATTTCAACATCTTCGCGGGAAATTATTACTTTTTCTCCATCAACACTTATCTCTAATTCGCCTTTCTTTTCAATCTCGGCTATAGAGTTCTTATCTAATTCTTTTAATACATTCGTTAGAGATTTTACCAATTTCCCATATTTCGGCCCAACAACCTTAAAATTTGGTTTAGCCGTTTTATTTACTATTGCAGAATCATCTTCAAGCACAACAAGCTCTTTGATATTAACTTCTTCAAGAATGACATCTTGCATTTTCAGAAGCGCTTCGCGTTTATTTTTATCAATTGCAACCATCATTTTAAGAAGCGGCTGACGGACTTTCAAATTATTCTTTGCACGAATTGAGCGCGTGAGATAAACAACCCGCTGCGCAACATCCATTTTTTCTTCGAGCTCTGGTTCAATATAGACCGGCTCTGGAATATATGCTAGATGAACAGACTCAACAGTATCCTTCTTTGTTACATTATTTATATTTCTGTACAATTCTTCAGAAATAAAAGGAGCAAATGGTGCGCTCAGTTTTGCAACAGTCATTAAACATTCATAAAGAGTTTGATAAGCCGAAAGTTTGTTCTTGTTGATTTCAGACTTCCAGAATCTTCTTCTGCTCCTTCGAACGTACCAGTTCGAAAGCTGATCGATTGTAAAGTTAGAAACTTGACGCGCTGCCTTAGTTACGTCGTAATTCTGCATCAGCAAGCTGTATTCTTTTACAAGCGAATTTAATTTCGAAATAATCCAGCGGTCAATTTCCGGTCGTTCTAAATATGGAATTAACTCTTCTCTGAATTCAAATTTATCTATGTTAGCATAAAGAACAAAGAAGTTGTAAGTATTTATGAGAGTACCAAAAAATTTTCTCTGAACTTCGGCGATTCCCTCTTCATCAAAAAGAGTGGGCTTCCAAGGGGGACTAGTTGTAACCAAATACCAGCGCGTTGCATCAACTCCATATTTATCGAACAATATAAATGGATCTACAACGTTGCCTTTTGATTTGGACATCTTCTGCCCTTCTTTATCAAGAATCAATTCGTTCACAATTAAATTCTTGTAAGAGACTTTTTCGAACAACATTGTTGCAATAGCATGAAGCGTGTAAAACCAGCCGCGAGTCTGATCAATTCCCTCGCAAATAAAATCTGCCGGAAAGTTCGTTTCAAAAATATTTTTATTTTCAAATGGATAATGCCACTGAGCAAAAGGCATAGCGCCACTGTCGTACCAAACGTCTATCAATTCAGGCGTACGATTATAAATTTTTCCGTTCTTTTCAAACTTAACCTCATCAACAAAAGGTTTGTGCAGGTCGATCTCTTCATGGGGCAAATCTTTCACGAAAATTTTCTTCCCCTCTAGCTCTACAAATCCTTCTTTCAATTCTGCAATTGAACCAACAACAATCATATCATCATCTTCGCTCAGCCAGATCGGAAGCGGTGTTCCCCAATATCTATCGCGCGAAAGAGACCAATCTTTATTTTCTTCGAGCCAGTTTCCAAAACGACCGCTGCCAACTTCCGGTGGGTACCAGTTTATCGATTTATTCAGCTCTATCATTCTATCTGCAATTTCTGTAGTGCGTATGTACCAACTGTCGCGCGCGTAGTAGATCAAAGGATTATCGCACCGCCAGCAGTGAGGATATGTGTGCTTGTAGTCAGTTCCATATCTGTAGATCAATCCGCGTTCCTTCAAGTTGCGGATGATATCGGGGTCAGCTCCTTTTTCTTCGTGAGTTTGAAATTGAATGGTCTTAACCAATCGTCCCGCAAAATCGGTAACCTGCTCTGTAAATCTTCCGCTTTTTGTTACTGGCTGCAGAAAAGGAAGATCGAATTTTTTAGATACTTCATAATCGTCAGCGCCGAATGCAGGAGCAATATGAACAACGCCGGATCCATCTTCTGTACTTACAAATTCGCCGGAGATTATATACCACGCTCTTTTGTCAACTGGAATGTAGGAAAAAAGTGGCTCGTAATTTTTATTCAAGAGATCGGAACCTTTCAATTCAGAAAGCAGATCGTATTCTTCCTTAATAACCGAAAGCCGGGCTTTAGCAAGATAAAGAATGCCATGTTTATCAATACGAATTTTAACGTAATCGATATCTGGTCCAACAGCAAGCGCAACATTGGAAATCAAAGTCCAAGGCGTAGTTGTCCAAACTAAAATAGAAGCATCTTCATCTCTCAGCTTGAATTTAACATAAACGTTCGGATCGTTAACTTCATCATAACCAAGCGCAAGCTCATGAGATGAAAGAGGAGTTTCGCAGTGTGGGCATTGCGGAACAATTTTAAAACCTTTGTAGATCAGTCCCTTCTTGAAAAGTTCTGAAAGAGACCACCAAATCGATTCAATATAATCATTTGTACAAGTAATGTAAGCATCGTCAAGATTTATCCAGTAGCCCATTCGTTCAGTTAGCGTACGCCATCCTTCTTTCATTTCGATATGATAATAAACAAGATCTTTTGCTTTTTTGTTAAAAGCAGCAACGCCAAATTTTTCTATATCGGATTTCTGAGTGAATCCCAATTCTTTTTCAAGTGCAATTTCGATTGGCAGCCCGTGAGTATCCCACCCGGCTTTACGATGAACCTGATAACCGGTCATTGTTTTAAACCGGCAAACTAGATCTTTGAGTGCGCGCGCCATAACGTGATGAATTCCTGGGCGTCCGTTTACAGTAGGCGGTCCTTCGTAAAAAGTGAAAGGTTTATTTTCATCTCTCGTAGAAATACTCTTCTCAAAAATTCCATTCTCTTTCCAGAACTTCAGAATTTCTTCTTCGATTTTTGGATAATTTATTTTTTCGTCGAATTGTTTGAACATAGTTTGCTCTGAAAATAGTGAACCTAATTTATTCTTCTCCCGATTCGTATTTTTTAATCAATTCTCTTTCTGTCTGAATGAATTCTTTTAATCTCCGCTCGATTTGATTCTTCCGCTCGATCATCTCGTTCATACTTTGTTGGGCATCAAAAATCATCTTCTCGGCTTTAACTTTAGCTTCATCAATAATCACCTGCGCTTGTCTTTCTGTCTGGTTAAGCATTTTTTTTAGATCGTCCAGTTTCAGCTTAGAAGCTGAAAATTCCTTCTGAAGTAAAATCACTTCGGAAAGAGCCATACCAAAAAACGCCATTGCGCCTAGCATTATGTTGCGAAGAATATAGAGGATCATGTTTTCAACTAGAAGCTCGCTTAGACCAAAATACTCTCTAAAAAATGAAACAAGTATTATACTGATAAAAGCAGAAGCTACAATAACAGCAAAAACAACTTTACCGCCATGATTATACCCGAGTGTTTTGTTTATAAGCCAGCCGCACGCAAAAGAAAAAAGAGAAATTACGAACCAAACAGAAAAATTCTGATAACCAGCTTGGAACAGATCTGTGCTCAAAAAATTGGATGCAAAAATTATTACTGCAAGAAGTCCGGCGGTAGCGTAATATATTTGTTTTCGTTCCGTCATAAATTCTTAATTACTTCTTTCATAATTAGAGTCATTTTCGGTTCAGTTGCCATAGCCGTAGCAATAATCTCTTGCACGTCCACTGGTTTTAAGGATTCGGGAAAACATTCATCGGTTATGATGCTAATTCCGAGTACTCGCATACTCATATGGTTGGCAACAATATTTTCCGGAACAGTAGACATACCAACAACATCGGCACCAATAGCGCGTAAAAATCTATACTCAGCTTTTGTTTCGAGATTTGGACCAGCTACAGCAACATATACACCTTTTTGAACCTTTATCTTGTTTTCGAGTGCAACGTTCTCTGCTAATTTTATTAGTTCTAAATTGTATGGCTCGCTCATATCAGGAAACCGAGGACCGAGTTCATCTTCATTTTTGCCGATAAGCGGATTATCACCCAGCAAATTGATATGATCAACCATAAGCATAATATCGCCGCGCTTGTAAATGGGATTCATACCGCCACACGCATTTGAAACGAGCAAAGTTTCAACACCAAGAAATTTCATAACGCGAACCGGATAGATAATTTGCTGCATTGTGTAGCCTTCGTAATAATGAAAGCGCCCTTGCATTGCAACAACATTCTTTCCGTTAATTTTACCGAAGATAAGTTTGCCCTGATGCGATTCGACAGTTGAAAGAGGAAAATGAGGCAGTTCGGCATAATCAATTTCATGCTCTATCTCAATCTCTTTTACCAAACCGCCTAAACCGGTACCTAGAATAATTCCAACTGGATATTTTTTTTCGGTCTTCTTTCTAATAACTTCAATAGTTTCTTTCACCATTTCAAGAAGTGAACTCATAACAGTTTCTCCAAAATGTCGTCAATGTTTATTTCAGTTTGTTCTTCTATTCGATCGTTTTCTTTTTGAATATTTTTTTTCTTCGGTTTTGTCTCAATGTTTTCAACATCAAATTCGAGAAGAGAAGCTTGCGTATTTATCAGCGCCTTTATTCTTGCGAGCAAAAGTTTTTTTTCTTCGCGAAGTTTAAGCACAGAATCGCGGATCAAATTTGCATCTTGTTTTGCATTCTCAATTATTTGAGCAGCTTTCAATTCCCCTTCTTTAATTATCAGCGCTGTTTGTTTTTTTGCAGAGTCAACAGCTTTGGTCGAAGATTCAGCAGCGCTCAATAAAGCCGACTGAAGATTTTTTTCGATCCGTTTATACTCTTTTAGCTCTTCTTCTATCTTATCGATTTCGGATTTAATCTTTTCATTATCGTTCTGAAGTTTTTCAAACTCGTCAGATAATTTTTCGAGAAAAGTTTTTACTTCATCCCTATCGTAACCGCGCACAGTGCGGTTAAACTCTTGATTCTTAATTCCAAACGGGGTGAATTTCATTTTGTTCCCGTTATTAGTTTAATAATTTCTTTCGCCAAAAATTGCGGTTCCGATCCTCAACATAGTAGCGCCTTCTTCAATAGCGATCTTAAAATCGTTAGTCATTCCCATCGATAGTTCCGTTAATCTAAATCCCGCTCTGTTTAATTTCTCTTTTGTCTCTCTTAATGTAATAAAACATTGTCGAATTACCTTTTCATCGCTAACATAAGGAGCCATAGTCATCAACCCGACTAAGTCAATATTAGAACATTGAGCACAAAATTCGGCTGCATTAAAAATTTCTTTTTCGTTTCTAAGACCGAACTTAGTCGCTTCGTCTGATGTTTTTATTTCTAAAAGAACTTTCTGCTTCTTGTTTATCTGCCCGGCTTTCTGATTTATCTCATTTGCTAATTTAATCGAATCAACAGCATGAATCAGGTCTGCGGCTTTAATAACATATTTCACTTTATTGGTTTGAAGATGCCCAATGAAGTGCCACCTGAAATCTCCGCTGATCAAATCAGATTTATCACGTAATTCTTGAGCTTTATTTTCGCCAAGATCTTTTATACCTGCTTTGAGCGCTTCTTCAATAGTTTCAATCGGTTGAGTTTTTGTTACGGCAATTAAACTAATTTCGGAAGATTTTCTTCCGCAATTAAAACAGGAAACTGCAATTTTTTCTTCAACTTTTTTGAAATTTTCTAAAATCATCGCTCAAAATGAGGGTGAAAATGTATCCCTTTGAGTTATTAAAGTCAACGAATTTTGAATGCAAATATAATAAAAGAGGGACTCATTCGAGTCCCTCATCGTCTTAAAACTAAACTAGCAAACCGTTAACTACACCCCGTAGTGGCGCCGCATGTTGTGCATTTCAAACAGGTACCGTTGCGAACCATCGTCAAGCTCTGGCATTCAGGACAAACATCGCCCGTAAAACCGGCTTCTAGTGCTTTCATTACTTTTTGATGCATAGAAATAGCAGACAACTTTGCTTCTGATTGAACATCAAGCTTTATTCTTTCAACCAATTGGCGTGCGTTGTTAGAATCGAACATTTTCTCGCTAACAATTTCCTCGCTTTCAAAATCGGGTTCAGCAATAACAGAGTGCTCTTTTTTTACAGCCACCTCATCCTCTTCAACGTGTGAAAGATCGTTTCTTCCAAGATAAGTTACAGCAAGCTCACGGAAAATGTAATCGATAACGGAAGTAGCCATTTTAATCCGCTTGTGTCCGGTAACTACACCGCTTGGTTCAAACCGAGTGAAGACGAAAGCATCAACAAATTCTTCGAGTGGAACGCCGTGCTGCAAGCCGAGTGAAATTGAAATTGCAAAGCAGTTGAGCAAACTTCTAAATGCCGCGCCTTCTTTGTGCATATCAATAAATATTTCGCCTATCTGCCCGTTATCATATTCGCCTGTTCTAATATAAACGCTCTGCCCGTTTATTTTTACTTTTTGAGTGTAACCGGTTCTGCGGTCGGGCAGTCTTCTCCTTTTGGCAATGTATCTGTGAATAATTCTTTCTGCAATTTTTACTATATCATTTTCTTCTTTCTTTTCGAGGAGGTCTTCTATCGCTTCTTCTGTCATTGTGTTTAACGGTTGAGAAAGTTTTGAGCCGTCACGGTAAAGCGCATTTGCTTTGCAGCCAAGCTTCCATGACTGATAGAAAGCATATTTAATATCTTCAATTGATGCGTTATTGGGAAGATTTATAGTTTTTGAAATAGCGCCGGATATGAATGGCTGCGCAGAAGCCATCATGTGAATGTGCGCATCGGGTTTGATATAACGTGTTCCTTTTTTGCCGCACTTATTTGCGCAATCGAAAACGGGATAGTGTTCATGCTTCAAGAAAGGCGCGCCTTCTATTGTCATCGTTCCGCAAACGTAATCGTTAGCGCTAGCAATTTCTTCTTTTGTGTATCCTAATGATGTGAGCAGATCAAAGGAATAGTCGTTTATCTGTTCTTCGTTCAAACCTAGAGAATTTATCAAAAAGTTCTCTCCAATTGTATATTTGTTAAAAGCAAAACTCAATTCAAAAACAGAAGGAAGAATTGATTCGATCTTATTTATAATTTCTTCAGCAAATCCTTTTGCTTTAAGAGATTCATGGTTGATGTAAGGACACCCGACTAAAGTTCCAGCGCCTTTGGCATATTTTACTATCTCGCGGCTCTGGTCTTCGTTGTAACCTAATTTCTTTAATGCAGGAGGAATAGATTGATTGATAATTTTAAAATACCCTCCGCCGGCAAGTTTTTTAAATTTCACGAGAGAGAAATCGGGTTCAATACCAGTTGTATCACAATCCATTACCAACCCGATAGTTCCTGTTGGAGCTATTACAGTAACTTGAGCATTTCGAAAACCGTATTGTTCGCCTAATTGCAGAGCAAGATCAGCATCTTCGCTCGCTGCTTTTAATAGATCTGATGGACAATATTCGGGATTGATTCCTACTGGGAAAATAGCTAGCTCTTCATATTCTTCTTTAGGTACATTGTAGGCAGCACGTCGATGATTCCGAATAACACGTAGCATATGTTCCCTGTTTTCTTCATAACGCGAAAATGTACCAAGTTCTTTTGACATTTCTGCTGAAGTTGCGTACGAGCGCATATGCATTATTGCAGTAAGCGCGCCGCAAATTGCGTATCCTTCTTTACTATCATAAGGAATACCTTGGCGCATCAATAACGAGCCAAGATTAGCGTAACCTAAACCCAGTGTTCGGAATTCGTAACTATTTTTTGCAATTTCTTTGGAAGGATACTGAGCCATCAATACGCTTATTTCAAGAACAATTGTCCACAATTGTACTGCATGTCTATATGCATCTATGTCGAATTTTTGATTGTCATCATCATAAAATTTAACAAGGTTAAGAGAAGCAAGATTACATGCTGTATCATCCAAAAACATATATTCACTGCAAGGATTTGACGCGCGTATTCTACCGCTTGCTTTACAAGTATGCCATTCATTTATTGTTGTGTCAAATTGCAGCCCTGGGTCTGCCGATGACCAAGCGGCGTAAGCAATTTCATCCCACAATTCTTTTGCGGGTAAAGTTTTACATGCTTTCGGTTCGTGCCCCTCTTTTTCCGATTTTTTCTTTTCAACTCTCCAATATAGCTTCCAATCGCTGTCGCTTAGAACTGCTTGCATAAATTCATTCGAAACGCGAATTGAGTTGTTAGAGTTCTGACCGGAAACTGTTGCATATGCTTCAGAATTCCAATCTTCATTATAAACCGGAATATCGATGGAGCGGAACCCTAATTTTGCAAGTTTAATAACGCGGTCGATATAATTTTCCGGAACGTTTGCTTTGCGCGCTTCAATTACAGCTTTGCGCAGATATAAATTAGTTTTTTTGCTGAAGCGGTCGTTCTCAGGGTGTTCAGCATAACATGCTTTTATTATGTTATTGAGATGAAAATTAAGGGCTTTAGAACCGGCAACAAGCGCTGCAACTTTTTGCTCTTCTATAACTTTCCAGTTGATGTATTCTTCAATATCCGGATGATCAATATCCAACGTAACCATTTTAGCAGCGCGCCGAGTTGTACCGCCGCTTTTAATGGCGCCGGCAGATCGATCTCCAATTTTCAGAAAAGACATTAAACCGGAAGACCTTCCGCCTCCGCTTAACGGTTCATTCACTCCTCGAATATCAGAAAAGTTAGTTCCTGTTCCAGAACCATATTTAAACAGACGGGCTTCGCGAATCCACAGATCCATAATGCCCCTCTCATTAACCAGATCATCTTTAATCGATTGAATAAAACATGCGTGCGGCTGAGGATGAGTGTATGCATCTTCTGAGCTTGTTAGAACCCCAGTTTGATGATCTACATAATAATGCCCTTGAGAGGGTCCGTTTATTCCATAAGCCCAATTAAGACCAGTATTAAACCACTGCGGAGAATTTGGTGCTGCGTATTGTTTAGCAAGCATGTAAACATGTTCATCATAAAATGCGCGAGCATCCTCTTCGGTGTCAAAATATTTTGCTTTCCATCCCCAGTACGTCCACGTACCGGCAAGCCGATGAAAAATCTGACGCGCATCTGTCTCCGCTCCATACCTTTCTTTCTCAGAAAGTTCTTCTAATTTTTTATCTGCAGAAGAAGCTTGCAGCCAATAGGGAACTCCCTCTTCTTCTATTTTGGCAAGAAGTTTTGGAACGCCTGCTTTTCTAAAATATTTTTGTGCTAGAACATCAGTTGCAACTTGAGACCATTCGGCTGGCACAGTTACATCTTCCATTCTGAAAACTATTGAACCATCGGGATTTTTTATCTCTGAAGTTCTTTTAACAAATTCAATTGATTCAAGTGGGTCTTTTCCGGCTGAAGTAAAAAGACGAGTAATATTCATTCGAAGCTCCGATCATTTTAACGTTGTAAAAAAATCATCTGTTAATTAACAAAAAATTTATCGAGATTATTTTGAAGTCCCTTTCGAACTTCTGTGAAGTGGTTATCAACTTAAGGAAAAGAACTAATTCAAGCAATTAGTTGAATCATAATCATAAAAATTGTGCAATTGTTTTATCTCTTGTATAAAGCAAAATAAGGAATAATTGTTTTAAGTAAATGTTGTTTTTTTGTTTTATTTTTTTATGTGAATTTTATTACAAAAAGTGCGAGGTATTCATGAAAATCGAACGTTCCGCCGGAATTTTACTTCACCCGACTTCATTACCAGGGAAATTCGGGATTGGCGATATGGGGCTAAACGCATTTCATTTTATAGATTTCTTAGAAAATGCTGGTCAAACCTTATGGCAGGTTTTTCCACTTGGACCAACAGGCTATGGCGACTCCCCATACCAGTGTTTCTCTGCATTTGCAGGTAATCCCTTGTTGATCAGTCCCGAACTTCTTCAAAATGAGGGATTGCTTTCAAAAGAAGAAATTGCAAACCCACCTGCTTTTGATCCCCACCATATTGATTACGGCAATGTTATCAAATATAAAAATTCTTTGCTTAGAAATGCATTTGAAAAATTCAAGAAGCTCAAGAGAAATCTTGATGAAGAGTGCGGCGAGTTCTGTAAAAAAAATAATTATTGGCTTGATGATTTTTCTCTCTTCATGGCGGCAAAGCATTTTCACGGCGGAGTAATATGGACACAATGGCATCAATCAATTGCTTTCAGGAAAAATATTGCAGAATGGAAAAACAAACTGAAAGATGAAATCGAATATCAAAAATTTCTCCAATTCACTTTCAATAAACAATGGACTGCCGTTAGAAATTATGCCAATCAAAAAGGGATAAAAATTATAGGCGATCTTCCAATTTTTATTGCATATGACAGTGCGGACCTTTGGGCAAACAAAGAACTTTTTACTGTGCGTGAAGATGGTTCATTAGAATTTGTTGCAGGCGTACCGCCGGATTATTTTAGTAAAACTGGACAGCTTTGGGGCAATCCTCTTTATAAATGGAAGGAAATGGAAAAAGATAATTTCTTCTGGTGGCGACAAAGAATTTCTAAACTTTTAGATATGGTTGATATAGTTAGAATAGATCACTTCCGCGGCTTCGATGCCTATTGGGAAATTCCGGGTAATGCAACTACGGCAAAAAAAGGGCGCTGGGTAAAAGCGCCCGGCGAAAAATTATTTAACGCTATAAAAAAAGAACTTGGCGAACTGCCAATTATTGCAGAGGACCTGGGTGTAATTACTGATTCTGTTGAGGCACTGCGTGATAAGTTCGGCTTCCCTGGTATTAAGATTTTACAATTCGGTTTGGGAGCCGATGGCGATAAAAAATTCCTGCCACATAATCATATTAAAAATTGTGTTGTGCATACGGGTTCACATGATAATGAAACTACCAGCGGATTTTTAGACTCTGAGAAAAAGAAAAATTCCGGCATTTACGAATGGGCGCAAAAATATTTTAACTATTACAGTGATAACATGACGTACGAATTGATCTGTGCGGCATATAGTTCTGTTTCAAATATTTGTGTAATACCTTTGCAGGACATTTTGAATCTCGGGAATGAAGCACGTATGAACCTACCCGGCACGCTTGGGGGTAATTGGACTTGGAGATTTACATGGGACCAAGTTGATGATTCACTGGCTAAACAATACAAAGAAATGACAATATTATTTGAGCGCCCGCCATTAAAGAAACAAGAGAATGAGGTTATTGAAGTAGCAGAAGAATAACACGACTTTACACATCAGGCTGTCGCAAAAGTAATTTTTCTGTGCTGCATTGAGCCCAAGTAGGATTTTTAAGAAATTTGTCATGTAGGGCTTGTCGAAGCATGACAAATTTCGACTTTTTAGACAGTCTCTTTTTCAAGGAAGAAAAAATAAAATTCCTTCACCAATTGGATGGTTTAGGGGCGAGCTAATTCATTCTCGATTGCTTTTGTTAATTCTTCACTCTCCGGCGTAACTTTACTACGAAATCTGCCAACAATATTTCCATCTTTACTAATCAAGAATTTTTCAAAGTTCCATTTTATATCGCCTTTTTCAGTAATAGAGTTATTGGTAAGCTTCTCGTATAACGGAGATTTTTCATCGCCAAGAACTTTTATTTTATCAAAAAGTTTGAAAGAAACATTATAGTTTGCGCTGCAAAATTCTTTGATCTCTTCGTTGGTGCCTGGTTCTTGCCCTCCGAAATCGTTGCACGGAAAAGCGAGAATCTCAAACCCTTTCTCATTATACTTTGCGTAAATATTTTGCAAACCGGCATATTGTTTAGTATTACCGCATCTGCTTGCTACATTTACAATCAGCAAAACTTTTCCTTGATAATCGGAAAACTTAACATCTTTGCCCTCCATATCTTTCACTACCATATCTCTAATGTTATCGTTCATTTTATCTCCTCCTTTATCATTTTCTGCTGTAAGTGTTAATGAAAATAAAATTACAAGAATGAGGATTGAAAAAAAACTGGTGATTTTCATGGTGTTTCCTTTTATTGTTTTTTGGTTAAACCAGAATTTATTCAATAAAGTTCAAGATATAACCCTTCTTTTTTACCTTTTGAACAAAAAGTAAGCTCTAATATTTATTAGAGTAGTTTTGCTAATCGTTTCTTACAGCTTAGGTCTATCGCATTAACGCTTAAAATTTTTCCAATCTCCTACTAAAATCTAATTTATTTCATTTAGTATCATCTCACATGCGACAGGGATTGCATCTCTCATTACGCTTGATAAGCCAAGCGAAACTTCTTCGGGAATATGTTGAACTTGTGAAACGACAATTTTTACATCAACTCGGCAATAATTTTTTAATTCTTTTAATAAGTTAGAGGTGGGCACTTGATGCATAGAGAAATCATCGCATTTAATTTCAGGCATTTCATCAACATCAAGTTGAAAAGTTGAACCGGCGGACTTTCCTAAATCTACAGCATCAACTATTATAATTTTTTTAGGTTTTTTTTCGCTTAGAACAACATTAAATAATATTTCTCTTACACTTAAACCTGTATTGCAGACATACACATTAGAAGGGATTTCATAATTTTTTTGCAAATACTCTATAACTTCGGGGCCAAAGCCGTCATCACCGAAAAGAATATTTCCGCACCCCAAAATCAATATTTCTTTCTCTAAATAGTCCATCTTTTATTATAGTAGATAAACAAAAAGGTGCATCCGATTAAGCATGCACCCTTTTAATTTTTGCTATTCAAGAATAAGAAAAAAATGCATCTTAATTTTGAATTGTATTTATCAGATTGCCATCGGCATCCAATATGTCGATTCGCACCGGAAGACGACCGTCAAGATTATGAGTTGCGCATGATAAACACGGGTCGTATGCCCGAATTGCCATCTCTACACGGTTTAAAATACCCTGATCGTATTTACCGTCTTTGATCAACAACTTAGCAGCTTGATTTACAGACATATTTATTGGAGCGTTATTATGTGTTGTGCCTACAATAAGATTCAGATTAGTAATTAATCCTTTATCATCTGTCTCATAATCATGAATTAAAGTTCCTCTTGGCGCTTCAACACATCCAACTCCTCTGGCAGCTCTTGGAGTTACCGGCACTCTTGTTTCTCTGCTTGTTATCTCAGGATCATTTAAGAGTTCAACGGCATGCTCTGCATTGTAGAGCAATTCGATAAGCCGAGCCCAATGATACAAAAGAGTTAATTGAGCAGGGCGTCCAAAATTTGATCTAAACTCTTCGAATTCCTTTTGAGCTAATGGCGTTGCCATTTTATCTGCAACGTTTATTCTTGCTAAAGAATTAGTTCGATAAATACCTTTTGGATTGGCGGTGTCCATTGAAAAACCTTCGCCCCAGGCTTTTGCATATGGAAATTTTAGATACGACCACTCTTCAACTCTCTCTGCAATAAAATCTGTGTATTGGTCGTATGCAAAATCTGTGAAAGAGCCGTCTGGTTTCATTAGCCGCAGTTTGCCATCATAAACGTTCAATGCTCCATCTTCTGATACTGTACCCATGAACCCAGTATTGATCACTCCTAATACTTTAACTGTATCGAGGTATTTTGGGAAAATATTTTCTTTTGCAAAGGCAATTGAAAATTTGGCAAATTCTAAAACCTCTTCAGCCATAGGAAGGACTTTATCTTTTTCCTTTTGAGTTAAAGGTTTACTGAATCCTCCTGGTACAGCAGTTACAGGATGAATCGATTTTCCAGAAATGATATCGAGCATCTGAGTACCGAGATGCCGGTTGCGCACAACTTTTTTCCCAATCTCAGGATTAGCTTGTGCGATTCCAAATACATTTCTTACCGAATAATCTGCATCCGGTCCCATTACAAAATCGGGACCTGATAGGAAGAAGAAATGCAGAATATGCTCTTCTGTGTACGCGATACTATTGCAAAGATCACGAAGTTTTTTTCCTGCTGGGGCAGGTTCAACACCAAAGACAGCATCATTAGCTTTTGCAGAAGCTAAATGATGCGACCAAGGACAAACACCGCAAATACTTGTAACTATTCTAGGAAGTTCTTCAACGGGTCTGCCTATACAGAATTTTTCAAATCCTCTTAATTCAACAACATTAACTCTGGTATCTGCAACATTACCAGAATCATCAAGTTGAATTGTAACTTTTGCGTGACCTTCAATTCGCGAAACCGGTTGTATAATTATTTGTTTGCCCATCTCTATTCCCTCCTTCCTGCTGTTGGTAAAGGACGTAAGCGCTTTTGTCCGCCTATATAACGGTTGAAAGAAGCGCGCCTGTCTTCAACAAGTTTTGCATCGAGCCCGATTGCCGAAAGAGCGCTCATCATATCAACCATCGGGTTTGCATCGCTTCTTATTGGACCAAAACAACCACGGCACGGCATATAACCCTTGACGCAACGGGGAATATTTTCTTCTCCATTCATAGGCCTTCCGCATCCCGATTTTGTAACAGGTCCTAAGCAAATTATTCCCTGCTCGTTAAAACATCTCAAAGTGTTATATTCACCCGGGGTGAACTCTGCATCTTGTAATGGTCTTTTCAGATTGAAAGAACTCTTCTCTTCGCGCTTGGTGGGACAATCATCACAAACGCTTCTTTCGGGAAGCGAAAATGGTTTTCCTTCAAGAAGAGCGGTCAAAGCTTCTAAGATTATAGCCGGGTTCATAGGGCAGCCGGGAATGCAGAGATCAACTTTTACCACTTCATCGAGCGCGTAAACCCTATCTGTAAGTGGTGGAATTTCTACTGAAGGAGTATTAGACGATTCAGTGCTCTTTGAATTTCTGTAAACTTTATCGTATAACTCCTGCAGTTCATACATGTTTGCAAGCGCAGGAATTCCACCAAAGCATGCGCAGGAACCAAGCGCTATAAGTACGCCGCACTGTTTCCTCATCTCTTCTGCAACATGTTTTTCTTTCTCGTTTCTTATTCCGCCGGAAATCATTCCAACATCGGCTTTAGGGATCTCAAGTTCAGTTTTTTCACCTGTTTGACCAAAGTACTTGTGATCCATCAATACCGGCATATGAACAAATTGGAGAGAAGGCAGAACATCGAGAAGTTTTTCTCCTATATCAAGAATAGCTACTTCACATCCTCCGCAGATGTTGAGCCATTCTTCAGCTACAGTTGCCATTAGACCTCCTTTTTACTAGTTCAGAAAATAAAAGTGGGTAGAATTCACCACTAATTTTAACTAAGTTTACCCTCAATTTTTATTTCTTTTGCTACGCGTCTGCTGTAAACAAGATATTTCCCATCTTCTTCTATCAGTTTCGTCTCGAATCCGTCCTTAGAATATTTATCGGCATTCTCCTTTGCGGCGGTTTCGGATTCATAGTTTATTCCATCCCACATGAACTTTTTGTCGTCAATTATTTTTACGTTCTCTGCCAAGTATTAACTCCTTAAGATTCGAGTGAATAGTAAATTTTAGTTTTGTATTTGGATTCATTCATTGACTATAAGGACTAGGTCCTAATTTTTTAATTGAATCAACTACTTCTCTCATCACTTGAGCAAACTTTGGGGCTTCGGAAGCAGATATCCATTCGAGCCGAAACCGTTCTGCTTCTATACCAAAATCCTCAAGCATTAGAGTAATTGCACTAGCCCTCTTTTCTGCGCTTTTATTGCCTTCTATATAATGGCAGTCGCCAATATGACAACCGCACATTATTACACCATCAATACCTTTAGTTAACGCATCAATCACAAGGTTTGGATGCACCATATTTGAACACATAACCCTTAAGATGCGTATGTTGGTTGGATACTGTAATCTTGATACGCCCGCCAAATCTGCCCCGGCATAAGAACACCAGTTGCAGCAGAAAGCGATTATTTTTGGTTCAAAATCATTTTGCATTTTAAACTCCCAAGATGGCATTTACTTGAGCATAAATCTGCTCTAATTTAAAACCTCTTACAATTATTCCTTTCTTAGGACAAGTAGCTTGACAGCCGCCGCAGCCCTTGCAAGCGGATTCGTTAACTTCGACAATTTTTTTAACTGCACCGTTTCTCATATACTCGATCAATGTAATTGCATTAAACGGGCATGGTTCAACACAGAATGCGCAGCCGTCACAGTTTTCATCTATCACTTGAGAAATATTTGCTTCAAGCTCAATAAAATCTTTTGAAAGTATAGTGGAAGCTCTTGATGCGGCAGCTTGAGCTTGGATAATACTTTCTTCTATTGCTTTGGCTGAGTGCGCCAAGCCGCATAAGAAAATTCCGTCTGTTGCAAAATCAATTGGGCGCAGTTTCATATGTGCTTCGAGGAAAAATCCGTCGCTTGTTAACGGGACTTTTAAGAACTGAGCTATCGATTTATTTCCATCACTTGGAACTACGCCTGCAGAGAGCACTACAAAATCTGCCGATATCTCAATTGGTATTCTCAAAGTTTGGTCAAAAACTTCAACTTGTAATCCAAGCCCATTTCTTGAGACTTGCGGCTTCATATCTTCATCATATCTTATGAATACAATACCTTGCTGACGTGCTTTTGTATAATAGCTTTCTCTAAATCCGTATGTTCGAATATCACGGTACAGTAAGTAAACATTTGTTTCAGGCGATATCTCTTTTATCTTTAGCGCATTCTTTATTGATTCTGTGCAGCAAATTCTTGAACAGTAAGGTCTTTCTTTATCGCGTGAACCGACGCATTGAATCATAACAATTGTTTTGGGCAGTTTCTTTTTATCGACTTTTAACCAGCCGTTGTTAGAAGCTAACCTCTTTTCAAGTTCAAGCTGAGTAATAACGCTTTCATCTTGATTATATAAATATTCTTTTGGTATATATTCTTTAGCACCGGTTGCAACAACAACAACTCCGTGTTCAAATTCTTTTTCGCTACCGTTAACTGTAACCGTTGTTTTGAAGTGTCCTACAGAACCTTCTAAACTTTTTATCTCTGCTTGAGTATATAAATTGATCTTATCATTTGCTCTTACTTTTTCAGCAATCCGTTTCAATTCATCTTGCGGTTTTTCTCCGTTAAGTAAATATTGAATGTGTCTTAAGTTGCCGCCGAGTTCTTTTTCCTTTTCAACTAAGTGAACTTCGAATCCTTGGTTCGCAAGTTCTAATGAAGAAATCATTCCAGATAGTCCGCCGCCAATTACAAGCGCAGATTTAGTTACCGGGATAGAACTTTTTTGCAGCGGCTCTAACAATCTTGCTTTAGCAATAGCTATTCTTACTAAGTCTTTTGATTTCTCGGTTGCTTTTTCAGGTTCGAACATATGAACCCAAGAACACTGATCTCTGATGTTCGCCATTTCAAAAAGATAAGGATTGAGCCCGGCTTCTCGGATTGTATTTCTAAATAGAGGTTCGTGAGTTCTTGGAGTACATGAGGCAACGACTACTCTGTTTAAGTTATATTCTTTTATCTTCTCTTTAATAATTTCTTGAGTATCATTTGAACATGTGTATAAATTATTATCAGCGTAAACTACATCGGAAAGTTTTTTGGCGTATTCAACAACGTCGGGAACATTTACTACTCCGGCAATATTTGTTCCGCAGTGGCATACGAAGACTCCTATTCTTGGTTTTTCTCCGGTAACATTTTTTTCCGGCGGATATTCCTTTGTGGTAATTAAGCTTCCTCTGACTTCACTTAAAAGCGATAAAACTCTTGAAGCTGCGCCGGAAGCCTGCATGACAGTTTCAGGAATATCTTTCGGTTCAGTAAAAGGACCAGCCACGTAAATACCATCACGTGTAGATTCTATTGGATTGAAAATAGAAGTCTTACAGAAACTGAATTCATTCAGCTCAATCCCGAATTTATGAGCAATTTCTGTTACAGATTTCGGCGGCTGCATACCAATAGACAAAACAACGAGATCATATTCCCGCGAAACTTTTTTATCATCTTCGGTTAGATATTTGATCAAAAGATTTTTTGTGTAAGGAATTTCTTCGATTGCTGGAACGCGGCATCTGATATAATTGACTCCGTTATTTACAGCTCTTTGATAATATTCATCAAACCCTTTGCCGTGCGCGCGAACATCCATAAAGAAGATATCGCATTCTAAGTTGCCGCCAACATGTTCTTTAGCAATCAGCGCTTCTTTTGTTGCATACATGCAGCAAACGGATGAACAATAATCTCTTTCAACATCGCGCGAGCCGACACATTGAAGGAATGCTATCCTTTTTGGAGTCTGTCGATCGGAAGGTCTTAACACATGTCCGGAAAATGGCCCTGAAGCGGATAATATTCTTTCGAACTCAAGCGAAGTAATTACATTTGGAAAAATTCCATATCCAAGTTCCGGTTTTATTTTGGGATCGAATAATTCAAAGCCAGGTGATAAAACTATGGCTCCGACATTTAATTCTAACTTTTCTTCTTCCTGCTGATAATTGATTGCCTTCGCTTCGCAAACAGTTTCACAAATTTTACATTGTTCATAATTCAGATAAATACATTTTTCCTTATCAATCATAGGCGTATTAGGAACTGCCTGAGGATAAAGAATATGAATTGCTGGTTTGGAGTCTAAACCTAAATTAAATGGATTCGGAATTGGTATAGGAACGTTCATGCTAGTGAGGTCAGAAACTTTTTTCCCAACTGGACAAATGAAATTGCAGGCGCCGCAAGTCCAGCACATTTCATTTTGTTTTCCAAAAGGCGGTTCAACTTTTTTACCAGGACCCCTTCCGGAAAAACTCACTGCATTTCTTCCCATTCTTTCTTCGCACATTCTAACGCAGAGTCCGCAATAAACACAGTCGTCATATTTTTTCTTTATCCTTGGTTCGCCAACTCCAAGATCGAAAGCGATGCGCCGTATAGTTTCTGAATCGGGGCAGCGCGCAAGAAGGAGTTCTGCAACAATTTTCCTTGCCCTTTTAACTCTTTCAGTATCTGTAAAAACAGAAAGACCATTTAATGCGGGGTAAGAACAAGAAGCCTGAATTGAAGAATTTCTTCCATCCTGGTGAATTTCAACCAAGCATAGCCTGCAGGCACCGTAGGGCAGAAGCGCTTTATGATGACACAAAGTTGGCACACTTAGCCCGACACTCTCGATGGATTCTAATAATGTTTTCCCTTCAGGGAATTCAAATTTGTTTCCATTTATGTTTAATTGAATCACGCCGAGTCTCCTTGTTCAACTATCTGTTCGAATACAAAATTAACTTCGGGATGAGAAGCTTTTAGAACGCGCATAGTTTTTTTAATATCTCCGAGAGGTTTCATATCTATATTATTCTTGTTAAAGCAAGCAGAGATACGAATTCCTTTTCCTGTTCTTCTTTCAATTTTTAAATTTCCGCCGGTTTCTTCAGCGGCTTGCGAAAGAAATGAAAGACCAAGCCCAAATTTTTTCCCTTCTTTTGTAGTAAAGAAAGGATCGTCTGCTTTTTGTAATTGATCTTCATTCATTCCTTTACCGTCATCTTCAATTTCTAAAATTAACTTCTCGTTTTTTTCTATTATTCTTATATGAACATTCTTCGCACAGGCTCTTAAAGAATTTTCAGCTATATCCAAAATATGAAGAGATATATCTTCCATTTTTAGATCTCAATTTTTCTCCCCTCTTCACCGCGTAGAGATTTTCTTATTTCATCAAAAGTTAACCGCTCCATAAAAAAATTTGTGTAGTTCCTTCCAATATCCTTCAGCCAATGCGCATCAGAAAATGTTACTATTGGAAATGATCTATCACTAAAATTTTGAATCTGATTTTTATTAGATATTTCTAAAGCATCGAGCGCTAATCCTTCCGGTATAAATCCGAGCTGTGAGATAATGCCGAATCTCTCTCTATCAACATGAGAGGCAATTACAATTCCGCCTAATTCATGAACGGAATTAACTATACTTTCAATTGACAGCTCTACAGCGCCTATCAATAATTTTTTATTGAACCCAAGAACTTCGTCGTTCTCGTTAACAATAACCTGATCGCCAAAAATTTTTTCTTCTTCAGTATCAGCCAAATTATCATAGATAATTTGCTGCATTGAATAAAGAGACTTCTCGTTATCAAATAATGCAAGCAAATGAACCTCTTCCTTTGAGGTGATCTCTATGCCGCTAATAATATTTAAATTCATATTTTGAGCTGATTTTTTCACACTAATAACATTCTCACAAGAGTTATGATCGCAGATTCCAATTATATTAAGACCGCGCTTTTCAGATTCGATAACAATATTTTTAGGGGTCATTTCTAGCTCGGCACAATGAGAAAGACAGGTATGAATATGTAAGTCCGCCTTATACATTCTCATCATTTTTACCGATGCCGAGTTCATATAACTTACCTACAATCTGGAAAGCCCGCTCATCAGTACACATAACAATAATCTTTTCATCTTCGGCTTTTTTCAAAGAATCATCATCGGGTTTCCTTCCATTTACGATAATTATTCCTGAAAGTTCTTTTATGCTCGCCACAGAAATTATATTCACATGTGTCTGTAAAGTAATCCAGATATTTCCTTTCTTCGAATTTGCGAGCACATCGCTGAGCATATCACTTACATAGCCGCCAATGACTTCTCGGTCCAATAAATCACTGCCTGATAAGACAGTGAGATTTAATTTATTTACTATCTCCAATAGTCGCATTTTATATATTCACTATAAATTCTAAATTTGTTCCTTCTCCGACTCTTGAGTTTATCTTCATTTCATCGGTATAATTTTTTATGTTTGGCAGCCCCATTCCTGCGCCGAAACCCATTTCTCTAACCCAATCCGGTGCCGTGGAGTAACCGGGTTCCATTGCTTTTTCGATGTCGGGAATACCTGGGCCATTATCAACAGCATTTACTTTAATTTTATCTTCTTCAACAAAAACTGTAATTTCGCCTCCATCCGTAAATATTATTATGTTCATTTCAGTCTCCATAGACGCAATAACTATTCTTCTTATAATCTCTGTTGCAATTCCCATTCTTAACAATGCGCTCTTTAGAAAGCTGCTCTTCTCGCCTGCTTTTTTAAATTCTTTCCCCTTAATGTTATATTTAAGTATAACCGTTGTTTTATCTGATCTAATATCTTTAAAGATGTTGCACATCTTATTCTTTTGAGCTTCCTCTTCTAAATATTCTTTTTCGAATCTTTTCAAGAGACATCTAATAACATCTCCTTTAGTGATGATCCCAATAAGTTTTTTCGTATCCCGATCTTTTACAGGAAATCTGCCAAATCTATATTTTTCAAATTTTTTTATAACATGAATTAGCTGTTCATCACTATAAATGAACTCAACATGCGCTGTCAAATTATCTTTAACTTGTTCTTCCTTTTTTCCAAAGATTATACATTTTATAAAATCCTCTACGCTTATTATTCCAATAATATTACCTTCGCTAACTACCGGCAATCCTGAAATCCGTTTATCTCTAAGTTTCATCCATACATCAACCATTGTGTCGCTGGGCGCTACAGTAACAACGTCTTTTGTCATCGCCTCTTCAACTTTACATTCATAAGCAAGTTCTTGAATTTTAGAAGATGTTATTTTATCCATTGTGCTCTGAGATTCCCATAAGTCCTTCTTTGTATAATTTGCCGCAGCTTTCAAATAATGGAAGTTGAGTAGATAACAGAACAATTCCACGTTCATTTGCAAGCTTAACAACATCATCGTCCGGTCGTTTTCCTCTAACAAAGCAAACGGCTTTAATATCAACAGCATCTGACGTATAAATAACCTGTGGCGTTGTAAGACCTGTCAAGAGTAAAGTGCTTTTATGTTCTATGTGTGCAAGAACATGACTCATCAGATCGCAGCCGCAGCCCATTTTTACATCCATGTCTAATAATTCTTCGCCGCAAATTACTACAGCATTTAGTATCTGTTTCACTTTATGAATATTCATGGTCTTTCTTCCATTCTTTACAAGAAATTATTTCAGTGAGCTGAACTAAATTATTCAGTTCATTGCCGGTAATTTTAATAATAGCAGAAATTTTTGGCGGGCAGACTTCCAAGCATTGCCCGCATTTGTGACATTTTTCTTGCTCTATAATGTGTATGTATTTTGATTCACCTTTTATCGCTTCAGTCGGACAACTTTTAATGCAGAGCAGACAGCCAACGCATTTGTTTGGATCGATGTAGTATTGTATCAAGTTTCTGCAGACAAGCGCGGGACATCTTTTTTCTTTTATATGTGCGTCATACTCTTCTTTAAAATATCTCAAAGTAGAAAGCACAGGATTAGGAAGTGTTTGCCCCAAGCCGCACATTGAAGCATCTTTTATGCTTTCGCCTAGTTCTGTTAAAAATTCAATATCGCCTTCGCGCCCTTGCCCGTCTGAAATTCTTGTTAATACTTCCAACACTGCCTCGCTTCCATCGCGGCAGGATACGCATTTGCCACATGATTCATCATTTGTAAATTGAATAAAGAATTTAGATACATCCACTACACAAGTATCTTCATCCATAACGATCATTCCGCCTGAGCCCATCATTGAGCCGGCTTTTTGTAAAGATTCATAATCGATTGGAGAATCTAACATAGAAGCCGGGATGCACCCGCCTGAAGGACCTCCTGTTTGAACGGCTTTAAGTTTTTTTCCTTTGGGAATGCCTCCTCCAATTTCGTAAACAACTTCTTTAAGAGTTAGACCCATCGGCACTTCAATAAGACCGGTATTATTTATTTTCCCAACCAAAGAGAAAATTTTTGTTCCTTTAGAGGTTTCAGTCCCGATACTTGAAAACCACTCAGCGCCTCTTGTAATTATAACAGGCACATTTGCAAGTGTTTCAACATTGTTTATAACGGTTGGACAACACCACAAACCTTCTTGAGCAGGAAATGGAGGACGCTGTCTAGGTTTAGGAATATTCCCCTCAATAGAATGAATCAAGGATGTTTCTTCGCCGCAAACAAAAGCTCCGGAACCTTCTCTTATTTCAATTTCAAAATCGAAGCCGGTTCCTAAAATGTTTTTTCCAAGCAGTCCATATTCTTCCGCCTGTTCGATAGCAATTCTCATTCTCTTAATCGCAAGCGGATATTCTGTTCTCACATAAATAAATCCGTTTGTTGAACCAATAGCATATCCAGCAATACACATTCCTTCAATAACAGAGTGAGGATCAGATTCTAGCACGCTCCTGTCCATATATGCGCCAGGGTCTCCTTCATCGCAGTTTGCAATTAAATATTTTGGTGTTTTAACTTGTTGACTGGCAACTTCCCATTTCTTTCCTGTAAGAAATCCCGCTCCGCCTCTTCCTCTTAATCCTGACTTTAAAATTTCATCAGTAACATCTTTTGGAGAGAGTGAGCTTAGAACTCTTTCAATAGCTAAGTAACCATCGCGGGCAATATAATCTGTAATCTTTTCGGGGTCTATAATCCCTTTATTGCGCAGCACAACTAACAATTGTTTTTTGAAGAAAGGAATATCCGAAAGCAGCGGCAGCGGCTCTTTTTCTTCCGGAGGTTTGAACATCAATCTTTTTACGGGTCTTCCTTTTAAAAAATGTTCTTCAACAAGATGATGGATATCTTTTATTTCAATCCAGCCGTAGAAAATATTATCGGGTATAACAACCATTAACGGACCCTGCCCGCAGAAACCGTTACAGCCGGTAGCTACAACAGTAACTTCATCTCTCAAGCCGAAGGATTCGAGTTCTTTATTCAACCCATCAATAATCTGATAAGCACCGCCAGCGTAACAGCCCGTTCCGGTGCAAACCATCAATTCAATTCGTTTTTTTTCTGCCATTATCCAACCCTCTCAGAACCGATACCTAATGCAAATTCTTTAACCACATTTCCCTCTATAATATGTTCGTTAAAAATTTTTTTTACTTTCTCATTAGTGAGTTTGCAGTATTTCACCGGTGCAGAACCTTCCATCTCTACTGTGATCATCGGTTCTTCCGAACAAAGACCGGCGCATCCTGTAGTGGTGAACATTATATCTGTTAATTTTCTTCTCTCAATTTCATCTAAAAATGAGTTCATAATTTCTCTGGCTCCTGCAGCAATACCGCAAGTTCCCATATGAACTGTTACCTTTCCTCTGAAATTCCCTTCCCGCAGATAAATTTCCTTTCTGGAATTCTCCCGCATTTTTTTTAATTCATCAATTGTTAACTTGGGCATACTGCAACTCCTCCACCTTTTTCTTTTCTATAATGCCAGGTATACTCTTAGATTGAAGTTTTCCATAAACACTATCACCAATAGTTGCAACTGGCGCTAACCCGCAGCAGCCAATGCATCTAACAGCTTTAAGTGTAAAAAGCATGTTCTCAGTGGTTTCGCCTACTTTGACGTTTAATTTTTCTCTGAACTGCTCTAACAATATTCCAGACCCGCGCACGTAACAAGCAGTCCCCATACAAACACTTATAGTGTATTTGCCAATAGGCTTTAAACTGAATGAACTATAGAAAGTAGCAATTCGAGTAATATGCGAAAGAGGATAATTCGTTTCTTGCGAGATGTATTTTAAAATATTTTCCGGGAAATAATTGTATGCTGCATTTACTTCCTGAAGTATAGGCATTAAAGGACCTTTTCTGTTCCGATGTCTATTTATGATCTCAGAAACTTTTTCAGCGTATTTAGGTTGAAGTTCTACTTTCTCTTTCTCAACTATTTGAACGCTGTTTCTTGTTGGACAATTTGAAACGCAGGCCCCGCAGCCGGTACATTTTGATTCATCTACATAGCGTGGACTTTTCTTTAAGGTAACTGAAAAATTCCCCGGATAACCTGAAATACTTTCGACTTGGCTTAAAGTGATTTTTTCAATATCCTTATGTCTTCCAATCTCCACTAATCTTGGCGCCATAGTGCACATAGCGCAATCATTAGTAGGAAAAGTTTTATCAAGTTGAGCCATCACACCGCCAATGGACGGTTTATTATCAACGAGATAAACCTTAATTCCGGATTCAGCGAGATCAAGCGCCGCCTGCATACCGCCGATTCCACCGCCAACTACCAAAGCAGAACCGATCTTTCCGTTAGATTTATTATCAAACATTTTCTAAAACTGGCTCCTTATTTAATTCTACATGCAATGCTTTTTCTTTAACCGCTTGGAAGTAAATAGCTAGAGGCCGATAGATCATATGACTCCACTTGCCAAACGGAATTTCAATTATCAACATCGGAACAGCAATAGCTAAATGAATTGCGTATGTAAAATGTGTAGTAAGTTCTAAACCTAAATATCTGAATACGTGAACAGCAAGCCCGCTTACGGCAGTGAGCAATAACATAATTGGAAATATCAGATCACTCGCAGCGGAAAATTTGTGTATCTCTTCCCGTTTTTTAATTCGGCTTATCAATATCTCAACCGTAGTATAGATTAAAGCTCCGGCGGAAAAATACCCGAGCCATCTTTGAGGATGATAAACAGGATAGATATTATCAGTCTGGAACCATGAAAGAAAGAAAAACTTTATACAAACCATCACACCGCAGCCGGCGGCTAAAAGCAAGTGTTTTATCCAGCGGCTTCTAACTGCACAATCTTTAAATCGTTTTTGAGTAACAGCTTGTAATAAAAAAGTTTTAGCTTCTGTAAAATATAAGCGAAAAGGTATCTTGAAATTATCGCCGTCTCTCATAGTAAACCAATACATGCGTAAAGAGTTAGTTAGCAAAAAAAAGAGTGGAATTAGGAAAACAATGGTTGTAAAGGTTCCTATTAAACCGAACATATGTTCCATCGGCATCGGCTCTGAAATGAACGTTTCATATTCAAGTTCTACATAAAATAAGTGGTAATAAACAACAAGAAGCAAAACGACTATTCCAAAGAAGAAGAGAGAGCCGATTTCCCAAAATTTTGATTTATAAATTTTTGCGGAAAGACCTGTCCAATCATATTGCGCTGTTAGAAAGCGGCGGAGAGTCATCATTGCTTCTCCGGGTTCTGTTTGCCGCGGGCAGGTTTTAGAGCAATCGCCGCAATAGTAACACAACCAAGGGTCCAATCTGTTTTTTAATTGTTCCCGCAAACCTATCAATGTATATCGAAGTGTTTTACGCGGGAATGAATCTAAGTTATTTGTAAGCTCACACGAAACTGTACAACTTCCGCATTGAAGGCAGGCGTTGGTGTCGAAATTGCCATACTTACGAACTTCAGACAATAAGTTAGGATCGGTTCTATATTTCATAATGAACTCGCCTATTCATTTTGTTTTTACGATAAATAATAAAGGCGGGATTGCAGTAAAACAGATCCCTTTGGGCAGGACAGTTCTGTAGAATGTTAGCAGCCATATAAGATTACGTAATTATGAATCTATATTTAGATTAACTCTTGTAAAGTCATAGCAATAGAAGTAATCTTGGCGTATATACAGGCTGTAAAAGGAATCTATATTATTTCTTAAAAAAGAGAACGACTCAAAGGCAGAACTAAATGTTTCTCTTTAATAAAAAATACTTTGAACGATTTTCATTGAACGGCGTTAAAACAAATTTACGAATGAACTATAAAGCTCATTTCTAATAATATTTTGCAAAAAAATTATTTGATAGTCAAGTTCTTTTTGATTTTTATTCAAGTCTGCATTATCTCTCTAAGATAAAGAAGTTGAAGAAGAGCAAACTTTAATCTGCCATTAAACATGCAATTGCAGCAGTATTAACAATATCATCAACGCTGCAGCCGCGGCTGAGATCGAAGAACGGCTTTTTTAATCCTTGATTTATTGGACCAACAGCTTCTGCACCGCCGAGGCGCTGAGCAATTTTGTATCCAATATTTCCAGCATTCAGGTCCGGAAACACTAAAACATTAGCGCGTCCTGCTACTTTGCTGCCCGGGGCTTTTTTCTTCCCAACGGAATCAACTATAGCAGCATCAAACTGTAACTCGCCGTCTACGTTTAAGTCTGGTCGTTTTTCTTGAACCAATTTAGTAGCAGAGCGAACCTTATCAACCATTTCGTGTTCGGCGCTTCCTTTAGTAGAAAAAGAAAGCATAGCAATGTACGGCTCTTCGCCGGTAAGTCTTTTATGATTATCCGCTGTTGAGATTGCTATGTCTGCAAGCTGGCTTGGATCGGGACTGGGATTTACAGCACAATCGGCAAAACTGTAAACTTGATTTGGGAAAGCCATTAAAAAGAAACTGGAGACAATTGAAATACCTTCTTTCATTCCAACACAAAAGATCGAAGCGCGCATTACATCGGCAGTTGTTGCTACAGAGCCGGAAACACTTCCATCAACCATTCCTTCACTCAGCATCATTGCGCCAAAAAAAATATCCCGCTTAACGGTATCGCGGGCTTGTTCAATTGTTACTCCTTTGTGTTTTCGCAAATTGAAAAAATAATTTGCAAAGTCGCTCAAACGGTCAGACTTCTCGGGGTCAATAATTCTAATTCCTTGAAGATCAATTCCATTTTTCTTTGCATCGTTTCTAATTTTTTCGTCATTGCCAAGAGCAATAACAGCGGCAATTTTTTCTTGTGTTAGAATTTCAGCGGCACGTAAAACTCTTTCATCGTGCGATTCTGGTAGAACAATCGTTTTTTTTCTTTGAGCCGCTCGTTCTCTTATCTGTTGTAGTATTTCAATTTCAGGCATTACATTATTCCATAATTATTGCAATTTTCTTTGCAAATATAGGGAATTTTAGAAATCCATCTTAATCCAAAAATTTGATGAATATCTTTTGATTGAATTTTAGCTCTGAAATAAGAATATTATAGTAGAAATAAAAACAATTATTCATAACAATGCTTTACTACGAACAAAAAAGTAAAATCAAAACTATCGGGCTCATCTTCTTATTGACCGGCATTTTTGTTTTTGTTTCATATTTATTTTCAGACATTCTTGCAATGCTTGCCATTGCAATTTTGATCTCTTTCATCTTCAATCCAATTGTTGATTTTTTAGAAAAAAGGGGTTTTAACAGAATGCTTTCTGTGTTAATAGTTTTTCTCTTGGCAGGCTTGTTAATAACATGGGGCATTTCCTTTTTTGTCCCAAAGGTAATTTCTCAGTTAAATAATCTTACTGATAAACTAACTGAAGAAAATTTGCAGTTGCTGATCCGTCATTTTGAGAAATCTATAATCTCTGCTTTCCCATTTTTACAAAATATAGACATTGTTCAAAAATTCACAACTGTTTTTCAAAACATGATTCTTGATGGGGTAAACAACATCAGCAACATCGTTTTCAGCATTGTTTCTATAATAGCAATTCTTGTTATCGTACCTTTTATGGCTTTCTTTTTATTGAAGGATAACCAGCGGTTACTGCGTGGTATAATAAACATTATGCCGAATAAATATTTCGAAGTTTCTTATTCCGTATTGAATTCAATCGGCATTCAACTTGGACGGTTTGTGCGGGGCTGGCTGCTTGATGCATTATTTGTTGGCTTATTAAGCGGAATAGGTTTGTGGATTTTAGGAATCGACAACGCTGTTTCAATCGGTTTTGTTGCTGGAATAGGGCATCTTATTCCTTACTTTGGACCTATTATCGGGGGAATACCGGCAATAATTATTTCACTTATACAGTTCGGAAATTTTTCGATGCTTCCAAGCATTGTTTTGATGTTCACGTTTGTTTACACTTTAGATAATGGATTTATACAGCCAAATGTTTTTTCAAAAAGCACCGATATGCATCCGCTGATGATTATAATCCTAATAATTGTAGGCAGCCAATTGCTTGGCATATTAGGAATGATCCTTGCCGTGCCTATAGCTACAGTTGTTAAAACTGCGGCTAAAGAGATCTATCTTGGTTATAAGAATTACAAAATAATCCGCTCATAAGTAGGTTATTAAATTATTCTAATCTTCTCCAGCCCAAATCACTTCGTTGAATCTAACCATAACTTTGAATAGTTTACTTTAAAAAAAACAGGCAAAATGGAAATTCAATTTATAGGCGCTGCACAAACCGTTACAGGTTCAATGCATTATATCAAAACAAAGCAGGCAAAGTTTTTGCTCGATTGCGGTTTATATCAAGGTAAAAGAAAAGAAGCATTTGAACTGAACCGAACTTTTGATTTTTTTGACCCGGCAGAAATTGATTTTGTTATCCTCTCTCATGCCCACATAGACCACGCAGGCAACATCCCATCACTGATCAAAAAAGAATTCAGCGAAAAAATATTTTCTACTTTTGCTACTAGGGATTTATCTGCTATAATGCTTCAAGACAGTGCTTACATTCAAGAGAAAGACGTTGAATTTGTTAACAAGAAAAGGAAAAAAGAAGGGAAAAATCTTTTTGAACCTCTCTATCTTCAGGAAGATGCAGTTAAAGCATTAACTCAATTTGTGGGATTGAATTATCACCACGAATATGAAATTGCCGAAGGTATAACACTTACTTTTTACAATGCTGGGCACATTCTGGGTTCGGCAATTGTTCATCTTTCTATCAATGAAAATGGCAGAACAATTACATTAGGTTTTTCAGGCGATCTTGGTAGACCGAATCTTCCAATACTAAAAGATCCGGAAAATATTCCGGATGTAGATTTTTTTATTTGTGAGAGCACTTACGGAGGCAGAACTCACGAAACCGCACTGGACTCTGAAGACAAATTAGCTGATGTTGTTCGAAAAGCTGTCAGACAAAGAGCAAAAATTATAATACCTGCTTTCAGCGTTGGGAGAACCCAAGAGGTAGTTTACACGCTTCATAAAATTTTTGAGAACAATAAAGCCGAAAGAATTCCAGTTTACGTTGATAGCCCTCTTGCTGTTAACGCAACTCATGTTTTCCAGCTTCACCCAGAATGTTTTGATATTGAAACAAGCCAATTCATAATAAAACATAAAGACCCTTTTGGTTTCAACAAGTTAACTTATATTACAAGTGTAGAAGACTCCAAAAAACTAAATTCGGTTGAAGGACCATGTATAATTATTTCAAGCTCAGGTATGTGCGAAGCGGGCAGAATACTTCATCATCTCGCAAATAATATTGGCGAAAGTAAGAACATTATTCTAATGGTTGGTTATGCCGCAGAACACACACTTGCAAGAAAACTGATAGACGGAGAAAAACGTGTAAGCATTTTTGGCGATCAATATGATGTGAAAGCAGAAGTTATAGTTATGCAATCTTTTAGTGCGCATGCAGATGCAAACGAGCTTTTAGCATACAGTAAAAAATTTGATAAGAGCAGAATGCAAAATATTTTTCTTGTTCACGGCGAACTGAACCAGCAAGAAATTTATAAAACTTCGCTCGAATCGATCGGCTTCAAAAATATAACTATTCCAAAGCGCGGTTATGCAGTTACATTATAATTTTCTGCTCGCTTCGGTTATTTTAACTTTTATTTTAGGATGCCGGCAAAGCAGAATTACAGAACCAATTGATGACAGTCTGCCCCCAGCAGCTCCAAGCGGTTTAAGGGTTTATGCCGCACGCGATGGACAGATAGGTATTGAATGGAGACCAAACAGCGAATATGATCTTATAGGTTACAATATTTATAGAAGCATTAACAAGCCGAACCGATTTGTTTTACTTAATTTTACACGGAACACATTCTTTATAGATGACTCGCTCGAATACGATACAACTTACTATTACAGAATTAGCGCAATAGATAAATTGAAGCGCGAAAGTCCTAAATCCGATTATGTTTCGGCTACTCCTAAAAATTTATATCCTCCGCTTCGCCCAGTAAAGTTGAATATTAACGCAAGAAATTGGGTAAACAATACGAGTATCAATTTGTATTGGTCTCCTTCTTCAGATACCGATATTAAAGGGTACGAGATCTACAGAAGTAAAATACCAAACTTCGAAACTGATTCTCTACACTATCTAGATTTTACCACAAAGACTTTTTATTTCGATAAAAAAGGAGTGCAGCTTCTTACCGACTACTATTACAAAATCAAAGCTGTTGATAAGGGCGGATTGAAAAGTTTATCTACACAAGAAGTTAACGATGCTATTCTGAATTTGCCCCTCTTAATTTTTCCTTCTAATAATTCTTCATTAAGAACATTAACTGAATTCAGGTTTAAGACTGTATCTCGCCCGGCACGATATAAATTAGTTATTCAAGCAAATGAATTTTATGGAACTATAAAAGAAATTGATTTCACTTCAAATCTAACAGACCAAGAGATAAAAATTGACGCCGCGGGTTTGTATCTTGAGCAATATAAAACTTACTGGTGGCGCGTTTTTACTTACACTAAAAGCGGGACTGACCCGAACAGTATTAGCGAACTATTTTCTTTCACTTTTATTCCCAGATGATCAATAAGAAATCCATATTGTTATTTTTTGTTTTCTTAAGCGCCCAAATCTACGCTCAATTAGGAAAAGATAGTCTGTTTTTTTCTTTGCACGGCTACAGAACGAGTCTATTAACAAATTCATTCGAAAAACAACTTAACACATACAATTTTAACGCACTTCTAAAACATTTTTATTCAACAGAAAATATTTTTTTCGGAATTAAAGAAAATTTCTACTCTACCATTACTAAAACTGCTGTAAGAAATATAAGAGACGAACAATATCTTTCAGCGCTCGGGCAGTATAAGATCAGCGACCGGTTCAGATTAGGATTACACTTCAGCAATAATATTTATTCAGATGACCGTAAGGTTGGGTTGAACCATGCTTCTCTCCTTTCAGCTTTACTGTTTATAAAATATAGTCCCGCAGAAAAAATTGAGATTACTCCTTTCGGCGGTTTTTCACAGAACAATCAAATTGGGATCAAAGACCGCGGCATTGTTTACGGCACAGAAGCGAACATAGATAAATACGAGTTTGGCGATTTCGAAATCACCTCACTGCTCAAATACCAAAACGAAGATATTCTACCGCGTAAAAATACTTTACGTGTTTTCAATTTTGATTTAAAAAATACATTCGAAAAAAATTTTACGAATACTGTTTCTGTTAACTATTGGCAGCAACGCCGCGATCTTTATCTGGCTGCAGACCCTCTTACCCGCACTACATTTAACATTGAAAACAATATTCAAAGCAGAACGGAATCTAATTTTTTCATTCAAGACAGGATCAAACTTATTCCATCGGTTTCTCCCTTTTCATTTGATCTGCTGGGAAAAGTTGCATGGCGAAATATAGATAGAAATACTCGCTATGTTTTGTTGTCTGCTGCAACTGCTTCTTCTTTCGATACAAAAATTGAAGAATTCCGGCTTGAGTTTTCTTCTATTGCGGAATATATAGCCCAGAACATTAACATCTCATTTCGTTTTTCTTTTTCGGAAAGGGATGAAAAACATCAGCCCGCTAAACTTGAAAGTATGAGCGAAATTGCTTTTGAAGAGAGAAAGACATTAGAAGAACAGAAGAACAATTCATCTCAACTGTCGAACATTACTCTGTTGGGACAAACAAATATTTCGGACAGAAGCAAAATTATTTTTAGTTTTTTCCACAGAAAGCTTATCTACAATACGCCAAGCCAATCGAATTTTGATGATCGCGATGAACTGCTTTCGATTGCCCGCTTACTTTACGAGCACAAATTTAATCCCTTCTTCAAAACGTTTGTAAATTTTGAAGGGAGCTTAAATAAGATAGTTTACATTTTAGCAGAGCGAAGCGCTAACAATAATATAAAAAGAACAGTGAAATTTTCATCGGGCGGAATTTTCTCTGCCGGGAACCTAACTTCTTCAAACTCTGCCGAAGTTTCGGCTAACTACACTGTGTTCGACTACGAAGAGTTAAATCCGAACTTCAGAAGCTATTCTTTCCGACAATTAGCTTTTCGCGATTCTACCAATTACATATTCAGCAGATCATTTCGCCTTTTTTTTAGCGGCTACACTAAAATATCAGAACAGGGAGACTTCAAATGGTCCTCCTTTTCAAGTAAACCGCTGAGATACCTAAGTGAAATATTTGGTGAACCTAAGTTCTTATATAATTATTTTGGAATTCAATTCGGTTTAGGATTGCGTTATTTTTCAATTTCTACATTTAATTATAAAGGTGGAAAAGAAAAAATCAAAGTTTCAGAGTACAGCAGTATTGGCCCCCTTGCAGAAATAAATTATGTTGTTGATGAGAAGATCACTCTCAGGGCGGTTGGCTGGTACGAATTTATAAATGCGGAAAATAATTTGAAACGCGAGATGGTTAATCTTAGCGTTAGATTGAATTACAGTTTTTAGAAAACCGTCCTTTTAAGGAAAGTTGATTGATTGAATAAGTAGTTTTATTTTTCCTTTCAAATGATATAACCAGGGAGAGAAGTTGCAAGAAAAAATATTTCTGAAAGAAGTTCCGAGCGACCCCGATCTATTGCCAGAGTTAGAAGAGTTTATTATTGAAGTTGCTAATAAAGCAGCCCTTAGCAAAGATAAATTGAACAACCTTGCTCTTTCATTTTCTGAAGCTGTTTCTAACAGCATTGTTCACGGTAATAAATTAGACAAGACAAAAAAAATTCGCATCATCGTCAAAATCGAAAAGCAAAAGTTGATAATTATACTTAAAGATGAAGGGAAAGGATTCGACCTAAAGACTGTGCCGGACCCCACAAAACAAGAAAATATTTTCAAAGAAAGCGGCAGAGGAATTCATATAATGAGGAATTTTCTCGATGATTTGCGCTACAATTTTACTCCCGATGGCACAGAAACAATTCTCGAAATTAGTCTTGTTTAATTTTTCTATTCTTTGTTTCTTCTTCTATGAAAATGAATACAATCTTCTTATATTTTGAACGAAAATCTTCACTAAAAAAAATTGGAGAAAAAAAATGGCTAGAAAAAAAATCGCTTTAATAGGCGGCGGGCAAATTGGCGGCGTATTAGCCCAACTTATCGCTCTCAAACAATTAGGTGATGTAGTTTTGTTTGATGTTGTCGAAGGTTTACCACAGGGAAAATCTTTAGATATCGTTGAAGCTTCGCGTGTAGATGGATTTGACATTTCATTAAAGGGGACGAATGATTATAAAGATATTGAAGGAGCTGATTTGGTTATTGTAACTGCCGGTTTACCACGCAAACCCGGCATGAGCAGAGACGATCTTCTTGTTACAAATGCAAAAATTATGAACACCGTTGCTGAAAATGTAAAAATGTATGCGTCTAATTCGATCGTAATTGTTGTTTCAAACCCGCTCGATGCTATGGTAACACTTTTCAAAAAGGTTTCCGGATTTCCAACAAATAGAGTAATGGGACAAGCCGGAGTTCTAGACTCTTCACGCTTTTCAACTTTTATTGCATGGGAACTTGGCGTTTCTGTTAAAGATGTTAACGCAATGGTTCTCGGGGGACACGGCGACACAATGGTCCCAATTGTTCGTTATGCAAATGTAAATGGAATTCCGGTTATGGAACTATTAGAGCGTAAATATAACGATAAAGCAAAAGCACAAGAAGTTATGGCCGCTATGGTTAAAAGAACTAAAATGGCAGGCGGTGAAGTTGTTGAATTACTTAAAACAGGTTCGGCATTTTATTCTCCCGCTTCTTCGTCTATTGCTATGGCAGAAGCAATTATTTACGATGAAAAAAGAATACTTCCTACCTGCGCATTTTTAAATGGTCAATTTGGTGTTGAAGGATATTACGTGGGAGTTCCTGCTGTGCTTGGAGCTAACGGCATTGAACGCGTAGTTGAATTTGCTCTAGATTCTGAAGAAAAAGCTGCGCTGGATAATTCTGTGAATGCTGTTAAAAGTTTAATTGCAGATATGGAAAGACTTGGTTTTTGATTCTATGTAAAATTAATAAACAAAAACCCTCTGTGTGGAGGGTTTTTTGTTTATTCCATTCTAAGATTTAATTATGCAGTAACTTCGTAAACGCTTATGAATTTTCTATCGTTCTTCTTTCTTTCAAACTTTACAATACCATCTATAGTGGAAAACAACGAATGATCTCCGGCTAATTTTACATTTTTGCCGGGATGAAAATTTGTTCCTTTTTGTCTTACAAGAATAGAACCGGCAGTAACTTTTTCACCGCCATAAGCTTTTACGCCGAGATATTGCGGATTACTATCGCGTCCATTTCTTGAAGAACCTTGCCCTTTTTTATGTGCCATTTAAATTTCCTCCGGTAACTATGAAATTTTTGTTACTTCTATTCTTGTTAAAAATTGTCTGTGACCTCTTAGCCGCTTATATGAAATTCTTCTCTTCTTTTTGAAAACAATAACTTTGTCGTCTTTCAGGTGCTCTAAAACTTTCGCATGAACTTTTACACCGCCTACAGTAGGAGCGCCGACTTTAGTTTCTTTATTATTATTAAAAAGGAGAACATTATCAAAAACAATTTCTGAATCCGGTTCAGCTTTCAAACGAGGCACATAATATTTCTTGTTTTCGGTTACCTTGAATTGTTGTCCAGCTATATCAACAACAGCAAACATTTAATCCTCCAACTTCACAATTTTTGAGGCGTAAATATAATAGAAAGCACCAATGTGAGTCAATAAAATGATTAGATAAAGTATTCTGTTATTTTATTTGAAAAATGCTCTATTTGAATGTTTATCACAATTTTGTAAGAATTATTTTTTTAAGCGGAATGAAAATTTGCTCCCTTTTCCAATTTCACTCTTTACTTCAATTATAGAACCGTGCGCTTCAACAATATGTTTTACTATAGCCAAGCCCAGTCCGGTTCCTCCTAAATCACGGGACCGTTCTTTGTCTACTCTGTAAAACCTTTCAAATATTCTTTCCAAATCATTTTTTGAAATCCCGATTCCGCTATCCATCACAAAGATTACTGCCCCGTTTTCCTCTTCGTAAACGCCAATTTTTATTGATCCGCTCTCTGTATATTTTAGAGCATTCATTAAAAGATTAGAAATGGCCTGCTTTAACCGTTGTTTGTCGCCAAATAGTTGTAAAGAATGGTTGAAGGGAAGTAATTGCAGCTCAATATTTTTTTTGACCGCCTGCGGCTTAAATTCATTTAACACACTATCAAAAAATTCGGACACATTGAAATAACGAAAACTCATTTTCATTTCACCTGATTCAATCATAGAAATGTCAATCAAATCATTCAACAAGTTGTTTAGATTTATTGTGTGTTGATTAGCTTTTTGTAAAAACGTTCTATTAACCAGTCGATCGTCCAATGCTCCATCTAAAAGAGTTTCTATATAACCCTGAATTGCAAAGATCGGGGTGCGCAATTCGTGCGAAACATTACCAAGAAATTCTGTGCGTATCTGCTCTAATTTTTTGAGATTTTGAATATCGTTTTGGCTTCTTAAAAACATTGCTTTAATTTCTATTTCCAATTCTTCTAATTCGCTTCCCAAACTAATTTCATTATCGAAATTAACTGAGTGGGTTCTAATTCTGCTTATAACATCTTTAATAGAATCTAATTCTTTGTTCCTTTGACCTCCGACTAAATAGAGCAAGATTAAATTGAAAAGTAAAAAAAATATAGAGGCAGCAACTATTGAGCTAAAGCTCAGTCGAAAGAAAAGACCGAAAAGAAATAAAAACAAAAAAGAAGTGATTGATAAAAATATGATATTACTTTTTGAAGAGATAATATTTCTCTTAAACTTATTCAACATTCTTGAAACGATATCCAACCCCTTTAATTGTTTCAATCATATCGTAGTAATTGCCAAGTTTTTCGCGGATTTTGCGGATATGAACATCGATAGTTCTTTCAACAACAAAAACATCCGTGCCCCAAACGTTGTTCAATATTTTTTCGCGTTCAAAAACTTTTCCCGGATTTGAAGCAAGAAAAGATAGTATTTCAAATTCCTTTTTTGGAAAAAAGATCTTCTCGCCGTTAATGGATATGGTAAATTGCTCTTTGTTAATAACAAGGGGGCCTATTGATAGCTCTTTTGGCTCGGAAGATTCTGCCAAAGAAGATTCTATTTTTCTAAGATTTGCATTTACTCTGGCAATCAATTTTTTAGGCGAGATCGGTTTCTTAATATAATCATCGGCGCCAATATCTAACCCATGCACTTCATCGGCTTCAGAAGCTTTGGCGGTTAGAAAAATAATGGGAACATTTTTAAATTCTTCTATTCTTCTGATTTCACTGCAAACTTCATAACCATTCATCTTCGGCATTAATACATCAAGAATTATCAGATCCGGTTTTTGAGATAATTTTTCCAATGCTTCTTTTCCATTGTAAGCAGTAATAACCTGAAATCCGACATGTGAAAGATTATATTGGAGAAATTCCACTATGTCTTTTTCATCATCTACTAATAATATTTTTGCTTTCATAATTTATTTAAGAAAAATTTCTTTTTTGAGTTCTGCTGATTTGTAAATAGCTTCAAGTAATTTCATCAGATCAAGCGCCTCTTCGATCGTTGAGATCAAATGAGTATTATCTCTAACCGATGCTATAAAATGTTTCAGTTCGTTTTCATAAGATTTTTTAAAAAGATTTGTAGTGCTTGCGGTGTTAGTTGCACCGGTTAAAGTATAATTTAAATGACTGGACTCTAATCGTTTATAAGCGCGTAAAGGATTTAAATGAGCGGTACCTTTTGTTCCAAAAGCGGCAAGATGAAATTTATCCCATTCAGCGTGCAGCCCCCAGCTCACTTCAAAACTTATCACGCGGTCATTTTCTAATCGAACCATTCCAACGGCAGAATCTTCAATATCTATTGTGTTGTGGCAGAATTTTTGAACTGAAACGCTTTTCACTTTTGAATCACTCATAATCCATAGCGCAAGGTCTAGAACCAAAATACCGAGATCAATTATAACGCCACCACCTGCTTTGTTTTTAGTAAGGAACCACTTCTGATCGCTGCTCTGCTTACGAAGCCAGCCGCATCGAATGTAGAATATATCTCCAAGCTCTTTGCTGTTAACTAAACTCCTCATCAACATTGCATCGGGTCTATAACGCAGATTCATCCCCACCATAACTTTCTTTTTATTCTTTTTTGCCGCGTTGTTAATCTCTTTTGCTTCAGCCAAACTACGTGCAACCGGTTTTTCTATCAGTACATCTTTTTTTGCTTTTAAACAATCAACAGCAATTTTTGCGTGAGAATCTGTTGGCGTAGCAATAATTACTGCATCAATATCTTCTTTCAACAACAATTCCTGGTAATCGAGATACTGCCGGGTTATGCCAAATTTTTCTGCAACGCTTTTTAATCTGCTCTTATTTAATTCTGCCACTGCCCAAATTTCAACATTAGATAGTTTTGAAAGAATAGGCAGATGCACAACTTGCGACATTCCGCCAAGTCCAATAACTGCAACTCTTGTTTTTTCCATTAGCCCACTACATTTTTTGGTAACTCGGTTTTTTTAAGAAGAGTTTTTATTTTTTCTGCAATACCATCGGGGTCAATTTCAATTATTCGATGTAATTCGGCTTGAGTTCCGTGTTCTACAAAGGAATCTGGCAGCCCAATACGAATAATTTCATTTTTATAATTCTTTTCTGCAAAATACTCCAATACGCCGGAACCGAACCCGCCAACAATTGTATTTTCTTCGAGAGTTGCAATTTTTTCAAATTTATTAGCAACCTCATCAAGCATTTCCTTATCAAGAGGTTTGATAAAGCGCATATTTATTATTTCGCAATTAACACCGTTTGCAAGTAATTTTTCAGAAGCTTTTTTTGCATATTCTACCATATTACCGACAGCAAGAAGCGCTACGTTGCCGCCGTTCTTTATTTTTTCAGCTTTGGCAATTTCAATTTTTGCAAAACCTTGGTCCAACTGCACGCCAAGAACATTTCCGCGCGGATAACGAATTACAACCGGACCTTTTACATAATTAACAGCCGTATATAGCATGTTGCGCAACTCAGATTCATCTTTGGGCGCCATAATTATCATGTTCGGAATCAATCGTAAATAAGTTAGATCGAACGAACCATGATGAGTCGGTCCATCAGCGCCAACTAAGCCCGCGCGATCAAGAACAAAAACAACATGAAGATTTTGCAATGCAACGTCGTGAATTATTTGGTCGAATCCACGTTGTAAAAATGTTGAATATATTGCAACTACCGGAATTATACCCTGTGTTGCCATTCCTGCTGCAAATGTAACGGCGTGTTCTTCTGCAATTCCAACATCAAAACATCTTTCAGGTATCTCCTTCTGCAAAATATCGAGACCAGTTCCATCAGGCATAGCTGCTGTAATACCAATTACCTGAGGATTTTGTTTTGCGATTTCAACTAACGCATTGCCAAAAATTGTTGTGTAAGCCGGCGGCGCATCAAATTTTTTAATCGCTTCGCCGGTAATCTTATCAAATGGAGTTGACGCGTGCAGTTTTTGCTCATGGTTTTCTGCAGGTTTGTATCCTTTCCCTTTTTCGCTTGTAACATGAACTAAGATCGGTCCGTTAAAGTTTTTTATCTGGTCGAAGATTTTAATAAGTTGATCTAACTTATGTCCATTAACAGGTCCGAAATATCTGAACCCAAGTGCCTCGAATAACATTCCGGGCGTTATGATTGCTTTTATTCCTGATTCAAGACGCGCGGCTACCTTTCTAATTCGATCACCGAAATCATCTAACTTTCCGGTTAAATCCCAAATAGCGCCTTTGAATTTGTTATATTCTGGGTGAGCGATCATCTCGCTGAAATAATTTGAGAACTGCCAAACGTTAGGAGCAATAGACATGTTGTTATCATTCAGAACAACGATCAGATTGCTTTTAGTAATACCGGAGTTGTTCATCGCTTCATAAGCCATACCGCCTGTCATTGCGCCGTCTCCAATTACAGCAATAACTTTTTTTTCTGACTTTAGAATATCTCTAGCAACCGCCATACCGAGTGCAGCTGAAATTGAAGTTGAAGCATGTCCGGCACCAAAGGCATCGTATTCACTCTCGGTTCTTTTAAGAAATCCGCTTATACCGTTTAGCTGTCTGATAGTTTTTAGTTGATCTCGTCTGCCGGTAATAATTTTATGAGGATATGCCTGATGCCCTGTATCCCAAACAATCAGATCGTGCGGCGTATTAAATACTTTGTGCAGCGCAACAGTAAGTTCTACAGTTCCAAGTCCGCCGCCAAAATGCCCGCCTATCTGAGAAATAACATCAATCATGTATTCACGAATTTCAGTGCAGAGAGTTTTAAGTTCGTTAAGAGAAAACGAACGAATATCTTTGGGTGAATTTACATTGAACAGTAATTTATACTTTGATTCGTCTACCATTAAAAATTCCTTTTAGATAAAAACTATTGTTTAATATTTTCTTCAAGCTGTTTTTTAAGTTCAGTAACACGCAATTCAGCATCTTTCAAAGTAGTATAACAAAACTTTGCCAATTTAATCCCCTCTTCGTAAAGCTTGATTGATTCTTCAAGACCAACCTCTTCATTTTCTAAAAGTTCGGAAATTTCTTGCAGCCGGTTCAGAGACTCTTCAAAATTACTTTCTTTTTTCTTGCCCATTTATTTTTAATTCTCCATCATAAAATTTCATAAGAAATGATTCTGCCGGATTAAAATATTTTTTCTTTGTAATAAATTTTTCGTTCTGCTTCACTATTATAAAACCCCGTTGTAAAATTTTATCAACATTAAAAGTTTGAATTTTGCTTTCCAACAATGCTAAATGATTTTTTAACGCAGAAAGTTTACTAACAAAAACATTCTGAAACCGATAAAGTAAATTATCCAAAAACTGAGCTCTATTACGCACGAAATCCTGAGGCAGACGAAAACCGTAGGAAGAAAGAGCCAAATTAACCTGACCGCGGTAATTTGATATTATCTCAATAATTTTTCCCTCGAAATGATATGAAAACTCACTAATAAATCCAAAGAGTTCTTCTTTGTTTGGAGTAGCGAGCTCCATAGCGGCAGAAGGAGTTGGCGCCCGAAGGTCTGCAACAAAATCTGAAATTGTAAAATCAATTTCATGTCCAACAGCGCTTATTATCGGGATCTTTGATTCAAAAATAGCGCGTGCAACAATTTCTTCGTTAAACGCCCACAAATCTTCAAGCGAACCGCCGCCGCGTCCAACAATTATTAGATCAATATCGTTTTGCTGGTTTAATAATTTTATGCTGTTGGCTATATCAAGCGCTGCTCCTTCTCCCTGCACTTTGCATGAAGCAATAACAAGTTCTGCCAAAGGAAATCTTCGCGAGGCAATGCTTTGCAAATCTTGAAATGCTGCGCTGCCAATAGCGGTAACAATGCCAATCTTCATGGGATATTTTGGAATCGGTTTTTTGAATTTTTCATCGAACAAACCTTCTGCCGCGAGCTTTTGTTTTAGTTTATCAAAAGCCGCCTGAAGTTCTCCAACGCCGGCAGGCTGCATAGAACGCACATCTATTTGATAACTTCCACGCGGCGGGTAAACAGAAATCTTCCCGTTTACAATTACTTTCATTCCATCTTGCGGAGTAAAAAAAACATAATTATTTACTCCGCGCCACATTGTACAGTTGATTGCTGCATTAGAATCTTTAAGAGTGAAATACCAATGCCCGGAAATATGCGCTTTGAAATTAGATATCTCTCCTATTACACTCACCTCGTAAAAATTTTCCTCAAGCGTTTGTTTGATGAGCCCGGTTATTTGACTGACTGATAAAATTTGTTCTTTCATTTTTCTTTTCTGAATATCAAACAATATTGATGATGCCTGTTGCCGACCCAGGCATAGTTAACGCCGAGCGCTATTAGTTTTTTATCATCTTGAAGCCAGATCTTTTCGTCTTTCAGCACCCAGCTTTTATCGCCTCGTTTTGTTAATGAAATAGCAGTATCAAATGCAAGAGGATAAAGTCTTCCGTTAAAATAAACATTGTTAGTAATAATAGTTAAGTAGCCGTTACGTTTGGTCACATTGTAAACTTCATCAAAAACGCGCGCTTGCATTTCAAGAAACTCATCGTAAGAGGCAATGTTCCCCAAATCTTTTCCGTTATTAGAGTATTTCGTATCAAATCCTTTCTGCTCTCTATCTTTGTGGCGGATCGAATTTCTTTCGAGTTGATTCCAATAAGGCGGCGATGTTATTGTAAAGTCGAACTTTACATTGCCAAAACCATTTTTATCGAGTAGTTTTTTTAGTTCTATTGAATTTCCAATTAGAGCAAAAGCATGTCTATCCAACTTTCTTTTATAAATTCTTTTTTTTGCGGAAGAAAAATATTTCCGGTTTAATTCTATGCCTATCGTGTTTCTCTCCAATTCAGCAGAGGCAATTAAAGCGCTGCCTGTGCCCATGAAAGGATCTAGCACCCATGCATTTTTTTTAGTGAAAAAAAGAACATAGTCTTCAACTAACACCTCGGGAAATTTAGCCGGATGAAGAATTTCATCTTCTTTTCTTCTCGGCGGTCTTAATATGAACCAACTCTTCGAAAATTTAAGCCACTCTTTTCCGGTAAGCTCGTTCAACTTATTGTTCTTGTTAAGTCGTCCGCGTGATCCGAGATCGATAAAATTTTTCTTTTCGTTTTTCAAAATGAATTAAGATTGATTGAAAAAAAGTTTGAATACAAGCCGCAGGAAATTTCATAAAAATCTGACGCTTTGCTCTTCAACTGAAAGTTGTATCTGTATCGAGTATAAAACGTAAATACATTTTGAATCTGAAAAAGTCCTGCTGATAATTCTATGCTCATTCCGCCGTAACCTTTGAAATCAGTAAACCAATTTATCCCGGGAGAAAGATATTTGATGAACGATGTTTGAAAAATATGTTTATAGCCAAATCGAAAAAAAAAATTTTTGTCAGCTTTAAAGATATGAGAATATTCAGCGCCAAGATAACCAGCCGGGTAATTGTAACCGATCGAGTAAAAAGAGAACAACGGAATTTCTTTTGTGATTGCCCAATAATTTTCATTCTTCATCATAACATAAGTTGGAGAAGGAATACTGAAAATCACTCCCCCAAGACAAATTCTGAAAAGACCGGCGTTTTGCTCAGAAGAGATTTTGATATCACTAGGTAACTGAACTTGATAAGGTTCTGTTTTGATTCCATTGCCATTAACATCATAAACAAGTATTTCATATTCAATAAATGAAGAATCGGATTTAATCTTCTCAAGAGCAATTTCGATTTTATGATTATCCGATAATTTTTTTGAAACATCAAAAAAATACTTTTTCATTAGAACAATTTTCGATGTGCAGCTATCGCTTGTAAAAAAGGAAACAATCAATTTATGCGGTGCATCTGGAGTAATATATGAATCGATTACATAAACATCGGTTTGCACTGAATTTGTCGAATCTGTTTGCCCAAATATTTTAATAGCAAAAAAAAGAAAGATGGTTATAGTTATTATTTGCTGCATAAACGACTTAGATTTTTTTGTGCTGATAAAATTAACTTTTTTTGAAATAAGATTTTCGAATTTCTTCATTTCAATTACTGAACCAAACAAATTATTGCAACGCTCTCTTATGTTTAACTATATTTGCAATTAGTTAAACACATTTATCACTTAAAAAAGAAGGGCACATTGAAAATATTAGTATCAAACGATGACGGAATCGATTCACCTGGCATTAGCGCGCTTGCAAAAGAACTAAAAAAAATAGGCGATGTAATTGTTATTGCTCCGCTTACCGAGCAGAGTGCGGTTGGGCACGCAATCACAATGAAAATTCCATTGAGAGTTACAGAATATTATAAGAACGGAGATTTTTTTGGCTATGCAGTTGATGGAACGCCGGCAGATTGTATAAAGATCGGCATTAGAAACATAATAAATGAACCGCCGGATATTGTCATCTCCGGAATTAATCACGGGTCAAATACAGCAATTAACATAATTTATTCCGGCACTGTATCTGCTGCACGCGAAGCAGCAATAATGGATGTTCCGGCTATCGCTGTATCGGTTACAAACCACGATGCAAAACATTTTGAATATGCCGCCAAACTTTCTGCTGAACTTGCAAAGCTTGTTGTAAAAAATGGTTTGCCAAACGGAACGCTTCTTAATGTAAACGTTCCCGATCTGCCCGAAGAAAAAATTGCAGGTGTTTTGTTAACTCAACAAGGCAAATCTAAGTGGGATGATATCTACGAAGAGAGAAAAGACCCTTACGGTAAAAATTATTATTGGCTTACTGGTAAATTGATGGAAGCAGATAACACGCTTGAAACAGACCAATTTGCTATCCGCAACAATTTCGTTTCGATAACTCCTATCCATTTCGATTTGACCGATTATAAAACTTATGATGCTATGCGTTCTTGGAATTTACCCGACACATTTAAGAAAAAAAATTAAGTTAATTGATGACTCGCTTCGAAAGTTTCAGCGTATCTTTTTCCGGTAATACTTTCATTATTCTTTTGCTGATAATTCTTTTTATTCTTTTTTCGTTTTTCATATACAGATATACTCTTCCGGCAGTTTCCGTCCCGCTAAAATTATTTCTAACAAGCATTAGAGCGGCAATCTTTATTCTAATTTTGTTGCTGATCTTTGAACTTATTTTTTCACTCCGAGCCGTTCATACTACAGAAACCAAAACTTTTCTCTTCATCGATAACTCTAATTCAATAGCAGCCAAGGATAGTAATAAAAGACTTGAGCAGATAAATTTTTTTTTAGATGATCTTAATACATATAGCAATTTTAAGGTTAAGCCCTTTCTCTTTGCAAATCAAATCGATTCAATGGAAGAATCGGACCCAGGCAAAATAAAATTATCCGGTGAACAGACTAATTTTTTTAATGTTATCGAATTCATAAAAAAAAGAGAAGCCCAAATAAATTCTGCCATAATATTTAGCGATGGAATCATAACTGATGGAATAGACCCATCTTATTTGGCGGAGAAACTTCAATTGCCTCTTTTTACTGTTGGAATCGGCGATTCTTTGGAGAACAGAGATGTCGAGATTCTTAATCTTTTCTTCAATCAATTTATTTATGCGGAAAGGCAGACAACAATTGAAGCGACAATAAAGAACATCGGCTTTGGAAATAAAACTACACGCGTTTCATTTTACGAAGAGGACAATTTAGTTTCCTCAAATGAGATTACGTTGAATGAATATGGAATCAATAAAGTCCTTTTCGATTATATACCAGCGAGCGGCGGTGAAAAGAAATTATCTATTATCATTTCTCCTTTGAATGGCGAAGCTGCAACTGCAAATAACCGCAGCGTATTCTTTATCAATGTGCTGGAAACTAAATTAAAAATTTGCCTGATTGCGGGAAGTCCTTCTGCTGACCTATCAGCAATCTCAAAAGCGCTTTCAGCAGATAAAAACATCGATATAAAAAAGTTGATACAAATTTCGCCCGGCAAATTTTGGAATAATGTTAAAATAGATATACTCGATAGCGCCGATGTTTTTTTTATGATCGACTTTCCTTTTCAGAACACGCCTCAAAACTTGATTGATAAAATATCATCTTCAGTTGAACAACAGAATAAACCTTTCTTTTTTTTACTATCAAGCGGAGTTAGCGCAAGCAGGCTAAAAGACTTTGAGAAATCACTTCCGTTTATCTTTTCCAAAATGAATAATGAATTTCTTTCGGTGCAGCCGGAATTACTACGGGATGCTTTCTTAGCGTATTTTTCAGGCGCAAATACTAAAACAGAAATCTGGAACGGTTTGCCCCCATTAACGCAATTTGCCGCCGAATTGAGCGCTAAAGCAGAAAGCAATGTTCTAGTAGGGGCAAAAGTGAAAAATATTTTAATTAACAATCCTCTTATCGTTTCAAGAAGTTTAGGAAAGCAGCGAGCTTTTTCAATACTTGGCGGAGATCTTTGGCGATGGCAGCTTCAAACTGCAGAAAAGTATCCGGAATTTTTTAACAACTTCATTAACGATATCGTTAAATGGTTAAACACCGCATCGTATAAAGAGCAGTTCAAAATAACTACTGAGAAAAAAACATACTCGATAAATGAAGAAATAAAGTTTACAGCAGAATTGTATGATCAAACTTTTACGCCTATCGAGACAGCAGATATTTCAATGCAAGTTTCATTGAATGAAAAAAAATATGAACTCGTTTTCTCTCCTCTTGGCAACGGTATTTACTTTTCTAGTTTTACGCCAGGAGAAGCCGGAGATTATAAATTCGAAGGCGCTGCAAAAATTAACGGCATAAAAATAAAAAGCGGCGCAGGAAGATTTAGCGTCGGCAATATTCAAATAGAAAAAATCGATACAAGAATGCGCGCCGCCTTTCTAAATCAACTTGCTAAAGGAACTAACGGAGAGTATTATTCAATAGAAAATTATAACGGTTTGAAAAAGAAGCTGCTGGAATTGAATAATGCCTCTACTAAAGAAAATACTGTAAAAAAAGAGATTCAGGCATGGACAAATGAGTGGGTTTTGTTTTTAATAATTTTATTGTTCACTTTAGAGTGGTTCATCAGAAAAAAATCCGGGATGATCTAAATGAATAAAACCAAGAAGATAAACTTTATCGAATTTACCAATGCAGATAAAGTGGGTGTAGCCTCTATAGATAATCAGCACAAAAGCATGGTAGAGACGGTGAATAAAATTTACAATTCTCTTCTCCTCTCTAAAGAATCATCGGCTCTTAATTATCTTAAAAAATTTCTCGAACTTGTGAAAGCGCATTTTCAAACAGAAGAAAAACTTATGAGAGAGACAAATTTTCCGGGCTTTTATTCTCACAAACTCGAGCACGATCGGTTTTATAAACAAATTTTGAATTACACGGACCGCTTCCATAAAGAATTTCAACCCATAGGCAAAGAGCAGCTCGAGGGAATTCGAAAATGGTTTTTCAATCATCTCGAAATCAGCGATAAAAAATGCGGTAAGTTTCTACATGAAAAAGGTTTTTCATAAAATATAATGTGATGAATTCTTTTAAACAATTTATTGATTTTTTTCTACCGCGCTTTTGCCCTTCTTGTAACACTAAACTTTGCTTAGAAGAAAATATTGTATGCGGTTTTTGTTTTTCTAAGATCGAAAGAGCTGATGAAAAAAGGATTGCTCTTGAGTTCGAAAGAAAATTTAGCGAAGAAAAAATAATAAGCGGTTTTTTTTTACTGTGGATTTTTGAAAAAGAGAAAGAGCTGCAGCATATCATTCACCAATTGAAATACAACGGTAAATTCAGAATAGGTATTTTTCTTGGCGAAATGCTTGGCAAAGAGCTGCAGAATAAGATCGGTGAATGGGAAATTGATTGCCTGGTTCCAGTTCCACTTCACAACCTAAAGCGGGCAGAGCGTGGTTTCAACCAATCCGTTTTTATAGCGAAAGGAGTTAAAACCACTTCAAATATTCCGGTCAAAAGCAGATTGCTGAAACGAAGAAGATTCACAGAAACACAAACAAACCTAACTCTTGCAGAACGCAAAGAAAATGTTAAAGAAGCTTTTGTTCTGAGACGAAACAATAATATTGAAGGGAAAAAAATCTTGCTGCTAGATGATGTGATAACTACAGGAGCTACAATTGCCGAATGTGGCAGAATACTGCTTAACAACGGCGCCGAGAAAATATTTGCGGCTTCCGTTGCCATTGCAAATTGATCACATACTATCGGGCGCACTCACTCCAAGTATAGATAAACCGTTCTTCAAAACAGTTTGCACAGCAATACAAAGCGCAATTCTCGCTTCAGCAAGTTTTTTCTCGCTACCTATAATTCTGCATTCTGTATAAAATCTGTGAAAGAGCGCGGCAAGTTCTTCTAAATAAATAGCAATGCGGTGTGTTTCATAATTTTCTGCGATGTATAAAACTTCATCAGGAAATCCGTAAAGTTTTTTTAGTAAATTCTGTTCGGACTCTGTAGTAAGCAATTCCAAATTAGAAAGAGAAGACCCCAATCCTTCTTCTTTAGTCATTCTCAAAATTGAAGCAATGCGTGCATGAGCATATTGTAAATAAAAGACGGGGTTTTCATCCGATTGTTTTTTTGCGAGTTCAAGGTCGAAATTCAGATGGCTTGTAATACCTCTCATATTAAAAAAGTAACGCACAACATCAGCGCCAACTTCATCAACTAATTCATCCAGAGTTATATAGTTGGCTTTGCGGGTCGACATTTTAACAACTTCACCCTTCTGCAAAATTGTTACAAATTGATGAATTAACACTTTCACTTTTTCAGAATCGTATCCAAGCGCTTTCAAAGCTGCAAGCACATCAGGATATGTTGCATTATGGTCGGAGCCGAAAAGATCGACCATCAAATCGTAACCGCGTTCAAACTTCGTAATGTGATAAGCAATATCGGGCAAACGGTATGTCGGCTCTCCACTTGATTTTACGATCACCTTATCCGCATCATTTCCTAGTTCTGTCAGCTTAAGCCAAACAGCGTCATCTTTTTTGTAAGATAAATTTTTCTTTTCAAATTCATTTAAAAGCGATTCTATCCGGCCTTCTTCAAAAAGAAGATGCTCATTGTAGAAATTATTCATACGTATTCCGATTCTTTCCATCGATTTTATGATATCTGCAAATATTTCTTTTTCCGCTCTCTGCTTAAAAATTCCTTCTGCGTCTTCATCTACAAGTTTATTACCGTGTTCATTCTTCAGCATAGACGCTATTTCTTTTATGTATTCGCCTTGATAGTAATCTTCTGGAAAATGGATTTGATACCCAAGCAATTCGAGGTAACGTAAACGAACAGAATCGCCCAGCACACGCATTTGCCTGCCTGCATTGTTAAAGTAGTATTCGCGGTCAACTTTATAACCGATCCGCTCTAGCATGTTTGCAACGGTATCGCCAACAACTGCATTTCTTCCGTGCCCAACTGTCAACGGTCCGGTCGGATTTGCAGAAATGAATTCAACCATTGCTCTTTTACCGGAATGTTTTTGCGATCTTCCAAAATTTTCCTTCTCGGTAAGTATTTGGTTTATCACTTGTGTATTGTAAGAAGAAGAGAAATAAAAATTTATAAAACCGGGTCCTGCAATATCTATCTTTTCAATAATGCTTTTATCATATTCTAATGAATCTACAATCTCTTTAGCTATATCGCGCGGATTTCGATTCAATTTTTTTGATAAGATCATTGCGGCATTAAGCGAATAATCGCCATAACTTTTTTGATTTGGAACAGTAAAGGTTAACTCGATCTCATTCAGGTAATTAAGCTTATTGGCGGCTTGCATAAAAATATTCAAAAGATAGTTCTTCAATCTTTTCTCCGGGCTAAAAAAATTTGGTCAATCGTTTTTAATAGAAATGACAGGGGCATCACCCCAAAGTTTTTCTAGATTGTAATAATTTCTTGCCTCTGCTCTGAAGACATGCAAAACAACATCGAAATAATCAAGCAAAACCCAATTCAAAGTTTCAAAACCTTCAGTATGAAAACATTTGATCCCTTTTTCAGCAAGTTTATCAAATACTTCGTCGGCAATCGCTTTTACCTGTCTTTCTGAATCCGCAGAACAGATAACAAAATAATCTGCGATGTTCGAGATTTTTCTCAGATCGAGAATTTTAATCTCATAACCTTTTTTAGATTTAATTACCTCTGCAATCGCTTTGGCAATTTGTAATGGTTTCAAATCTCTCCTCATTTAAATGGTGTTAGAGAAAAATAATCTCTTCCAATTACGATCGATACATCAAGAAAATAATCTTTGTTCAATTGTTGAATCACATTTTCATTTTTAATTCCGAGCGATTTAGCAACTTTATATGCGTTTGCCATATTTCCAATCCGATCTATAACCATACTTTCATCTACATCGTACGAAATATAATTGCCAATATTTACAACATCGAAATCTTTGCTGCGCAGATAGTCGGTCATTCGATCTGCAACTCCGCTTATTCCGCATCCATTCAACACTTCAACCTGAATAATATCAGAAGCAGATTGATTTGATGAAAGCACAAATGTCTCTTTCGAGTTGAAAGTTAGTTTAATATAAAGCGAATAGACCATGTAAATGATAACAGCAAAAAGGATAAAAATTGATACGTTGAGTAAAATGTTGGTGGTAGACGATTTCAGATGAGACTGAGAAGATTTTTTTCTCTTGCCGTTAAAATTTTCCAATTTGTGAATAACTCAGATTATGCTTTCAAATTCGGAAGGTAATTTAAGAAAAAACTTTCTCTCTTTCCCCAGAAGTCTCAATCATTATAAAAATAATCTCTGTAAAAAGGTGAATATCCGCCGTAGTAATTAGGCGAATAAAAACCGATTGGAATATTCCTGTACTGAAACATTATTGTCATATTTTCGGTCGGTTTATAGTTCATCTGCATTTTGCTCAAATAGACCCCGTTTACACGCTTTGAGAAATCTTTGTCGAACGAATTATATGGTGAGTTCACAATACTAATGTCTGCTTGCAAATTCAAATTATCAGTAAACTGATAAAACATGCTGTTTGTGTACACTCCCATTGCAAGTCCTGCACCACCAAATGTAGTATATGAAAGATCAAATGCGTGATTCATTTTAAAATTGTTTGGATTAAAAAAGCCAAACAGCGAGCCGTATGAATTATTTTTTACGATTCCGCTTCTGATATCTGGTTTATTGTTCAGTTCATCGCGAAATTGCGCATTGGTAACTGATAGAACAAAAACAAAAAGCATAAAAAATATTTTTTTCATTTGGCTACCTATAATTTTGTTTCTTTAACATTCCAACATAAAGAATTGTTTCGATAATTTTTTTTCATTTTACAGTTCAATTTTATTGCAAAAAGGAATCATTTGCAAGTCAAATCGTTATACTGCTTTTTTATGTTTTAGTGAAAATAATCTCCCTCAAAAAACAATGTTAACACTTCTTTCTGTTTTGAAAACATAAACCATTATCCGCATCAAAAGACCGAATTGAAGTAGCAGCGCCCAGATGCCTTTTGCTAGAGAGCAGAAATCTTGGATACAAATATATAATCGTTCAAAATCATATCGGTTTCTATATAATTAAAGAAGGAACAATTTTCGCTCAACGAAAACTCCACGGTGTAAGAAATTATAGAACATTTCTCTTATTTCTAAGCAATAAAACTACACATTAACCCTCACAATCATTTCGATCTCAACAGGAGCGTTCATTGGCAGCTGGTTAACGCCAACGGCGCTGCGAGCGTGTTTCCCTTTATCACCAAAAACTTCAACTAAAAATTCCGATGCGCCGTTTGCAACTTTGGGCTGGGCAGTAAATCCCGCCGCTGAGTTTACAAACACAACTAACTTTACAATTTGTTCTATCTTATCCAAATCACCTATTAAAGATTTGATTGTGCCCAAACAATTTATTGCAGAAATCTTTGCGCACTCAACAGCTTTCTCTTCAGTTACTTCATTGCCGACCTTTCCTTCGGCAAAAAGTTTTCCTTCTTTAAACGGCAACTGCCCTGAAGTAAAGATCATATTTCCGCTTTGCTGTGCCGGAATATAGGCGGCAAGCGGCTTTGGCGCTGTTGGCAGATCGTAACCAATTAGTTCTTTGATCTTTTGCTCAATCATTTTTTTCTCCTTGAATTTTTCACTTTTAATATGTTCAATTTCCGCTCTTAATAATAGCCACTTTTTTGAACAGATGCTTTCACTTTCACTCTTTGAGTGATTATCTTTGCATGCAAAAAATGGAGAAAAAATGGTTGGCAATAAATTTCAGAAATTATATGAAGTAATGAAGCGTTTACGCGTTGAATGCATTTGGGATAGAGAGCAGACTCATGATTCTATCAAAGCAGCAACACTTGAAGAAACTCACGAAGTGCTAGAAGCAATTGATCTGAAGAACTTTGAGGAATTAAAAACCGAATTAGGCGATCTTCTTCTTCATATTGTTTTTCATTCAGTCATAGGTGAAGATAACAAAACATTTTCTACCGAAGATGTAATAGATTCGATAACAGAAAAACTTATTCGCCGTCATCCGCACGTCTTTGGTAACGTAAAAGTAAATAACACAAAAGAAGTATTGAAGAATTGGGAAGAAATAAAGCTTGATGAGGGGAGAGATTCTGTAATTGATGGAGTGCCGAAACAACTGCCAAGTTTGGCGCGCGCTTTCCGTTTGCAAGAAAAAGCTTCAAAGATCGGATTCGATTGGGACAAAAAAGAAGACGTATGGAAAAAAGTAATTGAAGAAATTGAAGAGATGCACGAAATGGAAAAATCCGGGAATAAGGATGAATTGGAGAAAGAGATGGGAGACCTGTTTTTTGCACTTACAAATTACGCTCGCTTTCTTGGGATCAATCCAGAAAATGCCTTGAGAAGAACAAATGAAAAATTTATAGCGCGCTTTAATTACGTCGAAAATAAAATAAAGGAATCGGGTAAGAGTATAACCGAATCAACCCTGAATGAGATGGACAAATTTTGGGAAGAAAGTAAGGAATTTATTTAAGCGCTTTTTCCGTTTTGTTTATTATGTTTCTCGTAAGCGTCAATTATATCTTTCACTAACTTATGGCGAACTACATCGCCCTTATCAAAGTAAACGAATCCAACACCGTCAACATTTTTTAAAATTTCTTTCACTTGAACCAGCCCGCTTTGAGAATAACTGGGCAAATCGATTTGTGTTATGTCGCCTGTAATAATTGCTTTCGAGTTTGGTCCGAGCCGTGTTAAGAACATCTTCATCTGCATCGCTATTGCATTTTGCGCTTCATCTAAAATTACGTAAGCATTGTTCAAAGTTCTTCCCCGCATAAAAGCCAAAGGAACAATTTCGATGATTCCTTTTTCAATATAATTTCTTAATTGCTCTGAGGGAAGCATCTCTTCAAGTGCATCGTACAGAGGGCGAAGATATGGATCGATTTTTTCTCTAAAATCGCCGGGCAGAAAACCAAGATTTTCGCCAGCTTCAACCGCCGGCCGAGCAAGAACTATTTTTCTCACAATTCCTTTTTTTAACGAAGCTACTGCAAATGCAACGGCAAGATATGTTTTGCCGGTCCCGGCAGGTCCTATTGCAAAGCATATATCATTTTCTTGAACGGCTTTTTTATAAACAATCTGATTAGGGGTCTTTGCTTTTATTACATCTTTCTTAGAGTAAAGAACGATATTATCAAAATCATTTCCGCTGATAATCTCTTTGCCTTGAAGCGTAAGATCGATAATTGTATAAACATCTTTGGGTAAAAGTTTGCCCGTTGTATTAAGAACAAAGATCATCTCTTTCACAATTTTTTCTACGGCTTCAACTTCTTCTGCAACTCCTTGAGCAATTAGATTATCTCCGCGGACAATAATATTTGCGGTAAATCTTTCTTCGATAGGTTTTATATTCCCATCGTTTATCCCAACGAAAGATAATAAGTCAACATTTTCTAATTTTATAACTTTTTCGCTTTGCGTATTACCTCCAATAAAAACAAAAAGCCCTCTTCAAAAAAAATTGAAAAGGGCTTTATAAGAAATTCTAAAAACACTTCAGAATGAGCCTGTCCTTATTTTATTTTGTAGTTTGTACAGGCGGAGCAGGTTTATAATTTCTTCTGATCTTATCATATTTAGCTTTTTCTTCATCCGTCAAATTAGGAATCTTGAAGATTTGTTTCGGGAAGATCAAATCTGGATTCTTTATCTGATCGCGGTTTGCTTTGTAAATAATAGGCCAAGCAAACGGGTTATCATAGTGTTGTTTCTTTTTTGCAATGCCCCAAAGATGATCCCCTCTTACAACAGTGTAGCTAATTTCTTTTGGCGGCTCGATCCAGGCATCAAGTTTTCTTTGAAGCTGATTATGAACTTTATCAAAAAATTCCGGAAGAGCGCTTATCTTACTTTTCTTCATTGCGTCAAGTTCTGCCTGTCTGTCTGCTTTCGGCGCTTCTTGCGCATCAATCTTGGCGGTTAAAGCATTTAATTGCTTTCTAAAATTATCAACATCCGCCTTAGTGGCGCCCAGCATTGCATATAATTCGTCAATACAGTTTTCGTATGACTTTAATCCGTCTTTCATTTTCTTAAGATTTGCAACTTCGTTCTTCAGAGTATTCAATTCCGAAGTAAGGGCAGATTTCTTTTCTGTCAATCGATTAATTTCATTCTGCCATTCCTCTTTTGTCATTTCTTTCTCTTGCGCAAAGAGATTGACAGAGAGGAATAGAAATAATACACCGCTAAGTAATAATTTGTAAATTTTCATTTAAACCTCCGTCAGTTAAAAACTTGTGAATTACATCCCGAGTTTTTCGAGATTCTTTTTTGTTTCAGCTTTTTCCTTTGCGCATTGATCAAGTTTAGCATTCTTTTCAGCTATTTCTCTTTCTAATGCAGCTTTTTCGCTCTTTAAGCCGTTAATCTCTTTATCCAAAGCTTTAACTTCAGAACGAAGTGCTTCGAGTTCAGCCATCTGTTCTTCAGAGACACCGCTGCATCCGGTGAATCCAATAAAACCGACAAGAAGAACAACAACAAACGCAGAGTTGATAATTCTTTTCATGTTTTATTTACTCCTTATTTTGGTGTGGGTTAATTCTATTGCTTAAATATAAAAAATTTTTTTAGTGAAAAACAAAAAATCGTATTAAGAATAACAATTTAATTTATTATTTCTGTTAATGATTATTTCCTTCTAAAAAAAATAGAACTACTTTTGCAGCATTTAGACACGTAAATGAAATTTATATTATCCGCCGTTCTACAAGACTTGTGTAATTATTGCCTGCAATAATAATATGATCAAAGACATTAATTTCTAAAAGTTTACCTGCTTCTACCATCTTTTTAGTTAATGAAATGTCTTCACTGCTTGGCTCTGTATTTCCGCTGGGGTGATTGTGAAGTAAAATTATATTTGCAGAATCGTTTTCGATGGCTGTCTTAAATACTTCGCGCGGTTGAACAACGCTTGAGTTCAAAGTTCCTACCGATATTCTTTCTATCTTTTTAATTTTATTAGCAGAATTTAAGCAGACCACGTAAAACTCTTCTTTTACATTATCGCGCAGAAGGGGTATGAAAATTTCAGCTATATCGCTTGGCGAGGTTATTTTTTTTAGAGAAAATAATTTTTTCTGAGCGTCTGTACGGCGGCTAATTTCAAATGCTGCAATTAGAGTTGCTGCTTTATCTTTTTTTATACCAGGATTTTTCTTAATAGCCTCAATAGTTTGCGAAGATAGATAGTTTAAACCGCCTGTTTTTTGAATAAGCTCCTGAGCTAGTTGAATAACAGATTTTCCTTTGGTTCCAGTTCTTAGAAGAATAGCTATTAGTTCAGCGTCTGTTAAACTTTGTGCGCCGCGCATTATAAGTTTTTCACGCGGGCGGTCGTCAATCGGTAATTCTTTTACTTTCATATCTCACCACAAAAAGCTAAAAAATATTACTCCCACTCAATTGTAGCGGGCGGTTTAGAACTGATGTCATAAACTACTCTATTTACTCCTCGAACGGATCTTATAATTTTGTTGGAAACGCTTTCTAGAAAATCATGATCGAACCGGAACCAATCGGCAGTCATTCCATCTGTTGAAGTAACTGCACGCAAGGCAATTACATTCTCGTAGGTGCGCGAATCTCCCATAACGCCAACTGTTTGAACAGGCAAAAGCAGAGAGAAAGCCTGCCAAATTTTATCATAAATATTTGCCAGATGAAGTTCACTAATAAAAATATCGTCAGCTTCGCGAAGTATTTCCAATCTTTCTTTTGTTATTTCACCAAGCACGCGGACGGCTAATCCGGGTCCAGGGAAAGGGTGTCGGCTAATAAAAATTTCAGGTAACCCAAGTTCGCGCCCTATTGCCCTCACCTCATCTTTGAATAGCTCTCGGAATGGTTCTATAAGTTTTAGATGCATTCGTTCCGGCAATCCTCCCACATTATGATGAGTTTTAATTGTAACGGACCGTCCTTTAACCGAAACCGATTCGATTACATCCGGATATAAAGTCCCTTGGACTAAAAACTCAGCATCTGAGAATTTCTTGGCTTCATTTTCGAAAACTTCTATGAAAGTGTTCCCAATTATTTTTCTTTTTTGTTCAGGATCAGTAACGCCTTCAAGTCGAGAGAGAAAAAGTTCGGAAGCATCAATATGTTCAATGCGCATTTCATAATTATCATCGAACATTTTTGCAACTGCAGCGCTTTCATTTTTACGCATCAGCCCATGATCAACATGAATGCATACAAGTTGATCACCAATCGATTTATGAATCAGAACCGCCGCTACGGAAGAATCCACGCCTCCGCTTAATGCGCATATCACTTTTTTGCGGCCAACTTTTTCCTTTATTTCCTTAATTGTTGTGCTTATAAAATTTTGCGTCGTCCAATCTGGTTTGCATCGGCAGATCTCAAACAAAAAATTGTCTAATATTTGTTTCCCACAATGCGTGTGAGCAACTTCAGGATGAAATTGCACACCAAAGATATTTTTCTGTGGATTTGAGATTGCACAGATTGGCGAATTTTCTGTTTTGGCTGTAACCAAAAATCCGTTAGGTAATTGGGTTAGATAATCGCCGTGGCTCATCCAAATTACTGAGCCATTATTAACACCATTAAATAAACTATCGTCTTTTAAAATTTCAAGATGGGCTTTCCCATATTCGTGATTTTCGGCCGGTTCAACTTTTCCGCCAAGTTCTTTAGCTATCAATTGCAGTCCATAACAAATTCCAAGTATCGGAATTCCAAGTTCAAAAATTTCTTTTGAAACATTCGGGGAATCTGCATCATTCACGCTCATAGGTCCGCCGGAAAGTATTATTCCAGTTGGTCTTTCTTCTTTAATTTTTTCAATAGAAAAGTTATGCGGGTTTATTTCTGAATACACTCTGCTTTCCCGTATTCTTCTTGCAATCAGCTGCGTGTATTGTGATCCGAAATCGACAATCAGAATTTTTTGCTGATGAATCATTTTATTGCTCTCTTATTAAAAGTGCTCTTAGAACAACTATATTGTTTAGGTTTGCTTTATTTGTTATCTGATGTCGTAAAAAAAGAAAAGGAGAAAAAAACGATTGGTAAAATCTTTATAAGATTCTACCAATCCCGGTCAAAAAGAAAAAGTATTATCCGCCAAGTTGAGCTTGGTAAGTTTCTGAATCAAGCAGGTAGTTCAATTGAGATAAATCTGTAAGTTCAACTTTGATAATCCACCCTTCGCCATATGGGTCTGTATTGATAAGCTGCGGTTCATCGTTTAATCTTTTGTTCAACTCTAAGACTTTACCCGTTACAGGCGCATAGAGATCGCTAACTGTTTTGACTGCTTCAATTGTTCCAAATGATTCGTTGAGCAAAATCTCAGTAAGTTCTGGGTTGATATCAACATAAACTATATCCCCTAATTCGCTTTGCGCATAATCTGATATGCCTATCGTTCCAACGTTGCCTTCAATTTTAATCCATTCGTGATCTTTAGTATACTTTAGATTGACGGGAATGTTCATAATTACCTCGTTAATTATTTATATTTTTATCTATAAAGGAAGTATCAAAATCGCCTTCAATAAATTTTTCATTCTCTAAAACTTTTTGATGGAACGGAATTGTGGTTTTAATTCCTTCAATTTTGAATTCTTCTAATGCTCTTTTTGCGCGGCGTATAGCATGAATCCTGTCTGTTCCCCAAACAATCATTTTAGCAATCAACGAATCATAATTTGGGGGAATCACATAATCTGTATAAACATGAGAATCAATTCGAACGCCAAATCCGCCGGGGAAATGTAAATATTCAATTTTGCCGGGGGATGGTCTAAAGTTCTTTTCGGGGTCTTCTGCATTTATTCTGAATTCTATTGCATGCCCGCGAGGTTCACGCGGTTTATCAGCAATTGGAAGTCCTGCCGCTACTAAAATTTGGTTTTTGATAAGATCGAGGTTGCGCACCATTTCTGTAACTGGGTGTTCCACCTGTATTCTTGTATTCATTTCGATGAAATAGAAATTCTGATATTTATCAACAAGAAACTCAACTGTTCCGGCGCCTTCGTAATTAACAGAACGAACGCCAAGAAGCGCTGCTTCTCCCATCTTCTGTCGGACTTCCTCTGTAATAAAAGGAGAGGGCGATTCTTCAATCAGTTTTTGATGACGTCTTTGAATAGAACAATCTCTTTCACCGTAATGAAAGAAATTTCCATGTTGATCGCACAGAACTTGAATTTCAACATGGTGTGGATTTTCGATATATTTTTCTAAATAGAGAGCTGGATTAGAAAATGCAGCGCCGGCTTCATTACCCGCTGTTTGAAATGCTTTTTCGATTTCACTTTCTTCCCAAACTATGCGCATTCCTTTACCGCCGCCGCCGGCAGATGCTTTTAACATTACAGGATAGCCGATCTCGGCTGCTATCTTTTTTGCTTCGTCTACGTCGTTTATCACGCTATCGCTTCCGGGAACTACAGGCACGCCAACTTTTTTCATAGTCTCTTTGGCAAATGCTTTGTCTCCCATTTTGCGAATCGAATCGGGCGAAGGACCAATAAATTTTATATTCGATTCAGCGCAAATCTCACTGAACTCAGCATTCTCTGCAAGGAATCCGTAACCGGGATGAATAGCATCTGCGCCTGTAATAAGCGCCGCAGAAAGAATGTTCGGAATTTTTAAGTAGCTTTGATTGCTTGGTGCAGGTCCAATACAAACTGCTTCATCTGCAAATACAACGTGAAGCGAATCGCGGTCAACTTCAGAATAAACTGCAACAGTAGGAATTCCCAATTCTTTGCAAGTTCTAATAATTCTTAGCGCTATTTCGCCACGATTGGCAATTAAAATTTTTTTAAACAAGATCTCCTCTCAAAAGTTAGATAACACTAAACGTGTTCAATCAAAAACAGCGGCTGGTTATACTCGACAGGCGTTCCATTTTCCACAAGTATTTTTATGATCTTACCGCTAATGTCGCATTCGATCTCGTTCATCAATTTCATTGCCTCCACAATACAAAGAACAGTACCCTGAGAAACAATATCGCCTACTTGTACGTAAGTATCTGCATCTGGCGCAGGCGCACGATAAAATGTTCCGACAATTGGGGACTTAATTTCGTAATGTTTAGAGGGCTTCTGTTCAGAAGTAACCACCGTAGGTTTTGATTCGGCGGCTTGCGGTGCAGGAGCTTGAACACTTACTGCGGGTTTTGAAAGATCCGGAGCCGGCTGAAAGTGTACTTGTGCAGGTTGTTTAGAATTTTTGGAAATTTTTACTTTCAGTTCCCCTTCCTGAACAGTGAATTCTGTTATTTCGCTTTGCTCAACCATTTTGATGAGCTTTTTAAGAAGATTTAGATCCATGGTTTATTCAGCTCTTAGTTTTTAACTCGTTCTACGTACTCGCCTACGCGGGTATCAACTTTGAGAAGATCCCCTTCGTTAATAAAAAGAGGAACGTTAATTCTTGCGCCGGTTTCTAACTTTGCAGGTTTCATTGCATTTGTTGCCGTATCGCCTTTGAAACCGGGTTCTGTTTCGAGAACTTTTAATACAACAAAGATGGGAATTTCTGCAGAGATAATCTGATCTGTATTATCAAGAAGCAGTTCTACTTCAACACCTTCTTTCAAGAACTCTGCGCTATCGCCGAATATTTCTTCAGAGACTGTCATTTGCTCATAGGTATCATTATCCATCAAAACCAAACCGGCAGATTCTTTATAAAGAAATTGATACTTTCTTCTTTCAACGCGAACAACTTCTACAGATTCGCCGGATCTGAAAGTGTTATCCAAAACTTTTCCATTTTTCAAGTTCTTTAAAGTTGTTCGAACAAATGCGCCCCCTTTGCCAGGTTTAACATGTTGAAATTCTGTTATTACATAGGGATCGCCTTTGAATTTAATAATTAGTCCATTTCTGAAATAGGAAGTGTCTGCCATAAATGTTAACCTTTCTAAACTGATGAAAATATACTTACCGCTCTCTCTAAAATCAAGGAAAGCAATGAATTGATAATAATTCTTCTTATTTAATTCGAAATTTGAGTTAAATAACGGTCAACTTCTAAAGAGACTGGATTATTCTTATAATCTTTCTTTATGTTCTTAAAGATCAATTCGGCTTCTTTTTGATTGCCAAGTTTTTTTAGGATTATACCGGCTTTAAGCAGATATTCCGCATTAGAAGGATTTTCTTTTGATAGATGAGCGGCATCCTTAAATAAGGATGCTGCTTTTTCAAGTTCTTTTTTCGATTCAAGAATGCCAGCTTTGCCAGCAAACGCAGTTGCTTCAAATAAAGGATTTGACCCAGAATAATCATTATACGTTTCAAAAGCCGCATCCAAATTTCCAGTTACAAAATAAGAATTTGCCAAATAGATCTTTGCAAGGTTGCCCTGATCTGTACTGCCATAATCATCAACAATTTTTTTTAGCCCGACGATATTTTCTGATGGCTTTCCCTCTATTGCTTCTTTGTAAGACCCATTTTCGTAAAGAGGAATAACTTTAGCCAGCAAGTTTGCCGCGGTTAGATTATCACTTTTTTTCTTGTTGTTATATAAAAAAAGAGCAACAACTAAAAGAGCAACAATACCGGCACCAATTAAAATTTTAGCTTGGTTCTCTGTAAAAAAATTATTGAAATTATAATAAGTTGTTACAAGCTTATCTTCTTTCATTTGTTTTTTAGAAATCTTTTTTTTTGCCGTTAACACGTTTAACCTCTGCTTTTAATAACCCTTAAAAAATACGGGCGAAAATCTAAGAAAAATTATAATCCTATTCTAATGTGGTTTGAAAAAATCCATACAAACTGATTTAAGTAAACTTCAACTCGATAAGCGCCCTTTTCTGAAATTACAAAATCCGCATCAAATCCATCCAAAGTGTTTTTTGTCTCTCCATTATGAATCAATTTAATTGTGCCGCTGATATTGGGCAATATTACTCTCAGTTTAATATTGGAACTAAGCGGAACATCTTCTCCCATCTGATAAATTTTATTTTTATCCTCAGCAAAAAATCTAAAACCCTTCGCGTCGCCATGATAGTAGTTGGAAATAAAACATCTTCCTTTTTCCAAGGCATCATAAATTTGATTTTTTGATTTTTCGACAGTCGAATTATCGTCCGATGCCTCTATGCGTTCATTAGTAATAACATGAGTACGAATTGATTTGAAAAGAACTTTGTAAGGAAAAACTTCCATTTCAAAAAAACCGAGCAGATTTACCTTATGCGCGTGGGCATCAACACCGCCAATTCCAACAACGCGTCTTTTTTGATTCAGCTTATCCCAAACTTCTAAAGTTTCTTGAGGTGCGGTTAAAACGTAACGTAACGGATGAATTATATAGTTGTATTTGTTCTGATCAGTAAGTCCCTCCATCCACTGAGACATATGATTCCAAATTTCGATACCCGTAAAATCTTCGCAATCCCACTCTGTCCAAGGATACGGCGGATGTTCTTTCATCGAATTTCTTTTTTCATGCGGATGGGCTAAAAAACCGATACCGCCGGCTTCTTTTATTTTTCTAACGTATTCTTTTGCAGGAATACGCGTGGAAGGGTTTTCTGAAATCCCTAGCGCCAGATAATGATTTTTATTTTCTTTATCGTTTATCTCGCAGCCGACTAAAAGCAGTGTATTTCCGTACCATCCCTCAAATCCTTCATGAAGAGCACGCAGCGTGTTGTGATCGGTGAGGACCAAAAAATCCAAATCCGACTCTTTCGCATCTTCTACTATACTTTTCACTTCGCCAGAGCCATCGGAGTAAACAGAATGTATATGGATTGCGCCTACATATTCAAACATTTTCTTCCAAATAATTGTTGGCGGGGCTTTCGATATTGAAAATAATAATTGTAATTCTGTTAAACGTTATTTACTTCAAAGAGTGTTGAATATTGAGTAGATTGCTCTTTGATCATATCAGAAAGTTTAGTCATTAGTATATCAATTCTCTCATCTGTGTCCTCTTCAAAATTATCATACGATTCTTGTGTTTTGAAAACATAAATTTCTTCAAAACAGTTTGGCTTATTTTTCTGTTCGTAAACAGAGTAGCTTTCTAACCCCTCTGCTTTTATAATATTTTTTAATTCACGAACAACACTTAAATATTCTTCTCTGCGTTCCGGATGAATATGATAGCGTATAGAAAAGATTACTTTACTCATTTATTCCTCAATTAAATTGAAAATTCTCCTTTAAAGGTAATTTCAGCGGGACCTGTTAAGGAAAGTTCCCGTACTTCTTGATTTACTATTTTAAAATCAACAATAAGTTCATTGCCGCTTTTGACAATAAGTTTTATTGGCGGTTTCAAACAATCGTTAACATAAGCAATTAAAGCCGCAGCAACCGAACCAGTGCCGCACGAAAGAGTTTCATCTTCAACTCCCCTTTCGTAACTTCTAATTTTTATCACTCCATCTAAAACATCTATAAAATTAACGTTAGTTCCTTCCGGCGCAAAATCTTTATGATAACGTATCTGTCTGCCAAGTTCAAAAACGGGAAATTCTTCAATATCATTATAAAATGATCTCAGATCAGCAGAATTTTTTCCCGAATGGGTCTCAACTGGCTGGGACAAAACATCTTTAATTTTTATTACAACATGAGGCGCTCCTGTATCTGCAAATGAAGCGGTAATTAGCTGGTCTGCCGCTTTTATTTTGAAATTATATTTCAATCTTTTTGGCGGATTAAAAAAGAACTTCACATTCTTATCATCCAAAACAAGCCCGGAATATTGCAGTTGATCAGCTAAAAAATTTACTTCTCCGCTGCTAATTCTTTCGCTTTCTTTTCCGTAAAGAAGAGCGCACCGTGCACCATTTGCGCATAAACTACCGGTTGAACCATCTGCATTAAAGTAGTTCATTTCGAAAGAGTAGCCGCCTCTATCGGAAATGATAAGAACTCCGTCTGCGCCAATTCCAGTTCCCCTTTTACACAATTTTTGTATGATTTGGGGCGTTAGCTGCAAATCCGGGTTCAATTTTTTGTCAAATAAGATAAAATCGTTGCCGGCGCCGCTCAATTTTGTAAAATAAAAACGATTCATAAGCAGTTCAAATTTACGGCAATAAGGAACCTAAAGCAATGAAAATAAAGGGTTGGCACGCTTTTTACCATAAAAATCAACAAAAAAAATACTGTTATTGAAAAACTGTATTCTATTTATCTGAAATTTTAGATTAGAAAATAGAAAGGCGCTCCATAGCAATATTCTAAAAAAATTGGAAAAAGCTCATATCTATTTTATAGTGACCGAAAAAATAGCGTTGGTTTATCTTTTTAGGCGGCTCTATAACGATATTGATTTCACCAACTGAAGAAATAATGATATACGCTGTAAATAACTTCAATCATATTATAAAATTTATTTAGCTGTAGCGCCAGGATTGATCGTTTCATCGATCTCAATAATTTTTACTTTGTCATCTTCGGAAGTATCAAGCGCTAAGATCATTCCCTGAGATTCGATCCCAAAAACTTTTGCCGGTTTTAAGTTCGCAACAATTAAAATTTTTTTCCCGATCAACTCCTCTGGCGAATAACTTTTTGCTATTCCCGCAACTAATTGTCTTTTCTCGGTGCCTAAATCAATTTGCAATTTTAACAGCTTATCGCTCTTCTTAACATTTTCTGCTGAAATAATTTTTGCCACTCGCAATTTCACTCGTTTGAAATCATCGATTGTAATTTCTTCAACAACTTCTTTTGGAGTTTCATCAGTTTGCGCAAGTTTGCTTACTTGTTCTTCAATCATTCTGTCTTCAATTTTTGTGAAAAGAATTTCTGGGTCATTAAGCTTGTATCTGGCTGGTAAATTTTCATTTCCGCACTTTGTCCAATCAGTTGGTCTAGCATTTAACATTTTGAAAATTTTAACGCTTGAAAATGGAATCACCGGCTCAAAAACTTCTGCAAGTGTATATATTGTATTCAAGCAGATGTTAATTGTTGTAGCGCATTGCTCTTTGTTCATCTTCGAACTTATCCATGGTTCAGAATCGTTGAAATACTTATTACCAGCGCGCGCAAGGTTCATCATTTCAAAAACAGCGTCTTTGATTTTAAAGCGTTCAAGCGATTCGGCAATTTTTTTCGGCTGAGTTTTCAAATACTCAAGCATCTCTAAGTCTATCTTTTCAAGTTTTCCTCGTACAGGGACTTTACCTTCAAAATGCTTATGTGCAAAAGTAAATGTACGATTAACAAAATTACCAAGTATATCAGCTAATTCTCCGTTAGTACGCGATTGAAATTCTTTCCAGAAAAAGTCTGTGTCTTTGTTCTCGGGTAAGTTTGCTGCAAGAGTATAACGCAGCATATCAGCCGGGAACAAATTCAAAAATTCATCAACATCAATTCCCCATCCCCGTGATTTAGAAAATTTCTTCCCTTCAAAATTCAGAAATTCGTTAGCGGGAACGTTTTGTGGCAGAATAAATTTATCATCATTACCATCGTTCCAAGCCATCAGCATAGCCGGAAAAATAATTGTATGAAATACAACGTTGTCTTTGCCAATGAACGCAATATATTTTGTATCTGCGCTCTGCCAATAAGTTTTCCACATATCAGGTTCACCGCGCTGAAGCGAAAGTTCTTTAGTAGCGGAGATGTAACCAAGAACAGCTTCAAACCAAACATAGAGAACTTTGTTATCAACTCCGTCAAGCGGAACTTTAACGCCCCAGTCCAGATCACGTGTAACTGCTCTGTCTTTTAATCCGTCATTGAACCAGCTTTTGCAATACTGAAGCACATTATCTTTCCACCCAAACTTCTCATTCATCTCATCAACGTACTTAACTAAGCGTTCTTGATATTTTCCAAGCGGAAAAAACCAATGAGATGTTTCTTTAAGCACAGGAGTTTGACCGCTTATTTTACTTTTGGGATTTTTTAACTCGGATGGGTCATAAAGCGAGCCGCATTTTTCACATTCATCGCTGCGCGCTTCTTCATTACCGCAGCGCGGGCAAGTTCCCTCCACATAACGGTCCGGCAAAAACATTTTTGCTTTTTCATCATAAAACTGCATCGATTTTTTTTCAACCAATAATCCTTGAGCATAAAATGATTTAAAGAATTGCTGTGCGGTTTCGTGGTGAATAGGCAAACTTGTTCTTGAGTAGATATCGAAGCTCATTCCAAATTTTTCAAAGGCATTTTTATTTGTGTTGTGGTAGCGGTCGATAATTTCTTGAGGAGTAACTTTTTCTTTGTCGGCAGTAATGGTAATCGGTACGCCATGCTCGTCGGAGCCGCAAATGTAAAGTATGTCATCACCTTTCAATCGTTTATAACGCACGTAAATATCGGCCGGAAGATACGCCCCGCTCAAATGACCCAGATGAATATTACCGTTTGCATACGGAAGAGCTGAAGTAACAAGGATTTTCTCATTAGCCAAAATGAATCTCGCAAATTGATTTTATTGTGGACAAATATAAGAAAAAACAGTTAATGAATTGATTTGAGAGCAGGTTTTACAATTTCAGCAACGATTTTTATAAAGAGTTAGCCAAACTTTTTGTAAATTTACACCCCAAAAAATAACACTCAAAAATTTGGAAAGAATTGTAATGATTCGTTTAACACAAAAATCAAAACTTGTTTTACTTTTATTTTTCTTTAGCGCATCTGTAATGTTATCTTTTTCTGAATCAGATAAAAATAAAACATACCCAAGAGGAAACGTTATCTTCATTCATCCTGATGGGACTTCTATAACAGTATGGAATACAGTTAGAATGCTATACTATGGACCAGACTCAGAAATCAATTGGGATAAACTGCCATATATCGGTATTTATCGCGGGCATTTAACTAATTCATTAACTGCAACTTCCAATGGTGGAGGCACTGTACATGCATATGGAGTTAAAGTAAGCACCGCTGCTTATGGTTCAGACAATGGCGAAATACCTACTTCCCGTTCCGGCGTTAAAATGAGTATTATGAAAGAGGCAATTAAATCAGGTATTAAATGCGGAATAATTAATTCCGGCAACATAGACGAACCGGGCACAGGCGTATTTCTTGCTAACGATAATAGCCGCGCTAACTCTGAATCGATTGCATTAAGCATTATCAAATCGAGGGCAGATGTAATTATGAGTGGAGGCGAAGAGTGGTTAATTCCAGTTGGTGTAAAAGGAAAACATTGCAAAGAAGGTAAACGAACAGATGGCAAAAACTTGATAAAACTTGCAAAACAAAATGGTTACACAATTGTTTACACACTAGAAGAACTTTTGCAAATACCGGATGATACAGAAAAACTTCTTGGTGTTTTTGCAGAAGACCATACATTTAACGATAAAACAGAAGAAGATTTAGCAAAATTAAATTTGCCTCTTTATCAACCTTGGGCTCCAACGTTGGCTGAAATGACAGAAGCGGCAATAAAAATATTATCAAGAAATAACTCGCAATTTTTTCTTGTTGTTGAAGAAGAAGGAACTGATAATTTTGGCAACAAGAACAATGCAATTGGAATGTTAGAAGCTCTTAAACGATCTGATGATGCGCTTGGCGTTGCTCTAAAATTTGAATCGCAAAACTCAAACACTATGATTATTACCTGTTCCGATAGCGAAGCCGGCGGTATGGAGGCAATCGGTTTTGATGAAGAGCGCCTTAAACCAAATGAGCCGATTCAACTTACAGATCCAAATGGCTCATTCTATGACGGCATAAATGGAAAAGAATCTCTTCCATTCATCTCAGCGCCCGATAAAAGCGGAAGACGTTTTCCTTTTGTTGTTTCATGGTCAACATATAGCGATGTTTCGGGAAGTGTTGTTGTTCGAGCAGCCGGACTGAATTCCGAATTTGTAAAAGGATCGGTTGATAATACAGATATTTACAAGTTTATTTATCTAACTCTTTTTGGTAAGCTGCTAAACTAATAATCTGTTCTTGTTCGTGCTCATGATCTTTATAGATAAATCAGCTCCGTAGGAGCGGTGTGTTTATAGAATAATAAACATGAAAAAAATTAGCTCCAAAGGAGCGACATATAAAATATTCTTCATTTATCATTTCGCATCTCTGATGCTTTTTTGTTTTTTTCATTCTCTCTGCTATAAACATTTCGCGGCTACTCCTCCCTATTCAGATTCATGTTTCATTATAAAATTGTAAAAAAATCTTGCTCATGATCGTAATCGTGTTCGTGATCGGGGTTTGAACGAGCATGAGCAAGAATAAAAATTGTTGTTATCCTTCGAGACCTTTGTACATATCTTCAATCAAATCCTTGTACCGTTCTTCCACAACTTTCCGTTTGATTTTAAGAGAGGGAGTGAGTTCCCCGGTTTCGATAGTGAACGGCTTATCAAGAATTGTGAACTTACGCACACGCTCGAAACTAGCAAGTTTTTTTTGGAATAGATCGAGTTCTTTATCGAGCAGCTCGTAGACCTGTTTCATCTCAACAAGTTCATCAAGCGATTTGTATTGAATTCTGTTTGCATCGGCGTATTCTTTTAATGCTTCATAGTCTGGAACAATCAAAGCAGTAATGAACATTCTTCTATCGCCAATAATTACAAACTGATCAATATATTTACTAGCGAGGAACATATTCTCGATTGGCGTAGGCGCAACATATTTCCCGCCAGAAGTCTTGAAGAGATGTTTTTTTCTATCTGTAATGATTAAAAATCCTTCGGCATCGAACACGCCAATATCGCCCGTGTGAAGCCAGCCGTCTTTTATTGTCTCTTCTGTTTCTTTTTTGTTCTTATAGTAACCCTGCATAATGTTTGGCCCATGGGCAAGAATTTCACCGTCCTTTGCAATTTTAATTTCTACACCTGGAAGCGGCTTTCCAACAGTTCCAAATTTATAATCGTTCAGTCTGTTTGCAGCTATTACTGGCGAAGATTCAGTTAATCCGTATCCTTCAATTATTAAAATTCCAGCCGATTCAAAGAATAATCCTAACTCTCTTGCAAGCGCTGCACCGCCGGAAATAAAGAAACGTAATTTGCCTCCCATTTTTTCTCTTAATTTTCCATAGACTAATTTATCAGCAAGTTTATGTTTAAGTGAAAGGAAAATTGGAACCGGATGACCGGATTTTCTTGCAAGCTGAAATTCCTTCCCAATTTCAATAGCCCAATTAAATATTCTCTGTTTTTTCTCCGGTTGCGATTCAACATTACGTTTTATTTTGCTGTACATTCGTTCAAAAAGACGAGGGACAGCAGTCATGATAGTAGGTTTAATATCTTCCATATTGCTTGCAACTTTTTCGATACTTTCTGCGTATGCAATCATTCCGCCGCAAGAAAATGCCGTATAGTATCCGCCCATTCTTTCAAAAATGTGGCACAACGGAAGGAAAGAAAGAAAAACATCATTTTCGTCTATATGAAAAATCTCATGTGCTGCTTTAATATTTGAAACAATATTTTTATGCGTCAGCATTACTCCTTTTGGTTCGCCCGTAGTGCCAGATGTGTAAATAATAGTGCAAAGTTCGTTCTCTTGAGTAAGCTGGCAGTTCTCCACAAAATAGTTCGGGTCATTCTTCTTAAACTCTTCCCCTTTTGACTGCACTTCGGCAAAACAATACACTTCTTTTTCGCTTGTTTTATCTTCATCATTCATTACAACAATAAAACGAAGAGTGCGGCAGTTGTTTCTGACCTTCAAAACTTTATTAAGTTGGAATTTGTTCGAAACAACAATTCCAACTGATTCTGAATTATTAAGACAGAATTCTATCGTTTCAGAAGTTGAGATTGGATAGAGCGGAACATCAACAGCGCCAAGTCCAAGAATTGCCATATCGGAATAGAGCCATTCCGGACGGTTCTCTGCAATAATAGCAACTTTATCTCCCCTTTTTACCCTTAAGGATGCAAGTCCTAGAGCAAAATTTTCAGTATTACGGTAAACTTCATCGTATGTAACGCCTATCCACTGCTCATTAACTTTATGTTTTAACAGGGGGCGCTCTTTCCCCTTTCCATAATTATCTGTAATGATTTGGAATAGTTGCGAAATAGTTTTGAAGTCTTTGTAAATCGGCATACATCTCTCCTTAAAAAATTCAGCTCAATTTACTTTTAGCCGCTCTAAAATGCAATAAACGTATTGGCATCATTTTATAACAAGGTATGGATAATATAATTCAACATTTTTTTATAACAGAAAAACGGTTAAAAGTTTTAATTAGGAAAATTTCTATAGAGATGAAAAAATTATTATACTTGCCTACAAAATTCTGATTAGTAGATGAAATTACTTCGCGGACTTTATGATTGGGTTTTACACTGGGCAAATACGCCGTATGGACCGTTAGCGCTTTTCATTCTTGCTTTTGCCGAAGCTTCATTCTTTCCAATTCCACCGGATGCTCTTTTGATAGCTTTAGCTCTTGGCGTAAGAAATAAAGCATTCAAGTTTGCTTTGAATTGCACAATTGCATCAGTTACCGGCGCATTGTTCGGTTACGCTATAGGATATTTTTTGTGGTGGAGCGCACCAAATCAATTTTCTCCAATTGCAGAATTCTTCTTTCGGAATATTCCAAGTTTTAATCACCAAGTTTTTTTTGATGTAAAAAAATTGTACGACGATTGGAATTTCTGGGTAATCTTCACAGCGGGTTTTACGCCAATCCCTTATAAAGTATTTACAGTAACTGGCGGCGCCTTTGCAATTAACTTAGGAATGTTTGTAGTTGCATCTTTTGTCAGTCGCTCAGCAAGATTTTTCCTGGTTTCTTATTTGATCTGGAAATTTGGAGAGCATATAAAACTGTTTATTGATAAGTATTTTAATTGGCTCGCTATAGCTTTTACAGCGCTTCTGATTGGCGGTTTTGCAGCAATTAAATACGTTTTGTGATATTTGATTGCTGATTTATCTTGTTATAATTTTTTTTTCACACTGAGCAGATAAAGTTTATACAGAAAATTCGTTTGCAAAAATTTATCTTAACCTATTCAGAACATCTTTCGCTTTAGAAACTATATTCTCAACAGTAAAACCATATTTTTCCCATAAAATATTTTCCGGCGCAGAGGCGCCATATTTTTCGATACTGATGGAATAACCGTAATCTCCAATATACTTTTCCCAACCTTGTTTTACTCCAGCTTCTACAGACAATCTTGCCTTAACTTTTTTAGGTAGAACTTTTTCTTTATAATCATCGTTCTGTTTTTCAAACAACTCAAAACTCGGGAAACTAACAACGCGGGTTTTGATCCCTTCTTTTTCTAATTCCACAGCCGCTTTTAGAATTAAGTTAACTTCTGAACCTGAAGCGAGCAAGATCAAATCCGGGTCTTTATCAGAATCTTTCAATATATAAGCGCCAAATGTTGTGTTCGATGCTGGTGAATATTTTGTTCTTTCTATAGTTTGAATTTTTTGTCTCGATAAAACTAAAGCAACCGGACTGCCGAAGTGTTCAATAGCAGTTTTCCAAGCATAAACAGTTTCATTTGCATCGGCGGGGCGTAAAACTATCAAGCCGGGAATCGCTCTAAGAGCAGCAAGGTGCTCTACCGGCTGATGTGTCGGTCCATCTTCGCCAAGTCCAATGCTATCGTGCGTGAAAATATAAATTGTTTTTATATGAGAAAGAGCAGCAAGGCGAATTGACGGACGCAAATAATCTGAAAACACCAAAAACGTTCCGCCAAAAGGAATTACTCCGCCGTAATAAGCCATTCCATTCATCATAGCAGCCATTGCATGTTCGCGTACGCCGAAATGAATATAATTGCCAGCGTTATTTTCTTTTGAAAAACTTTTCCAAATTTTAATATGAGTGCTGTTCGATTCTGTTAAGTCGGCAGAGCCGCCTATCAAAGTGGGAAGCTCGGAAGCAATTTCGTTCAGAATTTTTCCCGAAGCGGTGCGAGTTGCAATCAATTCAGAATAATTTTCAAACTTAGGCAGTTTCGATTTCCACTCATCTCCATAATCTCCCTTCATCACTTTTCTAAATAACAGGGCGTCATCAGAATGCTTTATTGAATATTCTTCAAATAATTTATTCCATTGAGTTTCCGCCATTTCACACCGCTCTTTTACATTAGAAAAATAATCTGACACTATTTGCGGAATAAAAAAAGATTTTTCTTCGGTCCAGCCAAGATTTTTCTTTGTCAGTATTATCTCCTCTTCTCCAAGAGGAGAACCGTGCGCAGCGGCGGTATCTTGTTTGTTCGGACTTCCGAAGCCGATGTGGGTTCTTGTTATTATGATTGAGGGTTTATCTTTTTCCTGCTGCGCTTTTTTTACAGCGCTTTCAAGCTCTTCTAAGTTATTAACATCATTCACAGTCTGAACATGCCAATCATAAGCTTCAAATCTTTTTGCTGCATTTTCTGAAAATGCAAGCGAAGTATTTCCGTCAATAGTAATTCCGTTGTTATCATAAAAGACTATCAAGCTGCCAAGTTTATTGTGTCCGGCAAATGATGCTGCTTCGTGGGATATTCCTTCCATCAAGCAGCCGTCGCCAGCTATAGAATAAATGAAATGATCGATAATTTTAAAATTTTCTTTGTTGAATTTTGCCGCAAGAAATTTTTGTGCGACAGCCATTCCAACAGCGTTTGCAAATCCTTGTCCAAGCGGTCCGGTTGTAGTTTCAACGCCTGGCGTTAATCCAAATTCAGGATGCCCGGGAGTGATACTGCCCCACTGCCGAAAATTTTTGAGATCATCCAAAGAGATTTCATAACCGGAAAGATGAAGCGAAGAATAAAGGAGCGCGCTTCCATGCCCAGCCGATAAAACAAATCGATCTCGGTTAATCCATTTTGGATTAACAGGATTGTGTTTCATCAATTTAGAATAAAGAAGAAATGCAATTGGCGCGCATCCCATCGGCATACCAGGATGCCCAGAATTAGCTTTTTGTACGGCATCAATCGAAAGAAACCGAATTGTATTTATGCAGATTTGTTCAATGCCATTTTTTGAAGACATTAGTACTCCTATGAATTTTCATTTATCAATATTTTGCCATCAACTACAGGCGTTACGCAGACTAAAGGGTTTTGCGGAGCATTGAACTTTTGAAAAATCTCTTCGAATAATTTGAATTGCATACCTTGCGATTCGAGTTTTGAAAATTTTTTATACGGCATAAATTCGCCGCCCTTGTTCTGCGGCGCATCAAAATGATAGGCGCTTTTGAAATCTTCTTTTGCGTGTTCTTTTAAGAATTGTATCTTCTTTTCGTCGCTTCCTTCTAACTGATATGCTTTTGCTTTGAAAGCCGTAACAAAACGACTTTCAATTACAAGATAGATGTTAATTATCGTCTCGTACAAAAAAAATCCTATTTAGAGATAGTTTTATTCTTTAACGCAAAGAAAGTTAAGAAGGTTGCCAATACGAATGCAAGTTTGCACAATAAACTTTCGACCGCAGTAACAAAATCTGGAAAAAAGATCGCAAAGATCATTGCCGGAATAAAAGTAAAAATATATCCGAAGAAAAATGTTCGCGTCAATACTTTTTTTGGATGATCAGATTCTGCGCCCCACTTTTTGTTTAATATTATTATCGAAGCAATTATAGGCAAATAATAAAACGTTGCGTATAACTGTCCCAACGGATAATGATAAGAAGCATATAATACGGTGCACTTTGTAACTGCAAACTGATCGAGAACAAAAGGATAGAAGATTATGAAAAACAGCGCCGGAAGAAAAATTAGATAGTGATGCTTCTTTTGCTTCTCAGCAAACTTTAAAACTGTAAAAAGACCAAGCGGAGGCAACAGTGTTATATTAAGAAAAGCGAGATAGATAAAAATTTGCTCTTTCCAACCGGCAAAACAAATTAGGAACTCGATGAGCTGATAGCTGAATAGAAGCGCAATTAAAGAAATTACAAGTTTGTTTACCGGGTTTTTCTCGGCAAAGATTAACAAATTAATTATGAATACAAATTCAACACATGCTATAAGTAGTGATACGGTTCCGTCTAAATTCGGCATTTCTAAAGACTTCCTTATTTCATTTTGTTATTGAACCAATCTATATAAAGTTCTGCTCTTCGGTCTTTCATAAATAATTTCTTTGCATGCGAGTTTATAATTTTACTCAGGTCAATATCGCAAAACAAAATTTCTTCGGTAACTAATCCGGCGCGTGCAATAACAACGCCATCGGGATCAGATACAAAAGATTCGCCGGAAAAAGTAAGACATTCCTCTTCGCCAACCCGATTACATAGAGCAGTAAAGTATCCATTCTGAAACGCGGCAACTCTTATCTCTGCTTCATAAAGACCTTCAGGCCATTCGCCAACAGCTCCCGCTTGAGGCACAAATACAATTTCTGCTCCATTAAGCGCAAGCGCACGCATGTATTCTGGATAATGCCGGTCATAGCAAATTGCCACTCCAACTTTTCCATATTTGGTCTCGTAGACCGGCGCTCCAGTATCACCGGGCGTGTAATAATCTTTTTCATGAAAACATGCATAGTCTGTAATGTGAATCATCCGTGTAACGCCTAAAATTTTTCCGTCAGCATCAATAACCGGCGAAGCATCAAATGTTCTGTCTCCTTCTCGTTCATATAGATTTAATATTATCACAACATTTAATTCGTTGGCTAACTTGGAAAAAATCTCAGTTGTCGATCCCGGAATAGTTTCAGAAAGATCGAGAGGTTTTCTGTCGGATGATTTTTGCGGGAAGAACGGAGTGAATGCTAATTCTGCAAAACAAATTATTTTTGCGCCTGAAGATGCGCTTTTACGAACCGCTTCCACTCCTTTCTGAATATTGACTTCTTTATTGTTCGATGCTTTCTGTTGGACCAATGCTATTTTCATAAAATTTCTTGTAAACGATATTAAAAAATAGAGTATGCACCATTCATTCATTTAACAATTGAAATAGATTCCACAATCTTATCCATCAATTTTTCCTCGCCGCTGTTAGCTAATTCTCCAGTTTGAAACATAATAACAATAACTGTTCGTCTGCTTTTAGAAGAAATATCCACGCCGTAAAATGGACCGATTTTTACTTTAGAAGTTGTTTCGGCAATATAATCTTCTGTAACGCCGGTCATGTAAAACTTGATTGCTCTCAAACCTTGCGAAGTTTTGAATTCTTTATCAATAATCGGATCGCTGCCGTAGTATGAACCGTCCGGTCCATCGGCACTGTTGTATGCCATTGCTCTGTTAAAAGCAACTTCTTTCATCTTATCGCTCGAAATAGTTTGTCCGGAACTAAACTGAGTAATCATTTTATATATTTCTTCAATATTTGAAATATCTATTTCGCACCCAAACCCTTTAGACCCGCTCAAGTTCAAAGATGATGGACCAAATTCCTTTATTTTAAAATTCTTTGGATAATAGAAAGAAATATTATGAACTGTGCTTATATACTTTTGCCAACCGAGATATTCTTGAGTAGATGATTGAGCGCTAGCAATCGAAAATTGAAATATGAAAAGTATTAGGCACGAAATTGCTCTAATATAAAATTCGCTTGCAAATTTTGAATTCATAAAATATCCCGTTATAAACTGCAATAAGAGCCGTCGCAAAATAGCTGCCGCTAGATCTACCGCATGCGCACCATTTACACTTAGCCGGCTACATAACTATTACGTATGTAATTATTGAACAACTTTAGGATTGCTCATTTCTTTCACTGTTTATTGTTTTATCTCTTTGATCTCAAGAATTTCAACAATTGTTCCCCACATGTGAAAACTAACCAAGTCTTTTTTCTCTTTGTATTTGAACATAATCCGCTTGCCGTCTGTTTGAAATTCTTTTGCAAGGTTGATTGGGTCGAGACGCTTATTGTCATCTGTAATAATTCCATAGAAACCGCCTTCGAGATCGATATACTTAACAGTTCCAAATGTAAATTCCATATTGCTCTTCTCCGATTCTGAACCGAAACACCCAAATCCGAATAGAAAAAACAAAAGAGGCAGGACGAGTATTTTATGTTTGAAATTCGGTTTCATTTTATTGCCTCCTAAAAATAGTAAGCGTTACTTTACCGCTGCATTATGCCGAACATTGCTCTGCATTAAAAAAAAACAACAAACATCTATTTTTAATGTAACCCTTTTACAAAATTTATTTTCTTGGACCAATCATTTTCTCTGGACGAACAACTTCATCAAATTTTTCTGAAGTTAAAAGCCCGAGTTCTAAAACTGCTTCTTTCAAAGTTTTGTTTTCTTTGTGTGCTTTTTTAGCCGCTTTTGCTGCATTGTCATAACCAATTACCGGATTTAAAGAAGTAACAAGCATCAAAGAATTTTCAAGATGTTTTTTGATGTTCGCTTCGTTAGCTGTAATTCCTTCAACACAATGTTCGCTGAAGCTTTCGCATCCATCAGCAAGCAGCTTGATCGATTGAAGAATGTTGAAAGCAATAACAGGCATGAAAACATTTAATTCAAAATTTCCGCTTGAGCCGGCAATGTTAACCGTAACATCATTCCCAAATACCTGCGCGCAAACCATTGTCATAGCTTCGGATTGAGTTGGGTTAACTTTGCCCGGCATAATTGAGCTGCCGGGTTCATTTTCGGGAAGTGATATTTCGCCAATTCCACAACGTGGACCAGAACCAAGCCAGCGAATATCATTTGCGATCTTCATCAAAGAGGCAGCAAGCGTTTTTAATACACCGCTCATTTCTACCAATGCATCTTTTCCAGCCATAGCTTCAAATTTGTTCGGCGCCGTTTTGAATTGTATGCCGGTAATATCTGATATTTTTTCAGCAACTTTAACAGCATAATCCGGATGCGCATTCAGACCTGTTCCAACGGCAGTTCCGCCAAGAGGAATTTCATATAATCGTTTTAATGAATCGCTAATGCGGGCTAATCCATATGTCAGCTGCATCGCATATCCACTGAATTCATCACCCAGAGTTAGAGGAGTTGCATCCATTAAATGTGTGCGGCCAATTTTAATAATGTTTTTAAACTCTTTTGCTTTTGCATCAAGTGAATCTCTTAATTTAGTTACCATCGGGATTAAACGGCGGTGGATTTCTTCAACGGCAGCAACATGAATTGAAGTTGGAAAAGCATCGTTTGTAGATTGTGCTTTGTTTACATCATCGTTCGGGTGAATCGGTTTTTTGCTTCCCATTACACCGCCGGCTATTTCAATAGCGCGGTTTGAGATAACTTCATTCGCATTCATGTTTGTTTGTGTGCCGCTTCCGGTCTGCCAAACCACAAGCGGAAAATGGTCATTTAATTTTCCTTCAATTACTTCATCGGCAGCTTTAAGAATCAATTCCAATTTCTCTTTTGATAAACTTCCTAATTCATGGTTTGTAAGAGCAGCAGCTTTCTTTACAATTCCAAGTGCGCGTATCAATTCAGCAGGAAATCTTTCGCCTCCAATTTTAAAATTCATTAACGATCTTGCAGTTTGCGCACCGTAATACTTATCGACCGGCACTTTCATTTCACCCATTGTGTCAGTTTCAATTCTAAATTCCATTGTTCGCTCCGAAATATTTTTTGTTAATAATTAAAATTAAGGCAAACTGCTCTTAATTTCAATTTAGAGATTTGATGAAAATAGGATAGGAAAGCTATTCACAATAAAGTTATTCACTAATCTGAATGAACCGGCGGGCACCAACATATTTCTTTTTGTAATAAGTCTCTTCTAAAGATGAAACAATTACACCGAGAGAACGGCTTGCATGGGCAAATTGATTTTCTCCAAGATAAATTCCAACGTGACCGGGGTTTGATCTTCTGCTCGTATTAAAGAAAACCAGATCGCCAAACTTCAATTCATCTTGAGAAATTTTTTCACCAAATCTATATTGTTCGCGTGTGTTGCGCGGCATATCCAGTGAAAGGGAATTTTTAAAAACTTGCAAGGTGAAAGCTGAACAATCGATTCCCCTATCGCTATTGCCGCCGTATTTGTAAGGCGTGTCTAAAAATTTAATTACCTCAAGAAGAATTTTTTCGCGCGGAGTTAAGCTGAGATTATAATTTTTGAGTTTTTCTAGATTAGACACAAACTTAGATTTATCGATTGGATTTTCTTCAATTGGAAGTTCATCGAATTCATCTAATGAATCGGGCAGATCCGAAATTATGATCGTTTCTTTTTTTTGCTCTATATTTTTTTTGCTTGTAATTGAATCTGCGTGGGTAAATCGAACCGCAGGCGGTTTTTCTTTCTCGGGTCTGCTTTGCTTAAATCTGTACGGACTAGATGCAGAGCATCCGCTGAAAAAAATCAGAACGGCAAATAAAAAAAGCATGATTTTTTTGATGGAAAAAAGATTCATCAGTTTTTCTTATTAGCCAAGATAAGCTCTTAAGTTTTTACTTCGCGATGCGTGGCGCAATCTTCGAATTGCTTTTTCTTTTATCTGCCGAACACGTTCGCGTGTAAGATTAAATTTTTCTCCAATTTCTTCAAGCGTAAGGGAGTGTTCTTTATTCAAACCAAAGTAGAGTTTTATCACTTCAGCTTCACGTAAAGAAAGCGTTGAGAGTGCACGTTCGATTTCCCCTTTGAGCGATTCTGTCATCAAAAAATAATCTGGAGAAGGTTGTTCATCATTTTCAAGTATATCGAGGAGCCGGTTTTCTTCTCCTGTAGTAAATGGCGCATCTACCGAAACCGCACGGCCTGCAATTTTGAGAGCGTCTGAAATTTCAGCAATATCCATATCAAGCTCTTGGGCAATTTCTTGCGGGCTTGGTTCACGTTCAAATTCTTGTTCTAAATTACTATAAGCTCTTCCAATTTTATTTAAAGCGCCAACTCTGTTTAAAGGGAGTCGGACAATTCTAGATTGTTCTGCGAGAGCCTGCAGAATCGATTGGCGGATCCACCACACGGCATACGAAATAAATTTGAAACCGCGTGTTTCATCAAAACGTTTTGCCGCTTTAATCAACCCGAGATTCCCCTCATTTATAAGATCGCCAAGGGTTAATCCTTGATTCTGATACTGCTTGGCAACAGAAACAACAAAACGAAGATTAGCTTTAACAAGTTTTTCGAGCGCTAGTTGATCCCCCTGTTTTATTCTTAGTGCAAGGTCTATCTCTTCATCAGGGGTTAGCAAATCGACCCTGCCAATTTCCTGAAGGTATTTATCGAGAGATTGGCTATCTCGGTTTGTGAATTGCTTGGTGATCTTCACGATTTTTTCCTATTAGACAGAAACGTTAATGGAATCGACAATACCAACAATTGAAGCATCGACCGGAGCCATATCAACATCAAGAGGAATGACTGCTTCGCTTGCTGTAACATAAAAAATTATTTCGCCCGGTCCGGCACCAATGGTGTCTAAAGCAATTATAGGTTCGCCAATTGTATGTTGATCTGCATCTATTGGTTGAACAAACTGCATTTTGTATCCTGTAACGGCATCATATTTTCTTGTTGCCCAGATAGTTCCAATTATTCGACCAAGAAACATTACACCGCTGCCGTTTCTTTTTGTTTATCTTTGACTGAAATATCTAATTTATCAACAATAGCCATAATAACTGCATCAACAGGTTTGTTTTTTGTGAAAGTTGTTTGACGAGCCGAACTGCCCTGAGCAACAATAACAACCTCTCCAACTCCAGCGCCAACACTGTCAACAGCAATTACTGTTACTTCTTTTGGCTTGTAGTCTAGATCAATTTGACGAACAATTAAAAATTTTGCTCCGACAAGATTTTCATCTTTTCTGGTCGACCACACGGTACCAATTACTCTTCCAAGTATCAATTCAGCCTCTCAATTCTTTGGTGTGATAATTTTAATTCCACTCTTTTTGTATTACTCACTTATTGTAAACAAGATAACATATTGTAAAATCTTTGCAACAGAACTAATTATTGTGTTAGCGTGTCGCAACTTTATTAAAAAATTTTGAAATGGTCAAATTGTAACTCAAGAGAATTTTCAAAAAATTTTATAGAGCTTAAAGCTCTATTCTCATTCTTTCTCTACTAAGTGCTTTTTTATAATATAAATTATTTTTTATCATAGAATGATATTGTTGAACTATCTGCAAAATTGTGCTGTTTGTCTTTTTTTAAAAAATGACTGTTCTTATTTTTCAGAGAACTTTTACTTTCTATTTTATCAGATAGAAAAGAAAACATAAGTAAAGTATTAACATCAATTCATTACACATTTAAAAAACTTGTGCCGTTCAAATCGTTATTCAGATTAAAAAAGTGGGCTACGGTTTGGGCTACATCTGCAAAAGTATTTCTGATGTCAAGATCTTTTCCATCATAATTTTTTTTGTAATAGAGCAGCGGAACGTATTCGCGGGTATGGTCTGTGCTTACATCTGTAGGATCATTTCCGTGATCAGAACAAAATATTAGATGATCGGTTTCGTCCAAACTATTTAATAGTTCAGGTAATTTAGCATCAAATTCTTGAAGAGCTTTGTGAAAACCGAAAGGATCATTGCGATGCCCGTAGTAAACATCAAAATCAACAAGATTAGCAAATATAAAAGCGCCTTTCACTTTTTTTGCACAGTGAATAATCTTTTCAATTCCTTCAAAGTTACTTTTTGTTTTTAGCTGGTGTTTTATTCCTTTGTAATTAAAAAGGTCGTTTACTTTTCCAATACCGTATGTTTCTATTTCATCGTTCGAACAGTAATCAAGAATTGTTGGCGACGGTGGATCAACCGAAAAATCTTTTCTGTTTGTAGATCGTTCAAAATTTCCATTAGAGCCAAGGAAGGGGCGGGCAATTATTCTGCCAACTTCGTCATTCCCAATCAAAACTTTTTCACGCGCTATACTGCAAATTTCATAAAGTTGTTTAAGCGGAATAATATTTTCATGAGCAGCAATTTGAAAGACGGAATCAGCAGAAGTGTAAACTATAGGATAGCCGGTTCGTATATGTTCTGCGCCAAGTTTTTGAATTATTTCTGTTCCACTTGCCGGATAATTTCCTAAAATTCCATTTAGTCCAGTTTCTTTCAAAAACTTATTTATGACCTCAGGCGGAAATCCATGGGGATAAAGAGGAAATTCTTTTTCAACTTTTAATCCGCCTAATTCCCAATGCCCTGAAGTAGAATCTTTACCGGCGGAAATTTCGGCAAGTTTTCCGAACGAAGCCAGCGGCTTTAACTGCTTAGACACTCCTTTGATCGATTTAATATTACCAAGCCCAAGTTTTTCTAAATTCGGAATATTTAACCCGCCAACGGCTTCTGCCATATTACAAAGCGTATCGCTGCCTTTGTCGCCATAGTGTTCTGCATCGGGCAGTTCGCCAATTCCTACTCCATCAAGCACGATTACAAAAAAATTATTCATGGATTCTTAAAAATTTAGTTTATGATTTTAACAGTATTGCCGCCTTTCTCAAGGGCTTTTTTCAAAGCGAGTTCAGCGTTTAAAAGAATTTCTTGAACGTCTAATTTTTCCGAAGTAGCAGCAACTCCAATTGATACAGTGAATGTAGTTTGTTTTGATACAACAGCAATAAGTTTGCGCGCAATTTTTATTCTTAGTTTTTCCGCCCACAAGAAAACATCTTTCGGGGCAGTGTTAAAAAAATAGACAGCAAATACTTTTTCGCTGATTCTTCCAAATAAATTGAGCGGGGTAATTTCATCTTTTATCATCTGAGCAACAGCTCGTAATATTTTGGGGAACGGGTCCCCTTCAAATAAAGATTCCTGTTCCAAGAAATCATCTATACGAATGAGAGCTACAGCACCTTGAATTCCAAGTTCTTTGCTGCGAACAAGGTCAATCGTTAAACGCTCTATAAATGAATCATAGTTTAGCGCCTTAGTTTCAACATCAACAGAAAGAAGAGATTTTAAAATATTTATAGTAGAATAAGAATGCAGAATGAACGCAAAGATCTTTGTTGCGTTACGAATAAATGTTACATCATTGTTGGAGTAACTATTTTTCTTCAAACTTTCAAAACAAAGAATTCCGTAATTCTGGTCGTCATAAACAAGCGGAACGGCAAGGAATGAACCATCAAAACTTACGTCCTCTGTTTTAGCGAAACGAGGAACATCTGTTTGCGCAGTATCATCAATCTTAACAGGTGTGTTACTTAAAATTGCCCTGCCAACAAAAGTGCCGGAAAGTTCTATCTCGAGATTCTCGCCTACATATTTTAGCGAAGTTTTATTTATGATTTTTGTCGTCTTAAATTTTTGATCGTTATGTCTGTAAGTTACTAGCGTGAATGCATCCCAATCAAGCAATCCTTGCATAGCAATTTCAATTGAATGGATTAGCTCTGATTCTGATTCATATTTCTTATCGTAGCTCAAAATATCAACAAGGGTCTTCAAACGTTGTTCGGCTTGCGATTCAGAAAATTTTTCTTCGAACAAATTTATGATTACAGAAATAACACGAACAATTTTTCCAAGCGTATAAACTTGTTCTATCCCAAAGGCGTCGTTTACTTTTGAATCGAGAGCAAGCACTCCCGTTAAACTCTTTCCGTAATAAAGAGGAACGCCTATAAAGCTCTTTATTCCCTGCGGCTGTGTGTAATAACGAATGAGGTCTGCTTCGGCATTTGCAGGAATATCGGTTAAAATTTCGGGTTCTTCTTTTTGAACTATCCTGCCAATAATATCATCTTCAAGATCAAACTTTCGCTGAGTAATTTGAGTTGAAGAGGAAATATATTTTTCGAGCGTTAGGCGTTTTTTGTTTTTATTATACCAGAAAAATGCTGCAGTATGAGCTAAATATGCTTCTTTAACAACGCTTAATATTTTTTCGAGCGCAAACCCGAATTGCTCATCCTGATTTACATCCTTAGGCAATTCTTCGTGAACTATACTGTCGAAGCTCTTTTTAAAATCGGGCGGTTTGAAAAAATCTTTATTGCTTTTTGAAAAACCAGATTTAAAACTTTCTGCAGTGATTACTTCAATATTTTTATTTGTAGAGATTATTTTAAAATCTTCACCGTCATCTGTTTCATAATTGTCGTCACTTAATTCGAAAGTATCACTTTGTTTGGGCGTCTCGGTTATTTGTACAACATCTGCGGCTTTGGATGAATCGCGAAGAAATATAATAAACCCGACATAAATAATAAGTACGATGGCTGAAATTATGCGCAGCATCAAATCTTCAGTGAAGAATGGAATTACAAGCAGCATGGGGATGAAGAGAAAAATCAAAATGCGTCTTTTATATTTATTGGTCATTCCCTACCGCAGCCAAAAAATTTGAAGAGATCATGATTGATTTGTTTTAAGTGATAAATCTCAGTTCAATTATACTAAAGTTCTGAGAATTTTTCACTAAAGGAAAATCTTTGAGAGGATTTTATTAACTTCTTTTTTACCTGTTCCTTTAATAGATGAATAAAGGAAACCGTTTTCTCCAAAAAGTAATTCGGGAAAAAATTGTGTAATCTGCTTTTTTGTTCTTGCTATTTCCGATTGCTTTAACTTATCTATCTTATTCAGCACTATAAAGTATGGAATATTTTCTGTTCTAAGAAAATGGTTAAGCCGAATATCGAGCAGCATAGGGTCATGACGGCTATCAATAAGATGCACAACTAACTGGATAGACCTTTGCAGGGAAAAATACTTAACAATTAGTTTTTGCCAGTCATCTCGCTCTTCTTTTGAAACTTTTGCGTAACCAAAGCCGGGCAAATCGATAATATAAAATTTATTGTCAACTAAATAATAATTTATTGAACGCGTTTTACCAGGCGTTGAACTTGTTTTTGCTATTTTTGTATTGAACAGTGAATTGATAAAAGAAGATTTGCCAACGTTTGAACGTCCGCACAATACAAGTTCCGGCAAAATTTGTTTTGGAATTTCGTTTAGATTATAAACAGGTTTTATGAATTCAATTTTGTGCATATTTAATTTTCTTATGAGATTATACTGCTTCCAATTTAATGGGGCAAATTTATGAATAACTTCAATGTGAGTATCAGATAATTTATTGACTAAATCCTACTAACTGTATACTCTTACATGGAAATGTAATGATAATTACGGATTTAAAATAAAAAAGAGCAACCGAATACTTGGTTACTCTTTTTCCAAATAAACTATAACTGAATAAAATTACTTTTTTTTCTTTTCTTATTTTTCTTTTGATTTCTTGTCGGTCTTAGTCTTACTCACTTTCACTTCAGCATTCTCTGTTTTTTCCTTTTTTTCTTTTTTCGGCTTAGCGGCAGCTTTCTTAGTTGGTTTCTCTTCAGTTTTCTCTTCTGTTTTAGATTCTTCTTTTGAGACTACAGTTTCTTCTTTTCCTTTCTTAGGAGTTTTCGGTTTAACAATGCCGCTAAAATCAACCAATTCGATTATTGCCATTTCTGCTGCATCACCTTTTCTTTGCCCTAAGCGAACAACTCGCGTATAACCACCCGGTCTGTCTCCAATCTTTGTTACGATATCACCAAACAATTCAGATACAATTTTTCTGTCATTTATTTCTGCCGAAACTAATCTTCGAGCATGAATAGTATCATTCTTGGCTTTAGTAACCAGCGGTTCAATAAACTTTTTCAATTCCTTTGCTTTAGCAACGGTTGTTTTAATTTTTTTATGCTTAAGCAGCGATGCTGCTAACGATCTTAATGTCGCAAGTCTATGACTTGAAGTTCTCTTTAATTTTCTTCCTTTAACTCGATGTCTCATCTTTCAACCTTCTGGAAATGCTAGTTGTTTTCTGGTTTATCTTTTAAATATTTATCTACGTCCATGCCAAAATCGAGTCCGTAGTTTGCAACAATTTCAGTCAATTCAGCAAGAGATTTGCGTCCGAAATTCCTGAACTTCAGCATTTCTGCTTCTTCTCTTCTAACAAGATCACCCAATATTTTAATGTTAGCAGCTTTCAAACAATTGTGAGAACGAACGCTCAATTCAAGATCATCAACGCTTGTTAATAGAATTTTTCTTATTCGTTCACTTTCAGTATCTTTTTCTGTTTCAACTTTTTCTTCTTCAGGCTCAGTATCAAAGTTGATAAAGATGCTAATATGATCTTTCAATATTTTGGCAGCGCTGGATAAAGCTTCCTGCGGCGTAATAGAAGCATCTGTAGTAATTTCGAATGTTAATTTCTCGAAATCATTTCTTTCGCCAATACGCACATTTTCAACATCGTAACGAACATTTACAATTGGAGTAAAGATGGAATCTATTGGAATTGTTCCAATAGTAATTTCGGGGATCTTTTGTTCGTTAGAAGGAACATATCCTTTACCAATACCAAATTTCAATTCCATGTTCAGCTTTGCATCAGAATTTAAGCGTGCAATGTGAAGTTCCGGATTAAGAATTTCAATATCTGGGCAGGCTTTCTGAATGTCTGCTGCTTTGAATTCTTTAGATCCGTTCAAAGAAATTTCACAGCTTGTGGTTTTCTTGTTCAGAATTTTCATTCTGACTTTTTTCAAGTTAAGAATTATTTCTGTAACATCCTCCAGAACACCTGGCACAGTAGAAAATTCATGAAGAACACCCTCAATTTTTACTGCAGTAATAGCAGCACCAGTAAGGGATGATAATAAAACTCTTCTTAAAGAATTTCCTAATGTAGCACCAAAACCTCTTTCCAAAGGTTCAATTGTAAATTTTCCAAATCTCTCGCTGCTAGAGGATTCGTCTAAAACGATTCCATCAGGCATCTTAATGAATGGATAGCTCATTTAGTATCCTCTTAATAATTTTTATTTCTTACTTAGAATACAACTCAACAATAAGTTGTTCGTTAGCATTCAATGGAATGTCTTCTCTTTCTGGGAGATTCAAGAAAGTTCCCGAAAGAGTCGCTTTATCAAGCGACAGCCATCCGTAAATATTATCTTTAGTTCTTCTTAATGAATTATGAATTGCATCAAGCTTTTTGCTCTTATCTCGAACCGTAATCACATCGCCCGGTGCAAGAAGGAAAGATGGTATATCGACTATTTGATTGTTCACGGTAAAATGCCTGTGAAGAATTAATTGACGAGCAGCTTTTCTCGAAGGAGCAAATCCGAGACGGAAAATAACATTATCTAATCTTCTTTCAAGAAACTTAAGCAAGTTAGCGCCGGTAACTCCTTTTTGTTGAAGCGCTTTCTCGAAGTAATTGTGAAATTGTGTTTCAAGCAAACCGTAAATTCTTTTTACCTTCTGCTTCTCTCTAAGCTGTACTCCATACTCAGAAAACTTTGTACGGCGGCTTAATCCGTGCTGCCCTGGTGCATAATTTCTTTTTTCAACAGGACATTTTTCTGAATAACACTTAGCTCCTTTTAGAAAAAGCTTCGTTTTTTCTCGTCTGCATAATTTACAACTTGAACCGGTGTATCTTGCCATCTAAAATTCTCCTGATTAAACTCTTCTACGTTTTGGTGGTCTGCAGCCATTGTGAGGAATTGGAGTGTGATCTTTAATCGAAAGTATCTCCAATCCTGCAGTATTTAACGCTCTAATAGCCGCTTCTCTACCGGCGCCTGGTCCTTTAACAAACACGTCAATTTTTCTCAAACCAAGGTCATAAGCTTCTTTAGCGGCAGCTTCTGCTGTAACCTGAGAGGCAAATGGAGTGTTTTTACGTGAACCCTTAAAACCATTTTTACCGGCAGAAGACCAAGAGATTGTATTGCCGTAAATATCGGTAATCGTTACGATCACGTTGTTGAATGTAGCTTTAATATGAGCAACACCAACAGCATCAACGTGCACTTTTTTTCTAGTCTTTTTAGCAACTTTAGCCAATTTTACTCCTCAAAAAAAATTAGTTATTACTTCTTAGCCGGAGTTTTCTTTTTCCCGGCAACTGTTTTACGTTTTCCTTTACGTGTTCTAGAATTAGTTCTAGTGCGTTGACCTCGAACAGGCAAACTTCTTCTATGACGAAGCCCCCGGTAAGCGCCAATATCCATCAAACGTTTTATGCCCTGCTGCACTTCGCTTCTTAATGCGCCTTCTACTTTATAATCTGAAGTCATTATAGAACGGATTTTTGCAATTTCTTCTTCGGTTAACTCGGATACTTTCTTGTTAGGATTCACATTTGCCCTTGCAAGAATATCCGTGGCAGATTTTTGCCCTATACCAAAAATGTAGGTTAACCCTATATACGCTTTTTTCTGTTTTGGTAAATCAATGCCTGCTAAACGAGCCACTCTATATCCTCCTAAATTTTAACCTTGTCTTTGTTTATGTTTTTTATTCTTGCAAATAACTCGAACAACTCCTTTTCTTCGTATAATCTTGCAATGTTCACACATTTTTCGAACTGAAGCTCTTACCTTCATTTCATTACTCCGTTATTTATATCTGTAAGTAATTCTACCTTTATTTAAGTCATATGGCGAGAGTTCTATCGAAACTTTATCGCCCACTAAAATTTTGATGAAGTGCATTCTCATCTTACCGGAAATATGAGCAAGAATTTCATGACCATTATCTAAGCGAACTTTGAAGTGCGCATTAGGCAGCGTCTCGGTTACAACTCCATCAACTTTTATTGGTCCTTGCTTTGCCATTTATTAACAAATAGTTAGTATTTCCGGGTTACCGTTCAATATTACAATTGTATGTTCAAAATGCGCAGAAGGTGTTCCATCTGCAGTTAAAACTGTCCACCCGTCTTGAGCAACAACAACTTTATATGTGCCTACATTTATCATGGGTTCAATAGCTAAGGTCATTCCATTCTTCAATAAAGGACCAGTTCCTTTTTTTCCGTAATTCGGAATTTGTGGGTCTTCATGTAAAAACTTTCCAACTCCATGTCCGCACAAATCTCTAACAACCGAAAACCCGAATGACTCTACATAACTTTGGATAGCGAATGAAATATCTCCCAAACGATTGTTAGCAACTGCTTGCTCTATGCCGAGATATAATGACTTTTCGGTTACATCCAATAATTTTTGTTTTTCGTCGGAAATTTTTCCTACTGCAATCGTTAAAGCTGCATCTCCAAAATATTTGTTTTTTTCAACGCCAACATCAACAGAAAGTATTTCACCTTCTTGAAGAACTCTGTTGCCGGGTATCCCGTGTACAACCTCATCATCAATTGAAGAACAAATAGAACCTGGAAAATCGAACGCTCCCGCTTGCGAATAACCCTTGAAAGCAGGGTGCGCATTATTACTTAGAATATAATCTTCGGCAATCTTATCTAACTCAAACGTCGTTACGCCAGGTCTTACGTAACGCTTAACTAATTGTAAAGTTTCTGCAACAATCTTATTACTTTCGCGTATGTAGTCAATTTCGCGCTTGCTCTTAATTAAAATCACAACTTATTCTTAGGATCTTCTGCCTTTAATTTTTCCGGATTTCATAAATCCGTCATAATGTCTCATCAGTAAGTGAGATTCAATTTGTTGCAAAGTATCTAATGCAACACCAACTAAAATCAATAAACTAGTTCCGCCAAAAAAAGATGCAAAACTTCCGGATACACCAAATTTTGAAATAAACGTTGGTAGAATTGCAATAATTGCTAAAAAGAAAGACCCCGGTAAAGTAATTTTTGTTAGTATATTATCAACAAACTCTGCAGTCTGTTTACCAGGACGAATACCGGGAATAAACCCGCCCTGCTTTTTCATATTCTCTGCTACATCTTGCGGATTAAATGCAATGGCAGTATAAAAATAAGTGAAGAAGATGATCATCACTGCATAGATCAAAGCATAAGTAAAACTATGATAAGAAAAATATTGAGATAGAGTTCCAATAAATTCACTATCTGGAAAGAAAGAGAACAAAGTTTGTGGAACAAACATAATAGATTGAGCAAAAATAATTGGCATAACGCCGGCTGTATTAACTCTTAACGGTATGTACTGAGTAACACCGCCATAAACTTTTCTCCCTACAACTCTTTTAGCATATTGAACAGGAATTCTTCTTGTGCCTTGTGTAACCAAAATAACACCAGAAATTATAAGAACCATCAATCCAATTATTACAATTTCAACAACAAGATTACGCTGACCAGCAGCTATCAATCTATATTCATCAAGAAGAGCAAATGGAAACTGGTTGATAATACCGATGAAGATTATTAAAGAAATTCCATTGCCAATTCCTTTTTCAGTTATCTGTTCACCCATCCACATTATGAACATAGTGCCTGAAACAAGAAGAACAACCGTTGTGAATGTCCATGCTATACCGCGAACAGCTTCAGGAACAACCGGAGAATTATTGTATTGCATATTCATAAGGTGAATAGAAACGCCCCAAGCCTGTAAAGTCGAAATAGGAACAGTTAAGTAACGCGTTAACTGGTTAAGCTTTTTTCTTCCATCTTCTCCTTCGCGTTGAAGTTTTTGTAGATAGGGAACAACTGCGCCGCCTATTTGCAAAATGATTGAAGCCGAAATGTAGGGCATAATTCCGAGTGCAAAAATTGCCGCATTTCTAAATGCTCCTCCTACAAACAAATCATACAACCCAAATAAGCTATCGGCTGATGAATGTTGAGTAGCGGATTGCAAAAGCCCTGTATCGATACCAGGAAGTGTGATATGTGAACCGATCCTAACGATAATAAGAAGAGCAACTGTATAGAGTATTCTTTCTCTTAATTCGTGAATCTTAAAAATGTTCCGGAAAGTTTCTTGTAGTTTAGCCATTAAACTTTAATCTCTTTGATGGTTCCGCCAACAGACTCAATTTTCTCTTTAGCAGAAGCGCTAAACTTGTGCGCTTCTACACTTAATTTGGTTTTAAGTTCGCCGTTCCCTAAAATTTTGAAAGGAGCGGTTGCTTTCGAAATAACCCCATTTTTATAAAGAGAGACTGCATTTATAATGCCGTCTTCAACTTTCTTATCGTCAACCAATTTTTGTAAGCTGCCAAGATTAACAACCTGATATTCCAATCTGAACGGACTATGAAAACCTCTTTTAGGAATTCTTCTTTGCAAAGGCATCTGTCCCCCTTCAAACCAAGCCCTATATTTTGCACCTGCACGGGAACGTTGACCGTTCTCGCCGCGTGTAGCAGTGCCGCCATGCCCGCTTCCTTCGCCGCGTCCAATTCTTTTTACTTTTTTGCTAGAACCTTTTGCAGGTCTTAAATTGCTTAAAATATCCATTTAATCCTCGTTATGCTTCTATTTCTTCTACTTTAACAAGATGAGCAACTTTTCTTGCCATTCCTCTTATTTGAGGAGTATCGTTATGAATTTTAAAATAGTTAGGTCTGCCAAGTCCCAAAGCTTTTATTGTAAGCTTTTGCGGCACCGGTCGGTCTATTACACTTCCTGTTTGTGTTATTTTTAATTTCTTAGCCATCTAAACCTCTATTACAAATTAAATAACTCGGCAACTTTTAGTCCGCGCTTACTAGCCATAGCTCTTGCATCAATAAGATTTAATAAGGCGTTCAAAGTTGCTTTAACTTGATTATGCGGATTGCTTGAACCGAGCGACTTAGTAAGAACATCAGCTACGCCTGCTGCTTCTAAAACGGCGCGCACACCACCGCCAGCAATCAAACCAGTTCCAGGCGAGGCGGGTTTAATCAAAACTTTCCCTGCGCCAAATTTTCCAATAATTGGATGAGGAATTGTTCCTTTGTTTAAAGAAACTCTAAAAACATTTTTCTTCGCGTCGTCTACGCCTTTCGAAATTGCGTCGGTTACCTCGTTAGCTTTACCAAGTCCTACGCCTACATGCCCGCGCCCATCTCCTACAACAACAATAGCATTAAAGCTGAATCTGCGCCCGCCTTTAACAACTTTTGCAACACGGTTAATGTGAACAATTTTTTCTTTAAGATTCTCAAGACCCGATACTTTTTTGTACTTGAAATTCAATTTGATCTCCCTAGTTTACAATCTATGGTTCTAACTTCAATTTAAGTTTTTTTGGCTGCCGGAGGAGGAGTCGAACCTCCACATACGGCTCCAAAGGCCGCTGTCCTGCCATTAGACGATCCGGCAAGAATTAAAATTTAAGACCCCCTTCTCTGGCACCTTCTGCAATTGCTTTAACTTTTCCATGATAAGCATACCCGCTTCTATCAAAGACAACTACACTAATATTTTTCTCAGCGGCTTTTTTTGCTATCAATTTTCCAACTAATTTGCTCTTCGAAATTCTTCCTTTAGTGTTCTTTAATTCTTCTGCAAGTTCTTTAGAAAGTGTAGATGCTCCAGTTAATGTAATTCCTTTATCATCATCAATCAATTGAGCGTAAATATGATTAGCGCTTTTGAACACAGATAAACGGGGACGTTCTGCGCTGCCCGAAATCTTTTTGCGAACACGAACTCGTTTTCTACTTCTTCTTTGATTATCCCTTAAAAACATTTTTCAGAATCTCCTATTACTTACCTGCTGTCTTGCCAGCTTTACGGATAATAACTTCGTTCGAATATTTTACCCCTTTACCTTTGTACGGTTCAGGCTTTTTGAATGATCTAATTTTTGCGGCAACCATTCCTACTAATTCTTTATCGCTGCCGGAAACCTTTACTTGAGTTGGAGCCGGCACTTCAATTTTAATTCCATCCGGTGGAATAAAATAGATAGGATGCGAGTAGCCCAAGTTAAATAAAACCGCGTCTCCTTTGGCTTCTGCTTTGTAACCAACACCAATAATGTCTAAAGATTTTGTGTAACCTTCTGTAACACCTTGAACCATATTAGCAATCAACGCTCGCATTAGACCATGCAATGCTCTATTTTCTTTTGTATCGTTAGGTCGGGTGACAATTATTTCATCGTTCTGAACTTCAACAGAAATATTAGGATGAACTTTCATTTGGAGTTGTCCTAATTTCCCATTTACCATAAGAACGCCGTTGGCTTTAGTAATTTTTACGTCTTTATTTATTTTGATTGGTTTTTTACCTATACGTGACACTTTCATTACCTCTAGAATTTTTTTACCAAACTTGGCAGACAACTTCTCCGCCAACCAATTCTCTTTTTGCTTGCTTGTTGGTCAACAATCCTTTCGGCGTAGAAAGAATTGAAATACCGAGACCATTCAATACTCTTGGAATTTCATCTTTTCCGACATAAACTTTCAATCCAGGGGTGCTTATTCTCTTCATTCCAGCAATAGAAGGAGTGCCCCCCACATATTTTAGATGAATCCTTAGTAGGTTCTGTTTATTGTCTTCAATTATGTTATAGTCTCTAATAAAACTCTGGGTTCTTAAAATCTCTGCAAGAGAAACTTTCATCTTTGAAGAAGGAATATCTACATATTTTTTCCTTGCTTTTACTGCGTTTCTAATACGAGTTAAAAAATCTGCAATCGGGTCTGTTGCTGGCATTTACCTAGTCTCCTTCAATTACCAACTTGCTTTTTTAAGTCCAGGAATTTCACCGCGTAAAGCCATTTCTCTTAGAACAAGACGAGAAATGCCAAACTTTCTATAAAATCCTCTGGGTCTTCCAGTTATTAAACATCTGTTATGCTGACGAGACAAAGCTGAATTTCTTGGAAGCTCTTGGAGAGCATCGTAATCGCCTTTCTCTTTCAATTCTTTTCTTTTTTTAGCAAACTTCTCGTAAAGTTTTCTCTTTTTTACTTCGCGAGCTAATAAACTTTTTCTTGCCATAATTTCCTTTTAGTTTATTTCTTTCTTTCTGAAAGGCATACCGAAAGCCGTTAATAGTTCGAATGCCTCTTTATCAGCTTTTGCAGTAGTAACAAAAGTAATGTCCATTCCCAGAACCTTAGTTACTTTATCAACATTTATTTCGGGAAAAATAATTTGTTCTTTGATCCCAAGCGTATAGTTGCCACGTCCATCAAACGATTTATCTGAAACACCTCTAAAATCGCGTACACGTGGAAGAGCAATAGAAATTAAACGGTCTAAAAACTCATACATTCTTTCTCTTCGCAAAGTTACCTTAGCGCCAATCTTCATTCCTTCTCGCAGTTTAAAGTTCGAGATAGCCTGCTTGGCTTGACGAACAGAAACTTTTTGTCCTGCTATAATCTCTAAATCCTTAACTGCTTCATCTAAAATTTTGGGGTCCTGTGTAGCTTGCCCAACACCCATGTTAAGAACAATTTTAGACAAACGAGGAACTTGCATAATACTCTTGTAATTGAATTGTTCTTTTAATTTCGGAACAATCTCTTTTAAATATTTTACTTTTAAGCGAGCAGGTATTTTTTCTTCGATCACTTTAGCTGCTGGTTGTTTTGCTTCAACAACTTTAGCTTTTTTATCTTTTTGCTCTTTTTGTTTCTTTTGTTCTGCCATCGTTAACCCTTATTGATTAGCCAAGCATTTCGCCGCTTGATTTGCTTACTCTAACATTTTTCTTTTTGCCAGTTTTATCATCAATGATAATTTTGGAGCCAATTCTTGTCCCCTCGTTGGTTTTGGGATCAATGATCATCAAATTTGAAATATTAATAGGCGCCTCTTTTTCCATTATTCCGCCTTGCGGATTTTTTTGAGACGGTTTAGTGTGACGTTTGCGAATGTTAACGCCTTCAACAATTGCTCGTTCTTCTTTTTTAAAAAGTTTTAAAACCTTTCCGGTTTTTCCTTTATAATTGCCGGCAATTACAATTACGTTATCGTTCTTTCTAATTTTCATATTCACTCTATCCTTATAAAACCTCTGGAGCCAGAGAAATTATCTTCATAAATTTTTTGTCTCTTAATTCCCTTGCAACGGGTCCGAAGATACGAGTTCCCCTTGGTTCGCCCTGTGTATTTAAAAGTACAGCAGCATTTTCATCAAAGCGAATGTAAGAACCGTCTTTTCTTCTAACTTCTTTTTTTGTTCTAACAATAACAGCACGAGAAACTTCTCCCTTTTTTACGCCGCCTCCTGGAATTGCAGTCTTAACACTCACAACAATTACATCGCCAACTGAAGCGTAACGCCGATTGCTACCACCTAGCACGCGGATACATCGAACCTTTTTGGCTCCGGAATTATCCGCTACAACTAAATTTGTTTCTTCTTGTACCATTTTATATGCAGCTCCTCATCAAACTGTATTATTTGGCTTTTTCGACTATCTCTACAATACGCCATCTTTTACTTTTACTCAAAGGACGAGTTTCCATAATCTTAACAAGATCACCAATTCCACATTCATTCTTTTCATCGTGTGCCATTAATTTTGTAGTTTTTTTAGCATACTTTTTATAAATAGGATGAGCTACGCGTCTTTCAATTGCAATTACAACACTCTTGCTCATTTTATTACTAACAACAGTGCCAATCTTTGTTTTTCTTAAACCTCTTTTCGTCTCCATAAAAATCAACTCTCTCCTTATTTATTTTCCTTTGATTTTTTTTCTTCTTGAATTTCTCTTTCCTTGAGAATTGTTTTCATCTTTGAAATATCTTTCCTAGTGTTGCGAATTTTTGACGTGTTGGTCAAATTCTTAAGTTCAAGTTGAAATCTTAAATCCACAAGATTTATTTCCTCTTCAAGAATTCTCTTCTTGATTTCATCAGTGGACATCTCCCTAATTTGATAGATCTTCATATATAGTCAAACCTTTTTATGATTCTAAGTCGGGTCTTTGAACAATTTTTGTTTTAATTGGAAGTTTATGAGAAGCTAGAGTTAAAGCGTCATGCGCAGTTTTTTTGTCAACACCGCCTACTTCAAACATAATTCTTCCTGGAAGCACAACAGCTACCCAAAATTCAGGTGCGCCTTTTCCTTTACCCATTCTTGTTTCAAGTGGTTTTTTAGAAACCGGTTTATCAGGAAAAATTCGTATCCAAACTTTTCCGTCTCGCTTCATCTGACGCGATAAAGCAACACGACAGGCTTCAATTTGTCTGCTTGTAATCCAAGCCGGCTCCATGGCTTTCAGTCCAAAATCTCCAAAGTTCACAAGGTGACCGCGCGTAGCTTTACCAGTTCTTCTACCCCTATGTGCTTTACGAAACTTGACTCTTTTTGGCATTAACATGAAAAATACTCCTCAAACTTCTTTATTCGGTTGAACGTTTACCTAAAATTTCTCCGCGGCAAATCCATACTTTTACTCCTATTGACCCGTAAATTGTTTGTGCTGTTCCTGTAGCATAATCGATATCGGCACGCAGTGTGTGAAGCGGAATTCTTCCTTCTTTATATTGTTCAGTTCTTGCCATTTCGGCGCCGCCAAGACGGCCGGAACACATAATTCTTATCCCCTCGGCACCCATTCTCATTGCAGATGTAATAGAAGATTTCATAGCCCGGCGGAAAGAAACTCTTCCTTCAATCTGCTTGGCAACATTTTCTGCAACAAGATAAGCATCTAACTCAGGCCTTTTGATCTCAGTAATCTGAATTTTTACTTCTTTATCAGTAACCTTCTTTAATTCTTCTTCAATTTGAGCAATCTCTTTACCGCTCTTTCCAATAACAACGCCAGGTCTTGATGTATGAATTGCTAATACAATATTCTTCGATGTTCTATCAATTTTGATGGAAGCAATTCCAGCATTCTGTAATCTTTTTCTCACGTAGGTTCTTAACTTTTTATCCTCCAGCAGCTTTGTAGAATAGCTTTTGCTTTCATACCAGTTGGATTCCCATCCTTTAATAATTCCTACTCTAAACCCGATTGGATTAGTCTTTTGACCCAAAACTTCCTCCGATTACTTTTTTGTTGCTACAACAATTGTAACGTGATTAGATCTTTTTCTTATTCTATAGGCGCGCCCCATTGGAGCGGGAGAAATTCTTTTTAGTGTTGGGCCCTGATCTACAAAAGCAGTTTTTACAAAAAGACCAGATACTTCGTGTTTAGCGCCTTCATCTTTGTTCATTAAGTTAGATACAGCAGACCTCAAAACTTTTTCTGCAGTTTTAGAAGGATGCTTCGGCGAAAAATGTAAAATCTCGATGGCTTGATCTACAGACTTGCCTCTAATAAGATCGATAATCAATCTCATCTTTCGCGGCGAAGTTCCTATGTATCTGTGAATTGCTTTTGCTTCCATGACTCAATTACCTCAATTTAATAAGCCGTTGGCTTAATCACTTAACTTTGGATGCTTTTTCTGCTTTTGTCCCTGGATGTCCTCTGAAAATTCTTGTCGGGGAAAATTCTCCCAATTTGTGCCCAACCATATTTTCAGAAATGTAAACCGGTATCATCTTATTGCCGTTATGAACGGCTATTGTATGCCCAACAAACTCGGGCGTTATTGTACAAGCCCTTGACCAAGTCTTAATAATTTTTTTCTGATTTGTATCGTTGAGCCTTCTAACTTTTTTTATAAGTTTTACATCAACGAAAGGACCTTTTTTAACTGATCTTGGCATATTCTACTCTAACTATTTTCTTCTCTTAACAATATATTTATTAGATGTTTTTTTTCTTTTTCTTGTCTTGAGACCTTTGGCTTTTTGTCCCCAAGGTGAAACCGGATGACCGCCGCCAGATGTTTTACCTTCTCCACCTCCCATTGGATGATCAACAGGATTCATAGCAACACCGCGCACGTGAGGTCGAATTCCCAGCCACCGGCTTCTTCCTGCTTTACCTAAGCTAATATTTTCGTGGTCTGTATTTCCAACTACTCCGTAAGTAGCCATACAATCTGTGCTCACAAGTCTAACTTCTCCGGAAGGCATTTTTAATTGTGCGGATTTTCCTTCGCGTGCCATCAGTTGTAATGAACAGCCGGCAGAGCGACCAAGTTGTCCCCCTTTGCCAGGTCTCATTTCAACATTATGAACAAAACTGCCTAGAGGAATCTCTTTTAACGGCAGCGCATTTCCAATTTTTATTTCTGAACCAGAGCCGGACATAATCTGTTCGCCAATTTTTAATCCATCTGGTGCAATGATGTATCTTTTTTCACCATCTGCATAATGAAGTAATGCAATACGTGAAGACCTATTCGGATCGTATTCAATTGAAAAAACTTTAGCAGGAATTCCTTTTTTATCTCTCTTGAAATCGATGATTCTATATTGTCTCTTATGTCCGCCGCCTCTGTGTCTAGATGTAACTCTTCCAAGATTATTTCTTCCGCCAGATTTTTTAATCGGGGCGGTTAATGATTTTTCTGGAGTAGTTTTAGTGATCTCTTCAAAAGTAGAGATAGACATGAATCTTGTTCCAGGCGTATTTGGTTTTAATTTTCTAATTGCCATCTATAAACTCCAACACTCTATGCTTGACCGAAAATATCGATTGTTTGTCCCTCCTTCAAAGTAACTACCGCTTTTTTGAATTTTGGGGTTTTACCTGTAAATCTACCTTTTTTTGTGAACTGAGTTCTTGTTTTTCCCTTGTAGCGGACAGTATTCACGGAAACAACTTCTACGTTAAACTTTTCTTTGATTGCTTTTGATATCTCAATTTTATTTGCATCTATATCAACGATAAATCCATACTTAGAAGGATACTTTGCGCTAATATTAGACATTTTTTCTGTTACCATAGGGCGAATTAAAACGCTTTTCATTTTCTTACCAGCTTAATTAAGTGTGCTTTCTAAAAGATCAACTGCGCTTTTCTGCAAAACAAGAACTTGATTATTTACAAGATCGTATGCAGATGCTTTATTTGCTTCAAGGATATTTACTTTTTCAATATTACGACCGGACATATAGATGTTTTTCTTATATCCGTCAGTTAAAAATAAAATTTTCTTCCCTTTTATTTGCAAAGCGTTCAAAACAGAAACAAAATTTTTAGACTTTGGTGCTTCAAAATCGAAATCTTCAACTACCAAAATTTGATTAGCTTTTGCTTTATATGAAAGAGCAGATTTTCTTGCTATGACTAAAACTTTTTTATTCAACTTTTGTCTATAATCGCGCGGCTTAGGACCAAAAATTGAACCGCCTCCAACCCAAAGAGGAGAACGAATAGTACCTGCACGAGCGCCGCCGCGTCCTTTTTGTTTGAAAGGTTTTCTTCCGCCGCCTCTAACTTCACTTCTCTCTTTGGCTTTGTGTGTTCCTTGTCGTTGATTTGCCAAGAACGATTTTACAGCAAGATAAAGAACGTGGTCGTTTGGTTCGATTTCGAAAATATCTTTTGAGAGTTCTACCGTCTCGCCAGATTTTGTACCGTCTTGTTTATAAACTTCTAATTTCATCTCTATTAAAATTATTTATTGATAGCGACAATTGAATTAATTGAACCGGGAACAGCACCTTTAACCATAATAATATTTTTATCTGCAATAATCTTTACAACTTTCAAATTTCTAATAGTTGTGTTCTCGAAACCCATTCTGCCAGCCATTTTTTGTCCCTTAAAAACTCTTGATGGGTAAGAGCTTGCGCCTATAGATCCTGGCGCTCTTACTCTATCACTCTGACCATGTGTAGTTTGACCTACGCCTCCAAATCCATGCCTTCTAACAACACCCTGAAATCCTTTTCCTTTATTTTTACCGGAGACTTTTACTTTATCGCCGATTTGGAAAATATCAGCTTTGATTTCATCGCCAATTTTGAATTGAGTCGATTCAAAATTTCTGAATTCTTGTAAAAGTTGAGGAGCAGGTAATCCAAGTTTCTTAAAATTTCCCATTAAAGGTTTATTAACATTTTTTTCTTTCTTTTCTCCAAATCCAATTTGAAGAGATTCGTAACCATCTTTTACTTTCGTCTTAACAGCATAAACTTTACATGGTCCAACTTCAAGAACAGTAACAGGAATTATTTTACCGTCTTCAGAAAAAATATTTGTCATTCCGATTTTTTTAGCTAACAACCCAGGCATCTCTCTTATTCCTATAACTTAATCTCAATATCAACGCCGGCAGGAATATCTAACTTGCTCAGCGCATCAACGGTTTTGTTGTTTGAATTATGAATGTCGATAATTCTTTTATGAGCCCTAATTTCGAATTGTTCACGAGATTTTTTATCTACGTGAGGCGATCTCAAAACTGTGAAGACCGTTCTCTTTGTCGGCAGCGGAATTGGTCCGGAAACTACTGCTCCAGTACTTTTTACAGTTTTGATGATCTTTTCTGTTGATTTATCAATCAAAATATGATCGTATGATTTCAACCTAATTCTAATTTTCTGACCGGGCACTTTATTAAATCTCCTTGTTCGACAAAATAAATGGAAAGTAATTTCTTTCCCTTACAAAAAAATTTCCATTATTGGATAATCTTAGTAACAACGCCTGCACCAACAGTTCTTCCGCCTTCGCGAATAGCAAATCTCAATCCTTCTTCCATCGCAATTTCTGAGATCAATTCAACTTTCAATCTCACGTTATCGCCTGGCATAACCATTTCTGTTCCTTCAGGCAATGTTGCAACACCGGTAACATCGGTTGTTCTAAAATAAAACTGTGGTCTGTATCCATTAAAAAATGGAGTATGACGACCGCCTTCTTCTTTTGACAAGATGTAAACTTCGCCTTCAAATACTTTGTGGGGAGTAATAGACCCGGTTTTTGCGAGAACCATTCCTCTTTCAATTTCATTTTTATCAACGCCTCTAAGAAGAATTCCGGCATTATCGCCTGCAATAGCCGCATCAAGTTCTTTACGGAACATTTCAATACCGGTAACAACTGTTTTCTTATGCATTCCAAGACCAATCAATTCGATTTCTTCTTGAATTTTAACTTGACCTCTTTCTACTCTGCCAGTTGCAACAGTTCCGCGTCCAGTAATAGAAAAAACGTCTTCTACAGGCATTAAGAAAGGTTTATCAACGCTTCGTTCAGGAATTGGCACGTAAGAGTCAACAGCATCCATAAGCTGCCAAATACAATTATATCTTTCGTCTGTAGTTGGAGCATCGTTTGCGCCAGCTTCTAAAGCATGCAAAGCAGAACCTCGAATAATCGGAATATCGTTGCCTGGGAATTCGTATTTGCTTAAAAGTTCTCTTAATTCCATTTCAACCAAGTCAATCAATTCAGGATCATCCATCATATCAACTTTGTTCAAGAAAACAACCATTTTAGGCACACCTACTTGACGAGCAAGAAGAATGTGCTCACGTGTTTGAGGCATAGGGCCGTCGGTTGCAGCAACTACAAGTATAGCGCCGTCCATTTGAGCTGCACCAGTAATCATGTTTTTCACATAATCTGCGTGGCCAGGACAATCGACGTGCGCATAATGCCTGTTTGCAGTAGAATACTCTACGTGCGCAGTAGCAATTGTAATACCTCGTTCCCTTTCTTCGGGGGCGTTATCGATACTATCGAATGTTCTAACTTGTGATAATCCCTTTTTAGCCAAAGCCATGGTGATGGCAGCAGTAAGAGTAGTTTTACCATGGTCAACGTGTCCGATAGTACCTATATTCACGTGAGGTTTGCTGCGGTCAAATTTTTCTTTTGCCATCTAATTACTCTCCTCTTTGTTTGTTACTTTTATTATTGTTTTTATCAAACTGATTCAACTGATTTTTTAACTTGCGATTTTTCTGTAATCTCTTCTGCAACGGATTTTGGGACTTCTGCATAATGTGAAAACTGCATTGAATAAATTGCGCGCCCCTGTGTCATCGATCTCATTCTTGTTGCATAACCAAACATTTCCGACAAAGGAACAATTGCCTTAATCACCTGAGCATCTTTTCTAGAAGTGAACCCTTCAATTTTTCCACGGCGCGAATTGAGATCTCCCATAATATCGCCTAAATATTCTTCGGGCGTAATTACTTCAACATTCATTATTGGTTCAAGTAAAATAGGTCCTGCTTTTAATGCGCCCTGTTTAAATGCGATTGACCCAGCAACCTTGAACGAAATTTCATCAGAGTCTACATCATGATAAGAGCCGTCAAATAATTTGGCTTTAACATCAACAACAGGAAAACCGGCTAATACGCCGTTTCTCATTGCTTCTTGCAAACCGTGCATAACAGGATTTATATATTCTTTCGGAACAACGCCACCAACAATTGCATTTTCAAATTCAAAACCTTTTCCTGGTTCATTAGGAGAAAGTTCAATCCAAACGTGTCCATATTTTCCACGTCCGCCTGTTTGCTTAATAAACTTTCCTTCTGTCTGAACTTTCTTAGTAATAGTTTCTCTATATGCCACTTGTGGTTTACCAACATTTGCCTCTACTTTAAATTCGCGCTTCATCCTATCAACAAGAATTTCGAGATGAAGTTCTCCCATTCCGCTTATCAGGGTCTGACCAGTTTCTTCATCTACTTTCACTTTAAAAGTAGGATCTTCATCCGAAAGTTTTGCTAATGATTCAGAAAGCTTGTCTTGATCTGCTTTAGTTTTCGGTTCTATTGCTATTTGAATAACTGGCTCTGGGAAAGCTATTTTCTCAAGAATAATTGCATCATCTTCAGTGCAAAGTGTATCACCTGTCTTAGTGTATTTTAAACCAACAATTGCTGCAATGTCGCCAGCTCTAACAAAATCCATATCTTCTCTGTGGTTAGCATGCATTTGAAGGACGCGGCCTACTCTTTCTTTTTTGTCTGCTACTGAATTAAAAATATAAGAACCAGCTAACAAAGTTCCACTATAAACTCTAACAAATGTAAGTTTTCCAACATAAGGGTCTGTCATTATTTTAAAAGCAAGTGCTGTAAATTTTTCATTCGAATCGATTTTCCTCTCTACATGGTCGTTTTTATTTATATGATGAGCAATTAGATTTCCTACGTCAAGTGGAGATGGAAGAAAATCTACAACCGCATCAAGTAATTGTTGAACTCCTTTATTCTTAAAAGAAGAACCGCAAAGCACCGGAATAATTTTTAATTGAATAGTAGCTTCGCGAAGAACTTTCCTTACTTCTGCTTCGGATATTTCTTTTCCTTCTAAATATTTCTCTAATAATGTATCATCAACATCAGAAACAGCTTCGAGCATTTGCGCTCTATATTTTTGAGCTAATGGCATCAAGTCAGCCGGTATATCAACCTCTTCAAACTGAGCTCCTAAAGTTTCTTCAATGAACATTATTGCTTTCATTGTAATAAGATCAATAATACCTCTGAATAAATCACCTTCACCAGCGGGAAGAGCAATGGGAACAGTATTGGCGCCTAATTTATCTTTCATCATTCGAACTGCATGAAAGAAGTCTGCACCAATTCTATCCATCTTATTAACAAAAGCAATTCTAGGAACACCATATTTATCCGCTTGTCTCCAAACGGTTTCAGATTGTGGTTCAACTCCTCCTACTGCACAAAAAAGTGCAATAGCACCGTCCAAAACTCTCAAAGAACGTTCAACTTCAACTGTAAAATCAACGTGTCCTGGTGTATCAATAATATTTATCTGATGTTCTCTCCATTCCGTAGTTGTTGCTGCACTTGTAATGGTAATACCGCGCTCTTTCTCCTGTTCCATCCAATCCATCGTTGCGGCGCCATCATGAACTTCACCCATACGGTGCAATTTACCGGTGTAGAATAAAATTCTCTCAGTAGTAGTAGTTTTTCCGGCGTCAATATGAGCCATAATACCAATATTTCTAACCTTACTTATTTCAACTCTCTTATTCGACATCTATCTATCGATAATCCTTTCTTTTACCACTTAAAATGAGCAAATGCTTTGTTTGCTTCAGCCATTCTATGTGTATCGTCTTTTTTCTTTATTGCAGAACCCTCTCCATTAGCAGCAGCAAGTAATTCTGATGCTAATTTCTGAGCCATTGATTTGTCTTTTCTATCTCGCGAGTAAGTTCTAATCCAACGGAATGCCAACGCTACTCTTCTTTCGTGTCTAACTTCCATCGGAACTTGATAAGTTGCACCACCGACTCTTCTACTTCTCACTTCGACCATAGGTTGAACATTTTGAACCGCTTTTTTGAATACTTCCAAAGCTGGTTTTTTGGTCTTCTGCTCAATCAAATCAAAACAATCATAAACAATTCTTCTAGCGGTAGATTTTTTTCCTTCCCACATTAAATAGTTTATTAGTTTCGCGACCAAGATATCATCATATCTAGGATCAGGTTTAATAAATCTTTTTTCAGCTCTTTTCTTTCTCATAACAAATTACTTCGCTTTTGGTTTTTTAGTTCCGTATTTAGATCTTCCTTTTTTACGATCTTCAACCCCTGCCGTATCTAAGGTACCTCGTATAATATGATATCTCACACCAGGTAGGTCTTTCACTCTCCCCCCTCTAATTAATACTATCGAGTGCTCTTGAAGATTGTGTCCTTCTCCAGGTATATAAGCTGTAACTTCTAATCCGTTTGTTAAACGCACTCTAGAAACTTTTCGTAATGCTGAATTTGGTTTTTTAGGAGTAGTGGTATAAACTCTTGTGCAGACTCCGCGTTTTTGTGGACAGCTATCGAGAGCCGGGGCTTTACTTTTTGAGCCTATCACCTTTCTACCTTTTCTCACCAACTGATTAATTGTTGGCACGTAAAATCCTCCAAAATTTGTTCTTTATATAAAATTCAGACTTGAAATTTATTGATATTCAGTCCAATTGTCAAGCAAGTCAGTTTATATTTTTGCTCAATTCGATTCTTTTTCAACAACTTTTTCTGTCACTTCTTCGTGGAGTTCTTCTTCACCACCAGTCAATATTATATTTCGATATTTTTTTAGCCCAGTGCCTGCAGGGATAAGATGCCCCATAACAACATTTTCTTTTAATCCTATAAGCGTATCTGCACGTGCTTCTGTAGCAGCATTGGTAAGAACTTTAGTTGTTTCTTGGAATGATGCTGCAGATATAAAACTTTCTGTAGATAAAGCTGCGTGAGTAATTCCAAGTAAAATATTATCGAATGTAGCTGGTTCAGTCTCTCGCGCTTTAATCGTTTTTTTCCCTTTTCGAGTTAAATCGGCATTTATTTCACGATATTTTGTCTTACTGATTAGTTGCCCCATTTTACATTTAGACTGTCCGGGATCAACAATATTAACCATCTGTTTAATCTTCTCATTCTCTTCGATAAGTTTATTTCTATCAACTAAATCTTCTTCAATAAAGCTGGAATCGCCTGCCATAATAATTTGGAGCTTTTGCAACATTTGTCGAACAATAACTTCAATATGTTTATCATTTATCTTAACACCTTGAAGGCGATAAACATCTTGAATCTCATTTACTAAATATTCCTGAACTGCATTAGTTCCTTTTATTTTCAATATATCGTGAGGATCGATCGGCCCATCAGTTATTTTTTCGCCAGCAGGAATTTCGTCCCCTTCTTGCACAAGAATGTGCTTACCATAAGAAACATTATAAACTTTCTGAACAGTGCCGTCGAATGATTCTATAATTATTTCACGCGAACCTTTTTTGCGAGCACCAAATTTTACACGCCCCTCAATTTCAGAAACGATTGCTGGATCATGAGGACTTCTAGCCTCGAACAATTCAGTAACTCTTGGCAAGCCTCCTGTAATATCGCGCGTTTTTGTAGTTTGTTTAGAAATTTTTGCAAGAATAGTTCCTGCTTGAATTGATTCCCCTTCTTCAACAGATAAGTAGGCACGGGTTGGGATGTTAAATACTTTTTCATTTCTTTTATCGTCTTTTATCAAGATGCTAGGCGTTAAAGTTTTATCTTTAGAATCAATTACAACTTTTTGAACGTGTCCAGTCTGGTCATCTACAACTTGCTGCAGTGTAATATTATCAATTAGATCTACAAACGATACTTTACCGCTTATTTCCGAAACTATAACAGCATTATAAGGATCGTGATTGTACAATGGCTGACCTTTTTTAACTTCTTGTCCATCTGTTACTAATAATTCTGCACCATAAGGAATTTCGAATTTTTTAATCTGACGATTATCCTCGTCGTAGATACCAATAACACCGCGTCGACCTATTACTACTTTAACTTTCCCAAAGAAATCACTCTTCTCTACAAATGTAATTTTATCAAAATGCACAATGCCTGGCACGTTAGTTTCTACTTGCGATTGGGATGCAATACGAGATGAAGTACCACCTAAGTGGAATGTTCTTAAGGTTAGTTGTGTGCCGGGTTCACCGATCGATTGAGCTGCAATAATTCCAACAGCTTCGCCAATTTCGACTAGTGCGCCGGTTGTTAAATTTCTTCCATAGCATTTTGCGCAAACACCTCGTTTCGATTCGCATGTTAAAACGGTTCTTATAAATACTTGGTCAATGTTAGCCCCATCAATTTTTTCTGCAATTTCTTCGGTGATCAGTTCTCCTGCTTCGACCAAGGTTTCATCATTTCGTGGATCGTAAATATCTTCTTGAGCGCAACGCCCAATAATTCTTTCTGCTAGCGGTTCTCTTTCTTGTTCAATATCTTTAAGAGCAGATATATAAATACCACGAATTGTACCACAATCGATCTCGGAAATAATAACATCTTGAGCAACGTCACACAAACGACGAGTTAAGTAACCGGCATCAGCGGTTTTCAGCGCAGTATCTGCAAGACCTTTTCGTGCACCGTGCGTGGAAATAAAATATTCGAGGACAGATAACCCTTCCTTAAAATTAGCAACAATTGGGTTTTCGATAATTTCACCGGCTTGACCGGAAAGCGATTTTTGTGGTTTCATCATCAATCCACGCATACCAGCAAGCTGTTTAACTTGGTCTTGCGATCCACGAGCGCCGGAATCCACCATCATATGCAAAGGATTGAATCCACTTTGGTCAATCTTCAAACGGTCCATTAAATACTTTGCAACGTTATTTGTAGTATGAGTCCAAACATCAATAATCTTATTATAACGTTCTGCGTCGGTAATTAAACCTTGTTCGTGTTCATTTAAGATAGAGCCGACCTTCTTGTTAGAATCATCAATCAACTTATCTTTTTCATTAGGCACAATCATATCGACAAAACTGATCGAAATTCCAGCAGCAGTTGCGTAACGGAATCCAAGGTCTTTCAAATCATCTAAGAATTTTGCGGTAACAACGTTACCTAGTTTAATAAACATTTTGTAAATAAAACCGGAAAAGCTCTTCTTCATTAGAAGTTCATTTATAAAACCAAGTTCCTTGGGAACTATCTGATTAAAGATTACTCTACCAACAGTAGTTTCTATAATTTCCTTGTCGATCTTAACTTTTATTTTTGCATGAAGTTCAATTGCTTTATTATCGTAAGCAATTATTACCTCGTCTGTACTTGAAAAAAACTTCCCTTCTCCCTTTGCACCAACTTTTGCTTTAGTTAGATAGTAGAGCCCAAGTACCATGTCTTGAGTTGGTAATACAATAGGCAATCCGTTTTGTGGAGAAAGAATATTATGACTACTCAACATTAGAACAGAAGCTTCAAGTTGCGCCTCGTAGGAAAGAGGAATGTGAACAGCCATTTGGTCACCATCAAAATCTGCATTGAAGGCAGTACAAACAAGCGGATGCAACTGGATTGCTTTTCCATCAATTAAAAGGGGTTGAAATGCTTGAATGCCAAGCCGGTGCAATGTTGGAGCTCGATTTAACATTACCGGATGTCCATCAATCAATTTTTCGAGAATATCCCAAATCAATGCATCTTTTCTGTCAACTGCTTTACGCGCGCTCTTTACAGTTTTGAAATGTCCTCGTTCGATAAGTTTGCGAATAATGAATGGCTTGAACAATTCAACAGCCATATCTTTAGGCAAGCCACATTGGTGTAATTTCAATTCGGGACCAACAACAATAACAGAGCGTCCGGAATAATCAACGCGTTTACCGAGCAAGTTTTGACGAAATCGCCCCTGCTTTCCTTTCAACATATCGCTCAGAGATTTCAAAGGTCTGTTGCCATCGCTTCGAACTGCGCTTGAGCGACGAGAGTTGTCGAATAAGGCATCAACAGATTCTTGAAGCATTCTCTTTTCATTTCTAAGAATAACTTCAGGAGCTTTTATATCTATAAGTCTTTTTAAACGATTGTTTCGAATGATAACTCTGCGATAGAGATCATTCAAGTCTGACGTAGCAAACCTTCCTCCTTCAAGAGGAACAAGAGGGCGAAGTTCCGGCGGGATAACCGGTATAACATTCATTACCATCCATTCAGGTTTGTTAGGGATTTTTCCCTCTTTTTCTCTGAAGGCTTCAAGTACTCTTAATCTTTTAAGCAGTTCAGTTCGCTTTTGCTGAGAAGTATCAGGCCCGAGCTGAGACTTTAAAGTAGCAAATGTTAACTCTATATCAGTATTCTTTAACAATTCCTTTACAGCATCACCGCCTATCTTAGCAACAAATTTTTTGGGGTCTTCATAATCTAGTGAATCATTATCATGGGGAAGTGAATTTAAAATTTCATAATACTGGTCTTCGGAAATCAGATCGAGTTTGTTAAGACCAGTTGGGCCTGGGTTAATAACAACATAAGATTCGTAATAAACAATTCTTTCTAATTCTTTTGTTGTCATTCCGAGAATATTTCCGATCTTAGAAGGGAGCGTTTTAAAAAACCAAATATGAACAATCGGAACAGCAAGAGAAATGTGTCCCATTCTTTCGCGGCGCACTGCTTTTAACGTAACTTCAACACCGCAACGATCGCACACTATACCTTTGTAACGTATTCCTTTATATTTACCGCAAGCGCATTCCCAATCCTTTACCGGGCCAAAAATTTTCTCGCAGAAAAGTCCATCTTTTTCAGGCCGAAAAGATCTATAATTGATCGTTTCAGGTTTAGTTACTTCGCCATGAGAGCGAGATAAAATATCATCGGGGCTAGCTAAACTTATAGTCAACTTTTCTATTTGTTTGATTTTATTTTCTTGCGCTTTTAATCGCATGTTATTACTCCTTAGTTCAAACTTATGGCTGCTCTGCTTAGTGCAAGCATACTAATTAACTTTGATATCAAGACCAAGGCCCTGAAGTTCTTTAATTAACACATTGAAAGATTCTGGAATATTAGGTTCAGGTATATTTTCACCTTTTACTATCGCTTCGTAAGTTTTAGCGCGACCAGTAACATCATCACTTTTGACAGTAAGAATTTCTTGAAGCACATGAGAAGCGCCATAACCTTCGAGCGCCCAAACTTCCATTTCTCCGAATCTTTGACCACCAAATTGCGCTTTACCGCCAAGTGGTTGTTGTGTAATAAGCGAGTATGGTCCAATTGAACGTGCGTGTATCTTATCATCAACCATATGTCCAAGTTTCATAATATAAATATAACCGCAAGTAACTTTTTGATGGAATCGCTCGCCGCTTCTTCCATCATATAACCAAGTTTTACCACCTGCAGCTAAATCAGCTTGACGTAAATATTCTTCAACATCAGATACCGATGCGCCATCAAAAATTGGAGTTTCGAATTTAACGCCAAGTTTTTTTCCAGCCCAGGCAAGTACGGTTTCATATAGTTGGCCAAGATTCATACGAGAAGGAACGCCAAGAGGATTTAATACAATATCTACAGGAGTTCCATCTTCATGATAAGGCATATCTTCTGCAGGAACAACTTTAGCAACAACGCCTTTGTTGCCGTGCCGACCAGCCATCTTATCTCCAACTTGAACTTTACGTTTTTTAGCAACGTAAACTTTAGCAAGTTGTGTAATGCCAGGCTGTAATTCATCACCTGATTGAATTTTCAGTTTCTCGCGTTTAAAATCTTCTTCAATATCTGCTTGAATTAAGAAATAATTTGCAAAAAGCTGTTTAATCAGCTCATTAGTGTTTTTTCTTTCGAACCAATCTTTTGTGTAATCTAATTTTGTAATGTCTTCAATATTAGAAAAAGTATCTCCTTTAATTGTTGTACCGCTTCTCAGAACAATAGAGCCGTCCAAATCTCGAATACCTATAGTAGATTTACCCTCGGTTATTTTTGTTAACTTAGAAACGAGTTTATTGTAATGGTTTTCTCTCCGTTTTATAAACTCTGACTCAAGATTATCTAATATTTTTTTCTCGGTCTTTTTCGATTCTGCATCTTTTCTTTTTCGGCTGAATAATCTTGTTTTAATAACAACACCTTTCAAACCTGGTGGCGCTTTTAACGAAGCGTCTTTTACATCGCCTGCTTTATCTCCAAAGATAGCTTTAAGAAGTTTTTCTTCTGGGGTGGGATCTGTTTCTCCTTTTGGAGTAATTTTACCAATTAGAATATCTCCTTCTTTAACTTCGGCACCTTCGCGAACAATACCGTTTTCATCCAAATCTTTTGTGGCTTCTTCACTAACGTTTGGAATATCGCGGGTTAATTCTTCTTCTCCGCGTTTAGTTTCGCGAACTTGTAATTCGAATTCTTCAATATGAATAGAAGTAAAAACGTCATCTATCATAAGACGTTCGCTCAAAACAATTGCGTCTTCAAAGTTGTATCCGCGCCAAGGCATAAAAGCAACGGAGATATTACGTCCAAGAGCAAGTTCTCCTTTTTCAATAGCAGGCCCATCAGCTAAAACATCTCCTTTCCTAATCCGTTGCCCGGGTACAACAATCGGTTTTTGATTAAAGCATGTTTCTTGGTTTGTTCCGGTAAATTTTGTTAGTTTGTATTCGACTCTCTTTTGATCATCAAAACTTACCAATGTAGCAGGGTCGTTTTCATCAACATCATACTTAACAATAATTTTCTTGGAATCAGCATATTCAACAACACCGGCATTCTCTGCAATTATTATAGAGCGTGAATCTCTGGCAACCTTAGCTTCCATTCCTGTACCAACGATTGGATTTTCAGGCATAAATAAAGGAACAGCTTGACGCTGCATATTCGAGCCCATCAACGCACGGTTAGCATCATCGTGCTCAAGGAATGGAATAAGTGCAGCAGCTACAGAAACAATTTGCGCCGGGGCGACATCCATATAATGAACATCTTTTGGGGGAAGAACTGGAAACTCTCCTCTTTCACGGGATCTAACTCTCTTTTCAACAAAGTATCCCTGTTCATCGATCGGAACGTTTGCCTGAGCAATAATAAATTCGTCTTCCTGATCTGCGCTTAAGAAATCTACACTGTTTGCAACTCTTCCATCTTTAACTTTTCTATATGGTGTTTCTAAAAATCCATAATGATTAACGCGGGCATAAATTGTAAGAGATGAAATAAGACCAATGTTCGGACCTTCTGGTGTTTCAATGGGACACAAACGGCCATAATGTGAATGATGCACGTCTCGAACTTCAAACCCTGCCCGCTCACGTGTTAAACCGCCCGGACCTAGAGCAGAAATTCTTCTCTTATGAGTAAGTTCGGAAAGTGGATTAGTTTGATCCATAAATTGAGAAAGTTGGTTAGTACCAAAGAAAGCATTGATTACACTACTAATTGTACGAGCATTAACCAGATCTTGGGGCTGCATATTTTCGTTATCGCGCATGTTCATTCTTTCTTTTATAGTGCGCGACATTCTAGCCAAACCTATATTGTATTGTTGTTGTAATTGTTCGCCGACAGTTCTCACTCTTCTATTTCCGAGATGATCAATATCATCGACATTCATATTACCATTTTTCAGCATTATGATATTTTTCATAATTGCTATAATATCTTCGGGGGTTAGCACCTTAATATTTTCTGGTACATTCAGATTTAATTTATCATTCATTCTGAAACGGCCAACTTCGCCAAGATCATATCTTTTCTCATTGAAAAACATTTTTTCAATCAAGCCAACTGCAGTATCAATATCAGGCGCTTCGCCAGAACGTAACTGCCTGTAAATTGCGTAAAGCGCTTCGTCTTTATTTATAGATGCATCTTTTTTAAGAGTGTTTATTATAAGGTCCTGCTCAAGGGAAGTTTCGATGTTTAACAGTTGAACTTTCTGAACAGAGGATTTTTTTATATTATCAATAATTTCTTCATTTAACTCGGCATCTTTAGCTGCATAAATTTCGCCGGTTTGTGTATCGATAATATCGTTGGCAACAATTCGTCCTGTATGTTTATCTATATTCAACTGTTTTACGTTTATTTCTTCAACCAGATCAAAAAGTCTAAGAATCGATTCATCATCTTCATATCCAAGCGCTCTTAATAAAGTTGTTGAAGGAAATTTTTTCCTTCGGTCGATATAAACATAAAGAACATTGTTTATGTCAGTTGCAAACTCTACCCACGAACCTCTAAAAGGAATAATTCTAGCCGAATATATTGGTGTACCGTTGGGATGAATTGATTGGGCAAATGCAACACCAGGAGATCTGTGCAACTGTGTAACCACAACTCTTTCCGCACCGTTGATGATAAATGTTCCACGCCGCGTCATAAACGGTAAATTGCCAAGATAAACTTCCTGTTCAACAGAATTAACATATTCACCAGTTTCGTCATCTTTGGTTGATAAGCGGAGTTTTGCTTTTAATGGAGCTGAATAAGTTAAACCTCTTTCTTCACATTCAGTTATAGAGAAACGCGGTTTCTCGACATAATATTCAACAAAATCTAATCGGTAAAATTCTTTATTATCGAGAATAGGGAAGTTTGCATTAAATACTGCTTGCAACCCTTTATTTTCTCTTTGTGCAGCCCGTACTTTAAGTTGAAGAAAATCTTCGAAAGATTCTAGTTGAATATTTAATAGATCAGGTACTTTAAGAGCAGAAGAGATGGAAGCAAAGGAAATTCTTCCTGTGTTTTTGTTAATTTTTGTTTTTTCCAACCCTAACCTCCAATGTGGTTTTTGTTTTTTCTCTCATTCAATAAATGAAAGAAAGTGGCAAGACGGAATTAACCATCTTACCACTCAAGTTTTTAACAGAAATTCAGAAGAAATGAGACAATTACTTTATAGTTACAGTAGCTCCGGCTTCTTCAAGCTCTTTTTTAATTTTTTCTGCTTCATCTTTGGAAACAGCCTCTTTAACCGGTTTCGGAGCTCCATCAACTAAATCTTTTGCTTCTTTCAAGCCGAGACCTGTATGCGCACGTACAACTTTAATAACATTTATCTTTGTAGCGCCAGAGCTTTGAAGAATTACATCGAATTCAGTTTTTTCTTCTACAGCAGCCACAGCAACAGGAGCAGTAGCACCAGCCATCATAATTGGCGCAGCAGCAGTTACACCAAATTCTTCTTCTAATGCTTTCTTTAATTCAGAAGCTTCAACTAATGTTAGGTTCTTAATTTTCTCAACTATTTCAGCAATTTTCTCAGACATTTTATTACTCCTATTATTTAATTTCCATTTACTTATAAATTATTATGCAGCTTTCTTTTTACCGATTTCTTCCACAACCAGAACAAGATCGCGCATTACTGCATTTATAGCACCAACAATTCCGCTTGCCGGAGCTGCAACACTACCAACAATGCTCGACATAATTTCTGCTTTTGTCGGCATTGAGGCAATAGTATTCAATTTCTCGGCGCCATAGAAAGTTGATTCGATATAGCAACCCTTGAAAGAAAATTTTTGTTTTTCATCAAAATATTTTTTGATGATTTTTGCGGGCGCAACAAAATTTTCGCCGGCAAAAGCAACTCCAATCATTCCAACAAGCTGTGGGTTGAATTTATCGTATCCCTCAATTTGTTCAATAGCTTTTTTGAAGAGAGTATTTTTAAAAACCTTGTATTTAACTCCCTCCTTTCTGAAATCAGAACGAATCTTGTTAATATCAGCTACATTTACTCCGCTGTAATTAACAAGAAATATACCTGAAGAATTCTTTACAAGGTTTTTTATCTCTTCAATAATCTCTACTTTTTCTTCTTTTTTCATCGTTCTCCCAAATCAATTAAAGAACATCATTACTAATAATGTAGAAGCATTTATGTAATGTGAGTGCGTAATTCTTTTTTAATTGTGTTTAGTTGAAAACACAGTTTCTTCTTTAGATATCTTAAGACCGGGACCCATTGTTGATGAAAGATATAAACTCCTAACATATTGTCCCTTTGCTGAAGATGGTTTCATTTTAATTATCGTCTGCAAGAAAGCGCGCGTATTTTCGACTAATTCTTCAACAGTAAACGAAATTTTACCAAGCGAAGCGTGAACAATACCAGCTTTTTCTACACGAAATTCAATTTTGCCTGCTTTAACTTCTTTTACTGCTTTAACAACATCTGTAGTAACAGTTCCACTCTTTGGATTTGGCATTAGCCCTTTGGGTCCAAGAATACGACCTAGTTTACCAAGCTCGCCCATGGTATCAGGAGTAGCAATAATGACATCAACATCTGTCCAGCCATTCTTTATTTTTTCCAAGTATTCTTCAAATCCAGCATATTCAGCCCCTGCTTTTAATGCTCCTTCAGCAACAACGCCTTTAGCAATTACTAGAACTGTAACTTTCTTTCCAGTTCCGTGTGGCAAAGAAACAGTTCCGCGCACCATTTGATCGGCATGCCGTGGATCTACGCCAAGCCGTATAGCACAATCGAGAGATTCCGTGAACTTAACTTTTGAATTATCTTTGAGAAGTTTTATTGCTTCTGCCAAAGTATATTCTTTAGAAACATCTACATTCTTTTTTACGGCTTTTACTCTTTTAGACACTTTCATTTTTCCTTACCAACAAAAATTTATGATTATTCTTCTACTGTAAAACCCATGCTGCGTGCAGTTCCAGATATCATGCTCATAGCTTGTTCAATATCGTATGCATTCAAATCGGGCATTTTCGTTGTAGCAATTTCGCGAACCTGAGCTTTTGTAACTTTTGCAACTTTTGTTTTGTTCGGTTCGGCAGAACCTTTTTCGACCTTAGCAGCTTTCTTCAATAATACAGCCGCAGGTGGTGTTTTCGTAACAAATGTAAAGGATTTGTCAGAAAAAACAGTAATAACAACTGGAATTATCAAACCCTGTTGAGATGAAGTTCTTGCATTAAACTGTTTGCAAAACTCCATAATGTTGACGCCTTTTTGGCCTAATGCGGGTCCGACCGGTGGCGAGGGATTTGCTGCACCAGCTGAAATTTGTAATTTAATAAATCCTTCTATTTTCTTTGCCATAGTTTAACCTTACTATTTTTTATTTCTCTAATTCTGCTTGAACAAAATCAATTTCTACCGGAGTCTTTCTTCCAAAAATTGAAACCATCACTTTGATTTTCATCTTTTCTTCATTTACTTCCTGAATAAAACCAGAAAAATTATTGAATGGACCATCAATAATTTTTACAAAATCGCCTGTTCTAAAGATAGTCTCCGTTCTCTCGGTTTCTTCCCCCTGAGAAATTCTTCCAACAATCCTTTTAACTTCGTCTGGTTGAAGTGCAACCGGCTGTTTTGAGGTGCCTAAAAATCCCATTACAGATGGCGTGTTTGTAATAAAATCTTTAACTCTCAAATCAAGATCAGCACAAACCAAAACATACCCTGGGAAAAAATTTTTCTTCTTGGTTTTTTTCTTCCCGTCTTTTACTTCAAATACTTTTTCTGTAGGAACAAGAATTTCTAAAATTTTAGCCCTTAAATCTTCATTATCCTTCAGTTCTGCTTCAATCAAAGATTTAACTTTATTCTCATGTCCAGAAAAAGTTCTTACTACATACCATTTGGTGTTAGTGTGTTCCAAACTTAAAAAATCCCCTTCAATATCCAGCTTATTGACATATCAATTATATAAGTAAAGACAGCAAGAATCAGACAAACAACAATAACTATGGTTGTCGATTCTTTTAATTCTTCTCTTGTAGGCCAAGTAACTTTTTTCATTTCCTTGACAACATCATTCACAAAGTTGATTATTTTTTCTTTCATAAAATTTTATCGTTTTTATTACAAGCACGTCAGGAGGGACTCGAACCCCCAACCTGCGGTTTTGGAGACCGCTGCTCTGCCAATTGAGCCACTGACGTATTTATTTAGTTTCTTTAAAAATTACATGCTTACGGATAATAGGATCAAACTTCTTAAATTCAATTCTGTTAGGATGATTTCTTTTATTCTTCATTGTAGAATAGCGGTAGCCTGTACCTGCAGTACTTTCTAAAGTTATGATTTGACGAATATTTTTAGCTTTTGCCATTTCAAATTCCTAATTATAAAACTTTTTACTTTCGAAACCTTTATTCCCAATATAATAAGAGACTATAAAATTTTCACTACAACATAGAGCGAATTAATTACCACGATTTTATCGGGAAGCTCTGTCAACAATTTTTCAAAATAGTAAAACTAAATTAAATTACCGGAGAGCTGATGACCGGGATTGAACCGGTGACCTCTTCCTTACCAAGGAAGTGCTCTACCAACTGAGCTACATCAGCCTTTCAAACTTCTTGAATGACTTTCCCGTTGACTTCTTTTCCCGCTAAGGCGGGATGCTCTACCAACTGAGCTACATCAGCCTTTCAAACTTCCGAAATGACTTTCCCGTTAACTTCTTCTCCCGCTAAGGCGGGATGCTCTACCAACTGAGCTACATCAGCCTTTCAAACTTCTTGAATGACTTTCCCGTTGACTTCTTTTCCCGCTAAGGCGGGATGCTCTACCAACTCAGCTTCTTCAGCAGGTTCTAATTAAAATTTCTTATCGACTCGCTCCCCACAATATCAACAATAAAAACCAAATTCATTAGCCAGTAAGAGCGGGAGACGGGACTCGAACCCGCGACCAACAGCTTGGAAGGCTGTGACTCTACCAACTGAGTTACTCCCGCATTTTCAAAATAATAATGAACATTCTTTCTTGAGTGGGCGGCGAGGGATTCGAACCCCCAAAGGCATTAGCCAACGGATTTACAGTCCGCCCCGGCTCTCCAACTCCGGCGTCCGCCCAGACAAAATTCACCCACTATCTCAAAAAACGAGCATCTAATATAGAATTCACCTAATAAAAAAGCAAGAAATGTCAAGAATAATTTAGTAGCTTATTGACAAATTTAATGCCCCCACAATTCTCTATCTAAACTTCTATACTGAATAGCTTCTGAAATGTGCTGCGGCATAATATTTTCTTTTTCATCTAAGTCGGCAATAGTTCTGCTTACTTTCAATATTCTATCGTAAGCCCGCGCAGATAATCCAAGTCGATTCATTGCCATCTTGAGAAGTTCTTCACTATGTAAATCGAATAAGCAGAATTGTTTTAGCTCTTTTGATGTCATATCTGCATTCTTATAAACATTTTTTAATCCATTATATCTTTTTTGCTGTATTTCTCGTGCCTTTTCAACTCTTTTTCTAACAACAATTGATTTTTCACCGGAAGATTTGGAAGCTAAATCTTTAAATTTTACAGCGGGAACTTCGATATGAATATCGATTCGGTCTAATAAAGGGCCTGAGATTTTTGACATGTATTTTTGAATTTGAGCTGTGTTACAAGTGCATTCGTGGTTAGTATCCGTAAAGTAACCACAAGGACAAGGATTCATAGCGGCAGCTAACATAAAATTAGCAGGAAATTCCATAGTCATTTTTGAACGACTGACTGTAACCTTATAATCTTCTAATGGTTGACGCATAACCTCGAGAACATTTTTTTTGAATTCAGGAAGTTCATCTAAGAATAAAACACCGTGATGGGCAAACGAGACTTCGCCAGGGCGCGGAATAGTACCCCCGCCAACAAGCGCTGCATCAGAAACAGTATGGTGCGGGCTGCGGAATGGGCGTTCAGTAATCAATGCTTTGTCTTTTTGTAATATACCGGCAACGGAATGAATCTTTGTTGTTTCTAATGCTTCATCAAAAGTTAGTGGCGGAAGTATTGAAGGAAATCTTTTTGCAAGCATTGTTTTTCCTGAACCAGGCGGACCAATCATTAAAATATTATGTCCTCCTGCTGCTGCTATTTCCAAAGCTCGTTTAACATTTTCCTGTCCTTTTACATCGGCAAAATCAACGTGGTAAGTATTTATTTCAGAAAAAATTTTATTTTTATCAGTTATTACTCGCTCGAATTTTTTTTCTCCATTTAAGAAATTCACAACATCAATCAAACTTTCTAATCCGTAAACTTCAATCCCCTCTACAATTGATGCTTCTTTTACTGAATCGATAGGGAGAATAATTTTCCTGATTCCTCGTTTTTTTGCATCTACAGTAATAGGCAAAGCCCCTCTAATTTTTCTTAAAGTCCCATCTAGAGAAAGTTCGCCTAGCAAGTAAATTTCATTCAGAATAGACGGCTTAACAAATTGTGCTGCTGCAAGAATACCTACGGCAATCGGTAAATCGAAAGAACTTCCTTCTTTCTTAATATCAGCCGGGGCTAAATTTACAGTAAGGCGCTGGTGTGGCAGTTTAATACTAGAATTTTTTATTGCAGCAGTAACACGCTCTCTGCTTTCTTTTACAGCATTATCAGGTAACCCAACAACTGTAATTGAAGGAAGATTATTTTCGCTGTGTGTTTCAACTTCTACAAGATATGCATCAATACCAATAGTGGCGCCGGAGAAAACTTTTGAAAACATAAGAGAACCCCCGATTTTATTTTCAAACTAAGAAAAAATTACCAGAAACAAAAAGAACCGGCTATTGCGGGGTTGAAAATTCTTGTAAAAAATATAAGCTGATCTTTCTCCTTTTTTACTTGAATTTTCTTAAGAATTCTAATCGAGCTCTCAAGTTATCAATAGGAACAAGTAGTTTATCTTTTCCATAGATTGCATCATTACGATTTGCGAAGACCAACTCGTAATCTTTGCTCATTACAATAGCTTCTTCTGGACATACTTCTTCGCAGAATCCACAGAAGATACAGCGCAGCATATTGATTTCGAACTTTTGAGGGTATCTTTCTTTTTCCAATTCAGTTTCAGCCGCTTGCACTTCGATTGCAAGAGCTGGACAAACACGCGCGCACAATCCGCATGCAACGCAGCGACCGGTTCCATTTGGTTCTTGTACTAAAACTGGACGACCACGATACGATGCCGGGGGGTCAAACCTGACTTCAGGATATAGCAACGTAACATTTGGGCGGAACATGCTCTTTAAAGTAAGTGCCATTCCTTTAACAATTTCTGGAATGTAAAGCTTGCCAAAAATGTTCAAATCTTTTTTTCTTTTTTGTACTGGCATCTTTTACCTTTCAATCTTTTTCGAACTAAAGTCCGCGCTATAAATTATAAATTAAAAATCATTATAAGCGCCGCGACCCATATAATATTCACAAGGGCTAACGGAAACATAACTTTCCAGCCAAGACTCATTAATTGATCATATCTAAAACGAGGTATAGACCATCGAACCCAAATAAAGAAAAACAACAATGCTCCAATTTTTAAAAACATTGACGCAATTTGAATAATAGTAGTAAGCGTGTAACTTAAACCTAATTTTTCAATGTAAGGAACCTGCCAGCCGCCAAGATATAAAGTAACTATCAATGCACTGGCAATAGCCATGTTTGCATATTCTGCTAGAAAGAATCCGGCAAATTTGAACGAACTATATTCAGTATGATAACCGCCAACGAGCTCGGGTTCGGCTTCTGGTAGATCGAACGGCAGTCTGTTTGTTTCTGCGAAAGCAGAAACTACAAATGTAATAAATCCAATTGGCTGAAGAATTGCGTTCCACATCCATCCATGTTGAGCTTCAACTATTTTAACCGGACTAAGAGATTGCGACATCAATAAAACACCAGCAATTGAAAATCCCATCGATACTTCGTACGAAATCATCTGAGCTGAGGAGCGAATTCCGCCAAGCAGAGAATACTTGCTTCCGGAAGACCACCCCGCAAATGTAATTCCATAGACTCCAAGTGAAGTGAGTGCAAGAACGTAAAGAATTCCGATGTTAACATCAGCAACAACTAAATTTATTTTGTAACCGAATAATTCAACCGGAGGACCTAATGGTATAACAGCATAAGTTGAAAAGGCAACAAATAATGCAATGAAGGGAGCCAAAGTGTGCAAAGGTTTATTTGCAGCAGTAGGAATAATATCTTCTTTAAATAAAAGTTTGAAAACATCCGCGAACGGCTGAAGTAAACCCAGCCATCCTACTCGATTTGGCCCAACTCTGTTTTGCACCCATGCACTTATCTTTCTTTCGAAATAAACTGAGTATGCTACGGTTAAAAGCAGCATAACAACAATTATCAGAATTTTGATTAGCGAGATAATTATTATTTCCCAAATGTTCATTAACTAATCACTCCGAGTTTTATAATTGAACACAGATTTATTATGATCATATTGAATCATAATCGTCATAAATATCTGCGTTCTATTTTAAGATTGTTTGCTTAATTTTTAATTGAGCGCCGAGTTCTCCAATTTTATCATAATCTAGACCTTTAAAAGCGTCTATAGAATTTGCAATTTCAGAAAAAATTTCTTCTGCCATCTCATATTTCATTTTACTGCCTAACTGTAAAGAAAGCATCGTTAAAATTTTCCAACTTGGTTTTGCATCGTATTTATGACCTTGATTCCAGCGATCGAATTCTGTTCCGAATTTATCCCAACGACTCATTTCCATTCCATCAAGAGCACGGTCCATTTCTGCTGTTGCTACTGAAGGTAGAATTCTCTGAACTCTTCCTTGAAAGTTTACAAACGTTCCGTTCTTCTCTGCAAACGTTGATGCCGGGAAAACAATATCTGCAAGAGTTGTTGATCGGTTTTGGTTTGTATCGTGAACAATTAAGAGATCAAGTTTGCCAAGCGCTTCTTCAAATTCATCACTTAATGATGCCGGATCATCTTCCATAACGTAAAGAGCTTTGATCTTTCCTTCTCTAATTCCTTTTAATATTCCTTCAAGATTCAGACTACCCGGACCAGATTTAATTCCAACTAATTCAGCTCCAAGCGAGTTTGGAGTTTTATCCTCACGAATTAAAATATCATCTTGATCACCTGGAATGATATGATTAGCAAAAGCAAGATTTGTAACACTTAGCATTTTAGCAAATTTTACCAACGCATAATTATCTTCACATGTTGCATAAGCTGAACCGATGAATGCAATTTCTCCGCTCTTAAATTCCTTCAAACTTTTTGCCGCAAATAAAACCGCCTTTTCCAAAGAGGCTTTTTGAAGCATTCCTTCTTTACGTATGAATGCTCCATCAATTCTATTGCTGGTGTTAACAGTTTTAAAAGTGTTTAATCTTCCGTTGTCGCACATCCAATAGTTGTTCACATCTTTATTGTGTCGCGGTGTCAATCTCAAGATCTGGTTATTGCGTACCCAGACTTCTGTATTACATCCGCGAGAGCAGCCAACGCAAACTGAATTTGTTTTTGACATTTCCCACACGCGCGATTTGAACCTGAAATCTTGATTGGTTAATGCACCAACAGGACAGATATCAACTGTGTTAAGCGTATAAGAATTATCAAACGACTCCCCGGGAAAAGTTGTGATTGTAACTTTATCACCGCGTTTAATAAAAGTAAGTTGATTCTTTCTTGCAATTTCGTCTGAGAAACGAATACAGAGCGAGCAAGAGATACATCTTTCAGCGTCGAACTTGATATGAGGTCCAAGCTGAACACGTTTCTCTTTTCTATTTTTTATTTCTTCGAAACGGCTTTCACCTTTTCCGTGAGCATAAGCATATTCTTGAAGTTTACATTCGCCGGCTTCATCGCAAATTGGGCAATCGAGCGGGTGATTGACAAGAATAAATTCCATTACAGCATTGCGCGCTTGTAAAGTTTTTTCCGATTGAGTGTAAACTACCATTCCTTCAGCTGCATATGTAGAACATGAGATAGCGAGCTTAGGCATTTTTTCAATTTCTACTAAACAGACACGACAGTTCCCAGAGATCGATAAACTAGGATGCCAGCAAAAATGAGGTATATCGATGCCTGCATTGCGTGCAGCTTCAATTACTGTTTCACCTTGCTTAAACTCTATCTGTTTTCCGTCAACGGTTAATGTCGGCATATCGCTTTCCTTTATGCAACTTTCTGAAGCAATAAGTTTTTTGGGGACAAAATTACTCTTGTTAGATTACTATTTTCAAATATTTCGTTAGAAATTTCTCTAATTTCTTTTGCGCCCACAGCTTGAATATTTCTCACGGTTTCTTCCACAGGTTTTATTTTATTAAAGTAGATTATTGATTGCGCAATTCGTAGCATACGGTTAGTTGTGCTTTCTAAGCTCATCAACATGTTTCCTATCAGATATTCTTTTGCCCGGTCAAGTTCAACAGTATTCACTTTTTTCTCTTTGATCTTCTTGATCTCTTCAAAGATCAAACTCTCTGCTTTGTGTATCGATTTATCATTTGTCGAAAGATAAACTCCGAATGTAGAGGTATCAAAAAAAGAATTTAGAAATGTGTTAATCTGATATGCGATTCCGTTTTCCTCTCGTATTTTCTGAAAAAGACGCGAACTGCTTCCCTCTCCCAAAATATGAGAAAGCACGCTCACAATATTTCTTTTCTTTTCCTTGAAGCCGTAAGTTATTTTTCCAAGAATGTAATGAACTTGCTGGGTTTCTTTTTGTACATGAAGATCGGTTGTTGGATTGAGTATCAACTGCCTTTTTTTTTCGTTAACGGCTCTAAATTTTCTCGCAAGATATTTTTTGGCGAATTTAATTAAATCATTATGCTCAATATCTCCCGAAGCAACAATAAAGAAGCGGTCGGAAGTATAGTTTTCATTTACATAATTGAGCAGGTCTTTTTGTTTGAATGCGCGCAAGTTCTTTTCTGTTCCGATGATCGGCATTCCGAGTGGATTACCAGCAAATACATTACTTTCAAATTTGTCGAAGATCAATTCATCGGGAGAATCTTCAATATCGTAGAGTTCTTCAATCACGACTGCTGATTCTTTTTCAATTTCTTTCGGATCGAAGACAGAATTTTGAACCATGTCGGCAAGAACTTCAAAAGTCTTCTCTATATGATCGGTTAATCCTCTCCCGTAAAAACAAGTATGTTCCTTCGATGTGAATGCATTGAGGTAACCGCCAAGTGATTCAATATCTCCGGCAATTTTTTTAGCCGAGCGTTTTTTTGTTCCTTTAAAGAACATATGTTCAAGAAAATGACTTATGCCGTTATTTTCAGGAGTTTCATCCCGTGAGCCAACGTTAAACCAAAATCCAAGAGAGAATGACTTAACGTAGCTTATTTTTTCAGAAATTACTTTTATTCCGTTGGGCAGTTCTGTGATGTTTATATTCTTCAAAAGATATTTCTACAGTTGATTGAAAAAGTGTGAAGCAAATATAGAGAAGAGCAGTTTGGTTATCAAACTCGGCTTCACCTAAATCCTCACCTATTTAATTTAATTGAAGCAGAGCAAGGTCAAAAAATTATTTAGCCCCAACCTTTTCATATTTCTCTACATACTTTGTAAAAAAATTACCGATCGCTAAGTAAGCTTTCTCTAAAACATTTTCCGGCGGAAGAAAAACAATTCTAAAATGCTTAGTGCCCGGTACTTGACCAAATCCGCTTCCTGGAACAACAACTACCCCAGTCTCTTTAATTAACTCAGAAACAAAGTGTGCGTCGTTAGAAACGTTGTGCAATCTAGGAAAAGCATAAAATGCGCCTTCGGGTTCAACGCATGTAATACCGGAAATTGCATTCATCATTTCAACGGTAAGATTTCTTCTTCGCGTAAGTTTTTGTTTTGCAATTTCGAGATGAGATTGATCTCCTAGAAGTGACGGAGCTATTCCATATTGTTCGGGATGATTTGCAGATAAACGAGCGCGCAGCAGTTTGTTAATCGCTTCAATATAATCTTTTAATATAGAATGATTGCCGCTTACAATTCCCCAGCCAATTCTGAATCCAGGCACCATATAATTTTTAGACAACCCGCCGAAAGTAACAATCGGCGCCTCAGAATTTAGCGAAGCAATCGAAGTGTGTTTCTTTCCGTCCATCAAAAGCTTGTCGTATATCTCATCAGCAAAGATCACAAGATTGTGTTCAATTGCTAGATCAATAATTTGTTTAAGCGTTTCAGGCAAAACGTTGGAACCAGTAGGGTTGTTTGGATTGATTAAAATTATTGCGCGTGTTTTATCATTAATTTTACTTTTAATGTCTTCAATATCCGGCTGCCATCCGTTGTTCTCATCAAGATAGTATGGGTTTTCCATTGTCTGCAGTTTGCTCTGAATAGCAGTGTAAAGTGGATAGCCTGGTGTTGGTGTTAAAACATTTTCGCCGTTGTTTACTAAGGCGGTCAAGCAAATATCAATTGCTTCGCTTGCACCGGTTGTAACAAAAATATCCTGAACATTTTTAATTCCTTTTCGGTCTGCTTCAAATTCTATTGCATTGACTGCTTCTTTAATTCCCGATGATGGCGCATATCCGTTATAATTTTTTAACATCGCTTTATATGTTTCTTCAATTAAATGTTTTGGCGGTTCCCAGTCAAAAAGATTTGGATCGCCTATGTTCAGATACAACATTTCCTTTCCGGTTTTTGCAACTTCGTTAGCAAGCGCTACAATATCGCGCACAGCGTAAGTAATGTTCTCTGTTCTAACTGCGGGTTTAATTACAAAATTGGTCATTCATCTACCTTTAAAAATTTTTTAAAATCCTATGTAAAATTATCAATATTCCATCATATATTTTTACTTCTTTGGACAGTAAAGAAAAATTTTGTTCCTTGCCCAAGTTTGCTTTCAACAGAAATCTTTCCGCCATTTAGGGTTACTAACTCCTTACAAAGTATAAGTCCAAGCCCGGTTCCTTTTTCATCTCCAGTGCCAATAGTTGAATGTTGAATATCGATCTTAAATAATTTCTCAATATCGTTTCCGGAGACCCCTATTCCGGTATCGGCAACAATTAATTCAATAAAATCATTTTGTTTTTTTAATTCGACACAAATTTTGCCTCCAGGTTTAGTAAATTTGATGGCATTTGATACAAGATTACGAATAACAGTGAAGATCATATCTTCATCTGCAAATACAATTTCTTCGTCTTTACAATACTCTATAACTATACCCTTCTTTTGAGCAACGCTTTCGTAAACATCTGCAACATTTTCGATGCATTGGCTGATTGAAAAATTTGCGGGATTATATTGCATTCTTCCGGTTTGCACTCTAGACCAAGTAAGAAGATTTTCTAACAGATCAAAAATTGTTTTTGATTGTTTGTAAAGATGAGACGCAAATTCTTCAATTTCTTCTTTTGATAATTGTTTTACATCGTTAGAAAGTATTTCAGAAAAACCGAGGACGGCAGAAAATGGATTGCGGAGATCGTGAGCAATTATTGAAAAAAATTTATCTTTACTTGCATTTAATTCTTTCAGGCTCAATTCCGATTGCTTCAGCTTTGCGATGTATTCATTTATTTTTGCTTCGGCTTCTTTTCTTTCTCTAATATCTTTACCAACAAAAATAACCCCCTCTAATTCCCCGAAACTATTTTTAAGCACTGAAGCAGAAAAACTAACGGGAACTTCAGAGCCGGATTTTGTCTTGTAACGAGTTTCAATATCTACTATGCTTTCCAATTCTTTTAGATTTTTTAAATTGGCAATACTGACAATTTCTTCGCTTAATACTTTTGTTACAGGCTGCCCAATCAAATCTTCGGAACCGAATCCTAACAAATTAAGCGTTGCATTATTCACAGTTTTTATTGTAGCATTTTTATCAATATTGATTACTATTAGTGTATCTGCCATTGATTTTATGATGTTTTCAACAAAAGATTTGGAAACCGTAGTCTCGATAAGATCAATAATTGTTTTCTTGCCAACATATACAGTAAGAAAAACGAATAAACTACCAAAGAAAAATATGAACCCAACAATCAAATCAAGTATTGACTGTTCTAAAGTTAATTCCAAAACGATAACAACTAAATAACCTATGGTAAAAAAAATCATTAAGTAGAATTGCAGTTTCCATAATCTGAAATACATGCCCGATTGTATGAAAGGAAACAATCGGTATGTTAGCCATGCAGAGAATAGTAGAGTAACCGCCCCGAGCAAAATTAAAAAAATGGAAATAAAAATCATGTTATCCATAATTTTTCCTTTTAAAGAAAAGATAAAAAATTCACCTGCACAGGCTCAATTATACGATAAAAAATCTGCACAAATTTTTGAGATTGAACTGGATAGAGCTTATAGGACATTTTCTTTGAATAAAATTATTTCTAAAAAACCAGCATCCATAAAAGATAATCGAGAATTAAAATAAGAGCAGAACTTAAAACAAATGATCTGATTGTAGAAAAACCAACTCCTTCTGCGCCTCCTTCGGTTCTGAAGCCGATATGACAACCCATCAACGAAGTAACGCCGCCAAAGACCATTCCTTTTATCAATCCAAAAATAAAATCGCCAAAGTAAAAATGTCTCTTAACCGATTCGAAAAAAACATCGAAAGAAACACCGAGGAAAAAATTAGAAATAAAATAAGCTCCAAGAACTGCTATAACATTAGCAAAAACTACAAGTATTGGCATCATTACAATAGAAGCAAAAAATCTTGGCGTAGCAAGAAATGCAACTGGGCTAATTCCCATTGTTTCAAGCGCGTCAATTTGTTCTGTTACCTTCATAGAACCGAGTTCGGCTGCAATAGAGGCACCTATTCTCCCGGCAATTACTATCGCAGTTAAAACAGGTCCAAGTTCTGTTATTATTGCTCTGCTTGTTGCGGTTCCTAGAAAAGAAAGAGGAGCGATTCCTTTCAATTGATAAGCAGCCTGCCACGCAGCAACAGCGCCGGTAAATGTTGCAATTATCAACACAAGCGGAATTGAATTTACGCCAATGTGCTCAAGTTGATAAATAAAATTCTTTCTATTTTTTATAAGATTGGGAGAAAAACGAAAAATCTCTAAAAAGAGACGCGCTACCTGTCCAAACTCCTGTAAGAAGTCTAAAACTTTTTTGCCGGTTTTTTGAAAGAATGATGAGATCATTTATATCAATATATTTTCCACTTGAAAACTAAGAAACTTGTTTCAATTTTGAAATCAATTCATCTGCCGATCTGTAAATAGATAATTCTTCTGCAAATTCTACAATGGTGCTTGTCTCATTAGAATTCGGGCAACCGAACCGATATAATATTTTTAGCAACTTTCATCATGAAGCAGAGAACGCATATTCGGAGAAAATGTTATTGCTAATCCAATCTTTTCGAACACCGTCTCTTTACCAAAATATTTTTTGATTAAACTAATTTACACCGATAAGATAACAAACTTTTCCAGTTGGCTATTACTTTTATTTTCTATATTTTTTCTTTCAGAAGAAATGAATTTTTGAAAGATGCTAAAGAAAAACCTGATAAACATTATAACAATTATCGGAATTACTATTCTAACATAATTCAACTCAAAGCCACGCCCGGTCTATTTTGAACGGGCTTTTTTGTATATAAACTGTTCTTTTGTTTGTTTAACAATTAAATAGGTAAACTTTATGAGCATCGATCTCTTAGAAACTGAAAAGAAAGTTGTTTTACCTGAATATCTTCCATTTGGTAAAATTTACACAGATCATATTTTCGAAATGGATTACGATCCTGATATGGGCGGCTGGCACAATCCAAGAATCAGTAAGTATGGCTCGCTTAATTTGACTCCCGCTTCAATGGTTTTACATTACGGTCAATCTATATTTGAAGGATTAAAAGCTTATAAACAAGAATCTGAAAGAGTAGTTCTATTCCGACCTGAAAAAAATATTGAACGGCTTAATAGCTCTGCCAAAAGAATGTGTATTCCAGAAATGGATCACGATATAGTTTTCCAAGGAATGATTGATCTGATTAAAAAAGATATCGATTGGGTGCCCTCGCGTCCTGATTATTCTCTTTACATCCGACCGGTTGTTTTTGGAACAGAACCTTTACTTGGCGTTAGAACTTCTGAAACATATAAACTTGTTATTATTCTTAGCCCAGTTGGACCATACTACCCAGAAGGATTTAAACCTGTTCCGATACTTGTAACAGATAAGTATGTACGTGCAGTACGCAAAGGATTAGGCGATTGTAAAACAGCGGCAAACTATGCGGCTGGACTTCTTGCACAATCTGAAGCAAAAAAAGAGGGCTACACTCAAGTTCTTTGGCTTGATGCTATCGAACAAAAATATATTGAAGAAGTTGGAGCTATGAATTTCTTTATTTGTTTCAAGGATGAAGTTACAACCCCAAGTTTATCCGGCACTATTCTGCCCGGTATTACAAGATTATCAGTTTTACAAATTCTTAAAGATTGGGGTTATAACGTTACAGAACGAATGATAAGTATTGACGAAGTAATTGATTCATACAAAAATGGTGGGTTGATTGAAATGTTCGGAACAGGAACTGCAGCCGTTATCTCTTCAATCAGCCGGTTGAAATATAACGAGCATTTATTGCAATTTGATGATAATGTAGCTGGCGAACTAGCCACAAAACTTTATGATGAACTTACAGGAATTCAATTCGGTAAAATCGAAGACAAATATAATTGGATTGTTCCTGTTCTGTAAAACGAGAACTTATTATAAAACTATATATCTATAATAATAAATAGTTACGGTCGCAGTATTTTGTATTGCGACCGTTTTTTTTGTGCAAAATCAATAACCCCAAAAAATCATTTTGCTTTTCTGTGATGTTTATGGTTCTGCCTCAAGTCTTTTTGTTTTCTCATTTTACACAAAACCTTATAATTTCAAAAAAAATCCTTGACAAGTGTTCTTTTGTTCACTATTATTGTGGTGAACAAAAGGACACTAATAATGAACACAAATCTAACAGACCGCCAGCAAGAAATTCTTGATTTCATTCAAGAGTTTGCAAGCGCAAACGGTTACCCCCCAACCTATAGAGAAATTGGCAAGCATTTTAATATCGCCAGCACATTTGGTGTAAAACGGCATATTGATGCTTTAGTAAAAAAAGGATATTTAACAAATCCTAGTAAGTCCAGCCGAACAATAGCAGTTATTGACGACACGATTAATAAATTGAAACAATTTCCCGATAATATGATAGTTCTTCCGCTTGTAGGTCGTGTTGCCGCCGGACAACCATTATTAGCCGAAGAAAATATTGAAGGAAACTTGATGGTTGACGCGGCTTTGCTAAACAAGAGAAACAGTTGTTTCGGCTTAAAGGTGCATGGAGATAGTATGACAAATGCAGGCATTCTAGAGGGTGATCTGGTTATCGTTGCACCTCAAAATGAAGTTACCAACGGAGATATCGTTATTGCTCTACTGCACGATGAAGCAACAATGAAAAGATTTGAAATGAGAAATAATAAAATATACCTGCTGCCAGAAAATGAAAAATATATGCCAATTGAAGTAGATAACAAAGAAGACTTTTCGATTATCGGAAAAGTAATCGGCGTTTTCAGAACTTATAATTAGTAGCGAAGAGGTCAATATGAAATCATTTTTATTTACAACGGCTATTCTTAACAGAAACAGAGTAAAATTTTTATACGGCTTTGAAGAAATAATTTTGGAACCTTATTTCGTAAGCAGAAATAAAAATGGGAAGAAAATTCTTTACGGAAGGCAATTTGGTTCGAATGCAGTGAGCATTTTTGAGTATGATAAAATTTGCAACATAAAAGTGCTTCGCATTGATAAGTTTTCACCTATTATTCCGATAATGCCAATTTTAAATTGATAAACTATGAAGCAAAGATCTAAAAAAGAAAAAGTTGATTCTCTGATTGATCATCTATGGCAGCATGGATATTTGACGCTGAGCCGAAAGTTTGGAAAGTATCTTCCTTCACCGCCACAAATAAGCGGTTATGAAGTCGATGCGATCGGAAAGTATAAAAAGAAGTTAGCAATTGGTCTTACTATTTCAGAGGAAGAATTAAACGATCCGAAGTTCATTTCTAAACTTGATGCAATCACAAAGTACAAAGAACGTTATCCTATGTACCGAATAACTCTCTTTATAGGTGTGCCTAACAATTCACTTGTTAAAGCAACAATGCTCATCTCTTCTCTTAGTGAAGAAACTCAAAAACATATTAAGGTTGTGCCTCTCGCGGATCAGAATTCAAAATAAACTTCTCTCCGGCTGATGGACACCAATTCGATCTATCAAAACATTTCGTAAAGATGACGCAAGAACTTCAAAGATAATCGTTCCTTGACATTTACTCACTACCAAGCTATTTTTTCGAGCCAAAATTTGAGGACAGAAAGAGAAGTTGGCTGTTAGATTAAGCGAAGCTGATAAGAAGCAGATAGAAGAGTTAAAAGCTAAAGGGAACATTCCCAAGCATATTGCTATAATAATGGACGGCAACGGAAGATGGGCTAAAAAGAAAAATCTTCCGCGCGTTGCTGGACACAAAAAAGGAGTTGAATCGGTTCGTGAAACTGTTGAGGCATGTGTTGGACTTGGCGTAAAAATTCTTACCTTATACACATTTTCAACAGAAAATTGGAAGCGTCCTAAAGATGAAGTTTCTACATTGATGCGCTTGATGGTTAAGAGCTTGAAGAACGAAACAGACGAACTGCATACTAATAACATCAAACTTACTTCTATTGGCGATGTTAAGTCTCTCCCCGAAATTGTTCAACGCGGTTTGGAGGCAGCAAAATTAAAAACGGCTCATAACTCCAAAATGATCCTAAATTTAGCACTAAGCTATAGCGGTAGATGGGAACTTGTTGAGGCAGTAAAAACTATAAGCACAGAAGTTAAGAACGACAAGATAAAACCTGAAGAAATTGATGAAGAAATAATTTCATGCCACCTTTCAACTTCTGGAATGCCGGAACCGGACCTGCTTATAAGAAGCGGGGGCGAATTTAGAATAAGTAATTTTCTTCTTTGGCAAATTGCTTATTCAGAAATCTATATTTCGGGTCTTTTATGGCCCGACTTTAAATGCAAACATTTATTAGAAGCTGTTAAAGATTATCAAAAGAGAGAGAGAAGGTTTGGGCAAGTTAGCGAACAATTACTTACAAATTTCAAAAAATAGAAGAATGTTAAATCTCACCCGAAGAAAACTGTTAATAACTAGTTTTTTATTTCTGCTAATTTCATTTTCCGAAATTTACCCCCAGATCGAAAAGGTAAATTATCGGATCCTTGGAATTTCTGTTACCGGTAATAGATCTGCTGATGCCGCAACAATTATAGCTAACACAGGTCTGAAAGTTGGCGATGAAATTTCTTTCCCCGGTGATCAAACAAATAATGCAATAAAAAGACTGTGGAATTTAGGAATTTTTGAAGACGTTCAACTTGCTTTAGAAAAGAAAATTGAAGATGGAATTTTTCTACAGATCATTATAAAAGAATATCAGCGCCTTGAAAAAATTGTTTTTGCAGGCAATGATGAATTAAGCGAAGATGATCTTAACAAACAGGTAACCATTGTGCGAGGGCAAACATTAAAACAGCAGGAACTTGCAAGAATTATCAATAAAATAAAAACTGCATACGAAGAGGAAGGATACTTAAACGCAAAAATTTCTCCTCATAGATATATTTTCTTTCAAGCAGATACTTCGGACAACGAAATAATTGTAACTTGGCGCAACGAAAAAGACCTTTCGAAAGAATATCAGGATGAATATGAGATAGACAAATCATCTTCTATCAATTCTGTAGCGCGTATAAAAGAAAGAGTTTTAGTCCTTCTCGAAATTGAAGAAGGCGATGAGGTTACCATCCGAAACATTTCCTTCAACGGCAACGAAGCTTTTGATGACAGCGATCTCAAAAGCGAATTTGATGAAACAAAAGAAAATAAGTGGTGGAAATTTTGGTCTTCTGCAAAATTCAAACGCGATAAGTTTGAAAAAGATAAAGAGCTATTAACAAAATTCTTTCAGAAGAACGGCTACAGAGATTTTTCTATTCTGAGAGACACAACTATTTTGTCTGAAGACAAAAAAAATCTTGATGTTGTTATTGATGTCTACGAAGGGAAGCAATATAAAATTAGGGACATAATTTGGGAAGGCAACACAGTTTATTCAGGCGAAGATTTAGCCGCCCGGCTCGAATTCAAAAAGGGGGACGTTTATAACTTAGAGAAGTTCAACCAAAATCTTTACATGAATCAAAAACAATCGGATGTTTCTTCTCTCTATCAAGATAATGGATATCTTGCATTTCAGCTTGACATAAAAGAAGAAAAATGCGCAGATGATTCTCTTGATATTCGAATTAAGGTAAATGAAGGAATTCGTTTCAAAATTGGCAAAGTTGATATTGGAGGGAACGAAAAAACCAAAGACAAAGTTATAAGACGCGAACTTTTCACTATTCCTGGCAGTTACTTTAGCCGCGGATTTATAATGCGCAGTCTCCAGCAGCTTGCTAATCTTCAATACTTTAATTCAGAACAGCTATACAAAAGCGGCGTTGATTACCGCCCTGTTAACGACAGCACTGTTAATATTATTTATAAAGTCGAAGAAAAATCGAGCGACTATCTGAACGCATCGATCGGTTACAGTGGAGCGTTTGGATTTAGCGGCGCGCTTGGTTTTACATTCACAAATTTTTCTATAGCAGAACCTTTTCAGATGGGAAGTGGGCAGGTCTTAAATTTTAACTGGCAGTTCGGCGTTGGTAATTTTTATAGAACATTTTCTTTGGGCTTTACCGAACCATGGTTTATGGACACTCCAACTTCTGTTGGATTTGATCTCTACGACACGCGGCAACAATATATTTACGATATGCGTCAATCCGGCATTTCTTTACGCACCGGAAGAAGATTAACATGGCCAGATGATTTCTTCTATATTCAAGGATCATTTCGTTTTCAGTATAACGATGTAATAGACGGACAAAACATTTATCCCGAGGGGCTAACGCGTCAATACTCGCTTGGACTTACTATAACTCGATCTGATATAGATAACCCAATTTTCCCTGCCCGCGGTTCTAAATTTTCGTTAAGCTCAGAGCTAACCGGGGGCCCTTTTTTACCAGGCAACGTTGATTTTTATAAAATCGATTTTAAAACAGAATGGTATAAACCATTATTCAGAAGCAACCGATTTGTTCTTTATTCTGCTTCTGAGTTAGGATACATTGGAGAGATAGTTTCGGGAACACAGATACCGATCTTTGAACGATATTATATGGGAGGCAACGGATTGATTATTGCAACAACGCCGTTGAGAGGTTACGAAGATAGAACGCTCGGAGCCCGCACTGCCGGCGGAACAGTACTTGGCAGCAACGTGATGGCAAGATTTACAACAGAATTCCGCGTTGCTCTAGCAATGGAACCGGTTCCAATCTATTTCCTTGCATTTGCAGAAGCTGGAAATGTTTATCTTGACGCGAAGAAAACCAATCTTTTTGATTTGAAAAAATCTGCAGGCATTGGAGCTAGAATTTTACTCAATCCAATAGGATTGATCGGTTTTGATTATGGATACGGATTCGACCGGAAGAGTGTTGATGGTAAAGAACCGCAATGGTTATTCCACTTCCAATTTGGAAAAGGTTTTTAGCCGCCTTCTTCGTTATAGGCAATAGACTCAGTTATTTTTCAAAAAATATGTTTCAATTCAATTTCTGGAATATTAGTTTTATTTATCATTTAATAAAGAGGTAAAAGTGAAAAAAATAATGACGCTTTCGTTCGTCTTACTTGCAACTGTTTTGTTTGCTCAAACTCAGCCTGCTGCGGCACAATCATTAAAGATTGGCTATGTTGATTCAGAAATTATACTTGCTCAATATCCAGAAGCAATCAAAGCTAAGAGCGATCTTGACGGTATAGTTTCAAAATGGAGAAAAGATATAGACAGCATGCAAACAGAGCTTCAAAAGAACTATGCAGACTATCAAAAACAATCGCAAACAATGAAACAAGAAGAGCTTCAAAAAGCGCAGCAAAAACTTGTTGAGAAAGAACAGAAAATACAACAATATCAGCAGCAAAAATTTTCTCAGCCAAACGGAGAATACTTTGTAAAGCAAGAACAACTTATGGCGCCCGTTAAACAAAAAATTTTCAAAGCAATTGAAAATATCTCCAAAGAAGAAGCAATGCAATTTGTTTTTGATAAAGCAGGCGAAGTAATTCTTCTTTATGCCGATCCTCAATTTGATATTACATTCAAAATTCTAGATCGTCTTAAAAGAGGCAAATAATTAAATCGGAATAAAAAATGAAAAAGACCGGTCTAATAATATCTTTTATTCTTCTTGCTGCTTTAAGCACTAACGTTTACGCTCAACTAAAAATTGGATATGTTGACAGCGATGCGATCATGAAACAGCTTCCGGAAGCTCAAGACACGCAAAAGAAACTCGATGCGATAATTAAAGAATGGCAGGAAGAACTTTCAAAAATGGAAAGAGATTGGAAAGCAAAATACGACGACTACGACAAACGAAAACTTATCTTGAGTGAAATTAAACGAGTCGAGATCGAAAAAGAATTGGTTGCGCTGGAAGATCAAATTTCTAGATATAGACAGGATAAACTTGGCGTACGCGGCGAACTTTTTCAAAAGCAGGAAGAATTGATGAAGCCGATTCAAAATAGAATCTTCAACGCTATTCAAACAGTTGCAAAAGAGAACAATTTTGACTTTATTTTCGATAGAAGCGGCGACATGATCTTTCTTTTTGCTAAAGAAGAACACGACGTAACAAAATTAGTTCTCGAAAAACTTAAATGAGTTTTTATGAAAATAAAATTAAAAGAAGCCGCCGACTTTGTCGGCGGTGTCGTTTTTGGTAATCCGGAAATTGAGATAACTGGACTTGCCAAAATTGAAGAAGCAAAAAAAGGAGAGCTTACTTTCCTTTACCTTAAGACTTACGAAAAAGAACTTGCTACCACCAAAGCTTCGGCTGTTTTAATCGCTCCTGAATTCAAAAAAATTAGAGACGATCTAAGCTACATCGAAGTAAAGAACCCGAACGCTGCGATTCAAAAAATTATAACTGCTTTTCTTTTGCCAAAAATCAATTTGAGCGGAATTGATAAATCAGCTTTTGTTGATTCGACGGCACAGATCGGAAAAAATGTTGCTGCCGGAAAAAATGTTGTTGTCTCTGCCGGATGTATTATTGGCGATAACTCGATAATTCATCACAACTCTGTTCTTTTAGAAAATGTGAAAGTAGGCAGCAACTGTTTAATTTATCCAAATGTATCAGTGCGCGAAAATTGTGTCTTAGGAAATAATGTTATCATTCATTCAAATACAGTAATTGGCTCTGACGGTTTCGGATACATCACAAATGAAAAAAATGAACATGAAAAAGTGCCACAAATTGGCAATGTAATTATTGAAGACAATGTTGAGCTTGGTTCGAACGTATCGGTAGACCGCGCAACGCTCGGTTCTACCATAATCAAGAAAGGAGTAAAGGTAGATAATCTTGTTCAGATTGCTCACAACGTTGTAATTGGAGAAAATAGTTTTATCATTGCTCAAACCGGAATTGCAGGAAGCACAACAATTGGTAAGAACTGTATTCTTGCCGGTCAAGCCGGAGTTGTAGGGCACATAAAAATTGGCGATGGTGTTGTTGTTACTGCGCAATCGGGCGTTTCAAAGTCGATCGATAAGCCGGGAAAATACCGGGGAACACCTGTTCAAGAATTGTCTCAATCATTACGAACAGAAGCGCATATCCGCAACCTTCCTACTTACGCAGAAAAAATTAAAAAATTAGAAGAAAAAATTGCATTTTTGGAAATAAAAATTTCGCAACTAAATTCGGAAGACAACTGATGCTCGAATTACAACGAACTATTGCTAAGCCGATCTCTATTTCAGGCATCGGTTTACATACAGGTACTACTTGCACAATGACATTTAAACCAGCTCCGGATAATTACGGAATTCGTTTTGTTAGAGTTGATTTAGGCGGTAACCCGGAAATTCCTGCCAACGCAGATTATGTAATAGATATTTCCCGCGGAACAACTATAGGTTTAGGCGACGCTAAAGTTAATACTATCGAACATGTGCTCGCTTCAATAGTTGGACTTCAAATAGATAACATAATTATTGAATTAGATGGAATTGAGCCGCCTGTTGGTGATGGCAGCGCAATGCCCTACGTTGAAAAACTTCTCGAAGCTGGTTTTGTTCAGCAAGAAACACCAAAAGATTATTTAGTAATAGATCAAACCGTTATGTATCACAATGAAGAGGAAAAGATTGATATTGCAGCTTTGCCTCTGGATGGTTATCGAATTTCCGTTATGATCGATTATGAAAATCCAGCCCTCGGCAGCCAGCACAGCGGTTTGTTCGATTTAGAAAAAGAATTTGTTACGGAATTTGCTTCGGCAAGAACTTTCTGTTTTTTGAGTGAAGTTGAAGCGCTTGCAGATAGCGGGCTAATTAAAGGGGGTAATATTGATAATGCTGTTGTGATTGTAGATCATGAAATTGACAATGGAAAATTAGAAAGCTTAAAAAGAAAATTAAATCTTGGTCATGATCTAAATGTGATAAACGGTTATTTAGATAATAACAAACTCCGTTTCCGTAACGAGCCGGCACGGCATAAACTTTTAGACCTGATTGGAGACCTTGCTCTTATTGGTGTTCCAATTAAAGCCCAAATTCTTGCAGCACGTCCCGGTCATAAAGCAAATGTAGAGTTTGCAAAAAAAATTCGTCAGCTTTATCAACAGAAAAAATTTGTTAAGAAATATCAGTTTGTAAAAAAGGAGGGCGTTGTTTTTGATATAAATGCGATTCAAAGAATTCTGCCTCATAGATACCCATTCCTGCTTGTCGATAAAATCATTCATCTAGAGCTTGACAAAAAAGTTGTTGGTGTTAAGAACGTAACTATAAATGAACCATTTTTTAACGGACATTTTCCGGGTCAACCCGTTATGCCTGGAGTTCTTATAGTAGAAGCTATGGCGCAAGTAAGCGGAATATTATTATTGAATTCTTTTCTCGATCCTGAAAATTATCTCGTTTATTTTATGAGCATCAACAATGCAAAATTTAGAAAACCAGTTTCGCCAGGCGATCAGATTATGCTCGAAGCCGAATTAGTAAACACTAAAGGAGGAAAGTATTTTTCATTGAAAGGATCTGCTTATGTAGACGGCAATTTAGTTGCAGAAGCTGATTTTATGGCAGCTATAGTTCCTAAAGAAAACAAACCTCAAAACTAATATTGATGAATATGGTCAACATACACCCCACTGCAATAGTAAGCCCAAAAGCTAAATTAGGAGATAACGTTTCTGTAGGACCTTTCACAATTATTCATGACGATGTTGAAATTGGAAATGACACTCAGATCAGTTCTCATTCCGTTATTTATGACGGCGCTCGTATCGGAAGCCGTGTTAAAATTTTTCAGGGCGTTTCGGTTGCAAATACTCCGCAAGATCTAAAGTTCGGAAATGAAAAAAGTTTATTCATTATTGGCAATGATACACAGATACGCGAGTTTGCTGCTTTACACCGCGGAACACACGCTACAGGAAAATCATCTATAGGCAATAATTGTTTGCTAATGGCATACACGCATGTTGCGCACGATTGTATTGTTGGAAACAATGTAATTATAGCAAATGCGGCACAGATGGGCGGTCATTGCAAAATTGGCGATTGGGTTATTATTGGCGGCTTAACTGCAATACATCAATTTTCAAAAATTGGTGCGCATGTAATGATTGGAGGCGGCACAAAAATTACTGCCGATGTTCCTCCCTATTTGATGGTCCAAGGTTCACCGGGAAGATTCGAAGGAATAAATAAAATCGGTTTACGAAGAAGAGGTTTTTCTGTTGAAGAAATTAACACGATCAAAGAAGCTTACCGCATTTTATATTTATCCGGATTAACTTTCACAAAGGCAAAAGAAAAGATTGCCAATCAGTTTGGCGATAGCGCTGTTGTAAAAAATATTCTTGAATTCATTGCAAATGCGACCCGCGGGATCGTTCGAAAATGAAATGGCATTTCATCGACTCCGGTTCCAACACCGGAGAGTTCAATATGCAGTTCGACATTGAACTTGCGCAACAATATAAAAGTGATGAAGCGTTTTTCAGAATTTTCAGATGGAATCCCTATTGTATTTCGCTCGGCGCTAATCAATCGTTCGATGATATAAATCTTGAAAAAACTAACGCTGATGGAATTGATATCGTAAAACGTCCTACCGGCGGACGTGCGATTCTTCATGCTGAAGAACTGACATATTCAGTAGTTATTCCTGTCAATCATCAATTCTCGACGCATGAAGTTTATCATAAAATATCAACAGCTTTAATTATTGGTCTGACCATATACGACCAAGCGCTTTCAAAGTTAGAATTAGAAAACACACAGCCAAACTTTCCGCAACTTATCGAAGTACCAAGCGGCATTTTATGCTTTGCTAGCTCAGCTAAAAATGAAGTTAAATTTGCCGGGAAAAAACTTATTGGAAGCGCACAGCGAAAAATGAACAATACAATATTACAGCACGGTTCAATCCTCTGCGGTTCTTTTCATAAAAAACTTGCAGATTATCTTAATACAGATGAGCAAATAAAAAAATTACTTCGAAATGAATTGGAACAAAAAACTACTGAGCTTGAAACGATTCTAAAAAAAAAGATTGACTACGAAAAACTGAAAACTTGTTTAATATTAGGTTTCGAGTCTGTATGGCAGATCAAATTTGAAAACTCAATATCTTACACTCTGCTTAGTTACTGAAGTTACGCAAGCTTTGGTTTAAGTATCCCCGACATTTATGTCGGGGATAAAAATGAACCTCGATAATCCGGGCTTTAGCCAAAATTGTCCTAAAATTGTGGCTAAAGCCAATTTGTTGGTGAAATACTATTCCACGACCTAAAGGTCGTGGCTATTAAAAATATCCAAATATGAATTTTGCGTAACTTCAGTTAGTTATCAAAATATTACTGAAGCATGAATTAGCTCGTGTAAATTCTTGTAACATTTCTGTTACGAATGCTCAGCAGAAAAAGAACTGTTTCAAATCAGAAATTACATTCACAATGAGCCAATGAAATTAGAAATGTGAAAAAATAGAATTGTTAAAAATTACGCGCTGTGCAGTCAGCTAAACTAAAGACGCTTAATATTCTTTCCGAAAAAATTTTCATCATGTTTATCTTAGTGTTAAATTTCCTTATCGAGATAAATAAATTTCCGCAACTAAAATGAACAATATGCAAAAAATATTTTTGATAGTTTTTTTATTGATAGGCGCACAAATCAATGCGCAAGATGATATCGACTTAGAGTTTTTCTTGCGTGATTCTCAAGTACTGGATATAACAAGCGACGGCTCTAATATCTGGTTTGCTACTAACGGAAATGGAATTTATAAATTTTCTCCCAAGCGTAATCAATGGACACATTACTCAACTGCGCAGGGAAATTTACAGCACGATTTTTTTTACTGCATTGCGGCAAATGATGATTTTGTCTGGGCAGGTTCAATCGACGGTTTATTTATTTTAGAAAAAAATCGGGAAAGCTGGACAAAAAGAAAGTTCAGTTTGGGCGGGCAGCTTGCTAATTGGATCCGCTCACTCGCATTCGATAAATACGAAAACGTTCTATGGATAGGTCGATTCAAATACCTTACTAAACTTGATCTCAATTCAAAAAAATTTACAGATTATGATCTAACCGTCCGAGGCAACGAAAAAACCAATACAATTAAATTCATACGCGTCGACGGTGATTCCGTTGTTTGGTTTGGCAGCGAAGCCGGCTTACATAAGTATGATAAATCGGAAAACTTGAATAACAATGGGGCTATAACTTTTTATGATAACCGATACAATTATTTCAACGGCGTCGGAGAACAAGTTTCTATCTCTTCACTTTTATGCGAACGCGAAAATGTTTGGATCGGATTGGATGAATTTATAACTGCTGAACGCCCAGAATTTAATGTTGGCGGATTATTCCGCTACAACCGCAAAAACGATTGGCTTAAAATAGACGACACTAAAGGGCTGCCTGCCAATGGAGTATATGATTTAGAACGAACTGGGAATTATATTTGGGCATCTTTATATCAGTTTGGTAAAACTACTAAAGAAACATTTGGGCGCGGGTTAGTTTTAATAAACCGATTGACGAATCAGATCATTCCTATTCGCGATGAAAGAATTCCGCGCACAATTTATTCTATTTTCTTTGACGGGACAAATTTGTGGCTTGGATCGGAGTCCGGATTGATTAAGGTCAATTTCTTCAATAAGCTTGCACAGTGGAAAAGCGAGGTAAAAAAATGATTAACACTTCTCTCAAAAAACTAAACAATTTGAAAAAACATTTTTATGGAAAGCGTATCGCAATTATTGGCGATATGATGCTCGATGGTTATTTCTGGGGCGCCGTAAAAAGAATTTCTCCGGAAGCTCCTGTTCCTATTGTTGAAATAGATGAAGAGTTCTTCCGTTTCGGCGGGGCAATGAATGTTGCACATAATATTTTAACGCTTGGGGGCATTCCTTTCCCCTTCGGTGTAATTGGCAACGATAACGACGGCCGAATACTTTGCAAACTAATGAAGGAAAAAGGAATAACGGAAAAAGGAATTATAACAGAAAAGAAAAGACCCACTACGGCAAAGACACGCGTTATTGCCAATAACCAACACATCGTTCGAATTGATAAAGAAAACAATAATCCAATTTCTGCTGATACAGAAAAGAAAATTTTAGAAAAACTGAAAAAAGAGTTGAACAAAATTGACGCTATCATTTTACAAGATTACAACAAGGGCGTTCTTACAGAAAATTTGATTAAACAGATTATCGAGCTTGCTCTCAAAGCAAAAAAAAATATTACGGTCGATCCGAAGTTCAACAATTTTTTTTCGTATCAAAACGTTACCGTATTTAAGCCAAACAGAAAAGAAACCGAAGACTCTCTTGGAATCAGAATTAACTGTGAAGAAGATATAAGCAAAGCAGGGCAAAAATTATTAGAACGGTTCAACTGCAAATATATTCTGCTAACTCTTGGTGAAAATGGAATTGCTCTTTTCGAAAAAGATAAACCGGAAAGAAGAATACCTACAAAAGCAAGAAAAGTTGCGGATGTTTCCGGCGCAGGCGATACGGTTATTTCAACACTTACAATGGCACTTACAGCCGGCGCAGATATTTATGATGCTGCTTATCTTGCAAACTACGCCGGCGGAATTGTCTGCCAAGAAGTCGGCATTGTTCCTATCGAATTAGATGTTTTGTTCAACGCTGTAGAGAAAGAACTCACATGAATTCTTCAATAAAAACTTTAGATGAAATTGTTGAAATCAGAAAAAATTTGAAACAGCAGAATAAAAAAGTTGTTTTTACCAACGGCGTATTCGATATACTCCACGCCGGGCATGTTGATTATTTAACAAAGGCAAAAGAGAAGGGAGATGTTTTAATAATCGCTTTAAATTCCGATTCATCCGTGCGCAAAATAAAAGGAGAATTGCGCCCCATTGTGCCGCAGCACGAAAGAGCATTTATTATCGCATCGCTTAAACCTGTAGATTATGTTCTCTTATTTGACGAAGAGACCCCTTACGAAGTAATCAAAAAAATTGTGCCCGATGTTTTGGTTAAAGGCGCAGATTGGGCAATCGAAAATATTGTTGGTAGAGATATCGTTGAAGCCAATGGAGGAAGCGTCGAAACTATACAGTTCGTCAATAATCAGTCAACAACAAATATCGTTCAAATAGTACTTGAAAGATTCAACAAATAATGATAGAAGAAAAAGACAAAGAACAGCTTCAAGAGCATGATCACAACAATGAGAACGAGCAGATTGCAGATTGTGTTTTAGATAATCTTGAAAAGCCGATTGTAAAGCGCACTCTTTTCCGAAAGATAGTTAATGCGTTTATTATGGTCTTTCTTGGAATGGTTATTGCGCTGTTGGTTCTCTTCGGTTTTACTCAAACAAAAACTTTCCGCAATCTATTGCAAGAAAAAGTTATTGAACTTGCAAATACGGAATTGAACGGAAAACTTAACATCGAGAGGATCGACGGCACACTCTTTACTTCCATTTTTTTAAGGAACACTTCCATTGTAATGGAAAAAGACACTCTGCTTTTTGCGAACAACATAGAAGTAAAAACAAGTCCGCTTCAACTACTACTCAAAAAAATTTACCTCCGCAAAATTTTCTTAAATGATGTAAAGATTCAGATGCTTGAAGATGCCAACGGCGAGTGGAATTTTTCAAAACTGATAAAATCAAAACCGGAAGACACAACAAAAACATCTTTCTCGTTCATGATCCAGGTAAACGACTTGCAACTGAACAACATAAATTTCATTAGGCAGTCTTTTGGAAATTATAAATCGAATAAAATTTATCCGACGCTAAATTTTGACGATCTACGAATTGAACATCTAAACTTTTCAGCGCAGGCTTTTGCTGATCTTCACAATTCCAATTACTTACTGATACTAAATGAATTCACTTTCAAACCTAATGTTGCGCGGTTTAACCTCAGGTATATTTCCGGCGAGTTTGCAGTTACTAAAGAATTTGCGAGCGTTAAGAACTTTTATTTGTTAACCGATAGTTCAGAAATTAGGATTAACGCGCGGATCGACAGTTTGAATATTTTCAGCAACATTGTAATTAAAGACTTCGAAAATTACCCGGTAACTGTAGAGCTGAAAGCAACGCCTTTTAATTTTGATGATCTTTCTTCGTTTATTTACAGCACAGAAATTTTAAAAGGCAGCCCTTCATTTGATTTAAAAGCACGCGGAAAGTTCGGTTCATTCAGAGTTGAAAGACTCTCTCTTGATTATCGCGACACTCATATTGAGGGAGACGCTCAAATTTTAAATCTCAATACTCCAGAAAATTTATTTATCCGCGCAAAAGTAAGGAACACAGATATTAACTATAAAGATGTTAATCTGCTTCTCCCTTCACTTGAACTTCCTGAATATGCAAAACTTATTCTCAGAGGCGTAAATATTGAATACGAAGGCGAACCCACAAACTTTAAAACAAAATTTATAAGCTATGTTGATGAAGGAAAATTAACCTGCCAAGCCGCTATGAATGTAGGCATTAAACCAATGACCTACGATATAAAATTTGAAACAGAGAATTTGAATCTTCATCCGATACTTGGCGTAATCACATCGCTCAACTCTGAAGGCATAATTACAGGTAAAGGCATATCGCCCGCCGATTTAGCAGCCGATTTGAAACTTAATATTTTTGACACAACAGTTGATGAAGTTACAATTGAAAAGTTTAATCTCCATTCAAAAGCAAAAGATAGTAATATAGACCTGTATGTTGACGCTAAAAGCGAAAATGCCGAAACATCGCTCAAAGGAAGTATCTCTTTCGACAATGATACTATCCCCTCTTACAGTTTAGCCGGAAGGTTGAATAAACTTGATCTTTCAAAGTTCATTAAAGAAGAACTGTATGAAAGCAATCTCAATTTTATTTTCAGCGCCGAAGGAAAAAATTTAGACCCTGATGAAATTAACGCCCGTTTCTCTTTGACAATTGAATCATCGCAACTGCGCGATAAAAAAATAGACCGCTCTAGCATAGAAGCAACATTTAAAAAAGATTCTACGCATCGGGAAATAATTTTAACATCCGACCTTGCCGATTTCAAAATCAACGGGAATTTCTCTCTAAAGAAAGCTGTAGAGCTGATCACTTTCGAAGCGAATACCATTTCTAAAATTGTAGCAGATAAACTGAACGAACTTAATCCTTTGGCTGTTATTCAACAAGAAGATAAAAAAGATAGTGTCTCAATTGGGTTACCTGAAATTGCCAATGCCGATCTAACTCTCGATTACGAATTCAAGATAAAGGATTTCGAATTGATTGCAATGCTCTTAGGCAAGGATCAACTTAATATTGCTGGTTCCGGCAGCGGCAGCATTTCAAATCAAGCTCCAAATTTTTCTGTTTCTACAGAATTAAAGCTTGATTATTTGGTGATGCTGCAGAAAGGTTCTACAATTTATCTATCCGATATTCTTGCAGATTTCAATTTCACACGCGATAACAGATCCAATTCTTTCGATAAACTTTTCGGCACTGGCTCGCTGACCGGAAAAAGATTTTACTCAGGCAGCGATATCAGATCGATAAATGCTGATATAATTTTTAACCAGAGCAAAATGTTTTTCAATGCCTCGGCCAAGATAGATGATTTGATGAATTTTGAAAGTGAAGGAATTATCAAAATGACGCCGAGAGAACAACAACTTCTTGTAAACAATTTGTCGTTTATTTATGACGGAATTGAATGGACCAACAAAGACACAATGAAAGTTCTGTTCAATCCGGATTATTTCAAAATTGTTCAATGCCAGATGGAAAGTGGAGATGCTCTCATAACAGCAGGCGGAGTAATAAAAAACTCCGGAGAACAAAATTTATCTGTAAAAGCAACGGGAATTTCCGGACAGATTCTTGAAAAATATTTCTTAGGATACAGCGATGATCAATTTAGCGCCGATGGCTCTCTAGACGCTAAGATGAACGGCACATTTGAAAATCCCGTTATCAATCTTCTTTTTGATTTGAAAGATTTGCAGCTTGCTTCTACAAAATTAGGCGGCATAAAAGGAACGGCTGATTATTCTGATAAGAAACTTTCGGCAAGCTTATTGTTTTTGGATGAAGCAGCTAACGCAAACAAACCCAAATTATTATTGAAAGGAAATTTTCCAATTGATCTGAGCTTTTCTTCTGTTAGTGAAAGACTTTTAGGAGATGAACCATTAAGCATCCAGCTCAAGTCTTCCAGATTTGATATGAATTCGCTCGGTAGAATAATTCCAGGAGTCGCTAATCAGCATGGAATTTTAAGCGCGGATGTTGATGTGAGCGGTTCATTCAAGAATCCTGTCTATTCCGGCTTTATAAATTTAACCGAAGGATTTTTTAGATCGACTTACAACAATCTAGATTACAAATGCGGTTTGAAGTTGAATTTTGAAAAAAAAGGAATTTCGGTTGACAGCGTTTTTGTAGCTAATGCCGACGTTTCAAAATATAAAGGCGAGCTCAAAGGCGTTGGCGCAATAATGCTCGATGGTTTTAGCATTGAAGATTTGGAGCTGCGATTTTTCGGCAATCTCACTCTTCTTAGCGAACAGTCGCAAAGTGTTAGTCCGCTTTTCTATGGCAATTTGATGCTCGAAACCAACGGCGATTGGATATTGACCAAACGCGGAGAGAAATATTTTTTCAAAGGGAATACTCTCTTAAAAAATGTAAATCTTGTTTATACTACTGGATATGAAAGCCGATCAGGGGCTTCGAAGAATTTTAATTTCGTTTTCATTGAAGACTCAACAAAGATAGATAGAGCGCTTTTGCAATTTCAGAAAGTTCTTTTGAAAGAAAAAGCGCTTCGGCAGCAAACAGAAAAAGAGCGCGCGCTGCCTCTAAACTTCAATTACGAGATTGGTATAAGTATAGAAGATAACGCAAAGCTCGAATTCATTCTTGCGCAGGCAATAAATCAAAAATTGATTGTTGAATTGCGCGGCGATCTTAAGTACGATAGTTTTAATGGTGATTCCCGCGCTCAAGGTGCACTTGAGCTGCTTGAAGGATCAAAATTAGAATTCTTCAAAATATTTGATGCCGTTGGTATTATTCGCTTTGAAAGCGATATTACAAATCCATATTTAGACATCACTTCTACTTACACAAGTGATTACATAAATCCGCGCGATGAGAGCGGCACGACTGAAGACGTTGCAATAAAAATAAAAATAAAAGGGCCTCTTTCAGATCTCGGAAAAAGCTTAGCAGGCAACCAAGAAAGTATAAGTGTTTATCTTGGCGCACGAAATATTCAAAATAATTTACGCGAAACAAGATACGATTATGCAGATGCTTTTTCATTTATTCTTTTTGGAAAATTTAAAGATGACCTTACCGCTCAAGATAAAGCAGAAGTTGCCGGGCAAACTAGTCTAATTGGAAACACAGCTACATCTTTTCTCGGTTCTATTCTAACAAGCTTTGTCAATTCTACTGTTGGCGATTTAGTTAACAACATTTCTATCAGCCAAGCCGGAGAGTTCACAAAATTTTCCCTCTCCGGAAAAATTCAAAATTTGCGCTATAGTTTTGGAGGCACAACTGAAGTTTTTCAAAATATCTACAAAGCAAATGTCAAACTAGAATATCTATTCGGTCCTAAATTTTTATTACGTCTCGAAAGAAAAGACCCGCTTATTTCTTCGTTTGGGTTGGGAGACAAAATAACAGAAATGGCTCTTAAGTATAAATTCGAGTTCTAATATGAAAAAAGAGATTAAATCATTATTCAAAAAATATCCTTCGCTAAGAATTAAATTGAAGGATGTTGCAAAAAAGTTATCCATCAACGATGAATATTCTTACTCGGATTTAAAACATTTCCTTCATCAATTAACAGAAGAAGGATTTCTTACGCGTGAAGGAAAACGTTATCAGCTAAAAAAGTTGAGTGAAGATAAACTTATAGGCAGACTGCAAATTATTGGACAGGGAGATTACGGATTTGTTTCACTGAAAGATTTCAGAATAAAAGATGTTTACATTTCGCGTAAGAATATGAATACCGCTTTTGACGGAGATCTTGTTGAAGTAATCTTGTTTGCCAAGAAGAGCGGAAAAAGTGTTGAAGGCGAAGTTGTTAATATTGTTGAACGGAAAAGAAAAGAAATTGCAGGCGCTCTACACAAAACCAATTCGTTTTATTTTATAGCGCCTGATGATGAAAAGATCAACCGCGATATTTATGTGCCGGCAGATAAACTTAACGGCGCAAAAGTTGGAGACAAAGTTGTTGTTGGAAATATTGTGTGGAGATCACAGCATCTTAATCCTGAAGGTATAGTAATAGAAATTCTTGGCAAAGCAGGAACCTATGACGCTGAAATTGCTTCTATAGCGCGTGAATTTAATCTCTCTTATAAATTTCCCAAAAAAGTTTTGAATGAAGTCGAATCGATTTCCGAAGAGATCCCGCCATCTGAAATTAAAAAGCGGCTTGATCTTAGAATCAAAAATATTTTTACTATCGATCCTGAAGACGCAAAAGATTTTGATGATGCCGTTTCAATAGATATTCTTCCGAACAAAAATTATTTGGTTGGAATTCATATTGCTGATGTTAGCCATTATGTAAAAGATGATTCGCCTGTATATCGCGAGGCGCTGCAACGCGGAACGAGTGTTTATCTTGTTGGCAAAGTTATTCCTATGCTGCCAGAGAAATTGTCTAATACAATTTGCTCGCTTGTGCCGGGGAAAGACCGGCTTGCCTTTTCTGTGATTGCAGAACTAACCACACGCGGCAAAGTTGTTGATTATCAAATTCTCAAATCTGTTATTAACAGTAAAAGAAGATTCACCTACGATGAAGTTCAGGAAATTATTGAAAAAGGAAAAGGGGATTTTTATTCGGATATTGTTTTATTGAATGAATTTTCCAAAACGCTGCGTCAAAAAAGAATGAAGAAAGGGAGCATAAACTTTTTTACTCCGGAGGTTGTCTTTAAATTAGATAAAAACGGAGTTCCTGTTGAAATCAAGATTAAAGAAGTGCGCGAAAGCCATAACTTAATTGAAGAGCTTATGCTTTTGGCAAATCAAATTATTGCAGAGCAAATGAAACCACAAAAAAATAAAACAGAAGTTCCATTTGTTTACCGTGTGCACGATCTTCCCGATAAAGAAAAAATTTTTGAATTCAGCAGATTTGTTAAATCACTTGGTTATCACTTCGATCCGAACGCAGCGAACAAATCCATCCAGTTCCAAAATCTTTTGGAAGAAGTAAAAGGAACTGAAGAGGAAGCCGTTGTAAACGAAATTGCAATTCGTTCGATGGCTAAGGCGATTTATTCAACAAAGAACATTGGACATTACGGTCTCGGGTTTAAGCATTATACTCACTTCACTTCTCCCATTCGCCGTTTTCCGGATTTGATTGTTCATAAAATTATTTATAATTATATCTGTAATAATTCGGAAAAAATTTATTCGGCGGAAGTTCTAGAGGAAATTTGCAGTCATGCTTCTATGCAGGAGAGGAATGCAATAAATTCTGAACGGCTTTCTGTAAAGCTGAAACAAATTGAGTATTTGAAAGGTAAAGTAGGTCAGGAATTTCACGGCGTTATTTCCGGTATAACACATTTCGGAATTTTTGTTGAGCTTAGCCAAACGCTTGCTGAAGGTTTGATACGGTTCAAAGATTTGGAAGACGATTATTATACTTTTGATGAAAAGAGTTATTCAATAATAGGAAAGCGCACCGGAAGAAAGCTTCGGCTTGGAGACAAGGTAAACGTACAAGTGATCCGAGTGGATGAAGAAAAACGAACAATCGATTTTATCCTAAGCAGATAAATTAGTTAATGGAAGGTAACAGTTTATGAAAAAGATTTTTTATTCTATCGCAATAATTCTATTCTCAACAACTTTTTCTTTTGCACAATTCGGGCAGAATAAAGTTAATTATAAAGACCACGACTGGTATTTTATCCAGACAAAACATTTTGATATTTATTTTTGTAGCGGCGGAGAAAAAATTGCTGAGTTCACGGCTTCTGTTGCAGAAGAAGCATTGCAGAAGATCCAAAAGGACATTAACTACCAGATCAACAACAGATTATCGCTAATAGTTTACAACTCTCATAACGATTTTCAGGAAACAAATGTAACCGATGAATATACCGGGCAAGGCACAGGAGGTTTTACAGAGCCTTTTAAAAACAGAGTTGTTTTTCCTTTTGAAGGATCATACAAAAAATTTCAACACGTAATTGCGCATGAACTGGTTCATGCTGTTATGCGCGATATGTACTACGGTGGAACTATTCAAAACATTATATCAAGGGGAATTACACTTCAACTGCCTCTCTGGTTTTGGGAAGGAAGCGCAGAATATCTTTCTCAGGGCTGGGAAACCAACACGGATATGTTCATTCGCAATTCCATTCTTACAGAAAATTTACCAGATATAATGCGGCTTGACGGCTATCTTGCTTACAGGGGCGGACAATCTGTTTTCAAATATATCGCAGACACTTACGGACGTCAAAAGATAGGCGAATTGATGAACAAGATTCAAAACTTTGGCGCACTCGAACAGGCCCTAAAAGCATCTATTGGAATCGACTTAGAAGAATTAAATGAACGCTGGAAAAAAAGTTTGAAAAAAGAATATTTGCCCGATATTGCAAAATTTCAAGACCCCGATGAATTTGCCAAAAGATTAACAGATAATAAAAAAGTTGGCGGCTTTTATAATTCAAGCCCTGCTATTTCTCCTCAAGGCGATAAAATTGCATTCATTTCAGATCGCGATGTTTACTTCGATGTTTATATAATGAGCACTCATGATGGAAAAATTTTAAAGAAGATTGTCGAAAGCGGAAAGACGGTCGATTTTGAAGAACTAAGTATTTTACATCCTTCAATAGCATGGGCGCCAGACAATATACAAATTGCTCTTTCTACTAAATCAGGCGGTACGGATGTTATTTCGATAATTAACACTGTAACAGAAAAAAAATATGAACTGTCTTTTCAGATGCCGGGAATCGGTTCTGTTAGCTGGTCTTATGATGGAAACAAAATTGCTTTTATCGGGCAGAACCCTGTTCAGTCCGATCTTTATCTTTACGATTTCACAACCAAACAATTAACTAATTTAACAAACGATATTTACAGCGAAGCAGATTTAGTTTGGACGCACGATAGCAAGAAAATTATCTTTTCTTCAGACCGTGGAGACCATCTTACTCAAACTATTCATACAGCAGATATTGCTATGCAAGAGCATAATTACAAACAATTGGATCTATATTCGATTGAAATCGACTCAAAAAAGATAGATAGAATTACCGATTGGAAATACAGCGACGAAAAATACCCTGCTCTCTCTTCTAACGGTAAAGAATTACTTTTCGTTTCAGATAAGAACGGAATTAGCAATATCTACCGAAAGAAATTAGAAATTTCAGAAAATGAATCTTCTTTAAAACCCGACCCTATACCAATTACAAATTCTTTGAGCGACCTTAGCCAATTATCTCTTTCATCAGATGGAAAAAAGCTTGTTTTTTCTGCTCTTTATAATCTTGGGTATAACCTCTTTCTTATCAATAATCCCTTCGATCTAAAATTAGAATCCGATTCTCTTCAGTTGACAAAATACATGAGTCAAGTTGTTAATCCACAATTAGATAAGCGCCAAAAGATTTTTTTAGACGATGAAAAGAAAGATTCAACTGATGTTCAAAATGTTGTATTAGCCGATTCTACAGATCAAAAAGAAAAAAAGAAAATATTTGTTGGAACGTATGTGCGCGAAGAAAAAGCGAGCAAAGATTCGAGCGGAGTTGATTACAGTAAGTATGTCTTCGCCAAAGATAAACCTGAAAGCGACAGCGCGCAAATAGAGAGAAAAAATATTCTCTTCAGCGAAAAATTGGATCAGCACGGAAATTTTTTAGTTAATAAATACAAAGTTAATTTTACGCCAGATCTAGTTTATGCAAATGCCGGCTACAGCACACTCTACGGTCTGCTTGGCACTACAGTTCTAGCATTCAGCGATGCGCTTGGCAATCACAGACTGATCGGGCAAACGAGCTTACAGATCGATATAAAAAATAGCGATTACGGATTAGCATATTATTACTTAAAAAAAAGATTAGACTTCGGAATACAAGCATTTCACACTGCGCGTTTTCTTTACAAGAACACATTTTTCGGCTCTGAACTTTATCGTTTCAGAAATTTCGGTTTGATTACTTCTGCAAGTTATCCGTTCGACCGGTTTCATAGGATCGATTTTGGGTTGAGCATCCTGAGTGTCAGCTCCGAGAATCTTGATAATATTTTAATTCCCAGCGACCGCAGTACATTTGTTCTTCCTTCATTCAGCTTTGTTCAAGATAATGTTTTGTGGGGTTATACATCGCCTATTGAAGGGACACGTTATTACCTTTCGATGTTTGGAGACCCCGGAATTACAAAATCTAAACTAAGTTTCTATTCGATAGTTGCAGACTACAGAAATTATTTTCGTTTCTGGTATGACAATGGTTTTGTTTTCAGATTTTCCGGCGGTTATTCAGGAGGTGGTAACGCGCAAAGATTTTTTGTTGGCGGAACTGAAAATTGGATAAACAGAACATTTGCAACTGGCGGCGTTCCGGTTTCTTCTGCATCAGACTTTGCATTTTTAACGCCTGCACTTCCCTTACGCGGTTATGATTATGCAGAAAAGATGGGAACTAAATATGCGCTAATGAATCTTGAACTTCGCGTTCCAATTATCAGGTTTTTGTTAACTGGCGGACTGCCCCTCTTCTTTCAAAATATTCTAGGCGTTGCTTTTATTGATGCCGGCTCTGCTTGGGACGACACAAGAAAATTACAACTTATCGGAACAAACAAATTTGGCGAAACAGTAACAAAAGACCTGCTCCTTGGCACAGGCGTTGGCTTTAGAGTTTATATGCTTTTCTTGTGGAGAATTGATATTGCGTGGAAATATGATCTTGATAAATGGTCAAAACCCAGATATTACGTCTCTATAGGTTTAGATTTTTAAAAAAGAACTGCACAAATTTTCATCCGGATTATATCTTCTCATTCAATGTGTGTGTAAATAGGAGATAGCAAATTCTTATTTCTATTATTCACTAATATGATTTTTTTTTGAGAGATTGAATAATCTACACAAAAATCAAGAAGAAGTTGATTTTTCATCTGTGCTGCTGTTTGATGAACTGCTTGAATTATTTTTGTAATCTGTTTGATAAAATCCAGTTCCTTTAAATATTGGCGCAGTGCCTGCTCCTATCAATCTTCTGATATGCCCGTTACACAAAGGACAATTTGTTAAATGTCCCTCCGCGATTCGTTGAAATGCTTCAAAAGTATGTCCGCAATCTAAACACTTATAGTCATATGTGGGCATTGCTCTTTCCTCTTAATATTTAACAATAATTGGATGCAAAAAATAATCGTTCGGTTTCAGAAATCAAACTTCTATTATTTGTTAACCATTTTTTTTGCATATTTGTTTTAAAAAAAATCGGTTATGATACAAAGACTTTTTACAATTATTACAATCTCTTTTTTGATTTTTATTAACGGATGCCTCAATTACACACAAGTTACAACAATAAAAACTGACGGCTCTGGCAACATGTTCATTCATTATTGGATGAAATGGACTTCGCAAAGGGATTCGTTGATTGTTGAACAACTGGGTATTTTTAATAAGGATTCGGTCTTTAAGGAATTTTCTTCCGAATTTAGTCACGTAACAAATGTAGAGGTCTATAAAGTCTTTACAGACAGTACAATTCACTCAAAAATAGAACTCAATTTTCACAGTTTAGATTCACTTAACAATACTCCTGCTTTCAAAAATTCTCAGTTAACTATAAAAACGGAAGAAAATAACACAAAAGTATTTTCTCAATTCATTCCGCCAATTGCCACGGGTTTCGGATACGGCAGTAAAAACTTTTCGATCAGTTTCATTTATTATCTGCCCGGAGAAATATTAAGCCATAACGCAACAGAAATTGATAGAAACAAACTTACTTGGCATTATCCGCTTGATGAAATAGGCAGAGGAAAGCTGATAACAGCTACATATCAACAGTTCAAGCTAAAAGAAACTCCTATATGGATCTATTTAAGCGCATTGTTTGTTTTAGTTGTAGTTATTGTTTACCTCTTTAGTAAACGAATAAAATAGAAGAGCGTCTCTGAATTCTGTAAAAGTCGTTTAAGTTGACAGACTAGAGAGATTTCTTTATATTTAGCGCTCGTTTTTTAAGAATAGGCGTTCGATTAGTAACTTGGAACAACTACCCTTTATATTTTCGGGTTCTTCAAATGAAGAATTAACCCGAAAAATTTGCCAATATCTCGGTTTAAGCCAGGGCAATGTAGATATTCGCACATTTAGCGATGGCGAAATTTGGGTGAAGTTTCTAGAGAATATTCGCGGCAGAGATGTTTATATTGTTCAATCTACTCAACCGCCGGCAGAAAATTTAATGGAACTGCTTATTATGATAGATGCAGCCAAACGCGCTTCTGCAACACGTGTAACGGCTGTTATTCCTTATTTTGGTTATGCAAGGCAAGATAGAAAAGATCAACCTCGAGTATCAATAACTGCAAAGCTTGTTGCAAATTTAATTACTGTTGCCGGCGCCGATAGAGTAATTACTATGGACTTGCACGCCGCTCAGATTCAAGGTTTTTTTGATATTCCTTTCGATCACTTGTATGCTTCTCCAGTTTTCTCCGGCTTATTCAAGGATCAGCTTGAAAATCTTGTTGTAGTTTCACCTGATATAGGCGGCTTAAAACTAGCGCGCTCTTATGCTAAACGCATGGATGCAGGTTTAGTTTTAATTGATAAAAGAAGACCGAAGCATAATCAGGCTGAAGTAATGAATATTATAGGAGAAGTAGAGAATAAAAATGTCTTATTAGTTGACGACTTAGTTGATACGGGCGGCACTTTTGTTAATGCTGTTCAAGTTCTTAAAGAAAAAGGAGCAAAACAAATTTACGGCGCAGTTACTCATCCTCTGCTTTCAGGCGATGCTCTTAAAAAAATTGAAGACTCGGCAATAACAAAACTTTATGTTACCGATAGCATTCCTCTCAAAGGGGAATGCAGCAAGATTGTTGTACGATCTGCTTCAGGTCTTTTGGCTGAAGCAATAATTCGTTCTCATAGAAATGAATCTATCAGTTCTTTATTCGAAATAGATAAAAGTTAGAAAGAAAATTATTAGTAGGAGATAATTAAAGCAATGTCAGAAATAAGCATTCAGGCAAAAAGAAGAACAATTTCTACCAAAGGGCATGTTAACCAGATGCGCAAAGCAGGGAATGTTCCAGGAATTTTGTATTCGAAAAATATTGAACCCACCCCGATTTATCTTGCGGAAAAATCATTAAAACCTCTTGTTTACACATCAGATACACACATCGTAAACTTGAAAATAGATGATGAGCAGGAACTCAAGTCGATCTTGAAAAAAGTTCAGTTCGACCCGGTTTCAGACAAAATTATTCACTGCGATTTTTTAGGAATTTCTGCCGATCAAGAAATTGAAATTGAAGTTCCAATTGCGTTATTGGGACAAGCAAAAGGGGTTAAGGAAGGTGGCATTATTCAGCATTCTCTGCACAAACTTCGCGTAGCTTGCTTACCAGCAAATATTCCGGAACATATAACAATCGATCTTACAGATCTTGGACTAGGTAATTCTGTGCACGTTCGAGACTTAAAAATAGAGAATGTAAAAATACTTCAGAACGAAGAAGTAATTATTGTATCAGTTGTTGCTCCTCGTGCTGCTGTTGAACCTACAGCCGCCGTTCCAACTGAAGAACAAATTGAACCGGAAGTAATTTCTAAAGGCAAGAAAACCGAAGAAGAGGAATAATTTAGATTTGCGTGCGGTTGTTGGCTTGGGAAATCCAGGCAAGAAATACAATTTGACTCGGCACAATATAGGTTTCTTAATTCTCGATACGTTAGCAGAAAAATATAATCTAGGTTTCAAAGCATCTCGGTTTGATTATTATTATTCGGAAGGTCTAACTGATGCTTCCGATTTTTTTTTGATAAAACCTACAACCTATATGAACTTAAGTGGTTCTGCGGTTAAAGATTTTATTGATGTACAAAAGGTCGACTTATATAACTTATTGGTAGTAGCAGATGATGTTAATCTTATTACAGGAAAAATTCGTCTGCGCAAATCTGGCAGCCACGGCGGACACAACGGTATCAAATCAATAATTTACCATCTTCAAAGCGAAGAATTTCCGCGGCTAAGATTTGGAATTGGCGGTGCATTCGACAAAGGTGATATGGCTGATTTTGTTTTAGAAAAATTTGCAAAAGAAGAATTAGAAAAGATAAAACCAGATATTGATTTTGCAGTTGAACTACTCGAAGCATTTATTTCGGGCGGCTTTAAATCTGCGACCGATCTTTTCAGTGCGAACAATCCATTAAGACAAAGTTCGAACAGTGAAGATGAGCAAGAATGATCAGTCTGCTTTACATATCTACTTAGATATTAGATATAAGAAATGATAATTTTCGCTTAGCATAGTAATCAAAATAGTATCGTTAGCTTAGTAGTTGCGCAGCTAATTAAATAATCATATTTTTGGCACTAATTTATTAACCCTGCTTTCCCCGATATTCTTTCTATCGAGAAGGCCAAAAGACCAAAGGGAGGTGAAAATCAAATGAGAAAACGCATTTATGAAAGTGTTGTCATTCTAAATGCAGCACTTGAAGATGAACAAATCGAATTTTCTCTTAGCCGTATTCAAGAAACAATTACTACACACGGTGGAGAAGTTATCGATATCGATAAGTGGGGACGTAAACGTCTTGCTTATCCTATCAATAAAGCTAAAAGCGGTTATTATACAATCTTTAGATTTACTTCTACACCGGAATTAATTTCTACTCTTGAGCGTAACTACCGCCTTGATGAAAATATTATTCGATATCTAACAATTACGCTGGATAAATTTGCTCTGGAAGCTTTATCCAAACAAAAAGAAGCATTAAAAAATGCCCAATTAGCTGAAGAAGTACAAACACAAAACAACGAAAGTAAAGAATAATAAGTAATGGAGGTAACGATGGCTGATCTTAAGATGCCAGAACTTAACAGTGCAATAGTTGCAGGCAATTTAACAAAGGATCCTGTATTCAGACAAACTTCCAACGGAACACCTGTGATTAATTTTCATATTGCTGCAAACAGAAGATACAAAGACAGCAGCAATCAATGGCAGGAAGACGTCTGTTATGTTGGCGTTGTAGCTTGGAATAAATTAGCTGATAGCTGCAAAGATAGACTAAAAAAAGGAAGCGCCGTTTTAATTGATGGCGAACTCCAGAGCAGAACATTTAAAACAGAAGACGGCAAGAATAGAACAATAGTTGAAATTAAAGCCAAAAGAATTCAGTTCCTGAATAAATTTAGTAAGACATTAGAAAATGGTGAAGATATTGTAACAGAATCCGACGAAGCTGATTATGAAGATAATTCGTTCGATAAATTCTTGACAAATGAAGAATCTGATTTAATGAAGGATAAGTCATGATGAGACAACAGATGAAAACAACAAAAAAAGTAAAAAGAGTAATCGATTCACACATCGATTACAAAGATTCTAAGACGCTTCAGAAATTTTTAACTGATCAAGGCAAAATTATTCCGCGCAGAATTACTGGTCTTACTGCAAAGCAGCATAGAGAATTAGTAGTTGCTATTAAACGGGCGCGCCAATTAGCTATATTGCCTTTCGTTTCTGAAGCAGTTAAGTAAGAGGAGCCGGTCAATGAAAGTAATTTTAAGAAAAAACTTTGAACAGTTAGGAAAAGTGGGTGATGTTGTTTCTGTAAAAGACGGTTATGCACGAAACTATTTAATTCCCCGTCAGATTGCATATCATGCCACTGCAGGTAACATTCGTGCTTTAGAAGAAGAAAAAAAACAGATAGCAAAACGTGAAGCAAAAGAATTAGATTCCGCTGCAAAATTAGCTGCAGAACTAGAAAAAGTTTCTGTTACTATTCCGGTAAAAGTTGGCGAAGAAGATAAAATCTTCGGTACTGTTACTAACCAAATGATAGCAGATTCTTTGAAAGAAAAAGGTTTCGATATCGAAAAAAGAAGGATCGAGATTACAGAAACTATCAAATCTCTTGGCATTTATACTGTTACTGTAAAACTCCACCCAAGCGTAACTGCAACTGTTAAAACGTGGGTTGTGCGAGAATAGTATCTTTTTAGATTTAAAAACCCCCGACCTTTATCGGGGTTTTTTTTTACCCCCTTTAAAAAGCTCTAAACCATATGATTTAATTGATTTTTTAGAGAGGAGCGTCTATATTTGATGCCTCAAATTTTGACAAATTTTCAATAACAAAATTAAGAACCGTGATGAAAGAACTGAGATTTAGACTAATACTGATTGCTGGTTTTATTGCCCTCAGCTTGTATCTTCTTTATCCTACTTATAAGGACTATCAGAACAATAAAGAAGTTTCAAAACAATTAGAATCGCTTCAAGCAGAAATCCAGAAAAACACTCCTTCGATTACAAATGCAGAATTGAAAGATCTGATCTCTTCTAAGAAAGACAGTATATTAACCAATAATCCAGAATATCGTTCTGCGCGTGAAAAAAGAGTTAAATTGGGGCTCGATCTTCAGGGCGGAATGTACTTGGTTATGGAAGTTAATACTGCTAAGCTTCTTGAAAAATTAGCTAAAGACCCAGATCAACAATTCAAAGAAATTTTAAAAGAATCGGAAACAGAATCAAAACTTTCTGACGAAAATGTTGTTTCAATTTTATCCCGTAAAATGCGCGAAAAAGGAATTCGAATGAGCCGCTACTTTGGTTCTATTAGGGAAGATGATGCAACAATTGAAGCGCGCCTTTTAGAGCAAGAAGCCGATGCCGTTACTCGTGCAATCGAAATTATTCGTAACCGAGTAGATCAATATGGGGTTTCCGAACCAAGCATTCAAAAACAGGGAGCCAGAAGGATTATTATAGAATTACCTGGAGTTGCCAGGGAAGAAGAAGCAAAAAGATTATTGCAGGGAAGAGCGCTACTTGAGTTTAAGTTAGTTAAAGAAGCCGACTTTGCCATACCTATCATGAATAGAATCGATGAGATTCTTGCAGCCACTCAGAAAGATTCGACTTTAATTGAAACTGCAAAAAAAGACACAACAAATGAAAAACTAACCGAAGAACAATTTGCAAAAGAACATCCTTTCTTTTCAGTTGCCCGATTGATCGATCCACAAGGAAGAATTCCAGATGCTTTCGTTAAAGAATCTGACAAAGAAAAAATAAACAATTACTTGCAAAGAGAAGATGTAAGAAAAGTTTTGCCTGATAACATCGAGTTCCTTTACGATGCAAAACCTGAAGTTGGGCCTGAAGGCGAGAAATATTTCAGAATGTATATGGTAAATAAAAATGCCGAGCTAACCGGCGGCGTAATTGTTGATGCTCTAGCCAATATCGATCCTACAACATCAGCGCCTGAAGTAACAATGCAAATGAACGCAGAAGGCGCGCGTGAATGGGCAAGAATTACAGGCGCTAATATTGATAAACGCTGTGCTATTGTTTTAGACGGCGTTGTTTATTCTGCTCCAGTTATTCAAACCAAAATACCTACCGGAAGTTCTAGAATTACAGGCTCTGCAAATCTTGATGAAGCTAAACTTTTAGAAATTGTTTTGAAAGCTGGCGCATTACCCGCTCCTGTTGATATTTTAGAAGAAAGAACAATTGGTCCATCTCTAGGACAAGATTCTGTAAACCAGGGCTTTACATCTGCTTCTTTGGGCTATCTAATTGTGGCTATCTTCATGTTATTCTACTATAAAAGGAGCGGAGTATTTGCAGACTTTGCTTTATCTGTTACTATACTCTTATTGCTGGGCGTGCTTGCCGGATTTGGCGCAACTTTAACTTTACCGGGTATTGCAGGTATTGTTCTTACTATGGGAATGGCAGTTGATGCCAACGTAATTATTTTTGAAAGAATCAGAGAAGAATTATCCACCGGAAAAACTGTTAAAGCCGCCGTTGATAGCGGATTTAAACTTTCATATTCGGCTATCTTCGACTCTAACATTACTACATTTTTTACCGGGTTGATTCTTTATCAATTCGGAAGCGGGCCGGTTCAAGGATTTGCATTAACGCTTATGATCGGTTTGGCAACAAGTTTATTCAGCCAGTTGGTTTTAGTTAGAGTACTGTTCGACTTTATGTTAAATAAAGGTTATAAAATTAACATCGGTTAAATTTTAGGAGAATAATAATAGATGCGACTTTTTGAGAAATTAAATATTGATTTTATGAGTAAACGATCTACGTTTTACTTCATTTCCTCTGTAATTTTACTTGTTGGATTGCTTCATTTATTTCTAAAAGGCGTTGAATTCGGAATCGATTTTAAGGGCGGATCTGAAATTGCTCTTCAATTTGAAAAACCGATCGATATTGCAAAAATTAGAAAAGAAGTCGATAATATTGGTATCGGAAATGTTGAGGTAAAAACTTTTGGCGGGACAACAGGTGCTCTTTTAAGAACTGAACTTCAAGAAATTCCTAATAATATTTTACCGAAAGTTAAAGCAAGAATTGAAACAATCATGACAAACACTTACCCGGGTTTGCAAAAAACAGTTATTGATTCTACTGTCAATTCTATAACGTACAACTTTGTTGACGCGCAAACAGCGGAAGTAATAAGCAACAAATTGTACGAAGCTGGATTCCAAACTGCTAAAGTAAGTGAGGAATTAACAAATACGGGCGTGGTTGTTCGGCTTGGTATTGCAGATTGGATTAAAGAGAACTTAACAACAAAAATGCAGGATAATCACTTCACGGTTTTAAAAGAAGATAAGGTTGGGCCCAAAGTAGGAAAAGAATTGAAGCGCGATGCAATTTTAGCTGTTCTTTTATCTCTTGTTGTTATTTTGATCTATCTTGGGTTCAGATTCAAATTTATTTTTGCTGTTGGTGCTGTAGTTGCATTATTTCACGACGTGCTTATTACACTCGGAATTTTTACTGCTCTTTATGGAGTTATTCCCGGCTTAAATTTGGAAATTTCTGTGAGCATTGTTGCTGCATTTTTGACTTTGGTTGGTTACTCCATCAACGATACAGTAATTGTGTTCGATAGAGTTAGAGAACAGATAAAGATCCACAAAACAGCCTCGATCGAAGAAAACATAAATCATGCAATCAACAAAACTATGAGCAGAACGGTTATTACTGTTTTTACTACATTACTCACAATTATTGTTTTGCTAATCTTTGGCGGCGAAGTATTAAGAGGTTTTGCATTTGCTCTTTTTATTGGCATGATTACAGGAACTTATTCATCCATTTTTGTTGCAAGCGCGTTCGTTCTTGAATATGAAAAAAGAACAAATAGTAAAGTGCGGTTTTAATTTTCATTCATTACGCTTTAAGAAAACCCCCCGGCTTTGTTGGGGGTTTTTTGTTTCTGCAGTATAAACTTTTTCACTCACTTCACCCTTTCACAACTGGAAGGCAATTGATAATTATTTTCAATTCGCTATTCAGAAACAGGCTTTCTCGAAAACGCATACGCAAACACACTCTACCGATAAGTTTTTAACTGCGCTTTTGCTTTGCGAAGGTTTTCTACTCTTTTATCCAACTCGCAAAAAAGTTTTTCTTGAATGGAAAAAGGTAATAAGACTATCTCTTTCCCATTTCAGAATCGTTTTCAAGAAAGATATTTGACCAACAAAATCGTTACATCATCATACTGAGGTATTTCCCCACGGAATTCACTTAACTTCTTCAATATAGCAGATTGGATCTCCGAACAATTTTCATTAGAGTTATCAAGCAGCAACCGTTGCACCTTCTCCGTTCCAAATAATTGATCTTTTTGATCCATCAACTCTGTAACGCCATCTGAGTAAAAGAAAAACAGATCGTTAGGTTGAAGCGTAAGCGTAATCTCTTCTAACGATGAATTAAATAGCTCTCCGCTGTTCAATCCTATTCCCATACCTTTAGGTTGAATAGTTTCGAGCGCGCCACTGTTAACTTTCATTAAAGGAGTGTGCCCTGCTCTACAAAATTTAACTCTGTTGGTTTCAACATCAAAGAGCGCAAGAGAAACTGTGATAAACCAATTCCTTTCTATACTTTCATAAACATTTTTATTGACTTCATCTAAAATTTCTTTTGGAGATCTTTCTTCCGAACAATATAAGCGGATCATAGTTTGCAGTTTAGACATATAAAAAGCTGCGCTCAAACCTTTGCCGGAAACATCGCCAATTACAACAAATAATTTGCTATCAGAAATCTTTATCAGATCAAAATAGTCTCCGCCGACATGCATTGCGGGAATCATTCTGCCGGAAAGATCAAGCTTTTGGACCTTCGGAAATTCTTTAGGTAGAAGCGATTCTTGCATGCGGCGCGCATTTTCAAGATCGCGTTCAAGTCTTTTCTTTTCAATTTCAGATTCATGAAGCCGTGCATTCTCAATCGAAACAGCCGTTTGGTTTGCAGCGGAAACAAGAAGATAGATATCTTTGCCAGTGAATTGTGAACCGCTCTGTTTTAATCCAAATAACAGCAGCCCGATCAATTTTTGCTTCATTATCAAAGGAATGATTGTATAAATCTTTTCAACAAGAATTTCCTTTTCGCTGCTTTGGAATAGATGATCAAATTCCTGCCGCTCAAGCACTAGTTTTTGATCTAATAATTTTCTTTTCTCAAAATATTTTTCAAGCTTTTTGTCATAATCATCAATTATAAAGTTAGAATTATCCACTCCTTCTTTACGCACTAACCTGAAAACATTTTTCTCATCTTTTAGCATTAAACCGAAATTCTCTATTCGAAGAGATTGAACAAATAATTCTTTGGTAGAATCCAATACATTCTCAAACCCGACAATGCTTGCAACCTCGCCGCTGAATTGTAACAATCTTTTTTGAAACGAAAACTGTTCCGGGTAGAATTTTTCTGTTAGAAAATCTTGAAATTTGTCTTTAGTTGATTGAAATATTATTGCTGAAAGTACAAAGACAACGCCTGCAATCATTCCTTCATATTCAGTCCCGATAGCCGAACTGATGCTTTGACCCAGCGTGTATATAATTAAAAAATAAAGTCCGGCTATTATTACGGTTGCAACGCCGTATACTATAGTGTTCTTAACAATTTCACTAACATCCATTAAAGAATAACGGAAGATGGAGTACCCGAATGCGATTGGCAGCAAAGCAATCAAAATAATTGGCATGAAATAATACGGATTGTTAAAAATAACACCGGCAATTTGTGCTGCTAGTGTAAGCGTATAAAACAATGCAGCAACGCCTATTAAATATGCAACTATGATAACTAGTATCGGTTTTTTTTCGCGCTGACTTTTTAACTTAATATAACTTCTAATCAGCATTACCAACCCGGTAAAAAGTCCCGCAACAATCAAGAACGTGATGCCGTTGGCTATAACAGCATATAAAAAATCTTTCCTTTGCAAATAAACGAAATTGATTTTTGCAGCAACTGCAATTATAAAAACTGCAAATGGTGCAATGTTTATTGTACGCGCAAACCATTTCTTTTTAATTATTTCACACTCTTGCGGAAAGTAACAGAAAAACTTGATCAAATAAAATGGAAGAAACACGCCGCCGAGAGTCCAAAGTGTATCAACAAGAAGAAGCAAATAAATATTTTCAAATATAGGATTTGCAACCTGCCAACCGCGGAAGATCAAATTGATCATTGAAAAAAGGATTGCAAAAACTCCTACCCTGTAAAATAAGCGCTGCGGCTTCCCTTCGGGTTTAGCCATTATAACAATAAAACCGACAATCAACCAGAAAAAGGAGAGAAGCGCAAAAGCTAACCCGTTAAACGTTATCAGTTTTTTAACCATAACGTTTGCTTCGAAAGTATTTCCATTTCTAGATACTGTGTAAGTAGCATAATCGCCCGAGTGAACTTTATCGAGAATTCGTGTTGCAATTAGAGTGCTATAAGTTCGAACGCCGTCAATTGCAATAAGATGATCTCCATCGCGGATTCCGGCATTCCATGTTACTCCACCCTCTTTAACAAATTTGAAAACTATAACTGTTGAATCTGACGAAACTTTCTCTTGTACCCAAAGACATTCATCGTTGGATTGTGCTGTTACTTCGAAGATAAAAAAGAAATTTAGCAATCCGATTAGGAATAAAATTACAGAGAAGAAAAGGATTAGTTTATTAAAATTCTTAACCCAAAATCTTTTTAATGCAGTTAACATTTTATTTAACCTTTATAATAAGGCATGTAATATCATCAGATTGTTCCGCGCCAAGCGTAAATTCTTCAACGCTGCATTTGATATCCGATAGAATGGTTTGCACATTATTGTTAGACTTCGACAAAACTAAATTTTCCAAACGTTCATCTGTATATTCTTCCCACTTTACATTCATTGCTTCTGAAATTCCATCTGTGAATAAAACAATTGTATCGCCTTTTTCAAGTTGTATTCTTTCAAAAAGATAAGATTGAGTTGTTGGAAGAACACCCAGTATCATTCCTCCTTTTTTCAGTTTAGAAATTCTCCCCTCTCTAACAAGCAAAGGAGGGTTATGCCCGGCATTAACGTAGGTTATCTCTTTTTTCTCGTTATCAATAACACCCCAAAAGAAAGTAATAAAGCTGCCCATCGTTGTATTTTCGGCAACCAAATCATTCAAAAGGTTAGTTGCATCCGACAATGGAAGTTTCATTTTACAGATCGATTTTAAGAACGCTTGAATGTTTGCCATCAATAAAGCGGCAGATACTCCCTTGCCTGAAACATCAGCAATTGCAAAGAGAAGATGATTATCATCCAATTTCACTATGTCGTAATAATCACCGCCAATTATTCGGGCAGGTTTGCTAAAAGCAGCTAATTCAAAATTAGAAAGTTGAGGAATGGATTTTGGTAAAAGATTGTTTTGAATATTACGAGCCGTCTCCAAATCTTTTTCGAGCCGTTGTTTTTCTAAAGTTTCTTTGAAGAGTCGTGCATTTTCGATCGATATGATAGCTAACCCGCCAACCGATGAAATAAATTCGATATCCGACTTGCTGTAGACAAGTTCGTTCTTTCTTCTGCCGAGGAGAATCAATCCTTTTGTCTCTCCTTTAATCTGCATCGGCACAATCAGATCAACGCCGGCTTCCGGAAAAGGTTTCAGATTATCTATAAGCTCGCTGCGTGTTAACGGTTTTGACAAATTATGAACGTCGCAGTGTTTCATCGCAAATTTAATACGAGCTTCATCAAAACGGTTTTCTAAAAAAATTATATTACCGCTTGAAAAGGAAATAACTGCATATTTTGATACGAGCATCTGCCCTATAAGCGAATAAACAAGAAGTCTGCTTATCATTTCAACTTGCAATACGCCGCTAAATTCTTTACTTAGATCGAACAAAGAACTAAGCTGATTTACTTTTGCGTCAAGATCGCGGTTAACTTTTTTCAATTTTTCTACAAACATCGAATTCTCAATTGCTGTAGCGCCAACATTCAAAATAGTTTTCAAAAAATTAAGGTCTTCTTCATCATATATTTTTTGCGTTAATCTTTGCCCAAGCGCAATAATGCCTTTCATCCCTTCCGAAGTTTTGATTTCTTGAATTAGTAGAAGATTGTTTTCTTTTAAAAAATTTTTGAAAGAGTTATTTGCCTGGTATTCCGAAAGATGAATAAGAGGAAATTTTTTAATTACATCTTTAGTAAATCCTTTCGACGCCTGCACTTTAAGAATATTTTTTTCGTTAAGAAGCGCAATCAAGCCCTTTGTAGTATGAAATTTTCCTAAGCAGGTAAGAAGAATATTATTGAGCGTAAAGCTAAGGTCTAATGAAGAGTTAATAAGGTTGCTGAAATCAACAAGTGCCGTGAAATTCCGCAGTGCCACATTCTTATCGGTTTGCATATCACCGAGAAAGATATTTTACTAAAACAACTTGATTTTTATTTCCTGTAAGTGTGGAATAACGAACTTCATCCATCATTTTTCTTATCAAGTAAATACCTAGTCCGCCAACTCGTTTTTCTTTAACAAATTCCTGCAAGTCCGGTTCGGGAACCTGCATAGGGTCAAAGTGCAATCCTTCATCAGTTATTGAAATGATGAATTTTCCGTCCTCAAATTTAACTAATATATTTATTTCCCCTTCGGAAGAATTCTTATAGGCGTGTTTAATAATATTAGTACAAGCTTCGTCAACAGCTAAAATAATTTTGCCGGTTGTTTCTTCAGAGAATCCGCTTTTTTCAGCGGCGGTGCGTGTGAATTCTCTAATCAATGCAAGATTATCTGTTGTGCTTTTAACAACAAGTTCTTGCTCTAATATGTTATTAGAAGAATTCAAGATCAACCTTGCAGGTTAAATTTCTGAACGGCTTCTTTTTCATCTTTGTAAAATTCATATAAGATAGGAAAACCAAGCAGATCAAAAATGTTAAAAACATTTTCTTTCAAGTTGGTAAACTTAATATCTCCATTGTTCTCTCTCATGGTTTCAACATACGCCATAAAAACGCCAAGCCCTGCGCTGCTTATGTATTTAAGCTCGTCGAAGTTAACAACCACTTTGAACTGCTTCTTATCAAGAAGCTGGTTAAAAATATTTTCTAGTTCGGGGGCTGTGTGCGCATCGAGATATCCCTTCACTTCTATTACGCTTACGGTTTCTATATTCCGTAAGTTGACATTAAAGTCTGCCATCAAAATATCTCCATTTTCATTATTGTTTTTGATTCCATTTAAAAAGGACTAAAGTAATATCATCGTGCTGAGAATAATCACGTGAAAATAAACTTAGTTCTTTTATTATGACGTTTGAAACTGCCTCCAAATTTTTGTGGCAATTTAACGAGATGAGCGACTCAAACCGATCGTAGCCAAAATCTTCTTTATTTGAATTCTTTGCTTCTGGAATTCCATCAGAAAAACACACAACAATATCATTATTCTTTAATTGAATTTCCATTTCTCTAAGTGAATTTGCAAAAGAAGCTGAATAAGAGAGCCCAAGCCCAATACCTGCGGGTTGAATTTTTTGAATAGTTCTGTTGCTGCAAATTAGAATTGGCGTATGACCGGCACGAGCTAATCTTAATTTGCCGTTTTTTCTATCTATTATGCCGTAAACTGCTGTAACAAAATTTTTTTTATCTATACTGCCATTCAATATTTCGTTAGCTTTTATCAGAAGTTCGCGGGGGCTAAAAATTATTTTAGACAAAGATTTAAATACGCCTTTTACTTCTGCCATAATGAAAGCAGCGGAAATGCCTTTACCTGAAACATCAGCAACTACGAATCCCAATTTATTATTCTCTAATTCAAAGAAATCATAATAATCGCCGCCGACTTCAAAAGCGGGGACAAAGAGAGCGGAAATATCAAGCGTTTCAGTTGAGGGTATTTTGGACGGAAGAATTTTCTTCTGAATATCACGCGCTACATCAAATTCTTTTTCCAACCGCTCTTTCTCTATCGATTCTTTAATCAATTTTGCATTCTCTAAAGCTACGGCTGCATAATCTGCAAATGCCTGTATGGCATTCCGGTCTTCTTTATCGAATGTGCTTTCTTGGTTTCGAGCTGCAAAAAGATAACCGTTAATATTTCCGTGAACTTTTAATGGCGAAATTGCAATTGATTTGTATTGATTGTAATTGTTTTTTGTCAAATTGTTTAACAAGCTGCAATCAACAATTTCCAATCTATCGTAACTTTCTTCAACCAAGCTTAAAATATCTTTCGAAATATTTTCCGCATCAATGTAACCAACTTTGTGTACCGAGTTTAACTCAATTCCCTTTTCGATTTTTGTAGCAAGCCAAGCTGAATCGGAATTGCTCACGCGCGCTGTCATTGTTGTTACTGTATCGGCTAACTCCTTAAAATCGAATACTTGCGTTATAAGCTTAGTAAGGTCCATCATTGATGAAACTTCTTCAGCTTTGCGGTCGAACGCTTCTGCTGTTGGCAGGTGAAAGAGTGTAGTAAAAAAAATAACTCCGAAATAAACTGCGCCGTAAATTGCCACTAAGCTAAATAATGTAAGCAACCCAGGAGAAAAAACATACAACAACTGTTTCATTGTCTTTGAATCAGATACTTGAGCAAACACCATCCCGAAAACAACAGAAAGAATTATTGCTAGTATGAGTAGATAATATTTTTGTCTTTTAGTGAGAAAAGCAATCCAAGCCACACGTACAGAATTTAGACAAATGAGAACAATAGTTACTACGTAAAATGCATCGCGCAAATAATCTAAAGCAGCATCAAATAAAAGTAACAGATTTGAAAAAAAGCTGAGAGCAAAAAAAACCAGCATGGTTTTGAAGTACATGCTGTGGTCTTTCTTCTGGCGCAGGTAAAATAACTCGCGAAACGTTGTAAAGATATATACAATTGCCCCCATGAATACAAAAACTAACAGAATAGAGAAGAGCGAGTTAACAAAGCTGACGCTTACTCTTCCATCCTCCGCATCTAAGATTGAATTAGTTATTGCAAGTATGAAATATAAAAGCGCAGCAAGAATTCCTACATTAATAACTAACGAAATAGGAGTATCAGTTTTACTGCTTAAGAATTGATGCAGATAATTGTAAAGAAAAAAAATAGTGAAGAAAACAAGAGCTTCATTTACTATTGATAGAAGAGTGCTATCATGCTTAGGAAATATCAAATTGAAGAGAAGAAGAGCAATAGAAAATAAGACTGCATTTTCTAAACCGCTTGCATGTATAATTTTTATCTTAGCTCGCATTTAAATATTATTCATACAAATAAGTTTCTACAACTTCTATGTTTATTCTTCTATCTATACAATAATTCATTTCAACTGGCTCTTAATTCTTTTTGATACGGTTCAAGAATGATCTTTAATGATTCGCGTGCTCTAAAAATTCTAGATTTAATCGTTCCCACTTCAGTTTCCAATTGATCAGCAATTTCTTTGTAGCTCAAACCATCTATATCTCTTAGAACTAACGGCACTTTTAATTTTTCCGGTAACTTTTCGATTGCGCCCCTGACTAATTGAGGAATATCAATGTTTTCCGAAAAAGAAGCTGTTCCGTAATTTGTGTCGGTATCCTGCAACGGAACGAAAATACTTCGTACTCGTTTCTTGCGTAAATAATCTCTGCATTTATTCACTGTTATTCTGTAAAGCCACGTTGTAAATTTCGACTCGAAGCGGAATTCTTTCAGTTTATGATAGACGTTAATAAAAACGTCTTGAGAAATATCATCTACTAATTCTGAATCGCTTAAGGTCAAAAAAACCAAATTTCTCACCTTTTCTTTATGTTTGAGAACAAGAATGCGGAAAGTTAATTCATCTCCCTGTATAAATTTTTTTATAAGAGCAAAATCTTCTTCGCTCTCTCCTTTCGCATCCCTTGAATCTAATTGATCTTGTTCTTTTGAAAAATCCATTACTTTAGACGATGATCTGTTTTAATTGTTTCTGAGTTTTACCGTTTCATTAGATTTTTTTCTTCATAAAACTAAACTCTAAGAACTTTCTTTTTACTCGTATATTCAATAACTTGGCTTACAATATAAATATTTGCAAACGATTAAGTCTATTTTCCCTTTTCTGTCAAGCAAGTTGAATAAAAAAATATCTATATTTATTTTTCACCAAAAAATTTAGGAGAACTTATGAGGGTTAAAACTGTAGAAAAATATAACGCTGTGGTCATAGAACTAAAAGGCAACGTAATGGGGGGACCCGAAGCGCAAGAATTTAGCGATCTGCTTCACAAACTAATTGATGAAGGAAAGAAAAACATCGTTATCGACTTGGCAGATACAAAATTTATGAACAGCTCTGGACTTGGAATGTTAATAAGCGGATATACAACTATTAAAAACGGTGGCGGAGTTTTTAAACTAGCTAACGCAACAGATAAAATTGAAAGTCTTCTTGTTATTACAAAACTGATCACCATTTTTGACCACTACACTTCGGTGAACGAAGCGGTTAACAGTTTCGCTGTGTAGTTCTAACATCAATTGGATTAATGCTCCGGCAGTTTTTATCCAGAGCTTTATCTTCACATTCCACAATTTAATGAGGAAAAAATGAGTGTTACGGTTTTAGTTGGAAGCCAGTGGGGCGACGAGGGAAAAGGGAAAATTGTTGACATATTAAGTGAGCGTTATGATATAGTTGTTAGATATCAAGGCGGCGCTAACGCCGGGCATACTGTTGAAATAGGCGATAGAAAGTTTGTTCTTCATTTAATTCCTTCCGGCATTTTGAGAGAAAAAGTTTTGTGTGTTATTGGTAACGGTGTTGTGATAGACCCAAAAGCATTATTAGATGAAATTAAACAATTAGAAGAATTAGGAATCAGCATCAAAGGGCGATTACTAATTAGCCATAACGCACACCTTATTATGCCGTATCACAAATTATTGGATGCAATTAACGAGAACAGCTCAACAAAAATAGGAACAACCGGACGAGGAATTGGACCCTGCTATATAGATAAATATGCCCGCAGAGGCATAAAGATTGTTGACTTGTTAGACAAGAAAGTATTAGAAGAAAAAATTCGAATCAATATAGAAGAAAAGAATAATCTTCTGCGCAAAGTTTATAATCAAGATGAACTGGATGTTGATGAAATCATAAAAGAATACTTAGCTTTTGATGAAGCTATCGATCAATATATTACAGATGTTCCGCTCTTTCTGCACAATTCAATACTCGAAGACAAATCGATTCTTTTTGAAGGCGCACAGGGCGCTCTTTTGGATATTGATCACGGCACATATCCTTATGTAACATCTTCAAATCCTACTTCGGGGGGCGCTTGTACTGGCTCTGGTATTCCTCCTACAAAAATTTCTTCCGTTTTTGGAATCGTTAAAGCATATACAACCCGCGTAGGATTTGGACCATTCCCAACTGAAATGCTTGATGACAAAGGGGAAAAACTTAGAACTATAGGAAATGAATTTGGCGCTACAACTGGCAGACCAAGAAGATGCGGCTGGTATGATGCTTATTTAGTAAATTATTCCAGAATGATAAATGGTATTCAGCGCGCTGCAATTACCAAACTTGATGTGCTTAGTTATTTTGATGAAATAAAAGTTTGTATTAGTTATGAATTAAACGGCAAAAAACTGAAATCTTTTCCTACAGACGTAAATAGGTTAAATGAAGTGACGCCTGTTTATGAAACACTCCCCGGGTGGAATACTGATATTTCTAAGATGACCGCTTACAGCCAACTGCCCGCTAATGCAAAAAATTATTTGGAATTCATCTCGCAACAAAGTGGTTTTGAAATAAGCATGATCTCTGTGGGACCCAAAAGAAACCAAACTATAGAATTGTAAAAATATTATTACTTCTCTTATTATTTATTTGCCTCTTAAGATTATGTAATTTTTTTTTGAAAATTCCATTATGGAGTTAGTTATGAAAATATCAGGTGGCTTATCTTCACTGAATTTGAAGTTAGCACTTGTTATTGTGGGAGCAGCAATTTCTTTTGGCACATTGTACTACACTCAAAACTTAGTGGAAAAATTACAGCAAAGAGAAAAAGAGATTGTTCAGCTCTATGCCAACAGTTTGGAATTTGTTGCCAATACAGAAACAAGCAATAGCGACCTTACCTTTATTTTTCAAAATATTATTCAAAGGATTGATTTCCCACTTATATTAACCGATTCAAAAGACCAAATCATTTCTACTACGCCGGGCACCGGTTACAAAAATATTGAACATGCCTTAACTTTAACTGCCGCTGAATTTAAAAAATTCTTAGAGCAAAAGATTAAAGAACTTGGGCAACTGCATCCGCCAATTACTGTAAAAACGCCAGACGGAATAATTTTACAAAAAATTTATTATGGCGATTCTCACATTATTCAACAATTGCGCTACTATCCATATTTGCAAATAATTTTTGCCTTTCTTTTTATTACCCTTGCTTATGCAAGTTTTAGCTATATAAAAAAAAGTGAGCAAAGTAATATTTGGGTTGGTTTATCTAAAGAGACTGCTCATCAACTCGGAACACCCATTTCAAGCTTGATGGGGTGGAACGAAATCTTAAAAATTAATTACAATAATCCAGAAAGAGTTTTAGATACTTCTAATGAGATCGAAAACGATCTGCATAGACTGAATAAAATCACAAAAAGATTCTCTAAGATCGGGTCAAAGCCGGAGTTGCAAGATTATTCCCCCTATGAAATTATCTCAAATGTTATAAACTATTTCCAAAAAAGATTGCCTCAGCTCGGGAAGAATGTTATTATCACACTTGAAGGAAACAGAAAACTAACCTCTAAACTTAACGTGGAATTATTTGAATGGGTGAGCGAAAATTTGATAAAGAATGCACTTGATGCGATCGAAACGAAAGATGGAAAAATTCATTTCAATATTGCCGCTTATAAGAAAAATATTGAGATAGAAGTTGCCGATAATGGCAAGGGAATCGATTATAAAAGATGGAAAGACGTTTTCCGCCCAGGTTACAGCACAAAAAGACGAGGATGGGGGCTTGGTTTAAGTCTTTCAAAAAGAATTATTGAAGATTACCACAATGGAAAAATTTTTGTAGTGCAATCCATTATTAACGAAGGAACAACATTTAAGATTATTTTAAAAAGATGAGAAGAAATTACATGCAAACGTTACCTATCTTTCTAATCACAATTCGTAAAATCCTTTTAACTAACTGAAGTTACGCAAAAACATATTTTTGTGGCAAATAGGATATATTTGTCATTCCCATGAAAGTTGGAATCATTTTTTTAGTTGATTTTAGAATTGCGGATGCATGATATTGCTTGCAGCAGTCATGTTTGCAAGCGACACAAATAGTTTTTACGATTTAGGTGCCCTCAGTAACAAAAAACATCCTTGCTCAATTAAAAAAACTAATGAATATTCCTAATTCTAAGAAATGGATAAATTATTTTTCGCAAAATTGGTTGGCGGCTCCCCTCTTTGTAACAGAACATTATAAATTTATCGTTTTCTAATTGGCACAATGATTGTCTAAATAAAAACAACTCCTTAAATGGAACGTCAAGACCCTCCTTAATAACTGAACCAACTGCTATGCTTTACCCTCGGGCATAGCAGTTTTTTTTCTCGAAATATTGAATACCTCGGAGCAGTAGAGCTATTTTTAGCCCCAAAAAACTCTAGTCCCGTTTTTCTAACTACCCCCCATTTTTTATTCAATTAGTTCTAACTTCAAATCATTTTTTGTAAATTGATTTTAGCGAAAAATCATAAAGGTCATAAATGAAAGTGAGAACTACAAAACGTCCCTCTTGGGATGAATATTTTTTAAAAGTTGCAATGTTGGTTTCAGAGCGGGCAACATGTCCAAGAATGCACTGCGGTTGTGTTCTTGTTCGCGATAAGCAAATTTTATCTACAGGATATAACGGTTCGATACCGGGGGATGATCATTGTGATGATGTTGGATGCATGATTGTAGAAAATCATTGCGTTCGAACAATTCATGCAGAAATGAATGCGATTCTTCAATGTTCTTCGCACGGAATTAGCACACAGAACTCAACAGCTTACATCACAAACATGCCTTGCACTAACTGCGCAAAAGCGCTAGTAACTGCGGGGATAAAAGAGATTGTTATATTTTCCGATTATCACAATACACTTGCAGAAGAATTTTTATCAATAGCGAATGTTAATATTAAACGGCTACCGATGCCCTCAAAAGAAATTGAATACGATTTGGATAATTTTTCTTCGGCAAAGGAATTCGAAAAGAAATAGAGAGGAAAAATTATTATTTTTTATAAGAAAGTGAATTAGGATTCAGATAGAAAATGAAGTTGCTGAGAGAAAATTTGCAGAAATATTTTAAGCCGGATAATTTTTTTAACAGAGATTTAAGCTGGCTTGAATTCAACCGAAGAGTTTTTCAAGAGGCGCTGGTTCCAACTCTTCCGCTTCTTGATAAAATAAAATTCATTTCCATTTTCTTTTCTAATCTTGACGAATTTTATATGATTCGTATCGCAGGCATTAAAGAACAGATACGCGCCAAAGTGATTGATACTTCTATAGATGGCTTAACTCCCGTCGAACAGCTTCGAAAGATTGAAAACTCAATTCAGCCGATGCTAAAGCAAATTTACGACTACTGGAAAGAAGAGATAATACCAAAACTCAAAGAAAACAAAATTTACATTTGCAATTTAGATGAAATAGCTAAAGAAGAGCGCGAAGCATTAAATCAATATTTCATAAAAGAAATTTATCCCGTGCTTACACCGCTTGCTTTTGATCCGGGCAGACCATTTCCTTATATCTCAAATTTAAGTTTGAGTTTTGCAATTCTTGTTAAAAAGCCGAACGGAGAAAAACATTTCGCACGCGTAAAAATTCCTAATATTCTTCCTCGGTTATTAAGAATTGAGGATATCATTAAGCCGAAATCGCAAAACGGCGTCTCTAACACACATTACAAGTATATATGGATAAGCGATTTAATCAAATCGAACCTCAGTTTTCTTTTCCCTGGTCTCGAGGTTCTTGAAGCTTATCGTTTTAGAATTACGCGCGATACTGATCTTGAAATTCAAGAAGACGAAGCTGATGACCTTCTTCAGATGATTGAAGAAAATATCAAGCAGAGAAAGTTTGGCTCTGTTGTACGGCTTGAAGTTGAAAAGCAAATGCCCGAGTATATGACCGAGACTTTGATTGAGAATCTTGAAATTACTCGGGATGATGTTCACATTATCGATGGAAAGCTTGGTTTAAGCGATATTAACATGTTATATGATTTACAGCTTCCTCACTTAAAAGAAAAACCGTTTCATCCTGTAATACATGATTTTTTTGATGAAGAGGAAAATATTTTTTCTTTGATTCGACAAAAAGATATTTTACTTCATCATCCTTATGATTCCTTTCAACCGGTTATTGATTTTATTAAGCATGCTTCGCGCGATCCTGATGTTTTAGCTATTAAACAAACTTTATATCGCGTCGGATCAAATTCTCCAATAGTTAAATATTTGATAGAAGCTGCAGAAAGAAAAAAACAAGTTGCTGTTTTAGTAGAATTGAAAGCGCGCTTTGATGAAGAAAATAATATTTATTGGGCGCGCGAACTCGAAAAAGCTGGTGTACATGTTGTTTACGGCTTAGTTGGCTTGAAAACACACGCTAAGATGACACTTGTGGTACGAAAAGAAGCCGACGGTGTTAAACGTTATGTTCACCTAAGCTCTGGCAACTACAATATCCTAACATCAAAGCTTTATACTGATATAGGTCTATTTACTGCAAACGAAGAGATATGTGCAGACATTTCTGAAATTTTTAATTATCTCACCGGCTATTCCGAACAAAGTTCATTCAGAAAAGTTATTGTTGCGCCTGTGAACAAACGACAACGCTTTACAGAATTGATAGAAAGAGAAATAAAAAATGTGTTGACTGGCGGCAAGGGACATTTAATTTTCAAATTGAATGCGCTTGTTGACCCTAGCTTAATTGCATCGTTGTATGAAGCATCGAACAAAGGAGTTAAGATTGATTTGATTGTTCGTGGTATATGCTGCCTGATACCGCAAGTGCCTGGTTTAAGCGAAAATATAAGAGTTATTTGTATAATTGGAAGATTTCTAGAACATAACCGCATTTACTATTTTTACAATAATGGAGCCGAAGAGGTTTATGTAAGCAGCGCAGATCTAATGCCGCGGAATCTTGATAGAAGAGTAGAAATTACATTTCCTATTCTTGACAATAATTTGAAAAAGTATTTGAAGAAAATTGTTCTCGATTCGAGTTTAAGAGATAATGTTAAAGCGTGTGTTTTGCTGCCAACTGGAAACTACGTTTTCAACAAGAATGTTTTTTTTGAAAAGAAAATTTGTCATCAAGAATGGTTGATGAACAGAACTACAACCGGCACAAAAAAAATTCTTAGAAGGGAAATTATCGAATGATATTTATTTAACAATCTCACAAAAAACAAAGCGAGAAAAAAAATCCAAATTGCTAAGCTATAACTCTCCATATCTGCGTAATCAAGAAACAGATTATTAGTCCCATTGCGATTGGTAAAAATGTAGAAATCATTGTCCACTTTATACTTTTGGTTTCTTTGTAAATAGTGTAGATTGTTGTAGAACAAGGATTGTGAAGCAAACTAAAGAGCATCAGGTTAATTCCTGTTAATACAGTCCAGCCACCAGCTTCGAGCATTGCAGCAGTATCGGCAGCGGAATCTAATTCAAACATAACTCCTGCACCGGCGCTCGCAGCTATTCTTGTCGTAAGCGCTGTTAGCATCAAGATAGTTGGAATAACAATTTCGTTAGCCGGTATTGCAATTATATACGCTAGAAAAATTACTCCGTTCAAACCAATGAACAACGCAGCCGGATCAACCCAATGAATAAAATGTTCGGCAAAACTCAAATTGCCAATGCGAATATTTGCGACAAGCCAAATTACAACTCCTGCCGGAACTGCAAATACAACAGCGCGCCACAAAACAAAAATGGTTCTATCAATTAGCGATGTATAAAGTGTTTGTAATAATCTTGGCGGACGATACGGCGGCAGTTCCAAACTAAATGCAGAAGGTTCTCCTTTTAGAACTGTTTTAGAGAGACCCCATGAAACGACTAAACTAAAAACAACCCCAAGCACTGCAATTGCAACAACAGCAGCAGCAGAAACAACCCCTGCTAAATAAGGCGGAACAGCTCCTCCAATAAAAATTGTTGCAATTAAAATTTGTGTGGGCCAACGTCCATTGCATAATGAAAAATTATTAGTGATGATTGCAATAATTTTTTCACGCGGGCTATCGATTATACGGGTTGCAATTACACCGGCAGCGTTACAACCAAAACCCATACTCATTGTTAACGCTTGTTTACCATGTGCACCAACTCTTCTATAAAGATTATCCATGTTGAAGGCAACTCGAGGCAGATATCCAAAATCTTCAAGAAGTGTAAACATTGGAAAAAAAATTGCCATTGGAGGGAGCATCACACTTACGACCCAGGCGACAGCAAGATAGGCGCCGTCAACTACAATTCCGTTAATCCACCAAGGTATTTGTAGTGAAACCAATAATTGCTTAAGCCACGGATGAATTGAATCAACAAGCAGAAATGAAATCCATCCGGATGGAATATTAGCCCCGACAATTGTAATCCAAAATACAACGGCAAGAAGAATTAACATTATAGGAAAACCGGTCCACTTCCCCGTTACCAGACGGTCAATAAATCTGTCAAGATCAAATTTTGGTTTTTCACCTGTGCGGGTTACTACCTGTCCGGCAATGTTGGATGCCTCTTTATAAATCGATTCAAGAATAGAGTCGTGAATATTTTCACCAACTTCCCATCTTAATTTGTTAGCTGTCGAAAGTATCTCTTCAGTTTTATTCATACAATTTTCTTCCGGTTTTTTCTGCCTACTTCGCGAACTTTGCGGTTATGTTATAGAGTATTTCATTCATCAAAATTTTCTACTGGTTTTAGATTTCCTATCTCACCGGAGCGGACAGAGTCGATCACTTTCTGGTCTCCTTCCAAAAGTCGAAGCGCAATCCATCTTGTGTTGGGCAAATGTGGAAACGCTTTAGAAATTTTTTTATTCAACTCATCAACGGCATTAGAAACATTTTTAATTTCACTGCTAAGCCGATGCGGTTTGCAAATGTATTTTCCTGTTGCAACATCATGAATGTTTCTAAGCAATTCTTGAATGCCAATACCTTGTCTTGCTGCAGTAGGGACAACCGGAATGCCAAGACTTTTTGAAAGCGCTCTATCATCAACATAAATTTTATGACGAGCAGCTTCATCAATTAAATTAACGCACAATACGGCTCGGTCAGTAATCTCAAGAACCTGCAAAACTAAATTAAGATTTCTCTCTAGTCGTGTTGCATCAACAACAATAACAGTAACATCCGGCTGACCGAATAAAATAAAATCGCGCGCAACCTCTTCATCATCACTTGTCGAAAGTAATGAATACGTTCCTGGTAAATCAACAATTTTAAATCTCTTTTCGGCATATTGAAATCCGCCTTCGGTACGTCCTACTGTTTTGCCGGGCCAATTGCCGGTGTGTTGCTTTAATCCCGTTAAGCTGTTAAACACAGTGCTCTTTCCTGTATTTGGATTTCCGGCCAGCGCAACAACGTAATCGAAGTTGGACATATCTATTCCGAGCTTAACAAGATTTGCAAGATTGTGTGCCGGACAGGTTGCACAGTTTTGGTTATCAATGGTCATGAATTCTTCTTTCCATTTTATTCTTTGTGTTCATCATTGCGGACTTTGCGGTTAAAGATTTATCACAGAGGCGCGGAGTTTCATATTCGTTTGATATAAATTAAATCCGATTGATTTTTTCTCAAGGCAATCATAGCGCCCCGAATATCATAAGCTGTTGGATCACCGCTTAAACTTTTCAATTGTGCGCGCACAATCGTACCGGGCACAACGCCAAAATCAAGCAATCTTCTTCTTTGCTGCCCACGCATAGCTTTTGAGATCCCTACAACAATAGCAGATTCATCTTGTTTAAGCGAAGACAACTTTTTAAAAGATTCTTTCACTTGTTCTTTTTCTAAAATTGGGACAACTGTTATGTTTGAAGCAAGAATCGGAGCCAGTATGCACTCTTCGCCGTCAGCTTCAAATCTAATTTTCTCTTTTGAATTTTCGACAAGATAAATTTGCATTCCGGGATAAAGCCCAAGCGCAGAAAATTGAGAATATACTTCCTTCGGTTCGTCTTCAATGTGAATTATAGAAGCAAATTTTCCGTTTTCGAGTTTATTCAATTGAATCCCTTTCCTGCTTGGAATTTCACCGCTCTCTGATGGGATAGGATCTCCATGTGGGTCTAGTAAAGGATTACCTAACTGTGCCGCAAGTTTCCGGGCTTCTTCTTCGCTTGTCTCATGTTCTTTTGCTTCTGCAATATTATGCCATTCTGTTTCTTGGATACTTGTATGGTCTGCAAGGTATCTTTCCAATAATCTATGAATGCGGACAATTCGAAGAGCATAAGATCTTCCTTCGGATGTAAGAGAAATTTTATTCTCGCCTGATGAAATTAAATTCATCGCTTCCAGCTTAATAATAACTTCAGCTGTTTTATTTTTACTTAAGGAAAGGTTTCCGCTGATACTGCTAAGTGAACAATCAACACGATTATATTCGCAATCATAAAGATGTTTAAGAGCGTCTTCTATAAGTTCGCGAGTTTGTTCCTTTTTCATTCTTCTTATTATTGATATCAAACCATACTCCGGTGATAAAATAAAAATCAGAAGCACAAAAAAAATAATTCCTATAATCAACAAAAACAAAAGACTCAAACTATTACTCCTGAAAATTTCAAGTAATAAAAAAATAATTTATTATCAATTTACTTCGGCTAATTATCTATATCAAGAAACGAATAAATCTGTTAATTGATTCCAAAAATTATAACTACGAAACCATATTACGATAAATTATGTTTGATAAGTAGTGTGTAAAAAAAATTATTATTTTTGAATCTAAAATTTGGAGACTTAATGGCACAGATTACCGTCGATACAATTACAAACGCTCTTCGGAAGGTTGACGACCCCGATCTACGTAAAGACTTAGTAACATTAAACATGGTTAAAGACATAAAAATAGCGGGAAATAAAGTAGCTGTAATTATTGAACTTACTACTCCAGCTTGTCCGCTAAAAGATAAGATCCAGCAGGATTGTGTTGATGCCATAAAAAAAGAAAATCCTGATGTTAGTGAAGTTTCCGTTACAATGAGCTCAAAAGTTCAACCGAGCAAGAATGAAAGAATCAACGCGATATTGCCCGGCGTAAAAAATACAATTGCAGTTGCAAGCGGTAAAGGAGGAGTTGGTAAAAGCACAATAGCTGTTAATTTAGCAATTGCTCTTGCGCTTGACGGCGCAAAAGTAGGTTTGATAGACGCCGATATTTATGGTCCGAGCATTCCTATGATGCTGGGTATTAACGACAAACCAAAAATTTATCAGGATGCTGCAACGGCAAAGATGCTTCCGTTAGAAAACTTTGGTGTAAAAGTAATATCAATCGGATTCTTGATTGATGAAGATGCGCCGGTCATTTGGCGCGGACCAATGGCAAGCGGAGCTATAAAACAATTTATGAGCGATGTTCATTGGGGTGAATTAGATTATTTAATTTTCGATTTACCTCCCGGCACAGGAGATATTCAACTAACACTTGTTCAAACAATACCGCTTACTGGCGCCGTTGTTGTTACTACTCCTCAAGATGTTTCAATAATAGATGTTAAAAAAGCACTAGCTATGTTCCAGCGCGTTAATGTTAACATACTTGGCATTGTAGAAAATATGAGCTATTTTATTGCGCCCGATACAGGAAAACGATACGATATTTTTGGAACGGGCGGCGGTCAAAAATTAGCAAATGAATTATCAATTCCGTTGCTTGGCGCAGTTCCAATCAATCAACATATTCGAGAAGGCAGCGATAACGGAAAGCCGATCGTTTTTGATAAGCCGGATTCCGACCAAGCTAAAAAAATTTTTGAGATTAGCAGAAATATGGCTGCAGAAATAAGCAAAAATAATTTCTCTTCTGCGGCGCCCAAAATTGAAATAACATTTTGAGATTAGAATTTAATAGGAGAATCAAATGAGTGATGTTTTAAATGAAAAAGTTCTGAAAGCTTTGGAATCAATTAGACCATACTTAAAAGCTGACGGAGGCGACGTTGAACTTGTTAAAGTTTCACCGGAAGGAATTGTGGAAGTCAAATTAACCGGGGCTTGCAGCTCTTGTCCAATGTCTCAAATGACTTTACGCGCCGGCGTAGAGCGCGCTTTGATAAGAGAAGTGCCCGGCATTAGAAGAGTAGAAGCTGTTAATTGACAATTTTATTTATTATAAATTTTTAAAGGAATTTCTATGCGCAGAAAAATTATTGCCGGCAATTGGAAAATGAATAATGATGTAAGCGGAACAGTTAATTTGATTTCTGAAATAAAAAAAGAATTGAACGGAAAAATTGTTAATGCTGACGTAATCGTTTGCCCGCCGTTTACTAATCTTGAAACCGCTTATACACTTGTGAAAGATTCATCAATAAAATTAGGCGCGCAGAATATGTATTATGAAGAGAGCGGCGCATTCACTGGAGAAATTTCTCCTCTCATGTTAAAAAATGTTGGATGTGAATTTGTTATTCTAGGGCATTCCGAAAGAAGAACTGTTTTCGGAGAAGACGATCAAATAATAAACAAAAAAATTAAATCTGCTATTAAACACAAATTGAAACCTATCTTCTGTATTGGCGAAACTTTGAATGAGCGAGAGAAGGGCGTAACATTCAAAGTCATCGAAACACAATTAAAGAATGGTTTAGAAGGTTTGAGTGAAAATGAGTTATCTAATCTTATAGTTGCTTACGAACCGGTTTGGGCAATAGGCACCGGCAAAAATGCAACTCCTCAACAAGCGCAGGAAGTTCATCAATTCATCCGCAGCTTAATTGCGAAAATGTATTCGCAAAATTTTGCTTATCAATTAGTCATTCAATACGGCGGAAGCGTAAAGCCGGATAACGCAAAAGAACTCCTCTCGCAGCCCGATATTGACGGCGCGCTTGTGGGCGGCGCATGCTTAAAAGCTGATTCTTTTGTTAAGATTATCGAAGCGGTGTAAAATGAAATGTATTAAGAGACGTGATTAAAAATCACCTCTCAATTTTTTATTGAGTTTACCGAATACATCGATCTCTGCCAATAATTTATTCAGTCTCGTTATCTCACTTGTGGCACACGCTCTTCTTGCGGCTGACAATTCTTCTTTTGTTTGATTGTATCTTATTTCATCAAAAAATGATTTGCTCTTATTAGATGGTGGATGCAATCTTGCATTTTGATAGATAAGAGTAGAAGCGCTTTGAGATACATATTCTTTTTCAAACTCTTTAACACTCATCACCCAAAAATTTTGCTTTTCTTGAAAATCTTTAAAGGTTCTTGAATAAACCACTAAAAAATGTCTTACATCATTGACTAAATCTTGCATTTTAAAATTGAATCCGATTGTTCCGCTCTCTTCTTCATGTGATGATTTCACCTGAATCGTTCTAACAATCAAAGCATATTCTACACTATTGCAATCCGGATTTCCACACTTAGAACTAATCGGAATAATTTCAAAATTACATTTTACACAAATTGGAAACTCAATATTATTAGCGCTTCCGCATTTTACGCAAGTTCTTGTCTGGCTTGTAAATTCTTTATCACAATGTTTGCAATGAAACCGATAATTTCTTTGACCGCTTTTCTTCTGCTTATCAATACTCATTTGCTTACTACAGTCTGGACAATTCTGGCTATCAGAGTATTTATTGAATATAAAACTACAATCCAAACACTTCCGTGTTTTAATAAAATCATTTTGGTTTAATTCCTTTGAATGATTTTCGCATTTTGGGTTTGAGCAACTTATTATATGCTTTGACTCCCAATCGCTAAGACACTTTTTACAAACAAACTTTTGAGCTATGAAATCTATTCTGGTGTCAAAATATGGACGATATACGTACCAATTTCTCTTTGCTAGCTCGAAAGCAACCATGTTTTCGCCTATACTACCAAATAATCCGCTCTTTAAATCTTGGTTTTTCATTTCTATTCCTATTTTAGTTATAACATAAAAAACATTTTGGTTCTTTACGAGTTTTAACAAAATTTATTGTAATATTATTTTCGTTTCAGTATGTTTCAAATAGTTTTATAACATAATTACTTGTTAACTATGAAAAATAATCTATTGAAAGAAAAAGAAGTTTGTGAATACCTGAAAGTATCAAGAACAACTCTCTGGAGAATGAAAAAAGAAGGCATGCCCAACATAAAAGTAGGGAATTCATACCGATATAAAATAGACGATGTTATGAATTGGGTAACAAAGGAAGAAAAAATTATTTACTCATCTAAAAATGCAGAGGATCAAAAATTAGTTGAAGAAAAAGAAGAAGAAACGCAAGAAAGAATCGTGAACAGCTACTCAATTGATTTAGAGTATTTGTGGCAACATAATTTATGCTATCTGTCAAAAATTTTTTCTACTCGTCAACTAAAAACACTGAAAGAGAGATTAAGCAAGTATAAAGATTTACCTTTCTCCAATTCCCGCATAGTAAAAATATTTACCAATGAATATAACAGATTAATTAAAGAAGACTTTCAACAACAAAATCGACATCCTGATTTTGATAATGAATTAAACAGATTTATAAGTAAGAACGATAACTCAATAAAAATAATTTGGGGTAATTGTCTTGATGCATTAAAAAGAATGGAAAGTGAAAGCGTTCAATTAATGATAACATCGCCGCCCTATTTTAATGCCCGCGAGTATTCTCAGTGGGGAACGATTGACAATTATTTGGGCGACATGAGAAAAATAATTAGAGAAAGTTATAGGGTACTTGATAATCATAGAGTTTGGGTTTGGAATGTTGGTGATATTTTTGATAATGATAATAAAGTTACTAAATCGGTTTGGGGAAAGCGCAGAATTCCATTAGGAGCATATTTTACAAAAATCTTTGAAGAAGAAGGATTTGAATTTGTTGATGACTTTATATGGGATAAAGGAGAAGTTGAAAGTAAACGACATATGAACGGTGGTATAGATTATCCGTTCTATCAGTACCCATTAAATTGCTATGAGCACATATTAATTTTTCACAAACACAGACTCGACACAACTAAAATTCCTTGTCCTATTTGTGGTTCATTAAAAGTGAATGGCAACACACAATCTGAAATTGGCGTTCAGAGTTGGGAGTGTAAAAACAATAAATGTTTTTTGCGCAGCCCTAATAACCGGGGTAAAAGATTCTCTCTCAGAACAAATATGATGCAATATGGTCACAATAATGACCCTAAGAATTTAATAGAAAAAGAAATTACTAATAAATGGCGCAGAGATATTGTCCCCTTTTCCCCAGTAATTAAGATTAACCAAAATGGACAAAATATTATTGGTCACACTGCCCCTTTCCCCGAAGATATTCCCGAGATGGCAATCAAATATTTTTCATACACTGGAGAAAAAATATTAGACCCATTTGCTGGAATATTCACTACTCCTATTGTTGCAAGAAAACTACACAGAATAGGAATTGGAATAGAGATTAATAAATCATCATTCAGAAATGCAATTATTAAACGTATCGATTCTTCATCAGATATATTTTATTCTAACGAAAATTTATATACCGAGTACGACTTATAGTCTTTTGCAATATTTCTTTTACTTTTCATTCAAAACGGGCTTAAAACAAGCCCATAATTTTTAAAATTTTATCCGAAGAGATGAATTTCCATTGTTACCCCCCCCTTCAATTTCGTATATTTGTGCCGTTTATTTGAAGAATTTTTGGAATTATGAACAAATATTTAAAACCCTTCTTGCTCGGTTTCTTTCTTTTCAGCTTTGTCTCCTCCGCTCAAATAAAAGTTACCTCGCTGCCTAAGAACCCGAACAGCATTTTTGACCCTATATTTTTTGACAAGAATGAAGTAAGAAATGTTGAACTGATAAATTCTGAATGGGAAGTATTTCAAGAAAGCGATCCTCAACAAAAAATAAAGATCTCTGTTCCGGCTGTTTTCGAAGGGAATGAATCTCTTATTTTCGAAAAGAAAATTTCTTTTGCAAATTTGCAAATTCAAAATTCGCAAATTGTCTTAGGATTTCTGGGGCTAAACTATTCGGCGGAAATTTCGATCAACGGGTACAGTATTTATAGACATCCGGGAGGAAGCATTCCATTCGAGCTTGCTCTTCCAAAAGATATTCTGAAAGATAATTCTAAGATCACAATCAAAGTGAACAATAAACTGGATTCGGATTATTCTATTCCTTCTGCGCAAAGATTTTTATTTCCGAATTTAAAAGGGGGGATCATACGTGATGTTTATTTAAAAACGGTCTCTCCACTTCACATAACATACAATTCATTCGATTATTCATTCAATCAGCAACTTACCAAAGCTTTCATCAATTTTAAGATTGGTATCGGCAATTCCGAATTCAAGAAAAATTTGCAATCTTCCGGCAGCACTGAAGTTACTTTGCGTATCAGTTTGTTTCCTAATGATTTACTAAATGTACAATCAAAGGGAGATTTTGTTCAAACGATTTCTTCAGAAGATAATGAAGCAAACGTGCAGCTTGAAGTTCCGAATCCGCTCTTGTGGTCGCAGCAGACGCCAAATTTTTATTTATGTGAAGTCAGTTTAATTCGTGATGGGCAAATTATTGATAAAACAGTCAAGAGGATTTCGCTCTACCAATTAAGAAAAGATGAAAACAAATTTCTTCTAAATGGAAAGAGTTTTGTTCTACAAGGAACAACTTATTTTCTAGATGAAACTTCTCTGCGTAAAACTAATATATACGAAAAAATTAAAGATGATCTTACGATCATCAGAAATACAGGTTTCAACTCGGTTCGTTTTGCAAAAAGTTATCCACATCCTTATGCCGTAACACTTTGTCAAGAACTCGGCTTATTAGCGTTAGTTGAGTTGCCTATCAATTCCATTCCAGAAGAAATTTTAGCGAATAATGAATTCCAACTGCGCGCCAAACATGCCGCCGAAAGATTAGTCTCCAACTATTCCGAATACGCTAGCGCTATCTTCTTCGGCGCCGGCAGTTCTTTTCTTCCTAATTCACAGATATCACAGGCATTTATTTCTAAGCTTAACCATGCAATTAAAGAAAAAGGGTTCTTTACTTACGCTTCTTTCGTTGGCGCTAATGCTTCTCAAATTTCCAATTTAGATTTCTACGGCATAGAGCTTTATTCGTCAACTATAGACGAAACTAAAAGTCAATTTCAAAGCGCAATTGAGCTGCTTGGTAATAATTCAATATTCATAAGCGAAGTTACTTATCCAAACTACCAAGGAGATTTGGGCGGGTACTTAACAAAAAATTCATCGGATGCACAAGCAAAATATTTTCGTGAAATTATTGAACTATCGAGGCAGTTAAAAATTTCAGGGTTCTTTATCAATACGCTTTTCGATTACGGCGGAGCTTATGCTTCTCTTTACGGTGGTTACTCTGAGAATAACATATACAAATTTGGAGTGCTCGATCTTTCACGCAATCTTAATGCAATTTCATACAAAGTTCTTTTTGCAAAACTAAATGATAGCGGCAAAGTAACCATACCAATCGGCGTGCGAAAAGAAGAAAGTCAAATAATTTTCATTCTGCTGGCTCTCTTTCTCTCTATTGCGATGGCAATTTTGATCAACACAAAGAAAAAATTTAAAGAAGATTGCACGCGCGCGCTTTTACGTCCTTATAATTTTTTTGCGGATGTTCGCGATCACAGAATTATACCAGGCATACACACTGCTGTTTTAATGTTAATCCAAGCAGGCTCGGCATCGTTGCTGATTACTATTTTGCTTTTTTATTTCCGCTCCAATATTCTGTTCGAGAAGATTATACTTGCATTCAACGAAGACGTTTTAATGAAATTGATAAGTTATCTCGCTTGGAATCCGCTGATCTGTTTTGTAATTCTTTTTGCTGTAATGTTATTCAAATTTGTTCTTTTGGCTTTAGTCATAAAACTTGCTTCATTGTTTGTCAAAATAAGAGCTGGGTTCCCGAGTATCTTTTATTTAGTTGTATGGACATTTCTTCCACTAACGCTGCTTCTTCCGCTTGAGTTAATATTATTCAAAGTTTTGGATGCTGGCAATTTCGACACTATTGTTTTAGTTTTTTTAGTTTTCTTTTTCTTTTGGATGTTACAACGTTTGCTAAAAGGTGTTTATGTTATTTTTGATGTGAGACCATTCATTGTTTATTTATACAGTCTTGCCGTTATTATATTAGCAGCTGGCGGAATTATTTTGAAGTATCAGTTAACAAGCTCTACGCTTTACTATATCAGTAATGCAATAAAGCAATATCATTCGATGATCTTTTAGAGGCGCTAATTGTTTCTTTCTAAATTAGAGATATTTGGTTTTAAGTCTTTTGCTACTAAGACTAATATAAATTTTAACCGCGGTATAACAGGAATTGTAGGTCCGAATGGGTGCGGTAAAACAAATATTGTCGATGCAATTCGCTGGGTCCTTGGCGAGCAAAAAACAACAACGCTTCGAAGCGATAAAATGGAAAACGTGATCTTCAACGGCACCCGCCAAAAAAAACCAATGGGAATGGCTGAAGTATCTCTCACTTTAGTGAACAATCAGGGCGTTCTTCCAACCGATTATACCGAAGTAACCATTACAAGAAGAATTTTCCGCTCTGGCGAAAGTGAATACCTTTTAAACAAGAACATCTGCCGATTAAAAGATATTACAAACCTTTTTATGGATACAGGAATTGGCGCAAATGCTTATTCGGTTATCGAATTGAAAATGGTAGAAACAATATTGAGCAGCAAAACAGAAGAAAGACGAAGACTGTTTGAAGAAGCAGCAGGTGTAAATAAATATAAATTGCGCCGCCGTCTTTCTTTAAAAAAATTGGACGACGTTAAATCCGACCTTACACGCGTTAACGATATAGTTTCTGAAGTTGAAAAAACTGTACGCTCTTTAGAACGTCAAGCTAAACGCGCTGATCAATTCACACAAGTTCAATCTGTTTTGCGCGATAAAGAAATTGATCTTTCCGAACGCGAATACGCTCAATTGAGCTTACGAAAACAATCTTTACTAAGCAACATATCCCAATTCACGCAGAAAAAAAACAGCATCGATCTCGATATTCGCAAAATTGAAAACGAACTGATCCATTACAGAAACAAGATCAATGCAATTGATGCACAATTGCAGACAAAACGGAACGAGCTTGCCAAGAACACGGACGTGCTTCACAATACTCAAAAAAATATTTCTGTCTCCGAAGAACGGTTAAAATCGCTTATTAGCAATAGTGAAAGACTGAGGAAAGAGATTCTCGAATTACAAGCTCAACTTGAAGAGACGATAAACTATATTGAAACGAGCAACAATGAACTTATTTCTCTAATGCAAAGAGAGGAAATAGAGAAAGAAGATATTTCCCAAAACGAGCATACATTAACGCAGAAGAGAGGAACATTAGAGCAAAAGCGGAATGAACTGAAACAATTAAACGAAGAAAAGTTCGCGCTGCTTCGTGATATTTCCGAAAAAGAAAACAACGCTTCAAGTATTAGGAAAGAACTGGCTGCGCATCACTCGAACATAGAAAAGTACACTCAAAAAATTCAAAGCGTTACAAATAAAATTGCTAAGACCGTCGGCTTTATTGAAGAATTGAACATCGAAAAAAATAATGCAGAAAAAAAACTTGAAGAGCACGGACTTTTAATAACTCTGCGCGAAAAAGAAAAGGAAGCACTTGAGCAGCAGCTTAATTCGCTAAAACAAAAAGAGGTTGAAGAAAAAACTTTACTCGTTGGACTGAAAGAGAAGATCGATTTTTTGCAAACGCTTATTTCAAATCTTGAAGGAATTTCTAAAGGGGCAAAAGTTCTTATCGAAAGCAGCGAATGGACAAAAAAGAAAAAAAATATTTTTGCAGATGTTGGCAATACGCAAGAGAAATACCGCTTTGCACTCGAAGCCGCGCTTAAATCTGTTTTAAACAATCTGCTGGTTGAAAACGCAGATGATCTGCAAAACGCAATAGATTATTTACGCAAGAACGATCTTGGCAAAGCTTCTTTCTATCTGTTACGCTCTAACGAACGAACTAAAAAATCATTCATTGATAATATGAACGACTTTAGACTAAAAAGAAAAGCTAAGAACCTTTCACATGAAGAATCGTTTATCGGCTGGGCAAAAGATTTTGTTGAAACGGCGCCAACGTGGCAGCCATATTTTATTCAAGTTCTTTCCAGAATTGCCCTAACATCAGATCTGAAATCAGCTATAACTCTTAATTATAAATATCCCGAATTCAATTTTGCTACTTTGGATGGCGACCTTGTACAGAATAACGGCGTTATCGAAGCCGGCTCGCTCCCAAAACAAGATGAAACGCTGTTTGGACGAAGACAACTCTTGGATAATCTAAAAAAAGAATTTCCTAAGCACGAATCCAATCTGGCAAAACTAAAAGCGTGGATAGCAGAAACAGAATGGAAAATTTCTAAGATAGACCTAAAAAATTTGAGCGACGCCGAACGGCTTATTGCAAATGATATTTCAAACATCGAGAAACAAATTTCACAGCTCGAGTTTGAAAAGAACAAGTCGAACGAAGAGATTGAAAGCTCACAAAAAGAAATTCAAGAACTGGCAGAAAAAGCAAATCTCCTCGATAACCAGATCAACGAGATAGATATAGAGTTGGAAGCTTTATACGAAAAGAAAAGTACCTTTGATGAAAATATAAATGCAGAAGAGAATGTTCTTAATATACTCGAAAGAGAGTTCAGCGCTTTTGTTGAATCTCAAAATGAAAAAAAACTTGAACTCGAACGTTTGAAAGGCAAAATCGAAAACACTCGCAGCGCCATATCCCGGGCTAAATCTAATCAAACATCTATTTCTAATGGAATTGAGAAGCGAAAGACAGATATTGAATTGAACGAATCGGAATCAAATTCGATCAAAGAAAAAATCGATATTGCAAAAGCAGAACTTGAAAGCATAAATTCTCTGCGTACTGCTTTGCTTGCCGCAGAAGAAGAGATTGGCAATAGTTTGAAATCTATTAAAGTGGAAGCGGCAAAGTACGAGAACGAACTCAACAAGCTGCGCAACGAACGCCAAGAAGTTTCCGACAAAGTTCATTCCTTCGAAATCAGAGAGAACGAAATTAAACTGCGTATAGAAAATTTAATTGAACACATAAAAGAAAATTATTCGATCGAATTAGAGCTGAAACATTTTGAAGACCTTGACTTATATAACTTTAGCGATACAACCGAAGAAGTTCACAGATTAAAAGACAAATTAAGAAATCTCGGTCCAGTTAATCTTCTTGCTTATTCCGAGTACGAAGAAGAAAAGAAAAGGTTGGAATTTTTGCATAAGCAGCGCGATGATCTTACAGAATCGGAAAAAGACCTTATAAAAACTATAAACGAAATAAACGAAACAGCGCAGCAACTATTTTTTGATACATTCGAAAAGATCCGGAAAAATTTCACAATGATTTTTCAGACACTGTTTAACCCAGGCGATGAAGCAGATCTAATTCTAGAAGAAGGCGTGGACCCACTCGAAGCAAAAATCGATATAATTGCAAAACCCAAGGGCAAGCGTCCAACTGGAATCGAACTGCTTTCTGGCGGCGAAAAAACTTTAACTGCAACCGCACTCTTATTCGCTATTTATCTTGTTAAGCCAAGCCCGTTCTGTATTCTCGATGAAGTTGATGCTCCTCTTGATGATGCAAACATAGACCGCTTTACGCGACTCCTAAAAGAGTTCAGCGATAAAACCCAATTTATTATTGTAACACATAACAAGAGAACTATGGAAGCCGCTGAAATTATGTATGGTGTAACAATGCAGGAAGAAGGCATTTCTAAATTAGTTGGCGTTAGTTTTGAAGAAATACCGGCAAGCTATGAACCTCAATAATAGTTCCTTCAAAATATTTGTTGATTTCGACGGCACAATCTCGAAAACTGATGTGGGCGAAGCAATGTTCTTACAGTTTGGCGACGCTGAAAAATCGAAAGTATGGATTGATAAGTGGCTCGATCAAAAATTAAATTCGGTTGAATTGTGGAAGCTGCTTTGCAGTACTATAAAAGAATTTGATGAAAAAAAATTTGATGAATTCCTATGCGGAATTCAGATCGATCCTGGTTTCAAAAAATTTGTGAATTTTTGCCAAGCCGAAGCATTTGAACTGCGCATCTTAAGCGATGGACTTGATTATTATATTCAGAATATTTTACGGCGTGAAGGTCTCGGTCATCTCGAAGTTTATTCAAACCGACTTACGTTCGGCGAAGAGAAAAATTTAATTCCGCTTTTCCCTTTTACAGATGAAGAGTGTACGCGCTGCGCAAATTGTAAACGGAACCATGTTCTCAACTTTAGCAGCGAAGAAGATTATAGTTTTTACATCGGAGACGGCAACACAGATATTTGTCCTTCGCAATTTTGCGATTTTATCTTCGCAAAGAATTCCCTTCTGAAATATTGCGAAGTAAACAGAATAACTTATTTTTCTTATTCCACCTTTGACGATATAACAAAAAAAATAATAAAGCTCACTGAAAAGAAACGTTTGAAGAAAAGACACCAGGCGGAACTCAAACGAAAAGAAGTTTTTATTCAAGGGTGATAAATGAACAACTTTGCCACAAAAATTTTCAAATACAGAAGTTACACGCCAATTCCTTTTTTGATCTTAACGCTTGTATTTCAAAACGCAACGCAATCTAGCTTGATTGTTGGATTTTCAATTGCATTGCTGGGCGAGCTTTTCCGTATGTGGGGCGTTAGCTACGCCGGCAGTGAAACGCGCACAACTGGCGGCGTTGGCGGAACTTATCTTGTAGTTTCCGGCGCTTATGCATTTGTGCGTAATCCCCTTTATCTTGGAAACATACTTCTTTATTTAGGATTTGGAATTGCTTCGATGGCTTTGTTTCCATACTTGCAGATTTTTGCATTCTTATTTTTCTATATGCAATACATAATCATCATTAAAGAAGAAGAAAAATATTTATCACAAAGGTTTATGCCTTATTACAATGGTTATCGCAATTTTGTGCCGCGGCTAATGCCAAATTTTATAAAATATAGAAATCCGGGCGTCGAACAGCCGCCGTTTAATTTTAAAGCAGGATTGAAATCTGAAACCAGAACGCTGCAGGCAATTGCGCTGATAATTTTTTTAATCTTAATTCGTTACGCAATAAGTTGAAAAAACTGATGATAATAGCAGGCGAAGCATCCGGCGATCTGCACGGCGCTGGTTTGATGCGTGAACTGAAACGTTTAGACCCATCGATTGATTTTTTGGGAATCGGCGGCGATAAAATGATTTCCGAGGGTATGAACGCTCAATTTCACATTAGGCAAATGGCATTCCTCGGTTTTCTCGAAGTAGTACGGCATATTCCGTTCATCAATAAAGTAAAAAAAACTTTGCTGCAGAAAGCAGATAAAGAAAAAATCGACACCATCGTTTTAATTGATTATCCGGGTTTTAACTTGAGCATAGCAAAAAAATTGCACGCTGCCGGTAAAAAAATTATCTATTATATATCTCCGCAGATTTGGGCTTGGGGAAAAGGAAGAATTAAAAAAATCCGCAAATTAGTAGATAAGATGCTTGTAGTGTTTCCGTTTGAAGAAAAATTATACCGCGATGCCGGTGTTGATGTTGAATATACCGGACATCCCCTTGTAGAACATATTGAGAATTATAATTTCTTAAATAAAGAAGAACTTTATAAAAAATTAAATCTCGATGGCAATAAAGATATTTTGCTCGTTCTTCCCGGCAGCAGAAAAAATGAAATAAAAAAAATTTTCCCGGAGTGCATTACTGCGGCAGTAAAATTATCAAATGATCTTAATTTGCAAACAGTTGTTGCCTGCGCGGAAAATATAGACGAAATTATTTTTAAGGATCTTACCAACGAAAAAGATTATAAAATAGTAAAAGGTTATACATACGATTTATATAAGCAAGCTCACTTTGGAATTATTAAATCCGGCACATCAACGCTCGAAGCCGGATATTTTCAACTTCCTTTCGTTGTAGTTTATGCAACAAGTTTTTTTACTTATTGGATTGGCAAAAAAGTTGTGAAGATCGATAACATCGCTATGGCAAATATTCTGCTTGGCAGAAACGTCATTGACGAATTGATTCAGGATGATCTTAACCAGGAGAATATTTATTCCAAGTGTTTTAATATTTTGAGCAACAGAGAAAAATATAATTCGATAAAGCAACAACTTGGATTGATAAGAGAAAAACTTGGCGGACCCGGAGCGTCTTATAAAGCTGCCGCGTCAGTATATTTGAAGCTTAATGAAGCTTAATGAATTTCAAAAAAACATTTTTAGATCTATTGGAACCCGATTTGCGTGTTTTGCATTAAATCTACTTCTAAAAACGTTAAGAATAGAAATAATAAACGGTGATTCACTTTCAAAACTTGTTGCAGAGAAGAAAAATTTTGTTGTGGCTTTTTGGCATGGGTCTATGCTGATTGGATGGTTTATCCATCGGAACGAAAATATTGCTGCGCTTGTTAGTAGAAGTAAAGACGGTAACGTTCTTGCTGAAATACTTAAAAAATGGAATTATCATGTTGTCCGGGGTTCAAGCCATATTGGCGGTAAAGAAGCTCTTGAAATAATGCTTCAGCAAACTGGAAAAAATCGTTCTTTAGCTATTACGCCTGATGGACCAACCGGACCGATTTATCAAATGAAAGCCGGCGCAGTAATAACTGCAAAAAAATCTCTTATACCATTATATCTTGTTGGAATAGGTGTAAAGAAAAAAATTATTCTAAAAAGCTGGGATCAATTTAATATACCGAAACCATTCAGCAGAGCTGTTGTTATTTATTCAGACCCCATAAGCATTGACCATAATTTGAGCTATGAAGAAACTAACAAAAAAATTATTGAGTGCGAAGAGTTATTAAATAAATTACAAAAGGAAGCGTTAGAATTGTGTTAGATTTTTTAAGAATAATATTATCGCCATTTGTTTTTGTCTATTCATTCATTGTGAAAATGCGTAATTGGCTTTTCGATAAAAAAATTTTCAATGTGTGTAAAGTCGATGCAAAAGTGATTTCGATTGGCAATTTAACTGTTGGCGGCTCTGGCAAAACACCGGCTGTTATGATGATAACAGAAATGTTAAAAGCTAATGGGAAAAAAGTTGGCGTTTTAAGCCGCGGCTACGGAAGAAAATCGAGCGGTTATATTTATGTGAGCGATGGTAAGGAAATAAAAACAACAGTTGATGGCTGCGGAGATGAGATGTTTTATGTTGCAGACGATCTTAAAGTGCCTGCTGCTGTTGCAGAGCGGCGCGTCTCCGGCGCAAAAAAATTTATTATCGACTCCAGCGTTGACACCATCATTCTCGACGATGCTTTTCAGCATAGATGGATCCACCGAGATATTGATATCGTTATTATCGATCAGCGCTTCTTAAATAAGGTCGGGCAAATTGAACAAAGAATGCTTCCATTGGGATTGATGCGAGATCCTTTCGATTCATTGAAACGGGCGGATATTATTATTATCAACAGAAAATTTTCTGAGAAAAGTGAAATACCTGCAAAACTCAAAAAGCATTTCGGAAAGAAACAGGTCTTTACAGGGTTCTATGTGGCGCAGGGAATTTACGACGTAAAGTCGCATCACTTTTTTAGTATGGATGAATTTCAAGGACAGAAAAGTTTAGTCGTTTGCGGTATTGCTCGTCCGCATTCTTTCTTAAATGTGCTTGAAAATAATAATATCGATATAACAAACAAGATGATTTTTGTCGATCATAAAGATTATACATTAAAAGAAATTCAAGATATCAGAAAAAAATTTTACGATACTAATTCCTACTCTGTCTTAACAACTCAGAAAGACGCGGTTAAACTTACAAAGTATTCCAAAGAACTTGATGATGTGGATATTTACTATTTAAAGATAGAACTAAAGCTTGATGAGGGGGAGAAATTCAACAAAATAATTTTTAACTCAATAGAATAACTTAGAACAACTGAACAAACATCTTACTGGAGGAAAATTAAATGGCTAAAGCAAACAAAAAGTATGTTTACTATTTCGGCGGCAAACGTGCGGATGGGGAAGCAAATATGAAAGAACTGCTTGGTGGAAAAGGCGCCAACCTTGCCGAGATGGTTAATATCGGTCTTCATGTACCTGCTGGATTTACTATCACAACGGAAGTATGCACAGCATACTACAAAAACAATAAAAAATATCCTAAAGAACTAGAGAAACAGGTTAAGACTGCTTTATCAAAAGTCGAAAAAGAAATGGGCGCAAAGTTTGGCGATACGAAGAATCCTTTGCTCGTTTCTGTCCGTTCTGGCGCACGCGCATCAATGCCGGGAATGATGGAAACAATTCTTAACGTTGGTTTGAACAATGAAACCCGCGAAGCTCTTATTGCCAAAACAGGCAACCCCCGTTTCGTATACGATTCTCACCGCCGCCTTATTCAAATGTACTCTGATGTAGTTATGGAAAAAGCCGCAGGCATCGAACCTCAAGAAGGTAAAGGAGTTCGACAGCAACTTGAAGCAGAATTGCACAAGATGAAAGAAACACGCGGTGTTCATGCTGATACGGATCTGACTTCCGATGACTTGAAAGAATTGATCGAAATCTACAAAGCAAAAGTTCAGGAAGTTCTCGGTAAACCATTTCCTGAAGATCCGATGGCGCAACTTTGGGGAGCTATATCTGCAGTATTCCAAAGCTGGATGGGTAAACGCGCAATTTCTTACAGAAGAATTGAAAATATTCCTGATGATTGGGGCACAGCAGTAAATGTACAATCGATGGTCTTTGGAAATATGGGAGATACTTCAGCAACAGGCGTTGCCTTCACACGCAACCCGGCAACAGGAGAAAATTATTTCTACGGCGAATGGCTGCCAAATGCTCAGGGCGAAGATGTAGTTGCCGGCACTAGAACTCCAAACCCGATCAACGAAATTGGTAAGAGCGAACATACTATTCATCTTCCATCTCTTGAAACTGCTATACCAGCTACTTACAAAGAACTTCATAAAATTCAACGCTTGTTAGAAAAACATTATCGCGATATGCTCGATGTCGAGTTTACTATTCAAGAAGGAAAGCTTTACATGCTTCAGTGCCGCATTGGAAAAAGAAACGGACCTGCTGCAATAAAAATGGCTCTTAATATGTATCGAGAAAAATTGATTACAAAAGAAGAAGCGGTGATGCGCGTTCAACCATCACAGTTAGATGAATTGCTTCACCCAATTATCGATCCGGCTGCTGAGCTTAATGTTAAAGCAATCGCAAAGGGATTACCAGCAGGACCAGGCGGCGCAGCCGGCCAAGTTGTATTTTCTTCTGCCGATGCTGTAGCTTGGGCAAAAGATGGTAAAAAAGTTATTCTCGTTCGTGAAGAAACAAATCCCGAAGACATTGAAGGAATGCGCGCTGCTCAGGCAATTCTTACTGCACGCGGCGGCATGACCTCTCACGCAGCTCTTGTTGCACGCGGCTGGGGTAAATGTTGTATTGTTGGCGCTGGTTCAATAAAAATCAACTACAAAGAAAAATATTTTAAAGTCGGCAATGTAACAATAAATGAAGGCGATTGGCTTACACTCAATGGGACGAAAGGAACGGTTTATCAGGGCGAACTTCCGATGAAAAAAACCGCCGAAGATAATCCTGATTTTGTAGCTTTTATGAAATTGTGTGACCAGGTAAGAAAATTAAATGTTCGCACTAATGCCGATACTCCTGAAGATGCTGCAAGAGCACGTGCCTTTGGCGCTGAAGGAATTGGTTTGTTCAGAACAGAGCATATGTTTTACGGAATAGGGGCCGAAGAACCATTGTTTAAACTTCGCAAGATGATCCATTCTAAGAGTGAAGAAGAGAGAAGGAACGCATTGGATGAACTTTTTCCGCATGTTAAGTCTGACATCAAAGGTACTCTTGAAGCTATGGATGGCTTCCCAGTAACAATAAGAACACTTGATCCGCCTTTGCATGAATTTGTTCCAAACAATAAAGAAGAAAGAGAAAAACTTGCGGCAAGTCTTAACATTACACTTGAAGAATTAAATAAACGCGCAGATTCACTGCACGAAAGCAACCCTATGATGGGGCACCGAGGCGTTCGTCTTGGAATTACTTACCCAGAAATTACAGAAATGCAGGTGCGCGCAATTCTTGAAGCTGCTGCTGAATTATTACAAGAAGGAAAGAAGCCATTTCCCGAAATCATGATACCGGTTTCTAGTCATGTCAACGAGTTAAAGCATCAGTATGAGATCATCAAAAAAGTTCATGCTGAAGTTAGCGCAAAATTCGGAATGAAAAAAATTCCACACTTGGCAGGAACAATGATCGAAATTCCACGCGCATGTTTAACTGCAGATAAAATCGCCGAGGAGGCGCAGTTCTTCTCTTTCGGTACAAACGATTTAACACAGATGAGTTTCGGCTTTTCACGCGACGATATCGGTTTATTCTTGGGCGATTATTTAGAAAAGAAAATATTACCAGAAGATCCTTTCCAATCAATTGATGTTGATGCAGTTGGTCAGTTAATGAAAATTGCTGTAGCAGGCGGACGCTCAAAGCGCCCCGATTTAAAAATTGGAATTTGCGGAGAACACGGCGGCGAACCTAAATCCGTTGAATTCTGCCATAAGATCGGATTAAATTATGTAAGCTGTTCTCCTTTCCGTGTTCCGATTGCTCGTCTTGCCGCAGCTCGTGCTGTTGTTAAAGAACAGCTATCAGCAAAACCGGCTATAATGAAAGACGTTAAAAAAAAGGCATCAAAAAAGTAGTTAAGGTAACAACAAAGAAAGTATCAAAAAAGAAATAATACATTTGTCATTTCTTAGTCTCCCAACTTGCTGGGGAGACTAAGAATCTTAAAACAATATTCAGTTAAGAGATGAGTCTGTTTCAAAAATCAATGTTAGTGAAGCTGAGTATATTTCAGATTCTTCTTTATCGATAGAAAAGATTTCTATCACGACAAGTGGATACATAATAACACATTTAAGACGCCCCTATGGCAATAATAAAGTATATAAAAGTTCTTAGAGGAGAATAAATGAAACTATCAGAGTTCAAATACAATTTACCAAAAACTTCTATTGCTAAATTTCCGGTTTCCCCTCGTGATAAAGCAAAGCTCATGGTACTTAATCGTAATGATCAAAGTATCGAGAACCACAAGTTCTCTGACTTACCGGAATTTGTTCAAAAGGGAGATGTTATAGTTGTTAACAAGACCAAAGTTATGCAAGCTCGCTTATTCGGAAAGAAAGAAAGAACGAATGCTAAGATTGAAGTTTTTGTTTTACGCGAACTGAACAAAGAAGAAAACATATGGGATGTTATTGTTGATCCCGCTCGTAAAGTAAGGATCGGAAATAGAATATATTTTAACGATAAACTATGGTGCGAAGTAATAGATAACACAACATCGCGAGGAAGAACAGTCCGATTTAATGAAGATGCCGGAGATATTTTCAAAGCAATTGAAAAAATTGGTCACACTCCTCTGCCGCCTTATATCAAAAGAGAACCTGTTCCGGATGATAGAGAAGACTATCAAACAATCTTTGCCGAAGTTGACGGTTCGGTTGCAGCTCCAACGGCAGGTTTACACTTTACGCCAACTTTAATTAAAAAATTAGAGAAGATGGGTGTAAAAATTGTACCTGTAATTTTGCATATCGGTCTTGGAACATTTAGATCCGTTGAAGTTGAGGACCTCACTAAACACAGAATGGACTCTGAGTATTTCGAAATACCTGAAGATACTGCAAAAACAATAAACAAAGCTTTAGAAGAAAAGAAAAATATTTTTGTAGTTGGAACAAGCACCTGCCGCGCATTAGAAAGCAACGTTACAGCAGATGGATTTTCGAAACCTGGTGGCGGTTGGACTGATAAATTTATTTTTCCTCCATACGATTTCAAAGTAACAAAAAAATTGATTACAAATTTCCACACGCCTGAATCGACTCTTTTAATGCTCGTTGCTGCGTTTGCCGGTTTTGATTTTATGAAGAAAGCTTACAAAAAAGCATTGAAGGATAATTATCGCTTCTTGAGTTATGGAGATGCAATGTTAATTCTCTAATAGACAATGAATGAATTCCAAATAATAAATAAATTTCTTTCATCAATTCTTCATTTCATAGAGTTTGTATTTGGGATTCGAATATTGGTTATTATTTAGTGTTTGTGATTTGTTAATTGGAATTGCCACATGAAAGTTTTTGCAATCTTACCTGCGGGCGGAACGGGAAAGCGAACTAGTTTATCGCTTCCCAAACAATATCTCGAAATCAACGGTAAAGAGTTGATTGCATATACCCTCGAAATTTTTCAAAACTCAATTCATATTGATGAAATAATTGTTGCTGCACAAAAAGATTTTTTTCCAACTCTAAATGCAATCAAAGAGAAATACAACATCAATAAATTAATTAACTTTATCGAAGGGGGCAAAGAAAGACAATTTTCCGTTTTCAACGCGCTCAAATCTATAAATGCAAATGACAATGATCTCATTGTTGTGCATGATGCAGTTCGCCCGTTGCTTTCTCAAAGCATACTGAGCTCTTCAATCAAAGTTGCCAAAGAATTCGGCGCTGCTCTTGTAGCCGTCAAAACTAAAGATACATTACTCAAAGGGAATGATTCTGTAGTCTCATATATCGACCGTAGAGAAGTATTTTACGCGCAGACCCCGCAGGTTTTTAAGTATCACATCCTTCTTGATGCCATGAAAAAAGCTGAAGAAGAAAATTTTATTGGAACAGACGAATCGATGCTAGTACACAGAGCTGGTTATAAAGTTAAAATTGTTGAAGGATCATTTTTCAATTTCAAGGTTACAAGCAGCGAAGAGATAAATTTATTATCGATTATTTCCAAATCTTATTAAGGATACTTTTCAATTGTATATCAAAATCATTTTTTATAATTTTTCACCACAACTTAAAGTGGATAGCACATGTTAAATCTTATTTTTGTTGTTCTTCTTTCGTATATGGTGGGGTCAATTCCAACAAGTATTATACTAAGTAAATTAGTACGCGGAATAGATATAAGAAATTACGGCAGCGGTAACGCTGGCGGCTCGAATGTATTTAGAGTCCTTGGATGGAAGTGGGGCATTTTAACTATCCTTCTCGACGCACTTAAAGGCGCCGTTTCTGTAATTGTTGTTGCACGCTTGTACCTCGATAATATTCCTTTTCATAATATCACTCCTTTCGATGATTTCACTCTCGTTCAAATTATCTGCGGCGTAACCGCTGTTATGGGACATGTTTGGACAGTCTTTGCAGGATTTCGAGGCGGTAAAGGCATCGCAACAGGGCTTGGCGTTCTGATTATGATTGTTACAATTGATATGGCGCTTGCGCTAGGTATCTTTTTTATCATTGTTGCTGTCTTTCGATACATTTCACTTGGATCTATAGCAGCAGCATTTTCCGTTCCGTTAATTATGGTAATTAGAGAAAATATGTTTGGTGTCAATATTCAGGGCTATCATACTATTCTTCCGTTTAGCATACTTCTAGCACTTTTTGTTATTTATACGCACCGAAAGAATATTGAGCGAATACTCAAGGGCAGCGAAAGTAAAATTTCATTCGTTAAAAAGAAATTGATTTAAATGAGAATCTCGGTTCTTGGAGCCGGTGGCTGGGGTACTACCTTAGCTATACTGCTTCATCACAATGGGCATGATGTTACTCTTTGGGAATATAAGCGCTATTATGCAAAAGTTCTGAATCGTTCTCGCGAAAATAAAATTTACCTTCCCGGAATAAAAATTCCAAAAGAAATTACTATTACTCACTTGCTACAAGAAAGCTGCGAGGATAAGCATATGATTGTTCTTGCTGTTCCATCGCAATTTATCCGCAGCGTTCTACATAACATAAAAAAAAACGACTTCAGCGATACAACATTTGTTAGCGTTGCCAAAGGAATTGAGAAAGATACGCTTCTCACCGTTTCCCAAATAATCAAAGATGAGTTGAAAGATATTTCTTCTTCACAAATTGGAGTATTGTCCGGTCCAAGCCATGCAGAAGAAGTGAGCAGAAAAATCCCAACGGCAGTTGTTGCAGCATCGCGCAATGTTTCCACAGCAAAACAGATTCAATCGGCATTCATTACTTCATACTTCCGGGTTTATTCTTCAACTGATTTGCTTGGAGTTGAATACGGCGGCGCATTAAAAAATGTAATTGCAATTGGCGCAGGTATTATTGATGGCGCAAAGTTTGGCGATAACACAAAAGCTGCTATCATGACTCGCGGTATTGCAGAAATATCACGGCTTGGAATAGCGCTTGGCGCTCGTCCCGAAACGTTTTCCGGTCTTTCAGGAATGGGCGATCTAATTGTTACATGTATGAGCAAGCATAGCCGTAACCGTTACGTTGGTGAACAAATTGGCAAAGGGAAAAAATTGAAAGACGTTTTGAAAAGAATGCAGATGGTTGCCGAAGGCGTTGAAACATGCCGTTCTGTTCATCAACTCTCACTCAAACACAAAATTGAAACTCCTATTGCTAGCGCTGTTTATAAAATTCTTTTTGAGGAGCGCGATCCCATTAAAGTTACCTACGAGCTGATGACCCGCGACATGAAAGCAGAAGACGAATAATTTTCCGGATACTGGATTTTGGATTCTGGATGAAAAGAAGAATTGAGAATCCAACATCAATAGTTTATTGCCGCTACTTCTCTTACATTTTTTATTTATATTTCTTACGCGTCAAAATAAAATCTCTTTGATTCATGCCCGATAAACTTTCTACATCAATTCAATATTTGAAATCAGTCGGACCAAAACGAGCAGAATCATTCGCAAAGATTGGGCTCGGTACAATTCGCGATTTACTATTCTACTTCCCTTCACGCTACTTAGACCGGTCAACAATCCTAAACAGCGCAAAAGTTGTTCAGCATGTAGTTAACGGGTTTACCGGAGAAGTTACCATCATTGGCAAAGTAATCGATTCTGAAGTTCATTACTATAATCGAAGACAGATTTTCAAAGTTAGGATGAAAGACACTGCCGGATATTTTGAATGCGTATGGTTTCATGGTGCAAAATATTTTAAAAATGTTTTTAAGAATGGTGATCACTTTGCTATTTCTTCAAAACCTGTATTAACAAAATACGGCAACTTACAATTCGTTCATCCGGATTTTGACCGCTTTGCTGAAAATGAATCAACAGAATTTTTACACACTGGAAAAATTATTCCATTCTACCGCGTTCCAAAAGAACTACGCGAAACTAACCTTGGAGATCTAAGCTTGCGTAGAATAATACACAATGTAGTTGAATCGTTCAGCGACGACCTAAATGAAACTCTTCCCGATCATATCATAACAGAAAATAATCTTCTCGACATTCGTAGGTCTGTTCAAAATCTTCATTTCCCAAATGATTTTGATTCTCTTAAATCTGCAATGTACCGTATGAAATATGAAGAACTTTTTTATTTCGAGATATTAGTTGCTTTGAGAAAGAATCTTTTTAAGAATAAGAAGAAAGAATTCTCCTTCAAAGCAAAAGCTAAACCGTTAAAAGAGTTTTTAAATTCATTGCCTTTTCAATTGACTAGAGCGCAGCTAAAAGTTCTTACTGAAATTAGAAAAGATTTGGAAAGCGATAAACCGATGAATCGGTTGTTGCAAGGCGATGTTGGAAGTGGTAAAACTATTGTTGCATTGATAAGCATGCTTATCGTTGTAGAGAACGGGCATCAAGCGGTTCTTATGGCGCCAACAGAAATTCTTGCAGTTCAACATTTAAAAAGAATTGTTGAACTGGTTAAACCGCTAGGCGTAAAAGTTGATCTATTGATTGGCGGACAAAAAAAATCCGAACGCATAAGAATATTAAATGATATTCGCGAAGGAAAAATAAAAATAATTATAGGCACTCACGCTTTAATCGAGGATAATGTCGAATTCAATAAGCTGGGTCTTGTTGTAATAGATGAACAGCATCGGTTCGGAGTATTACAGCGTTCGACGCTAGTTAAAAAAGGATTGCAGCCAGATGTACTTGTGATGACTGCAACGCCGATACCGCGAACATTAACTATGACGGTCTTTGGAGATCTAGATATTTCTATTATTGATGAAATCCCTTTGAACCGTAAACCAGTTAAAACTATTTTGCGCGGAGAGAGAAAACTGCCCAACATTTACAAATTTATCCGCGATAAATCAAAAGAAGGTTATCAAACTTTTTTGGTTTATCCTTTAGTGGAAGAATCAGAGAAGCTCGAACTAAAAGCAGCAGAAAAATATTTTGAAGAATTACAAAGCTGTTACTTGAGCGATTTAAGATTGGGGCTGATCCACGGAAGAATAGGCTGGCAGGAAAAAGAAAATATAATGTCAGAATTTGCTGAAAAAAAATACGATGTGCTTGTTTCAACCACTGTAATTGAGGTCGGGATAGATATTCCAGACGCTAATATAATTGTTATTAATGATGCATTTAGATTCGGTTTATCTCAGCTACACCAGCTTCGCGGGCGTGTTGGGCGGAGCGATAAACAAGCTTATTGCATTCTAATTACCAAAGATGAACTTGCAGCCAAGACAAATCAAATCAACTTCAACTTCGATTATCTCTCTCCTGCACTTATAGAAAAAAACAAATCAATCATTCGGCTGAATTCTATGATTAAGTACAATAGTGGTTTTGATCTTTCGGAGATTGATTTGAAATTGCGCGGTACCGGCGACATATTCGGAACTATGCAGAGCGGTTTGCCTGAATTTAAATTCGCTAACATTTTAGAAGACGTAAGCATTTTAAGCGATGCAAGAAACTCTGCTTTTAAAATTATTCATGAAGACCCTAAATTGTACCAAGAAAAAAATCTTTTGATAAAAAATGTTCTTAAAAAAAATTATTCTTCACACATTCATCTTTCTCAAATTGCTTAAATGCTTTTAAAAATATTTTCACATCTTCACTACAAACATCATTCCAATATTTTTCAATAAAAAAATTTTCCGACACAAGTTCTTGCAAAAAATTTTTAAATGGTTATATTACCATTAGAAATTTTTAAAGGAATTGTTATTAGTTCTTATCTACCAAATAAAAAATTAAAAGTCGCTCTCACATATAATCTAAAACCGGAAGAAAAATCTTTTTCCGAGAGAACACCTCTCTCTCTTAATTCAACTTCGATAAAAAATTTTAACGATACCTACGCAGAATGGGATTCTATTGATACTATCAATGCAATCAAAGATGCGTTGGAACTTTTTCATGACGTAATAATGATTGAAGCTAATGCTGATGCATTTGAAAAATTCAGAAAGATAAGACCTGAAATTGTTTTTAATGTTGCTGAGTGCGCATATGGAACAAGTAGAGAAGCTCAAATTCCAGCTTTGCTCGATATGCTTCAAATTCCTTACACAGGTTCTGATCCTTTAACCCTTACAACTTGCCTAGACAAAGCAAGAACAAAAGAAGTTCTTTCCTACCATAAAATTCCAACTCCAAAATTTCTATTAGTAGAAAGTTTAGATGAACTGAAAAATATTGATATGAATTTTCCGGTTATAATAAAACCTGTTGCCGAGGGTTCTAGCAAAGGAATTTTTAATTCTTCTTTTATCTCCAATGAAGAAGAACTTAAGGAGAGACTTGCCGAGAGTATTGATCAATACAAACAGCCTTTTTTAATTGAAGAATTTTTGCCGGGACGCGAATTTACTGTTGCTTTATTAGGTAACAGAAGTGAAACTGAAATTCTTCCAATAGTTGAAATAAATTTTAGCGAGCTCCCGGCTAATTTGATCCCGATCTATTCCTATGAAGCCAAATGGGTAGTTGATACAAGAGAAAATCCATTGCAAATATTTTCTTGTCCTGCTATTCTTGATGAAGTTCTAGAGCAAAAAATAAAAGAGATAGCGCTAAAAACTTACAAAGCGCTCCGGTGTAAAGATTGGAGCCGAATAGATATCAGATTAGATGCTAACAATGAACCTAATGTGATCGAAATAAATCCACTGCCAGGAGTTCTTCCAGATCCGGCGGACAATTCCTGTTTTCCAAAAGCAGCGCGCGCTGCAGGTTTATCTTACGAAGAAATGATAAACAAAGTTTTATATTCGGCGGCAAAGAGAAACTATTTGATATGACTCTCGATCAAAAAATATTGATCTGTTATAACGAACCGACCCGATATTATGATAACTATCTTGGGAAAGAGATTCCGGACTACAGAGCGAACGTTGATCTTTCGGAACGTGAATTTTTAAAACAGATAGATTCAATAAGAAAAATACTTAAAAAGAAATATACTAGTGTCGATACGCTTGCAATCAATAAAGATGTTAAGAGCGCAATCAAAAAAATTTTGAGCTACTCCCCTGATCTCATATTTAACTTTGTTGAATCCATTGAAGGAAATGCAAACTACGAAAGTTTCATTGCCGGTGTTTTTGATTTGCTCGGAATTCCCTACACAGGAAACGGACCAATAACGCTTGGCAACTGTTTGATCAAAGCGCGCACAAAACAAATATTGCAGTCGCACGGATTAAGAACTGCAAGGCACTTCATAGCCGAGCTCAATCAAATACCCGCAAAGAGCGAATTCAAATTGAAATATCCCGTTATTCTAAAACTTGCTCGCGAAGATGCAAGCATTGGAATTTCAGAATTTTCTGTTTCACATAACTATAACGACATGAAAAAACGCCTCGAGTTCCTTTTCAACTCTTTCAATCAGGAAGTATTGATAGAAGAATATATTGAAGGACGGGAGCTTAATGTTGCAATTCTTGGAGACCAAATATTGCCAATCTCTGAAATTACATTTGATGCATTACCAAGTGAACTTCCAAAAATTGTAACTTATGAAGCAAAGTGGTCTCCCGAAAGTATTTATTACAAGAGCACAGTTCCAAAATGCCCGGCTGAACTAGATGATCAATTAAAACAGAAGATCGAGAAGATGGCATTTGCCGCTTTCGATGCTTTAGACTGCCACGATTATGCGCGCATCGATATCCGGCTTAATCAAAAGAGCATTCCATATATAATTGAAGTGAACCCGAACCCAGATATTTCTCCAGATACAGGATTTGTACGTTCTGCCGCTTCTGCGGGTATCAGTTATGAGGAACTTATATATAAAATTTCTATGTTGGCTTTAAAGAGAAGAAGTTATGATTCGCAAGCTGCAAGCTGACGATCGCGATCAACTTGTTAAAATTATCGATAGCACCGATAATTTTAATGACGAGGAAAAGAAGATTGCTGTAGAATTGATCGACGAAGCGTTGGGAAACGCTAATCAAGAATATTATAACATATATGTGTTCGAAAGCGAAAGAAAAGTTATTGGTTATTATTGCGTTGGGAAAAGAGCACTAACAGATGGCGTTTATGATTTGTATTGGATTGTTGTAGACACAACAACACAAAATGCGGGAATTGGTAAGCAGCTTTTAGATCACTTAGAAAATTTTGTGAATGAAAAAAACGGAAGATGGATCCTTGCAGAAACATCTTCTAAAGACAGTTATACTGCTACGAGAAATTTTTATCTCAGAAATAATTATTCGATAGTCTCCCAAATAAAAGATTTTTACGCATTCAACGATAACTTAATAGTTTTCGGTAAGTATCTAAAAAAATAAAGGGGAAAAAATATAAAGGGCAACTATCATGGAACTCTGGCAGCAAATGGTAAGAGACAGCATACACTCGGTCGATCAACTAGTTGAAAAATTCGGAATCGATAGAAAAGTAGCCGAAGGTCTAGACGAGTTTTTTCAAGCGAGAATAAATCCCTACTATCTTTCTTTAATTCGAGAACCTGGCGATCCAATTTGGAACCAATGTGTGCCAGACAATGCAGAATTAGAAGATATTGACGGCTTTGAAGATCCTCTTCAAGAAGATGCAATGAGTCCTGTTCCGAACATTACTCATCGTTATCCCGATAGAGCATTGTTTCTTACAACAAGCCAATGCGGTATGTATTGCCGCTTCTGCACTAGAAAAAGAAAAGTGGGGAACTCAGATAAAATTTCAATGAAGGAACTAGAGTCGGCTTTTAAATATTTAGAAAAACATACTGAAATTAGAGATGTAATTTTGTCTGGCGGCGATCCTTTGATGCTAACCGACACGATGTTAGAGAAGATATTAAAACGTTTACGTCAAATTCCTCATATTGAAATTATCAGACTCGGAACAAAGATGCCATGCGTCCTTCCACAGCGAATAACTCCAAAATTGGTTGAGATGATAAAAAAATATCATCCTATTTATGTAAACACACATTTCAATCACCCTTGGGAAATTACACCTGAGAGCACAAAAGCATGCGAGATGCTTGTTAATGCAGGCATTCCAGTTAATAATCAAGCTGTGCTTATGCGCGGAGTTAATGATGATGCCGATATTTTGAGAGAGCTTTTTATAAGACTTCTTAAGATTCGCGTAAGACCATATTATTTATTTATGGCTGATGAGACACGAGGCGCAAATCATTTTAGGACTTCGCTCGATAAAGGTTTGGAAATAATGTTCAAGCTGCGCGGAAACATAAGCGGACTTGCAATTCCACACTTTGTAATTGATGCACCGGGCGGCGGCGGTAAAATTCCTGTTCTGCCTCAATATGTGCTTCACAGAGATGAAGAAAAAATAATTATGCGTAATTATAAGGATGACCTTTATATTTACCGCGAGGCACGCGGCGAAGTAAAACAAGAAACTATAATTCCTATAGAAATATCTAATAAGAAAAACGGCAATGGTTCGAATGGTTCTTCTAAAAAATCGAAGAACTACAAAGGTGTTACAAAAATTGATATGCCTGTTCTGATTTCAACTGAGAATTAAAAAAGAAGGTCCCAATTATTATCGGGACCTTTTATTTAAACTTTCTACAAACTACTTAGATACTATACTTAAGAAATCTTCTTCTAGATTCTTCTCCGGCGTTTCAACGATTCGTCCAATCTCCTTTCCATTCTTATAAAAAATAAAAGTTGGAACAAGCTTGATAGAAAGTTTATCAACATCGCCGGTCGGCGAAGATTTTTTTCTATCAACGCTAATCAATGTAAGATTTTTTTGATCATAGTTGAGTTTATCAAGTATTTTATAAAAGCGGGGCACTTCTCTTCTGCTGTCGCTGCACCATGTTCCCAAGACTATAGTAATATCAATATTGCTGCACTTGTCTTTTAAGCTGTTCATTTCTGTTAAATCGGGTTCGTAATTATTATATTCGGAATCGAACCACCAAGCAAAGTTTGAATCTGCAAACGAAGTTCGATCGCAAATACCCAAGAGCATCGGTTTGCCGGATTTTTCGTCAACGGAGAGTTTGTTTTTCTCTTGCGCAAAGAGAATTGTGCAAAGCATAAAAAATAATATAACCTTTACTTTCATTTTATCCTCTTAAGAATTGTTTTGTTTGCGTACATCTAACCCCCAAAAAAGTTTATTCCGAAGAATCTCAAAGTAATTAGTTCTATTCGAGTGAACGAGATGAACAGATTGCGAACACTTTTCGATTTCTATTGTTGAAGGCGATTTAATGAAAGATACTCTTTGCCCATCGCAACTAATTTGTATTTTGTCTGTAGGTGAATTAACAATAACAGAAATTTTTTGCTCGCTAGAAATTACAAGAGGACGCATTGTGAGTGTGTGAGGCGCTATAGGACTTAATGTTATTACATCGGCTTTGGGGTTTACAATGGGTCCGCCTGTAGAAAGTGAATAGCCAGTTGAACCTGTTGGTGTTGCAATGATAATCCCATCTGCAGAAAACGTGGCAACATAATCGTCATCAACCTTTACGGTAAGTTCTATCATCTTAGGCCAAGGACCTTTATCGATCACCAAATCATTCAAAGCATAAAGTTTTTCTTTTTCTCCAGTACAAGACGCAATTAAAGTCATCCTTTCTTCGATTATGTAATTTTTATTCTTTACATCGTAAAGAAACTCGCTGAAGCTGTTAATATCAAACTCAGCTAAAAATCCAAGCTTTCCAACATTCACTCCAAGTATTGGAGTGTTTGAGTTTCTAACTTCAAAAGCAGTATTCAACATAGTACCATCGCCGCCGATTGAAACAACCATATCGGATAATATTGCTAATTCATCGTGCCGAAGAAATTTAGCATGCTTTAGTTCTTCGTCAAAATTGCTCTTGAACTTTAGCAGGGAATTACTGAGAAGAAATTGAAGATCGTTTTTTCTTAACTCGGCAATGATCTGCTTAACAATATCAAGAATATCATTTTTAAAGATGTTAGGTATAATTCCTATTGTCATTTATTTCTATTAAGCTCCCAAAGTTTACAATATTTAGTAAACACATAGACAGAAGAAAATAGCGCCAGAATAAAACCGTGCAGTCCATCAAGAAAACCTAAACGAAAGATATACATTTTAAAAAAAAGAAAAGCCGGGCGAATGAGAATGTCGCTGATATTTGCACTCTTCCCTTTTTCAAAAAGCTCTTTAGCCGCCAGTGAAGTATAAGAATTAAACTTGATAAAATAATGTTCGATTGTCGGATCGGTGTAATGATTAAGATCTTTTTGAAAATGCCCTATCTTTCCGCTCACAATTAAATTCTCATGAACATCTTTATCGTTGAACCGCACACTATTTTTATTGAATAAGCGGGTTACACGCGCTGGATACCAGCCGCTGTGCTTAATCCATTTGCCAAGGAAATAAGCTTTTCGAGGAATATCAAAAGCATCATTCTGCGGAAAACTATTCTTAAAAGAGAGCAGTTCTGCTTTTAATTTATCAGTCAATTCTTCATCAGCGTCAATCCACAAAACCCAGTCATATTTTGTTTTTGACAATGCATACAACTTTGTTCTTGCGTAGCCTGCCCATACAGCAACTTCGCAATTTACTTTTGGAAAAGAAGAAGCAACTTCGAAAGTTTTATCATTCGTCTTGGAATCGACAATAACCACAATATCATCAACAATTCCTGTTAGGGATTCTATGCAACGTTTTATGTTTGCTTCTTCATTTTTAGCAATTGTAATTGATGAGATATTCATTTCACATTTCATCCGTTCTATTTTGTTGAAGAGATAAAAAGAGTGTGTTAATTCATTTTTCAAAAAATTATTTTGAGCTTAGTCTACAATAGAATCGAGAATCTGTTTGACACACTATTTTCGCATGCTATTTAAGGAAGTGTTTTTATAAAAAGCAATATTTAATCCAAGTGTAAACCAAACTAAAGTTATAATTTCTTGATCGCCAAAGTTCCACTCGCCCAAACCCGAAAATAGGAATCCTACAAATGCAGAGAGCGAACCGAGAGCAAATGAAGAAATTAGCGGCTCGTTCTTAACTGCGTTATAAATTTTTATATGAAGCTGCAATACTTTTAAGAGAAGAAACATAGCTGCCGCAAAACCAAATACTCCCAATATCACCAAGAAATGAACATAGTTGTTATGCATGTGTCCAAAATTTTCCTTGAGAAAATAATCTTTGTATCTCTCGTAAACTCGTTGAAGATCTATATCTCCAACACCAAATAGCGGATGGTCTGAAAATATTTTGAACCCAATGCGCCAAATATTTAACCTTTCATAATTTGTTTCGTGGTACGGATCAAATATAGTTGCAAATCTATTACGCTTAACAGAAGCAGCAAAAAGATTATCCCCATCAATAAATAAATCTGTTATAGAATAGCCAAGTTCAGCAAATCTTTCCAACTTATAGTTTGAGTTATCAAGCATAATAAGTTTATAAATATTCCCGTTAACGGTGGAAGCGTAGATGAGTGAGCCAACAGATTGCATTTTGAATATTCCTTTAGCATCGAATATATTTCGTTTTACAAGTTTTCCGACTTGCGTCTCAAATTGAATTAAATTCTGATCGCTTTGAAAAAATAGTTGCGAGTTTTTAATCCAATGTAATCCAACGGATGCATCTACTTTAACAGAATCCAAAATTTTATCGGGTAAAAAATTCTTTACCAAGAAAATCTTCAATAAATTTTTATTCCGAAAATAAGCAGCAAATAAACTATCGCTCATTCCAAATTGAGTTATTCCTTCAAATTCTTTAATGCGTATTCTTTCATTGGGGCGAATAGGATTTTTATAAATAGTAAGTCCGCTGTCCTGATCAGCAATAAAAAGAATATTGTTAAACACTTTAACGCTTTTAGTGTTGCCTGGCGAAGTGAATGTAGTTATTGTTTTTAATTTGCCTTCAATATTTTTTTCAAGAACCAAAATTCTCGAATCGAGCAGATACGCAATAAAATAATTTTCTTTCCAATGAGTAACCATTAAAACCGGCGCAACCGTTGGAATATTCTGAATAAGTTTTTCGTTTTCAAATGCCAAGATGCCTTTCTCATAGTCCGCAACTATTTTAATATTGCCGCTCACTAATACACTTGAAGCTCTCCCCTTTGTAACGTCAATTGAGCGCTGTACTAATTCATTCTCCTTCACAGAGTAATTATAAATTTTACTTTCGTTCTTCTGAAAGATTATTATAAAGAGAAGGAGCACAAAAATTGGAATAATAAAACTCCACTTTCTTTTGATCAGAATTATCAACAGAATTCCTGCAGCCGCTCCTAGCCAAGCTGCACGCGTAAAACTAGCAATTAAACCGGCAATTGAAATTGCTAATGCAGAGAAATAAAAGAGTTTGTAAATAAGCTTGGTTTTTTCATTAACAAAAAGAGCAAAGAAAAATATGGCAGAAAAGCTCATCAGTCCACCGGCAGTCATCACATATTGAAACGGCGACGGACCTTTCAATTCCAATTGGTAAAGTCGTGCAATGAAATGCTCGTAAGCAAAAATGATATAAACAATCATAGTGATTAGAGCGGCGCCAAGATAAAACTTTAGCAGCAGTTCCCCCTTCTTTTTATCATCTGCTACATGAACTATAGTATAAACAATTGGGACAAGAATCAACCTCTTCATAAAATTTTGGAAAGCATGCGCTTTATCGATAGAGAGTAGAGCTGAAATTAGTTCTGCGGCAAGAAATAATAAAAATGCTAACTCAAGTCCGTTTCTTGTGAATTGATTTTTACGAGTTATAGAAAAACGGAGCCCGATTAGAAGAAGCGCGCCAAAATATCCAATCTGATTCAAGAATATAGAATTTGTTAAACTTATTACAAATAAAATTACAAAACCAAAGATCATCCGGTCTATGGTTTGAAGGCGCAGAAATTGAGAATCTGTCATCACACTCCAAAATTCTAGTTAACTCTCTAATGTTAATTATAAGTTAATAATCCGTAAGTATAATTTAATTGAAAAGACTATTTAAACCACAGCCGCCAATCATAGAGATTATATCATAAATCTTGTCTCTATTCAAATCATAAACTACAATTCTTTGCGCTCCATTTAATTCCTCATCAAAAAATAAGAGCTTACCGCGAACTAATAAATTTTCATACTTATCGGCATAAAAGATTCTGTTCTGTTTTTTCAATTTCGTATCTACAATAATTAACTTGCCCTTTGAACGTTTTTTGTTCTTAGAACCATTTATAAAACTATCTTCAGTAATAATAAACAAGAAGTTACTATCTTCGGACCATCTAGCATCTTTTATTTTATTGTTACTCGAACCAACAAGCATTTCAGATTTTTCTTGAAAATCTTTCAAATAAAAATATAATTCTCCATTTTCATCAGTGGCGCGCAGTCTAAATCTGTTGTCAGGAGAAAAATAGATCGGAATGCGTTTAGGCGCAGCAGGAAATCCATCTTTCAACAAATCAAATGTTCGTTTCTTTTTAGCTCCGTGTCTTCCGCTTTTATCAAAGGAATGAATTTCTTGCAAAATAATTTCAGGTGTAACAAGATCCGTAGTAGTAACATTTATTTTAAAAGAATCGCTCGGTTCCCAGTAAGTATAAATCTGCAAACAATCTCCTAAAGAAAGAATTTCTTCAGAAGCATCTTTCTCCCGGTCAAGGAAAAAAACGGCTGCGTCTCTTATATAAGGAATTCCCGGTCGTTGGTCTAAACTAAAAGCGGTTGTTATAAAAGCGGATTCTGCTCCTTCTGTAAGATTGAGATATAAAACTTTTTTAATCGAACGGCTCCAAATCAATTCAATTCTTTTTGAAGTTAGATTATAACTAAATACAGATGCATTACCCATATAGTTGGCAACGAAAAGAACATTCGAAAAAAGGTCTAACACTTTTTTTTCTTTTCTTACTATATCATAATCGACTATTAACGAATTAGAAAATAGCTCGAAAGCCGCTTCCCCTGCTTCGAAGGAAGACTTATAGCTTCCATACAAATATGCGTAATTGTTATTGCTAATATATTCCAACCGAAGATCTTGCTTTACTATATTATCAAGACTTGATTTAAATTTTAGAGCGTGTTCATAATTCTTAAAATTACCAAGCAAAATAGAAAACGGTTTTTTGTCCGCTTCATTTTCATTTTTCAACTGAGAACAACTAGCGATTGCTATAAGCAAAAATCCCAAACCAACTATACGCATATTCGATTTCATCAGCGTCGTCAATAGTAAATGAAATATATTTTAGTTTAATAGTATTTACCCTCTAGGGTGATGTTCTCTGTGAACTTGTTTGATGTATTGTCTATCTATGTGAGTATAAATCTGCGTTGTTGAAATATCAGAATGACCAAGCATTTCTTGAACTGCGCGCAGATCTGCACCCCCTTCCAACAAATGAGTAGCAAATGAATGACGAAAAATATGAGGATGGATTTCTTTCTGAATACCAGCTTCTTTAGAGTAACGCGCTACGATCTTCCAAATAGTCATCCTGCTGAGTTTTGTTTTTCTCTTGTTAAGAAAAACATAGTTTTGGCTTTTATTTTTATCTGCAAGATGCGGACGAGATTTAATTAAATATTCATGCAGCCAATGAATAGCGCTGCTTCCCATCGGCACAATTCTCTCTTTAGAACCTTTTCCAAGTACGCGCACAACTTCGTCATCAAAATAGAGATCGTTTATTTTAAGACCGATAAGTTCAGAAACCCGCAAGCCAGATGAATAGAGGATTTCGAGAATGGCTTTATCGCGCAAACCTAGTGTGTCTTTCATATTGGGGGCTTCTAGTATTTTTTCAATTTCATTAAAAGAAAGAACTTCAGGAAGTTTTCTGGTTATTTTTACTTTTGTAAGTGTTGCCGTGGGATTTTTTTCGATGTAATGATGTTCATCCAAGAAGCAAAAAAAATTTTTGATGGTTGACATATAACGCGCCGTTGATGAGCTCTTCATGCCAATCCGTCTCTGATGTTCGAAATATTTCGTGATTAACTCTGGCGAAACATTATTAAAATCGCTCACATTCATTTTGTCCAGATACTCAATAAATTTTTTTAGATCATTCTGATAAGAGTTTGCTGTGTTATCGGAAAGATTTTTTTCATAACGAATAATTGTTACAAACTCTTTTACAAACTGCTCCATACAATATTATTCTTCCAGTTTATCTTTTTCTAACTCTTCTTGATGCGGATATCTAATTCTTTTGTGATGATGTCCTACTAAAATACTTAAAAACGATTCTTTAATTTTTCGTACATCGTTAAAAGTTAACGGAGCTTCATCAAGCTGCGAATCTTCTATTCTGCTATTGATAAGATTATTGATAACATTTTCAATTTTATGTGGATCTGCATCAGATAAAGACCGAATAGTTGATTCGCACGCATCGGCAAGCATTACTATTGCTGTTTCTTTTGTGTTCGGTTTAGGTCCCGCGTAACGATAATCTTTCACATCTACTTTTTCTGCGCCATATAATTCTTTTGCTTTTTCATAGAAATAAGAGACAACTATTGTACCATGATGCATCGGAATAAAATCAATAATCTCTTGCGGCAAATCATTTTGCTCGGCTAATTCAATTCCTTTCTTAACATGAGAAATAATTAGTTGAGCACTTTTTTCAGGAGGAAGATCCTCGTGCAGACTTGTTGAATTCATCTGGTTTTCAACAAAAACATCCGGATCAATTAATTTTCCGATATCATGATAATAAGCACCAACGCGAGCAAGAACCGGGTTTGCGCCGATTGCTTCTGCTGTTTTTTCCGCAAGCGTTCCCAATGCAATTGAATGGTTAAAAGTTCCCGGCGCATTTTTGGCTAAATCTTTTAGTAAAGTACTATTTACATCTGTTAGTTCAATCAAGGTTAAGTCTGTTGTTATATTGAAAAACTTTTCAATAAAAATAATTAGACCATAAGTTATGACAGGGCTAATTAATGCATTTGAACTTGCGAAAATAAAACTGCTCAACATTTCACCTAAGGAATCAAATCGTTCAAAACCAAAAGCAATTATGCTAAGCAAATAACCTAAGAGAATGAATAGAAAGGAGCGGAATATCTGTGTCCGCTTTTTTATATCTCGCACAGTATATGCGCCAATACTTCCGGCTATAATATTTATAACTGTGAAGACATAATCGTTTCCACGCAAAGCGCCAACAATTAACGAGATTACAACCGTTCCATAAAATCCTATTCGCGAATCAAATATTATTGTTAGAAGCATTGATGCAGCAGGAACGAGCACTAGAAAATCGATTGGCGAAGCTACATTTACTTGATAAACTAGATATGTTAAAAAACTAATGAATAAAATTATACTGGCTATTAAAACAATTTTAAGATTATCCAGATAAATCTTTTTACGGAAAAGATAAATGTAAATTATGAATGGCAACAAAACGAGAAAAATGTGCAAATGTTTTCCAAAGTTTTGAGCAAACTTGCCTGCTAAACCAGATTCTTCTCCTTTTGCAATCCTGTATGAATCGATTTTCATTTTTATTTCGGGAGAAATCCTATCGTGTTTGGCTACAATTCGTTCGTTCTCATTCACTATACCAACATTTCTAGGAACTTTCTCCTTCGCATTTTTGATTGCTGCATCGGTTAATTCATAACTGTATATCAAATTCGGCTTAATAAAATTGGAGATGTATTCATCGATTGCCTCATTCAGTGCTGAATTTTTTCCAAACCGGTTATTGATCCTTGAATTAAGATAATCATTCAGTGTTTCAGAATCGAAGAGGTGCAATATAGAAGATATTTTTTCGAACTTTCCAATTCTTAACGCTATGCTGTCCCGCGTAATCTTCTTGTGAAATAAGTTCAGAAATCCTCTCTGGTAAATCTCTTGCAGTAGTTCTTCGGTAAAAGATAACACTTCGCTGAGCGAGTGAACTTTTACACCCTTTAAACTTAGCGGTTGATTTTTAAGCTGTAAATAAATCGAGAACGATTGATCACTTAAAAATGTTTTATTGTTTTCTATCCCCGTGTTTCTGCCGAGAGCTTTGGTAAAAAAAAGATTATATTTTCGAAGCGAATCTATATATAGCTTTTCTACTCTTGTATCTTTAAGAAATATCGGCAAAATTTTTTGAGCTGCTTCGAACTTTTCCCGCTCGAACACTTTAGAGTCTTTGAGTATTTCGAATGTCGTTGATGCAATTAAATCTTCATGTATCCACACTGAGCCAACAGTAACTCCCGATTCAATCGATTCTCCTTTGGGGAACATCATAACTATAAGTATGATTGTTAAGAAGAGAATTAAAAATTTGATCCTGAGACTTGAACGGAGTTTTGATCTAATATGCTTTGTTGACATCTTATTTATATTCAATAAAAATTTTAAAATCACAACACGTATAAATTTAGAAGGCAATTGAACGTTACTATCAATAAATATTTGCCAACTTTTTTAAACTAATTCTCTTAATAAGAGAATTAGTTTTTGCCTACAGAAAAATTTGCCTTTGAATTTTATATTTAATAAAACTTTCGAATTTAAAAAAGGACAAGAGAAAATTGTTGAGAGGATAAATAAGCTGATGGTCATTTCATATAAAAATAGTAATTGATACTTACAAGCCCTCCGGTTATACAGCTTCCAAATCTTTTACAGCTTCGTCAACAGTTTCGTAGATCGTCAAAACTCGGTCTAACTGAGAAATTTCAATAAGTGTTTTCACATTTTTGGTCGGTGCGGCTAATCTAATTTGCCCTTCATTAGCTTGAAGAATACGAAAAGCTAATAGAATAGCGCTTAAGCCGGAACTGTCGCAATAATCAACATCACGCAGATCAATTACAAGCTTCTTAACATCTTCCGTATGCAATAGAATTGTGAACTCGCCCTTTACAAATCCGGCAATCGAAGCATCAAAACGTTTTTCATTCAATTTGAAAATAGCAATATCGCCTATTTTTTTTAGTTCGTAATTAAAGTTTTCGTTCATATTTACATTCTGTGTTTTTTGCACTACTAATCTACAAATTAAGCTAAATAATCCAAATAATAATAACTAAAACATCTTGAGATAGTTCATAAAATTTCTGTAAGCTGCTTCAGAATTAGTCTGCTTGTCGTTAATAAGTAAGTTATAATAATTTTCCGAATTCTCTTTTTTAAAACTCACCCGCACTTTTGATTTTACAATATTGGCAACGGCGCTGAAGAATACTTCTTCGCTACGGTTTAGATCCATAACTACATCAAATTCTTTCGGTTTTAACCGAAGTTTAAGTTCGGAGTTTGGTAAATTAATCTGGTTTATCTGGAGCAGATCATAAGGAATAAATTTATATTTTCCTTTATCTGGGATTAAATTGTATTTGTGTTTTGGAAGAAATAAAGTAATTATCTTTTTATGAATTTGATAATATCGTATTATATCGAGTGCGTGAATAAAATCAATCTCTGCCTTGGGCATAATTATGAAAAAGTCGGAAGCGTCGCTCAGGACTCGTATATATGATATTGAGTGCTCATTTTTCTTCAAATATTTCCTTCGAATAATGAAGTGAGCGTATTTTCTTTTCAATTCTTCAAACATTTTTTATTTGATCAATTCTAAAAATTGTTCTTCGGTTAAAATTGTGATATCCAATTTTTGCGCTTTATCGAGTTTTGAGCCGGAATTTTCTCCAGCAATAACATAATGAGTATTTCTACTTACCGATGATGAAACATGTCCGCCGTTTTTCTCTATTTTTTCTTTCGCCTCTTCTCTTGACATTGAAAAGAGAGTTCCAGTTAATACAAAATACTTTCCTTGGAACTTGCTGCTTTCTGTTTCTTTCTTTTCAAGAGAAAAATTTATTCCCGCTTTATTCAATCTTTCGATCAACTTACTATTATTTTCATCGCTAAAAAATCTCTTTACGCTTTTACTTATACTTGGTCCGATCTCGTGAATAGATTCTATCTCTTCTTCTGTAGCTTCACTCAATTTATCTATCGAAAGGAAATGTTGCGCAAGTTTTTTTGCGGCGCCAGCGCCAACGTAACGTATCCCAAGGGCAAATAAAACTTTATCGAATGATCGTTTCTTACTTTCTTCAATTGCGTTTAATAAATTATCAATACTTTTTTCCCCAAGCCGTTCAATGTTTACAAGTTTTTCACGTTTTTGATTCAGAGAGTAAATATCAGAATAATCGTGAAGGAATCCGAGATCAACGAAGAGATTAACCAATGCCTCTCCTAATCCTTCAATATCCATTGCGCCGCGAGATGCAAAATGCAAAATGCGTCCTTTAATTTGCTCTGGGCATAAACTATTATCACAATAAACTGCAACTTCATCAGCGGGCTTAAAAAGTTTTGAACCACAAGCCGGACAAGTATTGGGAAGTTTAATTTCTTCGGAATTTTCAGATCGTTTTGAGAGATCTACAGAGACCACTTTGGGAATTACATCGCCCCCTTTTTCAATTACGACCAAATCACCTTCACGAATATCTTTGCGTCGAATTTCATCAATATTGTGAAGCGTAGCGCGGCTTATTGTTGAACCTGCTAGAAAGATAGGTTTTAATTCTGCAACGGGCGTAAGCGAGCCTGTTCTGCCAACCTGCCAAGTAATGTTGTTCAACAGTGTAGTAGCTTGCTTCGGCTTGAACTTGTATGCTGCCGCCCAGCGTGGAGATTTTGCAATATTGCCTAATATTTTTTGCTGCTTAAGTGAATTAACTTTAATAACAACGCCATCTATTTCATACGGCAGTTCATCTTTTTTTGCTTCCCACTCACGACAAAACTCAATCACTTCATCAAGATTTTTACACAATCTGAAATTCTTATTTATCCTAAAACCTAATAGATCCAATAATTGCAAGTTCTCATGCTGATATTTCAAATCATCTTTTTCGGAAAAGAGATAATACAAAAAAATTTGAAGAGGGCGTTTTGCAACTACTTGTGGGTCCTGCAGTTTTAAAGTTCCTGCAGCAGAATTTCTCGGATTTGCAAAAGTTTTTTCCCCGTTTAGTTCTCTTTCTTCATTTAGTTTTTTGAACGTTTCTAACTCCATATATACTTCGCCGCGCACTTCAAATTCATCTAGCAAAAGATCTTTTAAAAAATTTCTTTTCACTGAAAGAGGAACAGAACGTATTGTTCTTACATTGTTTGTAACTTCATCGCCAACAGCACCATCACCGCGCGTTGCTGCTACTTTTAGCATTCCGTCGATATATCTAAGACTAACAGAAACACCGTCAATCTTTAATTCACACACATATTCTACTTTTTCACCTTGCGGTAACCCTTCTCTAACACGCCTATCGAAATCAACCAATTCTTCTTCGCTGTAAATATTAGCAAGACTTAACATTTGAGTTTTGTGCTGGACGGGTTTGAATTCTTTTGATAAGTCGGACCCGACGCGTTGAGTGGGAGAATCCGGAGTTATTAAATGTGGGTTTTCTGATTCAAACTGATTCAGTTCTTTTAATAACTGATCATACTCAAAATCGCTTATTGAAGGTTGAGCAAGAACAAAATAACGGTGATCATGCTCTCTTATAAGATCACGGAGTTCTTCAATTCTGTGTTGTGGATTTTTTTTCATTCTTAACTGGAGGTGTTATTGTAATATAACGAACGGTATCCGACGTGATAAAGATGTTCCTGATTTCACCATACTTGCCAATATTTTCAACCGGTTTATTATTAAATAATAATTTAACAACGCCGGCATTACCAACACTCACGCTGAAAGTTTTTGTAGCTGCAAAATTTAATTTTGTTTTAGGAGGAACAATTTGCTGATGAACAATTTTACCGTCTGTGGATACTTTTACCCAAACACGGTCGCTCGTTTCAATTAACAAACGTAAGCTATCAGGTCCATTCGGAATAGGAGCGTCTGCAAGTTGTTTTTCAACTTCATATCTTGGTTTAGCTTCATTTAGCTCTGCTTCCTCTTTATCGATTACAATTTCTTTAGAAGTGTCATTCAAGAAAGCAAAATAGAATACCACTAATGCAATTAAGAGCACAATGCCGCCAAGAATATAATTTACTTGCAGACCGGCTCTTTGATTCAATTTTTCTGACAATAAAGTTAAAGATGGATCAAGATTTGAATTGAATTCTTTAGTTGAATAAACGCCCTTTGTTTGTGCTTCAGTTTGATGAACGGATTTTTCTTGCTGTAACTGCTCTTGCTGTCCGGATTTAGCTAAATCAAATTTCTGAAGAACTTCTATTGTATTCAAATCAATTGTTTGAGCATATTCTTTAATGAAAGCACGAATGTAAAGTTCAGGGAGAATGTCGAAATTGGCGTCTTCTATGGCTTGCAAAAATTTTAGATCGATCTTTAATTTGCCAGCAATTTGTAGAAGAGTGATGTTTTTGAATTCTCGTGCTTCTCTTAACTCCTCAGCAAATTTTTTTAATGATTCATTCGGCATTTTATATTTATTAATTATTCCTAATCAACTTAGCAGCAAAAGAGCCATCTATGCCGTGAATATGAGGAAGAGTGGTAACACAGCCATTTTCATCAATAAGTTCCTTAACAAATTCTTGTCCAGCATTTACCAAAGAAAAATTAGCATTCTCCAAAAGAAATTTTTTTACTATTTCGAAATTTTCTTCCGGTTCAATTGTACATGTACTGTAAACAATAAAGCCGCTGGGCTTCAAAAGGGAAGCTCCCTTCTTCAATAAATCATATTGAATATTAACAATTTTTCTGATATCCCCCAAGTCCCTTTTCCATTTAAGGTCAGGCTTTTTGGTCAAAGTTCCAAGTCCTGAACAGGGAGCATCTACTAACACCCGGTCGAATCCTTCAGCATCTTCATAATCATTAGCATCAATTACTTTTCTAATAACGTTGGTTACTTTTAATCTGTCTAGATTCTTGATTAGAATTTTTAAACGACTTTCATAACGATCTAATGCAACTACTTCTCCTGTATTGTTCATTACATCAGAAATAAAGGCGGTTTTCCCCCCCGGGGCTGCACACAGATCCAAAACACGCATACCCGGTTTTACATCCAATAATTTGATGGGAAAACCTGTGCTTTCATCCTGAACAGAAAAATATCCTTTATGAAAATATTCCCAATCTGTAATATTAGAGAGCGCACTCATTCGGATAAATTCAGGAATATATTTCCCGTCTGAAAATTTTAGCTCAACGGAATTCAATAATGATTTTAATTCTTCCGGAGTAGTTACAAGAGTATTTACACGAAGAGTTAATGATGGCTTGACGTTGTTGGCAATAAGAAGCTTTTCGGTTTGCTCTTTGCCATATCTGTTTATCCATCTTTTAACCAACCAGGTGGGATGAGAATAATAAGCGCTAAAATAAACAGCAAGGTCTTCTTCCGGTTCAGGATATCTAATTGAATCTTTGTTCCTAATAATGTTTCTAAGAACAGCATTTGTTAAGTCTGCCGGTTTTTGTCCTTGCAGTTTTTTTACGAAATCAACTGCTTCATTTACTGCAGCATATTCTGGAATTTTATCAAGGAATAAGATCTGATAAAGAGCAACGCGCATTGCGTTTTTTACGTTAGGAATACACTTAGAAAATTGTCCTTTATAAAATCCGTTTAATATCCAGTCAATCCTTCCAAGCCAGCGAGTAACGCCGTGTACTATTTCAAAAAGTAGAGATTTGTCTGGTCCAGAAAGATTGGAATTCTTGATTTCAATTTCTAAAAGTTTGTCTAGGTATGCATCGGTGCGGTCGATACGGTTAAGAATTTTTACTGCTAATCCTCTTACGCCTTGATAAAGATTTAATCCGATATTTTCGTTTGTTGAGTCCATATCAAACAGCAAATTATTAGGTGCATATCCATCTACAACAGGGTTACAATAAAGAGGGTTTTAAAAAGTAAAGGGGCTGAAAACAGCCCCAGCAAAAGCGCAAAAATTTTTATGCTTGTTTAACGGCGTATTTTTTCTTAAATCTTTCCACTCTTCCGGTTGAATCGACCATCTTTTGCTTGCCGGTAAAAAAAGGATGACAATTAGAGCAAATTTCAAGTTTAATACTGCTAACCGAAGAACGAGTTACAAAGCTATTACCACAAACGCATGTAACTTCGCATCTCTTATAATTTGGATGAATGCCTGATTTCATTTAAAACTACTTCCTCAAAATTTAGGGTTCAAATTTAGCGATGATAAGAGTAAAAAACAAATTAAGAAAAGAGCAAAAATACTTTATTTTCTTGCTTTTTTAATCGAATCGGCTTTTGCTTGTGCTTTTTTCAAAGAATCAACAGTAGCACGGTATTTTTTAAGAGTATTGAGGTCTGGTTGTTCTCTCACAAAAAAACCATCGAACTCAGAGGGCTCTTCTCCACTTTTAACCACATTACCTTTTTGCAATTCCGTACGGTTTGTAGCAGAACCGGAGATATAATCATCCAACGAAACTGATTGACGGGCGCTTAAAGGTATTGGGGGGCGAAGCTTTGTAGAAGGTGAATTTGCATCTGTTGAAAGAGCTTTTTCACTTGCCCTTGCTTTTGGAACGTTAGCCTGCTTCTGTTTAATTGATTCTTTAAATGCCAGTTGCTTATTTATAATATTTGAGTTATTCGCTACTGATTGGCTGTCCAAAACAGGAGGTTCACTCATAAGCGGATTATCGACTTCTCCACTTGGCGGATAAAAAATAAAAAATAATAAAATTACAGAGGCCACAATAGCTGAAGGCGCAAAAAATTTTACAAAATTAAATTTAGGTCTTTCCTCAAGCACTTCTCCAAAATTTTTGTTCTGAATTCGAACCATCAAATTATACTCAAAATTTTCTGGAGCTTTAATTTGCGGAAGTGCTTTCAATCCTTTAATTAATTCTTCGTGCTGAATATCATTTTCACTGTAAAGTTTTTTCATAAGCTACTCTCTGTATATATTTTTTAAGAGTTTTTGAAGTTGAGCGCGCCCTCTGTTTATTCTTGATTTAACAGTGCCAATTGCTAATCCGGTTATCTCAGAAATTTCTTCGTATGAAAAATCTTGAATGTCTCTTAAAATTACAACTTCGCGGTAAACGGGTGTAACTTTCAATAGAGCTTTTTGAATTATCTCGTTTTTTAATACACCATCGGCAACTTTATCTGGCGCAAGAAATGCTTTGTCTTCAATTTGTGGTGTTCTTTCATCTTCACCGCTATTGATCGAAAAGAAATTCCTTCTGCGTTTTCTCTTTAATTCGTTTTTAGCAAGATTGCCGGCAATTGTATAAATCCACGTAGAAAATTTTGCAAAAGAACGGTACGAATCTTTATTAAGGTAGAACTTAATCATAGTGTCTTGAACAACATCTGTACAAGCATCTCTATCGCCTAAGAACCGGAAAACGAAATTTGTCAGAGGATCTTTATAGCGTTTAACAAGAATTTCATAAGCTTCCAAAGTGTTATTATCCTGGAATTCCTTAATTACTTCTTCGTCCGAAAGTTCAGATAGCTGCTTATTCAACGAGGATTATACCTATTAGTGTTAATAATGTTTCAAATTTTTTGCGACCAATTTTACCTATAAGGTTAAATAAAGGCAAATTGGCATTAGATGATAAAATTCGATGTAACTGCTTCTCCTAATAGTTCCGAAATCAAGATCTGCAATACCGTTTTTGGATCGGCAGCAGTTGTTTTAGTAGCAATATCTGCGTTAAGTAATGCTTTTGAAGCGTTGTATAATTTATCATCCGACATCAAAAAAAATGCTTTTTTACAGTTGATATAATAGAAATAGTTTACTCCGGCAAGTTTTGCAGCTTCGTAATCAGAAATTTTTTGTTTGTTCAAATCAACAATTTGAGCAACAGTTAAAATATACTTGCCCAACATATTAACAATGAAAACCATCTCAACGCCGGCATCGAGCAAATTAAAGCCGATCTCTAACGCCATGGCTTTTTCTCCCCGCCCCAAAGCATCTTGAAGATCGAAAATTGAGTATTCTTTTGTAGGCGAAGTTAGTTTTTTTATATCGTCAAAGGTTAGTTCAGTTTTGTCTTTTAGAAAATCCGCAAATTTTTGTAGCTGCATTTCGAGCAAATTTTTATCAACACCAACAATCTCAATCACCGCTTCAGCGTATTCATCAGCAAGCTCAAATCCAAGCTTCATTGCTGTTTTGATCGACCAGTTTATCAATTCTAGGGACGAAACAGGTTTTGCTTCAAAAAGAAAATTTTTCTCCCATAGAATAGAATATGGTTCTTTACTAACATCAGAAATTTTTCCGGTTTGAGTTATAACTATAACTGTAAAATCCGGAGGGTTTTTGGCGTAATTCACTAATTCTTTTTTGTCATTAAATTTTTCAAAGTATTTAACAATAAATAATTTCTTTCCGCTGCCAAAAGGAAAGGAAAGAGCGAGATCTAATATTTGAGAAAGACTTTGATTTTTATCAGCACTGAAAACTTCTTTATCAAAGTCTGATTGTATCTGATTCGAAATTTTTTTTTCGATTAGTTCAACAAAACGATCTATAGTGTATTGGTCTTCTCCGCAAAAGAAATAAATAGGAAGCAGCTTTTCTGCAGGCTGTTTAGTAATTGAGGTAATATGTTGTATCTCTTTTTTTGCCATTTAAAAAGTATTTTTTCTTTTTTCGAATTTAATTGCCTTAAGCAGAAAAAAAGCAAACCCGCCCCAGACTATAGAAAGCACAATAACCGCTACAACAAGTGTAACCATTTTTCACCTTTCCAGAGTATATCTAACAAAAAATTTATTCATAGCTATAAAAGCCGAGAGGACCAAAAACCATTGTGCTATACATGTTCCGGCATTTTCGGCATGAAATGGATTCCACCATTCAGGGTCCCAACTTGTAGAGGAAATCAACCACCAAGCAAGAAGAATAACTGCTTGAATTGGAATCAAATAGGAAATAATATAATTATACCACTTTCCAATTTTGATATCGCTTCCTTCACTGTTAATAATTTCAATTCGGAATTTATCAGCTCCAAACTTGATAATGGAAAAAGCAATAAACGCTCCGCTCAATATCAAGCCCATACCCCAAACCCAATCTTGATTCAAAAAGAATTTCAAGTTCAGCGCAGATGGAACTCCGAACAAGAACCCGATAAAAGCAACAATAATTATTGCACGTTTACGCTGCAAGCCAAAATCGATCAGACTTCGAGTGGCAAGTTCAATCATAGACATTAAAGATGTTGTCGCCGCAAAAAGAAGCGCAGCAAAAAATAAAACTGCAAAAACTGTATTTATCAAAAGACTGCCCGACATTTTAGTGAAAAGGAGTGGAAGATAAATGAACGTCATTCCTGTGTTGGCTGGACCGGATTGAGAGATCTGCGCAATTGCATCAGAAGAGCTCAATGCAAACACGGTAGAAAAAATTGTTATTCCTGCAATAAGAGAGACGGAATTGTTCCCAAATCCGATTAAAGCCGCATTAAGCGGAATATCTTCATTCTTTTTCATATAAACAGCGTAAGTTAGAATTAAACCCCAGCCGGCGCCGGTATCCCAGGCATTTTGTGTTAAGGCGTTTAACCATACTTTATGATCAAGCATAGTATCCAAATTTGGCGTGAAAAAATATTTTAGTCCTTCAACAGCATTTGGCAAAGTAACTGCGCGAACAAGCAAGATCAGAAGAATAATTATCATAGTAGAAACTAAATACCTGCTTGCCTTTTCAATACCGCTTACAATTCCTTTATAAATTATTAAAGCGCAAATGACGATAACAATGAAATGATAAATTATAGGGCTATGGCTCGAAGAAAAAGAATTCCACAACGCCAAGTGATCTGTTGCAGTTAAAAGATCTCCTGAAGCTGCCAGGTAAAGATATCTTAAACACCAGCCAGCTATAACAGCGTAGTAAAACATAATTGCAGTTGAAACGAAAGCAATGAAGGCGCCCATCCAAGCGTAAGATTTGCCCGCAGTTTTTGCAATAGCGCCAATAGGAGAAAACCGTGTTGATTTTCCAATTGCAAATTCAGCAATTATAAGAGGCACAGACCAGATCAGAAGAAATATCAGCCAAGGAATTAAAAACGAGCCGCCCCCGTTCTGAGCTACAATTCTAGAAAAACGCCAAATGTTTCCTGTGCCTACGGCTATACCAAGCGTTGCAAGAATCAATCCCCAACGTGATGTAAAAAATTCTGTCTGCTTCATCAGAATATTCTTTTTTCCAAAGAAATATTTTTGATAAAAACTTTTTCTACAGGTCTATCGTTTCGATCTGTTTTTACGTTTCCAATGGAATAAACATTATCCATTCCATTTATTACTTTCGCAAAAACAGTGTGGCGGTTATCTAACCAAGGAGTTGCAACAGTTGTAATAAAGAATTGACTTGTGTTGGTGTTCGGTCCTCTATTTGCCATCGAAAGAATTCCAGGGGCGTTATGTTTGAGATTGGGTGAAAATTCATCTTCGAATTCACCGCCGTAAATACTTTTACCGCCGGTTCCAGTTCCGGTAGAATCGCCGCCTTGTATCATAAAATCTTTTATAATACGATGAAACGTAACGCCGTTATAATAACCTTCAATTGCAAGCCCCACAAAATTTTTAACTGTTTTGGGCGCTTCTTTTACAAATAACTCAATCTCAAAATTCCCCATATTTGTTTGAATGCCTGCAATGAGTTTTTCGTTGTCCTTTATTTCCAATAGATTATCCAAAGTAACTCCTTTTTTATTTTCCTCAATTAGCGGAGCTGAATCCTCTTTTTTTTGACATGCTGATAAAAAGAAAAAAATTACTAAAAACGGAAATAGATTTTTTAAATACATCTTGCACTCCTTTACGCATGAATTATTCCAAATCCAATTAAAATTAGTATGATTATACCGATAAGCAATCTATAAACAATAAACAGAAGGGTTGATTTCTTTCTTAGATAACGCAATAAAAACTCGATTGATAGATACCCGACTACAGCAGAGACGAATGTAGCAGCAATTAGATTTATAACTCCGTTAGCATCTATATATTTAATTGCCTGATAAAATTGAAGCAGCCCGCTTGCCGCAACAGCGGGAATGCTCATCAAAAAAGAGAAACGTGCTGCAGTTTCCCGGTTGAATCCAAGGAATAATGCAGCAGTAATTGTTGTGCCCGAACGGGAGGAACCTGGTATCAGTGCAATCGATTGAGCAATTCCCACTATCAAAGCATCATACCATTTCAAATCCTTCATCGAGCGGTTAAACTTGCCTAACTTTTCTGCAATTCCAAGAATAATGGCAAGCGTAATTAAACTTCCTGAAATGACATATAAATTTTTTGTGAAGACCCCTTCAATAATATCTTTGAACCCCAAGCCAATAACTACTACCGGCACTGTTGCAAGAATCAAAAACCAACCCATTTTTGAATGAATCGATTGCTCTTTGAAATTTTTCCGTACAAAAAGATTATCTCTTAAAAAAGCATTTGAAATTTGGAGAAGATCATTCCAAAAATAGATCAGAACAGCCAGCAAAGTTCCAAGTTGTATAACTGCAATAAAAGCCGTCCATCTTTCAGGATTTTCTTCCGATATTAAATTCATCAATTTGCCGGCTACTGTTAGATGACCTGTGCTACTGATGGGAAGAAATTCCGTAAGTCCTTGAACAAGTCCGAGAAAAATTGATTCAATAATATTCAAACTGTTCTCCTACAAAAAAAAAGTAACGCCAAGATAAATTCCAAAAGAGACAGAATTAAGATTTAATTTTTCGCCTGTAGCTCTATTAATAATTGCAGTTGAACCATTAGACACATCGCCTGTAATATCGTAACGGAAGTTAGCCCCGATCAACGCATAAAAATTATGGCTAAACATAGTGTTTCCTTCGGCTTTCAAAGTAATTCCCATTCCTGTTGCGTTATAATTTTCCTTCGTAAAAATTCTTTCAGAAAGAGATAAATATCTAATACCAAAACCGCCGCCAAGCTTGAACTGATAACCTTCGCCGTGAAATATATAATAAGCAAGTAAAGAAGGGCGATGAAAACTGTAAGAGAGTTCATAAATACCGCCAATTCCAAACGGAGTATTGTAAGAATCTAAAAGCATGTTGTATTCCAAACCAACAGCAAATAATTGTGATAATTTATAATCTGCTTCGGCTGTAAAAGAGACTGCGCTTTTAAAAGAAGAAACTTTATCTGTTGGAGGCGCAAAGTTAATATTCAAATAATCGCGTAGTGTTGAAGATGATTTAAAATCCAAACCCATTGATGCGCTGATATCCAATTGCGCAGAGACAGTCCCGATCAGAACAAAATAGAGCGCTGCAAAATAATTTTTCATTTAGTATCCGAGTTGGGATTAAATACCGAAAAGAAATTTTCTTTTTGCAGTCCTTTTTGGGTTCTCTGCTTATTCACAGAATAGATTATGAAAAGAGTAAACAGCACAAAAACAAGATAAGAGATAAAATGGGTTAAAATTGCATAAGCCGCGCTGATTTCATAATCGAACTGAAAGAGTTGAGTTAAAGCAAAAATTGATATGATATGATAAGATCCTGTTCCGCCGGGCGTTGGTATTAAAACTCCAAACGAACTGACCGTCATTACGACCCAAGCAGTAATAAAGTTAACTTCGCCAAAAGAATGCATACCGAGCATATAAAAACCGACAAGAGCGTTAAGAGCGTACAATGCCAGAATAATAACAGACCAAAAGAGAATCATAAAAATAACTTTAAATGATCTGATACTCGAAAGTCCATTAATCAACGTTTCGAATATGACCGCCACTTTTTCAGCAAAGTTCGAACTGATCTTGCCTGCAAACCGCACGATAACATTGCTGAATTTTTTTTGATTCTTAATAAGAACAATTAAACCAATAACCATGATAAGAATAAGGGCAAACCCGATCACAAGTGAGGGCTTGAGCCAAACGATCTCGGAATATAAATTGCCCGAGTAAATGCTAACGCTTATGAGCGAAGCAAAAATAAAAAAAGTGATATCGATAATTCTTTCAATTACTATAGTTCCAATTACCGTAGTGCGAGAGATATTTTCCCATCTTCCCAAAAACAAACCGCGATACAACTCTCCCAACCTGGGAATAACACAGTTAACACCGTAACCAACCATCACAGAACCGAAAAGGTGATAATTAGAGAGATCTTTTTTAACTGAAAGAAGCATATATTTCCAACGAACGGCGCGTGCGTAGTGCGAAAATAAGAACACAATAACATAAAAAAGTATTACTAAAAGCGATGAACGGGAAATGAGATAAAAAGATTTAGCAAGATCAACATTTCGAAAAGCAAAAAAGAGAAATATAAAAGTCAAAACTACTGTAACAGAAAAGCCTGCAGCTTTAGGTAATCTGTTTTTATTTGTTTTATCTGAGATCAATAATGTGTATCCCTTTGGGAGCATAAAAAATGAATTTTGAATCTGGCATATCTTGATTGAGTTTTATATCGTTAAATAGAAATGAATAGATCATATCTCCCAGATCGAGCAATTCCATTTTCGAAATAAGATTTTCTGTATTTATCCAAATTTTTACTTCTTTGAATTGCATATCTTGGTCTTTGGGAGTCAGCTCAATCAAGTATTCGCCTGTATTTAATTTTTCATCTTTAAGAAGTTTGACCTTGCAAAGCGGCGGGTAATCGAAAACAAATTTTTCAAGCGAAAAAGAAGTAGGGTCATCTCGCAAAGAGCTGATAACGACTCGTTTGAAACGCTGATCGTAATTCCAAATTGTTTCACCGTCAGAAACAATCGTCTGATTTTTCAATTCAACAATAAACTTATTTTTCTTTTTGTAAAAAAATTTGCCTGTAGATTTACCGCCATCGGTCTTTTGTGAAGAAAAAGTTTGAGTAAAGTTTGCACTAAAATTATTTAATGAATTGAATTTATCTTGAAGTCGTTTGAGGACTTGATTAGGAGACTGCGCAGACAACAATCCAAATACAAAAAAGAAAGCGATAAATAATTTTAGTTTCATAGTTATAACGATCTCAAAATAGTTTCAAGCTGTTCTTCGTTTTCAACAATCACTTCGCGCGCTTTGCTTCCTTCAGATGGGCCGACTATACCCGCCAGTTCAAGCTGATCTACAATTCTGGCAGCCCGCGAATAACCGAGTTTTAATCTTCTCTGCAATAAAGATACAGAACCCTGCTGATGCCTTACAATTACTCTAGCCGCCTCTTCAAACATCGGGTCGAGGTCCGAAAGGAAATTTACAGATTCATTTTTTCTTTTTTCATAGAGAGAGGGCAAAAAGTAGCGTTTCGAAAATCCTTTCTGGGCATAAATAAAGTTTGTAATCCTTTCAACTTCTTCCGTAGAGATGAACGCATTCTGAATACGAATCGGTTTTGGCAATCCGCCGGGAAGAAATAACATATCGCCGTTTCCAAGCAATTGTTCGGCGCCGTTCATATCAAGAATTGTTCTCGAATCGATCTTAGTTGCAACTTGATACGCTATTCTTGCGCTAAAGTTTGCTTTAATAACTCCGGTTATAACATTAACAGATGGACGCTGAGTTGCAAGTATTAAATGGATGCCCACAGCTCGTGCAAGCTGGGCAAGACGCGCGATCGGCTCTTCAACTTCTTTACCCGATGTTATCATCAAATCAGCCAATTCATCAATTACAATTATGATGTAGGGCAATTTGTAGTGCTTCATTTCGTCTGTATCTTTTGGCTTGGTTTTCGGGTTCAAAACTTTTTTATTATAATCAATAATGTTACGCACGCTGGCTTTTGCAAGTTTATCGTAACGTTTTTCCATTTCGTACTCAACTGCTTTCAGGGCAAGAAGAGCATTAGAAGGATTTGTAATTATTTCTTCTTCGAGATCTGGAGAAACCGCAAGAAAATGTTTGCTTAGTTTTCCATAAAAAGAAAGTTCGATCTTCTTTGGATCGATAATAATAAATTTAATGTCGCTCGGTTCTTTGGCATAAATCAAACTGTTAATTATCATGTTGATGCCAACACTTTTACCAGAACCTGTTGAACCGGCAATTAGCAAGTGAGGCATTTTTACTAAGTCTGTTATATATACATCGCCAGCAATAGTCTTACCAAGCGCAAGGGGCAGCTCTGCTTTTGTATCTTTCAACTTTGCAATTACAGAACGCGCACGAACGATAGATGCAACAGCATTCGGAATTTCAACGCCTATTGCGCTTTTGCCAGGAATTGGTGCAATTATACGAATGCCGCGCGCAGCCAAAGCTAATGCAATATCATGTTCAAGACTAACGATTCTGCTAATTTTTACTCCCGGCGATGGAACAATTTCGTAGAGTGTTACAACCGGTCCGGGGGTAACGGTTATGTCTTCAATCTGAATATCAAATAGAGCTAATTTCTCTTTTAGCAGTTCAGCGTTTCGCTTTAATTCGTTTTCTTGAATTTTTACTTCTTCGTCTTCGGGCGGAGTGAGTAAATCTAAGTGTGGAGGGGTGTATTTAATTGTTTCATCCCACTGATCAGGCAAAGCCGCTTCCGTTTCTTTATCAAATGTCGGAGTTATTTCATAATCGAAATGAGGTTTTGTTGTTTCTGTTTTTTTGGTTTTGGGTTGATCAGCTTTTTTATCAATCTGAGATTCAATAATTTTTTCGGGTTGATCTTTTTTTATAATCGTAATTTTTGTTTCCGGCAGTTTATCTTCTTCTTTTTCTTCTAACAATTGCCTTGTTTTGTTTTCGTCACGCAGGCTTTTGATCTTCAACAAATTATTGTCTGGTCTTAGCAGGGTCAATTCTTCGGCTTCTTTTTCGCCATCTTCCTCTCTAATAAAGCGTTTAAGTAAATTCAGGATGAAGCCAAACTTAATATCGAATACAATAATAAGCGTTACAAGCATTGCTGCACTAAGAAAGATTATGCTTCCAAGTCCGCCTAGTAATCTGCTGCAGATAGTTCCGAAAAAATAGCCAATCTTGCCGGAAAGTTCATAAACTTCAGTAAAAAGAGAGAACTCGGGCGTGAATTGAAGCATTCCAAAAAAAGTTGCAAGCAGAATTCCGATCACTAATAAAAAATTTGATATATAAAGAGGCGGTTTAAAATCTTTTTCTTTTCGAAGAACAGCAGAACCCCAAACAAACATAATTACAGGAAAGATAAGTGAAAAATAACCTATTGTTGAACGAATAAAAAAATGAGAGACGTAAGCGCCGAAAATACCAAGCCAATTATGAGTTGCTGCAGCTTTGCTTTTCAATAGAGCATCGGAACCGAAAATGCCAAATTGATCTAAAAACTTGTATGAGAAATAAGATTCATCGTACCGTGAATATGAAAGAATGCTCAAAAAGATTAAAAGCGCAAAGACAATTAGTATAATACCCAAAAGTTTTTTTTTCTTCTCAGGAGAAACAATGAAAAAATTTTCCCCAAGAGAAGAAGAATTTTCTTTTAAATAATTTTTCTTTGGCATTATTAAGAAACTTTCGGTTCGTTTTCTTTATTACTATGTGCGCTGTCTATTTCTAATTTTTTAATAGCGCCCGAAGCAAAATAAGGAATCAGATCGGTTGTTCCCAATTGCGCGCACATTTTAAGATCAGTGCTAAATCCATTTTGTATCAATAATTTCCCATGGTCTGTTTCTTTTAACATTTTGGTCAAATTTCTGCCGAACGATTTATTGAGATTCAAACTTGCTCTGCCCGAATCGTTAAATTCTAATGTATCATCAATCTTTTGCATTTCGCTAAGCAGTTTTCCTGCACACACAGCATCTTCCAAATTAAAATTGCCACTTGTTCCGGCACAAACAATTTCAACATCTTTTTTTAAAGCAAGAAGATGATTTGCAACCGAATGTAAATTATTAAAGCAGCAGATAAAAAGTTTTTCGGAAAACTTGGCTTTGACAATCGACTTGGACCCGTTTGTTGTATAAAGAATAATCGACTTGCCGGAAACAACTTCCGGTTTATACTCTGCTGGGGAATTGCCAAGATTAAAACCCTCAACCATTTTTGTATTTCGCTCGCCACCGAGAAGCGTTTGCCCGCCAAATGCATTGCCAGAAACTTTAATTGCAAAGTCGATAGTGATAACAGGTATAATTTCCCGCGCGCCATTCTTAAGCGCAGTTACTATTACAGTCGATGCGCGAAGCACATCGATTACAACTGTAGTTTTACCGCTAAAGTATAGTTCATCAAAATGTAGATTCGAAAAATGGATGTTAACTTTCATATCAATTTATTACAAATGGTAGTTTTGTTATAATTGCAGGAATTTCTTTCCCTCTAATTAAAAAATTTATTCGGGTTCCTTCTTTAGCAAATTCCGATTGAACATAACCGAGGGCAATAGCTTTATCAAGTATCGGGCTTACTGTTCCGCTGGTTATATACCCAACAACTTTCCCATCTAATGATAATTCATAGCCATGCCGCGGAAAAGCTTTTCCGTCGGAAATCATAGGAACTAATTTTCTTTTTGGTCCCTCTTCTTTAACTTTTATTAAAGCATCTTTCCCAATAAAGTTAGGTTTTTTAAGCTTTGTTATCCATCCGAGTCCTGCTTCAATAGTATTTGTTGTTTGATCGATATCATTTCCGTATAAACAAAAACCCATTTCAAGTCGGAGCGAATCTCTTGCGCCGAGCCCCACAGGTTGAATATCGAAAAATTTTCCCGCTTCAAATAACGAGTTCCAAACTTTTTCAGCATCAGTTTCATTTCCTTTAAAATATAATTCGTATCCAAGTTCGCCCGTGTAACCAGTGCGAGAGACAATCATATCAATGCCGGCTACTTTCGCAAAAAAGAAATGATAGTATTCTAAGTCTAACGGTCTATCGCAGATTTTTTCGATTACATCTTTCGAATTTGGTCCTTGAACAGCAAGCAGAGAATATTGATCGCTTTCATCAATTATATCTACGCCGAATGTGTTATTTTCTTTCATCCGCGCATAGTCTTTGTCTTTATTTGAGGCATTGACAACAAGCATAAATTCTTTTTGACTCATTCTATAAACAAGCAGGTCATCAACAATACCGCCATTTGGGTAACACATTGCCGAATACTGAACGCGTCCATCGACAAGAAGCGATACATCGTTCACAGTGAGATATTGAACAAGATCAAGCGCTTTATCTCCGCGTATAATAATTTCTCCCATGTGAGAAACATCGAAAACGCCTACGGATGTTCGTACTGCTTTATGCTCTGCTATTATTGATGTATATTGGACCGGCATTTTAAAGCCAACAAAGTCAACTATTTTAGCACCAAGCTTTTCATGCACCGAATAAAATTTTGTCTTCTTCATAAATATTATTGATTTAATTTTTTCCAGTCGCTTAAGAATTTTTCCAATCCAATATCTGTTAGCGGATGGTTAAATAATTTTTCAATTACATCGAATGGCATAGTACAGACATCAGCACCCATTATTGCTGCATCAACAACATGTAGAGGATGTCGAATGCTTGCAACAAGCACTTCTGTTTTGAAATTGTAATTCCTATAAATTGTTACAATCTGTTTTATCAATTCCATTCCATTTGTGCTTACATCATCCAATCTTCCAACAAAGGGGCTTATATATGCAGCGCCGGCTTTTGCAGCAAGAAGAGCTTGAGCAGCTGAAAAGCATAATGTAACATTCGTTTTAATTTCTTTTTCTGAAAGAGTTTTAACGGCTTTAATTCCCTCTTTGATAAGAGGAACTTTAATGACAATGTTTTTGTGAATCTTAGCAAGTTCGTATGCTTCTTTTAATATACCTTCGTAATCTGTAGAAACAACCTCTGCGCTTATTGGTCCATCAACAATCTTTACAATTTCTCCAAGCAGCTCGCGAAAATTTTTTCCTTCTTTTGCAACAAGCGAAGGATTTGTTGTTACGCCGTCTAGTAAGCCATAAGAAGCGGCTTCTTTTATTTGGTCAATATTAGCTGTATCGATAAAAAATTTCATTTCGAGAGCACCTCAAATAATTCAAAAAAATACTAAAGGAAAGTTAACAAATATTAAAAACAATTGAAGACGGCTAAGCAAATTCTTCGGTTATATCTTCTCCGGTCTTAGCAGCAATAAAATAAAATTTTTGAGGATTGACTTTTTCATCAGCTTCTAATTTTAAGCGCAAAAAGAATTTTAACTTCATCTTCAAAAATGTTGAAATGAATCCTTGATTTATCTTTTCTGCCAGCGAAGGATGAACGCGCAATATTAAAGCTCTTGATTTTCCTTCCCGCTTAAAGCGCTTCAGCCATTTTTCAATTTCAAGAAGCAGATTCGATCTCTTGGTTAAAAGTCCTGTGCCATTACAATAATGACAAATTTCATGCATCGATTGCAAAATATTTTCGCGAATACGTTCACGCGTAATTTGCATCAAACCAAATTCCGACATAGGAAGCAAAGCTGTTTTTGCGCGGTCCTTTTTAAATTCTTTTTTCAATTCATCATAAATTTTTTTTCGGTTCTTATCATCTTCAAGATCTATAAAATCGACAACAATCAAACCGCCAATATCCCGCAGTCTCAACTGACGAGCAATTTCACGCGCAGCTTCAAGGTCGGTTTTAAGCGAATTTAATTCTTGTTCCTTTTTTGCTGCGTATCTGCCGCTGTTAACATCAATCACTATCATCGCTTCTGTATGTTCAATGATAATATGTCCCCCGCTTGGCAGCGGCACTTTACGCCCCATTAAAGTTTTAATCTGTTCGTCTATTCTGAATGCTTCAAAAATCGGCTCATCATTTTTGTAAAATTCAATCCGATCTACTAATGCCGGCTGAATGAACTGAACATAGTTTTTAATTTCTTTGTAAAGTTTTTTTGAATCTACAAAAACTTTCGAAACATCTGGAGTAAATAAATCTCTTATAACACTAATTGTGGTGCTCAAATCTTGATACAGCAAAAATGGAGGTTTTTGTTTTTTTGCATCTTCCTGCAAATCAGACCAAATCTTAATCAGGTATTTTAAATCGGCAGAAAGAGATTCTTCGCTTTGATCTTTTGCAGCAGTTCTGATAATTAGCCCGCAGTTTTCAGGAATTATTCCCCGCGCAATTCTTCTCAATCTTTTTCTTTCTCGGAAATCGACAATTTTCTTCGAGACTCCAATTTTGTTATCCATTGGAAGAAGAACGCAAAATCTTCCGGGAATAGATATAGAAGAAGTTACGCGTACACCTTTATCTTTAACAGGCTCCTTAATTATTTGAATAAGTAAATCTTCCCCTTTTTTCAATCGGGTTAAAGATGTTTTTTCTCTCTGTTCAAAATTCTCTTTCTTAAAAGGAGAACTATTTGGGTCAAGATTTTCCGGAGCGGCAGGTTTCTCAATTAAGGCATCTTCTTCATCAGAATCATCTGCTTCATCTTCTTCGAAAATTCCTTTAAGCGCTTCTGTTCTTTCACCAATATCGGAAAAATGAAGAAAAGCATCGTGCTTCAAACCGATGTCGATGAACGCTGCACGTATGCCGGGTATTACCCTCGCAACTTTACCTAAATACACATTGCCAACCATACGTTGTTTTTCAGGATGATCAATAAAAAAATCTACAAGATTTCCATTTTCTGTTATTGCAACTCTATTCTGAGATGAAGATGAGCTTATTATTATCTCTTTTTTCATTAAAAAACCTTTTTGTTCTTAGCTTAGCGAGTGAACTTTTTCTTCAGTTAGCCAAAAAAGAACTTTCTTTTGAAATTTTTTATGGATATCGGTCTTTCCGCTTTCAGAATAACCGTTGTTTAATATTTTTGTTGTGTGTTCTTCAATAATAGATCTTATCGACCCCAAACTTTTTAACCCAAACACATTACTTAGCAAAAAATCTATACCAGCATAATTCCTAAAATACCAGATAGAATTTTTTTTAGCTTTATCCAGAGCATTCAATTCACCGAATTCGGTCTCTAAATAATTAATATGGTTAAGTAAAACTTCTTTCACAATAGCTGCATTTGGTTCACCGGGCTCAGTTCCAGTTTCCATCAATAAATTGAACCGCGAAAAAATGAAAGGATTTCCTAGCGCTCCGCGCGCAACCATAGCAGAATCGCATCCGGTCGATTCGATCATCTCTTTTGCGTCTTGAGGAGTAAAGATAGAGCCGTTACCTACAACGGGAATTTTAGCAATCTCTTTAACTTTTTTAATCCAGTTCCAATCCGAGTTTGTTTCATATCTATCTGCGCGTGTTCTTGCGTGCACAAAAATCAACGAGCCGCCGTTTTCTTCAACTTCCTTAGCGGTATCAAAAATGTTTATATGATTTTTATCTTTTCCAAGCCGTAGTTTTACTGAAACAGGAACGCCATTTGCACCTTCAACCATTTTACGCACAAGCAGACCAATTGTTTTAGGACTATCAAGCAGCGCAGAGCCCATATTACACGAAACAACTTTATCAACCGGGCAGCCACAGTTCAAATCGATCAAATCGGGCTTTAACTTTGAAATTTCTTTTGCGGCTTCTTTCAAAATTTCCGGATCGTTTCCAAGAACCTGAACGCCAATCGGTTTTTCTGTGCGGCTAAATGAAAGATAACGAAGTGTATCAAAATTATTTTTTATTACGCCTTCAGCACTAACCATTTGCGTAAAAGTAATGCCTGCCCCTTGTTCTTTACAGATTTTTCTAAAAGGAGAATCGGTAACCTCAGCCATAGGAGCTAAAAATAATCTTTTCCCAATATCTATGTTCCCAATTTTCATCAATCAATCTTTACATATTGCGTTAATTAAATAGCGCAACAAAATCTGAAGCTGTTTAATAAATGTCATTCTGAGGTTCCCCGTTTTTGCAGAGGAACCTCACTCCGGTTCTGCCAGAAAGCATGACAAAAAATACTTTTAAGATCATCTTTAAAAGTAGCAAGTTTTGTTACAATGAATTGTTCTCGCCATTATTTTCTTCGGTTGTATCTTTCTCTTTCAACAACGCTTTTCTCGAAAGAGAAAATTTACCGCCTTCAACGCTTAACAATTTTACTTTTATTGTTTCCCCTTCTTTCAAAACATCGCTCACTTTTGCAATCTTTTTCGTATCGATCTGCGAAATGTGAAGCAATCCCTGAGTCCCAGGCAAAAATTCCACAAATGCGCCAAACTCTTTTATACTAATAACTTTGCCGTTGTATGTCTTACCAATTTCAGGTTCTGCCGTTAACCATTTAATATATTCTTTTGCTTCTTTAGCCAGCTTTGAATCTTGCCCGGAAATGCTTACTGTTCCATCCTCTTCAATGTTAATATCAACGCAGAAGTCTTTTTGGATCTTCTGAACAACTTTTCCACCGGGTCCGATAAGAGTACCGATTTTATCAGTTGGAATTTTTGTTGTGAAGATTCTTGGCGCGAACGAAGAAATATTTTGTCTCGGTTCAGAAATAGCTTCATTCATAATTTTAAGAATGTGGAGCCGTCCTTCTTTTGCCTGCTGAAGCGCTTTCTCTATTATCTCATAAGAAATGCCCTGTATTTTTATATCCATCTGCAGCCCGGTGATCCCATTTTCGGAACCGGCTACTTTGAAATCCATATCGCCAAGATGATCTTCATTACCAAGTATGTCTGAAAGTATTGCGTATTGGTCCCCTTCCTTTACAAGTCCCATCGCAATTCCTGCAATAGCAGTTTTGATCGGAACGCCGCCATCCATCAAAGCCAAAGAACCAGCGCAAACGGTTGCCATTGAAGAAGATCCGTTCGATTCAAGAATATCAGAATTGATGCGAATGATATATGGAAATTTATCTTCGGACGGGATAATATTTTTTAGAGAACGCTCTGCAAGATTTCCGTGTCCAATTTCTCTTCTTCCCACTCCGCCGAACCTTCCAACTTCACCAACGCTGAAAGGGGGAAAGTTGTAGTGCAGGAGAAATCTTTTTTTGTATTCTGTTTGTAAACCATCTATGATTTGTTCATCCCCTTTAGACCCAAGCGTTAAAGCGGTTAAGCTTTGAGTCTCTCCGCGTGTAAAGAGCGCAGTTCCGTGCGGGCGCGGAAGAATTCCAAGTTCGATCGAGATTGGTCTAATCTGTTTTGTGTCCCTTCCATCAAGACGCAGCCCTTTTTCAAGAATCCTCTTGCGCATCAAATCTTTTTCCATATCGTGAAGAAGTTCTTTAATCAATTCTTCTTGCTCGGGATATTTTTCTGAAAGCGTAGCAGTAACTTCGTCTGTCAACGCTTTGTTCTGAGCAGATCTATCTTCTTTAGCAAGAACTGAAGCAACAATACTTTTAAATTTTTCCAATGCAAGCGCATTCAAATCGTTCAACAAATTTTCATCAATAACTTTCTTTGTAACTTCCATTTTTGTTTTACCGCAGAGCTCGCGCAGTTCATTTTGAATCCGAATGATCTTTTTAATTTCAGCATGAGCGAATTTCAGAGCTTCAATCATATCTTCTTCGCTAACTTCCTTTGCTTCACCTTCAACCATCATAATAGAGCTGTCTGTGCCGGCAACCACCAATTCAATATCGCTCTCTTCAATTTCAAGAAATGACGGATTGATAACAAATTGACCGTTGATTCTTCCGACTCTTACTTCGCCTATCGATTCGAGAAACGGAATGTCTGAAACCGCCAAAGCAGCAGATGCGGCACAAGCAGCAATTACATCCGGGTCGTTTTCATTATCGAAAGAATAAACGAACGCCGCAACTTGTGTTTCGTTTCTATATTCATTTGGAAACAAAGGACGGATAGGACGATCTATCAAACGAGAGCTAAGAACTTCTTTGTCGGTCGGTTTTCCTTCTCGTTTGAAAAATCCTCCTGGTATTTTACCTGCGGCAAGTGATTTCTCTCTATATTCAACACTGAGCGGAAAAAAATCGACTTCCTCCCGCAGTTGCCCGGCAACAGCAGTTACTAAAATCATCGTATCGCCGTAACGAGCCATAACTGCGCCGTTTGCTTGTTTAGCAAGCTTTCCAGTTTCTATGATGAGTTTTTGTTTTCCTATTTGTACTTCTTTGGTATAAACCATTTAATAAACCTCTTATTTTCTGATGTTTAATTCTTTTATTATGGCACGGTATCTTTCGATATTTTTTTCAGCGAGATAATCGAGCAGTCTTCTTCTTTTACCAACCATTTGCATCAATCCTCTTCTTGAAGCGTGATCTTTTTTGTGCCCTTCGAAATGAGAAGCAAGTTGATTTATTCTTACTGTTAGAAGAGCAATTTGCACTTCTGTGGTGCCGCTGTCTTTGGCTCCTTTCCCAAATTTTTTAATTATCTCAAGTTTTTCTTCTTTTGATAACGACATTATGTTACTCCTTTTTATTTGTTCAATATAACCTCAGAATGAACCAAGGTTAATTAGTTATTTATTTTTTTTTATTTATTGTTTCGCCAAATAGAATTCTGTTTGCACAGACAGAAATTTGTACTGCGAATTATTTCCATCGCTCTTTGCTGATCAATTTCTATTTGATGAATAAGTTCTTCTTTAGATACGAATTTATTTTCGTCGCGTAATCGTTTTAAGAAATAAACTTTTAAGGATTTGCCGTAGATATCTCTGTTGAAATCCAAAAGATGCACTTCGAGAACAAGCTCCCGTTTATTCTCGAAAGTTGGCCTGCACCCAATGTTCATAATTCCATAATGACTTTCATTTTCCAATTGACACTTTACAACATAAACGCCTTTCATCGGAACGGCTTTCTTTGGTTCGTGCGGTCTAATGTTGGCTGTTGGAAATCCTAATAGACGACCGCGCTGAGCGCCTTGAACAATTGTTCCCGATATTGAATAGTTTCTGCCCAAGAATGAATTTGCCTTCTCAATATTCCCTTCGGCAAGAGCTGTTCTGATCTTGGTGCTGCTTAAAATTTCACCATCAATAGTTTGGGGAGAAACAGCAGCAACTTGAAAATTATAGAGCATCCCCACATTACGAAGCTTGTTTTCGTCACCCAATCTGTCTCTTCCAAATTTATGATCGTGTCCTATTACCATATAAGCAGCGTCAGTTTTTTCAACTATAAATTTTTTAAGAAACTCATCGGAAATTAATTGTGAAAACTCTTTTGAAAAATTTATTACTAGTAAATTTTCGATTCCAATCTTTTCGAGTATCTCTTTTTTTTCTTCAAGCGATGTGAGAAGCTTCATATCATAGTCTTGAGAAAGAACTAGTCTCGGATGAGGTTCGAATGTAACGACAAAACTTGTGCAGTTTGTTTGTTCAGCAACTTCTTTCACCTTATCCAAAATTCTTAAGTGCCCAAGATGCAAACCATCAAACGAGCCAACCGTTACAACAGCTTTTTTTGTTTTTACAATTTCAGAATCTTCTCTATATACTTTCATTTCAGTCTTAATCTGAATTAACCGCAACAGAATAATTTTTTACGAACTCTTTAAATTCATCAATAAGAAGAGCGTCTTCGACTCTGAAATTGCCAATTCCGGTTCGTCTCAATTCTTTCAAATAAGCGCCGCATCCAAGTAATTGTCCAAAATCGTGCGCAATAACTCTTATATACGTTCCTTTAGAGCAGCAAATTTCAAAATGAACATCGGGAAGAGAGATTTTTGTTATTTCGAATTTTGATAGATAAACTTGGCGCACATCTCTATTAACTTCAACGCCATTTCGCGCAAATTGATAAAGAGCTATTCCGTTTTTCTTAATAGCCGAGTACATTGGCGGCAATTGAAAAATATTTCCTAAGAAAGAATCTCTCGCTTTAAATATTTTTTCTTCAGTTACATTCTCAAGACTAGTTTCTAAATTGAATTCCGTCTCGAGGTCGAATGAAGAAGTTGTTTTGCCAAGAGAAATAATTCCAGTATAAGTCTTCTCAAGATTCAAAAAAGTATTGATCTCTTTTGTCATTTTTCCTGTACAAACTATTACCAATCCTGTTGCCATGGGATCAAGAGTTCCTGCGTGTCCTACTTTTTTTACGCCAACTGCTTTCCTAATTTTATATACTATGTCGAAAGACGATTTACGAAAGTTTTTATCTATCAAAATAACTTCACCACTTTCGAAATCGGGTTCGTAATTACTTTTCGTATTTCTCGTTATCATTCTCATGAATTTTTTTGAACAGCCCTTCCATCTTTTCAACATAATCAAGAGTATCGTCAATAAAAAAAACCAATTCCGGAACAAACCGTAATTGAATTCTGCCTGCAAGCTGGCTGCGTATAAATCCTTTTATTTCATTTATCTTTTCCAAAACTTCTTCACGTTTTTCCTTATTATAAACCGAAAAATATACTTTAGCTTGGCGCACATCGGGGCTCACCTTAACGTTGGTTATAGTAAGAATACTTAGTTTTGGATCTTGAATTTTATGAAGAAAGATCAAACTGATCTCCTCTTTTATCAAGCTTGCAATTTTATCTAATCTATGAGACATTTTTAGTCAAGTTTCTTTTTTGTTTCGATCAATTTAAAAGCTTCTATAATATCGCCAACTTTTACATCGTTAAAATTGGAAATGTTCAACCCGCATTCATAACCTTTTTCAACTTCGCGAACATCTTCTTTGAATCTTTTGAGTGAACCGATCTCCCCTTCATAAACTGCAATACCATCTCTAAAGAGACGAATTTTTGCCCCTCTAACAATTTTTCCATCCATAACCATGCAGCCTGCAATGGTGCCGGCTTTAGGAACTTTGAAGGTTTCTCTTACTTCCAAAGTGCCAACTACTTCTTCAGAAACAACCGGCGAGAGCATTCCTTCGAGCGCAGATTTAATTTCGCTAATAGCATCGTAAATAATGTTGTAAATGCGAATATCAACTTTTTCAGTTTCGGCAAGCTTACGTGCATTTACGTTTGGACGCACATGGAACCCTACAACAATAGCGCGCGATGCGGCAGCCAGAAGGACATCCCCTTCTGAAATAGCGCCAACGCCTTTATGAATCACTTTAACAGATACTTCTTGGTTTGATAATTTCATTAACGAATCAGACAATGCTTCTATCGAACCGTCTACATCTCCTTTAACTATGATAGGCAATTCTTTAAAACCGCCGCGAGAAATTTGGTTTGCAATTTCATCAAGTGTAATATGATGAACCTGGCGGTGGTTCTGTTCGCGTTTCAATTGTAACCGTTTCAAACTAATTTCGCGGGCATCGCGTTCAGATTGAGCAACAGTAAACGTATCTCCTGCTTGAGGCGCTGTTTCAAAACCGAGTACAAGAACCGGAGTTGACGGGCCGGCTTCAGGAACTTTCTTTCCTCTTTCATCAAACATTGCGCGAACGCGACCGTGAACTACACCGGCAATAAACGGATCTCCTATTCGTAACGTTCCTTTCTGAACTAGAACAGTAGCAGTAATTCCTTTCCCTTTATCGAGCTGTGATTCGATAATTGTTCCTCGAGCTTGCCGATTAGGATTAGCTTTTAAATCGAGCAATTCGGCTTCGAGAAGTATTTTTTCTAAAAGAAGATCAATATTATTTCCAAGCTTAGCAGAAATTTCTACATACTGATATTTACCGCCCCACTCTTCTACTAAAATATTTTTTTCGGAAAGCTGTTGTTTTATTCTTTCAATGTTAGAGTTTGGTTTATCTATCTTATTTATTGCAACAATAATTGGAACATTTGCCGCTTGAGCGTGATTGATCGCTTCGACTGTCTGAGGCATTACAGCATCATCTGCTGCAACTATTAGCACAACAATATCAGTAACTTTTGCACCTCGCGCACGCATAGCTGTAAATGCTTCGTGTCCTGGCGTATCAAGAAATGTAATTTCTTTTCCGTCATTAACATTTACTTTGTAAGCGCCGATATGTTGAGTAATACCACCGGATTCACCGGCAACAACATTTGTGCTTCTAATGAAGTCTAATAGTGATGTCTTTCCATGATCAACATGTCCCATAATTGTAACAACCGGCGGGCGAGGAAGAAGCATATCTTCCTTATCAGGAATTTCGGCATCAATTTCGGATTGATATTCTTCTTCCAGTTCAATTTCGAAACCGAAATCATCAGCAATAAGGGTTATAGTTTCTACATCAAGCCGTTGATTGATTGAAACCATCAATCCAAGACCAATACATTTTTGAATAACATCGCTAACAGGAACATTCATCAAATTTGCGAGCTCGTTAACTGCAATATATTCGGTAACTTTAATTTTTGTTTTTTCTAATTCTTTTAGTTCAAGAATCTTTTCCTGCAATTCTTGTTTCTCTTTTCTTTTTTTCTTTCTTGAGGAGGCACGGTCACCTATAGCAGATTCATCCATGCTTAACATAGTTCTACGAATAGCATCATCAACTTCGCGCTTATCTACTTCAAGTCGTTTTAATTTTTTCTTCTTTTTCGGAGGAACAACTTCATCTGTTGTTTCTTCGGGAGATTTAATTTTCTTTTTTGCCTTTAAGACTTTCTTCTTTTTCTTTTTATCAGCTTCTTCTTGTGAAGCTTCTATAGATTTGGGCAAAACGGGAACATCTTTTAGCAGAGCGCTATGGCTAATTTCCTCTTTATCTTTCTTTTTGCCTAGTTCTATCTTCCCAACAATCGTTAATCCCTTTTTCTTAGTTTCCAACTGTAATTCTGATTCGGTTTTAAACGGTTTTGGCTGCTCTGCAATTTCTTCAATCGGAACTTCTACAACAGTTTCTGATTCTGATAAAATATTTTCTTTGGCGGGACTAACTTCTGCATGGGTAGTTTCTTGTATTTCTACTACTTTTTCAATTTGTTTTTCTTCAGTCTTTTTTTCTACTTTAACTATTTCTGCTGCAGCATCATGCTCGCTTCTCTTCTTTTGAAAATCAGAAATTTTCTTTTTATGCTTCTCAGCTTTCTCGATATCTTTTTTGAAATGAGATTTGATATCAGCAATCATTTCATCGGTAAGAAGAGACATGTGCCCTTTAATTTCATATCCCTTCTTCTGCAAGAACTCAGTTAAACTCTCAGAAGAAAGATTATATTCAGAAGCTATTTTGTAGAGACGAATTTTTGACGCTTTAGCTATTTCCGGCATTATAATAACCTAAAAATTTTTGTTTGGTTTTATTCTTCTTCTTCGAATTGATTTTCGAGTAATTGAATTATTTCTTTCGCTTTTTCTTCATCGATACCATCGATCTCTTTCAATTTATCAACACCCGCTTTCAAAACTTCAACAGCGGTTTCAAACTGATTCTCAATAAGAAGATCAACTATGTCGCTGCCTAATTCTTCACGAAGTTCCGGCAGTTCAATATCTTCGTCATATTCTTCTAGCGTTTTTTCAAGCCGTATAACTTCAATTTCATATCCGCTCAACTTCATTGCCAGACGTATATTAACTCCGTTTCTTCCGACTATCAGCGAAACCTGATCGCTATCTGCGGTAACAGTACATTTTTTCTCGTCTTCATTAATTTCGATCTGTTTCAGCTTTGCGGGGGCCAAACATCGTTGAATAAAAATGAACGGGTCTTCAGTATAATTGATCACATCGATGTTCTCATTATTTAATTCGCGTACAATTGCATGAATGCGAACTCCCTTCATTCCAACGCAGGCGCCAACAGCATCAATTCGGGTATCGTTCGATTCAACTGCAACTTTTGCTCTTTCACCAGGTTCTCGCGCTATCCCTTTTATTTCAATAACACCATCATAAATTTCAGGTATTTCTATTTCGAATAACCTTCTTAAGAACAGATTGTCAGCACGTGAGATTATGATAATCGGTCCGTTCGGAGTTTTTTTAACGTCTTTAACAACAGCGCGTATTGTATCTCCCTTGCGGTATTTTTCGCGCGGTATCTGTTCGCTGCGCAGCAACAGCAGCTCATTCTTGTTGTGATTAACGAGTACATCGTTTCTTCTTACTTGGTAAATATCGCCTACAACGATCTCACCTATCATTTCACTATATTCATTGTATACAATATCTTTCTCTATTTCGCGTATTTTCTGACTCAAACTTTGGCGCGCAAGATTTATCAATCTTCTTCCAAAATCTTTCAATTCAATCTTTTCGACATATTCTTCACCTACTTCAAGTTGATCTTCGTTTCCTTTTTCATTCATTTCGTCAATGCTTATTTGTGTGCCCGGGTCTTGAACTTCTTCAACTATAGTGCGCTCAAGAAATATTTCGATATCACCTTTATCCATGTTAACAACAACATCAGATTTAGCATCTGGTCCGTATTTCTTTTTAACCATCAAGCCAAAAATCTCTTCAATTATTCCAGCGAGAACATCTTTATCAAGACTTTTTTCACGCACCATTTGCGAAAAGGATTCTACAATCTCAGTGTTCATTTATTTTTCCTCCAGTCAAAAACTAATTAGAACTTTTGCGGTAATAATATTTTGAAAATTTATTTTCACTTCAGCGTTTGAACTCTCGAAAAAAAGATCATCTCCTTCGAGACGCATGAGTTTGCCGGTCAACTTTTTGGTTTCTTCCCCATACTTGTAGTGTACTTCTAACTTCCGATTAAAATGTTTATGATATTGAAGAAGATATTTCAAAGAGCGCTCAACGCCGGGTGAAGAAATATTCAACCGGTAATTTTCATCAATTATCTTTTCTTCGCTAATTTTTTGGTTAACAGCGCTGCTTACAAGTGAGCAATCGAGTGGAGTAATACCCTTCTCGTTGTCAATATAAACTTCGATAATTCTCATGTGGCTATCGCCGCGGATGTTTAGATCGATGAGAAAGTATCCGAGCGAAGCAACTATTTCTTCGATTTTACTATAAATTTGCTCTTTTTCCATACTCTACAAACAAAAATCGCCCACGAAGGGCGAATTGGATGGCACAATGTATAAATAATAAGCTGAATTAGCAAAAAAAGAATTATTATTTCAAATGAGGCATCTAAAATATTATATTGCAATTATCCTGAACTCGATCTTAATTCCTGTATGCGGTGCAGACAGGTTTGTCGCAAAGGTCAACTTAAGTGATGGAGCAAATTGATAAATCGAGTTGTGAATCAAGAGAAACAGATTAAATGTAAAGAATATTGTTTTAATAATAATATAAATCCAAAATGGTGCTGCCATGAATACTCAAATAAAATATGCAGGTTTTTGGAAAAGGTTCTTAGCTCATCTGATCGATCAGCTAATCTTGGGCTTTGCAAGACTAATTCTATTTATTCCAATTTGGTTCTTTGTATTAGTCGGATATTTTTCACAGCAGAATATTGAAGAATTTAACAGCTTCACTAAAGTAAGCTATCAAATGCTTGATGACGAAATGTCGATTGCTGTAATGTCCATCTTTATTTTTGTTATAATTGGATTTATAATGATAAATATCACTGCCGATTGGTTGTATTACGCTTTGATGGAATCATCAAAAAAACAGGCTACACTAGGCAAGATGATTGTTGGCATTAAGGTAACTGATATGATGGGAAATAGAATCGGTTTTGGAAAAGCGACCGGAAGATATTTCGGTAAAATTTTATCTGGATTGATACTTGGAATTGGATATGTAATGGCAGCTTTCACAGAAAAGAAACAAGCGTTGCATGATATTCTTTCAAACTGTCTTGTGGTTGATAGTTTTTCACTGATAAATATTGAAAATACGAGCGGATAAAAGATTATACAACATTCTCTAAAATAGATGTATAAATACGAACTTAACTTAATTGAAAAAATAAATTACTCCAGAGCTCCATCGAGGTGTAGTAAACAAAAAATCCGACAAAAGTCGGATTCTTAGTTTATTAGTAGCGGGGGCAGGACTTGAACCTACAACCTTCGGGTTATGAGCCCGACGAGCTACCAATTGCTCCACCCCGCGATCAAATTTTTATTTTCTTTACTAGGTTATGAGCCCGATACGTGCTACTCCCGATTTATCGGGACTCCACCCCGCGATCAAATTTTTATTTTCTTTACTAGGTTATGAGTCCGATACGTGCTACTCCCGATTTATCGGGACTCCACACCACGATCTAATTTTTATTTTTTTTACTAGGTTCTGAGTCCGATACGTGCTACTCCCGATTTATCGGGACTTCACCCCGCGATCAAATTTTTATTTTCTTTACTTGGTTATGAGCCCGATACGTGCTACTCCCGATTCGATTTATCGGGACTCCACTCCGCGATCAAATTTTTATTTTCTTTACTTGGTTATGAGTCCGATACGTGCTACTCCCGATTCGATTTATCGGGACTCCACACAGCGATCAAATTTTTATTTCTGAAAAAGAAATCTAAAAGAACTTTCTTCAAAATTTATAGGTGAAATATATTGAAGGTATGAGCGAATGTCAAATTAGCAAGAAAGGTGTGCAATCAAAGATGCTATCTCAATTTCAATAATGATAATTATATGAAAGACCAATTTTATTGTTCGTCTGTATTTTTATATCAGAAAATTGATCACTAAATAATTTCTTAATTTTCTCAAAAACAGATTACTTGCTACTTACCTTTCCATTCACAATATTCGCAATTAATTTAAGATAAAAAAATATGATAAGATCACTTCTAATCAAAGATTACGCGCTCATCGAAAACATCGAGATTCAGTTTGAAAAGGGATTGAATATAATCACCGGAGAAACTGGAGCCGGTAAATCTATATTGATTGATGCTATGAGTTTGCTGCTAGGCGAACGCGCATCATCTGAAGTTGTTCGCAAGGGTTCCGAAAAATCCATAGTTGAGGGGATATTTGATGTTAAGGGAAATAAAAAAGTTAGAGAATTGCTTTCAGCAAATGAACTTGAGAACAGCGAAGAACTAATTGTAAGAAGGGAGATTTCTTTAAAAGGTACGAACAGATGTTTTCTTAACGATACGCCCGTAACTTTAAATCTTATTAAAGAAGTTGGCAACATGCTTGTTGATCTTCATGGACAGCACGAGCATCAATCATTACTGCGGGCAGAAACTCACATTGAAATGCTGGATGATTTCGCAAATCTTGGAGATGAGCTGGAAAGATTTAGAACAGCATATAATAAATTAAATGCTTATTTGAGAGAACACAAAGAGTTGAAAGAAAAAGAAAATTTACTTCTCGAAAAAAAAGAGCTGTATGAATTTCAGATTAAAGAGATTGATGCGGTTGGCCCTCAGCAAGACGAAGAGGAAAAATTGGAAGAGGAACTAAAAATTCTTGAAAATTCTGAAAAGCTTCTTTCAATCGTCAGCTATATATATGAAAATTTGTATGATGCAGAGAATTCAATTCAAGGCAGACTTGCAGATGTAAAAAACAAGCTGAACGAACTTTCCCGCATCGATAAAACATTTTTAGAAAAATTAGGTGAATGCGAATCTGCTTTTGCATTGTTAAATGAAGTATCCTTATCTATCAGAAGCTATAAAGATAAAATTGATCTTGAGCCCAAACGTCTTGATGAAGTACGTGAAAGACTAGGCGCGCTATCTATGCTAAAGAAAAAATATGGCGGTTCTCTTAAAACTATTATAGAACACCGTAATAAAATTGGGAAAGATTATGATCTAGTTGAAAACTTTGCCGAGAAAGTTTCTGAATTAGAAAAAAAAATAAACGAAGTACGAAAAGAGTGCGGCTCTACAGCAAAAAAACTTTCACAGAAGAGAAAATTGTTTTCTGCTATTGTGAAAAAAGAAATTGAAGAAGCATTAAAATATCTTGGTATCACCCATCCTGTTTTCGAAGTGAATTTGGAAAATGATAAAGCTGATGGAGCGAGTGAAAATTATATTTTAGTTGACGACAAGAAATACAAATTCAACGAACGCGGATTTGACAAAATAGAATTCTTTGTTTCTACAAATATTGGAGAAGACCCCAAACCTTTGATAAAAGTGGCTTCTGGGGGCGAAGTTTCGCGTATTATGTTAGCGTTGAAATCAATTCTAGCAAAGTCAGATCGACTGCCAATTTTGATCTTTGATGAAATTGATACTGGTGTTAGCGGACGAATAGCACAAAAAGTAGGACAGGCACTTAAATCACTTGCATCTTTCCATCAGATAATAGCCATAACACACCTTCCTCAAATTGCAGGATTAGCCGAACATCATTTTTCAATTGTAAAGAAGAAAATAGCCGAGCGAGTAGTAAGTTCAATAAAAAAATTGAACGAACTGGAGCGAGTTAATGAAGTTGCAAAACTTATAAGCGGAGAAAAAATTACAGAAGCATCTCTCAATGGCGCTCGCGAATTAATGGGTTTATCGTAAAACAAATTTTGTCCAAAGTCACACAGCTTTCCATTCAAATTATTTTTCTCTTTGCAAAGAAAGAATAGATAATTAAATTCAATTAAGAATTAACATCAATTTGGAGGATGACATGTTAAAAAAAATCTTTTCTGTTTTTCTATTTGTCGGCGTTATTTCAGTAAATGCTCAAAGTGATCTCGAAAAAACTCTTGGAAAACTTAGTGAGGTTGCCGGTAAAGCATACGTAGCACCAATTGTTAATGCATTCGGTTCTAATCTTAATTCCGGGTGGATATCACGTGTCCCCGAAGCAACAAAATTAGGATTCCACCTTGACATCAAACTTGTTGGTATGGGAACTTTATTTTCTGATGATGTAAAAAATTTTACAGCGAATGGACAATTTTATTTTAATCAAACTCAAGTTCAACAGATCTTAAATAACTCCGGTATTACGAGTGCAACTCCCGGATATCAAGCTATCTTCAACGAAATGCTTGCAACAAAATTTGATGTAACATTTGCAGGCCCCACTATTGTTGGAAAGGGCGATCAACCTTTGCTTATTACTTTTCCCGGAAAGACGGTACAGGGCAGAGCAATAGGAAAGTATGATGTACAGATTAAAGAAGTAACCGGTTATCTTGAAGACCTTCCTGCTTTCCCAATGGTTGCTCCACAGGTAACTGTTGGAACTGTTTTCGGAACTAACGTTTCAGTTAGATATTTCTCCTGGGAAGATATTCAAGATATGGGTAAGTTATCATACATTGGAGTTGGAGGAATACATAACCCAGGTGTTTGGTTTCCTAATCCTTTACCTATTGATATTGGCGTTGGATATTTTATGCAATCATTAAAGATTGGAGATATCTTTGAAAGTAACGCAACTCAATTTGGCGCTTACATTGGCAAAAAAATTGGCGGCGTCTTTGCTATTATCCCTTATGCTGGTATTACAATGGAAAGTTCAAAGACAACGGTTAAATACAATGCCACACAAACTATTAGCGGTGTTGATGTTACTTTCCCTATTAAGTTTGATCTTGAAGGGGAAAATTCAACTGGAGCAGTTGTTGGTCTTACACTCAAACTTGGAATAGTTAATATAAATGCCGATTACAAACTTGCAAAGACTAAAACAGTTAGCGGAGGTATTTCTATCGGCTGGTAGTTATTATTTCAATTTTGTAAAAGAGGCAATTTTAAAATTCCGTTTCAATAAGAACTGCGCTTTCAATAAGTTCTTTAGATGAATTGACATATTTTAATAGCGAGAATAAATTACCTTTAGTTACTTCTAGTCTGCGCATTGTTATGGCGGAAACCGTGTCTAATGATTTGTCCAATATTTTCCGCCATGTTTCTTTAGAGGCGCTCATTACATATTCAGCTTTTTCAAAATCCTGTTGAGAAGCTATACGGGTAGTCTTACATTCTCCTTCGTAAAGATCAAGAAAAATTGACTTTACTCCCGCATCTTCTTTCATCATAAATATCAACGGAAATTTCCAGTCTGCCGATAATTTTTTGTATTGCAAGTTCAGATTTATTTTTTCTTTCAAAGCAACTGCCCATTCTTCACTAAAGACTTGCATTTGATAGGTTCCCACAAATTAGTTGTCTATTGTGGAAATAACTAAATTTGTTTTCGAATGAAATCGATCTTGGTTAAATGAAAGAAACAGCTGTCTACATACACATCCCTTTTTGCGATCACAAATGCATTTATTGCGATTTTTATTCTATCATCTCTTATGAGAATGTTTCAACTTATTTAAATTCGTTGAAAAAAGAAGTTGAATTTTATTCTTCTCTCTATTCGGAAGAGAGAAAGATTATTTCTATCTACTTCGGCGGCGGAACTCCTTCATTCATGTTTCCGCAATACATTTCGGATATTATTGAACACGTTAAAAAACATTTTTATGTAAGTGAAGATGCTGAAATAACCCTCGAAACTAATCCTGGCACTGTAGAAAAACAAAAACTGATCGAGTTTCGAAAAATTGGGATAAATAGAATTAGCATTGGTATTCAATCTTTTAATGAAAATGAATTGAAATTTCTCACACGTATTCATGATGCGGAAACTGCAACAAAAACAGTTAATGACGCCACAGAGAGCGGTTTTGATAACATAAGTATAGACCTGATTTTTAATCTTCCAGGACAAACAAAAAAAATATGGATAACAAACCTTCAGAAAGCAGTGCAGCTGCCAATCAAGCATATTTCCGCATACAGTTTGATTTTAGAGAAAGGAACAATTTTGAATAAAATGGTTTTAGAAGGCAAAATTAAAATGCAAAATGAAGATTATGATGCCAATCTTTACAAAGTAACAATAGAATTTTTAACAGAGCGTGGTTTTGAACAGTATGAAGTTTCAAACTTTGCCAAACCCGGCTATGAATGCATTCATAATAATGCATATTGGCAATATAAAGATTATATCAGCTTTGGCACTTCGGCACATTCATTTGTTGAAGGGAACCGGTGGTGGAATTATTCTTCATTAAAATTTTATAATGCATCAGTAGAAAAAAAAGGAAATGCTGTTATAGGGGGAGAAAAACTTTCTCCCAATGATATGTTAAACGAATATGTTATGCTTGCTCTACGAGGTAATGGGTTAAACATTGCTGAGTTTAAAAATCTATTCGGAGAAATTTGGCTGAACAAAAACGAAAGAATTTTTGAGGAATTAACCGCTAAAAAATTCATCAGTAAAACCAATGAAAAATTAAAGCTTACCGCAAAAGGATTTCCGGTCTGCGATGAAATATTAACTTTGTTCAAATGAATGCACAACTATAGAACTGAATGAAAAGATGATTCAATAATATTTTAAGAAAGCGTTTTGGCAGCAAAGCCAAAAAGATAAAGAAGCTAAGAAAGCATAATTTCCCTTCCAATTTCTGCAGAGTGAACTTTAACAAAAAAAAAACGATCGAGCAGATGAAACCCGAGCCAATCCTTTGCTGAGTGATCGCCATGAATTAAAATCACTTTATCAGCCCTAGTTTCTTCTACGATAGAAAGTAGTTCTTCCCTTTTTGAATGAGAGGGAAAATAGAACCGTTCGATGTGGCACATTATTTTTTTTTGTTGCCCAAATTCTGTCAGCTTAACTGTGTCTCCCTTTTTTGAACTCATTACTGTAAATCCCGGTGTTTGGGGATCGAAATAACCAACGCCAAAAATTCCAAACGATTTTTGCCCAAGCCAATAATCGAGCAGCTTAAATGATGGAGTTCCCACTAGCATCATTCCGCTTGAAGCAAGAACTACCCCGTTATTTTTCTTGAAATAATTATAATCATCAATTTCAAAGAGATTTAGCTGCGGAATATTTTTCAACACCAAATCGGGATTCTTTCTTCGAACGATATATCTGTTCTTATCGTAAAGATTAGAGATATCCCTTCCGATTCCACCGGTAAAAATATTTGTCTCTGTCAGCTTACCTTTTTTCATAGCAAGATAAATTGAAGCAAGTATTTCCTGAGTTTTACCGAGAGCAAATACTGGAATAAGAATAGACCCGCCGTTATTAAGAATATGATTTGCAGATCTTGTGAAACGCTCAAGTTCGCTATTCCAAGAGCTTATTTTAGCCGAATCAGTTGACGCATAAGTTGATTCTAGAATTAAAGTGTTTATATGTTTTATATGTTTAAGATTGGCTCCTTTCATAATAGCTTGATTTGAAAGATTGAAATCGCCTGTGTAAAATATTCTGTAACCGCTGTATTCAATCAATATTGCGGCTGCTCCAAGAATATGTCCGGCATCGTGAAAAGATATTTTTATTTTGGATTCTGAAAAATGACGCAGACCTTTTACTTCAATTCCTTTTTCATATTCGATTTCGCGGATACTTTGAATAAGCAGATCAACTTCTTCATGCGTGTAAATTTTGAATTGATTTTCATAATCTTTTTCAGATGCAAGAATGTTTGCCGCATTATGAAGTACAAGTCCGGCTATTTCTTTGGTTTGCGTAGTAGCGTAGATAATAACATGCGGAAAACGTTGTATTAAAAAAGGAAGAGAGCCGATATGATCTTGGTGTGCATGGCTTATAAATACAAAATCTAACGGTTCATTATCTATCAGATCAAATTTGGGAAGAGCATCAAAACCTTTTTTGCGCGGATGAATTCCGCAATCGAGAAGTATGCCGGTGCCGTTAATATTTAGATAAAAAGAGCTGGCGCCAATTTCATCGGCGCCGCCTAGTGGAAGAAATTTTATCATTAAAAATTATTTATAAAATTCATAGTCGTATTTACCGTAAAATACCGGTGTATCATCGTTGGAATATCTTATCTCTTCTTTCTGCAGTCCATTCTTGTAATATGTAAAAACAACGCGGTATTGTCTGCTGCCATCATTATGAAATAGTTTATCTTCGATCAAGTTATTATTCGAATCATAAATACTATTCCGTTTGAATTGAGGATCGTTCTTCTCTATAACGTTTCCTTTCGAATCGTATGTATAAATAATTGTGAAAGGCGTTTTTAATTCTTTCCCGGCTTCCTTTATCAATCTTCTGTTTGAATCATATTCAAAAAAAGATTCTTGAACAACTTCGTCTTTATAGCTCTTTGATGCGGAATAGACCCTAAGATCGTTCTTATATTCATTTATAATAGTTGAAAATAATTCTCCTTTCGGGGTAAAAGTTTTAGCTTCTAATAAATTTCCGGAATCATCATAAGTATATTCTATTTTGCTCTCACCTGCCTTATCCCGTTCATATAACTTCCGTAGCGTCTCATTTCCTTTTTTATCATAAGCAGAAATTTTTCTTGTTAAGATGTTGCCACTCCCTTCAATGGTTTCAAACTTCACTAAATTTCCTTTGGCATCATATGAGAAAACATATCTCAGATCAACGCTGCCCAGGCTCGTGTATCGAATTCTTTCTTTCCTTAAACCTCTTCTGTCGAATGTAACTTTTTCGACCAATGTTTTTTTTGCAGGAAGCTTTCCGTAACTGTCGTAAAACGCAACGTGCTTATAGCGGGTCTTAACTTTTAGTCTTACTGCTTTATCAAACTCTTTTCTTCCCTGTTCAACCACTTCTCCCTTTTTAGGTTTGCTTTCAAAATTATCTTGAGCAAATACCGATTCAATATTGCCAAGGAAAAAAATCAATAAAAAGGAAAAAAGCATTGAAGACAAATATCGGTTAGCTTTATGATTTTTTAAGAACATAACTCTCCTTTGTAATAATCGAATAATTGACTCTTCATACAAGTTTTTATAATGATTTGTTTCTAATAATATACATCTTTTTTGATATCGCTAAAATATTTTATCTCAAATAACGCATGTTATTTTAATCGCTGTTCATTTTCTAAACTGATAAGTTTCCCAAGTTATTGAAAAGCTCAATATAATTTGAATGCAATTTCATTTTTTCATAATTAACTTTTGTTCTCTTCTTTCGCGGTAAAGTTGTCCAATCTCTGCGCCTACAATAAATAAGCATGATGAATAAAAGATCCAAAAAAGTATTGCAAGAATAAGAACAAACGCGCCATAAATAGGATTAATGCCGAGTACATGATTAACATAATATCCAAAAATGCTGCGAGCAATTTCCCACAGAAGAGTTGTCCAAAACGCACTAACGGCTGCTACTCTTTTTCCAAGTTCTTCATAAGGTATTAAATAATAGAGAGCAAAAAATAAACCGAACATCAATAGAATAGAAGATGAATAAACAATCAGATTCCATAAGGGACTTTTAGTATACTCCTGAACGAAGCCATAATTTTTTGTGAGTTCATAAATTATATTGAAAGCGGGAATGACGAATATATAAATAGTTATTAAGAGCACAAGCAGAATTACCATAAATATATCCCTAATCAGCCCGTAAAAAAAACCTCTCTGAATTTTAACACTGAAAATTTGATTGAGAATTGTTCTGATGCTGCTGAATATCCACGTCGAAGTAAAAAGCAATCCAAAAACTCCAATAAACCCTGCAAGAGTTTTGTATTCTATAACTTCTGGTAATCTAGAGCTTATTACGCGTTTCATATAATTTGCGTAAGCGGGATATGGTATTATTTGATCGATAAAATTATTTATATGCGTCTCTATAATTGCTGCGTCAACAATATTGCCAAGCAAAAAAAAGATAAGAAGAATCAATGGGATCATACCAAGAATAAGAGAGAATGCTATTCCGGCTCCGGAAAAAAATAAATTATTTTCATCCATTCTCTTAAAAAGTTTAATGACATAGTGATTTAAAAAATTAAATACTTTTTTTACAAATGATAATGAAACTATCGAGTTGATTTTTCTAAGGTGCCTAAACCGCAGCATGCATTCTCTTTGGAATTGAGTTATAATATAAATCGACAAGCTGTGAAAGCGGAAAGTTATATTGATCATTAACATTTAAGCTCTTTCCGCCGGTTTCTCCAAGCAATGTAAAGGGGGTAAAATTTTTTGATGCGATCTGTTCAAATTTATCTTGATTTTCTTTGCTAACAGAAATGATAACTCTGGATTGAGATTCCGAAAAAAATGAAAAGTCTTCACGGCTTTTTATAGGAATATGAACGCGTGCGCCGATTGTTTTTTCTTCTCTTAAAATACAGCACTCGGCTATTGCCGTAATAATTCCGCCGTCAGAAACGTCATGAGCAGAATTTATAAGACGGTTGGAAATAATTTGATGAATAAAATTATGCAAATCTTTTTCTGCTTGAAGATCGATCCGAGGAATTTCACCCGTTACCAATCCGTAAATCTCATTAAGGTATTCGCTTCCGCCTATTTCTTCGTAATCTTCTCCAAGAAGATAAATCAAATCGTCTTCTTGTTTAAATTCGGCGGTCGTTATATTTTCTAAATCCTCTATCAATCCAACCATTCCAATAACCGGCGTTGGAAAAATTGCTGTATCTGGACTTTCGTTATAAAAACTTACGTTTCCGCCTGTAACAGGAGTATTGAAAAATCTGCAAGCTTCTCCCATCCCCTCAATTGCTTTTTTGAAAGTCCAATATACTTCAGGTTTGTAAGGATTTCCGAAGTTCAAACAATTTGTAACTGCAAGGGGAACAGCGCCAGTGCAAACAACATTGCGCGCAGATTCTGCTACTGCAATCTTAGTTCCTTCTTTAGGATTTAGATATACATATCTTCCGTTGCAATCTGTTTTTGCAGATATAGCTTTGTTGGTACCTTTAATATAAATAACCGCTGCATCAGAACCCGGACCAATTATAGTGTTAGTGCGCACCATAGAATCATATTGCTCATAGGCCCATTGTTTTGAGGCAATATTTGGTGAAGAAAATATTTTTATAAAAGTTTCGCATAGAGAATCTGGTTCGGACAAAGTATAAAAATCAAACTTGCGGCTCTCTTGTAAATATTTTGGTTCCATTGTTTCTCTTATATATATTGGTGCATTACCACCAAGAACCAATTCAGCAGGTTTAATCTCGGCTTTCTTTTCACCGTTATAGTTAACTACTAATTTTTCTTCACTAGTAACTTCTCCTATGATCTCACAATTCAGATCCCACTTTGCAAAAATTTCTTTTACTTTTTCTTCGTAACCTTTTTTAGCAATAACAAGCATTCTTTCTTGACTTTCAGATAGCATAATTTCATAAGCGCTCATTTCTTCTTCACGCAATGGAACTTTGCTCAGGTCTATAATCATTCCAGATTTTCCTTTAGCGCTCATTTCAGAAGTTGAACAAGAAATTCCAGCAGCGCCCATATCTTGAATTCCAACAACCAGATCTTCTTTAACTATTTCGAGAGTTGCTTCAAGCAAAAGTTTTTCGGTAAATGGATCGCCTACCTGTACTGAGGGGCGTTTTGCTTCTGACTTTTCGGATATTTCTTCAGAAGCGAAAGTTGCGCCGTGAATTCCATCTCTTCCAGTTGAAGAACCAACAATCATAACCGGATTGCAATTGCCTTTGGCAACGGCCGATACAATACAATTAGTATCAACAATTCCAATTGCCATTGCGTTTACAAGCGGATTGCCTTTATAAGATTCATCAAAATAAACTTCACCGCCAACGGTTGGAACGCCAAAGCAATTTCCGTAATCGCTAATTCCTTTAACTACTTCTTCAAACAAATACCGAGTACGTGGATCGGTGAGAGGACCGAACCGCAGTGAATTCAAACAGGCAATTGGGCGCGCACCCATCGTAAAAATATCTCGTAAAATTCCGCCAACACCAGTTGCCGCGCCTTGGTATGGTTCAACGGCTGAAGGATGATTATGGCTTTCTATTTTAAAAGCTATCGCGTATCCATCACCTATATCAACTAACCCTGCATTCTCTTCACCGGCTCCAACTAGTAATCTTCCGCCGCTTCTTGGTAAAGTTTTTAAAAGTGCAATTGAGTTTTTGTAACTGCAATGCTCGCTCCACATAACACTGAATATCCCAAGCTCTGTGAACGATGGTGTTCGTCCTAATCGTTCGCATATCCAGCCATATTCTTCCGCAGTTAAGCCGTGTTCCAGCGCAAGATTTTGATCTACTTCAGGTTCTTTCATCAAATAAGTTAAATTATTAGTAGTGAATATAAGAATTTTTTTTTCATAGATTTTTCGTTAATTCGAAGGAGAATCCGTTGTAAAATTATTTTAAATTTCCCCCAAATATAGTGAGTTCATTAGTATTTCTCGAAGAAAATAAAAGAATAATACTATGCATGGGTCTTTATATCCCCACTAAATTTGACTTTACGCCTAGTACTTTTATGAAAAATAAAAAACTCTTTCCTTTATTAACTTATTAAACATTTGTAATTTACTAATACACCTCATGAGAATACTATGCCGTATAAATTCATCGAACACAATGCAGACATAGCCGTAGAAGTGGAAGCAAATTCAATTGAGGATTTATTTTCAATTGCTTGTCATTCCTGGCACGAGGCAGCACTTGAAAGTGTTGATTCAGTATCATCTGACGTGAAGCTTATCTCTTTGAATGCTGAGAGCTACGAAGAATTGCTCGTTCAACTTTTGAGCGAATTAAATTTTCTTCTTTATTCTAAGAAGTGGGTGTTTAATTCTGTAAGTAAGTTGGAAATGGTAAAAGGAAAAGATTCAGTAAAATTATTTGCTGAAATTTTTTGCGAACCCTTTAATGAAAACTACCATCAGCTAAAAGAAGAAATAAAAGCAATAACTTTTCACCAGATGAAAATTGAAAAGAAGGGAAATAATTATTCTACGCTAATTGTGTTTGATATTTGAAAAAGTTTTTTTGCTGTTGTTTTTTTGCCATTTGTAATCCAAAGTGAAAAGGATTGGGAGGCAATATGCGTGTTAGCGGAATTGAAATAGAAAAGATTACAGACTACCTTTGGGAAATTACAAAGAGCGGAAGCATGCTTGTGCCCGGAAGAATTTACATTTCGCAAAACATGCTCGAAAGTTCACTTCAAAATGATGAAGCGTTCAAGCAAGTTGTGAATGTTGCTTGCTTACCCGGAATACAAAAATATAGTCTAGCAATGCCGGATATACATTGGGGTTACGGATTTCCAATTGGCGGCGTAGCAGCAACGGATTTAGACGAAGGCGTTATATCTCCCGGCGGTGTGGGTTATGATATTAACTGCGGCGTCCGAGTTGCAAGAACCTCCTTAGAATATCAACAGGTCAAGAACAAAATTCCAAAACTAATTGAAACCTTTTTTAAAAATATTCCGACGGGCGTAGGTTCGAGCGGTGCGATAAAAAAACTTTCTGCAGGCGAAATAAAAAATATTTTAATAAACGGGGCAGAGTGGGCAATCAAAAATGGTTTCGGTTCTCAAGAGGATCTACTTTTCACTGAAGAAAATGGAAAAATGAAAGAAGCGGACCCCGACAGCGTGAGCGCTCGTGCAATTGAACGTGGATTGGATCAAGCCGGAACACTTGGCTCTGGCAATCATTTTCTTGAAGTCGATGTTGTAGAAAAAGTATTTGACGAAAAAGTTGCTCAAGTATTCGGCTTGTTCAAAGGACAATTAGTTATTCAGATACATACAGGTTCGCGCGGGCTCGGTTATCAAGTTTGCGACGATTACTTAAAAGTTTTGGTTCAAGCGGAAAAGAAATATCAGTTTAATCTGCCGGATAAACAACTTGCGTGCGCGCCTATTCAATCCAGCGAAGGACAAAATTATCTTTCTGCAATGCGGTGCGCAGCAAACTTTGCTTGGAACAATAGACAGATAATTATGCATCTTGCAAAAAAAAGTTTGAAAGAAATTTTCGCTATCTCCGAAACCGATCTTGACTTTCAACTCATTTACGATGTTTGTCATAATATAGCTAAAATTGAAGAACACGAATGTGATGGAAAGAAAAAGAAAGTATGCGTTCACCGTAAAGGTGCAACGCGAGCATTTCCGGCAGGGCATAATTTAATTCCGGAAAAATATCGAGAAGTTGGTCAACCAGTTTTAATACCTGGCGATATGGGACGATACTCTTTTATTTCCGTTGGCACCAAGAAAGCTATGGAAGAAACATTTGGTAGTTCCTGTCATGGTGCCGGAAGATTGCAGAGCCGCCATCAAGCTATGAAGCAATCAAAAGGAAAAGACCTAATTAAAGAGTTAACTGATAGTGGAATTGTTATTCAAGCCAAAGGTTACAAAACTATTGCCGAAGAGATGCCTCACGCTTATAAAGATGTTTCTGAGGTTGTTGATATAATGCACTATGCAGGAATTAGCACTAAAGTTGCCAAGATAAGACCGGTAGGGGTTATTAAAGGATAAGCTAACGTCTTCTTTATTTAATTATTTTTCGGGCAATAATAATCGATCAATAAAAAAACCGGCCCTGCTGAGGACCGGTTCTTCAAAAAAAATAATTATTATTATCAGCAAGGATTTTTCATCTTTGCAGTCATCTCTTTCCATTTAGCCAGCTGATCGGTAGTAAGAATAGACTCAATATTTTTGAAGAGTTTACTTCTCTCTGCGCACATTTCATCTCTAATTTTTTGTGATTCTGGATTGCTCTTAATTTTGTCGCGGGTTGCTTCATTCAATTCTTTAAGTTTAGCAGCAGCTTCTTCTTTTGTGATTTTTCCGGCTTTAAGATCTTCTACAATCGCTTTTCGGTTTTTACTTGTTTCTTGTATTAGCTCTTTGTTTGCTTCATAAAACTTTTTAACAAGCGGTTTAATTGCATCATGATATGCTTTCATAAATTCTTTGGTCTTAGCTTTCTGATCTTCATTCAGAGCCAGCTTGCGAAATATAAGACCAAGATGTTTGCCGAAATCAAAACGCTCTAGCCATCTATTCCCCTTAAATAAAGGATTGCCTGGCGTAAAATTGTTTCCCATGTTCATAAAACTATAATTCAAAAGTGTGCCGTTAAAAGTCATATCATTATTTAGTGTTGCGTCTTCAATACCATTCTCGGTATCGATGAAATCGATAACCGAAAATTCGGGGGAATTAAAGTTTAGTTGAGTGGGAGCGCTTACTTCATTTTCACTACACGCCGTAAAGTAGAAAAGTGAGAGTACAAAAAGAGATGCTAAAATTAGCGACAATTTAATTTTTTTCATTTTCTCCTCCTAATTAGATGTTTTAATATATATGACAAGCAATTTATAACTACGGTTTAAATGATAAAAATTTCCCGATCGTTTTAGAAAAAATTGGTTTACTTTGTGAGCATCTTATCATTTATCAATTTCAAGCGGGCATCAATTGCTTTCAAATCGTTGTCCACAGGCTGCAAACTTTTTATACTGTTCAATTCAGAAATTGCCTCGTTGAAAAGGTCTAGTTGCATCATCAAATCAATAAAGTAAAGTCTATCGTCAATCTTTGTTTTTGTCTCGGGATATTTTCTGTATGTCTCTTTCGATACAATAATCGCCGATTCTTTGAATCCACTTTGAGCAAGCTGTTTAGCGCCATTTATTTTTTTGAATCCCAAATAGCGTATAGGAAATAACTTTGCTGAATTTATGGAAAGTTCTTTACCATAAACTGCAGTATTTCGTGTACTTTGATTTCCGTTTCTCTTCGGTACATTTCTGATCTCTTCCATTGCAAACGCAAACAGTAATTCATTTAATGAAAGCTTTCTTATGGCGTTCAAAGCAAGCGCGGAATTCCCTTGAAGAACAAATTTATTTCCATTGCTCGAAAATTGGATAAAAGATCTTTCTCCGGTTGCTATAAGATCAGTTCCTCTTAATTTTTGTCCGCCTTTTAAGATAATCCATTCTTCGCTTGTGCCTATCATTGCTTGAACGTCTCCGTAAACTTTTTCAACTGTATATTCTTGTGCAGTAATAGTTACCAACAATGCATAATAACTACGCTTTAAGGGCTAGCCGCCAAGTCTTTGAATGTCGTTCTCATCTATATGAATAATCACTATATTAGTGTCGAGTTGGCGTTCTCTTTGTATGGAATAAAAAATATTTTTTATAGCGTGATTTATTGTGCGGGTTAATCCGTTAAAGATCAGTACAAAAGAAAGCGCGAGTATTATTACAATTAAGCGGGCTAAGTATTTTTGTTGAAGAATTTTTTGAATCTTATCCATATCTGCTTTAATTTTCTTTTGCTGTTAAATCTAAATTACAAAAAAAAAACGCCAACATTCACAAATCAATTGAGGACGTTATGAAACTTACAATTAACGGGCTTTCTGTTAATTATTTTGGCGACCCGAAAAAGCAAAGTATCGTTTTTGTTCACGGTTTTCCTTATGATTATTCTATGTGGGAATCTCAGATTGAAGCGCTGAAGAGTGAGTTTTATTGTATTGCTTACGATGTGCGGGGGCTTGGCGAAAGTTATGTGGGCGATGGACAGTACACAATGGAATTTTTTGTTGATGATTTATTTGCAATCATCTATGAAATGAAGTTAACAAAACCAATTTTGTGCGGGCTATCGATGGGCGGCTACATTTCATTGCGCGCTGTTGAAAGGAACCAAGATCTGTTTGCCGGATTGATTTTGTGCGATACACGTTCTGACGCAGACGATAATGCCGGCAGACTGAAACGTTCTGCACATTTAAATCAAATAAATACCGAAGGGCTTATAAAGTTTGTTGACCAGTTTATAACTAATTGTTTTGCAGATGAAACTCCAAAAGAACAAGAAGAAATGTTTCTGCGAACTTTGTCAAAAGCTCACAAGAACGATCCAACCGGAGTAAAAGGCGCTATATTAGCTATTATGAGCAGAACAGATACAACGCCGTTCCTTCCTCAAATAAAAATTCCAACTTTAGTTTTATGCGGCTCGTTTGATAAACTTACGCCGACTTCTATTATGCGTGAGATGGCAGATAAAATTCACAGCTCCGAGTTTGCAATCATTCCCAATGCGGGACACATGACGCCGCTTGAAAATCCGGATTGCGTGAGTGATTTGATAAAGGGATTTTTGTGGAGAAAAATTTTATAACTCTTTAATAAAAAAAGGAAGTCTCAAAAGTTTAATTCTAATTCCGAGTTGTAGCCCGAACAGAATTGCAAAAAATGTAACTTTCAAGACTACCTTTTTCATTAAAAACATGTCTATCTTTCTATTCCTCAGTATGCGCCAGCCAAAAGCCGCCGATCGAATGGAATTGCGTATCGCCCCAAACTTCTGCTAATAAAACAAATCCATCGCGAGAAACTCCTGTAGCTCTGATATTATAACGAACTTGAGTTGCTTTCTCGGCATCAACGAGAGAGGGCATAATTATTACTTTTGGCTTTTTCTCAAATGGTTTAGGAAATGTGATCTCATATTCGACCAATCTTTTTCCTTGGTTTGCATGCAAAGTATAATTTGCATTATCCTTGCTGTAATAGAACGAGCCGCTCTGAACTTGAACTTGTGCAAATGTTGCGCCTGCAAATAAAAGAAGAAATAAAACTAAGAATACTTTTTTCATTTCTGCCTCCAATTTAATTATTAAGGTCTGTTTTGCAATCTAAACTTCTAAATTAAAATTCAGATTGTCAATTTTCTTTTATTCTTCGCTGCTCCTCTTAATAGTAATAAAATAGCCGGAAAGTTCCGGAAGGAACTTTGATCTTTTCTTTAATCTGAATATCTGTTCCCAGTAAAATTTCCTTTGCTTTCGATTTCGATTTTACAACAGGCAGTTTAATAACTGCCTCTTTGTCCCCCAAATTAAAAACAGCAATCATTTTTTCATTTTTGTATTCGCGCTCGAAAGCAAAAATATCTTTTCCATCGTTATAAAAAATAAATTCAACGTCTCCTTTTTTTAACGCTTCATATTCATTTCTCAGCTTGATCATCTTTTTATAAAAAGAAAATAAATCTCTATTCTGCTCAACCGAATATTTTCCGAACCCTTTTTTGAAACCGGAATTCTCATCAATAACTTCATCATCATAACTCAGGTCATCCCAGATCATCGGTTTGCGGCAATGCGGATCATCAGCGCCCCACATCCCAAATTCATCGCCGTAGTAGATCATTGGAGCGCCAATGTAAGTCATCTGAAAGGCGAGGATCAATTTTTGCACTTCATATTCTTTGTTGGCGGGCTTGCGAGGATCGTATTTCGGATTTCCAGTTCCCGCTTCCTTATCATATTGGCGGTCAGTATTTATTATCATAGATGAAAGACGATCTGTATCGTGGCTGTCAATCAAGTTTTGTAAAATGAGCAAATGTTTTGGAGAATACGTTTTGTTTATTTTTTGTAGTTGTTCAATGAACTTGGAAGTTTTTATTTTCTTTTTCTGCCAAATAAAATATTGATTAACCGCGCGTGCAAAATCATAATTCATTAAGGCATCAAACGGCGCATCACCGCCTACAAAATCGGGCGATAGTTCCCACAATTCCCCAATTAAAACCGCATTCGAATTAATAGATTTGACCAGAGCGCTCCAACTTTTCCAAAAACCGAGCGGCACTTCGCGTGCTACATCCAAACGCCATCCGTCAATTCCATCGCTCGGGTCTCCATCTTTGTTCGGGTCCATCCAGCGGGAAGTTGCATTAAAAATATAATTCTTCGGGGCAGCGGCAAGATCATCTTTTGTGCGGTTCAACTCGGGTAGTGATTTTACATCCCACCATCCTTTATAATCAAATTTACTGCCAGGTATTTTAGGATCGTAAAACGATTTAACAACATACCAGTCTTTGTATTTAGAGTTCTTCTGATTCTTTGCCAAATCTTCAAAAGCCCAAAAGTGATTGCCGGTATGATTGAAAACCCCATCGATTATGATGTACATTTTGCGCCGATGAACTTCTTCGATAAGTCTTATAAAAAGTTTATCTGCCGAAGTCCATTTCCAAGTTGCCGGGTCATCGGGAATTTCAGACTCAATAATTTTTCTATCGCCTTCAGGGTCTGGTCCAAAATTTACATCAATGTGATGATAAGTTGAGGCATCATATTTGTGTAAAGAAACAGCTTCGAAAACAGGATTCAAATAAATTGCTTTAACGCCAAGTTCATGCAGATAATCAAGTTTATCAATAATACCTTGTAGATCGCCTCCATATCTGCGCAAATAAATATCGTTAAATTTTCCTCCTCCCTCTTTAGCCCACTCAGGTGTTTCAAACCAGTTGCTTCCCCAAGGAGTAATTTTCCAACTTGTAGGTTTTTCTTTGTAGTCTGTAAAAACTTTTTCTACTGTCGGATCATTATTCGGATCGCCGTTACGAAATCGTTCCGGAAATATTTGATACCAAACAATTCCTTCAGCCCATTTAGGAAAAGGTTTTTGTGCCATTGTATTTAACTGTATGATAAAGGAAAAAAATAAAAGGAAGATAAATGGTTTCATAAGTTTAATTCATTTTTTATTTGTACAAAAGTTTCTTCAAGAGAATAAGGTTTGTATCCAAGTTCGGTTTCGGCTTTTAAGGTGATGAGTCCGGATCTTAATGGCCGAGCTGCCGGTTGATTTAATTCTTTTGTAAGAATTGGTTTGATCAGTCTTTCATTTAGATTAAAAAATTTTGCAATGCGAAGAGCAAAATCAAAACGAGAAATCATTTCAGCACCGCCGATGTTGTAAATCCCCTCTTTCTTAAACTCGATTATTTTATTTACTGCGCTTACAATATCATCAATGTAAGTTGGATTTCCTATTTGATCGGTTACAGTTTTTATAATTTGATCATCACGAAGTGAGTTCACTACCCATTTCACAAAATCGGGGCGGCCATATTTAGCCGGTCCATAAAGAACATTTGTTCTAATTATTGTATGCTGAAGACCGAAAGTGCGGATTAAATTTTCAGACGCAAGTTTTGTTCTTCCGTAATAACATAGCGGGTTAGGTTTGCTTACCTCTGTATAAGGTCCGTTGACTCCATCGAATATATAATCTGTTGAAAGATGAATAAGATGAGCGTCAATAGTCCATGAATAAAGTGCTAAGTTCTCAGCGCCTGTTACGTTGACCTTCCAAGCGATTTCTTTTTCTGTTTCCGCTCTATCAACATTTGTAAACGCTGCAGTGTTAATAACAAAATCGGGGAAAAACCCAAGAATTACTTCGCGCACTTTGTTCTTTTGTGTGATGTCTAACTTTTTATAGGCGGCCTGTGAAAAAAATGATTCATCTTCTTCGGAAACGCAAAACAGTTCAACATTTAGAGCGTTAAGAAAATATTCTGTTAACCTCTGCCCAAGCATTCCATTTGAACCAATAATAAGTATTCGTTTTTTAATCAAGTCGCTGTTAATCATTCAATCTAATTTCCGGGTTTATTGATAGATCATTTCTTGAAGCCGCAAGCGCGCCGGCTTTATTTGCGCGCCAAAGAGAAAAATTGATATCTCTTGTTGTAATATATGAATAAAAGAAAACCGCCCCAAAGATATCGCCGCAGCCAATTTTGTTTTTCATTTCAACTTTTTCCCCCTTTGCAGTGATACTTTTTATTTCATTCCCATTTTTAAAATATACAATAGCGCCTTTTTTCCCTTTTGTTATTATTATTAATTTTAAACCGTATTCAAAAATTTTTTCTATGCGATATTTTTCCCTTCCTGTTGGAATAATAGTATTGAGTTCGTTTTGGTTGCATTGAAGGATATTTATGTTCGAAAGCCATAAGTCAATTTGCTCAATAGGTCTGAATTCGCGTGTCATGTTCTGACCAACACCGCGTGAAAGCGTATGAACGTCAAAATAAATTAAACCATTATAATTCTTGCGAATAAATTGAAGCTGCTCAAGAGAAATATCAAAGCCTGTAATCATGTTGATTAGAAGCCCATCAAATTGATTCCACTTTATTGATTGATTTATAAAAAGTTGTAACGATAAATTCTTGTATTTTTCTCTTCGCTCACTTCTGCCGGTTAATTTTAGAATTACTTCCGGCATCTTATCTATTTTGTTCGCAAACCTTAGATTTGTTTTTAAATACACTTTTTCAAAAAGGTGAAACGATTTTTCATTCCAACTTGTTAATAGATAAATTTTATCGTTGAGATTAGAAACCGAAATCATTCCTATTGCTGAATATAATATGCCGCCCGGTCTGGAAATTCCGTTCTTTAACTCCTCGAAATGATCAATGATCGAATGTCCTATCAATAAAATTTTCATTTGAAAAAAATAAATGTATTTTGAACTAAGTGTTTTACTTTACTTGTTGCTTAAAATACAGAAGATGCACTTTAAAAAAGAACTGAGAATCTTTATGAAAATCGGAATAACATGCTACCCCACATACGGGGGAAGCGGCGTAGTAGCAACCGAACTTGGCTTAGCCCTCGCATCAATGGGGCATCAAGTTCACTTTATTAGTTATGCAATACCTCATCGTCTAAACAGATTTTTTGAAAATATTTTTTTTCATGAAGTAGAGGTAAGCAGTTACCCGCTGTTTGAACATTCACTTTACGGACTTTCGCTCACAAGCAAAATGCTAGAAGTAATTGAGTATGAGAACTTAGACCTTATGCATGTTCATTATGCCATTCCGCATGCCGTAAGCGCTTATCTTGCACGACAAGTTCTTCGCAAATCAAAAAAGAATTTGAAATTTATTACTACGCTGCATGGAACAGATATTACGCTTGTTGGACTTGAACCATCATTCATGCCGCTTGTCAAATTCAGCATAGAAGAAAGCGATGGAGTTACGGCGGTTTCGAGGTTCTTAAAAGAAAAGACACTTACCAATTACAATATCGAAAAAGATATAGAAGTAATTTACAACTTTATCGATATTGATAAATTCAAGCCGCGGAACAGCGATACGTTCCGAAAGCACGTTGCGCCAGGCGGAGAAAAAGTTTTGGTACACACTTCAAATTTTCGCCCGGTCAAAAGAATAACCGATACTATCAGAATACTTGAAAAAGTTAAACAAGAGATCCCCACAAAACTGGTTCTTGTAGGCGATGGACCAGACCGTTCCGAGAGCGAACGATTAGCGCGCGAACTCGATTTACAGAAAGATGTTTTATTCCTCGGTAAACAAGATGGTCTTACAGAAATTCTAAGCGCATCAGATATTTTTTTAATGCCTTCTCAATCGGAAAGCTTTGGTTTGTCTGCACTTGAAGCTATGGCCTGCGGTATTCCGGTTGTTAGTTCTTCGGTTGGCGGACTGCCCGAATTAGTAATTCACAATGAAACCGGATACATTGCAGAAATTGGCGATGTAGATAGAATGGCAAAATACGTTATAGAGCTGCTTACTAATGAAAAGAAATATAAATCATTTTCAAAGAATGCGCGCGAGCGTGCAGTTAAACATTTTGATAAGAATTTGATAGTCCCGAAGTATGTTGAGTATTACGAGAAAATTCTAAATTCATAATTGTAACTAATAATCTTCATGATCTTGATCGTGGTCTTAATCATGCTCGCATATAACTATCAGGAGCATGAGCACGAATCAAACTCCAACCGCTTTCCTCCCAATGCTGTAATAAACAAATCCCAGCTCTGCGATCTTCTCAGTATCAAAAATATTTCTACCATCAAAAATAAGCGGCAATTTCAATTCAGATTTGATACGATCAAAATCCGGATTGCGAAATTCATTCCATTCAGTCAAAGTCAAAAGCGCGTCTGCATTTTTTAGAACATCATACTGATCTTGCGAGTATTCAATTATATCGCCAAAATAATATTTTGCGTTATTCATTGCGGCAGGATCGTATGCAGAAACTTTTGCGCCAAGACGAACTAATTCTTTTATTATTACAATAGAGGGCGCTTCGCGCATATCGTCTGTATTTGGTTTGAATGCTAATCCCCAAACTGCAAATTTTTTATTTTTAATATCATTATCAAAATGTTTAAGAATTTTTTTTACAAGAATTTGTTTTTGAAGCATATTAACTTCATCAACAACTTTAAGAATACGCATGGAAGAATTGTGCTCTTCAGAAGTTTTTATTAAAGCTTTCACATCTTTTGGAAAACAGGAACCGCCATAGCCAATTCCAGGGAATAAAAATCTTTTTCCTATTCGCGTATCTGCTCCCATTCCTTTTTGAACCATATCTACATTAGCGCCGACTTTTTCGCAAAAATTAGCAAGTTCATTCATGTAAGTAATACGCATCGCCAAGTATGAATTAGCGGCATATTTTGTAACTTCAGCGCTTTCAGGGTCCATCTCAAATACTATTATGTTGCCTTGTCGAACAAAAGGTTCATATAATGCACGCATCTTTTCAAAAACTTTTTGTGAATGTGCGCCCACAATAATTCGATCTGGACTCATAAAATCCTCTACTGCAAATCCTTCGCGTAAAAATTCCGGATTGGATACGACTTCAAAATTATCTAACCCAAATTCTTTTAATTTTTTTTCAGCCGCCGAAGTTGTTCCCACCGGCACGGTGCTTTTATTTACAATAATCTTAAAATCTTTTGTTCTATTTTCTTTTAAAATATTTCCGATATTTTCAATTACTTCAAATACATGCTTCAGATCTGCGCTGCCGTTTTCGTTTTGAGGAGTTGGAAGAGAGAGAAAAATAATTTCAGAACTAAGGATGGCATTTTTTAAATCATCTGTAAAGAACAATCTTTTCTTTTCGATGTTCCGATGGAACAATATTTCTAAGCCAGGCTCATATATTGGAACAATTCCTTCGTTCAGCTTTTTCAATTTTTCCACGTCGTTATCAACACAAATAACATGATTTCCCATTTCAGCAAAACATGTACCGCTAACCAATCCAACGTAGCCTGTTCCAATTACAGAAAGATTCATTTCAAACTCCTATTACTTTAGTAAACAAAATCTTTATCTATATCATTAAATAATTTTGACTGCCAATCTTTTTCTGAAACGATCGGTTCGGCGACTTTCCAATCTATCTTTAACACAGGATCGTCGAAGCGTATTGACCGCTCACTTCCCCGGTTATAAAGCGCCGTGCATTTATAACTGAAGATCGCTTCTTCGCTTAGAACCGAAAAGCCGTGTGCAAATCCAGTGGGAATCCATAGTTGTGTTTTTTCTTCATCGTTTAATTCAACAGAATAATATTTCCCGAACGTTGAAGAACCAAAACGGATATCTACTGCAACATCTAAAACCTTTCCAAAAATTACGCTGCACAATTTACCCTGAGCGTAACGGTCAACCTGATAATGAAGTCCTCTCACTGTTCCTTTTACCGATTTTGAGATATTGTCCTGAACAAATTCAAATTCAATTCCTCCGCTGCTGTATTTATTTTTGTTAAAAGACTCGTAAAAGTAACCTCTTTCATCTGGAAAAATATCAGGTTTAACTAAGAGTAATCCTTCAATAAAAGTTTTTTCAAATTGCAATCTTCACCTCAATATTTTGAATTGTACTGCCTGTTTCTCAGCTAATAATTTATAATCAATAATGATTGGCGCCTGCTGCGTAGAAGATTCAAACACTGCTGCTTCACACCGTGCGCCGCTTCAAAACCTTCCAAAAGCTTTCAAAAACTTTTAAATCGCTATCAGCATTTTTAATTTAATTTAAAAATACAAAAATCAGTTGAGAATAAAATTGTGATAGTGATTTAATATAGCACTTATTTTTTTTAACAGACTCCCGCACTTTTCCATTAGAAGAGAAGAAGAATTTTTTTTTGAAAAGAATAAAAAGAAACGTTGGTGGAAAAGATCATCCGGAATTGTTTTGCTCATATTTCTTATCGCATTGATGACGCTTTCGTTCTTCTATCCTCCACTAGGCAAGAACCGCGCTTACGAAATTTTATTTATGCTGATAAGATCAATCGTAATTACATTTATCTGGTTTTCGATCCTCTCCCCATTTGTTCTTAAGCATTTCAAAAGGTTTATCGAAAAAAATAAATATAAACACGCATCAGAGATCAAAAGAGATTCGATATGTTTGAGTTTCCTCTGTAGCTCTGCGCCTCTGTGGTTTTATTTTTCACCACAGAGACACAGAGAAAAATTTACTTTGAGTCATACTCAATTTTTAATCAAGTAAAGATAATTTGTGCGCCGGCAGATTTTTCGTAGAACTGCCCAACAGAAATAATATCATCCACTTGAGGACAAAAATCTTTCTTAGTTAAGTGGAACATATCCACAGTAGCTTTGCACCCGTAGATTTCACATCCAGCATCGTGTATCATTTCGATGAATTCGCGAACAGGAGGAATATCTAATTTCTCCATCTCTTTTTTCATCATCCAAGTTGCAAACCAAGACATACCAGGGATAGCACCCATCCATGTAGGTAACCCCGGTCCCATTGCAGTAGGAACGCACATAGCCGGATTGCCTACAGTTGCTACTTTTAGTTTATCCATCTTTTTTTCGATCACTGCATGCAAACCGAAAAATGTAAAAAATAATGTGGCTTCAATTCCTTCCATTCTTGCGCCGTTAGCCATAATTAAACCGGGGTAAACACCTTCAAGGGATCCCTTAGAAACAACTATAGATACTTTCTTAATTGGCTCTGCCATTTTTATTTCTCCTTTTATTAAATACAACCTTTTGGTTTCGGTAATCCTGCAATACGTGCAGCTTTTTTAGCTGGTCCGCCTGGAAAGAGAGCATACAATTCTTTTGTATCAACGCCGCTTTCTTTAGTTAATTTTCTAATTGAAGGTGCATCGCTTTTTGCTTGGAATTCTTTTCTCATATAATTGATAACAACCCAATGACGATCTGTCAATGCTGGAATTCCTTCTTCAGGAGCTAATGCTTTAGCGATTTCTTCATTCCAATCAGTTAGGTTAGCTAAATTACCATCGGTATCTAATTCAATCATTTTGCCGGCATATTCTTTTGCTGCCATATTTTTCTCCTAAGTTTAATTTGTTTTTAATGAATTCGTTTTTATATCTGAATAGTTTTGTGAGTTCGCTAAATTTTTTAAGAATTTAATTCCAAACGCTAATCCTCTTTTAACTTCGGGCGAATTAAGCTCTTTCATCAAACTGAAAAGTGAAACTTTTTCATCCACACTGATATCGAGCTGCTTATAGACATTGAGAGCATTATTGATTGCTTGGAGCATGTCGGGCTGCGTTAAACTCTTAACTGTGTTTAGCATAGTTACAACGTTATCGCCTAAATTTTTCACATCCTCTTTACTAAATGAAGTTACAACATTATCAACAATTTTTACGGCCTCTTTACCAAATTCAAAATATCCTTTTCTATCAAATTCATCTAACTTTTTCATTAAATCGATTATTGATTCTCTAACTAAAGGGGAAACGTCTGTTAGAAAGTCTTTTAGATTTTCTAATTGCTGGATGGTGCGGCTAATCGTGTTCACATTTCTTAAAAGATATTTACCAAGATGAAGAATATCTCTTGTGCTTACCTGATCATGCACCTGTTCAAGTTCGATAACGGCAGTGTCATACAAATCTTTACCAACGCGCATCAGGTCATCTTTCAGATCATCCATTTCACGGCGGTGCCTGCTTTGAAGTTCTATCTCTTCAAGAATGATATCTAATTTTTTGTTGATTGAATCAATCTGGTTTTGAATAACTTTTTCTTCCATTTTACATCCTCTTTCCAGCCATTGACATATGAGATTCTATCGGTAATTCAGTTCCTTTCAATAAGAAATTCCAGTACATCCATCTAAACATTACTTTTCCGTAATGGTTCATCTTCGTTTCTTCAAGAAGAGAAAATGGACCAATGCCGGGCAGTGGATATTTTCCGGGAAGAGGTTCGGTATCATAATTGAAATCGATAAGAATTCCTTTTCCGAAACCGGATTCAATAAAACAGTTTGCATGTCCGTCAAATTTTTCTTGTGGTTCTCTTCCTTCGATTACACTCAAAATATTTTCTAGAAGAATATCCGCTTGAAAATGTGCAACTGACCCCGCCTTAGAACTTGGTAAATCTGTAGCATCGCCAATAACAAAAATATTTTTGTAATCTAGCGATTGTAGTGTTTGTTTATCAGTCGGAACAAAATTCAATTCATTGCCCATTCCGCTCCGCGCAATAGCTTCATCCCCCATATTTGTAGGTATCGTTACAAGAACATCGAAATCCACTACACGCTCATCCCATGAAACTATTTTTTTCCCCTCATTATCCACACGCGCAATATTAAAATCCGGTGTGAGTTTAATATTTTTCTTATCAAGAAAATCTCCAAGAATTTCAGAAGCTTTTGGTTTAGTAAACGCTCCAGGCAGCGGCGTTACAAAATTTATGTCAACTTTATCGCGTATTCCCTTTTCTGTGAAATATGAGTCGGCAAGAAACACAAACTCTAGCGGTGCAACGGGACATTTAATCGGCATCTCTGTAATATTCAAAACAAGTTTACCGCCTTTCCAATGCTTAAAGAAATTTGAGAGAGCGCAAGCACCTTCAATTGTATAAAAATCAAAAACATTTTTCTGCCAAAGTTCTCCTTTTAACCCTTCAGTTTCTTCCGGTTTTATTTTTGCGCCAGTGGCTATTATCAATAGATCGTAAGAAAGCACAATATTGTTTTTTAGAATTACACGATTCTCTTTTGGTTCAATTTTTTCAATTTCAGAAACAATTACATTTGCTCCGGTCGGAAAGAAATCTCTCTTCGGTTTGATCACATCTTTTCTTTTATAAATGCCAAAAGGAATGAATAGAAATCCAGGTTGATAGTAATGAGTTTCAAACTGATCAACTATTGTAATCTGCCATTGTGATTTATCTAAAACAGCATTTAATTTGTTTAGCATCATTGTCCCGGCTGTTCCGGCGCCTAGAATTAAAAGTTTTTTCATTTATGACCCTTCATTAATGGTTAGATATTAGTTGTTGTTATTTCTTTTATCTTTTCTTTGATAGAACTGCAATCGCCAAAAGAATTATAAACCTCGCAAGTTCTACACTCACGGTTTTCGCAAATAGTTTTTGGATGTTTGTAACTCCAGCATGCATTAGTGTGCCCGTTATATGCCTTGCAAACCTTTCTATCTTCTGTTGAACATTCAATCACATCCCAGCATGGAATAAGTGAGTAAATAGTTTTGATGCCGTTAATACTGATTTTCGATTCATTGATAGCGCGACGAATACACTCAATCCGTTCAATATCCTTTTTAGAAAACAATCTTTGGTTGGAATCTTTTTTATACGGAATGAAAAGACCTTCCCTCTCATACATTCTTAATGTATGAACAGAAATGTGAAGAAGTCTTGCCGCCGTTCCTATTGAGTAGATTGGTTCGTCTTGAGAAATGTTAGTGTGTGTCATGCTAAATCTATTTATTGATATTTATAAATGTCAATTATCTTGCCATCAATAATTACCAATTTTTTATAAGATTAGGTGTAAAAATCGTGCAAAAGATTCTTATGTCCAAGAAAAATCTTTAAGATAACTCTTGATTTTGAGAGATGTAACTGATTTCTAGTTCTCTTAAAGATTTTTAAGCAATTAGGGAAAAGAAGTGGAAAAAGATTTGCAATAGAAAGGTTTTATGGTGTTATAGATGTATTTTTTTTCTGATCTGTTCATTTCTGTATTGTTCTGCTTTTTTATCAAATGGAGATTTGAAGAAGTAATAAATTCCGAATACTAGAAATCCGATAGCGAGCGCTGTAAAGAAGTATGCTATTAACAAAAAAATAATATTGGGACTGTGTTTTTTCATTACTCAAATCATCGTACAGTTTGTATTGATTATGATGACCTTAAAATAATCTATTGTGTTATGTTTATCATAATTATCATAGATAATTTTAAAAAAATAACAGCAACTTCACAAATAATTATAGCTAAAACAAAAAAGGGACATCAATTTATGTCCCTTTAATTTTACTAATTATTTTTTTTATTCTTTTTGTTCTGCGGGTTTATAGAGCAGCGATGTAACAACGCCAAGAATTATTGACTGAATGAACCCATAAACAAACCATTGAAAAGTAAGAGAGTAAGGAAGCGGATAAACGACAAACTGAGCATAAGCGGCAACTAGATAAACAAACAACCCCATATAAATTCCGTAACGCACACCTTCCATTATTCCTCTGTTTTGATATCCCTTAGTAAAGATAAACACAAAAAAGAACGCCCAGATCAAGTCAATTACCCACATAACCCACATTTTACTCTCCATTTCAGCCATAGGGCGAAATACTTTTGCTACTTCTTCTGAAGCATAAACAGAAGCAAGAATTACAGAATGAACAAGGTAGTTTGTTAATTCTAAAAGAATAAATACAGCAGCTACGGCAATAATTAACTTTTTCGTATTCATTAAGCGCCTCTTTTTTAGTGTAAGAATATTATTTTTTTATTGCAAGAATAATGGTTGAATCTCACGTCAAATAAAAATTGAGGATACAAATAATTAACATCCAAAAAAGGATATAATATATGTCTCCCAATTATTTTCTGATTTAATTTATAGATTAAGTTAGTAAATAAAAAGAAATATTTTTTCATCAAGCATTCGAAAAGCATTTTAAGTTATGTTAAGAAATTTATCCCATATTTTATATAGCTCGTAAGTAGCTTTTACATCTTTGCCGCAGTAAATAGCAATATCTTTTATTCTTCCAGCTCTATAAAGTTCTTTTACATCCATTCCGGTAATGCCTTTGGATTTAGGTGATTCTATATCAAAAGCATGACAATAAAAGTCGAGATTGAATTTTTTTGTGAGTCCGTAATACGTGAACAGTTCAAGCAAATCAATGTGGCTGGAAGAATCAAATCGATTTTTAATAAAATTTTTTGTGGGTTTAATTTTGCAAATAGCAGAACGAATCATAATGAAAGGCAGATCAAAATTTCTTCCGTTAAACGAAATTACTTTTTCAGCTTTACCTGCATACTTCCAAAAGTATTGAAGCATTTCATTTTCCGGAAGGGGTTTATACTTCTCGGCATTTTCTTCTGCGGTCCATTCTTCTCCTTCACTTCCCTCATAAAGCACCATTACATTTTCTGTTTCTGAATTGAGCATTCCAATAGCAACTATTTTTGCAGTATAAGGATAGAGACTCAAATAGCGCTTTGTTTCTTCAATTAACTTTTCTTTTTTGTCGGAATCTTTTTCGGATTCTGTATAGCGAAGTAAAAATTCCCGCTGTGATTCAGAAAGAGATTCAAAATCACAACCAACGGTTTCAATATCAAAAACAAGATTCATAAAGCCCCCGTGTTTTGTTGTGATAAAAAACTAACAAAAATTTTTATCAACTGATAGGATAAAAAATATTTTCTTGTCATAAATTCTTTAGATTATAAATACATTTTATTCCTTATTTTGATAATAAAGATGAAAGGATTGTGATTGTCTTCAAGCGCAAGAGCATTATTTATCGACCTGCTAAAAGGATTAGCGCTTGTAATAATGATCGAAGTGCGCGTTTTTAACTCGCTTCTTATTCCAAGCATTAAACAAACATGGTGGTTTCCGTATTTAAATTTTATAAACGGGCTGGTAGCGCCGGCATTCACATTTACTTCGGGCATGGTGTTTGTTCTTTCTCTTCAAAAAGGTGTTAAGCAGTTAAGAAAATTTGGAAAAGAATTTTGGAAAAAGATAGGGCGGCTTGGTTTGATCCTTCTTGCTGGTTACTCGCTGCATATACCATCTTTTTCGTTTAAGAATATTTTTATTTCTCCCGCTCAGCAAACTTTACGCAGTCTTTTTGTAGTTGATATACTTCAAATAATTGCTACAGGTTTATTCGTTTTGTTAACAGCTATAATATTCTTTAAAACAGAAAAAGCATTTTACAATTTCTGCACGATTATAACTCTCTTAATTCTTTTTTTATGTCCTTTTTCTTGGAAGACCGATTTTTACAAGCAGATGCTCTTAATCTTCGCAAATTATTTTAACAGAATGCACGGTTCGTTCTTTCCGATTTTTCCGTGTGGGGCTTTATTTTCGCAGGAGCATTCATTGCTAAATTTTATCTTCAAGCGCGAGCAGAAACCAACGAAAAAGAATTTGCTAATCGGTTGATCATCAGCGGTATTTTTTTTATCGGAGTTGTAAAGATCAATTACCTGCTTCCCGGCGGTCTTACTAAAATAATACCTCATCCATTTTTCTTTTTAGAAAGATTGGGCGTTATTCTTGCATTGCTTGGCGGCGAATGGCATTATTTGAGTAGTAAGGAAAATTATTCTTCACTATTGTTAGATGTTAGTCGTGAGTCGCTACTAGTTTCCTGGTTTCACTTGCAGCTTATTTACAGAGGATTTTTTTTTGGTAAAAGTCTTTTCAATCTATATAACGAAAAACTTACTCTTATTAAGAGTGCCATGGTTACTATCCTTCTTATCGCAATTATGATGTTGATTGTAAAACTATGGTGGACTTTCAAATTTAAGCAGCCTGATTGGTCAAGAAAAATTACGTACAGTGTGATCTCGATCGCTTTAGTAATATTTTTTTTGAATTAGGTTGTTCTGAGAACTTCAACTTTATTCTCGAACTTTTTCACGGCGTCATAGAATTCTTCAGGAAGCTGCAACGGTTTTTTTGAATACCTATCAATATGAACAACAATTCCGCCGCCGTGTGCAATTATTTTTTTAGAAGATTCTTTCTCAATCAAATGTCTTAATCCAAAACTTGAATTTTTAATAAAATCAATCCGAGTGTATATGTTCAATTCATCATCAAGATAAGCGGGTTCGATGTAATCGCACTCATTTTGCGCCATAATAAAAAATGAGTTGCCTTCCAAAAACTCCTTGAACTTATAAATAGCTTTTAGGTTTTGAATGTATTTTATCCGTGCATCTACAAAGTAGTCGAAATAAACAACGTTATTGCAGATCCCAAGCAGATCCAGTTGATGAAATTTTACCACTTCAATTATTTTGTGTTTGTAGTTCGAGATTTCCATTTCTCTCCATCATTATTTTTTTCTTGCTCATGATCTTGATCTTGTGCTCTTTCAAAAGAGTATGAGCATGAACACGAGCATGATAATTTGATTAGATTATCCGTTCAATAATTTTTACCGCTTCCTCTATATTTTCCATCGATACATCCATATGCATAACGGCTCTGATCACGCCAACTTTTCCAGTTCCTAATTTCAATCCGTTATCTTTACATTTAGTTAAAAAATTCTCCACAGAAATATTTTTGACAGTGAACATTACAATATTAGTCTGTACGCTTAGCATATCAACTTTTACATTCTGAAGTTGAGATAATTGGTTAGCCAACACTTTAGCTTTTTCGTGATCTTCTTTTAATTTCGGAATATTATTTTTAAGCGCATACAAACCTGCAGCGGCAATAACACCAGCCTGCCTCATACCGCCGCCCCAGGCTTTACGTTTCCGAAAAGCTTCTTTAATAAAATCTTTTGAGCCTGCAATGATCGAACCAATCGGTGCGCCTAATCCTTTTGAAAGACAGCATGAAATCGTATCGAAATGCTGTGCATAATCTGCCGGTGAAATTCCGGTTTCAACTGAAGCGTTCCAAATTCTTGCGCCGTCAAGATGAAAATAAAGATTGTATTTCTTTGCCAGAGCACTGAGCGCTTTTATATTTTCAATCGGGTTGATAGTGCCGCCGGCACGGTTGTGTGTGTTTTCAACTTCTATAACTCGTGTGCGTGCCATATAATATGCGCTTGTCGGTCGAATGAGCGGTTCAACTTGTTCGGGAGTAAATACGCCGCGAACGCCATCAACCAAACTTAATTGAATTCCGCTCAAAGCTGCCGGCGAGCCGGATTCATATTGAAAAATATGTGCATCTTTTTCGCAGATCACTTCGTCGCCAGGTTGAGTTAATACATTTAGAGAAAGTTGATTTCCCATAGTGCCAGTAGTAACAAACAACGCAGCTTCTTTACCAAGCAGTTCGGCAGAGTACTTCTCAAGTTCGTTCACAGTCGGATCTTCTTTGTAAACGTCATCTCCTACTTCTGCATCATACATTGCTTTGCGCATTGCTTGAGAAGGTTTTGTAAGTGTATCGCTTCTTAGATCAATAATTTTGTTCATGTTCTTTTCTTTAACTTTATTGTGATTTTTTTATAAATGAAAAATAATATTGTAGCTATAGAAACAGAAGAACTAAAGAAAGGAATTAAGAAAAAAAATTGTGTATAGAATGTTTTCCCTTTCAAAATTGGTGCGTGCCCCACTAATACATCTTTTGTAAAAAGTTTAGTTTCTCCGATCGTTCGTCCTAACGGATCTATTATACAACTAACACCGCCGTTTGCAGCGCGCACAACAGTTCTTCTATTTTCAACAGCGCGCAGTACGGAAATTTCTTTGTGCTGAAACGGACCGCTTGAATAGCCATACCAGCTATCATTAGTTACAACCGCTATTATATCTGCGTCCTTCTGGACAAATTGAGCGATAAATTCGGGATAGATCGATTCAATGCAGACAGCGCCCCCAATTTTTACAAGCGGCGTATTAAACACAATTTGTTCTCTGCCAACATTCCAACTAGAAATTCCAACCTGCCATTTGATCAGATCACCTAAGATTGGAAACAGTTCAACAAAAGGAACATGTTCGCCGAAAGGGACAAGTTTTATTTTACCATATTTTTGAATTGAAGATGAGTTTGGCATAAAGAGTAAAATCGAATTGTAAGAAGTATATGCAACATCTCCGCTTTTTGTTTTCTTTGCATCTTTTGGCGCTTCGTCCAGATCAAAATAAAAAGTAGCATCAGGCATTCCGGTTAACAGCCAAATATTATTCTGATCAACAAATTGTTGAATACGTTCTACTTCAAAAGGATAATTTCCAGAGAGCAGATAAACTGGCAGCGCTGATTCTGGCCATATTATTAGGCGCGCATCTTTATTAACTGCTTCTTTAGAAAGCTGTAAATACAAATCAAGCTGCTCTTCAATATTTCCTGCTTGCCATTTGTCCCAAGGGTTTAGATCGGGTTGAATCAATCCAACTTTAATTTTTTCTTTAGGAGATTCATAACCAGCAATTCGGTAACCGCCATAAACAAGCGGAATAAAAATTAAAAGAAGCGCTGCAATAGCATAACGATAATTTGTTTTTTTATTCACGCGCACTTCTTTGATAAATAGATATAAAAAAATATTGACGTAAAGAATTATTAAAGATAAGCCATATACGCCAATAACATCTGCAATTTGAATAAACTGATTTAAATAAGAGAGACTATTGCCAAGCGTTAACCAAGGGAAACGAAGATCTGTTAAACTGTATAAGTATTCGAAAGAGACCCAACAGAATGGAAAGAGAAACAGCGCTATCTTTTTATTAAAAACATTTTTAGCTAAGTAATAAAGAGTTGTTGAGATTAAATAAATAGCAGGATTGACAAATAAAAGAAGCGCGCCAGAGATCATTAGAAACGGATCGGCTTCCTTTGTCCAGCTTCCTACCCAGTAAATCGTAATCAGATTAAAAACGAAAAAAGTCAGGTATGAAATTCGATTTATAGATAAAAGAGATTCTTTCTCTTCAAGAACAAAAAAATATGGAATGAACGAAAAAAATATTATGAACGGCAGCGGAATAGGCGGATAAGAAATTCCAATCAAAATTCCGCTTAGTAACCCCAAAAGTATCTTTTTATTTCTTTCTTTTTTTTGCTCAGGAGTTAACGATATTTTTAATTCCTTAAATAATTTCATTTGCTCTTTTTCTTTTTCAACCAAAATCTAATTAAGAAGAAAGTTGCAAGTAAGACCGTTATTACAAGTACAGTGTTTGAATATGTACTTAAAATTTTGTCGATCATTGGAATATTATTGCCAAGAAAGAACCCAAGAGAAATTAAAACGACATTCCAAACGATCGAGCTTAGCGCCGCATACAAAAAAGTTTTTGAAGGTTTTAAACGATGTACGCCACAGAAAAAACTAATAACTGCGCGAGTCCCGGGGATAAAGCGGTTAATCAAAATTAAATTGTACCCATATTTTTGGAACCAAATATCAGCTTTGTTAAGTAATTCTAGCTTGATGAATTTTAATTTTCCTTTCCGAATGATTTTATCGCCAAGAAATTCGCCGATAAAATACATCACAACAAACCCAACAGAACTGCCAATACTTGTTAATGCAAGTATTGTAACAAATGAGATTTCCGTGTGAGCTATCAAAGTTCCACCAATAACAACAACAAGATCGCTAGGCGAGGGAGGAAAAATATTTTCGATGAATGCAAATAAAAAAAGCACTAGATAAATTATAGTTGGGTCTAACGTGCCAATTTGGGATATAAATTCTTGAAGCATCAATACTCTTTTTTGATGAGAAGAATAACTGCATAGGCGGCGCAACCCTCTGCGCGTCCTACAAATCCTAACCCTTCGGTTGTGGTTGCCTTAACTGAAACTTGATCAATACGAATATTCAATATGTTTGCAATAGTTTCACACATTCTGGGAATAAACGGTGCGAGTTTTGGTTCCTGAAGAAGAATTGTTGAATCAATGTTACCTACTTCATACCGCGCATCTTTAATCAAATAATAAATATGGTTCAACAATTGTTTACTATCGGCGTCTTTGTATTCGGGGTCAGTGTTCGGAAAATGTTTTCCAAGATCGCCCAAAGCCAGTGCGCCAAAAACTGCATCGCAAATAGCGTGAAGAAGAACATCAGCATCGGAATGACCAATCAAACCTTTCTTATAAGGGATTTCCACACCGCCTAAAATCAACTTTCTATTTTCGGCAAATGCATGAACATCATATCCGAAACCAATTTTAATTTGTGCGCTCAAAATCTAATCTCAAATTTTGTGAATTCATTTTTAGGTTCACACCATTTTATTGAAGCGTTTTTTACATCAGCATAGGAAGGACCAATTTTTATTAGATTGTAAATCTCTTCGACCAAATAACGAGGTCCTTCAACTACTGTTAAAATTTCTCCGCTGTACAAGTTTTTAGTATAACCTATCAAACCAAGTTTTTCGGCTTGACGAGCAACATAGTATCGGAAACCGACACCTTGAACTAAGCCAGTTGCTATTATTTCGGCTCTCGTTGTTTCCATGTAAAAAATGAAACCTATCTGCAATACAAATGCCTAACGTTCAGTCTAAAATATTTTTAGTAAAGAACTATTTAGAGATACCGAAGTAAGAATCAAATGCTTCGGAAACAATCAATCCAACAAATATTATAGCGCTTCCTACCAAACCAAAATTACTGATTTTCTCATTGAGTAAAAAGAAAGCAAACAGAGCAGCAAAGATCGGCTCGAATGAATATATGATTCCCGCTTTTGTTGGACTTACAACCTTTTGGAATTTTGTTTGAATTCCTAAATTAAAAAGAGTTGCAAGTAGAGATGTATAAAGCAATCCAAAAATTAAATATGATGTAAACGAAACGTGCAATCCTTCTACATTAAAACCAGAAAAGATAAATGCGGTTATAAAGCTTAGCACAGAAACGGTTATGATCTGAGAGATAAGCAGTGTCCAAAAATTATATTTTACTGAGATGACATCGATATAAACGACATGCAGAGCAAAAAACGCAGCGCATGCGAGAGTCAGCCAGTCGCCAAAATTAAAATTAGCGCCAAGTTCAGCCAGAAAATTGGTTATGGATGTTCCACCGCTCGATAAAAAAATAATTCCAATGAACACTAAAACGGTTCCTATCTGCGCTCCTTTTGAAGGCAGCTTCTTTTCAATTATTGTTTGAAACAACGGCACCATTACAACAAGAGAACCTGTGATGAACCCTGATTTTGTTGCCGTTGTATATTTAAGTCCAATTGTTTGAGTAAAAAATCCAAGAAATAAAAAGAACCCAAGAAACATACCTGGCAGAATAGACTTTTGATCGAATCTTTTTTTCGCTGCAAAAAAAATCAGTAATAAGACCACAGCGGCAATTCCAAAGCGGAAGGCGACAAAAAGAAGCGAAGATATATCGCTCAGCGATTCTTTTACAATTACAAAAGTTCCGCCCCAAAGAACCGTCATTAAAAGAAGCGCTCCTTCGCCAAGATATTTGTAAGACCGGTTTTGTGAATAATTATTCATCGGGCTTCGAGTATCCAAAATTTTTCAACATAACTTCATTGGAACGCCACTTCTCTTTTATCTTAACGAATAATTCGAGATAAACTTCTCTCTGCAAAAATTTTTCAATAGCTTGACGCGCAATTTTACCAAGTTTTTTTATCGTTTCTCCTTTTGCTCCAAGTATAATAGCTTTCTGAGTATCTCTTTCAACAACAATTGCAGCACGAATGTAATCTTTAGCGCCCCCGCGTTCTTTGAACTCTTCTATCAATACTTCGGCGCTGTATGGAATTTCTTCGCGGTATAGTTCAAAAATTTTTTCTCGTATAATTTCAGAAACAAAGAACCGCTCGTCATCATCGCTTAATTGATCATCTGGATAATATTTTGGATGCTCTGGCAGATGCTCAAGAATAACATCAACAACTTGCTGAAGATTAAACCCGCCAATTGCAGAGATAGGAATTATTTTTTTAAACCATTTTTTTGATTCAGCTTTTTGAATCAATAGATCAACAGTTATTTGATCTGAAAGATCAATTTTATTGATCAGAAGAATTTTTTTTGATTCTTTATCTTTCAAAATTTTCGATACTGTATTATCACCAAACGTTTTTGAACCGTTGTGATCAGAAGCGATATCAATTAAAAAAAGAACAATATCTGAATCTTTAATTGAGTGGAAAACATATTCGAGCATTCGCTCCTGCAAAAGATATTCAGGGTTAAGAATGCCTGGTGTATCGAGAAAAATGATCTGATATTCTTCCGAAGAAAGTATTCCCAAAACTTTTCTTCGCGTTGTCTGCGGTTTTGGAGTTGTAATGGAAAGTTTTTCGCCAATAAGCGCATTCATCAGCGTAGATTTGCCAACATTCGGCTTTCCAATAATTGATACAAATCCGGATTTGATCGACATGAATTTTTCTTTATAGTGCGATGCGAAAATATCGAAACATTTGAAGAGAAGCCAATTTGAGAAATTTTTGAAACACTAAAATATTGCGCTTTTCATTCATACAGAATTGTAAACCAAAAAAGCTTTAGAGGATTGACTAGAAAGTAATTTCTCCGTGATTCTGAGATTCCCAATTTATTGGGAGACTAATGCCGAAGGCATCACCATGTGAGAATCTTTATTTGATTAAGAGACTCTTCTTCCGATTTCATCGGGGTTAGAGTGACAACAATTTATTTTTTGGTCAGCTCTCTACAATTTATTATTTAAGCTAATTCATTTTCTTCAAGCCAATGCTGAGCATCTAATGCAGCCATACATCCGCTGCCAGCGGCTGTAATTGCTTGACGATATTTTTTATCAGCAACATCGCCCGCAGCAAAAACACCCTCGATGTTTGTATGTGTTGAACCCGGTTTAATCAACAAATAACCGGTTTCATCCATATCAAGCATCCCTTTGAAAAGCGATGTGTTCGGCTGATGTCCGATTGCCATAAAAATTCCATCAGCTTGAACTTCAAAGGCAGAGCCGTCTTTAGTGTTTTGAAGAATTGCGCCAGTAACAGATTTTCTTCCCTCTTCATCTTTGCCTAAAATTTCTTTTATCACAGCATTAGTAATGAATTTAACTTTAGGATTTTTCTTTACACGCTCAACCATAATTTTAGATGCACGGAACTCATTGCGCCGATGAACAAGAGTAACTTCCGAGGCAAATTTTGTTAGATAATTTGCTTCTTCGAACGCCGTATCTCCGCCGCCCACCACCAAGACTTTCAGGCCCTTGAAAAAAAATCCATCGCAAGTTGCACACGCAGAAACACCGTAGCCCATATATTTCTTTTCGCTTTCGATGTTAAGTAGTTTTGCCGAAGCGCCGGTTGAAATGATTACCGCATCTGCCGTGTGAATTTCATTATCTGCTTTGATAACGAATGGGCGTTTTTTAAAATCAACTTCAGTTACACTCTTGAAAAAACATTGCGCGCCAAAACGAATAACTTGTTTACGCATAATATCCATCAACTCAGGACCCTGAATTCCACGTTCAAACCCGGGAAAATTTTCTACTTCCGTTGTAATTGTTAATTGTCCGCCTGGCTGCATTCCTTCGAACACAACTGGATTAAGATTCGCGCGCGAAGCGTACAGCGCTGCTGTTAAACCGGCCGGACCAGAACCGATAATAATTACTTTATGATGATTATCTGACATTCTTTTATTCCCTAATTATTCTTAACCATAAATTTAATCCGCTTAGAAATTTTTTGTCATTGTTAGATGGAATAATCTCTATATAGATTCAGAATCTCTGCTGTAAAAGAAATTCCGCATTTCTTTTCAAACCGCTCGATTTTGCCCGTTTGATTGGGCTTGTTTCAAATCTTTTCTTAAAATCATCCAGACTCATCTCCAAAATTTTTTCAAGTTCAATCTCTTTATTCTCTATCGGTTCAAAATCTTTTTCAAATGATTGCCTGGAAAACTTTTTATTCCAAGGGCAAACATCCTGGCAGATATCGCAGCCGAAAAGCCAGTCATCAAATTTATCTTTGAACTCGTTAGGAATTTCACCCTTATTTTCGATTGTTAAAAAAGAAATACATTTGTTCGCGTCTACAACATATTCATTAACAATCGCTTTAGTCGGGCAAGCATCGATGCAAGCTGTACAGGAACCGCAAAAATCCGCAAGCGCCGCACTATAATTGAATTCAACATTCGTGATAACCGTTGCAAGAAAAATCCAGCTTCCTATTTCACGTGTAATTACGTTTGTATGTTTGCCCAACCAACCAATTCCAGCGCGCACAGCCCAAACTTTATCCATAACTGGGCCGGTATCAACGTAACTTAAGCACCTGAACGAAGAATCAATTTTTTGTAATTCTTCTCCGAGCAGTTCAAGTTTGTCCCAAATAACAATGTGATAATCCTTTCCACAAGCGTAACGAGAAATTTTTCCATATTTGCTTGCAGCAGAGAAGTCCGCTTTATTTGTGTGTTGATGATCAGAGTAATAATTTATAGCGAGAGAAATTACACTACGGGCATCGGGTAAAATATTTTTCACATCAAAACGTTTTTCAATGTTCCGAGCCATGTATTCCATTGAAGCATTATAACCTTGTGCAAGCCATTCATTCAGTTGCTCTGTTTCTTTTTGCAAGACTTCTGCGTGTGCGAAACCAACAAAATCGAACCCCAGTTCTTTCGCTTTCTCGATTACTATTTGATTAGTAATATTCATTTTATATTTGCATTCATTGCGTTAAAGCTTATAATCATGCCTACCTCAGGCAGACGGCTAAGAACGCAAAATGGTTTGCAAAGTAGTGAAGAAATTACCACTTCAAAACTTTTTTAAAAACTTTAATACAAACATCGTCGCCTACAATTTTCACTTCGTAAGAATCCAGTCCTTTTCTTCCCTGCGCTAAATTGCCGGTTTTCAAATCGAACTGCCAGCCGTGCGCCGGACAAGTAACTTTTTTTTCTTCAATCGAGCCATCATAAATAATATGCGACTTTTGATGCGGACAAATATTATTAAGCGCGTAAACTTTGCCGTCAACTTTGAAAACTGCTATCTCTACGTCATCAACAAAAAATCTTTTACCTATTTTCTCTTCTAGAGCAGAGTATTTGCAAACTTTTGAAAAGCCGTCAAGTTCGTTCATCAAATCGTCTCTGTAAAAACTTTATCGATCGAAAATCCACGTTGTGATTCTGCAACTGTCGCCATCAAAACTTCGGGGTCGTGTTCGAAAAAAAATTTCCAATTTTGTTCAACAGCTAAAGGAAGAATTTTCTTTTTCTCCTGCACAGTAATAAGCGGTTGCAGATCGTAACCCATCACGTATGGAACGGGAACATGTGTAGTGAACGGGAAAAGGTCTCCGCAGTAAAGAACAGTATTTGAGGAATCATCTATTTTGATCATCTGCTGAGAAAATGTGTGTCCGTTAATTGTGATAAATTCAATCTCATCATCAAACCGCAAATCGCCATCAACAAAATGAAGCAATCCTTCTTTGTGGAGCGGCATAAAACGATTTTGTATAAAACTTCCACGGTCTCTTTCTGTTGGATTAACTGCCCACTCAAAATGTTTTTTCTGCACGTAATATTTTGCATTTGGAAAAGTAGGAACCCAATTTCCATCCTTCAAAAAAGTTGAACCGCCGGTGTGATCAAAATGAAGATGTGTTAAAAGAACATCGGTGACCTCAGATGGTTCTACCCCAAGTTTTTCGAGCGAACTGAATAATGTGTTTTGACTTTGATCTAACCGATAGATCTGCCTGAATTTATCATCCCAATCAGATCCGATGCCGGTATCAATTAAGATTTTTCGCGAGTCGCTTTTTAATAGTAAATTGCGTGCATTTAAGGAAACACGGTTCTGCTCATCTGCAGGATTAAATTTACTCCAGAGCGGTTTAGGAATAATTCCGAACATTGCACCGCCGTCTAACCCAAACGAGCCGGTCTCAACTGCGTGTAATTCATATTTACCGATTTTCATCTTTAGTTTTTTAGATTATTTTGTGATATACATTTTGTTAATCAAATTTACAAATAAACTTTGGAAATTTTTATGAACAACAAAATTTGCTTTTCATTCGTTCAAAGATCAATTGGAATATTGTTCTTTGTTTCAATTATTTTTTCAACAGCTTCCTGCTGTTACCAGCCAAAGAAAAATATTTACAATGAATTAAAGTTGATGTCGTTCAACATCAGATACGGCACTGCCGAAGACGGAGAAAACCATTGGCAAAACAGAAAAGAAATTGCTTTTAATGTGATAAGAGATTACAATGCTGATTTAATCGGTTTACAAGAAACTTTAGAATTTCAGATTACAGAAATAGTTGAAGCTATACCTCAGTATTCATACATAGGCGTTGGAAGAGACGATGGAAAAAGAGCCGGCGAGTTTTGCTCTATTCTTTACGCAAAAGATAGGTTTATAGTCGATTCAACAGAAACATTTTGGTTTTCTGAAACGCCAGCAGTCCCTGGTTCAAAAAACTGGAGTAATAACATTACTCGTATCTGCACTTGGGCTAAATTATTCGATAAGTTTTCCGGAAAGTCTCTTTACATTTTTAATGTTCATTTAGACCACGAATCACAGCAATCAAGAGTAAAGAGCGTTGAGCTACTGCTTAAAAAAATTTCCGCTCTTCAAAAAAATATTCCAATTATTTTAACCGGCGATTTTAACTGCGGTGAAGATAATGAAACTATACAGACTATTTTAAAAAGCGGATTTGAAGATACATATCGTAGTCTTCACTCAAAACAGCAGGATGAAGGTACATTCAACTTTTTTAAAGGAGAAACAAGCGGAGAAAGGATTGATTTTATTTTTATTTCAAAAAAATATTCCCAAAGAAATGGCTTTCTTGAAGTAAAGCAATCAGAAATTGTTAAGAGTAATTTCAACGGGAAATATCCATCGGATCATTTTCCGGTAACAGCCACAATAAAATTTTCAGAATAGAGTTTGCGTGTAACAGGTAATAAATAGAAAAGGCTTGATGTCCGAAGTATCTCTTCGGGGGAATCAAGCCCCTACAAAATCTAGATACAGTAATCCAACTCATAGATTACTGTAGCCAGTATATAGAATTACCTTCCTAAACTATCCAAATAATCTTTTCTCTTCAAGAGAGTATCTTTATCTTCAACATACTTTGGATCCGGAACGCAGCAATCAACAGGACAAACAGCGGCACATTGCGGTTCATCGTGAAAGCCAACGCATTCTGTGCATTTATCGGGAACGATGTAGAAAAAATCTTTAGAAAAAAAACCTGTTGCCCCTGAAGGAGATGCATCATTTTCGCCATAAGTTTTGTCGGCTAATTTCCAATCGGCTCCGCCTTCATATATAGCGGTATTCGGGCATTCAGGTTCGCATGCGCCGCAGTTGATGCATTCGTCAGTGATCATTATTGCCATAAAAATACTCCTCTCGTTTATTGAAAAATTTAACTGTTAATTTCAAATTTTGGAATTCAGTGCCAAAAAAATTTAGGGCTGTGCATATAAGAATTTTTATTCATTCCTAATACACATGTTTTGAATTCTCTAATAATATTTTTTGAAGATTGATAATATGCAATAAAGGAAAGCGGTTGCTCAATTTTTCTGCCTTTCTTCAAACAAAAATATAATTATTATAATAGAATCGTTAAAAAATAAAATGTTCATCAAACACTGTGAAATAATAATAAAAGAAGGTTAGAACTTCAAGACAAAATAAGTTAGAAAGAGAAAATTTACCAGCTTCCACTTGAGCCGCCGCCGCCAAAAGAGCCGCCACCCCCAGAAAATCCGCCAAAACCGCCACTTCCGCCGGATCCCCAGCCGCTTCGACTTCTACCGCCGCTCATAGAACCCAGAATAATCCATGGCAAAACAGCGCTTCCGCTGCCCGGTCCGCCGCGTTTAAGTATACTTATAATAATTACAAAAATTATAACAAAAAAAATAAACGGAAATCCTTTTTCTTTTCCCTCTTTGTCTTTCTTTTCTCCTGAATATTCACCTCGTGTTGCTGAAATAATCGCATTTAACCCTGCTGCTATTCCAGCGTAATAATCCCTCTGTTTGAAATAAGGTCTAACTTCATTTCGAAGAATTGAATTTGACAGGGCGTCAGGAAGAGCGCCTTCCAAGCCGTAACCTACTTCAATTCTCATCTTTCGGTCATCTTTAGCTACAAAAAATAGAACACCATTATTATTTTTTGCGCTACCAATTTTATTTTTGGCTGCAACTTCATAAGTGTAATTTTCTAAAGGATAACCGTCTAACGAAGAAATCATAAGAAAAACTATCTGGTTTGATGTAGAGTCGTCGAATTTCTTGAGGGCAGAGTTCAGAGTATAAAGTTCAGAATTATTTAAAGTGTTGGTATAATCTATAGCATAATTTTTTAAAACGGGAATTTCCGGTTGAGCGTATAAAACTCTTACGAAGAGAAAAATTGATATTATGAGTAAAGTTTTTTTCATGATTTTTTTTGAGCGTCTAATTAAAATAATAGCCAATTACCAAAATCCAAATCTCAAATAATTTTCAGTAACCAACTTCCAAATTTACTCTCAAATTGAAATTTGAGATTTAGTTATTATTTGGTTCTTGGTGATTGTTTAGAACTGAATTTTTGGCGCCTGATCAGACCCTTCAGCCGCCTTGAAATATTGTTTTTCTCTAAATCCGCTAAAATTGGCAATTATGGCAGCAGGAAATGTTTTAGTTGCAGTATTAAATTCCTGCACGACTTGATTGAACTTCATTCTTTCAACTGAAATTCTATTTTCTGTTCCTTCTAATTGCGCTTGAAGCTGTAAAAAATTTTCGTTTGCCTTAAGCTGCGGATAATTTTCAGAAACAACTAATAATCTCGATAATGCGCTGCTTAATCCGTCCTGCGCCTGCTGAAATTTTTGAAAAGCCTGCGGATCGCTCAATTGATCGGGTGAAAGTTTAATTTGTCCTACTTTAGCGCGCGCTTCTGTAACTGCCGTATAAGTTTCTTTTTCGAAATTAGCAACGCCTTTAACTGTAGCAACCAAATTAGGAATAAGATCAACTCTTCTTTGGTATTGATTTTCAACTTGGCTCCACGCTTGATTAACGCCCTCGTTCAAACCGATAAATGTATTATATTTTCCAACACCCCAGCTAACAATAGCAATAATGATAAACACCAAAAATGCAACAACCCCTAAGGCAATCAATAAACCTTTTTTCATTTCTCCTCCTATGTAAAAATAGAATTTAGAATAGCTGCTCTAATGCAAAAATTTGTAATGAGCGCTTTAATATTTAGCAAGGATATTTGTTTTGAACTAATAATAGTGGAAATCATTTAATTCGTTAAGCTTCTCATCGGAGCGGGAATTCTTCCGCCTCGCGCTACAAAACCTTCGCTGCAAAGTTTGCGAACCTCCATAATAGGCGCTTTACCGAGCAATCCGCCGTAATCTACAAAATCACCTATTTTTTTACCGAATGCAGGAATAATTCTTACCGCAGTAGTTTTATCGTTAATGACGCCGATAGCAGCTTCATCAGCAATAATTCCTGCAATTGTTGAAGCCGGCGTATCGCCGGGGATTGCGATCATATCTAATCCAACAGAACAAACGGCAGTCATAGCTTCCAATTTTTCTAAAGATAAATTACCCGCTTGAACCGCGCGAATCATCCCCATATCTTCGCTAACAGGGATGAACGCACCGCTCATTCCCCCAACGGAAGAACTTGCCATAAGTCCGGCTTTTTTAACAGAATCGTTCAACATAGCAAGCGCTGCAGTTGTTCCTGGCGCGCCAACGTCTTCAACTCCCATCGCTTTTAAGATATCTGCAATACTGTCCCCTTCGGCAGGAGTAGGCGCCAAAGAAATGTCAACAATGCCAAAAGGAATTCCATTTTTTTCAGCAACTTTTCTACCAATCAACTCGCCGGCTCGAGTAATTTTAAAAATTGTTTTTTTTATGACTTCAGACAAATGTTGTAAATCTACATTTCCCGCTTCTCTAATTGCATCTAGAACCACACCGGGCCCGCTAATGCCAACATTAAGCACAACTTCGGGTTCCGATACTCCATGAAAAGCGCCTGCAACAAAAGGATTGTCTTCAACTGCATTTGCAAATACAACAAGTTTAGCGCAGCCGATTGAATCGTGATCTTTTGTTTTTTCTGCAGTAAGTTTTATTGCTTCGCTCATCAATAAAATTGCATCCATATTGATACCGGCTTTTGTTGATGCAATATTAACGCTTGAGCAAACGCGTTTGGTTTGTGAGAGCGCAAAAGGAATTGCTTTGATTAGTTCCCGTTCTCCGTTCGTCATTCCTTTTTGAACAAGAGCCGAAAATCCTGCGATATAATCTATACCAATATCTTCGGCGGCTTTATCAAGCGTCTTAGCTATTTCAATAAATTCCTCTGCGTTGCATGAATCAAAAGGAATTGAAATTGGCGTAACAGAGATACGTTTATTTGCTATCGAAATTCCGTATTGAGATTCGACCTCTTTAGCAAATTTTACATGGTTCTTTCCGTAACGAAAAAGTTTATCGTAAATTTTTTGCTTGGTTACATCAATATTTCTATCGTGGCAATCGCGCAGACTAATTCCCATTGTAACAGTTCTGATATCGAAATGTTCGATCTCCGTCATCCGGATTGTTTCAAGTATTTCTTCAAATTCGTATGGCATATCTATTCCTTTTTAAAAATGTAAAATGTCAGATGGAAAATGGAGGATGCATTAAGATCGTTTTCCATTTTACATCTTTCATATTCCATTAGATTCTGTGCATATACCTAAAAACATCTTCATGCTGCAAGTAGATTTTTATCTTTTGTTCCTCTGCAACTTTGTTTAGGTCTTCTTGAATATCGCGCAAATCTTTAGGTGAACCGGAAATATCAACGACCATAATCATTGTATAAAAATCACCTAAAATTTTTTGACTGAGATCTTGAATGTCGCAGTTAGCGTCACTAAGAGCTTTAGTAACACTAGCAACAATGCCCGGATGATTCATTCCGAAAGATGTTAAAATTACGCGCCCAAATGACGCTTCATTCTTTTTAAATTGATATTCTCCGCCCAATGCTTCAACACGCTTGCGCACAAGTTCTTTAATGGCTTCTGGCGGCGCATTATCTCCCAGTTCATTTATTGCTTCAAAAGTAATTTTTCTTATCTCCTCTTCTGAAAATTTCACGGTTTAATTCCCTTATATTCGTTCTGAAGAAATTTTAATGATTTGTTTGCAACTTCGATATTTTTATTGATAGCAAATTGTTCTGCATTATAAATTGCACCGCGGTAAAAACGGAGCCAAACTAATTCACCAACTACAAAACCATCGAAAACCCTATCTTGTACAAATGAGTTTACTGTCCAATATCCCGCGAGCATATTCCAGCTAAGCGACAACAATGCCGAGAGATAATTGCCAGTGTAAATTGCTCCGGCACCGGGCAAAATATATGAAATTACCTTTGCAAATGTTACAGAAACCTTCTCTTTATCTGTTTGAGCTGCAAGCTTTTTGAGTTCATGGTTAAAATTTATTTTAGCAAATGAATTAGCTGCTCTTTTCCATTCATCTGCAAAAATATAAGACCATCCGCGCCAGTAATTTATATCATCAGTCCTACTGCTGAATCGTTCATCTTTTTCAAGTTCATCGCAAAGTTGAAGTGCGCGGTCAGTTGTTCTGCGCAAAATATTTGTGCGTATTATTTGTGTTTTTGATTCGAAAAATTCGTCATCGTTTCTCGCATTCAGTTCTGAAATAGAAAAATATTCTATTGCATCATCGAACTTTCCGCCTGCTTTGTAACATTCGCCAATCTTAAAGTTTGCTTCATAAATGAATGCTTTAGTTAAATCAAAAAAAAGAAGTCGCTTGTATTCTGTAATGGCGTCAAAATAATGTTGGCTGCCGAAAATATTGTTTGCATAATCAAACTGAGATTGCACATAATCTTGCCCTTTTGCAGTAACCACAAAAAATAAAAAGAACAATATGATTATCATTCGAATCTTCATATCAAAAATCTATACGAGGTAAAAAATAATTTCTCTCTTCAAAATAGAGCTTTACTTCGTTTTCAAAGTTAAAGCGGATTCGCGCGTTATAAATCTGCGCGGCCGCCGCCGAACCGTAGATGTTTCCGCCATAGAAAACCGCAGTTAGTCCGGTGAACAACCAACCTCTAAATTTGTGCTCGGCGTTAAAATTTGACACTGCTAAATATGCTAACGCTGCTGTTGATAAAAAGGCGGCAACGGCGTCTCCAATCTCTCCCGTATAAATTTTTCCCGCACCTGGAATAACAGAAGATAAGACAGCCGCTGCAGTAGGACTCTTATATTGGGGATATTTTTTTTGTTTGTAAAATTTTGCAAGCCGAGTGTGAACGGAATCATGAAACGGTTTAAATAAAATATTTGTATCGGGCAGTGAAATCTTATCATAAAAATAAGTAATGGATTTTAAGCGCTCAACTTCATTTTTATATTTTGTGGTCTGATAATTTTCTTGTTCTGTTAATTCTCTAAACCATTTGTGATCGTTAAGAAAATAAGCAGATTGATAAAACATCAACCTGGCTTCTTCAGAAAGCGCAGAGCCGAAGAATAAAGTTTTGAAGTTATCGGCGGCTTCGCTCATTCTGCTAATCTTAAACAAACTATTAGCTAATCTAAACCGAATTGTGTCGTTATCAATCGTTTTTAAAACATTACGAAATTCATGAAAAGCTCTTAAATAATCTTTTTCGGCATAGAGATAATTGCCGAACTCTAATCTGTACTTTGCCGAAAAAAAATCGGGTTGGGCAAATAAAGAAGCACTCATAAAAATAAAGATGAGAGCAAAATTATTAAATAGAAGAGAAGTTTTATTCAAAGAATTTGCCACTTCAATCGAATTTGATTTTCTGAATGTGCATAGTGTAATTAGAAGGCGGATCAATAAATTTTCCATTAGCAGCAATCGGATATCGATTCATTCCTTTAAAAAAATTCAGATCGCGGGTAAAGCGGTCTGCAAACATCAGAGTTCCTAAAATAATATTAGTTTCTTTTACTGACAGAACAAAAAAACTTGAACATGAAGGGTAAAAAGGGCAGTTATCACCATCTAAATCGGAAACGAAAAAATTATATGTATTGTGAGCAAAAGAAATCAATGTCATTCCAAGATCCGAGCTATCAATTTTATATTCTTGTTGATGAGAGGCGGGAATTTCATAAGGAATTTGTTTTGCTTCCCACTTCGCCCAATCACTTTGCGCTGATAATGAGCAAGCACAGATGGAAATAATTAGAAAAAAAAGTCTCATACTTTGTTACTCTATAACTTTACAATTTATACCTAGTCTTTCAATAATTCTCTAGCTATTACAATTCTCTGTATTTCCGAAGTGCCTTCATAAATTTCTGTTATCTTGGAATCGCGCAAATATCTTTCAACCAAATACTCGCGCACGTAGCCATAGCCGCCGTGAATTTGAATAGCTTCGAGTGCGCATTCAACTGCTATTTTTGAAGCATACAATTTTGCCATAGCAGCTTCTTTAACATATTTCTTACCGGCATCTTTAAGCGCCGCAGCTTGAAGAGTTAAAAGTTTTGCTGCTTCAACTTTAGTTGACATATCAGCCAACTTAAATTGAATTGCCTGATGATTTGCAATTTCGGTTCCGAATGCTTTTCGTATTTTTGAATAATTTCTTGCCGCATCAAGAGAAGCTTCTGCAATGCCAACTGCTTGTGAAGCAATTCCAATTCTTCCGCCGTTAAGTGTATTCATTGCAAAGTTAAATCCTTTTCCAACTTCCCAAATAATATTTTCTTCCGGCGCTCTGCAATTTTCAAAAGTTAGAGAACAGGTATCGCTACTTCGTATTCCAAGCTTGTCTTCTTTAACACCGTAACCAAAACCGGGGGTCCCTTTTTCAACCACAAAAGTTGTAATACCGTGATGAGCTTTTTCCTTATCGGTTTGTGCAACTACTAAATGATAATCAGCCGATATCCCATTTGTAATCCAATTTTTCATTCCGTTGATCACCCATTCATTACCATCTTTATATGCAGAAGTATTTTGTTTTGTAGCATCGCTGCCGGCTTCTGGTTCAGACAATGCAAACGAACCAAGTTTCTCTCCTTTAGCGAGCGGTTTCAAATATTTCTCTTTTATGAAATCGCTACCCCATTTTTCTAATCCATAACAGACCAAAGAATTATTAACAGACATAATAACGCCAACGCTAGCATCAACTTTAGATATTTCTATCATAGCCAAAACATAGCTTATTGTATCCATGCCGGCGCCCTCGTATTGTGGAGAAACCATCATTCCCATAAAGCCCAGTTCGCCAAGCTTCTTTATTATCTCTGTTGGAAACTCTCCTTTTTTATCGCGTTCAACAGCAGTTGGAGCTATTTCTGCTTGTGCAAACTCGCGGGCGGTTTGCTGTATCATCAATTGGTCTTCTGTGAAATTGAAATTCATTTTTTCCTCAATTTTGAACTTATTTTTTTATTTGATTGCGGTTCAAAACTACTGAAATGATTTCAAATTTCAAACCTTGCAAAAACTTGCTGGAGCTAAAGAAAGAAAGACCATTAAGAACTTTGCGACTTACGTACTTTGCCTCTTTGCTGCTCTATTACTTTGTTACTTTACTGCTCCGTTACTTTGCCACTTTATATCTTCATGCCTATATTTGCACCCAATGAAAAGAGAAGAAAAAAAAATAGAGATAAAAGGATTTACTCTTTCTGAACTTCAGAATTATTTCCATCAAATAGGAGAGCCGAAATACCGCGCACTACAAGTTTTTAATTGGATTTATAATCATCTCTCAACAGATTTTTTTGAAATGGAGAACATTCCGAAATCTTTACGTCAAAAACTTTCTGAAACATGCAGCTTGCAAACTTTGAACTTAGTTACTACGCAAAGTTCACTTTCTACCGGCACAAAAAAATATTTATACTCAACATTAGACAACAAAAAAATCGAATCCGTCCTTATTCCTGAAGGAGAAAGAAATACACTTTGTATTTCCACTCAGGTTGGCTGTCCGCTCGATTGTAAATTTTGCGCAACAGGGCTAATGGGATTCAAACGAAATCTTTCAGTTGGAGAAATTGCTGATCAATATCTTCTAACTGCAAAGGAAATTAGGAAAGAAAAGATAACAAACATTGTGTATATGGGAATGGGAGAGCCGCTTTTGAATTTTGAAAACACAAAAAGGTCGGTCGAAATTTTTACGAATGAATTAACAGTAGGACTTAGTAGAACCCGAATAACAATTTCAACTGCAGGCATTCCAAAGAAAATTAAAGAGCTTGCCGATAGCGGCTTGCGCGTAAAACTTGCTTTTTCGCTTCACTCTGCTTTTGAAGATGTTCGTTCTAAGATTATGCCGATCAATAAAAAATATTCTCTGCTGGAAAATTTAGAGGCGCTCAAATATTATTCAAAGCAAATAAAAACGCGAATTACTTTTGAATATACAATGCTCAAAAGGATGAATGATAGAGATGAAGATGTTACGGCATTAACTAAACTTTGTAATTCTCTTCCTTCAAAAATAAATCTTATTCCATTCAACAGCATAAAACATATGAATCCCGCCGGCATTTCTGCTGAACTTGAGCCGACTTCTAATCAGGATATTCAACGTTTTGCAGATAAACTGCGAAAAAATAATATAACAATAATGATCCGCGAAACACAGGGTGATGATATTGCTGCGGCGTGCGGACAGTTGGCAGGCAAAATAAAAAAGACGTTAACCTAAATGAAATTTGAGTAAATCCTACCCCTAAGAAGCTGACTATTTAGAACTCTATTAAAAAATTCTCTCATTGCTCTATATTGTATTCTTTCTATTTTTTTCAATATACAATTTGAAGACTAATCTATCATTTATACTTTATTTCTGTTTTTTCCTCAAGTTTGATTCTTAAAAAACAAGAAGCTGCTTTCAGAATTTATTTAATACGGCAATAGATAATTATTAGAAATAGTTTGGGCTAAGTATGATCTTTTTCTTATTTCTGATTTTAGATAAAGTTATTTTTTAGCAATCGAATCTCTATTTAGATTGAGTTAGTATGAAACTTCTTGTATTTTCACTTATAGGCAAAACAACAAAGTGAGGAAAAAATGAAAACAAAAATAGTTCCTCTACTGTTCCTCCTTCTGCTAATATCTTCATCAAATTATTTTTCCCAAACAGAATCTTCTTCAGATAAAAAAATATATTCTGTAATAGTAATGCCCTTTGTAAGTATGGAAAGATATCCTTATTCAACGGATTTAGTAAGGGAAGGATTAATGTTGGGATTCTATCAGAGAGGATTTTATGTAGTGATGAATGATTCTATTTGGGCGCATGTTTTAGAATTAGACATGCCGTTTTACAATATAAATGACGCTATGGCAGATTCAATTTCTAAAACTATTGGTGTTGATCTTGTTGTATTCGGAAACATAAAAGATGGAACAACAATGAGAGAGGGTGGACTTTATGCTAATCGACCCGTATCAAGACCAATTCTAATTAAAATCTTTGACGCTAAGAAAAAGAAAATCATACTTCATGAAAGAACGGATTTCATAGAGTATTGGGGTTTATTCACAAAGCAAAACGATATTTTCGATTTCGGTATAAAAATTGCCACAAAACTTTCTTCGATGGGCTACTAAAAACTAATTACCCTAAAGATGAAAGTTTTCTATATCTTCTTTGGTATCAAAATCTTTTAGAATTTGGGAGTAACCGCACTCCCAATATTTTTTCTTCGTTACCTCATCATCCCGGATTGTCCGCAGCATTATATTAGAAGGACTGGTAAGAATTCGTTCAAAAATAGTTTTTCTAAAAATAACCGGATGCCCTTCCTTGCCTTTATAAACCGGCTGAATCCAATCTGCCGAATGATCAATTTGCAAAATCAATTCCTCATAAAATTTTTCTGAATGAAACGGCTGATCTACAAAATGATAGAGCGCCCAGTCTGAGTCAATCATTTTTTTTAATCCCGCTTGAAGAGAAGTAAACATTCCTTTATTAAAATCTTGATTAAAAACAGATTCTAATCTATTTTCTAATTGAGAATTGAGAATTGAGAATTGAGAATTAAGCAGAGATTCTACTTCATCATTTTTATATCCGGTTACAACTATAACTCTATTGCAGACTTGAAGAAGCTTGCGAACAATAGCAACCACAAACGGTTCCCCTTTGTAATCCATCAAAGGTTTGAATGCGCCCATTCTTCCGGATAATCCGGCAGAAATTAGTAAGCCGTCTAATTTCATTTAAGCAGTTCTTTTTATAATTAGACTTTCAATAGCGCACAGATTAAACAGATTCTAATAGATTAATCTGCGTTGATCGGTGTCATCAGCGTCATCCGTGTTCTATTGTTTTTCTTTTATATGATTTGCGCCAAGAGGTTCAACATCTTTATTCCAAATTCTCAATGCGGAAATATCTTTCAAACCGTTTCCGGTAAATAATAGCAATGCAGTTTCTGCGCCAATCTTATTTGAATGAAAATATTTTTTAAATCCGGCAAAACTTGCAGATGAAGATGGCTCTAAAAGAATTCCATAATTTTGCGCGACAAATTTCTGCGCTTCAATTATTTCTACATCACTAACTTCAATTGCATCGCCGGTTGATTTAACAATAGATTCATGTGCATAATACAATGCTCGCGGTGCGCCGGCACAAATTGAATCAGCAACACTGTTAGCCGGTTTGTATTCAAAGCTCTGCGTTTTGAAATATCTAACTAATGCGTTGCTTCCCTCAGCTTGAACTGCAATTAGTTTTGGAATTTTTTCAATCCATCCTAACTCTTTCAATTCCCATAGACCTTTGTATAAGCCGGATAAAATAACGCCATCGCCGGTTGGAATGAAAATTAGATCCGGCACATTCCCTTTGGAAGCAATAAAAATATCATATGCTGCGGATTTCTTTCCTTCAATAGTAAGCGGATTGTAAGCAGTATTTCTGATATACCATTTTTTTTGATGAGCTATTTCTAAACACGTATCGAATGCTAAATCATAATCGCCATCAACTATAATTAGTTCTGCACCATAAGATTGAATTTGAATTCTCTTTGCTTCTGGAATGTTTTTGGGAACGAAGATTCTTGATTTCAATCCGAGCCGAGTGCAGATTCCGGCAAGCGAGGAGCCCGCGTTGCCTGTTGATGCCGCAGAAATTTCTTTTATTCCCAACTGCATTGCTTTTAATGCAACGAGAGACGAAGCTCTATCCTTAAAAGAAAGAGTTGGATTGCGTGTGTCGTCTATGACAAGAAAATTTTTACCTTTATAAGAATATTCTTGTAAACAATTTGTACCGAGAGAAACTCTTTCTAATAATTTTTCATCAAAGCCTTTCAACATTCCATTTTCAAATTCAAGCGGCCAAAGATAACCATATTGCCAGAACTTGCCTGGTTGAAGTTTCAGCAGATCTGCTTTGCGGTATTTGATCTTGATCGAATCATAATCATAATTGATCAAAAGAACACCTCGCAATGGCTGGTTCTTTTCAACTGTGCGGCAGTCGGGACAAAGATAGATCAATTCCTTTTCGACATGGTCTTTGTCAAATATTCTATCGCAGTCAAAACATGTATAAAAATATTTTTTCATTTATGATTTCCATTGTCTTTCAGAGCCCTATATACCTAAATCAGAATTACAACAAATACGAGTAATCCTTCCGAATAGTTATTATCAACTGAACAATACTCTCAAGATTTTCTTGCGCCGCAAATGAAGATTGAATTAACTCACCGCTACTATCAAAAACAATTCTTCCCTTTTCCATTTTCCATCTTACATCTACCATTTTATGATCATCGCTTTTTCGAACAAAAAATCCATCATTACCGCTTTTCTTAAATTCTTCTTCGTCCCAGAACAATGTTATCTTCTCTTTGTGCGGAGCTCCTTGATATGGACAGAAAGTTTGGCAGTTGCCGCACTCATTACATAAAGCATCAAGATGCAGTATTTGATATTTGTCTCTGAAAAATGCTGAATTAGTTTTGATCGAAATATTTGCGCGGTTCGGGCAAACCTCCACACATTTATTACAGATAAAATTGCATCCTAAGCATCTTCCAGCTTCAGCAAAAAGATCGGAATGAGTTTGATTAACAACCTCTCCTTTTCTTTTTCTTATATCATCAAAAAGTTTTTGTTCATCAGCAAAATAATTCTTGGCCGGTTGGATTAAGAGTTCAAGGTTTTCTTTTTTGATAATTGCTTCTGCTGCAATTTTACCATCTGCAATCGATTCTACAACGGTAGATGGACCTCTCAACGCATCGCCGCCAATGAAAACATTTTCAATCATCGTTTCATTAGTATCGGTAATCTTCACTCTACCCTTTTCTAAAGGAATTTTGTTGTTTGTTAAAAATTCTGTTTTAACATTTTCGCCAATTGCGGAAATAACAGAATCAATCTGAATCTCCTCAAACTTGCCTTCAAGAGAAATAACATTTCTTCTTCCATCGGAACCAACTTCGCCTAACATCATTTTTTGGCAGGTAAGAATTTTGTTTGTGAATTCTATTGGAAGTAGAAGCTCTTTAAATTCAACTCCGTCTTTAAGAGCAGCGTAAAACTCTTCTTTATCGGCTGGCATCTGTTCTTTTGTCCGGCGATAGATTAGATAAACTTTTTCCACTCCTTCATATCGCTTCGCTGCACGAGCGCTATCCATTGCAGAATTTCCTCCTCCAATAACAGCAACAGATTTTCCAAGATTGAACAATTGCACAGTGTTGTAATCCTTCAGGAATTCAATTGCATCAAAAACATTTTTGTCGTTCCCCTCCAACAGAATTTTGTTTGATGCTTCGGCACCGATAGCAATGTATATATATTTAAACCCTTCTTTCTTCAGTTTCTCAACAGAGAATTTAGGGTCTAACCCAAAAATAAATCTGATTCCATGCTTCTCAATGAATTCTATGTCTTTCTCAATCGCTTCTTTTGGTAGGCGAAATCTCGGCAGAACATTTTGCACAATTCCGCCGGCGTTCATTTCTTTTTCAAAAATAGTCGCATCGAATCCCGCTTTGGCTAAAAAATATGCCGCCGATAGTCCGGAAGGACCAGCGCCAATTACAGCAACACGTATTCCATTTTGTTTGTTGAAAAAATCATCTTTGATGATTTTTTTTTGATATGATTCATATCCATTCACAGCGGCTTCTTTTTTTAAGTCGCGTATTAACACCGGGTCATCATAATCCCACCTTGTACAATGATACATACACTGATGATCGCATATATAACCCGTTATATGAGGCAGAGGATTTTTTGAAACAATTAACTCGAATGCTTCTTCGTATTTCTTTTGTTCAACCAATTTAATATATGAGGCAATATCCTGATGAATTGGGCAGGCTTCTTGACACGGCGCTATGAAGCAATCAAATGCCGGTAAATTTTTCGGGATTTTTATCGAGTTTATTTCCCGTTTCTCTTTAGAATAGTTTTTATCTGTTAAAGAATTCTCTGCTAAGGTTTTAAGTTGATGCAAATTTATTCTTTTACCTCTCTTAATATCTGAATAATGTCTTCCTACAGTTTCAGCAATTTGAAACAACCGCTCATAGCCGCCCGGTTTTAATAAATCTGTTGCAAATGTTACAGGACTAATTCCCGTTTGTAATATGTCTAATATGTTGTTCTGGTTTGCGCCGCCTGAATATGAGATGTTTATTTCTCCATGAAACTCTGATGCTAATTTATAAGCAAGATTAATTGTAAGAGGAAACAAAGAACGTCCAGACATGTACATATCGTTGCCGGGCAATGAGCGTAGTATGTTTTTTACCCCAAGTGTGTTTGAAAGTTTTATTCCGAATATTCTATTATGGGCTGAAGCAAACGAACGCAATCTGTTCAACATCGGAATTGCGTCTTTGTACTGAAGATCATGATCAAATGAATGCTTATCAAGCTCGATATATTTATATCCGAGTTGATGAAGAGTATTGTTTACGAAATCATATCCCAAGAGAGTAGGATTTAATTTAACGAAGGTATGTAGATTCTTCTCTTGAATAAGATATTTTGCAATCGCTTCAATTTCTTGTGGAGGGCAGCCGTGCATTGTAGAAAGTGTAACAGAACTAGAGATGCGCGGCGTAATATTTTTTATCTCTTCAATAATTTCATCCAAACGGTTTTTCGAAATGCCCAGTTCTATTGTAAGTAATTCTTCCGTGGCTTTGTTTCTAAGTTGATCTACCAAAATTGATTTGTGGTGAAAAAACAATTCGTTCTTTGAAGCATCTTTCAACTCTTCAATAAATCTGTCCATCTTTTCAGTTTTAATTCCTTCAAGATCGTAACCTACGCTCATATTGAAAACAAAACCGCGTTCTGATTGTGAAAGCTGTAAAAGCTCTTTCAAAAGATGAATTATAATCCACGCTTTAACATACTCAGAGTAGGATTCATCAAGCGTAAGTTCTTGAGACCATTCAACGTTATATCCTTCGTCAGTTACATCAATGCATGGTTTATCAATCTTTAAGTTATCAAGTTTCTGAACTGTCTTTAGTTCAAAAAATCTTCCGCCAACCAGATATGAACTAATAATATTTTGCGCCAATTGTGTATGCGGCCCGGCTGCAGGTCCTATTGGTGTTTCTACTTGTTCATCAAAAAAATTTTTTTCAACTTTATTTTTTAAAAAATGGAATTTTGAAGAGGGAATTCCAAAAATTGTTTTGTGGCTAATGTACTCTGTAAAAATCCAGCTTATTAATTTTTGAAAGGGTATTGGATACATTCTGTCAGACATATTGATTCCAAATCGTATTATTATTAAACATAAATATAAGATACTACGGTATTAAGTGTGAATGAATTTTTGTAATTTTAAAATGAATTAAATGGAATGCTGAGCATTATGATTTATCATGACAAATCGTAATAGATCAGTGTTATAAGCGTTCGATTAACATTGTAGGAGTAGAAATGAAAGAAAAATTATTCGGCGCGGTTGAAGCTGAAAAAGAAAATTTATTTTCACTAATTCAAAAACTTATCCAGATCAAAAGTTACAGCGGCGAAGAAAAAGAAATTGTAGAATTCATTGTAGCTAAAATGATTGAGTTCGGCTTCGATGAATCATACCATGATACTTTCGGTAATGCTATAGGAAAAATCGGAAACGGACCAATCAAAATTATGTTCGATGCGCACATAGATACGGTAAAAGTAACCGATACAGAAAATTGGGTGCATCCGCCATTTGCCGGCGAAATTGTTAATGGTAAACTTTATGGCCGCGGCGCTGTTGATGAAAAACCTGCTATGGCTGGATTTATGATAGCAGGAAAAGTTTTGAAACAAATTTACGGAGACAATTTCCCGTTCACGCTTTACGTTGTTGGTTCTGTGCTTGAAGAGGATGCTGATGGTTATCCTCTTTATCATATTATTCAGAATGAAAAAATTAAACCAGATTATGTTTTGCTTGGCGAGCCAACGGATTTAAAAGTTTACCGTGGTCAACGCGGAAGAATGGAAATTAAAATTACTACTACTGGTAAATCTGCGCACGGGGCTCACAACCAGAAAGGAATTAATGCTATCTACAAAATGATGCCGATTGTTGCTAAAATTGAAAAACTCGATAAAAAATTGAAACCAAAACAACCGCTAGGTAAGGGCTCTATAACAGTTAGTAACATAACTTCAAAAGCTCCTTCGTTGTGTTCTGTTTCTGATTTTTGTCAAATACATCTCGATCGAAGAATGACAATCGGAGAGACCAAAAAAACTGTAATGAAAGAATTAAAAGAGATTATTAAGAAACATAAGAGCGATGCTAAAATTTCTATTCCAAATGTTGAAGGAATTGGCTGGAAAGGAACAAACTTTTCTCAAGAAGCATATTTCCCAACATGGGTTTATGATGAGAAGCATCCGCTTGTTGATGCAGCAATGAAAACTTCAAAAGCGGCAATAGGAAAAGCGAAGAGCGGCGTGTGGAGTTTTTCTACAAACGGCGTCGCAACCGCGGGACATTTTGGAATTCCAACAATTGGTTTTGCACCGGGAAAAGAAGAATTAGCTCATTCTTCCAAAGAAGAGCTTGTTCTTAATGATTTGCTTAAGGCAACTAAATTTTATTCTCTATTTCCTTTTGAACTAGCAAGCAGGATAAAACGCCGATCATTATGATTTTCTATGATTCATTAAGATAAAAATTATGACGAAAAAGAAATTTGGAATGAATTGTCAAAATCAATTTCCAATAATTGTTGAATTAAAAACCGCTGAAATTTATGTGTAAAAGATGAATGTCGATTAGTAAATCACCTTAAAGCAACAGATATAGAGGTTAGTCTTTTACTATATTTTTAGTAAACTACCTCAATTAAAAAGAAGAGTTTTAATAAAAGATCTTAAAAAATCACAATCATCATAAAAATCTGCGTTCTATTAACGCATCCGGAGGAAAAATGGAAACAAAATTCAAAAGCAAACACTTTATAACAGAAGACAACTGGACAAAAGAAGAACTCGATATTGTTTTTGATACTGCGTTCGACATGAAGAAAAAATTCTATGCAGAAGAACCAACACTTCATTTAATGCACAAAACGCTGTTCATGATCTTCTTCGAACAATCAACACGAACAAGAAACTCTATGGAAGCTGGAATGACACAGCTTGGCGGACATGCGCACGATCTAACACCAGACAAAATGCAAATAACGCACGGCGAAGTTGCTAAAGACACTGCTATTATTCTTAGTCGAATGGGACACGGCATTGCGTGCAGAAATTGTTTTTACGGCGTTGGAAATAAATACTTAAACGAACTTGCTGCAAATTCAAGAAAGCCTGTAATGTCTTTACAAGATGATGTTTATCATCCGTTCCAAGGGTTAGCTGATTTGATGACTATCTTTGAACATTTAGGAAGAAACACAAAAGGATTAAAAGTTACAATTTCTTGGGCTTATGCAGACACTCATTCAAAGCCGCTTAGTGTTCCTCAAACACAAATTCTTCTTTTCCCTCGTTACGGAATTGACGTAACTGTTGCACATCCAAAAGAATTTCCGCTAAGCAAGAATATTGTTGATAAAGCATACCAAAATGCTGCTGAAGGAGGAGGTAGTTTGCGCTTTACAAATGATATGGATGAAGCTTTTAAAGGAGCGCAAATTGTTATTCCTAAAAATTGGGGCGGGTTCGGTTTGTATGGTGAAGATCATTACCTATCACATGAAGATGAATGTAAAAAAGAGATGAAAACTAACCTGGAAAAATATAAGAGCTGGATTTGCGATGATAGAAGAATTAAGCTTGCAGATAAAAATGTAAAACTAATGCACGCACTTCCCGCAGATCGTGGTAAAGAGGTTACGGATGAAATTCTTGACAACCCAAATATTTCTATAGTATTTGATGAAGCGGAAAACCGGTTGCATACGGCTAAGGCAATTATGGGATTGACTATGTAAGCGCACGAAGGCAATCAAAGTTATTCTTCGTTGCGTTCAATATAACAAATTATTTCACTTGTAATTCTTTTGCAGTTTCTTTTATTGCGTCAACAATTTGTTTATAACCGGTGCATCTGCATAAGTTGCCCGCTATAGCATCTTTAATTTCTTCTTCAGTAGGATTTGGAGTTTGATCTAATAAAGCCGCAGCTGATAGCACCATGCCAGGTGTGCAGAACCCGCATTGAACTGCCCCGTGCAAAAGAAAATTTTTCTGAAGTGGACTTAAAACATCTCCATTGGAAATTCCTTCGATGGTTACTATTTCATATCCTTCAACTTGAGCAGCGAGCGCTAAACATGAATTAACGGCGCGTCCGTTCATCAGCACGGTGCATGCGCCGCATTCGCCTACACCGCATCCTTCTTTCGTTCCGGTTAAATCAAACTTATCTCTAAGCAAATCAAGAAGCCGAATGTGCGGTTCTGTTGTGATTGAAACTTCTTTTCCGTTTAGTATGAATTTTAATGTAATCATCAATATTCTTATAGAACGCTGATCTTTATGATTGCTTATGATCTCTTACTGTGGGAGCAATCTTAAAAAATCATATCATCATAATGATCTCTGTTCAATGCTTTTTAAAAGTTGATAAAACATTTGTTGAACTACGGGCAATTTATATTCGCTTGACCAGCGCAGCCCTGTAATTTTAATTATTTCCTCTCCCATTTTGCTAGCAAGAGTTTTAAAGAATCTATCGTTAACTTCTTTGCCTTCGGCAAACTTTTCAAGTCCAGTTAAACGAGCTCCAATTGGAGTAACAGCGCCAGATGCTATTCTAATTTCATCAATAATTCCACCACGCATGTCCATCAATACAGCTAACGTAATTCTACTAATTGAAACCGCACGGCGCCGCCCTAGTTTATAAAAGTCTCCAACGAAAGTTTTTGACGGAATAGGAATGTTTATGCGCGTTACAATTTCATTTACATTAAGCTGAGTTTTGTATGGCCCTTGTAAAAATTCTTGGAGTGAAATTTCTCTTTTAGAACTAAGCGATTCTATTTCGACAGTTGCGTTATATACTAAAAGAACCGGAACAGTATCTGCACACGGTGCGTTATTTACAAAGTTACCTGCAATTGTTGCGCGGTTGCGAATTTGCACGCTTCCAATCGAACTGCAAGCTTTCCAAAGAAGAGGCAGCTCATTTTGGATGAGATTGTTCCGAAGAATATCAGAAAAGGTTTCCGCTGCGCCAACTGAAATTTTCTTTTTCCTTACTTCAATTCCTTTTATTTCAGGAATACGATTTATATCAACCAATACCTCAGTATCTATAAAGCGTTTAGACTCTTGTTGAATGCCTGTAACTACATCTGTTCCGCCGGCTATTATTTTTAAATTCTCTTTAGCGTCGGAAAAGATACTCAAAGCTTCGCTTAAATTTCTTGGGAACAATATTTCAATAGTAGTCGATCTCATTGCAAACTTCCCCGTTTAACTTCTTGAGGACAAAGTTTTTTTCCTAGGACAATCTCTTCGAGGTTCAGCGGTAAATTAAAGAATCTTTTTCCAACAGCATTTCTAACTGCATTCGATATCGCAGCGGCAGTAAGTTCTAGTGTCGGTTCACCCAACGATTTTGCACCCCACGCCCCGTAAGAATCTTTTCCTTCAACAAAGACCGGTTTTATTACGTCAATGTCTTTACTTGTTGGAATTAAGTATTGATCAAAGTTCAACTCACGTATAAGCCCTTTCTCGGTAGTAATTCCTTCAAACAAAGCATAGCCAGCGCCTTGAGTAACACCGCCGTAAACTTGTCCTTCTGCGCCAAGTTTATTGATCACCGTTCCAGGATCGTGCACGGCAGTAATCTTATTAACATAAACTTCACCAGTGCCTATGTTAACGCTTACCTCTGCAACTTGACATCCATAAACATAAGTGAAATAAGCATCTCCATGCCCAGATTTTTCATCCCAATGAACACTTGGACTTTTATAATAGCCGATTGTTGCCAGATTTATTCCGAGTGAATAAGCTAATTTACAAACTTCCGAAAATTTTGCGGTCAATCCTTTCTTTCTTGAAAAAACCAAGTTCTCTCTAAATGAAACGACATCTTCTTCGCTCAGTTTGAATTCTTCTTTCACAATTTTTTTCAGTCTTCCACTCAAAATTTCAGCGGCATTTCTAACAGCACCGCCGCCCATCAAAGTTGAACGAGAAGCAACTGTTGGTCCGCTATCTGGTATACGAGATGTATCAGTTTCGAGATAAAAAATTTGTTCTGGTAGAATGCCCAACGCTTCTGCTGCTATAATTGCAAAAGTCGTCCGCATTCCTTGTCCATTTTCTGCCAAACCAGAAAGAAGATAAACCGTTCCATCATTTTGAATTGAGAGATATGCAGAAGCAGTATCAATTCCTTCAGCTCCAAGTGAACACCCTCGGTAACTAACTGCAAGACCAATTCCTTTTTGAATCAATTTATCCGGCTCAACATATTGATAATCTTGAAGCACTGGATTATTGAAATCAAATTCTTTCGTAAGTGGTTTTTCTTTTTTATTTGCTCGCCATTTGTTTTGAAAATCTGCAGCGTAAATTGCTTTATCAAGAACTTGAATAAGATTTACATCGTGGTTCTCTAGTTTTTGTCCGGTCGCTGTTATCGAACCATTTTTTAATGCGTTAACTTTTCTTATTTCTACAGGCGAAATTCCTAAATGAATGGCTATTTCGTCCATAAGCGATTCATTTGCAAAGATCGGCTGAGGTGAACCGAACCCGCGCATTGCGCCGGTGTATGGATTGTTAGTGTAAACTGCACGAACCTCGGTATGAACATTTTCAATTTCGTAAGGTCCTGTTGCTTGAACAACAGAGCGCCATGTTACAAAAGGACTCATAGAAGCATAAGCGCCCCCATCGGCTATAATATTTATTTTCATCGCAATGATTTTTCCTGAATTTGAAAAACCAACTTTGTAATTCATTATGTATGGATGGCGCTTGTATGATTCAAGAATTGATTCTTCGCGGGTATAACGAATTTTAACAGGGCAATTTGCTTTTAAAGCTGCTACTGCTGCCCGTGCCGAAAGGATGCACATTGTATCATCTTTACCGCCGAACGACCCGCCGAGATGCGCTTGAATAATCTGCACTTTATCTAATGGAAGATTTATAACTGCGGCGACTATTCTACGCGCTGTGAACGGGTTTTGAATGCTTCCAATTATTTTAACTCCGTTAAAGCCAAGCGGTATTGCAGTAACTGCCTCAGGCTCTATGTAGGCATGCTCGATAAGCGGAGTAGTATAAGTTTGTTCTAATATATGGTCGCTCTTCTCAAAACCTTTTTCGACATCACCTTTTTTTACATGATGGTTAACAATAAGATTGGAACCGTTATCTGGATGTATTAAAATTGCTTCTTGGTCTAGCGCCTTTGCAGGGTCTGTTATCAACGGAAGTTCTGTGTAATCTACTTTTGCTTTTTTTACAAGATTGCGCAGTTCGTTTTCGGAATTGCCAACGAGCATTGCAAGAACATCGCCCGGTGTAACAACTTTTTCATCGCAGAAGATAGGCTGATCATTTTTTATCAAGCCGGTTTTCTTTATTCCCGGCACATCAGCAGAAGTAATAATAGCAGAAATCGCTTCGTTGTTTTCAATTTCCGAAAAATCTATAGAGTTGATCTTTGCATGCGCTGACGGAATGCGAAGCATAACCGCATATAACATCCCGTCGAATTTATAATCGTCTGCAAATTTTGCTCGTCCGGTTATTTTATCAAATCCGTCTTCACGAATTACTCTTTTGCCAACAACTGAAAATTCTTTATTCATTATAAATCTACCGTTTAATGGGGTACAGATTTCTGTGATGATTATGATAAAAACGCAAAGAATATTTTATCATAATTCATCATAACGATCCGCGTTCTATTTTAATTTATTGAATAACCGCTCGCCTTGAATATATATTTCATTCCTAATTTTATTTTCATCTACATTTGCAAGTTGAAAATTTTTCATCAAAAATTCACCTTTCTGCAAAACGGTGTGAATCGGATACTCTAAAATACCATAAATAAAGTGTCCCCAAAAATTTTCTCTACTAAGCAAAGTTGGCGGAACATAATCCCAAACAATAAAATCTGCTCTTTCCCCTTCGTTCAATGATGGAAAATCTGAAAAATATTTTCTAACAAATGTAATCTGATCGAAATAGATCTTTTTAATAAAAGAAGTTGATTGATCAAAACTCAATCCTTGATTTCTGAAAATCAAAAAAAGCTGTTTGAGAGAGCGTGCGATGTTTGCATGCATTCCATCTGTTCCGGTCAGCAGCGGTATACTTTGGGGAATTTTCACAAACTGCGGAAGACCAACATTGTTGTTCATGTTGGAATCCGGACAAAATGCAAGCGCACTTTCAGCTTCACTTATTTTGATAAAATCTTTTTCTTTGAGATGAACACCATGAACCAAAATACTTTTGTCGTTCATCAATTTATGTTTTTTCAATCGGCTTACAGGCAAAGCTCCGGTAAACTCAACGCTCAGCTTGTTATCGCTTTTATCTTCTGCAACATGAATGTGAATTCCCCAATTGTATTTTTTCATTAGTCTATGAGCTTCTAAAAGCATCTCGTTAGTAAGAGTGAATGAAGCATGAAGCCCAATCATAGCTTTGAAATCTTCTTTTTCTTCGTTCGAAAGGAAGAAATTTTCATCTTCGTTCAAACTATCAACTGCTTTTTGAAAACCGTTGCGGTCGGTCGATTCAAAGCAGAGAACGCCGCGTAACCTAAAATCATTTAACACATTTTTAATAGTAGCAAGACTGCCTTTAATTTCATTTTGCGATGAGTGATGATCAAAAATATATGTTACGCCGTTGCGGATAGATTCCAGCGCCGCCATCTGTGCACTTGCAACTATCATTTCGCTATCGAGCGCGCGGTCGAGCTTCCACCAAAGATTTTTTAGAACGTATTGAAAGTTATCGAACTTCCCTTTTAACGGTAATCCTTTTGCAAGCCGCGAATAGATGTGATCATGAAAATTCACCAAAGGAATTGTTACAACTCTGCCATTAACGTTGAATGAATCCTTGCCAACTTTGTTAGGATTTTTCAAAAATGATTGAAAGTTTTTTGAACGGATTTTTGAAATAGTGCCGTTGCTGATAATTATATCGCCGAACAATGGAAATATTTCTTCTCCTATTACGGGGCAAACCCAAGCGTTCTCTATTGTTGTATTTATTTTTTTCATAGCCCTTAACAATTGATTTTTATTCAATCCCCAAAAAATTCTCTTAAACAAAGCAGCTTTAGTGAATAAACTACCTCAATACAAGCTTCGGGGCATTAGACCCGATAGAGAAAAAAAATTACTCTTCGCCAAAATAATCTAAATCTATTTTTTTGATCTTATAAACAGAAGTTGTGAAAACACCAAGATCAAGATCAATCATAAACTGAGCTAACTGCTCTCCATCAACTAGAACAATTTTTGTTTCATTTTTTGGTGAATACTCCAACGCTTCTTTTGTGAAATAAGAAGTAGTGATAAATATTCCTTTCTTAGCGCCTTGGCCAGCTAAAGCTCCAACAAATTTTTGTAATTCTGGCCTTCCAACAACTCCTTCCCACCTTTTTGCTTGAATATAAATTACGTCTAACCCGAGTTTATCTTCTTTTATTATTCCATCAATTCCTTCATCGCCACTTTTACCGATTGCTTTTCCAGCATCTTTTATTGAACCGCCGTAACCCATCTTAACGAGTAACTCAACAACTAACTTCTCGAAAAAAAACGATGGTAGACTTTTTATCTTAGCTAATAAATCTTGAGCTAAGGATTTTCTAATTTTCTGATAAGAATATTCCAAATTTTCTTCTGGTGTGAAATTACTTTCATTATCAGTCTCTGCATCAATTTCATTTTCAATCTTTTCTGGCTTATCTTTTTTATAAGTCTTTGTATGTTCGATATACTCTGGAATAGATTTCAATGTTCTTAAATTGATGATGGAAGGATTTTCTTTCAGTATGTTCAAACCGCTTTGAGTGATTTTAAAATGAGCACGCTTTGTATTTTCAACTAAACCAGCTATTTTCAAATGTGCCTTTGCCCAAAAGACACGATTATAAAAAACATATTGAGTCCCGCTTGGTAAAAGCTGGGATAGATCCTCCTCACTTAGATTAAATTCTTTAGCCAAATGATCAATTGTATCTTTTGTTGAATGCTCGTTCTCATCAGAACAGAACTTTAATAGCGGAAGCATCAAGCTTTGAAAATCCGGTATTGTCATATCAACCTCGACAGATTAAGAAAACTTTCTATACATCAATCCTAATAAACTCGCCACAAAACAGCTCTTCAATTTTTTCTTCACGTGTTATCACAAGCTTTCCGCGCAAAAATGTTTTCTCAACCACTGCATTGAAACGAACTCCTTCAAAAGGAGTGTACTTTCCTTTCGAGTGCATATTAACAGAAGAAATAATTTCAGAACTCCATAAATCAATCAATGCAATATCGGCATCGTAACCTTGTTTCAAATATCCTTTGTTTTTCAACCCAAAATAATCTGCAGCATTTGAAGATAATAATTTAATCGTCTGCTCAAGTGAAAGCTTTCCTTTTAAGAATCCTTCGCTGAAAAGAAAAGGAACACGGTGTTCAACACCGGGAATTCCGCCGTAAACATCCCAAAAATTTTGAGATGATTTTTCTATTGCCGGATCGCACCCTGCATGATCGGTGGTAACAAATAAAATTGAGCCATCAAATAATCCTTGCCACAATGCATCTTTGTCTTCTTCAAATTTTACCGGCGGCGCGGTCTTAAGAAAATTTCTAATCGCTTCGTTTTCAAAATCTTTTTGTGTAAAATAAAGATAATGCGGGCAAGTTTCGGTTGTTATCTTCAATCCTTTTTCTTGCGCTTTTTTTACTGCCATCAGAGCTGATTCAGAGCTTAAATGAACGATGTGAATTCTACAATCAACTTTTTTAGCAATGGAAATTAGTTTGTTAACAGCTTCTGCTTCGGCTTGTACATCTCGACTTTCGCAATACGCTTTCCAATCGCTTCTGTTCATACTTTTAAACAGTTGCTCGCGATTTGCGACCAATTCTTTATCCTCAGCATGAACAAGAAGCGGCTTTCCGGTTTTGCCAATTATTTTTGCCGCATAGATCATTTGTTCTTGAGTTAAATCTTTGAAAGTTCCCATCCCGGAAATCATATACGCTTTGAATCCGTCGACGCCGGCCTTGTCAAGTTCTCGAATATTTTTCTCAATTACATTTTCATCAAAGTCGTTGCCCGCAACTCCGCCTCTCAAAGCGTAATCGATGTAACTTTTATTTTTCAGTGCTTCGAGTTTGATTTGAAGATTTGCGCGCGTTGTTACTGGAGGCAATGATGTGCAGGGCATATCAATTATTGTTGTAGTGCCGCCGTATGCCGAAGCAAGCGATGCGTGCTCAAAGTTTTCGCGGAATTCAAAGCCCGGAGTATCGAAGTGAACATGCGGGTCTATTGCACCCGGCATTGCAAGAAAAAAACTAATTTCACCATTGGAATCTGTGAATTGTTTAAGAATTAAATCTCGTTTGTGTTTTTCTTTTAGATCAATCCAATCAAACAATTTTTCTGATTTCGGTTTTATCTCTTTGATCTTCGAATCGTAGTATATATCACACAACTGAATTTTGTTTTCTGCTGCACAAACGAGAACATCTTTTACAATATTTATTTTTTCTGAATGCATTTTTTTTGATGGCACATTTAACAGATCGAACAGATTCCAACTGATCTGTTTCAATCTGTATGCTATTCCTCCAAACCAACCTGTTTATTGAAATTTTCTATTAGCTCATCCCATTGCTTAACTGTGGCAAATCTTTCTTCCCAATAATTTTCATCATACCATTGAGCGTTGAGTTCTTCAACTGTTTTACCCTGTTGTTCAACCCAAGTAAAATATTTTAGATTATGAATTCGTTTTTTGTCTTGATAATTAAGTTCTACAAAGTAATCAATGCTCTGCCGCTGCAAAACCGCATACCAATCAAGTTCTGCCTGATGGAGCGAATAACTTCCCCACATTTTGTTCATCTCGTTAAGCCGAGAGCCGTAAAGCTCAACCGAATCTGTAAAGATCGTGAAGATTACATCGTTCTCATTCATTTCGTAATATTTAGCAAGTTTAATAGCGCTTATCATATTGCTAATACCGGAAATTCCAAGCAAAGGAAGTTTTGAAATTGCTTCGCCGTCAACGCCAATCTGTTTGAGAAATTTACGCCCTTCCGGTTCGTTGAACAAACGTAAAATTTTTAACGGGTCTTCATCATCTATTGCTACAATAGCATCAGTATTTTTCACATTGTGAACCCAAGGAATATGTTTATCTCCAATTCCCTCGATGCGATGCGCACCGTATCCGTTCATTAAAAGGGTCGGGCATTGAAGCGCTTCTGAGGCAACAACTCTAATATGCGGATAAACTTTACGAAGATAATCTCCAGCGCCTATTGTTCCGGCTGATCCGGTTGCGCTTACAAATCCGCTTACTCGCTGGTTATCTTTTTTTATCTGATCGAACAGTTTTTCAATTTCATGCCCGGTAACCGTGTAATGCCAAATCGGATTGCCCATTTGGTCGAACTGATTGAAGATCAGATAGGCATCACTTTCGCGTTCTAATTCATGGCATTTATCATAAATTTCCTTCACATTACTTTCACAGCCTGCTGTAGCATAAATTTCTGCGCCCATGTTTTTAAGCCAATCAAATCTTTCTCTGCTCATCTCTTCGGGAAGAATTGCAACACCGTCAACGGAAAGCAACCGGGAATTAAAAACACCGCCCCGGCAATAATTTCCGGTAGATGGCCAGACTGCTTTGTGATATTCCGGATTGAATCTGCCTGTAACCAAATACGGGGCGAGACATCCATAGGTTGCACCAACTTTGTGAGCGCCGGTCGGAAAATATTTTCCAACCAAACCAATTATTCTTGCTTTTATTCCGCTAATTTCTTTAGGAATTTCAACGTAGTTGATCTTGCCAATCTTTCCTGTAGCCGCATCATTGCGCCAATTTATCCTGAATAAATTGAGCGGATTGATTTCATTCATATCAATTTTTTCTAATGCAGTTTGTATCTTCAGAGTAATAGATTCGGGGTTCTGAAGTTCGGAGAATTTTGGTAATCTAATTTTTTTTTCTTTGCATCTTTGAATTGTCTTTTTCAAAAAATTTTCATTTTCAATTTGCCATGACCAGTTGTGCATTTATTCTCCTATTTATTTATAACTACGCGGAATCGCTTTGCGACAGTTCCTTTCCTTTTAATTTTTACGGAAGGGTCTAAGACCTTTCCCGACGTTTTATTTATTGTATAAATTGAGCAATATTTTTTCAGGTGTTAACGGCGCATCATATTTTATTTTCATGTTTGGACGGAATGCGCGCATTGCATTTGTCAATGCGAAATATGCGCCAATGCCGTACATAAAAGGGGGCTCTCCAATTGCTTTTGAACGGAGCGGACCAAAATCGTTTGGTGAATTTTCCAATGCATGAATTTTAATTTCTTTTGGAGCAAAATGAATATCCGGTATTTTGTATGTTGAAAGAGCATCAGTTAAAAGTTTTCCTTCGCCGTTCCAAATCAACTCTTCAATCGTCATCCAACCTAAACCTTGAACAATTCCTCCTTCCATTTGTCCAATATCTATAATTTGATCTATGCTTTCGCCAAAATCGTGAACAACTTTTACAGAATCGAATTCATAAATTCCACGCAAACAATCGAGCGTTACTTGAATAATTGCAGAGCCGTAAATGTGATATGCAAACGGATTTCCTTTATTAGATTTTAAATCGAAGAAAATATTAGGTGTTGAATGATGAGCTTGAGCTGTTAAACTGATCCTTTTTAAATAAGCTTTCTTTACTAAATCTATAAAGGTTAGTATTGTTGGTTCATTTTCGTAAAAAACATTTTCATCAATGATCGAAATTTTTGAAGCGTCATCTTTTCCAAGTTCTTCAGCAGCAACTTTTTTAATACGTTCTATTAAAATATTGCATGCATCAATAACTGCAAAACCGTTCAAATCCGTTCCTTTGCTCGCAGCAGTAGGCGAAGTGTTTGAAATGCGAGATGTATTAGTTGTATCAACTTTTATTCTCGATTCATTAACAGAGAGAGTTCTGGCAGCAATTCTTTTCAATTTAGCGTTAACGCCCTGCCCCATTTCAACTGCAGCTGTGTTTACCCGAATGCTTCCATCGGTATAGATATGTACAAGCGCTGATGCTTGATTCAAAAAAGTTGTAGTGAAAGAAATTCCGAAACAAATTGGCATAATGGCAGCGCCTTTTTTTACCAATTTGTTTTTCATGTTGAATTCTTCAATTTCTTGAAAAATATTTTTAACCGAAAATTTATGATCTAGCTCATCGAAACAGCGGATAGCATTACAATTAAAAGTTTTTTGTCCGTATGGAAGTTCATCACCTTCATTTAGCAAATTCTTTCTCTGAATTTCAGCAGGCTCCATTCCCATTACGAGTGCAGCTTTGTAAATAGCGGTTTCGATCACAAACATTCCTTGTGGTCCGCCGAATCCGCGGAATGCAGTGAAAGGGGGAAGATTTGTTTTGCAGCTTAACCCCGTTGCGCGGACATTTGGAATAAAATACGAATTGGTGCAATGGAAAAGTGTTCTATCTAAAATTGCCGGTGAAAGATCTGCCGTTGCGCCGGCGTTTTGGTAAAAAGTTACTTCGTAAGCAAGAATTTTTCCATCTTTTGTCAGTCCGATTTTATAATCGGATGAATATGGATGCCGCTTGCCGGTTAAACGAATATCTTCTTGACGAGGAAGAACCAATTTAACCGGAGTATTTAATTTATATGCCGCGAGCGCCGCCATACAAGCCCAGGCAGTTGCTTGATCTTCTTTGCCGCCAAATCCTCCGCCAAGCCGTTGAACATCCACTTCAATTCTGTTCATCGGTAAGTTAAGAATTTTAGCTGCAGTTCTTTGAACAGCAGTCGGGCCCTGCGTAGCAGAAATTATTTTAATGCCGCTTTCGGTTGGAAACGCAATTGAGCCCTGAGTTTCCAAATAAATATGCTCTTGACCGCCGCTTTCAACACTGCCTTCAATAATATATTCGCATTCACTCCATGCTGAATCAATATTTCCAAGTTCAAACTTTCTATGCGGAATGATCAATTTATTCTCTGCTGCAGCTTGACGCGGATCAAAAATTGCCGGCAATTTTTCATAAATGCTTTTTATCTTTTTTGCAGCTTCGTGCGCATGTAATTGTGTATCCGCTACAATAAAAGCTATAGGGTGACCAACAAAATGAACCGAATCTTCTGCAAATAAATTTTCATCCTGAATAATTCCACCGATTTGATTTACGCCTGGAATATCTTTTGCAGAAAAAATTCCTTTGACTCCGGTAGATTTTAATGCTTCTGAAAAATCGAGTTGTAATATTTTGCCATGCGCAATTGGTGAATAGTACACATAACCATAAAGAGTTCCTTGAGGCGGAGTAATATCATCAATAAAAAGAGAGTCGCCGCGGACGTGTTGAATCGAATCGTAATTTCTCACAGTAATTCCTCTGCATTTATTTGTTGAGGAAATAATTTGATAAAGTGCGAGAAGAACAGTTGACGCAGAAGAAGGCGTTTATACTCAGCAGAGCCGCGAGCGTCGCTTATAGGAGAAATTTCTTGCATCGCAATTTCAACAGCAGCTTTCACATTTTCTGTATTTATTAGCTTATCAATTAAAAACTCGCACGTTTTATTTAGATGAAGCGGAATTGGCGCAACTCCTCCGGCAGACAAACCAATTTTAGTAATTGTATCTTTTTTCACTTCCAAGATAATGGTTGAGTTTACGCTGGCAATGTCTAAATAAGTTCGCTTAGAAATCTTTTCGAAATTGAAAAGGATTTTTTTTGATGGAACTTGAAATGAAATCCACTCAACTATTTCATCTCTCTTCTTATCGAGTAGTTTGTATCCTTTGTAAAATTCTCTTAGAAAAAGATCTCTTCCACTCCGCTTTCCTTTAAGATGAAGTTTTGCTTCAAGGGCTAATAGTATGTTTGTTATATCGCCTATTGGAGATGCATTTACAATGTTGCCCGCCACTGTTGCACGATTGCGAATAGGAAGAGAACCAAACAATTCTAGTTGTTTGTTTAATGAAGGTAAATGTTTTTTTATAACATGCGACTCGAGAACCTGTTGAATTGTTGCCGCGCCGCCTATCTTTATTTTATTTTTTGTTTGTAATATTTCGTTAGGAATTTTTTCTTGTGAAGCAAACAGAGCTTCAGATTGGATCAGCTCTTCCCACTGCTGCACATATAAATCTGTTCCGCCGCCAATAAAATATTTTGTGTTCGATTTTCTGAGATTCCCATTCTTCCTGATCTGTTCCAAATTTTTCTTGATTGTCTTAAAATAATCAGGTATAAATTTGGCTGTAATAAGTTTATCTAAATGATTCAGTTTTAAAGAAGTTTGTTCGTAAACTGTTACTGTCTTCTCAACAGCACGCTTTATTCCGGCGTAGCCGGTGCAGCGGCAAATATTTCCGCCTAACGATTCAACCGCATCATCTACATCTATTTTTTTATTGCTCAAAAAATATCCTGTCATCGATACTACAAATCCAGGCGTGCAAAATCCGCATTGAGTACCGCCTTCATCAACTATTGCATATTGAATGGGCGATAGCTCTTCTTGGTTAAATCCTTCAACTGTTACAACATGTTTTCCGTGAGCTTCGCCAAGAGGCATTAGGCAAGAGTTAACAGATTTATAAACTATACTCCGATTTTTAATTTCGCCAATTAAAACAGTGCAAGCGCCGCAATCGCCTTCGCGGCATCCTTCCTTCGCTCCCGTTAATCGCTTTTCTGAACGAATGAAATCTAGAAGCACTGTTGTGGCTAAAAAATCAGTATAAACGTGATTATTGTTTAGTATAAATTCGATCATGCTTTTCTCTATATAATTTCAACTTGCATCGGCAGCAAGAATTATTTTGATAGAACCATCTTATTTCACAAAAAAAATTAACATTTTGAAAAGCCGAAATCAAAAATTTATACTAATATTTCTAATGCGTTTTACACTTTCAGCATTTTTAACTAGTTACTCGCCCTGTCCAATGATATTAAGCTTTGCGAAATCTGTATGATATGTATTAGAAAAGAAAGCTGCGCCAAAGGCATCGCTAAATCATTTAACTCAGAGAGACCACAATAAAGACGATAAGACAGCAAAGGAATAAATATTAAGATTATCCAAATGCATAAATTGAGGGAACTAATTATTGTATGGCTAAAACAAATTTCTTTTTTAATTGTAATCCCCTTATTTTTTTATTTAATTAGCTCAACAATAAATTGAGGTGTGTATGGAGAAAAAGAAGTTAAATTTTCTTTTTTATATTGAAAAATTTTTTATGTATAGCTTCGAGCGGCACACAGAACCCCTTCTACCATTTAAACATTTTCTTCCACGAGCAATTAAACATTTCTTTTTAGGTTTATCCGTTATTATTATTTCTCTTTTATGCGGAATTTTTGGTTATCATTACATCGAAGGGATGAGCTGGATAGATTCGCTCTTAAATGCTTCTATGATACTTGGCGGAATGGGACCGATAGGCGAATTAAAAACTTTTGGCGGAAAATTATTTGCATCGATATATGCACTTTTTTCTGGGATAGTCTTTCTAATTACAGTTGGAATTATTATTGCGCCGGCAGTTCACCGCTTCCTGCATCAGTTTCATCTTGAAAAGAAAGTGTAACGCTTAAATATTTTGAAGTAATTCTGAATTTACTTGCACAATTTTATATTTTTTGCGCAAACAAAATCTTCAGATCAATAACTGTGAACCACAAAATCTTTTTTCTTTTTATTTTTCTTTTTGCATGCATTAAGATAAGTTTTGCTCAAGTGGGCGAAGCAACTATAAGCGGATTTGTTTATGATTCTTCGAACGGAGAAGCACTGATCGGTGCAAATGTTTACCTTAAAGAAACAAACCGCGGCACAAGCACTAATAAAAGCGGTTACTTTGTTTTACCTCGCATCAATCCCGGCACTTACGAGCTTGTAATTAGTTATATCGGTTACAAGACTTATACGCAAATCTTCACTATCAAAGACAACGACAATAAGCGTATCGATGTGTCGCTCTACCCCGACGCAATAGTTGGGCAGGAAGTTGTTGTTACAGCAGATTCCGTTGGAACGATTGACCGGCTTTTCAACAAACAAGTTTCTAAGATCGAATTAACATCCGCTCAAATAAATAAAGTTCCTCAAGTTATAGAAGCTGATCTGCTACGCACGCTTCAAACACTGCCTGGTATTGTGCCGGTTTCAGATTTCTCTTCTGCAATATATGTGCGTGGAGGGACGCCCGATCAAAACCTTTTTATGGTTGATGGAACAGATGTTTACAACCCCGAACATGCATTTGGAATTTTTTCGACTTTCAATACAGATGCAATCAAAAAAGTAGAAGTTTACAAAGGGGGCTTTAGCGCTGAATACGGCGGCAGGTTGTCATCTGTTATCAACATAACAAATAACGACGGCAACAGAAATAAATTCGAAGGAAAAGCTTCTCTTAGTTTGTTATCACTTAACACAACTTTGCAAACGCCGCTCGGAAGTTTCGGTTCTCTTTCTGGTTCCATTAGAAGAACATATATAGATCAAACACTTGCAAAATGGATTGACGATGTTCCCAATTATTATTTCATCGATGGAAACGTAAAAGCATTTTTTGATTTGAGCAAGACAAACAAAATGAGCGTTAGTTATTTTGGAAGCAAAGACAATCTAAATTTCTTGGTCGATAAAAATAGAAGCGAATCCCTGGGCTTCGATTATATTTGGGGCAATCAAACCGGAAGCATAAACTGGAAATTTATTTTAACTCCTAAGATCTTCGGAAACTTTTGGATAACTGGCAGCCACTTTTTTTCCAATTTTAATTTTGACGATGCTGATTTCAGAGAAGAGAATGTGATTAGAGATTTTACTCTTAAAGGGGCTATTGAATATTTCTACAGCGATCAGCTCGATTTCAAATTTGGGTTCGAACAAAAAAATGTAAGCGGAGGATTGAAACAATTCTTCCCAGGCGCACGCGTTGACGTTTTTAAAAACAGAAAATTATATTCTTTATATTTTTCATCTACTTGGACCCCCTCTTCTTTATGGAATATCGAAACCGGTATTCGAGGCGATTATTTTATCTCGGATATCGATTTCAAAAACATCGATCCTCGCCTTACAATCAAATATCGTTTAAGCGAAAAATCTAACCTAAAATTTTCGACCGGTTTGTTCCATCAATATGCCAACAGAATACCGCGCATGTTTTTTATAAGTATTTGGACAAGCGCAGATGAATATGTTCAAGGTTCTTCTTCTTTTCATTTTATAAGCGGTTATCAGCGCGCTCTGGCAGAAAAAATTGAACTTGAAGTTGAAGTTTTTTACAAAAATTACAAAAACATCTATTCTTATAATCCAACTTTCCTTGCAGATATTGTCCCAAATAATTATGATGAAAATAATTTGCCCGTCTATGGCAACAGCAGAGGGTTGTTCAATCGGGGCGATGGAAAATCTTTTGGAGTGGAATTTCTGTTGAGAAAAGAGATAGGCGCTCTAAACGGATGGCTTGCTTATTCATATTCTAAAACAGAATATATAATTGATGCGATCAACCAAACAAAACCTTTTCCGCCCAGGCACGATAGAACTCACGCCGTTAATGCAGTTGCTAATATTGACTTGAACAATTTTGGAAATGAAGTTAAGGGAAGAAAGTTTACACATAGCGATAAGAAATGGCTTCTTGGCGTAAACTTCACATTTTATTCCGGTCAGCCAATTACGCTGCCAAGCTCTGTTTATTTGGTTAATCAAGCGCCTGATTGGACAGGCAATAAAAATTCGCTTGCTATTTATCCATCAACCATAAATGCTTTTCGTTTACCTTTCTACTCTCGCTTAGATTTTAGTTTAATTTACGAAATAAATTACCAAAGCTGGTCTTTATCGCCTTATCTGCAGGTATTTAATTTATTGAGCAGAAGAAACGTTTGGTTTATCCGGTATAAAAACGAAATTAAAGACGGATTTGTAAGACAGGAAATTGAAAACATCAATATGTTTCCGCTTCTTCCAAGTATTGGCGTCAGCATAAAATTTTAATTAGGTCTATTATGAAAAACCTATATATTAAAATTTCATTATTGTTTCTCGCCACAATTCATTTTTTTTCTTGCGGTGAGGTAGCAGTTGATCTTGGGCTAAATACATACGCGCCCAAAATTGTGATTGAAGGATATTTAACGCCCAACAAAAAAATTGACGGAATAAAAATAACGCGCAATATACCATTGAACACTCAAGTCAATCCTGCTTTATTAATTCTTTCTAACGCGGATGTGCGAATAACCGATCTTCAATCAAATAAAGAGTACAAACTAACTTTCGTTCCAGCCAAACTTTCTTATGAATATAATGGCACAGATTTAAAGATCGGGTTTGATAAAAGCTATAAATTAAATGTTACAGCAACTATTGATGGCAAAGTGCTTTCAACAAGTTCAATAACAAAAACTCCAAAAGAAGGTTTTCGTATTATCCATTCACTTTCGGATTTAAATCCAATGTTTTATAGAGAAAAAGACGATTTGGGAAATGTTAAAAATTTTTCTATAAAATTTTTTCCATCGGCGGAAACTGATTTCTACTTAATATCGATTGTTGCTTTGGAAGCCAGTGAAGCCACTTTTGTTTACGATAATCCTTTCATAACTATGAAGCGGGAAGATCTCTTAAAAAGATTAGATCAATTTAAATACCAGCTTAAGTGGCTGCAAAATATCAATTCGTTTGCAGGTTCAATTCATTATGATCTCGATTGGCTTGATCTCTGGTTTTATGGAAAATACAGAACTATTGTTTATGCGGGGGATCAAAACTTTAAATTGTTCATGCTCACACACAAAAACGTTCAAGAGTTTGATGGCAACTTTCATGAACCGCGTCTTAATTTACAGGGCGATGGAATAGGAGTTTTCGGATCGTTGATTGCTGATACTGTTTATTTCCAGGTAAAAAAATAAAAGGATTTTCTATCTTTAGCGCTAATACTATTAAAGTAAATAAAGTATTGCATAGTGGTTTACAATTTTGTTTTTTTTGTAAGAACTTATAAATCATGAGGCAAAGGAACCGGAAAAGAAGTAGCAAAAGAAAAGCCAGCGTTATGAAGAACATTTTATTTACAAGACAATCTTTTGCGGCAATAGTATTACTCATCTCAATTTTTTACGGTTGCAGCAAAAGCGATTCGAATGAACCGAAGAAACAAACCGTTTATATTTATCTTGTTGCTTCCAAAAGTTCAAACGACCAAGGAAGAATGTTTGGCTGTAATGATATTCTTGTCCCCATCGAAAAAAATGTTTTGGTAGAAAGATCTGCTCTTGAATCTGCATTGAATACCTTGATCGAAACCAAGAATACAGAAGAGCTTCAAAACTTTGTTAAAGGACCGGGGCTGTTACTGTATCAAGTTACAATTGCAGATGGTAAAGCAGACGTATATTTAAAAGGTGATTTTGCTATCTATGATGTTTGTGATATTCCACGTATTCATGAGCAAATTTTTGAAACAGCGAAGCAGTTTCCTGAAATAAAGACCGTCAAAATTTTCATGAACAATCAAACTTTAGAATATTATTTGTCTGTTGCCAAGGAAGGGTTTTTATGACTATGGCTTGGATATACATCTTGATCGCTTCTGTTTTTGAAATCTGCTGGGCGGTTGGATTAAAATACAGCGAAGGATTCTCGCAACTAAAGGCAACTATCTTTACAATTACAACAATGATTCTAAGCTATGTTTTTCTTTCTCTAGGAGTTAGACATTTACCGATTGGAACAGCATATGCAGTATGGACAGGTATAGGTGCGGCAGGAACTGTTCTCTACGGTATGATATTTTTCAACGAGCCGAAAGAAATATTACGCATTGTTTTTATCTCTTTAATTATTATTGGTATCATTGGTCTTCGCATCACTTACAAAACTAATTGAAATGAAAAAACTTTCCCACCAAGAGATCTCACTAAATAGAAGCACTATAGAAACAATTCACGAAGTAAAAAAACTTCCCGTTAATGTTATACTTAATAGCATCAGAAGCGGTTATAATGTTGGTTCAATATTTCGAACATCAGACGGTGCAATGATAGAAAAACTTTATCTTTGCGGCTACACGCCTCACCCGCCCCAAAAAGAAGTTTTAAAAACTTCGCTCGGCTCACAAGAGAGCATCGTTTGGGAATACGCAAAAGATCCTAAAGAAGTTATTTTCGATTTGAAAAAGAAAGGGATAAAAATTTGCGCTCTCGAATTGACTGATAAAAGCATGCCTTATTACAGTTTGCGGAAAACGGATTTTCCTTTGGCGCTACTTGTAGGCAATGAAATTACCGGCGTCTCTCAAGATCTGATCGATCTCTGCGATATATCAATAGAAATTCCACAATTCGGAATTAAGCAGTCATTAAACGTTGCTGTTGCTTATGGAATAGCGATATTTGATATGAGAAGAGTGTTCGATGGATTTTAGCGCTTAACGGTTTGCTTATAGCTAAGAGCTAATAACTAACGGTTGATTTGCTAACCTAAGTAAGTAAAAAAACTTTCTCCATTATTTTTCTGATGAATAAGCAGAAGGTTTGCTCGGACAAGTTTAATGAGCGTACGTGAAGCGCGTCGTTCCGAAATGTTTGCCTGCTTGCTCAGTTCTGCTACTGTAATTGTTTCATTCTTATCCAAATAATTGAACACGATTTTTTCTTGTACTCCCACAACATATTTCTGTAAAGATTTTCCTTTTGTCTGAGTTTGCAAAAGTTTTATCATCTCTTTGCTTGCAAGAACGCTTTTATCGTTTACGCGGAGGTAAACTTGCGCACTTTTCAAGTCGAGTTCCTTTTTGTAATCTTGCAAGCGGTGCGGTTTTATTTTTGATTCGATTATCTCTATTGCCAGTATATCTTTATTCTCAATATTAAAATGTTCAATCTGGTAATCCACCTTCGGCTCACAAAATTTTTCTGCTGTTTCTTTTATCAAATCGATATCGCTTTTTTCGCTCTCAATTCCGTAAATCGATTTATCATCATCAACGCCAAGAAGAATAACCCCGCCGCGCATGTTAGCGAATGCAATCATTTCCTTAGCTATTTTTTCGGGAGATGAAAATCTTTGTTTGAACTCAACGTTTAGCCCTTCGCCAAGTTCAATATATTCCAGAATTTTTTTGCGGGTAATCATAAACAAAAAGAATTGCTGTTACTCCGGTTTCTTGATCGGCTTTTTGGAAGTGTCGCGCTCTGTTTTTACCGGCTCTGTTGAAATTTTCTTTGCCTTTGGATCGAACTTTTTCACATTATCATCTAAAGTATCTGCAACTTCCGGTTGAATAGTTATCGGGTTAACAACAGGATTATTCTGTTGATTAGGCAAATCTTTAATTTGAATTTGCTCTTCATTCTTTTTCTTCTCGGCTTCTTTTGGCTCTTTTTCAGCTTCCTTTGTTTTTAATTTTTGGTTAATGAACTCCATATATTTTGCAAAAACCGCCTTCGCTGTTGGAGTTTCCTTGAACTCGCTTATTAAAATGCCATAATAAACTGCTGCGGAGTCATACATCTTTAACTCATTTTCGTAAATAAACCCCGCGTAAAAGAGAGCTTTAGGAGCAAACAAGGATGTGCGAAAATTTTTATAGATATTTTTAAAACTATCAATGGCTGCTTCATATTTTTTATCGTAGTACAATTGTTCGACTTCAACATAAAATTTTTCTGCTGGGTCTGCATCTTTCCGAATAATTTTTTTTTCTTCTTTTTTTACTAAACCAAGTTTTTGTGCGGCGGCATTACGTAATGGCTCTTTTTCATAATTATCATAAATAAATTTGAAAATGCTGTCTGCTCTTGAAGTATCTTTGATTATCTCATAATAGGTCCCAAGCGAATATAGAGTTTGCGCTTTCACTGGCTTGTCGGGATACTCATTAAGAATTTTTTGAAAATAAAAATACGCTGAATCCAACGCATCAAGTTCTGAAAAAAATAAGCTGCCAAGCGTATATAAACTTTGAGCATATTCTGTTTTAATTGAGTCGGCAGAAATTCTTGGACGTTCCGGTTTTTTAATTTTGCCTTGCGCTATCAAAGTTTTGAGCGGAATTTGTTTTGGCTTTATATCTTTTTGATCTTTCTGCGGCTGAAGTTGCTGCTGTCCTAATTCACTTTGTTCTCTGCTGAATCCGCGGCTTTGTTGCTCCATCAATCGTCTGTTATCTTCTAAATATTCTTTTAATGCAATGTCATACTCAACCGAATCGGCTTCGAAGATGTGCGGTTTTATTACATATGTAAGCTTTTTATCCAACTCCTTCAGATCATTCTTTGCAATGAAATATTTATCAATATCCCGGGCTTTTTTGCCGGCATCCTGTTTAATTTCTCTCGGAGCAAGAGACATGGCGGCTTTGTTATAGTACTTATAAGAGCTATCATAGTCGCGCACTTGTTCTTCATAAACTTTACCCAGCCAAAAGCTCGCAATGCCGGAGGCGGGATTTACCCGATAAGTTGAATCAACATCTTTGAAAAAATCGATAGCCCGCTTTGTTTCTTTTTTATCGTAATAAATCTGTCCTAGCTCTATATAAATTTCATCAAGATTATTTTTGAACTTACCCATGTGCTGCATCTCTTCGAGCGCTTTCTCGCTTTCATCAACTCGATTTAATGCTTTAAGCAGACGCGCTGTTTCGAGCCGGCTTTGCAGCTCGATCTCAAAAGCAGGAGAATATTTAAGAACAGAATTAAAAGCGCGCAGCGCATTTTCTTTATCGTTTATTTTGAGATAAATTTTTCCCATTTGATAAGTAACAAGCGCGCTTTTTTCTTCATCATCCGATGTTTCCAAAAAATCTTTGCAAGCTTCAATTGCCTTTATATATTCTTCTCTAAAAATGAAAAAGGAAATTTTTGTTATTGATGTTTCTATAATCAACTTATCATTTCCTTCCTTTAACGCTTCAGCTTTTACTTCTTCGAGCAATTTCAAACCTTCATTAAAACTTCTTAACTGCAGATAAGTTTTTGCAAGCCACAGATTGTTTTCTAAAGCGTATTTGTTATCACCCAGCACAGCAAGTTCCAAAAATTTTCTTTGAGCGCGTGAATATTCCTGCAGATAATAAAATGCTTTGCCTGTAATAAATAGCGCATCCGGAAAAAAAGACGATTCTTTTTGATACTGCAGAATTTTAGAACATTTCTCAATAACCTTATTAAGGTCTTGATTTATATTTCCGCTGAATTGCGTAGTGCTTTGTCCGCCGGTCTCGCCAATAAACCGTGTTGTGGGCTGAGAGGGAAATTGACCAGTAAATTGAGGAGCGCTCGATTGATCCTCTCGAAAAGCAAATATGTCTTTCTTTCTCTTTATTATTTCTTCTTCAACACGGTCAAATAAAGTTTTTGCATTGTAGTAAGTGTTAAAGTAAGTAGTAAAATCGGTCCAAATGCCGCAGCTGCTCAACACAACAGCAAGAAGCGCAAAAGAGAGGGCTTTTAAGAAATTTTTCTTTTTCATATCAAAAAAAATTTGTGGAAAGATAGTCTAGCCAATTAAATGAATTCTAAATTAGAATCCGTAAATAAAAATCATTTTCCTCCACATTTATTAGAACCTACAATAACATAGCAGCATAAAAAAATCAAGATATACTACTTTTCAATTAGCAAAAACGGCTTGAGATAATTTGTCTCCTCTCTCAGCGGCCGAATCGGAATACGAAGGTTTTAAAGAGCAGCCGGACCGGATTCTTCAGTGCGAATTCGGACCACTTCTGAAATATCAGAAATGAAAATTTTCCCATCTCCTACTTGACCAGTTTTTGCCGAACGAAGAATAGCTTCAATTGTTTTTTCTGCAAGTGTATCTTCAACCACTACTTCAATTTTAATTTTCGGAACGAATTCGATCTGATATTCGCTGCCGCGATAAGTTTCTTTATGTCCTTTCTGCCTGCCATAGCCGCGCACTTCTGTAATAGTCATTCCTCTAATTCCAGATTCAAGCAGCGCTTCTTTTACATCATCTAGTTTGAAGGGACGAATGATCGCTTCAATTTTTTTCATAGTATCCTCAAACTGGTCTATTTACCATGGCAATTTTTAAATTTCTTTCCGCTGCCGCAAGGGCAAGGATCGTTTCTTCCGGTTTTTTCTTCAACGCGCACAGGTTTCTGTTTTCCTCTTCCATCTCCTTCCCCGTATGCCGAAGTTGCCCGGAGTCCAAGATTATCGGTTGAATCCTTGATCGTATGCATTCTTTGAGACGGCGCGCTTCTTCTGCCTTGGACTTCTGAGGGAGCTTGCGGCCAGAATTTAAAACAGAAGGAAAGGACTTCGTTTCTAATTTGTTCGAGTAAACTGAGGAACAAGTTATAAGCTTCTCCTTTGTATTCAAGCAGCGGATCTTTTTGCCCGTATGCACGCAAGCCAATTCCTTCTTTCAAATCATCCATTTCGCGCAAATGTTCTTTCCATTTATCATCGATAACGCTGAGCACAGCATATCTTTCGAGGCGCGCCATTAGCTCGCTGCCAAGCATTTCTTCTTTTCTTTGATAAAATTCTTTAGCGGCTTCAAGAATTTTTTCTTTCAACCCGTCTTTACCAAGCTTTTCGAACAGCTCTGGTTCAATATTAAAATCCACCAAAAGATTTTGCAAAAGTTCTTCGCGCATCTTTTGAATATTCACTTCATCAAAATATTTATCAACTATACTCTGGATGAACTCATCGAGATATTCAAAGACTTCTCCTTTCAAGCGTTCCCCTTCGAGAGCTTGTCGTCTGCGCACATAAATAACTTCACGCTGTTGATTCATCACATTATCATACTCGAGCAGTCTTTTACGAATTGCAAAGTTGTTCTCTTCAACTTTTTTCTGAGCGCGTTCAACCGAGCGTGTGATGAGCGGATGCTGAATAGCTTCGCCATCTTCCATTCCCATTTTTCCCATCACATTTGTAATTCTATCGCTGCCAAACAAGCGCATTAAATCATCTTCAAGAGAAATGAAAAATTTAGAGGTCCCCGGATCGCCTTGACGTCCTGAACGACCACGCAGCTGGCGATCGATCCGCCGGGCTTCATGACGTTCTGTGCCAAGTATATAAAGCCCGCCATTTTCTTTAACCCCTGCACCTAATTTAATATCAGTACCGCGCCCGGCCATGTTTGTGGCAATTGTAACTGCAGCGGGCTGTCCTGCGTAAGCAATAATCTCGGCTTCGCGTTGATGTTGCTTTGCATTCAGAACGTTGTGAGGAATTCCTTGTCGTTTAAACATTCTGCTAATCGTCTCGGAGACTTCAACGCTTGTTGTGCCAACAAGAACAGGTCTTCTTTCTTCGCGCAGCTCTTTTATTTTTTCGAGAATTGCGTTATACTTTTCCCGTTTCGTTTTATAAATCGCATCATCTTCATCATCTCTTACTATTGGTTTGTTTGTTGGAATAACAACTACTTCCAACTTGTAAATTTGGAAAAACTCGCCTTCTTCGGTTTCGGCTGTACCGGTCATACCGGCAAGTTTTTTATACAATCGGAAATAATTTTGAAGCGTAATAGTTGCAAGTGTTTGAGTATCGCGTTCAACTTTTACATTTTCTTTAGCTTCTATTGCTTGATGCAGACCGTCAGAATATCTTCTTCCAGGAAGCACGCGCCCGGTAAATTCATCTACAATTGCAATTTTTCCCTCTTCTGTAATCACATATTCAACATCTTTTTCGAAGAGCGTATAAGCTTTGAGCAACTGATTAAGCGTATGAATGCGATCTGACCGTTCCGAGTAAAGATGATATAGTTCATCTTTTTTTCTAATTTTTTCTTCTGCAGAGAGAGCAGTGTCGTTTTCGAGTTTACTTATTTCTGTTCCAAGATCAGGAAGAACAAAAAATTCTTTTCCTTCCGAGGAACCATAGGCAAGCTCTTCTCTTCCTTTTTCTGTCAAATCGATCTGATTCAATCGTTCATCAATTGCAAAGTATAATTCTTCATCAATCTCGGGCATTCGTTTGGCATTCTCGCGCAAAAATTCTAGTTCGGTTTGTTGTAAAAGTTTTTTATACTCAGGTTCAGAAAATAATTTCATCAAAGCTTTATTTTTGGGAAATCCGCGATGAGCGCGAAGCAAATAAACGCCGGCTTTCTCTCTGTCTTTTGAATTTTCCGAATTAAGAAGTTCCTCCGCTTCTTTAACAATTGCAGCAACAAGGTTTGCTTGCTTTCTCCAGATTCGCTCGATGCGGGGCTTCATTTCATCAAATTTATGTTCAGAGCTGCCAACAGGTCCCGAAATGATTAGCGGAGTTCTGGCTTCATCAATCAAAACCGAATCTACTTCATCAACAATAGCATAATTATGCTGGCGCTGAACGCGAAATTCTTTTGTACTTGCCATATTGTCGCGCAAGTAATCGAATCCAAATTCATTGTTGGTTCCATAAGTTATATCACAACTGTACATCTTAACCCGCACTTCGGAATCCATCGTGTTGAGTATACAGCCAACAGTTAAGCCATGAAATTTAAAAATTTCTCCCATCCATTCGCTATCGCGCTTGGCAAGATAATCGTTCACAGTTACTAGATGAACGCCGCGGCCAGTTAGCGCATTTAGATAAATAGGAAGAGTTGCAACAAGAGTTTTACCTTCGCCTGTTGCCATTTCTGCAATCTTTCCACGATGAAGTATAATGCCGCCTAATAATTGCACATCATAGGGGATCATATCCCAAGTTATTTTACTGCCTGCAACTTCCCATGATTTGCCAACAAGTCTACGGCAAGTTTCTTTAACTACAGCAAATGTTACCGGAAGAATTTCATTTAAAATTTCTTCGTATTTATTCGTCAGTTCATCTTCAAGTTTCTCTATTTCATCGTAAAGTTCATGCTTTTCTTCAGCCGATTGAACGCTCTGAAGTTTAGTTTTACACTCGTCAATTTGTGTTCTTATATCTTGCGTTTCATCTTGGATCTTTTGTTTGAACTCAACCGTTTTCCCACGTAGTTCGTTATCAGTCAGATTTTTTAATTTCTCAAATTCTACATTGATTTGTTCAACAATGGGCCATAATTCCTTTGTAGCGCGCTCGTTTTTATCACCAAAAAGCATTTTCAAAAACGTACCGAACATCAATTTCTCCTAAATTTTTCGGGGATTAAGTTAAATAAAGGGGTTCTGAAATGCAATGAAAGCAGCAGCTTTACACTTTAAGCAACCCAGCGTTCGATTATAAATACAAATTCAGATAAAGACTAGCAGATTTTTTTTTCATCTGTTATTCTTAACAATGATGCGATTTAATTCAGCATAAACTATTTTAGCCGTTGAAAGAAGTAAAGAGATTTCAATTGCATACAAAAGAATTCCGATTCTCACACTCATTTATCAGTAAGATGATCGAACTGTCCGAAGGGCTAATTTCTTCGGACGTTTTCGAGAAGCTTGTCTCTTTGTTCGAAAAAGAAGCAGCTCGGTTTCATTTCAACTTATCATCCGAAGCAAATCTTTTAAGAATTTTTTCTGCGGTCTTTGACAAAAGATTTTTCTTTTTAGAAATAACAAATTATCCGCATCATGCAGAAATACTAACCGCAATAGCTGCAAGCAGTAATTATTTATCTGATATTGTAGTTCGCAACCCGGAATATCTATACCAGATCTTCGATCAAGAATATCTAACGAAGAGAATTGATCTCGATTCAATAAAAAAAGAAATAACGGATGGATTGGAGCAATTTCAATCATTAAATGCACGGCTAAATTATTTGCGTCAATTTAAAAAGCGAATAATCTTAAAAATCGGAACATGCGATATACTTCGGCTCGAAGAATTATATTATATCACACAGCAACTTTCTTTTCTTGCCAAAGCTATCAACGGAAAATTGTTTGATATTTGTTTTGAAGAGACATTAAAAAAATATGATGTTACCGTTCCTTCGCAAAAGTATTGTCTTTGTTCTTTAGGAAAGTTGGGCGGTAATGAACTTAATTACAGCTCCGACGTTGATCTCATTTTGTTCTATGATTTCAACTCTACTTTGACAAAGATAAATAAAGAATATTACGAATTACTTACTGAAGCAGCACAGCTTTTTATAAAATCATCCACCGAAATTTCACCGAACGGCTACATATACCGCGTTGATTTCCGCTTGCGCCCCGACGGAAAATATTCTCCTCTTTGCAAATCGCTAAACGATTATATAAAGTATTACGAAATACGCGGCGAGGATTGGGAGCGACAGATGTTGATTAAATTAGATTTTACTTGCGGAGATGAAGCGCTCTTTAATCAGTTTTTTTCTTTTGCATCATCGTTTGTTTACTCTTCATCGTTTTCTCCGTCTATTAAAGAGAAGATCAGACTTATGAAATCAAATATTGAAAGAGAAAATAGAGAAAAAGAAAACGTAAAATTTTTTTCTGGAGGTATTCGTGATATTGAGTTTATAGTTCAAGCTTTGCAGTTAATCAACGGCAGCCGAGATAAATCAATTCGAACCGGGAATACTCTAAATGCAATTGAACAACTTTTCTTGCACAAGTTATTAAGTGAAAAAGAAAGAGCGGTTTTAACAGCAGCATATCACTTATTCAGACAAGTTGAACATTTTTTGCAGTTGATGAACGATACGCAAACTCACCTGATACCAGAAGAAACTGAACTGCTAAAAAAACTATCTATCTTTATCGGATATAATTCAGTTGCTCACTTCAAAAAAGTTTTGAGAAAATACAGAGAGAGCGTTAGAAAGATTTATGATCAAGTATTAAGGACCGATGAAAAAAAACTACGTGCTAAAATAACAGATACAATTAAATTCGCTGATTACGCTAGAGCGGAAAAGAATTTAAAATACTTGAGGAGTGGCGCAGGCATTTTTGAAAGAAAAGAATTTGATTCAAAGACGATAGAACTCTTCAATTCAATAGAACCGGCGCTTATGAAATATCTCAAAAAATGTTATGCCCCGGATAGAGCTTTAAATAACTTAGCTAAAATGATACGATCTACAAAATTCCCTTCAATTTGGTATCGTACTTTTTCAAATCAGAAATTTTTTATGACTTTCTTAAAAATTTGTCTCTACTCTCAAAAAGCGGTTGATCTTTTTACATTGAATAACCAATTGGAAGAGTATTTTCTTTCAAGAAAAGTATTTTCCAAAAATTTTGATGAAGGAATTGAAGAACTAACAGTTGATGAATTAACATTTTTATGTGCGGTTCAATTCAGTTTGGGATTGATCAATTCGCAAAAATTATCGCAAATATTCACTATTTATTTTTCTAAAAGAATTAGCGTGATAACAAGCGAGATGCAATTACCTTATAACTTTTTCGTTGCGGCGCTGGGCAGCTTTGGCTCCGGTAATATGAATTTTGAATCCGATATAGATTTAATAATAATTGCAGAAAATGTCGAAACGCATCCCGATATTCAAAAAGATTTTCAGAAATATCTAATTAGTTTAGAGCGCTCTTTCAAGCCATTCAAGGTTGATTTCCGCCTTCGTCCTGAAGGCAAAAGCTCGCCGCTTGTGGGGGATATAGAAAATTATAACGCTTATCTTTCGCGCCGCGCACGCACTTGGGAATTTCAATCGCTTCTAAAACTAAAATACATTTCAGGAAACAGTGAACTGTTTAACAACTTTACAAATCTGATTCGTGAAAAGATAAGAACGCTCGATAAAACAAATCTGAAAAAAGAGATCGTGCAGATGCACTCAACTATTCAACGTCAAGCAGTTTCAGCCGGCAAAAACACTTTCAACGTCAAAAAGGAGCGCGGCGGACTTCTCACAATGGATTTTATTTTACAATTTTTATGCGTTAACAATCTAGAACATTTTAAAAAAGCACAGGGGAAAAATTTCATTCAAATTATTAAACTGCTCAAGAATGAGTTTACATGCGATGATTTTGAGAAGATCAAAAAAAATTTCCGGTTTTTAAAAGAAATAGAAATTGCTCTTCAAAACATTTTTAATTCTTCGAATGCTATAATTCCCGGACAAAATGAACAAAGGATGTTTATTGCCCGCTTCTTAGGTTTTAATACAATTGTAGATTTTAATGAACAACTTCATGAAACAATAAAGAAAAACAATTCGCTTTTCGAAAAATATCTTGGCGGCTGAGATGAATTATTTGAAGAAATATTATTCATCGCTCGTATCGCTTTTCATTTTTGCCGTGTACTTATCTACTCTTGCGCCGAGCGTAGTTCAAATAGATTCCGGCGAGTTAGCGGCGGTTCAAGCAACACTTGGAATCGCTCATCCAACTGGTTATCCGCTTTTTACATTGGCAGGATTTTTATTTCTGCAGCTTCCGCTTCCTTTTACACAAATACAACAGGCAAATTTATTAGCAGCAATATGGTGCGCATTAGGGGCTTTTTTGTTTATCAAATCAGTATATCTACTTTTTGAAAACTTAGATTTTACTTTTACAAAACTGCAAAGAATAAAAAATAAGAAAGAAAAAGCGCAGCAAAACGGGGCACAAAGAATCGATCTGTCTACAGAAAAAATATTAGCTTCAATTTGCGCCGGTATTTTTTTGGCGTTCAGTAAAACTTATTGGCTGCAATCAACATCAGTCGAAGTTTATTCGTTGCAGATTTTCTTGTTCAGCTTAATTATATATGCCGCACTACGTGCATTCTTCTCTAAAACCAAAAAACTCTACAACTGGACTTTAGTTGCTCTTTCATTTTCGCTTGGCTTTGCAAATCATATGACCACGCTGCTCGTTATTCTATTAGCTGCAATTTTATTTTTTTTAAAAGAGAAATTCACCTTTGCCGCACTAAAAAAAATTTTCTATTCTGCGGCAGTTTCGATTCCGTTTTTATTTTTGCTTTACTCGTATCTGCCTCTGCGTGCTGCTGCAAATCCCCCAATCAACTGGGGCAACCCGTTTAATTTGGAAAATTTTGTCAGGCACGTTTCAGGCAGGCAATATCAGGTGTGGCTTTTTTCATCTTTGGATTCAGCAAAGAAACAATTAGAATATTTTATAATAAATTTTCCGTCAGAGTTCGCTTTCATAGGTTTGTTGATCGGTTTGATCGGTTTTTTTTATTCATTCAAAATATCGAAACAGATATTTCTAGCCATGTTAATTACTTTTTTGTTCTCAGTTCTTTATTCGATCAATTACGATATAGTTGATATAGACACATATTTTCTTCTCTCATACTTTGCATTTTCTTTTTTTATAGGATTCGGTTCATTGCGTCTTCTCATTTATTTTCAGAAATATTTTATTAAGAAGAAAATCGTATCGGCTGTGGTTTTAATAGTGTGTTTGATTCCTCTATGGGTCAATTATTCAATTTCAGACCAGAGCGATGTACACACTTTTGAGGATTACACACTTTCTATACTTAAGCACGTTGAAAAGGATGCGATAATTTTTTCTTATCAATGGGATTATTTCATTTCACCATCATACTATTTCCAATTTGTTGAAAAAAATAGAAGCGATGTTGCAGTAATTGATAAAGAATTATTGAGACGCTCGTGGTATTTCGATCAGTTGAAACGAAATTATCCCTGTGTGATAAAATATTTGAATGAAGAGATAGATTCTTTTTTAAATGCGCTTCAACCTTTCGAGCGCGGTCAAAATTATAATGCAACTCTTCTTGAAAAATATTACAGAACAATTATGACAAAACTTATCTCTGAAAACATCAACAAAAGAAATTATTACATTGGATTAGAATTATTCCAAAACGAAATGCAGCGGGGAGAATTTTCTTTACCCGAAGGATATCAAATAGTTCCGCACATTTTCATGTTCAAAGTTGTGAAAGGCAATGATTATGTTCCTGCACCAGATCCAAATTTTACGATTCGATTTCCACAGCAAAGGAACAAATACATTGATTTTATTGAAACCGCGGCTGGAACGATGTTAGCGTATCGTGCGGTATATGAACTGCAGTTTAGTAAACCAGAGCGCGCTAAAGTTTACATAGAAAAAATTAGAAAAGATTTCCCGGGGTATCAAATTCCTTTTGAGATACTCAGTGCGTTGAAAATGTGAAGTAAAATTTTTTATTCCAACTCCTCCAATAAACTTTCTTTTCTTTCTTTAGAAAGTTCGCGCTCTGTTAAGAACGATTGAAGAATGACATCAACTTGTTGAAGTAATTTCTTTTTATAATACTTCGGTGCATAAATAGAGCCGTCAAGCATATAAAGCCGCTTAGTATGTTCATCATAAAAAGTGTAATTGATAAATGGTCCGCCCATACTCAAATCTTTCATTCGCCATAAACCTTGAGACATCAAAGCATAGCGGTTCAAAAAGTTCACTTCGTGGGTTGTTTTATATTCACCGGAAATTTCGACGTAGGAAGAATCATCAGCAGTACTGAAAAATTTTTCTGTAATACGGTTTCTTATTGCCGCAACGGAATCTTTATCGAGCAGAGCCGGTGAAGCGTTGTCAATCCAATGAACAAAAATCCATCTTTCCATATCGGTGCCGGGTGCGCGGCGAAGCCAAACAAATTTTTCTACAGAATCATTTTGGGCTAATAAGAAATCTGATTGAACATAGACCATCCAACCATAATCTTTCAATAATTTCGCTTCTATCTTTTTTTGCTCAAACCGTTCGTTGTATAAGCTCGCAAACAGTCTGCTGTCAGACGCTTTTTGAAAATAGTGTAGTAGATTGTCAGCTTCTTTCAAGATATTTTCATTCAGTTTATTCAAAGACGATGAGGTTAAAATCATAACCAACTGATTCTTTGCCCACAGATCGTGCTTGTTGATAATTGAAGCCGAGTCGCTGTTAACTAACTTTTTTACATCCCCGCTTAATAGATGATCGAGATACTTTGAAACATCCGAGTTAGCGCCAAGAGGAGCTACGAACAAAATATTCTTGTAATTTTTATGCTTATCCAATTTGCTAAAATCTTTTCTTGTAAGGTTGAAAAGAACTTCGGGCTGAGGCGTGTAGATCACTCTGCTAAATGCCGTAAGAAGCGAGCTTTCTAAATTTAGATAATCTGTTGAATCAGCAATTACGATAATTTCATCTTCCTGCCCTATAGCGGGCTTTTTACTTTCGCCGCAAGAAATAAAAAGTAAGAAAAAAACAGTAAGCGTTGCAGCCAATAAGAATAATCTTTTTAGATAAATAATAAATTCCATTTTTATTGTTCTGGTTATTTTCGATTTAATTTGGAACATTAGGAAGAATCAAACTTAAATGGGGAAGAAACAAAGAATACAATATCCACATGGTAATACTAATAGTAACCGGGATAGTTAAATTATCGTCTGCCCAGCCAAGCGAAATGTTTTCTGCAATCGCTCCAACTGCAACGGCAACGAATCCGATAATAAACTCGATACTGTTCCCTTCAACCTTTGGAGTAAAAAGGATAACAATAGAAGAGAAAACAAAAAAAGCTAATGTTCCTTCCAAACTTTTGAACAAAAATTTAGTTCTGCCAAATTTTCTTCCGACTAATGCAGCGGCAATATCTCCAATAATAAGAACTGCAAAAGCCGTTACTGCAAAAACTTTTGGAAAAATCCAAATTACAATTACTGCAGAAATTAAAATGTTCGTTGCGCCGCTGAGATTTTTTTTTCTTTCATCTTTTTCATGCTTGCGAAGCAGAAAACCAAAAAACTTATAAAAGAAATAGCTATAAGATTTATGATAATATCTACCGTAATCTAAAAAGAAAGAAAAAATAGCCAATGGGACTAAAATTGAAAGTGCAAGTTCCCTTGTAATGAAATAATAAATGACGGGTATTGAAAGAGAACAGAGATGTATCGCCTTTCTGAAAACCTCGCTCTTATAATCGATTGTTGCGTGTTCAGATGGCGTCATTATTTTTTTCTAAATTCTGATCTGAAGCTCTCTTCTTTTTTTTAATTAACTTCTGAACGTGCTCGGGCAGTTCCTCCTGAGTTTCATTATTAGAAACAGAAGTATCTGCGCCATTACGTTTTACCGGAGGCAGTTCTTCGCCACGGATGATCTTATCGATCTCTTCTGCATCAAGAATTTCTCTTTCGAGAAGATCTTTCGAAAGATTGTGCAGCATGTCAATATTTTCTAAAAGAATTTTTTCTGCGCGAGTCATGCACTCCATAACTATTTTCTTTACCTCAGCATCGATCTCCTGCGCTGTCAACTCGCTATAATCTTTATGCTGTGTAATTTCTCTTCCCAAAAAAATTTCTTGTTCTTTTGCCCCATAGGAAAGAGGTCCAAGTTTTTCGCTCATTCCCCACTCACAAACCATTTTTCGTGCAATGCTGGAAGCTTTTTCAATATCATTACCGGCGCCGGTTGTAAATTGATTGAAGACTATCTTCTCGGCAGCGCGTCCGCCTAAAGCATAAGTAATCATCGCCTCAAGATATTTTTTTGAGTATGTGTGTTTTTCATCTACAGGCAAATAGGTTGTAACACCAAGTGCACGCCCGCGCGGAATAATAGTAACTTTATGAACAGGATCGGCTTCGGGTATCATTCTTGCAACAAGCACATGACCAATTTCATGATAAGCAGTTATTTTCTTTTCTTCTTCGGAAATAATCAGACTTTTACGCTCCATACCCATCATTACTTTGTCTTTGGCTTCTTCAAAATCTTCCATAGCCACATTTTTTTTATTTTTTCGTGCGGCAAGAAGCGCTGCTTCGTTTACCATGTTAGCAAGTTCTGCGCCTGCTAAACCCGGAGTTCCTTTTGCAAGCACACTTAGATCAACATCGGGGCCCAGCGGAATTTTTCTTGTATGAACTTTCAAGATACCTTCACGGCCTTTAACATCGGGACGATCAACAACAACTTGTCTATCGAATCTTCCCGGGCGCAATAGCGCCGGGTCTAAAACATCGGGTCTGTTGGTTGCGGCAATAATAATAACTCCGCTGTTCTGTTCGAAACCGTCCATTTCAACAAGCAATTGATTCAAAGTTTGTTCCCGTTCATCGTGCCCACCGCCAAGTCCTGCGCCGCGGTGACGGCCGACTGCATCGATCTCATCAATAAAAATAATACATGGCGCGCTTTTCTTTCCCTGTTCAAAAAGATCTCTTACGCGGCTTGCACCAACGCCTACAAACATTTCAACAAAATCAGCGCCGCTTATTGAAAAGAAAGGAACGCCGGCTTCGCCGGCAACTGCGCGCGCTAAAAGAGTTTTGCCTGTTCCCGGAGGTCCCAACAACAGAACACCGCGCGGAATTTTTCCGCCAAGTTTTTGAAACTTTGCCGGTTCGCGTAGAAATTCGATGATCTCTTCCAATTCAAATTTTGCTTCGTCGGCACCGGCAACATCTTTAAAAGTAACCTTGATCTGTGATTCAGAGATCAGTTTTGCCCGGCTTTTTCCGAAATTAAAAATTCCGCGTGTTCCGCCACCGCCCGCCTGCATCCTTCTGAAAAAGAAGATCCAAATAGCAAATATCAGCAGCCAGGGAATAAACCCAATAAGAACAGTAAACCATTCATTAGATTCTTTTACAAAAGTGTACTTAATGGATTTTTCTTTCCAAACTTTGATTTGATCTTGAATAATAGACTGATCGAAAGTAACCGAAAAAGTTTTGACTTCAACTTCAGTTCCGTTAATGTTAATTTTTTCTTTATTTGTAAGAAGCCCTTCAAGGCGGTAGTCGTTTATATCCGATTTGATAACTTTCACATCAGCAATATTTCCGGATTCAATAAATTTTTCATAATCGCCGTAGCTAACTTCAACAGCAGTAGCAGTACCCGCGCGCATAAATTGCATAACAATAACCGCAGCAATTATAACCGCGCCCCAGCTAAAAACTGTTTTAATAATTTTCGACCAATCAAAATCGCCTTCAGGCTTCTGCTGCCCGCTTCCAAACATTTTCTTTTGCTTGTTTTGATCGTCTTTGTTTTCTCCGTTAGTCATAAACCATTTTTTTTTCATTTCTATCATTCCGATTCTTTCCTTAATCGCTTAAAACATAGATTGAAGGGAGGTTCCGATACTTTTGAGCGTAATCCAAACCGTATCCAATCACAAATTTGTTGGGAATTTTGAAGCCAATATAATCAATTTTGACGTCATATTTTAAACTCTCAGGTTTCAGCAATAACGTTACAACTTTCAAGCTTGCGGGGTTGTGTTCTTTAATCAATTGTTCGATGTAATTGATCGAAAGCCCGGTGTCTATAATATCTTCTACTATAATTAGATGCCGGTCTGTAATATCCGCATTCAAATCTTTAACTAATTTTACACGGCCGGAAGAAATTTTTTCGTCGCCATAACTTGAGAGTTTGAAAAAATCGATCTCACAATTGATAGAGATACTCTTCATCAGGTCTCCCATGAACATGAAAGACCCGTTAAGAACGCCTATAAATATTGGAAGTTTTGTTTTATACTCTTCCGAAATCTCCTCCCCTAATTCGGTAATCCTTTTTTGAATTGCTTCACAGCTTAAGTAAGGAACAAATTTTTCCGTTCCAATTACGATCGTTTCTTTAATGTCGGTTTTTATTTTACCCATAATTTATAAGTCTTTTTTGTTTTTGAATTTATTTTAAATCTATCGTCTAATCTTAAACCAACAATCCACACAATTCGGTTCCGATTGAGCAAAACTAATTGTAGCTTCCGTTCCGATGTCGGAACTTTTAAATCTGTCAAAAAATCTGAAACCTTTTTGAAGCCATCCAGCCCTAGCGGTTTAAATTTATCGCCTGCCTGCCATCTCCGCAAAAGAAATTTTTCTTTTAAGCCACTCCCATCAATAAATTCTATGTTTTTGCCTTTATCAAATTTTATTTTTTCTTTCGATACAGACTCGATACCAAATGTACGAGAATCGATTTTTATTTTCGTTCCAACGCCAACTTCAACAGCATTAACTTTCGGAATATTATCCGCTTCAATTCTAACCGAATCGCTTTCGCGAACGGCATAAAGACCAGCCGAAAGCTGAACTTTTTTCCCTTTCTGTTTTAGAAGCAGCGAGTTGATCTTTATGTAATCATCAAAACTAAATTCGTGTCCGAAATATTTTTTAAGCAGATCTTTTAACAGACCGCCGGGAATTTTTCCGCAGTATAAATCTTTTAACGCAAGTTTAATGATAAGCAAATTGCCTTTGAATGAAACAAATTTTTCGGCGGTTCGCTGTTCAATCTTCCTATTGACAGCAAGAGACTGCGCAACGTTTCTTGAAGTCCTAAAAACTGCTTCGTCTACAGAAGGGTTTATTTCACTGCGAATTAAGGGAAGGATTTTATTTCTAATGTAGTTTCGCTTGAAATCGTTGCTTTTATTAGATGAATCGATCATAAAGGGAATTTTTTCTTTTTGAAGGTATTCGAGAATTTCGGTTTTGGACAAACATAAAAAAGGACGGATAATTTTATCTCTCTTGATCGGGATTCCGCTCAAGCCGGATAAACCTGAACCGGAAAAAAGATTCATCAAAACAGTTTCGGCGTTGTCGTTAAGGTTGTGCGCTGTTATAATTTTGGAACAATCTTGTTGTTTTGAAATATTTTCTAATTCCTGATAGCGCAGTTTTCTAGCCGCCTCTTCAATAGAAAGCTTATTCTTCTTTGCAAATATCTTTACGTCTAATTTTCTTGAGTAGAATTGAATTCCTAACCGTTCACAAAAATGCCGTGCAAAAGATTCCTCTTCATCGGCTTCTTTGCCGCGTAATTGATGATTGAAATGTACGACGCAAATTTCTATTGAATATTTTTTCTTAAACTTGTTAATAAAATTAAGAGCAAAAACAGAATCGGGACCGCCGCTGAAAGAGATCAAAACTTTATCGCCAGTTTCTATCAACTTGTTTAGATCGATGAATTGTAAAACTTTTTGTTCTATTGTTTTCATCAAAAAAAATATTATCTGAAAAATATCCATTTAAAAAGGAAGTCTCGTAAGAGACTTTCCAAAATTTAGAGCAGAAAAATCTAAAATGGTTCTATTCTAAATTTAGCACTTCGAACTTGATCGTTCCAGCAGGAACTTTTGCTTGAACAACATCTCCAGCTTTTACCCCCATAAGAGACTGCCCAACAGGAGAAGTAATAGAGATTTTCCCTTTGTCCAGATCTGCTTCTTCGGGCGAAACAAGTATATAAGTATATGTTTTCGAATTATTAAGATTTTTAACAGTAAGCTTAGATAATATATGTGCTTGGTCTTTAGGTAGACCTGTAAGATCAATTACCTGCGCGCGCGAAAGAAGATCTTCTAATTTGCTGATCTTCAATTCAAGCATTCCCTGCTCTTCTTTTGCGGCATCATACTCTGCATTTTCTGAAAGATCACCGTGCGAGCGAGCTTCTGCAATTCTTTCTGCCATTGATTTGCGACCGTTCGATTTTAAGCCGCTTAATTCTTTTTCTAATTCAAGAATGCGCTCTCTGCTTAAATAAACAAAACCTGGCACCGTTTAAGCTCCTTTTTTGATATAATAAAAAAAATTGCCACTGCGCTTAGCAGTGGCAACCAAAACTTAAAAAAAATAAGCCAAGAATTCAACTAAGATTCTATTACTATTAAAAGTAGCTGCGCGGAAAATTGAACTGGTAGCCATTAAAGAGATTGAAAATTATTTTATCAGCAGCATTTTTATCGATTAAACAAAAAAATGCCCTGAATGAAGTGTAGAATTGTTTACACTATTAGAATATTATGTTTCTATAACTAAATATTTTTCATCGGGCACATTTCTATCTAAACTTGAAGTTTGAGACATGATGCACTATATTTCCTCCCCGTTTTTAGAAATACCTGGCGAGGTAGCTCAGTAGGTTAGAGCAGTGGAATCATAATCCACGTGTCGGGGGTTCGAATCCCTCCCTCGCTACAATTTTTATTGGAGAAAGAGATGTACACATTACTTATTGCTTTATCGATCATTATTGCAATCTTACTCATCTTGGTTGTTCTGCTTCAATCGAGTAAAGGGGGTGGATTAGCAGGTTCATTCGGGGGAGCAGGTCAATTTGGAACAGTTTTCGGAACAAGAAGAACAGCCGATTTTTTAAGCAAAGCAACTTGGTGGCTCGGTGGCGCTTTATTGATTATCGCGGTGATTGTTAACTTATTCTTTTTACCAAGCAAAGCATCAGTTGATCAAAAAGAAAGTATTATTCAAAGCGGAAGAGAGCAGACAGTTCCATCAGCGCCTGTTCTACCGAAGCAAAAACCGCCAACTGAATCAATTCAAAAATAAATTTTTGAACGGCTCCCGGTAAAAGCGGGAGCTTTCTTTTCAAATATGAAATCACATCTAATATCTTTTCTATTTTAATTTGGTGTCTTAATGAAAAAAATATCTTTGCCTGTAAAAGCTTACAAGAATTTAGATTTTCTTAATTCTGCCGATGCTAGAACAATCAGAATACTTTCCGAATTTTACGAACCGAAATCTCGTTTTGAAAAACAAAAAATACTTGATACTGTTGTTTTTTTTGGTTCTGCTAGAATTATTTCAAGAAAAGATGCTTTAAAATTTTTGAACGCTGCAAAAAAAGAAAAAGGGAAAGACTCAAATGAAAATTTTGAGAAAGCGCTTAAACAATTGGAGATGTCACAATATTACGAAGACGCCGTAGAACTTTCGAAGAGACTGACTGAATGGTCGCTTTCTCTTCCTACAAATGGAAAAAGATTTATTATCTGCAGCGGCGGCGGACCTGGAATTATGGAAGCGGCTAATAAAGGCGCATATCTTGCTAAAGGTCATTCAATCGGTTTGAACATTAGTATTCCTTTCGAGCAGTTCGTTAATAAGTACGTAGACCCCGGTTTAGCTTTTGAGTTCCACTATTTCTTTATGAGAAAATTTTGGTTTGTTTATCTTGCTAAAGCGCTGGTTGCTTTCCCGGGCGGATTTGGAACGATGGATGAATTGATGGAAGTAATGACTTTGATACAGACTCAAAAAATCACAAAGCCGATTAAGATTATTGTTTATGGAGAAAATTACTGGCGAGAAATTTTAAACTTTGATGCATTGATTGCACATGGAATGATAAGCAAAGAAGATTTAAAACTGTTTGATTTTGTGAGTAACGTTGATGAAGCATTTGAAAAAATCACAACACATTTCATGAAACATTATTTAAAGAATTAAAAAGGAACCCCCCCGATTGAGCCGGGGGTTTCTTTTTAACCTCTTCGATCTCTTATAATCTGTTCACGAGAAGCTCTTCTTTTTGCCTTAATCGAATCCATCCTTTTCTCGATGGATGGTTTAACAAAGAAAGTTCTTTTCTTGAACTCTTTTAGAATACCGGAACGTTCATATTTTTTCTTAAAACGCTTTAGCGCCTTGTCAATATTTTCGTTCTCTTGAACAGTAATTCCTACCAATTTGTATCACCTGCCTTGATGGTTAATAAATTTTTTGCGCCGTAAACATAAAAAGATAGCGGTAAAGAATCAAATTGATCTACGATTCTTCCTCTTGAGGAGTAATTACTAAAACTGGGCATTTTGCGTATCTGATAACTTTTTCTGCTACACTGCCTAATAATGTGTGAAGAATGCCAGTTCTGCCGTGTGTTGCAATTACTATCAGATCGTTGTTTATTTCTTTGGAATAATTTACTATTTCTTCGTAATCAACACCGTGTCGAAGAACTTCTATAATTTTTACAGCAGAATCTTCTTTAATCTGATCAGCGGTTTGCTTGAGCTGTTTTATTGCATGTTCTGTCATTGATTTCATAACCTCTTCTTCAGAAATGTCCAAACTTCTCATAGCTAAAAAAGGAGGCGTCTTTTCGAGCACGTAAACAAGATGCAGTGTAGCGTCCATTTTTTCTGCCAGGTCCTTAGCATACTCGAAAGCTGATTGTGATAACTTGCTAAAATCCGTTGGCACAATAATGTTTTTGATGTTCAACATAGTTTTTTATTCTATTTTTTTTGAAATGAATTGCGAAATATTTTTGTAGAATCTTTGCCGCACACTTTCCGGCAAACAACAACATGAAAATCTTTTATGTAAGAGTTCTTTTATTCCTTTTTGTATGTAGTATTCCCTTCTTACATCACAGTCGCAATCGATAAGTTTTTCTATACTTTTTATTAGAATTAAATCTTTGATCTCGCTATCGACAAAAGCAGTTATGTTGTAAAAAAATATCATACGTAAAAAATCGATCTACTTTTTCGATCGTTTTCGATTATTTAACAAACCTCTCCCTTTGGCGTAAGAGTGTAATTGTGCGTATAGCATTTTTCTTGCACGGTGCAATCTTGACCTTACGGTTCCAACAGGTATATCAACAAAGTCGGCAATTTCTTCATACGTAAATCCTTCAATGTCGCTTAGAATTATCACTGTTCGAAAATCCTCTTCAAGATTTGTCAGGGCTTTAGAAATTTCGTCGTCAAGCAAATTAGAAAACGCATCCAACTCGTAATGCTGAGTATCAATTTCATCTGATTTAATGGTTTCATAAAAGCTCTGTACATCTTCATAATCAACTTTGTAAGGTGCTTTTTTAGTTTTCCTATAATCGTTAATAAAAGAATTTTTCAAGATTCGGAAAAGCCATGCCTTGCAGTTGGTTCCTTTCTCAAACTTATCAAAAAAGCGGAATGCTTTTAAGTATGTTTCCTGAACCAGATCATCTGCATCATCTTCATCGCCGGTCATTCGCAAAGCAAAATTGTAAACAGCATCCATATGAGGAATTGCCTCTTTTTCAAAATCGGCATAGCGGTTTTTTAGCTCTTTATCATCTAATATATTTTCTATAACACGCATTTTATAAAATAAATTCCTAACTGCTTACTTAAATTAAAGAATTATAGCTCCATTTAGAATACAATTAAGAATCATATGAACTGATAAAGCCGTTGATTATCTCTTTTACAACTTTACCGTTTTTGAGCAACTTAAAATCTGCAGGTTCTTCTATTACAATAGGTTTTTCTGAGACAACTTCAAAGCCGTGCATATCAAATTCCTCGATGCCGTAAAAGATGGAAAGGTCGCCAATATCAGCAATGCTGCTCTTGTAGTAGAATTTACCGGTGTTTGCGTCCAAGTATTTTTCTCGATTGATACCGATATCGATTGTGAAATTTTTTCCATTGTAGTTGATAGTTAGGTTGCGAAGAAGAAGATCAAAAAGAAGCTCTTCGTTCTCGGGGATATCGAAATATTGTGTGTAATCAACTTTTTCAAAATCTTTTTCAGAGATAGAATAAAATGCTGAGAGCAGTGCGATAAAATTAAGTTTGCGGACAAAATTTTTGTCCGTGTTGTCTTTATAAAATCCGGATTCAATCAAAATTGAACTGATGCCTTTCTTTGTAAAATTATCGCCGAATGCGCGCGGCTCGAAATCGTCATTGTAGCGCGCTATTTGTTTGGGAATAAAATTGGAAAGTGCTTCATGAATTTTGCAGATAACCTGCATGCTTTTTTCGCGAACATAGCCAATGCTTTTTACATAATTGGTTGGCGGAGCCAGCAAAGAAATTGCTGTGGTTTTGTTTGTTCGTCCAGCGGTGTAGTAGCTGTTTTGGTCGTGTAAATTAAATCCAAACTCGGACTCAATTTTACTAGCGTAATTCCAAAGAATTTTAGATTCAGGAGATTCCAATCGTAGCGTATCGCGGTTAAGATCAATGTTAAACGCATTCTCGCGTTGATATTTTTCGGCTCCGTCCGGATTTACCATAGGAATAAAATGAAAAGTAATTTTACTGAGCAGATTTTTTCTAAAATTATTGAATTGGTCATCGCCGCTGAAAAAATTCAAAAGATCAAATAAAGCAGCTGTTGCGGTCGGTTCATCGCCGTGGATTTGAGACCAAGCCAATATTTTTATCTTTCCGCTGCCAAATGAGACCGAGAAAATATCTCTCTTCTCAACCGATTCTCCGAGCTTTTCTGTGCAAAACAGACCTTTACTTTTCAGTGCGCCTAAACATTTGATCATCTCAGAATGTCGAATGAACTCTGTGCTAAGTGTTGGCTCGATGTATTTGTTGTAATCATTAAATAGAGATTTGAATAGTTCTTCCGAACCCACAATAAACTCCTAATTCTTTGTTGATTTTAATTTAGTATTGACACAAATTTAATTCGGCTTTCCAAATTATTAAAAAAATAATTATAGACGGAGAAAAATAATGGCAACAGACACTTTGAAGATCGGATCGGCTACGTCCGATTTCCAGTTACTAGCAACAGACGGCAAAACATATTCATTAAAATCATTTGCTGATAAAAAGGCATTGATCGTAATATTCAGTTGCAATCACTGTCCCTATGTTCAAGCATATGAAGATAGAATAATAGAAATACAGAAAGACTATGCTAAAGATGCGCAGGTTATTGCTATCAGTTCTAATGAAGATATTAACTATCCGGAAGATTCATTCGACAACATGAAAAAGCGGGCTAAAGAGAAAGGATTTAATTTTCCATACTTGCACGACGAAACACAATCAATTGCAAAAGCTTACGGCGCAACCCACACCCCGGAGATATTTCTTTTTGATAGAGAAAGAAAATTAGTTTTTCACGGAAAGATAGATGACAACTGGCAGGAACCTAAGAATGTACAACAAAAATATTTACGCAATGCGCTTGATGAACTGCTGAGTGGTAAACAAATCTCTGTGCCGGAGACTTTTACTATCGGCTGCACAATTAAGTGGAAAAAATAATCACGTCATCTCACCAAAATTATCTTCAAACTTCTGAAGTTCTTTCATCGGCTGAGGCGAGATTGCAAAGCAGTAAAGCGGATAGAGAGAAGAGATCATTTTGATCATTTCTAATACGATTGCACTTGAGTAGAGCGCTTTTGAAGAGGGTGTTTTCACTTTTTGCAAAAGAATCATTTCATGCTTTTCAAATAGTTCGAAATGTTTTTTTGCATCAAACTTTGAAACAGCTTTAATTGTTTTCATCTTTTTGAAATAGTGAAAAGAGAATTTATTATTGAGATTATTTTTCTCAAATAGATTTAGTATTTCTTTCTTAAACTTAGAAAGGTTTTGTCTGAAGTAGCGATTTTCTCCTTTCGTGTTGTTAAGAAACATTCCGATTTGAAATTCATCCGGCTCGAAGTAGAGAAAAAATTCACTGTCTAATTTGAATCTGCCGAAGTGGATGAGAAAATAATTTCGATACGGTTCGCCTTTTACAAAACGCATATCTTTATTTAACCGCATCAATGTTTCATTAAATTTTGGTTCAGTGCGGATTGCCGGATTGAGGCGGTTTAAAAATGGGGCAAGCTCAGTTACAAATGCTTTTGCGGGTTCAGCTAAAAATTTTTGATAGCGGTCTTAGTTTTTTTGAAACCATTTAACAGAATTGTTCTTTTCTAGATCGTGCAAAAATTTGAACAGCTCTTCGCTAAATCCTTTGAAGGCAGAGTATTCAGATTCGTTTGTCAAACCGGGTTTCAATACATTACGCCAAGGTATAACGTTAGATAGAAATGCCCGAAGTTCTTTCGGAATTGATTTATGATATTTTCAATTCCATCGCCAAAAACATGAGTGTAATAATATCTAACATTCAGTCCAATCAAATTTGATTTACTCGTGCCGAAATTAGCTCCAAACCCAACATAACCGCCGGCTGCATAATGTGCGCGCGCTCTTCCAAATGAACTGAAAAATTCTTCATCGTATGGAGTTGTAATAACTAAGGTTGGTCCCGTTCCAATGGAAACATAAGGACGAAGATTTTCTGTGAGCCCTTCTGTAAATAACCGATACTGTATTCCAATGTTTACCGGCAATAGAAAGGCGCGGTTTTCCTTAAATGGCGTGAACACATTTCCAAAGTAATCTACGTATTCAAATTCTTTTTCATCTTTTGTTTCCGAAATTGAAAAATCTATAAAGCCGGTTATGTTCTGAGAAAAACTTCTGCGATAAAATGTACCAAGCCCAAAGCCCCCTTCACCAAACATTACATCTACGCCCCAGCCGTTGTTGGGGAAAATTTCCGGCTGTTTTTCAGGCGCTAATTCTCCTATCTTCTGAGCAGATGTAAACCCAAACGGAATTATTAAAGCCAAAATTAGTAACGCTTTCATCTTATTATTCCTTTTGCTAACCTTCTTATTAAAGATATGAATTCTATGTCAAAAATAAACGAGCCTGATAATAATTTTACCAAAAGAAAATAGTTCGTAAATTTTAACAACTGAAAACAATTTTAGGTTCTATTATGCCGTTCAACTTGGAATTCAAAACAAAAGTTGATTCGCATGCAAAATTTATTTCTGTACTAAAAAAGAGCGGCGCAGAATATAAGGGCGCTCTAAAACAGAAAGATGTTTATTTCAAAGTGAAGAAAGGATTCTTAAAACTGCGTGTTGAAAAGGGAACAACTACTTTGATTAAATACTTGCGGAATGAAAAGGGAAAACGTTGGAGTAATTTTGAATTGTTGCGGCTCGAGGGAGAGAACCCGGAAAAATATTTGCGTGATATTCTTAACGTTGAAATTGTTGTAGAGAAGAAAAGGAAATTGTACTTGTTTAAAAATACGCGCATTCATCTTGATGATGTTCTGGGTTTAGGAAAATTTCTTGAGCTGGAAACTTTACTCATGAAAGACCGCAAAGATGCTTCTATTAGATTTGAAGAGATGATTGAAATTCTAGAATTGGACAGAACGAAAGAAATTAAAGCTTCCTACAAAAATTTGATGAAGAAGAGATGATCCTTTCTAAAGAAAAAATAAAATCTGTCGATTTGGATCTGCTCGTCGATCAAAAAATAGAATTGAATAAGAGCAGCGATGTGTTGTTTATCGTTCCCACAAACCGCAAAGCGCGTAATCTGAAAAAAGAAATTATTTCGTTATCGAAAAATCAATCTGCTGCGCTGCTGAAAATTGAAACTCTTGGTACTATCTCAACGAAACTTCTTAAAGAATCCAAGCCGTTCCATTCATTAAGCGAAGCGGCAGCTTCGGTTTTTATCAAGCAGATTGTCGCTCAGACCAAATTCTGTTATCTATCTCTTTATCGGGATGAGATCCCTTTTGGCACGCTCGATAAAATTAAGAATGTTATAACCGAATATAAGCGTCAGGGAATTACTCCGGGCCTTTTACGACTCGAAGCCGAGAAGCTTGAGTTGAACGAAAAAAGAAAAGCAATGGATATTGCTGATATATATGACAAATATAAATTAAAGTGTAAGCAATTAAATGCATTTGATATTGGCGATATTTATGAGGAACTGAACAACCTGCCGGTGGAAAGTTTTGCGAATAATTTTAGGAAACTTTATAACAACACGGAACTTATACTTGTAAACGGGTTTAGTGAATTCACCAAGCCGGAAACAAAAATTTTGAATTTGATTTCAGACTTTTCTAACGCGCAGATGTTTATCAATTTAGATTACAACGCCCGTAATATTTTTATTTTTTCACACCTGGATAAAAGCTATAACAATTTAACTGCATCCGGATTTACTGAAGTTAAAGAAATATCTCCGTCTGAGCTTTCGAATTTCGTGCGGATTGTTCGCAATAATCTATTTATATCGAAACGGAATAGGCAGATCAAGAGTTACTCCGGTCGCATCTTCAAAATTGAAGCGCATAACAAAGAGAACGAAGTGGAATTGATTGCCAAAGAGATCAAAACTATTCTTTCGCAATCGGAAACAGAACCGGATAAAATATGCGTCGTCTTCAACTTGATACAAGATTATTCTTCTATTGTCAAAGATGTTTTTGAGAAGAACGGAATACCTTTTAATCTAACTGACAGAACACCGCTTCAGAATTCGAATTCTGTTACGGCAGTTGTTAATTATTTAGAAATTATAGAGAACGATTTTTATTTCAAAAATCTTTTCAGAGCGCTTAACAGCGGATTTATAGATACATCCGGCATCGATACATCAAATCTTTATAAAGTTGCATCGGAACTAAAAATTGTCTCTGGTAAAGAGACCTGGTTAAACTCATTGAACGATGCTCTGTTGAATATTTTGCACAGCCAAGATGATGAAACAACGGCGAACAGAAAAGAAAATTATATTAAAGCTTATGATGATCTTTCCCTCATTATAGATATTCTAAAGCCGTTTGATGAGAAGTTGACTATATCACAATTTTTAGCGCGTTTGAAAGAGTTTATAACAAAATCAAAATTACCTTTTAAGCTGCTGAGCGGACCAAAAGAGCAAGAGCAAAATGTTAGGGCATTTACTGAATTTATCGAGACTGTAACGGAAGTGTTTGAATTATTAGAAGAAGAGCAGGGCGCAGAGAAAAAATTTCCGATCGGATTTTTCATGGATCAGATAAGAACTGCGTGCAGTTGGGCGCGCTTCAATGTTAAGGAAAAATCTAATTTCGGTGTGCTTGTTACAACGCCCGAAGAGATACGCGGGCTAAGGTTCGATTATCTTTTCATCGGCGGGCTTTACGACGGCAATTTACCAACCCGATTCTATCCAGAAATATTTTTTTCTGGCTCGTTCAAAAAGCAAGCGTTCATTCATCAAACCGAAGAACGGTTTCTATTTTATAAATCTATCTCTGCCTGGAAAAAGAGATTGTATTTAACTTATCCGACAAATGATGAAAAAAAAGAAACTGTTGTTTCTACTTTTCTCAAAGATTTTGAAGAATTCTTTGCTCTCACAAAAAAAAGTGAAAGCGATTTTGAAAACACAATCTTTTCCAAAGAAGAACTCCAAATTTATACTGGCACAAAGTTTTTGCAGAACGAAACAGTTGAAGCCATAGAAGATTTCGATTTCGAAAAGATAAAAAAAACGCTGATGGCAGAAAAAAATAGAAACGATGATCCCTTTGCGATCTCCGTTCACAATGGCGATCTTCTTGCGATAGATATTGATGATTGCGATGCGCGGGTAATTCCAGATATAACCGAACAGCTTAAATTATATTCATCGAGAAGCTATTCAATTTCACAGCTCGAAACTTATGCAAAGTGTCCGTTCAAATTTTTTGTAGAGCGCATTTTAGGAATTGAAACGATCGAAGAACCAACGGAAGACATAGAAGCGATTGAAATGGGAAGATTGCTTCACACAATCCTTTATGATTTTTATTCCACTCTTCATGATCGAAATATTACTCTTGTAGATTGTGATGAAAAAACTTTCCGAATAGCCGTGGAATTAATTTTTGAAATTGCTGAAAAGCAGTTGCAAAATACAGCGTTCAAATCCCCCTTAACTTTTTACGAGAAAGAAAAAATATTAGGACTAACCGGCAATAAATCAGAATCGGTTCTTTACAAATTTTTAGAGACAGAAAGAAACGGTGATAAGGAGTTTATCCCGAAATACTTTGAAGTAAGTTTTGGTTCGCTTAAAGGGGAAGAATCGGATAAAATATTAAGCAGCCCCGGACATATTGCCATCGACGGGATTAAACTTCGAGGTATTATAGATAGGATTGAAGTGAATGAAACTGCCGCACAATTCAATATTGTTGATTACAAACTTAGCGGTAACAAACCTTCTTTTGATGATCTCAAAAACGGCATTTCTCTGCAGCTGCCTGTTTATCTGTATGCGGCGGCAGAATTACTTTCTAAAAAATTCAACCGAAAATATTCGCCCAATGAGATGTTCATTTATTCTTTGAAATATGCGATTGATGATTTTGGAAAGGACAAAATTTCTCTCGGTAGAAAAAAAGATGAAGAGCTTCAAAACGTTGAACAGTTGTTGCAAAGAACTATTGTACACATTAAAAATTATATCGAATCGATCTCTCAAGGAAAATTTCATCTCTCTAAACTTGAAGAGAGAGAAAACAAGGTCTGCAGATTCTGCCAGTTCAGAACAATTTGTAGAATAGATGATACGAATTTGTGATTTATCAAGTTACCCAAAAGCATATTCAGTATTGAATATAGGAATAATGATCATGTATATTATTGACAGAAATATTTTTGTGCCAAAGGCATCACTTCGTGATTTTTTAAGTCAAGATATTTTTAGAATGATTTTTCCCATTTCCTCCCGAAGGGATGCCCTCGGCACATCAACCATTAAACATAACCATTTCGGCTTGCCGCGCTATGCATTTAAATTTCATTTTAGCAGAGATAAAAATACTTATTTGACTGAAAAATTAAACCTTCTTTTCAAAAGATAGATGAAAAAAGGAGCGCCAATTAAAGCAGTGATAGCGCCGACCGGCAATTCTGATGGAGAAACAATAGTTCGGGCTATTGTGTCTGCAAATGTAAGGTAAGCGGCTCCAATAAAAAAAGAAGCAGGCAAGACTATTCGATTATCCATTCCAAAAATCATTCTGCAAAGATGCGGAATTAGCAGCCCGACAAAACCAATAATACCTGCAACCGAAACAACAGCGCCTATCATTAAACTTGTTAATAAGTAAGTAACGTTTTTCAAAACAACAGTATCAACTCCAAGCTGCTTTGCCGTATCGTTTCCCATACTAAGCAAATTATATTTATTCGAATTGATAATCAGGATAGCGCTTACAATAAAAGTTACTGGTAAAACAAATTTTAGATTTTCTTTTTCAGCAAGACTCAAATTTCCAATCAGCCAAAAGAGAGCTGTTCGAAAAGAATCATTAAGAAGTGTTATCATCAATAAAATCCCTGCGGAAAAAAATGCACCAATCATTACGCCGGTTAAAAGAAGTTGATTCGGTTCAAGTTCTCCAAATCTTTTTCCAAGAAGGAATACAAGGAACATAACAATAAGCGCTCCTGAAAAAGCAAACAATTGAGTTCCTAAGAATGACATTCCTAAAAGAAAAGATAAAACAGCGCCGAATGTTCCGCCGCTCGAAATTCCGAGTATGTATGGCTCTGCAAGAGGATTCATTAAAACTGCCTGAAAGACGGCGCCGGCAATCGATAATCCGCCGCCTACTGCAATTGCAAAAAGAACGCGAGGCAGCCGTATCTCAAAAATAATTTGCGCTAATGTGGAGTCTGAATTTTTAGTAAAAAGTACGGAAAGTAAATCGCTTAAACTTATGTTGATAGCGCCGGCCCACAGACCTATTAACGCTGATATGCAAGTTATCAGAAAAAAGAAGATCAATCGTATAATGTAACTGCGTAAGTTCAATCGTTCAACTGTGCCCATAGCTCATCTAATAGATCTGCAATTCCAAATTTTGTAGCTGAAGAGAAAAGAATAATTTTCCCGTTATAGCCAGGTATTTTTTGTTTCGTAATTTTTTTTAATTCAGCTTTATCAAGAAGATCGGCTTTAGAGAAGCCGAGTATCTTTTTCTTTCCGCTAAGAATTTTCGAGTAGGAATGTAGCTCGTTAATAAGCGTTTTAAATTCTTCAGCATAGTTTTCAGATGCAGCATCGATCATGATCAAAAGAATTTTTGTTCGCTCTATGTGCCGAAGGAATTTTAACCCAAGCCCTCTGCCAAGATGTGCGCCTTCTATTATTCCTGGAATATCTGCAACTGTTATACTTTTAAAATCTTTGTATCGAACAATTCCGAGATTAGGTTCGAGTGTTGTAAAGGGATAATCAGCAATTTTGGGTTTAGCTTCGCTTATAACAGAAATAAGAGTTGATTTGCCTGCGTTTGGAAATCCGACTAAACCAACATCTGCTATTAACTTTAATTCAAGAATAATATTTCTTTCTCTGCCTGGCTTTCCAAGTTCTGCAAAGCGCGGTGTTTGATTTGTTGAAGTAGCAAAGTTACTGTTTCCTTTTCCTCCCCTGCCGCCTTTTGCTGCAATAAACTTTTTTCCTTCCGTTTCAAGGTCGCTTAAAATCTCAGATATATCCGCATCTTTAATAATTGTACCAACCGGCACTTTGATTATAATATTTTTTCCAGTTCTGCCATCTTTTAAGGATGATCCGCCCGGCTCGCCGTCTTCCGCTATATATTTTCGTTTGTAATGCAGATCTAATAGGGTAGATAAATTCCCATCAGCTACAAAAACAATATTGCCGCCGTTACCGCCGTTACCGCCAGCAGGACCTCCTTTAGGAACATATTTTTCTCTCCGGAACGCAACAGCTCCATTACCCCCGTTACCGGCTTTGATATAAATTTTTGCATAATCAATAAACATAATTTTTATGCCCGGTTAAAATATTCTGTAATAATTGTTCTAAAAGCTTCGGCTTCTTTTGAACTGCTATGGATGTGACGATTGGTCAAGGTTTGGTCTATAATACGATTAGCTTCCTCAACGCTGTGGCAATCCGAAATTTCATCAAGAGTGCCGGCAAAATCTTCAATATCATAATCAAAAACAACTTCAATAATTTTTGTAATTTCTTTGTGTTCAAGAATTTCTTCAAGGTCTAATGACGGTTTATTTTCATTCATCATTTTTTTCTCACCCACATCGAACTTATCATCAAATTCGCTCTTCATGTTTACATCCAAAATAAATTCGTCTCCGTCAATATTTTTTTCTGTGAGTTTGTCAACTTCGTAAACGTCTGTTTCTTCATCAATTTTTATTTGGTTGATTATTAAGTCTTCTTCATCTACAACAAAATTTTGATCTATATTTTTTTCTACTTTTAAAATATTTTCAAAGGAGGGAGCGCTTTTCTCTTCTATTTTGTTTTCTGTGCTAAGAGGAATTGCACTATCGGCATTTTCAATATCTTTTTTCTCTGCATCATTGCCGCTTGTAATTTCATTTGAAGAAAATATTTCTTCGAGCATACTTTTCTCTTCATTCTCCTCTTGTGTTAAAAGCTCTTTTTCATCAAAAGTTTTACTTTCTTTTTCTTCATAAACCGGTTCTATACGATTATCTTCTCCAACTTTAATGCGCAGCTTTGTAGGATTTCTAATAATCTGACCGCTGTTTGTATCAATCGTTTCCTCTTTTAATTCCCCTTCTTCTTGAAATTCGTCTTCGGTCTTTTCAATTAAAAAATCTTCTTGGGCAGATTGTGCTTCAACAGTTTGGGCTTGATCTGTTTCTTCCATCGCTAATTTTTCTGAAATGGATTCTCTTTCAATCAATTCATCTTGGCTCAATTCGGTCTGCTTTATTTCTTCCTTAACAATTGGTACGGCTGTCTGTTCTTGAATTTCTTCCGGCTCAGTTTCATCAGGGTATTCTTTTTCTTCAACAATTGGTTCTGCATCTTTGAATAAGGTCAATTCTTTGTTGCCAGGTTCTGCTTCCTGTCTCTCTATTGTAATACTGTTCAAAACTTTTATATAATCATTTACGCCGAAGCGGAAATTTTCATCGCTTCCAAATATTGTCTTTATCTTTCTAAGATGATGCGTAAGATTCTTTTCTTCTAAGAATAGCTGCACGGCAGGCAGTGGTATTTTTGTTTTCTGAATTTGTCCGATATTAAAAAAATCCGCCATTGAAGTTAGCGCATTAGAAATAATACCAAGAAGATCCGTTTCAATACCAAGTTTATCTGTTTTAGTTAAGAGTTCTTCAAATTCATCCACATTTAATGAAAGAATTTTCTTTTTGTTAATATAGCCGATAATGACTTTCTTAGTGTATTTATAATAGTAACCATAATTCAGTATTTGTTTTATCTCGCTTGACGTTTTGTGATCTGTTTCGTCAAATATAAACTTTGTTAGAGTCCATTTTGGTCTGACAAGATAATTTATAGTAAACGATGTTGCGTGCAATATCAGTTTGGCTACGTATTCAATCGATAATCTTTTAGCCCTCTTTAGTTCTTCTGTAATCTGGTCGAAGAAGTAAGTAACTTTTTCGCCGGAATAATCAAATACAGAATTTGTAAGAAGTTTCTGCCGGTCTTCAAATATCAGATAATCAATTTCGGCAGAGATATATTGAAGAATAGCAGGATGAAGATCGGCATCGCTTAGCTGCTCGAAAGTAAAATAAGTACCAAGCTTGTTCACCTTATTCAGATTGAAATCGTAAATGAATTTTATTTCTCTCTCGAACATAATCCTTTTGGTCTCGCGCCGCTGCACCATCTTAGCGTGCTTTGCGTGGTAAAGTTATTTCTCGCAAAGCCGCCAAGAATTCGCAGAGTTCGCAAAGTAAATTATTTGTTTTCCCTGCATTATACCAAAAAGGAATAAAAAAATCCCGACATATATATTGCCGGGATATCTAGAAAAGAAGATTTTCAGCATCTATATTCTCATTGTTTTAGAAAATTACTGCTCAACACCAAGAATTAGAAGGGGGGCGGGGGGACTGTTCCTACCTTGCCGCATTACGTTATAAACTTCACCTTCAAAGTATGCTACACCCGATGACATTTGAGATTGCATTTTCTTTGTTGCTAATATCTCAATACCCAAATTGATTTTACCGCCAGAATAAAACAGCATATGCTTCACGAACAAATCATAAGCGACAAAAGAATACTTACCGAACTGAACTTCAACTGCGATTTTATCTTTGACAAAATCTGTTTGATTATAAGAAAAGATAGGGTTGTTTTCTCCATGCTTTATCAGAAATTCTTTTTGTTCTTTGGCTGGCATTAACAAACTTTTTCCATCAATTCACGGCTAAGGGTAATGTAGTAACTATAGCGACTCTCACTCCATCCTTTCTGGGAAAATTTGTTGTCAAGAGCTTTATTCAATTCAATTGGGCTGTATAAACTGTTGCCCATTTTTGTTTTTTCGTTACTGATTTTTGTTTTAAAGTCATTTGCTTTAATACTTTTAATAATATCGATAATCTCATTATAGAGTTTTTTGTGGTGAACAATTAAGTATTCTTCACCATTTAAGTGTGAATATTTCTGTGCAATTTTCATTTATTTGTTCCAAACATTTTTAAGTTTAACCATTCTATTGGAGTTGAAGCAACTTTATCATTTGCAGATGGTTTGTGAATTGGTTGTGTAATTGGTCGAACTTTTAATGAACCTTCATACAATTTTTCAATTCTTTGCTTTGTGATTTCTACATATTTTCTTTTTTTTTCAATGCCAATTGCATTTCTATTGTTTTTAATTGCTGCGATCATTGTGGAACCTACGCCTGCAAATGGATCTAAAACCCAACTTCCCTCATTTGTAAGAGCAAGCACACAACGTTCTACAAGTTCGATAGGGTATTGACATGGATGTTCAGTTTTTTCTGGATGATTTGATTTCACATTTGGAATATCCCAGAGTTCATTTTCCCAGTCTCGAATTACAATCTCCCAAACATCAGAAGGATTTTTTCCTTTAGGATTGCCTGATAGTTCCCCTTTTTTAGGTCCTTTGAAATGACGTTTACCAGGATATTTTGCCGGCACACGAACGTTATCTAAATTAAAAATATATTTATTCGTTTTTGTGAACCACAGAATAGTTTCATATCTGCCGGAAAAGCGATTAGATGCATGCAGACCGTGACCAAAATGCCAAACGATTCGGTTTCTGAGTTTTAGATTGTATTTCTTGAAAATTTGATAATAGTATATATCTAGAGGAAATATTTCTCCTTTTTTAACGTAATTGCCAACTTGCCAACAAATGCTGCCTTCAGATGACATAATCCGAAATAATTGTTCGATGACCTTTGCTTGTTCTTCGAGATATTTTTCGATTGATTTTTTTGTCTCATATTCTTTCCCAACATTATATGGCGGTGAAGTAATTATTAAATCGAATTTCCCATCTTCAATTTTTTTTAGATTCTCTAGTGTATCGCCAAGAATAATTTTGTAGTCTGATTTGTAAAGTTTTTCGGAGAAATCAAAAGTCATATCTTTTACTTTCATCACAATTTCATTTCTTTGAGTCCAATATTTTGAACAATCTGTTACCTAATTCCTTTGTAACTGTAAAAAAAATCCCGACATATATATTGCCGGGATATTTAGAACGAATTTGTAAAAAGTTTACGCTTCCAAATTCTCTGTTTTCAATTTTGCCATAAAGTAATCGCGGTTCATACGCGCTATATTTTTAATAGAAATGCCTTTAGGGCATTCAGCTTCGCATGCATATGTGTTAGAGCAGCTTCCAAATCCATATTCATCCATAACCTTCACCATCGATTCAACGCGTCTGTAACGTTCCGGCTGTCCTTGCGGCAGCAGAGCAAATTGAGAGACCTTTGCGCTCACAAACAACATTGCAGACGCATTTTTGCAAGCTGCTACGCAAGCGCCGCAGCCGATACACGATGCCGCATCCATCGATTCAGAAGCAATATCTTTCGGAATCGGAATAGCGTTTCCATCCGGAACACTTCCGGTATTAACAGAAATGAATCCGCCGGCTTCCATTATTCTATCCATTGCCGAGCGGTCTACCATTAAATCTTTGATTATCGGAAATGCTTTTGCTCGGAATGGTTCGATGTAGATCGTATCGCCTTCTTTGAAATTTCTCATGTGCAATTGACATGTTGCGATGCGCGGTATTGGACCGTGTGGTTGACCGTTGATAACTAGTCCGCACGTACCACAAATTCCTTCGCGGCAGTCGCTTTCGAAAGTGATCGGCTCCAAATTTTTTCTTTCTAATTCATTGTTAATATCATCAAGCATTTCCAAGAATGATGAATCTGGAGAAACCGCAACTTTATATTCTTCGAAAGTTCCGCGCGACTCAGCGTTTATCTGACGCCAAACTTTAAGAGTTAAATTTAATTTTTGATGGCTCATTGTTTTATACCTTTTTTTTCATAAACTTTTTTTATAGCTGTTACTCATATTTTCATTCTAAATAATTATTTATAACTCCTCGTAGCTAATTTAATGCTTTCGAATTCCAAAGGTTCTTTGTTCAGTTCCCACTTTCCTACATCTTTAAATTCCCATGCGGATACAAAGGTATATTCTTCGTCATTTCTCAACGCTTCACCTTCAGGTGTTTGATACTCTTCTCTAAAATGCCCGCCGCAAGATTCATTGCGGTTCAAAGCATCAAGAGCCATCAGCTCGCCTAATTCTAGATAATCTGCAACACGTCCTGCGCGTTCGAGGCATTGATTGACATCGTTTGATACACCAACAACATTTACGTCTTTCCAGAATTCCTTGCGCAATTGACGGATCTCTTCGATGGCTTCCTTGAGCCCTTTTTCGTTTCGTCCCATTCCAACTTTATTCCACATAATTCTTCCAAGTTGCTTGTGGAAATCATCAACTGTTTTCTTTCCCTTTATTGAAAGTAGTTTGGAAATGAAGTCCTCAATCTCTTTTTGAACTTTATTGAATTCAGGGTGATCGGTTTGAACAAGAATCGGTTTATCTCCAGCAAGATAATTTCCAATTGTGTAAGGAATAATGAAATATCCGTCAGCCAAACCTTGCATTAGGGCGCTTGCGCCAAGACGATTAGCGCCGTGATCTGAAAAATTTGCTTCGCCAGCTACGAACAAACCTGGAATAGTGCTCATCAAATTATAATCTACCCACAAACCGCCCATTGTGTAGTGAGGCGCAGGATAAATTTTCATTGGAACTTCGTATGGATTATCCCCGGTAATTGTTTGGTAGATTTCGAACAAATTGCCGTATCGTTCTTCGATTACTTTTTTGCCGAGACGATTGATAGCTTCTTGGAAATCAAGATAAACGGCTTCTTGTCCTTGGGCGCCACGTCCGTCATCATACGCCTCTTTTGCGGCACGCGAAGAGATATCGCGTGGACTCAAGTTGCCATAAGTCGGATATTTTCTTTCAAGAAAATAGTCGCGCTCTTCTTCAGGAATATCATTTGGCTTGCGCATATCATTCTTAATTTTAGAGACCCAAATTCTTCCATCGTTTCGTAAGCTTTCGCTCATCAAAGTTAACTTGGATTGATTTTCTCCGTGAACTGGTAAACAAGTAGGATGTATTTGTGTAAAGCAAGGATTGGCGAACGCAGCTCCTTTTTTATGCGCGCGCCAAATTGCTGTTACATTACAGTTCATTGCACTCGTTGAAAGGAAATATGTATTTGCGTATCCGCCTGTAGCAAGAATAACAGCATGCGCAGAATATTTTTCAATTTCTCCGGTCAACATATTGCGAACAACAATTCCTTTTGCAATTCCATCGACAACAACAACATCAAGCATTTCTCTGCGCGTATAAAGCTTTACCGTGCCAAGATTAACCTGTCTATTCATAGCAGTATAAGCGCCGAGTAAAAGCTGCTGACCAGTTTGCCCTTTAGCATAAAATGTCCTTGAAACAAGCGCGCCGCCAAAAGAGCGGTTATCTAACAATCCACCGTAATCTCTTGCAAAAGGAACGCCTTGAGCAACGCATTGATCGATAATATTATTACTTACTTCTGCAAGGCGATAAACATTTGCTTCGCGCGAACGGAAGTCGCCCCCTTTAACAGTATCATAAAATAATCTGTAAACAGAATCGCCGTCGTTCTGATAATTTTTTGCAGCGTTGATTCCGCCTTGAGCTGCAATACTATGAGCGCGGCGTGCGCTGTCGTGAAACGTGAACGCTTTAACATTATATCCAAGTTCGCCAAGACTTGCAGCAGCCGAAGCGCCTGCTAAACCGGTTCCAACAACAATTATATCATACTTACGTTTGTTAGCTGGGTTAACAAGTTTCATATTGAATTTGTGGTTCGTCCATTTCTCTTCTAATTTGCCTTCCGGCACTTTCGAATCTAATTTTATCATCACTTACCTCCATAGAAGTAAAAGTAAATTGGAATTGAAGCAAACAGCAGCGCTGTACCCCATGCATACACCATTCCAAACTTTTCAATAAAAGGAAAATATTTTTTATGATTCCAGCCAAAAGTCTGAAACGCGCTTTGGAAACCATGATTGAGGTGAAACCCCAAAAGTATCATCGCAAAAAGATAGAAGCTGGAATAAACCGGATCTTGAAAAGCTGAAACAACGGCTTCGTAGTAACGGTGACTTTCTTTTAAAGTATGATCAAAATTAAACGACATCCAAAATGTTCTTAAGTGAATCACCAAGAAAATAAAAATTATGCTTCCGCTCAGAATCATTGTCCGCGAAAAAATATCTGCATTTTTTGATGAACCTTTAATTGTGTAACCGGTTCCCCTTGCTATCTTATTCTCAATCCACAAACGAACGCCGTTAAAAATATGCAAGATAAAAATCAAACCAAGAATTACTTCGATCACTCTTATTAAAGGTTTGATCCCATCCAAATTCTTCACAACAGTATTGAACGTTTCCGGTCCAAAATACAGCGTTAAATTGTTAATTAAATGGATCACTAAGAATAAAATTAGACAGACCCCGGTAAGAGCCATAACAAATTTTTTACCGATAGATGAGTTTAATGCCTTAAAAAGCCAGCCCATCAGGAATCTCCTTTGTTAAAAGATTTTTTTAGAATAGTTACTTTGAATTGAATTTTGAAATGATTTGAAGAAAAGAATTTTTTTGCCACAGTAATTGTTAATAAGTTATGAATGTCCGTTGCAAGATAAATCTATTCAACAACTTTTTCAATTTGTTGCAAGAAATAGATTGCTTTGCTAACTTACGCTCGAAGTTCTTAAACAATTTGCGGTGTTCGTTTTGAACTCAATAGGGAAACCGGTTAAAATCCGGCGCTGCCCCGCAACTGTGATAGACGTAATTTTTGTTTAACATTTAGCCACTGTATTTTTAATTGAGAATTAAAAATGGCGAATTGAGAAGTAAATTCTAAATTTTCCATTCGCAATTAATTCGGGAAGGCGTTAAACAATGTCTTAAGCCAGGAGACCTGCCGCATAATTCAAATAACTAATCAACCTTCGCGGGTAGGGCTTTGATTAACGAATTACATATCTACATTTCGTTTTCAATCTGCGCTTGCAGAAAAGTTCCATCATCACGCGAAGTTACATCTTTTCACTTATCTAAAAGGAGTAACTTCTATGAAACATTTTTTATCTTTTCTATCGATTCTTCTGCTAATTCAATTTGCACTTTTTGCACAAACAGACACAATCAAAGCGACTCTTTCTGAAGTTGTTGTAACCGCCACTAAAACCGAAACTCCTTATTACGCTCTCGGCAGTTCGGTTACCGTTATTACTTCCGAAGATATTTCGAGAAAACAATTGAAGACGGTAGTTGATCTATTAAAAGAAACAATCGGGCTTTCTCTCACTCAACAGGGTGGACCGGGCAAACTTGCTTCAGTTTTTATGCGGGGCGCAAATTCCAACCACACACTTGTTATTGTTGACGGGGCTGAAATGAATGATCCATCTTCTCCAAACAACGCATTCGATTTTTCAACACTCAACACAAATGATATTGCAAGAATTGAAATTGTCCGCGGCCCGCAAAGCACTTTATATGGTTCCGATGCACTGGCGGGTGTTATAAATATCATCACAAAAAGAGGAAATGGAAAACCAACTTTCTCTTTCTCCGGCGAAGGCGGCTCAAACAATTATTTTAGAAGCGATTTTTCTGCATTGGGCAGTTTGAGTAATTTAAGCTATGCCTTCTTTGCATCTAAAAGCGGCAGTAATGGAATATCCGCTGCCAATTCACTTAACGGCAATACAGAAAAAGACGGCTTTTCAAACAACGCATTCACTTCAAGATTGAGTTACGATCTTTTAACGAATATGAAACTTGGCTTCATTTACAAATTCACAAATACAAAAGCAGACTTAGATCAAAGTGCAAAAAATGGCGACGACCCAAATTTCAGTTATAAACAAGAAGAACATCTCTTAAAGGCAAATATCAATTCATCTTTGTTGGGTGAAAAATGGCAGCAAGATTTTTCTACTTCATTCATAAAAAGATTCAGCAACGCTGTGGATTTAGCGGATCAATTCCGTCCCAAATCTTCTTCCGATGCATTTAATAATGCTAACCGATTCAAAATGGAATGGCAAAACAATTTACACTTGATAGAAAATAATTTAATAACCATTGGAGTTGAAACGGAAACAGAAACTGCTTCAACAAGTTATTTCTCAAATGGCGCATGGGGCCCATTTAACAGCGTCTTTCCAAAACAATCTATCAGAACAACAGGTTTTTATCTGCAAGACCAAATCAACATATCAAATTCATTCTTTGCTTCGCTCGGTTTACGATATGATAAGAATGAAAAATTTGGCGGCGTTACTACTTATCGAATTGCGCCGGCATATTATTTCAGCACAACCGGAACAAAATTGAAAGCAACTTACGGCACAGGATTCAAAGCGCCTTCACTTTTTTATTTATTCGACCCGATGTTCGGCAATCCTAATTTACAGCCGGAAAAAAGCAAAGGTTGGGATTTTGGCTTTGAGCACTATTTTATGAATAAGAACATCAGTTTGGGAATAACTTACTTCAATTTGAAATTTGAAAACATGTTCGGCTTCGATAAAAATTTTAGAACGGTTAATATTGCAAAAGCATCATCGCATGGTGTTGAGATATCAGCTTCTGCAAATTATTTCCAAAATCTTTCTTTGAACGGGAATTACACATTTACGGAAGCAAAAGATGAATACGAACAAAGCGCCGATTTTGGAAAATCTTTATTACGAAGACCTAAACATAAACTTTCGCTTAGTGCTAATTATGTTCTAAATGAAAAACTAAATTTGAATGTTCGAATCAATTATGTCGGCAGTCGCGACGATAAAGACTTTTCTACTTTCCCCGCTCAAAGAATTACTATGCCTACTTACACTCTCGTCAATCTTTCGGCTTCATATAAATTTTTAGATTATCTTGAACTCACAGTTAGAATTGAAAATTTATTTGATAAGCAATACGAAGAAGTACTCTACTACGGAACTTTAGGAAGAAGTTTTTATGCTGGAATGAATTTGAATTTTTAACAGAGTTCTGGATTTGGGATGAATGATACTGGATACTTGATTTTTTTGGTATCCGGTATCAAGCATCCAGAGTTTACTTTATCAACAGCATTTTACGCACAAGTTTTCCTTCTGCAGTTTCGAGTGAGTAAATGTATGTTCCGCTGGGAAGATTTCCTCCATCAAAACTAATTGTGTAATTACCCGCAGATTGAAATGAGTTTACAACTGTCGCAATTTTTCTTCCAAGTAGATCATAAACTTTTAATGTAACATGCCTGCCTGCTGCCAGATACCAACTGATGACCGTTACTGGGTTAAAAGGATTTGGATAATTTTGATACAACTGAAACCCATTTGGTAAATTTGAGTGGTCTTTAATAACAGAGTTCGGATTAGTAAATTTCTTTTCGATCAATTTCCAAAGTTCATCTCTGCCGTTATCATATCCAAGCGCCCAAATGCCAATTCCCCTTAACTCTTTTGCCAGAGCGAAATCATACTTAAACGCAAGTGATAATTCGTCATCATACCAGATCTGATTCCAAGAAACTTCCTCCCAGCGCAGCCATGTCGTTTGCGATTTATCATCCCATATTTTTTCTTTCTGGATGTAACCAGGAAATAATTCTCTATAATAAATAGGTTTTTGCCAATCTCTATTTGCCTTTGATGTATCAACAGAAGTATAAGCTTCTTTCGATTTTGTTCGCCAATAATTGCCGTAATAAGGGACCCCGAGAATCAATTTGTTTGGCGCAGTTGCAGCTATATCTTTATAATCTTCCTGAAATGATTTTGTAATATGGTTAAGTGGCGAAGAAGGACCGGTTGTTATGCTCCAACTACCATAAAAATCATACCCCATAACAAAAAGATAATCGCAGCTTTCTGCAATCCCTTTAAAATCCCATTTGCCGTAACCCACTGCAGGCGTTGCAAATGATACTTCGTAGTTAGGATTCAACTGCAAAAGGAAATTTTTTAATGTGCTCATAAAATTTTTTATGTTAATTGTTTTATCTCCATCCCGTAAGTTTTCAAAATCGATATTAACCCCGTCAAAATTAAATTCGGCTAATTTAAGACGAATATTTTCGAAGAGTTTATTTCTAATTTCGGCAATGACTAAAAGATTGTGAATTTCATCAGGATTAAAATTTGTAACGCACATTATCAACTTTACTTTGTTTGTGCGCGCATCGTTAATTACTTTTGACCAGGGCCACTTTTGCGGGGTGTTTAAATTTCCGCTGCCATCTGCTTCAAAAGAAAAGACAGCAATGTGAGTGAGAAGATCATACCGCAGGTTTTTATAAGTTTCTTCATTGTTTTCCCACGAAGGAAGATAACCGAAAACAGTTTTAGCAACTTTAGACGTTTGATATATTTTACCAAGTTTTATTTCTTCTGAAGTGCATTCAATCTTTGGCAAATAATTTTTATGAGATTCTAATTCAACTTGATGAATTGGTTTTCTATTTTGAGCTGTTAGAAAAAAAGGAAAGAAGAAAAAAAGGAAAAAAGGGAAAAAGGGAGGAAAAAATTTTGCTTTCATCCGATTCTAGGAATTTTCTTTATACAGACGTAAAATAACATTTTAGTATTTAGCTGAACAGAAATAAAAAACGCTTGCAAGAATGTCTTTCTTATTTATATTGATTTTTTGTAACATCTTCTTCGTTTGTGCAGTCTGTTTTCGTAAAATCTCCATTGAGCTTGAATTTTGGAATTCCCTTCAAGTTCTCTGTTTGTTTCCACTTTTTGAATTTTGTTTCTAATGAAAACATTGTTTGTTTCATTCATCAACATTGCATTTACTCCTTTGTTTTGTAAATCAGGGCGCACGGCTGTTAAATAAAGGTCAACGTTGGGATTGTTTTTCAACGCCTTTAATAGATGAATGAACCCAAATGGAAAGAGTCTTCCGTTACATTTTTGCATTGCTAATGAAAGAGAAGGCATAGTAATTCCAAATGCTGCAATTTTGTTATTGCTATCAAGAATAATAGGAACGTAGTCCGGCTTAATAAATCCGAAATACTGTTTAATATACATATCTATTTGCCGGTCGGTTAATTCAACAAACCCGTAAAGATCTTTATAGGCATCGTTAATCAGATAAAAAATATCTCTTGCAAAAGGGAGCATTTCTTTTGCTTTTTTCACTTTTAAAAGGCACAAATTATTTCTTTCAGCAACAGTATTGGCAATTCGAGAAACTTTCTCAGGAATTGTAGAAGTAAGACTTACAGAAAATTCGACCCAATCAACATCTTTTTCAAAACCAAGTTTTTCAATATGCTCTTTGTAATAAGGATAATTGTAAATAGATCCAAAAGTGCTTAACTCGTCAAACCCTTCAATCAATAATCCTTCGCCGTCTAAGTCAGTAAAACCAAGCGGTCCGTGAACATTATTCATTCCTTTTGCTTTAGCCCAATTCACAAATTCATCCATCAAATTTTTTGAAACTTCTATATCGTCAATAAAATCGATCCAGCCGAATCGGGCAAACTTTTGTCCCCATTTTTCGTTGTATTTATGATTTATTATTCCGGCAATTCTTCCAATTATCTTATCATCTTTGTAAGCAAGCCAATATTTTGATTCACAAAAATCGGATGCCGGGTTTTTATCTTTGCTAAGTGTTTTGAGTTCATCAATAATTAAAGGGGGCACCCAAAATTTATTTTTTTTGTAAAGTGTAAATGGAAATTTTACAAATCTTTTCAGATCGGCTTTAGTTTTTACTTCTTTCAAAATGATCTTCATACAAAGCTCTGTGTTACTATCTTAATCTGCTTTTAAATATAATGTTTTGCCAGCCAATTGTGGAACAAGAATATACCTATTTAAGTTTTTGTTGCATTCATGCCAAAGAACTTAGATTGATATATAAAGGATTGACAACAAAATATCTTTCATACCAACTTTTTTCGAAGCATTTACAATCTAACTAATTAGAAAATTTTAGAATAATGTTGAAGAAAAGAAAAACCCCCATTGGTATTACCTTTGGGGGTCAAAATTTATTATTAAAAAGCTTGATTATAGTTCATCATAACCTTCTTCAAGTCTTCTCTGTCTTTCTTGATCCTGCATTCTACTTTTAGTATCAAAAAGACGATAAGAAATGCCAAGGAACGCCATACGCGAGTCTATCTTTCTTCTGTTGTTCGTGTAAAAGTTTAATCCAGTAGTTTCTGTATTAAAGTTCCGAGTGTTGAAAACATCTGATAAACGGAGCGTTATAGTAAGACGACCATCCATAAATTCTTTTCTCATCATAACATCCATAGAATATTGTTCTTTCATTTTTGATTGCGCGGTAGCTCCGCTGTAAAAAATTCCGCCGCCGCCCATGCCTCCACCATCTCCTCTTCCGCCTCCTGTATATCCGCCAAAACTTCCCATTGAGAGCAGAATTGTTGGAGACGAATAGAAAAACATAAATTGCAAAACAAAGCCGTCCGATATTGTCATTGTAGAGCTCATGCGCGCTAACCAACTTTTACTTTCTCTTGTTCCGCCAAGTGTTCCTAAATCATCAATTTTATTGTTAAAGAAAGAGACATTTCCATTCATTCTCCACCAATCGTTTATTGGTTGTGTTGCAATAAATTCAAGCCCGTATGATTCTCCTTTAGAAACGTTTTCAAAGGTAGAGTAAGTAACGCCGTTTGGACGAAGAGTGCTGATTGTGCTAATAAGATTAGTATTCTTTCTATAGAATAAATTAGAAACAAGGTAAGTTTTTCCTATTGTCTTAGTATAACCAAGCTCAACTGAATTATGGTATTGCGGTTTCAAATTCGGATTCCCCTTAAAAATATTCAATGAATCCGAGCGGTCTTCGTATGGATTAAGCTGACGATTCTGAGGTCTATCAATTCTTCTGCTGTAACTTAATTGAATTTCGTCAAGGTCGCTAAAACTATAGCGTAGATGAACCGTAGGATAAAGATCAAAATAATTGCTTTCATAAGTTTGGTTTGTCGAAAGAATTGTTCCTTTCACGAATACTTGTTCTGCTCTTATTCCTGATTGAAAAGTAAAGCTGCCGAAATTGTTTGAATAAATTCCATATAAAGCATGAACCTGCTCTTTGTAATTATAATCATTATTTGAAAGACCACTTGCCACCCATCCTTGCGTGATGCGATTATAATTCAAATAGCTGTTAGACATAGTAAGATCTTTTATTTGGCTTCTGAATCCGCCTTCTAACCTTCCCAAATTTCCCAACGGCTGAATATAGTTCGATTGAATAAGCCACGTTTTATTTGAGTTTTGAGAAAGAGATTTTTGTATAGATTCAGGAATAAACACGGGGACAAAATAAGTTTGAGTAATATCAGCTTCATTATTCATGGAACTTGTTGTATACATCACATCTGCAGTTAATTCTTGCGTCTTCGTTTCAAATGATTTTTTATAACTCAAAGTGTAACTGCCGGAATTGTTATTTCTTTCTCCGTCGCTTACTCTGTTAAATTGAGTCTCAAGAAGACGGCTGCCATCATAATTTAGATTACTGATATTGCTAAGACTATTAAAATTGCCAAATCTGAATTGAGCCGAAAGAGTTACGAATTCTTTCTCTGCTAAATAATAATCTCCGCCAATATTGATGCTGTGATTGATCATCTTATTTTTTATATCAGAATATTGATCAAGAATAGAAGATTTATTGCCGAATGTCGATGTTTGAAGAGTTGTACTGCCGCTGTTCATGTTAAATATTCGCGCATCATAAGAAGAAAACAAATTGAAATCTTCTCCGCGTAAATTCATATTAAGAGAAGTATTATATCTTCCTCTTGTTCCAGCATTTGCCATTACAGTTCCGTTAACACCAAGATTTGATTTCTTTTTTAGTATCACATTTATAATTCCAGCCGTACCTTCAGGGTCGTATCTTGCCGAAGGATTAGTAACTAACTCGATACTTTCAATCGAACTTGCGGGAATTTGCGCCAAAACATCCGAACCGGTAAATCCAGCTAAAGCCGCAGGCTTACCGTCAACCAAAACGTTGATATTGCTGTTTCCGCGGACAGCTACAGCGCCATCTGCATCTACAGTTACAGATGGAATGTGCTGCATAATATCAACTGCGGTTCCGCCTGAGTTAGCCATGTTATTATCAACATTATATACTTTTTTATCTAAGTTGTAATTCAACGCTTCCCTTTCGGCTTTAACAACAACATCGCTAAGATTTATACTTTTGGTATTAAGTTTAACAACTCCAAGATCTATTTCTGCACGGTTAGGCAATACGGCTAAAGAGTCAAATCTTTTTGTTGCATAGCCCATGTATGAAATTTTTAAGAAATAACGTCCAGGCAATAATTTCTCCAAAACGAACTCCCCTTTGCTATTGCTAACAGTACCGTTTGCAATAACAGTATCCCTCATTCTAAAGAGAACAACATTGCCATATTCGATCGGTTGATTAGTTTGAGAATCTATTACTTTGCCGAAAATTTTTCCAATAGGTTGGAATTGAGAAGGATCGCTTCTTCTTTGCATTTGATTTTGATTCTGTGCTGTAGTTTCTAAACTGATGAAGAGGGAAAAAACTATAACGAATAGCCGGTAAATGGTTGAGTATTTCATATTCTCCTTTTCTTTTATGTAATTAAACAAATAAAACTACAAAATGGTTTAACTTAGATGTCTCAAAAGTAGGAGAGGTTCCTTTTTTCTAAAAAATTTTTTTTAAGAGATTTTTTTTCAAAAGTTGTAAGAAGCAATATTGATTATAACTGTTATTACGTCCAACATTAGCTATACCTATTCAAAACCTCATCTAAATTAAAAATGCTTAATTTGTTAATGATTCCATATTAGAATGAAGATATTTTCAACACAGGTCTATTTGAAATTATAAGTAAGGATAATGATATGTAATTCTTGAAACTTGTTTCGTGTTGATATTCCAAATTACTAGGTGTAAGCAGAGAGAGACTTTAAAACGAAAAAGCCCTAAATCTAGTGATTTAGGGCTAATTACTTTTTAATAGCGGAGAGTCAGGGATTCGAACCCCGGAAGGACTTGCATCCTTAACGGTTTTCAAGACCGCCGCATTCAACCACTCTGCCAACTCTCCAAGTCTAAATTTCAATCTGCATCATTAACCCTTTTCATTACCGCAGCATTCTCCCATAGGGATGGCTTTGCCAAACCACTCTGACTACTCTCCAAGTCTAAATTTCAATCTGCATCAATAACGGTTTTCAAGACCGCCGCATTTCCCGCAAAGCGGGACAAGCAACCTTTACCCCGCTTCGCGGGGACTCTGCCAACTCTCCATTTCTAAAACAAATTAAAACTTTCAAAAAACGGTTACAACAATAACAAAAATCTCTTTAATTCTCCATCTACTTTTTTCATTCATTAGATAAAAAAGATAAATATATTTCGCTCTACAATAGTTGATTTTGAGGTTGAAATGAAATTACAAAAAGTTTTTTTATGTAATCTAATTTTTCACTTATTCGCGCTAACAGCTCAAAACTTTGGACAAATAATTCCACTCGTTCCCAAATGGGCAAAGGAAGCTGTGTGGTATCAAATTTTTCCGGAACGATTTGCCAATGCTGACAAATTAAATGATCCGCAGATTGACGACCTGAAAGGTTCGTGGCCTTATTTTCAAAATGAAGGGTGGAAAATTCATCCTTGGACCAGCGACTGGTATAAACTACAGCCATGGGAAAAAGTAAATGAAAAAGATTTTTATTGGAATGCCGGAAACCGCAGATATGGAGGAGATATTCAAGGCGTGATTGATAAACTTGATTATTTAAAAGAACTTGGCATCACTGCAATTTATTTCAATCCTTTATTTGAATCTCCTTCGCTTCATAAATACGATGCGGCAATGTATCATCACATCGACAACAACTTCGGTCCGAATCCAAAAAAAGATAAAGAAATATGGGCTGAAGAAAATCCCGCTGATCCTTCTACTTGGAAATGGACTACGGCTGATAAACTTTTTCTTAAACTTATCGATGAATGCCATAAGCGTGGAATAAAAATTATTATAGACGGAGTTTTCAACCACACAGGAACAACTTTTTGGGCTTTTCAGGATATTGTGAAAAATCAGCAGAATTCTAAATACAAAGACTGGTTTACAATAAAAAGCTGGGACGATCCAAACACAACAGAAAATGAATTTGATTATGCCGGCTGGCTTGGGGTTAAAGACCTTCCGGAAATTCGTGAAGACGAAACCGGAATTGTAAGCGGACCCCGCGAACACATTCATGCCAATGTAAAACGATGGATGGATCCTAACGGCGATGGTGATCCTTCCGACGGAATTGACGGCTGGCGGCTTGATGTTGCTGAAATGGTGAATCACAATTTCTGGAAAGTATTTCGTTCTTGGGTAAAAGAGATAAATCCAAACGCGTATATTGTTGGAGAGATCTGGTGGGATGATTGGCAGAATTATAAAATGATGAATGCGGCGCCATGGCTTCAAGGAGATCAATTTGATGCAGTGATGAATTACAGGTTTACGCGCGCTCTTAAAAATTTTGTTGTAAATAAAAAAGAACCGATCGGTCCGCGCGGATTTGTAGATTCACTAACCACGCTTTTCAAAGATTACGGTAAAGTAAATTATTACGCGCTAATGAATTTGCTGGGAAGTCATGACACAGAAAGATTAGCTTCAATGATTGTTAACCCTGATATTTGGTATGACCACGCTGCCAACCCTGCACAAAACAAAGATTTTGATGTTCGCAAACCAAACGATGAAGAAATGAAAAAACAAAAGCTAATGGTTGCGATGCAATTCACGCTTCCGGGCGTGCCGCATATTTATTACGGCGATGAAGTTGGAATGTGGGGCGGCGATGACCCCGACTGCCGCAAACCGATGGTTTGGAAAGAACTAAAATATGATTCGGAAACATCTCACCCGTTTGGCAATTTACGTGCTAATGATGAAGTAGTCTATGATGAAGATCTTTTTAGATTCTATCAAAAAATAATCTCGATCCGTAAAGAAAATAAAGCTTTATCACTCGGCGATATCCAGTTCTTTCTTCTTGATGAAACAAAAAAAATTCTTGCTTACAAACGCGAACTCAACGGCAAAAAGATCTTTGTCATTGTAAACAATAATTTCTTATCTAATAAAGTATGCTTCGAAAAAGAAAAATTTCTGAGCGGAAAAAAATCATTTATTGATCTAATGAGCGGCTATAAAGTTATGATGAACCAAAACAAATTTGTTCTTCAATTAGAACCGTATCAAGTAATGATTCTAAAATAAAGAAAGGTGCGCGGATTATGCAGATCAGACGGATTTTTGCAGATTTAATTTGTGTTGATTTGTTAAACTTGCGCGTCAGGCGGTCCGCCTCATCTTTGTTCTATACTAAAAAACCGCATAAATAAAGGGCGCAAGCGCTGACCCTTTAGTAAGAACAATCAATCCGCCGAGAAGAATTAAAAAGAAAATAATTGGCATAAGCCACCATTTTTTTCTTTCGCGTAGAAAAGTCCATAGTTGACCGAGAGTTGTAAGTTTACTCATCTATTTTTCCCAATGAAATTCCTTTATTCTTTTCAATACGCCGCCAAAGTTTTTACTATCTCCCATTTGGCAAGAAATGGAGAGAGGCGTTTATTCACGGGCAAAGTCTAAGCATAAAATCATTTTCTGTCAAGAACCTTCCTCGCTTCAACTTTTTTAATTATTTTTCGCCAAAAATTAAGCGGGTATATTGTGGCTCTCTCAAAAAAGCAGATTAAATTTATTGCGATGAACAGACCAAAATTAAGCGCAGAAAAAATAGCTAAGGAATTGAACATACCAGTTGAAGAAGTTCAGAAATTATTTGACGAGAATATTAAGGGGAAGACTCCTTTCTACTTTTACGTTATTCTCACTGCTATACCAATTTTGTTTTTTGTTCTGCTCGAAATTGGTTTGCGATTTTTTGATTACGGCGAAGATCTATCGATGTGGACACCCGCTACAGAAGGAAAAATAATTCTTAATGCAAATGTTGCAAGAAGATATTTTACAAATGTTAAGAACATTCCTTCATCTATCGAAGATGTTTTTGATTCTGCTAAAGCTCCAAATTCGTTTCGTGTTTTTGTTTTAGGCGAAAGCAGCGCCGCTGGATATCCTTATATGCCGCTGGGTTCCTTTTCTCGTTACATTCGTAAAAGGTTGGAACTTGCCTATCCGAACAATAAAATAGAAGTTATAAACATCGGGCTCACTGCAGTGAACAGTTACACAATTCGTGATTTTATTCCCGGGGTTCTTGAGCATAAACCTGATTTGATCTTGATCTACACCGGGCACAATGAATATTACGGCGCGCTTGGGGTCGGTTCAATGGAATCGATCGGTTCTTCGCGCGCTTTTACTAATTCGTTTTTGTATCTGAACAAATTTAAGATCACGCAGCTTCTCCGGAACTTCATTCAATGGTTCAGCGAATTGATTTCTAATTCCGATCAGCAAAAAAAAAGCGGAACATTGATGTCGAGAATGGCAAAGGAACAAACAATTGAGCTCGATTCTGAAAGTTATCGTGCCGGCATAGATCAGTTTGAAAGTAACGTGCGAGATGTAATTAAGCAGATTCAAGCTGCAAATGTCCCACTCATTATCGGAACGCTTGCAAGCAACCTAAAAGATCAAGCGCCGTTCATTTCTACTCAAACAAAAAAGTACCCGCAGGCAAAAAAAGTATTTGTAGATGCACAAGCCAGTTACAAGAACGGCGATTATAAAATAGCATTGCAGCTTTTTCAACTGGCAAAAGATTTGGATGCGCTCCGCTTCCGCGCTCCTGAAGAAATAAACCGGCTTGTAAACAAATTGGGAAAGGAATATCTTATTCCTATTGTAAAACTCGATTCTCTTTTCAATGCTGAAAGTCCAAACGGTATTGTAGGCAATAACCTAATGACAGACCATCTTCATCCAACACTACGCGGTTTTCAATTGATGGGAAAAGCGTTCTTTGAAAAAATGATCGATAAGAATTTCCTGCCAAAAAGCTCCGCTGCAATTCCTTTTGAGAAACAAGATTCTGCTACTCTTGCAAGCTTTCTGTTTTCTAAGATAGACTCTACAATGGCTGAGTATCGAATAAAAATATTAAAGAACGACTGGCCATATATAGCCCCGATGAATAAAATTCCGTTCAATCAACTGCTTAAGCCGAAAACATTTGAAGATTCTCTCGCATTCAAATTTATGAATGATGAGATCACTTGGACAGAAGCACATCAAAAAGCTGCAGAAAAATATTTAAAGCAGAAAAACTTAGACGGTTTTTTGCAGCATATGGAAATACTGCTCTATCAATATCCAGTGATTGTTGAGTTTTACAAACTATTAGATGAAGTAGCATTCAAGTTTATGAAAGCCGACGAATTTGAAAAAGCTTATAAAATATTGTTAAAAAGATATCAGATTGAGCCGAATGCATTCAGCGCAAAGTGGCTTGGCTCTATAAATTTGAATAACGGCAAGGTTCAACCTGCAATAAAATATTTAGAAGAGAGCGCTAAATACGACCCGGACGATCTGCAAACTCTTTACAATCTTGCCGGCGCTTATGCGTTAAATAAAGAATACAAGCAAAGCTACGATGTAATTTCAAAAGTGTTGAGTAAAGATCAAAACTATCCGGGCGCGCAAAATTTAATGCAGCAACTAAATGGTGTGTTGAAAAAATGAATTGTCATTCTGACATATAAAAGAGAAACCCAACTTCTTAAAGAAGTTGGGTTTCTTTCTAATTTCACCTTCTAGATAAATTACTTGAGCAATAACATCTTCTTTGTAACATTAAAGCTGCCTGCTTCTATCCTGTAGAAGTAAATGCCGCTGCTTAATTTAGAAGCGTTAAAGTCGAATGCGTAGGAACCTGCTTTCAATTCTTTGTTAACAAGGGTTGCAACTTCTTGACCGAGCACATTATAAATCCTTAAACTGACCAATTCATCTTTCGGTAACGCAAACTTAATTGTTGTAGTTGGGTTGAATGGGTTCGGATAGTTTTGCTCGAGTGTATATGTAACCGGAATACCCAAATCAAGATCGCGAATGTTAGCTAATCCTTGCGGCGTAGATTCAACCTGACCGGTTTTATCTTCTTTATCAGTCCACACATCAAGCGGTGCGGTATATGGCTGCGTAAATACTCTTGATGCCGATTGAGGAATGAATCTTACGCGGTAAGCATTTTTACCGAAGCCTGCGGCTTCTAATTTGAAAGATTTATCAGCAGTTCTTTGGAATCCATAACGATATTGAAATGCATTAAACCCGGGCGCTCTAACAGTAAGAGTTCCTTCATAAATCTTGTCGCCGTCTGGATCGGTTAATTCAAAATTTGTCATTTCATCTTTATCTTCCCAACCCATTAATCGAGTAAACAATGGCTGCTCAGCGATCCACCATACTTTATCTCCAACTTTCATTGGTACAGCAGCTTTGGCAGGATCAAATGCATCCTTCATATCAACCCGGAACTTAATGCTAATCGATCGACCGAATGGGATTACAAAAGCGGGACGCACATCATCATAATAAGTATTTGCAGTTTCTTGGTTTGCCATTCCTAAAAATTTAACAGTGCGGTTGCCTCCACCCATTGAAAGAGGTCTTTCCCAGCCGTCAGTCCAGATGCCTGGGGTCTTTAAGTTAACGTAGAACTTGTAAAATTGGTCCGAGTTTACCTCGCCTAAGACAAATGGAACCGATAAGAACCAGTTTGTGGGCAAAAGAACATCTTGATTCATAACAGAGCGCAGTTTATCACTATCGCTCCATCCGTTGAAATTACCTCTAACCTGTAATCCGTCTACTGCTGCATTATAAACTCCAAGTTCTTCCAAAACGCTCATGTTCACATAGAAAGAAACAGCGCCGTCTCTAAGTGTAACATCTGGATTAATATCATTGAATGGCCGGGCAACATCTTGTGCGCCATCTTTGATCCACGCGGTTTTATTTGGATCGTTTTCCCAAGTTGTTCCGCCGGCTTTGTTACCATACAAGAATTTGTAATTGATCAACTGAGCAGATTTAATTACAACAGTTTTTGTATAAACTGAGTCTCCATCCGGATCTGTTAATTCGTCCGCGGTTGTGTTCCACTCATTAAAACTGCCGGCAGCGTAAACCTTACCAGTAGCTTTAACAAGGTCTTTTTGTTTCAAAGGCAGTTTCATATTTGCTTTGAAAGTTACATTCGCATCTGCGCCGGAAGGCATTAGCTCGCCGTCAAAGAACGCAACAGGAAGAACTGTGTTGGCGGTAACATTAATTACCTTGTCATCCCCGCCTTCCCAATTATCTTTGCCGCCGGCATTATGGAAGTATTTGTATTTTACTTGACCAGCAGCTACAGATACTTTAACAGTATAGATTTTGTCCGCGTCGGGGTCGGTCATATCTGTTTTTCCCCATTCGTTAAAGCTGCCTCTAACTGAGATGGCGTCTTTAGCTGGATCGAAAGCGCCTTTGGCAATCTGCACACTCATATTAACTTGAAAAGTAACATCAAAGTTTTGTGCAAAAGCAGCAGACCAGGCTCCAAGAAAGAGTACCGCAAAAAGTAAACTAAGTTTTCTCATAGTACCTCCGTTTGTTAGTTGTTGTTTATCCATATTGTCAGTGGAATTTATCATTTTTATTTTAGAGTTCAAAAAGATAAAATCAGTCCAAAGCTGTGCATGTGATCTAGATACTTCATCTGTTGATATGAATAATCCACCACAAGCGTGAAAAAAACCAAACCATCATATTTCAAGCCGGCGCCAACCGTTAAACCTTCCTGTGTATCTTTCAGGAACAAAGTTTTGTAACCGCCGCGCAGCGATACCAGATCATTAAATAAAGAAAATTCACCGCCAACGTTTACCCATTGATTATTATCGTTCGGATGCGTTGCGTCAATTGCAATTGTTAATCTGTGTTGATCCATAATTTGAAAATCGCGCGAGATGCCCACTTGCAGACGAAGCGGCAGTTCAAATTGATCTGTTGCATAGTTTGCATCAAGCGTTGCATTGTTTCCGTATCTCTGCGGGTCTGGATCGTGGCGGATCAATAGGTCCTGCCCGCTCATCTGCATTTTCGATCCATAATTAGAGATACTGCTTGCGAATCGAATTCCGTAAAATGGAGTTTTGAAAATAGTTCCTACATCAAAACCGATTCCGTTTGCGCTCGAATTAAAAATATTTTCGCGTATGTATTTCACATTAAAACCAACTGCGAATTCTTCCGTAATATAACGGGCGTAAGAAAGAGCAAAAGCATAACTGTCTGCGCTGAATTTTTCACCCGTGCCTTCAGGATAATATTCTGTAGTAACATCCATATCCCCGATGTTCAATGCAGTAACACTCAAGCCGAAGTTTCCTATATCGCCTGCAGGAATAACAAGCCCAACAAAGTTAACATTGATATCTGCAAACAACTTTGTGTAAGTGAAAATAGATTGAAAATAATTGATGTTTGCAATACCGGCGGGGTTCCAATATAATGCAGATGCGTCGTTTGCCACGGAACTATAAGCGCCGCCCATTGAATTAGCGCGCGGACCGATTCCGATGCTCAAAAATTTGGCTGCCGTTGTGCCGGTTTTGGTTACCTGCTGCGCTTCAACAGGTTGAAGAAGCGCCGCAGCCAAAACTATCATAATTAAAAATCTTTTATGTATCATAACTAACTCCAAAAATTTTTTCGCCCATTTACAATTATTTTATTACTGCAAACTTTCCGATCTTTTCCCCTATCCCCGGTGCTTCAACATGAAAGAGATAGATACCGTAGGCAATTGAAAGGTGATCTTTTGTTAACATCTTCCATTCTGCAGCGCCATTATTTAATGGACTATCGTGCTCAATCACATCAACTAATTCTCCGTTCACTGTAAATATTCTTATCGTGCATTTATTAGGCAAATTTGTAAAATGGAGCGACCGAGGTCCGCGTCCGCTTGAGTATGGATTTCTTGGCTCCCATTTAGCGGAAGCAACATATGGATTGGGAACAACTTTGATCTTTTCCATCTCTTCTTTTGCTTTATCAATATCTATCTTTGCTTTGCGCGCAACAAATCTAAATATATCGCTCGAGAGGAACGGTTTCTTAAGTTTCAATTCTACTTTATCGCCCGCTTTTGGTAATCTTGTTCCGAGCGTTGGATCGGGCGTATCTAACAAGTAGAACCACCATGTATAGATCAGTTTATTATCTTTATCCGGCTCTAAGAAAATGATTCTGTCTCTTCTTGCGCCGCTTGTAGACATAATTCCGTCTGTTCCGTCAACTTCAATAAAAGCAAAATCTATATACTTCTTTGCGCTAAGATTATAAACTTTGAAATTTACTTTCTTAGCGGGGAAAGTGTTAACTCCGAGTCTAATCTCCTTCGATTCTCCAAAGCCGACGTCGCCAAATTCAATTCGATAATCGTTTGGTCTCTCTTCGCCTCCAATGCCGCCAACCCAGACAAATTTTTCAAATTGATAAGTTACAATTTTCGGGTCGCTCCAAAGAGATGTGGCTCTATCTAATTCAACGCGTTTTTCATTTATGAAGCTTAGACGGAAACCATCAACTAACGGCTGTTCGTAAGTTTCGGCAAGATTTTTATTTTTGTTTATAAGAATAACACCGGCGGTTGAATCGCGCAAAGTGTAGTTCTTTGTGGTAAGTGTATCCGGCTGACCGACACGCTTTGAAACTTTGACAGTATCTTCGAACGTTAAGAAATAAACGTGCCCTTCTTTAATCTTATTTAGATCAACTATATTGTATTTTACTTTACCGGAAGTAGTTCCTTGCACAAGTTTTATATCGCCAAGAGTAGGGGGAACAAAACCGGCAGCCGGCGCCTCAGGTTTTACACGCACAACATTAGGTCCAAGTTTAACGCTTCCATCAGCTTGCAGAGAAACTCTAATAGGAGATTCCGATGGAATAATTTCACCGGCAGGAAAACCAAAATCGTATGCTACAACTGCATAATAATAAGTAAATCCGTTAAGAGCAGTTGAATCTACCCACGAGTGTTTCAAGCCGGTATCGTTACCGAGATAATATTTAACCCCTTCAAAATCAACAGGGAAAAATCCTTTGATTCCGTTTTTCAAATCGAATTGAGCAACAGGAGTTTTGAATTTTTTTACTCCGTAAGCATTTGTAATGTTTTCTGCATCCTGAAATGCAGGGTCCGATGCGCGGTAAATTTTGTATCCTTCAAAATCATTTCCTATTCCACCAATGGCAGCTATATACGGGTCGAACGATTGTTCTGCAACAGCATCCCAATATAAAGTAACTCTATTGTTTCCTGTAACGGCTGTAACAGTAGGCGATAAAGGAGCGTTAGCAAAACGGTAATCGTTGTTATACGTTTCCTGAGCTCTAACTCTCTTTCGCAAAATTTCATTTTTTCTGTATGTTCCGTTAGGATCTGGAACAGGCCCATTAGCCAATAAAACTGCAATTGAGATCGGCTCTGTTTGTCCTGCTTTCAACGGGAACAGACCTGAAGAAACAAACAGATCATATTCACCGGCAACAACTTTTAGCGGATCGTAGAACTTACCGGGTATCATAAAGTCGAACCACATTTGTGCATCGCTGTTTATGTTCAAACCGCCGGCGGGAACATAATCCGCATTTGTAATGCCAATTTGATCTGTTTCAGAAACGTCTGTTACGTCAATATTCGGTTCGCCTGGTAAACCAAAACGTGCGCCGGAAGTTGGTTTGCCGTCATTCTCGCCAGGATCGCCTGTATCCTGAACACCGTCAAGACCAACGTCATCGCGCAAAGGATTCCAATCGTTGTCGTTATCAATTCCGTCATCACGCGCTTCATCAATCATTTCATCAATCATTTCATCAATCATTTCATCAATGGCGCCGTTGTTATCATTGTCCTTTCCATCTGCATAAGCTTTGCCAAGATCTTCAGCTTTAAGATCATAAAGAATAATATTAGAGTTCGGAACTCTGTATCTAAAATATGGCGCATCTTTAGCAGCTTCGGTTATCATAGCTTGAGTTACTTTAGGACTTCCTTCTTCTCCATTTCCGTTGTTATCAATAAAATCTCTGAATGCTCTACCAACATCTTCGTTCTCAACCATAATTAAATGCACTTCACCTTTAGGGGGATTTTTTGGCCAGCGTTTCCATTTATCGTTTGCGGCATCGTTAACCATCTCTTGAGTTACAATTGGACTTCCCGCTTCGCCATTTCTATTTTGATCGATTCTATCAGCATAAGTAACGCCAACTTGAACGCCGAACGGAATGTGAGTTTCGGTTTCATCTATCAATCCGTTATCATTATCGTCAATTTGATTATCTGGTATTTCTCCAGCAAGCATTTCTTTCGAAACTTTTGGACCAAGTCCTTCGCCATCGCCATCGTTATCAATTCTATCAACTGCGTTGCCGGGAGTTTCGAGAAATGTTACAGCAACAATGCCAACAGGATTATTTCCGAAAAGGGGCGCTCGATGATCAAAATCTCTAGACCATGCAATGTCTTCCAACAGATCAAATTCGGAAATATCGTCTTGAGAATCTCCATCGCCGCCGACAAAATCTGCATACCAAAGCGTAACGCCAACTTTCTTTATATCTCTTGTTCCGTCATTTTTAATGTAATGAAGAAAATAGAGCGCATCTTCAACTAAAACCTGCGCCCAAGCAAGCGACCGGACTTCGAGAATAATTCCGAGTCCTTTTCTTGTTAAATCGGTTTCATCCGGAAAATAATTTACGTATCGATCGTATTTATCGTCTGATGCACGGTAGAACATCTCTTGATCTGCATTAAAAATGTTTTTACCAAAGTAACCGTTCCAAGAACCTCTCCAGCCCGGATCAACTTTATCGTTTACTCTATCGGGCCAAGTATCGGGCCAAGTATCTGGGTCAACGCTTGTTGCAAGTTGATTCTCACCTGTTTTTGGATTTGGTTTGCTGTAACCCGGAACCGGCTCAAAATTCCATGTCTTTCCTTCAGGAGATCTTCTATAATTATAAACATTTATTATTCGCTGAAGTTCTCCTTTGTTATCTACAACTTCGCCTCCAACAAAAATTCCAAGCATTGCTAAATAAACCTGTCCAGTATTTTTGGGCCATTCGTACGGTGTTTGAACTGAGATTGGGAATTGCCCCCCTTCGCGCCCGGACATACCAAAGTTAAAGACTGTGGTTCTGATCTTATTTCCTTCCATCTGAGCTTTAGCCCGCTTTGTAACATCGCCTCTTTCTTTGCTCGGTTTATATTGAGCGTTAACATTAGCTGCAAGCATAAGCGCAACAACGAACGTTAAAATAATTTTAAATGCTCTTCTCATATTTATTTATCTCTCCTATTATTTTTCTTTTTTCAAAACTTGCCCTGCAAAAAACATGGGTAATTGCATCTGCCTATGGGCAAACGGCGCGGCAATTAAAATGAGAACTCAAAACCAAATTCAACTTTACGCGGCTCGCCGTAATGCCATGGGTATCTCAAGTATTCCTGGACAGTATTCGGTCTGTTAGGATCGTAGCCGATGTTTTTCCCTTCAGTTGTGTAATCCGGCTTTCCCGTATCGCCAAAAACATTAACTACAACTTTGTTGTCTAAAAGATTAAATATTCTTAAGAAAGCAGTAACATCTAAACCAAACATTTTAATTGTTTTATGCATCCGCATATCAACTTGAAGTTGTGTTGGTCTTACTCTGCTATTGCGCTGCAAGCCGGATGTTATTCCTCTATCTGCTGTATATTGTGTTATTGAAGGAGTGTAAGGCAATCCTGTTCCGTATCGTGCAACTGTAGAAACGCCCCAGTCAACATCTCCTACAAATAGAGATAAGTTAAATAAATGTCTCTGGTCCCAATCCAAAGGAATCAAATAGAGAGTCGGTTCATTGTTGCCAAGCTGGGCAAAAAATTCATCTTCTGGATTGGAGTTACTGCCTTCGGCAACCTGATATGTATAATTGAGGTCAAGCGAATAGTGATTTGCAAATCTCTTATTCAAATTTAGCGTTATCCCTTTTACGTTAGAATAGTCTTTGTTGATGTAATTTGAATAAGTTACAAGATTACGCGTTGCGAAGAGCGGTCCGGCGGTTATCCAATGTCTGATATCGCGGTAGAAGCCGGTTAAGTCAAGCGAAAAATCATTAAAGAATTCCTGTTTGAAACCAACCTCGTACATAACTGTTCTTTGCGGTTCGAGATCGGGATTTCCATAAGGACCATAATTGCTTCCGCTGCTGGGAACGTAATAAGGCCCATTATTAAACAAATATTGAAAAGTTGGGACCTGTAAAAATTGTCCGTACGAAAAATGAAGAACCCCTTTATCACTTATTGGATAAGCAATGCCAAAGCGTGGACCTAAGGACCACTTTGCAGCGGCATTCTTATAAAAATACTGTTCTCTCTCTTGCAGCGATAATTTTTCTAATTCCGCTCTTAATGGTGTATTTATGTTAGGGTCTGTTGGGTCAACCAAAACTTTTCCTCTTGAATCAAAATAGTCAAAACGAAGCCCGATATTGATAATCACATTTTCAAACTCAATCTTATCTTGAATGTATGCCGAGAGTTCTATTGGCTCGTTGTTATATTTTGTTCTGTTGGGCGTGTTCTCTCCAGGAATAGCAGGGACAAACGGTTCAACAGGCACATTATTTATGCGTAAAGGTTCGAGATAATAATCATCAAATTTCAGATTGTGTTTACGCCCCTCAACGCCAATTTTAATTAGATGATTTTCCAAAATCTGACTTGTGTAATCCAATTTCCCAATCAAAGTGTTCGTTTCTCTAAAAAATCTATGAAGGTTTGTTCCTTTTTTTAAGAAGGCGTATCCTATGTTTCGTAATGAATCGGGGTGCAAATAGCGCGGATCAAATGGATCTTTATATAAGTACTCGTTAAAATCCTTGAAGAAGTAGGAAACTTTGAATGTATAGAAAGCAGTAGAAGAAAAAGTGTGCGTCATTGTAAAAGTTGCGTTGTAACTGTTGGCAAATTTATTAACATCGCCATCCGGGTTAAACTTAAACCCGTGGTTGTAATCTTTAAAATCTTCCTTTGAATAGAGAAGTTCGGCATTGAACTTAAAATATGATGACGCTGACCAGCTTAAGTTAGCTTGACCGATAAAACGTTTACTCCAATTCATTGATTGAAGCGAACTATCCCCTTTTGCGCCAGTTGGCAGATATTTTTTTATACCGTATAAGTATCCGTCATCATAAACATAACGGGCATTTGCAAACAGAGTTACTTTATTACTGGTCAGCGGTATCGGTCCGCTTAAACTACCCTGAATATTGTAATTTGTAACGGGGTTGTATTTATTTATGCCTGTGAAATAATCTGTAAAGTTGCTTACATAATCACTGCTGTAAACTTTAATATCGCCTTTGTATTCACGGCTTCCCTCTTTTGTAACAGTGTTGATAATGCCGGAAAGCGCTTGTCCGTATTCAGCATTAAAAGTGCCGCTGATAACTTGAAGTTCTTGCACGCTGGAATTATCGATTTCGATACCGCGGCTGTTATCGAAGGCATCGGTAATCGAAATACCGTTAACCCAATATGCAATTTCTGAAGAACGGCCGCCGCGGATGTGAAACCCGCCGCCGGCGTCTCGTGTAACGCCTGCCTGCAGTTGTATTATATCATTCATCTCGGCAACGGGAAGGTTTTTTATTTCGTCAGAAGTTACTCTTGCCTGGCTTGATGTTATATCTTTCTGAATTCGTTCAATATTTCCCTGCACTATAATTGCGCTCAGCTCAACAGCTGTTTCTTCCAATGTAGCATCCTGTGCAGTTGTTAAGTCGATAAAGATTTGAACATTCTGAACAACCTTTGTTTGAAATCCGATATACTGAAATTTTACATTATACCTCCCGGGCGGAATGTTCAGTATAACATACTTTCCATCCATGTCAGTCGCTGCGCCAATTGTAGTTCCCTCTAAAGTTATATTCACAAAAGGGAGCGGCTCGCCGGTCTTTTTATCTGTTACTTTTCCTGTCAATTTTCCTGTAGTGCCTGCATACAAAGTTAACGGAAGAAAAACGACAGATAAGATTAAAACAGTAAATAATTTTTTCATTTTGCACTCCATTAAATTACATTCGATAGAAAGAAGAAAAATTATCTTTTGCTCGCGTTACGCAAAGAAACAAATATTTGTTGTTCCGAGCCCAGTCTTTCCTGCCGGAAGAGTCTCTTGCTCAACTATTTTTTTACGTAATTAGCATAACCTTGCTATTTCATTTTTTTGCATAAGCTATAAATATTTGCTGCCTGTGCAGCTTTAACTTTTCTATTTACGCCTACGGTGTTTTATCGCCTTTAGTTGCGAAATGTTTATTGTCCTCTTATAACAACAGAACCCAGCAAATTCTCATCAATAAAGATCGGAACCTTCAGCAGAAGTTTATCTAAATAATTTTCCATTATCTGTTTCGATCTTTCCTTTTTCAATAAGCGGCTTGCTGTTTCCTTCACATCTTCAAATCTTTTCGGCTCGCCGGTTTTCTTGTCAAGAACTTTAAATATTCCATACATACTTTCTATTTTGATCGGCCCGATAACTTTGCCGGCTCCAGCATTCCACAATGTATCTTTCAGAAATCCAAACTTCGAAACCTCTGCAAAGCCGATAACGCCATTATTTTTTGCAGACCAGCGGCGCAAAGAATTTTTCGAAGCCAGCGCGCCAAAGTCGTCACCGCTTTTTATCCGGTCAATAAGACTATCAGCAGCCGCTTTTGAGTTAACGATAATTTCCTGCACGTTCATTTCATCCGGATTCATGAAAAACTGAATGTTATCTGTGTAAAATTTATGAACGGAGCTGTCGGGCATATAAGTTTTATCGGCAATTTCTTTCCGCTTGAATTTAAGAAAGATATTATTGCGGTATTTAGAAATGGCATTTAATACTTCGTTATTTTTTTTGTATCCTTTTTTCACTGCCATCTCATATAAAATATCTTGTGCAACGATCCCTTTCAAGACTGTTTTCAGAATTTCGATGCTGTTGATCTTCCCACGGTGAAAAGAAGGAATTTCATCTATGCGTCTTTCCAACTCAGTCTGAGAATAACTCCTCTTTTCGTACTTAACAGATACATTAGCAGAGGAAGAAGAAGGGGATATTTCTACAGAACGCGCAATTGAATATGATAAATTATTCAAAATATTTCCAATCAATTTTTCATCGAACCAAACTTTTTGGGGATTGAACGCTTTGTTCAAAAATTCTATTTCTGCCGGTTTCATCTTACGCATACGCACAACTCTTTCCATGTGCGTCTTCTTCTGTAAAAATTGCTCTTCCGTAATTATCGGGTTTGCCCTTCTGTCTTCCACTTTAATAATACTATAACCGAATTCTGTTTTAACCGGTTTAGAAATTTCTCCTACTTTGAGAGAAAAAGCGGCATCTTCAAATTCCGGGTCCATATCGCCCCATGAAAAATAACCAAGATAACCGCCGCTGTTTTGAAGCATTGAATCCGTGAAGCATTGTTTTGCAAGCAAGTTAAAGTCTGCCCCAGTTTGCAATAACTGATAAAGACCTTCCGCTTCTTCTTCTGTTTCTGCAAATAAATGACGAGCGGCAATACTCAACTGCGATTTGTAAAACGCATCCCTTACTTCAGCATCGTTTATTTTTATCTTTGCGTAAACTTCTTGATCTTTTAGATATGCAAGAACCGTCTGCTTCTCCGCCCACTTCAGTTCTTTCTGATATTCTGCGTTAGAGTTGATCTCTTTGTTGTCATCGTAATTGATTAACAAAATTTCGTTAATCATATTATTAAGAAGATTACGGCGGACTACAATATTATCTTTAACGTCAGTAGTGGTAGCATAGTCTTGAAACCGTTTAATGAAATCATTTACTAAAATTTCATAAGCGCCGACTTTTGCCATCAGCTTATTGTCATTTTTTTCGGGCTGCGGAAAAAGAAGTGAACTGGTAAAAAGAAGATAAAAAAAAGTAAATTGTGCATTGAATTTCAGCATGGTTTCCATCATCCTAAAAGAATGGTTGGGAAAAGATAAAAATATTATAAAAACGCAAAAGAACTTACTAAACGCATTATTAAAATAGTAAAAGGGTTATTACAAAACCACAACTTCAATTAAGGATCAGATTTGGAAGAAAAAGCAAAAGAGCTGATAGAAATATTTAAGCAGATTGCAGAAAAAGCCGGTTTTTCTGCCGGCGCTATTGTGAAGAAAGATTTTAACTATCAATTCCAGATAAGCGAAGCCGGAGCGCGGGTAATTGTTCAATTATATTTCGGGAAAAAAGGATTGAAACTTGTTTTTCAAGGCGATCTAAAGTCTGATCTTTTTTCCAAGATTAAGAACATCATACATGAACAGCAGGAATTAAATCTAATTGAAAAACAAAACGATGAACCCTCTGAATACATCGGAACAGATGAAGCCGGCAAAGGCGATCTGTTCGGTCCGTTAGTTGTTGCTGCCGCCTTTGTCGATAACAATTCTAAAAGAAAATTGAGAAATATCGGCGTGCGCGACAGCAAAGATATTGGCGATACTGAAATTTCAATCCTTGCAAAAGAGATAAAAAAGATCAACAATAATAAATTCAATATTATTAGCATCGAGCCGCACGAATATAATTTGTTCTATGAGAAGTTTAAGAACTTAAATAAACTTTTAAATTGGGCGCATTCTAAAGCTATAGAGAATTTGTTCGATAGTGTTAAGTGTAACTATGTTATAACAGATAAGTTCAGCGGTAAAGAGCTTCAGATCGCCGGCAACAAAAATTTTAGTCATATAGAATTTCTTCAATATGAAAGAGCAGAACGTTTTGTAGGCGTTGCAGCGGCTTCAATTTTGGCAAGAGATAGTTTTAATCAATGGTTCGTAAAACAATCAAAGCGCGGGCTCTCTTTTCCAAAAGGTTCTTCAGAAAAAAGTAAGTTTTTTGCTCAAAATTTTATTGATAAATTTGGTATAGAGAAATTAGAGATGTTTGGAAAAATTCACTTCAAAACTTTTCGGCAGTTACATAAAGAATAAAAAATTTTTGTGCTGTTTTTATAAAATGATAAGGAGTAAAAAGAATTGAGCAAAAGGATCAAAAGAATCGGCATTTTAACCGGCGGAGGCGATTGCCCCGGCTTAAATGCAGTTATCCGCGGCGTTACCAAACCTGCACATGATTATGGCTTAAAGGTCTTTGGAATACTCGATGGCTTTGAAGGACTGGTAGAAGGAAGAGCAACTGAGCTTTACAACAAAGATGTATCCGGCATTCTTGCAACTGGCGGCACTATTCTCGGCTCGTCAAACAAAGGGGACCCGTTTCATTGGCCGGAAGAGAACGGCGGTAAAATAAAAATTTTAGACAGATCCAAAGATGCAATGCGCAATTACGAAGCATGGGCACTTGATGCAGTTATTGCAATTGGCGGCGATGGAACAATGCACATCTCTAAACTGCTTAGCGATATGGGAATGAACATTGTCGGCGTTCCGAAAACAATCGATAACGACATTGAAGCAACCGATTTAACATTCGGACACGATTCAGCCGTATTTGTTGTTTCTGAAGCGCTCGATAGATTACACACTACGGCTTCGTCTCATCACAGAGTTATGGTTATTGAAGTAATGGGCAGATACGCCGGGTGGATTGCGCTTAACGGCGGTTTAGCAGGCGGGGCAGATATCATTTTAATTCCTGAACTTCCTTTTGACTGGAACGTTGTTTACGATCGTGTTCTTCAAAGAAATATTAGCGGAAAGAGATTCAGTATAGTCTGCGTTGCCGAAGGCGCTAAACCGAAAGACGGCGGTATCATTACAAAAGGAAAAGACATCAAACGAACAGACCCGGTGCAGCTTGGCGGTATTGGTGAATTTGTTGCAAAAAAAATTAGTAAAAATACTGGACTGGAAACCCGCACTACTGTGCTTGGCCATTTGCAGCGCGGCGGCAGTCCTACTCCTTATGATAGAATTCTTTCAACCAAGTTCGGAACAAATGCAATTCAGCTTGCTATCAAAAAGCAATTCGGTAGAATGGTCGCATTAAAAGGAAGTGAAATTAAAAGTGTTCGTATTATTGATGCGATCTCACGACAGAAACTTGTTAAGCCGAAAGACCAAGCTGTATTAGCTGCTCATGCAGTTGGCGTAAGTTTCGGCACTGAAAAATTATGATCTTTGCCTGAAATGTTGGAACACAGCTTGCGTTAGATGTTATATAATTCTTATTTTTGTGCGCAAAATTATTGTATTGTTTTTTAACGGTTCCCGGCTTTGCCTGAGAAGGTGCAAGTTGGTTTATTTGGGGTCGTAGTTCAGTTGGTTAGAACGCCTGCCTGTCACGCAGGAGGTCGCGAGTTCGAGTCTCGTCGGCCCCGCAATATTAGGTCGTCCCGATGAGCGAATCGGGATCGGCCCCGCAAAAAACTTATTCACGCATTTTTAGGTCGTCCCGATGAGCGAATCGGGATCGGCCCCGCAAAAAACTTATTCACGCATTTTTAGGTCGTCCCGATGAGCGAATCGGGATCAGCCCCGCAAAAAACTTATTCACGCATTTTTAGGTCGTCCCGATGAGCAAATCGGGATCGGCCCCGCAAAAAAACTTATTCACGCATTTTTAGGTCGTCCCGATGAGCAAATCGGGATCAGCCCCGCTAAAGCTCATCATTATAAATGGGCTTTGTTATTTATAGTATTGACAGACACCCATCATCCATCAAACATCATCCATCACCCATCATCCATCATCCATAACTAATTTATTTTATCTCTTGTATACTCTTCTCATTTTTACATATATTTGTTTTAGGGATGCGGATATAAAATTCGTATTCCCTTATTTTAATAATTGCTCTGAGCAATTTTTATTTAGCGATTCGAAAATTCGATAAAAGAGAACGTTCTCTTTTCCCCTTTCTTTTCTGTTATCTAATTTTAATCTCGGTTTGCTTCTTTGTTACTGCGCCTAGCGGGATCGGTCGTATAATTAAATTCTTCTTGGAGAATAACTTTAAATCATCACAAAGGAGTAAGTAATGAATATCTACGTAGGCAATCTCTCTAATCAAGTTAAAGAAGAGGATCTGCAAAATCTTTTTTCAGAATTCGGGCAAGTAAGCAGCGTCAAGATCATCAGCGATATGTTCTCTGGTGAATCAAGAGGATTCGGTTTTGTTGAAATGAAAGATAAAGCCGCTGCGGCAAAAGCAATTGAAGCTCTTAACGCAAAAGAAGTTAAAGGAAAAAAAATTACAGTTAACGAAGCGCGTCCAAAAACAGATACAAGACGAAGCGGTGGAAACCGCGGTGGTAGAAACGGCGGCGGCGGCGGACCTAGACGCTGGTAATATTTTTATTGTAGAGCGAAATTTATTTCGCTTTGTTTTATTTCCCTTTGTTTTATTTCGCTTTGTTTTATTTCGCTTAGCGAGATAAATCTCGCTCTACGTTGTAAATACAATAGCTCCACATCCAATCTTCTTCGACTTCGACCAATCCCGCTTTTACCGGATTATTTAATACATACTCAACTATTCTTCTCAATTCATCTTCATTACGAACAACATGATCATAGCTTTCATGCTGCCAGAACGCGCCAGTGCGTTTAAGAAGTTTATTACACTCGCGAGCCGTTGATCCTTTTAACAATCGTAAAATCTCCGTTACAATTGGTTTCTGTAGAGCGACTTTTAAGTCGCCTTGTTGTTGTCCCCTCTTGTTAAAGCGAGATGTCCAAAGGACCCCTTCGGGAAATCTCGCTCTACAATTGGCGTGAACACAAGATGAACATGATTTGGCATAATACAATAACATATCAAATCGTAACGCTCTCCTTCGCCAAAATGAATTGCCTCTTTCACAACGCGGGCAATTTTTTCTTCGCGCAGCCAAAATGATCCTCGCAAAGCCCTATCTAATAACGAATCAAATTTTTTGAAGTAGCTCCATTTACACTCGGAATATTTCTGTTGTTTCTCTTTTCTATTTTCAATCGATGAAATAAGTTTTATTTCTTTATTGTATTCGGATTTTAGTCTTTCAACGATATGCTGCGGTATCGAGTTAGCAAGTCTGAATGTAACAAAGTATGTATAACCAAGCGGCTGAAAATGCGGAAGGTTTCTGTGATAATAATATTTGTAATTATCCACCATAGAGCCACGAAATTAATCTTAGTTGAAAATAACAAATATTTTTGTAGAGCGAAATTTATTTCGCTAGGCTAGTTGCTAAGCGGGATAAATCCCGCACTACATTTGTAGAGCGAAATTTATTTCGCTTTGTTTTATTTCGCTTAGCGAGATAAATCCCGCACTACAAAAAACAAAAAACCCCGTCATTGCTGACGGGGTTCTTTGCTAAAAGCTATTAGCTAACAGCTAAAAGCTGTTTAATTACTTCATCAACAACATCTTCTTAACTTGAACGAAGCTTCCAGCTTCAATTCTGTAGATATACATACCGCTTGATAGTCTTGATGCATCGAAGTTTACGGTATGGAATCCAGCCGGCATTACCTTGTTTACTAAGGTTGCAACTTCTTCACCAAGAATATTGAATATTCTCAATGTTACGCCGCTCTCTTTTGGCAATGCAAACTTAATGTTTGTTGTTGGGTTGAATGGATTCGGGTAGTTCTGGCTGAGTGCAAACTCAGTTGGAATTTCCTCTGCCCCTTCAACATTTGTCATACGTGAATCTGCTGCGAAGCTGTATGCATAGAAATCGTTGTTAGCTGCATCTTTTGCAATAACTGTTATAACAGCTTCTCCAATAACAAGAGGAGTAAGAGTTAATGATGAACCTACTATTGCTGCAGTTACAATTGTAGGATTAGATGACTGCGCTTCAAATGTCAATGTACCGATATTACCTTGGAACGTATTGACCAAAGATAAGACCCTTGCGCCCTGCGGTATTACAAGCCATTGCTTTGGAATTGCAGTCTTAATTGAGATATTCGATTTAACGCCAAGTGTAAATACAGCGCCGCCAGATCTCAAACCTGCGTTTGCGCCGCGGTTAATTGCCGTAAATCCGGTAATTGAAGATACTTCGTTATCGTATGCGTTATTAGCGCCTTGCAGTAACCATGCATTATTAAGATCTCCAACTGCACCGTGTCTGCGGATTATACGAACGTTTGCAGGCGCGTCGAAATCAGTAAAGTTACCAGCGGTCAATTCAAGATCGAACAGTGTAGATGGTCCAACGCTGCCCGGCGTTGTATAAATGTTCCAGTAGAATGTTGGGTAACGTGATACATCAATACCAGCGGCAACGCCGTCTTTAATTGGAAGACCTACTGCGCCGCCAGGATTAGAATCAGCATGGTTTACTACTATTGTAGTATTTGGATTTGTAGGAACGCCGAATGCAGGATTAAATGAAATTGCAGCCGGTCTGTAAACTACTCCGTTACCAACCGGGAATACACTGCGGGCTTCTGTTGATCCGCCTATACCGCCAGTGTTAATTAGAGTTTTAGCAACATTACCAATAACGTGGCTGTTTGCACCTGCGCCAGTGAACCCTTGGCTTACTGCATTAGTGCCAGTTGGCGGTGGTTGAAGAGCATTAATTGTAGGAGCCGGTATAAATAGTGTATTAGCGCCTGTTACAATATCACCCATGGTAAATGTAACTGTTCCGGTTGCTAAGTTACCGCCAGCCAATGTAACAGTATTTGTACTGGCTGCTTTATTTATTGTAATTGCGCCAATATTAAGTGGAGGTGTAACATTAGGAACTGTTATTGTTGTGTTAGCAGAACCGCCAAGAACTAATGATTGGGTGAATGTAGCAACTGGAGTAGTTGCGTTCGCAAATGCATCTGTAGATATTGATACGTTCCCATTTACGGACAATGTAATTGGAGGAGTTGCCGGAACCGTTACATTGTTTCTAATTGCAAATAACCCGTTAACAACAGCGGAAGAATTAATTGTGGTAATTTGGTTTATAACGTTTGCACTTCTTGAAATTGTCAAATTATTCAATGCAGCAGGTAACTCAATTCCAGATGTGATACCGGCAGCATTTGCGTAATATGTAACGTTTGTTGTGTTATCAGCCGGGAATGCAAATCCGCCTGCACCTACTGTAGCGCTGCCAAGATTTGTTCTGAATATTGAAGCGCCGCTAGCTAATGTAAGCGTGTTAGCGCCTAATGCTAATGTGCCTCTTGTAAGGTTAAGAGTAGTTGCAACACCACGGCTGCCTGGAAGATTTACTATATCTACAGCATTAGCGCTATTAACAGTAAAAGTTGTTACTAAACCAGCTGTTGTTGGCCAAATAAATGCCGGAATAGCGCCGCCATCAGCAACATTTAAAGCAACCAATGTTATTGAACCAGCATAAGCCGGAGCTGCGCTTATTGCACCGCTTGTATAATTAACAGTAGCACCGCTTGCAACAGCAAATTTACCGCTTGTGGTAAATGTTTGTGTGGTGTTTGCTAAATCAAAGGCGCCGGTTACTGTAATTGTGCCTTGGGCAGTTAAACCGCTTAAAGCAACATTATTACCGCCGCTATTAGTTATTCTTAAATTAGGTATTGAAAATCCGTCTGTTCCTTGTAATACTGCTAAAGCTGCAGCTGCACCATCAAAGATCATGTAACCAGTCGTAGCTGAATACGTACCAGCGGTTCTTGTAAATGCTGTTTGGAAGGTTAAACTTCTTGTTCCAAAGTTCAACACACCGCCGTCATGTGTAAATAAAGTGCTGATTGTTAATGCAGTGCCACCACCGGCTAAGTTAACATCCTTGCTGATTGTTAATCTAGCTATTGTAGGCGTGCCGGTAAATGACATTGTTAATGGAGGTGTAGCAGCATTTAATCTTAATGTGCTCGCGCCGCTTACAGTACCCAAAGATGTTATAGTAAATGCAGAGCCTGTTAGTATTAAGTTCTGACCTAATACCAACTCACCATCTGTAATTGTTAATGTGCCGGAAATGGTTACAGGTCCGGTTGCTAAAATAAAGTCATCTTCCGCGGCGGTTGCATCGGCATTCTCTATTTCAACATTAACGCCTATCAATGCGCCGGTTGTAGCGGTAGTTGTAAGTGTAATAGCTGAGTTGGTTGTAGCATCTGCTTGAAAGAATCTTAATAAACCGGTTCCGGTAAATAAAGCATCTGTAACAATGTTTGGTGCAGCCCCTCTATGCTCTAACGTATAAGATACAAGGTCAATAGTTCCTGCATTGTGGGTCAAATTGCCCATCATTATAATGTTTGAACCTAATGTCAATACGTTGGAACCTGCAGCATTTGTTGTAATGCTTAATAGATCCGAACCGTTAAAAGCAACGCCGGTTAATGCTAATGTTAACGTGCCGCCGGCGCCGTTGTATGCAACTGTTCCATTAGCAGATGTTGTTGTAGGATCAAAATCTGCTGCGCCACCGCGCGCGTTGTCAGTACCGAGCAGTTGATTGATAATTGCAGTTGCGCCGTTAATTACGTTGCCATTTGAGCCTGCTGCAACTTGAAGATTCGGCAAATATCCGCTTCCGGTTACCGTTGTTCCGGCAGTAGCGCCAAAGATCAATACTCCTGTTCCGGTATTGGTAATATCGCCGTTCAATACAATTGAAGCGCCTCTCATAGTCAAAGCAAAAGTGTTATCAATTGATAATGCTTGGTTTGCATTTACTGTAAGCGTGCCGTTAACAATTGTATTTGCGCCTATAGTAACCGCGCCTTTACCAGCAACAACCGCGCCGTTTGTTGTAGCAACTGTTAGGTTTTGCAGTCTTGTGCTTGGAGCTGCCGGTAATTCATTTCCAGAAGCTTTGTCTACGCCGATATATGTAACGTTAACATTCGATGCAAAGACAGGAATTGCAGTGAATGAACCTGCATTTCTTACTATAGTAGGAAGAACCGTTGTATTATCGAATGTAATATTATTACCTGTATTATTAACAGTTCCGGAAGTTAAATACAATGTTCCCTTAACTGTAATTGCATTGCCAATTATAACTGTGTTAGCGCCCGCATTAAATTCAATCGTTCCAAAATCACCCGCGCCTGTTACCTGCGGATTAGCAGAAGCCGGGTTTATTGTTATACGCCCTTGGTCTGTTGTAATATAACCTACATCATTTTGGAAGTCATTCGTACCTGTTTGGCTTTGAGCAATTAAATTAGCTTGATCTGCAACAGTAACTGCACCAGCTTGGAAACGCAAGAGGCCTGAAATGCGTAAACTACCGCCCGTAAAGCGGACTGCTTCTGCAAGTCCTGTTGTATTAAATACAATAAAATTACCTGGATATACCGGGTTAAACCCGCCGATTGTTACTGTTGCTAAAGATGTTGGAGTTGGATTTCCAATAATAAAAGGCGTAGCAGCAGTAGAAAAAGTTGTATTTGAAGAAGCGCCGCCTAAAGTAATGCTTACGCTGTTAAGTGTAATCCCAGTTCGGCCAGTTGTTGTAACTGTACCGCCTGTAAATGAAGCATTACCTACAATTGTAATACCTGCACTGCCATCGCCTAACAAGCTTGCGGCACCGCCTGATATACTAACCGTTCCATTAATTGAAATAGCTACGCTATGAGTAACTGGAACTGAAACCGTACCAGCAGAAACAGTTAAACCGCCAATAGAAAATGTACCGCTTGTTATATTAGGCCATGAAATTGTGCCAGAACCAGAACTGTTTACTGAACCTGTAATAGCAACAGCGCCAGTTGTTGAGATATTGAATCTAATATTGCTGCTTGATGAATTAGTAACAGTACCGCTAACCGTTACTGTGCTACCAGCTAAGCCTGCAGTGCCAATATCTATAACGTCTATACCTGTGCCAGTTCTTGAGTTAGAAATGCTGCCGCTAATAGTAAAGTTTTCTCGTCCAAAAATAATATATCCGCCGGCGGCTGTTCCGGTAGCAGATACGCTTGTACCAAAGAAACCACTTGCGGTACCATCACCTGAACCAATAACAATATTTCCATTTCCATCGCCATTAGCACGCCCGAGAGAATTGTTCAAAATTGCGCCAACTCTATTGCCGGTAGTACCAATTGTTGAACCAGTGGCACGTGCACCACCGCCAAGAATAATTTGTCCGTTGCTCACATTGTTTGTGCCTGTAACGGTTGAGAAATTTGAACTATTTACAATACCGCCGTCTGCTCTAATTATTGCAATGGTTGGGTAATTGCCAAAAGTAATAGTTCCAATACCTATAAATGCAGCCGGCTGTGTTGAAGTGGCAATTGTTGTACTAGAACCATTTTGTATAGCGCCATTTATTGTAACGTTGGTATTTGTGTTAACGAATCTTATCTGACCAACATTTCGAATATCTGTCGCAGTGCCAATTGTACCGCCTACAACAGCGCTGTTAACAACATTACCAGTGATAACAATCGTAGCGTCCGGGAAAGATATAAGACCGGTTGTGCCGGCTGCTAGAGCGGCATCGTTAGCAACTGTAAAAGTAGCTGCGTTCGTAACGCTGCCGTTAATAGTAACTGCTGTCCCAAAATTGATTTGAGCTGTAGCAGCAGCGGTAAGACCAGTTGAATTCAAAAGAACATTTCCATGAATAGCAGTTGGAGCGCCGCTCACAGTAACTGTACCAGTACCACTCAGCGTAAGAGCATTGCCTGTAAATCCTGCCGTCCCAATCGTAACCAAAGCAGCAGAAGTAGTTACGCTTGCAAGTCCGCTAACAGTTAATGTCCCTGTTAAACTTGTCGGCTGAGCAATTGCTAATGTTCTAGGTGTAGTAGTGCTTGTTGTAACTGTAACGGTTGGTATAGCAAAAGCGCCATTTAAGGTTACATCTCCACCGCCCATGCTGAATGCAAGCGTACCATTTGTTACAGCACCACCGAAGGTATGTGTAGGTGCACCGGTATTTGTAATTGTAAAAGTATTTGCACCCAGATTCAAAGCACCAGCAGTAGAGAAAACGCCTGTCATTGTAATTACTGCGCCTGCTTTAATTGTCAATACTCCGGCAGTTGTAGTTAGATTGTTGATTGTGCCCGAAGCGGGGAATTCAGCACCTGCAGTCATTGTAGCACCATAGCTGAAGTTAACTGTGCCGCTATAAAGTAATTGACCTGTAACTGTTGCGAGCGCAATTGAACGTGTAATTGTACCGCCGGAAACAGTAATCAGCCCGCTTGAGTTAATTAACTTACCCAAAGTAAGCCTTAAACCACCGGATAAGCTGAAAGCGCCGGAATTAAAAATTACTTCATCACCTGGCGCAGCAGCACCATTATTAACTTCAAATAGTGAAGAAATAGTTGCTGTGCCGCCAGTAGATTGGAATGTTAATTTCTTCTGAACATCAAGTTGACCCGGTTCGCCTGTTCCGGGGCCATAAGCAACGCCAGTATTTGCGACAACAATTATATCTCCGGCTGATGCTGCAGTCATGGCATTGTTAATTGTTTTCTTTGGACCCGTTACAAAGTCATCAGGCACTGGTATCGTAGGCGCTAAACCGTTACGACCGTCATTACCTGTTGGTCCATTATTAACATACCACGTTTGTTGAGCTGACGCCGTTGTTCCCAAAAGAACAAAAAGCGTAAGCATCAAAAAGAGGTTTTTGAGATTCATTTGTTACTCCTTAGTTAGTTAAATAAAAAAAACGATCCCTCGCATAGCTCGGGACATGGTTTTACACACAAATAAAAAATCCCCGCAAAGCGGGATCCCTTCGGGATATTTCTTTTCTTGCCCCTTAAATCGGCAGGCGTGTTTGCATGTAGTTCCTCCTTGTTGATTAAAAAAATTGATGAATTAGTTTTTGTTATTGTTAAATTCATTATTTATATACATTTAGATGAAACGTTATAAAATTTTACTTTAAATTATAAAACAGGGTAAAACAAATCAACCCTCTCAACAAAAAAAATCCTTCACTTTCCCGACAAGTCGGGACAGGTTGTTCAGGACAGGTTTTTGATGAAATTAAGCGAATTTCCCTGTGTGTTAAAGAAATTGTGCGCTTTGATATTTTAAAATAGGCATTCATCTCAATCTTGTCAACTCTTTTTTAAACAAACTGGAAAGGCAGTTTTTAGTGCTTACTGAAGTGGGACTGGTCATTAGACTAACAGCTAAAAGCTTATAGCTAATAGCTCTATTATACGTAAAATATTCGCAGTTCCGTAGAATTATTCGCACTAAGTTATAATCTCCAAAGCATTCTAAAAAATGTTTTCTACATTTACGGCAGGATTAAGCCATTTAAATACTTACTCTTGCCCGTTTAGTTATAACAAAATATTTAAGACGTACTATATAGTCAATTGCAATGCCAAGAAAGGCAATTGGGAATGGCAAATTGAGAATTGCGAATTGGGAATTAGAATCTAAGGAAGGAAAGAAGGAATGAAGAAAAGAAGGAAAAAAGAAAAGAAGAAATGACTCATGCCTAATAGCTGATAGCTGAATGCTAACAGCTAAAAGCTAACTGCTAAAAGCTAACAGCTAAAAGCTAATGGCTTGCAGCTTGTGCCTTGTAGCTTAACGCTCTCCCAGTCGAGAGCTAACCACCGATTACGCAAAAGAGCTTTCTACTATTAGTTTCATATTTAAGGTATTGCAAATCTTAAGAAGAGTCTCAACATTACAGTTCACACCATTCTCAATTTTTGATAATTGTTGTTGAGTGATTTTAGCTTTTGCCGCCAGTTCTTTCTGAGTAAGATTGAGTTTGTTTCTTTCTTCGGCAATTTTAACTGCAATACTTAAAAGTTGTTTCTCTTCGTTAAAAGCTTCGTTGAATTTTTTATCAACGAGTTTTTTCTTTAGGTGTTTATCAAATGTTCTCATAATAGATCCTTTAATGTTTTGTCATTATATCGCACCAAAAAATCGTTCCTTATTCTTATTGCTCTCTCAATTTCCTTATCCGGAACCGCAGAGGTATTCTTTACAAAGGAATGAGTTAAAACAATAAAATCTTTGTAGCAGAAAAAATAGAGCGTGCGCGTCTGCTCTCCCGAAAGTTTTATGCGTAACTCGTGAATTCCGTCTCTTAATAGATCCGCAAATGGTCTAGGTAAATTTATCCCTTTGTTTTGCAGTTCATTAATGATCGCAAGTATTTTGGCTTGTTCACGTTTTGTTAGTTTTTCGATGAACTTTTCAACATAACATTCACCATTAGCCGTTTCGTAGTATAAAACATTCCATTTTTTCATCATTGAAAAATACACCATTTATAACGTAAGAACAATGGGGCAGAATCGGCAAGAGGTGAGCAGTGAAGGGAATGAAGGAAGGAAGAGCAATTGGGAATTGGAAATTGCAAATTGGAAATGGCGAATTGGGAATTGAGAATTGGGAATTGGGAATTGAGAATAAATTTTGATCATTAATTCGCAATTTGCCATTAGCAATTATCAATTCTTAAATCCCCATTATTCATCGCACAAATTAATTTACTTGTCATTCCAATAAATAATCCGTGCTCAACAATTCCCGCACGGCTGTTTAATAATTCCGCTAATGCCTTTGGATTATCAATTCCGTCAAATTTTGCATCAATAATATAGTTGCCTTCATCGGTAATATAAATTTTCCCCTCAGCATTTTTTCTTCTCACAACTTTAGCGCCGAGTGACTCTAAATATTTTTGTTCTATACTTGCTGCAAATTGAACAACTTCAACAGGCAGAGGAAATTTTGATCCTAATTTTGTGGAGAGTTTTGATTCGTCAATAATAACAATAAATTTTTTGCTTGTCTGGGCTAAAATTTTTTCGCGAAGCAAAGCGCCTCCGCCCCCTTTAATAAGATTAATTTGATTAGCTCCTTCCCCCGATAAATCGGGGTCAGGATGATCTAAGGTCAACTCATCCGCACCATCAATTGTAACATCAATTACTAATTGCGAATTGCCAATTGCGAATTGCGAATTAGAAATTTGCAATTCGCCATTAGTAATTATCAATTCGTTAAACGTTGTTAACGGTATGCCAAGCCGTCTCGCTTCTTTTTCCGTATTTGAAGAACTTGGAATGCAAAGTATGTTTTTCAATTCACCTTTTGTTATCTTTTCTGAAATTTTTTCGAGAGCGAATTGAACTGTGCTGCCGGTGCCAAGTCCCACAATCATACCCGATGAAATTTCTTCAACGGCTTTTCCTGCGGCAAGTTTTTTTAATCTTTCAGTATTCATTTTCCTTTGACAAATATTCTTGTGAAAAATAAGAAAATAATAGCACACAGATGTAGCGGAAGGAAGGAAAGATGGAAAGAAGAAAGGAAGGAATGAAGGAAAGAAGGAAGGAAGAACTAATCTATTTGCTGTCTGCTGAAAGCTAACAACTGATTTGTTAATCAACGCCTTTCTTCATAATTTTTCATCCCCGTTTTAGTAATAAATTTTTCTTTTTCAGTTTTTTAGATTTTTAAGAAGGAAGGAATGAAGGAAAAATGGAAAGAAGAAAGAAAGGAAAGATGGAAAGAATAAAAAAAATGACTAACAGCTAACTGCTAAAAGCTAACTGCTTTTTAGATTGAGATAGAAAATGAGTAAAAACAAAATATATATCGAAACATACGGCTGCCAAATGAACTTTGCCGATACTGAATTGGTAATGGGCATTTTAAAAAATCAAGATTACGAACTGGCAAAAGAAATCGGCGATGCAAATGTAATCCTTCTTAACACATGCAGCATTCGTGACAATGCCGAGCAGAAAATTTATGCGCGGCTTGAACATCTGCGCGGTATTAAAAGAAGAAGATCGGGAACCGTAATTGGTATTTTAGGATGTATGGCAGAGCGGTTACGCAAAAATCTTATCGAAGAAAAACAGATTGTTGATTTGGTTGTTGGTCCGGATGAATACCGGCGTTTGCCGGAATTTATTGATTATGCATTTGCCGGCGAAAAAGGGATCGGAGTTAAACTTTCTCGAACAGAAACTTACGACGACATCATTCCATACCGAGAAGATGGATTGAACGCATGGATTTCAGTTATGCGCGGCTGCGATAAGTTCTGCACTTTCTGCGTTGTTCCTTTTACGCGCGGACGGGAAAGAAGTCGTGCGCTCGATTCAATTATAAATGAGATAAAACAACTTTCCGAAAGAGGATTTAAAGAAGTAACTCTTCTCGGTCAAAATGTAAATTCATACAGCGATAATGAAAATGATTTTGCCGATCTGCTTGCCGCTGCAGCTGTTGTTGATCGTTCAATGCGTGTTAGGTTTACAACATCTCATCCGCAGGACTTATCCGATAAACTTCTCTATACAATTGCTGAACATCCAAACATTTGCAATTACATTCATCTGCCTGTTCAATCCGGCTCCAACAGAATTCTTGATTTGATGAACAGAACATACACAATCGAGCATTACCTTAATTTAATGGAGCGTGCAAGGACAATAATTCCGGGTGTTAGTTTTTCTACCGATATTATTTCCGGTTTTCCCACAGAAACAAATGAAGATCATTTGATGACGCTTGATGTTATGAAAAAAGTACGCTACGATGGCGCGTACATGTTTAAGTATTCTCCGCGCGAAGGAACAAAAGCATTCGATATGAATGATGATGTGCCGGAGGAAGTAAAATCGAAACGGCTTCAGGATATAATTGACTTGCAGCATAGAATTTCTTTCGAGATAAATCAATCGCAAATCGGCGCCGAAGAAATTATCCTTGTAGAGGGCAGCAGTAAAAAATCGGATGATTTTTTTGCCGGAAGAACCGATACAAATAAAATTGTTGTCTTTCCACGGAACGAGAAAGTTGATATTGGAGATTACGTAAAAGTGAAAATCAACCGTGCAACTTCCGGAACTCTGTTTGGTGAATTTTTGGAGAATGTTGTTCTGAAGGAAGAAAAACAAATAGCACACAGATAACACAGATCAAGCAGATTATCTCAGATAAAGAAATGGAAGAATATTTACATAAAGAATTAACTTCTAAAATTATCGAGGCTTTTTATAAAGTATATAATTTGTTGGGTTTTGTCCCGACAAGTCGGGATTGAAAAGGTTTATGAGAACTCATTGAAATATGAATTGGAATTAATGAACTTGAAAGTCGAAAAACAAAAACCGATTAACGTATTTTATAGAGAAATTAAGGTTGGTGAGTATTTTGCCGATTTGATAGTAGAAAATAAAGTTATATTAGAATTGAAAGCGGCTGAATGTTTAATTGAAGAACATGAATTACAACTTATTAACTGAAGTTACGCAAGCTTTGGTTTAAGTATCCCCGACATTTATGTCGGGGATAAAAATGAACCTCGATAATCCGGGCTTTAGCCAAAATTGTCCTAAAATTGTGGCTAAAGCCAATTTGTTGGTGAAATACTATTCCACGACCTAAAGGTCGTGGCTATTAAAAATATCCAAATATGAATTTTGCGTAACTTCAGTTATTAACTATTTAAAAGCAACCGAAATTGAAGTTGGTTTGCTTTTGAATTTTGGTAAAAAACCGGAAATACGCCGTAAAATATTTTCTAATTCTAATCTGCGGAAATTAGTTTGATCTGCGTCATCTGTGTGCTATTATTATGAAAAAATTTCTCTTTACAATCCTTCTCTTTACTACTCAAATTCTCTCTCAAGAAATTGATATCGCTCCGGCACTTAGGCAGATCGAAAGCGGCAATATTCAGAATGCTACAAAGATTTTACAGGAGCTCAAATCCAAGAACACCGGTGATCCTTCTGTAATTTTTCTTGATGCGGTCTTAACGAAGGATGGAGATGAAGCTCTAAAAAAATATTCTACTGTTCTTGAAAAATATCCGAAGAGCAAATATGCAGATGCGGCTATTTATCGTATCTTCTCATATTACTATTCGCTTGGTTATTATAAGAAAGCGGAGACATATTTAAACAGATTGAAAAAAGATTTTCCGGAATCTCCATACCTTAAAACTGCCGATAGAACGCTTCCTGATGATGAAGTCGTTTCACAAAAACAAAAAGAAGAGCCGTTGAAATCCGAACTACCGGCGGATACAAAAATATTCAATTTCACAATACAAGCCGGCGCATTTTTAAATGTTGAAAACGCTACAAAGTTGAGCGAGCAATTGAAGAAAGAAAATTATTTCACAGAGATCACAACGAAGGAAGTCGGCGGAAGCATTTTAAACGTAGTGAATGTAGGCAGATTTGTTAATGAAGAAGAAACAATACCTGTTTTATCTTTCCTTGAAAAAAAATTTACTATCAAAGGAAGAGTGGTGCCGATAAACAAGTAACCTCGATAAACATTCCGTTCCTATCGGAACTGAATTTCAATTTTAGTCTTCACCGGAACTAATGTTTGTAGAGTATAATTAAGCTGATACTATTTAAGAGGCGTCTCATGACAATGCTCGTTTTGGATTTTGCATAAGGCGAGTTATAGAAGCAGTTATACTTCCGAAGCCAGATCGGCTATAGCCATAAGTCTTACTAAATCTGCAAATTTTGTTTTTGGTTGCCAGCCAAATTTTTCTTTAGCTTTCCTTGCATCTCCTATTAACAATTCAACATCGGTCGGGCGGTAATACCCCGGCGAAACTAAAATAATTTCATCGCCAATTTTCAGATTTAGATGCTGCATTTTAAATTCATTCAGCAATTCAGTCTGGTAAAATGATCTTATAATTCCTTTTTCATTTTCTCCCTTTCCCGTCCACTCTAATTCAATGCCTAGATCCTTAAATGCTGCTTCACAAAACTGACGCACGGAGTGAGTTTCACCGGTGGCGATAACAAAATCTTCTGCGGTTTCTAACTGCAGAATTTTCCACATTGCTTCACAAAACTCAGGCGCATAACCCCAATCACGTTTAGCATCCAAGTTTCCCAAGATCAGATTTTTTTGTCTGCCCGTTATAATTCTGGCTGCGGCTTTAGTAATTTTTCTTGTAACAAAAGTTTCTCCTCTTCGGGGCGATTCATGATTGAATAAAATTCCGTTACATGCAAACATATTATACGCTTCGCGGTAATTGACTATTATCCAATAAGCGTAAAGTTTAGCAACGCCGTAAGGGGAGCGGGGATAAAAAGGAGTTTTTTCGTTTTGAGGAACTTCCTGCGCTTTACCGAAAAGTTCTGATGTTGACGCTTGATAAAATTTTGTTTGTCTGCCTAATCCAACTTCTCTTATAGCGTCTAAAAATCTTAACGTTCCAAGTGCGTCAACCTGCCCGGTGTAATCGGGAATTTCAAAAGATACCTTAACATGGCTTTGAGCGGCAAGATTATAAATTTCATCCGGCTCTATTTTTTCAAGCAATCTGTTTAAGCTGCTAGTATCAACAACATCCCCGTAATGCAAAAATAATTTTCTGTTAAGAATTTGAGGGTCGTTATAAAGATGCTCTATTCTGGCAGTATTAAATGAACTGCTTCTGCGAATTATACCGTGAACTTCATACCCCTTTTCTAAAAGTAATTCTGCAAGATAACTTCCGTCTTGCCCGGTGATTCCGGTTATCAATGCTTTTTTCATATCTCAACTAAAAAGTTAAAAGTAAAAAGTGATTTAAATATTTTTAGAGTCCTTCGTACAAATTGATCCCAAAATTTTCCTTAATTCAGTTGACTCTGATAATAAAGTATTTACTTTATTTCTAAAATCTACTCTTGAAGATGCCGCTTGTAACTCTTCGTAATTTGCCGGCGCCGAAGCGGAAGATTTAATTAACTGATATGTTATCAGATCATTTTCTTTCGATTTTTTTAATGACCTACAATATTATTTTATTTCATTAACGGCAAAATTAAACAACCTCTGGTTCAGTTCGTTTTCCATTCAAGACCTTTATTTTTTTACATCTCTCTTTGCCTTTGTACATTTTATTTTTTTCTTTCCTGCTCAAGGAACCATTCATATGTTTTTTTAATTCCATCATCCAAATTAGTTGTATGTTTCCATCCTAATTGATGTATTCTAGTAACGTCTAAAAGTTTTTTTGGCGCGCCATCGGGCTTGGTATGATCATAAACGACCTCTTCTTCGTAACCGACAATTTTTTTTATTTTATCTGCCAAATCAGAAATGGAAATATCTTCACCGCAGCCGATATTCAAATGCGTTATGCCGCTTTCATACATGTCTTTAGCGTTAATCTTGTTCATTAAAAAAAAGATTGCGTCAGCCAAATCGTCAACAAATAAAAATTCTCTCATCGGTTTACCGCTTCCCCAAATTTCAACACGGTTTTTACCTTCAACAGTTTTATTTTTTGCCTCGTGGAATTTTCTAATCAAAGCTGGCAATACGTGAGAGGCAGCTAGATCAAAGTTGTCGTTGGGCCCATACAGGTTAGTAGGCATCACAGAGTAAAAATTTGATCCGTACTGATGAAAATAGCTTTCACAAAGTTTAATGCCGGCAATTTTAGCAATGGCATACGGTTCATTCGTATGTTCAAGAGTATTCGTCAACAGATATTCTTCCTTAAGGGGTTGCGGCGCTAGTTTGGGATAAATGCAAGAGCTGCCAAGAAAAATTAGCTTCTCTGCACCATTTTTATATGCGGCATTGATAATGTTCGCTTCGATCATAAGATTATCATAAATAAATTCCGCGCGGTAGGTATTATTAGCCAATATGCCGCCAACTTTAGCGGCTGCCACAATAACTATTTCCGGTTTTTCTATTTTGAAAAAATTGTCAGTATCATTTTGATTAACCAGGTCTAATTCTGATCTCGAGCGAGTAACAAAATTATTATAACCGAGCCATTTAAATTTTCTTAAAATTGCAGAACCAACCATGCCGGTATGTCCGGCTATATATATTTTTTTATCGAGCTCTATCATAGTCTTCTTCTTTTATAGTATTGCAAACAATATTTTTTGTTCCATAGGGGTCCCACTCGGGATTTTTTTAAGTACGCTCCTTCGGATAGAGCAAAATATTTTCAAATATTTTTTTATTTATCTCCACATCAACCATCATCCATCTCCCATCAACCATCTTCCATTGCCCCGCTATGCTTTATGAATTTTTGATGATACAAATCCCATCCGCCCAAAAACATTTCTTGTATCAAGTATCAGATCAGAGTGTTCAAGAATAAATTTATAATCAAGCGAATCATGGTCTGTGCTGATTAATAAGACGTTATTCTTTTGCAAATTATCTTTTGTCAGATGAACTGAACTCAAGTTAAAGTTGTGCTTTCTTGTTTTAGGTAATTTAGGAATGTATGGATCATGGTAAGAGACAATGGCGCCTCGTTCCAATAGAATTTCTATCAATTTGAGTGATGGAGACTCTCTCAAATCATCGATATTCTTTTTATAAGAAGCCCCCAATATCAAAATTTTTGATCCGGAAACAGGTCTGTTTTTTTTGTTCAACAGCTCGCCAAGTTTTTCTGCCACATAATAGGGTTGATATGTATTTATCTCGCCTGCAAGTTCAATAAATTTCGCATTGATATCGAATTCTTTTGCTTTCCAGCTTAAATAAAAAGGGTCAATTGGGATGCAATGCCCGCCCAATCCTGGTCCGGGATAAAAAGCATTAAAACCAAAAGGTTTTGTCTTGGCGGCTTCGATAACTTCCCAAATATCAATTCCCATTCTATCAAAAATCATTTTCAATTCATTTACAAGAGCAATGTTTACAGACCGGTATATGTTTTCCAAAAGCTTTGTTGCTTCGGCTGTTTTGGCTGAAGAGACTTTTACGGTTTTGATTATGATCTTATCATATAAAGCGCAGGCAACCTCGAGGCAATTTTGTGTTACTCCTCCAATAACTTTAGGAATTGTAGATGTAGTATAATCCGGGTTATTCGGGTCTTCTCTTTCAGGACTGAAAGCTAAAAAGAAGTCTTCTCCAACTTTCATTTTGATATTTCCATTTTGCGGGTCTTCAAAGATGGGCAGAAGAATTTCTTCTGTGGTGCCGGGATAAGTTGTAGATTCTAAGGTGATCAAATGACCTTGTCTTATATATTTCTGAATTGTGCGCGCAGTATCAACAATATAAGTCATATCTGGTTCACGATGTTCGGTCAATGGAGTGGGAACACAGATAATTATCGCATCTACTTCAGTTAATAAAGAAAAATCTGTAGTAGCCAAGAAATTATTACTTTGGACAGCTTGAATGATTTTTGCGCTGCTGATGTGTTTGATATAACTTTTGCCAGAATTGATGAGCGGGATTTTTTGAGGGTCGATGTCAAAGCCGATGGTTTTAAATCCTTTCAAAGCAAACTCTAAAGCAAGCGGAAGCCCTACATAACCTAAACCAATTACTCCAACTTTGGCGGTTTTCAAAACTATTTTTTGCAAAAATTCATTTTTGTAATCTTTCATCGCTGTTCCTGCTTAATAGTTGATTGAGGGGCTGGGAATAAATAAATCTAATCGGCAATTCTCTGCTAAAATAGTTTGCCCTAACAGCACAAATCTTTCACTGAAGGTTTTTCTCAACAGATTAACAACATGTAGTTTAATAAAGAAAAACCTATTGCCGGTATTACCCTTCAATTTTATTCCCCCGCTCGTTATTTTTTTTTAGTTCAAATTCCAATAGGGCGATTTTTTGACTAAGCTTTTTTACTCGATTAGACAGTATGGAAATCTTTAGGGAAAAAAATAAACCAAGAAGCAATAAGAAAATGATGCTCGTAAAAAACAAAGTATTTATCGGCAACTCTGTGCCTATAAACCTCGAGATAAAATAAATCAGCTCCGGGAAAAAAGTTATCAACAACAAAATTATTCCTATGATCAGCCATAAGAAGGAGTATTCCTCATTTAATTTTCTTCTTCTTACAAGCTCTATAATACCAATCACGATTATGATTCCGATCAATATTACCAATATGTTTAATCGGGCTGAAATGATTATTCTCCTCTAAAAAAGTCAGAATAATTAACGACTCTTTTTTCTTAGCAAGATAATAAATATTGAAAGCAGCATTTTGAATATATAATAAAGCGGTTTCAAACCACTATGCTGCGACTTACCTCCATTACGCTTTTCCATAGTAACTGGGATTTCGCAAAACCTGAAACCCGCTCGATGTAGAGTAAGAAGGAAATCAGCGTCCGGATAATCGAAATTAAACGTATCAACAATTGTAAAATTTAATATAGCTTTATTCATACCGCGATAACCAGAAGTTACATCCGTTAGTTTTTCTCTTATTAAGAGCGAGACCAATTTCGAAAAAAATTTGATGCCAATGTTTCTGATCTTAGAACCATCATAACGATTTTTTTTTAAGAATCTAGACCCGATTACTATATCAAATTTCCCTTCCCGCAATTTCTCAATAAACTTCGGTAAATCGGCGGGGTTGTGCTGGCCGTCTGCGTCTAAATTGATTAAGAAATCGTAATTCTTTTCAATGGCGTATCGAAAACCTGTTTGCAGAGCATTACCAATTCCTTGATTAAACGGCGTGTTGATTACATCAATTCCTTCCTCCTGGCATACTTCATAAGTCCGGTCCGTAGAACCATCATTTATAACAATTAAATCTGCATTTTCGGGCATATGCTTCCTGCATCCAGAAATTACTTTAGCAACCGTATCTCCTTCATTAAAAGCAGGAATTACAATTAAAATTTTTTCCGTTCTCTTTTCAGTCAAGCAACATCCATAATTCTAATAATGGCTGATCCTAATTTATTATTTCTCTATATAATTTTATATAATTATTTATCGATGAATCCCAATCAAATATTCTTGGCTCTCTATATTGGAATTCTTGTTTATATGCTTTGAGACATCCTTTTATCAGAGCTTCTGGAGATTGAGGATCGACCAAAAGATGATACCCGGATATTACTTCGGGAATTGCCCCAACATTAGATGCAATTATTTTTTTCCCCAGCATAGAAGCTTCAATAGTAGTATAACCAAATCCTTCTGAGAGAGAAGGAATTACAATTACATCGGATGCGCTCAAATATTCAAATAGTTTTTCTCTTTCCAAAGAGGTAAAAAAAACTACACGGTTCTTATCAATTTTTTGAATAGCAGTGTTGACCCGGCTCCAGATTCGCTTATCGCCTTTTGTAAGTATAAGAAGAAATTTTGAATTCTCTATTTCTTTCAAAACATTTGGTATCGCTTCAACTAGAAATTCAAACCCTTTGGTTAAACCCGTTCTGCCATAGGCGGCAAAAACAAAATCATCCGCATTAAGACCTATTGTTTTTCTAATTTCTATGGTTGATTTACTATCAGAGAACTCTATTGAACTCCTGCCATTATATATGACTTGAATTTTGTCTTCAGGCGCGCCCGCTTCAATTAAGCGCTCTTTAGTATAATATGAAACAGCAGCGAACTTAGAAAAAGGCAGTTTAATAAATAAACTTTCTGCTGTCTGATAAAATGTGCCTGCAAACAAATTTTTAGCAAATTTTTTCCATCTACTCCCCATAAATTCATGTACAGTTACAACCGTTGGTTTCTTTAATATTCTGGCGGCAATATATGTCTGGATTATTCCGCCGTAACTTGTTCCATGAATAATATCTGCATCTTTCGCATTTGAAAGAATTCGAGGGAAAGAAAGAATTAAAAACCAAAATCTACTAAGATACTTTGGAACTCGAATTCGAATTATGCGCGACTCATTTATCTTAGAATGGAAAGAAAAATTATCTTTTGCTTTTGTAGTTATTACAATCACTTCAATACCGCTCTTAGCGGCTCCTTCAACAATATTTTGGATAACAATCTCTGCGCCGCCAATATTTGGAGGATATGAATCAGTTACAAAACATATCTTCACAAAACTTGGTCCTTTAATAAATTTTTATTCTTCAGACGCCAGTAAAGTTTATATACAGGACGAAACAATTTCTTCTTCAAAATTCTTCCAAGGGTATCTTTAGCCCAGATATAAAAATTGTTTAATAATAAATTGAATTTAGAAAAATATTTTGCTCTCGCATTCTTTATCTCCTGCATAGCCGCTTTTCTATTTTTATATGAAATTCCTTCGAGTCTTCTATTTGCAATAATCTGTTTCAAATTACAGAATTTGACTCCGCTCATCTTAAACCTTAGTAATAGCTCATAATCCATAGCATATTTGTAACCGGTATTAAATCCTCCGAAAGATTCGTAAACTGATTTTTTTATGAAAACTCCGGAATGATGTATTGATGTTTCTCTAATAATATTATTTATATCCGAAAAACATCTGATCACTTTTTGATTGCTTTCCCAGAATTGCACCCCTGCGCAGATAACATCTGGCGTTATTGAATTATATAATTGCACAACTTTTTCAAATACTCCCGGTTCATACCAATCATCAGAGTTTATAATTCCGATCAACTCTCCTTCTGCTAGTTTAATTCCTTTATTGAATGCATCGCTAATCCCATTATCCGGCTGGCTTATCCAATAATCTATGGATTCATCATATTTCTGGATTATATCTAACGTCCTATCAACCGATCCGCCATCAATAATAATGTATTCATAGTTATCATAAGATTGAGTAATGACGCTTTGAATGGTTTGCTCAAGATATTTTTCACCGTTTAAAACGACTGTAATAATGCTTAAAAGAGGTTTCCCTGAAGAATATCCTTTATATATTTTTTTCCCTCCTTCTCTTATCATTCATGCAAACCTTTATCTACAATTTATAAATTAGTTATTTAGACTGATTTTAAAAACTCTAAAATTAAGTATCCGATCGTCAGAAGAAATAGCGGCATTCTTGCTAACTGGAACAAGTTTAATCATACACCGATTATTTGCATTATTAAACGAAGCTTTAGAAATATCGATAAATAAAATTTCTTTGCCGATAAAGGATTTTTGTTGCAGCAATTTGTTGTTCAGATAAATTTTTAATCTCAAAGGCAGACCTGCGCAACCAGGACCCGGCTCGAGCTCCAACTTAACTTTCTGATAATCTTTATCTCTTTTAGTAATAATTATTTCAGCGGGGTCTTTGCCCGCCCATCGGAACGATTCTCCATTAAATATTTCGTAAGAATACCATCCATTGCCTAACTGGATCTGATCGTCATTTTTCTCATCAATAATGTCAATATCATTTTTCTTCTTCTCAACTTCTTTCAATGCAATATTAAAAACTCTGTAGTTCAATATTCTTGGATCGGAGGCGATCTTTTTATTTTCTGTCTTAGTAACAAGTCTTAAAATAACTTGTTTATTCTCTTTTGTAATTGCCTCTTGGGGAATTTGAAATTGTATTTTCTTTCTTCCTTCAACAACATCACTTTTTATAAGCTGGTTCTTATTAAATATTTTTATGTCCAGCGGAGCGCTGCCGCAACCTGGACCGGGTTCGAGTTCTATTTCAGCAATTTTATCTCTCTCACCAACATTATTCAATATAAATTCGGCGGGGTCTTTTCCTGCCCATCGGAACGATTCTCCATTAAATATTTCGTAAGAATACCATCCATTGCCTAACTGGATCTGATCGTCATTTTTCTCATCAATAATGTCAATATCATTTTTCTTCTTCTCAACTTCTTTCAATGCAATATTAAAAACTCTGTAGTTCAATATTCTTGGATCGGAGGCGATCTTTTTATTTTCTGTCTTAGTAACAAGTCTTAAAATAACTTGTTTATTCTCTTTTGTAATTGCCTCTTGGGGAATTTGAAATTGTATTTTCTTTCTTCCTTCAACAACATCACTTTTTATAAGCTGGTTCTTATTAAATATTTTTATGTCCAGCGGAGCGCTGCCGCAACCTGGACCGGGTTCGAGTTCTATTTCAGCAATTTTATCTCTCTCGTCAATATTATTCAAAATAATTTCTGCAGCATCTTTGCCAGTCCACCTGTAAGTTTGTTTGTCATATTCCTCCAATGGGAACCATCCTGTGCCTAAGAAAATATTTAAAGAATCTTTTTTACTAATTATATCTTTTACCGCTTCTTCCTTTATAAAGAGGTTTAAAAACCGGTCTAATCTTGTTGGTATTTTGTTATTTAATGCGCTTATCAGATAGTCAGAATAGTAATCAATTTGGTCCGTAAGCTCTACAGCTTGAATTTGGTAATTAAGATATCGATCATCGAGCGGAAGTAAAGATCGGCCAACCAAATTTTCTCCTTCCAAAAATAATTCTAGTGTTGAATCAGATTGATTCTTGAAATCGTTGACGTTAAGATCAATTAAAGTCTTTGGGCTGGTTACATTAAAAATTTTTTCTGCTCCATTATTAAGACTTACTGCTTTTAGAGCAAAGGATGAAAAATCAATACTTGGACCAGGCGATATCAGCAATCTAACAAATTGAGCCCTGGGGGTAATTTTTGAAATTCTTACTTGGAAATCTCCCTTTGAAATATTGCTCAAGAACCGCAAAGGCAATTCGGGCGCGGAAGCATTTTGAGTAATAACTCTATCCTCAACCGGAACTTTTAATAATTGCACTTCCCATGCACGTTGGAAAATATTGAAAGAAGCCGACTGCCACAAAATCTTTTCGCCGGCATGATTAACGGTACTGTAATTACGAACTCCAGAAGAGGAATTAAAAATAATCCTGCAGAATAACTCTGTTTTAGCTGGGTCATCGGCAACATTGATCTCGTTTTCTTTTAGGAATTGTAACAAGTATAAATAGAGATGTTCGGAGTGTGGCATGTCTATATATATTTTATTTCCATTCTTTTTTATCTCGCTTGTCAAACCCGAAAGATCAAGTTTCTGTCGCGGCTCGTTTATTCTCTTTTGACTAACAGACCGAATCTCTACTATTTGGAAAATATCGTCATCCCACACAACTTTAGAATTTTTTAGATCTGCAAAGATACTTTTGTCCCCTTTCACTTGAATAAACCAATCAGCGGCAAATGCATTTGTCTGTAATTTCATCCCTTTTGATATTAGAGCTTGATATAGGATGAAATAAATGTCTCTATCAGTAATATCTATGAAAGTTCGAGATCTGTTTTTACTGGTTCCTAAAAAATCCAGAAGATTGGATAAGGAAGAGATGACCACGCCGCGTTTTACGCTTATTTCGTTACCTACCCAATTGATATTGATATTGCCTGCGTGTTCCGGTTCATAATTAGTAGTTGTTGAAATTATATCGCTCGAAGGGATCTCAACCAGCTTCAATAGACCGTTATTATATTTTTCTTGAGCTTTAGAAATTGAGTTGTGATGAACATTGCCGAAATTTTCCAATTGGATAAGATATTTTGCATCTTGGCGGGATGTTAACCGGGGATAACCATGCTCGGCAAATATATATCTAAAAACTAAGTCATATAGAAAATTGGGAATATCGAGAGATGATTGTGAAAGTTGTTCTTTCGTTGTGTGAGAAAAGAAATTTTCAATTTTATCTTTATCATTGTATGGTCTTAAATAATAATCAACCCCTATTGAAATATTCCATATTATATTAAGTGAGCCGACGAACACAAGAAAGACAATCACTAATTTTTTAAGCCATGCTTTCCTATGAGATCTTAAAAAATCATTCAGCCAAAGAAAAAGAATTATTACAACTATGAAAAAATTTACGTACAAAAATTTATAAAAGTAGTAGGGACTTCCCCAAAAGTATCGCATCATAATAAAGAAAGGTAAAAACAGAAGCGCATAAGTGAAAAGAAAATGCATGCTTTTGTTTTTTCTGCATTTGAGAGCAGCTATTATTGAAATAAAAGTTAAGAAGCCGGCTAATATTAACGCAATAGTATTAATTATTTCATTTGAAATAAATATTGGCAGCGCAGATAAAGTGCCTGTAGAGCCGGAAGGATAAATACCCCAAAAGATGGGGAACATTTCTTTGAATAGAGAAATTTTCCAACTAACATTAGTGCGCAGGATTGCCTGCACGCGCCGCGGTTCAAAATAATCATAAACTAAAATTGTAATTAAGATTGCCGCAGTTATTGTTAATAAACCGATAAGTATAGTTCTATGCCAAACTATTGCGCCCGTGAATTTTTGAGTTGTATCTTCCTTTTTGATTCCCAAAAACTCTAAAAACTTACTATGCAGATTCAAAGGTAATATAACTCTTTCAATAATTACTAATAAGGCAGCAGGAATAAGAAGAAAGAAAATTGGGCCCGGATAAGTAATGTGAATTGAATATAACAAAAGCGCCGCGATGATCAACCAATAAGAACTAAGCTCTTTACGTCCCCATAAAATGATAATTCCGAGTAAAACCGGCGCCATCGAGGCATAGATCAAAGATCCAATATGACCATTCAAGAATGTTGTTAAATAAAAGTTCGCTGCTACGCTCCAGAAACTGATCCAAAGAGCAGTTCGATGGTTCGCATTAAATACATATTTCGCAAGCCAAAAAACACCAATTGATATTAAAAACAAATTAAGAATTGCCTGAATTAAAAAACCATCTACTCCTCCAACTCCAAGTAATATCCGCCAGAATGCTTGGCTGCTATACTGAAGAGGCCAATCATAACTAAAATCTTGCGGCATTGAATTGAGAGGCATATTATTTAAATAAGCCACACCGCCATTGATACCGTCAAAGAAATCTTCATTACCGGAATGGTAATAATGCCCTTCGCCTACAGCAACATACTGCCATGAACTTAAAATAAAAATTAGAACCAGAACTACAATAAGGTATGCATCTTTGTTAACTGGTAAAAACCTTTTAAGAATATTATTAAAAGATCTCTCTTTTCTACAGCTTAGAAACAGATAAACAAAGTTTATAAAGGTCAAAAAGGAAATTGTCACATAGAAACTGATAATGTGATTTTCAAATAAGAAGTACCATAACCAATATAAAAGTTGAGAAATATTATACCCTATTATAGGTATAATAAAGAACAAGGATTTTATTTTCTTTTCATCTTTGATTCTTGCAAGAAATAATCCAACCACCCCGTATCCGCAAAAAAGCGCAAATAAAAGCGCAAGAAATATTTTTATAAAAATTTCCAATGTGGTTCCCTTAGAATTATTCAGATCATGAATTCATTAACCAACTTCTCAATGGAAGTAAAATTAAATTTGCTAAGTAATCTTCTTAAATATTTTTCTGTTTTGCTCAGATTATAATAGCGAACTATCTTGAAAGATAATTTAGTTTTTAATTTAGGCGCTTCAGGGTCAAGATCAAACGGATGTAAATAGACCATCCCGGGGTTTTCTTTTTTTTGTGATTGTTTTATAGACAGTTCAGAGATAAAATATGGAAATGCACGCATAAAAAAACCACCTGCAGCCGGGATCTTAATATTACCTAAGGATAAAACTTGCGCGGGAAATTCATAGATCTCACCGCCATTTTGCAAATTAATTTTGCGCGGATATGCAGGATAATTATTGATGCCAAAAGAATGAAATCTTGTTGGAAAGATACTCGAGTCATAGAGATATCCCTCTTCAGCTAGTATATCCAAAGCCCAGAGACAATCTTTATTTATAGACCAGCTTGCTGCCCGGTGTCCGCTTATTTTTTTGCCTGTTATATCTTCAAGAAGTTTTTTTGTCCGTTTTACATCTTCTCTAAAACTTGCCCTCGTATGTTGCGGCACTGGAATATGCGAGTAACCATGTGAAGCGATTTCATGACCGGCATTTAAAATTAGTTTAATTTCTTCATGATTATTTTCGGCATAACTTCCTAAAACAAAAAAAGTTGCTTTCGTATTGTATTCGTATAGAAGACCAAGGATTCTTTGAACGTTTTTACTTTCACGAGAACCATATTTTTCCCAGCCGGAAATTCCCCGATAAATAAATCCTTGATACCAATCTTCGACATCAAATGTTAAGGAATTATAAATCATTTAGAAGCTGTTTTTTGTGATATATAAATATTAAAGACTTCTTATTTATCCGTTTTGGTACATTTATCCCCACAAGTCTGGCTCAATGTGACAGACACCAATTTTTTAGAGGTCTCTATTTATAATTTTTTAGATATATGTAACTTAGCGTTGCAAGAATGCTTAAAACAATGATCGCAAAAACACTACTATCAAAAAAGGAAATTAGTACTGCTGACTCAGTTGAGATCGAAACCTTAGACAACAAAAAAATAAACACTGCTTCCCTTGTTCCTAAACCGCCAATAGAGATAGGGATCCAAGAAATTATTGCCCCTACGGATGAACACAATGCCAAATAAATAAATGATACGTTCACTCCAAATCCAAGCGCTACTGCATAAATTTGTAAATAATAGCATAAACTGGCTATAATAGAATAAAAAAACATTTTGGGAATAGTCGATATAAAAATAAAACTAAAATCCGCTTTGAAAAGACTCCAATCAGAATTCAACCTTTCATACTTATCCTTTGGCAAAATAGTTCTTAATGTTCTTTTTAAGAGGACCCACAAACCTCCTCTAATAAAATAGATAATGATTATCAGTGTGATCAAGACACTAAGAATAAGTACTATCAGACTCAGATCAGGAACCAGAATATTGATAAAAAATAAAAATGAAATTATTCCCATTATAAAGAGTAAAGCAATATCGTAGATTCTATCGATAATTATAGTAACGATACTTCTTGAAAAAGGGAGATTATCATTTTGAAGATACAATATTTTACCAAATTCACCTATTCTGCCGGGCGTTATAATTCCCCAAAATGATGTAATAGTAAAAATTGTTAGAATCTTTTTAAGAGAATAATTAACGCCTTGTTTTTTTAAAGCGGTTTCCCACCTTAAACTTTTTAATATCAACATAGATATTGTCAGCAAACCATATACAAACAGCCAATTTAGATCAAAATTTTTTACGTTAACTATGATCGTATTAAGGTCAAGCCGCGTTAAAATATAGATCAGCAGTATTATGCCAATTATTTGGAACCACTTAAAATATGATTTAAAGGCCATTCTATTTTGTGAGTAATATTATTAAATCATGGGCTAACCATGGAAAATTCTTGTTGAAAATATTTTTGTCAAAAAAACGCTCCAACCATCTTAAATAAACAGGCATTAAAAACAGATTTATGAATTGATAATGAGTAAACCCGTGTTGTATAGATGTTACGCCAATATCTTCAGGATCATACCAATTATAGAAATGTTCCGAACGCTTCATAAAGAATTTTTTGTTTGGAACATTAATCAAAACTCTACCTCCCTTTTTAATAACGCGTGAAAACTCTTTGATTACATTCTCGGCATTATAAATATACTGAAAGACACCAAAGCAAATAATATAATCCAAAGAATTAGAATTGATAGGAAGAACATTTACATCCGATACTAACAAATTCCTTTTTTAATTTCTCTTTAGTTACTTTAATCATGTTCAAACTATAATCAGCAGAAATAACCCTATATCCCCCCCTTCTCAATAACGAAGAATAAATTCCAGAACCACACCCCGCATCTAGAATTAAATTGTATTTGCTTTCTGGTTTTGTCTCATAAAAAATTTCTTGGAAAAATTTTATTCTTCTTTTTAACCCATGTTTGCTCCATTGAGCAACTTTATGATCTTCCTTATGCTCAACAGCGCTTTTATTAAATGAATTTTTCCAATATTTTTCGATATTTTCCATCATCAGGGGAGGTATTTTCTTAATCTTGGTCCAATTAGTAGAGTAAGTTGATAAGGAATATTTTTCCAAATGGAACTAAAGATTTTTGCCTTTATTCCCCTATAAGAAGAGATTGAAGATTTCATTTTTGCAGGTGAAGTTGAATAGCACTCATAAATGAGATTTTGTGGAACCGCCCCCCATTGCTTTTTAAATTTATAGGTTCCCGAATTAATTTGACTCCGGCCAAAATCGAATTCCTCAAATCCGTTTTCACAACCGTAACGCAAAGCTTCCCAATACAAAAGCATATTAGGATTCATTGATAAATGACTTTTCAGAGACGAAGCTATTGGATTTGATAATTGTCTTTTAAATTTCAGTAATAGCATAGCCGCAATTGCTTTTCCGTCTTTTCTCACTGTAAGAATATCGATATTATTTTTTAGATTTAAACAGATGCTCTCTAAAAATCTGAAAGAATGAACCGGAGTGCCAAGCGACGACATGTTGCGTGAATATATATAATAGAGTTCTTTAATTTGATCAATTCCCCATCTAACTGTTAACCCCGATTTTTCCGCTTTCCTGATTTGATTTCTAACTTTGTCCGTAAGATTATGCCATAATTTTTCAGAGCCAGATGGAAGTTCAAGCTTCAAAGTACATTCTTCAGTTAGCGAATCGTAATTATCGTTAAGAATTCGCCTTTCTTCAAATAAATAAACTTTCTTCTCTTGCAGAAATTCGATAAACCAACGTACAACTACATTCCTTTCCAAAGCAGTATCGAACAGCAAACCCGCATAATTACAAAATGGTAATGAAATTGCGATTGGTTTTGCAAAAGGTTTATTAATCAGAGCAGCGGGTAATACAGCAACTAATTTTTCGTTTAAATAAAGACCAAGGTAATAAGTTTGTAATTTATAACTTTTCTCAAAGACATTTTTCCATTCGAACAAATGGAAAACCGTGGCTCCATTATTCTCAAAGACGAAATTATTCCATTGGTGGCGGCCGGCATTGCATATTTCTTTTACGGAATACATTAAAGGAAAAATAAGTTATAATTATTTTTTTTCATTCTTTTCAATCAGTTCTAATCTATTGCGTAAGAGAGCAATCTCCTGTGAAAAAGTTTTATTTTGATTCTTTATGCTAGACAACTTAACAGAAAAAAGTAGAATAAAAATAAACTGCGAAATAATTATTACGAACAATAATATTTCACCTGCGCTGTCTGGATTTAGAAACTCAAAAAAAACGACTATCTCTTTTGCAAATACAGCACAAGTAATAATCAATATCGCTAAAACAAACCAAATAAGAGAAAATTCTTCTCTCAATTTATTTTTTTTCATTAAATAAAGTATCATTCCAGCAAATGAGAGAGAGATAAAAAGAATAAACAGTTGAGTTCCGGTTTTCATAAAAACCTCATATCAAGAATCTTTTTTAAAAGAATTTGCCCTTAGAATTACTCCTAAAGCGGCTATAATTGTTTTAAATGGATAATAAAACGATTTCCAAAAATTTATGCTCGATTTACCTAACTGTCTTGCTTCAAATTTAGCAGGCACTTCCTTAATTCTTAATCCCCTATAATAAGCATGAATCGATGATTCAACACCTGGAAAACTCATTGGATAATCTTTAGAAAATACTTCAAGCGCTTTTTTGTTCCAAGCTCTAAAACCGGAAGTTATATCTGTTAACTTCTGATGAATAATTATTGAAGAGAGCCATGCAGAAAAGATCATTCCAATTCTTCGAGCAAAAGGCGTACTTTGAAGATTTCTAATGTCTTTTGGTCGTTTCGTGGTCTCATTTTTTGCAAGCTTTTTTTATTGTTTTTTATTTCTCTTGCAATTTATTTAAAGTTCCTTTCTTTCTAAACTATTTTGTTACTATCCTTTAACTTTATTTCAGCGCCGACTAATTATGCGAAATCTGTTTCCTAATCTCATCTAGTTGATTTCGGATTCTTGTAAACATATCCGCTATTAAAGCGACAATAAACAATAACCCTGACCATATTATAAAAAACGCTCCTATAAATGCTAGGGATTTAAAATAAAACTCGTTTTTAAAAATTGAAAAGATTACAAAAGTAGTAAGGCATAATAATCCCAAGATAAGAAAAGTAAAGCTGGCGGCGCCAAAAAACTTGAACGGTTTATAATCCCGTAAACACCGGATAATTATCAATAGTGCATTAAAGGCATATTTGAAAACATTTCTTGCGACTTTTGATTTACCAAATTCCCGTTCACCCCTTACTAACACATCTACTTCTTGAATTCGAAATCCCCGGAATGCCAACACAAGTATGGTTTCGTGGGTATAAGTATAATCGCCGATCAAATCCAAACTAATAAGAGCGACATGAGAATAAGCCCTGAACCCGCACGACACATCGTGCAAATTTAATTTTGTAATTCTGTTTACCAGTTTAGCTACTCTAAAATTGCCCCATCTTTTCAATGCCGGCATTTTAGGGAAAAAATCTTTATTGCTGAATCTTGAAGCTGTTACAAAATCGGCTTCATTTTTCAAAATCGGACCAATTAATTTAACAATGTCTGCCGGATCAAATTGGCCATCGCCGTCAATTGTAACCATAATATCAAAATTATTTTCCCCGGCAAATTTTACGCCTGCTCTAAATGAAAAACCAAGTCCACTGTTTGTAATATTTCTAATTAAAAAAACACCGTGCTCTTCGGCAATTGAGGCAGATCTATCTTTTGAACCATCATCAACAACGAGTATAGAAAATTCAACATCTTGAAATTTCATAGCTCTGATTTTTTCTATAATTGATCCGAGTGTTTTTTCTTCATTATACACCGGTATTGAAACAAGAACTTTTTTCATCTGTTATTCTATTTTATTTCGTGTGAACAAATTCCTATTAACCACGGGAATGAAATTTTTATTTCTACATTTTTAAACTGTTTTGATAAAAAATTTTTAAATGACCCAATGCTCCAATGGTTAACATGATCGGGAGTATTCCCAAAATCTTTTATATAAGCGCCCCTCAGCATATTGCCGATTCTCCACCACGGTTCGAATGGAACACTAATTAGAGCAAAAACCTTTGTTAATTTCGCAACTTCTTTCAATGCGTTGTCCGGATTGGGAATGTGTTCCAATACTTCCAATGCAATTACAAAATCCATCTTTTTATAAACAATCGGTGGCCGGTTAATATCAAAAACAACCATTTTATCACAGCTGGATTTATCAGCATTTTTTTTTACTAGTTCAAAATGTAAATCAGAACTAACAAAAAATTTCTTGGCCTCCCAAAACCGAATTAATTTTTCAGTTGAAAAACCTTCGCCGGCTCCAAGTTCGAGAATTGCCTGAGGATTGATTTTGTTTTTTTCAATTATAGAAAATATGTTATCAAAAAAACGTTTTTGTAATTTTTTAATAATTGGATTGCTGGTAGTGTAATTATCCGAAAACAAAAATTCTGGATTAAGATTATCCATCTATCAAAAGCCTTTCGCTTTTAACAAATTGTTTTAGTATCCGAAAATCTTGAGCTTATAAAATTTATGCAAGATTTCCGATTTAACAAGGTATAACAAAATTTTCTTTTTTATCTCGGAGTATTCAACATCTCTTCCGAGATATTTTTTTCGTAAAAGATTCATTTCTTTCTCCCCCAAAGAAGAGATCTGAGCAGATGTTTTCTGTTGAGGATGTACCCTAAACGCTGCTAAAAATCTTGGCGCTCGTTTTATTATGGCTCCAGCTTCCTGAAATCTTAATAATAGATCCCAATCTAAAGCAAATTGAAGATCATGGTCTAAACATCCGCCAACTTTATCCCAAATTCTACGCCGCCAAAATAAAGTTTCTTGAGGAATAAAATCGGCATAATATAAAACTTTTTTATCGTGAGACGGCAGTATCCAGCGTCCAGTTTCTTTATCATTCACATCTATCAATATTCTATGCCCATAGACTACATCAACATCAGGATTTTTATTGAAATAATTAACAATATAATAAAATGTTCCGGGAAGATAAACATCATCGGAATTTAACCAAGCCATTAATTCTCCTGTAGAATGTTGAAACCCTTTGTTTATTGCATCCGCCTGCCCATTATCTTTTTCTGATTTGCAATAGGCAAGTTGGTTTTTATATCGCTCAATAATATCAGCGCTGCCATCATTTGAATTCCCATCAAGAATTATGTATTCCATATTCGAATACTTCTGGTCTAAGACACTTTTTATTGTGCGTTCTAAAAACTGTGCGTGATTATAAGATGGAGTAACTATTGAAAGTCTGGGTAAGTCCGGTTCCGGTTTTATTTTCAAATATCTCCTTGGGATTTTTAATTCGATAGGATCATAATGGTTCAACTGACCTAATCTAGGCGTAAAGAACTTTAGCTTATGCAGAGGTTTTTTCTTTTCTCCTTTCTGCGACCAGCTGAGTTTTTTCCTGTAAACGAAATCCCATAGCTTGGGGAAATGATGCTGAATCAAAGTCAAAATACCCCAAAATGGAGTTGACAACCTCTTTTTCAAAATATTTAAAGAACCCGAGAGGAAATTTATCTCTTTTTCTTTCTCTATGAGTTCATTTGAGAGCAAAATTATTTTTTCTTCTTTTTCTTGAAGCTCATTAGGTAACGCAATTATTTCTTTTTCTTTTCCTGCTAGTTCATTTGAGAACGCATTTATTTTTTCTTCTTTTTCTTGAAGCTCATTAGATAACGCAATTATTTCTTTTTCTTTTCCAACTAGTTCATTTGAGAGCGAAATTATCTTTTCTTCTTTTTCTTGAAGCTCATTAGATAACGCAATTATTTCTTTTTCTTTTCCAACTAGTTCATTTGAGAGCGAAATTATCTTTTCTTCTTTTTCCCTAAGCTGCTCTAAAAGTTTATCATAATCTCTAGACTTATCTAGAACTGTTAACCAATTAATAGAATTGTTATATGCATAATCATGCACAACGCCTTTAATAGCGTGCGGGAAAAAGATTATTGTATCATTCAATATCATCACTTCGTGTACTGAACTCAATTTACTCATAATCTTTAAGACAGAATTGATATCGGGCCAATGCGTTATTTCATGTGGAGAAGGAGGCGGAGCAATAAATAACCGAGCGTCATCAATAATTATTGTGCTCTTCTCATTTAGTACTTTAATTGATGTTAATTCTTCCAATAGAGGACACTGTGATTTTTCCCCGGCTGTTCTATCCGCAACGCACCAGTGCGCATCTAACCAATAAAGAACGGATTTTTCTTTTAAAATTGGGCGGATTTTTTTTAAAAAATTTTCCGAGCTATCTAAATACAAATGAATATTATCAAAAGATTTGAATCTTTTTCTAACCCGGTTATAATATTCTTCTGATAGTTCAACTGAATGAATTTCGTTAAATAGGTCTTTAACTTTTTCTATTGTGTCGCCTTCAAAAGTACCGGTCTCTACAAATATATCTAGAGACAAAACCTTCTTTAAAGTCTCAACAAGTTTAATATCTATAGAAAAATTTACAGCGCCCATATTGTTTTTTTAGCCCTTCATTTTTTTTAATTCTTTTTCCAACACTGCTATTATCTCTAACCTTTCTTCTGCTTCTTTTGTTATCCTATTTATCAATTCTAGTCTCTCTTCACAGATTTTTCTAAGATTTCTATTTTCTTCTAATAAATGTTGAATATCAACACAGTAATAATCAGAAGGAAATGAAATGTCCTTGATTATTTTTTCATATACGCTTGAATGAACAAACAGGAGGTCCGCAAATGCTAATGTATTATGAATTATATGTGTATTAAAAATACCAATTAATCTGTAGTCTAACTCATTCATAAACATCAATTGGTCAAAATAAAACCCTTGATTTTTATAAAGGGGTATAAAAATAAATTCAGTTAAAATAATGGGAGAATGCTTTTTTATGGTCTTCACTGCGCCTTGCAAAACATAAAGATCATTTCCCTGAGTATCTATTTTAATAAAATCAACACTCTCCAAAAACGAATTTGATTCTAAAAAATTGTCTACGGTATCAACAGTAATCTTATTTTTTTTACACTCGACATCGTTCTGATTAGCTAATAAAATGCTGTTTTGTGCGGAATCTTCAAAAAGATAGAAATCTGTTTCACCTACCCGATTTGCTAAGGCGGAATTTGATATCCGAATGTTTTTATTATTCTCAAATATTTTTTCAAGAGCGCAGAAGTTTTCTTCAGTCGGTTCAAAAAGGATTCCTGAGCATTCGGGAAATTCATTAAGCAGCAGCATAGTAACAGAGCCCTTATAAGCTCCGATATCTATGAAGTTAATTTTATTTTTATAGACATCTTTTAGAATCTCGATAAAGTAAGGAAGCGTCATGTTAATTAATCTCAAATAATTATAATGGAAGAGAGCATACTGTCATTATTGTTTCAATCGTTTAACTTCTTTATCCAAAATTTCTATTAAATGTTGTCTCTCTTCGGCTGTTTTAGCTAAAGAATTTATCAATTCTAGTCTCTCTTGAGCAACCTTATTGAGTTCATTTATTAGTTCTAACCGCTCTTCACAAATATCATGCAGTTTATTGTAGTCTTCAAAAAAAACATCCCTTAAATATTTTTCACAATGCAGCAGCGCTTCTTCATTTTCAACTAACTGAATCTTTTTGACCTCAAGTTTTTTATCTAATAGTTTAACATCATGTACAGCAGATTCCGCACAATGAATGCCGCTTTTATCATGCCCGATATTATTAACTAAGGATTCTTTAAACATGAGTGTATATTTCTCAGATAATAATGAAGAAGCAAACCATCTTATACCCCAAGAATCGTTAAAACCTTTGACCTGATTTTTAAGCATTATTGAACCGGCAAAAGAGTTATTGAAATTAAACCTCTTAATCAAATTCTTTTCTTCAAGCTGTTTAATTAATCTCTCCCCATCTTCATCAAACAAATTCCACCCTCTTTTCCAGGTCGCCCAACCCCATACGGCAGGAAAAAATAAAAAAAATGTATCGGGTAAAGAGCCGGACTCATAAGAAAAAGTATAACCGCTTATATTGATAACTTTTTCCTCGTCTTTGTATAGATCAAGCGCTCGATTCATGTGAAATAAGAAAAAAGGAGAAGTTAAAATATCATCTTCAAGAACGATTATTTCACCAAAAGAATTAACTATTTCACTTACTCCTTTAATTATAGATTTTGCTAATCCCAAATTTTTTTCTTGTTCAAAAATGTAAGTGCTTTTAAATGCTTTTTTCTCTTTTAGATATTCTCTTACTTTAATAATTTTTTCTTCATCCTTTTCGTCTCTTGGTCCGTCAGAAAAAATGAATAATTCAGATTTCTCTGCAAGTTCATTTTTTTCTAGAGCTTCTATTGTACGCTTAGTATGAGCTAGCCGGTTGTAAACGAATAATGCAATTGGAGCTGGCATAATCTAAATCTCAAAAAAAATATTTCTAAAAGATGAAGTAGTTTAGGTTTTTGTTTTAGTTATTTTTTCTAAAAAATAAAGAATTAAAAGTTTTCGCAAAAAAAGAATAATTTTTTGACTTCATAAATAAATATAATTCCGAATCCAGGAATTGTTCAAAATTGAACCCGAGCATCTCCGTTATCACAACTTGCGGTGAATATTTTTCCCAGTTATTTGATTTCAGCGCGTTCAAATCAAAACCTTCGGTATCAACTGAAAGGAAGTCAATTACTTGATGTTCAGGTAAATATTTATCTAAAATATCAGAAAGCTTTTGTGTTTTAATTTTTTTTTGAAACTGAATAAAATAGCCGTTCATGGACAAACGTGACTTGGCTAAATCATTTGAAAATGTATTTAATGCTCCTTCGTTGAAAGAATAATATTCCAATTCTTCATTTACATTTGATACTGCAGCTTCAATGTTAATATCGCGCGGTCTAATTTCATCAAATATTTTCATACATCCAGGCATAGGATCGATATTAATTCCGCTCCACCCTTTTTTATAAAAATAGTGTGTATTAGAAAAACGAATAGGATGATATGCTCCGACATCAACATAAAATCCGCTATTTATCCCTTCAAATATTCGCGCGAGAATTAGATCTTCACCTTCTTGGGAATAACTTTTTATTCCAAATTCTTTTTCTAGATTTGATTCAGCCATATCAACAATACTAAAAATATTTAGAAACATCTTTTATGTTAAAAAGCAATAACCTCGTTAGAATGAGCATTTAGCTCGCCCAATAACTGTTTCATTAAACATTGATAATCAGTTCAATCACAAACTTGGTTTAAACCCCCAATCGGATTACTTGGTTGAATATCATTATATGCCTTAAAATTAAATTTTGGATGGAGAAAAAAAGATGTTGTCCATGTGTATTGGTTGATAGGTCCAAATCCATGGAAATCAACTTGAATTAAGCCTAATTCTCTAATATACTTTGCGGAATTTTTGTGCCAGTCGGAGTTGTCAAGTATTATAAATCCACCTTCATTTAAAAAATTATAAGCAATTTTTGCGCATTCAGATCGATGTTTCCCGTCAATAATTATTACGTCAAACTTATAACCCAAATGAGATATATAATTTATATACTCAAGGTCTTTAGCTAATTTTATTTCCTGGTTAGCCCGTTTAGATTTATAAATATTATTAAACCACTCTTCATTATCTTCTACGCTTTTAATAGCAGAAACTCTTTTAGCAAAAAATAAAGACGAATTGCCGCATCCCCATTCGAATACTAGTTTATCTCTTAGGTCAAATTGTTTCAAAAATTCAATGGCAGGATACGTATACCAAGGCAAAGGTTCTTTATTAAGATCAACCGGAAGTTGTTCTTTTATACTCAAGATATGCCCATAGTCATTTTCAAGTATTTTTATGCTGCTGCTAACCTCATACATATTTGCTATCTCGGAGATACGATTTCTACCAAACACTTTTAACAGAAAAAATTCATTTATTTTTTTTTGGATTTTCTTCATTTCTCTTGAAGGAATATTTTTTAAGTATCTATTCAGTTTTTAAGAAAAAATTTCCGCTTAAATCTACATATCCATGAAACGGAAAAATTAAGTTGTTTTCGTCTGCTATTACAGAAAATTTACATGCATGCGTAATGCCAAAAATACTTTTCATATAAAGAATTCTTTTATTGTGATCCGCTTTCTTAACATCATGAATATCTTTGGGGTCTATTTGCCCAAATCCTACCGCGAAAATATATTCTCCTTCGGCAAGTTCTAATTGGAATGTCTGTAAAAATTTTAATTTAGTCCCTGGCTTAACCGGATAAGCCGTTATCTCGTCAAAACCATATTGAAGAGTATCTTTTGCATGAATAATTATATTCTTAGAATTTATTATAGTAGCCATTCCGTATGGGAACCCGATGTTTTCTAATAATTCAACTTCATAGTACAGATAAGCCGTTTCCCCTATTCTAAACACATTGCATGCTTTTCGATCTTTATTACATAAAGAGATTCCTTTGCAAACAGCAATATTGATCCCTCCTTTAACTGAATACGGGGAGGAAATAATAAATTCAGAATTCGCCGGCCAGTCTATCTCTTGCGTAGAAGGATTTTTATTATATGACAAATTATTAAATTCATGATAAACTACTTTGTCCATATTAGCGCTAGAACTATTTCCCAAATGATAATAACTATGCACAACTTGGTTGGGTAATCCAAGCTCAATACATTCGCCAAAATTTAAGAGCATGGTTTTTGTGCTATACTTTTCAATTAACTGCATATCATGAGAAACAAGAATTAATGAAGCGCCTAGTGAGAGGAGTTCTTCAATCCTTGCATGGCATTTCTGCTGGAAAAAAATATCTCCAACACTTAACACTTCATCTACAATCAGAATATCCGGTTTTAAGCTGGTCTGAACACCAAATGCAAGTCGAACAAACATTCCGCTCGAGTATGTTTTAACAGGCTGGTCTATAAACTCGCCGATATCTGCAAACTTTATTATTTCCTCTATTTTTTTTTCGATCTGTTTCTTATTAAAGCCCAGTATAGTACCATAAAAATAAATATTCTGAAGACCGGTAAACTCCGGGTTAAATCCCGTGCCTAATTCTAACAAAGCAGAAACACTCCCATTAACACTAATACTCCCCGAACTTGGTTCAATAATATGTGCGACAAGTTTAAGAAGTGTAGATTTTCCCATCCCATTTTTTCCAATAACACCAAGACATTCCCCTTTTCTTAACTCAAAACTGATATCTTTTAGAGCAAAGAACTCTTTGTGATATTTTTTACCAAAAGGATTTAGAGCTTCTTTTAACCTATCCTTTGGCGAATGATAAAGCTTATAAAATTTAGAAACGCTTTCTAATTTCACAACTACATCATTACTCATTATATCACCTCGGCAAAATGAGGTCTAAGTCTTCTGAATACTATGGCGCCTATAAGCAAAATAATCAAAACTATTCCCCAGAAAAACAATGTTTCATAGGGCTTATTCCAGAATGGAATTTTATATATCAGCGTATCGCGGTATCCTGCAATAATATAATAGACAGGATTAAGTGTGATAAACCAATGAAATTTCTCAGGTATCATCGATATACTCCAAAATATTGGAGTTAACCAGAATCCAAATTGAATAAGAATTGAAACAATATTATTTACATCTTTAACAAAGATGCTGGTTGATGACGTTAACCATCCCAATCCTAAGAGAAGGACACACATAGAAAAAATATAATAAATAATCTGAATTGTATAAATTCCAGGATAGAGCCCGAAAAAAAATCCAACAAGAATAGTTATAAAAACAAAAACCAAATGGTTAACCAGCGCGCTAAGAATCTTAACCATTGGAAGTATACCTAGACTAAAATCCATTTTCTTAATTAGAAAACTGTGCTGCTGAACCACAAAGGAAGTTGACGAAAACAGTTCCGAAAAGAAGAGCCATGCGATCATTCCGCTGATCAACCAAAATGCATGAGAGGTATTTTCAATGTTCTGCAGCTTGAAACCTAAAGTTAACACGCTCCAGATGATCAGAATAAATAAAAGGGGCTGTAAATAAGTCCAAAAAAATCCCAAATACGAACCTTTGTATTGAGCTTGGAAATCCCTTTTAGCAAGTTCATAAATAATGAACCTTTTTCTATAGATTTCTTTTGTGAAATCTAATAATAACCTAATGTAGCGAAAACTCTTTTTAATCATATTGTAATTGAAAAATGTTACTATTTAGATTTGATTCAGCATTCATAAATTATTTTTTTTACACACCTTACGCATGTAGATAATTTAAATGTTTATCCCTTTGCGGTCTCTGCGTTAAATGGCATAGCCATGTCCTTTGGCACTGTTTTCTTTTCTCACGCAAAGTCTAATATCATTGCGTAAGGCGAGTTTTTTATTTAAGAAAGTTCTGCCGCCACGTCTAAAATCATTTTAGCGCTCTTATGCCAATTATATTTTTCCGTAATAGCTTTAGCGTCCTCGGGCTCAATAATTAGTTTATCTGTAAGAATTTTTTCCATCTTATCTGTAATATCCTCTATATCGTATGGGTCACAGTAATAAGCCCCATTTCCGCAAACCTCACGCAAACTACTTGTATTTGAAACTAAAGTCGGGCATCCGCAAGATAGCGCCTCTAATGGCGGTAATCCAAAACCCTCATAATATGAAAGATAAGCAAATAGTCTGGCATTTTTATATAAGCTGACAAGAACTTCGTCACTCACATATCCTAAAAATAAAATATTTTTTTTGTTCTTTGCGAAATCAAGTTTCACTTTGTTAAAAACGTTTTTATTAACGTCTCCCACAACAATTAATTTAATATCCGGCCTATTCAATTTGATGAATGCTTCGATCAGATTAATTAGATTTTTCCTGGGTTCAATGGAAGATACCGATAGAATGTATCCGCCATAATTATTAAGATATTTTTTTTCTCTAAGCCGCAAAATATTAGTTGGCACCGCTTCAGGAATTACAATAATCTTTTCTGAAGGAATATTTAAATATTTTATTATCTCCTGTTTTGAGAAGTGACTAACCGTTATTATCCTTTTAGAAACCTTTGCCGATTGACTTACCAATAACTTAAAGAAGAGAGCAGCTTTCTTAGTGTACCATTCCGGATAATGAATAAAAGCAAGATCATGGATTACGGTAATTTGATTGTTATAAAATATCGGCGCAGTATTTGTAAGGTTAATTAAAACTGGATTATTATTTTGCTTAAGAAAAAGAGGAAGCTCAATTTGTTCCCAGAGATAATCTTTAGTGAACCCAAGTTCTATGACTTTGAAACTTGCACTATGCGGATTCTTTAATACATTATGAGGCGATAAAATAAAAATCTCTGGATCTATTTTTATTAATGCGAGAGATATTTCAGAAGCGTATCTTTCTACACCTGTTATTCTTTTTGCTAAAAAACGAGCATTAACACAAATCATATTATTAAACAATCCGCTAGTAAAAGTTTAACAAATGTTATGAGTAAAAAAAAATCTGCAAAACAAGATATCAAAAAGATTCAAAAAAGCCGTGAAACTCAGCTTAATAATGAAATTTTATCAGACCGTTCAAGAATATTATTCTGGGGTTCACTTTTAGCTGTAATTATTTTAGGTGTTCTTCTTTATTCGAATACACTACATGTTCCATTTTATTTTGACGACTATGATTCGATCATTGATAATCCTCAGATAAAAAATCTCCAAAATTTCGATAAACTACCAGGCATATTTAATTTTAACGACAGATATCTTTCCTATTTAAGTGTTGCTCTTAATTTTCATTTTGGGGGGATGAATGTTGTAGGTTATCACATAGTAAATATCGTAATTCATCTCATTAACTCAATTCTCGTAATGTTGCTCACGCAATTAACTTTAAATACTCCCACAATTAAAAACAGATATAATCCAAAAGAGAAAAAGTATTTCATTCTATTAGTGGGGCTACTATTCATATCTCATCCAATACAAACCCAAGCGGTAACTTACATTATTCAGAGAATGACTTCTTTAGCTGCTTTATTCTATTTATCTACATTATTATTATATGTCAAAGCGCGGCTAATTTTTCTAAATGATTCTGTTAAAACAAAAAATAAATATTTTATTGCAGCGCTTTTATTTGTACTATCTCTTTTAACATTCATCATGGGATTACAGAGCAAACAAATAGTCGCTAGTCTTCCAATTTCTCTTATTATATACGAAATTATTTTTTTAAGGAATAAAGAGAATAAGATTAATTGGAATATGATGATTTCAATATTGGTTCCCTTTCTAATTATAGCAGGATTCGTGATTGCTTACTTTGGCATTCCTATAGAGGCAGATGAAATATCAAGAAAGGATTATTTAATAACTCAGATTAATGTTTTAGTCGCCTATTTGAAACTCCTATTCATTCCCGTCAATCAAAATATTGATTATGACTTTCCTTTAGCAACTACTCTAGCAGACATTGGAACAATTATAAATCTATCGCTCCTTGTGGCTCTTTTAATAATCAGTATAAAATTTGCTAAAAAATATCCGCTGATTTCTTTTTCTATTCTTTGGTTCTTTGTTACATTATCGGTTGAGTCAAGTATTATCCCCATAAGAGACGTTATAGTTGAACATCGTCTTTATCTACCTGTTTGGGGATTTTCTTTATTGTTAGTATCTATAATATTTTCTTTAATGCAAAAATATGGAACTATAACCATATTATTTTTTACGTGTCTTGTGCTTACTTATTCAATTTTAACATATCAGCGGAACTCTCTTTGGAACGATCCGATATCTATGTGGACAGACGCTATAAATAAATCTCCAACTAAAGTAAGACCTTATTTTGCTAGAGGAGCCGTTTACCTTCACAACAATGAAATTGATCTATCAATAATTGATATGAAAAAAGTAGTAGAATTGGATAAGAATTTTTTTAAGGCTTATGATAATTTAGGAGTTGCCTATCAAGAAAAAAAGGACTATGAAACAGCGCTTCAGTACCATGCCAAAGCAATATCAATAAATCCATCTTGGGCAAATGCATATAATAATAGGGCCAGCGCCTTAATTTTATTAGGAAAATATGATCAGTCAATAAATGATCTAAATAAAGCATTAAGTCTAAATCCTAATTATCCAGATGCTTTATATAATCTTGGATATATTTTTTACAAGACTAGTAAATTTGAAAATTCTATAAAATATTTTTCTGAAGCATTAGCTTTGAATCCAACATATATGGATATACATCAGTTTCTAGCTAAGTGCTACTTAGAATTAGAAAAGTACGAAAAAGCTTGGGAACAAATTAAAAACATGCAAAAGAAAGGAATCGTTCCAAATACAAAATTAGTTGAAAAATTAAGTCAAGTATCTAAACGATGATTTTATTCACAAGTTTAATTTATTCTGAATTTCGATTTACAAAAAAGAATTTATCTTTAATGCGTGCGGTTATATACTGATAATACATGCTCTCTTAAAACAAAAAATATCTTTATCATTCTCTTGTTCGTACTCTTTTCCAAACGATCACAATTAAGAACACGTGCAAGACCACGAAAATATTTATTGTTTGTTCATGATCTTGCTAAGATTTGAGTTACACAACAAAGATTGGCTTAAAAATACCATCTATTTTTATTAACTTTCATACGGCAATGGCTATGCCATTAATACACACGATTGTAGTGTCGCTCCTCATTTTTCAAGATTAACAATTGATGTAAAAACAGTTATTTTTACAGCGCAAATTATACAGTTATATTATATAGAATGAAAGCGGAAGAATTTCAGAAAAAATTTGGGATTATCGGCAGGTCGAAAGAGATACACGACCTAGTTGATATAACCATGCAGGTAGCGCAGAGCGATATTTCGGTTTTAATTACAGGCGAAAGCGGGGTTGGCAAAGAAGTTTTTGCTCGTGCAATTCATAATTTCAGCCGCCGCGCAAACAAAGAGCTTGTAAGCGTTAACTGCGGCGCTATTCCGGAAAGTCTGTTAGAAAGCGAATTATTCGGGCATAAAAAAGGATCGTTCACCGGCGCTACAGATGACCGTAAAGGATATTTTGAAATAGCCGACGGCGGTACTTTATTTCTTGATGAAATTGCCGAACTCACTTTGATGACACAGGTTAAACTTTTACGCGTTTTAGAAACGCAGGAGTTTATGCGCATTGGCAGCGAGACCGTTACTAAAGTTGATGTGCGTATCATTGCCGCAACAAATAAAGATCTGCAAAGAGAAGTCGATTCAAAAAAATTTCGACACGATCTTTATTTCCGATTAAAAGCCGTAAACCTTAATATTCCACCATTGCGCAGCAGAAGAGGCGATATAATAGAATTTGCAAATCACTTTCTTAAAAACTCTTCAATAAATAGAACGAACGGATTTAAAATTGCAAAAGAAGCGGAAAAATTATTGGTTAATTACAATTGGCCCGGCAATATTCGTGAACTGAAAAACGTCATCGAAACTGCCATGGCTTTAAGCAAAACCGGAATACTTGATGTAGATTCTTTCATTCCGCTTTTAACAATAGAAACTGGAACAGACGGACTTCGAAACCTTCCCGTTCATATAAACAGACCGCCGGAATCGCTCGACCGTGAAATGATCTACCGCGCTCTTATTGAAATTAAAAAAGACCTGATGGAGCTGAAAATGTTCGCTCAAAAAACTCAAAGCGAAGTTGGTAGCGTGAATTTCAATTCCAAATTAAACGAAGTTGTTCGGCTGAATATACTAGAAAAAGACGCTATCATAAACGCGCTCTACTTTACGAAACATAACAAAAGAAAAGCCGCTAACCTGCTTGGTATAAGCGAGCGGACTCTCTACAGGAAATTAAAAGATTATGGAATCGACTAAGGGAATAAATAATTATCTTGTCAACTTCTTTATCACTCAGGCAAAAACTATTATTGCCTCGAAAAGAAAAAGAGTGAGATTAGTTCTTATAATGTTTAGCGTTATATTTGTACTAAGCGTCCAAGCGTGCAGTTATTCATTTACTGGGGCTTCGGTTCCGGCGCATTTAAGAACAATTGCAATTCCAGTTTTTGCAGATAAAAGCGGTTCCGGCGAATTTGATCTTTCTGACAAATTAACAAAACAGCTTATTCAAAAATTTATAAACGACAACACGCTTAGAGTCGGCGAAAAATATAATTCCAATGCACTGCTAGAAGGAAGCATTATTTCGCTAACAGATTCACCATCGGTTGTTGCCGGCGGCGAGAAAGTAACTTCAAGAAGAGTTACAGTTACAGTGCGTATTGTTTACAAAGATTTGGTTAAAAAGCTTACAATCCTCGAAAAAAATTTTTCTAATTACGGCGATTATGCAGTTGGCGGCGATATAACCCCCGCCCGTAAAAAAGCAATTGAATTAGCAATTGATAAAATTACAGAAGATATACTTCTTGGCGTAGTTTCTAATTGGTAAACAAAAAGGTAAAAATATTTTATGATATTCGATGAAATAGTTCTCTTCGTATATATAATTTCACTTTCAGTTCTTCTATTCTTCGGAAGCCACGGTTTTGTAATGATGTACTATCATCATAAATACAGGAAAAATTTTCCTAAACAGAAAGCAGAACACGATGAAGATTTGGTAACAATTCAGCTTCCTCTTTATAACGAAATGTATGTCGTGGAAAGATTAGTAACCGCAGTGTGCGAAATCGATTACCCAAAAGATAAATTGGAAATTCAAGTTTTAGATGATTCAACGGACGAAACGGTTGACGTAGTTGCGCGTTTGGTAAAAGAAAAACAGGAACTCGGTTTTGATATACAGCATCTTCACCGCGCTTCGCGCGAAGGATTCAAAGCCGGCGCATTAAAAGAGGGGCTAAAAACAGCAAAAGGAAAATACATTGCAATTTTTGACGCGGATTTTATTCCTAAAAAAGATTTTTTACGCAACACATTAAGATATTTCAGCGATGATAAAATAGGAATGGTTCAAACGCGCTGGGAACATCTTAACGAAGACTACTCGCTTCTTACAAAAATTCAGGCTCTTGCATTAGACGGACATTTTGTAATTGAACAAACTGTGCGCAACAAAGCCGGGTTTTTCATCAACTTCAACGGAACAGGCGGCGTTTGGAAAAAAGAATGTATTGAAGACGCCGGCAACTGGCACGCAGATACTTTAACCGAAGATCTAGACCTAAGTTACCGCGCGCAGCTTAAAGGGTGGCGTTTTGTTTACCTTCGCGACTTCACAACGCCTGCAGAACTGCCTGCCGAAATGAACGCGCTTAAAGCTCAGCAATTTCGTTGGACAAAAGGCGCAGTTGAAACCGCAAAAAAAATTCTTCCGCTTGTTTGGAAATCTAATATACCAATGAGAATAAAACTGCAGTCTACATTTCATTTGAGCAACAATATTGTTTTCCCTTTTATCCTTCTTGCGGGAATATTAAATGTTCCGCTTATCTTTATAAAAAATGCAGGTCCTTATTGGCACTTCTTCAATTTTATGGCTCTCTTTGTAGTAGCTTTCTTAAGCTCATTTATTTTTTATCTCTTTTCGCAGAAAGATGTTCATACAGATTGGAGAAAAAAGATCGCTCTCTTTCCTTTGTTCATGGCAGGAAGCATGGGCTTTGCGCTAAATAATACACGCGCGGTTGTTGAAGGTTTGATGAGCAGAAAAAGCGAATTTGTCCGCACTCCTAAGTTCAAAGTTGTTGTAAAAGGTGAAGCATTATCGGCTAAAAATAAATATCTGGCAAAGACAAAAATACAACCGTCAACTTATGTTGAACTGCTTTTAGCGGTTTATTGTCTTATCGGCGTATCGGCGTCAATTTATTTTATGGAGATCGCCGCTCTTCCATTCCAGTTGATGTTTTTCATCGGGTTTGCAACTGTTTCTATTATGTCGTTAAGACAAGCATTGATAAAAAGACATCGGTTAACAGAGTGAGCGCTTCAAAAAATTTTACGGAAGATAGAATTAAGTTGATCTACGAGTTCAATGCCCGCTCTCCTCTTTTTGCGCGGGTTGCAGCTTCCAAAATCGAACATGGAAATTTTTTAGAAGCAATTAAGATTTTGGAAGAAGGAATTCGACTTTATCCCTCTTACCCGACTCCTTATTTTATACTCGCAATTGCATACGCATACGCGGGCAATGAAGAAGAGGCAATCAGTTCCGCTTCAATAGGAAGCGAGATCATAAATTCACCGCAAACATTAGAGCATTACACAAATAAAATCGAAAAGATTACAGCGGAAAGAAATTCGCTGAAAGAATCCAAACGAACCCAATTTTTTGAAAAGTCGAATGAATTTAACAACGGAGCTTTTTCTAACTCTAAAATAGAAGAAAAATTGGACTTGTTAGCCGATCTGCTTAGCAAAGCTAAACTAATACCAAAATTAGAAGACACTGATGAAGAGGTTCAGATGCCGCAAGTTCAATTTAAAAAAATAGTTTCTGAAACTTTAGCGGAAATTTTTCTATCACAAAAAAATTATTCGGAAGCAATTTCGATATATGAAGAGTTGATGATTCAGAAACCGGAAAAAGAAGAATTTTACACTAAAAAGATCAACGAGATTAGAGCAAGTATAGAATAGAATTTGTGCGGTATCGAACACGACCGTTTTAACCGGCTTTTATTTTCTCTTGGGGGAGACAATAAAAACGACTGATCTCAAAATCGCATCTTTATTTTTTTATTATGAATAAAAAGCTTTCCAAAAATTTTTACAAGCGCAATGTTCACTTAGTAGCCAAAGAACTTTTAGGCAAGATTTTTATCCGCAGGATTAAAAACAGAATTTTTACCGGCAGAATAGTTGAAGTAGAAGCTTATGATGGCTCGATAGATGAGTCTGCTCATTCATTCAAGGGAAAGACGAAACGAAATGAAGTTATGTTTAAAGGCGGCGGATTGCTATATGTTTATTTTACATATGGAATGCACTTCTGCGCAAATATTGTAACGGGAAAAGCAGGCGCTGGCAAAGCGGTTCTTTTGCGCGCTGTCGAACCGCTGGAAGGAATTGAAGAGATGGCTCTAAATCGTTACAAGAAAAAAAATCTGACTCAAAAAGAATTCGCCAATCTTACAAATGGTCCTGCAAAAATTTGCGCTGCATTCGAAATCCAAAGCAAACAAAACGGAGTAGATTTAGCTGGCGATGAAATTTTTATTCTCAACTTACCAAAATTAGACTCTTCTAAAATTATTGCAGCTGCAAGAATCGGCATAAAAAAATCTGTAGATTTACCGTGGCGTTACTATATAAAAGATAATCCGTTCGTATCTAAGAAATGACCATTCCTAAAAATATTCTAATAGTTCGAACCGACAGGATTGGCGATGTGATCCTATCGCTGCCGCTTGCAACGATCATAAAAAAATATTTTCCGGGTGTGCGCATTACTTTTCTTCTGCGTAAATACACAAAACCGATTGCAGAAGGGCATCCGCACATAGATGAAATTATAACACTCATCGAAGAGAAGGACAAACCGTCAATCGTAAAAAACATACTGCAGCTAAAACATGATAACTTACTTAAATATTCCAAATTTGATTCTGCAGTTATTGCTTATCCAACATTCCGCCTTGCGCTAATACTTTTTCTTTCGAGAATAAAAACAAGAATAGGAACCGGATACCGGTGGTATTCCTTCTTGTTCAATAAAAAAATTTACGACCACCGAAAACACGGCGAAATGCACGAACTTGAATACAACGTGCGTCTCTTAAAACAGCTTGGCATTGAAGAAGAAGTAACACCGCAAACAATCGAATTTAATTTACAGGTAAATAAAGAGAGCAAGAACAAAGTTGAAAAAGAATTTCACACGCTTGGAATAAATTTTTCAAAACAGTTGATCATTGTGCATCCAGGCAGTAAAGGAAGTTCAATGGACCTGCCGGTTGAAAAGATGAAATATATTGCCGAACGCATTTCGAAAGAAATTGATTGTTACGTGCTGATAACCGGCAGCGCAGAAGAGCATGAGCTATGCCAATCGTTTAATGTAAATGAATCTATAATAAACTTGTCCGGTAAATTTAATTTGAGCGAACTGATAGCAGTAATTGATAAAACAGAATTGTTAATAGCAAACTCGACCGGACCGATACATATTGCGGCGGCGCTACAAAAAAATGTGATTGGGTTTTATCCCAAATTTGCAGCCGCTTCGCCGCAACGGTGGGGACCATATACTAACAAAAAATTTGTCTTCTCTCCTGCCATCGAATGCAGCAACTGCACGCGCAAGCAATGCGAAAAATTAAATTGCATGGAAAGCATAAAAGCAGAAGAAGTTGTTGAAGTTGCCAAGAACATACTTCAAAAAAAAATTATGGAAAAGAGATGATATTTTTGAACAGACCGGTTTCAATCAAGAATATAAGTTTACCCGCCTTATTTTTGCCCGGGCAAAAACATGATGAATAAAAATAGAAATTCTATTCGTCTCATCATCATGTTCGTGATCTTGTTCATGCTCGCTGCTTCTACTTACTCTCAGAAAAGTGAATTCCGCAAAATTGAAAACAAAGCTTTCAAAGTTGGCGAGAAACTTACTTTTGATGTTAACTACGGTTTTGTTACAGCGGGAATTGCAGAATATAATATTCCCAAAATAATAAAGCTTGCCGGACGCGATGTCTATCAAATTACTTTTGGCGTTAATACTGTTTCTGCGTTCGATCTGTTTTACAAAGTTAGAGACCGCTACGAAACATACGTTGATGTTGAAGGAATTTTTCCGTGGCGGTTCGAGCAGCACATTCGAGAAGGAAAATATTCGCGCGATTTTTCGGCGTTCTTCGATCAGCGGAAAGGAAAAGCAAAAACTTCGGAAGGTTCTTATGATGTTCCGAAGTATGTAAATGATATTGTCTCCGCGTTATATCTTGCCCGCACATTCGATTATTCGAAAATGAAAGTGGGTGACAAAATTCATCTCGAAAATTTTTATAAAGATAAAGTTTATCCGCTCGATGTTCTTTACAAAGGAAAAGAAACCGTATCTGTAAAAGCCGGAACTTTCGATTGTATTATTTTAGAACCGCTTGTTAGAGAAGGCGGCTTGTTCAAAAGCGAGGGAACAATTGTTGTTTGGCTGACAGATGATGCGCTGAAAATTCCTGTTAAAGTGAAAACTAAAGTTCTGATCGGGTCGATCGATGCAGAGTTGAACGGCTACTCGGGACTTGCCGGTGAACTGAAAGCGAAGAAAAAATAAATTTGTTATGGAAAATGTATAATAGTAAATAGTAGATATAATCAATCATCCATATTCCATTTTACATTCTCCATCTTCCGTTCCATAGCAAATATCTCCCCTTTTTTTTAACTTGGAATCAGAATGAACGAAGAATATCAAGACAAAAAAGAAGAATCCGAAGAAGTGCATGAAGAGAGAAAACTTTTTTCTACAGTGCCTCCTGTTACAGCCGCATTTGTTGCGCTGATTGGGATTTTTATTTTATATCAAGTAGGCGGCGCAATTTTAACGCTCTCTATTTTCGGCTTCAATTTAGATAAAGCCGATGTTAATGCGTTGCGGTTGTTAACAGTAGGCGGGCAGCTTTTGTTGATTTTGTTCCCGACTCTTTTACTTGCAAAAATGGTTTATCAAGAAGGAATTACCGAAGCGCTGCGTGTAAAACTTCCCCGCATAAAAGAAATTGGGCTTTTTACCGTTGGATTGTTTTTACTTATTCCTCTATTGCAAAATTATTTATACTTACAAAATTTTCTGCTAAATAAAAGCGCTGATTTATTCCCATTCATCAAGAAAGCGATAGAACTTTTTGATCAATTAGATAAAATGATGGAGAAAACCTATGGTTCTTTATTAAAGTCGCGCTCTATATTCGAAGCATCTTTTGTAATATTTGTAGTTGCTGTAATTCCGGCGCTTTGCGAAGAAACTCTTTTCAGAGGATTAGTTCAAAAAAGTTTTGAGCAGAAATTCAAACCGCTCTTCAGCGCTTTAATAACCGCAATTTTTTTCGGGCTCTATCATTTTAATCCGTATGGATTGGTTGCGCTTATTGCGCTGGGATTGTATTTTGGTTTTGCAGCTTACACAAGCAACTCTATTTTTATTCCTATTTTGCTTCATTTACTGAACAACCTTTTTGCTGTGCTTGCTTTTCTGATTCTTGGCGATGCAGAACTTATAAGTACAAGCGTTTCAAAAAGCGGCGAACAAATTATTCCGCATCTTGTAAGCTTTGTGTTGTTAAGTTTTCTTTTTGTTCTTTTTATTATTTATCTAAAAAGAGTTTATTCTAAACAATTACAAACTAATCGGAGGGCGTTATGATTTGTCCATTGTGCGAATATGAATATATTGAAGGGGTTAAAACTTGCGCCGATTGCGGCGGCAATTTAATTCCCGTTGAAGAGTTTGAAGGAAATTTGCTTCATCCGTCTGATTGGACTATTATTTACACATGCGACGACCCGATCGAAGCAGAAATGTTAAAAGCAAACCTTGATGGAGCAGAGATCGACTCGATCATCATACCTCAAAAAGACCGCAACTTTCCCAGTTTCGGCGATCTTTCTGTTGTGAAATTGCTTGTAAAAAAAACGGATGCAGAAGAAGCTATCGCTATCATCAAAGACATCAACAGCGCTAATATTGACGATGAGGAATAAATGGTAATTAAAATGAACAACCTTTCAATGCGCATTATTGTTGCATTGGTTGGCATTCCGTTGTTAGCTGCCGTGAGCATAATCGGTAAAATTCCTTTTCTGCTTTTTGTTCTTGCTATTGGTTTGATCTCCTATTTTGAATTTTCTAAAATGATGCGACATAAAAGAAATTTTACTAATAAACTTATCGGCTACAGCTCTGTTGCTTTAATAATTATAAATGAATACAAACATTTTTTCGACTATCATATTTTTTTTGTTATAGTAATTTCATTGCTTCTTCTTTCCGAACTTTTCAGGAATAAGGAATCTGCAACAACAAATCTTGGCGCTACGTTACTTGGAATTTGTTACATCGGATTTTTCTCTGCCGCTATTGTTGATATCCGCGAGTTCTACAGCGATTCTGCCTTCACTTATTCTCAAGGCGGATACCTGATCATCTCGATCCTTGCATCAATTTGGATTTGTGATTCAGCCGCATATTTTATTGGAAGCGCATATGGACTGCATAAGTTAATGCCGCGCGTCAGTCCTCATAAAAGTTGGGAAGGCGCTGTTGCCGGATTTATATTTTCTATTTTTGCAATGATTACAGCAAAATATTTCATGCTCGAATTTTTACAATGGCAAGATGCAATTGCAATTGGAATCATTGTCGGACTGTTCGGACAAATTGGAGATCTTATAGAAAGTTTGATCAAACGAGATGCGGGCGTTAAAGATTCTTCATCAATCATCCCCGGTCACGGGGGAATTTTAGACCGGTTTGATTCATTCCTATTTACAGCTCCTATTGTTTCTCTTTACTTATCATTTTTCACGAGATAAATAAATTGAACACTGATATTTATGATAAAATATTCTTAGTGGCTTTCGCAAGAACCTATTTCACGCAGAGACGCAAAGTATGCGCAAAGATTAAATAATAATCATAAAGAACCAGTTCTATACTGAAAGATTATATGACCAAAAATAAAATCTCTGTCATCACGCTCGGCTGTTCAAAGAACACTGTTGATTCTGAACGTTTGATGAGCCAACTCAAACTAAACATGTTCGATCTGATAGACAACCCAGACCAAGCCGATTCTGTTGTAATTAACACATGCGGATTTATAGATGCGGCAAAGGAAGAATCTATAAATACAATTCTTTCGGCAGTTGAACTAAAGAAAAAAGGCGGGATCAAAAAAGTTGTTGTTGCCGGTTGTCTTTCAGAACGATACATGAATGATTTGCGTAAAGAAATTCCCGAAGTGGATGCATTCTTCGGCACGGAAGCTTACGAAGGAATTGTACGCGAGTTCGGCGGAAATTTGAAATACGAACTGCTTGGCGAACGTGTTATTACAACGCCAAAACATTTTGCATATCTGAAGATCAGCGAGGGGTGCGATAACCCATGTTCATTCTGCGCAATTCCTTTAATGCGCGGTCTTCACAAAACAAAACCAATGAATGAACTTTTAGCTGAGGCGAAATCTTTGGCTCTTCAGGGCGTTAAAGAGCTTATACTCATCGGTCAAGACACAACCGATTACGGAATAGACCTTTACGAAAAAAGAAATCTTACCGAACTACTCCGAAAACTTTCCGAAATCCCCGGCATCGAATGGATTCGCCTGCTTTATGTTTACCCTTCTCACTTTCCCGAAGATTTGATAAAAGAGATTGCCGACAATCCAAAAATTTGCAAATATATCGATATACCGCTTCAGCATATTTCGGATACCGTTTTAAAATCGATGCGGCGCGGAATTACAAAAAGAAGAACCAAAGAACTTTTAGATCAGCTTAAAGAAAGAATTCCAAACTTAACGTTACGCACAACTTTTATAGTTGGTTATCCTAACGAAACAGAAAAAGAATTTGAGGAACTTTGTGAGTTTGTCTATGATATAAAGTTCGACCGCTTTGGTGTGTTCACTTATTCCGCCGAAGAAAATACTCCAAGTTTTATTCTAGGCGATCCACTTACGCAAGATATAAAAGAGGAACGGAAAGCGCGACTGATGGAAATTCAAAAAGAAATTTCTGAAGAAAAAAATCGTGCGCTCATTGGAAAAAAAATGAAAGTAGTAATCGATAGTTTAGAAGGAGATTTTTACATTGCTCGTTCCGAACGAGACGCACCGGAAGTTGACGGCGAAGTTTTAATTAGCGCCAAAAACAATAAGCTAAACATCGGCTGCTTTTATCACGTTGAAATTTACGATTGCAATGAGTATGATTTATTTGGTAACTTGCTTTTACTTGCTGGTTGATAGGCGCAGCTTAATGTTCGTTTTTAAAGATAGGAGAATAAAATGAAAAGATTTGTTTTGGTCTGGCTCTTGTTTGGTTCGGCTTTATCTGCTCAGGTTGAATATTCTACCGGAGTAAACGTGGTTGCCGGCTCCACAATTTTTTTTATGGATATAGCCGGCTTCAAAAGCTCTGCGCCAAATAAAACACGCATTGATGTTTTTGTTCAAGTTCCCTATTCCAGCGTGCAGTTTATTAAAAGACCGGATGGTTATTACGCAGCTTACAGCATTACTCTAACTTTCTTTGATCAATCGAAAAAGAATATTCTCTTCGAGAGGAACTGGCGCGAGAAGTTAAAGACAGACGAATTCGCTCAAACAACCTCTAAAAACAATTTCAACCTTAGTTATAAAACTTATGATCTACAGCCCGGCAATTATTTTTTAAGGTGCATATTTGAAGATGTTGATTCTAGAAGAACCGCTCTGCGCGAAATTCCTATTAAAGTGAGAGCCATTTCAGATTCGCTTGGATTAAGCGATCTTGTTTTCGTATCGGAAGTTATTAAAGATTCTACCGGAGATAATATTGTTGCTAATGTTTCAACAACGGTTACCAACAAAAATAATTCTCTTTCATTCTTCTTCAATATTTATTCGAATAAAGAGGAAGAGATTTACTTAGAATATCTTCTTACTGATCTTAAGAAAAACACAACGCTAAAGCAATTGGACCCTAGAAAAATAAAACCCGGGGCTAATCTGGTATTATACACACTCAACTATGTTAAGTTTTCTTTGGGCGATTATTCTCTACGCGTTCTTCTAAAAGATAAAGATGAGAAAGAAATTTCATCAGTTGAAAAAAAATTATCTTCTATTATATACGGTATCCCCTCTTCTATTACTGATTTAAATAAAGCGGTCGAACAGATGATCTATATCGCTTCTCCGCAAGAACTCGATTTCATAAAAGAAGCAAAAGAATACGAAGAGAAGATGAACCGCTTTCTTGCATTTTGGGAGAAGAAAAAACCAAATCCAAAGTTAGATGAGAACCCGATTCTTTACGAATACTATAGAAGAATAGAATATGCCAATAAAAATTTCAAAGGATTTGGCGAAGGTTGGCGCAGTGATATGGGAATGATCTATGTAACTTTTGGACCGCCAAGCGCTGTTCAACGCCATCCGATGGATTCTAATTCACGTCCTTATGAAATTTGGGAGTATTTTGAATTAAACAGAAGTTTCGTTTTTATCGATCAAACAGGTTTTGGCGACTACCGTTTGGCTAATCCCGATTACAGCCGCTGGCCTGGTTATAGACCGTAATTTTTAACACAGAACGTAGAATGCTGAGTGTAGATTTTTTCACTCTACATTTTGCGTTCTTCACTCTACGCTAAAAAAATGATTCTTACAGTAACGCTCAATCCTCTTTTAGAAAAACGGCTATTCTTCGAAAGCATCAAACTTGGCCAAGTCAACCGGAGTAATAAAGAAAAATATTCCGCAGGCGGAAAAGGAATTAACGTAAGCCGTCAGTTGAATCATCTCGGAATGAAAAATTCTGCCTTCACGTTTCTGGGCGGCAACAACGGAAAAATTTTGCGCCGCTCTTTGACAGAAGAAAATATTGATTTTGCTGCTGTCTACACAAAAGCTGAAACACGTTTAGCAGACCTAATAATCGAAGAAAAAAATAACCGCATCTCTACCTTCTTTGGAGTAAACAGTACAATTACAATTGAGGAATCGAACGAATTTAAAAACAAACTCGAGAAAATTATACCGAACTGCTCAATTGTTGTTTTTGCGGGAAGTTCTCCGTGCAAAGAAACTGATGACATTTTTCCATTTGGAATCGAACTGGCTAACAAACATGATAAAATTTCTATAGCGGATACTTACGGCGCACATCTAAAAAATTGTATTGATGCTGCTCCGACCGTAATTCACAACAATGTTGAAGAAGTAGAAAGATCACTTGGCATCTCTCTGCGCAATGAAAAAGAAAAGTTAGATTATCTCCGGGGACTCTATGCAAAAAAAATACGATTGGCATTCTTAACCGATGGCGCAAATTCTATCTTTGCATCAAAATTCGATTTCCATTACAAAATTGAACCGCCGCATGTTGATCTTATTGACTCAACCGGCAGCGGAGACGCTTTTGTTGCCGGCATTGCTTACGGTCTGGAAAATGCGCTCGTCTTCGATGAGTTTGTAAAAATTGCTGCAGCGCTTGGCGCAGCCAATGCAACAAAACTTGAAACATGCGAAGTTTCTTTTGAGCAGATGAACCGATACATAAAGCAGGTTGAAGTTTTTTCAATCGGTAAAAAAATGAAGTTGATTGATGACTCGCCGAATTATTAGAAAGAATTTTGCTAATAAACTGATTTTTATGATGGTTTATGAGAATATTCTTTGCGTTCTTCGCGATTTCCTTTGCGTTTTTGCTCTTAACCGCAAAGAGCACGCAAAGATTTTTATCCGCGCTGCACCTACTTCTATTCTAAACAACATATTTACAGCCAAACAACGCATTTTAAAATTCTTCTCTATCTTTTTACTACTCTCTGAGATAGTTTTTGCACAAAATATTTCCAAGGTCGAAATCACTGGCAACAAAATCTTTCCGGAGAGCGATTATCTAAACTGGGTCAGAGTTCCCAGCGGAACAAAATATTTTACCGGATTAGAAGACTCTGTTAAACTCCGAATTAACGAGCGGCTAAAAGAGCATGGATATCTGCAAGCTACATTCGACGAAGTAAAGTTCGATTCTGCAAAATCTTTTTTGATAATAAATCTTGCCGAAGGCAAACAGACAATAATCGGAACTATTCACCTTACCAGCTCTTTGAAAGATTCGGCCAAGATCACAAAGATTTTGATGCGGCTTGAAAATTCTCCTTTCACAAGCTCTGAAATAGAATCGGTTTTTTCTGAAGTTTTAGATCTTTATGAGAACAACGGATTTCCTTTTGCATCTCTGAAAATAGAATCGATTGAGTTTTCGGATGATCCGATAAAAGAAAATCATTTTGTCAATCTTTTTTTATCAATTGACGAAGGAGCAAAGAGTTCGATCGATAAAATCGAAATTATCGGCAATACAAAAACAAAAGATTATGTTATTGCGCGCGCTCTTCAAATTGAGTATGGAGAAAAATATTCTCAGAGAAAAATTGATGAGATACAAGAGAAGCTGGACCGTTTGCGGTTCTTTGAACCGGTTGAACCGGCGGGTTATTATTTTAATTCCAAAAATGAAGGGGTGCTGAAAATAACAATTAAAGAGAAAGAGACAAATTTTTTTGACGGCATTGCCGGATATGTCCCCGCCGTAAACGATAAAGAGAAAGGATACCTGACGGGATTTATAAATGTGAATTTGAGAAATCTATTAGGCACAGGACGCGCCGCATCTTTCCGTTGGCAGCAGGAAAGCCGTTTCTCGCAAGAACTCGAATTGCGTTACTTGGAACCTTGGCTGTTTGGTTTTCCATTTAATATTGATGGCGGTTTGTTTCAACGGAAACAAGATTCAACTTATATCCAGCGCGATCTTGAAGGAAGATTGGAATATCTTGTTACGCATGAAATTTCTGCATCAATTCTTATCAGCGCACAATCAACTATTCCTTCCGAACTGAACTCAAAATATTTTACTGTGTTTAATTCTTCTGCGCTTACTACGGGAGTAAATTTTAGAATTGACACGCGCGACAATTTTTACGCTCCTACAGAAGGAATTCTTTTTTTAAATTCATACAAGTACACTTCAAAAAAAATAAACGGACCTGTTGAGTTCATCACTCCATACTTAAATACAAAAGTAACGCTACAGCGGCTGGAATTTGATTTTACTATCTTCAAACAGCTCTTTCAAAAACAAGTCGTAGCGTTTGGCGTTCACGGAAGAGAATTACGCGGCGATAATGTTGAGCTGAGCGATCTATATTTTCTCGGCGGCGCAAATTCATTACGCGGCTTTAGAGAAAGACAATTTCAAGGAAACAGAATTCTCTGGTCAAATCTAGAATATAGATTATTACTCTCGAAGCGTTCATTTGCTTTCTTGTTTTTTGATAGCGGTTACTTTTTGAGGAACAAAGGCAAGCAACAAAATATAGCGGAGAATTCATCATTTAAAATTGGTTACGGCTTTGGTTTGAATATCGAAACAGGACTTGGTGTTTTGGGGGTAAGTTTCGCTCTTGCCAAAGAGGATTCCTTTGGGCAAGGTAAAATACATTTTGGAATTATAAGTGAGTTTTAATGCGCACACTAAAAAAATTTGACAATAGTTTTGTAACAAGAAAAAAAAAGCTAATCGCCGGCGTTGATGAAGCCGGGCGGGGTCCACTTGCCGGACCTGTAGTTGCCGCAGCGGTTATATTTGACAAAAAAACTTTTCATAAAGAGATCAACGATTCAAAACAAATTCCCGAAAAGAAACGTGAAGAACTTTACAAATGGATTATCGAGAATTGTCTGAGTTATGGCGTAGGTATTATTGATCACGAAGAGATCGATGAGATAAACATTTTGCAAGCATCGCTTAAGGCAATGAAGCAAGCAGCGGCTCATCTTTCTCCTCCTCCCAATTTGATTTTGATAGACGGCAGTAAATCTTTCGTTTCTGAAATCGAAACAAAAACCGTTGTGAAAGGGGATGCAAAATCATTTTCGATTGCCGCCGCTTCTATTATTGCAAAAGTTACGCGCGATAAAATAATGAAAAAAGCTCATGAAAAATTTCCAGAATATATGTGGGAACGAAACAAAGGATACGCAACTAAAGCGCATAGAGAAGCTGTGAAAAAGTTCGGTCCTTCGCCTTTTCATAGAAAAACTTTTTTGAATAGAATTTTAAAAGAAGTGAAACAAAAAAGTGTCAGAGTAGTAAAGTAACTGAAGGGCAAAGTTAAAATGACAACTGAAGAAAATAAAAACAAACGTAAAACCGGAAGTTACGGCGAAGACCTCGCATCTACTTTTTTAAAAAAGCTGGGTTATCAAATAATCGAGCGCAATTATCATTACGGGCACGGCGAAATTGACATAATTGCTAAAGATGGCGCTGAATTAGTCTTTGTTGAAGTTAAATATAGAAACAATCTTAACTATGGTCCCCCGGAAAATTCGATCACTCCAAAAAAGAAAAATCAAATTCGTAAAGTTAGCGCTGCATATCTGGCAGAAAGGGATTTAAATAATCAACCGTGCAGAATTGATGTTATTACAATACTAAAACTGCCCGGGAAAGAAGCGCTGTTGAATCATTACTTAAATGCTATCAACTAATCAAAAGGAATTCGTTGTAATTTCTTTACTCAAAAAACAGATTTTGTTTTCGATGGCGACAAGAACAATTTTTCAACTGATTTATTCTTTTGTTATTTTGAAAAGAGAAATAAACAACTCATTTATCAATTAAATGAAATTACCGCGGCATCGATACGGCAGACGGCTCAGCTATACCGATTATATCTATAACTTTTTTGCAACAATCAGCGGGTTAACGGTTTTTAATTTTGAATTTTTTAAGCAGGCATTCAAACCGCCGTTAGAGATAGCAGAAATTAAAAAACATATGGATGAGCTTGGCGTTAAAACTTTTGGAATTGTAAGCATTACCGGTCTGATAATCGGATTGGTTTTAGCAATGCAGAGCCAGCCGGTTTTACAAAGATTCGGCGCATCAGATTTTTTGCCCGGCATGGTTGCGCTTTCAGTTGTGCGCGAACTTGGCCCGGTTATAACAGCACTTATTTTTGCTGGACGAGTAAGTTCTGGTATAGGGGCAGAACTTGGTTCCATGCGCGTTACCGAACAAATTGATGCAATGGAAGTTTCCGCAATCAATCCATTTAAGTTTCTTGTTGTAACCCGCGTTATTGCCACAACTATGATCCTTCCGATTCTTTCTGTCTATGTTATCGTGATTGCAATAATTGGCGGCTACTTTGCTGTTATAATAGCCGAGAACATGAATTTTCAGTATTACATTGACAGCGTTATACGCGCCGTTCAATTTGGCGATTTTATTCCCGGAGTTGCTAAAACATTTGTCTTCGGTTACATTGTTGGTATTGTTGGCGCTTATAAAGGTTTTACTGCAGAGGGTGGAACCGAAGGCGTTGGACGAGCATCAACAACTTCTGTTGTTATCTCTTCTCTTCTTATTCTGATTTTTGATATGATATTAGTTAAAATAACTCTTTGGTTATGGCCAACGATCGGGTAGTTGAAGTAAAAGAGCTTACAAAGCGATTCGGCGAACTGACCATTCTAGAAAAAATTTCACTTGTAGTTCACCGTGCAGAAAATCTTGTTGTCTTTGGCAGAAGCGGGCAAGGAAAAAGCGTTTTGCTTAAATGCATTATTGGATTGATGAACCCAACCGAAGGTAAAATATTTATCAACAGAGAAGATATTTCTAAATTGTCCATCAAAAATTTGAATAAAGTTAGAAAAAATATCGGTTTTTTATTTCAAGGGTCTGCTTTATATGACTCCATGACGGTTCGCGAAAATTTATCATTTACTCTAAAACGTCATTCACCTCAACTGAATTCAAAAGAGATCGAGGATAAAGTTGTTCAAACACTCCACCTTGTATCGCTCGCAGATGCGGTTGATAAAATGCCTTCTGAACTTTCCGGCGGAATGAAAAAGAGAATTGGATTGGCGCGCTCTATCATTATTGATCCTGAACTTATGCTTTACGATGAACCGACAACCGGGCTTGACCCGATCTCTTCTAAAGAGATTAGTCAATTGATCCTCAACTTGCAAAAAAAACTGAATATGACTTCCATAATAGTTACGCATGATCTGATATGCGCAGAGATAATTGCCGATAGAGCCATCTTTCTAAAAGATGCCAAGATAGCATTTGAAGGAAGCATACAAGAGCTAACTGATTCTGACAACTCTTTCTTAAGAAATTTTTTTAGTCATGAAATAATAAAAGAAACCGGAGTTTGAAATGCTAAGACAACTTGAAGGCGCTCGGCTCGGAATTTTTATCTTTTTGGGAACCGTGCTTTTAGTTTTTGCAATTTTTCTTTTAGGTAGTAAAGAAAGACTTTTCGCTACAACTATCGAAATAAGAGCTTTCTTCAATCAGATAGAAGGATTAAAACCCGGCTCGCCAGTTAGATTGAGCGGTTACGACATTGGAAGCGTAAGCGGAATATCCATGGCAAGCGATACTACAGGCCGAGTTGAAGTAAAAATGAGAATTGACACCGATCTAAAACATTTTATACGAATTGACAGCCAAGCCGCAATTGAAACCGAAGGTTTAGTTGGTAAAAAGATAGTTACAATTACACCGGGCAATCCAAACAGCGCAGAAATAACAGATGACGGCATCATTAGCTCTAAAGACCCGGTAAACGTTGCTGCTATAATTGAACAAACAGAATCCGTGATGGAAAATATAGAAATACTTACAAAAGATTTTGCTGAAATTTTTGCGAAGATAAACCAAGGCGAAGGGTCTATAGGCAAACTTGTTAATGACGATCAGCTTTATAAATCAACTGTTAATATTACTCAAACTGCAGATAGAAGTTTGGCTACATTAACAAAACGCCTGGATGAAATTTCCGATATTATAATAAACACAAGCGGAAGCATAAAATCGATAATTGTTAATGTTGACAGCACCTTAGCAGGCGTTCGCCTTTTAGTGCATAGGATCGATAGAGGCGAAGGGGCGCTTGGTAAGCTAATTGCAGATAAAAAAATGGCGGATTCCATCAATGCCATCATTACAAATTTGACTGATATCTCAGCATCGGCGAAAAACGCAGCATCCAGTTTTTCAGAAAATATGGAAGCGCTAAAACACAACTGGTTGTTCAAGAGTTACTTTGAACAGCGCGGCTACTGGAATCAGATCGAATATCAAAAGTCAATTAACATGCAACTAATTGAATTGAAGAAACAACAAGATGTTCTTGATAAGAAGATTAAAGAACTGAAAGAGATAGAAACGCGTCTTCAAAAAAAATGAAGCGAAATTAAGATAAACTATATGTGAGATATTGAATAATCGTATAACTCTTTTTTCCCCTGTTAGATCTAAATTTTAGCATTATCAACTTCATGTCAAAGATAAAGAATACAAATCCTATTAATAAAATTATAATTAAAGGCGCGCGCCAGCATAACCTAAAAAATGTTTCGTTAGAAATTCCGCGCAACAAGCTTGTAGTGTTTACAGGCGTTAGCGGAAGCGGGAAATCTTCGCTTGTCTTTGATACTATTTATGCAGAAGGACAGCGCCGCTATGTGGAAAGTCTTTCTTCGTATGCACGGCAATTTTTGGAGAGAATGAATAAACCTGATGTGGATTTTATTTATGGAATTTCTCCAGCGGTTGCAATCGAACAAAAAACCGGCGGGCGCAATCCCCGCTCTACTGTTGGCACAAGCACAGAAATTTATGACTATCTCCGCTTGCTATTTGCGCGTATCGGAAAAACAATTTGCTTCGACTGCGGTAATGTTGTAAAAAAAGATACAGTTGGAACCGTTTCCGAATGGTTAGAGAAACAAAATGAAGAGGATAAATTTTATCTTGGCTTTCCCATTCATTCCCACGAAGGAAGAACAATAAAAGAAGAAATTGAACTTCTACGCAAAAAAGGATTCTTCAGAATTTTTGTAAAAGAGAAACTGATCGATCTAAACGAAACAAAAACTCTTCCAAAATCGAAACAAGATATAATTGTTATTCTCGACCGGTTCAAAATTAAAAAAGGGAAAGTGCGCGAGCAGTACGCAGAATCCATTGAAACTGCTTTCAAAGAAGGGGAAGGCCGGCTTACAATAATTAACGCAGATAGTAATGAATTAAAGCAATTCACAAAATTTTATGAATGCTGCGGCATCCGTTACGAAGAACCAGAGCCAAGATTTTTCTCGTTCAATAATCCTTTCGGAGCTTGTCCGGTTTGCCAGGGTTTCGGTAAAACGATGGGATACGAAATTGATCTTGTTGTTCCCAACCCAAATTTAAGCTTAAGCCAAGGCGCAATAGCCCCGTGGCGCACTATAAAACACAGCAAATATCTGCGAGACCTAATTCGCAATAACAACGGAAGAATTCCCCTTACTGTTCCTTTCAAAGAATTAACAGAAGAGCAGAAAAATTTCATTTGGAATGGTTTCAAAGGTTTTGATGGTATCAGCGGCTTCTTCAAATACCTTGAAGAAAAAACTTACAAGATGGGAATCAGAATTCTGTTGAGTAAGTATCGGGGTTATACAACATGCGCTGCTTGCAAAGGTTCCAGATTAAGAAGAGAAGCGCTTCAAGTTAAGATCGATGAGCACACCATTCACGAAATTGTTTCAATGTCTATTGAGCGCGCTCTCATATTTTTCAAAATTCTGCAGCTTTCCGATAATGAGAAAGCGATAGCCCAAAGAATTTATGATGAGATTTTTAAACGGCTAACTTTCTTAAATGATGTTGGACTGGGTTATCTTACGCTTGACCGGTTGAGCAGTACGCTTTCCGGCGGCGAAACGCAACGGATAAATCTTGCAACTTCGCTCGGCTCGGCATTGATGGGGACGTTATATGTGCTCGATGAGCCGTCAATAGGTTTGCATCCGCGTGATAATGCAAAACTTATTAAAATTTTGAAGTCGCTTCGAGACCTTGGCAACACAGTTCTTGTAGTTGAACACGATCCTGAAATGATGCATGAATCTGACCTGATCTTTGACATGGGACCAAAAGCAGGAATTCACGGCGGTGAAATTGTTGGCTTCGGAACTTGCGATGAGATAATGAAAAACGAAAAATCGCTTACCGGAAAATATCTCTCTGGTAAACTCGAAATTCCTATTTCTAGAAAACGAAACACAAAAGAAACGGAAACAATAAAAATTATTGGCGCTCGCGAGAACAATCTTAAAAATGTTACAGTCGAATTTCCCCTCAAAAAATTTGTTGTTGTTACAGGAGTTAGCGGTTCCGGAAAATCCACTATAGTACACGATGTTCTCTACGGCGGCGTTGTTAAAATGAATGGAGGCAATCCTCAAAAGATCGGAAGGTGCGACTCGATTGAGGGCTCACGTTATATTGATGGAATTGAGATTGTTGACCAAACGCCAATTGGAAGATCTTCACGTTCAAATCCTATCAGTTATGTAAAAGGATACGAACTTATACGCGAGCTCTATGCAAACACTCCTCAAGCCCGGGCACGCGGCTGCAAGCCGGGTTATTTTTCTTTTAATGTGCCGGGCGGAAGATGCGAAACTTGCAAAGGCGAAGGTTTCGTTACTATTGAAATGCAGTTCCTTGCAGATTTATATCTCGAATGCGAAGAGTGTAAAGGAACGCGCTTCAAAAAAGAAGTTAAAGAAATAATGTACCGCAGTAAAAATATTATAGATGTGTTGAACATGACGGTTGACGAAGCCATCGGGTTATTTGTGAATAACCAGAAAATTGTTTCAACGCTTCAGGTGCTTTCTGATGTAGGACTTGGTTACATTAAACTCGGTCAACCGTCAACAACACTTTCCGGCGGCGAAGCTCAGCGTATCAAACTTGCATATCACCTTTCGCAGCAAAAGCAAGACCGGCATACTCTTTTTATTTTTGATGAACCGACCACAGGTTTACATTTTGACGATATCGGCAAACTATTAAAATGTTTTCAGATGCTGATTGAGAATAAAAATTCAGTTGTAATCATAGAACACAATTTAGATATTATTAAATGTGCAGATCATATAATCGATCTTGGTCCCGAAGCGGGTGAAAAAGGGGGCGAGATTGTTTGCGTTGGAACGCCCGAACAAATAGCCGCTAATGAAAGATCGTATACAGGAAGATTTTTGAAAAAATATATTAAACAGAACACTGATCATTATGACCTATTATGATTTTTTATCTGTGTACATCATAACTATCATAAAAATCCGCGTTCTATTATTTGGCGAAAGTTATGAAAACTAAATACTGGTTAATAAAATCCGAGCCGGAAGTTTTTTCAATTGAGGACCTCTCGAAAAGTAAAAATAAAACAACGTACTGGGATGGCGTACGCAATTACCAGGCGCGTAATTATATGCGAGATGAAATGAAGATTGGCGATAAAGTTATTTTTTATCACAGCAATACAGAACCGCCGGCTGCAGTTGGAATTTGTGAAGTTATTAAAGAAGCTTATCCCGATTTTACCGCCTTCGAACCGAACGATCCACACTTTGATCCCAAAAGCAAAAAGAACTCGCCAACATGGTTTATGGTTGATATTAAACTCATTTATAAATTTGAACGATTCATTTCACTTTCTGAGATGAAAAAAAACAAAAAACTTCAAAAGATGAAACTGCTTCAGCGCGGCAATAGACTTTCTGTAATTCCAATAACAAAAGTTGAATTTGAAGAGATAGTGAAACTGGGAAGATAACTCAATTCTTCTTCAACGCTTTTTCGATCTCTATTTTAAACTCCTGGTAACTCTTGCTGCCGAAAAGAAAAGAGAGCTTCTTCCCTTTAGTATCATAAATAAAAGTTGCAGGAAGAGCGCCATTCCATTTTTTATCGAGCATATTTATTAGGTCTTCGTCGTTGTTAAAATCATTAACATAGTTTTTAAAGATTACCTTATTGGTCATTAAAAACGGAATTATCTTGGATGCAATCTCATCTGGATAATCAATGCTAATGCCGATAAATTCAATTTTCTTCTCTTTGTATTCTTCAGCAAGTCTAACAATGTCCGGAAATTCTTCTCTGCAAGGGGCGCACCAAGTAGCCCAAATATTCAGAAAAAGAAATTTGCCGTTTCTCTCTTTAATTATTTTTTCGAGCTTGGTTTTGTTTATCAAATCAACTTTTATCTCCTGCGCATTAAAGTTAGAGTAAAACAAAATAAACGCTATTAAAACCAATCCGGATTTTTTCATTATTAGTTTACTCTTTTAATAGTGCAGCCGAATGCTTTAGTCTTTTTAGTAGTTACATACTTACCTTTTAAAATTTCGTCGAGTGCAATTCTTAAATCCTGAACCTTAACCTCAGCTTCTTTACGTGAATCATCAATTCTTCCATGATACAAAATTTCTAAATTATCATTTAACAAATAGATTTCTGGAGTTACTGAAGCTTCAAATTTATCTGCAATTTTATTTTCCTTATCTTTTAATATGACAAATTCAAAATTGTTTTCTGTGGCATGCTGTTTTATTTCTTCAACGCTTTCTTGTTTGTTGGAATTAATTCCGATGAACGCAACCCTCTTATCTTTGTACTCCGCATGAAGCGCTGCCATTCTCGCATTATAATCGTTAGAGATTGGGCATTGTGTTGCAATGAACATTATGACAATAGCTTTTGAATCTTTGAAATCGCTCAACTGATATTCTTTTCCATTATAATCTTTCAGTTTGAAATTTTCCGCTTTCTTAATTCCGCCCGCATAAATTGTTGCCGAAAGCATTACTGCAAAAAACAACAAGAAAAATACGTTTGATTTTACTTTTTTCATTTCTTCCTCTTTTTTGTATTGAAATAAATTGAAATCTGTTTTGTAATAAGAATTTCTATTATTCTTAGAACAATAATCCGTACAATGAAGTTCTATTTCGTCTTAGTCAACAAATAAATTTAACAATTAAGATAATCTCTGCAAATCTTTTTCATCGCTGTGTTAGCAGAATTAAATGCCCAAATAATCGAGCCGCCTTTTGCGCCGGCGGTTAGATCGCCAATCAAAAATAAACCGCGCACTGAAGTTTCATAATATTCTTTTAATACTGGCTCTTCGCCGTAGTATTCAATACCAATTAGTTTTAAGAAATTATGCGGCGTAGTTCCGCCTAATGCATAAATTATAAAATCAAAAAAATCTTCGCCTAAATTTTCTTCCTCGAATTTTACTTTTGGTTTTGCATTAAAATCTTCAAGAGAAATAATATTCGATTCGCGAAGTATTCTAACTTTATTTTCTTTTTCAAGAGCAAGCAAACTATGTTGGTTTATTTCGTTCATACGTGAAAAATCGTTTCTGCGGTAGCTTAGAGAAACTTCGTTTCCCATCTGAACTAGATACTGGCAATATTCAGATGCAGAATCTCCGCCGCCAACAACTAATACTTTGGAGTTTTCAATTTCAACAGAAGTAACATCAAAAAGAATCCGGTTTTTTAATGATACCGGTAATTTATAATCCGGTTTATTTGATTTTCCAAGAATACCGATAGCAATTGCAATTATTTTTGAATGGTATTCAGCTTTGTTTGTATAAACTATAAACGTTTTATCATCGTTTTGATGAAGTTTCCAGACCGTTTCGCGGTAATGAACAGTTAATTGGTTATCAATTATTGCTTTGTCTAAATAAGAAATTGTTTCGTGTTTAGTTAAATTTGGAATGCACATCACGCCCGTACATTTAGCTTCGAAGCCCTTGTAATTTGCTGTTACAATTTTAGATTCGGGATAATATTTTTTGATTGAGAACGAATGCTCTTCAGCTTTTTCGATGATCAATATTTTTGAAGCATCAACGCCAGTTTGACGAGCTTCCACTGCCATGCTTATTCCAGCAGGACCGGCGCCTATAATAATAATCTCAAACATTTTTTAGCTCTTCCTTTTTTGAAACAATTTGATGAATCAAATTCACCAAAGATTCTTTTCCGTAGAATTTTTCATTTTTTTATATAAAGAGAATCTCTATAAAAATAAGCAGAATTATTTCCTGTAAGAAAGAGACAAAATAATTCAATTATGAAGTAACCCATTCTTTTATATGCTTGGAAGGAAGTATCACTGAGTTTTTGTAACTTTAATATGAAAATTTTTTATTCTTCGATGACAATATACAAATATTCATTTTTCTCAAAATTCTTTTACAGGTTCGGTAATATTCCCGTTACTATACTTCTTATACTAAACTTGGCCAATTTTTTGTTTGGCATATTAGAGCATTGGTATTTCATTTTTTTTGTGATACTTAATTTGATATTCATCGTTTTGCTCAATAAATACTATATTAAGACCTACAAGCAGTTCCCTTTCAAAATTACTGTAAACAACGAAAGAATGATTTGCGAAGATTTTTTCTTCAGCAAAAAAATTATTGAAATGAATTTTGCGGATATTGATAAAATCGGCGGCGGCATATTCAGCGGATACCCAACACGCCCCGTTTATATCCATGCTTCAAACAACAGAACAATAGGTTTTTATTTATATGCAGGAAATTTTAGAAAACTTCTTACAACAATTCTAACTAATATTCCTGAAAAGCTTTATTCTGATTTGATCGAGCGGATGAAAAATTTACATGCGCCTGGAGAGCAAAAAAAAGAGAACGTCTTATAAATGTAGTTTTGAAGAATTCTTTTTGTTGGAATACAATCGCTGCCAACTTTAAATAAGAGAAGCCGAAACTTCATCCCGCCGAAGCGGGATGAAGCATCACAAAAAAGGTTTGTGAAAGGGGTCTCTTTCTAAAAAGAACAAGCTACTTTTTGTAGATAAGAATTGCGTCCTTGGCTTGTTTTGCTATTCTGAATTTAACAACTTTTTTTGCAGGTATCTGAATTTGTTCACCAGTTTTGGGATTTCTTCCCATTCTTGCTTTTCTATCAACAAGAACTAATTTTCCAAGACCAGGAATAACAAATGATTTCTTGGCTTCCTTATATGAAAGATAAACAAGTTCTTGAATTAGTTGACCGGTTACTTTTTTTGTAACCCCGGTTTTCTTTGAAAGATAGTCTAAAATTTGGGTTTTAGTCATTCCCATTGTTCTGCCCTTTATTTATTGGTGTATAGTTACAGATGAAATTTAATATTTTTTTAATTGAAAACAAACAATTTTTATCTAAAAATCAATATATTGGTTTAGTCGTTCACTGGCTTATCAGGCAATAGATTTGCGGGCGAACACGGCATTCAATTCTTTTTTTGAAGGAAAATATATTCAAACTATTTTACGGCAAAATTTGCGATGCTCTTAGTGAAAAACATTTTTCAAATTATCTTTTTCATTGTTTTGATTTATTCTTCCAGAATATTTCCAAAAGAAGAATTTTTTTCTGCTCATCAAGAAGAAAAAAAAATTTGCGACACTTTGAAGTCAGTAATGAGCGTTCAAAAAGATTCTACAAATCAAAAAATTTCGAAGGAAATTCTTAAGCCGATAAAATCACAGTCGTTACTTCAAAATGATTCGAGCAGTTTTGTTTTATCACAAAAATTTTTGGAAACAATCGATTATCGATTTGCCGGCGATCTTTTCACAAATGTTCCTTTCGGTTTTCTACGAGATCTTGGTTCTATTGGTCAACCTTACGAAACTTTGATTTATGGGCAAGGATTCGGAAATATCTCATTTCTATCAGATGGAATTTCAATCAACAATCGATTGTCTAATGCTCTCGATCTTAATTTAGTTCAATCGGAAAGTATTGGTTCTATTGAAGTAGTTCCTCTCTCGCGCGGATTTTTATTTGGCTCAGTTAATAACTCCGTTGCCGTAAATTTCATTTCCCGCCAACCCGATACAAGAAGAGCATATTCACGCTTAAAGTTTTATCAAGCACCTAACGAGGAAGGAATGATTGACGGAACATTCAGCATCAATCCATTAAATAAACTCAACGTCAAATTTGAAATTGCAAATCACAGCACAGACCCGTTCTACGATAACAGCAGCTACAGTAACTGGAGCGGTGCAGTTGGGTTGAATTATCATCTATCCAAATCGGTCAATATCATTGCAAGCTACAGACATGTAAAATCTGAAGTAGAGTTAAACGGCGGTGTTGACGCAGATTCGATCCGGGAAAGATATCCGGCTTGGCAATTTGATAAGATCTTGTATGATAAAGTCTTTGCGCCGGTTAGATTTACAAATAGATATCAAAAAGTTTACCTGCATAGTTTTAATTTGCGGATGCTTGCTAATTTTTTTGAGAATTCTCAGACAGAACTTTCATTCTATAATCAATCTCACCTCACAGAATTTAGACAGAATGAATATGGCGATAACAAAAAATATGAGATAATATTTCATGATCATAAAAATTCAATTGTCGGCGGTAATCTGCGGCATGATTTTAATTTTGATTTTACACGAATAACTTCCATATCGAATATGGAGCAGGTAAAAATCAACTCTCCCTTTTTTAATGAAAGGATGATCAAATCCTACTTCTCAACAGCAGCAATTGCAAGTTTTAATTTACTAAGCGAGACATTTATCCCGGCTTTTTTCGCTAAGTATTTGAAATACGATAACAAGAATTACATCGGTTTTGGCGGAGATGCCTTATTGAAGTTAAACAAAACAATTAAACTTTACGCAGGATTTTCTTCCTTTGAAAAGCCTCGCTCAATTTGGGAAGAAAGATTCAGTGTTGGCTATCCTCTTATAAAAAAAGAGAAACAAAAATTTTCTGCTTTTGAATTATCTGCTTCTCTTATAAAAACATATATGAAAGCAGCGCTTAGTTATTTCAATCAGACTTCGTGGAATATATTTCTTCCTTCAGTAACTGAAAAAGACCCGATGAAAACAAATGCTTTTTATGCAGATGAAAAAAAAATATCGCTTCAGGGAATAAATCTTAATCTTAATCTCAAACTTTGGAAGATTCTTTTAAGTACAAACACAAGTTATTATTTTAGCGAAAGGAATAGAATAGATTTTAAGCTTCCTGAATTTACTTCCTACGGCGGGGTTTATTACGTTGATACGCTTTTCAACAATAATTTAAATTTGAAAGCGGGAATAAACTACATATCAGTTGGGCAGCAGAACAACATTATGTTCGATTTTGAAAAAAATATCTCTTTCAACCGCTATTACCAAGCTTCCGCTGCAAGTTCATTTTTCATTCCCGGAACATTTTCGCCAACTTTCCAAATCGATCTTTTTCTTGCTGGCAGAATTCAAGATTCTGCTACAATTTATTTTATCTTCGAAAACATTTTAGATAAAAAATATTTCATTGTGCCCTACTACCCTAAACAGCCGCGAGGAATACGTTTGGGCGTAGCGTGGGAATTTCTTGATTAGAAGTTAATTCATTCCTAACTTTACCACCGTTTTCCAGATAAATATCTTTACAGAAAAACCGGGAACAAAATGAAGTTTAGATTGACCGCATTTTTTTTTCTTTTTTCTGCGGCATTGCTAGCCCAAACAGTTGTAACAACAACTCCAACTTATCCAACTCAAACAGATTCTATTACAATAACTTTTGATATCACAAGGGCTAATCCGACAGACAAACCAACACTTTCCGGCTTTACAGGTGATGTTTATGCGCATACCGGTGTAACTATTAAAGTTGGCAGCGGCGCCCCAACAAGATGGCAAAAAGTAATTGGCACTTGGGCTGATAATGTAGTGCAACCAAAACTAAGTTTTGAAAAATATAATGTTTACAAAATTACTATTGTCAATCCAAGAAAATTTTATACTCGGGGAACGAATGTCGTTCAAGCTAATGAAAACATTACTGAACTCTGCTTTGTTTTAAGAAATCCCGACGGCAGCAGAAAAACCGAAGATATTTTCGTTCCTCTTTATTCGCCCGGCATTTCTGTTATCATCAACAACCCAAAAGTTGATGTTAACTTTGGCGATCCGCTTCGTTCGCCTGTTTTTGTTTCAGCCGGCGGAAAAGTTGATATTTCTGTAACTGCCGCCGAAGTTGGAACGAAAACAAAATCTATAACACTTTTTGTCAGTGGGACAAAGAAAGCAGAAAGCTCAACAAACAATCTTTCATATACATTCTTTGCAAATGATTATTCCAGCGGCAAAAACGAAGTGAAAGTTGTTGCAACCGATACCGCCAACTTAAAAGACTCTTCAACTTTTGTAATAATGAGAAACCCCGCAATTAAAGACCCCCCTTTTCCTACAAATAATCAGATTGGGATCAACTATTATGAAACCGATCCTTCAAAAGTTACACTTGCCTTTTACGCTCCTCAGAAAAATTTTGTTTACGTTATCGGAGACTTCAACGATTGGAAAGTTGATACAACTTTTTACATGAACAGATACGAACCGAAACCCGACAGTACAATTTGGTGGATTACAATTCCCAATCTTGAATCTGGTAAAGAATACGGATACCAATTTTTGATTGGCGGCAGCTTGCGAGTTCAAGACCCGTATGCAGAAAAAATACTCGACCCGGTTTACGATAAACATATCAATCCACCCGTAACGCCAAGTTATCCCGCCAATAAAACGAGTGGAATAGTTTCGGTTCTTCAAACTGGTCAGCAAAAGTATTCGTGGCAAGTTGAAAAATTCATCCGACCGGCAAAGGAAAAGCTTGTTATCTATGAGCTGCTTGTAAGAGATTTTGTTTCAACTCAGTCTTACAAAACATTGAAAGACACAATTAGTTATTTGAAAAAACTTGGAGTAAATGCAGTTGAACTTATGCCGATAAACGAGTTTGAAGGGAACGATAGCTGGGGCTACAATTCAATGATGTTCTTTGCGCCGGATAAATATTACGGCACAAAAAACGAACTCAAAGCGTTCATCGATGCTTGTCATCAGAACGGAATTGCAGTAATTATGGATATTGTGCTCAATCATGCATACGGACAAAATCCGATGGTAAGAATGTATTGGGACAACGTCAACAACCGCCCCGCTGCAAATAATCCATGGTTTAATCAGCAATCTAATTTTCAGAATCCAGAGGCACATTGGGGGTATGATTTCAACCACGAAAGCAGAGCAACACAATATTTTGTTGACAGAGTTATTCACCATTGGCTAACAGAATACAAGTTTGATGGATTCCGATTTGATTTCACAAAAGGATTTGGAAATAATTTCAAATCAATGTCTGACCTTTGGGGAAGCAAATACGACGCGGACAGAATTCGTCTTCTAAAAAGAATGGTTGATAAAGCGTGGTTGTACGATCCAACCGCAATAATGATTTTTGAACACCTTGCGGAGAATTCTGAAGAAACAGAACTTGCCAATTATGGAATTTTTTTATGGGGCAACATAAATTACAACTACAACGAAGCTACTATGGGCTGGCACGATGGCGGTAAATCGAACTTCGAATCAATCTCTTATAAAGTACGCAGATGGAACCAACCCAATCTGGTTGGTTATATGGAAAGTCATGATGAAGAACGTTTAATGGTTAAAAACTTGATGTACGGAAATTTAAGCGGTAGTTACAATATAAAAGAGTTGAACATTGCACTTCAAAGAATGAAACTTGCCGGTGCATTTTTCTTTACGGTGCCGGGGCCAAAAATGATCTGGCAGTTCGGAGAACTCGGTTACGATGTATCAATTAACTATGGCGGAAGATTAGCGCCTAAACCAATTCGTTGGAATTATTACACTGAGGGTCCGCGTAGCAGGCTTTTCAAAGTTTGGTCTGCGTTGATCAACTTAAAGAAAAATTATCCCGCTTTTTCAAGCGATAATTTTCCGATGAGCGTTTCAGGTTATCTAAAGAGAATGTGGATAAACCACAGTACGATGAATGTCGTTATCATTGGAAATTTTGGTGTTACAGCCGGCACTATGCAGCCAGAATTTCAAAACACAGGCAAATGGTATAATTATTTTTCAGGCGGCGAATTAAATGTAACAAATGTTAACATGGAAGTTTCTCTCGAGCCCGGAGAGTTCAGAATTTATACAACTCAAAAATTGCCAACGCCTGAACCAGGAATTCTTGCTAATGTTAAAGATGAGATTACTATTCCGTCAGAATTCAAACTTGAGCAGAATTACCCTAACCCCTTTAATCCAACCACCATTATCAGCTATAAGATTGCTCCTATAAATCTAACGACTTCTTTTTTTGTTACATTAAAAATCTACGACATGCTTGGAAGAGAAGCGGCAACGCTTGTTAATAAATTGCAGAGCGCCGGAAATTATCGTATTGAATTGAATGCAAACCAGCTTCATTTTTCAAGTGGTGTTTATTTTTATCGAATTGTCGTTAGTGATCCTTCTCTACATTCGAGCCAGAATTTTGTTCAAACAAAGAAGATGATCTTTTTAAAGTAGATTTTAGAGATAAACTATAACGGTTCAGATTTTTTACGGAGACTTGATTTAACGAGCATCTTTTTATTTTGTCAATTCGGCAAGTATAACCGCAGAGGCGCTTGCTACATTTAATGATTCTGCTTTTCCCTTTTTCGGTATCGTAATAGAAATGTCTGATAATAGTTTTAGAGCTTCGGTTGGACCGTTTGCTTCGTTGGATAAAACAATTACGGCTTTCTCAAAATGTTTTAACGAATAAATATTTTCACCTTCCAGGTCCGCACATAAAATTTTATAACCATTTTTTTTCTCAGCTTCAAGTGCGTCATACAAATTTTCCTTCTCAGAAATATTGAGATGGAAAGAAGAACCTGCTGAGGCACGGATTACTTTCGGATTATAAATTTCTACACAGTCCGTACTTAAAAAAACATCCTTTACGCCAAACCAATCGCAGTTACGCAAAATTGTTCCGAGATTTCCCGGGTCTGAAATATTTTCGAGAGCAACAATTAGTTTTTCATTTTCGAAGTTCTTTCTTTTTTGTTTATCAAAATGAAAAGCAGCTACAATGCCTTGAGGCATTTTCGTATCGCAGAGTTTTTTAAGCTCAGCAGACTTAAGAAACACCGTTCTTATTTTTTTCTGATCTATTTGTTTTATCAGGTTACTATTTTCATCAGCAAATTGTTTTAAAACAAAAACGATTTCGCATTCATATTCCGAAGAGATTGCTTCCAAAATAAGTTTTTCCCCCTCTACCAAAAATTTTTTCTCTCTGCTCCGCTGCTTTTGAGATAAGAGCGAAGAATAATATTTTAGTCCGGCTTTTGTTATCATCTTTTCTTCTTAATTTTAATAATCAAATATATCGATTTTGAATTCGTATAGTAACCGTGTTTTTTGCAGCTAAAATATTTTCTGCTTATTGCTTGATTAACGATTTTATATTAGATTTGACCCGCAATTTTTAAGAAATTAAATAAAATGCTGGCCCCGCAAAAGCGGGATAAACTCCGCGCAACTGGTAGAGCAGTCCCGATCTATCGGGATAATCAGCAGTTGACGGTTATCATAAAAATTGTTTAAGAAATAAAATGCTGGCCCCGCAAAAGCGGGATAAACTCCGCGCAACTGGCAGAGCAGTCAGCAGTTGACGGTTATCATAAAAATTGTTTAAGAAATAAAATGCTGGCCCCGC
>DYHW01000001.1:0-110486 GCA_020723965.1 Melioribacter sp. | reverse complement strand
AGCAGTCAGCAGTTGACGGTTATCATAAAAATTGTTTAAGAAATAAAATGCTGGCGTAGCTCAACTGGTAGAGCAGCTGACTTGTAATCAGCAGGTTGCGGGTTCGAGTCCCATCGCCAGCTCTAGAAAAGCCCGTTCCGATTTATCGTGACGGGCTTTTTGTTTTCTAATCTTTTAAGAATCTAAATGCCCCTTTTTCTAAAAGTAAGAGCGTTTTTATTTTTTTTCCCTACGCACTATAAAAAAAAATCCCGTTTTTACGGGAACCACAATTCATGTAATTCAGAAGTTTCTATATCTAATTCCGAACACTCTGAACTTTTTAAGAATGATTAGAAAATTAACGAAAAGTTTAGTTTATATTCTTCGTAACCTCAATACCTAATAGTTCCATTCTATAGCGCAGTTTAGAGCGTGATAGACCGAGAATCTTAGCCGCTTTAACTTGATTTCCGTTTGTGATCTTCAATGTTTTTTGAATTAAAATTTTTAGAACCATATCTATCTTAACCCCTTTAGATGGGATTTGCAGAATAAACTTTTCATCGCCGCTTTCAACTGCATCTTTATCTTCTATCAAAAATGAAAAATGTTGATCGGTTAATTCATCTTCTTCCGCGAGAAGCATAACGCGTTCAATTACATTTCTCAACTCGCGTATGTTTCCTTTCCAAGAATACGCTTTCAACAATTCGACCCCGTAAGCATCGATTCCCTGAACATGTTTGCCAAATTTCTTGTTAAACTCATTTAAAAAGGAATATGCTATATATACAATGTCTTCCTTTCTTTCACGAAGAGGAGGAACGTATATTTTAGCAACGTTCAATCTGTAATACAAATCTTCTCTAAAAGTTCCGCGTGCAACTTCCTCTTCGAGGTTTTTATTAGTTGCAGCAAGAACGCGCACGTTTACAGAAATTTCTTTTTCTCCACCAAGCCGGTAAAATTTTCTTTCCTGAAGAACGCGCAATAGTTTTACCTGCAGGTCTAAACTCAACTCGCCTATTTCATCAAGAAGAATTGTTCCCCCTTCAGCAAGTTCGAATTTACCCAGTTTGGTTTTTTGAGATGCGCCTGTAAAGGCGCCTCTTTCATGCCCGAATAGCTCGCTTTCTGCTAAGTCTTTAGGAATTGTAGCGCAGTTAATTGTAATAAACGGCGCGTTTGCACGGGGACTTTTTTGATGAATGAACTTTGCAAAAACTTCTTTTCCGGTGCCGCTTTCTCCTTCTAAAAGGATTGTCGTATCGGCGCTCTTGGCAAGTTTCTCAACCGAAGTTACTATCCGTTGTATTTTTGTCCCTTTCCCGAAAAATTCTTTTGTTAATTCATTTTCTTCTAGCAGCGTATGAAGCCGGCTTACTTCAGATTTCAGTCTAAGATTTTCAACCGCTTTATCGAGAACAAACTTAAGCTGCTCGAGATCGATCGGCTTAAGAAGAAAATCGAATGCGCCGGATTTGATTGCCGCTACTGCAATTTTAACATCGGCATAACCGGTTATCATTATTACAGGAATTGATGCGAACTTTTTTTTCAGACTTTTTAGAATATCGATTCCATTGTGTGTGGTGAGGTAAATATCGAGCAAAATAATATCGGGCTGAAAATCAGCCACAATTTTTTCTGCTTCTCCCGCCCGCAGACATGTAGAAACATCGTAACCGATCTTCAATAAAACTTTTTTTAACGATGCCGATACAAGATCATCGTCATCAATAATTAAGATTTTGGGAACCATTGTTGGCAACCTTTTGAAAAAGATGAAAAAAAAATTATTCCAGTCTAAATTTAACAAAAAAGGTAGTGCCTTTACCATATTCCGAGCTGAAATAAATTTCCGCATTCAATTCATCTGCAAGCTTCTTACAAACGCTAAGCCCAATTCCATGCCCTGTGCTTTTTGTTGTGTAGAAATCGCTCAATATCTTTTTTTGATCTTCTTCTTTTATGCCGCTTCCGAAATCTTGAATTTCCCAAAACACGCAGTGAACACCATTGCAATTTTTTTTAAAAGAACGGATGACAACTTTACTTTTTTCGGGCGATGCTTCTATGGCATTATTTATTAAGTTTAAGAATATCTGCATCACTCTGTTCTTATTAGCTGAAAGCTGCGGCAGTTCGCTTTCAAATTCTTTTTCGATGGAAATTCCTTTGTTGCGCGCACTTATCGAAATAACTTTTAAGCAGCGGTCCGTTATAGAATCGACAGAGATCTGATGAATTTTAGCAGTGGGCTTTCTTGTAAAATCGAGAACGTCTTCAATTAAAAAAGTAACTTGTTCGAAAGCATCTAACGACTCAGTAACAATTTCCTTTATGTCCTGTGGCAGATCATCTTGTGCCATTTTCATGTAATCAAGATTCAGCTTTAAAGCAGAAAGAGGGTTTCTTATTTCATGAACCAGACTGGCGGTTAATTTACCGAGTAAAAGTAATTTATTAGCCTGAGCAAAATCTTCCATTAACTTATCAAATTAAATTGTAACTGCAATAATTTATTTAAAGCTAAGAATTATAAAGGGAAGAGGCAACTTTGTGTTTTAATTCATAGAGGAGAAGAGAAGGGGAAAGAAGAGGGCAGCTGTAAACCGCTGCCCGTTGATTAAAAACTACGATGAAATAATTTTACCATTCGAGCGGATAGCAAACTGGCTTTTTTCATCTTCGTTAATTGAACGATTATGGTTATTCGATCTTGCATCAATCTTAAACCGCGAAACCATCTCTTGAAGATTGACTGTTAATCTGCTCAAATCTTCGGCGGCACGTGCAATCTGCTGAATTCCCGCAGAGGTTTCTCTCGTTACATTGTTAATGCCTTCAATGTTTTTGCTTATCTGTTCGGAGGAAGATGACTGCTCTTCGCTTGCGGCTGCAACTTGAATAGCAGTATTGCTTACCTCTACTGCTCCATCTATTATTTGCTGCAGAACAGCGCCGGCTTCATTTGCTAAGCGTTTCCCTTTTTCAACTTCGCGTGTGCCTTCTTCCATCGATGCAACTGCATTAGTAGTATCTTTCTGAATTTCTTTGATCATTCCGGCAATTTCTTTTGTTGCTTTAGTGGTGCGTTCGGCTAATTTACGCACTTCATCAGCTACAACTGCAAAGCCCCTTCCCTGTTCACCTGCACGCGCTGCTTCGATGGCGGCGTTTAGCGCTAGCAAGTTTGTTTGATCTGCAATATCATCAATCACTTGAATTATTTCTCCTATCTTATCGCTGTTCTTTCCAAGTGTGAAAACTGTTTGCGCAGATTTCTCAACAACGCTGCTGATTCTTTCCATCCCTTTAATAGTTTCATTAACAACTTCGCCCCCTTTTTTAGCCTTTTCGCCAGCATTTTTTGAAGTCTCGGCAGCGTGCGAAGCGCTTTTAGTGTTCTGCATTATAGTTCTTGTCATCTCTTCAATTGCAAGCGCAATTTCGGTAGTTTGAGCGCTCTGCTCTTGCGAGCCGGCTGCCATCTCTTCACTGCTCGATGAAATTTGATTTGCTGAACTTGCAGTGGCAGAGACCGCTTCGCTTACTCCGCTTATTGCACTGCTCAAAGACTCTGCAACTTCATTGATGCTGTCTTTTATCAATTTCAAATCGCCTTTATAATTGCCGGCAACTCTTCCTGTTAAATCACCCGTAGCTAAAACAGCAAGAACATCTGCCCCTTCTTTAATAGGAACTATAATTGAATCGAGAGTTTTATTAAAACCAAGCACAATCTCTCTGAAACCTCCGTTGAATTTTTCTATGCTGCCGCGTATTGAAAGATCACCTTCGGAAGTGGCTTCAATTACACGACGGACCTCATTTGTAAGCTCTTGTAAGGTTTCTATTTCTGTGTTAAAGCACAAAGCAAGTTCATCCTTATCAGAAGAAGGAACAACTCTCTCGAACAAGCCGTTGGCAATTAGTTCTGCGGCTTTTATTTTTTCTTTTTGAGCTTCGCGTAATTTCACCAATTTTTCTTTCATTTCGCCAAATTCATCTTTCGAGTCGATTTTCAATTCGACATTGAAATTGCCTTGTGCAAAATGGGTTATTGCCTCATTAAATTCTTTTATCGGACGGGTAATTGCTGGCGCTATCATAAAAATTGAAAATGCAAAAACTAATGTTCCGCCTATCATTCCAGCTATTATGAAAATTTTGGCGAAGCCGAGATTATCATCAATATCTTTATTAAGATTATGACCATAGTCATCTAAATAGCTTTCAACTTTAGAAAATTGTTGGTTGATCTGTGCGGCAATCTCTTCGCCCGAAGTGGTCGTAACAACAGAAGCCATTTCATAATCTTTCATTAAGCCGGCGCTTATTATAGCATCGAGAACTACCGATTTATAATTAGTCCAAACTTTTTTTACCGCTTCGATCTCTTCTTTCATTTTGGGTTCTAATTTTTTCTTAGCAAAAAAAGCAAAAACACTGTCTATCTGTGCTTTCTCTTCCTGTACTAATTTCATGTTCTCCTGAATGCTCGATTCGAAACCCGGATTGGCAAACTTTAAGCAGATGAACTGAATATTATTGAATCTCTTGAACAAATCCTGAATTTGATGTTGAGGATGAAAATAATCATTCATTAAAGATTCTTTTTGATTATATGTTTCTTGCATTTGGAAAAATGAATTAACCGCAATTACCGTTGAGACTAATGCAATTATAGCAAATCCCAATTGGACCTTACGAACTAATTTTACGTTTTTGAATTTTAGCATTTCTTACCTCTTCCTGCTTTTAATTTTTTAGAGCTTAAAGGTAACGGCAAATGAATATTTGGTTTTTACCGGCACTCCTTTATCTGTACCCGGATTGAACTTTGTCCTTTTGACTGCTCTTGCAGCTTCTTCATCGCAGCCGTTTCCAATTCCTTTAACAATCTTCACATCGTCTACATCGCCGCTCTCATTTACAAATACAAGCAAATAGACTTTTCCTTCAGTTTTCATACGCACTGCTATTTCCGGATAAGTAATTCTCTTCATTATTCCTTCCAAGCCTCCAATAGGAGAGGGCATCTTTTCGGCGGTAAGAATATATTCATCTTCGCTAGGTAAAAAATTTTTGCATTCTATTTCGGTTCTAAGAAAAAGAAATAAAAAAATAATTGTAAGAAGAAAAAATAAATTGATCTTTTTTGTTTGCATATTGTTACACCTTAATTCTCCCCCGTGTTGTGATGGTAATTTGTTAACTAAATAGCAATTGAATTTTCTATTATTATTGCAGCTTAAATGAAATTGCTAATCCTAACTTTGTTTTTACTGCAGCGCCCTTATTCATGCCGGGTGAAAATTTTGTTTTCTTTATTGCTTTAGCCGCTTCCTCATCGCAGCCGGCGCCAATACCTTTAACTATTTTCACGTCGTCAACATCGCCGCTTTCGTTAATAAGGATCAGCACATAAACTTTGCCCTCGGTTTTGGTTCTTATTGCCATATCAGGATAGGTAATTTTTTTCATAATGCTTTCTAAACCGCCAACAGGCGCAGGCATTACTTCAACTGCTACTAGGTACTCTTCTTCCCCCGGATTTAAATTTTTTGATTCTGTTTTACTGAAAAGCAAAAAGAAAAGAGCGCTGAAAAGAAGGGAAAAAAATATTGCACTATAATTTAAACGCAGCCTCATAAATAGGTCCTCCAATGAATATTCTATATGAGACTTCTGATTTATTCGCTTTTGGCACTATGATCCCGACAAGACTTCGTCGAGCTCAGTCGAGACGTCGGGATCAATATGACAGTTACCAATTTTTCAGAAGTCTTATAGTTATAATCGGAGGAATCTTATTTTTTTTTAGCCCTAATATGATTTTTTTTGAATGGTTCGATATTTATTTACCGTTTAAATCCTCAATTTCTCACTATTGTAAAGACATGATACAGTGATTGATTGAATTCAGAATTGCTGATAATCACCTTTTTGCATAATACTGTTAGTAAAATTGACTTGTTGGTCGAGTTGATAACTCGACAGCACTCAACTAAAAAAGACGAGATAGAATCTCGTCCTATTTTCAATTAACTATGAACTATTACGCCATTCGAGCGCACTGCTGCATGACTTTTTACTGCATGCGATTTTCCATTGCCATTGGTTCTATTTGCTGATGATTCATCTATCTTAAATCTTGATACCAACTCTTGAAGATTTACTGTCAGCCGGTTTAGATCTTCTGCTGCGCGGGCTATCTGTTGAACACCGGCGGCACTTTGCTGGGTTACACTGCTGATTGCTTCAACATTTTTACTTATCTGTTCAGCTGCAGAGGATTGTTCCTCGCTTGCCGCCGCTACTTGTGTTGACATATCTACTACATCCTGTGCACCGCTTATGATCTGCTTCAACGATTGTCCGGCTTTGTCTGCCAATGCTTTTCCTTTCTCTACTTCTTCGGTTCCTCTGCTCATCGATTCTACTGCCCCTTCGGTATCTTTCTGTATCTGCTTTATCATCGCAGCAATTTCTTTTGTTGCTTTTGTTGTCCGCTCTGCTAATTTTCTTACTTCGTCTGCAACAACTGCAAAACCTCTTCCTTGTTCTCCGGCACGTGCTGCTTCAATTGCAGCATTCAAAGCAAGTAAGTTTGTTTGATCTGCAATGTCATCAATTACTTGAACTATTTCTCCGATCTGATCGCTGCTCTTGCCAAGGGCTTGTACGGTCTCGGCTGATTTCTTTACCACTTCGGCTACTCTGTTCATTCCTACTATTGTCTCTTCTACTACTTTTCCCCCTTCTAGAGCAATTGCACCGGAGTTCTTTGCTGCTTTTGCTGCATTGCCGGAGTTCTTTGTCGTCTCGAATATTGTCTTTGTCATCTCTTCTACTGCACTTGCTACTTCTGTGGTTTGACTGCTTTGTTCTTGAGCGCCGGCTGCCATCTCTTCACTGCTCGATGAAATTTGACTGCTTGCGCTTGCCGTTGCTTGAACTGCTGCGGCAACATCCGAAAGCGCGCTGCTGAATGAATCTGCTAAACTGTTAATATTGTTTTTAACTTTCGCAAAATCGCCTTTATAAGCGCCAGTCATTCGAACAGTTAAATCACCTTGAGCCAATTCACTTAAGACGTTGCTTGATTCATTTATCGGTTGAACAACTGCATCGAGAGTTGCGTTTACACCATTTATGACTTCTTTAAATTCGCCATTATGTTTATTTCCGTCCGCTCTATAATTTAATTTACCATCTAAAGCTGCTTGGGATAACATCTTTGAATCATCCACAAGATTCTTCAAGCTGGTTTTAATAGTCTGGAATGCTTTCCCCAATACATCTTTATCTGATAGCAGAACAACTTCTTCTTCAAGATTTCCGTCGGCGAAATGAGCGCCCATTTGGGCTCTATTTGCCATGCTGGTTTGCAATTTATTTAATGCAACATTCAATTTACCTATTTCATCTTGTCTATCAGTAACCTTTACGTCTGTGATCTCGCCATCAGATAATTTTTCAATATTGCTTACTGAAATTTCTAAGTCTTTAACAATCCTCTTTTTTATAAAAAACATTGAGATTAAAAAAGTAAAAACAATAGTGAAAGCCGCTAAGAGAATGGCAACTAATCGTTGAGCGGCTATGCCGGAATACATCCCGGCAAGCGAATATCTTACGCTAACAACAGCTAAAGGTTCTCCCGTAGTAGCGCTGTGACAATCGTTACAGGAATCATCGGATAGAATTAATTCGATGTTCCGGAAAACATCCTGGTCTTTAAATGTTTCTGCAAAAGCTTGCGGCTGTTTGGATTTAAAAACTGCTAATTCATTTTCATCCATTTTTTCTTCTGATCCGCTCTTAATTTTACTTGAAGGAATTACCTTAAGCTCAACCAAATTCTTTGTGTCTTTTACTTTTTCAATGTAGGGGGAAACATCCGTTATTCCTTCCGCCATAACAAAATATAGTGACTTGATCATTAATTGGCTGACGTTATGGACCTCTTGGCGCGTTGAAACTAATTTAGAACTGCTCTCTTGTGTAATCAATACAATAATCATAACGCTCAAGGTTACGAACAAACTAGTTGTTACAATTAGCCCTACTTTTTTAGAAATAGATAGTTTCATTTTTTTCTCATCGATTAAATATAAGTGAGTAGATTTTTTTTATCGCATTTTTTTATGTTAAAAATTTTCAATTCCATTATAAACGAACGGGGTTTTTCTAGCATTATAGTTTTATTATCGAAAGGTTTTGCTATAATTTTAAAAAAAGCTGCGAGCGGTTATATTTGTGGAGCGAGCGAAAAAAACAAAATGAGATGTTATGTATTTGGTTTAGTTTTCCTACTTGTTAAGCGTTATTTAATATCACAATTCGTTGTGTAAATTAATTATTGGGCGCGCCAAAAGTAATTTCTTAATAATAAAATAGACTACGGATTAACCGGATGCTTCGGCAAGCTCAGTCGAGCTGCTCAGCACAAGTTTTCGCGGATTTATTTTTGAAAATATACTTTTAAGATTTTATTACGAAAAACGATCTAAAGAACAATGATGTTTTTTGGGGGCTCAATCTAATTCACACAACTGGTTATCTCAATGATATTCAATGTTTATTAAGGATAATAATTGCTCCAGCTCTAATTAGCGGTAATAACTAACAGCAAAATATTGCTGGCTAATATTATTCATCTGCTTAGAGTTGCTCAATAAAGCAAAGATAAATTCATCATTTATTTTCAGTATCTAGAAAACCTTTTATTCATCAATTTTTCGCGCCTTTTCTTCATTTTTAACTCTCCCCTTTTCTATAACTATATCTTTTTAATGGCACTTAAATTGTGTTTAAAACTGAGTGAAACTCAAGCGAACAAATTTATAGTTTGTAATAAATTTTAATGATCTTTACCTAGAAAGGAACATTATTTTCATTCAAGGTTCCGAAATGGGAGGAAGAAGATAAATAAACTATGAAAAAACAAACCGGATCTAAATTGTTTAATGGAATTACACAGTAACAATGCTGTTTTGAATCTACCCGATAATACTTGGGAAAACTTTGGATTTGGGATTTTTAGAACTGATGTTGAAGGACGAATTGTTCACTGCAACAGACCATTTTTGCGTTTGTTGGGTTTTTCGTCATTCAGCGAACTGCAGGAACATTATTCCAAAGAAGAATATGCCTTTAGCGCGGCGGCGACAAAAAGATTCTACTCTTATTTGAATGATCCAAAATCAGTTTCAAACGAAAACTTATGGCAGAAAAAGAACGGAAGAAAAATTCTTCTGCGGGAATTTGTAAGCGGAATTGAAAATGAGGAGGGAAAGATACTCGGGTTTGATTGCATTGTTGAGGATATTTCCGAAAAAAATCTAATCGAAAATATTTTTAAGGATATAAAATCGAGCGATTATTCGATCTTAAAAGCAATTCCAGATCTTATATTTGTCCTTTCTAAAGAAGGCGATATTATTGACTGCAAAAATAATTACAGAAATCTTTTCGGCACCACGCTAAAACTTAAAGGGAATTCGATCTTTTCAGTTTTCAGCGAAGAACTTGCCAATATAATCAGCGCTAAAATTCATTCTACGCTAAACAGCGGCGATTATCAAATTTTAGAATTTCAAAGAGAAAAAGATTTTCAAACGCAATTTTTTGAAGCTCGTTTTGCAATCCGAACCCACGAAGAAGTTGTTATGATTCTTCGCGATGTAACCGAACAAAAAAATGCCGAACAACAGATCAAAAAGTTTACAGAAGAACTAAAACAGCTTAATACTACAAAAGATAAACTCTTTTCTATTATTGGGCATGATCTACGCACACCGCTAAACGGTCTTCTTGGTTATGCAGAAATTTTATCAAATGAAATAAACGAATTGAGCGGAGAAGAAATACAAAAATTTGCAGAATATATTTTTGAGATCGCACAATCTGTAAATATTCTTTTAAATAATCTTTTAAAATGGTCGCGTATTCAATCCGGAACTATTCCGTTTGAACCGAGAAACTTAATTTTGTCTAAACCGTTAGAAAAGATACTCCGCCTGCTGCAAGCAAGCGCCGATAATAAAAAAATCAATTTGATAAATGAGGTGAACAAAAGAATAGAAATTATAGCCGATGAAAATATGCTCCAATCTGTTTTTCTTAATTTAATTGGGAACGCAATAAAATTTACAAATAAAGGTGGAACGGTAAAAATTTCTTCACAAGAGTTTGATGATCAGATAAAAATATCAGTTTCCGATAACGGCGTTGGCATAAGCCAAGAAAATCTTAATAAACTCTTTGACCCGACGAAAAATTTTTCTACACTTGGCACTTCAAAAGAAAAAGGGACAGGTTTAGGATTAATTTTGTGTTATGAATTTGTAAAAAAACACCGGGGCAAAATATGGGCAGAAAGCACAGCCGGCAAGGGAACAACAATTAGTTTTACTATATTAAAAAAGGTTTCTGCTAATTTTAGCAGACCGGATTTCAACTAAATCTACGAAACGGAGAAAGATACGTGCTGAAGTTTTTAATAATAGAAGATGACGATGGAGTAAGAGCGCTGCTAAAGAGTTTGCTTAAGAAACAATTTACATGCGCTATTTTGGAAGCTGAAAACGGTCAAATAGGTTTGCAAATTCTACAAGAACATATTCCGGATATTGTATTGCTCGATATATCAATGCCCGTTATGGATGGAATAGAGACTTTGAAAGGAATTCGAAGCAACCCGATCTTCAAAAGCATTCCTGTTATGATGATAACCGCAATTAACGAGAAAGATACGATAAGCGCTCTTGCTGAATTCGGAATTTCGGATTATATACTAAAACCGATTGACACAAGAATAACAATTAAAAGAATTCTACGCATTACTGAAAAATTAGAAAGAAATAAAAACGGCGCTTTCTCTAAAGGTGAAACGGCAAAATCAAAAACCACAACAGATGAACTGCTTTTGATAGATAAAGACCCTATTTCTAAAAAAAATATTACTTCTGCTCTTTACAACAAATTTATTATTCATGAAGCTTCTTCCGGAACAGAAGGATTTAATATTTTTACAACATACCACCCAAGATATATTTTGATAAGCGACAATCTCGGTCTGTTGGACAAAAAAATAATAACGCAAAAAATTAGAGAGATTGCAAACGAAGAGGAAGTTTCAATTTTTCTTTTAGTCGATAATATAAAAGCGTTTTCCTCCAAAGTGTTTAATTACGACGGCATTCTTAAAAAATCATCCAGCCCGGAAGAATTCTTGAAAGAGTTCAATAAGATTGTTATTCATGAAATTGACCCGATAGAGAAATTAACAGAAACTTTTCTTAAAGAATTGCCGAAAATTCAGCAGGGGCTCTATCAACTTTTTTGGGAATTTGCAGATGAAAAAATTTCTGTAATCAATGAACCTGAACCCAGCACAGGTAAAGAATTTTTCTATTCCGGTACAAAATTTTTTGAACCGGTCCATAAAGTATTTATGGATTTTGGTTTGACCGGAAGCGAAGAAAATATTGTTGCCTTAACTAATAAGATTGCCGTAAAACAGAACAAATCCGGCAGAGCCGCAAATGACCTGTTCAAAGAATTAACAGAAGTCTTTGTGGATAAAAACAGCGCTCTCTTTGAACAAAGCGGATTTAAATTAGAAAAAAAATCTAAAGTGGAAATAAATACTCTGACGGAAGACAATGTAAGAAATAAGCTGACCTTGAAAACAGAAAATTGCGGAATTTTTATTGCAGCTTTTTCTTTTACGAAACAGGCAGACGGTTAATCCAAATAGACAGCTATTTAGAAAAAAATATAACATAAATTTATAAATCTATCTATTGTCAAATTTGTAAAGATGCTTATTTCATTTTTTTCTTGTATTCTTCTTTTACATTAACAATTAAATTTTGTTTTCAAAATGAGAACTAAAAAGAAAATAGAAAATTCTTCCGGCAAAGTTCCCGGAAGAAATCTCGACTTTCAAAACTGGGTTAATTCGCTCATCGAAAACTTTCCGGTTCTTATCTGCAGATATCTACCCGATACCACAGTAACTTATGCAAATCAAACCTACTGTAAATTTTTTAATGTGTCGTCTGAAAAGATCATAGGCAAAAAATGGATCGAGCTGCTTTCCAATCAAGAAGTTCCTTTTGTTAAAACAAAGTTGAATACTTTTCATCATAAGATGGAGCCATGCAAAATTCAGAACCGTTTTATTCTTCCAACCGGCAAGGCAAGAACAATCGAGTGGCTCTATTCTCCTGTTGAAGATTCATCGGGAAATTTTCTAAATGAATACCAGGGTATTGGAATCGATATCACAGAAAAAGAAATTACGCTGGCAGAATTAAAACAAAAAGAGAAACAGCTAGAACTCTTTTTTCTTCAATTGTTAGATGGTTTTTTCTTTATGAATCTCGATGAACCGATCGAATGGAATGTAAAGATCGACAAAGAAGCAGCGTTGAATAAATTCTTTTATCAACAAAAAACTACAAAAGTAAACGATGCATTTTTATCGATGTACGGAATGACCAAAGATGAAATGATCGGGATGTCCCCGGCAGACTTTTTCAAACATAACATTAGCTATGGCAAAGAGGTCGTTAAACAGATTTTGGATAAAAGCATTTTAGTAATTGTAACAGACGAAAGAACAAAGGAGGGGAAACAGATCTGGATCGAAGGGAATTATTTTTTATTCAAGGACGAAGAAGGAAAGATCTACGGTCTTTTCGGAATACAGCGTGATATTACAGAACAAAAATTTTTGGAAGAAACGTTAAAAGAAAGCGAAGAAAGTTACCACGGTTTATTTAACGCTGTAAGCGATGCGATTTATATTCAAGATGAAACCGGCGCGTTCTTAGACGTGAACAAAGGCGCTGAAAAAATGTACGGTTACAACCGGGAAGAATTTATTGGACGCACACCGCTTTTCCTTTCTGCTCCGGGCAAAAATAATTTTGATAACGTAAAGTCTTTCATCCAAACAACTTTCGAAACAGGCGTTTCCTCTTTATTTGAATTTTGGGGACTTAAAAAGAACGGCGAGATTTTTCCAAAAGAAGTTATACTGAACAAAGGAACTTATTTTGGCAAACCGGCAATTATTGCAATTGCGCGCGATATTACAGAACGCAAAATTTTTGAAGAGACACTCAAAGAAAGCGAAGAGCGTTACCGAAATCTTTTCAAAGATTCTCCACTCGGAATTTACAGAACATCGCCTGAGGGCGCTGTTATTATGGCAAATCCTGCATTAATAAAAATGCTCGGGTATAATTCGTATGACGACTTAGTTTCTATTGATATTGATAAAGTATATGCAGAGAACTATTCCCGCAGCGATTTTAAAAAGAAGATAGATGAAACAGGAAAAGTTGTGGGATACGAATCTGCCTGGTACAAAAAAGATGGTTCAATTATTTACGTTAGAGAAAATGCACGCGCCGTAAAAGACCCTGATGGACGCATCATTTACTATGAAGGAACGATTGAAGATATAACCGAGAAAAAAATTGTTGAAGAGATGCTGATGGCTGAAAAACAATTATTCTTCGGCGGACCGGTTCTCGTTTTCAAATGGAAGAATGTTGACGGCTGGCCCGTTGAGTATGTTTCTCCTAATATTATTTCTGTGCTTGGATACACTGCCGAAGAGTTAATGAGCGGCAAAATAGTTTACCCAAATTTAATTCATCCTGGCGACCAAGAAAGAGTTGAAAATGAAATGATCGTCTATTCTAATTCCGGCGTCGAACGTTTTGAGCAGGAATATCGATTGAGAGATGTAAATAATATTTACGGCTGGTATCACGATTATACCCGCATAGTAAGAAATGACGAAGGGGAAATAATATACTACCACGGTTATCTTTTCGATATTACGGCGCGTAAAGAAGCCGAAGAAGCATTGATAAAATCGGAACAAACCCTGCGCAATACCAACGTAATGAAAGATAAATTCTTTTCAATAATAGCCCACGATCTCCGAAGTCCTTTCCAAGGACTGTTGGGTATGGCAAGCATTCTTTCAGAAGAGGAGGAGATATCGAACGAAGAAAGAATACAATTAAATAAAAAACTTTACGAAGGATTAAAAACACAATTTAATCTTCTCGATAATTTATTAACGTGGAGCAGAGTTCAAAGAGATATTATTGAATTCAACCCGGAGCTGGGCGATCTTGCTGTAGATATAAAAGACACGGTTTTGCCCCTTCAAAGTTCGATTGAAAGAAAAAATTTATATATAGAATGCAGGTTACCGGAAACTTTGCAAACAAGTTTCGATAAAAATATGATAACCGCAGTTATGAGAAATATTATCTCTAATGCGGTCAAGTTTACTCGTCAAGGGGGAAAAATCATAATATCAGCCGAAGAGAACGAGAAAGAAGTAACTGTTTCCGTAAGCGATACCGGAATTGGCATTGCACAAAATGATTTAGAAAAATTATTCAGAATCGATGCACATTTCTCGAGCAAAGGCACTGACGGCGAAGGCGGAACAGGGCTTGGGCTGATCTTATGCAAAGATTTCATTGAAAAACATAACGGCAAAATTTGGGTTGAAAGTAAAGTTGGAAAAGGAAGCGTTTTTAGTTTTGTTATTCCTAAACAAATAGAAACATCTGAAAAATAAAGAGATGGGCTTCTAATCTATGTTTTATAGAACATAGATAACACGGATTTAAATCAGCGTGAATCCGTTTAATCAGCGTCATCTGCGTGCTATTAATAATTTTTCAGAAGTTTCAAATAATCAACTAATAAAGCCACAAAATAAATGCGAACATTTTGAATAAATCATTGAGAGTGACTTCTGAAATATTCGAAGAAACGGGAATCAATTACTTAGTTGGCAGGAGATACCCCGGTAAATAGGGGTAAGTTAGCCCGCTTCTATAAAATTTATAGTTTTTACACAGCGCAGCAAGCTGCAATGTTTGATGGATGATGAGGAAAATCATCTTAAAAATATCTTGACATAAAAAATCACAAGTGATGCCTTTGGCACAAAAATATTCCTGTCAATACTATAAGGTTAGTTAATGAATAAGCTTACTAAAGAAAATATTTTTGCACTTATATCTAAGTTTCAACTTGCGCTTATATTGTTTTGGACTTTGGTTGTAATATTTTCCATTACTTGGAATTTTTATAAAGAAGAAAACACCATTGATGAACTGACGAAACTTCAAGCCGCATTCTTTTTTAATGAGAATGCGCCAATCAGTTACTGGAAATCAGCACACAAAGGTGCATACGTACAAATAACAGAAACAACGCAGCCCAATCCTTACTTAAGCCATCTGCCCGAAAGAGATATAACAACAACCACAGGACAAAAACTTACATTGATGACTCCTGTAGATATGACTGGGCATCTATATAAAAATAAAAGAAAAGGGAAAGATCTCCCTATTCAAGTTCGTTTGACCAGCTTAACGCCGATGAATCCTTCCAATGCGCCGGACGAATGGGAAAAAAATGCGCTTATGCAATTAGAGTCCGGAATAAATGACTATTCTTTCATACAGAAAAAAGAAAATAAGATATATTTACGGTTAATGATGCCGCTGGTAATCGAAAAAAATTGTTTAAGATGTCATTCAAAACAAAATTATAGAACTGGACAAATAGCCGGAGGTATAAGCGTTTCAATACCTTTATCAAATCTCCTTTCTATAATAAAAGCTAACCAGGAAACAATTGCTTTAACCCACACAGGTCTATGGCTGCTCGGCTTAAGCGTTCTCTTTTGGGGCAGTAAGAAAATTAGGAAAAGAGAAAAGCAAATATTAAAAATGAACAATGAGATTATAGAAATAAACCAGAATCTTGAAAGGAAAGTCAAAGAACGCACAGCTACACTTGAAGCTGAAATTGCCGCACGGAAAAAAATTGAACTTTCCTTAAAAGAAAACCAAGAATATTTAGAAAAATTCTTTTTGCTCTCGTCTGACGGTTTCTACTTTATAATGATGGATGAACCCGTTGAATGGAACAATAAAATCGATAAAGAGAAAACGTTAGATTACGTCTTCTCGCATCAACGGATAACTAAAATTAACGATGCAATGCTGCGGCAATTCGGCGCTACAAGAAAAGAGATGACCAACATAACACCAAAAGATCTTTTCAGTTATGATATTGAAAAAGGAAAAAATTTTGGGAGAGAACTCTTTGATAAAGGACGGCTTCACACTGAAACCGTTGAACGCAAGTTAAGCGGTGAATTGATGGACGTTGAAAGAGATTACGTTTGTTTATATGACCCTAATAAAAGAATTATAGGGCATTTTGGAGTTCAAAGAGATATTACAGAAAAAAAGAAGACCATCGAAAAACTTAAAAAGAGCGAAGAGAAATTTAGAACGCTCGCAGATTTTTCTTACGACTGGGGGTATTGGTTTGGACCCGATGGAAAATTTATTTATATAACTCCATCTTGCGAAATTATAACCGGTTATTCTCCGCAAGAATTTTTTGACAATCCAAACCTTTACTTAGAGATCACTCACCCAGATGACCGCGATCTTATGGCAAAACATCTGAATGAACTATTAACAGTACCAGAGATTGAACCGCACAAGTTTGATTACAGAATTATTTCTAAAAAAGGAAAAACTAAATGGATACGGCATACTTGTCAGTCTATTTATGATGTTAACCGTACTTGGCTTGGCAGGCGTGGCAGCAACATAAATATTACCGAAAGAAAATTGATGGAAGAAGCGTTGCATCAAAGCGAGCAGCGTTGGAAGTTTGCTCTTGAAGGAGGCGCACAGGGCGTTTGGGATTGGGATATTAAAGCCAACACTATCTTCCGATCGCGACAATGGAAAATTATGCTTGGTTATAACGAAGATGAGGTTGAACCCACTTTTTCTGCATGGGAAAATCTTGTTCATCCAGATGACTATGAAAAAGCTCTCGCAGAAGTTAAAAAGCCCTTGGAAGATGCAATTCCCTATTATCAAAGCGAAAATAGAATGCGCTGCAAAGACGGTTCTTACAAATGGATATTAGACCGCGGCTTTGTTGTTGAATGGAGCGCAGATAAAAAACCTTTAAGAATTATCGGAACGCATACGGATATAACCCCTCTTAAAAAAGCAGAAGAAGAGCTGCGCCAACTTAACCTTATGAAAGACCGTTTCTTATCGATAATTGCGCATGACCTAAGAGGTCCCTTCCAGGGATTACTTGGAATCGCGAGCATTCTTGCCGAAGATGCTGAAATGACAAATGAAGAAAGAATGCGATTCCACAAAAAACTTTATGAAGAATTAAAAACACAATATAATTTTCTTGATAACTTATTGGAATGGAGCAGAGTTCAAAGAGGCGTTATTGAATTCAGCCCGGAGCCAGACGATATTGCCGCCGACCTTAGAGAAACAATTTCAGTTCTTCAAAACACAATCGAAAAGAAAAATTTGCATATCGAATTTGAGATGCCGGAACAGCTGTTCTTCAACTACGATAAAAATATGATTACCACTGTTCTAAGAAATCTGATTTCGAATGCAATAAAATTTACACCCGATGGCGGCTCAATAAGAATCTCAATAAAAGAAAATGAAAATGAGATAACAGTTTCCGTTAAAGATACCGGTACCGGAATCGAACAGGATAATCTTGATCTACTTTTTAGAATAGACTCTCACTTTTCAAGAAGAGGAACAAATGATGAAGACGGAACGGGTCTGGGTTTAATTCTCTGTAAGGATTTTGTCGAAAAACATAAAGGTAAAATCTGGGCTGAAAGCGAAGCTGGGAAAGGAAGCGTCTTCAGTTTTTCTATTCCCCGTTATCTTGAGGAAAAACAAAAATGAATTTGGAAGGAAGAGCCAAAAAGCAATTGCGCAGTGAAAATAGTAACCGTCCTATGGAAAAATTAAGAGCCGCTAAAAAAGAAATTCGTGCGGTAGATTTTGAAAAAGCTCCTGGCAGCGCGCCGGAAAAATTTCACTTACTCTTCCAAAGCTCTGCAGACCCGCTATTTGCTTTTAGCGAAACTGCAAAAGGGAATGCGGGCAGAATTTTTGAAGCGAACCGCGCAGCTTGCCAAAAATTTGGAATTGATAGAAAACAATTTCTTAAGCTAACACCGAAAGCGCTTCAACTGCCAAAAGAAATTTTACACGTAAAAGAGCTGAAAGAAAAACTTCTGAAAAAAGAAAAGTTCTTTGTTGATTGGACCTATATAGACAAAAAAGGAACCCGGAAATATTTCGAACTTTCCGTTCAGGTCTTTAGACTGGGGAACTCTGATAAGTTTATCTGCTCTGCACGCGATGTTACAAGACGTAAAAAAAATGAAGAGAAATTAAGAATAAACAGCTCTCTGTTTGAGAGAGTTGAAAAGCTTGCTAAAATTGGAAGCTGGAGCTTGGATATAAAAACCAACTATACTACCGGCTCCGAAGAATTTTTAAGGATATTAGAATACAATTCAAAGAAAACAACTCCTTCTTTTACGCTAGAACGTATTCATCCAGATGATAGAGAATTGGTTCAGCTTTATCTTCGTCAAGCACTTCGTGATGGATCGATTTCTTCTGTCGAATATCGTTTAATTATGCCTGATGGAAGAGTAAAATTTGTTACAACAAGCGCAGAAATAATATATGACGAACGCCGGAAACCCGTTCAGATTTTAGGGACAATTCAGGATATAACCGACCGTAAAGAAACCGAGCTGTTATACCAGGAATCGCAAAGAAGATTTCAAAACACGCTCGAGCATATTCAACTAATTTCTATAATTCTTGATCTTGATGGAAATATAAATTATTGCAATGATTATTTGAGCAGATTATCCGGCTGGAACCGTGAAGAACTTTTGGGAAACAACTGGTTCGACCTATTTATAACCGACACAGATAAAATGAGAATTTTTTTTAGAGAATGTATTTTAAGAGATTATTTCCCTGAAAACTATCAAAACCCAATTAAAACTAAAAAGGGGGAAGAAAGATTTATCTCTTGGACAAATACGATGCTCAGAGATGCCGATGGCAGAATGATCGGCATTGCAAGTATCGGAAAAGATATTAGCGATATCCGCATAACTGAAGAAGCTTTAAAAAAGAGTGAAGAAAATTTCCGCCGCATTACTGAAAACATGAACGATCTTGTATGCCAAGTAGATATTAACGGCATTTATCTATATTTAAGTCCCTCTTATCAAAAGGTTCTCGGTTTTACTCCCAATGAACTTATCGGAACTTCTATATTCGATTTTATTCATCCGACTGAAGCTGACATTATACGGAATGAATTTAAGAAGGCGTTGGCGACAAATACTCCTAAACTATTCGAGTATCAACGCAGACATAAAAACGGAAATTATGTTTGGATTGAAGCAAGCGGAAGCGGTTTGTATGATGATAACGAAAATCCTATTGGCGCAGTTATTAACAGCCGCGATATTACAGAAAAGAAAAAAATAGAAGAAGAATTAAACAAATATCAAAATCACCTCGAACAAATTATAGAAGAACAAACAAAAGAACTGAGCAACTACGTAAACCGCCTAGAAGAAGAAATTGAAGAAAGAGAAAGAATAGAATTATTTCTGATAGAAAGCGAAGAAAAATTCAGAACTCTTTTCGAAAACATTCAAGACGGTGTAACTTTAACAAAAAACGGAATTATTGTCGAAACAAATCCTTATATGGCAACGCTCCTTAATTATTCCGGCAAAGAAGAATTGATAGGACAAAATTTGTTCGATATGATGGCGCCGGAATCAAAAGAGCGAGCAATAAAAATATTCACCGTTGGGCACGCTAAAAAAATTAGATTGGCTACAATTAAAGAATTTGAGTTCATTTGCAAGAACGGCGTTATAATTACTTTAGAAGTCGCTTCATCGTCGCTTACATTAAAAAACGGCGTTTACGATATAGCAATTTACAGAGACACAACGGAAAGAAAAAAAATTGAAGAACAGATCAAGGCGGCTCTTGCCGAAAAGGAAATTCTTTTGAGAGAGATCCATCATCGCGTTAAAAATAATCTGCAAACTATCCTCTATCTTATTGATATGCAGCTTAACGGCATAGCGGACAATGCAACTAAGCCTTCATTCAGTCAATTGCAGGCTAGAATTAAAACAATGTCGCTTGTTCATGAACAGTTGTATCAATCTAATAATCTTTCAAAAATCGACTTCAGCGAATATTTAAGAGCGCTTACGGAAAATATTAAGATGATGTTCCATAAATCTGTTAATCTAAAATTGAATTTAGAGTCTGAAGTATCGTACTTAAATATAGCGACTGTAATTCCGTGCGGAATGATAGTTAACGAGCTCGTTACAAATTCCATGAAGTACGCATTTCCTGAAAATTTCCGGCGCGAAGAGGGCTGGGAACCCGAAATCAATATTTCATTCAGCAAATCAAATGAAGGATTTACGCTCGAAATAAGCGATAATGGAATTGGTATTCCTTCAGACATCAACTTTGAAGAAATAAGTTCGCTCGGATTAAAACTAATTAACATTTGGGCAACATATCAGCTTGGCGGAAAATTAGAGCTCAATAATCATAACGGAACAAGTTTTAAGATCACTTTCAGCAAAGAAATCCAAAAAAGGGCTGTTTAATGGAGAACAAAAGAATTTTTATTGTGGAAGATGAGGGGATTATTGCAAACAGATTGCAGCAAATATTAAATGGTTTTAATTATGAAATAGCCGGCGCCGCAACAACCGGAGAAGATGCCCTTGCGTTAATTCCAAATTCAAATGCAAATCTTGTTCTGATGGATATTCGTCTTGCCGGTAAATTGAACGGTATTGAAACAGCACGCGAGCTTAATAAACTGCTTGACATTCCTATTATTTATCTAACCGCATATTCAGACGAAATCCTGTTGGAGCGCGCCAAAGAAACTTCGCCATACGGATACTTGTTAAAACCGATTCAAGACCGCGAACTGCGCGCAACTATAGAGATGACATTGTCTAAACACGAAGCGGGAAAAAAACTTTTGGAAAGCGAGGAACGTTACAAAATTGTCTCGCGCATAACTTCTGATTATGCCTTCTCTATAAGTGTACTTCCTAGTAATGAAATAAAATTAGAATGGACTACCCCGGGCTTTGAAGAAAATTATGGTTTTCCATTCGAAGAATTTCTTGATGATAGAACAGTCGGCAAACATATTCACAAAGATGATCTTCACAAGTTAGATACGGCTAAGAAATTATTGCTTGCAGGCAAAGAAGCTAATTTAGAAATCCGCTTGATTAAAGCTGACGGTTTAGAGTGCTGGCAGCGCGTTCATCTTTATCCCATATTCAATAAAAATAGAACAAGAATTATTAAAATATACGGCGCCACTCAAAACATAACTCTGCGAAAAAAAGCCGAATTAGAACTATATCAATTGAACAACGAACTTGAGCTTCGCGTGCAGGAAAGAACTGCGCAGCTTGAAAATGCAATTGACGGTTTGCAGAATGAGATCAAAAATAGAATTCTAATTGAAGAGAACCTGAAAGAAAGCGAGCTGCGTTACAGATCGTTAGTATCTCATCTTCCAGAATATATACTTGTTCATCATCAAGGGAGAATAATTTATTATAATCAAGAAGTTTTATCTGCTACCGGCTATAGTGAAGAGGAGATGAAAAATGTAAACATCTTGAATCTTATTACGCCGCAGTATCATAAGACCGTAATAGAAATGGTGAGCCGCTTGTATGCAGGCGAAGTTGTCCCAGATTATGAAATAGATATTCAACTTGCTGGCGGAGGAGTAAAAAGAACTATTGTCCGCTCTTCCAAAATTACCTTCGATAAAAAAGAAGCGCTTCTTATAGTTTTAATAGATATTACTCAACTGCGCAATGCAGAGCGGCTTATTCAGCGCCGCCTTGATATCGAAACTATGATCTCGGAAATTTCCTCTAAGTTTATTAGTCTTTCTGCTGATAAGATAGATGCCGAAATAACCGAAGCTTTACGGAAGATAGGAGAATTTGCAGAAGCAGATAGAAGTTATTTGATGCAGGTGAAGGATGGGGGAAAAGTTTTTAAAAATTTACTCGAGTGGTGTGCAGAAGGAATAGAACCCCAAATAGAAAATTTTACAAATATCCCGTTAGGAACTACTCCGTGGCTAACGGCAAAGCTTAAGAACTTTGAAGCAATTTATATTTCCAAAATTGATGATCTTCCGGACGAAGCCGATTTTGAAAAACAATTACTAAGCGCCGGTAATATAAAATCTATTATTGCCGCTCCTCTCATTTCAAAAAATGTTCTAATTGGTTTCTTGGGATTTGAATATTTGCTCAAAGAAAAGCCGTATGACGAAGGGGATATTCTCCTTTTTCAGCTTGCAAGCCAACTAATTTCAAATGCGCTTGAAAAAAAACGAACCGAAGAGGCGATGTTTGAAAGTGAAGAGCGTTACCGGTTGTTTATCAATAACAGCACGGAAGGAATTTATCGGATGGAAATTGCCCCGCCGCTCCCTTTATACCTAAGCGATAAAGAAAAAGCTGCTTCCTTTTTAGATAATGCCCGCTTAGCAGAGTGTAACAACTCATTTGCTAAAATGTATGGCTACAAAAATCCTTACGATCTTGTTGGAATGAAATTAAGCGATTTCTGGGTTGGAACCCGTGAGCAAATAATTGAAAATTTAGCCGGATGGTTCGAATTAAATTCTGATGTGTCTGACCATGAAACCATAGAAAAAGATAAGTTTGGTAATCTTCGCTATTTTTTAAACAACTCAATAAGAATTATAGAAAATAATTTCATTCATCAAGTTTGGGGCACACAGCGTGATATAACCGAAAAGAAAATATCTGAAATTGCTCTAAGTGAAAGTCAAGAGAGATACAGATTATTGGTAGAGTTTTCTCCCTATGCAATAGTAATTCACCAAAATGGTAAACTTGTTTATGCAAATAATGCCTCGTTAAAAATTATAGGAGCCGAATCATTAGACCAAATTATTGGCAGAGATGTGATGGACTTTGTTCATCCAGATTTCAAAAAGATGGTGACGGAAAGAATAATAGAAACCGCTAAAACGCTGAAAACGCTCCCTCCTGCCGAAGAAAAACTAATTCGACTTGATGGAAAATATATTGACGCAGAAATTATTTCTGTCCCATTCGAATTAAACGGCGCTTTAGCTTTTCAGCTTATAATACGGGATATATCCGACATTAAAGCGGCAACCGAGCAGCTGCGAAAACTATCACGCGCCGTTGAGCAAAGCCCTGCAGGAATTTTAATTACAGATACTAATGGCAACACCGAATACGTAAACCCTAAGTTCACAGAAATTACCGGCTATACTTTCGAAGAAGTTTTTGGCAGGAACCCAAGAATATTAAACCCGGGCGATAAGAGCGCAGAATATTATAAAAACATGTGGGATACTTTGTTGATTGGAAATGAATGGCGCGGCGAATTTCAAAATAGAAAAAAAACCGGGCAGCTTTATTGGGACTACAATTTTATCTCCCCAATAAAAAATGAAAATGGAGAAATAACACACTTCCTTTCAATTAAGGAAGATATTACCGAGAGAAAAAGAATTGAAGAAGAGTTGATAAGAGCTAAAGAAGAAGCCGAAGAAGCAAACAAACTAAAATCATCCTTGCTTGCAAATATGTCTCACGAATTCAGAACCCCGTTAAATGGAATTCTTGGATTTGCGCAGCTTCTCAAAGATGAAATAATAGAACCCGAACTTTATGAAATGGTTGAGAAGATCAATCGCTCCGGCAAACGATTGATGAACACTCTTAATTCCGTTCTCTCGCTAACCGAGTTAGAGAACAACAACTATTTAATAACAAAAACCGAAGTCGATCTCCCTTTCTTCTGCCATCAGCTTAAAACATTATATGAATCATTTGCTTGCGAGAAAAAGCTTGAATTCAATCTCGGGCTGAAAACAGAAAATTTATCGGTTGTAACCGATGAAAATCTTTTGACAAAAATCACTTCCGCCATTGTTGAAAACGCTATTAAATACACTTATTCCGGTGAAATCCGTATCGAACTGGAAACGCTTAAACAGGTAAACGGAAAAGAGCTTGCTCTTATTCATGTTAAGGATACGGGGATAGGAATAAAGAAAGAAGACCATGCAACAATCTTCCGAGAGTTCAAACAGTTAAGCGAAGGTTTCCGAAGAGACTTTGAGGGCTTAGGGCTCGGGTTAACAATTGCAAGAAGAATGGCTCACCTTATTGGCGCTGATGTTTTAGTTGAAAGCGAGCCGGGCAAAGGATCAAAATTTACAATTACACTGCCCTTAAGCGCTTCAACAGAAACTGTCGATCATGAAAAGAAAACAGCAGCCACCTTGCGCGTCTCGAAGAAAGATTCTGTTGAGGAAATTACTAAACTGGATATTTTATTGGTCGAAGATAACCTGCTCAACATTGAAGTGGTTGAGAGATTTTTATCGAAGGTTGGAAAAGTTTCTTTTGCGCGGGACGGAATTACTGCAATCAAAATGGCTTCAGAAAATCTTTACGATCTTTTCTTAATAGATATAAACCTGGGGCACGGTATTGACGGCATCGAAGTGTTAAAAAAGATAAGATTGTTTGAGCAGTACAAGAACATTCCTATCATAGCGTTAACGGGATATGCCTCGGATACCAACAAAAGAGAATTTTTAGAGCAGGGATTTACACATTATCTCGCCAAACCTTTCGAGAAAAAAGATCTGTTAAATATTATCAGCGAGATATCTTAACGCTGCAAGTCGCAATGGAAAATGTGCCGAAGACATTGAGACTGTTCAAAAGTAATTATTAACTAAAGTTACGCAAAATTCATATTTGGATATTTTTAATAGCCACGACCTTTAGGTCGTGGAATAGTATTTCACCAACAAATTGGCTTTAGCCACAATTTTAGGACAATTGTGGCTAAAGCCCGGATTATTTAGGGGTACTTTTATCCCCGGCATAAATGTCGGGGCTATTTAAACCAATGCTTGCGTAACTTCAGTTATTAAATCACCTTACGCGGAAGTATATTACGGAAAGATTTTCTTCCGTTTTGTCATTCCGTCCCGACTGAGCTCGACGAAGTCTTGTCGGGTTCGGAATCTATATTATAGAAACATATTTTTTCTTGCTTGCAAAATCACAGATGCCTGCTTTTGAATTTGATAAACTAAACTGATTTTATTAGCGGCTACTAAATAAGAGAATTATTTTCAAAAAATTGATGAATAGAGAATGAGAATTTTAAAATTTGGCGGGTCCTCCATTGGCACCCCCGAAAGAATAAGCAATGTTCTTGAACTGCTTAAAAAGCGTTTCGATGAAGGGATAGAATTTTGCGTTGTGTTTTCTGCATTTCAAGAAATTACAGATTCTCTTATTTACATTAGCAATAAAGCTCTATCGCGCGATGATTCATATAAAGAAGAACTATCAAAATTAAAAAAGATACACAACAACGCAGTCTCATATTTGATTTCTAAAAATTTACAAGAAAGTTCTAGCAAAAAAGTATCTGAGCTTTTAAATGAACTGGAAGAAATCTTGCACGGCGTTTATTTAGTAAAAGAACTCACCCCTCGCACATTGGATTACGTTATGAGTTTTGGCGAGAGGTTATCTTGCACAATTATTTCGAATGCAATGAATTCAAGAGGAATGGAATCTGAATTTATGGATAGCCGTCTTGTTGTTAAAACTGACGATTCATTTGGCGCGGCAAAAGTAAATTTCAGCGTTACGAACAAAAATATTCAAGACTACTTTTCGCGACATAATAAAATCCAAGTGATAACAGGATTCATCGGCTCAACGGATAAAAATGAAACTGTTACATTAGGCAGAGGCGGTTCGGATTATACTGCTTCAATCTTTGGCGCAGCTTTGGATACCGAAGAAATAGAAATATGGACTGATGTTGACGGCATTCTTACTGCAGACCCTAGAAAAGTTCATGATGCATTTCCATTAAATACGGTTACCTACGAAGAAGCAATGGAGATGTCGCACTTCGGCGCAAAGGTTATCCATCCGCCAACTATGAAACCGGCGCTCAATAAAAAGATACCTATCAGAATCAAGAATACGTTTAATCCTTCTTTTGAAGGAACAGTAATTACGGAAAAAGATCAGTGCGGGATATTTAGCGTAAAAGGAATTTCTTCGATTGATAATATTACACTGCTTCGAATAACCGGAAGCGGAATGGTAGGCGTTGTCGGAATTGCATCACGAATATTTGGCGCACTTGCCAAAGAAAAGATAAATGTAATTCTTATTACGCAAGCTTCTTCCGAGCATAGTGTGTGTTTATCTGTTCTTCCGCAAGCGGGAATGCTTTCTAAAAAACTGATCGAAGAGGAATTCAAGTGGGAAATTCGCGATGGAATGATTGACGAAGTTATTGTTGAGCCTGACATGTCTATCATTGCAGTTGTTGGTGAAAATATGCGCCATACGCCGGGAATCTCGGGAAGAGTTTTTCAATCGCTCGGCAGAAATGGAATCAATATAATTGCGATTGCTCAAGGTTCTTCCGAGCTGAATATTTCTCTCGTGATTAAGAAAGATCATCTGAAAAAAGCATTAAACGTCTTGCACAATTCACTTTTCTTGTCCAAACAGAAAACATTGAATTTGTTTCTGATCGGTCCCGGCTTGGTAGGCAGCGCATTTCTTAAATTGATTATTGAGCGTAGTAATTATGTGGCAGAACATGTTCATGCTAAAATCAAAATTGTTGGTTTGATGAACAGAAAAAATATGTTTTTTGATGAAAGTGGAATTGATTTGAAAAATTGGAAAGATTTGCTTCTGAATTCAAAAATGGAGTCAAGCATTGAGAAGTTTATTTTACAAATGCAAAAAATGAATTTGCCTAATTCTATTCTTGTTGATTGCACGGCAAATGACAGCGTAGTAAAACATTATCGGCAAATTTTAAATTCCAGCATATCGATCGTAACGCCGAATAAAATTGCCAACACACAAAGTTATGAACAGTTCGTCTCTTTACGGGAAACATCAGCCAAGCGCAATGTTCAATTTAGATACGGAACAAACGTTGGTTCCGCGCTTCCGTTTATCAATACATTAAAAGATATTATTTCAAACGGAGATGAGATCATAAAAATAGAGGGAATATTTTCCGGAACGCTCAGCTTCATTTTTAATTCACTAAAAGAAAAAGACAGCTTTAGTGAAATTGTAAAGACAGCGCAAGAAAGAGGATATACAGAGCCCGACCCGCGCGATGATCTTAAGGGATTAGATATGGCTCGGAAACTTTTGATCTTAATCCGTGAATCCGGCATTCCCTTTGAATTGAAAGACATCGAAATAGAAAAACTAATTTCTGCCGAAGCTGAAAACGCAGAAACTATTGAAGAATTTTTTGATAAGCTAAAAACCGATGATAAACGAATTTTAGAACTGAAGGAAAAAGCCGCAGCCAATGAATGCGTTATATCTTACATTGCCAAATATGAAAATGGTAAAGCTGTGCTCTCAATTCAAGAAATTGATAAGCGGCATCCGTTTTTTAATCTTACAAACAGCGAGAACATTGTTGCATTCACAACTAAAAATTATTGGAAGAATTCATTAACCATCAGAGGTCAGGGCGCCGGCGCTGATTTTACAGCTGTAGGAATTCTTTCCGATATTTTAAGAATTTCAAATTATCTGGGATAACAAATATGAGCAGTAAAAAAATAAAAACAGCAATACTTGGCGCAACAGGAAGCGTTGGACAAAAATTTATTGAACTGCTCTCTGACCACCCTTGGTTTGAAATTCACGAACTGGCTGCATCTGAAAGATCTGCTGACAAAAAATACAGCCAAGCCGTTAACTGGGTGATGCAATCCCCATTGCAAAAAGAGGCAGCGGAAAAAATAGTGTTGAACTGTGCGTCAACGCTTGAATCCAAAATAGTTTTTTCTGCTCTTGATGCCTCTGTTGCCGGGAAAATAGAAGAAGATTTTGCCAGGGCGGGTTATCTAGTCATTTCCAACGCGCGTAATCATCGTTTTGATGATGATGTTCCGCTGATTGTTCCCGAAGTAAATGCGGATCATCTTGAGTTAGTGAAGCTGCAAAAGTTTGGCGAAGGCGCAATTGTTACAAATCCTAACTGCTCAGCAATCGGTTTATCGATGGCTCTTAAACCGCTTCATGATAATTTTGGAATTGACGCTGTGAATGTTGTAACAATGCAAGCAATCTCAGGCGGTGGTTATCCTGGCGTTCCAAGTATGGACATTCTTGATAATGTAATTCCCTTTATCGGCGGCGAAGAAGAAAAAATGGAAAAAGAACCGCTAAAAATCCTGGGCATGCAGAAAGGAAATAAAATTGAATTTGCTCAACTGAAAATTAGCGCTCAATGCAATCGTGTTAGCGTTATAGATGGACACACTGAATGTGTTCAGGTAAATTTGAAAAGGAAAGCTGCAAAAGAAGAAATTATAAAAGCTTGGATTGAATTTATAGCCGAACCGCAAAAATTAAATTTGCCTTTCGCGCCGATGAATCCAATTATTTACTTAGATGGAGATAAGCATCCTCAGCCGCGCATGCACAGAAATCTTGGCGGCGGTATGTCGGTCGCAATTGGAAGATTGCGCCACTGCTCCTTATTCGATTACAAATTTGTTCTTCTCTCTCACAATACTGTTAGAGGCGCTGCTGGCGGTACTATTCTAATTGCAGAACTGATGAAAGCCAAAGGTTATTTGGATAAATATTTATGATTTCAAAAACTATAAAAGTATTTGCGCCGGCAACGGTTTCTAATGTCGGTCCCGGATTTGACATCTTAGGTTTTGCTCTAAATAAACCTGGCGATGAAATAATACTAAAGCTATCTAATAAAAAGGGAATTAGAATAACAAAAATTACAGGGGACAAAGGAAGAATTCCTTACGAGATAAAACAGAATACTGCCACTGTGGCAATACTTACAATGTTAAAGAAGCTGAATTTTTCCATCGGTTTAGAAATTCAAATCAAAAAAAATATGGGGCTTGGAAGCGGCTTGGGTTCAAGCGCAGCTAGCGCAGTTGGCGCAGTAGTGGCTTTAAATGAATTAATAGGACGACCATTTAAGAAAGAAAAGCTAATGGAGTTTGCGCTAACCGGAGAAAAAATAGCATCGAAGTCTGTTCATGCTGATAATGTTGCGCCATGCCTCTTAGGCGGCTTTGTACTAATTCGCAGCTACAATCCTATTGATGTTATAAAACTAAAAATACCGGTTCAGCTATTCTGTACTATAATTCATCCTCAGTTTGAGATAAATACTTCACAAGCAAGAAAACTTCTGAAGAAAAACATTCCCTTCAAAGATGCTATCACTCAATGGGGAAATGTTGCAGGATTAGTAACCGGTCTGCTTGCGAATGATCTTGAACTTGTGAGCCGCTCTCTGAATGATGTTATTGTTGAACCAATACGCGCAAAGCTTATTCCCGGTTTTTATGAAATTAAAGAATCTGCAATGAATGCGGGCTCGATTGGCTGCAGCATTTCTGGTTCGGGTCCTTCCATTTTTGCTTTTAGCAAATCGCATGAAGAAGCGTCAAGAATTGGCAGCGCAATGAAAAAATCGGCATCCAAACAGATAAGCAAAACAAGAATGTACATTTCGGAAATAAACAAAACTGGCGCAAGCATAATTGATTAGCTATGAAATACTTCAGCACTAAAGACAAAAATAATCCAGTTACTTTTAGAGAAGCTATACTTCAAGGGCTTGCAAAAGAGGGCGGACTATTCATGCCAGAAGAAATTCCAATTCTTCCCAAATCATTTTTTGATTCCATAGACGGTCTAAGTTTTCAAGAAATTAGTTATGAAGTTGCGAAAATTTTCTGCGACGGAGAAATTCCGGATCGAGATCTTCAGATGATAATTGAAACTGCGTTATATTTCCCCGCCCCGTTAGTTGAACTATCCGAGCAATTATCTTTGCTGGAATTATTTCACGGACCAACATTGGCGTTCAAAGATTTTGGCGCGCGATTCATGGCGCTAACCATGGAATATTTTATAAAAAATTCTAATAGAGAACTGATCATTCTTGTTGCAACATCAGGCGATACGGGCAGCGCTGTAGCAAATGGATTTTTTGGAGTTGGGGGAATCAAAGTAGTTTTGCTTTACCCAAGCGGCAAAGTTAGTTACATCCAAGAGAAGCAGCTTTCAACATTAGATAAAAATATTACCGCTCTCGAAATCAATGGAACATTTGATGACTGCCAGCGATTGGTGAAAGATGCCTTTATTGACGCCGAGCTTAATGCAAAATTAAATCTTAGTTCGGCAAACTCGATCAATATTGCACGGTTGATTCCGCAGTCATTCTATTATATAAACGCTTATCGTCAAGTAAAAGATAAAACTATGCCGGTTGTCATTTCCGTCCCTTCTGGCAATTTAGGAAACCTTACAGCAGGATTGTTTGCAAAAAAATTGGGCTTGCCGGTTGAAAAGTTTATCGCTGCAACGAACAAGAACAATGTCTTTACCGAATATTTGAACACGGCGCAATTCATTCCGCGCAAGTCGGTTCAAACTCTTTCAAATGCAATGGATGTTGGAAATCCAAGCAACCTGGAAAGAATTATAGAATTGTATAATGGAGACATTGAAAAAATCCGAAAAGATATCTATTCAAAAAGTTACTCAGACGAAGCAACGCGAGAAAGTATTAAAGAAGTATTTGAAAAATATAATTACATAATTGATCCGCACGGAGCGGTTGGTTACCAAGCGCTAAAACAATTTCTGAGTTCGAACGATCTTAAAAATGTCAATGGAATAGTTGTAGAAACTGCTCATCCGGCAAAATTCAAAGATGTTGTTGAAGATGTAATTAAACATGAAGTAAAAATGCCCGAACGCTTAACAGATTGCATCGAAAAAGAGAAGAAAGCAATTTTAATGGAAAAAGAATTTTCCGTTTTGAAAGAATTTCTTCTCAACAATTATTAAAAAAATGATATTGAATCGCTGTTAAGAACTTCCGGGTATCAACGCACAAAGCAACTCGTTAAACTTTCCGGTTTTTTGTATCATAAATTCCAAAACCAGCACAAAATTCCCAGTAAGCCAGCTAAATTATATTGAAATACTTCTGAAAAATTGGTAGCAGTCATATTGATCCCGACGTCTCGACTGAGCTCGACGAAGTCTTGTCGGGATCGGAATCTCGTTTTTAATCGATTTTCAGATGCTGAAACGAGTTCAGCATGACTTTTGCGTAACTTCAGTTAGAAACCAAAATCTTGACCGAAACAGTTGAATTCTCGCAACAATTAAAATAAATTCTATTAGGTAATTCCATTGTTTCAACATTTCAAGGATAATCGAGATGAAATCACTTCTTAGAAATACAATAGTATTTGTTTTTCTCTTTTTTATTAACGAAACATTCGCGCAAATCGATACAACATTTTTCAGCGCTTTAGAATACAGAGGCATTGGTCCGTACCGCGGAGGAAGATCGTGTGCCGTTGTTGGCGTTCCGTCGAATCCATCACTCTTTTATTTTGGTTCAACAGGCGGCGGAGTTTGGAAAAGTGAGAACGCCGGAACAACTTGGAAAAATATTTCAGATAAATTTTTCGGCGGCTCTATTGGATCAATTGCAGTGAGCACATGGGATCCAAACATAATTTATGTGGGAACAGGCGAAAAAACCGTGCGCGGAAATGTTTCTAGCGGAAATGGAATGTGGAAAAGCGAAGACGCCGGAAAAACTTGGAAACATATTGGACTTGATGACTCGCGCCACATAACAAGAATCGCAGTCGATCCAAAAAACTCTGATTTAGTTTATGTCTCGGCTCTCGGTCATTTATATGGACCAAATTCAATGCGCGGAATTTATCGCACCAAAGACGGCGGGAAAAATTGGGAAAGAGTTTTGTTCGTTAATAATGAAGTTGGCGCAGTAGATTTGACAATGGACCCGACAAACCCGCGAATCCTTTTTGCTTCAACTTGGCGCGTAAAGCGGACTCCTTTCAGTCTTGAAAGCGGCGGCGAAGGATCTGGTTTATGGAAATCAACAGACGGCGGAACTACATGGAAAAACATTTCAGCCAACAAAGGTCTGCCCAAAGGAACAATCGGAATTATCGGCGTAACTGTTTCGAAATCTGATCCGAAAAGAATTTATGCAATTATTGAAGCTGAAGAAGGCGGTGTGTTTCGTTCTGATGACGGCGGAGAGAATTGGTCCAAAATAAATGAAGATAGAAATCTTCGCCAGCGCGCTTGGTATTACACGCGCATCTATGCAGACCCAAAAGACAAAGATAAAGTTTATCTTCTCAATGTTAGTTTCTGGCGGTCGAAGGATGGCGGAAAATCTTTCGAAAGTATTTCAACTCCTCACGGAGATCATCACGATCTGTGGATCAACCCGGATAATACAGACATTATGATAATTGGCGATGACGGCGGCGCACAAGTTTCTCTTGACGGTGGAAAAAGTTGGAGCTCTTATCACAATCAGCCTACCGCGCAATTTTACCGCGTAACAACAGATGATTATTTCCCTTATCGGATTTACGGCGCACAGCAAGATAACAGCACAGTAAGAATTTTTCACCGCACCGAAGGGGGAAGCATTGGCGAGCACGATTGGGAAGAAACTGCAGGATTTGAAAGCGGATGGCTTGCACCAGATCCAAAAGACAACGACATTGTTTACGGAGGAAATTACGGCGGATTTATTGGAATGTTGAATCATCGTACTAAAGAAAATCGTACCGTTAATGTTTGGCCAGATAATCCGATGGGGCACGGAGTTAAAAATATGAAATACCGCTTCCAATGGAATTTTCCTATGGTGTTTTCTAAACACGACCTCAACACACTGTATGCTGCAGGAAATGTTTTATTCAAAACAACAAACGGCGGTCAAAGCTGGGAAGCAATCAGCGGCGACCTTACTCGCAATGATACAACTAAACAAGGTTCGTCCGGCGGACCAATTACGAAAGATAACACGGGTGTTGAATACTACTGTACAATCTTTGCGCTCGCAGAAAGTCCAATTAGGTCGGGAATAATTTGGACTGGTTCCGATGACGGACTAATTTATCTAACAACCGATCAAGGAAAAAATTGGAAGAACGTAACTCCGCCGAAAAATCTGCTTCCCGAATGGGCACAGATAAACAGCATCGAGGCAAATCCTTTTGTAGAAGGAGGGCTTTATGTTGCAGCAACTCGATACAAACTAGACGACTACAGCCCGTACATTCTCAAAACAACCGACTTCGGAAAAACGTGGAAGAAAATCGTAACCGGAATTAACGAGAAACATTTTACACGTGTAATGCGTGCTGATCTGAAAAAACAAGGTTTGCTTTTTGCGGGAACGGAAGAAGGAATGTATGTTTCTTTCAACGACGGCGAGAATTGGCAATCGTTCCAACAAAACCTTCCGCTTGTTCCTATTACAGACCTTGCAATCAAAAACGAAGATTTGATTGTTGCAACACAAGGCAGATCATTCTGGATGATTGATGATTTTTCCCCGCTTCGTCAATTGAATTCCGAAGTGATGAAGAAAAACTTTTGGCTTTACCAGCCGCGCGAAACCTTTAGAATTGGCGGCAGCAATAATAGTGATGGTATAACAAGCGGAAAAAATTTAAAGAGCGGTGTAATTCTTAATTATTATTTCAAAGAGATGCCGGATAGCGGCAAAGTTGAATTAAAAATTTCTGATGTGAACGGAACCGCGATCAAATCTTATAAACCGAAAGCTAAAGAACACGGCGAACGCCTGCCAATCAAAAAAGGGTTTAATAGATTTATTTGGGACATGCGATATGCCGATGCTGAAAAATTTGACGGTATGATTTTGTGGGGCGGCGGTGTTAATGGGCCGCTTGCGCTGCCTGGCCAGTACAAAGCAACATTGAAATATGATAAGGATAGTTTAACTGTTCCTTTTAAAATTTTGAAAGACCCGCGAACTTCCTCTTCTATAGATGACCTCAAAGACCAGTTTGATTTTCTAATTTCCGTACGTGATAAATTGACCGATACACATAAAGCAATTAAACAGATCAGAAATATTCGTAAACAAATCAAAGATGTTGGCGAACGTATAAAAGAACAGAAAAATGTAGACGAACTGAAAAAGTTTGTTGAAGTGATTAACAAAAAAATTACCGCCGTTGAAGAAGCTTTGTACCAAACCAAAAATAAAAGTCCGCAAGACCCATTGAATTATCCGATAAGATTGAACAACAAACTCGCATCTCTTGGCAGTTCTGTTGCCAACGGAGATTTCAGACCGACTGATCAGGCAATGGAATTAAAGAAAGAATTATTTGAAGAGATTGATATAGAGTTGATCAAATTGAAAGATGTTGTAGAGAACGATATTTCGAAACTCAACAAGTTGATTGATGAAGCAAACGTCCCTGCAGTAATTATAAATGATGCGGGGAAAGAACTATAATTTTTTACGCTCTACATTTTTTTTAGAATATAAATTGAACATTTGTAAAACATATTTTTTTTTTGGAAAAATTATGAAACCCTTTTTCTTAAAATCGTTTGCGAAAATAATTATAACGCTTCTATTTGTTTTCTATCAACTTGCTTTTGCACAGCAAGAAGAGCTAAAGAAACTTGATGGTTACATTACCAATGCCATGAAAGATTGGAAGATGCCCGGCTTTGCCGTTGCAATTGTTAAAAATGATTCTGTAATCTTTGCTAAAGGTTACGGCGTTCGTGAAATAGGAAAGAAAGATCCCGTTGACGAGAATACGCTGTTCGTAATTGCATCTTGCAGCAAAGCATTCGCAACCGCTTCTCTCGCAATTCTTGTTGATCAAGGAAAAATCAAATGGGACGACACTGTTATAAAATACTTGCCGGATTTTCAAATGTATGATCCCTGGGTAACGAAAGAAATTACAATACGCGATCTTGTTACACACCGCAGCGGACTTGAAACATTCAGCGGAGATATACTTTGGCTCGGGTCAACATACGACCGCAAAGAAGTTATTCGACGTGCGCGCTTCTTAAAGCCAACGTCTAGCTTCCGCAGCAAATACGGTTATCAGAACATAATGTTTATTGCTGCCGCAGAAGTTATTAAAGCTGTTTCCGACACAAGTTGGAACGATTACATTAAAACTCATTTCCTTAATCCATTAGAAATGAATAACACCAACACTTCTTATGCAGAATTAGCCGCTGCTATAAACGCTGCGAAGGGGCATTATAATAGAGACGGACAAATAAAAGTTTTTAACGATATTCAAAAAGATAATGCGGGCGGCGCGCTCGGTTTGAATTCGAACGTGCTCGATGTTGCCCAATGGCTACGATTGCAGCTTGGAAAAGGTTTGTATAAAGGGAAAAGAATTTTCAGCGAAAAACAATCCAACGAAATGCTTACAAATTTTACTCCGCTTGGTAATATGAATTATGGACTGGGCTGGTTTATCCGTTATTGGAATGGCAAGCGCTTGTATAACCATGGCGGCGGTATGCCTGGAATGATTTCGGATGTTTCTTTCATTCCCGAAGAAAATGTTGGAGTTGTTATTTTAAGCAATATGGAAACAGGAATGACAAGCGCTATCAGAAACTATGTATGGGACCTATTTACAAATGTTGAACCGAAAGATCATAATAAAATAATGCTCGAAAGCTGGGCAAAGAGAGTTGAAGGTTTTGAAAAGGAAGATAAACGACGCGAAGAAGTGCGCGTAAAAAACACCAAACCCTCTATGCCGCTTGAAAAATATTGCGGTATTTATGAAGATAAAATGTATGGCAAAGCGGAGATCAGTTTGAAGAACGGTAAATTATTTTTACAGTTATTACCTTCACAAACTTTCCGCGGCGCACTGAATCATTATCACTATGATGCTTTCTATATTGATTGGGAAGATCTATTCTTAACGCGCGGCTGGATTAAGTTCGATATGGATTTTAATGCTGAGATTAAAAAATTTTCTATCGAGGTCCCTAACTCGCCCGATTTTATTTTTACTGAACTGCTTTTCGAAAAACAAAAATAAAGGACATTATTCGTTTTTGCCTGTGCGGAATTTTGTTAGAGCGAGCATCACAAGTTATTTTGTTGCAAAGGTTCTCTCAAAAGCTTTCTTTTTTGTAATTCTGAACCAGGTTTTTTTTGTAACCGGGTTATCGAAAGAAAGTCTCTTTTGCCGGAATATCGTAACAAATAGAGAACAAACTAGAATTAGGGGATAAAATGAAAAAGACACTGTTGGTTTTGGTTTTAATTGCCGTATACTTGACGCCTCTTGAAGCGCAGACCGTAGTAATGCGTAGAACAACTTTAGATTTGGAAACTAATCCTCATAGCATAGCTTTGGGCGAATCATTTGTCGCAAGGTCTACGCCAACATCATTTTTTACTAATCCCGCAGCGCTTCCAAAAATTTCTGGTTTTAATTTCTTTTACAATGTCCGTAATGATAATTGGTTCAATCCTAATGACGATGATAAATTTTACACTTTTGGTTTTAGCGCCGCTGTTCCAATTGGCAGGCTCGGGTTTAGTTTTAACAAGTACAAAAGTAATCTTATTCTTACAAGTACTGAAAACCCTGATGGGATTGGAACTATAACAAATAAAACTTTTCTTTTTTCGTATGCTAATTCTATTGTTGATAATTTTTCTATCGGGGCAAGTCTTAAATTTTTTAATTTCGGAGTAGATCCTTTTCCGTGGATTGCTAAGTCCTTTGATTCAAAAACTTCCATAGTTATTGATATTGGAATGAGATATTCTTTTGAAAAAATCTTACCAAGCTACAGCGCAACCGATAATCTAAGTCTCGGCTTATCTTTGCAAAATTTTGGAACCGACTCTGAGTTTAAGTTGAGTCCAGAACAAAAATTATATTACAAAAATAAATTACCAAGATACCTAAGAGCCGGCTTTTGTTATGAACTAAATCTTCTATTCTTCAATGATTCAGAAAATTCTGATTTAGACTTTTTTATCACAGGAGAATATCAGCGGCTGCTTAATCCAAGTTCATTCGATGAAAATTATACAGATAACTTGGGAGTCGGCTTCGAAATGACCGCCTTAAAAATTTTTTCCATCAGATTAGGCGGAATTATTCCGCAAGACATGATGCGTATTTTCAATTACGAAAAACTTAACTGGCGTTACGGCGCTGCTGTAAATATGTCGCTGCAAAAGCTTGGAATAGATTTTCCGCTGGATATATCTATTGAATACGCTTTAATCAAGATTCACAGTTTCGATTTGACATGGATTCAACTAAATAAGACAAATGACAAGCTTCATACTTACGGGTTATCTGTAAGCTACAACAGTAACTTGTTTTAGAAACTTTGTTTATATCAGAGCCGTTTCAAAGTCAAAAAAAAGCGAAAGAATATTATGCTGCAAAAGAACGCGGGTAAGTATTCGGAAAAATTAGCCCTTTATTTAATTTCTTTTTAAAGTTAGATTTCGTTTGAGATAGTTAAAGCACTTTTGATGAGGTTCGGTTGAAAAACAAAAAAGCTTTAAAGTACGCCGCACATTTTCTTATCTGCTCTCTATTTTTATCTTGTTCCTCTTTATCTGTTTATGATAAAGTATATCCTGCTTTAGTTGACGGTAAATACGATAGTGAATTCCCCTATAAAAGTTCTTCGTTGCAGCTCGAAGAAATAAGCAACTGTATCAAACTTATAAACAGCATTGCTTTCTACACAAGTTATATATTCAGCGAATCTAGCAGAGTTCTAAAAAAAGAATTGAATGGACTGGATTATGATAAGAGAGCTGTTCAACAAGTTTTTTTTAACCGCACTGCATCCGGAACAGGTACTGTTATTTCAGAAGATCAGGGTTCGGTTGCCGTTTTAACTGTTGCGCATATTATCTCTTTTCCCGATACAATTATTTCTTACTTTGTTAATCCAGACGGCACATTTTCGCAGTTCGTTCAAAGCATTTCAATAAAGACAAAACAGACAAATTACATTCCGGATTTTCCCAATACCGGCGTAGTTCAAATTGTTCTACTGGATAAAGCTTTAGATATAGCCATATTGGGCAATAAATATCCTCAGAATTTAACAATCAACTTGCCGGTGTTTAATTATCCTTGGGGAAATTCAACAGAACTTGAATGGGGTAGTTTTGTTTATGTGTTCGGATTCCCAATGAACTATAAAATGATTTCGAAAGGAATTGTTAGCAGTCCCGGCAAAGAGAAAAACACATTCTTAATCGATGCAGTTTTTAACCGTGGCTATAGCGGGGGGATTGTTCTCGCTGTTCGTGATGGTGTTCCTAACTTTGAATTAGTTGGCATAGTTCGCTCAGTGCCAGCCGATTACCAATTAAGCATTCGACCGTTAACAAAGGAACACGACATCGACTTTAACCCGATGATCCCTTATAGCGGCGAAGTATATGTAGATAAAGAACAAGTGTTGAGAACAGGAATTACAAAAGTAATTGGGATAGAATCTGTTAAAGATTTATTGATCAAGAACAAAGAAGAACTTATAAACAAAGGATATTTCTTTAAAGATATTTTTAGTTCTCCATCACAATTACGGCTAATAAGAACAAGATAAATTATTTTTAGAAAAAAAATAGAATAAAAAAGAAACCAAGGGAAAAATGAAAATGTTCTTAAATATGGAGATGCAAAAGAAAAAACGAATTGCTCTTGTTGCGCACGACAAAAAAAAACAAGATTTGATTGAGTGGGCAAGATACAATAGCGGAAATCTAAGCGAACATAAAATTTACGCAACCGGCACTACGGGCATGCTGCTCGAAAAAGAATTGAATCTTCAGACCAATAAATTAAAAAGCGGACCGTTGGGCGGCGATCAACAGATTGGCGCCATGATTTCCGAAAATAAAATAGACATCTTAATTTTCTTTTGGGATCCTTTAGAGCCTCAGCCGCACGACCCTGACGTAAAAGCGCTATTAAGAATTGCCGTGGTCTGGAATATCCCTATTGCATGCAACAGAGCATCGGCGGATTTTATCTTTTCATCTCATTTGATGAAAGAAGAATACGAACGTATAGTGCCAAATTATAGCGAATATTTAAAACGCAATTTATAAAAAGGAAAAATATGGAGCGACCATCAAAAGAAGAATATGCCGAATATTATCATCGATATATCGAGCTAGTTCCAACAAAAAAAATTTTGGAACTATTTAATGATCAAATTGATGAAATGAGAAGTCTTCTTGAAATTTTTTCAGAAGAAAAATCATTGTACCGTTATTCGCCCGAAAAATGGAGCGTGAAAGAAGTTGTTGGACACATCAACGAAGCCGAAAGAATTTTTTCTTACCGCGCTCTCCGTTTTGCGCGCAACGATAAAAAAGATTTACCCGGCTATGACCACGATGAGTACATTCGTCAATCGAACTATGATAATATTAAACTTGCGGACCTGGCTGATGAGTTCTGTGCCCTGCGCAAATCGAATATACTTTTGTTCAAAAACTTTTCTGAAGAAATGCAGCTTCGCAAAGGAACCGCTAACAATAACACTATTACGGTTCGCGCGCTTGCTTATGTTATGGCGGGACATGTAAATCATCATCTGAATGTTTTGAAAGAAAAGTACGCTAAATAGCCAATACCGGAAAAAGTAAGAAAATTCTGCACGAGAAATAAAAATAAAAACAGAAAAATTGGATTCCATCTTACTACACCAAAGCTAAAAATGACTTTTTAAGGAACGAATAATTGGCTCTAACATTAAACAATTTAATAATTCTCAAATAATATTTATAAGGAGATGATAACATGAATAAGAAAATCGGAATTTGGCTCGACAGTAAAAATGCGATAATAGTTGCTATCACAAATGACGAAGAGATACTTTATAAAATTAATTCAAACATCGAAAGCAGAGTGCGGTATTACGGAGAATCAAAAAAAATTACACGTATGGGAAAACTTTTTATAGATCCGGAAAAAACAAAAGAAGAACGAAAGCAGCACCAAATGAAAAATTATTTTAAAGAGATAATCAAATACATTAAAGATGCCTCAGAAATTTATATTACCGGGCCTGCCGAAACCAAAATATCACTTAAAGAGGAGATAAAAAATCATAAAGAACTTGCTAAGAAAATAAAAGCAATAGAAGCTTCCGATAATATGACCGACAGGCAAGTTGCAGCAAAAATCAGAAATTATTTTTCTTGAACCAGGCGGCAGGTGCTCTCAAATCCTATATAAAATTTGATTAGAAAAATATTTCTGAAATATTAGAATTGTCATTCCCGTGGAAACTGCATTCTATTACTTCGGTAAAAAATGAATTTTATAATTCAACTTTATTTCTATAATTGTAAATAATATAACCGCTTCAAAATCCACTTGCTAATCAATTTAATAGCCGATAAGTTTCGGACACAAATATTCTTTTTGAAATAATCTTTTTAAGGCAAACATGAGTCTAAGTCAAATTGCAAGATCAATCAAAGCATCTCCAACACTCGCTCTAAATGAAAAAGCAGCAATCTTAAGAGAAAAAGGGGACCCGGTAATTCATCTTGGCGGCGGCGAGCCGAAAAGCCGGGCACCAATGGACGCTCTTCTTTCAGCAGTAAATATGTTAAATACAGGCGAAGTACGTTACACACCAGCAGACGGTATCCCCGAACTGAAAAAATCAATAATTCGTTACACGGAAGAGTATTACCACAAAAAAGTTAATCCTGAAAATGTTATTGCAAGCAGCGGCGCTAAGCAGGCTATTATGGTCGCTCTTCAAGCTATTCTAAATCCGCAAGAAGAAGTTATCTTTCCGGCTCCCTACTGGGTTAGCTATCCCGATATGGCAAGATTAGTAGGCGCTATTCCGGTTCCGGTACTACCCGAAGATGGTTCGTTTTACCCGAGATTAAAAGATATTGAGCAGAGAGTAGGTTCTTACACAAAGGCAGTTATTATTAACAGCCCGAACAATCCAACCGGAGCGTTCTATTCTGAAGAATTTATAGCAGATATAGTTGACTTCTGCGAAAAGAAAGGGATCTATTTAATTATGGATGATATTTATCACCGCCTTGTTTTTAATGGCAGGAAGCCGATCAGCGCTTACAACTACACTAAAAAATCTGTTGAAGAATCTAAACTTATTATCATCAACGGAGTTTCAAAACAGTATGCTATGACGGGATTCAGAATCGGCTGGGCAGTTGGAAACAAAAAAATCATCGAAGCTATGGCAAACATTCAAGGGCATCAAACATCCGGTCCATCGGTTCTTTTACAAAAAGCGGCTGTTGGCGCTTTGAATGGAATTCAATCAAGCGTAGAAAATCTACGCGTTACTCTCGAAAACAACCGTAATATTTTAGTTTCACTGCTTCGCTCATTCAACGGCGTAAAAGTTAATGTGCCCGATGGAACATTTTATTTGCTGGCAGACTTTTCTGCTTACGAAAAAGATTCACAAAAGCTTTCTTCTTTCTTGATAGATAAAGTGATGGTGCTTACCGTTCCCGGGAAAGAGTTTGGTTTAGACGGACACTTGCGTATAAGCTATTGCGGTGCGATAAAAGAGATGACCGAAGGAATCGAAAGAATAAAATGGGCGCTCGATCCAAACTCGCCTAACGAACTTTACATTGGCGATCGTAAATTAGTGAGGGATTGGTCATGAGCAAATATTTAGAATTCAATACGCCGGCAAGTAAACAAGCTCAAGAGCTCGCTTCCGATTTTAGATTGAAAAATCAAGGCATTACACATCTCAACAGAGTTTATTGGAATCTTCCGCACGAAGCTCTTTACGAAGAAATTATTTTTAGAAATGAAGGCAGGATTGCAAAGCACGGACCGCTTGTGGTAAACACGGGCAAGCACACGGCACGCGCCGCGCAGGATAAATTTATTGTTCATGAAGAATCGACCGAGAAAGATATTTGGTGGGGAACATACAACCGCCCTTATGCGCACGAAAAATGGTCTCAGTTGATCGGAAGATTTCAAGCGTGGGCACAAGGCGAAGAACTTTTTGTTCAAGATGTTTATGCAGGCACAGACCCAGCTCATCGCCTGCCGGTCCGGATTATAACAGAAAAAGCTTGGCATAGTTTATTTGCACGCAATATGTTTATTACTACTCCTAATAAAGACGAGTTGAAAAACTTCGTTCCAGAGTTTACAGTTATTTCTGTACCGGGATTTAAAGTTGACCCGATTACAGACGGCACACGCTCGGATACTGCCATTATTCTAAACTTCGATCAGCGGACTGCAATAATCGCAAATACGCTTTACGCAGGCGAGATCAAGAAATCTGTTTTTACCGTTCTGAATTTTATGCTGACATACCAAGATGTTCTTCCGATGCACTGCTCTGCAAACGTTGGCGAAAAAGGAGATGTCGCATTGTTCTTCGGTTTAAGCGGAACCGGTAAAACAACTTTGTCTGCCGATCCAAAAAGAAAACTCATTGGCGATGATGAACATGGTTGGAGTTCTCAAGGTGTATTTAATTTTGAAGCAGGATGTTATGCAAAAGTAATTCGTCTTTCTGCAGAACATGAACCGCAGATATATGAAACCACGCGCCGTTTTGGAACAATTTTAGAGAATGTTGTTTTTGATCCGACTTCACGTATGATTGATTTGGATGATGATTCGATTACGGAAAATACGCGCGCATCATATCCAATTAATTTTATTCCGAATGTAATTCAAGATGGTTACGTCCGCACCCATCCTAAAAATATTATCTTTTTAACTTGCGATGCATCCGGCGTTATGCCTCCGATTGCTAAATTAAATGCTGAACAAGCACAGTATCATTTTATCAGCGGATACACTTCTAAAATTGCCGGAACTGAGATTGGTTTAGGCATTGAACCGCAGATAACTTTTTCTGCATGTTTCGGCGGACCTTTTATGGTTCGTCATCCGTTTGAATATGCGGAGATGTTAAAGCAAAGAATGCTTAAGCATGGTGCTAATGTCTGGCTTGTTAATACGGGCTGGGTCGGCGGAAGATTCGGCGTTGGTAAACGTATAAGCATTCGGCACACAAGAAACCTTTTGAATGCAGTTCTTGATGGAACCCTTGATAAAGTAAAATATAGGAAAGATAAGTTGTTCGGTTATGAAGTGCCTATGACTTGCCCCGATGTTCCGGAAGATGTTTTGTACCCGGAAAATTCCTGGGGGAATAAAGATGAATACTGGAAAAAGTATGACGCGCTTGCTGCAAGATTTATTGAAAACTTCAAATTGTTCGAGAATGGATCTTCTCCGGAAGTAATTAACGCTGGTCCTAAAAGATTAGCTCAAATAAAATGAATTCAAGAAGCTGTTTAAAAAGTCAAAATTTGTCAGGTTGAGCATGTCGGAACATGACAAGTTACTTAAAATTCGCACTTCGACAAGCTCAGCGCAACAGAAAAAAAATCTTTTGGGGCGGGCTCTTAATTTCAAGGTAAAAATGAATAGATCAAGTCTGATCGCATCTGTTTTCGGAACAATAATGATAGTTCTTCTTTTTTTCTCATGTAAAAAAGAAGAATTGGTTCAGCCGTTGTTCACAGAAGTTCCGCAAAACAAATCTGTTTATACAAACCAACCTAATTCGTTTTCTTATACAATAAAAGCGCGGCTTTATAGTATGAGTGAAGAGTTTTTTGTGAATATGAATTCACAGAGCATTGAAATTTCTGCAACGATAGAAAGCTACGACCGAGGCCGCGTTAAGATTGTAATCTATACCGATAAAGATTGGAAAGTTTTCGAAAGAGAATTTGCGGGTAACGCAGTATTTAAAGAAAATTACACCTTTGACCAGCTTCCTAAGAAAATCCAATTTATATATACAGATTTCACCGGTTCATTAAGCTGTGTAATTAAAGTGAAATAGTTTTTCATAACTCCTTATTTTAATGCGCTTTTTCTGGCGCTTTATTGCGTCCTAAATTTTCTATTTGGCGCATATATACCTTTATGTTTTTTTTAATCAGAAAGGGAAATAGTTGTCGATATCTGAACAAATGAATAAAATCGGCGTATCGCAAACGATGAAGATTGCCGCAGAAGCAAAAGCAATGCAGACGCGCGGTGAAAATGTGATCGATCTTTCCGTTGGAGAGCCTGACTTCCCTACTCCGCCAAACGTAAAAGAGGCGGCAAAACGAGCTATTGATGAAAATCAAACTCGTTATACATACAATCAAGGAACTACCGAACTTCGATCTTCCATTTCGGAAAAATTGAAAAGAGAAAACGGTTTAGATTATTCTACGAATGATATTATCGTCTCTTCGGGCGCCAAGCAAAGTTTGTTCAACGCTATCTATTCTATTGTTAATAATGATGATGAAGTGATCATTCCTGCGCCTTATTGGGTTTCATATCCAGAAATGGTTATGCTTGCGCACGGCAAGCCGGTAATTATTGATACTACCGAAAAGAGATGTTTCAAGCTCACGCCCGAACAATTGAAAGGTGCAATCACACCCTATACAAAAGCCCTAATTCTTTGCAATCCTTCCAACCCTACCGGTTCGGTTTACACAAAAAAAGAATTGGAATCAATTGCTGAAATTGTCGAGCAAAATAAATTTTATGTGATCAGCGATGAGATTTATGAAAAGCTGGTATTCGATAATTTCGAGTTTGTAAGTTTTCCATCGTTGAGCGAATCGATAAAAGAGAAAACTATACTTATAAACGGATTATCAAAATCTTTTGCAATGACAGGCTGGCGGATCGGTTACGCAGCCGGACCAGAACAGATAATTAAAGCTATGGGTAAAATTCAAAGTCATAGCACTTCAAACGCTTCGTCCATTTCGCAGGCGGCGGCAGTTGAAGCATTGAACGGTTCGCAAGATTATGTTGAAATGATGAGAAAAGAATTTGAGCAAAGAAGAAATTTTTTGTATGATGAACTTACTACAATAAAAGAAATAACATGTTGTAAACCGCACGGCGCATTTTATCTTTTCCCAAACATTGCAAGTTATTTCCGGAAATCTTCTTCACTTTTTCGGATCAAGAATTCGTTCGATCTTGCAATTTACCTTCTTAACGAAGCAAAAGTTGCAACCGTGCCGGGCAGTTCATTTGGCGCCGAGGGGTTCTTGAGATTATCGTATTCAACATCTATGGAAAATTTAGAAGAAGCAGCTGCTAGAATAAAAGAAGCGCTTTCAAAACTTACTTAGAAAAATGGTTTGTCATTCCGCACTAACAAAGAAGGTTTAATACTTTGGATAACACAATATGAAAAGAGAATCTGTCAGTTCGATAAATACGATTCAACTGCGTTGTAAACTTTTTCCTTTTGCATATGTTCGCCCGTCCATAGCTCATACGATCTAGCGCCCTGCTCTACGAACATTTTTAGCCCCGTAATGATTGTAGCCCCCTGCGATTCGGCAATTTTTAAGAATCTTGTTTTAACAGGATTGTAAACAACATCAAAAACTATCTGCCCTTTTATAAACGATTCTTTAATTGTGGTCGCAGAATCATCTACAACGGGATACATTCCCATTTGAGTAGTATTTACAATCAATTTTGACTCTCTGAATGTGCCAACTAGATCGGGCGGGACAAGCGGCAGAGATTTTAACCCATTGAAAAGCATCTTAGTAGAAAAATATTCTTTCATAGATTCCGCTATCTGTTCAGTTCGGTTCACAATTGTGATCTGCCCAACTTTAAATACTCTTATCAAAGCATAAATAACGCTTCGAGCGGCACCGCCGGCGCCAATAACCGTTACCCGCATGCCTGACAATTCATCCTTAAAAGGATTTAATGATTCAACTACTCCCGCAACATCTGTATTGAATCCTTTTAATATTCCTTCATCATTAACAATAGTATTTGCAGCTCCAATAATGTTCACTTCTTCGGAAACATCTTTTAATAGCGGAAGAATTTTTTCTTTAAGCGGAAGTGTAACATTAAAACCTTTTATCCCAAGTGCAACCATTCCTTTCAGTGCGTCCCTTAGCGAAGTTACAGGAACATCGAACGGAAGATATACATAATTTAGCCCCGCCAGTTCGAAAGCTATGTTGTGCATCAGCGGCGAAAAAGATTGTTTAATCGGGTGCCCAAGAACACCAACTATTTTGGTGCTATTATTAAACTTATTTTGAATTTGCATTTTGAGTTACGATTTGTTCTCTTCGAATAATTTAACGAATAACTTAGAGGTCTTCACTTCGGGATAATCGCGCGTAAATTTGCTTTTAATATTCGGGTCAAGACCGAAAGCTGACCTCAAACATTCAATTGCCTCAGAGGTGTGGCTTAGCAAAAAATATATTTTCGCTTTTCCGTAGTATGAATTAGCATGTGCCGGATTCAATTTGATACACTGGTCATACGCATTTAAACCCTCAAGCCACTGTCCAACCTCAACATACGTTTCAGCAAGTTTCAGCCAAGCTTCAAAATTATTAGGATTCAGTTCAATTGTTTTCTTATAACTGTCTATAGAATCATGGAGCTGCCCAATCGAATATTCGAGATCGGCTTTAGCAAACCATGCATCTTCAATATTTCCTGTAAGAGACACTGCATAATTAAAATCTTTCAGTGCAAGCTGATACTTTCCTATAAAATCATAACAATTACCGCGGGCAAGATATGCTTCGAAATATTCTGCATCTAATTTAATTGCCTCGCTGTAACACTTAATTGCTTGAGGATACGCTCCAATATCTTCATAGATCTGTCCAAGATTATAAAGTATAGTTTCATCTGTCGGGTCAAGTTCAAATGCTCTTTTGTATCCGTTCATTGCATCACTAATTCTTCCAATTTGGGAATAAGCAAATGAAACATTGAACCATGAACTTGAAAAATCTTCACGCAGCGCAATCGAAAGCTCAAAACAATTTATCGCTTTTTCAAAATGTTCCATTCTCAACAACACAATTCCTTTGTTATACCACCCGGTAAAACTGTTCGGGTCTATTTCTAAATATTTTTCGTAGGCGTCAAGAGCTTTATCAAGTTGATCAGAGTTTTCGTAACAATATCCTAATTCGTACCATGCTTCGAGATATTCAGGGTCTTCGGCAATCGACTTTATAAAATAATCGATCGCCTCTGCATATTTTTCTTTCTTTTGGTAAAGTAACCCTAAGCTGAACAATGTTTCTGAATTGTTCGGTTCAATTTCCAAAGCTTTTTTTAGTGATAGAAGAGCTTCATCGTACATACCGAGATTATCTTCGGCAATTGATTTGTTAATGTAAGTTTCCACATCGGTGGGATTTAGCGAAAGAGATTTCTCGAAACAACTGTAAGCTTCTTCAAAAATGAATGAATTATTGAGAAGTATTCCTTTGTATTGCCAAATTTCGGAATTGTATGGCGTTGCGCTTAGAACGGCTTCAACTAGAAATAAGCCGTCATCAATCATATCGTACTCGATACACAATTCGATAGCATCTTCGAGCAAATCGAGAGAGCTGAATGTTTGCCCTTTATTTATATATTCTTTGCAGCTTTCTATCTTTCTTTTGACTTCTTCCTCATCGAAAATCGAATCATAGTCATCATTCAGAAAGTTTTCGGAAAAACTCATCTATACTCCACATTATTCTATAGAAAATGTATAGCGAACAAAAGTGAAAATCAAGTTGAATTTGTGTTGCAGATTGTTTACGTACGCGAAAGCTTCTAATGTTGAAGATTTTCTAACTTTTTGAGCGTGATTTTTTTACTCCTCCGGTAGGTCTGAATTTATAAATACGAAGTTCATTTTGAAACTGGATGTAAAACAATTTATTTATCTTTTCTATAAAGTTATCGGCTAATTTTTCTTCAACAAAATTAAAGGTACATCTCAAAGGAGAACAACTGATCATCTTCGAACACAAAGTACCAGGCAGCTTTACCGCCTCTGTTACAAGATAATCACTTTTCTCTCCGCTTATTTCATAATCTTTCGATAATCCCCAGTGCGATTCACTTATTAATGCACCAAATTTTTCAAAAAGATTTTTTTTAAAAAATTTTAAAGCAATTTCAGTTCTTTTCCTTTCCTTCACATTATAAAATACTCTGCTGAAAATTTTCTTGGGCAGCATATGGTAATGCTTTAGCAGAAAATCTTCTTCTACATCGCGTAAATTTTTAATTCCCCAAACGTATAGACGCAGCCCCTTAACTCCCACTTCGCACTCTTCTATTCTTTCATTACAAATTTTTTGCGGATCAATAATTTTTTCTCCACTATCGCAAACGATCAGAGCAAAATTTCTATTGCCAAAAGAAAATGATTGATACTTCTTACTTCTAAGATCCATAAAGAATAATTTATTTTCTTTTCCAAATTGTGCTGTGTAGTGATGTGCAATATTCGAAATTTTTCCTAAGATGTTAAGCTCATTTTTGTGAATTAACCCGAGAAGCTGAACCTCTTCAAAAGGAAATGAAAATACTTTATTCAGATTATTTAAGAAAGCGACTTGCATTGCCGCCCATGAACCCAGCCCCAAACAATCCGGCACGTCAGAAGAAATAACGCAGTCGAAACCGAAATGCAGCAATCCTTCATCGTAAAGAATTTTTGTTAACCCGAGCAGCAAAATGAATGCTTCATTATTGTTTAGATCAATCTTATCGAGTGTTGTTCTATAAATTTTTTCAGAACCTGTTGAAGCAAAGCTAATAGAAATATCTTTTCTCTTTCTAATAATTGCAGTCCAATAGCTGTTAACACAAGTGGAAATTAAAATGCCCTCATTATAATGAGTATGATCTCCAAGAAGAATTACGCTTGCCGGACAAATTGCAATTGAAATGTTGTTTGAAACCCCAAAACATTTTTCAAACTGCTGCTTTGCAAGAATAATATTTTCATTAACTCCATTTCTGTTTATCATCTTTGCCTGTCAAGAAATCTCTCTTCCGATTACAATTTTTTCGCTCTTATTAGATAGAGCAAAGTATGTTTTTGTCTTATTATAATTTGTTAAATATGTTTTTAATATGGGCTTCATGCCCGGCAACCGATCAGTTCTGAGAATATTGCTTAGTTTGTGTATAAAGTGAAAGATATTTTTGAACAGGGAGAATAATATTTTTAACTTGCCTTTCGCTGTAAAGAGTAAATTCTTCTCTCTTAAAAACTCTGGATAATGCTCGTACAGAGCTAGTTATAATTTGCGTGAGGTTTGTTTCAGAGGTTATTAGTTCTAGAGGAAGCAACCAAACTGTATCGAATAGAGAAGATTCGACAATCGGAAGTAGTTCTTTGTAAGAAAGATCCTCTAACCGAAGTCCGCGGGAGATCATTCCCGACTTTTGCCTGAGGCGTAGTTCGAATTTCATCCTCTCAAGCAGAAGAGCTAATGCGCTGTCTATTGTTATTTTTATTTCGATCATAATTTCTATCAAAAAGTTTTAAACCCAGCCGAGAAAGGAACCGGGTTTCTATTCTTAACAAATACAATTAGGCAAAAGTTTCGTAAGTTAAAACAGAAGTAACTTTTTGAGCCGCATCTTGCAAACTAAGCGCTACTTCAAAATTCAAACCGGAATTTTCTAAAAGTTCTTTTGCTTCAACTGCGTTGGTTCCTTCAAGGCGAACAACAACAGGAACTTGAACAGCCATCTCTTTAACAGCATCAATTACGCCTTGTGCAACGCGGTCGCATCGAACAATTCCGCCAAAGATGTTTATTAGTATTGCTTTAACATTTGGGTCAGACAAAATAATTTTGAATCCGTTTGCAACAGTTTCTTTATTTGCCCCGCCGCCAACATCTAAAAAGTTTGCTGGTTCTCCGCCGGCAAGTTTTATAATATCCATTGTTGCCATTGCTAGTCCGGCGCCGTTAACCATGCAGCCAACATTCCCATCAAGCTTGATGTAATTTAGATTGTATTTGGAAGCTTCTATTTCGAGCGGGTCTTCTTCGTCAAGATCACGATATTCAACAATTTCCGGATGGCGGTACAATGCGTTATCGTCAAAATTCATTTTTGCGTCAAGAGCTAAAATGAGATCATCGTTAGTTATGATCAGGGGATTTATTTCGAGCATGGAAGAATCCGTTTCTTCATAAGCTTTATATAATTTCAAAATGAAGGGGATAAAATTTTTGAATGCAGCGCCTTCAAGACCCAACCCGAAAGCAAGTTTGCGCGCTTGATATGCATGCAAACCGGCAGAGGGATCAATCCATTCTTTAATTATTTTTTCAGGAGTTTCTTCTGCAACTTTTTCAATTTCAACGCCCCCTTCGGTTGAAGCCATAATTACGTTTTTAGAAACAGCGCGGTCAAGCAAAATTCCTAAATACAATTCTTTTTTATAATCGAGCCCTTCTGTAATAAAAAGCGTTTTTACAATTTTTCCTTCACTACCGGTTTGATGAGTAACAAGAAGATTTCCCAACATTTTTACAGCATACTCTTTAGCTTTTAGAACATCTGTTGTAAACTTTACACCGCCTTCAAGCACTAATTCCTCTTTATTGTTTGGATTGTATAGTTTTCCCTTTCCTCTTCCGCCAGCGTGGATCTGCGATTTCACAACAAACTGACTTATTCCGCGCCTTTGTAACTCTGTAATTGCATCGTCAAATTCGGAAATATCTTTAATTGCAATTCCATCCTGAACCGGCACGCCGTATTTTTTCAAAACTTCTTTCGCTTGATATTCGTGTATTTTCATGATTACCCTTTAACTTATACAAATTTATTATTATGACTGCTGAAAAATTAACTCATTTAATCATCAGATTCAAAGGAACTTAGAGAAGACAAATTTCGTTTCAGTATAAAATTATTTTTGTTTTATAAAATAAGAATCAAAATGAATAAGGAACAAAAAATTGTTTTGATATCTACAACGATAATCATTATTGCCTCACTTATCATTTGGCAGTTATACGGTGGAGAAATATTCACTAAAACTCAAGTTCTTCTTGAGACAAAGGATGAACTCTTTCCGGAAATGACGCAAAAAGTATGGGTAGATAGATTTGTATGGGGGCTGGATCTGAGCGCTGCAATTATCGGAATGACGATTTTAAGCGCTGCAATTCTCTTTTTTCTTTTTAGGGATAAGAAAAAATCTTTTGAAAATTATAATTAAGTTTTTTTTATTTATTTGCTTTTGCCGCTCTGATCTCTACTTGTCATGATCAATATGGCAGTTATCAATAATTTTGCGCTAGGGTGTTTTCAATGAAACGGCAAAATTCTACTCCCCGTTTTTTTCATCATAGACTTCACACATCCTAAGGGTTAGTCAGTTTAACCAACCACGGCTTTTGGGGAAGACTGGCCGATGCGGTAGTTACTTGATCACCATCATCTTCTTCGTGAACGAACCGCTTGCAGTTGTGAGATTATAAAAATAAACTCCGCTTGGTAAATTACTTGCGTTGAATTCAACTTCATATTTGCCCGCTTCATAAACTCCGTCTGCAAGAAGAGAAATTTCTCTTCCAAGCACATCAAAAACTTTTAGTTTGATTTGGCTCTTCTGCGGGATTGAAAAACTAATTCTTGTTACTGGGTTGAAGGGGTTGGGGTAATTTTGAAAGAAAACGTCATTATCTGCTTGAGCAATGACCCCCTCAACACCAGTAAAGTTTTTACCAAATATCCAACATCTTTTAACCTGCTTAATCAAAGGGTAATATTCAAGTGTTATGCCACCACTGACCAACACACGTCCGTCTTTCAACTGAGCTATAGTGTTCGAAAAACTGTTTGTGTTCACAGCACCAACATATTTCGACTTAAATTCAACATAATCATAAATTTCCCATTTAAGTGTTTGATAAGAATCTGAGCCAACAATAAGAATGTTTCTATCGTCAATGATAAAAGCTATTCCACTAGTTTTACTTGATTGGAGACTATCTAATAATGTCCATGTATTTGTGAGAGAATTGTATAGTTCATTACCAACAAAGACTTTACCACTTGGCAATAGGACGGCACTGGGATTTTCTCTTGCTATGTTCATTGGCGCTGCATCTGTCCATTTATTCGTATTAGGATCATATATTTCACAAGTTCTAAGTACACTTGTAAAATTTCTACCACCAGTAACTAATACTCTTCCGTCTTTCAATAATGTTGCGCTATGAGAGTGTCTAGGTGTTTTCAATGAATCAACTAAATTCCACTTCCCCGTTTTTTCATCATACACTTCACACATCCTAAGGGTTTGTTTTTCTAATTCCCGATAATCAAAAGTATAGCCGCCTATAACTAAGATTCTCCCATCTAATAATTTTACTATCTGGTGATCACCTGATCCTTTTCTAACTTTCAACGAATCGGTCAATATCCATTTATTTGAGGAAAGATCGTAGATTTCGGCTGACTTAGTTACCGACGAACCAACAGCCAAAACACGTTTGCTGTCAAGCATAATTAAACGATGAGATCCTCTTACAAAATTTGTTTTAGCTGCTTCCGACCATCGGTTTAAAAAAGTATCATAGATTTCGCAAGATCTTAGGTCCTTCGCTCCGGCTCCGCCCACAACAAGTACATTTCCATCCGCAAGTTGAATTGCTGAATGACTATACCTGGCTTCTATTAAAGAATCTATTTGTCTCCAGCCGCCGTAGTTTTGTGCAAGGGAAAAAGAATAAGTAGAAAAAAAAGTGAAAAGTAATACTCTACTGCCAAAGGCATGGATTCCCAGAAAGTTCTTCATGCTAACCTCCGTGGAATTAGAATTTGAACTCTATGTATTGGTTCAATTGTAGTTCCCCAAAAACCTCAAAAACAAACTAACAAATTTTCTATTAAAAGCAACTGCAAAATCTCTGGATGCTGAATGTTATCGGTGATCAGTTATCAGTGACCGGCGGTTTCACTTCGCTTCGCTCAGTGCATGGCTAATAGCTGAGGGCTAAAAGCTAATTGCCGACTGTTGACTGCTGACCAGCTTCGACTTGCGCGTCCACTTCGTCAAGACGAAGGCGAAACGGGAAGCCAGGCGAGCAGCCAAAAGCTAATAGCTAACTGCACATCTTTTTCATTTTTATATTATTTTACAGTTAGGCAGTAGAAAAAAAATCAATAATGGATAAGCGGAAGAAGTGGGAAAAAAATTGGCAAAAACAAAAATACTTGCCACTGTAGGACCGGCAATAAATTCAAAAGAGAAACTTGAAGCGTTGATCGATGCCGGCTGCGATGCCTTCCGCTTGAATTTTTCGCACGGCAATTATGAATTCTTCGAACATATTTTTAATCTTATTAACGAAATTTGCGTCCGTAAGTCGCTTTCAATTCCAATCTTGATCGATCTTCAAGGACCTAAAATTAGAATAGGGCAATTGAGCCGGGCTGAGATAGAAATTGAATCCGGCAATGAAATTGAGATAACAACCGATGAAGTGATTGGCACAAAAGAAAAAATTTCTACAAGCTACAAACAGCTTCCGGAAGATGCACAATTAGGCGAAATAATTTTGATCGATGACGGACTTATCAGACTTGAGGTTAAAAAGAAAAGCGAACGATCTGTGATTTGTAAAATTATCGAAGGCGGTCTGCTCAAACCGAAGAAGGGGATGAATCTTCCGGGTATGGCTTTGAGCACGTTGTCTGTTACGGAAAAAGATTTTGCCGATCTCGAATTTGCGCTTAAGCATCGCGTTGATTTAATAGCACTTTCGTTCGTTCGCAAAGCCGATGATATAAAGCTGCTAAAAGATTGGCTGCAAAAAAAAGGTTTCAATAAACCAGTGATTGCAAAAATTGAAAAACCTGAAGCAATTGAAAACTTTGATGCGATACTGAATGAAGCCGATGGCATTATGGTTGCCCGCGGCGATCTTGGCGTTGAGCTTGCCCCGCAAATTGTTCCGATTGTGCAGAAAAGGATAATAAAAAAGTGTAATTCTATCGGCAAATTGGTAATCACCGCAACTCAAATGCTGGAATCTATGATCCACAATCCGGTTCCTACACGCGCAGAAGCATCGGATATTGCCAATGCGGTTTTCGACGGAACTGACGTTGTGATGTTAAGCGGAGAAACTTCGATAGGTAAATACCCTGTTGATGCCGTAAAAATTATGAATAATATTCTTCTTACTGCAGAAGCACAGCCGACTCTCCACCAAAAAATAGAATATCAAATTCCCAAAGACTTAACCGACAATCTGTTTGATTCTACAGGACGAGCAATTGTAAATATTGCCGGACAAATCAGAGCTGCAGCAATTGTGATCTTCACGCATTTCGGTAGAAAAGCGCGCTCTGTTTCTATGTACCGGCCGGATGCGCCAATTTATGCGTTCTCTGATAAATTTGAATCGCTCAACACTTTAAACCTCTGCTGGGGTGTCTATCCTTTTTATATGGAAGATATTAGCAGCGAAGAAAAAGTAATTAACGATTCGATCTACTTGTTAAAAGAGAAAGATTTAGTTCGTGAGGGAGATGTAATTATTTTCGCAAGCGGTGCGCCTTATACAGATAAAGGAAGAAAAACTTGGATAAGATTTACGATAATATAATGGACAATTGAGAATTATTTCCTTTTCAATTCGCAATTATCAATTCACAATTCGCAATTGCATTTTATGAGTGATTCATCTTACAAACTTGCAAAGTGGTGGCATGAAGCCGATAACGGGAAACTTCTTTGCACTCTTTGTCCGCGCTACTGCACAATTGGTGAAGGGCAAGCCGGCTTCTGTTTTATACGTAAAAATATCGGCGGCAAACTTTATTCAATCGGTTACGGCAGACCAACGGGTTTTGCAATTGATCCGATTGAGAAGAAGCCGCTCAATCATTTTTTGCCGGGTACTAATATTTTAAGTTTCGGAACCGCCGGTTGTAATCTCGGGTGTAAATTTTGTCAAAACTGGAATACAAGCAAAGCGAAACTCGACAGCGTTCACTCTCTCTCAGCTTCGCCGGAAGATGTTGTTTTGCTCGCAAAAAAAAACCGCACTCCGTCAATTGCTTTCACTTATAATGATCCGGTGATCTTTGGCGAATATGTAATTGATATTTCTAAACTTGCGCGCGAAGAAGGAATAAAATCTGTAATGGTTACAGCCGGCTATATTGATAAAGAAGCGCGTAAAGAGGTTTACAAATACATCGATGCTGCTAATGTTGATCTCAAAGCTTTTTCCGAAACGTTTTATCACAAACTCACATTCTCTCATTTAGAATTTGTTCTTGATACGCTGATATGGATCAAAAAAGAAACTGATGTTTGGTTCGAAATAACAACACTTCTTATTCCCGGTGAAAACGATTCCGAAGAAGAGATAAAACAGATGTGCCAATGGATATTGGAAAACCTTGGAGACGAGGTTCCGCTTCACTTCACGGCATTCCATCCGGATTTCAAAATGAAAGATAAGCCGCGCACTCCGGCAAAAACACTAAGTTCGGCTCGTCAAATTGCTCTTTCACTTGGAATTAAATATTGCTATGTTGGAAATGTTTATGACCCCCCAGCGCAAAATACTTATTGCCCGGTATGTAAGGTGATATTGATAAAACGAGAATGGCACAATGTTACAGATTATAAACTTGAGGCGGCGCATTGCCCCGCTTGCAAAACCAAAATTGCAGGCGTATTTTTTTAATAATTCTATCGTAATTTATCTAAGAACTCAATATATTATTATAAGCTTTTTGCCTTTTATATTGCTTAACTAATAATAAATTAACTAAAAAACAACGAGGAGTTATTATGAAAACTATTATTTCAAAAACCGCGCTTGTCGTTATTATATTGTTGGCATTCGTATCAATTACAGCCGCACAGGGCAAATATGGCACTGTTGGAAAAATATTCGACAAGCAGGAAGCAGATGTGTTGTTCGGAAAAGTTATCGGCTCCCTAGAAATTAACACAGGACAATTGAGAGCAGCCGTAGCTAAAGCAAAAGACTATGTTTTATTTACAATTAAGAATAACCGCGTTATCATCAGAGACGAAAAAAGACAACCTCTTTCTGACGAAAACGAATTTATTACAAACGACGAAACTATGTACGTTTACAGTAAAGATAAGGTTGCAGAACTTCTTGCAACTGCTACCGGACCTAAAGTGGCAGTAGAAAGAAGAGCTAATGTTATAACTATATCTTCAGATTCTGCTACGCTTGAATTTTCCACAGTCTGTCCACCAGCTTGTTGGGACTAATGACCATCCCCGAAATTTTTAAAATACTCTATTTTACAAGCATAATAGTTTGGTTGATTCCTCCTATAAGGCAATTTAGAGGAAATCTATTTTGGTATTTTCTAATACTTGCAGTTAGTGATCCTATCTCTCTTGTACTTAAATCTTTCTCGTTAGATAATATTTCTCCTATTATTTTCATGGGAATTTCTTTTCTTCTAATTGTTTCATTACTTGGCAAAGAAAACCTCCGCAAATACAGAATACTTCTAGTTTCAATTCTGCTGCTTATTCTTTTCGTGTCCTCGTTTCAATTTGATTACAAATTTTACTTTACGTTCATAATCCTTATTAACTTTTTCATATTCTTCATATTCTTAAAAGAATTTATAGTTCGTTATGTCTCAGCAAGTCATATATCTGTTTTTTACATTTTTTTGTTGTTATATATGCTTACAGTTATTCTAAAATTTTTTAACATGCTAATGAGTTTTGCCGATGCAACTGCTTTCTTTTTTCTTACAAGTATTGCCCAAATCATCTTTGGACTCTACTTTTCAATCTTTAGAGAAGATAAACCGGGACCTGCTGTTTAGCTTAGAGAACCCGCTTCTGCTTTCTCTATTGTTGATAGTTGTTATTATGGTGGTAACATATATTTTTTACCGCTATGTAATAATTCCTATGCGGAAGAGGCACCTTCAAGAAGAAGAAAACCTAAAGCGGCAGCAGGCAGAACTAATGGCGCTTTTTGCATCCCTCTCGCCAGATCCAATTTTTAGATTCAACGAATCCGGCATAATTATTCTGGCAAATAATTCCGCACACAAAATACTGCCGAATAAATTATTAGTCGGCGATCTCGTTCAAAACATTTTTCCATTTCTGCATGAGCATGAAATTAAAGATATAATTGAAAATGAAAAAACTATCAACTACACAACTCTGCTTGGCAGGCATTACTATCAATTCTTGGTTACCGGCGTCTCAAAATTTGGAATATGCCAGGTTTTTGGACGCAATATAACTGACCTAAAAAAGACCGAACAAGAATTGAAAGAAGCTTTAGTAAAGGCGGAAGAATCTAAAAAGCTGAAAGAATATTTTCTTGCACAAATATCTCACGAGATCCGCTCGCCGTTGAATGTTATAGTTGGTTACTCGGATCTTTTAGCCGAAGAGTTCAAAGAAGAAAAGCGTGAAGAATTGCATTCTATTTTGAAATCGATTAAAAACAACAGCAAACGTTTATACAGAACGTTTGATCTTCTTCTAAATATGTCGCAGCTCCAAACAGGTAAATACGAGCCGCGTATGGAAAATATTGATCTTCATGCGCTTCTTAGAACTCTTCATTATGAATATCTTTCTCTTGCAGAAGAAAAGAAACTCGAGTTTACTCTTACAAACACACTTGAAGATATTGTAATGGTTTCTTGCGATCACTATTCAATTTCTCAAGTGTTTTTAAACCTTCTTGATAACGCAATTAAATACACAAAAGAAGGAAAAGTGGATATAAAAATTTACCGCTGTCAAGATACAGCATGTGTTGATATAAGCGACACCGGCAAAGGAATGTCTAAAGAATTTATCGATCAGTTGTTCATTCCTTTTACTCAGGAAGAAATCGGTTATACAAGGCGATACGACGGAACCGGTCTTGGATTAGCAATTGTAAAGAATTTTTTAGATCTGAACAATGCAAAGATCAAAGTTACAAGCGAACCGAAAGTCGGTTCTAAATTTACAGTAATTTTAAGCGGGGATAAAAAATGGGGATATCAGACGCACCTAAACCGAAACTCTTGATTGCTGAAGATGATGTTGAAAATCAGGAGTTTTTGGAATTTTTTTTAGAGAAATATTTCTCTGTTGACGTTTGCGATTCGTCCGATACTTTTTATGAAATGTTGGATCAAAAACGATACGATATAATCTTGATGGACATTTCCATAAAAGGAAAAAAGAATGGTCTAGACCTTACCAAAGAATTGAAGAATAATCCTAACCATTCCGAGATACCTGTAATTTGCTATACAGCGCATGCATTATACAAAGATAGAATTAACGCATTAGATGCCGGATGCGATGCTTACATAAGTAAGCCGTCGGATACTCGATTGCTACTAGATACTCTTTTCAATCTTCTGAAGGCAAAAGGAAAATTTTTTTTAGATAACACACCCACACACTTAAGTGGTTTAGCCATTACTTAGCAAAAGGGGCTTCTCATAACTTTTAATTCTGAGAAGCCCCTCTCTGAAATTTTTGGTTCCTTTTTGTTTTTCGTTTTAACGCTTTAGAAGAAATAGTTTAGAGGGACCTGCCCTGTTTTTTTGCTTAGTATCTGTAATAATCCGGTTTATACGGTCCGTCAATTTTAACGCCGATGTATTTTGCCTGTTTTTCATTTAGCCGGTCTAATTCAACGCCTATTTTTTCTAAATGAAGACTTGCAACTTGTTCATCAAGATGCTTGGGAAGCGTATAAACTTTATTTTCATATTTATCCGGATGATTCCAAAGTTCGATCTGTGCAAGGACCTGATTTGTAAAGGAATTAGACATCACAAAAGAAGGATGACCCGTTGCGCATCCAAGGTTAACAAGTCTGCCTTCGGCCAAAACAATAATATCTTTTCCGTCAATTGTATATTTATCAACTTGCGGTTTAATAGTGTCTTTTGTGTCTCCGTAGTTTTCATTTAACCAAGCCATATCAATTTCATTATCGAAATGACCTATATTACAAACTACAGCTTTATCTTTCATCAGACGGAAATGTCCTTCTGTTACAACATCGATATTACCGGTTGCTGTTACAATAATATCAGCGCGGGGAACAGCATTTATCATTTTCTTCACTTCATAGCCGTCCATAGCAGCTTGCAAAGCGCAGATAGGATCAATTTCCGAAATAATAACTCTAACGCCAGCGCTTCTTAAAGATTGAGCAGATCCTTTTCCAACATCTCCGTATCCGGCAACAACTGCAACTTTGCCAGCCATCATTAAGTCTGTTGCTCTTCGTATTGCATCAACTAAAGATTCGCGGCATCCGTATTTGTTATCAAATTTTGATTTTGTTACCGAATCGTTAACGTTGATTGCAGGAATAGGAAGCGTTCCCCTTGCGGCTCTTTCATATAAACGATGAACGCCGGTTGTTGTTTCTTCAGAAATTCCTTTTATACCTTTAACAAGCTCCGGGAATTTATCTAAAACCATGTTGGTCAAGTCGCCGCCGTCATCTAAGATCATGTTCAAAGGTTTTTTATCATCGCCAAAGAATAATGTTTGCTCAATACACCAATCGAATTCTTCTAAGCTCATTCCTTTCCAAGCAAAAACCGGCACGCCGGCGTCGGCAATTGCGGCGGCTGCATGATCTTGGGTTGAAAAAATATTACAAGAAGACCATCTCACTTCGGCGCCCAATTCAATCAGCGTTTCAATTAAAACTGCAGTTTGAATCGTCATGTGAAGGCAGCCTGCAATTCTTGCCCCTTGAAGAGGTTTGGTTTGGCGATATTGACTTCTAAGCGACATCAAGCCGGGCATTTCTGCTTCGGCTAATTTTATCTCTTTCCTCCCCCACTCTGCCAAAGATATATCCTTTACTTTATAATCCAAAGATTTCGTTTCTATTACATGACTCATTTTTTTCCTCCTGGTTATAAATATTTTCTAAACACAGGTACCAGATCTAATTTTTCCCAAGTAAAATCTTTTTCATTTCTTCCAAAGTGTCCGTATGCCGAAGTTGCTTGATAGATAGGTCTGCACAGTTTAAGCCGTTCAATAATTCCACGCGGAGTTAGCTCGACCTCTTTCTTGATCATCTTAGCAATTTCTATGTCCGAAATTTTCCCGGTGTTTTTTGTATCGACAAAAATTGAAACTGGTTCTGCAACCCCTATTGCATAGGCAACTTGAACCAAACATTCTTTAGCGATGCCAGCGGCAACAACATTTTTGGCAATATGTCTTGCTGCGTAAGTTGCGCTGCGGTCAACTTTGGAAGGATCTTTTCCTGAAAAAGCGCCGCCGCCGTGAGGCGCCCATCCGCCGTAAGTATCGACAATAATTTTTCTGCCGGTTAAACCACTGTCTCCGTGCGGTCCTCCTATCTCGAATCTTCCGGTTGGATTTACAAAATATTTAGTTTTATTATCAAGATATTTTTGTGGAATAACTTTTTTAATGACATGTTCGATCACATCTTTTTTAATTTTTTTCTGAGTTACATTACCGTCGTGTTGAGTAGAAATAACGACCGCATCAACACGTAGCGGTTTGTGGTTATCATCATATTCAATTGTAACTTGCGATTTTGCATCAGGTCTAAGGTAAGGCATAAGATTCGAATTTTTCTTTCGCACATCAGCAAGACGCTTAACAAGTTTATGAGCGTAAACAATCGGCATTGGCATTAACTCGGGCGTTTGATCGCAGGCGTATCCGAACATAATTCCTTGATCTCCCGCGCCCCCTCTATCAACACCCATTGCAATATCAGGCGATTGTGAGTGGATAGCATTTAATACGCCGCATGATTCAGAATCGAATTTAAATTCAGCTTTTGTATAACCTATATTTTTAATTGTTTTACGAACTACAGATTCAACATCAACATAAGCGCTTGTAGTTACTTCTCCGCCTACAACAACTAATCCAGTTGTTACGAAAGTTTCGCAGGCGACGCGCGCATTTGGATCCTGTTTGAAAATTGCATCTAATATTCCGTCCGAGATCGCATCGCACACTTTATCCGGATGTCCTTCGGAAACAGATTCTGATGTGAATAGGTATGGCATTTAGTCCTCTTTTTCTTTTAGTTAAATTCTATTTCGGATGAATCGCCGGCATTTAATTTTTTAAAATTACTTTTTACAATTGCACTGCTGCCGATGATCGAATTCTCGAGCATTGCCTTTTCAATTTTTGCACCGGAACTGATAATAGAATTGCGAACGATCGAGTCTGTAACTTCACAGTTATCAGATATTGTGGTAAAAGGTCCAATCACGGAATTTTTTACAACAGCGCTTTCAGCAATAAAAACCGGGTCGCAAATAACAGAATTATCAACTTTTCTGTTTGTTCCCCCTTTAGTTAACAAAAACCGATTTGTAGCTAGAAGCGTTTCCGGCTTGCCGCAATCATACCACCCGTCAACCTGAAATGTTGTTAGAGTCTCCCCTTTATCGATCATAATTTGAAGCGCGTCTGTCAACTGATATTCGCCGCGCGTTGTAATATCTTTTTCAAAAAGTTCGTTGAGAGATTCAATAAGCAGCTTCGAGTTAGTAATGTAATACAATCCAACAAGCGCTAGTTTCGATATCAATTCCTTCGGCTTTTCAATTAGCTTCACAATTTTTTCATTTTCGCAGACAGCAACGCCAAAACGGGAAGGGTCATCTACAGTTTTAACGCCTAAAGCGCTCGTTCTTTTAGCGAAAACGGTTTTTAAGTCAACATCAAAAATTGTATCGCCAAGAATTATAAAAATTTCCTCATTCTCAAAAGTTGAAGCAGCAGTCTGAATTGCATGCCCTAATCCAAGCGCAAGTTCTTGCGAAACAAAACTTGCTTCTAGCATCGGGTAATTGCTGTTTACATATTCAACAATTTTTTCGCCTAAGTACCCAACAACAAAAGTTGCTTTAGTAATTCCTTCTTCCAATATCTTGTCTACAATGTGCCCGATGATCGGTTTGCCGCCAACATTAAGTAATACTTTTGGAAGAGAATAAGTGTGCGGTTTTAATCTTGTTCCAAATCCAGCCGCGGGAATTACAGCTCTCAATTATTTCCTTTTTTATTTTTACTGTTGCGAATTTACTTAATAGGTCTGCTTTTAACAAATAATTAAATAAATCTCAAATAACAACACCAAGCTCCAAATAATTCTCAATCGTCAATTACCAATTTATTTCTTGGAGTTTGTGAATATGATAATTGGTAATTGTTTGGGATTTGTGAATCGGTTATAGTTTGGTATTATCGCTTCGGATTGATTTTTGTATATTAGAAAAAGAAATTATTTAATAAAAATGAAACCCAATGAAAATAAATAATCGAATAACGCAATTGCTTGGAATTGAATATCCTATAATTCAAGCGGGAATGGTTTGGGTAAGCGGATGGAAACTTGCATCAGCCGTTTCAAATAATGGAGGATTGGGTTTAATCGGCGCGGGTTCTATGAAACCGGACCTTTTACGAGAACATATTCAGAAATGCAAAGCCGCAACAGAAAACCCATTTGGCGTAAACGTACCATTACTACGCGGCGATGCAGCCGATCTGATAAAAGTTGTTATTGATGAAGAAGTTAAAATTGTTTTTTCTTCTGCTGGTCATCCGGGAAAATTTATTGACGAATTGAAAAAAAATAACATCATAGTTGTACACGTTGTTCCTTCGGTAAAATTTGCTCTTAAAGCAGAAAGCGTTGGCTGTGATGCGGTTGTTGGAGAAGGCGTTGAAGCCGGAGGTCATAACGGAGCAGAGGAGATTACAACTTTCTGTTTAATACCGCAGCTTGTTGATTCATTAAAAATTCCAGTTATTGCGGCTGGAGGAATAGTTGACGGACGAGGAATTCTTGCTGCCCTTGCTCTCGGCGCAGAGGGAGTTCAAATAGGAACACGTTTTGCCGCGACAACTGAATCTTCCGCTCATCCTAATTACAAACATAAAATTGTTGAAGCCAAAGACAACGATACAATTTTGATCTTGAAAAAAATAAGTTCGGCGCGAATGATCAAAAATGAATTTAGCGAACTGGTTCATAAAGCTGAACTTAATGGCGCCAAAGAAGATGAACTGAAACAACTGCTCGGTTTCAAAAGAGAGCGGCTTGGAATTTTTGACGGCGATCTAAAACAAGGAATGTTGGAAGCAGGGCAAGGCGCCGGATTGGTAAAAGAAATTTTACCTGTAAAAGAATTATTTGCTAAATTCATTGAAGAATATGATTTTGTAATGGAAAGAATTAAAACCTCTGTTTGACTGAAGCCATATGCACGATTCAAGTGAAAATGACACTTTAAATTACACTTACCGGTTTATTTTTCAGAATATGAAAGAAAAAGTTTTCGAGATCGAACTTAACAAGGAAACCCTTTCATTCATCAGACCTCCAAACTCAGTAATTCCTGCTTGGGCAAAGCAGACAAATATAAATTGCCCAGTTAAAGATTGTGTAGAAATAAATAAAGAATACTGTCCTGTTGCAGCAAATCTAAATAGTGTTATTGAATTCTTTGATGGAATTCCTTCTTACGAAAAAGTAAAAATTTATGCCGAATCAAATCAACGAACTTATTTTAAAGAAACTTCAATTCAAACGGGCGCCGGCAGTTTGATAGGGATTATTATGGTTACCAGCGGCTGCCCTGTTTTAGACAAGCTAAAACCGCTTGTTCAATACCATCTCCCTTTCGCAACTATTGAAGAAACAGAATTTAGAGCTTTCTCAATGTATTTAATTGCTCAATTTCTTAGAAATAAAAAAGGTCTTAACCCGGATTGGGAACTGAAGGGATTAAAATATATTTATGAGGAGATTCAAAAAATAAACAGGAACATAGCGCAGAAGATTGCAGACATGGAAAAAATGGATACAAGCATTAACGCTGTAGTAATATTAGACAACTTTGCCAGTTATGTTTCTTTAGATTTGGACGAAGAGGAATTATCTAACCTAGAAACTTTATTTAAATGCTGGTTGGAATAATAACTATTCTGATTTCTTGATTGAGAAAGAGAGCCGAAAGTTTTTAATACCAAAAATGAAATTGCAGTACAAAGGAATTATTTTTTGCATCGGGTTCCTCGAAACCGATTCTGTATTGCGGACGCAGCTCCACAAAACTATAAGGGAAAAATTCAAACCCAAAAACCAACCGCGCATGTTGATCTTTTTCAAAATGTAAATTCGGGTCAAAATAATCGTATCGAACAATTGCATCCAAACCAGCCATTAACTGATAAGCTGCCTCGACCATTATTGCGCTTGACTTAACATCCTTTTTTAAATAATCTTCTGCAATGTCATACTCGCCCGTTAATGAAAATCTTTTGTAGCCAATACCTGCAAATCCGCCGTAAAAATTTGTCTTAAGAAAACCGTCGGCGCTTCTTGTTTTTATTGAAGCATAAGCGGCGCCAAAGAGCAGATCAAATTTTTCAATCTTCGGATTAAATTCAAGCCGTGCAGTGTAAGTAGGATCTGTAGAAAAGCTTGCGCGTCTTCTTGGTTTTCCAACACTTGCAGTTAAAAAAGTATTATCGGATAAGTTAACGCCAACCTCAATTCCGGTTTCTATATAAAGAGGATTATAGATTAACCCCTGGGTAATGCCCTTAGAAGAGAGAAGACCAAAATCTCCGCCGCGCGTGTATGCTGTATGATCATCTAATCGAATTCCAAAGTAAGGAATGAATGAACCAATTTTTATATAACTTTCGTTCGGTAAGACCCGCGCAACGGCGTAACCTTCCCAAAGAGCTTGAACAAAATCATAACGCGCCAATAGATCTATAGATTGAGATATTGCCGCGTTCAAATAAACAGATCCGGTCATATCCTGAAAATCCGTTTTATTAAACTCCTGCGAATACAAATATTGAGTGCGATAATCGAAACCGAATGAGACATTTTCAGAAAGCTTAGGCGAAAGTTTAAAATCTTTATCGTGCGGAGAAATCATTCCAACAACATTTTTGCCAAAGAAGAATCCGTTTTCATTTCTCATCATTCCTCCGGTTGGATTGACATGACAAGAGCTGCATTTATCTTTTTGCTGAAGGGCAAAACGAGGCAGTGAAATTGTTTCACCAAAAGAAATAAAAAAAATGGCGAGCACTAAAATTACATTCGGTTGTTTCATTTTCTTTCCAGATTTTTGGAATATTGTAAAGAAGAGTAGGAGACAAGTAACTTCTACGCCAGCCACGCAGTTAACCCGTCCCCCACTTTATGCTGCTATTTCACAACTCTTTGTTTTTAGTATTGCTAAAATTATTTCAATAAAATCATACGCGCAGAGCGATCAAACTTTCCTGCCGTCAATCTATAAATATATACTCCAGAAGCAACTTCCCCGCCGAAGTTATCTTTTCCATCCCACACTTTTTCAAATTGCCCTGCCGAAAAATTTTCTTCGGCAAGAGTTCTAATTAACTGCCCGTTAATATTGAAAATCTTTAAAGATACGGTTTCGCTTTGAGGAATTTGAAAAGCGATTGTAGTTGTGGGATTAAACGGGTTAGGATAATTATTTAAAAGACGATAGCTTGTTGGTAATTGAATATCGGCAACATTTGTCGGATTCGGTTTGCTGTTAGAGTCGCCTGGGTTTGTAACCAAGTTTCGATTTCCTGGGTCCGGCTGTCCTGGTCTCCATATTCCATTTGGGTCCTGAAGTTCAGCGCCATTTGAAAAACCGTCGCCATCAGAATCAAGTGATGCAAGCTGTGCATTCCAAAAATCTTCCATTCCGCCCGGTGACACTCTTGATTCTACCGATAGTCCAAAAGCATTTCTTGGACCTCCCTCTGTAATATGACAAGTATTGCAAGAAAATTTACCGCCGTTAGGTATTTTTTCGACGCGGAAACTTCTTGAAACAATTATTGTTGCCGTGAAAACAATTATAAAGGTTACTGTATATAGGATGTTTTTTTTCATACCGCCCCTTTTTATTATTGAACTAATTTTCTTTTTTCACAATTTATAAAATAACTATCAGCAAATTGTCTTCATCTTTTTAGTATATTTATACTCATAAAATGGAAAGGGCTCAATAATGGAATACTATCCTACAATCTTAACAATGCATATTATTTTTGCGGGCATCTGGCTCATAAATCTTTTTTCCGATTCTAAACTGCGTTCATTCGTTTTTAAGAATAAGAACAAAATTGGCGAGAAAAAGTTCATTATACTATATCTTACTTTTGTTAATCTTTTCGGGATAATTGGCGCAGCTGGGATATTAGTTACTGGTATTTCAATGGTTGTTTTGAATTCCGGCTACGGATTTTTTCAGATGACGGCTAACCACTGGCTTGCGGCAAAACAAATTTTGATGATTGTGCTGCTTTTAATAATTGCAGCTTTTGTTATTCCAACTGCAAAAAAAATTAGAAAACAAATTGGAGAAGATTTAGAAAGCCCAGCCGGAATTAGCGAAGAAGCTTATATAAATTTGAAAAAACTCTATAGTTTAAACACAATAATAAATGTAATTGTCCTGATCAACTTTCTTTTTGCCATAACTCATCGGCTCTTTTAGTTTATTGGTTTGATCGATGAAAAAACTATTAATTCTTGGATCGACAGGTTCTATAGGAATCAACACGCTTGAACTTGTTCGAACATTTCGAGACGAGTTTGAGATTGCCGGGTTAACAGTAAATAACAACATTGATCTTCTCGAAAAACAAATTAACGAATTCAACCCAAAAGCTGTTGCAGTTAAAAACAGATTAAAAGCCGCCGAACTCAAAAACAGAATCGGAAATAGATGCGATGTTATGGAAGGGGAAAAAGGATTGATCGAAATTACTAAAAGGGACAATTATGATATTCTTGTTACTGCGCTTGTTGGTTTTGCAGGATTGGCTCCAACCATTGAAGCAATAAAACTAAAGAAACGAATTGCCCTTGCAAATAAAGAAACTCTGGTTGTAGCCGGCGAAATTATTATTGGTCTTTGCGATAAATACAATGCCGAACTCATTCCGGTCGATTCCGAGCACAGCGCAATATTTCAATGCTTAATAGGCGAAAGCAAAAAAGAAATTCAAAAACTAATTCTTACTGCGTCCGGCGGTCCTTTTCTCAACAAATCAAAATCGGAACTTGAGAACGTTACCATTGCAGAGGCGCTCAATCATCCTAATTGGAAAATGGGAAACAAAATTACTATTGATTCTGCAACTATGATGAACAAAGGGCTTGAAGTAATTGAAGCTTTCTGGCTTTTTGATCTTCCAAAAGAAGGTATCGAAGTGATAGTTCATCCGCAGTCGATCATCCATTCGATGGTGGAATTCAAAGACGGATCGATAAAAGCGCAGTTGAGTATGCCAGATATGAAACTTCCAATCCTCTATGCACTATCTTTTCCTAAAAGGTACACTTTTTCAGAAGTTCAGACCGACTTCAAAAAAATAGAGCAGTTTACATTTTTTGAGCCAGATTTTGATAAATTTGTATGCCTTAAACTAGCATACAATGTAATTAAGGCAGGCGGCGTTGCAGCTTGTATTTTGAATGCAGCTAACGAAATTGCCGTTGAAAAATTTTTGAATGGACTAATCAAGTTCACTAAAATACCTGAGCTGATTGAAGACGCATTGAACGGAATTCCTAATCACTCCGGTGCAAATTTAGAGACAATTTTTGAAATCGATCGGAAGACGAGAGATTTTGTAAATAAAAAATTTAATTAAAAGAAGGCCCGAATGGATTACATTATATTTTTCATCTTAACTATTGCTATTTTAGTTTTCGTTCACGAGCTGGGGCATTTTATAGCAGCCAAAATTTCCAAAATGCGCGTTGACATATTCGCTATCGGATTTGGCAAACGTCTTTGCGGCTGGAATAAATTAACCGGATTTACATTTGGCAGCCTTCCAAAAAATTTTGATACACAAGGCAATACAGATTATAGATTAAGCCTGCTTCCACTTGGCGGTTATGTTAAAATTGCAGGAATGATTGATGAAAGTTTCGACACAAAATTTGCCGAAAGCCAACCGAAACCATACGAGTTTAGAGCTAAGTCTACTCTTGCAAAAATTTTTGTTATTACTGCCGGCGTAATGATGAATTTAAGCTTAACACTTCTAATATTTTGGGGAATAAATTTTTTCCAAGGCAAGCAAGTATTTAAGACAACTACTATAAGCAAAGTAGAAGCCGAAAGCGCTGCCGAGAAAGCCGGGTTTCAATCATACGATAAGATCATTTCGATAAATAACAAATATGTTAAAGACTGGGAAGATATAATTGAAACCCTGTTAGTCGGCAGCCAATCTAACGATGCCGCCGTTGTTAAGGTTGAAAGGAACGGTTCGGCTCATGTAATAAATATTCCGCGCAAAATGATAACTGGAAGTTCTCAAAAAGGATTTTTCTTATTCCCTCATCCTGTTCAAGCTCTTGTTCTTGAAGTTGTTAAAAACTCGCCAGCAGAAAAAGCCGGTTTTATGCCCGGCGATTTTATTCTTTCAATAAATGGAATAACAATAAGAGACGGACAGCAGATTAACGAAATAATAATTTCTAATAAAGATAGATCTATACCGATCGTTCTTTTAAGAGATAAAGACACTGTGATTACTAATGTTAAACCGAGCTTGGAAGGGAAGATTGGAATTGGACATTCGGTTGCTTACATAGGCGAAGTTGAATATCACACATACGGATTTTTTGATTCGATTACACATGCTTTTGTAGATGCCGGGCAATACACCGTTCTCACATTCAGTATGCTCAAGAATGTTATTACCGGAAAGCTTGCATTTAATCAAGCATTTGGAGGACCAGTTAAGATAGCACAGTATGCAGCAAAAAGCGCCGATACAGGCCCTATTTCTTTCCTCTATTTTCTTGCTATGTTAAGTCTTAGTCTGGCAATCATAAACATTCTTCCTTTTCCTGTTTTAGATGGCGGACACTTCGTTATAATTTTACTAGAAGGGCTATTCAAAAAAGAACTGCCTATTAAAGTTAAGTTGGCAATTCAAAATGCCGGATTTATTCTTCTTCTTCTATTGATGGCATTCATACTTTATAGCGATATAATTAGTTTATAAAAAATACTTAACGGCACCAAAAACAATTAGCTTGCTCTATTGCCCTGCCTATAGATGGCAAACTGATTTTTAATTTAATCTGCTTCCTTTAAATATTCTAACTAATATACATTCTATCGTTCAACAAATATTAAAAGTAACTATGAATCTGAAAAATTATTTCTTATTAACCACAGCTTTAATATTTACAACGGTTCTTCTTTTTGCACAAGAAAAAGAATATAAACTAAATGAAATAGTTGTAACAGCCGGAAGAGCGCCAATTAGTTTTTTAAATCTTTCACGCACAGTTTCCATTCTTAATTCATTAGAGATTCAATGCTTGCCGGTTAATAACATTCAGGATCTGCTGCAACACATTAGCGCCGTTGATCTGAGAATCCGCGGAGCAGAAGGCGTGCAAGCTGATGTTGGCATCCGCGGCGGCACGTTTGAACAAACACTCATTCTGATTGACGGCGTAAAAATCAGCGATCCTCAAACTGGTCATCATAACTTAAACATTCCTATTTCTCTTGAAAATGTTGAACAGATCGAAATTTTGAAAGGACAAGGTTCACGCATTTTTGGTCCTAACGCCTTCAGCGGTGTTATAAATATCATCACAAAAAAAATGAAAGAATCTTCGCTCTCTTTTTCTGCGCTTGGCGGTGAACACGGCTTGTTCGAAACAAATATTTTTGCTTCTCTTCCTTTCGGTGTATTCGGAAATAATTTTTCTTATTCAAAAAAGAGAGCGGACGGCTATAGATATAATACGGATTTTGATATAACCAACTTTTCAATTGGTGAAAATGTTGCGTTAGGAAAGAGCGTTGTTAATCTCTTTTTCGGTTTTGTTGATAAAAAATTCGGAGCTAATAGTTTTTACTCTGATCGTTTTCCAAACCAATGGGAACACACTACAACAAAATTTTTAAATGCTTCGGCAGAGTTTGGCAGCGGCAATCTTACCTTCTCTCCCAAAATATATTGGCGAAGAAACAATGACGACTACAGACTGGATAACTTACGTCCGGATTGGTACCGCAATATTCACAAGACAAATAGTTACGGCGCAGAACTGCAATCGACTTTCAAAACATCTCTCGGCATCTCTTCAGTTGGCGGAGAAATAAGCAAAGAAGAAATTGAAAGCACAAATCTTGGAAGCCACAATCGGCTAAAAGGAGGTCTATTTGCTGAACAAAATTTTGAACCTATTGAAAATTTATCTGTATCAATTGGATTTTTTCTTTACAGCTATTCAAAAATTGGTTGGAAATTTTGGCCTGGTTTTGATGCTGGTTATCAATTGAATGAATCAGTGCGCATCTTTGCTGCTTACGGCAGCGCTTTTCGCATTCCAACTTATACTGAACTTTATTACAAAAGTCCTGCAAACATGGGCAATCCTAACTTGCAATACGAAAAAACAACTAATTACGAAATTGGTTTGCGCCTTGCGAAAAATTTTCTGCAAGCTGACGCTGCTCTCTTTTTTAAGTATGGAGATAATCTGATCGATTGGGTCCGCAGTTCGAAGAGTGAACCTTGGAAAGTCGAAAATGTTACAAAAGTAAAAACTTACGGAACTGAATTCACCATAACTTTTTTTCCGCAAGATTTGATTAGACAAATTCCAATAACAAAGTTTAGTATTGGTTATACATTTTTAACAGCAAACAGGAATGCAGGCGTTTTCGAATCCAAATATCTGTTAGATCATTTGCGTCATCAATTGATTTTTGCTCTTTCTTATTATCTTCCGCTTAGAATTAGGCAGAATTGGTCTTTTCGATATGAGGACCGTCAAAATTTCGAACCTCAGTTCATTATTGACACTCAACTATCTGCACAATATGATAAATTAAATATTTTTCTGCGCGCCGCGAATCTTTTTAATAAACCTTACTTTGATATTGCCGGTGTTCCTTTGCCGGGCAGATGGTTAAGCGCCGGCGTAAAATATTCCATCAATAATTTTTAGCGCTGTTAGCTTGTTAATTGGAAGATAAAAAGAGCAATATTAAAAAGCATCTAATTATTTTATTGAAGAGAGAACGGAGTTCTGCACCTTGAAAACTTCTAAAGGGTTATCGGTTTTAACATGGATTGCCTTTACTTCATAAAATTTCCCATCATAAATAAATAACACAACGCGAACGGTTTGCTGGTTCTCATTAACATATTGATAAGCTGAAAACTTATTCTTTCGGATTGAGAACAATTCTTCGTTAAAAAAACCTTTGAAGTTTTTTCCATACTTTGCTTTTATGAAAGTTTTACTGATGGCAGTAATGCTCTCAAGTTTATTCTCTTTTATTTTTTGTGATGTAGCAGAATCAATATTTATTGTTATAAAATTTATTGTAGCTGAATAATCTTCTTTTACAAGCCAAAGATCGATACAGTTACATTCATTATCATCTGCTACAAACCATCCTTGAGGAATTTTTACGTACATAATAGATGTTTTTGATCTAGCAATTTCATTGGTGAGCGGGTAATCTAAATCATAAATCGATGTGCTGCTGGCGGCGCATGAAATTAAAAAAGAAATCATCAATACAAAATTAAGAAGCCGTATCATTCTGCTTTTCGAATGAAAAGATATACTGTTGAAACACTTTGATACAATCGTTTTAATTATTAACCCACGACTTATGCCGTAGGTTATAAGAAAAGGAAAAAAGAAAGAAACTGTTTTAATGGTTTTCATGAGGGAATTAGATTTTACCAACAAGTTTTATCAGACAAATTTCAGCTTTCTAAATAGTCTCTACAAAAAAAGAATTATATCCCGTCTCGCAAAAATTTAGGTTGCTCAAGCGTAATGATCAAGGAAATTCGATGAGTATCCGGCAAACGTTCTATTTGTGATTGGCTGAACCGCGCAAATGAATAATCCACTTGTAACTTCGGCAAGAAAATTCCAGCGCCGATAGTGAATTGTTTAACGTCGTTGTAACCGGTACGGACTGCAAAAATATTTTTGTAATTGAATTCAACTCCTGCGCGTGCGTCAAAACTAACCGGACCAACATTGAATGTTGAGGCATATCTTCTATTTTCAAACCGCAAATCCAAATCGAGCGCAGGCGTTATAGTTCCGCCAAATATTTTTAATGAATAAGCTGCGCCTACTTTTGCAGTGGGGGTGATCAATTCATTGCGGCCGGTACTCCAGGCAACAAGAGTAGTTGTTACATCCTGAATATTTGCGCCGAGAAATAAATTTTCGATTGGTATATAAATGACACCTACATCAAAACCAATTCCCAAAGCGTTATACTCTGCTAAACTTCTAGAAATCAGTTTTACATTTGCACCCCAGTAAAAATTTTCAGAATGACGTTTTGCAAATGTTAAATATGCCACCCAATCTGCATTACTAAATTCGGCAATTTTGGAATAGTCCAATCGATAAAAATTTTGATACTGCCCGCGCGGCACCGGGTTAGCCCTAATATCTAAACCTGCATCGCGGGAATCCGGAATTCCATCAACACTTATACGCATAACGCTTAAACCAAAGCTCATATCATTGGCGTATGGAATAGCAACTGCGCCGTAATTGTAATTAACAAGATTACCAAAATGTTCTTCGTGCATTAAGGCAACTTGAGGATAATTCAGAAGCGCTAAACCCGCGGGGTTCCAATATCCTGCAGTTACATCATTTACAATTGCGGTTTGAACGCTGCCCATCCCAAGCGCGCGTCCGCCAACGCCAATTGCCAAAAATTCTCCGGCGTATTTACCTATTACTGTTTGAGAATGAATTGAGGTAAGAGAAAGGAGAAATAGCAGAATAAGAATTATTCTTTTCATAGAAGCATTCCATTAAATTAGTTATTGTAGAAATAACTATATTTTTTCTCCTTTCGTTAGTGCAATAATAATTTTTATATCCTTGCTTTGCAACACCAATTATCTGCCCAGACATAATATGCTAATCAAAAACTTTGAAACCTAATTTGCTTCCCCAATGAAGATGATTTTTCGTCCCTCCTCATTTTTGGGGCAAAGAAGAAGATTATTTTTTCTCTGTTTGTTTTGCAACCGCATTTATTGCCGCATTTATAGCTTCTTGATCCCCGAGATAATAATGCTTAATCGGTTTTAATTTCTCGTCAAGTTCATAAACCAACGGAACACCTGTTGGGATATTTAATTCGACAATTTCTTCATCTGAAATGTTATCAAGATATTTTACGAGTGCGCGCAGACTGTTTCCGTGTGCGGCAATTATAACACGTTTACCACTTTTAATTACCGGGGCAATAGTCTCATGCCAGTAAGGAAGAAATCTATCGACGGTCAGTTTCAAACTTTCAGTCAGCGGAATATCTTTTTTATCCATATCAGCGTAGCGGCGGTCTCTACCCGGATATCGTTCGTCATTTTTATCAAGCGCAGGCGGCGGAACATCGTAACTTCTTCTCCACAATTTTACTTTTTCATTTCCGTATTTTTCTGCGGTCTCTGCTTTATTTAACCCCTGAAGCGCGCCGTACATTCTTTCATTCAACCGCCAAGATTTGATTACCGTAATCCACAACAGGTCCATCTCTTCCAAAGCAATGTTTAATGTTCTTATTGCTCTTTTAAGAACGGAAGTGAACGCTATATCGAAAGTGTATCCTTCTTGTTTAAGAACTATACCGGCTTGATGAGCTTCTTCCAAACCTTTTTCAGAAAGGTCAACGTCCGTCCAACCAGTAAAGAGATTAAGTTTGTTCCACTCGCTTTCGCCGTGCCGCAGCAATACTACTTTATACATTTGATCACCCTATTTGTTAAAAAAGCTTGGGTAAATATAAAAACTTCGCGCAAATTTTTTCTTTTAGCTGCGCCCATTTTTGTTCTTTGCGCACGGTCATTTTTAATTAAAATTGAAAACTGTTTTTGAAAAACGAAAAGTTATAAATGCGGTTTATTTCATTTTATGATTTCATCGCTTATCTTTGCACAAAAATGAGTTCAAGATGAATAAATTGATCTATCATTTCTTTACCGACGATGATTTTCTCCGCGTCTCCAATAAGATCAATGAGATGGAGAAAAGTACTTCAGGCGAAATCCGTTTAGCTATTAAAGAAAAAAAATCATGGCGTGATCGGAAAAAAGATATACGAAAATTAGCCGAAGAAGAATTTTTCAAACTCAACATGCACAACACACGCGGTAACACTGGAATTCTTCTCTACCTGCTTTTAGAAGAAAGACAATTCTACATTCTAGCCGATAAAGGTATTAACGAAAAAGTTGCGCAAAATACTTGGGACAAAATCCGCGATGAAATACAAATGAAATTTCAAAATGGAAATTTTTGCGAGGGGCTGCTTCTTGGCATCGAGCGTATGGGTAATATTTTATCAGAATATTTTCCAGTTAAAGCGGACGACAAGAACGAACTTTCCAATAAAGTGGTTTTGTAAAATTATTAGATTATTGATGATGGATGTTAGATGCAGAATTCTTGTAGTAAAAGCAGTGTTTTTAGCAGACGAGATAAATTATACAGATTAACACTGATTTAATCTGCAAAAAAACCTGACTGCCGTTATGAAAGTCCCGCGTTATCTGCGTAGTATTACAGACTAATCATGCTGCAAAAGAGCTGAAAGACAAGGCAAACAAGAGTAACAATGTTTGGAATTATTTCTGCAGAAGTGTTGTTTTAAGAACTATGAAACGTAGAAATTTTATAAAGAGAAGTTTTTTGGGGGCTGTTGGCGCTTTGCTGCCTCCATTTTTTGTCGGCTCTGATTCTGTTGCCAAACCGAACATAAAATTAAATTACAAACCGGAACCATCAAAGTGGAACAATAACGATTTAACAATTGCGTGGATTGGACACTCAACTGTTTTGATTAACTTCTTTGGAAAATGGATTTTGACAGATCCGGTTTTGTTTGACCGCGTTGGCGTTTCATTCTTTGGCGGAACAATTGGTCCGGAGCGTTTAACACCGCCGGCAATAACTATTGATGAATTCCCCAGACCAGATATAATTCTTCTTTCTCATGCGCACATGGACCATACAGATTATCCAACGCTCAAAAGATTCACTAAAAAATATCCGGATCAGATTGATGTTATCACCGCATATTTAACCAAAGACGTGATTGAAGATTTGTCTTGGAAATCTATCAGCGTAATGGACTGGGGAGATGAGCTGACGCTTCAAGATATACGCTTTAAAGCGAGTGAAGTAAAACATTTCGGCTGGCGTTACCCTTGGGAAAAAGACCGCTCGCGCGGATTTATGAAAGATGGAAGAAGTTTTAACGCATATCTAATTGAACAAAACGGAAAGAAAATTTTATTTGGCGGCGACACCGCACACACCGAAAAACTCCGCTCATTGAAAAATGAAAATGTCGATATCGCAATCATGCCTATCGGCGCTTATAATCCTTGGATCAGAAATCACTGCAATCCGGAACAAGCATTGCAGATGGCAGGCGAGATCAACGCGAAATATTTTATTCCAATTCACACTAAAACATTTCAGCAAGGCGTAGAACCTTTTAACGAGGCGATCGATTGGTTAAAACGCGCCGCTCCGAAATACAATCTCGAAATTGGTTTGAAAGAGATCGGGCAGACGTTTGTGCTTTAATTTTGAGAAACAGAGCAATGAATGCCGAAGATATCGAGCCATGTGAAAATTGTCGTTTTGTGGGTCCCCGAATTATTTTGATTAGCCTTTCTCATTCCGTTGCTTCGACTGCGCTTAACTACTCATTTAGATTGACAGACTTATCTTTCTCTTTGTTCGCTATTCAATTATATTAACCGCACAAAAAAAGATTTTTTTAAATGCAGCATCTTAAAAGGAATAGAACACTTGGGTTAACTTAAGAGATTAACACGGATAAATTCATAAATGATAAAAAGGAACTACATCATGTTTGACTCAAAGATTTACATCAAAAGAAGAGAAACACTAAAAAAGAAAATTGGTAACGGAATTATTCTATTTCTCGGCAACAACGAAACACCAATGAACTACACTAACAACACATACCAATTTCGTCAAGACAGCACATTCCTCTACTACTTCGGTTTGGATCAACCCGGACTTGCAGCAATAATTGATATAAATGAAGATAAGGAGATAGTTTTTGGTAACGACTTCTCAGTAGATGATATTGTGTGGATGGGACCACAGCAAACAATTAAACATCGCGCAGCAAAATGCGGGGTTAAACTTACATCACCGTTAAGCGAACTGGAAACAATTTGCGCAAATGCAGTTAAGCAGGGAAGAAAAATTCATTTTATTCCGCAGTACCGCCACGATAACATTTTAACAATACACAAACTTCTCGGTCTTGCGCCAAAACGCGTGAACGACTATGCATCTACAGTATTGATAAAAACAATTGCAGAGCAGCGCTACGTAAAATCGGAAGAAGAAATTGCAGAAATCGAAAAAGCAATCGAAATTTCATTCGAAATGCAAACCTCTGCAATGCGTTTTGCTAAACCGGGAATGCTCGAGCGCGACGTGATGGGCTTTGTAGCAGGACTTGCGATGTCACTCGGTAGCGGATTATCTTTTCCCGTAATACTTTCTCGGCACGGCGAAACTTTACACAACCATAACTACAATAACAGATTCAAAGCGGGCGATTTGGTTGTGAACGATTCCGGCGCTGAGTCAACTTTGCATTATGCAAGCGATATCACGCGAACTTTTCCTGTAAGCGGAAAATTTACACCGGAACAAAAAGATATTTACGAAATCATTTTGATTTCGCAGTTGGTCGGAATTGATGAAATTAAACCTGGCGTAACTTTTAAATCCGTTCATCTAAAAACTGCAACTGTTATTGCCGAAGGACTTAAAGCTCTTGGTTTTATGAAAGGTAGTATGAAAGATGCAGTTGAGGCAGGTGCACATGCTCTTTTCTTTCCGCACGGGCTCGGTCATTTGCTCGGTCTCGATGTTCACGATATGGAAAATTTAGGTGAAAACAATTTTGGTTATGATGAAAATTTGAAACGCAGCACTCAATTTGGTTTGAAATATTTGCGTTATGCAAAACCGCTTGTGCCCGGCATAGTTATTACTGTAGAACCCGGAATCTATTTCATTCCGCAATTGATAGACAAATGGCAGGGCGAAAAGAAGTTCAAAGAGTTCATCAATTATGATAAGGTTAATCGGTTCAGAAAGTTCGGCGGTATTAGAATTGAAGACGATATTCTTGTTACTCAAAAAGGGAGCCGCGTTTTAGGCAAACCGATCCCAAAAGCCGTTGAGGATGTTGAAGAAGTTGCATCGGATAAAATTTAGAAAGTATTAGCACTTAGATCTTGATGATGATTAATCGTAAAAATCTGCGTTCAATTTTTACTGATATAATTTTTTAATAAGAGGTGGGTAATGAACATTTTTCGCAATATTTTTCTTTGGGCTTCTCTTAACCCATGGATGAGAAGAAACGTTCCAACTTGGAAGTACGTACAAAAAGCCGTGAAAAAATTTTTGCCGGGTGAAAGAGTAGAAGATGCGCTCGAAGCATCAAAAAAATTTCAAGCCGATGGTATTCCAACACTTCTTACACATCTTGGCGAAAACATAAAAGATCTTTCCGAAGGAGCTGCCGTTTGCGATCATTATCTTGAACTGATTGATAAAATTGCAGCACGCAGTCTCGATTCTGAAGTCTCTCTCAAACTAACGCAGCTCGGTTTTGATCTTTCTTTCGATATTACTTACGAACGATTCAAAACAATTACACAAAAAGTTCAAGAGAAACTTGGCAATATTATTTGGATCGATATGGAAGGAAGCGCTTACACTCAGCAAACCATCGACTTCTACAAAAAAATCAAACAGGAATACAATAATGTAGGTTTGTGTTTACAAACATATCTTTATCGAACTGAAAAAGATTTGGATGATTTGTTAAAGATCAACGCACACATCAGATTAGTTAAAGGCGCTTACAAAGAGCCGAAAGAAATTGCATTCCCCATAAGAAAAGACGTTGACAAAAACTTTTTGAATCTTTCAAAAAAATTATTAAGAGTTACAAATAGTAAAAATATCAGAGCGGCTTTTGCTACTCACGACGAAAATTTATGCTCTCTGATAATTAGAGAATCAAAACATTACAGTGTTCCAAAGGAGAAAGTTGAGTTCCAGATGCTGTACGGAATCAAACCCGGCTACCAAAAAAAATTAGCATATGATGGTTATCTAGTAAAAACGCTGATAAGCTACGGCAATTTTTGGTATCCATGGTATATGCGCCGCCTTGCAGAGCGTCCGGCTAATGTTTGGTTTGTTTTGAAAAATATTTTTTAAACTCTTTGCTGAAGTTTTGAACGAAGAGAAGAAAAGGCGGCAAGTTTCTATGATAACAAGCAGTAGATCCTTTTTCTTGTCTTCGATTCTTCAGAATTACAATGGAAACTATATGAAACAACTAAAAGGCATAATGCCGCCGATTGCAACGCCGTTTGTTAATAATGAAATTGCATTAGATAAACTTTCACAAAATTTTTTGAAGTGGAATAAAACCGGCTTGAGCGGATTTATAGTAATGGGATCGAACGGTGAATCTGTTTTTTTAACTCATGATGAAAAGCTGAAACTAGTTGAATCTGTAAAAAAAAATATCCCAGGCGATAAGCTGCTCATCGCCGGTACTGGTTCAGATTCAATTAAAGAAACAATTTCTTTAACGAACGACGCTGCTGACCTCGGTGCAGATTATGCGTTGATACTCACGCCGTCATTCTACAAATCGGAAATGAACCCAGCGGCTTTCATAAAATATTTTTTCGCTGTAGCTGATAAAACAAAAATTCCGGTTATCATTTACAACGTTCCGAAATTTACCGGCGTTGATATCGAAGCCGAAACAGTTGCAAAACTTGCCGAACATAAAAATATAATAGGAATAAAAAATAGTTCTGAAAATATTCGTCAAATTATCGAAATGATTGACCAGACACCGAAAGATTTTGTTATGATTGTCGGGACTGCTTCTGTTCTGTATTCCGGATTAGCAGTCGGCGCTGTTGGCGGAATTCTTGCGCTCGCAAATATAGCCCCGAACGAATGCGTGCAAATTCAAAAGTATATTGAAGAGGGAAAACACGCCGAAGCGTTAGAGATACAGAGAAAAATGTTGCCGGTTAATAAAGCCGTTACAGCAAAGTATGGCGTTGCCGGGTTGAAAGCAGCTATGGATTTGATAGGATATTTTGGCGGGCAGCCGCGCCTGCCACTTTCTCCTTTGAACGATTCGGATAAGCAGCAGATAAAACAAACTTTGCTTAATGCGGGATTGTTACAATAATTTCATTTGTCATCTTAAGCCCCAATTGTGCTCGTAATGGAGGGGTTTTCACTTTTTAGGTTTGTTGTTCTTCGCTGCAACGACGATTAGAATAACAAAAACGGAGAAGAATAAATGCACAATTCATTTAAGCCGCAGAATAGAATTTTAATGGGACCCGGTCCTTCTAATGTTCATCCTAAAGTTTTGGAAGCACTGTCAAAGGCGCCGCTTGGTCACTTAGACCCTCAGTTCATCGAACTGATGGATGATATTAAATTGCTTCTCAAGTACACATTCAAAACAGAAAGCGATGCAACGTTTGTTATTTCTGGACCGGGCTCGCTTGGAATGGAAGCGTCTCTTGTAAATTTGATAGAGCACGGCGATAAAATTATTGTTTGTGTCGGTGGATATTTTGCAAACCGAATGACTCAAATTGTTGAAAAGATCGGCGGGCAGGTTGTTGTCGTCAAAGAAACTTGGGGCAGAGCGATCGATCCGCAAAAACTTGAAGATGCACTCAAACAAAATCCCGATACAAAAGTAGTTGCGTTCGTTCATGCGGAAACTTCCACCGGTGCGCTTTCAAACATAAAGCTGCTTTCAGAAATCGCACATAAACATAATTGTCTTGTTGTTGCAGATACTGTTACATCGCTTGGCACAACTGAAATTTATGTTGATCAATGGGACCTCGACGCTGTTTATTCATGCTCTCAAAAAGGGTTATCGTGCACGGCGGGAATGTCGCCTATTACATTCAGCGAGCGGGCGGTTCATCACATCAAAAAGCGAAAAACTCCGGTGCAGAGTTGGTTTAACGATTTGAATTTGCTCTTGGGATATTGGAGCGGCACTGATAAAAGAATATATCATCACACTGCGCCGAGCAATCAATTTTACGGATTACATGAAGCGCTATTGATCTTAAAAGATGAAGGAATAGAAAACGCGTGGCGCAGACATAAAGAGAACAGCGGTAAGTTCATTTCCAAATTAAAACAGATTGGATTAGAGCCGCTCGTTCCCGAAGGAGAAAGAATTCCAAACTTAACTGCTGTTAAAGTGCCGGAAGGAATTGATGAAGCAAAAGCGAGAAGCGAGCTGCTCAACAAACATAATTTGGAGATTGGCGCGGGACTTGGCGAGCTTGCAGGTAAAATATGGCGTATCGGGCTGATGGGTTACAACTCGAACGAAAAGATGATCGAGTTCTGCATTAGTGCATTGAAGGATGTGCTAAAAAAATAAAATTTTTCAAATTCGAAAAACTAATTACAATCAAACCCATATCTGCAATTTAATCTTAGCAATCTTTGCGTTTAACTTTATTTCTTATCGATTAAAAATTAAACGCAAAGGACGCAAAGACCAATCTTGTTCATCTTATAACTTCATTTTGTCCCTAAGAGATGCCTCTGACACAATTTTTCAATCGACTGCTTGCTTTGTGTCTTTGAACCATAATTGATAAGTTAGTTGAGCAATTTTTTTTCAATTCGCACAAAAACAAGAGAGTAAAACATGTCAAACGCAATCTTTAAAATTCCATTTCCACAAAATGACCCAGTAAAAAGTTACGCGCCAGGGTCTCCCGAGAAAGCCGCGTTGAAATCAAAGTTAGATGAAATGCAAAAGCAGGTAATTGATATTCCCATTATCATTGGCGGGAAAGAGATACGAACCGGCGATACCGAAAACTGTATTATGCCGCATAATCACAAACATATCCTTGCTAAGTATCACAAAGCGGGCACAAAAGAAGTTAACATGGCAATTGAATCCGCTATGGGGGCACACAAAACTTGGTCTCGTATGAATTGGCATGACCGCGCTGCTATTTTTTTGAAAGCTGCTGACCTTCTGGGATTAACGGAGTGGCGTTACACACTGAATGCTGCAACTATGCTTGGGCAAAGCAAAAATCCATTCCAGGCAGAAATTGATTCTGCGGCAGAATTAACAGATTTTTTCCGCTTCAATGCTTATTACGCAATGAAAATTTATGAAGAACAGCCGCTTCATTCCCCTTTTGGAATGTGGAACAGAATAGAATACCGCGCTCTCGAAGGATTTATATTTGCTGTGGCTCCTTTCAATTTTACATCTATCACCGGCAATCTTCCAACTTCTCCGGCATTGATGGGAAACGTAGCTTTACTAAAACCAGCTTCAAGTTCGGTTTACTCTGCTTATTGGATAATGAAATTATTAGAAGCAGCCGGATTACCTGAAGGCGTAATAAATTTTGTTCCGGGTTCCGGTTCAAAAGTAGGAAATCCTGTAATGGATTCTGAACATTTCGGAGGCATTCATTTTACCGGAAGCACCCCAACTTTTCAAGCGATGTGGAAAACCGCAGCAAACAATTTGAGCAAGTATAAATCGTATCCAAAAATTGTGGGGGAGACCGGCGGAAAAGATTTTGTGTTTGCTCATCGTAGCGCAGATGTAACGGCTCTTGGTGTTGCTCTTATTCGCGGCGCATTTGAATATCAAGGACAAAAATGCTCTGCAGCATCGCGCGCTTATATTCCGAATTCGATCTGGCCAACTTTGAAAGATTACATTATAAGCGAACTTAAAACAATCAAGATAGGCGACCCAGCCGATTTTACAAATTTCTTTAATGCAGTTATTGATAAAGGCGCGTTCGATACTATTACTAACTACATCAAATACGCAAAAACAGCTAACGATGCGGAAATAATTTTCGGCGGCAACTTTGACGATTCTATTGGCTATTTCATCGAAGCGACCGTTATCTTAACAACGAACCCGAAATTCAAAACGATGGAAGAAGAAATTTTTGGTCCTGTGCTAACAATTTACGTTTATGACGACAATAAGTACGAAGAGACGCTTCACATGTGCGATGAGACTTCACCTTACTCATTAACCGGAGCTATCTTTGCTCAAGACAGAAATGCAATTAATCTTGCAGACAAAATTTTATTGAACGCAGCCGGCAACTTCTACATCAACGATAAACCAACCGGTGCTGTAGTTGGACAACAGCCGTTTGGCGGCGCTCGTGCGAGCGGAACAAACGACAAAGCCGGCAGCCATCTGAACTTATTGCGATGGGTTTCAGCACGCACAATCAAAGAGAACTTTATTCCGCCGAAAGATTACCGTTATACGTTCATGTTAGAAAAATAATTGGTTTTCACTGAGGTTATTTTCTTTATTTCATTTTATCCTCTATTGAGACTAATATCAGGCTTGACGAAGTCAAGACCAAAATCCAAAGAAATGAACTGGGCGGCAAAATAGCTTGCCGCCTCTTATATCTAATTTCCATCTAGAAAGAGGCGCTTGGGCTGCGGCGAAAATCTTTGTTTGTTTTATAAAATTTTTCTTGAAATAGTATTCTTAAAAATGTTAGATTCTTATTAGTTACATTAACTATATATAATTGGAGCAGAAAATGAAATCTTTAATAGAAATACTAACCTCTAAAGCGCTATACACTGTTAAATCCGGCACATCAATCTTTGATGTTGTCAACTACATGGCAGAACACAATATTGGTCTTGTTCCTATTCTTAGTGAAGACGGCAAACTGCTCGGCGTTTTTTCTGAGCGGGATTTAGTAAGAAGAGTAATTGCCAAGGGACTTGATTTGAAAACAACTATCGTTAATGACGTTATGACAAAAGATTTAGTGCTTGCTAATATTAAAGAAACTCATCAGCACTGCTTAATAAAAATGAAGGAAAAAGGAATTCGGCATATTTTAATCATCGATGAATCTAAACTCGTTGGAATTCTTTCAATAAGAGATTTATTAGAATTTGATTTAAAAGACCATAAGGAAACGATAGAAGTTCTTCACAATTACATTTATGCCAGATAAATATTAAAATATTTTTTACTCAAGATTTTTTTCTCAATTATTATTTTGTTCCATAGAATGAACTATAATTTTGGTTTGTAATTATTCTACTGTAATTGAGATGCGCATTTATTCATTCGGGCAGATAAATAAGGAATTAAGAAATGGATATATTTAAAGATTTTACACTAAATGCCGTACAGATTATTCAACTGATGGTTGCGCCTGCTGTAATGATAAGCGCATGCGGCTTGCTGCTTCTCGGAATTAACAACAAATACTCATTAGTCGTAAACCGAATTCGTCTGCTCAACGAAGAAAAGAGAAGATTGATGATAAAAATAGGTGAAAAGCTGCCTACAACAGACGATAACATTCGGCTCGAAAGTATTGCAACGCAGCTAACTGCACTTATCTACCGCGCAAAACTTGTGCGTAATACTGTTCTCTGTTACACAAGCGCTGTTGCACTCTTTGTATTTACTTCCCTGCTGCTTGGTGTTTCTTCTTTTCTTACGATCGGAAAACTAAATTACTTTATTATTGCTGCGTTTTTATTGGGAATGTTCTTTGTTATGACGGGGATTGTATTAGCAGGTTTCGAAACAAAGAAAGGTTACGATATAATTTTATACGAAGTAAAATCTCATGAGTAACAGAATTCTTTTTAATAAAAAAGATCTTCTGAAACCCGAAAATATGATTTTGCTCTACGCGCGCGGCGCATTTCCTATGGCAGATGAATCCGGTGAGATAAACTGGTACGTGCCTGAAATTCGTACGATAATTCCTCTCGATCGTTTTAACATTCCCCGTTCGTTGAAAAAATTCATGCAGTCATCAAACTTCGAATTCAAATTCGATTCAGCCACTCTCGAAGTTGTGAATTACTGCGCCACTAGAGAACATACATGGATATCCGCAGAACTATTAGAGTCTTATAAAGGATTGTATCAGCTCGGTCATCTTCATTCTGTAGAAGTTTATCAAAGCAGAGAACTTGTTGGCGGATTGTATGGCGTTACTTATCGCGGTGCATTCTTTGGTGAATCTATGTTCTCAAAAGTTTCTCAAGCATCAAAGTGTGCATTAGTAAAACTTATTGAACGATTGAGAGAAAAAGGATTTGTTCTTCTCGATACACAATATCAAACCGAACATTTAATGATGTTTGGGGCAGAAGAAATTCCATTTCATGAATTTGCGGATCTTTTACTTATGGCGTATAAAAAAAATGTAACCTTTGTTTAACCGCTAACGGTTCCTTTTTCTCTTTTCTATAGAGGAGATATAAATTCATCGTTTAAATTAGGAGTTAGTCATGAAAATACTTTTATCATTCATCTTGATTTTAATTACGGCAACTATCGGCTTGCCGCAATCGTTAGCAGGCAATTTATTTTTAGCTTCCCCTCAGGGCGAATTCAGGAATAATGTTAATAACTTAGGATTCGGCATTCAGTTCCACGGAACACTTTGGTCCCCTTCAAAAGAAAGACCTTTCGCAATTGGTTTGAGCGGCGGATATATAATTTATGGTCAGGTTAGCGAAAGAAAGCCGTGGATTGGATTTCCAGGAATTTTTTTAAATCTAACCCGAACAAACAGTATTGCAAACTTACACATGCTTTTTCAAGTTAATCCTTTTACAGGAACAATTAGACCTTATGCAGAAGGGATATTCGGAGGCGCATACATATTTACAGAATCGGAAGTAAAAAGCGAAGGAAGCAATATGCAAATTGCATCTTCAACAAACTTTGATGATTTTGCTTGGAGTTACGGCGGCGGCGCAGGAGCGCTAATCAAACTTTCTGAAAACTCAGGCAAAGTTCAATTACTGTTCTTAGATTTAAAAGTAAGATATATATTCGGCACTGAAGCTAAATATTTAACCGAGAATAGCGTTTTCGTTAATCCACTTGGGCAAACAATTTTTGTTTCTCAAAAATCCAAAACAGATCTGCTTACTTTTCACATAGGCGTTATTGCATACTTAAATAGATAGAAAACATTTTTGGCGCGCTGAAGCGCTCTTTGATAAGTGTGTATATTTATATATAATTAAGTAAAAGATAACGATTGTTTTTTAAAAAATTTGGAAAGCATTATGACTACTTATAAAGAATTAGGTTTGGTAAACTCCAAAGAGCTTTTTCAGAAGGCTGTGAAGGGTGGTTATGCAATTCCGGCTTTTAACTTCAATAATCTTGAACAACTTCAGGCAATTATTGGCGCTTGCGTTGAAACAAAGTCGCCGGTAATTTTACAAGTATCAAGCGGCGCACGCAAATACGCAAATCAAACTCTCTTAAAGCATCTTGCAAAAGGCGCAGTTGACTATGCAAAGGAATTAGGATATGCTATTCCGATTGTTCTTCACCTCGATCATGGCGATACTTTTGAACTTTGCAAATCTTGCATAGAATCCGGATTTTCTTCCGTAATGATAGACGGTTCTCATCTTCCATACGAAAAAAATATTGAACTTACTGCTCAAGTAGTTGAATACGCCCATAAATATGATGTAAGTGTTGAAGGCGAACTTGGCGTTTTAGCCGGAATAGAAGACGAAGTATCAAGCGAAGTTACTCATTACACAAAACCTGAAGAAGTAGAAGATTTCGTAAAGAAAACAGGAGTTGATTCATTAGCAATTTCGATTGGAACATCGCACGGCGCAAACAAATTTACACCCGAACAATGCACGCGCACAGCCGATGGCGTTCTTGTTCCTCCTCCGCTTCGTTTTGATATTCTTGAAGAATGCGAAAGAAGAATACCTGGTTTCCCGATCGTATTACACGGCGCATCTTCTGTGCCGGCTGAGTTGGTAAGAATAATAAACAGCAACGGCGGAAAGTTAAAAGATGCCGTTGGAATTCCTGAAGAACAGCTTCGCAAAGCCGCCGCTTCATCTGTATGCAAAGTTAACATCGATTCGGATGGGCGTTTAGCAATGACAGCCGCTATTCGCAGAGTGTTTACTGATAGCCCGGCAGAATTTGATCCGCGCAAATATCTTGGTCCTGCACGCGATGCGTTAAAAGAACTTTACAAACACAAGATCATCAACGTGCTTGGCAGCGCGAATAAAGCATAAGCTAGTGTTTAACTATATTGAGGAACTGAAAGCACCATAACGAGGGGTGAACCGATAAAGGGTTTTTCAAAAAAATGTGGGTTTACTTCTCTCATACAAATGAGAAAAAAAACCCGACTCTATAGAAATCGGGTTAAAATTTTCACTAAAATCCTAAATGATTTTTTTCTACTTGGTTAAAAGATAATCCGCCATTTTTCCAAGGTCTTTTACATCAATATTTCTGTAAGAAGGCATAACAATATTTTTGTATTTGGCTCTGTATTCATCAAATCTCGCATCGTCGCTGTAAGATGAAGGATTGCGCAGATAATTTATAAGCGCATCGCGGGTCCAATATTTTTTCAAATCTTTTAATTCAGGCGCCATTTTTGTCCCTTGCAATTCCGAGCCGTGACAGGTAATACAGCCTGTTTGTTTAATTAAAGCGAGCCCGTCAATTTCCTGTGAAGCTTGAGAAATTTCTTCCATATATTTTTCGGTTACAGCATTTCCGGCATCTTCCTTTTTTGTTATACTGCCAAGTACAAACAGAAATAAAAATAAACCGAGAAAAGCCGCCATCCATTTTTGTGCATTTGTCATTTTAATAGACCCTTTCTTTGAAAATTGCTGCTACAAAGTTAGTAGGTAGAGAGTTTAATAACAAATCTATGAGCTATCGGCTGTCAGCTTTTTCATTAATGCGGTTAAGGATTTTTTTATTATCACAACATTATCGTTCATTTCCTAATAAATTTTTTTGTGATGAAGTTTCTTTCTTTGCAAAAAAAGATTAGATATTCAACTTCACTTGCAGAACCAATGGCTACCTGAATGAATCGGGCAAAATCAGAACCGATTCCTCTTCCACAACCTTCGGCAATATTAGTTGGAACTGAGAGAAGAGGATTTCTAAGTTGGGATGTTTTTCCAAATTGTTCTTCCTTAGGAAATGATCTGCTCACATTGAAAATATTCAGCGCTAATTGATGAGTTTTTGCTCATGCTTTAAGATATCTAAAGTTTTTCATCACTAGCTTCTTCTTTCATTTTATGAATTCACTGAAGTTACGCAAAGAAGCAAAAAAAATGATTCTGTCATTCCGTCCCGACGTCTCGACTGAGCTCGACGAAGTCTTGTCGGGATCGGAATCTCGTTTTTAATCGATTTTCAGATGCTGAAACGAGTTCAGCATGACTTTTGCGTAACCTCAGTGAATTAATTAAAGCTGAGAGCTAATAGCCAAGCTCTTGGTTGTATTTCTCTTTATATCTTTTTACAGCTTCAAAAATCGCATGCGCAATTTCCGCTTGTCCTTCTACAGATGAAAGGCGTGATTCATCCTTACGATTGGAAAGAAATCCGGTTTCAATTAAAACACCAGGCATCGATGCGCCAACCAGAACGAAAAAACCTGCTTGCTTTACCCCCAGTGAAGGTATTTCAACTCCGCCAATCCATTCTTGATTGAGAAGATCTGCAAATTGTTCAGAGTAGCGCATATACTGTGAATGCGCCATGCTGACAAGAATAAAATTTTCATCCGTTAAAGTTTGATAACGCTCCGGGTTCTCTTCGTATTTTATTACACTGTTTTCAAACTCAGCAATGCGAATAGCTTCTTTAGTCCTTCCGGGGCGCAGCAAGTAAACTTCGAATCCGCGGTAAGAAATATCTTTTTGTTCAGTAGAATTGCAATGAATCGAAATAAAAAGTTTTCCCCCATTTTCATTAGCTGTTTTACCTCGCTTGTACAATTCAACAAACTCATCTTTCTTTCTTGTATAAACCACTCGAATCTCAGGAAGATTTTTTTCGATCAATTTTCCAAGCTTGAGCGCAATTGAAAGATTGACATCTTTTTCTTTAACGCCTGAAACTCCAATAGCGCCCGGGTCTTTTCCGCCATGTCCTGCGTCAATAACAACGCAATCAAAAAGCCATTTAGATTTTGCTGCATCTGTTAATTGATTCTGGTTTGTAAATAATCTGTTGTGAATCGTAATTACAATATCGTTACTCTCCGAATCCTGAAATACTTCCGCGGTCGAATATCCCTCTGCAAGCGCAAATTCCAACTGAATATTTTTGGCAGATACATTTATTTTTTTTATTTGTTTTACCAGTCCGCCCGGTTTCGATTTTTCTGCAATATCCGGCGCAACAGTTACATTAGGTAAAAAGAGAAATAAAATTCCATTACTAATCGAATGACGCGGCGTGTTCAATTTGCGGCTGCTTTTTAACCGTATCAGAGTTCCGTTCGATTTCTCTTCAACTTCAATTCCGCTTATATCATATTTCTTTGAAGAAGTCTCTCGGATCGGTTCATCAATTCCTACAGCGGGTTTCTTTTCGTTTTGAATTAGAACAAAAAATTTCTCTTCGGTAAATGATTCCTCTGTAACTTTAAGATTTTTCGTTCGATTGTCATAAACTAATTTCTTTCCATAACCCAAGCTGAAGTAATCCACACAATAAATAAGCGGAATGAAAATACTTTCTTTTAACTGAATCGTAGAAATAGGAATCTGAAAAATTTTTTGATAAGCGTCTTTGCGGCGGGTCAAAACTACAAACTGGTTCTTGGCTGTAAATTTAAGCGTGTATTCCGAAAACTTAATTTCAAGTTTTCCTGCTTCGGAATTATAATATTTGTTTGCAAAGAACAACGCCGCTAATTCATCTAACGAAACATAATCGACTCCGTTTCTTACTATAAACGAGAGTGTTTCTTCTTTTCCTTCCAATTGAACGGAAATTTTATACAGTCTCTGCGCATAAAAGTTTGCACTGATGAATAAAAGGAATAATATTATTGTGCGTAATTTCATATTTTGATCAACCCAAGAATGGAATAAAAAAACCGCTTCGCTTTTTATATTTCAGAAATTCATCGCCAAAATGGTTTCTTAAAAGATTCTCTTCTAAGCGCGCTCTTAAAATAAATAGAGGAAGTTCAATTAAAAGAACAAGAGGAACAATTAAATAGCTCATCAAAGCGAGTCCGGCGCCTAAATCGCTAAGAATTTGACTGATGTACTGCGGATGCCTCAAATACTTATACAAGCCGGAACTTACAAGTTTGTGTTCTCTCATTATAACAATATCTTGTGCATAAAAATTACCAAGCGATTTATAAGCCAAGACTTGAAGCCAAGAAAAAACTATAAACATTCCCAAGCCAATATATCTAACATTGGCAAATTCTTTTTCATAACTGCCGGTTAATGTTCCTACTTTGAAGATCGATAATATTATTAAGACAAGTATAAGCGCTGCAATATTAGGCGGTATATTCTGAAGAAAAGTTTTTGGGCGTTCTGCAACTTTAGTTATGGAAGTTTTGAATCCTTTTTTTGCGCCGGAATAATTAGCGCTCATCGAAACAAAAAGGTTAATAGCAACTAACAAATTGATTGGGTCCATTTAATGCTCTTTTCTCTTTTTTTGAGAACTAAAATAATCACTTTGCGCTAAATTATTAAAGTAATAAAAAGTAACTTTCACAGGTAAATGTTACATTCTCTCGAAAAATATTTTCCAAATTGATTCAAATCATAGCGCTGGTAATAGCATAGAATTTGAGTAGATAGATAACTCTATTTTCTATATTTTTAACCGAAGATAAAATATACTTCTTCAAAACGAGAATAAAGCAAAACAACAAGATGGGCACAACACAATTATTATATATTATAGCGGGATTGATTTTTATTTCGGTGCTCTCCCTTCTGTTTCTGAATTCCAACCGCTCTCAAACTGATTCGAATTATTATAGCGAAGCTGTTATAGCAGGAATCGGAATAGGGCAGTCACTAATAGACAATATTATGACAAGAGCATTCGATGAACAGACAGTAGCCGCGGCAGTAACTGCAACTACTTCTTTAACCGCTGCAGCTTCACTTGGCCCTGATGCAGGTGAACCCACGCCAACAAGATATGATGATATAGACGATTTTAAGAATTATGTTAAACTTGACACTTTGGGTATTATGGGAATATTCAGATCCAGCGCGGATGTCTATTATGTTGAAAAGATGACACCTAGAACAAAAACCCTTACTAGGACATTTACCAAGAGGATAGATATTTTAGTAACGAACCCTTATTTAAAAGACACACTAAAAGTTAATCACATTGTTACATATTAGATTATGGCACAGTTATTAGAAATATTAGGCGCATCAGCTATCGGCGGGTTTATCATTTTTATGATGCTTAATCTTAATATGAATATTAACACATCTGCGCGGGAAATATTCTTAAACACTAATACACAAAGAAGCGCTGCAACTACGGCAAGGTATTTCGAATACCATCTTTATAAGATCGGTTATAGAACTACCGGCGATAAGATCTTGCTTGCAGATTCCATTGCTCTCCGATACAGATCAGACTTTGACAATAACGGAACTGTAGACACAGTATATTATTACCTCGGGACAAAAACAGCTATGGGCAGCACTCCAAATCCTAATGACAGGCAATTATTTAGAAGAGAAAATAATGCAGCGCCTGGTATTGCCAGCGTAGTTACACAATTCAGATTAACATACTTCGATTCCAGCGGAACAATTATTCCTTATAGCTCGCTTGGCTCTTCAGCCGAAAGGAGAAAAATACGAACCGTTAGAGCATACATCAGGTTTGAATTACCAGAACCTTCCTATAATCAATATAATCCTGTTCTAAGATACAACCCCGTTGAATGGCAAAAAATTATTAGACCAAAAAATTTGCAATGAGGTAAGCAATGGGAAAAGCTGTTTTAATTTTAGTGCTTGGAAGTCTTGGGCTCTTTGTTGTGATAAATTTGGCAATGAATAAAAGAGTGGCTGAAGCATCAGAAGAATCTTTTAATTTTTATAGAGAAACCATTGCTCGTAATATTGCTAACAGCACGGTAGAAATGCTTTTATCTAGAGTTGCCGACGAAAACACATACCGACAAACTACCCCCGCAACAATTAACAATTTTTTTGGAGGCAATACTGGCGGCTCCTCTATTTATACTGTAACCGATGCAACGCTTGACGGCGTACAATATATAAGAATAAATACTACAGGCACTTTTGAGGGTGTATCTCAAGTAGTTAATTGTTATGCACAATTACCAGATGATGGTTTTGTGCCAGCACCGGTTAAAGCGGCAATTTCTACAAATAATCCTGTTAGTGTATTGGGAACTCTCACAGTTGACGGACGCGACCATGATATTAACGGTAATTTAATTGCTGCCTCCGGTCTTCCTGGAATTTGGACGACAAGAACAATAAATATTTCTGGTAATGCACAAGTTGGAGGAACAGCTGACGGTATTGATTACGCGCCTAGTAAACCGGCAAACGTTAACACTTATGCGGCTAATCAGACTTATCCCGGCGGATACCCCTCAAATCCTGATCTAGTTTTAGGCGGCGACGCAACAGGTTTTCCGAATGGAACCCTAAAAAGCATGGCCCAGAGCGGTCTTTACGGAAGTCAATATACTGCATCTCCAGGCACGCTTACATATCCTTTAAGAGGAGTTACTTATGTTGAACTGCCTGATGACGGCGACTGGTCGCCGGCTAATTTTGACGGAAGCGGAATATTAGTTGTTTGTAACAGCCAGGGCAATGCAAAAATTGGAAATATAAACTGGGGAACATTTAGAGGTTTACTTATAGCTGATGATATTGTTCGCCTTCACGCAGCAGTTATAGGCGCTGTTGTTTCTCTTATGCCAAATCCTTCCGATGGAAACACTATAGGAAATGGCTCTGGCAGCGTTCTTTTTTCAAGAGTAGCTATTTCCAAGGCGCTAGATGATATAATATCCTCTGGTAATTTTGGATTTGCAAAGAAAAGAATTAATATCAAATTATGGAGTGAATAACAGCAGCATCAGAAAAAACTTACCAATGCATGTTCGAGCAATTCATATTTGAATTTATAACCCAAAAGTTCAACTCGTTTTGGCTTTACCATTGCACCGCCCAAAACAACTTCAGCTCCTTCGCCTAAAACTAATCTTAAAACTAATGACGGCACTTTGAAAAATGATGGGCGCTTCATAACTGCGCCGAGAGTAGAAGCAAACTCGTTCATTCTAACCGGATTAGGAGAAGCGGCGTTTAACGCGCCGTAAACTTTTTCATTATCGAGCGCAAATAAAAACAATCCAACAACATCATCGATGTGGATCCAAGGAAACCATTGCCAGCCTGTTCCAAGCGGACCCCCTATAAAAAATTTGAATGGCGTGATCATTCTTGCAAGAGCGCCTTCATTTTTATCGAGAACTATTCCAATACGAATGGAAATTCTTCTTACTCCTTTTTGCTCAACTTCCGCAGCTTCTCTTTCCCAAGCTTTTACAACTTGCGCAAGAAAATCATTTCCCGGTTTTGATTCTTCAGTAACAGGTTCTTCGGAATTTCCATAATAGCCAACGGCAGAAGCGGAAATAAATACTTTCGGTTTGTTGTTCAACGTTCCAATTGCATTTACCAACTGGCGTGTACTATTCACGCGGCTTGAAAGAATATTTTTTTTATGAGCATCGTTCCATCGTTTTGCCATCACATTTTCGCCGGCAAGATGAATTACCGCATCTTTACCTTCGAGATATGAGCGCCAATCATTCAACTTATAATCCCATTCAACAAACTCCGCTTCGTTGGGAATAAATTGTTTTGCCTTTTCAATGGAACGTGTAAAGATTGTTGCTTCGTCTCCGCGCTCGATTAGTTTTTGAACGATCTTTTTTCCAATAAAGCCAGTAGCGCCGGTTATGACTACTTTTTTGCTCATTCATTCCTCTTTTTCAAACATCTAAATAATTGGAAGAAAAATTTTTCACTTAAAATAATAATTTATAGTTTAGCGCGCGATGGCATATACTTTGTCTATAAAGCGCCTAAATTGGAAACTAAAACATCTAACTCGCTGTTAATACAAACCACAAACGAGGCATCAATGAAAACAATTCTCATATTCATAATTGCTTTCTCTTCTATCATTTACTCGCAGCAACATGTCATCAAAGGGAAAATTACCGACCGGACAAATTTAGAGCCGTTAAGTTTTGCAAACGTAAGAATAGCTGATTCATTTACCGGCACCGCAGCTAATTTAGAAGGCAGATATGAATTACGTTTACCAGCCGGCAGTTACAAAATAATTTTTTCGTTTATCGGATATAATTCCGATACAGTTAAAATAGAGCTTAATTCTGATAAAACAATAAACGTTGCGCTCGAGCCAACTTCAATTAACCTGCCGGAAGTAACTGTCTTGCCAGGTGAAAACCCGGCATTAGAAATTATCCGCAGAGCAATTGAAGCAAAACATGCGCGGAATAAAATATTAAATTCATACGAGTTCAACGCATACACAAAAGGAACAATAAAAACAACAGGTGATTTTACTTCATCAGGAACTTCCGTAGGCGTTTCTGTTGGAACAGGCAAGAAAGATACAGCCGATCTGAAGATAACAGGCATTATCGAAAATGAAAGTAAAGGTTATTATAAAAAGCCAAATCAATATAAAGATGAAATTATTGCCCGCAAGCAATCTGCAAATATGCCTTCTCAAATAAATATTTTGACGGGCGGGAGGGCGCTCCAAAATTTTTATACCGATGATATCCGCTTTTTCAATCGCCCATTATTAAGTCCAATTGCCGATGATGCGCTTGATTATTATGATTACTTAATCGAAGACACACTTGCGATGGATAAACAAAATGTTTTTAGAATAAAATTTGAACCGTTAGATAAATACGACCCGGGATTTTTCGGCTCTATTTATATTTCGGATAAATCTTACTCGCTCGTCAAACTTGATGTTAACTTGAACGACGCCGCTAATCCCGGCAGAATTTTTAATAAGATAAATATCCTTCAGCAGTTCACTTCTTTCGGAAATAACATTGTAATGCCGGCCGATTACAGAGTCTTTGCTGAAGGCAGCTTTTTAGGTCTCGTAAATTTTGGGTTCGAATTGAACTCAATTTTTTACGATTACAAAATCAACAATTCCATCAGCGATGATCTCTTCGGAATGGCAATTGTAAAAGTTCTGTCTGATGCCGATACAAAAGACACGCTCTATTGGAAGTCGATTCAAACAATTCCAAACACTTTGGAAGAACTTCAGGCATACAGAAGAATCGACAGCATCGAAGCAGTTACAAAAGATTTTGGGGATAATTTTTCTCTCCTCTCTTCAACCATCAATCTTGATAAAAATTATTCAATTACTGGTCCGTTAGGACTTTATTCGTTCAACAAGATAGAAGGACACATCCTTAATTTTGAAGGAACCGCAAGAGATCTTTTTAATAGAAGATTTTACGCAAGCTTAGATCTTTCTTACGGTTTTGCCGATAAAAAATTCAAAACCGATCTTTCTGCAACTTATTATTTGGGAGAATATCGAACGGCTTCCGTTACAGTGAGCGCTTCTGATAAATTAGTTGATTTATTCAGTGAATCAATACGTTTCAGCAAACTAACATCAACGTTCACTAATATTTTCTATAAGTATGATTTTAGAGATTACCACTACACAAAAGGATTTTCAGTAAATGCGTTGAGCGAAGTATTTCCCGTTTTCCGTTTAGGCGCTGGATTTATAAACAGAACGGATAACAATGCTTTTAACAACACTAATTTTTCAATTTTCAAACGGAGCAAAAATTACAGCATAAACAAAACAATTTATGAAACGAAGATTAAAGCTGTCACTGCATCGTTTCGATTAGACTTCCGGAAATATATAGAAGACGGATATTTCAGAAGAAGAACTTCGCAGGGGAATGCTTATGCTTTTCTTAGCGGTAACGCGCTGTTCAGCAATTCATCTATGTTAAAAAGTTCCCTCAGTTTTCAATCATACAAACTTTCTCTCAATGGATATATTCCAACTTACAAATCATCAAGCATGAATTTTATTTTTAGCGGAATTTATTCAAACGGACCAGTTCCGTATCAAATGCTCTATTCACTTCCGGGAAGTATTGAAATGGCAAGCCCCTCTTTTTCATTCAGAACAATACGAACCGGCGAAGTTTTTGGAGACCGCGCTTTAATTCTTTCAATCGAACAAAATTTTAACGATGAACTTTTTAGAACTCTTGGTTTGAACTTTTTGATCGACCTTCAAATCAATCTCAGCGCCCATTTTAATGCCGCATTACTTGAAGTTTCTCCGGATAGTAAATCCATTTTCCCTAAACAAAATAATCCCGCTCCGGTTTTTACATTCACTGAATTTAAAAAACCATTTGCCGAACTTGGTTTTGGATTGGGACACGCGCTATTTCCAATTCGGTTCGAATTTACTTGGAAACTTAACTATTTTGGGAAAAATAATTTTGTGCTTGGGATGAACACGCCAATGCTTTAGCTAATAGAGGTTTGAATGAAAAAGTTTTTCTCATTTTTATTTGTTTCTTTTTTTGCAATAACAGTTTCTGCTCAACAGCTTGTTGTGAACAAAATTGAACCGCCAAACTGGTGGAGTGGAATGAAGCTGAACAGAATTCAATTGATGGTTTACGGCAGTAACTTGAATGACGTTTCTGTAAATTTCAACGACCCCAGTATAAAAGTAACCCGGATTCATAAAATTGAAAATCCTTCTTACGCATTTATTGATATTGAAATTCCTAATAAACTTCCTTCTGGGAAATATCAATTGATATTTCAAAAAGGAAAACAGAAAACCTCTTTTACTTATTCAATATTGAAGAGAGAAAAAGAAAAAAAACGACACCAAGGTTTTTCGAATGAAGATGTGATCTATCTTTTAATGCCGGACCGGTTTGCCAACGGAGATACATCGAATGATTCAATTGTCGGTTATTCAGATTATATGAACAAAATAAAAGGGCAGGGACGCGCTGGCGGCGATCTTCAAGGCGTAATTAACAAACTCGATTACATAAAAGATTTGGGCTTTACTGCAATTTGGCTTACCCCTGTAGTAGAAAACAATACTTTCCGTTCTTACCATGGCTACTCCGCAACAGATTTTTACAAAGTTGATCCGCGCCTCGGTTCAAATGAACTTTATAAAAATTTAGTTGAAGAAGCGCATAAAAGCGGATTAAAAATTATTCTTGACCACGTTGCTAATCATTGCAGCGATAATCATCCATGGATAAAAAATCTTCCAACAAAAAGATGGTTCAACGGTTCTCTCGAAAATCATCTCGATGCGAATCATAATAAAATGGTTTTTACAGATCTTTATGCAGACAGCGCAACAATAAAGCATGTAGAGCGCGGCTGGTTTGTTCGTTCTATGCCGGATCTCAATCAAGAAAATCCTTTTGTTGCTAACTACATAATTCAAAACACAATTTGGTGGATGGAATATGCAGGCATTGACGGAATTAGAGAAGATACATATCCCTACAACAATCAAAAGTTTATCTCGCGCTGGGCAAAAACTTTATTGAATGAATATCCAACAACAAAAATTGTTGGCGAAGTATGGACGGGCGAAGCGGATTTTCTTTCTACCTATCAATCCAATTCAATTTATCGAAATAAAATAAACACTTATCTTTCTTCAGTAACAGATTTTCCGCTTCGGGATGTTCTTGTTAAGTTTTTGCAGGGGCAAAATAATTTGTACAATCTATACAATCTTTTCGCAAAAGATTTTTTGTACAAAGAACCAAGTCAACTTGTAACTTTTGTTGATAACCACGATGTAGGCAGAGCAATGTATTTTGCTAACGGGAATATTGATAAAGTAAAAATTGCTTATACTATTTTGCTAACGACAAGAGGAATACCGCAAATATTTTACGGCAGCGAAATTGGCATGGCTGGAACGGAAGATCATGGGGCTTTGCGAATGCCTTTTCCGGGCGGCTTTCCGAATGATGAACGCAACGCATTTATTTTTGAAGGAAGAACAAAAGACGAAAATGAATTATTCGGATTCATCAAGGAATTGCTTCACTTGCGTAAATCTTATCCAGCGCTGGCAAAAGGAAAGATGACTCATTTTCCTCCGGAGAATGATGTTTATACCTATTTTAAAACTTTGCGCAACGAAAAGATGATGATAGTTATAAACAATAACAGAACTGCTATGGAAATTGATATGCGTCCAATGAAAAATATGATCACAGAAAAAAATAATATTATTAACATTAAGACCAATGAAAAATATTCAATAAGCACAGAAATGAAATTAAAAATTTCGCCATTGAGCGCCGAGATTTTTAAAGTGTTAGAATAGCAAACCGCTGCAAAGTTCTATTAACAGGCATTACACAAAGTTCAAATTCAACCGTTTAATTTAACTTCACTTGCAAAGAAAAGAAGAAGCATCTTAATTATTTGCGCATATTTTTTTATATTCGGTTAGGATTTACAAAACGTCCATTTTAATTGCGAGAAACAGATGCCTGCCAAGACAAAAGAAGAACTTCTTCAAGAGTTAAAAAAGATTCAAAAACAAAATTTGACTCTTCGTAAAAAAGCAGAGACTGTTAAGACTGCTAAAGATATTCTTGAAAACGAAGAGATATTTAAGGCAATTTTTGAGAATGCCGAAATAGGCATTGCCCTTCTTCACAAATCCGGAAAAATATTAAACGTAAATTCTTCCCTTCAAAAAATGCTCGGATATTCCGAAAAAGAATTATTAACGACTACTGTAAAAAATTTAACTCATCCTCATGATTACAAAGCCGACAAAAACCTTTTCGATGAAATATTAACAGGCAAACGAAATCAATACCAAATTGAAAAAAGATACATCACAAAGGATGGGCAAATAATTTACGTCAAACAGACTGTCTCAAGCGCTTTTGTTAAAGCAAGAAAGAATAAAATTATAATTGGACTTATAGAAAATATTACAGAACAAAAACAGATCGCAAACAAATTAACTTCGAAACAAAACCTTTTACTTACACTTCTTAAAAACAGTCCGGACAATATTTATTTCAAAGACCTCAGCAGCAAATTCGTAAAAGTAAATGAAGCTACAGCTAAGAAATTAGGTTTCAAAAAGCCGGAAGAACTTATTGAAAAAACCGATTATGAAATTTTTGGTCCTGAACATGCTTCCGCATCGTACAATGACGAACAGGAAATCATACGCTCAGGAAAACCTATTATAGGAAAAGAAGAACGGGAAGATTGGCCCGATGGACGCACTACTTGGGCTTCTACAACTAAAATGCCTTTGTATGATTCCGAAGGAAAAATTATCGGCACTTTCGGAATTTCGAGAGACATAACAGAAAATAAACTTGTTCAAGAAAGAATAATGGAGAGCGAGCAGCTTTACAGGTCTATGTTCGAAAACTCAGCCGATGGAATGTTTCTAATGACGGATATCTTCCTAGACTGCAATCAAGCTGTCTGCAATTTATTCAGATGCGACCGTGATTTTCTTATTGGTCATTCTCCGGCTAAGTTCTCGCCGGAAGTTCAACCGGAAGGCAAAAATTCTCTCCTTTCGGCAAATGAAAAAATAAATGCCGCTCTTAATGGCGTTCCTCAACGATTTTACTGGCAGCACAAAACAAAAGACTCTTTTTTGATAGACACTGAAGTTTCTCTTAATGCAATTACAATAGGCGGCAAGAAACTAATTCAAGCTGTTGTTCGAGATATTTCAGAAAGAAAAAAATCCGAACGAATACGTGAAGCGCTCTATGAAATTTCTGAAGCTGCATATACTGCATCAGATATGAACGGGCTCTACAAAAAAATCCACGAAGTTGTGGGCAAGTTGATGTCTGCAAAAAACTTCTATATCGCCCTCTACGATGAAAAAGCCGAAATGCTTTCCTTCCCTTATTTTGTAGATGAATTTGATCCGCCGCAGCCGCCAAAAAAATTAGGGCGCGGTTTAACCGAATTTGTATTAAGAAGGGGCGAAGCAACACTTATCGACGCTCAAAAAGATTTAGAGCTTCGCAAAACAGGCGATGTTGAATTGTTAGGCGCTCCCCAAGCTGTTTGGCTCGGCGTTCCATTAAAACTTGGCAGTAAAACTATCGGCGTTATTGTTGTTCAAGATTATGAAAACGAAAAAGCTTTTGGCGATGACGAGATGCAAATCCTAACCTTCGTAGCAGAACAAATTGCGCAAGTTATTGAAAGAAAAAAAAACTCGGAGGAAATTAAGAAGATTGCCGAAGAACTTAAACAGCTTAATTCTACCAAAGACAAATTCTTTTCTATTATTGCACACGATCTAAGAAATCCGTTCATCACTATTCTTGGCTTCACAGAGCTGCTCCTTTCCGATTACAATGAACTTACTGACGAAGAAAAAATCTTCTATCTTGATGAGATGAAAAAATCAGCAGAGATTTCGCACAACCTTTTGCAAAACCTGCTGCAATGGTCCCGCTCTCAGACCGGAAAAATCGAATTTAATCCGGCTGAACTAGATTTTTCTAAAGTGATCAACGAGAATTTACAGCTGCTTTCTCCTTCTGCGGCTAGAAAAGGAATTGAAATTATTTCTAATGTTCCCAGCCAATTAAATATTATTGCAGACGAAGACATGCTCAATACTGTTCTTAGAAATTTGATAACAAATGCAATCAAATTTACAAACAAGGGGGGGTGCATAACTATTCACGCCGAGGCAGCCGGCACATTTGCACAAATCTCTGTTGCTGATACTGGAATCGGGATGAATGAACCAACGATCGCTAATTTATTCCGGCTTGACGTAAGTCATTCAACACCCGGAACCGAAGAAGAAGCGGGAACCGGTTTGGGATTGATACTTTGCAAAGAATTTATTGAACGCAACGGCGGAACAATATCGGTCCAAAGCCAGCTTGGCAAAGGAAGTAAATTCATTTTTTCCATACCTATTGCTAGTTCTGCTATCCAATAATTTTTTTTGCCTTATGCAAGGTGATTTATTTTCCATAAGATTTTAAATGAATTGGCTCGCTTTGCGTGAGAGCTTTTTCTTCGCAGAGAGTGCCATCCTGCAGGCAGACAGGTGCTAAGACGCATAGGAGAAAAAATATGCCGCCTCAAAAAAAAGACTACAAACAACTTTTAATCAAATCAGAAAAATCTCGCAAAGCTTTGCTCAAATTGCTGAAAGATCAAAAACGAAAAGAAGAAAAACTTCGTGAAAGCGAAGAAAAATATAAAATAATTACTGACTCTATTTTAGATGTTATCTTTATTCTTGATAAAACCGGAAAACTGCTTTTCTTTAATAAAAGTGTGGAAAATGTTTTGGGATATAAAGCTGAAGAAGTAGTTGGTAAATCATTCACTAAATTCGTTCCGAAGAAAGAACTGCTAAAATATTTTTTGCAGTTAAAGAACCTATTCCAACACAAAGAAATCGCCAAGTTAATAACTCAAATTAACCATAGGAATGGCAATGTTATAGATGTAGAAATAAACGGGCGGTTAATTAAGCAAAAAAGGAAATATGTTGGGCTGGGCGTTATAAGAGATATAACCGAACGCAAACGGGCGGAAGAAGCGTTAGCAACCCGAGAAGAATATTACCGCACATTATTTGATTTATCGCCAAGCGGAATAATTGTTGAAGATACGGAAGGGAAAATCATAGAAGTAAACGATACGTTTTGTAAGCTAATGGGCTATCAAATGAATGAACTGATAAACAAAAATGTTAAAACGTTTGTGCCGGAAGAAAAACATCAAACTGTCAATAATAACTTGAAGAAGTTATTAAATGAAAAAATATTAGAACATGAAGTGGTGAATATTTCAAAATACGGCAGCCATATCATTAGTCAATTGCGAGAAACTCTAATTACTCTTCCAAATGGAGAAAAGGCAATTCTCTCTATTGCAAATGATATTACAGAAAAGAAACAAGCTGAAGCAGAGCTTCAAAACTCGCGCGAAGAATTACGCCGGCTTGCTTCTCATCTTCAAACGGTTAGAGAAGAAGAGCGCTCTGCAATAGCGCGCGAATTGCACGACGAGCTTGGTCAAATTCTAACTTCGCTTAAGCTTAACCTCTCTTTAATGAAAAGACAAATTAAAGATAAATCCATTTATGAACCTGAAACGCTCGAAAACGAAATTGCCTCAATGACTAATTTGATTGACCATGCCGTAGCCGGTGTGAGAAAACTAATTACAGAATTAAGACCCGAATTGCTTGATAAACTTGGACTTATTGCAGCACTTGAATGGTTGATTGATGATTTTAGTAAAACTACAAAACTCAAATACTCATTCGATTGTGAATTTGAAGAGTTGCAGCTGGATGAAAATGCTAAACTTGCAATTTTTAGAATAACTCAAGAATCTTTAACAAATACTGCAAAGTATTCCGGGGCTACTTCTATTAAAGTTTTTTTGGGAATACACGAAAATAAACTGTGCTTAAAAATTGAAGATAATGGAAAAGGAATTTCGCAAGATGAAATAGGCGGCAAACATTCGTTCGGCTTGCTGGGAATGAGAGAACGCGCTAATTTGATTGGCGCTCAATTCAAAATTTTTAAGGGAGAAAATAGCGGAACTACAGTTCTTTTAACACTAGATAAAAAGTAACATTTCGATTAGAATTGCTTAGGTTAGGCGCGCTTTGGAATACAAGATTTTGTCATTAATATTTGAGGCACGGCAATGTTTATCCAAAAAAAATCTGTGAAATAATTCCATTTGTGAATAGTGTTGCATACATTTGTTTTGTAATACCGGCTAAAAAAATATTAGAATTACATTGGCAGTTCAAAATGATTCGAATAGCAATAGCAGACGATCACGCGCTTATCCGCGAGGGCATTAAGAACCTTTTGAGCAGAGAAAGTGATTTTAAAATTGTCTCCGAAACTTCTGATCCATTTCAAGTAGTTGAGCTGCTAAAAAGCAACAAGTGCGACGTATTGATCTTAGACCTTTCAATGCCTCAAAAAAGCGGCTTGGATGTATTAAAAGAAGTAAAAGCCGCTTTGCCTGAGACAAAAGTTCTAATAATGACAATCCTACCCGAAGAGCAGTTTGCAAAAAGAACTCTTAAAGCGGGCGCATCGGGCTATATTACAAAAGATGCCAGTCCTGAAGAAATGTTAACTGCAATAAGAAAAGTTGCATCGGGAAGAAAATATATTTCTGCGTCTCTTGCGGAAAAATTGGCTTTCGATCTTGATGAAACCACAGAAAAAGAACCGCACGAAATTTTATCGGATAGAGAGTTTCAAGTTTTACGGCTGCTTATGCATGGAAGAACTCAATCGGAAATTGCAGAAGAACTTTTTATAAGCATCAGTTCCGTTAATACATATCGCTCGCGCATTCTCGAAAAATTAAATCTCAACTCAAACGCCGAACTAATTCACTACGCTTACCGGCACAAACTTATCGATTGATGGCGTGTCGTATAAATACGACAAAACAATCACAATAACAGCCACTCTAAATATTTTTCCCTTAGTTATTTTTCTGCTGTCATGTTAAAGAGTAACCTAAAATCTGTTTTATTAGTAGATGACTCTATTGACGTAAGAAAGAATCTATCAAAGATCATAGATTCAATCGGCGGCTACAATATAGTTGGTGAAGCAGAAGATGTTGGCACAGCTATTCTGCTTGGAAATAGATTTAAGCCGGACTTCATCATATTAGATATCAATCTTACGCATGGCAGCGGGTTAGATGCTCTTGTTCACTACAAAAAAACGAATCCTAATTCTAAGGTTATTGTATTTACTAATTACGGTAAAGATGCTTTTAAGAAGGTCTCTTTAAGTTTGGGTGCAGATTATTTTCTAGATAAATCAAAAGATATTGAACAACTTATCGAAATACTTTCGCTAAAGTCTTCTTCAAACTGATTTACCCCATCGTAGTTTTGTTCTTGGAACTCTATTAAAAGTACGACAAAAGAATTGCAATTACCGTTATATGTTGTGATTGGATGAACGGTTATTTTGTGAATGAAATTCATTGAGTCAAAACTCAAATGAGCATTAGATACTATGTTAATAATTAGTCATTGAAGTGAGCAATAATGTTAACAACAATTATTTTGAAAATCCCAAATATATTTTTTGATATTTCTTCTCTTCTTTCCGTTTCATATAAATATATTCACAACAATTCAATTATATGTTTTCCCAATATCAGCGCTGGACCGGCTGCGGAATTATTCGGCTATAACGCTATCTGTTCTACACTAACTTATTTATACGTTCCTTATTTCCGCCTGCTCAATATTCATGAAGCAAATCTTCTTTCGATAATAATTCTTAGTATAATATTCACAGTATTAGTTGGACTGGGCTTCTTTACTTTCTTAAAAAATTCTAAGCTCAATCTATACCAAAGGTTCCGACAATTAGATACCGACAGACAACTGTTAACACAAAATTTTGAACATATTTTTAATAATACGAGCGAAATAGTTTTATATCTTGACGAACGATTGAATATAATTGACATTAACGCAAGAGCCGCAAAAATATTAAATGTTTCAAAAGAGGATTTGATAGGAAAAAACATCCGGCAAATAAAACCTACACCGGAAGAAGAGATAGAAAGAATAAGAAAAATACTTAATAGAAGGAATTCCATTCTCTTTGAAACAAGTTTACAAACCGAAAGAGGTTTGATAAACCTCGAAATAAACGCGATACAAACTTTTACCGACGGTAAAAAAATTCTAATGATAATCGTTCGCGATATAACCGATAAAAAGAACTTCAGTCAAAAGATCGAAAATCTGAACCGCGCATTAAAAATTCTAAGCGAGTGCAACCGTTCATTAGTTAAAGCCAAAGATGAAAAAACGCTTATAAAAGAAATATGCAATCTTATAGTTGAAAAAGGCGGTTATAACTTTTCGTGGATTGGATATACGGAAGAAGATCAAAATAAAATGATCGTTCCGGCAGAATTTGCCGGTGCAGAAAACGGATTGTTGAGCAATTATACTTTTACTTGGAAAGATGACCAAGCGGGCAATAACCCCGCCGGCATTGCGGTTTTAACAGGAAAATCTTTCATCTGTAATGACAGCATTACAAATAATCTTTGTGAAAATTGGAAAAGCGAAGCTGCAAAGAGCGGCATCGCTTCTACAATAGCGCTGCCGCTGATGAACTCTTCAAAAACATTCGGCGTGCTTAACATCTGTTCGAATAAACCAAATGCTTTTACTTCTTCTGAAGAAATTGAAATTCTTGAAGAACTTGCTGGCGACCTCGCTTACGGAATTAACGCGCTAAGAGAACAAGAGAAGCAGCGCCGCATTTCACTTCAGCTCGAAGAAAGCGAAGAGAGATACAGAAATTTTTTTAATGACGACCTGACCGGGGATTTCATTTCTACTGCCGATGGAAAGATTCTAGTGTGCAACCCGGCATTCGTTAAAATTTTGCGTTACAGTTCCGCAGACGAACTGCTGAACAAAAATGCCTCGGAAATTTATTATGACCGATCAAAAAGAGATGATTTCCTTAAAGAACTAAAAGAAAAAGGAAGATTGGAATTTTATGAGATCGACCTGATAGCCGCAGATGGAAGTAAAATAACCGTTGTGGAAAATGTTCTTGCCCGTTTTAACGCGCATGGCGAGATTTATGAAATAGTTGGTTATCTGTTCGATATAACCGCTAAGAAAGAAGCCGAAAAGCAGCTTGTTTTACTTTCGAAAGCTGTTGAACAAAGCCCGGCTACAATAATGATTACTGATCAGAATGGCGCTATCGAGTATGTCAATCCCAAGTTTGAAGAAATTACAGGCTACTCTTCTGAAGAAGTATTAGGAAAGGACCCCAGAATATTAAGATCCGGACTTACTCCTCCTGATCAATACAAAGAAATGTGGTCCGTAATTTTATCAGGAAAGTTATGGCGCGGAGAGTTCTTGAATAAAACAAAGCACGGCGCATATTACTGGGAAGATGCTGCCATTGTTCCAATTATAAACGGCGGCTTAACTCATTTTCTTGCTATTAAAGAGGATATAACTGCAAGAAAGAAAATGACAGTAGAATTGATCGAAGCAAAAGAGAAAGCGGAAAAATCCGACCGGCTTAAATCTGAATTTCTTGCTCAAATATCTCACGAAATCAGAACGCCGCTGCATGCTATGTTGAATTTATCAAGCATCATTAAAGAAGAAGTTGAAGAAACAAATTTTCAGAGCGATATTCTTGACAGATGTTTTAGCGGCATCAGAATTTCTTCCAAACGAATAATACGCACTGTTGATATGATCGTTAACATGTCGCAGCTTCAAACCGGAAATTATAGTTACAGCCCAAAGCATCTCAATTTATACGATGATCTTTTAGCGCAAATCTATTTGGAATTTAAAACCATTGCCGATGATTTGCGCCTGAATTTCTCACTAGAAAAACTAACCGACGAGTTGAACACAACTGTTGATGATTATTCTGTAATTCAAATTTTTAATCAGCTTATCGATAACGCAATCAAATTCACTCCGCAAGGAAAAATTACAATTCGTCTGTTTAGAGACCATTCTTCAAAACTTACGGCGCAAATTGAAGACACCGGAATTGGCATAGCAGAGAATTACATGCCTCATTTATTCACTCCTTTTTCTCAAGAAGAACAGGGCTACTCGCGCAGTTACGACGGCAACGGTCTTGGTTTAGCGCTTGTAAAAAAATATTGCGATCTGAACAATATACAAATTGATGTGAAGAGCAAAAAAGGCATTGGCACAACTATTACGTTAACATTCCCGGGTTGATCTTTTTCAAATCTTTTTCAAAAGCAGTCATCTATTTCGCGGAGTAACCTCTACAATGCTCTGCCATAAAGAACGATTAGTAATTATCTTTGAGAAAAATTCCAAAAATTCTAACCGGAGTTTGACTTACAGCTCAAACCACATCTTTATATAACCGTAATTCTGCATGCTGTTGGTTTCGCGCGTAATATTTTTTTCATCAATTATTCTAAATAAAAGATCAAAATAGACTTCGCGGATCGGTTCGGTGTGGATTAAAAATGTAAAAATGTTCTTATTGATCCGCTCGCCATCGAGAAATGAAATATGAAGCGGATCTATATTTCCGCGGTACGGTATGAAAGGATCTCCGCCGGAATTAAAAGACAATCTGCCTTGAGCATCATAAATATTTTCTCCAGCGCGGACGTATTGATATTCTAAATTCAATCTAACGCGTTCATTCAAATTATATGAAATCTGCGCTAAAAATTCGTCTGAATTCGGTCCAATTCGATGACCTAATAATTGTCCAAATGTTGTGTATGAATTTCTATAATTGGTATGCGTGTAAACATAGGGACGAACTTTTGTGTATTCCAAAACCAGCGAAAAATCATTTATCGAAAAAGGAGAATACCAAAACGCACTGAGTTGATAGGCGGTCTTGTTGGAAAACCGATTTAAATCTTGTAACTGAGATAAAATGTTTTCATCTAAAAAAAATGTCGCCTGAAGTTCAATGTTCTTTAAGAAGTTCGATTGAAAATCTAACCACAACGTTCCGTTATCTCTGTCCTGGAGTGACATTTCTACAAACTTGTAAAAAATAAAAGGGTTGAGATAAGCAAGGTCTATCCCTCTCCCGGAATAAATTACATTTTCACCCAAACCAACACTAAACAATTTATCAAAATGAAGTTGAAACCGATTAAGCGCTATCAACTTGGTAAAATTTTGTTCATGATCGGGATTATACTCTCCCACAGTAGAACCGTGAATTGAAGTAAAACTAAAAATACCGTAATCAAAGTTCAGTTTAAGAAAATCTAGATAATGATGATCGCCGGAGAGAACCAATTTACTTCCGTAGCCGTATCCGAACTTTATTTTTTCGCGCCCGATCTGAAATGAAAGACGCATCTTCTCTGCCGGTTCGGAAAAATAGCGCAGATACCCTTCGGCAAAATCATAATTACCAATGTTCTCAATTCTTTCGATGAACTTGAAATTGTAATTCAAGCGGGAATCAAACGTTGGCGCCAAATCCTGCGAACCGCTCACCCCTCCTTTTTGAACAGATAAACTATAGCCAAGTCTTTCGAACAAAGTTCCTCGAAAACGAAAGCCGATATCATACAATTCGGAATTATTAAGTACTGGTTTGAAATTTTGACCGTACAAAAATCTGCCGAGGATCTCCAAATTATAAGTTGCGTTTGGATCACGATAGGCATAAGCATATTTCAGTTTGTTAGAAAAAATATCTGAAAAAGTTGATGAGAACCAGGCTCCGCTTCCGAAGATCTGATACGTGTTTGTGCTGTCGGATTTGTCATCATAAAATTCATCTTGAAATTTTTTTAGAAGATTTTTTTCTGTGCGGCTTAATTCTTCTCGATAAGTTTCTATTTGTTCAAGATGGATTTTTATTTCTGCGCGCGACAAATTAGGGTTATCATCACTAATGTTATTAAGGATTCCTTTTACTTTCATCTCTTTTAAAAAGAGATATACATTGTGATCAATCGGAACATTTTCTTGCTGTGCGTAAACCAAACTAAATATGAAAAGAAAAGCTAATGAGAAAAATAATTTTCGAATCATTTTACTCTCTTTGTGTCTCTCGGTTTCTCTGTGTCTCTGTGGTTAAGATTTTTCACCACAGAGACGCAGAGACACTAAGAATTAAACATTAGCTCTTTTAGGAGCGAGATATTTATTGTAAAGAACTAAACCGATAATAGTTGCAACGCCAATCATACTAAAGACCAGCCACAAAGTGCTTGGCTGATTAAGATTATCAACAAAATGAACATATAAATTAGCGCCAAGTATTCCGCCTATACCGCTGCCAATTACGCCGTAAAGAAATGAATAACCGAGATACAATGCTTTTTTATCTTCGGGCGCAATTAGACCAACGTAGCTGATAAATTTTGGATGCGCTGTCATTTCACCAATCGAGAAAACAATTATACCAACCATAAACACCCAAATATTTGTAGAGATAGCAAGAACAGCCATTCCAACAGTTCCCATCGAAATACCTACAATCATTGTGGGGAGGGCTTTAGTATTTTTCACAATGCTGGAGACAACAATTTGCAAAAGTATAATTGTGCCGGCGTTAATAACCGTTACATGCTCTACATCAAATTTCCAGTTAAGTTCTATGCCTACAGATGAAAACAATCCGTTAACGCTGTTGTTCAAAGAAGTTGCATCAACATATTTCTGAACGTACCACAAAACGGAATCGAACATTTGGAAATAAAGAATCCAAAAACCGGAGTATATTACAATCAGCCCGATAAAACGGAAATCCGTTAAAACCATTACCATTCCTTTAAGAACCTCGGCTAACTTTTTAGCGCTTTCCGGTTTTTTTGGTTCTTTATAAATAAACAGAGTTGGAATTAACATTGCTGAAGTTCCAATAGCCGAAGCAATCATTACATAACTCCAGCCGAAATTACTTTTGATATAAGGAACAAGAATAAGCGGAAATAAAAATGCGCCAAGGTTTATTGACCAATAAAAAATTCCAAAACCAACCGTGCTGTTCGATTCGTCAGTTTCGCGAGCTATTGTTCCGGAAATCATCGGTTTGAATGCTCCTGCTCCAATTCCCATTATCACCAAACTTGCAAAAACCATTGCATATTCTGTGGTTTGGCTTGTAAGAAAATATCCTAAACCTAAAAAGATAAATGCAAATGTTAGAGTTCTTTTATAACCGAAACGATCTCCAATAGCGCCGGCTAATATTGGTAAAATATAAAGCAGCGGTGTAATTGTGCTTTTTATTACTCCAACACTTTCTTTTGTATAATTAAGCTGGTCTACCATATACACCGATAGAATGCTCATCATACCGTAATAAGAACCGCGCTCGAAAAATTCCATTACAATAACAGTCCAAAAATTCTTCGAGAAGGAACGGAAAGCAGATTTTTTAACTTTAGATTTTTCTTCCATAGTATTTCCTTGATCTTTGATGTGGGTTTATTTAGACGTGAAAAAAAAGATTAGTCTTCGGGAAGACTATTTTTCACTCGTTTTTTTCTTGCCCGAAGAAAGAATTTTATAAATACAAAAAGCAGTAAGAGAAAAAATTGCGCTCCATGCGAGCGTCATAAAAATATATCCGCCTGTTGTCACTCTGATTCTCCTAAAAAAATTTTGAACGAACATACTCAAAAGAGAATTGAGTATCAACCCGACAGTGCAGTTCTATTTGCTCTCCTATTATTCCCTTTTTATTACAGATACAAAAATCTTCCGGTCGCACAAGCGTGGAATAAAGACCTGTATAGTCCATCAATTTTTTATGAACTACTATAGAGATAGATTTGTCGCGTGTGTTATCTCTTAACATTCATTTTTGTTTTATAGGTTCGGAAATAATTCTGCCCCCTCGTACCGTTGCGCCAATTGCCAATCCAGCGCTTATCAAAATTAAATTTTTGATTATATATTGCCCTTCGAGCGTAGGCACAATTGGAAAATGTGTAAAAGTTTCATGGGGAAAGAAAAAGAGCGGTGTAATTGTTCCAATCATTTGAAAGAATAAAAGAAAAAGAGTTTCCCGAAGAAATTTATTGAACAATAAACCAAGTCCTATCAATGTTTCCCAAGCTGCTAATATAAAAATTGATACTGCCGGTTGAAAAAAACCAAAAGTTAGAACAGAGATTGTTTTAGTGGCAATTCCTTCTGCCGAGCTGACACCAGGGAAAAATTTAAGAACGCCGAACCATAGAAAAATTAAACCGAGACTGATTCTCAAAATTTTTATGGCGTTATCTGCCATCCAATCTGTTATTGTTTTATCAAGTTTGTTATAGAATTTCTCGCGTAACTTCATGCTTATTACTTTCTTTGATGTTGATGATGAATTAACGGAAGCAAAGTTAAAGCTATATTCGGAAAGTTGCCAAGAGTTGTTATTCCTTCCAACAATTACAATGCGTTAATGGGAATCCACCCCCGAAAGCTTTCGGGGAAAAGCAAAACTACTATAGATATTATCCCCTTTGAAAATATTTCTTCTGCAATAAAAGAAATTATTTTTTGAGTTGATAAATTACCTTTTGCTGAGTGCAAGACATAGATTACAATTTTATTATGATTGACAAAACCAGATTTTTTTTCTAACGTTGCTTCAAAAGTCATGAGGGGCAGTCAAAATGCTGCTACAATCTAATCGTATAGGGTTGTTTGAAACATTTCGGCAGGAACTCAGATTAAGGAACTACAGCTACAAAACGCTGAAGGCGTACCGGAGTTGCTTGCGGAGCTGTATTGGTTCAGCGGAAAATGGAATTTCGGTTGAGTTAAGTAAGGTGAAAAAG
>DYHW01000019.1 GCA_020723965.1 Melioribacter sp. | reverse complement strand
CTAGTTGATCGTTTACTTAATTAATTTAATTTCTGATAATGTTTTTGAAGCTTTACTCTAGCTTTTGGTGTTGTGAATCGCCATTGGATTTTGATTTTTTTACGGTTCCGTTTTTTCTCAAATGCTTTTACTTCTCGTTTCATTATCGATATAGACTGTATCCTTCTATCTAAACATTGTTTTGCTAGTGCAGCGATTTCTATTTCAGCCATGTTTAACCAACTTGCCTTTTTTGGCGTGTAATGAAATTTAAACCGTTTCATAAGACGATGTGCTTCATCAACCGGTAGCGACTCATAGAATGAACCAAATGAGTGCGTGTTTAAATTATCTTGAACAAGTTGAATACATTTTGCATCAGGATAAAGTGAAGCGAACTCTTGCATGAATAGCGCATATTGTTTTTTTGTCCGTTGCTTGAAAACTCGAATAACTCGCAAGCCGCTCAATGGCTCTACAGCAACAAATATCGAGCAGGTTCCGTTGCGTTTATAATGATAATCTTCCTTTTGAGCCTCACCAGGTCGAACCGGAAGAGGAGCAATAACATTTCCGATTAATTGACAAGGACGTTCATCAAAGCAAATGACTGGAAAATCTGGATTATAAGGCAATTCGTAAAGGTCTAACAGTGCTTCCATACGAGCAATAAATTCTCCGTCTATGTTGGTCAGACACCACTGGTGTTTTTGCCACGGTTTAAGGTCGTTTTTTTTAAAGTCGACCACACGGCCTTTGGACAAATCGAATCGACAAGTTCTAATCTAACGACTTCATCTGCCAATAATCGAACTGTCCAGCGAGCATGACCTTCAGGAGGTGTTGAACAAGCCAGAGCAGTTAAGCGTGCCTCTGCTTTTCCGTCGAGTTTGCGTGGTTGACCGGGACGAGACTTATCGTAAAGGACATCAAGTCCTTCTTGTTGAAATCGACGACATAATTTACTAATCATTACTTGACATACAGAAACATTATTAGCGATTTCCCTACCAGATTGGTTTTTATCGGCAAGTAATAGGATATTGGCTCGTTTGATGATTCGAGCAGATTTATTTCCTTTTGAAACTATGTCTTTCAATGTTTTTTGTTGTTCTGCAGTTAGTTTAACTATATATTTTCTCGAACGCATACATCCTCCGTTTAATGTTTTTTATTAAATAACGGATGCAATATACTATTTTATAATGTATTACGTAAACAGTCCACTAG
>DYHW01000018.1 GCA_020723965.1 Melioribacter sp. | reverse complement strand
GGATATTACGCAAAAGGTTCGCCAAGATTTATTAAATTTTGGTTGAAACATTTAAAACAATAAATAAAGGAGAACCTATATGCGTCTTGCTCAAATTGATACTAATTATGTATGTGGAGTTGACTTACACGGCAGCACCAAATACATCTGTGTTATGAACAAAGAAGGTAATATCCTTCTTCACAAAAATATGAAAAATGATTTTAATTCCTTCAAAGAATCTATCGCTTCCTTTTTACCCGATATCTCAGTTGGAGTTGAATCTATGCACAGCTACTACTGGCTTGCCGACGGTTGCATTCAAGAAAACATCCCTTTCTTTCTCGGTCACGCCTATTACATGAAATCTATTCATGGAGGTAAAACTAAAAACGACAAAATCGATTCTAAGAAAATTGCCGATCTTATGAGATCGAATCTTTTCCCAATTGGGTACATCTATCCTAAAGAACTTCGATCTACAAGAGACTTACTCCGAAGAAGAATCCGGTTTATGAAAATCAGAGCTGAAGCTTATGCTCATATTCAAACTATCTTCAGACAGCTATGCATGAATATCAACTCCAAAGATGTTAAAAACAAATCTGATAGAAGACTACTTATCGACAAAGTTGACGATCCTCAGATTAAAAGCAACATTGAGATGAACCTTAATGTTATTGACTTCTTCGATGTTCAACTTAACAAGGTAGAAAAACAAATCAAAGCCAAAGCAAAATATCACGACAGAACTTCTTTGAACATTCTTCTTACCCTCCCCGGCATTGGCGACATGATGTCTTTGGTCATTCTTTATGAAATTGGTGACGTTAACCGGTTCCCTTCTCCTCTTTATCTTCAGAAAGACTTTAGTTCATATGCCCGACTTGTAAAGTGTGAAAGAAGCTCTGCAGGTAAAAAATATAAAGGCGGTTTCCAGTTTATCTTCAGAAAGATCGGCAACCCTTATCTCAAATGGGCTATTGGTGAAATTATTATCCATGCACCTTCTTTTTCTCCTTACATTAAAGACTTTTACGAACGGCTGATATCCAAAACCGGTAAAGCAAAAGCAAGAGCTATTATTACTCATAAGTTCGGTGTAGCTATTTATAACATGCTAAAACATAAAGAGGTATTTAATGAAAAAAGATTTGTTCAATTTTCTATGAATCATTAATTAAAGAACTATTTCGGGTAGGACTGCTAAACCTCTATAGCATTTTATTCTAGTTTATCTTCAGACTATAGACAAGACTTACGTCTA
>DYHW01000007.1 GCA_020723965.1 Melioribacter sp. | reverse complement strand
AAATTTTACATTGTTGTTAATTTAGGAAATTCCATTTCCATCTGAAGCTGTACAGAGCTTTGTGAATTACTTTTCGCCGAAACATCCGCGCGAGCTCTTGAATGAAGATATTCGTTCCTACTTGCTTTATCTGATCGAACGCAAAAAACTTTCCGCCGCAACGGTGAACCAAGCGTTCAACGCCATTCGATTCTTATACGTGGAATTGTATAAGCGACCGTTCACGATTGTCGATATTCCGCGCCCGGAGAAAGAAAAGAAACTCCCAAATGTGCTGAGCCAAGATGAAGTGTTAAAGATTTTTTCGCATGTCGATAATTTGAAACACAAAACATTACTGATGTTAATTTATTCTGCCGGATTGCGTGTGGGCGAAAGTGTGCGGCTCAAAGTTGCCGATATTGACGGACAACGAAAAATGATTCATCTACACGGAGCAAAAGGAAAAAAGGATCGGTACACATTGCTTTCGGACGCCGCTCTTGTGGTGTTGCGGGTATATTACAAACAGTATAAACCAGAAGAATATTTATTTGATGGTGGAGATGGTCAGAAACATTTGTCCGAACGAAGCATTCAAAACGTTTTTCAACGAGCAGTAAAAGCAGCTGGTATTTGAAAAGAGATTTCGCTTCATGGATTAAGACATAGTGGAGTTTATCCCGCAGTTTTGTTGCGGGGCTACCCATTTATTAGAAAGTGGAGTGGATTTACGCTACATACAAGAACTGCTAGGACATAGTAGTAGTAAGACAACAGAAATTTACACACACGTTAGTAAGAAGTTGCTTGGTAAGATTGTGAATCCTTTAGACCAAGCTTTAAGAACGAAATAAACGCCATATGGCGTATAACATACCATATTGGATGGATACACGCCATATGGCATAATTCAAAAAGTTATATGCAATTGACCTATTCTTATATAGGTAATAAAATATCAAAGGAGAAAAAAAATGAGTTGGAGAGTAACACACACAAAGCAGGATCGAAAGCAATTTGATGCAATCGATCAAAAAACTGGGGTAGTAAAAAAGAATGTTTTATTAAAAGCTCAATCCAATATCGAGTTGAGAGAAAATGATGGAACTATTCTAAGATTAAAAAAGGGTTCAGAATTTGAGTTAAAAGAAAGCCCACTTGGTTTGAGACCAGAATACTTTGGAGAAATACTTATTTCTAAAAAAGGTGGTTGCGGAAAATACAGAACATCTTGCTGGTTAAAAGAGGCTAACCCATTATCCGAAAGACCTGATATTTTTATCAAACCAGGCGATAAACCATATACAGATGAATTTTATGCTTTATGTGGTGATGTTATCATATATGAAATAGATGAGACGGGCAAGACTTTCACTATTTGCACTGTAAATGAAGGCGAAAAAGCAATAGTATTTTTTGATAATAATACTATAAAGATGAAGGATAAATACAAAGCAACTGTAATGCCCTTTACGGATAAAGAATATGAATATATATTGAATAATTATATAGATAGCAGAAACTGGAAATAGGGTATTAGGTCAACTGCATATAACAGCGTGTAGCCGGTTCGGGCGGAGTACCGCCCTCTCCCAAATTGCCTTCGCTACGCTTCGGCAACTTCGGCTACACGCGTGACGTTAACTGCAATTGCCCGTTCGACTTGTTTCTTAAACTTTCTGACCTGCGACGTTGTCTAATTAATCACAAACAACATTCGCAGTAATACGAAAGGAAAGAGAACATGAAACCACTAACACGAAACCCGATTATCGTCTGGTTATTGTTGACGGGGCTGCCTTGTATTGTTGTGGCACAGACCGAGACAATGTACAAGATTGTTGACACAAAACAGACGAACTGTTACAGCAACAGCGGCATCATCTCTGCACCATCGCAGGGATCATCATTTTACGGTCAGGATGCACAGTACAACGGGAACCAGCCATCCTACCAAGACAACGGCGATGGCACTATTACCGACTTAGTTACAGGCTTAATGTGGCAAAAGACTATAGATAGGAACGGAGATGGAGTCTTCAATACTTCAGATAAACTCTACTATGCTGAGGCACGCGATAGCGCTGCCAACTGCCGAACGGGTGGATACAGCGATTGGCGTCTGCCATCGATCAAAGAACTTTACTCACTGATTCAGTTCAGCGGGGCAGAGATAAATCCCAATGCCACCTCGACAGCGAACGTGTATCACTTTCTTGATACAACTTACTTCAAGACTGGCTTTGGAGAATTGAGTGCTGGTGAGAGGCTCATTGATGCGCAGTATGCTACATCCACAATATACAGGGGCTTGACTTATGTAGGATCGGTGAGCGGGGATTCTACAATGTTCGGAGTTAACTTCGTGGATGGACGCATTAAAGGATATCCGCAGCCAACTGGCATGAAGAAGTACTATATAAGGTACGTTCGCGGCAACACTGAATACGGAAAAAATAAATTAGTTAACAACGGAAATGGGACAATCACCGACAGCGCTACGGGTCTTATGTGGATGAAAGCCGATAACGGTTCAGGCGTTTTATGGGAGAATGCTTTAAGCTATGCCGAAGCATCTGAATATGCAGGTTATGCAGATTGGCGCTTGCCAAATGCTAAAGAATTGCACAGCATAATTGACTATACGCGCTCTCCTGCATATACAAATTCGGCTGCCATAGACACAGCATTCAACTGTACCCAAATTACCAACGAAGCTGGTTCGGCGGATTATCCGTGCTATTGGACAAGCACTACATTTTGCAGCCAAACGCCTTCAGATGGGAAAGCAGGTGTTTATGTTAGTTTCGGAAGGGCGATGGGCTACATTTCGGGAAGCGGTGGCTGGGTTGATGTGCATGGCGCAGGCGCTCAGCGAAGCGATCCTAAGACAGGAGACCCCAGCCAATTTCCATATGGCCATGGACCTCAAGGAGATGCGATTCGCATCTATAACTATGTCCGAATAGTTCGAGGGGGAAATGTAGCGACTTATGTGCATCAAGATGGATACGGTTCAGCGATCACGCCCGATGGTTTCATGCTCAATCAGAATTACCCGAACCCATTCAATCCAACCACGACGATCCGTTTTGAGTTGCCGACTGGATCATTCGTATCTCTGAAAGTGTACGATGTTCTCGGGAAAGAAGTCGCTGCCCTGGTGAACGAAAAGCTCGCAGCAGGACGCCATGAAGTTGCATTCGATGCATCTCGGTTGATAAGTGGCATATACTTCTATCATCTACAAGCGGGAAAATACACTAAGACTGGCAAAGCTGTGCTACTCAAATGAACGGGCAACTGCAGTTAACAAGCGTAAGCACGGCGCTCCATCATTTGATAAGGATTATAGATGTCGCTCCATTGTTTTTGCTGCGGGTTGGTATGTGCGCTCCGCCGCCGGAGAATGAATCGTTTGATAGGCGGCAAAAACAACGGCGTGCTTACGCTAAACGATGGGCAACATTCGCTTCGCTCATAAACGTTGCCCATCGGGGCTCAGATGGTCGAGTTCGCTTCGCTCACGCAAATGGCTATGCCACTTCGCAAACACGCTAACCGTTATCTGAAATATGCCTAACAACTATTGGGTCTTATGGGTTCAATTTAAGCAATATGGTATATTTTACTCAATCTTTATCAACTGTAAACAAACCTTCGGCAAGTGAATCTAATATCTCATTTTTAAAATTCATGACAGACTATGATTTATGAATAGAGACTTATGAAAATTATAATTAGTGTCGTTCCGGATTTGATCTGGAATCTAAAATGTGGGCTCTGTCCCGACTTGTCGGGACAGAATGACAGATGAATTCATTTTTCGGAACGATTCTATGGACTTGTCAAATCAATTATTCGGAAGTCTGGAAAAGTAGTTAATAACCGATAGATTCCGCCGGGTATAACGAGAGCCCCGCCAAGCGTAAACCTAATTTTGGCATATGGTATCCTTCAAAAAATATTTAAAGTAAAAACGGGATACTCTGATCAATCGGGGCAAGTTATCCCATCTCTACAATGTTCATCTAACCGAATTATATCCGCTTAACACTCCATTTGGGGATAAAACAATTTGCCAGAGTTGATTTTTACTTCTTGCACGGAACGCTCCTGCGCTTGATAACAAAAAATATTTCCACATTTTATAGAAACGGCTGCTGTATTTCTTTTTTAATTTATACCAGCTCGCTTCAAAATTTTGGAACCAAGCCATCAAAGTTTTATCGTAGTCCGCGCCGAAGTTATGCAAGTCTTCAATTATAAATAAACCTTCCACAGCTTTTGCAAGCTGAGCAATTGAGGGAAGCATTCCGTTTGGGAAAATGTATTTGTGAGTCCAAGCATCTGTATTTTTTGTAGAACGGACTTCGCCAATAGTATGAAGCAAGAACAAACCATCATCTTTTAAATTTCTTTTGGCTACTTCAAAATAGCGCCGGTAGTTTTTGTAACCAACATGCTCAATCATGCCAACCGAAATAATTCTGTCAAATTTTTTAAGAGGGAATTCATTGGGGGCATTTACTTCTCTGTAATCTTGTAATCTAAATTCAACGGGCAGACCTTTGCATAATTCTTTTCCGAGCAAGACTTGTTCTTTCGAAATCGTAATTCCTACAACTTCAACGCGGTAATTTTCAGCGGCATATTTACCAAAAGCGCCCCAGCCGCAGCCAATATCAAGCACACGCATGCCGGGTTGAAGGTAAAGTTTTTTACAGATCAACTCTAATTTATTTTCTTGTGCTTCATCTAAACTTTTTACGTTTTTCCAATAAGCACAACTGTAATTCATTCGTTTATCCAGCATACTTTGGAACAAATCATTTCCTAAATCATAATGTCTTTCCCCAATTATAAATGCTCTGCGTCTTGCCTGCATATTGATTAACCAGAAACCGGCAAGCTGCAAAGCTGTTTTATAATTACGCTTTACTTTGTTTTGCAAATCAGCACGAACAATTCGATAAATCATTTCATCAAGTTTTTCAACATCCCACCAGCCATCCATATAAGATTCGCCAAGTCCCAATTCAGCTTCGGTAACTGCACGTTTATAAAAACTTTTATCGTGCACTTTAATATCCCACGGATTACTGCCGTTTATTTCAATACCGGCCAGCGCTAATAAGTTTTTTACTAATGATTCATATTTTCGAGAGTCCATTTGCGCACCTCCCTATTTATTAAAATGAATTCTTCTCCACATCGAATTGAAAGCGATCTTTTTTCATTTATATCTTTTTCTCTTGGCGGCTTTCTGCGAGTATTTGTGTTATATTTTAGTTACACAGAGAGCCGCAGAACTCTTCATGGAGTAACACTAAGCTAACTTTTTTTAATATCTTTAAGATAAAATTTATAAAAATCTTTTTTGATTTCATCTCTCACTTTTCTGAAGGCTGCAAGAATTTCTTCATCTGTTCCGGCTGCTTCAGCGGGGTCTTCAAAACCGATGTGCAGTTGTTTACCAACTTTCCCGATAAATACAGGACAAGATTCTTTTGCGTTATCGCATACGGTTATCACATAATCAAACGGTTCAGTTAAAAACCGGTCAACCATTTTTGGATAATTTTGCGAAAGATCGATTCCGACTTCTTTCATTACTTGAATAGCTTTCGGATGAACTTTATTAGATGGGTCTGTTCCAGCAGAATACACTTCAAGATTTGGATCGAATGATTTTAAAAATCCTTCAGCCATTTGGCTTCGGCAGGAATTACCCGTGCAAAAAATTAAAATTTTCTTGTTCATGAGTTCTCTTTTTAATTTTGAACGGTACACAGATTAAACAGATTTAACGGATCAGTTCAGATCTGTTTAATCTGTGTGCTATTCGGTTTAATATTTTTCTGCTGTTACGGTTATGCTTAAAATTCCAATGCCGCTTTCTCGGTACTGTTTCAGATCTGATTCCGACAAATACTCTCTCAAAATCTCATCCGGCAGATCGATCACTTTTGTTTTTTTCACTTCAACATTTTTAAAGCCTGTCTCCGATATTATTTTTAAATACTCATCCTGTTGAATTGCTCCTGCAACGCAACCCGCATACATTTCTGCGGACTTTCTTAAATTAGCGGGCAGCTCGCCTTTAATAACAATATCAGAAACGCAAAAATGTCCGACTGGTTTTAGAATTCTATAAATCTCTGCAAATGCGTTTTGCTTGTCGGGTACAAGATTGAGAACGCAATTGCTCACAACAACATCTGCAATTGAATTTTCGAGCGGCATATTCTCAATATCACCTAATTTGAATTCAACATTTGAGTAGCCGAGTTTCGCACAGTTTCTAATTGCTTTATCTATCATCTCCTGTGTCATGTCAATTCCGATGACTTTCCCTTCATCTCCAACAATAGCGCGGGCAACAAAAACATCGTTACCGGCACCGCTTCCAAGATCAACAACTGTATCGCCTTTTTTTATTCCGGCATATTCAGTTGGCAGCCCGCAGCCCAAACCAAGATCAGCATCGGCGACATATCCGTCAAGATGATCATATTCATCTTGCATAATAGTGTAACCGACAATTTTATTTGATGAACCGCATCCACAGCCACATCCGGATTGCGATTTCTTTGCAATCTGTCCGTATTTTTCTTTTACTATTTCTTTTATCTCTTTTTCGTTTTGCATGATGAATTTTTACCTTTTTTTATTTTATTAAAATATTTTATTAAAGAATCTTCCGCCTTGGCAAGAAAGGTATTGTTCAAACAGTAACATGTTTTCGGTCCTTCAATTTCTCCCTGAATAAATCCAACGCGTTTTAGTTCTTTCAGATGTTGAGATACGGTAGCTTGCGCAAGTGGAAGAAGATTAACAATGTCGCCGCACATACAAATGTTTTTATTTGAAAGGATCTTTAAGATTTTAACCCGCGCAGGATGTGCAAGAGCTTTGGCAATATCCGCAAGTTCCGTCTCTTCGGTGGTGAATTTTTCTGTTTTAGCGGCGGACATAGATGTTTTCTTTATCGTTCATCGTAAATATACGATAAATGAAAAGAAGATGTCAAGTGAAAAATGCTTATACTATTTGTTGTTATAGTTCGAATCGGCGAATCGGATGTAATTTATCCGTTTGTTGGAAAAATTTTATCCACTAAATTTTTAAGTGCGATTTAACCGAGGAAGGAGTAAAAATTATTGAATCGTAAGGAATGGTCTATGACCATTCCTTAAACATTAAATCGGGACAGTCTGTGACTGTCCCCTACAAAACATAAAATAATATATTTGTAGGGAAGAGTCTATGACTCTTCCAAAAAAAATCATGACCGGAACGGTCGTAATAATTTTCTGTTCGTTATAAACCCAACGAATTAAAATATTTTTGAACTCTACAAAACAAATTCATAATTGTTGAATAATACCATATTTTCTAATGAACAATCTGGATTTTATCTAACGGAAAATCCTTCTATTTTAGAAACTATCTTTATAATTTACTATACAAACATTTGATAGAAAGGGTGCTTATGAAAACACTATTTGTCTTAACAGCTTTCTTAATTTCGTTTGCGGCAAATATCAATGCGCAAATTGATGCTTTGATGTTCCAATCGCCCGATGTTTCTCAATCACACATCGTTTTTTCTTATGCAGGCGACTTGTGGATCGTTTCTAAAGATGGCGGCACGGCTCTAAAATTGAGCTCGCCAAAGGGACAAGAACTGTTCCCCAAATTTTCTCCCGATGGTTCTATGATATCATTTAACGGTAACTATGACGGCAATACGGATGTTTATGTAATTCCCTTAATGGGTGGAACGCCAAAAAGGATCACTCATCATGGCATGAGTGATCGCTTGCTTGAATGGTTTCCTAACGGAAAAAACTTACTCTATGCTTCAACAATGAACAGCGGCAAGCAACGCTTCAATCAGTTTTATAAAGTATCAATCCAAGGCGGTCTGCCGGAGCAGCTTCCAATTCCGCATGGTGAATTTGCATCAATTTCACCCGACGGAAAAATGATCTCTTACACACCAATGACTCAAGCTTTTAGAACATGGAAAAGATACCGCGGCGGCTGGAGCGGTGATATCTGGATTTTTGATCTAGAGAAAAAATCTGCCGAACTCGTTGTAAAAAATGTTGCGGGAGATGAATTTCCGATGTGGAACGGAAGAAAAATTTATTTCTTATCTGACCGCGGTTCAGAATTAAGAATGAATATTTATTCTTACAATGTCGATTCGAAAGAAATAAAACAGTTGACAAACTTTAAAGACTTTGATATTCACTTCCCGTCCATTGGTCCATCTGATATTGTATTTGAAGCTGGGGGAAAATTATATCTTCTCGATCTCAAAACAGAAAAATACAAAGAAGTGAATGTGAGCGTTGTAACAGATGCAATTACTCTAATGCCAAAAGAAGTTAATGTGGAAAAAATGATCCAGAACATTAGCATATCACCGGATGGCAAGCGTGCAATCTTCGAAGCGCGCGGCGAAATTTTTAATGTGCCTGCAGAAAACGGCGCGGTTTTAAATCTTACAAAAAGCAGCGGGTTTGCCGAAAGATTCCCTGCTTGGTCGCCCAGTGGAAAATTTGTTGCATTCTGGAGCGATAGATCGGGCGAGTACGAACTTTATATCAAAGACCTTCGAAAACCAAATGATGAAAAGAAAATCACTTCTTATGGCGCAGGATTTAGATACAAAATCTTTTGGTCGCCTAACAGTAAAATGCTCGCTTTCATAGATAAGTCAATGCAAATTTCTGTTTATGATCTGGAGAAAGAGAAAACTTATTTAGTCGATAAGAATTTATTCATGTATCATGGCGTATTGAATAATTTTCGAGTTGATTGGTCCCCCGATAGCCGCTGGCTTGCTTATGCCAAAGAATTGAATAACCGCAGCAATTCTATCTATTTATTTGATTCAAAAGAAGAGAAAAATTATCAGCTAACTTCCGGATATTATTCTGACACAGAACCAACTTTCGACCCTGATGGAAAATATCTTTACTTTTTCACAAACAGAACATTTGCGCCAATCTATGGCAGTGTTGATAATACTTGGATCTACACTAACACAGAAACAATTGCCGCAGCATCTTTAACGGATGATTTTCCTTCTCTTATTGCGCCGAAGAATGATACTACTGTTATAATAAAAGACGATGTGAAAAAAGATGAACCGAAGAAAGATGCGAAAGATGCAAAGAAAGAGGACCCGAAAGAGAAAAAAGAAGATAAACCGAAAGAAACAAAAATTACATTTACAAATTTCGAGAATAGAGTTGTGATTCTTCCTCCTGCTGCCGGCATTTATACAAACCTTCAAGCGGTTGCCGGTAAAATAATTTATCACAAACTTCCAAATACGGGCTCTGCCGATAAGAAAAAGGCAATTATGTTTTACGATCTTGATAAGCGTGAAGAAAAAACTATTGTTGACGATGCAGATATGTTCCAGCTAAGCGCCGACGGAAAAAAAATATTGGTCGGTAAAACAAACAGTTATTCTATTGTTGATGTTGCAGAAAATCAAAAACTTGATAAAAAAATGCCCACCGCACAACTTGAAACAACGGTTGAGCCGCGTGCAGAGTGGCGACAAATTTTTAACGATACTTGGAGAATATTCCGTGATTATTTTTATGACCCAAACATGCACGGCGCTGATTGGACCGCAATGCGCAGCCGTTACGGCAAATTGATTGATTATTGCGTTACCCGCTGGGATGTTAATTATGTAATAGGTGAATTGATCTCTGAATTAAACGCATCGCACACATACCGCGGCGGCGGAGACACAGATGAAGCTGCAACCAGAAGCGTCGGTTATCTTGGCATGGATTGGGAAATTGCAAACGGCACTTACCGCATCAAAAATATTATTCAAGGCGCTGTGTGGGATACCGAAGCGCGTTCTCCGCTTTCTATGCCCGGCTTAAAAATTAAAGAAGGAGATTATATACTTGCCGTCAACGGCGAAGCCCTTGATGTTTCTAAAGATCCTTGGTATGCATTCGATGGTCTTGCAGATAAAACAATTGAACTAACGATAAATGACAAACCGACATTCGAAGGAGCTCGTACAATTGTTGTTAAAACTCTTACTTCAGAAACACGCTTACGCCATCTTGCGTGGATCGAATCAAACAGAAAACGCGTTGAAGAAGCTACCGGCGGAAAGATCGGTTATATCTATGTTCCAAGCACAGGAATAGACGGACAGACAGAATTGTTCCGTCAGTTTATGGCTCAGTATACAAAAGAAGGATTGATCATTGATGAACGCTTTAACGATGGAGGACAAATTCCGGATCGCTTTATTGAACTGCTCAACCGCAAACCCCTTGCATTCTGGGCAGTGCGCGATGGTAAAAATTGGCAGCATCCAATTTTTGCTAATTATGGACCAAAGGTTATGCTGATAAACGGATGGAGCGCTTCGGGCGGCGATGCTTTTCCGGATTACTTCCGCAAAGCAGGTTTAGGTCCTCTTATTGGAACAAGAACTTGGGGCGGGTTGATTGGAATTACCGGCGCTCCGCTTCTTGTTGATGGCGGAACTCTATCTGTTCCAACTTTTAGAATGTATGACCCTGATGGGAAATGGTTTAAAGAAGGACACGGCGTTGACCCTGATATCGAAGTTGTTGACGATCCTGCTCAACTTGCAAAGGGAATTGACCCACAGTTGGAAAGAGCAATTCAAGAAATATTAAAACTGTTGGAAACGAAACCGTACATTTATCCTAAACAACCAGCGTATGAAAAAAGATAATTAGTTACTGAGACTGTCCTAAAAATATTTTTAGGGCAGTCTCTTTAGATAACAAGCAATATCAATGTTATTTATCCGCGCTTTTTTTTTGACAGCAAGTTGAACTCAGTAATTTTTATTATAAAAAAACTTAATCCGCTGCGGCAAGTAGTTTATCTAAATTAGGAAGAATATGAAGCTCTTTACACACACAATTGTTTTATTGATTTTTATAATAGCTGCATGCCAGAAAGATACGGCATATACTCCAAACAATTTGTATGAACTAAGACTCAAACAAAAAATTACAGGAAAAGAAGCCGAAGAATTCGTAAACCGTCTCCATCATCAATCGGTAACAAGAGAGAAAAACGAAGTAGCATTTTATGAAGGCAGTAAAGGCGCGGCTATAATTTATATTACATATTATCAAGATGAAGAAGCAGCAATTGATAATTATCAAAGAATGACAAAAAAGATTTCGCCAGAGAATTCGGTTTTCATTCATGGAAGCTTTTTAGAAATTGAAGGGAAACAAGTTTACCGCACGTTCGGAATGGGACAAACACATTTTGTTTTTGTGGTTGATAAATCTCTCTTTTGGATTTCTGCAGAATCTGTTTGGGCAAAGGATTTTTTTATAAGCTATCTGAAATATTTGAGTTAATGTTTTGTAAAACCTTTAGGAAATAGTTCTTTATGAACAACAACCTCTACTGTTTAGTTTTTCTTCTTGAGTTTATTTCCATTTTCCGAAATCTAACTGGCGCAACAGTTATTACCCAACTGAAATTTGATTGTTATAATTACACAAATGTTTTAATAGCTCTATCAAATTTTTTTCAACAGATGCTTTTTTGAAAAAATTTACTTTGAACATCGCTTCTAAAAGTTTATCACAGCGCCTATTGTAAAAACGATTCCATCGATATTAACTTTTGATTCGAAAGATTGCGAAGGTAGCAAATATTCTTTCCCGTTGTAATTAACAAAGCTGCTTGAATATCTGCTTTTCATTTCAACTTCTGGATCTCGAAACCGCATTTGACCGCGGAATGATAAAAGATTATTTACAATGTATTCCATTCCAACTGCAACGTGAATTCCATAGCTGGCTTTTCTGCTTTCATTTGAAATTGTAACGTTTCCTAAATTTCTGATGTGTTCGCCAAAATAAATTCCGCTGCCTCCGCCCATAAAAAATTTAAAATGCTCTGACGAAAATGGAAGTTGATAATAAATTGATAATTCAAATGGAACCATCCGATAACCGTCTTCAGTTGGGATGCGAGTACCGCTCAAATTTATATTTTTCTTAAAAGTTTTTTTTATATACTCACTGCCCGCTCCGATGAAGACCGCCTCCATCAATTGATAACGAACTTCAACAAAATAGCTGTATATATGATCAAGGTCTTCATGTATGCTGCGAACAATAGGATCTGGATAGTTTGGCTGCAGAAAAAGTTTAGATGTGGTTGTGTAATTCCAATTAAATGAAATGCTAATTTTATTTTCTGCGCTTTGTGAAAAAGCAAAGAGAGGAAATAAAAGTATAAAAAAAATAGCTGTGTATGTTTTCATTTTCATAAGAACTAAATGAAAATCAGAAATCAAGAAGAAAATTTAAAGCATAAAAAAACCCCGAAAAGTATCGGGGTTTCTTAAAATCTAACGAAAGAACAAATGCCGGTCGTCAACAATATCGGCTTCTTTTTTTAAATTTTGAATCCATTGCTGTATATACTGATTTTTCTTGTTCCGGATTAGTTCTTTCTTAATAGCTTCCTTTTGAAACTCATATAAGGAAAGATCTAGATTTGTTCTATACCTAACATTTAGAAGATAAACGCCATTGCTTCCTTTAACCGGCTGGGACCATTTATTCAAATCGCTTTTGTAAGTGTATTCAGAGAAAGCAAATTCGCGTCCAATTCCGGGAATATTTCCTACGGTAGTAAAATTCAAAGCAGAATCAATTCGCGCTGAAGCCCAAACAGATTTTGCAATGCTGGGGTTACCATTATCGCCAATTTGCGTTCTTATTTGTTTGGCTATTGTAATCGCTTTTTCAAACTTCTTTTCTCTCAACACGTTATTTTTAATAAGCATTTTCACATCGTCAAGTTTTTTTACGCCTGGTTTAATTACATCTGAAATCATTGCTACTACATAACCAGCAGACACTCTGTAAACATCGCTAACATCACCAACGCTGTTTTCGAATGCAAATTTTACAAGAGCGCGGCTAATGCCGATACCAGGTAAAGCTTGTGTTTCTTCATTAAATGGAGGAGTTTCAATTACATCGTAGTTCAACATTTTGGCTTCGGCTTCAAATTCACCTTCTTTAGCGATGTAAGAAAAATCTTGTGCGTCTGTAAAAAGTTTATCGATAGTAGAAGCAGAAACCTGAACGCGGTTAACAATTTTCTCAACAACAAAATCTTGCTTTGACCTGTCTGTTACTTTGATTATATGATAACCAAATTGTGTTTTAACCGGTTTTTGAATTAAGCCAACTTTACCATTATAACATGCATCTTCAAACGGTTTAACCATTTGTCCGCGGCCAAACCAACCAAGATCCCCGCCTTGCATTTTGCTTCCATCATCAGATTTCTGAAGCGCAATTTCTTCAAAGTTTGCCCCTTTCATCAATTCGTTATAAATATCATTCGCTTTTTTCAGGTCTGTGGCATCGTTCCCTGTTGATCTAACTAAAATGTGAGAAGCTCTAACCTGCTCATTCTTTGCTCCAATCTTATCGTTCAATTTATAAACAATATAACCTTCGTATGAAGAGACTGGACCAATTATATCCCCTTTGTTCCCTTTAACCAAAGCATCGCGCGCTTGAACCGGCAAAGTTGATAATGAAACTGTGTCTTTTTTGTACGGTTGTTCGGAATATATTTCTACATAACTCTTAAATGAAGCAGTGTCTGTTTTAATTTTTTTTACAATCTCTTGAAGATTTTGCAAAACGCCTAAAGAATCGCTTTGAGACGCTTCTCTACGAAAAAGGAGATATTTAAGTTTTCTCTGATTTTCGATTTTGAATTCTTCAGGATGAGCTTCATAATATTTTTTGAGATCTGCATCTGTAACATTAACATCTGTATCTGGAATTGTATTCGGATCGATCATCACATAATCAGCATTCATCTTAATATTTTGCTTTATGAAATTATCAAATGTTTCTTCTTCGCTTGCGCTGATTGAAGCGGAAAGATAGTTCTGAAGTTTTTCTTGAATGAGCTGTTCTCTAATTTGTTCTTCAACAGCAATAACAATCTCTTTATTGCGCGGGTCTTTTAATGCTGTTTCATATAGCTGTCGGTTGAAGTTTCCCGTCGAATCGGTGAACTGTTGTCTTAACATTGCCGGCGGATTTGGTCCGAGAATTGCACTGCGAACTTCTTCATTGGTTACAACAATTCCAAATTCTTTTATCTTTTGGTTTAACAATTTTTGTGTTACTAATGCATCCCATATTTGATCTCTAAAGAAATCCATTTGAGATTCATCTATTGTTTGTCCGGTTGATTGTTCTTGGTTTTTTCTTGCACGCTCTAGCAATTCTGAAAATTCTGTGTATGTTATCTCTTCTCCATCAACAGAGCCAACATTCTGTTTGCCTCTTTGCATAAATTCAAAAACATTCGAATCCGATATAACCATAAACAGCACAAAGATGCCGCCTACTGTTATTATGAACCACGGAGCTAAACTCCTCATTCGGGACATCATGCCCATAAAAAACGACCTCCGATTTGTATTACTATAAATTTTAGGCGCTAAATTTAGATACCCTGCCTCTCAAATGCAATTTTTGTTTGCTTTACACTTTTTTTCTTCTTTTTGTTGCAAATATAAAAGGGGGATAAAATTTGTTTTTATATAAGAATAGTTTTGAGTTCAGAGCCGGCTTAAAACAAATAAACTATTGGTATCTAATTTTTAAACACTCTTAGCTCTTTGCTTCTCAACATTCAATAAATTTATAAAAGAAATCATTTGCGTATAAAACAACTCACCACTAATTTGTGCAGCAACTTTTTAAGGATTTTATACCATGCCATCCTTTTTCAATACTTGGCTCCCCTTCATATATCTTTATGGAGTGGGAGGACTTTTCTTTCTTGGCGGAATGATCATCATCCGTAAAGCCAAAGGGATCGATATGCGGTTGAAGCGCCATAGATTTTGGTGGAAAGTTTTGATTTTTGGATTCTTTTATTTTATGATAATGCATGCTTTATTGATCATTGTAGCGCTTTATTGGTAAAAAAATGGAACAACTTCATAATATAGGCACCCAGACCGACTGGGTAGTAATGATCATTTATCTTGTAGCTATGCTTTTATTTGGAAGCTACTTTGGGAAATACAATCATGATACAAACGATTTTTTCTTTGGCGGCAGAAGATTTTCTTGGTGGCTTATTGCAATTTCGATTGTTGCAACAGGAATTAGCAGCCACAGTTTTGTAAAATATTCTGCAATGGGCTTTACACACGGCTTCTCATCTTCAATGGCCTATATGAATGATTGGTTTTTCGTTCCTTTCTTTTTATTCGGCTGGCTTCCCATTGTTGTTTACTCAAAAATTCGCTCTATTCCGGAATATTTTGAAAAGAGATTTAGTCCTTCTGCTCGTTTTTTTGTTACTATATTACAACTTTTATACTTGGTTGGTTATGTTGGTATCGGTTTTCTAACAATGGGCAAAGCAATACTTCCGCTGATGCCCGAACATTTTACATTATTTGGTTTTGAGTTACGCGTTACTTTAATGGGATTGATTATTGTTATTGCCGTTATAACTGGTGCATACATTACTTTTGGGGGACAGACTGCGGTTATTTTTACCGACTTAGTACAAGGATTGATGCTGCTTTTTGCAGGTTTGCTTGTATTCATTCTTGGAATAGATTACGTTGGCGGATGGCACGTCTTCTGGAATTTGCTTCCTACAGATTGGAAACTACCTCTTGCCCATTTTAATAATCCTCCTGATTTTAATTTTGTTGGAATTTTTTGGCAGGACGGAGTTGCTGGTTCAATAGGATTCTTGTTTATGAATATGGGATTGCTCATGCGATTCATGGCGGCAAAAAGCGTGGATGAGGGGAGGAAAGCGGCAACGTTCAATATTCTTTTTATGCTGCCTATTTCAGCAATAGTAGTGAGCAGCGGAGGGTGGATTGGTAAAGCTATGTCGCTTATGCCAAATTCTCCAATACCGGCAAACACTCAACCGGATAATATTTTTGTTGTTGTCTCCAATATTGTTGCTGAGCCAGGGATGTTCGGTTTTATTATTGCTTCTTTAGCCGCGGCGCTTATGTCAACAATAAGCACGTTGCTAAACGCAACAGCCGCAATTTGGGTAAATGATGTCGATCGTCCTTTAAGAATCTGGCTTGGAAAAATTAAGCGCGATGAAAAGCAGGACGAAAAGAAAGCTATGTTGGTTGCGCGGGTTTCAACTGTGTCTTTTACAATGCTTGGTGTTTTAGCGGTTATTCCTTTCGGTTCCTATCCAACTGTTTATGAAGCGCATGGATTTTTCCATTCTACATTAACTCCTCCTCTTGTTATAGCAATTTTTCTTGGAGTCTTCTGGAAAAAATTTACACCGGCAGGCGTTATTGCAACAGTAGTAGGCGGCACTTCTTTGATGGTGTTGGGAGCTTATCATCCCGGTTTATTGATTTCTCCTTTTGCGCATGGAACTCCTATGACACAAGTTCATCCATATACATACATTAGCGCTCTTTATAATACATTAGTTTGCTTGACTGTTGGAGTTATAGTTACGCTTTTTCAAAATCAATTAAGAAAACTCGTTCATCAAATCAAGAAGAATTCAAATCACAGTTGGATGATCGCAGCAATGAACGGAGCGAGTGTTATAATTATCGGATTAGTGCTTCTTAATTTTGGTTCGCTTCAATTTCTTTTAGTATCAACTTTAGTAATGACTTTCTTCGTTGCTCTTTCTTCAGCTTATTATATTAAATATGATCCGGTTGCACAAACAGAAGGGTTAACAGCGTGGTCAATTCACAAAGCTCAGCAAATGTTCAAAGGAAGGAAGTTGAACGAACGCGAGGGAGAAAAAGTAAGACTGATTTGGAAATTGAAAGAAGAAAATGACGGAACTGCAAACTTTTCGAAAAAAGATATGGAACGTTTGGCTGCTCATGAAGGAGATCTTGTTTACATTTCTGATGCGCGCAAATATTTGGGCGGATTAAAATCCGTTCATACTATTTTTGGCAAACCTCATAACGAAGAAGGGATAGTTTATATCACTAAAGATCATTTGCGTAATGGTTTGTTTGTTGAGGGAAGACCTATGGAAGCTGAAAAAGAAATGTAACTAATTTGGTTTGATAACTTTTATTTTCGTTTGTAACATTAAAGACTGTTGTTTAATTCACCTATTGCATTCACAAATTTAGCAGCATCATTTTGGGAAAAAAATATGGAACAATATCATAGTATTGGCACTACTGCAGACTGGGTAGTGATGGTATTTTACTTTTTGGGAATTATGTTGTTCGGAACTTACTTCAGCAAGTATAACCGGAACACAACAGATTTCTTTTTTGGCGGACGAAGATTTTCTTGGTGGCTTATTGCAATGTCAATTGTTGCGACTGGCGTTGGCAGCCACAGTTTTATAAAATATTCGGCTAAAGGTTTTGAGCATGGAATCTCTTCAACTATGACGTATATGAATGATTGGTTCTTCCTTCCATTCTTTTTGTTTGGCTGGCTGCCCATTGTTATCTACACAAGAATCCGATCTATACCCGAGTACTTTGAAAAAAGATTCAGTCCCTTGGCTCGTTTTATTGCTACAATTTTTCAACTTTTTTATATGGTTGGATATGTTGGAATAGGACTCTTAACTATGGGAAAGGCAATACTTCCATTGCTGCCCCAGACAATGACAATTTTGGGGGTAACCTTTGGCATTAACTTAATGGGATTGATCATAGTCATAGGATTTATAACAGGTGTATATATTACTCTTGGAGGACAAACAGCTGTAATCTTCACCGATCTCATGCAAGGATTCATTTTAGTTTTTGCCGGAATGTTGGTTTTTGTTCTCGGCATTAGATATGTAGGCGGCTTTGATCAATTTTGGAATTTATTACCTGCTACGTGGAAACTGCCTCTTGCCCATTTTAATAATCCTCCTGATTTTAATTTTGTTGGAATTTTTTGGCAGGACGGCGTAGCCGGTTCAATCGGATTCTTATTTATGAATATGGGTTTATTGATGCGTTTTATGGCTACAAAAAGTGTGGACGAAGCAAGAAAAGCTGCCTCATTCAATGTTCTTTTTATGCTACCAATATCCGCCATTGTAGTTGGAAACGCCGGCTGGATCGGCAAAGCTATTTCCGTAGCAAATCCTTCTATGGTAAGTCCTAATATAAATCCCGATTCTGTTTTTGTTGTAATAGCCAATATAATCTCACATCCTGGTATTTTTGGATTTATTATGGCTTCTTTAACAGCAGCGCTAATGTCAACAGTAGATACTCTAATCAACGCAAGCGCAGCAGTTTATATAAATGACGTCCACCGGCCGCTCAGAAAATGGTTGAAGAAAAAATCCCGTTCTGCAAAAGAAGAAGATAAAAAAGAATTAGGGGCAGCAAGAATAGCTTCTATAGTTCTAACAATGTTAGGCGTTGTTGCCGTTATTCCATTTAGCAAATTTCCAACGGTTTATGAAGCGCACGGATATTTCCACTCTACATTAACGCCGCCTTTAGTTACGGCAATCTTTCTTGGAGTATTCTGGAAAAAATTTACGCCGGCGGCAGTAATTGCAACGTTTCTTGGCGGCGCCGCTTTAATGATAATTGGAGCGCGTTACCCCGCTGTTTTAATTTCTCCTTTTGACCACGGCACTTTTATGGATGCAAAACATCCTTACACATATATCAGCGCTTTGTATAATTCAGTTGTTTGTGTTTCTCTTGGCGTTATTGTCGCCCTTTCTGATAGATTGCTAAAAAGAACCGTTCAACTTATAAAGAGAAATTCTTTACACTACTTTTTCATGTCAAGTTCGGTTGTAGTTGCTGTTTTATTGTTTGCTGCTATTTTATTAAATCTCTTTTCGCTCGAACTCCTTGTTATATCTTCTATTCTTTTAACATTGCTCATTGCTTTAACTGCAACATATTTTATAAAATACGACCCGGAAGTTCAGACGACAGGGCTTACTGCCTGGTCTATGCATAAAGCTAAAGAAATGTTTAAGGGGGGTAAGATTAACGAACAAGAAGGTAAAATTGTAAAAGTGCATTTCAAACTTAGAGATGACACAAATGATTATGTTAATCTTTCTATTGAAGATATGCAGAAGATGGCTGCCGAGGTTGGCGATCTTGTCTATGTTTCCGATGCCCGCAAATATCTTGGCGGTTTAAAATCATTCCATTCTAAAATTGGTGAGCCGCACACAGAAAATGGAATTATTTGCATTTCTCAAGAACATCAGAAAGCGGGACTGTTAAAGAAGAGCAAAATATTAACTGCCGAAAAAGAGATATAAAAAAGATGAACCTCAACGGAGAACTTTTATCGTTGTTTGCAGCTTTTAAAACTTGATTTGAAATTGTTGAATTTGCTTTAAGGCGATCCGGAAGAGACCGCCTTTTTTATTAGTATGAAAATTTTTCTTTCAATCGCTGCTCAACAACTTGAGGAACAAATTCGGAAACATCCCCTTTGAACTGCGCAAGATTTCGAATTATAGTTGAATTAAGGTAAGTATATTTTGCGTGAGGCATAAGAAGAATGGTTGTTATGTCATCGGCAAGGTTCCGGTTCATCAAAGCCATTTGAAACTCATACTCAAAGTCGCTCACTGCCCGTAAGCCGCGAATAATACCAATAGCCCCAAGCTGTTTTGCATGTTCAACCACTAGTCCATCAAACCAATCAACAGTAACGTTGGAAAATTCCCTGAAACATTCACTTAACATTTCCACTCTTTCTTCAACTGTAAACAAACAAGTCTTTGTAGGATTTTTTGCTACTGTTACAACAACTTCATCAAACAGCTCTATTGCTCTTTTCACAATATCAATATGACCGTTTGTTACAGGATCGAATGTGCCGGGGTAAATAACTTTTTTCATATAATCCTTAATTTATTTTTGGTTAAATATAATACTTGTTTGAATATAAAATTAGCGCTCTAATTTTGCCGATGATTTAAAAAGATACATTAAGCTGTCCCCAATTCGCTTGAACTGTGTCAGTGCAAATGCTTTTTCATCTTCTTCTTGGGTTTGAATTGAACGCTCAACTATCATAAGCCCCTTCTCGTTTAAAAACTTTCTTTTTAGAATATTCTCAACAACAATGTGAATGTCATACTTAAAAAACGGCGGGTCGGCAAGAATCAAATCATATACTTCATGCTCGTTCAACTTTGCAAATCTAACTGCATCTATTCTAAAAATTTTACACTGCTCTTCTGCGCCAATAGATGAAATATTTTCTTTAAGCATTTTTGAAACATGAAAATCTTTTTCTATAAAATGCACTAAGGCAGCTCCGCGGCTTAACGCTTCTAAACCAAGCGAGCCGGAGCCTGCGTAAAGGTCGCATACTTTAATTCCATCTAAATCAATAGAATGTGCAAGGTAGTTGAAAAGCGATTCTTTTACTTTATCTGTTGTTGGGCGAACCAGTTTTGAATTTGGAAATTTAATAACACGCCCTTTGAATTTGCCCGCGATTATTCTCATCAAATAATTCTTATTGCAATTCCTGCTGCCGCCGTAAAAGAATTGAATTTTATTTTATAGAAAGGATTGTCTGATAATACTTCTTCAATTTTTAGTTTTTCAAAAGGGTCAACTTTTTTAAGTGGCAGACCAAAAAAACTTTTCAGCTTATTTTCAAATTCTTCGGTTATATCCTGCCCGTACAATAGTATTTCCTTAAAATCACTTAGTGATAAGTTTAACTCTTCTAATTTGTTGCTCGCAAGCAAAAGCTCATCAAAAATATTTACCGGATCCGGATTAAGCGGTTTAAAATAAAAAGGATAAACTCCCTCCAAAACTGAAACGGAAGAATATTTTTGATCTATATAGATGCTTAAAGAAATTTCATCGATAATCCTCTGTTTATCCAAATATAAAAACGCATTCGAAGCGAGGTGAACATTGTCAATATATTTTAAGCGCAGCTTGTTCTGTTTACAAAATTTGTTCAATGCAATAACATGATTTCTTTCTATAGCAAAAATGATAGCTCTCTTTTCTTTACGAATATTGCTCTTATCTACTTCAATATGTTGAATAAAAAAATCATCTTTTTCAGAATTGGGATAGAGAACTGAAATTTCCCATTTGAAATGATCGATTAGATCTTTTTTTACAAGCGAATCATCGTAAGGAACTTCAAAGATTTTGAAAAAATTGTTTGGAAGCGCAAATGAAACATTCTGTGTAGTTAGCGGCTTTCTGCTGGATATCTTATTGTATGATTGCTGGAGAATGTTAATCAGTTTTTCTTCTGCAAGAATAGGAGTAAAACTCTCTGCGTGAAAAATCTGGTCTACATTCTCCAGAAAAAATGAATTGTTTTTATAATTTATTTCAACGAGCTGAAGTTTAGTTTCAGTTAAATTTATCCCTGCATGATTGTTAAACACAGCCCCTCAAAGGTTATTCCCACGAAGCTGTATTTTTTAATGCGTCGTTCCTAACATCGCCAATAGAACCGTAACCATCTGGACAACCAATAAAGTAACGTTGTCCAATTCTAACCACTTTATCTACTCTTAAAATTTTCCCTCTTCTATCAATTACTGTATCGGCGTCTTCCGTTGTATCAACTTGAACAATGTATCGTTGACGAGATTTAGGAGAAAAAACTAACGAATCGGGGTTAAAAGTTCCATCCAATAAATTGTCGAATGGATTAGTAGGTCTTTTAGTGATCGAATCAATACCTGTCATAGCTTTTTTAACGCTCTGATCATTTTTTAAGAATATAATTAAACTATCGAGATTATCTGTGAACTTTCCATATTTGACCTGCCACAACCTTTCTGCTTCGCGAAGGTTTGCCATTCTCAAACGTGATTCTTTCTTAAAATACTTTTCCTGCTCCATTATCTCAGATGGATCGATATAGGCAACTTTCACTAGTATAAAAATAAGAAAAGCAATAACTACATATAAAATAAGATGAATGTACCAAGGTTCAGTTTTCGAGCTCATTACGCCTCCGGATATTAGTAACTCTATTTATTAAATTTTTACAAAACTTTTAATTTTTTGTAATTTTGCTTTGCCAATGCCTTTAACATTCAGCAAATCATCAATATTTTTGAACCCGCCAATTTTATTTCTGTATTCAATAATATTTGCGGCTGTTTTTTCGCCGATGCCAGGTAATTTCATTAACTGAGCAGCTGTAGCAGAATTTAAATTGATTATCTCGGTTAATTTTTTTTCGTTTTTTAGTTCCTTTTTAGCGCTCCTAAAATCCAAAAGTTCGTGCTTAGAATCAACTCTTCTTTCGACATTTTTTTCGGTTGTATCGCCAACTTCAACATTTCCAACGGCCGCATTAAACAAGCTGTCTTGATATTTATAATCAAATTCTAAAAACTCTTGGCTGTTTTTAGTTTCCTTAATGTAATTAACTACCAATCCAACTAAAAATGCAGTAAGAAGAAAAAGAATTACATTTGATTCTGTAGTTGTAAAACCAATTTTACGAGAAAGCTTTTCAATGAACTTCCTCATATTGCCCCCTATTAGTTTAAAAAGAATTTTCGCTCAAAATAAAATACTTCGTGTAACTATCTTGTCGGAATAATTGAAAAGGAACGGAGGAAAAAGGATAATTATTACCACCTTAACTTTCTTATGAAACCTTAATGTTCGGCATTTTTTGAAGTTCTTTTAACATTTCTTTTTCTTTAGCCGATACATCTTGGGGAATATGAATATTTATCCGTACAAGTTGATCTCCAGCGCCATGAGAGTTAAGGTGCTGGATCCCTTTTTCGCGCATCTTAAGATATTTACCGGGCTGAGTGCCCGCTTCAATTTTTAATTTTGCTTTTCCATTAAGAGTAGGCACCTCCACTTCAGTTCCAAGAACAGCTTCGGGATAGCTGATATACAAATCGTAAATAATATTATCGCTATCACGTGTAAAGTATTCATGGGGAGTTTCCTGAAAGATAACAATTATATCGCCCGCAGCTCCGCCGTTTTTTCCGGCATTTCCTTCTCCGCGCAATGTCATATAATTTCCATCCATAATTCCGGCGGGCACGTCTATTCTAATTGTAGATTCGGCTTGAACTCTACCATCGCCGCTGCAAGTTGTACATGGTTCGGAAATAATTTTTCCTGTCCCACCACAATTACTGCAAGGACCAATGTTCACAAACTGCCCGAAGATTGAACGAGAGACCTGACGAACTTCGCCGCTTCCGTTACAAACAGAGCAAGTTTTAAAAGCAGATGAACTTTTAGCACCGCTGCCGTTGCAGGCAGAGCATTTATTATATTTTTTAATCTTTACTTTTTTCGATGCGCCGGCTGCAATTTCTTCGAGTGTAAGTTTAAGAGTTATTTTTAAATCAGAGCCGGGCTGACCCGTACTTCGAGTGCGGCTTCCGCGCGAGGAGGTGCCCGCACCAAAAAAATCATCAAAAATTGACGACCCGCCAAATGCGCCGCCAAAAAATTCCGAGAAATGACTAAATATATCGTTCACGTTTGTGTATTCATGAAAATCTTGCCCGCCTCTTAAGCCGCTATGTCCGAATCGATCATATTTTGCACGTTTTTCGGCGTTACTTAAAACCTCGTAAGCTTCAGCAGCTTCTTTAAATTTTTCTTCTGCTTCTTTATCGCCCGGATTTCTATCCGGATGGTATTGCATGGCAAGTTTTCTATATGCTTTTTTTATTTCATCTGCCGACGCATTTTTTCCGACATTGAATACTTCGTAATAATCTCTTTTAGCCATTATCAACTTATCCTTCCTGGTTCAAATTGATTTCTTCGTTTCCGCTTGCAGAAGATGCTAGTTCTGCGCTTACAACAACTTTAGCGTGCCGAATTACTTTGTCCTTGTAAATGTACCCCGGTTCAATCACTTCAAGTATAATATGCGGGGCAACGCCTTCAACCGGCTGCTGCATCAATGCTTCATGAAAATGCACATCGAAAGGTTCCCCTTTTGCTTCAATTTTTTTTACTCCTTGCGATTCCAAAATTTTACTGAACTTTTCAAATACAAGTTGTACCCCTTTCTTCATCGAATCATAGTTGTTTCTTTCATCTATATGAGAAAGTGATCTTTCCAAATCGTCATAAACTGAAAGAACATTTTTTATGAATGGTTCTGCTGCATATTTAAGCAAGTTCAACTGATCATTTTCGTTTCTGCGTTTATAGTTCTCGAACTCTGCAATTTTACGCAAAAGAGTGTCTTTTAGCACCGCATTCTCTTTTTCTAATTCAGCAATTTTTTCGAGAAAGGAGTTCAATCCGATTTCTTCAAATTGCTGGTTCTCTTTCTGTGTATTGTTTTCTGTTTTGGAAATTTCTTCCCCCTCAATAGGAATTTTATTTTCTGTATTGTTTTTTTCTTTATCAGAATTTTGATTTTTCAATTCGTTCATAACCCTTCTTTTTTAAAATTATTGAATAATTATTTTTGTTTTGTTAATTCTTGTGTTAGTTGATCTGCAATATAAACAACCGCGGCAACTATCTTTGAATAGTCCATTCGTTTAGGCCCCATAATTCCAAGCGTACCAGCAAGCTCGCCAACCATATATTCTTTGGTAATTATGCTGTAATCAGCAAATTTTTCATCATTGCTCTCTTCACCTATTATAATCGAAACGTTGTTATCCATAATCGGTCTATTTTTATCTAGAATGTGAATAACGATATCTTTGTTTTCTACAAGTTCAATTATGCTTTGAAAGCGGACATGGTTTTCAAATTCAGGTTGGTTCAAAATATTTTTTGCGCCTGCAATTATTGTTTTCTCACTGCTAATATCCGTAAAAATTTTATCCGTGGATTCAAGAAATACCCTGATAATTGGGCGACAAGTCTCTATATCAAAATCTTTTATTCTCTCTGCAATAGTGCTTCTAATTTCGGAGAATCGTAATCCGGAAAGTTTCTCGTTTAAGAATTGTTGAATAGTATTAATTTGTTCTTCTTTCACTTCGGCATCAATTTCTAGCGTAATAGTTTTAACAAAACCGGAGCGTACACTTACGATAACCAAAATTCTTGTTGATGAGAGCTGAACAATCTGGATTCTTTCAAGGACGGCTTGTTCAAACTTTGGAAATGTTACCATTGCAAGTTGATTTGTTAGATTACTCAGAATAAGTGAAGTCAATTTTAATAGTTCTTCAGTTTCCGTATGAACCGAAGAAATATTAAGATCAATAATTCTTTTTGCCTTCTTGTCAAGTTGAGGCGGCTCCATTAGTAAATCTACATAAACACGGTATCCTTTGTCGGTTGGTACTCTGCCAGCCGATGTGTGTGGATGATTCAGCAGCCCCCTCTCTTCCAAATCAGCCATAACATTTCGTATGGATGCAGGAGATAAACCAAGATCAAACTGCTTGGAAATATTTCGCGAGCCAACCGGATTAGCAGTCAGAATGAATTGATGGATCACAAACCGCAGAATCGCCTTTTCCCTATCTTTTAACTGATACTCATCCATTACGTTTTAATACTACCAAATTTATCGGACTCAAAGTTATCAAAAATTCATGAATTTTTCAGACGGGAAAATGGCGAGAACTGGTCTATCTGCTTAGAGATTATTTCTAAATGGTAATTTTCAAACCTTTCTTTTTGATTTCGTCTTTTACAAACGGCGAGTTCTCAAAATCTTTTGTTGTGAACGGATGCGTTTCTATTCTTCTCTCAACTTTTATTGCTAATGGAATCAACCGCTTGTTGTCTTCCATTCTATAACCGCAAAAATCATCCGACACAACGGCTACATCAATATCAGACCATTCGAAATCTTGCTCTTCCTCTTTAGCGAAAGAACCGAAAATATAAACTGCATTTAGATTAATATTATTTTTCTTCAACAAAAGAACAAATTCTTTTACTTTGTCTATTGCGTATTGTCTATTATACTTAGTAACCATTCTCTTAATCTCTCAATGCGTTTTAATTCTTCTTCAACAAATTGTATTGTGGATCGTTTGTAAAATTCATGCTTGTAATCAGGGTATCTGGTTTGAATATTGAATTCGTTAATTAATTTGAGATCGGTAACTAATTCATCGCTCAAGGGCAAATTGCATTTCTCAGCAAGAAGAACCAAGTCATGCTTATATGGCGGAGTTTGATTATAAAATTTAACGAAAAGCGCTTTCAATATTTTCTCTAAAGATAAATGCCCCAAAAATAGCGCCATATGTTTACGCTCATTCTTAGCTGCAATCTCGTTTGCATTTAACCAATCTTCGTTGGAACTCTCAAGCCAATAATTGATATGTTCTTGCTGTTCCATAAATTAATTTATAAATGAAATTTTAAATCAGCCATAACTGGTTCTTTTTACATCATCAAGTTAAAGATATAATTTTGTTTATTTTTTCTGTAAACAAACTAAATTATTTCTTTCAAAAAGCCAAGTATTAATAACTATCAGGTTTATAGTTATATTTAGATAGAAACTTTTCGAGGATATCTTGGCAATTACTTACAAAGAATCCGGTGTTAATATTCAAGCGGGAGACGAAACTGTTGAAAAAATAAAATCGCTTGCTAAATCAACTTTTAACAAAAATGTTTTGTCCGGCATCGGTCACTTCGGCGCATTTTATGAAGTTGATCTGACGAGATGGAAAAATCCTGTGCTTGTTTCAAGCGTAGATGGCGTTGGCACAAAATTAAAAATCGCATTCGCTATGGATAAGCATGATACTGTCGGTCAAGATTTGGTAAATCATTGTGTTAATGATATTGCTGTTTGCGGCGCCGAGCCACAGTATTTTATGGATTACCTTGCATTTGGAAAACTTGCACCCGAGAAAGCCGAACTAATCATTAAAGGATTTTCTATTGCATGCAAAGAAACTGGTGTTGCCTTAATAGGAGGAGAAACAGCAGAGATGCCGGGGCTTTATGACGAGAATGAATATGATATGTCCGGAACAATTGTAGGAATTGTTGAGCGGGATAAAATTATTGACGGACGCAACGTTAAAAAAGGAAATGTGCTGATTGGCTATGGCTCGACTGGACTTCACACAAACGGTTATTCTCTTGCGAGAAAAGTTTTACTCGAAAAATTTTCCGTTTACAATAAACCCGATTCGCTTGACTGCTCGCTCGGCGAAGAACTGCTGAAAATTCATAAATCGTATTTGAAGGTAATCGGCGTGTTGAAAGAAAAAATTTCTGTAAACGCTTTTTCTCACATAACAGGCGGTGGAATTATCGGAAATACAAGGCGTGTTGTTCCAAAAGATCTGCAACTTAAGATCGATTGGAACGCCTGGGAAACATTGCCCATTTTTAATTTGATTCAAGAAACCGGCAATGTTGATGATAAAGAGATGCGAGAAGTTTTTAACATGGGAATTGGATTGATTGCCGTTGTTGATAAAAACGATGTTAACAAAGCTCTTGATCTCTCGAATAAAATAAATGAAAAAGGAATTGTAATAGGAGAAATTTCTTGTTGAATAAAACTATTTTTAATAATGAGCTTAATCTTAAATAGTTTGTAAAGATTGAGAGCATGGTTAAGATCATGATCAAAAAAAGTATTAGAAAGAAATAATTATGTTTATTGATACACACGCACATCTTTTCTACCCCAACTTCAATGGTGAAGTTGATCAAGCCATCGAACGTGCAATAGAAACTGGCGTTGATTACATAATAGTTCCCGGAACAGACCTCGCTACGTCAGTCAAAGCAATCGAACTTGCAGATAAATATGATTGTGTTTATGCCTCAGTCGGCATTCATCCTCACGATTCAAAAGAATGGGATGAAGCAATTATTGAAAAACTTGAAGAGCTTGCAAATAATAAAAAAGTTATTGCTATTGGCGAAACCGGATTGGATTATTATTACAATTTTTCCCCGCGCAAAACGCAGATCGAAGCATTCGAAGCACAGATTCAACTCGCGCTTAAATTAAAACTTCCGGTCATAGTTCACAACCGCGAAGCAAATGAAGACATAATGAACATTGCCCGCAAATACAAAAACACAAACTTGCGTGCACAGTTCCATTGTTTTGCCGGCTCGATAGCCGATGCCCGCGAACTTGTTGAAATGCATCATTACATCTCTTTCCCAGGAATTGTTACATTCAAGAACGCAGAAAGCGTTCGCAAAGTTTTGAGCCGCGTTGCAATTGAAAATTTATTGCTCGAAACCGATTCTCCTTTCATGACCCCCGTTCCTCATCGCGGAGAAAGAAACGAACCGGCTTACTTACAATTAATCGCAGAAAAAATTGCGGAGACACATCAATTAACAACAGCAGATGTTGGCAGGGCAACATCTTACAATGCTTACAAACTTTTTGGCATCGGAATGAAACCAAATCTAAGTTACACATATCAAATCGGGCAATCGCTTTATATCAATGTTACAAACCGCTGTAACGCCGATTGTGTTTTTTGCGACCGCAAAGGTGAAGCGGTCGTCAACGGTTATAATCTGAAAATGTTAAAATCAGAAGAACCTGATGCGGAAGTATATATCAAAGAGGTTGGTGATCCAAAGAATTTTAAGGAGGTCGTATTCTGCGGTTATGGCGAACCGACAATTCGCTGGGATGTGGTAAAACAAATTGCAAGATACGTGAAGGAAAACAGCGGTAATACCCGCCTGAATACGGATGGGCATGGTAACTTTATCAATAAGCGCGATATTACACCAGAAATGGAACAACTAATTGACACTGTTTCAATCAGCTTAAATTCTATAGACCCCGATCAATACGGAAAACTGATGCGCGTTGATCCTTCGATGCATGGCGAGATGCTGGATTTTGCAAAAAAAGCAAAAAGATATACGCACGTTGTTCTTACGATTGTAGGTTTGAGCCAAGTTGATTCTGAAGCGGCGAAAAAATTTGTTGCAGAAGAACTTGGCGTTGGATTCAGAGAACGGGAATATTTTTAAAATAATCGAAAAATCTAATGAAGCATAAAATCATCATTGGTTTATTTTTTTTCCTTCAAACTCATTTCTTTGCACAAGAAGCAGATCTCCTCCAACAAAGAATAGATAGTATTTTTGTTTCAGATTATTTCAGGTCATCTCAAGCAACAATTTCTATTTACGATCTGACCGCGAACAAGCAGCTTTACCAACGCAATGAAAAGCTTTTAATGCGGCCGGCTTCGACATTAAAAATCTTTACAACTGCCGCAGCATATCTTTTCCTTGGGTCAAACTATAATTTCAGAACTTCAGTTTATCATACCGGTGAAGTAGAAGATTCCATCTGCTTAGGTGATCTATATGTTACAGGCGGGTTTGATCCGGATTTTTCACTAAACGATTTGGATTCGCTTGTGAGTGAAATAAAAAATTATGGCATAAAACAGATCCGCGGCAATTTGTATGCAGATGTTTCTGTAATGGATTCATTGTATTGGGGCGAAGGATGGATGTGGGACGACAATCCTTCACCTTTCGCTGTTTATCTTTCTCCGCTTAATATTAACGATAACAGCATTAGCATTACTTGTGAACCAAGTAACGTAGGCAGCCCCGCTAAAATTAAACTAACGCCTTATACAAATTATTTCCAAATTATAAACAGATCCGTTACAACTGAAAGTGGGAAATCAACTCTAACAATTACACGCGATTGGATTAACCGAAGCAATTCTATCATTGTAAAAGGAAACTTCCCAAAAGCAGATCAACCGATTACTACTACTCTTAATGTTTTTAATCCAACTTTTTATTTCCTGAATTTGATGAAAGAAAGTTTTGAGCGGAACGGAATTTCTTTCAAGGGAATTGTTGATACGCTTACTCTCAAAAGCGATGCAGAAAGTATATTTTCATTAGAACGGAACATTGAACCGGTAATAATGAACACGAACAAAACAAGCGATAATCTAAGCGCCGAAATGCTTTTGCGAACGCTCGCCTTAAACTTTGCTGATAAACCAGCAACTGCAAAAAAAGGTATTGCGCTTGTTGATAGTCTCATCACTCTTATCGGTCTCAATCCACACAACTACACAATTGCTGATGGTTCGGGGCTTTCGTTTTACAATCTTCTTTCTGCAGAATTGCTAACTGAAGCGCTAAAATATTTTTACTTCAGCCAGCCCGAAATATTTATAAAACTATTTAACTCATTTCCTATTTCCGGATTTGACGGCACATTGAGCGACAGAATGAAAAAGAGCAGCGGATACAAACGTGTGCACGCAAAAACAGGATCTCTGCGCGGCGTTAGCACACTATCCGGATATATTCGTTCTAAGAATAGTCATATAATCGCTTTTTCAATTCTTATTCAGAATTATGTAAGAAGCGCGTCTGAAGCCCGCAGCATCCAAGACAAAATTTGTGAAATCATTTTTGAAACCAACTAACAAAAAAATGAAAAATTTTAAAAAGCATATCATTACAACAAAACCTTTAGTTACAGAGCTTACAAGCGGCTTGCTTTGGCAGCTCGATATTGAAGGCATTAACGAAACTGATGACGGCTTAATTGTTTTTACAGAAGAATCAAAGAAAATTCATATAAGCGATATTGAAAAGATACTTTTAGAAATGCTAAATCAGAATCTGATCGAAGACTTTCAAATTGAAGAAGAAATTCTAGAAGATAAGAATTGGAACGAAGAATACGAAAAAAATGTGCGCGTAATTGAAGTTTCAGACCGGCTTGTTTTGAAACCGTCATTTAAGAATTACAAACCAAAGCCAAACCAAATCATAATAACCATCGATCCGAAAATGTCCTTTGGCACAGGAGAACACGCAACTACAAAACTTGCTTTGCGGTTTATCGAAAAATATTTGAAAGGAAATGAAAAAGTTTTAGATGTTGGCTCGGGCTCAGGCGTGCTTGCTATTTCCTCTGTAATGCTTGGCGCTTCCTCTGCATTAGGAATTGACAATGACGAATGGTGTTTGTTAAACGGAAACGAGAATGTGAAAGCAAATAATCTTGAAGGTAAAGTTGAAATTCGGCTTGTAGAGATTCAGCAGATCGAAGAAAAAGATTTTGATCTAGTCGTTGCTAATATAAACAAACACATTCTTCTTGAAATTGGCAGATTTATCCGGCAAAAAATTAAAGAGACCGGCATTTTAATTCTTTCCGGTCTCTTAACTATTGACGAAAACGACATCGTTAAAAGCTATTCAGAAGTTGGGTTCGAGTCCATTGATAGATCTGAAACAGATGAATGGATAGCAATAGCGTTCAAAATAAAACCAAATTATGGTTGAAGTTTCCCGAGTATTTTCAACAATTCTTTTTGTTCGTTATCGCTCAAAGCTGATAGAAGATTCGTTATATTTTCAATATAAGCCGGTAAAATTGAATCGATCTTAGCTTTACCGTCCTTTGTAAGCTCTGCAAAAATAACTCTTCGGTCTTCTTTCGAATGAACTCTTTTAACGAGCCCTTCCTTTTCGAGATTATCTACAACGCAAGTTATGTTCGCGCCGGTTACCATCATCTCTTCACTTATTTTTTTTAACGGAACAGAGCCGGTTTTGTTTAATATGTCAAGAACTCCAAATTGCGGGGCGGTAAGCCCTTGCTCAAACATTTGTCTTGCTTGCACTCTGCGGACTTTATCATGAGCTTTCGAAAATTTCTCCCATAAATCAAGTGCCATTTGCTTCTTGTCGCTCATCTTTGCTCCTTCTAATTAGTTATTAAACTTCTGTTAAACTTTCAATTTCCCCCGATTTGCTCGATGAGAATATTTACTGTTTTAATGAATGTTTTAATAACTTAAATAACTCTCGCGCAAAAAATAGCTCTTTTCAGATATAAAAAAAAGCTTTTTTACTTCTAATTTTGTGTAATCAAAAATCTTTTCTAATTACAAAAACAACATTAGATTTACTGCCCTAATAGTTTGAAACTTTAGAGAGATGATTTATATTATCTACTGCATTAACAATGAATTTAACTCCACCTTTGATTTTTAATAAAGAACATATCAATAATGGACTAGAGCAAAACGCTGGTAATGTAACCTCTATTGTACAACAGATAGCTAGAATAGACCACTGCGATCTTTACAAACTTTTAGATCATGTTCAAAGCGGCATTACAAATTTTTTTTATTGGAGCAATCCTTCAAAGAATTTTTCTTTTATTGCTTTCGACGAGCTTCTTTCTTTATCTTCTGATAAATACCTAGACCCTGAGCAGTTAAAAGAAGAGTTGAATAAAATATATGCCCGAATCATTTCTGATAAAAAACTTAAAAAAAATTTCGCCTTCCCGCTTTTTGTCGGAGGAATAAAGTTCCAAAATGATAAAAAAGAAAAAGAGTGGAACGATTTTCAATATTCCAAATGGTTTATTCCCAAAATAATGCTTGTACAAAATGAAGAAGGAACTTTTACAGTTATAAATTCTTTTGTTAACCGATTAGACAAAATATTTCTCGAACAGATTGAGAAAATGATTTACGAAACGCGGAACTACTTTCCTGTGAAAAAACATAAAATAAAATTAAAGAAGAATAATGCTATAGAGAATGATTACGACGCTTGGAATAAAAAAGTGAATGCGGCTCTTAAAAATATTAGCGATGGTAAATTTGAAAAAGTTGTGCTTGCGCGTATTGCTGAAATAGAATTTGAAAAGCCCCCTGATTTTTCATTCATCATGCCCGCTCTTCAAAAAAATTATAATGACTGCACAACTTTTGCCTTTAAGCAGAACGAATCGATTTTCTTTGGGTCAACGCCGGAAAATTTATTTACCATTAAAAACCTTATTTTAGCAACGGAAGCTGTGGCAGGTTCTATTGCCCGTGGAACTGATCTTGAAACCGATTCGATTTTGGAGACTCAGCTTCTGAACAGTGAAAAAAATCTTAACGAGCATCGGAGCGTATTTAATTATATACTGAAACGGCTTGATGAAGTTTCAGAAAAAATTGAGTACAACGATTTTCTGAAAGTAAAAAAACTTAGCAACATTCAGCATTTGTGGCTTCCGATGAAAGCTATTATTAAAAAAGGAACTTCTATTTTTAATTTAATCAAGGTTCTTCATCCCACTCCCGCAGTCTGCGGCTTTCCGACTAACGAAGCGTTTAGTTTCATTGAGCATAACGAAGATTTTGACCGCGGATTGTACGCTGGTGTAATTGGCTGGTTCGATGAAGAAGAAAACGGCAATTTTGCAGTTGGAATTCGTTCTGCTATGCTGCGTGGAAAAACTTTACGCGCTTATGCCGGTTGCGGAATTGTTGAAGGGTCAGATCCTCTTTCTGAATACTATGAAACAATACTAAAACTTAAACCCATTATCTCTCTTTTCGAATGAAACTATCTGTTAACCGTAATATTGTTTGGTGCGATGTTTTTGCTCAGCGTCTTTTTGAACTTGGCGTTCGGCACGTATGCATTTCTCCCGGTTCAAGAAGCACGCCGCTCACTTTAGCATTTGCATCAAATAAAAACTTTAAGACTTACGCTGTAGTAGACGAAAGATCGTCTGCTTTTTTTGCTTTGGGTCTTGCAAAAAAAAATAATTCGCCCGTTGTAATTGTAACAACTTCCGGAACCGCTGTAGCGGAATTATATCCGGCAATAATCGAAGCATACTACCAACGTGTGCCTTTAATTGTTTGCACAGCAGACCGCCCCCCCGCTCTTCGCACAAGAGGCGCTAACCAAACTATAAATCAGCATAATATTTTTAAAAATCATATCCGGTTTTTTTCTGATCCCGGACTTCCCGCAATAAAAAAGCTTTCGTCTGTAAAGAAATTAGCCGAAACGGCTTTCCGATATTCCTGTATTTCCGATAGAGGTCCGGTACATATAAACTTTCCGTTCGAAAAACCATTTGAACCGAAAAGCTTTACAGATAAAATTGATGTTGGCACGATCGAAAAAGTGTTTTCTAATTCATCATTCGAATTAGAACCGCGAAAGCAGGCAAAAATAAACTTCGAACTGCTTTCAAAGAAGTTTACAAGAACCGAGCGCGGGCTTATTATTTTGGGATATAATAATTATGAAAAATATTTTTTACAGCGGCTCGTTACTTTTTCCAAGAAATTTGGTTACCCCGTTTACATTGACGGAGCTTCTTCTCTCCGGTTTGGTCCTTATTCAAAAGAAAATGTAATTGATAATCTGACAGCACTTGTTCGTTCAAAATATTTTTTAAAACATTATGACCCCGAGCTTATAATTCAGTTCGGCGGCGCGCCTACTTCCAACATACTGCTCGAGTTTTTTAAGGAATCTAAATCTGAAAAAATTTTGATCAATCAATTTGGCGACAAAAACGATCCTTCTTTTACCGCAAAACAATTCTTGAGCATCTGCCCCGTTGAGTTTTGTGATACTATTCTCAAGATAACCAAAAACCATAATGCGAAGAAAAACGAATGGCTTGACCAATTAAAAAAGACGAATCAATTGGCTTCCACAATTAAGCATGAACTTGTTGAAGAAGCGCCATTCCTATTTGAAGGAAGAATTATAACCGAATTGTTGAAAGGACTGCCAGAAAAATCAACATTGATGATTTCAAACTCGCTTCCAATACGCGATACAGATTTTTTTTCTTCCTCAGTCAATAAACAGATAAATGTTTTCACAAATCGAGGCGCAAGCGGAATTGACGGAATCACCTCTACAGCTCTTGGAATTGCAAAAACATCGAAGGAACCGACTTATCTTTTAATCGGCGATCTCGCTTTTTTTCATGATCTCAACGGTCTTTATACTGCGCAAAAATACAAGATCCCATTGACAATTATTCTAATCAATAATAATGGCGGCGGAATTTTTGAATCTCTCCCGATTTCTAAATACAAAAAATATTTTCGAGAAAATTTTGTTATGCCTCTTAATATCGATTTTGCCAAATTAGTTGAAGCATATGGCGGAAACTTTTTTCGGGTTGAAAGCTGGAATGAATTTCATAAACAGATTAAAGATTCGCCTAAAAATAAAAAATTTACTGTTCTAGAGATTAAAACCGATGCAAAAAAATCAAAACTGCAAAGACAAAAATATTGGCAGGCTGTCGCAAACAAAGTTGATTCATATATAAATGAAACTAAAAATTGATGGTCTTGAATTCAATCTTCTTCTCAATGTAACTGCCCTTGCTCAAAATAAAACGCCGGTAATTTTTCTTCATGGCTTTACCGGCAGCGCTAACGACTGGCAATTCATTTTTGATAAATTTCCTGAAGAGTATGCGCCGATAGCAATCGATTTAATTGGGCATGGCAAAACTGATTCGCCCGAAGACTCAAAATATTATACGTGCTCGGCAATCGTTCATCAAATCGATTCAATTGTTACTCAGCTCAATATCAAAAAATTTGTTATAGCCGGTTATTCAATGGGAGGACGCGCCGCTCTTTCGTATTCAGTGAAACATTCTGATAAAATAATTGCTGCTATTTTTGAAAGCGCCACTGCCGGTATAGAAGAAGTATCAGAAAAAAAAGACCGCGTTGAACTCGATCTGCTAATTGCGGATAAAATCCAAAATGATGGGATAGAATCTTTTATAAATTTTTGGTTCGATACGCCTTTGTTCAAATCTTTGAAGCAGCTACCAAACTTTGAACAATTAAAAAGCCAGAGAGTTCAGAACAGTGTTACAGGTCTTTCTAACACGCTCTTATCTTTTAGTACAGGCTTAATGCCAAGTTATTGGAATAAATTAGGTATTCTAACATTTCCTGTTTTGCTGATTAGTGGAGAGTTAGATGAAAAATACACGCAGTTAAACAAAACAATGAAAAATAAATTTTCTAATGCACAACATGAAATTATAACAATGTGCGGTCATAATGTTCACTTAGAAAAGCCGGAGCTTTTCACTAAATTTGTTGTGGTTTTTTTGAAATCTTTAAAGGAAAGAGGATGAACTTCAATTGGGTAAAAGCAAAAAAATATACAGATATTATTTACGAAAAGATGGACGGGATTGCAAAGATAACAATTAACCGCCCTGAGAGGCGGAACGCATTCCGTCCAGAAACAACACAAGAGCTTTACGACGCATTCGCTGATGCACGCGAAGATGGAAACACTGGCGTTATTTTGTTAACTGGTAAAGGACCTGCTAAAGACGGTAAATATTCTTTTTGTTCAGGCGGAGATCAATCGATACGCGGCAATAAAGGTTATGTTGGTAAAGATGGCGTTCCGCGTCTCAACATTCTTGATGTTCAAAAACAGATCCGCAGCATTCCTAAACCAGTGATTGCTCTTGTGGCGGGTTATGCAATTGGAGGCGGGCATGTGCTGCATGTTATTTGCGATTTAACGATAGCGGCAGATAACGCAATATTCGGGCAGACAGGGCCTAAAGTTGGAAGTTTCGACGGCGGATTTGGCTCAAGTTATCTTGCGCGAATTGTCGGGCAGAAGAAGGCGCGTGAAATCTGGTATCTGTGCCGTCAATACAACGCCAAAGAAGCGCTTGAAATGGGACTAGTAAATAAAGTTGTTCCGCTTGATCAGCTTGAAGTCGAAGGCGTTCAATGGGCAAAAGAAATTTTAGAAAAAAGTCCGCTCGCAATTCGGTTGCTTAAATCGGCTTTTAATGCAGAACTAGACGGACAAGCCGGCATTCAAGAACTTGCCGGCAATGCAACTCTTCTTTATTATATGAGCGAAGAAGCGCAAGAAGGAAAGAATGCATATAACGAAAAACGTAAACCGGATTTTTCTAAATTTCCGAGAGTGCCGTAAACACTGCTTTGTAATTTCGATCTCAGTACTTCCACTTTGAAGGCAGATTTACCGAGAGAGGAATTTTATACAATATTCTTGTTCGAAATTCTTCTTATTTGGGACAGACTTGACTGCTACAGTCAGGTCGAGTTTATCAGAATTACAGTAATGAATAACTATGATATCATCAGAAATAAAAACATTAACAAAATTCGAAGCTTGGATTCTCGCTAGCCGCCCTAAAACTTTGCTTGCTGCAGTTGTGCCTGTTATTGTTGGCAGTTCAATTGCAATTAACGATAATAAATTTCATTTGCATGCAGCTTTTTTAGCGCTTCTCTGCGCTGTCTTAATTCAAATCGGCACTAACTTGATTAACGATCTTTTTGACTTTCTACACGGATCGGATAAAAAAGACCGTGTCGGACCGCAGCGCGCTGTTGCATCTGGAATAATCTCGCAAAGAGAGATAAAACTTGGAATATATTTTACATTCGGTTTGAGTTTTATACTTGGTTTATACCTCGTCTATCTGGGCGGCTTTTTTATTCTGTTGATAGGAGTCATTTCGATTGTTGCAGGCATCGCTTACACCGCCGGGCCATTTCCACTTGCATACAACGGACTTGGCGATATTGCCGTTTTTATCTTTTTCGGATTTATCGGAACTGTGGGAACTTACTATCTGCAGGCAAGAGAAATTACTGCATTAGCATTCTGGTCATCTGTGCCTGTTGGAGCGCTCATAACAAATATTTTAGTTGTAAATAATTACCGCGACCGCGAAGAAGACCGCTCCAACGGAAAAAATACTTTAGCTGTAATTTTTGGCGAGAAGTTCACCCGCTTTCAGTATCTTTTCTTTATGATAATTTCTTACGCAATACTTTTTATTGTTTATTTTACCTTCAAAAAAAGCGTTTTGATTTTTCTTCCGCTCTTATCGCTTCCACTTTCGATTAAACTGATAAAAATGATCTTTACTTTGCGCGGACAGCGACTCAATAAAACGCTTGAATTAACCGCCAAACTTTCCGCTTTATACGGCTTGCTCTTTGCGGCTGGTATTCTTCTATGATAATCAATAAGAGTAAATACTTCCCTTTCGTTCTTAACTTCAAAAAAATATTTCAGACTTCCACCCATACATTAACCGAACGAAAAGGTTTTATTATTTGGATGATTGATGAGATAGGAAATGTTTCTTATGGCGAATGCTCTCCTCTTCCCGGATTAAGCAAAGAAACTATTGATGAAACTGAACGGAACTTAATCGATGTTCAAAAAAAATTAGTTGGTTCAGCAATCCAATTAGAGCTTTCTACTCTCACTGCTCTGCTTTCAGAATTAAACATGTTCCCTTCTCTTCAGTTTGGAATTGAGCAGGCATTGCTCGGTTTGCTAATTCAAAGAGATGAAAATTTTATAAGAAATTTCTTTGGTGAACCGAAAACTGTAATTGAAGTAAATGCCATTATCGGTTTGGGTAGCACAGAATCTGTTTTATCTCGTATTGAAGAAAAATTCGTAAATGGTTATCGAACTTTCAAACTAAAAGTAGGAAAAGATAATTTTGAAGAAGATTTTTTACTGATAAATAAGATTCGTGAAAAGTTCGGTGATAAAATAAAACTCCGTTTAGATGCAAATGGAAAGTGGAACATTGACGATGCTCTTGAGAATTTGAAACGTCTTGAGCAATTCAAGATCGAATACATAGAAGAACCGTGCGGGCATTTAAGTTGTTTGCTAAAACTCTCTGCTTTTTCTCCCATTCCTTTGGCGGCCGATGAATCGCTTCACACAATAGATGACGCGCTAAAAATCATCAACGAAAGCAAGATCGATTTCATCGTTTTAAAGCCAATTATTATAGGCGGGATCATTTCTTCTTTTCATCTTATCAAAGAAGCAGAGAAAAAAAATAAAAAAGTTGTTGTTTCTTCAGCGTTCGAAAGCGCCGTGGGTAGAAGCGCATTAACTTTTCTTGCTTCTTTTACTCATCATAATTTTGCGCACGGGCTAGACACCGCAGAATACATTGAAAAAGATCTTTGCACAATTGCTTTTGAGGCAAAGTACGGAAAAATAAATTTTAACAGTAAAGATTATCCGCCCCAGTTTAATTTATCTTTATCATGATAACCATTAGAAATACAAATCACTGGCTGATAGAGCTATCCGCTCTACACAAAAACAATACTGCTGTTATTACGCCAGAAAAAAAAATATCATGCAAAGAACTTTTGGAAGAATGTTTAATTGCCGCGGGTTATTTGAGAGGACTTGGCATAAAAGAAAAAGATAATGTTGGAATTTTATTCGGGCATAAATACGAATTCTTTGCGATTGTAAACGCACTGTGGATAATAGGCGCTGTTCCTGTTCCACTCAATACGCGTAACACAGTTGAAGAAATTCAAATGCAGATTAGTCAAGCAGAAATAAAATTATTGATCATAGATGAGAATTTTAAAAGGCAGTTCAAGCCGCTGAACTTTCAGAACGCGGTCTTCATAAAAAAAAACACCAGCGCCCAATTACTAAACACGAAATCCTATATTCAACATTCAGCATTCAGCATTCAGCATTCAGCTTTAATCATGTTCACTTCAGGCAGCAGCGGAAAATCAAAAGCTGTAGTACATACATTTCAAAGTTTGCTTGAAAGCGTTAAATCAACCGATTCGTTTGTAAATTTATTGAACGACGATATTTGGCTTGCATCGCTTCCACTTTATCATATCGGCGGATTTATGATCTTGGTTCGTTCATTATTAGCCGGGTCGTCCGTTCTATTTCCCAACTCGCTAAAATATGAAGAGCTTATTTTATCCGTCCAACAATTTCATCCAACACATATTTCACTTGTCTCAACTACTCTTCAGCGTTTTCTAGATGAACCCATTCAGCCCGATCAGAAATTAAAATATGTTTTCCTCGGCGGCGGTCCATCAGAAAAACAGCTTTGTCTTAATGCAATGGGGAAAGGTTATCCTATCGTAAAAGTTTACGGCTCAACTGAATCATGTTCGATGATAACCGCTCTTTTTCCAAATGAAATAAAACATAGACCAGACTCTGCCGGGAAAGTGTTGGGGATGAACAAGATTAAGATCATGAACAAGAGTATGAGCAGCTTCAGCAAAGATGTTTTATGCAAAACTGGAGAGATCGGAGAAATTGTTGTTTCCAGTAAATCCTTATTCAAAGAATACTACAACGATCGATTGACGACAGAGGACAAACTAAAAAATGGCTGGTATTATACAGGTGATTACGGATGGTTAGACAGCGAAGGATATCTTCACGTTGAAGCCCGCAGAGAAGACCTCATTATCACCGGCGGGGAAAATGTTAGCGCTTACGAAGTGGAATTTGCAATTAAATCACATCCTAAAATTATTGATTCCTTTGTGTTCGCAATAAAAGATGAAACGTGGGGACAAATGGTTTGCGCAGCGGTTGTCTCAAAACAAATGAACGAAGAAGAGATAAAAAACTTTCTTAAAAAAAAGATCGCTGGTTATAAAATTCCAAAACGGTTTTACTTTGTTGATGAAATACCTAAATCGGAATTAGGTAAAGTTAAGCGCACTGAACTTTTCAAAAAACTTAACTTACGCTGAGCTTAAGCTTTTCATAAAGATCTTTCGGCAGTTCAATCTTTTCAAATTTTTCCTTTAGTACACAAACATGAACTGTTTTTGCAAGCGCTGCAAATTGATTATCGTCTTTATAAAATTTATAGCTCAGTTCGAATGAAGAATTTCTTAAAGAGCTAACAATTACCTCAACGCGTAATTCATCGGCTACTTTAATTGGCTTCACATAATCTGCCTCAGCGTGCATAATTGGCAAAATGTAATCGCGGTCAAAGAAAAAGTTCCGTTCTGTGGAAAGACTTCTCATAAAATCTTCGTATGCGGCATGAACAAATTTAAACAAGCTGGCGTAAAATATTATCCCCGCAGGATCGGCATCGTAGAAATATACTTTTACTTTTGTCTTAAACATTGCATATCCCATTTTTTATTAAGTCAAATTTAATCAACTCTTCTTCATTTCATATTATTTTTTAACAGCTATGTTTTATAGCTCGATAATCTTTCATTAGTCCGCTCAGAAAAGGAAGAATTGATCTTGATTTGTTATTTTCGAACAAGTTAATTCTATAGAACAATGATAAAACATCTGAAAACATTATTTATTCTTTTTTTTCTGTTCCAACTTAATCTGTGTTTGGCGCAACAACCAGAAATAAAACGCGAGTACTACAAGAGCGGAAAGCTGAAATCGGAGGGGATTTACCTTAACGGAGTGCGCGAAGGAATTTATAAAGAATTTTATGAGAGCGGACAGCTTTGGAAAGAATGGTTTTATCAAAACGGAAAAGAAGAGGGAATTTCCACATGGTATTTTGAAGACGGCACAAAAAGTATGGAATGGAATTACATCAACGGAAAACTTGAAGGCAAATCAAAGTGGTACTATGAAACCGGTGAACTTTGGGCCGAACCAAATTACGAGAACGATCTTCAAGAAGGTTTCAGCAATACTTATTATAAAAATGGAAATCTCCAAGCTATATGGAGTTACAGAAATGGAAAATTAAACGACGTTTCAAAAATATTTTTCGAAAATGGAAAAGTTGAGGTGGAAAGGAATTATCGAAACGATAAGCTCGAAGGAATTAGCCGAGTATATTATGACTTTGGCGCCGTAGCTCTGGAAGCAAATTATAAAAACGATCTGCTGGATGGCATTTCATATTTCTATTATCCTGACGGAAAAATAAAAGTGATCGAAAGATATGAAAATGGGCAGATCATCAAACGCGAGCGTTACGAATACGGGGCTAAAGTGAGCAAAATTGAAGAAAATTTTGATGAATATTACGATGAGGGCACCTTGAAAAAGCAAGTCGCATTCCGCGAAGGAAAGCTTGACGGAATGATCAAAGAATTTTACAACAGCGGATTTCTAAAAGCAGTACTAAAATATAAAAGTGGTTTACTTGAAGGAGAATGTAAATTTTATCATGACGGTGGAACATTAGCAGAGATTGCCAATTTCATGAACGGAATGAGAAATGGTTTGTCAATTAAATTCAACAAAGAAGGGATCAAAATTTCAGAAGAAAATTATGTGAACAATTTGCGGGATGGAGCAGCAAAGACTTTTCATATTACTGGAGAAATGGAATCGGATCGATTCTACCGCAATGATAAACTTGAGGGAATAGTTAAATTTTATTTTAAGAACGGCGCGCTTGCAGCCGAAGAAGATTACTATAGCGGGCTTAAAAACGGAATTGTAAAATTTTATCACAAAAATGGAACCATCTCTGATTTCTTCGTTTATCAGAACAATTTGCTCAACGGAAAAATCTTTTCTTATGATGAGAACGGAAAAATAATAAAGGAAGCTGAATACAGAGAAGGTGAATTAGTAAAGTAATTTGATCTTCTTAATCTTATTCATAATCTTAATTCTTATCTTATTCTTTTACAGAAGAGTAAGAATAAGATCACGATCAAGAAGCTGAACTAAACAATTCTCTTTATTACAAACAAGTTCATAAACTCACTGCCAAATGCAAGCGAAGGAGTATAAGTTCCGGGCTGAAGAGAATTTTTCAAAACTCTCTCGGCACACTCGGCAGCGCCTTTGGCTGTTAAGTTATAACCTTCCATGAACTGATAAACTTCTTCAATCATCTCCCCTTTTGCATTTTCAACACGTCCCCATATATAAGTTAAAGTTGAATCCCGTTCTTCTTTTGTCGGACCTGTTATATTTTTCATAATGTAGCTTGCAACAATATTTTTGATAGTCTGCATTGTTAGTATTTTCAGAATGGACAGAAGAAGTAATCTCAACCTAACGATTATTTTCGGCGTTGCGAGATAGACTTCAGCATTTTCTATTCCGGTTGAGTGAAAAGACGAATAAACATCTCCCCATGGAATTGATATTCCACTGAATGAAAAATCTTTATTCTTAACATCAATTGTAAGCTCGCCAATTTTTGAATCAGTCAATTTCCCATGACGTCTAACTTTGCCGTTCCCGCCAAGAAATTCAAGAGTAGTAAGCAATGTTCCTCGAGAAATTTTTCCTCGTTTGTTAATAAGACCAAGTTTAAGATGAGCGGCATCTGGCATTTGTTCGCTCAAACGTTTGGCAAGACAATCTGTTGGAATGATATCGAAACCAACGCTTGGTAAAATGACAATACCATTCTCTTTCGCTTTTTGATTGTGAGAGAATGCAAGATGTAAAACCGGAATCTCGCCCGTGATATCGAGATAATTTGTTTTGGTTCGAAGGCATGCATCAATTAAATCTTTTGCCGTGTATTTAAAAGGGCCTGCGCAATTTAAAACCGTGTGAACTCCTTCGAGCGCGACATTTACTTTTTCATCTTCCGAAAGGTCAAAAGACTTATAATCGCAGTCGTATTTATCGGCAAGTTGTTTTAATGCGGCTTCGTTTCTTCCGGCTAAAATCGGTTTGATGTTTTTCTTAATCAGCTCGTCAATTATCAAACGCGCAGAATAACCGTTAGCGCCATAGATCATTAACTTGGGTTGAGTTGTTTTCATTAAACTGTTCTTATAAAATTTTAGTTCATAAAATTATTTTTGTCGCTTGCATGCGGCTTTCTGCACTTTAAGCTGTGATTTTTCCATGCATTGAACATGCCTGTCGCAGATATTTAATGATCCACACAATACAAGTTAATGTTATTCATAGAATATTTCATTTCCATTTTTCTATATGATTCTAGTTGTATGTAAAGAGAAATTTTCTCTCCAGAGGCAAATGTATGCTAATCTAATTTTTAAATTGCCGTTGCTACTATTACTGGCTAATTGTTTGATGAGCGCTTAACAAAAATTATTTTGGGAAGGGTCTCTTTCTTTGCCGATTTGCCAATTGTAAAAGATACTATATAATAGATAGCTATTAACGCGATGCTGAATAAAAAAGCATAAAATTCGGTGAGTGTATATTCCGAAAAAATAAAATTGCCAAGAAGCACTCCAATTAAGAGAAGAAGAATAGGAACCCCGTACATTTGGAAGGAGGCAGTAAGCACCGCTTTCTCTTCTATTTCAATTTTTACTTCATCCCCCAAAAGCGCGCCAAATGTATTTACCGCTTTTAAAATTTTAGAATTATTTTTGGATGGATTACAAAATAGGTGCGCCGAACAATTGTGGCAATTATCGCTTCGCGAAATTTCAATTTCTGCAATTTCTTTGCTAACAGAAACAACAACACCTTTTTCAACCAACATTTTGCTTTCCATCAATTAACCGAAATTTCTTTATATCTGATTTTTCTAATTGCGCCGGTAGAACATTTTTCAAAAGAAATTTTTGATTCATCAAATTTTTCGTACTTGATTATGCCAAGATTATTTATCATCTCAACGCCACCATCGGATTTCCGCGCGCAAATTCCACAACCGATACATGCAACCGAACAGACTTCTTTCGAGCGTTTCGGATCATCTTGGTTTTTGCAAAACACAAAAACATTTCTATCAACGGGATGCATTTCGATAATATTTCTGGGGCAAGCTTTAACGCAAATACCGCAGCCGGTACAAAGTTTTTCCATTACTTCTGGGAGTCCATTTCCATTCATCAACATAGCTCCAAACGGACAGACCGAAGAACAGTCGCCGCCTCCCGAGCAGCCGTAATAACATAATTTATCTCCGCCAGAAACAATAGCCATTGCTTTACAGCTTAACGGTCCGTTATACTCAGCAATTTTATTAACTGCTTCGCTGCTGCCACCGCGGCATAAAATTACAGGAATCATTTTAACAGAATTGCCCGCCTCAATTCCTAAAGCATCTGAAATATGTATAGACGTTTCATTTCCACTAACGGGGCAGCCGCTCGGAACAGCTTTGCCTTCGACAACTTTAACTGCAAAATCGTAACAGCCGGCAAATCCGCAAGCGCCGCAATTAGCGTTTGGCAATAATTCATTTACTGTATTGATGAGCGGATTTTCTTCAACGCGCAATTTTTTATCTGCAAATGCAAGTCCGCCTGCAAAAATAAATCCCAATCCACCCATAGTTGCAATTGCAATAATAATTTCCAGTCCCATTTTATAACTTCCTCGATGAATAACTATTTTTTTTATTTTTCGCTTGGCTAAAGTTTTGCGGGTTTCATGAATGAAACCCCTACATTTTTAATTTACGTTTCCTCGCATGGGTTTGATTTATCAAACCTTTGGATTATTTGATGTTACTTGTTGATATAAATTTTCTAAACCCTGATGATTGATGAATTGTTCCTGTTGTATCAACAATTATTCCTTCTACATTAAAAAGTTTTTCTATCAGTTCTATTCCATTTTTCGGTCCGAGCACAAAAATACCAGTTGAAAGCGCATCTGCAGTAAGAGCGTCTTTTGCAATGATCGTAACGGCTTCACACTCGTTTGCAGGATAACCAGTTACCGGATTGAAAATGTGCGCATATCGTTTTCCATCCTTTTTGAAATAGCGTTCATAATCTCCCGATGTTGCAACGCCATATCCGTTAACATTTATTACGTTAAGCAGCTTGTTTTGTTTTCTCGGATGCTGAATGCCGATGCTCCAGTTTTTTCCGCGTGCAAAAATTTCTCCTCCAACATTTACAAGAAATTCTTTTATGCCGTAATTAGATAAAAGATTTGCAATTTGATCAGCCGCATAACCCGGAACGATGGCATTAAAATTTATTTTGATTTTTTTCGGTTTGATTAAAACATTTGGTTCGCGCAGCTTAATATGCTTCCATCCAACTTTTCCGAGAGCTTCTTTAATTTCTTTGTGTGAAGGAAGAGCTGGTTCTCCTTTTTCAAATCCGACGGCATCAATTAGTTTTCCGATAGCAGGATCGAAAGACCCTTCCGACATATTCCACAGTTCACTGCACTTTTTAAGCATGTAAAACATTTCTTGGCTGACCATTATTTCATCGGCATCAGTGTTGTTTATCATCCACATCGGGTTACCGGTTAGGTAAGTAGAGAAAAGAGTATCTAACCGGTTTACTTCTGCAAATGCAGCATTGATTGCCTTATTGGCGGCAACCTCATTTACTCCGCGCACTTGAATTTCTACAGTACTGCCCATAGAAATTGTAGCGCGCTTGATTGTATTTTTTTCGCTGCTGCAGGAAATCATCAGCAGTGAAATAAGAAATATGAATGCGATTTTTTGATTCATGTTTTTTAGAGCCAGCATTTATGAGGAACTGCGATACATCGCGTCTCTACAAATAAAAATTAAATCATTCCGGCGAAGCCCATAAAAGCAAGAGCAAGCAAGCCGGCTGTTATTAAAGTTATTGGTGCGCCGCGGAATGGTTTCGGAACATCTGTTAATTCTAACTCTTCACGTATTCCAGCCATAATCATCAATGCAAAGATAAAACCAATGCCTGCTCCGAGCGCAAAGAAAATACTTTCTAAAAATGAATATTCTCTCATTGAAATTAAAAGCGCTAAGCCAAGAATAGCACAGTTGGTAGTTATAAGCGGAAGAAAAATACCAAGCGCACGGTATATTGGCTGAGAAACTTTTTTTATCACCATCTCAACAAATTGTACCAGCGATGCGATAACTAATATAAATGATGGTATCTGTAAAAACTCTAAATTGTAAGGAACCAAAATCATATTGAACAAAAGCCAGCTTACAGTTGCAGAAAGAACCATAACAAATGTTGTTGCAAGCCCCATCGAAAAGGCGGAAGAAATTTTGTTCGATACTCCGATAAAAGGACAAATTCCTAAAAAGTAAGAGAGAACAAAATTATTTACAATTGACGCCGATAAAAAAATAATTAACAGTTCCATACTCAAAGTCCTTGATTAGTCGATTCAAGTTTTGAAACGGCTCTATAATTTTTCACAATATCTTCTCTTTCCTTTCTTTTAACGCGTTCTGTGTAAGCATTCTTAAATCCCATCAATAAACCCAAAGTTATAAATGCGCCTGCGGGCAGAATCATAATCAACATCGGTTCAAAAGAATGAGGCAAAATATGAAAACCGAGAATTGTTCTTGATCCGAATAGTTCTCTTATACTTCCCATAATAAAAAGAACGATTAAAAATCCGGCACCATTTCCGAGTGCATCAAAAAGAGCTTTGAGTGGATTATTTTTTGAAGCAAATGCCTCTGCTCTCCCAAGTATTAAACAATTTACAACAATCAAAGGAACAAAAGGTCCTAAAGCCTTGCTCATTGCAGGAAATTTCGCTTTCATAACCAGATCTGCAATAGTTACAAACGTTGCAATGATAACAATGTATGATGCAATTCTAACTTGAGAAGGAATAAGTTTTCTGATAATTGATATCATCAAGCTAGAGAACATCAACACAAAAGTTGTTGCAAGAGCCATTGCAATACCGTTTATTGCAGAAACAGTAACGGCAAGTGTGGGGCATAGACCTAAAGCTTGTTTCATTACCGGATTGATTTCGTCAATACCTTTAACAAATTCCTGCAAAAGAGTTTTTTCTTTTTTCATAACGCGCCCCGCTCTTTTAATATGCGTGCTTTTTCTATTCCTTTATTTATTATTTCTACTACGGCTTTCGATGAAATAGTTGCCCCTGTGATTGATTGTATTTCATTTGGTTTTGATGGTTCAACGCCTTTAACCAAATTAACCTTTGGGTCAGTCGAAAGATCAGAAAATTGTTTTCTGAATGGCGGTTCGAGAATTAATGTTCCTAAACCGGGCGTTTCTACTTGATCAAGAATTTCGAGCTGCTTGATTTTATTTAAGTCAGACGATACGCCAACCATCAACCGTATCTTCCCCTGAAATCCATTCCCTTCATGCGCAATAGAATAACCAACAAGTTCATTATTCTCGCCAAATACTTTGTAAATTTCAAAATTGGTATTTTTAATTTGCTGGTAAGATTTTCCATCCGGCTGAACCAAGAAAATTGCCTTTTCAGTTTCTGCTTTTTTATTTGCCTCAATCAAAGGATTAGCCCACTGTGCAACGTTTGCAAGAAATCCTCCGGCTACAACACCGATGATAGTCAAAGTCAAGATCATGCGAATAACAATTTTCATCTTCTCTCTCCAAATATTCTTGAGCGAGTGTACCGGTTAATTAGAGGAACAACTGAGTTCATAATTAAAATTGCATACATAACTCCTTCGGGCAACCCTCCGAATAAACGGATCATAATAATAATAAGTGAAATGCAGAAACCATATATCCACATTCCTTTAGAAGTAATTGGAGATGTAACCCAATCGGTTGCCATAAAAAATGTTCCGAATAAAAATCCGCCTGCAAGAAGTTGAAAAAGCGGGCTTGGATATTTGTAAGGATCAATTATCCAAAAAATTCCTCCGAAGATTACTACGCCAAGAATAATTGAAAGAGGAATACGGTAATTCACTATTCCGATTGCAACTAAAAAAATTCCGCCAATTAAAATTGCAATTGCAGATGTCTCTCCGATCGAACCGCTGACGTTGCCTAAAAACAAATTCTCTGTCTGTGTAAATATTTTATCAAACTTAAAAGCAGAAAGAGGTGTTGCTGATGTAACAGTATCGACTGCATAATTGGGATTCTTCCAAGTTGTCATTGATACAGGATAGGCGGCTTGCAGAAAAGCGCGTCCTACAAGCGCAGGATTAAAAATATTGTAACCCAAGCCGCCAAAAATTTCTTTTCCTACTGCAATGGAAAATATTGCGCCCAACGCTGTTGCGCTTAGTGAAAAATTAGGCGGTAAAACTAAACCGAGTAATAAACCTGTAATAACCGCGCTTCCATCTGTAACAGTAATTTCTTTTTTTCTAATTTTTTTAATTGCTGCTTCGGTAATTATGGAGAATAAAACACTTACGCCAATAACTATTAACTGATAAATGCCAAAAAAGATTACCGCTGAAATCACAGAAGGCAGAAGAGCCGAAACAACAAACCACATTGCATGTTTTGTTGACCACCGCGAATGAATGTGCGGAGAACTGCTTAGCTCTAATTTGTAGGATGGATTAGTAGTAATTGTTTCCATTTATTTTTTCCACAAAATGATTTTTTATTCCACGTAATCCGCAGCCGTGGAACACAGCTATCGCAAAGAAATATTTTGCTAGTTTAGTGGATAATTCGTGCTCTTTGCGTTTAAGCATTAACGCTTTCTCTCTCTTTCTGTAAAGCCATTACTTTTTGTTTACCAAGACGAATCCATTGAACCAAAGGAATATTTGCCGGACAAGTATAAGCGCAAGTACCACATTCCATACAAACCGCCATTCCAAGATTTTCAGCTTCTTCAAAACGTTCGAGCTGCGATAACCGCGAAATTCGAGTCGGTAATAAATTTAATGGACAAGTTTCAACGCATATTCCGCAGCGGAGACATGGGGTTTGTTCATGTTTGTTTATTTCTTCTTCTGATAAAACTAAAATTCCGGAGGTTGCTTTTATTACCGGTGCAGAAAAATCATATTGCGCAACGCCCATCATAGGCCCGCCAACAACAACTTTAAGAGCGCTATCTTTAACGCCGCCGCAGAAATCAAGTATATTTCTCAACGGCGTCCCGATTTTTACAATCAAATTCTTTGGTTGATTTATACCGCTGCCGGAAACTGTAAGCGCCGCGCTCAATTGCGGCTCGCCTTTGACAACTGCATCGTATATTGCAACCGCTGTTCCGATGTTCTGGATTACAGCTCCAACATCAAAAGGAAGCTTGCCCGGCGGAACTTCTTTTCCTGTTACGGCTTTTATCAACATCTTTTCTGCACCTTGAGGATATTTTGTTTTTAACGAAACAATTTCCATTGCGGGATAATTTTTAGCGGCTAATTTCAATTTCTCAATTGCTTCCGGTTTATTATCTTCAATTCCTATTGCTCCTTTTTTTACGCCTAGAGCTTTCATTATTAATTTTAAACCGGTAATTACATCATCTGTTCTCTCAATCATAAAACGATAATCGCGGGTTAGATAAGGTTCACACTCGCATCCGTTTAAAATCACAACATCAATCTTTTTATCGTTAGGCGGTGTTAATTTTACGTAAGTTGGAAATGCCGCTCCGCCTTGGCCAACTATCCCCGCATGTTTAACTCTTTCACGAATTTCTCCGGCAGAAATTTTTTCCGAATCAAGCGGCTGCATCGTTACAACTTCATTCGAATCATTTGCATCTATTACAATTGCGTCTTTGGGAAACCCAGAAACATTAGCGCTAACGTTTATCTTTGTAACTTTTCCGGAAACAGGCGCATGAATTGTAGATGAAACAAATCCATTCATCTCGGCAATAATTTCGCCGGCTTTAACCTCGCTACCCTTTTTCACAATCTGCTTAGCCGGCGCGCCAAGATGTTGCGTAAGCGGAACAATAACTTGTTTAGGAGCGGGCATTATTTCGAAAGGAAGATTTTCTGTGAGCGATTTATATTCTTTCGGATGAATTCCGCCGCGAAACGATTTGCTTTTATTTAGAGTTAACATTGCTCTTCAAATTTTTAAATAGACTTTTATTTTTACATTAACTATGCCAGAGAATATTCTTCTTGGTTCTTTTGGGAACATTAAAATCGATAAAAAACACCATTAAAACAGTTTTTGTGAAACTACTTTCCAAACTCTAAAAAATTTTTTCCAAAAATGAAAAAAGAAGGCCATTCATGAGAAATAAAGGATTTGTCAATCAAATTAAATTTATATCTTAATTAAAAAATTGTTAAACTTTTTTTTACTCTTTAACTTGATAAAAAGAATAGACTAAATTTGGTATATGTAAATATTTTTTTAGAAGCAGCCGCAATGTTCCAATCAAAAGCAGCGGGTAACCGCATAGAAGACGCTAAATGTATAAAGATTTTTTTACGACTTTCGCGTTTTTACTTCACGCACTTTGCGGTTAAACATAATTAAAACAATGACTAAGAAGAAAATTCTATTCATCTGCGGTTCACTTAATCAGACTACAATGATGCATCAAATCTCAAAATTTCTTTCAGATTATGATTGCTACTTTACCCCATATTATGCTGATGGTTTGATCAATTTTGTTGTGAACTTGGGTTATCTAAATTTTTCAATACTCAACGGACCTTTCCGCCGAAGCACAGAGAAATATTTGCACAATAACAACCTAAAATTTGATTACCGCGGATTGAGCCACAAATATGAGTTAGTTTACACATGCGCCGATTTAATTGTGCCTAAAAATATCCGCAACAAAAAAGTTATTCTTGTTCAGGAAGGAATGACCGACCCGGAAAACTTTATGTTTTATTTAGTGAAGTTTTTCAAACTACCGCGCTGGTTAGCAAGCACTTCTACAATGGGAATGTCAAACCAATACACTTTGTTTTGCGTGGCGTCTGAAGGATATAAAAATTTATTTGTCCGAAAAGGAGCACAAAAGCAAAAAATTATTGTAACCGGTATTCCGAACTTTGATAACATTCAACAGTTTATGAACAACGACTTTCCGCATAAGAATTATGTTCTAGTTGCAACATCAGATGCGCGCGAAACTTTTAAAATCGAGAACAGAAAAAAATTTATTAAAGAATGCGTGAAGATAGCTCAAGATCGCCAACTTATTTTTAAACTTCACCCAAATGAAAATCTTAAACGTGCAACACGAGAGATAAATAAATATGCGCCTGGCGCGCTGGTTTTTTCAGATGGAAATACAAACCATATAATTGCTAACTGCGATGCGCTGATTACAAAATATTCTTCAACTGTTTATGCCGGAATTGCGCTCGGAAAAGAAGTGCATTCTTATTATGATATTGATGAATTAAAAAAGTTAATGCCTATTCAGAATAACGGAACTTCCGCAGAAAAAATTGCGATGATCGGAAGACATTTGATTGAATTTCCCAACGCAATGCTAGAAGAGATCCATGAAAAGTTTGAAATAAGAAATGAACAGCATACAGATTGAACAGATAAAACGGATTCAAACTGATTTATCTGTTTTGATCTGTTAAATCCGTTTTATTCTGATCCATGAAACTAAATGAAATGAAAATTGTAACAGTCATACAAGCGAGAATGTCTTCAACCCGATTACCTGGAAAGGTTATGCTGCCAATTCTCAGTAAGCCGCTTCTAATCAGAATGATCGAACGAGTAACCGCAGCAACTTTGGTTGAAGACATTGTTATTGCAACATCAACAAATACCGATGACGATGCAATTGACAAATTATGCGAACAAGAAAAAATAAAATGCTTCCGAGGACACTTAACCGATCTACTAGATCGTCATTATCAAGTCGGCAAAAAATTTGGCGCTGAAGCGGTTGTAAAAATTCCATCCGATTGCCCGCTCATCGATCCGAAAGTTATTGATAAAGTTTTACAACATTACATCAGTAACGCAGATAAATTCGATTATGTGAGCAATCTTCATCCAGCAACTTATCCCGACGGCAACGATGTTGAAGTTGTTTCATTTTCTGCTTTGGCGCGCGCCTGGAAAGAAGCGGCAAAAGATTTCGAACGAGAGCACACAACCCCTTACATCTGGGAAAATCCGGATAAGTTCCGCATCGCTAACGTTGTGTGGGAAACTGGTCTCAATTACTCTACTACTCACCGCTGGACGATCGACTTTGATGAAGATTACCAATTCATAAAAAATATTTTTGAAGAGCTGTATCCATGCAATCCTACTTTTTCTCTGAATGAAATATTAGATTTGGTAGAGAGAAACCCGCAATTAGCCGATATCAATCGGAAGTATTTGGGTAAATATTGGTATGAAAATCATTTCGACGAACTAAAACATATTGAAGAATACAAAAATAAGAACACTCACAAATGACTAAAGAACAATTAACAGAACTCGAAAGCTCGGCTCTGCGTGTGCGTGAACACATCATTCGAATGAGTGGCCGCGGCGGCTGTTTTATAGGCGCCTCTCTTTCCTGCGCCGATCTTATAGTTTATCTCTACAAAATTTTCTTGAACATCTCAAAAGAAACACTAAACGATCCAAACCGCGACTATTTTTTCTTATCCAAAGGGCATGACGTTCCCGCCTTATACGGTACTTACGTTGAACTAGGCTGGCTTGAAGAGGAACGCTTAAAAAATCATCTCAAGACAAACGATTTTATCTATTGGCATCCAAACAAAAATATTCCCGGCATCGAGTTTCATTCCGGCTCGCTCGGGCATAATCTTTCTGTTGCGATGGGAGTCGCTTACGACTGCTACCTTCGCAGACAGAAAAATAAAGTTGTTGTTGTAGTTGGGGATGGAGAGCTGAATGAAGGATCTATGTGGGAAGCTATGCTGGTTGCTTCTGCTTATAAATTGGATAATCTCTTAATAGTTGTTGACCGCAATCAATTTCAAGCAAACATGCAGACTGAAGATTTAATACCTCTCGAACCGCTCGATAAAAAATTAGAAGCGTTCGGGTTGAAAACCGAAACTGTTGACGGACATAATTTTGAAGCAATGGAAAAAGTGTTTTTAAAGTTTCCATTCGAAAAAGAAAAAGTTTCTGTCGTCATCGCAAATACTATTCGCGGAAAAGGATTGCCCAGCATCGAACGGCGCGCTGACCGTTGGTTTGTAAATTTCAATGAAGAAGAAGTTGAACAACTTTTAAAAGAGTTACACGGACAAACAATTGCAAAAATAACTTCCGAAACAATTACGGCGAGATAACGATGACATACGAAGAAATACTATTAGAACTTATAAATAAAGACGACCGCTTCATCGTAATGACTTCTGAAAACAGAGCGGCAATGCGTAATATTACATCAAAGATTAAAAACAATTTTATTGATACCGGCATTACCGAACAAACAATGATAGGAATGGCAGTCGGACTTTCACTGCACGGAAGAACGCCAATTGTTCACGCGCTTGCAACATTTTTAACAATGCGCGCCTTCGAATTTATCCGCACTGATGTTGGAATTGCTAATCTTCCTGTAAAGATTGTTGGCGCTGTGCCGGGATTTTTATCAGATGGCAACGGTCCAACTCATCAAGCTATTGAAGATGTTTCTATTATGCGCGGCATTCCAAATGTAAATGTATTTTGTCCCGCTGATGAAGATGATATGCTGAAAGGATTGACAAAAATCTTTACAAGTTCTTCGCCATTTTATATTCGTTACAATAACACAAAACCTGTCGTTGAACATAACGAATTTGAGATTGGTAAAGCGGAAGTTTGGGGCGATGGAAAAGATGTTGCTATTCTTGTTTACGGTTTTCTTTTCAGAGAAGCATTCAAAGCAAAAGAAATTTTGGAATCGAAAGGAGTTTCAATTCGATTGATCAATATCCGTACACCCAAGCCGATTGACGAAGAAACAATTTTAAAAGCAGTTGACGAATGCAAATTACTTGTTACGGTAGAGGACCATTTTATTACGGGCGGTTTATTTTCTATTCTTGCAGAAGTTCTTTTACGTAACAGAAAAACGGCAAACGTTCTCCCCTTTGCGTTGATGGATAAATGGTTCAAACCGGGATTGCTAAATGATGTTCTTGAATACGAAGGATTTACTGCAGAAAAAATTACTGAAAAGACCATGAAGCAATTAGCTCTTAGCATTTAGCTATTAGCTTTATTATCCGACGTAAATTGGAGGATTCAATGCGCGATTTCAAAAAATTAAAAGTATGGGAAAGATCTCACAATTTTGTTCTTAACATTTATCAATTAACAAAATTATTTCCAAAAGAAGAGCTTTATGGAATTATTTCTCAATTAAGAAGAGCTGCCGTTTCGATACCTACTAACATAGCAGAAGGCAGCGGGAAACAAACCGAGAAAGATTTTGCAAAATATCTTAGTATTGCTGCTGGTTCTACAAATGAAACCGAATATTTACTGATTCTATCAAAAGATTTGGGGTTTATTAAAGAATCTATTGCAACTGATTTAATTACAGAAATAAACGAAATAAAAAAAATGTTGAACGCTTTCATATTGAAAATAGCTAACGGCTAAATGCTAACGGCTAATAGCTGGAGATTTAAAATGCCCAACAAAATTTCACTAAACAATGATTACCCAACAATTTCAAAATCGGATGAGCTTTACAATCGTGCGGTTGGATTGATTCCTTCCGTAACTCAAACGCTTGCAAAGGGACCGGGGCAATGGGTAAAAGGAGTAGCGCCAAAATATTTAGTTAAAGGAAAAGGTTCTCATGTTTGGGATGTTGACGGTAACGAATACATCGATTACATGATGGCGGTTGGTCCCCTTTCGCTCGGTTATGCTTATTCAAAAGTTGATGAAGCAATAAAAAAACAATTGGAAGATGGAATTACATTTTCCATGATGCACCCGCTTGAAGTTGAAGTTGCAGAGATGATTCGAAAGATAGTACCGAATGCTGAAGCTATTCGTTACAGCAAAACCGGCGCCGATGCTACAAGCGCTGCAGTTCGATTGGCGCGCGCATACACAGGTAAAAATAAAATTCTCTGCTGCGGTTATCACGGCTGGCACGATTGGTATATAGCAGTTACAGCGCGCAATAATGGAATTCCAGAAGCAGTTCAAGCAATGTCTTTCACATTTAATTACAACGATATTGACTCAGTAAAAAAATCAATTGACGACGATGTTGCTGCAATAATTTTAGAACCTGTTGTCTTTGCAGAACCAAAAGATAATTTCTTGCACAAGCTTGCCGATTTGTGCAAGCAAAAAGGAATTGTTCTGATCTTTGACGAAATGTGGACAGGATTTAGAATGGCGCTTGGCGGCGCGCAAGAATTTTTTGGAATTACCCCCGACCTTGCAACCTATTCAAAAGCTGTTGCTAACGGAATGCCGATCTCTATTCTAACAGGGAAAAGAAAAATTATGGATCTTGCAGATGAAGATATTTTCTTTTACACAACATTCGGCGGCGAAGCTCTTTCTCTTGCTGCTACTAAAGCAACAATCGAAGAACTGAGCAGCAAAAACGTTCCGAAACATTTGAACGACAAAGGGAAAAAAATAAAAGATGGTTACAATGCTATAGCTCTAAAACTTGGAATGGACTACACAAAAGCAATCGGTTATAACTGGCGCTCGATGGCTGCGTTTGAAGAAAAAGCTGGCGATCCGCTCGTGCAAAAATCTTTGATGCAGCAGGAGATGATCAAGCGCGGTGTTCTCTGGCAGGGATTTCACAACATCTCTTTCTCTCACAGCGATGAAGATGTTAATTACACACTTCAAGCATTGGAAGAATCACTTTTTGTTTTGAAGAAAGCTGTTGAAGAAAATAAATTAAGAGAAACTCTTCGCGGCGAACCGGTTCAACAAGTTTTCAGAAAAGTTGATAACTTTAATACGAAGCCCTCTCCCAAAGGGAGAGGGTTTTAAATTAAAATCTCCTCTCCCTTTGGGAGAGGATTAAGGAGTGGGCTGTATGGAACTGTTTTCATTAAAAAACAAAACAGCAATTGTAACGGGCGCACTTGGATTGCTCGGTCAAGAACATTGCAAAGGATTAAGCGAAGCCGGTGCAAATGTTATAGTTGCGGATTTAGATGAATCGAAGTGTGTTGAGTTTGCAAAATCTTTTTTAACAGAATCGATTGGCGCCGGACTTGACGTTACAAATCCGGTTTCAATAAAGAATTTGCGCGATAAAGTTCTTGAAAAGTTCGGGTACATTGACATTCTCGTCAACAATGCAGCTATAAATGATATGTTTGAAAACCCAAAAGCAGCAAGCGAGCAATCTAAGTTTGAAAATTATCCGCTCGAACTCTGGCAAAGATCCATTGATGTTAATTTGACCGGAGTGTTTTTGTGTTCTCAAATTTTGGGAGCAGTTATGGCCAAACAGAAAAGCGGAAGCATTATAAATATTGCGTCAACTTACGGAATTACTGCGCCGGATCAATCGCTTTATATCAAAGAAGATGGAACGCAATCATTCTTCAAACCGCCGGCGTACTCGGCTACAAAAGCCGCTGTAATTATGTTTACAAAATATCTTGCCACTTATTGGGGAAAAGATGGCGTGCGGGTTAACGCGCTAACCCCAGGCGGAGTAGAAAATAATCAAGATGAATTCTTTATGAAAAAATATTCTTATAAAACTCCGCTTGGAAGAATGGCTAAGCCGAATGATTACAAAGGCGCGCTAATCTTTCTTGCGAGCGATGCATCAAGTTACATGACCGGCTCTAACTTAATTGTTGATGGCGGCTGGACGTGTTGGTGAGGAAAGGAAAAAAGGAATGAAGGAAAGAAGAAAAAAAGGAATGAAGAAAAAGGGAATAAAGAAAAGAAGAAAAATCAAAGATCCTTAAAATAAATGAATGGCTTTTTCTATGAAAAAAAAAATGAATAAGAACCAACTTCTGAAACGTGCATCTAAAATAAAATTATTGCTTACTGATGTTGACGGCGTTCTGACTGACACCGGCGTTTACTACTCGGCTAAAGGTGAAGAGATGAAGCGGTTTTCAATCCGCGATGGAATGGGCGTCGAACGTTTACGCGAATTAGTTGATGTAGAAACAGGTATCCTCACTCGTGAAAATTCGTTGATTGTTAAAAGCCGGGCTCAAAAATTAAAAATAGATGAACTTCATCTCGGCATTTTTGAAAAAGAAAAAACTTTTGAAGAAATTCTTTCAAGAAAAAATTTAATTGCAGAAGAAGTTGCATTCATAGGAGACGATACTAACGATATCGAAATAATGAAAGCTGCAGGATTAGCCGCCTGTCCGAGTGATGCAACAAAATTTGCCAAGAACGTTGCTGATGTTATTCTTGAAAACAGAGCAGGTTACGGCGCTTTCCGCGACTTTGCGGAACTTATAATTGAAGCTAAGATGAATAAAAAAGAGAAGGGACGTTAATGAGAAAAATTAAAGTGGGGAAAAAATTAGTTGGTGAAGGCGAACCGGTTTACATTATTGCCGAAATTGGAATCAATCATAATGGTTCAATCGAACTCGTAAAAAAACTAATTGACGGAGCAGTCTTTGCATGCTGCGATGCTGTTAAATTTCAAAAGAGAACTCCCGAACTTTGTGTTCCCAAAGATCAATGGGATATTGAACGCAACACGCCATGGGGAAGAATTTCTTACATTGAATACCGCCGTAAAGTAGAATTTGGTTTTGAAGAGTATCTGGAAATTGACGATTACTGCAGACAAAAAGGGATTGATTGGTTTGCATCGGCATGGGACGAAGAAGCGCTCTATTTTATAGAAAAATTTAAACCGGTTATGTACAAAATTGCTTCGGCATCATTGACAGATCATAATTTTTTAAGAAAAATTAAAGCAACCGGAAGACCTGTAATTCTCTCAACCGGAATGTCAGCTATGGAAGATGTTGAAGAAGCTGTGCGAATTCTTGGCACAGAAAATTTGATGATCGCTCAATCTACTTCAAACTATCCATGCAATGTTGAGGAACTCAACATACGAGTAATTCATACATACAAAGAAAAATTTCCCTCCCTTCCGATTGGCTATTCTGGACACGAGACAGGGCTAGCTCCAACACTTGCCGCAGTTGCGCTCGGGGCAGCTTTTGTTGAAAGGCATATTACACTTGACCGCGCTATGTGGGGAACCGACCAAGCTGCATCTGTTGAAATAAATGGAATGCTGAAATTAGTTCAAGATATACGCGATATTGAAAAAGCCCTTGGCGATGGAATTAAAAAAATTTACAAAAGCGAATACAAGAATATTGAAAAACTTAGAAGAGTAAAATCAAACATTATAGTGTAATTTTTTTTGACGAACTATTATGCAGGAGCTCCTCAAGTTGTACCCTTACAAAATTTGATTAACAATCTCGCCTTCGCATGAAAATAATTTTTGATGTTAATCCCTTTGCGTCCACATCTGACAACGTATAATCTACATGACAGGCATGTTTGCGATTTCATTGCAATCTCTACGTGTCGGAACGATCTCCACAGATTCTACGGACTTCGGGAAATTGCTTTCTTTTCTCACGCAAAGCGTTCTAAGAATAAAGCAAAATCCGCAAAGTCTGAAATCTTTGCGTAAGGCGATGAACAATTTTACAATCCTTGCACCTGTTTATCCTTCGGATATTTCACAGAATAAACCAATTTCCTCACAACAGATTTCCCTCCATCAACATCAACAATCCATTTAAGTTTACCGCTCTCGGAATCGTAAATTGCGCCGGAAGATTCTTTCAGCTTTACAACAATATCTTCATTTTTAGAAATTGGTATTTGATCTTCAACTAAGATCTTGGCGGAAATTTTTTTGTTGTTTTTAATTTTGATCTCGAACGTATATGTTCTTTCAACATTGCCGCTTAAGAATTTATCTTCTGAAAAATCTTTTAAGAGACTGCGAGAAACAGAAATATTTTGATCACGCCCAAAAGATATTGCCAGCGTATCTTTTGTTGTGTAAGGATTGATTGTTGACTGCCCGACGTAAGAATTTTCAAAATAGATGTTCGCTTGACCAGGCAGCAAATTATAATCAGTCCAATCTGTTAACCGCGCAATTAGAAATGCATTGTTATCAAGTTTCGGCGCAGCAAAGTATTCATAATTTGCAGAAAGAGAAAATTCTTGCAAAGACACAGAATGAGGTTTGTTATCTGATGGGATAGAATATTTTAGTTGAGGAGTAAATTCAACTGAAAGTTGTTTTTCGTTCATATCAAAATAATCTGCCATTGTTTCAGAAGGAGCGGCGTCTTGATCAGAAAGCGCCTGCGCGGCGTCGTTGGCAATAGATTTTGCCGCACCTAATTTCATTTCACGGTACAAGATTGGTCGCGCAAAATCTATAAACCAAGTATTAAGTTCTGGCTTGTAATTGTTTGCAACAGGAGTTCTTGTCGAGAGAACAATTTGCACATCATTCCAATCCAAACCGCTATTTTGTCTAACATCCGCTTTATAGACAAGCTGTACTGGCGAATTTAATTTATCAGCACGAACATCATACAACGGCTGCCATCCGGCATCGTAAATTAAATACGATAAATTAGTTTCTAAGATACCGGCTGATTTTGTTGAAACCGTTACAACGATTTCATTAGTAGATTTGTTGAGTTGATTGTTGAGTTCTTTCAATTGATTCTGAATACGTTCAATATCTTTTTGTATTTTTTTTGCGCTTAAAGTGAGTTCAAAAATTTTATTTTTGATTTCAGTAAGCCGTTTGCGGTAGTATTCCCCCATTCTTTGCAGCTCAATAATGCTCACGCCTATTTTTTCGTTACCAATATTTTTGTTCGCAAGAATAAGATCAACTTCTGCTTTCAACACATCAATATCATTTTGAATAAATGCAGTCGCCTTATTTTGCGCTTCGAGAGAATCTTCTAACATTTTTATCTGCTTAGTTTTTAACGGAGGCATCAGATAATCAAATCTTTGAACGACCGCAATAATTACAGCATCTCCTTTTGCGGAAATGTTGATACTGTTGCGTTCAATATTCGATGCTAATCCCGTAAAAACTATATCATTTACCCCTTTTTCTACTTTAACTTTTGTTACATAATTCAACTCGGCTCCTCTCAAAAAAACTTTTACATTCGAGAGGGATGGGTTAACAACAATCTCTTCGGCGGATAAAATTGATGATGTAATAGTCGCGATCACAAAAACGATAAAATATTTTTTCATTTAATTTCCTTGCTTGTTGCGTAAAAATAATCAAACTGTTTCTTATACATAAGCTATATATTTACTGTTCCGAACAGCTATTTTTTATCCGAAATCATTACACATTACAATGCCTCAAATTTCACGAATTAGCACTTATAAGTGGCTTTGTTTATTTTTGCACACAATTTAGAAACGAACCGTAACACTTGTTTTCACATTTTTTAATGATATTATGAATTGACTATATGAAAAAGTTATTGATCGAACTGCTCAAAAAGTATTTTAAGGATATTGCTGATAATTGGAGCGCAAAATTATTTCCGGTTTTAAAAGACAAACTCACAGAACAACAAATCCACACCTTCGTTGAAAGCAGTCTCAACACATTTATTGAAGTAATCGAAACAGGTAATTACAAAACAGCAGACCAATATTTGGTTGACGCGTACACGCTTCTCTCAAGTGCAAATTTTAATTTACTCGAAGTAAGCCAGCTTTTTAGCTACGGAAGATTTTCGATCCTTAATTTTATAGAAAAAGATGCAATGGGAAATACAGACCCTGTTATTCTTCTTGGGTTTTTAGATGAACTAATTGAACAAATTTTTGCGCGTTTCGGAATGCTTTACCAAGATGCTAAGATGAAAGAGCTTGAATACGACCGCGACCGCCTGGCATCCAAACTTGATTTGAATAATCAGTATCTCAAAAATATTTTGCATACATCCGACCAGGCAATAATGATGGTCGATAGTAACGAGAAATTTATAGCGTGGAATAAAGGCGCAGAAAAAATTTTCGGCTATACCGAAGGAGAAGTGATCGGAAAATCTTCTTCGCTGCTTTTGCCTGAAGGAGAAAAATATTTTAACGAACTGAAACAAATTCAAGAGGAAGTTAATTATCGGGGAGGCACTAAAATTCTTGAAACCGAAAGAAGAACAAAATTTGGTGAAATAATAAGTGTACGTTTAAGCGTTACAAAACTTCCAAGCAAGAACGGAGAATTCGCTGGTCGTTCCATAATTATCAAAGACCGCACGGAATTTAAACGCTTGCAGGCACAGATCGATCAATCGGAAAAACTTGCTGTTATCGGGCAGCTTGCTGCCGGAGTAGCGCATGAAATTGGCAATCCTCTAACTTCTATTTCATCTCTAGTTCAAATTCTTCAACGAAGAAGTCAAGATGCATTCATTAGCGAGCAGCTTATAAACATTAAAGAAAATATTGATCGAATTACGAAAATTGTTAGGGAGTTAGTCGATTTCTCACGCCCCCCTAGTTATGAAACTGCGTGTCAGGATATAACAGATGTAATCAAAACTGCAATTGGAATTGTTAAGTATGATAAACGAGTTCGCAAAGTAAATTTTGAGACTGCGTTAAAAGAGACCTTGCCAAAAACTCGCGTAGCAGCCGATCAACTGCTGCAGGTGTTTGTAAATATTCTCATCAACGCATTGGATGCTATTGATGGAAATGGAAAAATTTCTGTTAAATCTGATTTCGATGGCAAGCACATTTTCATAGAAATAACTGATGACGGCTGCGGTATGGATGAAGCGACTTTAGATAAAATTTTTGATCCATTCTTTACAACAAAAGATGTTGGAAAAGGAACAGGACTTGGGCTATCGGTAAGCTACGGAATAATTAAACGGTTTAATGGAGAGATAAAAGCTAAAAGTAAACTAAACGAAGGAAGCGCTTTTATTATAACTCTTCCTATCGAAAATAATTAACGGAGAAGAAATGACAGCAAGAATATTGATAGTTGATGATGAAAAGCCGATTCGTGATTCATTAAAGATGGTTTTAGATGAAGAAGGTTATTCGACCGAAGTTGCCGGCGATGGCGAAGAAGCGCTTCAAAAAATTCAAGAACAAGTTTTTGATATTGTTATTACTGATATAAAAATGCCAAAGCTTGATGGAATGGAGTTGCTTGATTCAGCTTCAAAAATCTCCCCCGAAACTTTTTTTATTATTATGACTGCCTACGCATCAGTTAAAACAGCAATAGATGCGCTTAGAAAGGGAGCTTACGATTATCTTATTAAGCCCGTTGAGTTTGACGATATGATCCTTCGCGTGAAGAGACTTGCTGAATACAAAAAGCTTGAATCTGAAAATAAATATTTGCGGCAGAGAATTTCATTCGATCCAGGTTTTACAAACCTTATCGGTAAAAGCGAGCCGATGAAAAAAGTTTTCAACATCGTCACTCAGGTTGCTCCAACAAATAGCACTGTATTGATTTACGGCAAGAGCGGTACTGGAAAAGAATTGATTGCAAAAGCGATTCATTTTAACAGCAGAAGAAAGGATAAAATATTTCTGCCAATAAACTGCGGTGCGATTTCGGAAAATTTGATTGAGAGTGAATTGTTCGGACATAAAAAGGGTTCATTTACGGGCGCTACAGATGATAAACAAGGTTTATTCAAAGTTGCCGATGGCGGCACTTTATTCTTGGATGAAATTGCTGAACTGCCTTTGAATCTTCAGGTAAAATTATTGCGCGCTATTGAAGACCGGGAATTTCTTCCTGTTGGCGGCGTTAAACCAGTAATCACTGATGTTCGTCTTATAGCTGCAACAAATCAAGACCTTTACGAAAAAACAAAATTGGGGGAGTTCCGCGAAGATCTGTTTTACAGATTAAATGTAGTCGAAATTAAATTGCCCACTCTTAATGAGCGCAAAGAAGATATTCCTTTGCTCGTAAATCACTTTGTTGAAAAATTTAGTGTTGAAATGGGTAAAAAAGTTTTAGGAGTTGATAACGAAACAATGAAAATTCTTCTTTCTCATGAATGGCGCGGTGGAGTAAGAGAATTAGAAAATGTTATTGAACGAGCAATTATTTTTGCATCTAAAGAATATATATCTGTAACCGACCTTGCAGAACAGATACACGGCGGTGAACAACACGGCTATCCCGACCAGCTAAAAGAAGCGCTTAGTATTTTTGAACGAGAACATATTTTGAAGATAATAAATAAATTTGATTATAATAAAGAGCGGGCTGCAAAAGCGCTTGAGATCGGTTTATCTTCGCTCTACAGGAAAATGGATGAGCTGGGAATACCAACTAAAACAAGCAAAGACGATATATAAATATTTCACATCATGAAAATTGCCCCACCACAATTATGATTTTATATGCTTCTCATCAAACTACAGTTGTAGTAATAGACACTGACATTTCGGAACACTATATAGAAACATTTAAAAAATATCTTCGTCATCTCTCTCCCGGCAAGCCAGGAGTACTTGCCGAATGTTCGCGCGCCTAAGAGAGGTTTGATATAATGAGTTCGAAAAAAACATCGATGCAGTATTAAAAGTAATTTTATTATATTTGAATCAGTCAGCACCCAAAAAAAACGGTCGATGAAAAAGAACAATTGCGATTTTTCCGTTCTCGCTCATTTTAGCAACGGAATTAAAAATCTTTTCTTTACGGTCAAATACCTGAATGGTGAAAGCGAGACCTTAATCTCTGATGCCGTTGAAGAAATTACAGGATACACTGCAGAAGAGATCAGAAACTTCCCGGAAAATCTTTATTCACTTATTCATAATGAGGATTCCGCACAGATCAAAAAAGCTTTGATTGAATTTGAAAACGACCCATTAAAAAAATATGAAGAGCTGATCTACCGCATCATATCAAAGCGGGGCGAAGTTGTTTGGTTAAAAGAATTCATCAGTGTTGAAAGAGAAAAGGGAAAAATCATTTGCCGCAAAAGCATTGTGTTAAATATATCTGAAATCAAAAAGGGAGAAAAAAAATTACAAATTTTAAACGATTCGTTAAAAGAACTCAATTCACAAAAAGATCAATTTATATCTATTATTTCTCATGATCTCCGTGCGCCCTTCACAACTTTACTTGGCTTCTCAGAAATTCTTCTTAACGAACAAGACATTTCTGATGATGAAAAGAATGAATATCTGCAATACATTTATGATTCTTCAAAATCGCAGCTTCATCTTATCAATTGTTTGCTGGATTGGTCGCGGCTGCAGACCGGAAGAATTAAAATTAACCCCGCACGCCTCAATGTTAAAACCATCGTTGCAAATTCAATTACGCCACTCACAGGCGATGCTGTAAGAAAAAACATCAATATAAGGACTGATATTCCAGCCGACCTTCATATTAACGCAGATGAACGATTGATTGGACAAGCCATAATTAATTTAACGAGCAATGCAATCAAATTTACTCCTGAAAGAAAAGAGATTCATATTTCAGCAAGCAGATTTAAAGAAGGAGAGATCGAATTAGTTGTGCGCGATGAAGGACTCGGAATTTCGGAAGAGCATCAATCAAACCTTTTTAGGATCGATAAAAAATTTTCTCTTGTGGGAACGAACGGCGAAAAAGGCAGCGGGCTTGGTTTAACTCTTGTTAAGGAAATTGTTGAAAAACATAATGGGCGCGTTTGGTTCTATTCTCAAGTTGGCGAAGGAAGCGAATTTCACTTTACTATTCCCGAAGCAAAAAATTTTGTTCTTCTTGTAGAAGACGACCAAGGCGAGCGCGCTTTCTATAAAAAAATTATCGAAGAAGCTCTTCCAAATTTTGAAGTTCGATTTGCAGACAATGGTTACGAAGCAATCGGATTGTTCCGAGATATTCTTCCAACAATCGTTATAACAGACCACGATATGCCGTTGATGAACGGGATTCAATTCGTCGATGCCATACAAAAAAAAGAATCAAATAAAACTACTCCTATAGTTGTCATCACCGCTGTGTTGAGCGAAGAGATCACAAAGAAATATCGAAAATTAGGCGTAGATAAAATAATTTCGAAGCCGGTCGATCGAGTGCAATTGGTTCAAGCGATAAGAGAGTGTTTGTATTAAAGACTCTTATTAAGAAATTCCAACATCTTGAGGAAGAATTTCTTAATCTCAATCATCTTCATTATTTCTCTCTTTTTCTATTTGATAGAAGATAAAAGATTATAATTAAGATCAAGACTTATTTCCATCTATGTTGAAAAAATTCTACCGTTGAAAAAAAATGAGTTGCAAAATTATTAAAACAACGCTTTGCCCTTCAAATTATTTTTAATAAATTGAAACAGAACTAAGACAAATTATATCTATGCTTAAGCAAAAAGAATTGAATGATTTTGCCATTGGCGACGAAATTATTCTTTTCCTGATCGTAAACAAATTCGAAATAAAGACCGCAAAGAACGGAAAGCCGTATCTTAATCTTGAATTGAGAGATAAATCCGCAGCGCTTCCGGCAAAAGTATGGGACAAGTTGGATGATCTGACCGATAAAATTAAAGAAGGGACAATAATAAAAGTATCCGGAGCCATTGAAGAATTTAACGGAGCGCCGCAAATCAAAATCGATAAGATCCGATTAGTCGATGAAAAAGATAATGTCATAGCCGAAGACTTCCTGCCTAAGTCGCAACGCCCTCTTAATGTTATGCTTAATGAATTAAAAACCGTTATTGATTCAATTAAAGATCAGTTCATCAATCAACTAATCAATAAAATTTTTTCGAAAGAAAATCTTGATAAATATTCTTATGCGCCTGCAGGCAAAGCTTGGCATCATGCATATGTGCACGGTTTGCTTGAACACACGCTTGAGGTTGCAACCATTTGCGATTTGGTCTGTTCAATTCATCCCGATATAAAGCGCGATCTTTTAATTTGCGGAGCTTTACTACACGATTTCGGAAAAACCGAAGAACTTATTTACAAAAACGTTTTTGATTACACAGACAAAGGAAAATTGGTTGGACACATTATAATTGGCGCACTTGAAGTTGAGAAAGCAGCGGCATCTATTCCGGACTTTCCGGAAGAGTTGAAGAATCAATTATTACATCTTGTTCTCAGTCATCAGGGCAAATTAGAATTTGCTTCTCCAGTAGAACCTAAAACGCTCGAAGCCATTGTTCTTTATCAAGCCGATGAGCTGAGTGCAAAAACAAACGCGTATAAGTACGCTATAAAGGCGGACAAAAATAAAGGAAACAGATGGACCCGGTTTCTTCCGCTTGCCAATACTTCTCTTTATATTGCCGATGAATTCGCAAGGGATAAAAGTTAATATTTTCTTGATATTAAACTTTTCTATTTTCATATTAGCAACGAAATAATTATTTCTTGCAAAAGCATTTAAAAACATAAACGAGGGCAGCAATGGAAATTATACGTTTTTCTAAGAGGGGTTATTTAGTAATACTTCTTCTTACATCATTTTTCTTTGCTTCATGTGCAGGAAGAAAAGCTGTTTTTTTAGAAACTCAAAAAGAAGCAGCAGTTCAAGTTGAAGAAAAAGATCGATTGAGAGCCGAAGCAGAACTTTTATGGGAACAGCGAGGCATACCTGAAAAAGCAAGAGAAATGCTCAATGCTTATTTAGCCGCCGCAGAAGCAAATCCATCAGATATAGATTTGCTCGCTCGCTTAACTAGAGCTTATTATTTAGTTGCAAATTATGTAGAAACCGACCCCGAAAAAAAAGATGAACTGTTCACCAAAGGATTAGAAAGAGGAGAAAGAACATTAGGACTAATTCCCGGGTTCAGAAAGATCTATGAAGAAACACAAGATGTTAAAAAAGCTATTCAAGGCGTTGGTTTAGAAGGAATAGAAGCGCTTTATTGGACCGGCGCTAATTACGGCAAGTGGGCCGCCGAGAAAAATGTTTTGGTCAGATTGGGGAATAAATCAAAAATAGAGGCATACAACCAGCGGGTAATGGACCTTGATAGAAATTTCTTTTATGGCGCTGCGGACCGATTTTTTGGAGCGCTTCCAACTAGAGTTCCAGGCGGAGATTTAAATTTGTCTAAGTTTCATTTTGAAAAGTCGATTGAACTCGCCCCCAATTATTTCGGAACTAGAACTTTGATGGCTGAATATTATGCTACCAAAGCTCAAGACAGAGAAACATTTGTTAAGCAGTTAGAATATGTTATAAATACTCCTTACGATATTATTCCAGAAATAACGCCTGAAAATAAATACGAACAAGAATATGCAAAAAAACTATTGGGGAGAGTAGATGAGTTCTTTAAATAAAAAATTAATACTTCTTACACTAATCCTTTTTTCGTTTTCTTTTTATGAAAGCAGTTTTTGTCAAGAAGAGGCGGTAGAAGTTAGGTTAGCTACTATAGCGCCTGACGGAACGCCTTGGTCTGATCAGCTAAAGGAGATGAAGAAACGTGTAGAGAAAGAAAGTAAAGGAAGAATAAAATTTGTTCCATATACAAATGGACAGCTTGGCGGCGAATTAGAAACATTAAAGTCTCTTCAAAGAGGCAGAATTCAGGCTTGGGGCGGAAGCGTTGGCGCAGTTACTTCTATAATTCCCGAACTTCAACTTATAGAACTACCTTATCTTTTCTTAGATGATAAAGAATCGGATTATATTTTAGATAATGTAGTGTTAAAGCCGTACTCGGAAATTCTTGAAAAAAAAGGATTTATTTTTCATAGCTGGAATGAGAATGGCTGGCGTCATTTCGCTTCAAAGAAAAAACCAATTATGAAACCAAGCGACATTAAAGGAATGAAAATCAGAAGTCAAGAAAGCCCAATTCACCTTGAAATGTGGAAAGCTTTTGGTGCTTCAGCCGTCCCCATTTCTATTCCCGAAGTGATGAGCGCTTTACAAACTGGATTGGTTGATGGATTTGATAATTCTACTTTATTTACTTCCGCTACAGGTTGGTACCAAGCAATTGATCATTTTGTTTTATCAGCTCATATGTACCAGCCCGGCATCATTATTTACAATAAAAAATTTTTGGATTCTCTTCCCGATGATTTAAGAAAAATATTGTTAGGCGACCAGAAGAAAGAAGCCGAATTAGGAAGAACCGGCGTTAGAGCAATTGAGCCTGAAATAGTGAAAATACTTGAAAGCGAAGGTGTTAAAGTACACAAAATGACTTCAGCCCAAAGAGAAGAATTTGCCAAATTGGCTCGACCTATACATTTGCAATTCAGAAAAATTGTTGGAGCCGATCTTTTTGATAAAGTTCAATCTGCTCTTATTGATCTAAGAAAAAAGACGAGTAAACCGTGAGCGCTATTTGGGAAAAAATTGATAGTCTCTTATCTAAAGTCGAAAAAACCTTCTTAGTTATTGCCCTTGCAGTTATGACTCTTGTTGTTTTTTTTGATTTTCTCTTCAGAGAACTATTCGACCACGGATTTGTTTGGGCAAAAGAGTTAGCGGCCTTTCTAATGATATGGGTTGGTTTTATTGGCGCTTCTTTGGCAACTAAAGAGAATAAGCACTTAGTAGTTGGAATTCCAGAAAAACTATTTCCAAAGAAAATCCTACCATATGTTTCCCTTTTAGTAAACTTAATTGTTTTTACGGTTACTCTCTTTATAGCTTATCTGGGAATACAATATGTTGCAGAGACAAAAAGCTTTGAAGAAACTTCCTTAGTATTGAATATTCCTCTTTGGATTGTCCAAGTTATTATTCCGGCATCACTAATTGTAATTGCATTTAGATTTATCATTATTGGCATTAAAATATTCCAAGGCAAATTTACTTCTGTCGGCTCCGGGAGCCAGGAGAAGATATTAGAAAAGCCGGAGGCAGAGTGATGGGATATTTTATTCTAATAGTTGCACTGATTAGTATTGTAATTGGTACTCCTTTGTTTACCGTTTTGGCTATCATCACGCTCGGGTCACTTCACTTTTTAGGCGATGGTATTTTAACAGAGATGATTGCAGATATGTTCAATGCGGTTAATAAAGATATTTTGCTGGCTATTCCTTTCTTTTTAGTCGCTGGACAGATGATGACTCACGGCAGTATTACTAAGAGACTAATCAATTTTGCAAAAGCAACAGTCGGCTGGATGCCCGGTGGATTAGCCGTTACCACTATTTTTGCATGTCTCTTTTTTGCGGCTCTTTCCGGCTCTTCTCCGGTTACTGTAATAGCTATCGGAACGATGATGTATCCCGCTCTTATTAAAGATCGCTACAAAGAAAATTTTTCTGTTGGGCTTATTACTTCGGCCGGTTCCCTTGGAATTTTAATTCCTCCTAGTATTCCGATGATAATTTATGCAATAGTCGTTTCGACTCCTAAGTATGTTATTTCAGTAGCAGATTTGTTCATCGCAGGCATATTACCAGGTTTATTGATCGGTTTATTGCTGATGATTTACTCGGTATTTTCTCAGAAACAGCACACAGCGTTGACGAAAATAAATTTTTCATTTAAACAACTTATCAAATCTTTTAAAGATGGAATTTTAGCTCTATTGTTGCCATTCATAATTCTCGGGGGAATTTATAGTGGATTTTTTACTCCTACCGAAGCTGCTGCTGTTGCCGTAGTTTACGCGTTTATAGTCGAAGTTTTTATTCACAAGGATTTGAAAATAAAAGAACTACCAGGAATATTCATTCAAAGCTCCGTAATGATGGGAACTTTATTCTTAATAATAGTTATTGCCATCAGCTTTAATCAATTTTTAGCTTTAGAAAGAATTCCTTATCAAGCAGCAGAATGGTTAACAAGCATTGTCAGCACACCGCTTGGTTTTCTTATTCTTGTTAATTTATTTCTATTAGTTCTCGGCTGCTTTATGGATATAATGTCTGCCATTCTTATTGTTGGCCCCCTTTTAGGACCTATTGCTATTCACTTTGGCGTTGATCCAATTCACTTTGCAATAATTTTTATCGTAAATCTGGAAATTGGCTATTTAACTCCGCCTCTCGGACTTAATTTATATGTCGCTTCAAGTATATTTGAAAAGAAAATTGGATTTGTAATAAAATCTACTTTCCCTTTTACAATTATTCTTCTTTTTGCTCTATTTCTGATTACATATTTTCCACAAATAAGTTTAATCTTAGTTGAAGCTTTTAGATAAAGGTAGCGGGGGAAGAACTTACTCCTCCGTTATATTATTCACTTACGTTTTACGTGAAGAAAAGAATATTTACCATTCTGATTTTAGTAGAGAAAAATTACCGAATATCATCCTTTTGCGTAACTTCAAAGAAAAATTTACTCCCGTGAGATTAAATTTGTAAGCTTGGTTTCAGATTTAAATATTTTTTTCTTTGTGCCTTCGTATCTTTATGTAAAAATAAAAAATCTAATTATTGCAACTAAGACACTAAGTTAATGAAACCATTTTTTCAACAAACTTTTCTATTATTACTATATGCAATTCAAAAAAGAGTTTTTAGAAAAATTACAATCTGCTAAAAAGATTGTTTTCTTTACCGGCGCTGGAATTTCTGCCGAGAGCGGTATTTCAACATTCCGCGGAAAAGACGGAATTTGGAATAAGATGAAGCCGGAAGAACTTGCAAATTTTGATGCTTTTATGCGCAATCCGGATCTGGTTTGGGAGTGGTATCAGCACAGAAGAGATATTATTCATAAAGCCCGGCCGAATGCTGGACATTACGCAATTGCAGAATTCGAAAAATATTTGGATGTAACAGTAGTAACACAAAATATTGATAACCTACACCGCCGCGCCGGCTCTACAAAAATTTTTGAACTACATGGAAACATCGAAAGAAATTACTGCATTGATTGCCGTACTTCTTACAACGCTCCGCAATTTGAATTAGCCAATAAAGCCCCTAAGTGTGAAAAATGCGGCGGACTTGTTCGTCCTGACGTTGTTTGGTTTGGTGAAATGCTTCCACAAGATGAATTTCGTGAAGGAGAAAAAGCCGCCGAGTGGAGCGACATCTGTTTTGTTGTTGGCACATCTGCCGTAGTCTATCCCGCTGCATATATTCCTATTAGCGCAAAACAGGCGGGGTCTTACATTGTTGAGATCAACGTTGAACCAACGGACATGACCCGTTATGCAGATTATTCTATTCTAGGAACAGCTGGAGAAATATTACCAAATATAGTTGATGAAATGAGTAGATTAAAAATGTAGCAGTGTAAAGTTTGTGTAATGATTTAGCTCAAAGAGGAAAATTCCTAAGTCGAAAAGAAGATTCCAAATGAAAGAAACAGTTACACAACGAATGAGCAACTTCATTAAGAGCTTCTTCATTCAGAAATTTTTTATTCAAATGCCACAAAGTGAATTACTGATTAAAATAATATCTGCCGCCAATAGCAAAATCAAATTGTAAAGCAGTTTGTGGAAGCAGCAAAAAGACGGGCGCAATTTCGAAAAATGCATCGACAGGAAATTTATCACTTATCCAAAGCAGCCCTACAACGCCTCTTGCGCCAATACTATTTTTTGTTTCTTCAACAATTCTCAGCCGCGCACCAAACCCATAATAAACGGGTAGTTTTTGATCTGATTTTATTACATCGAATTTATGGTAAATATAATCGCAGCTTATTGAGATAGCAGAATTTGAATGAACAAAAGAGTAGGCTAGTCCAAAATCCAGAGCGCGTTCTTTATCCAGCCAATATTTGCCGCTTAAACCTGTCGGCTCCCCTATCATTGCACCAATTCCATATCCTTTTTCTTGTCCAATAATTTCTATTGAAATACTCAACAATACAAAAAGTATAAAAAATAATTTTGCCCTATTCATTTATTCTCCATATTTATTACTGTGCTAATTAAATAAAATCATTCGAGAAATAAAAATTAAAATGTGCTCCTTTTTAAGCATATTTCATTCGCTTATTATTATCATTAAATTAAGAATAGAAAATAGCTGTTCTTTATTACCGCGAGGGAAAAATGGATTTGAACCAGAACATGACTTCTATAGAGAAAATGATTAAAGATTATTCTTCGCCATTTAACGCTAGCAAGAAAAAAACATCCATTATTCTTGCTGCTGGTCATGGAAAACGTATTAAATCTCAAACCTCAAAAATGCTGCACAAAATTTGGGAAGAACCCACTGTTGAGCGCGTTTGTAATGTTTGCGAAAAGGGGTTGGAGGATTCAAATATAATAATTGTGGTAGGAATTAAAGCCGAAGATGTTGTTAAAGCGATTGGGAAGAAAAAATCAGTTTCGTTTGCTTATCAAGAATTTCAAAACGGAACGGGACATGCCGTTCAAATTGCTCTTGATAAGATCGAAGATAAAAATTACGACGGCGTAGTTTATATTTTCCCAGGCGATATGGGCTTGATAGATGCCGAAACAGTTAAATATTTTAAAAATGAGTTTGAGAAATCTAATGCCGATATGATGGTGCTTACAGGAATTTATGAAGGAGAAATTGAAGCCAATCATTATGGTAGAATTATCCGCGCTAAAGATAAAGATGCAAAAGGCACAAAATCGAAAGAGAAAGGAAGAGTTATTGAAATTCTCGAATACAAAGAGATACTAAATCTTGACAAGAAAAAACCATACATAGTAAAGTATAAAAAGAAAAATTATAGATTTACCAAGTCAGAACTGATCGAAAATCGCGAATTCAATTCGGGGATTTATGCATTCAAATATAAGCCGCTTGCCGGGCTAATAGGTAAGATTGAAAACAATAATGCTCAGAACGAAATTTATCTAACAGATTTGATAGGACTTTTCAACAAACACGGTTACATAGTTGAAGCTGTTAGTCCAAAACAACAATATGTTTTAATGGGCTTCAATAATAAATCTGTTTTGAAAGAGATGGATGCCATTGCCCGCAGGCATGCTTATGAAAAACTCAAAGACATAATTATGATAGATGATCCGGATGATTTCTTCATTGCAGAAACTGTAATTGAAGAAATTTTGAAAATGGATAAACAAGGCATCCCCCTTGATATCGAAATTGGAAAAGGAGTTTACATAGGAAAAGATGTTGTGCCCAATTACAATTTGAAATTACAAAAAAATGTTTTTGTAGAGGGCAACGTTCATTTGGGGAAAGGTGTGGTTGTAGAAGAAGCGGCGCAGATTTCCTGCTTCTATGGGCAAACCTTCAATATCGGCGATAATGTTGAAATATCTAGAGGTAATGTAATACGGGGAAATGTTTCTATAGGAGCAGACACAAAAATTGAATCTGGAGTGAGAATTACCGGCAGCGATCATTGCCCATGTAAAATCGGGGCAAATGTTACAATTAAAGGATTCACTTATATTTTTGGTTCTGAAGTGGAAGATAATATTTCAATCGAGCATTCGATTCTTATTCGGAAAAAGATTTCTAAACCGAACGATGTAAAAGCAGATATTTATAAAGTGAAATTCTATTTGCCCGAGGCCGAAGGAAAAGACGCAGTAAAAGAACTATAAAAAAAGGCAGCCCGAATAATCTCGAGAACCGCCTTACGAATAAATTGTAACCAGCATAAGTATTAAGCAACAGCTAATTTATTAACGTGTTTAGTGAGGGCAGATTTTTTACGTGCCGCTGTGTTCTTATGAATTCTCCCCTTTGCTGAAGTTTTATCGAGAGCTGAAACAGCTTCTTTTAAGAAATTTTCCGCTGTTGTTTTATCTTCTTCTGCGTAAACTTTTTTAACAAGAGTTTTTACTTTCGATAAAGCCGCTTTATTTCTTTCAGCTTTCTTTTTGCTCTGTTTTACTCTTTTTTTAGCTGATTTGTGGTGCGCCATTAAATAGACCTAAGTATTGTTAAAAATTGTGCGTAAATATAGCATAGAACCCTTTACAAATCAAACCTAGCTGATTGATTTGCTTTTTAAACTTGCTTAGTTACAAACAGTTACGCACAAATTTGGTTTTATCAGCTTGTTAACAAAAGTAAATTTTAAGTTGTTGATTGATTATTAAAAGGATTATTATTTTTGCGCCTCTTTATTAACTGGTTATTTTTATGTTAAAAATCAATGAAATATACTATTCAATACAAGGAGAAAGTTCAAAAGCCGGGCTCCCTACTGTTTTTGTGCGGCTTACTTACTGCAATCTTCGCTGCTCATACTGCGATACCGAATACGCATTCTACGATGGAACTGATATGGCAATAGATTCTATTATTGACGAAGTAAGAAAATACAATTGCAAGTTAGTTGAAATTACCGGCGGCGAACCTTTAGTTCAAAGCGAATCTTTACAACTAATGAAGAGATTGTGCGACGAAGGATTTAACGTGATGCTTGAAACAGGAGGAAGTCTGCCAATCAAAGATATAGATCATCGTGTAATGATCATTCTTGATCTCAAATGTCCATCCAGCAAAATGATGAAAAAAAACCTTTATGAGAATATTGATTTCATAAAACCGAATGACGAAATCAAATTTGTAATTGGAACGCTCGATGATTACCAATGGGCAAAAGAAATAATAGTAAAATATAATTTAGCCAATAAGTGCACAGTTCTATTTTCAGTTGTATTCGGGCAGCTAGAACCAGCTAAACTTGTTGAATGGATTTTACATGATAAACTAATGGTACGGTTTCAATTGCAAATGCATAAAATTATTTGGGAACCAACTACAAAAGGTGTTTAATGAAAATTGCAAAAGAGTTTTATTGGGAAATGGGGCATCGTCTAAGATACCACGCCGGCAAGTGTAAAAATTTGCACGGGCATTCTTATAAATGTATGGTTGAACTAAGCGGCGATCCAAATGCAAATGGTATGGTTTTAGATTATTATGACGTTAAAGCTGTAATAGAACCGATAATCGATGAGCTTGATCATTCTTTTATGGTCTGCAAAGATGATAATGAGTTGATTGAAGCGCTGGATAAACTTAACTCTCGTAAAATTGTTGTCGATTTTGAAACTACAGCAGAAAATATCTGTCTCTATCTGCTCGGTAAAATTAGGTCCTCAAATTTGCCAAGTAATATTAGAGCGCTAAAAGTTAGAGTGTTTGAAACAGAAAACACTTATGCAGAAGAAGAAGAAGTTATTTAATAAACATCATTGAAATGTAAGGAGTTATTATACACATGAAACGCCTATTGCAGCTATCACTTTTTTCTTTTTTTGTTTTAGTAGCAACTGTATTGCCGCAGCAAGACCCGGTAGTTCAAAAAATAATTGAGACCGGAAAGAAAGATAATCAAACAATGAGTCATCAAGATTTTCTATCCAATAGAATTGGAGGAAGACCGATTGGGTCCGATGCATTTATAAACGCTGTAAATTGGGTTTCGAAAGAATTACTAAGTTGGGGACTAAAGGTAGAACTTGATGAAGTCGGCGAAGTTCCGGTGGGATTTAATCGCGGTCCTTGGTTTGGCAAGATGATCAAACCAAAGGAGATGTTTCTTGAATTTGGAACGCCCTCTTACACAGCAGGCACAAAAGGCATTCAGCGAGGAGCTGTTGTAACAATGCCCTCAAATAATATGCTGTCCGATTCGATTAAAAATAAAATTAAAGGCGCCTGGGTTTTAATTGATGGAGAAAATACAGGCTGGGCTCGCGACCGTGATTCTGTTGTTCTTCTCACAAGAACACTTTTAAAAGCAGAAGCTCTCGGCACAATCCAACTTTCTAAAGCTCCCATTTCACTTCTTGATTCTCGCTCTGTGAACTCTTGGGAAAATCTTCCTTCTCTTCCGGATATTAAATTGCTTGATACACAATTCAATGAAATAAAATCTCTCCTTCAAAAAGGTGAAGAGGTAATTCTTGAATTCGACATTCGCAATTTTTTCAAACCTGGTCCTGTAAAATTTCATAATGTAATTGCAACAATACCGGGCTCTCAATATCCAGATGAATATGTTATTCTTGGCGCTCATTTAGATTCGTACGATGGAGCGACTGGCTCGATCGATAATGGCTCCGGCGTTTCGCCAATGATGGAGGCAGTACGCCTGCTGATGAAAGCCGACGCAAAACCGAAACGAACAATTATGCTTCACCTTTATGCCGCTGAAGAAAGAGGTTTAGTTGGTTCACGCTCTTGGGTTAACAGGAATAAGGATAAACTCCCTAAAATTTCCGCTATGCTTAATAAAGATTTTGGCACAAATCCAATTGTTGGTTTAGCAGCGCCAACTGCCATGATGGATGATCTTAAAAAAATTGTGAATCTAATAGAATCCGCCAACCTTAAATATCCATTTAAGCTAATAGAGACGGGAAAATTTCGAAAAGCAGGACGCGGCGGGACTGATAGTTTTTCCTTTTTGATGGAAGGAGTTCCTACTCCTTATTTCCGCTCAGAAGGTCCGCATCAATATGGAAAAACATGGCATACAACGCTTGATACTTACAATGAAGTAATTCCAGATGCGCAGGAAGATGCCGCTATAAAAATTGCTCTGATTGCCTACGGTATTGCTAATTTAGATGAAATCCTTCAGCGTAAAGATGCGTTTCTGCCCGATGGAATTTATGCAGACCTTAACACGAATAAAGGAAGAATTACTCTCAGCTTAGAGTATGAAAATGTACCTATGACAGTCGCAAATTTTGTTGGGCTAGCAGAAGGAACAATAAAGAATGAAGCATTGCCAGAAGGTAAACCATATTTCAACGGAAGTATTTGGCACCGTGTGGCAGCCGGACATGTTATTCAAGCCGGAAAACCGAATAATGGAAAAGAAACTGAGGGCCCCGGCTATCAATTTCCTAACGAAATCATTAACGGCTTAAGCCATAACAAAGCCGGTATGCTTGGAATGGCAAATGCCGGACCACACACAAATGGAAGTCAGTTCTACATTACTCTTGCCGATCGTTCTTATCTTGACGGCAACTACACGCTTTTCGGCTCTATTGTTGAAGGAATGGATGTTGTAAATAAAATTGTCCAGGGCGATACTATAAAAAGCGTAAGCATTATAAGAATCGGTGAAAAGGCAAATTTTTTCAGACCGAATACTGAAATATTCAACAAGATGGTCTCTATTGCAAAAGAAAAAATTAAGCTCGAAGAAGAAAAACGCTTAAAGAAAGAAGAGCAGCTCATTCATAGTAATTATCCAAATGCACAATCATTGCAGAGTGGAGTTAGGTATATTATTTCTAAAGAAGGATACGGCAATAAACCAAATCACGGGGCTCTGCTAAAAGTAATTTACAAAGGAAATTTTTTGATTGATGGTAAAGAATTTGTCAGCGCTGCAGATGCAGGAAAGCCAAACTCTCTTGAAGCCCCTGAAGAATTTATTTATGAAGTGGGAAAAACAAAGATCAACCCGGGTATTGACGAAACGCTTTCTGACATGAAACCCGGAGAAAAACGTACTGTAATTGTGCAATCTAATCTTGCTTATGGCTTAACCGGATTTTACGGTAAACAAATTGAAGGGAAAAAAAGATTTGTAATTTCTCCAAACACATCTTTGGTTTATGAGATTGAATTATTGGAAGTAAAATAAACCTTTATCTTAGCCGCAAACAGCTAAAGAGTTATTCATTATGTTTGCGCAAAATTTTTTTGAATTTTTCGACCACATAAAAATGGCAATATGAAACATTTCCTTGTTGAAATAATTTACAAAGCACCAATTGAAAAAATAGAAGAGTTGACACAAAGCCACAGAGAATTTCTTCAGACAGGTTATCAAAAAGGAATTTTGCTCCTTTCGGGACCCAAAGTTCCGCGGACAGGCGGAATTGTTATTGCAAAAGCAAATTCGCTCAAAGAAATTATGCAGTTCTTTTTAAGTGATCCTTATTCGCTTAATAATGCTGCCAATTACAATTATATCGAGTTCAACCCCAAAAGTTACCAGCAGATATTAAGCAAATGGTTTTCCACAGAATAGAAATCTAATTAGCAATTGCTTTTTTCTTCTTCTATCTAATTAGATATTCCATTGTTATATTTCGTTCGAGTTTTTCCAATCTATTATATATATGAATGAACCAGTTGTTAGCATAGGGATAGTCTCTGATAAAGAAGTTCGATTCGATTTGTACGGCGAGTTTGCTATCAAGGGCTTTGAAAAAAAATTAAGCGGCAAACTCAAAGCTAAATTGAAGGATGGGCGTATAACAATTTGTTATGAGTCAAATGAAATTTTTTCTGCCGAAGAGATCATTTTTATACCGAACGATCTTGAAACAGAATCGTTTCTTTTACGCGACGTTATTATAGGTAAAAATTTTCATTGGCAGAAAAAAGAGAATCAGCGTTTCCGCGGACAATTAAAGCTGATAAAAGAAAAAGACTCTATTACAGCAATCAACATTCTTCAGCTTGAAGAATATTTAACAAGCGTTATCTCTTCTGAGATGAGCCCTAATTCATCGCTCGAATTTCTCAAAGCTCATGCTATCGTTTCCCGCAGCTGGCTGCTTGCGCAACTTGATAAAAAGAAAGAGATAACAACATCTAAGTCGATAAACGAAATTCAATCCGAAGAGGAAATCATTCGATGGTATAACAGAGAAGACCATACTAATTATGATTTTTGCGCCGATGATCATTGCCAGCGTTATCAAGGCGTGCAAAGAATTACTAATGATAATTCAGTTTCTGCAATTATACAAACGCGCGGTTTAGTTTTAACATACAACGGCTCCATTTGCGATGCACGTTATTCTAAATGCTGCGGCGGTATTACAGAAGCTTTCGAAAATGTTTGGGAATCTGTTCCTCACAAATATTTATCCTCCATTGTTGATAATAAGTTTGAACTTGCCGATGATGAATTGGATTTAACGCAAGAAAGATTTGCAGTGCGATGGATAAGAGGTAATCCAACTGCATTTTGCAATACAACAGAGAGAAAAGTTTTATCGCAAATTTTAGTTGACTTCGATAGACCAACAAATGATTTCTTTCGCTGGCAAATTAAATACGCTCAAGAAGAAATTGCAGCGCTGATAAAAACAAAGAGCGGAATTGATTTTGGCTCTATTAAAGATTTAGTTGCCGTTAAACGCGGCAATTCTGCGCGCATAATAAAACTTAAAATTATCGGGACTAAAAGATCCTTAGTTATCGGAAAAGAATTAGAAATAAGAAGAACTCTTTCGCAATCTCATTTATATAGTTCTGCATTTGTTGTAACAAAAGAAAACATTGTCAACGGTGTTCCGCAAAATATTATTTTGCAAGGCGCTGGCTGGGGACACGGAGTTGGATTGTGCCAGATCGGAGCCGCAGTAATGGCCTGGCGCGGTTATTCTTTTGATGAAATCCTTGCTCATTATTTCCGAACTGCAACAATTCATAAAGTTTATTCATGAAAATTTTGATCACTTGTCTTTCTGCCTCTTGGGGCGGGTTAGAAATGTTTTCGCTCACAACCGCAAAACAGCTTCTTAATAAAAAAGTAGAGGTTGAATATTTATCTATGCCAAACACACGCACTCATCAAGAAGCTGAAAAAACAGGCATCAAGACGCATACATTTGCTTTTTCTAATTACCTTCATCCGAAAGAAACGATACGCCTTGCAAAACTTCTAAGAAATGAAAATTTTAGTATCATTCATTCAGGCTTATCGAAAGACCTGTGGCATTTGGTCCCAGCATTAAAACTCGCAACTCTTGATACGCCCCTTATTATTACTAAACATGTTGGGTCATTCATTATAAAAAAAGATTTTTTTCACAGACGGCTTTATAGCAGGGTAAATTATGCTATCGCAATAAGCAGTGTAATTCGAAAGAATCTTTTAGATACAACTCCGCTTAACGAAGCAAAAATCTTATTGCTTTATAACGGAATAGATACGAAAAAGTTTGATCCGTCCAGCGTGAATGGAAGCGGTATCCGGAAAGAATTCGGAATAAGAAATGAAGAATTGCTAATTGGAATGATGGGGAGATTCAGCCCCGGGAAAGGACACGAAGAGTTTTTACATGCCGCTAAAATATTATTAAGCAAATGGCAGAATATAAAATTTATGGTCGTTGGAGAGGCAAGTAGAGGCGAAGACCATTATGCGGCTGAAATAAAATCGATTGCCTCGCGGCTTGGTATAACCAACAAAGTGATTTTTACTGGGTATAGAAATGATACGCCTGAAATTCTTGGCGCGCTCGATATTTTTGTTTTCCCTTCTCATGCAGAAGCATTTGGTTTAACCCTTGTTGAAGCAATGAGCATGAGCAAGCCCGCAGTATGTTCAAATTCCGACGCTGTTTTGGAAATTGCTGTTGATAACGAAACAGCTTTTCTTTTTGAGAACCAGAATGCTGTTGATCTTGCGGAAAAAATTGAACGGTTAATTATTTCTGAGGAGCTTCGTAAAAATTTTGGCTCTGCTTCGCGAAAGCGCGCTGTTGAAATGTTCGATATAGAGATTTACACTGATAAACTTATTGAAATTTATTTCCGCGCTGCACAAAAAAATAACCGCTGATTTGCTAATTTGAAACATTTGTATTTATAAGAACATTTATTTGTTTGAAATAATATGACATTTCTAAATCCTCTGCTTTTATTTGGTTTGTTCGCCGCTGCAATCCCTATTGTTCTGCATTTTTTCAATTTACGTAAATTGAAAAAAGTAGAATTCAGCACTCTTTCTTTTTTAAAAGAACTGCAGAAAACAAAGATTAGAAAGATCGTCTTAAAACAATGGCTGCTTCTCGTGATTCGTGTAATGATAATTAGTTTGCTCGTTATGGCATTTGCGCGCCCGGCTATTAAAAGCGTTTCTCTTGGCTCTTCGGCAGCCAAAACAACTGCAGTAATTATTATTGATAACACGTTCAGCATGTCGCTTGTTACAGATAAGGGTTCTTATCTCAATCGCGCAAAACTCGCTGCAAAAAAATTGCTCAATAATTTTCAGGACGGAGACGAAATTTCAGTAATTGGCGTAGGGCAATTATCGAATGAAATTCCACCGCCTATTTCAAACAAAGAACAACTGATTAAAAAAATAGAAGAAATCGAAATATCATTTGCAAGCAGAACTCTGCATAACGCAATTGAAAAAGCAGCCCAAGTTTTATATCAATCAAAAAACTTTAATAAAGAAATTTATTTATTAACCGACCTGCAGAAAGGAAGAATTTATAATACATCCAGTGAACTTTCGCCTATCAAAAAAACTTCGAGCGGAAATGTGTTGTTCTATTTGATCGCTCTTAATGAAAAGAAACCTCTTAATCTCGGAATTGATGAACTGATGCCGGACAATCAAATTTTTGAGAAAAGTAAAAAGATCAGCTTTACCGCTTCAGTAAAAAATTATTCTGATCAACCGGTCAATAACAATATAGTTTCATTGTTTATTAATGGAAAAAGAAACGCACAACAAAGCATTTCCCTCCCTGCCGGAGAATCAAGAGAAGTTTTTTTCGAAACTACGCTTCAAGATACAGGCTTAGTAGAAATCGCTTCTGAATTGGAAGAAGACGATATTCTTCAAGACAATAAAAGATTTTTCAGCGTCTATGTGCCGAATAAACTTTCCGTTCTTTTCCTTGCAGACAATTCTGCAGATAATAAATTCATAAAACTCGCACTTGGTTTTCCAATAGATAAAATAAAAATAACCGAGAAGTATCTTTCACAGCTCTCTTCACTTAAACTAAAAGAGTATGATGCCGTTTTCTTGATCGGATCAGAAAATTTCCCGGAAGGTGATAACATTAAATCATATGTGAAAGATGGCGGCGGTTTAATTTTAATGCCCGGCTCTCAAAGCTCTTTGCAAAATTATCAGCAAGTTTGCAGAGCATTTAATATTTCTGTTCCTTCAACCGCTGTAGGAAAATTAAATTCAACTGAATCTATTATGCAGTTTAGCAAAGTTGATTTTCAGAACCCTCTGTTTAGAGATTTATTTGAGGAAAAGAGTAACCCGCAAATCGAATCGCCCGAAATTTATTTCTACTTTAAAACAACGTCCGGCGCAGGCGGCAGAAATATTATTTCTCTTTTAGATAATTCATCGTTCCTTTCTGAATACAAAGTAGGCAGGGGTAAAATTTTGGCTTTTGCTTCCTCATTAACTTTGAGCTGGAGCAATTTCCCTTTGAAATCTCTCTTTTCCCCTTTGATGAATAAAATTCTTTTGCATTGCGCCTCTAATGTACAGAATGAACAATATAATTTAACAGGAACAGATATAACAGCTGATATTGGCGGATACACTATTCCCCAGATCAAAGTTGAAAAACCAAACGGCGCTGCAGAATATTTTAATGCAGATTCTCTCATCAACAAAAATTATTTGACTTATAAAAACACAGATGAACCTGGTATTTTCAAATTTACATCAGGCGGAAAGCTGCTAGATTTTATTTCAGTCAATCACGATAAACGTGAATCCGTTACAGAATATGTTTCTGAAGCCGAGTTTGAAGATTATCTTAGCAAAATTCAGCGTGCGGAAAAATTTTTCTCCTTATCAATAAATGATGATTTTTCCAAAGTAATTTATCAATCGCGTTTCGGAACGGAGCTATGGAAACATTTTTTGATTCTTATATTGATTCTTGCAGTTATTGAATCTCTGGTCGCCCGGAGTTCGAAAAAAGAAATGTCTATTGTGTAATTTACAATTAGCATGTCAACGAAAAAATGATAACCATACAAAACAAACAAAAAGAACGCGCTATATTGATTGCGCTTGTAACTGGCAATTATTCAAAAGAACAAGTTGAAGAACATCTTGAAGAGCTTGAGCTTTTAGCCAGCACAGCCGGAGCTGTTACTGTTTTTAAGATTATTCAAGATCGTCCGCGTATCGATCCTGCGTACTTTATCGGCAAAGGAAAAGCCGAAGAGATCGCTCAGCTTATCGAACTAAATGATATTCGGCTTGTGGTATTTGATGACGATCTTAATTCCTCTCAAGTGCGTAACCTTGAAAAACTTTGTGAACGAAAAATTTTAGACAGAAGCGGATTGATATTAGATATTTTCGCATCGCACGCAAAAACTCGTGAAGCAAAAACACAAGTTGAGCTGGCTCAGCTTCAATATATGCTTCCTCGATTGACCCGCGCATGGACTCACTTATCAAAACAGTACGGCGGCATTGGAACTAAAGGACCCGGCGAAACTCAAATTGAAACCGACCGGCGGATGATCCGCACTCGTATTAGTAAATTAAAAGCCGACCTAAAAAAAATAGAAGCACAACAAACAATTAAAAACGCGGGAAGAAAAGAGTTTGTTAACGCTTGCCTGGTTGGATACACGAACGCCGGCAAATCAACATTGATCAACTTACTGACAGATGCGAATGTACTTGCAGAAGATAAATTGTTCGCTACTCTCGATTCCACTACACGGTCTTACAATCTCGGGAAAAATAAAAAAATCTTGCTTAGCGATACTGTGGGATTCATACGAAAACTTCCGCATAATCTTATTGCTTCTTTTAAGAGCACACTTAATGTTGTGCGGGATGCAGACATAATTCTTCACGTTGTAGATGTGTCGCACGATTTTTTTGAAGACCACATTAAAGTTGTTGATTCCACGCTTGAAGAGTTGAATAGTCATAAAAAAATTCAGATAAAAATTTTCAATAAGGTTGACGCACTCAAAGATAAAGCGAGAATTGACTACGTCTTGAATAATTACAAAAACAGCATTCTTATTTCTGCCGAACGCGGTATTAACATCACAAATTTGAAAAAGATGCTCCTCGATATTTACGAGAAAGATTTTGCAGAGGATAAAATTGAACTGGACCACAGCGAATCAAAATTTGCGGCACAGCTTTATGAAATGGCAGAAATTTTATCTGCAGTTTATGAGGAAGATAAGATTGTTATTTCTTATCGAGCTAACTCGTCCGTTCATAAACAAATTCAACAAATTATAAAATCAAGAAAAAAAACAGAAGGTTAAATGTGAAACTTGTAATTGATGGAAAATCGATAACCCTAGAAAAAATTGAAAAGTTTATTAGAGAGAACCGAAGAGTTGTTTTATCTAACGATGCAAAAAAAAGAATCAACAGATCACGCGCACTAATAGAAAAATGGATTAAAGAAGACAAAGTGATTTACGGCGTTACTACCGGTTTTGGCGAGTTTTCGAACGTAAAGATTTCAGAGAGAGATACAGAAACGCTGCAAAGAAATTTGATTGTTAGCCATGCGGCGTGCGTTGGAGAAAATTTGCCCCCCCATATTGTTAAAATTATGATGCTTCTGCGCGCTAATGCCCTTGCCCGCGGAAACTCTGGCATTCGTCTTTCTACTCTTCAACATCTGATTGACATGATCAATTGCAACATTATTCCAATTATTCCTTCTCAGGGTTCGGTTGGATCGAGCGGAGACCTTGCGCCCCTTTCGCATCTTGTGCTGGCAATGATCGGAGAAGGAGACGTGCAAATAATAAAAAACGTTGTTGAAGATACTGCCGTTAATTCAAAAATTTTTTCTTCTAAATCTGCATTCAAAAAATTTGATTTAGCGCCAGTAAAACTTGGCGCAAAGGAGGGGCTCGCTCTCATCAACGGCACGCAAATGATGACTGCCTTTGCTGCGTGGATCTGCATAGAAGCAAAAAAAATTATAAGAACAGCCGATATATCCGCCGCTCTTTCTCACGAAGCTTTACGGGGAACAGACAAGGCATACGATCTTCGTTTGCACCGGCTGCGTCCGTACGCCGGACAAATCTCAACCGCAAAAAATTTATTGGCGCTTCTGGCTGGCAGTCAGATACGTTCTTCACACATTCATAACGACCCGCGCGTGCAAGACTCTTATTCAATTCGCTGCATTCCTCAAATTCACGGCGCCTCACGCGATGCAATAGATTATGCCGCCTCTCGTATTAAGGTTGAGTTAAATGCTGTTACTGATAATCCGTTGATCTTTGCTGATGACGGCGACCATATTGAGGGGGGAAATTTTCACGGACAACCGATTGCGCTCGCAATGGATTTTATGTCAATCGCGCTTTCTGAACTTGCTAATGTTTCTGAAAGAAGAATTGAAAGGATGGTAAACGGTTCGCTTAGCCAGCTTCCAAGATTTCTTACCTCTAAAGGGGGACTTAATTCCGGATTGATGATAGCTCAATACACTGCCGCCTCTCTTGTTTCTGAAAATAAAGTTTTGGCGCACCCTGCAAGTGTAGATTCAATTCCTACCTCAGCAAATCAAGAAGATCATAACTCGATGGGTTCTATTGCTGCTCGTAAATGTTTCCAGATCTTGAAAAATGTTCAAGCGGTAATTGCTATTGAGCTGCTAACCGCCGCACAAGGCGTAGAATTTTTGAAACCTCTACAATGCGGACTCGGAACAAAAAAAGCATATCAATCTATCCGCAAAGTTGTTCCTCCCTTAAGACAAGATCGTGTTTTGTATAAAGACATACAGAAGATTTTACAGTTGGTAAAGAATGGCGATATTTTAAGAGCTGTTGAACGAACTATAAAACTTTTATAACTACAACTAGATCGTTTATGTCAGAAGGATTTCTTTAGATTTCATGAATCTAATTAAATTATTTTTCAAAATTATTTGATATGTTCAAGCAGATTTTTTCCATTCCAAATAAATAGAGTTAAAAATTATTCTCAATTTTTTCACTTACAATTCTTAAGTTGCATAAGAAACAATCAATTTCATTAGGAGTAGAGATGTCAATTATTCTCGGTGGTTCAAATCTTACCGCAGAAAAATTAGTTGCAGTAGCCCGCCACAACGAAAAAGTAGAACTTCACCCTTCTGCTCTCGAAAGAATAAAAAAATGCCGCGCTATGCTCGAAGAAAAAATTCAAGCGCGCGAAATTATGTATGGAGTTAATACAGGCATAGGAGAATTTTCCGAAGTTGTGTTGAATGATGAACAGGTAAAAGATTTTCAAAAATATTTAATTTACAATCACGCAGCAGGAATTGGCGAACACGCACCTATCGAATACGTCCGCGGCGCAATAGCCGGACGCATAAACGTGCACTCGCACGGAATGTCCGGCATTCGTCCCGAAATTACTTTAACGTTAGTTGAAATGCTGAACAAAGGTGTAACGCCGGTTGTATGTCAGAAAGGTTCTGTAGGCGCATGTGGAGATTTAGCGCCAATGAGTCAAATTGCTTTGTTACTGATGGGCGAAGGGGAAGCATTTTATAAGGAAGAAAGATTACCCGGTAGAAACGCATTTGAAAAAGCTGGAATAAAAATTCCAGGGCTGCAGGCGCGCGATGGACTCGGCATAATCAATGGTTCTAATCTTCTTACAGCAATGAGCGCAATACAAATTTACGATATCAACCGATGGCTTAAACAAACAGAGATTGCATGCGCAATGTCTCTTGAAGCGTTATATGCTAACTTAAAGCCTTACGATTCCCGGCTTCATGAAGTGCGCGGATTCAAAGGTGCAGTTCGAAGCGCCCGCGCAATTATGAAATGCATTGAAGGAAGCGACTTGCAAACCGGTAAATTAAAAATGAAAGTTCAAGATGCATACTCAATGCGGTCATCGCCTCAAGTTATTGGCGCAGCCCACGATGCAATTGCTTATGCAAAAAGCCAAGTAGAAATTGAATTGAACGGAGTTGGCGATAACCCAATTTTTATACCGCAGCATAAACTTACTTTAACAGGCGCAAATTTTCAGGGAACGCCGGTTTCTTTGCCAATGGATATGATTGGCGCTGCAGTTACAATGGTCAGCGTGCTTTCAGAACGGAGATTGAACAGATTGCTCAATCCAGCGCTAAGCATTGGACTGCCCGCTTTCTTAACAAAAGGCGCAGGCATGTTTTCTGGTTTGATGCTTAGCCAATACACTGCCGATACGTTAATTGTTGAACAGAGAATATTATCAACGCCGGCGTCTATTCAATCTATTCCCGCAGCGGCAGACCAAGAAGATTTTGTTTCGATGGGAATGAATACCGCGATTAAAAACGCACAAATATTAGACAACGCTTTCGGGGTTCTGGGAATTGAATTTATTGCCGCTGCTCAAGCGCTCGATTTCCGCAATTTCACAAACGGGCGGGGCGCTGCTAAAGCAAAAGAGATCGTTCGCAAATATGTTGATCATCTTGATGTTGATCGTCCTCTCTATCCCGATCACACAAAGATGAAAGAGGTTGTTAAGAGCTGTGAAATTTTAGAAGAAGTGGAAAAAATTGTTGGCTCTTTAGAATAACAGGTTATTTCTTTAAACGTAGAGATAAATAATCATCTATTTGTAAACAAAAAAAGGAGCGCTCAAATGAAAAAATTGACTTTTGTTCTCGGTCTTTTTGTACTTTGCATTTTTTCGGCTTCATCACTTACTGCACAAATCAAAGCGCAAACCGGGGTTTTTAACGCGGATAGAAATATTTCAAATTATATGCTTGCTGCCGGCGGCGAAATGGAAAGAGTTTTGCAATTGAACATAACTTTTCCAAAACCATTCAAAGAAAAACCAGAAGTTATGCTAAGTGTAACTCGATTTGACGGAGAAAGAAGTGTAAATACGCGGTACGATATAAAAGTTACATCGGTTTATAAAACCGGCTTCAGCATGGAAATAAAAACATGGGGCGGTTCTAAAATATATTTGATCGGCGGAACGTGGCTTGCTATTGGTGAGCTGTAACAACTTTAGCCGAAATATTTTTGCGTTGTTGTAATTTGTACTTAGCATAGCGCAGCAAGCTGCAGTGTTTGATGGATGATGTTTGATGGATGATGAGAAAAATCATTTTTAAAATATCTTGACATAAAAAATCACGAGGTAATGCCTTTGGCACAAAAATATTTCTGTCAATACTATAAAGAGGGCTGTCAAATGTGCCCCCCATTTTGCTGGCACTAACGTGATTTTTCGATATCTTTATTCAGGAGCTAATATTTTTCCTGTTCAAGCTCGTCATGAAAACAAACTGCGTTTCAGAGAGCCCGCTTATAAGTTTTTCATCTACTCAACTGGCAATAACTCTATAACGCTGCTTTTTTCCTGAAAGATCATCGGTTACATTAAAAATAATTTTGTAGCCGCCGGCTTTGTAAGTAGAATCGAGTTGAAATTGTATGTTGATCTCTAATTCATCTATTTTCTCGTTAGCGGTTTTATCAACCAGCCCGGAATCGATTCCCTCCAGCAATCTTCCGTCTTGTGTTTCTAGATCAATCGAATAAGAAAGTTTAGCAGAATATCTGTTGCCGCTCTCTTTTTGTTCAAATCCTTTAGCGCGGACAGTTCCATTGATCTCCCAGCCGGTTTCCATTGTGTAAGCAAAAGATTCCGTACTGAAAAGAACAATCTTTTTTTCATCTTGTGAACATGCTATTGTCTGCAAAATTATTAACCCAAATAAAAACTTCTCCTTCATTTCCCCATCTCCTTAAAACAAACCCGATTCCAAGATGAAATCGGGCTATCATTTTTCTACCGCATGCTAGAATTTGCATGCAAATTACCAAAACAGCTTTTTGTGTTAATTTTTCTCTTTAAAATCCTTCATAAACTCAACAAGCTCTTCAACGCCTTTCAATGGAAAAGCATTATATATAGAAGCGCGCACACCGCCCACGGATCTGTGTCCTTTCAATCCGCTAAATCCTTTTACTGATGCTTCCCTTATAAATTTTTCTTCTAATTGTTCATTTGGCAGTTTGTAAGTTACGTTCATCAAAGAGCGGTCTTCTTTAACAGTAGTCCCTTTGTAATAACCTTCACTTGCATCTATAGCATCGTATAAAATTTTGGCTTTTTCTAAGTTGCGCGTGTACATTTCTTCCAATCCGCCCATGTTCAAAAGCCATTTGAAAACTAATCCGGCAATATAAATTCCAAATGTAGTTGGTGTGTTATACATCGATTCATTTTCAGCGTGGATCTTGTAGTTGAGATAGGTGTGCAAATAGTCGGACGATCTTTCGAGCAAGTCTTTTCTAATGGTAACAACTGTAACGCCGGCAGGTCCAATGTTTTTCTGAGCGCCCGCGTAAATCAATCCGTATTTGTTAATATCGATCTTCTTGTGAAGAAAATCAGATGAAGCATCACAAACGAGAGGAACATTTCCAGCTTCGGGCTCTTTTTTCCATTGAGTTCCAAAAATTGTGTTGTTAGAAGTGAAATGAAGATAGGCAGCATCGGGATCAAGCTTTAACTCGTTCTGTTTTGGAATGCGAACAAAATTTTCAGATTTTGTTGAAGCGGCAATATTTACTGTTCCAACTCTTTTGGCTTCTTTAACTGCTTTCTCTGCCCAAGCATCAGTTACTATATAGTCGGCTTTATTTGGGAGAGGCATTAAATTGAGCGGAACCATAGAGAATTGGAGAGTAGCGCCTCCTTGCAAAAAGAGAACCGAGTAGTTATCGCTAATATCTAGAAGCTGCCTTAAATCTGCTTCTGCTTCTTTTATAATTGAATCGAAAATTTTTCCGCGGTGACTCATTTCCATAACGGACATGCCCGATCCTTTATATGAATACAAATCTTTCTGTGCTTCCAACAATACTTCTTCTGGTAGAATAGCTGGTCCAGCGCTGAAATTATAAATTCTCTTTTCCATAGTTTCTCCTATATTTATTTGCCTGTTTAGAGTAATGTATAAAATTTTTAATTGCTGTTCTCTGCTTGTTTAAGTACAGAAAAACTGAAAGTGGTTCCTTTACCTTCTTCGCTTTCTAAATAAATTTCCCCTCCGTTCATCTCGATCATTTCTTTGGAAATGATTAACCCCAGCCCGGTGCCTGTTTCATTATTAGTTCCGAGTGATGAATATTTTGAATCGACCCTAAACAATTTTTCCTGAATTTCTTTTGAGATGCCCATACCGCTATCCTTAACAGATATTTCTAAAAAAGGTCCAATATCTCTCGTAAATATTTTTACAATTCCGCCCTTATGAGAAAACTTGATAGCATTAGAAATAAAATTAAAAATAACAACGCTGATCATTCTTGGGTCTGCATATATCAACGTGTTTTCTTTTACATTGTTAATTAACTCAATTTCTTTTCTATCGGCTGTTGCCTGAAGCAGATTAAGCGCGTTTAATATTTCTTTTGAAACATCAAAATTGCGCGGGTTACTGTCTATTCTTTTAGTTTGAATTCTAGACCACTCAAGAAGGTTTTCAAGCAGCATGTAAATTTCTTTTGAAGATTTGCTTATTTTATCAAGGTATTCTAAAATTTTTTCATCATCTAATTCCTTGTAGTCTTCAATTAAAGCTTGGGTAATGCCTTTCAACCCGTTAAAAGGACTTTTCAAATCATGCGATATTATAGAAAAGAACTTGTTCTTGGTAGCTAGAGCTTCCTCCAATTCTAATGATTTCTTTGCAATTTCTTTATTTTTTTCTTCAAGTTGATTCTTGATAGACTTTATAAATCTGTAACGAATGGTTAGCGCAATCAATATTAGAATAATAAATGCGCCCGCCAAAATTAAAATTGTATTTTTATTCTGCTCTTTTTCGATTTCCAAATGTTGAATTTTTGCTTCTTTTGAAAGAAGCTCAAGCTGTTTCTCCTTCGCCTCAACATCATAGTGAACCGAAAGTTCCGCCATCTTGTCTCGCGTCTTTTCGTTTAGAATTGTATCCATAATTGCTGAATACATGTTAATGTATTTTAGCGCATTAAGAAGATCACCTTTGTCTTCAGCAAAACGAGAATATTCTTTATATGCGTCGGCTTCGAGATCTTTATTTTTTATAGATAACGAATTTTGAATGACTTCGTTTAACAAATTTTCTGTTTCTGTATAATTTCTTTTTGCTCTGAAAACTTTTGCAAGGTTAAGCAATGTTGTCGTGGTTCCATACTTATCTTCTAATTCTTTACGTATGGCAAGAGCTTGCTCAAAATAATTTTCCGATTTCGAATATTTTTTCTGAGCAAAAAATGCTTTTCCCAAATCGTTTAACGCATACGCCATTCCGCTCTTATCGCTCGCTTCTGTTTTTATATTAAGCGACTCTGTTAAATAATAGACCGCTTTATTAAAATCTTGAAGTAAGAAATAACTTGCGCCAAGATTGTTCAACGCCCTGCCTAAAACATATTTGTTGTTCAGTCTGTTAGAAAGCTGAAGCGCTCTGTTAGACTGCTCAATAGAAAGATCCGGCTGATTGACTTCATTATAAATGAAAGCGATATTATTAAGAGTAACGCCGGTCTCAAAATCGTCGCGAAGTTCTTCTTTCAGCTTGAGAGAATTGAAAAAATAGTTTAGCGCTCTTGCATAATCTGTCCATTTCCAAAATATCAGACCTATGTAATTAATAGCTTGTGCTTCTTGTTTTTTATCATGCATTTTTTTTGCAATATGTTGAGCGCGTTTGTACAGCTCGAACGCATTAGTAAATTGGTTTTTCCTCCAATAGATTAGTCCAATGTTGTTAAATAATTCAGGCAATTCCAAACTGTCTTTTGTTGCCAAAAGCAGATTAAGCGCTTGGCTATAATGCTGCTCTGCTTTCTCAAGCTGATTAAGCAAATATAAATTGAAGCCGATATTTTTTAGCGCTGCGGCTTTACCGCGTGAATAATTTATCTTTTCGGAAAGTTTTAGAGCTTCTTCGGCAAACTGCTTTGCTTTATCTAATGAAATTCTTTGGTTTAATAAGGCAAGTTGATTTAGCAGATCGACCTTAACTGTTCCTTCTGCTTTCTTAAGTTTTTCCTCTAAAATTAATAAGTCTTCCTGCGAAAAAACATGCGTGTTAACGCTAAGAGAGATCAGAAGAATAATATGGAAAGGAAAAGATCTCCGGTTGAATAATTTTTTATTATTTGTCTTCACATCGATTAAGAAAAATATTTCTGCTTACATTTCATTAAATAAGATGCACTAATAATCCATCGCGTAACTTTGGTTCAAACCAAGTTGATTTGGGCGGCATAATTTCGCCTACATCTGAGATATTCATCAGATCATCAAGCGATACTGGATACATCGAAAATGCGACGGCAGCTTTTCCGCCATCAACTAATTTTTCCAATTCTGCCGTTCCGCGCATTCCGCCAATGAACTCTATATTTGTATCGGTTCGCGGGTCTTCAATTACTAAAACCGGGTGCAATAAATAATTTTGCAATATGCCAACATCAAGATTATCGCCAACGGTATTCCCCGGCTTTACGTTTTCATTCGGCTTTAACAAATACCAATTTTTCTCCAAATACATGCAAATGTTTCTCTTTTCTGCAGGAGAAGAAGATTGTGCGGGTTCAACTACAAAATTCACTTTTATCTTTTGTATAAATTCAGTTGCGTTCATTTTTAAATCGTTAACAACACGATTGTAAGGCAAAATTTTTAGCTGCTCAGCAGGGAATAAAACTGCCAAGAAAAAATTGTAATTTTCATCGCCAGTATGATTTGGATTTTGTTCCATTTTTACTTTTTGTGCGCGGCTTGCGCTGGCAGCTCGATGGTGTCCATCGGCTATGTAAAGTGCTTTTACCTTTCCTATTTCATCGGTTACCGTATTATTAAAATCCGAAGGCACTGTCCAAATGGTGTGCCTAATTCCATCAACTGCGGTAAAATCATAAAGCGGATTATTTTTCTTCATCGTTTCGTTCACAACTTTATCAAGTTCGGCTACACTATTATAAGTTAAGAACACGGGGCCTGTTTGAGCTTCGGTTGTTATAATATGATTCGTACGGTCATCTTCTTTTACTTTACGTGTCTTCTCATGTTTCTTTATTACATCATTATTATAATCTTCAATAGAAAATGTTGCCGCAATACCGACTTGCGAATGGTCTCCCATAGTTAGTTTGTAAATGTAAAAACTGGGCTCTGATTCTTGCAAAAGGGGGGCTTCTTGTTTTAGCCGTTCAAAATTCTCCTTTGCTTTCAGATAAACATCAGCCGAATAAAGATCGATCTTATCCTTCATTTCAATTTCGGAACGAGTAACGCGTAAAAAACTTATCGGATTTCCTTTTGCCAGTTCTGCGGCTTCTTCGCGGTTTACAACATCATAAGGAACGCTTGCAACCAGATGCGCAACTTTTGCGGATGGTCGTAATGCTTTAAATGGGCGGATAATTGCCATAATTACTCCAGGGTTTCAAAAAATTTACTGATGCAAATTAGCATATATAGGTATGATTGTAAAATCAATTTGAACTGAAGATAACTATGAAAATCATTTCTTTAAGAATTTCCATTTAAAGCTAAGAAAAAAATAAATCCAAATTTGTCTTTAGAAAAGAAGTGATGATAAATCGACAAACTTTTTCTAATGGGCATGAAAGCAATTTACGGAGCAATCCTTCGGATTTGTAAAAAATACTTTAGCCCAAATGCCTGTCCGAAGTTCCAAAGAATGCCTTGTGAGATTCTTTACAGAGGATTCCCAAACCCAAGAAATTATTTCATAGAAATGACTTTGCCATAAATCCGGGCTAACGACTATGGGAATATAATTCAATACTTTTTCTGTACAGATAAGACGATTTTATTCTTTCCAAATAAAATCGAATAACAGGTAAGATGCTGTTGTCATAATTACATCGTAACAAACAAGCACAGCAATTTCCACTAAGGAATCGTCAACAGCATTTCCATCCATCGAAAATTTAGTAAGCTCTAACAGGGTTAATATTAACGGCAGAAGAATAGGAAAGGAGAGGACAGGATAGAGCGTTCCTTTAGAACCTGCTTTAGAAATTATTGCGGCAATAATTGTAGATGAAACAGCAATTCCAATGTTGCCGAAAAAAAATGCGATCATGAACAAACTAAAATTCTTTATCAGAAATGATGGAAAGAGGATTGAAAACAGAATTGTAATAGCAATGTTCATTAAAAAAACTAAGAGGAGGTTAAAAATCAATTTGCCCGAAAAAATTGTTGACGGAGAAGCGATAAGTTGAAGAGTCATTGTTGTGCCCCGTTCTTCTTCAGAGACAAAAGCGCGCGATAAGCCAGACATTGCCGAGAAAAATATAACAACCCACAGCAGCCCGCCCGTCAAATACTCGCTTATTTTTTCACTACCAATGGAAAACATGATAACGCTTATAGTAACCAATATAAACATAGCCAGCGCATTTATAGCGTAACGAGTGCGTATCTCCGATTGCCAATCCTTTCTAAATAACGAGTATGCTTTCATTTTGATTGGACTTGTTTTTTGAATTTTTCCATTTCAATTATTTCTTTGCACAAACTTAGATCAGCGTCTTCGTTAGAGGCAATAATAACCAGCTTATCTTTCTCTTCGTTTTGACGCACCGGTCCTTCTGAAATAAGCTGATAAACTTTCTCTTTACCTTCGCTATCGAGGTTAGATGTCGGTTCATCTAAGATTAGAATTTTCGGATTGTGAAGAAGTGCAAAAGCAAATTTCAGGCGCTGTTTCATGCCGGATGAATATCCGCGCACAAGATCATCTTTTCTTTCGTAAAGTTTTAGTTCATTCAAAAGAAGATCAGAGTAATCTTTGTTGAATTTCATTCCGCGTATTCGTGCGAAGTGAATTAAATTTTCTTCGGCGCTGAATTCATCGTATAAAAAAAGATATGGAGAAACAAAACCCAGAAAATGGTGAATGGAATCTTCGTCAATAGGTTTGTCTGAAAATTTGTGAACCACTTCTCCCTTTGTCGGCGAAATAAGATTTGCAATTATTTTAACAAGTGTAGATTTGCCTGAGCCATTTGGCCCCGATATTCCGTAAACGTTTCCAGACAAAAAAGAAAAATTTATTCCGCTAAAAATCAGACGTCTGCCAAAAAACTTAATAAGTCCAGTCAGTTCAACTTTATAATCAGTCATTATATATAACGAACTTTCCTTTTTTAATTTCACCGTCCGCTTTCACAACAAAGAGATAAACGCCTGTTCCAAGTTTTTTCCCTTTATCATCAAGTCCGTTCCACGTTACTACAATTTTATCGGCTGCAACAATACGTTTTTGAGAAGAATAAACCAAATTCATATCGATCGAATAAATGTTGAGAACGGAGAATCCGTCCGGAGAATATGGCGAAGGTATATACAAGTTCGAGTTTATTGAATACTTGAAGGGCTGCGGATAAACATACTCTGCCACAGAAACCGAGATTTGTCCCTCATTAACAAGCACGTTATTGTAAATATTCGATTCGGCAAAAAGAGAAACATCGGCGCTTTCAATTTTCGAATAATAGCCATCGACAATTTTTCTAAATCCGGCATTTTGATTCGACGATAAATAATAATCGAACATCAAAGAATTAGATGCTGTGTTAACTCCGCTTTTCAAATCTGTGTTGGATACAATCGAAACTATTGTGTTCAAATTATCCGAGAACTCTAAAAAATTATTTGAGACCGGTTCGGAATTCACTTTTAAGATAGTAGTGGGTTTGATAAACTTAGTTGACATCAACGGTTTAATTAGTGGATAAAATGATGCTTCTTTAAAATACTTCTGCGGAATAGCGCGCGCACCTGTAAAGAAAGTCCATATACCAAATCTGTTGAACTCCAGTTTGAAATAAGAATCCGCATCTAATATTGCTTCATCAATTGCATCCAGCGCGCGTTTGAGCGGCATCTTTTCCCAAATTCTTTTTATGATGTTAATTCCAAATCTGTCTCTCAAAAATAAATTCCAAATTGCCAAATTGTATCCGTTGTTCGATGAAAAAGTTTTGTTGGGATTCCTGAAATAACTGTCCATATAATTATAATAGTCGTTGATGTCATCGTAAACAAATTCTTCCATAGAAGTAGAAGTTATTTCGTGATAGTATTCATCTTCTGGTCTATAAATATAATTTCCAATTTGAATTGCGTGATGAAATTCATGAGCAATAGTTACGCGCGCACCGTCAATTCCTAGTGTGTAGTAGTTAGAACCATAATCATTGTCAATTACCGTATAAGAAGTGTAAGTGTTGTTTGTTAACTGTTTATCTAACTCTGTGTAGCCGTAAAGCCCGCCTGCAAGGTCTTGAATATAAATATCGTAAAGGTCATCAGGATTATTTTTTATGCTGCTGTTGCCAAAATCTTTGGGCGGCGGCGGATAGCCGAGAGTTTCAACTTCGTATTTATAAACATAATCTGCCGCTTCAGCTAAGTCGGTTAAGCTGTATGCCGGAGCGCTAAAACCTTTTTTATTAAAATGAATTCTAAATTTTCCGGATGGTGAAACTAAACTTGTATCTGTTGTAGGTCTTAAAAGAAAAGATGATAAAATGTTTTTCTGTTTCGGCGTAAACTTATCATAATTTATTCTTACCTGATTGATAATTCCGAATCCGCATTTTATCGGAGGCTCGTCTAAGGTTACCTGCCTGCCTTCATAATTTTGCAAATCTTTTATTCCAACATACTCATTGAACAACGAATCTAAATTTTGTGCGTTAAAGCTTGCGAATGAAGCAATTAAAAGAAAGAATAAAAGATTTTTCATCAGAGCTTTTCGAATGTTAATGTGTTCTGAAATTTATTTGAAAAGACCAAATAGATGTTCCTTCTGTTTAATTTTGCAACAAAATAATTATTGATACCATTTGAAGCAATTATATCGCTCTCTTTTATTGACTTGCCCGAATCCAAGAGAGTAATTTTACGCAGTTTGTTTCTTTCTGTGTCCAAATAAAAAAAAGACAGGCCATTTCCGTTAGCAAAATATTGCAAAGAAGAATTAGAGGGCACATAGTTTTTCAAATTGAATTGTGCGGTTTTCTTGCCAAATAAAAATAAAGTGGATTTGTTATCAAGCGTAACAACTGCTGCAGCGGTTTTATTCTTTTCATCAAGCTCATCAAAACAGACCAACTCTGAATTAAAGAAAGAATTTTTATTAAGAGAAAAACTTGCAAGCGTATTCGTTTTAATGATTTTATTATCAACAATAGTATGATAAATTGATGCGTTTTGTCCTTGGCGCGTTGAGTAATAAATATCTTTAAAGCCGTTCAAAATAAATGAAGCATTATTAACATTATCAGCAATAGGATAAACGCCTGACGAAACATAGCGGAAATCTCGAAAGTCGAAAATTTGAAGAGAAAGTTTCCCTTCTTTTTTACTCAGAAGAATTATGGATTGACGGTCTTTCGTTTTATCCTTAGAAATTTTTAATTCTTCGATGGGAGCATTTGCATATAACACCTCTTTTGAGATTTTATTTTTTTCAAGATCAATTTTTACCAATTCAACTTCCCGCGCTCCTTTGGAATAGCAGTAAAATGTTTTCGTCTTAGGCAAAATATCATCTATAACTATATTAGAGTAATTGTTTGAAAGATTGTGAGCACTGTAAATTCTGAACAAATTTCTCCGTTCGCTTAAAACAATTTTGAGAGATCGTTCGTTCTCATCGATAAAGCAAATATCTTTGAATCCATCGTTCAAATAATCGAAAGTATTGATAACGGCAGGCTTAGCCCCGAGCGATATAGAAAAAGATTCATCTCTAAAAATTATGCTGCTGATGAAATAAACTTTTCCGGAAGAGTCAAGCAGAGCTATTTTTCTTCCTCCTCTATCTACAAATGAGGCAAGATCTGTCAAACCGTTTTTAATCAAATACAAAATGGGCTGATAAAAAGAATCGTCTCCTTTAGCGTATGAAATGTAAAGAGCTCCCTCTTTTGAATTTATGAATGCGACATCGTTGTAGCCATCGCCGTTAAAGTCTAGAATTGAATATTTATCTGGTTTGACTGGTGTTTCTAAAATCATCTTCTTTTGAAAAGACGATATTGAATCGCCCAGTAAAACTTCGAACCGATTATTTTGGATGAAAGAAATATCTGTAAATCCATCAGAATTAAAATCGACAACTTTTAGTTCTCTAATTTTACCGCCAAGGGCAATAGAGCGGGATTCAATAAAAGCTCCGAATTGGTCGTTATAAAAAAGAATAATCGAATTAGTCATTAAATCTACTGCGGCAATATCTGCAAACGTATCGTAATCAAGGTCCATAAAAGCAGCGGCAGAAAATATTTTCCCTTTGATCACATCAAGCGTTTGAAGTTTACCCTTTTTTTCTTTGACGATTGTTAACCCCTCGCAAGCAGCGCCTGCAACTAAAGCTTCATGCACGCCGTCGCCGTCGATATCTCCAGCATCAATAGTAGATGGGTAACCGTTCAGTTTTAGTTTGCTTAAAACGGAAACAGTGCCGTTTTTAGAGAACTCGGCTATTAGAACATTTTTGTTCTTACGCGAAAGCGCATAATATCTTTTTCGGGAATTCCCTCCGCCAATCAAGTGTAAAGAGGAAAAATTATTTGCATTAAACCTCTCGGCTACTTTACCGAAATTTGCTTTGTTGTCTAAAGTTATTGTTAAATATCTATTCATTGATTCGCTGAGCAACAATAGATCGCGGTAGCCGTCGGAATTGAAATCGAGCGGAAAAATGTTTGAATAATTTTGCTTCACGTGAATTTCGCTGTATCTGCAAAAACCGTTGATCGGAATTTGTGCGCTGATATTCGAAATAAAAAGTAACCCAAGGAGAAATGGTTTAATCAGAGTTGGACCTTTTTTCGAGACGAAATTTTCTTCTTTGCAATGCTTCTTCAAATCTTCTCTTTTCATCTTCGGTTTCCGGAACAATTTCGAAAGTTTTGACCGGTCTTGCATTTTCATCGACACTTACAAAAGTTAGATAAGCGGTGTTAGAGTGAATTTTTGTGCCTTCGATAAGAGATTCAGCAAAAACTTTTACGCCCACTTCCATAGACGTTTTAAAAGCACGGTTGATGGAGGCAATTAAAGTAACTGCGTTACCAAGTTTAATAGGATGATGGAAATCAATCTTATCAACAGAGGCAGTAACGCAAACCCTTTGAGAGTGTTTTGCGGCAGAAAGCGCTGCGCATATATCGATCCAATGCATCAACTGCCCGCCCAAAAGATTTCCAAGCTGGTTTGTATGATGCGGAAGTACAAGTTCAGTCATAGTTACAACCGAATCGCTAACTTTTTTTCTTTTTTGTCCGCTCATTTTTTTATGGTCAGTTTGGCTTCTAGTTCTTGTAATTCTTTTGCATTCGGATCATTAGGATAACGGCTTAAAAATATACTTACGTCTGCAAGCGCTTCGTTTGTTAAACCTTTTTTTAATTCAAGTTGGATTTTATTATAAAGCGCAAGCGGCGCATATTGTGTGTCGTGATAAGTTTCTGCAACTACTGCATAATATTTCATGGCGGCTTTTTCGTATTCCATTTTTTCATAAATAACACCGCTATGATAATCTTTTTGCGCTAATTTTTCTGTGAGCGATTTTATTTTTTGTTCGGTTTCTTCAACTTTAGGATTTGCAGGAAAAAAATCGATGAACGCTTGAAATTCTTCAATCGCTTTTTTAGTGTAGGTCTGATCTAACGGATATGGCGGTGAAAGTTCGTAATAAGATTCGGCTAACATAAATTGTGCGTCTGGAACATACGGCGATGCGGGAATATTTCGAATCAGCTTGCTGAATTCGTAAGCGGCAAGTAAAAATTGTCTCTTCTTGAAATATGTCATTCCGAGATAATACTGTCCATCGTCGTTAAATGCGCTGCCGGAGTATTGAAGCAAAAAGTTTTGCCACTCTTGAACTGCAATATCATAATCTTCTTCGTTATATAAATTTAGAACATAGTTATAATATTCTTCCGCACTAAGATTATTTGTGTCCACTGATCCCGAACATCCAATAATAAATGCAGCCAATAAAAGAATTACCAATATGCTTTTTAATTTCAAACCAACCTCTTTTTTTTAACGGTTGTAAAAATACGCAATTTGTAATCGTCTAAAAACCAATAAAAAAATTATTTACTTCTAACAGTGAAAAGAAGAATAACTGTTAAAATGAGCGTCCCCACTACAATTATCGGTTCAAACAGATTTGAGAATAAAGGCACTTGAGGAATTTGCGATTGTGTAAATGGTAGCGATTGGTTTTCTAAAGCGCCAATCTCGTCCAGCGTGATTGTATCAATTTCAGATTGATCGAACGGGATCGAAAGAATTGCTCCATCCGGCTTAGTAATTATTGCAGAACTGTTCAGCATTACAATGCGGTCGATTAGAACATCTCCAAAGAATCCATCCTTACGTGCATTTTTATAATCTACTTTAGAATTCAATAATGTGTAATGAATTTTATAATTCCCAGCACGGTTTTCAGATTTTAAATTAACTCCTCTTTCCGCAAATGAGTGAAATATTCTGCTATTCAATATTTCTAAAGCCGGCGGCGCAGAAACTATAAGCACAATTGTTTTCTCTTCTGCAATTACAGAATCGATTTTTATAACAGAGCGGTCTATCAAACCAAATATTTTATCGAGATTATTTTTTGTTTGGGCAAAACTTTGGGTAAAAGAGATAAATAAAAATAGAACGAGCAAACGTAGAAGCGCGTTCGGCTTTTTATAGCAGTTACTTTTAGGGGTTAGTTGCAAATCTTTGCCCGAAAATGAATTTAGAAAAATGGATAACCATAAAAATTATCCATATAAAAAATTATTTATCTTCTGCCCGCAGCAATTTCTTGTAAGCGTATAACCCTTTCTTTTATTGGCGGGTGTGTTGAAAATAATTTCATCAAAGACCGCCCGCTTAATGGATTAACAATAAACAGATGCGCAGAAGATGTTCCAGCATTAGGCATCGGAATAATTTCATTACCGCGTTGTAGTTTATTCAGAGCCGAAGCAAGCGCTAAGGGTTTTCCGGAAATTTGCGCACCGCTTTCATCTGCCATATATTCTCGAGACCTTGAAATAGCCATTTGAATTAACATTGCGGCTATTGGCGCAATTATCATCAAAGCTAAATCTGCAAAGACATTTCCTCTATCGCGGTTATCTCTGCTGCCGCCAAACATTGCAGCCCAGCCTGCCATACGAGCAATAAATGTAATTGTTCCAACTAAAGTTGCTGCAATAGTGCCCACTAAAATGTCTCTGTTTTTTATATGCGAAAGCTCGTGAGCAACAACCCCTTCAAGTTCTTCTCTGTTGAGCAAATTGATAATCCCGGTTGTTACTGCAACTGCGCTATGGTTTGGATTTCGTCCTGTTGCGAATGCGTTAGGGGTTGGATTTTCCATAACATAAACGCGCGGCATTGGTAATTCAGCTTTCATAGAAAGTTTTTCTACCATATCAAAAAGCTGCGGTTGTTCTTGGCGAGTAACTTCTTTTGCGCGGTACATTGCCAAAACAATTTTATCTGAAAACCAATATGAACCGAAATTCATTGCTAAAGAAATTACAAAAGCCATCATCATCCCCGATTGCCCGCCGAGAATATTTCCGACAAGGATAAACAGTACCATCATAATTGTCATAAGTATCGCGGTCTTAAAGCCGTTCATGCATAACTCCTTTTTATTTATTGTCAAATTTAGGATGAAAGTTCTGTTGATTCAAGCGAAGCTGCGTTTTGCAGTTTCTTACAGAATTAGATTATAAAATGTTCCGATCGATTCAGAACTATAGTTTTGCAAAAGGCTTGCCTTTGAAACCTTTTATCTGTAAAATCGCACCAAAATTCTTGGTAAATATGAAAAAGATTTTTTTTCTTGCATTAGTATTTTTGACTGCACCAGTCATTTTCGCTCAGAGCACGTTTAAATTTTTACGCGTAGATACTAGTCCGCGTGCTGCCGCTCTTGCCGGAAGCTTCGTTGCAAACGATGACGATCCGAATGTTATGCTTTATAATCCTGCTGGTATAAATTTGTTAAATGGAACGCCTGTTTCTTTTTCATATCTAAATTTTTTAATGGACATTAACGCTGCAAGCGTAGTTACTTCAAAAGAATTTGAAGGATTAGGAAGATTTGCAGCGGGCTTTCAATATATAAATTATGGAACATTTACACGCGCCGATTCAAGAGGAACAAACCTGGGCGAGTTTAAAGCCGGAGAACTAGCGCTAACGTTAGGTTACGGAAACAAGATAGATGAAAATTTTTACTACGGCGCAAATGTAAAATTTATCTTTTCATCGATAGAAAGTTATTCGTCAACTGCTGCTGCTATTGATCTCGGTTTGCATTATGCCATTCCAGAATCGAAATGGAATTTTGGTTTTTCAGTTTTGCATCTCGGAACACAGCTTTCTTCATACATAAATATTAAAGAAGAGCTGCCTCTGGATGTTCGCTTCGGTTTTGCTAAGCAGTTAGAAAATGTACCTTTCAGGTTCTTTTGGTCGTTCAGCAAACTTAATGAACGCTATGAAAATTTCTTTGAACGATTTAGACAGATCTCTTTCGGCGGCGAGTTTCGGCTTGGTCAAAGTCTCCGCTTACGTCTCGGTTATGACAGCGAAAAGCGGAAAGAACTTAAGATCGGGTCAACTGCCGGTTTAGCAGGGTTTAATCTCGGCGTAGGTTTTATAGTCGGCAAATATAATGTGGATTATTCTTTTTCTTCGCTTGGATATGTTGGCGCGCTTCATCGTTTTGGAATTTCTACTATTCTTTAACTCGATTTTGAAATTTTGCCATTGTAATTTAAAGATGAGTAACATTAGCAGCTTACAAAATTGCAAAACTATTTTTTGTAAGGCGTTTTAAGATATTGTCTTGCTTGATCGTGCGAGTTGCCCCGTTCTCTTAATAGTAAAACTTCATTATAGTATTTAATTGCTTTATCGCGCCGCCCCAATTGGTCGTATAACATTCCAAGATAAAGAACGGTGTTAATTAAAAAACCGGATTCCCTTCCTTTATCAAGTTCGCGTGAAAGTTTTTCTGATTTTTCAAAATAGAAAGAAGAAGAGTCAGCTTTATTCTTCAACATAAAATCCATACCAAGATAATAAGCCGCCTCGCGTTTGAATCGTTTATTATAGCCGGGCAATCCGCGCTCGCACTTGTTGTAAATATCTCGAAAGGTTTTTACTGCTTCAGTATAGTTGTTCTCTTTGACGAATGTTAGTCCGTAATATTTTTGAAAGTTTGGGTTGTTGGGAAAATCATCGAGCAAAATTTTACCCCATTTTCTGGTTTCATCCATATTCTCTTCAAATTGGAAATTCAAAGTCATCATAAAATATCGAGATTCAATTCGTGCGTATCTTCCATATAACGCAACGTATTCAAGTTCCTTCAAACCTTTGTTTTTATCTCCTTTCGGGAAAAAAACCATAAATGGTTTTACCGCCGTGTATTTTTGAGGTATTACATCTGCATAATAATGATAAATACCGAACCCAAGCTGGATATCTGTGTTTTTCGGGTTTGCTTCATATGCTTTGAATACTAAAGCTAGCCCGTCTTTTCCATCTAAAGCGGCTTTCAACCAGCTTTCTCGTATTGCAAGCAGCCGTCCTCTAAACCCAAGCGCCCCGCCTTTAAAGAACATTGCATCAACATTTTTTTCGTTTTTATCTAGAATTTCATCACACATATCAATTACTTCTTCAAGTTGATCATAAAATTTTTCATCCATTTTTTCATTATCGAGTTCAAGAAGAATGCGCCACCAAGTGATCATTGCCTTGAAAAATTTTCCGGAAGGATGAGTTGCGTATTCTTTAGTAACAATATCAAAAGTCTTTTCCGCTTCGTCGAACTCGATTCCGTAAATTTGATTAACGCCGGCTTTCACTAATGAATCATGCCGAACCCAATCGTAATTTTGCGCAGATAAGCGAAGTGTAATTAAGAAAAAAATTGAGAAGAGAATTTTTATTTTCAAAATTTTACACCAAATTATTTAATTGACATTCCGGACGTAGTTAGGAAACCTTAAATATTATTATGATAAAAAAATTCTTATGTCATTTTCTTTTCGGACGGTACATATCCGTTGCGCGACCGTAAAATACTTCTGCCGCAGCCATCATAGTTTCCGATAATGTTGGATGCGGATGAATTGTCAATTCCAAATCTTTAACAACTGCACCCATTTCAATTGCCAGTGTTCCTTCTGCTATCATATCGCCTGCACCAATACCAACAATTCCAACACCAAGAATTCTTTCTGTCCCAGGTTCGATGATTAATTTTGTCATTCCGTCATTTCTATCTAATGTAGTAGCGCGCCCGCTTGCGCCCCACGGAAATTTTGCAACTTCTATTTTAATTCCTTTTTCGCGCGCTTCGGTTTCTGTCAATCCCGCCCAGGCAATTTCGGGATCAGTAAAAACAACCGCGGGAATTGCATTCGGCTCGAAAGCAACCTTATGACCGAGAATTGCTTCAACCGCCACTTTACCTTCGGCAGCAGCTTTATGCGCAAGCATTGGATTGCCAACAATATCGCCTATTGCGTAAATGCTTGAGTCATCCGTTTTCAAAGTTTTATCAACAACAACAAATCCGCCTTCGCCGACTTTTACTTTTGTATTCTCGAGACCAAAACCGGTAGTTACAGGTTTTCGCCCCGCCGAAATCAAAACTTTATCAAATGTTTGTTCGGGTTCTGTTACCTTACTACCTTCCAAACGCACAATAATTCCAGCGGCAGTTTCTTTTCCCGAAGGGACGGATTCCCGTAACTCAACAACTTTTGTTTCTGTGAAAACATTTTCCAAAATCGACTTAATCCGCTTATCTAAAACAGCTACAAGATCGCGGTCGGCGCCGGATAATAATCCAGGTAACATTTCAACAACTGTAACTTTACTTCCGAGCGCGGCGTAAACCGTACTCAGCTCTAGACCGATGTATCCGCCGCCAATAACAAGCAGCCGCTTCGGCACGTCATTCAATTCGAGTGCGGATGTTGAATCCATTACACGCGGCGAGTCGATAGAAAGCCCTGGGACTTTAGCCGGAACAGAACCTGTTGCAAGAATTGCTTTTTCGTAAACAACTTCTTCTGTTGTTCCATCAACTTTATTAACAACAACAGTATTTGAATTTATAAATGATGCTTTCCCTTGAATGAAATTAACTTTGCGCTGCTTGCATAATTGTCCAAGACCAACGGTAAGTTTATTTACAACACCATTCTTAAAATTGCGGAGTTTATCCAGATCAATTTTTGGTTCACCGAATTCCACTCCCCATTTTTTTGCTTCGTCTGCCTCATGAATAAGTTTAGCAATGTGAAGCAATGCTTTAGAAGGAATACATCCTCTGTAAAGACAAACGCCGCCGGGGTTTTTTTCCAAATCAATCAAAGTAACTTGCATGCCAAGATCAGCCGCAAGAAACGCAGCGGCATATCCGCCTGGTCCGCCGCCTATTACCGCTAACTGTGTTTTTAATGTCATTAGATTTACCAGAAAATTTGTTAAAAACTTTTTCGTTTTAAAAATAATAAAAAGGCAAGATATATCTGAAACTGAAAAATAATTTAGCGTATCATCCTTCAAGTGAAAGCAGAAATGGATTTTCGAGCGCGTTAACAACCCATCTTAAAAATCTGATTCCGTCAGCGCCGTCAATTATTCTGTGATCATACGAAAGTGCCAGAGGCATCTTCAATCGCGGTTCAAACTTTTCATCAATATAAATTGGTTCATAAGCTGATCTCGAAACGCCGATTATTGCTGCTTCAGGTGAATTAATGATTGGTGTAAAATATGTTCCCCCAATTCCGCCAAGATTCGAAATTGTAAAACATCCGCCTTGCATGTCATCGAGCGAAAGTTTTTTATCGCGAGCTTTCTTCGATATTTCAACAAGTTCGACACTAAGTTGTATAATATTTTTCTTATCAACATCGCGAATCACTGGAACAAGCAGACCACGATCTGTGTCAACTGCAATACCTATATTTACAAATTTCTTGTAAACAATTTCATTCTTCTCCATATCGACGCTGCTGTTAAACTGCGGAAAAACCTTGAGAGCCGATGCAAGAACTTTTAGAAGAACCGCAGTTACCGTCAATTTACCGCCGGCTTCTTCAACTTTTTCTCCAAACTGCTTGCGAAGTTTTTCAAGATCGGTTATATCAGCTTTATCAAATTGTGTAACGTGTGGAATTGCCGCCCATGCATAAGAAAGGTGCTCTGCTGTTTTTCGTCGAATATTGTTCATCGGTTGACGTTCAATCTCGCCCCACTTTGAAAAATCGGGGAGTGTTTCTCTTACGGCACCAACAGTAGCGGCGCCTATTCCGCCAGGAAGTATAGTCCGAATTTGTTCATTCAATGCTTTAGCATAAGCTTTTACATCTTCTAAAGAGATTCTTCCGTGTGCGCCTGTTCCTCGCACTTGGTGAATATCTACTCCTATCTCGCGCGCAAATCTTCTAACCGATGGCGCAGCGGGTACGACAACCTGAACTATATCTCGCGGTAAAGTTACAATTGTTGGCGAATGAGTGTGTTCAACTTTTTGAAACGGTTCTTTTTTAATTTCAGCAATTGGCAGTTGGCGGTCTGCAACTGGAAATTTTTCATCTTTTGAAATTCGCCTTTCAGCTGCTTCTATCAGTAAGGCAACTGAACCAACGGCAACTTTATCGCCGTCTTTCACTTTTACTTCTTTCACAACTCCGCCAACTTCAGTTGGGATTTCTACTGTCGCTTTATCTGTTTCTATTTCAAGAACAATTTGATCAGTATCAACTTTATCTCCTCTTTTCACTAAAACTTTTGTGATCTGTGCAGAAGAAATGTTTTCTCCGAGTGTTGGAATCTTGAATTCATAAATGCTGGTTGGCAATAATGTTTCAGCTTTTGATTCTTTCTTCTTTTCTTCAATTGGCGGCGTTACAATTTTTTCTACTGTCATATGACTTCTGTCTTCTATCTTCTTGTTAGTAACTTCTATAGAAATTATCGGTTCTCCCACATTAGCTTTCATTCCCTCCTTCACATAAACTTTTTTCACAACACCGGTAAGATCGGATGGAACTTCTACGGTGGCTTTATCAGTTTCGATCTCTACAACAACTTGATCAGCATGAATCTTATCGCCTTCTTTTACAAGCACCTTAATTACATCTGCGGAGTAAATTCCTTCGCCAAGATGCGGTAATTTAAAATCTACTGTCATTTTATTTCCAACCCTTTTTATTATGTTAGGAATAGAACGCTGATCGTTATGATCTTTTATGATTAACTATGATCTTAAAGAATCATAATCATCATAAAGATTAGTGTTCTATTTATTTATGATTTTGCTGGATTTAGTTTTTCTGGATTAATGCCTAAATCCTTAATTGCTTTTTTTACAACTTCCGGTTTCAGTTTTCCTTCCTTCATCAAAGAATAAAGCGTTGCATAAACAATGTGCTTTGCATCTACCTCAAAAAAATCACGTAGCGCTGCTCTTCCTTCGCTTCTTCCAAAACCAAATGTGCCAAGCGAATGAAGCGGCCCCGGCAGCCATTTCGAAATAGCGTCTCCCATTAGCTGAACATAATCCGACGCAGCAACAAAAACACCGCGTTCATCTTTTGTTATTTGAGAAACGTACGGAAGTTTCTGCTCTTTATCGGGATGAAACATATTCCATCTTTCTGTTTCTTGTGCTTCGAGATGTAAATTCTTATAACTTGTTACACTCCAGATATCTGTAGGAACTTTATAATCATTCTCAAGAATATCTGCCGCTTTTATTATTTCATTAAGAATAGTTCCGCTGCCAAGCAAATGCGCTTTATTTTTTTTGTCCGCTTTCTCGCTGGTTTTTCCCGAAGATATAGATTCTCGGAATTTATACATGCCTTTCAAGATTCCCTCTTTCACACCTTGGGGCATAGCAGGCTGCGGATAATTTTCATTCATAATAGTGATGTAATAAAAAATGTTTTCTTGTTTTTCATACATACGGTAAATTCCATCGCGAATTATAACGGCCAGTTCATAAGCAAATGCCGGGTCGTAAGTAACAAGATTAGGAACAGGATAAGCCAGCAGATGAGAATTTCCATCTTGGTGCTGCAATCCCTCACCGGCAAGAGTTGTTCTTCCGGCAGTTGCGCCAAACATAAATCCTTTACATCGCATATCGGCTGCAGCCCAAACAAGATCTCCAACGCGCTGCATTCCAAACATAGAATAAAAAGTGAAGAATGGAATAGTATTGATGCCGTGTGTTGCATAAGAAGTTCCGGCAGCAATGAAAGATGACATCGAACCGGCTTCAGTAATTCCCTCTTCAAGAATTTGTCCGTTCTTCGCTTCTTTGTAATAGAGCAAACTGTCGCGGTCAACCGGTTCGTAAAGTTGGCCGGGGTGTGAATAAATTCCAACTTGTCTGAACAACGATTCCATACCGAAAGTGCGCGCTTCATCCGGAACGATTGGAACAATCAAATGCCCGATCTCTTTATCGCGTAAAAGTTTTGCGAGCATTCGTACATAAACCATTGTAGTAGAAACTTCGCGCCCCTCTGTTCCGGTGTAAAATTCTTCGAACAGTTCCTCGGAAGGAGTTTTAATCGGAGACGCTTTTACAACTCTTTTGGGAACATACCCGCCAAGTGTTTTTCTTCTTTCTTTTAAATACTTAATCTCGGGCGAATCTTCAGAAGGACGGAAGAAAGGCGCGTTCGCAATTTCATCATCGCTGATCGGGATTGAAAAGCGCGTTCTGAATTCTTTTAACTCATCTTCATTTAATTTTTTCTGTTGATGTGTGATGTTTTTCCCTTCGCCTGCTTCACCAAGACCGTATCCTTTTACTGTCTTGGCAAGAATTACTGTCGGTGCCCCTTTGTGTTCAACCGCTGCTTTATATGCGGCGTAAACTTTTTCTGGATCGTGCCCGCCCCGTTTCATTTTTTCAAGCTGCTCATCAGAATATTTTTCAACAAGTTTTAAAAGTTCCGGATGCTTCCCGAAGAAATTTTCTCTGATATATTGACCGCCGCGGACAATATGATTTTGCGATTCTCCATCGAGCGTTTCCTGCATTCGTTTGATCAGCAGACCGGTCTTATCTTGTTCTAACAAAGGGTCCCAATCGCTTCCCCAGATCACTTTAATAACATTCCAGCCGGCGCCTCTAAAATTAGCTTCAAGCTCTTGAACAATGTTCCCATTGCCGCGGACCGGTCCATCGAGCCGCTGCAAGTTACAGTTGATTACAAAAATTAAGTTGTCAAGTTTTTCGCGCGATGCGAGTGATATAGCGCCGAGCGCTTCGGGCTCATCCGTTTCGCCATCGCCAAGAAATGCCCAAACTTTTTGATCGCTCTCTTTCTTGAGTCCTCTATCTTCGAGATATCTATTAAATCGCGCTTGATAGATTGCTTGAATCGGTCCGAGTCCCATAGACACTGTTGGATACTCCCAGAAATCCGGCATTAGCCACGGATGCGGATAAGATGAAAGCCCGCCGCTGGGTTTTAGTTCGCGTCTAAAATTTTCTAACTGTTCTTTCGAAATTCTTCCTTCTAAAAATGCGCGCGCGTAAATTCCAGGGGATGCATGTCCTTGAAAATAAATAATGTCGCCTTCGGAGTTTCCATCTTTGCCTCGGAAGAAATGGTTGAACCCGATTTCATATAAAGTTGCGGCTGATGCGTAAGTTGAAATGTGCCCGCCTATGCCGGCTTCTTCCCTATTAGCACGAACTACCATTGCCATAGCGTTCCAGCGTATCAAACTTTTGATGCGGCGCTCTATTTCTCTTCCGCCGGGAAACGGTGACTGCTTTTCTTTCGGTATTGTGTTGATATACGGCGTGTTGGCTGTAAACGGTAATTCTACACCCGCTTCGTGAGCGTAAGTTGATAGATCGTGCAATAAAATTTTAACTTTTTCTGGCCCGCCCGATTGCAAAACGTATTCTAACGATTCAAGCCACTCGCGGACTTCAACCCCATCAAGTTCTGCATATCTAATGTTATTATTTTCGTTCATCGAGTTTCCTTTATAATTCTTTTTTTCATACTCTGATTTGTCATTTAAAATCCTAATTTATGTGGAGTTCGAAATGGCAATAAAAAAATATATTCTTAAAGAATGCTTAAATAAATTTAAGAATTCCATTGATAGGATTCTATTCTTCCATTCTTCTGGATATGTTTAAGATAGATAACGAGGTCTATGAATAAGAAGTTCATTATTGAAATAGAAATTACGATACGGCTTTTCAAATTAGTAGATTTAATAGCTAAGCAGTTAATGTAGCAACTTAGTATATTATTAGTGTCTTTGTGGCGGAAACAGAAACCCATCGCTTTAATTTTTTTCTTCGCTGCTTTTTATTCTTTTCATTCTTTTAATGTATTGAGCAACTTAAATATTTATTGAAATCGAATTTTTATTTAAGTATACTTTTGTGTGGTCTTGTCCGGCAAATATCAGATAATAATTATATCATTAAATTTTAAACCCGGGAGGGAAGCATGAAAAAATGCAAAAATATCCATTTCACTCTCTTATTTTTATTCTTTTTCTTGTTTACTAATAATACCAAGCTTTTTGCCCAAAACGATGCTATGATGCAAGCGTTTTATTGGGATGTGCCGGTAAATGCTACTACCCAAAATGGTACATGGTGGGATACTCTAAGAATAAAAGCGCCAAGTCTTGCATCTGCCGGTTTTACTGGTTTGTGGGTTCCGGCGCCATCTAAAGGTAATTGGGGAATTACCGATATGGGCTATGGAATTTTCGACCATTACGATCTCGGCAACTACAATCAAAAAGGTTCGATCGAAACACGATTTGGAAGCAGATCAGAATTAGCTTCAATGATCACGACTCTTCGCAGCAATAATATTAAAGTTTATGCGGATATTATTCTTAATCATATTTACGGTGATGAAGCAGAAAGACAAGTTAACCCGGCTGTAAAATCATATGTCTTTAATGAAGCTTTCATAAACGGATCACAACACACACCATATCCAACTAACGAAATTCTTTGGAAAATACCCAATGCACAACCTGGCGACTACTATATTCAAATAGTCGGCTACCAATTGAACTGGAGTGGCAGCGTTACCGAAAGAGGTTATGACGTTTATATTGATTGGACCGGTGTAGGTCCTAACGGAACCGATACTTGGGAAAGTGAGCCAAATGACGGCGGAGGTCAGTTCAATGTATTTCCCGGTTCAGGAAGAACAGTTAGAGGACATGCCCAAAGTATTTCTGATATTGATGAATACAAAATCACATTAACTACTGCTAGAGATATAGTGATAAAGCTGATTGCCAAAAAAGAAGTTTCTAATCCATGGGCGTGGGTATGGGCTGATCAAGTAAACGGCTATTATCCAAAAAGGATTTGGTATAACGGATCAAATCTCGCTTCAACAACTTTAGAAGCTCTTACTATGACCAATATTAGATATGTAACGCATACAGGAACCGGTGAACCAAATTATTCATGGACATATACCGATTTTCACCCTGTTGATAATAACGATTGGCTTGGCAACGGTGGAAGCAACGATGAAGTTATTACAAATACTAAATGGTTCGGAAACGATTTAAACACCTTCAGCACTACAGTTCAAACAAGATTGAAAGACTGGGGTTATTGGATGGCAAATACGATTGGTTTCGATGGGTTCCGTCTCGATTTCGTAAGAGGATTTCAGCAATCATTTGCCGCCGATTGGATAAAATATCTTCCGTTACTTAATGGTTCCCAAAGATTTATTGTTGCCGAATATTGGGGAAATGCTCAAGCTATTTACAATTGGGTTACTACTGTTGCATCATACGGCGCCGATGCAGACGCATTTGACTTTCCCTTGAAATTTACACTTACAGATATGTGTAATAAAAACCAAAGCGATTTTAATATGGCATGGCTTAACCATGCCGGAATGATTAGAAATAATACGGGGCAAGCTCTTTCCGGAACTTCAATTGTTACTTTTGTTGATAACCACGATACCGGTAAAGAGAGCGATAAATGGGTTTCAAAAGATTGGAAGATGGCTTATGCTTATATACTTACACACGAAGGCAGACCATGCGTTTTTTACACTCATTATTACGGTGTAACTCAAATTGATAGCCACAACCCAAGTATAACTGTAACGCCTCCATCAAGTCTTCAGACCGATATTAAGAAACTGATTGGAGTAAGAAAAAATTATTTAGGCGGGGTTATTTCTGTATTAAGTCAAGTTGGAAATCCGTATCCATCAGCCGATACCTACAACGTATACGTTGCAAGAAGACAGGGTAATGGAACACGCGACGGAGCTATTGTTGTCATTAATAATAATGATACACAAACAAAGGGATTGTGGGTGGATAGTTCGCCGGCAGGATTCTCGAACTGGGCAAACACTGTTCTTTGCGATGCATATAATTATAATGAAACAACACAGGTTTACGCTGATGGAAGAGTTTATGTATCAGCGCCGCCTCGCAGTTATAAAATATGGGTAAAACAGAGCGACTATTTGGCGCTTCCAAAAGTAAGCGGTACAGAGCAATCAGAAAACCAAATTCCAACCGAATTTAGACTTGAGCAGAATTATCCTAACCCGTTTAACCCGTCAACAAAGATTAGTTTCTCAATACCAACCGATGCAAACGTTACTGTAAGAATCTACAATTACTTGGGACAGTTGGTTGAGACTTTGTATGACGGCTATATGAACGCCGGCTTCCACAAAATAGAATGGAATGCAAAAAATATGGCAAGCGGTATGTACATCTATAATATTACATATAAGAACCAAACCTTATCTAAAACAATGATGTTTATCAAATGATTTTTGTTTTTGCTTAAGCAGAAATTAGGTGATAATAAAAAAGGGTGACAATTGTCTGTCGCCCTTTTTGGCAGTTTCATGTTTGTGGTTTTTGATCCATATCCTGATGTTTCAACTCCCCTATCTTCAAAACTTTTTCCTGATAATCTTGTGCGAGTTTCAGACTTTCTCTAAAAACTCGTTGAAGTTCATCTTGATAAGAAGCATATTTTGTTACAATCTCTTCTGCTTTTTCTTTGATGATTTCTTCGGAATGGATTAGTTTATCAAGTTGATTAACAAAAAACAGATTGGTTATCAATTACAGCAATAATTTCCGGGCGAACAAGATCGCCAACTTTTACCTGTCCAATTTCTAATACTAATTGAAGTTACGCAAAACAAGAACTACGTCATTCCCGAACGCTTTTATCGGGGATCCATTTATCGAAATTACGCTAAAAAGCATGGATTCCCGCCTTCGCGGGAATGACGATACTCTAGTTTTGTTGTCTGGAATACCATTTTGCGTAACTTCAGATACTAATTAAAAAATAATTAGTACTTGTACTAGTCGAATTTATTAAAAAATATGTTACATTATTTTTAGTCTTTTAGGGGACCAACTATGATTCAATACTGCTTCTACTACTTATTCTTCCAAAGAGATGGATGCTCATTAAACAACAAATTCAATTAATCAACTTGGGAGGAATCATGTCATAACAAAATAATTTTCCAGTGGACCAAATTAAGATATCGTTCTAATTTTTTAATGAAAAACGACTAACAAAACATTGTAAAAAATAAAGTGAAGATAGCTATGAAGAGAATAATTTTTATTTCGTTGATAATATTCTCAGTTGAAATATTTGCCCAAGACTACCCAATAGCGCCGGAAGTTTGGAGCCAACCCAAAAGGGTTGAGGATATCTATGTAAAGGGATTAGATTCAAGAAACCCGAGCTTGACAAAAAACATGGATACAATGTATTTCTACGGAAGTGGGGACAGAAGTGGGGACAGCGGTGGGGGGATATACGTGACAATATTAAAAGAAGGCAAATGGCAAACACCAAAATGGTTGAACAATAATGTCAATGCAGGCGGGGCAATGAGAAACCCCTCAATAAGCAAAGATGGTAGAAGAATATATTATGCTGCTTGGGGCGGTTATGGTAATTGGGATTTGTGGTACAACGACTGGGATGCGGTAACAAATGATTGGGGTCCTTATCATAACTTGGGACCTAAGCTCAACTCTCCTTCAATGGATTGGTATCTTTATGAAATCAGCAAAGACTCACTCTTAATATTAAATGACAAAGTAGCAACACCTTCGCCGATTCTTTATGTATTTGATAAGAATAAAAACGATTGGGCAATTGCAGATAGTTTTTATTATCACAAGTTGGGTTGCTGTAGCGTTCAAGGTATAAGCATGCCTGCGAGTAAAAAGAAAATATATTATAGTGATATAAATTTTTCTTGGAGTAATGGTAATTATAAGAAAAGATACTCAGAGTTGTGCGTAGTGTATTGGGACTCTGTTAAAAATTACTGGGGCGAGCCATATTTTCTAAATATTAACTCAGAGGCATTCCAACCAGATACAACAAACCAATTCAATTGGTTAGGGGGAATAGACGCATTCCCTTGGATTTCACCTGATGGTAAAACACTTTATTTCCATTCCAACAGAAGGGAAGCAATAGAAGATGGGGTTTTAGGTCCAAACATCTATGTGAGTTACCTTCTGATTGATGAAAATGGTAAGCCGGTTTCAGTAGAAGATGAAAAAGAAATACCAACCGGCTATAAATTGTATCAAAATTATCCTAATCCTTTCAATCCAAAAACAACAATTCGTTACGCAGTCCCGGAATCAACTCATATCAGTCTTACAGTATATGATATACAAGGAAGAAAAATTGTTGAGTTAATTAATGAAAATAAATCTCCGGGAGAACATGAAGTAGAGTTTAATGCAAATAAATATAACCTCTCCAGCGGGGTGTATATATACCAGCTCCGCACTTCCAGTACAGTTCTAACTAACAAACTAACACTAATTAAATAACGGAGACAAAGATGCAAAAAATAATTATGAGCTTGTTGGTTATGATTCTTGTTAAAAATATAGCTGCCCAAGACTACCCAATAGCGCCGGAAGTTTGGAGCCAACCCAAAAGGGTTGAAGATATCTATGTAAAAGGAATAGATGCTTCTAATCCGAGTTTGACAAAAAATCTTGATACAATGTACCTCTACAGAAGCGGGGAAATTTATGTAACAACATTAAAAGAAGGCAGATGGCAAACACCAAAAAGGTTGAACAATAATGTCAATGCAGGCGGGGCAATGAGAAACCCCTCAATAAGCAAAGATGGTAGAAGAATATATTATGCTGCTTGGGGCGGTTATGGTAATTGGGATTTATGGTACAACGACTGGAACCCCAATACTAATGACTGGGGGCTTTACAAGAACCTAGGGCCAAAACTTAACTCTCCATATATGGATTGGTATCTTTATGAGATTAACAAAGACTCACTGTTCATTCTTAATACTAACGTGGGAGGGCCATCTCCAATTCTTTATGTGTTTGATAAGAAGAAGAATGATTGGGCAATAGCTGATAGTTTTTATTACCACAAGATCGCATGCTGCCATGTTCAAGGAATAAGCATGCCCAAGAATAGAAAAAAGATTTACTACAGTGATATAAGTTCATTGTGGAAAGATTCGAATAAAAAATATTCGGAACTTTGCGTAGTATATTGGGACTCGGTAAAGGAGTACTGGAGCGAACCCTATTTTCTAAATATAAATTCAAATGCATATCAGCCTGATTCCGTTAACAGACCTTGGGTTTGGCTTGGTGGTGTTGATGCATTCCCTTGGACTTCTGAAAATGGGAAGATCTTATACTTTCATTCTGATAGAAGGGAAATCATTGAGGATAGTAGTGGTGCTTGGAATACATATGTTAGTTACCTATTGATAGATGAAAACGGCAAGCCGGTATCAGTAGGAAAAGATAATGAAACTATTCCTACCGGTTACAAATTATACCAGAATTATCCTAATCCTTTTAATCCTTCTACGAAAATAAAATACAGCATCCCAGAAACAACATTTACATCTCTAACTCTATATGATATAAGAGGAAGTAGAATAACAGAATTAGTTAGTGAAGAAAAACACCCGGGAGAGTATGAAGTAGAGTTAAATGCAAACAGATATAATCTTGCAAGCGGGGTGTATATATACCAGCTCCGCACTTCCAGTGCAGTTCTAACTAACAAACTAACATTAATCAAGTAAGGAGATTTTTATGAAACGCAAAATTCTTGCCGTAGTGTTTTTTTCTATTTTAACCGGCATAGTACAGCCTCAGTCAAATAGTTTTAATTGTTATGTCCCGCCCGGTTACAAATCCTCTTTTGTTCAGCAACAGACAGCAAAACAAACAGCACAATCAATTACTTCTGTTATACCGTTAAGTGAGGTAATAATAGTAGCGAAAGATTATGGATCTACGCCCGATTTACCGCCTTGGTTTGATCCGGTAGTAGCTGACTTACCAAATTATTTTAGTCAGGCAACATTTGGCAATTATTCTTACTCTGCCACTGTATTAAAGGATGATAATGTTCGCGCATATATTATGCCTACACCCTATAACCCTTTAACACAAAGTGACCCAACTAATCCCTGTGCGGAAAATGGGCATGTTTTTAAACAAAGTAATATTCTTAATGTACTTCAACAAGCCGATGCCGACCACAACTTTGCAAATTATGCAGTTACGAGTGATACTGTAATTGTGCATTTTGTATCTGTTGAAGGTATTACCAACAGAGGAACTGTATGCAGCGTTGAATATATTTCAAATGATTTAAAGAATGGAAAGCATGTAATTGTTAGGGTTGAAAGCGAAACAAGCGGTGTAGATCGAAGAAATTTCTATAATGTTTTTGTGCACGAATCCGGGCATCATTTCTTTCAATTACCGGATATGGATCATGGTGGGAATACTGTATTGGTTCAGCGGAAAATGGAATTTCGGTTGAGTTAAGTAAGGTGAAAAA
>DYHW01000006.1 GCA_020723965.1 Melioribacter sp. | reverse complement strand
AATTTATCATGGAAAACTAAAATAGGAGATTAAGCAAACGAAAAAACGGAAACGGCAGTAGTGCAATACTGCCGCCTCCTTTACGGGATGCCTTTCAGCTTTGCGGGCTTAGCATTTTAATGAAAAATGCAGCGGCATTCCCTTTATTAAAATAACTAATTCAATCATCATTTTTAAGGAGCAATTATGAAAAAGCTAATTCTTGCTGTAGTAGCTATAATTCTATTACGGACTTGACTATTTCAAAAAAAACGGTAGTTAATTAGTAGAAATTTGATATAACTGTTAAATAACTAAAAGCCGGGGGGAAAGTGAAATCCCTAAATAAATTTTTTCCATCTTTTAATCTTTTCTTTTTCTCATCATTCCTTTTTACACTTCTTATTTCTTGCAACAATAACCCAATAGAACCGGAACCACAGCCCGGAAGAAGAGATTATGTGTGGACGGTGGATACAATTAATCCCGGCAATGAGTCACTTTATTTGGTTAGAATATGGGGGAGCTCTGCTAGTGATGTGTGGGCAATAGGTGCAAGTAGTTGGACAGCAACAAGTATATGGCGCTTCAATGGTAAACAATGGCGGACTGATTCCATTCCGAGATATGTGCAACCTTTTGCAATATTCGGTATATATAATAATGAGGTTTGGCTTGGAAACGCAAACAGTACAATCTGGAAATACAACGGTAGTCAATGGTACCGTTTTGGGGAATATAAAGTAAGTGGTTATGATAGAGTAAACATTAATTATTTTGATGGGACGTCAAGCAATAATATTTATGGTGTTGGTTTTGCGGATGTTTACAATAGCAATATAGCTAAAGCAGTAATTATGCGTTATGATGGAAGCGATTGGAGATTTATGAATGTACCGGAAACAAAAGTAAGTCTTGAAACAGTAGCAATAGAAGTAAAAAGCAATGTGCTGGTAATGAGCGGAACAGTATTTGATCCATCCGGTTTTATTGCAAAAGTTTATTGCTGGGATGGAAAAGAATTAAAAGAATTATTATCCGGATCGGGATATTCGTTCGTAACTAAACTAGGTGAAGAAATATTTGCCACACACGCTTCAAAGATTTATAAGTATACCAATAAACAGCTATTGCTTTGGAAAGACAATACTGGTAAAGGAATAAGCGGAAATATAATATGCGGCAGGAGTAGAAATGATTTTTTCATCGGCGGCAATGATGGTATTGCTCACTATAATGGAGCTGATTTTACAACCATCTACCAAACAAGTTTAGCTGTTCGAAGGGGCTTTATATTTGAAAAGGATGTTTTTTTTATTGCTAATGATTTTACAAATGGGAAAAATTTAATCATACATGGTCAACTAAAGTAGGGGGAGAGAGTAAAAGTTAGCATTAAATAATAAGAGGGTGATTGCGGCACCCTCTCAAAAAAGCAAATAAAAATTTAGGCTGCTCACCTAAGCCGTTGATTTACATTGGCGCTTTTTATTTGCACCGTAAAGTTAATAAAATTTTCATATCTAAAAATGAAGGAGAATTAAAAATGAAAAAGAATTTAGTGCATTTAGCAGTTGGGTTGTTTTTTATACTGAATTTAACAAGTATAAATGCTCAATCTATTAGATTCAATCCTTATAATGGACGAATCATTACTTGCGAGGGAACAAATAGCTCGGCGTATTTTAGATTTGACTGGTCTTCGTCTTCAACACCATATCCGCCAAAGTATTCAGTCGCCGCTTTTGCTAAGCTCACTACACATAACGGTGTATATTATAATAATATTTATGGTACAAATAAAGGTAGTGGAATTCCAGAAAACTTCACTCTTTCTTCTGGTACTTATACTTGGACGCTGGAATTATATGAACATTTTTTAGGTGAACAAATTTTCACGCTAACTGCCTCTCAGACAAACACTTTTTATATAAATTACAAAATGTATGCTGCTAATAATTTTGGCGGAGGAGATATCTATTTGGAAGGTTCTCTGGTAGCAAGCGGTTCACCTGTTTACAAAATTGTTGGCGAGAGTATATCTGTCGGAGCTATCGACCAATCTGATGGTACTTATTATAGAATTTGGAATGCAAGTGGTACGAATAATAGCAATTGGCTGAAAAATGATAGTCCTATATATGGTGCAACATCACGTAATTATTCATATACAGTATTAAGTGGCGATAACGGTGCAACTTTGGTTGCTGATTTAAAAAAGATTGTCAACGTAACTTTCCAAAACAATTTTGTAGGTGCTGGCAACGGCGGAACAATTCAAGTAAACGGAACAACTTACAATTCACCCACATCTCAATTCCAAGTCGTTGAACAGAATGCAATATCAGGCTCTGCGCAATGGCATCATATAAACGGTATTGATTATTCTTTTTCACAATGGAATGACGGCAATACTTCTTATGCCAGAACTTTTTATCCTTCATCAACCACAACTTATACTGCAAATTTTAGAGGCAAACCAACTACTGCTGGTCGAAGTCTATATTTCAATACAAATGCGGGCGAGCCGGTTACTTTATATTGGACAGACAACCCGAACACAAACGTAACTCAATACCAGGTCTGGCGAAAAGTAAAACAGAACGGTGTAGTTGGTCCTGAGCAGTTGATAGCAGCAGTTAACAGAGCCGTTCAAACGTATATTGATTATGACTACGCAATAACAACAACATATTCACACGATCTGCTTCAATATGATGTAAGGGGCTATTATCAGGCGGAACAAACATATTCAGACCCGAATTTTGCTGCGGTTTACGGCAGACAAAATGCAAAAATGAATGAAGAAGCTGCACAGCAAATAGAGACCAAAGAAATTCCTACAGAATACTCACTAACAAACTATCCGAACCCATTCAACCCAACAACAACAATCAACTATCAACTTCCGCAAGCGGGATTTGTAACAATAAAAGTTTATGATATGCTCGGCAGAGAAGTTGCAACATTGGTTAATGAAAATCAATCTGCCGGTTATTACAAAGCAGGTTTTGATGCAAGCAGACTAACAAGCGGCGTTTATATCTACACAATCAGCGTAAACAATTACTCTCAATCAAAAAAGATGTTGTTAGCGAAGTAAAATTTCAAGCCCCACAAGCCGCGGTTCTAAAACGGACTGCGGCTTTTTGGTTTCAACCACATACTAAAAAAATATTTCTGCGCAAAGGGAACTTTCTTATATTTGGAAACGTCTAAAACACTAAACGTTTCTAATGGGGCCTCAAAAAAACTACTATTTCTATGTAAAAAGGAAATAACCAAATGAGCGAAAAAAACGAAGTGAAACAGAAAATTTTGTACAAATCCGATGAATTATTTCGCCAATTCGGGTTTTCCAAAATTACAATGGAAGAAATTGCCGCAAGTTTGGCAATTAGCAAAAAAACACTGTATAAACATTTCTCGAACAAAGAACATATTCTTAGAGAATTAGTCAGTTCTATTAAATGCGAGGTGGATTCATTCATAGAGAATTTGATAAATGATAGAACAATAGATTTCATAGAAAAGCTAAAGCGGTTTATGACTTTTATCGCAAAGCAAGCCGGACGAATGGATGGACAATTGATCCACGATCTTATGAAGCATCATCCCGATATATGGGCGGATATCCAAGAATTCAGAAATAAAAAAGCGTACATAAATCTATCTGCTCTGATTCAACAGGGAATAAAAAGCGGAATTTTTCGAGACGACATCAACACGGAAGTGATTGTTATTATTTATGTGTCGGCTATTCATGGTCTCATCAATCCCGAAACCCTTTCTAAACTACCGGTCTCTGCCGATCAGGCATTCAGAGAAATTATTAAAATTCTTTTTGAAGGGATATTTACATCAGATGGCAGAAAAAAATATAAAACATCAATACTTATAAAAGAAAACTATGGAGAATTGAGAAAATGATTAAATCCAATTTCAAAATAGCGCTAATACTAATTATGATTTTGCAATTTGGCAGTAGTGTATTTGCGCAGGAAAAGCTTTCACTTACGGTTGAACAAGCAATAGAAATAGGGTTGCAAAACAGCAAATCACTACATTCTTCTTTAATGAAAGTGAGATCGGCGGAAGCAAAAACGAAAGAGATCAATGCAAGCCGGCTGCCTTCTCTAAAACTTTCTGCAGCATATAGAAAGTTAAGCGAGGTAGATCCGTTTTCAGTTACAACTCCGTTTGGCAAATTTGAAATATCCCCCACAATTCTTGATAATTATGTAACACAGCTTTCACTTCTTCAGCCGTTGTTTACTGGATTTAGAATGACCAGCAGCAGCGAAATTGCAGAGCAATCATCAAATGCAGCCAGCGAAGAATTCAATAAAGATAAAAACGAGCTGATCTTTAACATTCGAAATGCTTATTGGTCTTTGTTTAAGGCAATAAAACAAAAAAAAGTAATGGATGAAAATGTGCAAATGGTTAAGGCACATCTTGACGACGCTGAAAATCTATTTAAGGTTGGCATGCTAACGCAAAACGATCTGTTGAAATTAGAAATTCAACTTTCTGATATTATGTTCCGGCAGATCGACGCCGAAAATGCAGTTCAACTTTCAACCGCTGCATTGAACAGCGTATTAAATATTCCGCTTGATACCGGAATTGAAATAGCAACTTCAATAAATTATATAACCAAAGAATACGAGGAATTAAATAAACTTATTGGCAAAGCAATTGAAAACCGCGCTGAGCTTAAAGCTGCAGATTATAGAGTAAAAGCAAGCCAAGCCTCGGTTACACTCTCAAAATCATCTTGGTATCCGCAAGTAAGTTTATATGGAAATTATTATTACTCAAAACCCAATCAAAGAATTTTACCAACCAAAAATGAATTTAAAGATACTTGGGATGCAGGTATCAACTTGAGTATGAACATTTGGGATTGGTTTACAACGTCGCATCAAACAGAGCAAGCCGAAGCACAGCTTGCGCAGGCGGTTGATGCTGCCGGCCTGATTAAAGACGCTATAGCGCTCGAAGTAACGCAAAACTATCTCAACTTTTATCAATCAAAAAGAAAAATTGAAATTTCAGAAAAGTCCGTTAAACAAGCCGAAGAAAGTATGCGCATAACCTCTGAAAAATTTAAGAACGGATTGGCATTGAGTTCTGACGTGATAGATGCAGAAACAGCGCTTTCAACGGCAAAAATGAATTTTGCAAACTCGGTGGTTGATTATGAATTAGCAAAAGCAAGATTGGAGAGGTCAATTGGTAAATAAAAGCCCCTCTCCTTCTCTCCCCTTTGGGGAGAGGGAAAAGAAATTTTGGAAATGAGCGCTCCCGATCAAGAGTCGGAGTTTTAAAAAAGAATAAATATTTTAAATTATTTGGAGAAGCAAATTATGAAGAGATGGAAAATAATAGTTGCAGCCATAGTGGTTCTGGCAATTATTGTATCGGTGCTGGCTTTTAACAAGAAAAAAATGTCGGCTGTTAGCTCGGACGGAATAAAAGATGTTTATTACGTTTCTGTTGAGAAAGCTTCTAAGAAATATCTTTCAGAAACTTTGAGCCTGGTAGGAACAATTTACGCAAATAACGATGTAAATATTTTTGCTGAAGCCGCAGGAAAAATTACTGCAGTGTTTGTCAAAGTTGGAGAATACAAATCTGCCGGCACGGTACTTTTTCAAATTGATGATGAATTAAGAAAAGCCGCTTACATGAGCGCAGAAGCTAACTTTGAAAAGGCGAAAAAAGATTACGAGCGTCTCCAATCTTTATATCAGCAAAGATCAGCCACCGATGCACAGCTTGATCAGGCAAAGCTTGGAGCCGTTTTAGCAGAGGCGCAATTTATTATTGCCAAAAGACAACTTGAAGACACAAAAATTAAAACTCCGATCTCCGGCATTATAACTGCCAGCTATGTCAATGTTGGGTCTATGCTTCAAGGACCGCCGCAGCAGACCATTGTAGCAAACATTATAGATATCTCAAGATTAAAAATAAAATTGAATGTTTCTGAAAAGGATGCTTTTGTTTTAAAAGTCGGCGATCAAGTTAAAGTTACGGTTGATGTTTACCCCGGCGTTAAATTCAACGGAAAAATTGAATCGATAAGCTCCAAGGCAGATGAAGCGCATACTTTTCCGGTCGAGATCATCATAAACAATGAACGAACTTACCCGCTTAAAGCCGGAATGTTTGTGCGTGTTGATTTTTCTTCATTAAGAGAGAGAGAAACAATTGTAATTCCGCGCGCTGCTTTGGTTGGCAGCGTTAAGAATCCGCAACTGTTTGTTATTGAAAATAGAATTGCAAAACTGCGCAATGTAACAGTAGGCAAAGAATCGGGTCTATTCATACAAGTTCTTGCTGGCTTGACAGAAGGAGAAACGGTTGTTGTTAACGGGCAAAACAACCTTGTTGATAATGTAAAGGTAGAGATACTTTAGAAAATTGAAAAAGGAATATTAAAATGACAATAACAGAATTATCAATAAAACGCCCCTCGCTTATCATAATAATTTTTGCAGCGCTTATTACGCTCGGTTTATTTAGTTATTCAAAATTGAATTATGAATTGCTGCCGAAGTTTTCTCCGCCGATAATTACAATAACAACTATTTATCCCGGCGCTTCTCCTAATGAAGTTGAAACAGGGGTTACCAAAGTAATTGAGGATGCGGTTTCTGGAATGGATAAAGTTTCCGAAGTGCGTTCTATTTCACAAGAAGGAATTTCATTCGTAATTATCGAATTAGTTCAATCTGCAAATACAGATTTATCTCTTCAAGAAGCGCAAAGAAAGATCGGCGAGACGATATTTAAGCTTCCTACAGGCGTTAAAACTCCAGCAGTATCTAAAATTGCATTGGATGAAATACCAGTTTTAAGAATGGGCGTTTCGGCAAATATGGGGTCAAAAGAATTATATCAATTTGTAAAAGATAAAATACAGCCGCAGTTATCGCGTATAGCGGGCGTTGGTCAAATTGCCCTGATAGGCGGCGAAGAGCGTGAAATAAAAGTTAATCTCGATTTACAAAAACTCAGCGCTTATAATTTATCAATTCTTCAAGTTACACAAGCAATCAAAAGCGCAAATCTTGATTTTCCCACGGGCAAGATTAAAGACGAAGACGGACAATTTATTGTAAGAATTGCAGGCAAGCTGAATTCCGTTGAAGAGTTAAAAAATCTAACTATTGCGGAATCGAGACGGGGCGGAGAGATAAAGCTTTCTCATATTGCCGAAGTAGAAGATGGAATTAAAGAATATTCGAACATCTCGCGGATCAATTTTAGAAATACGATTGGGATGAATCTGCAAAAACAATCCGATGCCAATGCTGTAGAAGTTGCAGCGCTTGTGAAAAAAGAACTGAAGCGTTTGGAAGGCGTATATAAGAATAATAATCTGAAATTCGAAATAGCGCAGGACGGCTCTCTATTTACGATTGATGCAGCTAATGCGGTTAAAGAAGATCTGGCAATAGCTGTTCTTCTTGTTTCTATAGTGATGCTGATGTTTTTGCACAGCATTCGAAATTCTGCGATCATTTTATTTGCAATTCCCTCCTCACTTATTTCAACGTTTATTGCAATTTTGGCGTTCGGATATACTTTGAACTTGATGACACTGCTTGGTCTTTCTCTTGTTGTGGGTATTCTTGTGGACGACTCTATTGTTGTGCTGGAAAATATTTATCATCATTTAGAAAAGGGAGAAGAGAAACGTGTAGCCGCATTGCGCGGCAGAAACGAAATTGGTTTTGCAGCGCTTGCAATTACGCTGGTCGATGTTTCCGTATTTTTCCCGCTTGCATTAGTAGGCGGAATTATCGGAAATATTTTACGCCAATTTGCAGTAGTAATTGTTATTTCTACTTTGATAAGCTTATTCGTTTCGTTTACTATGACGCCAATGCTTGCTTCGCGGTTTGCAAAACTCGAAAGATTAACCTCAAGAACTCTGCTTGGCAAATTTGCTGTTTGGTTTGAACAGAAATTTAAAAATATGACCGAGCATTATATCTATATATTGACATGGAGCTTTAAAAATAGAGGCAAGGTTGCTTTGGGAACAATCTTAATTTTCTTTGCATCGCTTTCTTTAATACCGGGCGGATTTATCGGAACCGAATTTATGACACAATCTGATAGAGGCGAATTTGCCGTTACTTTAGAACTAAAGCCTGGAACTACAATTGAGCAGACGAATAAAATTTCTCGCCAAGCCGAAAGAATGATTGGCAAATTGCCGGAAATTGAAAAAATGTTTGTTAACGTAGGCGCTTCGAACGAAGGACTGATCGGGTTCAGTTCGAGCAATGTAACGGAGATAAATGTAACTCTAGTCTCGAAACGGGATAGAGCTCGATCAACCGATGAAGTAGGAAATGAGATTAAGCAGATTTTACAGCAAATACCGGGTCTTAAAGTTCGCGTTAATCCTATCGGTATATTCGGCGTGGCTAATATGACCCCCATACAACTTCTAATTAGTGGACCCCGCTATGAAGATGTTTTTAAAACATCTACCGATGTTGCAAAAATGCTTAAAAAAATTCCGGGCACCGCAGATGTCCGTCTCTCTGCAGAAGAGGGAAATCCTGAAACGCGAATTGAGATCGACCGCCGTAAAATGGTAAGTTATGGTTTATCCGTTGCTGAAGTTGGACAGGCTTTAAAAATTGCCTTAACAGGAGATGACGAAACAAAACTGCGCGAAAGCAATACGGAATATGTTATCAGAATAGCGCTTGATCAATTCGACCGCTCAAAAACAGATAATCTTGGCAATATCAGTTTTATGAATAGAAAGGGAGAACACATTTATTTAAAACAATTTGCTTCAATTGAACGCGGAACAGGACCGACAAAATTACAAAGACAAGCCAGAAGCTCTTCTGTAACAGTCTATGCGCAAGTTGTAGCAAGAACTTCAGGTGCAATATCGCAAGACATAGATGAGCAGTTAAGCGGGTATAAATTTCCAACGGGTGTTGTCTATTCTTTTCAGGGCGACGTTAAAAACCAGCGCGAATCTTTTGGCGATCTTGCTCTTGCTATGATTGCCGCAATTCTTTTTTCTTATATGGTTATGGTTGCGTTGTACAATTCGTTCGTTCATCCGTTCGTTATTCTATTTTCTGTTCCACTTGCAATGATTGGAGCTCTGCTTGCTCTTGGTCTAACAATGAAAGCGCTTAACATTTTTTCCATACTTGGCGTTATTATGTTAGTAGGACTTGTGGGAAAGAATGCAATTCTTTTGGTTGATAGGACTAATGTTATGCGCGCTCAAGGCGAAAGCGTTATTGATGCGTTGATAGATGCCGGAAGAATGAGGATACGACCAATTTTCATGACAACATTAACCATGATTTTTGGTATGCTGCCGATTGCCCTTTCAACCAGTTCCGGCGCAGAATGGAAATCGGGGCTTGCCTGGGCATTGATCGGCGGATTAACAAGTTCTCTTTTCTTAACTCTAATAATTGTTCCTATTGTTTATACTAAAGTTGAAGAGTATCGTCTTAAAATTCCCGCTTTGTTTGGAAAGGCAAGTAAGTTTTTGAGATTCAATAAGAAACCATTGCCGGATGCTGTAGCAGAAGATTTAGGATTGAGTAAATGACACAGTCATTTTGATTCTGGCGCAGAGTATTTATAAAACACAAGAGAAGAATCTCAATAAAGAGAAGACGCAGGTAGATATAATAGCCGCAATTAGTTTGGTTGCGGCTTTTTTATTTCTCTCTGCGTTCTCTTTGAGACCTTCGCGGTTGAAAAGCTTTAACACAAAGAGCTCTAAAAAAAATCGCAAAGTGCGCAAAAAATTTATTTATTTTTATTGTTGATAAATACATATTTAATTTAGAAAGGAACGAATGTCTAAATATTCGGTGCTAGTCTTTGATCTTGGCAACGTTCTTATTCCTTTTGACTACGAACCGCTCATAAAAAAAATTAACATTATTCAGAAAGGTCTGGGCAACAAGTTCGCACAGTTTTATAAGAATAATTATGAAATCCACCGCAACTATGAACGCGGAAAAATAAAAACGGAAGATTTTATTATCATCATGCTTAAAGCACTAGACCATAAAATGACTGGCGAAGAGTTTTGCAAATTATTCTCAAGCGTGTTTACTGTTAATCAACAAGTAGCAGATCTTTTGCCCAGTCTAAAAAAGAAATACACTCTGGTGCTTCTTTCGAATACGAATTATCTCCATCAAAAATACGGCTGGAAGCAATATGACTTTCTTCAATATTTTGATAAACAAATTCTCTCGTTTGAAGCTGGAGCCGTAAAACCGGAAAGGAAGATTTATAAAGCCACAGAGGAATTCACACAAAAACCTTCTGCACAACATCTTTACATTGATGACATACAAGAATATGTTGCCGCCGCAAAAAAACTTGGTTGGGATGGAATTCATTTTACCGGTTATGAAAATCTTGTGGCGGAATTGCAAAAAAGAAAAATTTTGTAATTAGTAATTCGATAATTCTTAAGTCATTCGATGTTCAACGTCCATAGTTAATTTAAACGATAGAATGACAACCGAATTACTATAAAAGATCCTTATTTCCATACTTTCCAAATTTCCGGTTTATAGCCAATAGTAACTTCTTTTCCATTTCTTACGATCGGTGTTTTTAAAAGGAGCGGATCGCTTAACAACTCTTCTTCCAGATCAAAAACCATGTATTGAAGATTACGCTTCTTGAATTGTTTTCCTTCGCGGTCTATCAATTCTTCAAGCGAAATAACACGCGTTATATTCTCAAGTTCGCCTTTGGCAATGCCTTTTTCATACAGATCGCGAAATTGAAATTGGATCCTTCTTTCTTTGAAATAGCGCTCTGTCTTTCGTGTATTGCTGCACCCTTTTGTTCCAAAAATTTGAATATTCATTAAAATTCCTTTAAAGTGGATCAGTGCTTCGTTGTTTGGCGTTCCGCTAAAAATATTTTTCCTTTGATCAAACATAAATAAACTTTGGAAAACTTATAGAGAACATTGAGATAGTTTCACACATCTCAATTAGTTAATTTCTAAGAAAAGAAACTGTTCCGCTAATGGGAATAGAAATAATAAAAAGGCGCAGCTATATTGTTGCCGCAATTCTTCTGAAGTGATATCCATATACAACCAACGTCATAGCGAGTGAAAACTTTTTTGGATATTTGAAAAGACAGTGAAACAACGTTTTCCAGAAATATCGTTTCCCCTTTTCAATTACACCGATAAGCCAAAGTAGTTTGAAGAACGCTTTTATCTCGGTTATGGTTAACTTCTGCGATTTCCAAGAGGGCACTTCATATTCTTTCAAAAATGATTTGATGCGGTTATAATATTCAGCGGGGGAATAGATGGTTCCGATTATTTTTGAATAACCCTTAATTAAATCGCGGTAATTCATTTTTGGAATTATGTTGGTAGCGCCATCCATATTGTTGCCGTTAAATGTTTCCACTAAACGATTTTCTTTTTTCAATCTTTTGAAAAGATTCGTTCCGGTCGGAGCGTTTAATAAGCCAACCATTGCGGCAACAATACCGCTTTTCTGGATAAAAGAAATCTGCTGATCAAAAATATTTGTCGAATCGTTATCGAAACCGATTATGAACCCGCCCGAAACGATCATTCCCGCCTTTTGTAATTTTATTACAGAGTCAATCATATTCCGCCGCTGATTCTGAGACTTTCCGCATTCTTCCAAACTTGCATCATTTGGTGTTTCTATGCCGATGAAAATACTGTGTATTGCAGCATCGACCATCATTTTAATAAGGTCATCGTCATCAGCAAGATTTATAGAAACTTCTGTTATAAAATTGAAAGGATATTTTTTTTCTTTCTGCCAATTGATCAAAGCGGGCAGTATTTCGTCTTTCAATTTTCTTTTATTGCCTATGAAATTATCGTCAACAATTGAAACATTGCCGCGGAAACCAAGCCGATACAATCGTTCTAATTCGGAAAGAAACTGTTCTTTACTTTTTGTGCGCGGCCGCCTTCCGTTAAGCATAGTAATACTGCAGAACTCGCAATCATACGGGCAGCCCCTGGAATATTGCAGACTCATCGAAGCATATTTTTTCATTTCAAGTAATTCCCACATTGGCGTTGGGGCTAACGAGATATCTGGAAATTCATCGGTTGAGTATAAATATTTCGGTGTTCCGTTTTTTAGATCATTTAAAAATAATGGAAGTGTAATTTCTGCTTCGTTCAGAACGAAATGATCAATTCCTAAAAAATCTTGTTGCTGAGTTGTAAAAAGAGGACCGCCTGCAACGATCTTGGTTCCTAGTTTATTGCAGCGTCTTATAATTTCTTTTACGGAGCTAATATGAACATTCATCCCGCTCAAAAAAACATAATCAGCCCAAAGCAGATGTTTCTCTTCAAGTTTGGTAACGTTCATGTCAACCAGTTTCATTTCCCAGTCTATCGGCAGCATAGCGGCAATTGTAATTAGACCAAGCGGCGGCTCGGCTGATTTTTTCGAAACAAATTTTAATGCATCCTTAAAACTCCAAAACGTTGAAGGCGTTTCCGGATAGACTAATAATATTTTCATTTCTTGTCTTAAGTTTTATTTAAAAAAGGGCAAAGCAATTCGTTAAAGTTTTTTATCTCTGATTGTATAATGATAATTTTTCCATTGAATCTTTGTAAAAGGTTTGTAAATTCATGAAGCAGCATAACGCCGTAACCCGCCATGTTAAATGTTAGATGTAAGATGTGGGCAAGCCGTGCCTTTGGAGGAGAATGAAAAAAATTCATTTTAAAATATCTCCACATAGTATATTCCGAAGGAATTTTTGCGGGACAAAAAAATATTGCTTGCCGTGCTGTAAAGAGGAAGTTATAGGGGTTCAGATAACGCAACCTCGGCAAACAATAAAAGAACGCTTGACATTTGTTTTTATAAGCAGATATTTGAAATGTAATTACAAAACAAATTTGTGATTCTGTTAATTCATGGCGGCGCAAAATGAAAAAAAGTCACTCACTTTTTTATATTATACTTGCATTCATCTTTGCACAGATTGCATGGATGGGCTTATTGGGTTTATGGATTTATTGGTACGTTTCCAACAACATAATCTTTGAGCAGGTTGGAGATAAACTTTCTCCGCAAATTATGATAGACAGCCCCAATGTTTTTGTTTTTGTAGGCGGAATTATACTAATTGCAAGCATTGCCGTAGCTTTCTTTTTTTTCTTTCGCAATCTTACAGTTCAAATGAAGCTTACCAATCTGTATGATAATTTTATTGCGAACGTTACTCACGAATTGAAATCTCCATTATCATCCATTCAGCTTTACCTCGAAACTCTTGAGACGAAGGAAGTTCTGCCAGAAAAGAGGAAAGAGTTTTTAGAAATGATGATGCGAGATTCTAATCGATTGAAAAAACTAATCGATTCTATATTAGAAATATCGCGGCTTGAACAAAAAGGGATATCGTATAATTATCATATTTATCAAGCCGATGAAATAATAGGGCGGTTGATTAAAGAATCGATCGAACAATTCAGAATTCCTCCCAGCGCTGTAAAAATAGAAGGACGCGCTATGTGTGCTTGTGTTATTGATAAAGATGCAATGCAAATTGTTCTTGATAACTTGACCGATAATGCGATTAAATATTCAGCCAAGCAAGTAGAGATATCGCTCAAACTATCATCTAATCAAAAGCGCTGGATGATAGAGTTTGCAGATAGGGGAATTGGGCTAGAACCCAAGAACCATAAAAAAATATTTCACAAATTTCAAAGAATTACCAGTAAGAACATTCCTAATGTTAAGGGAACCGGACTCGGATTATACTGGGTGAAAGAAATAATAAAATTACATGGCGGAAAAATTTCGGTTCAAAGCGAAGGAATAAATCAAGGCACATGTTTTAAGATAGAGCTCCCAATTTATCAAACCTCAAAAAAATATTATATAAAATCATTATTAAGACAAACAGCTAAAAATCAAAAACTGTTGGAAAAAAACTGATGGAGAAAAATCCCTTTAAAGGCAGTAAAATATTACTAGTTGAAGACGAAGAAACTCTTGCAATTGGACTTCAATATAACTTGAGTGATGAGGGCTTTATTGTAGATTTGGCAAAAGACGGAAAAGAGGCTTTAAAATTTCTCGAGTCGAATGTATATGATCTTATCATACTTGATTTAATGCTTCCTTATCTTGACGGTTTTGAAGTAGCAGAAAGAGTGAGAAGTAGATTGCTGCAAATGCCGATATTGATGTTAACTGCAAGAACGGCTATTGAAGATAGAATAAAAGGACTTCAACTAGGAGCGGATGATTATTTAACAAAACCGTTTCATCTTCAGGAACTTTTGCTTCGAGTAAAAGGAATGCTGAAGCGGAAAATGTGGTATAAAACATCTACAGAAATATTATCGGTTTTTCGATTTGGTAAAAATGTGGTCAATTTTGAAAATCTGAATTGTACGAGCGGCTCTAAAAAATTTGTTTTAACACCGCATGAAGCAATGCTTCTAAAATATCTAATTGAAAGAAAAGGAAAAATAGTTTCTCGAAAAGAACTGCTCGAAAATGTTTGGCAAATCAGTTCGGAAATTGAAACAAGAACCATAGATATTTTTATTTCGCGGTTGAGAAAATATTTTGAACCAGACCACAATAGCCCCGTTTATATAAAAAGTATTCGCAGCGCCGGCTATTCTTTTAATGATGAAAAGGAAAAATAATCTACAATTTTTTTTGAATTAACTTCGACCCCATTGGAAATATGTAAAAGGGCGCGGCACTTAGTTCAACCCGCACATTCCGCCTGCGCATCCGCCATACGAAGGCACTCCGCTGTTTCCATCTGAACATGACGAGCCGCTTTCGAAACTTGATGAACTTGTTGATGCGCTGAAAGAAGAAAGAAGTTTTTTGTGATTCTTCGATTGGCAATCCGGACAAACTACTTCTTCTAAGTTTGCTGATGATTTGTGAAGCACTTCGAATTTTTTGTTGCAGTCGTTACATTTGTATTCAAAAATGGGCATGAAGATCCTCCTTATTTAATATACATTAATTGTCATTCCGTGCAAGTGAAACGCGACACGGAATCTATTACAGATTCTGGAGTGCACTCGCTTTCGCTCGTTTATCCAAAATGACAACATAGTTTTATTCGATTTGTGTAGTAATCTTTCCAATGTTTTCCAGTGATGCTTCTATTTTGTCGCCCGGGACTACTCTTCCAACTCCTTCTGGTGTGCCGGTAAAAACCAGATCCCCTTTTTCGAGCGTCATCCGCGCTGAAATGTATTTCACTATTTCTACAGGAGGAAAGATCATATTCTTAATTGAAGAATTTTGTTTTTGTTCACCATTTACAGACAACGAAATAATTTCATCGCCTCGAAGTTTGTAATCTTTTTTTAACACGACTTCAGATAGAACAGCAGCGGTGTCAAAACATTTTGCAAGTGTCCACGGTTCCCCCTTTTCTTTGAACTGGAATTGTAGATCTCGCAGCGTCATATCAAGTCCAACTGTATAGCCGTGTATTGCGTGCTCGGCGGTTTCATTAGTTGCGTTTTTAATGTCTTCGCCGATATAAAGAACAAGCTCAACTTCATGATGTAAGTTGTTAGAATGAGGAGGATGTTTGACTGGCTCGCCGGAGTATATCACATTCGATGCCGGTTTTAAAAATATGATTGGAAATTCCGGCGCTTCGCTGCCAAGTTCCTTTGCGTGCGCAGCATAATTGCGACCCACACAAACCAATTTACCAATTGGAATTTTTTCATCGCTGTTTTTGAATTTAATAAATCTCATGGTTTCGTTAGATGATAATTTTTGAAAATGGTTTCAATATAAAAATTTTTTTAGTTATTGTATTAAAGATTTCTCGTCGCCTAAAAGCGGCTCCTCGAAACTAAACGTTCGTTTAGGTTTTCTGTTCTTTTTTCTTTGCTGCCGGGAAAAGAATATTGTTCAGAATTAAACGGTAGCCAGGAGAATTTTTGAACAAGCTTAAATCTGTTGGCGGATCTCCAACAGCGTGCTGATAATCTTCAGGGTCGTGCCCGCTATAAAAAGTAAAAGTGCCGCGCCCGTAATTTCCATGAATGTACTTTACTTGATCTGTTCCGGCACGCTCGCCCAAAATGTAAACTGAATTTTTAATCAGCTTTTTCCGGAACATTGTTGTTTGCCCCATAAATCCGTGAACAACATTTACGTGATTTTGTGTTAGCATAGTTGGAACCGGATCATACTTTGCAGAGAACTCGAACAATGTGAAATAATCATTACGCTGATCGCCGATTTCCAATGGCTGAATATCAATGTCGCTGTATTCGTAGATAAGCGGATTCATCTCGAGCTTGAAATTCTCAAAAGCAAACGTGTTTGCAAAGTCCAATTTGTTTTGAGCGCTGGGATCGGGCGGGTCGCCATCATACATTCTATCAACTATATCAACATTCATTGCAGAGAGAGCAATATCATAAGAATCGGTTGCAGAGCACATAGCAAACAAAAAACCGCCTTGCCCAACATAATTCTTAATAGTGAGCACAACTGCTTTTTCCATATCAGAAACTTTTTTGAAGCCAAGCTTCTTCGCTTCGGTTTCGTAAAGCATCTGCTGCTCAGCATACCACTGTGCGCCGCTGAATGATGCGTAGAATTTTCCATACTGTCCCGTAAAATCTTCGTGATGTGAATGAAGCCAATCATATTTTTCTAAATCGCCGCGTAATATTTCTTCTATCCAAATTTTATCGTAGTTCACTTCGGCATAATTCAAAGCGAGCATTACCGCATCATCCCAAGGTTGAAAGCCCGGTGGAACGTAAACAGCAATATTCGGCGCTTTCTCCAGCCGCACAACTTCCATGTTTTTGTCTTCGCTTTGCACGAGCGAATAAATCTGCACGGCTTCCTGCTGCGAAATAAATTGAAATGCAACTCCTTTTAATCTGCAGCGCAATGCTAATTGTTCGGAGTAATCAAACATAAACGAACCGCCTCGATAGTTGAGCAGCCAATCGGCGGTAGTTCCATTTTTAAGTGCGTTAAATGTTATGCCGTATGCTTTGAGATGGTCGGTCTGCTGCAGATCCATATATATGAGAATTTTTGCCTGAGCAAAAAGTGATGTTGCAAAAAGGAAAGCTGCAAGAAATATTATTTTCATATTTATTTTTTTGTTGGCGGGGTAAAAATAAAACAGCAAATCACCATATTCAACGGAATTAACATTAGTCTAGTTCGAATTCTTTCTTGAAAATGATTAAATAAAAGACGAGATTAAAAATGAAATTCGGGCATAAAATATGAAAGAAAGCATAGTCCAATGGACTTTATTACAAAACCTCGAGTTCCTTTCAACTACTCTAAATTTCTCGATAGCAAAAAAGAAAGGACAAGAAATCACAACTGATTTTGGAAGAATTGATTTTATAGTAGAAGACTTTAAAAAAAATCAGTTGGTTGTAGAGTTAGAAACATATCTTGATTCTAAAGCAAAGTTAAATCAGTGCTTCACTCAAGTCTTGAATTACAAAAGTGTGAGTTTTACTCCTAAGACTAATTATTGTATTCTTTATGCAAAAGAAACAAATGAACGATCTTGTGGTCTCGTCAAAGAATTCGGAATCACGAACAATATTATTACCAAATCATATTCTATAAATACGGTAAAAGAATTATATGTTGAAACAGTCGAAAGACTGAATTTAAGTTTTGGACTCGCGCTTCCCAAACCGGCAAATTATACTATTTGTTTTCTTCGCTGGTTAAATAAAATACTGAAGCCATATCAAGATTTTTCGAAACAGATATTAAGTGTGCGGGAATTAGCTCACTACTTCACTTCTTTTAAGACAACCAACTTTAGGTGTTACTTAAAATTGGCTTTGGATTTTGAGATGATTCAAAATTTCGGAAACAAATTTGTTTTGAGTAATAATGGAATTGAATATATTGATAACTTTAACCCGGAAATTGATTCTGCTACTAATCTTTCGTCAATAGATTTGACAAACGAACAAAAGAAAGTTTTACTTAGAGTTATCACAAATGGAAATTGGACTGCACATAAAGTAAATATTTATTGGTTCTTAAGATTTATCGAAGTCACGGGAGGAGAATGGGTTCCAAACTATAAAATAGTTGACGAGTCGAAACTTGATTTGGTGAATGGATTGTTCAATGTAAAATATAAGTCCAGAACAATGTATGAGTTTCTGAATTTTGCATGCAATTGGTGTATGGAACTCGGGTTAGTAGATAGAATAAAAACCAATTCTAGTTATGATAAAGTATATTTGACGCCGTTGGGGGTAGAGATTAACAATATTTTCAGTCTCGATCTTCAGATTAAAAAGAACAGACTGAACCTTAATTTTAAGTATTTGGAATGAACGAAGATTTCGAAATCAAAGAAATTGAAAAATTTCTTCAAGTGCACCGCGTGTGCTACGATAGATTTACTTTTGACAAAATTATGAGGTTTCTTTTAGCAAGGGATTTTAATCATGAAGATGCTAAACAGTTGATATTATTTAGCTGTGAACTTAGTGCATTGGTCCTGCAAGAAAGAATATATAACTTGTATTATCGAAAGATATCTGTCAATGAAAAGATGTCTCAAGATTTATGCGAGCTTTTTACAGAAGAACTGCGGAGTATATATTGGAAATGGAATGAATTATTTAAAAAAACTCGGTTCACTATAGATTGAACCGAGCCGAAAAATAATTAAACAATATTTTCTTATCCGGTCTTTCTATCGCTTTCGAGATAAACCGGTTTTTCGCCTTTAATAACTGTATCGCGCGTAACTAAACATTTATCAACATTTTCTTTTGTTGGAAGTTCGTACATAATATCGAGCAGAATTCCTTCAACAATAGAGCGGAGAGCTCGTGCGCCTGTTTTACGTTCAATAGCTTTTTTAACAATCTCTTCCAAAGCGAGTGGATCAAAACTCAATTCAACCCCCTCCATCATAAATAATTTCTGATATTGTTTAATAATAGCATTCTTCGGTTCTGTAAGAATGTTTTTCATCGCTTTAGAATTAAGAGAATGAAGCGGCGCAATAATCGGCAGGCGTCCAACTAACTCAGGGATCAAGCCATACTTTACTAAATCTTCCGGCTGAACTTTTTGAATGATATTGTCTCTGTCAGATTCCGAGGAGCTGGTTATATTTGCATCAAATCCAATAATATTTTTGTTAATGCGGGAAGCGATAATCGATTCAATTCCATCGAAGGCGCCGCCGCATACGAATAAAATATTTTTTGTGTTAATGTTAATTAAACTTTGTTCGGGATGCTTTCTGCCGCCGCGCGGCGGAACGCCGGCAACAGTTCCTTCCAAAATTTTTAGAAGCGCCTGTTGAACTCCTTCGCCGGAAACATCTCGTGTAATTGAAGCACTTTCACTTTTGCGTGCAATCTTATCTATCTCATCTATGTAAACAATTCCTTTTTGCGCTTTTTCTAAATTATAATCTGCTGCTTGAAGCAGTCGAACAAGGACAGTTTCAACATCATCGCCAACATAACCTGCTTCTGTTAATGTAGTTGCATCTGCAATTGCAAACGGAACATCAAGAATTCTTGCAAGCGTTTGTGCAAGCAAAGTTTTACCAACGCCTGTCTGCCCTATCAAAAGGATGTTGCTCTTTTCAATCTCAACTTCATCCATTTCGAAAAGTGAATTGGTGGAGTTAACTCTTTTGTAATGGTTGTAAACTGCAACGGCTAGTACCTTCTTTGCCAAATCTTGATCGATAACATATTCATCCAAACTTTTCTTTATCAGATCCGGCGTTAATGATGAATGATAAGTTTCCTTTTTAGAGCTGGTGGAAATATTGTTCTTTAAAATATCAACGCTGGTTTTGATGCAGATATCGCAGATGTAAACGTCCGGACCAGCAACCATAGATGTAACTTCGCTTCCATCTCTTCCGCAAAAGGAACATTTAACCGTTCGAGGTTCTCGAGAATCGCCCATTTTTAACCATTATTAGTTAGAAAATTTTTAAATTTACTTTTTTTTGCAGAGTGAAAAATTTAATCTTTCTTATATCTCCATCCTCTCAACTATCGGCTTGAGAGTTTAGTATAAATAATTGTTCACGCACACGGTCAAAATAGAGTGAGTTTGGGAAAAATTCAAGTAGTTTTTTGTAGATTTCTTCTGCTTTTTGAAGATTTTTTATACCGTAATGATAGCATTGTGCAAGTAAAAAAGTTGATTTTTCTTCAAAAATCGTAATTTTTTTGTTTTCAAGCCCTTCTTCTAAAAGTTTTATTGCAAAAGAATAGTCATTCTCGGCTATTGCTATCTCTGCCAATTTAATTTTTGCGAAGTCATTTATAATAAATAAGTTCGGGTTATCACTTAGAGCTTTGAATTCAACGGCGGCTTCTTTGAGCTTATTTTGTAATACGAGAAGATCTGCCTTTGCATATAAAAGAAGATTTAGAGAATCTTTCCTGGTTGAATTTATAAATGCAGAAAGTTCTAATGCATCATTAGCAAAATCGGAAGAAAGAATTTTTGTTGATTCTTTTAAGAGATTTATAGAGCTGTTAAAATTACCTTTCCAAAATTCTATTTTAGCAAGGAAGTAATTCGTCTCAGATAAATCGTTCGGCTCGATGACCATATTTATTGCGGAGCTCTCAAAATATCTTTTTGCAATGTCCAAGTTATTATTAACAATATCAATCTTTCCCAATGCAATCAGCGCTCCATTTCCATAATTAGAAGAGGGCGAAATCCGGATAACTTTTTTATAAACGCTTTCGGCGATATTATAATCAAAAAGTCTATTCCGATAAATTTCTGCAATCCTAAAAAGTGCTTCAGCGTTAACGGAGTAATCAGAATAACCGTTAACAAATTCTTCGTATACACCGAGAATTTTTTTATACTCATCGGTAAATAATAAACCTGGTTTTGTGACTGGTTTCCAAGATCCAGACAGAGCGAGAAATTTTTGATCGAGTGCTGCTTCAAGAGACCGCGCATAACCTATTCTAGAAGCTAATATGTAAGGGGAGCTTTGATAATTTTTAACAATATAGTTAAATGCTTCAGAAGCCCATTCGTATTGGCGGTTACGATAAACTTCTTGCGCAAAAATAAATGTTGTGTTTCCATTGCCGGCAAATTTTTTTTCTGCTTTTGTAGCAGTTTCAAATGCGTTCTTATAATTCCCTGTTGTTTGATAAACGAATATAAGCAGGTCATAAATTTCCGGCTTTGGTTTTGAGTCAGAAAAAGATTTTACGGCTTCAATAGTTAGTTCCGAAGCGCCGGGGCTGTTAAGAAAACTGCTCATTCTCTGTTTTGCTGTGTAAATTTGCTCGGGCTGATGTTCAACCAGATTACAAAATTCGAGCGCTGCTTCTTTGAACTTCATGTTTGCAGCGTAAATGGTTGCAAGATCGATGGAAAAGATTACCGGGTCGTTCGATAATTGTCTGCCTCGTTTAAGAAGGTCTATCGCTTTATCATACGCCCGGTTTTCAATTGCATAATTTGCAATTACTCTATAAACTACAAAAGAAGCGGGATTGATTTCGATTCCCTTTTCCCAAACACTAAATGCTTTCTCTGGTTCACCCATAATGTAGTAAGTGGTGCCGAGCGCTCCAAAAAGAGTGTAATCGTTTGGCGTCTGTTTAATTTTCTGATCAAGAAGTTGAATCGATTCGTTGTATTTCTTCTGTGCAACAAGGTTCTTGTTCAGTAATTCGAAATAGAAATTATTCCACGGTTGAGAATTACAAAGCTCGCGGTATATCTCTTCGGCTTTTTCAAGCATGCCACTTTGTTCGAAGCTTTGCGCAAGCCGCAAACGTGCTTCAAAGTTTAGGTTTTCTTGTGCGTTCATACATAAGGTGAACATCAAAACAATCATTATCGTTGCTGCGGTTTTCATGTCAAACACGCTCTAAAAAATTTTCATTAAAAATATTTCCAATGTTTAAAATCTTATTTGGATCAAAGATAAGTTTCAGCGCTGCCATCTTTCGGATATTTTCTTCTCCATGCATTTTTAGCAGGGACTCACGTTTCAATTTACCTATACCATGCTCGGCAGAAATTGTTCCTTTAAGCCGAACCGCTTCAGCGCAAATTTCAGCATAAATTTGTTTTGCTTTTTGATACTCAAATTCATCTTTGGGCAGCATGTTTAAGTGCGGATGACAATCCCCAAAGTGTCCGTAGGCAACGTAATCGAGGTTTTCTAATTCTATTTTCTTTTTTATCCAAGAATAAAATTGGCGGAAATTTTGAGCCGGAACAGCAACATCGGTTCCAATTTTTTTAAAATTACGTTGAGCAATAAATTCATTCACCTTCCAAGAAACTGCGTGGCGAAATTCGTGAAATTTTTCTCGCTCGTTTTTATTTATTGCCAGCCAGACAGAGTCTTCATCGCAGTTATATTTTTTTAATAGATTGATCCAATTAGTTATTATAGAATCATCGTTGTCGTTATAATCTTGTTCAAACCAAACAGCTGCTTCAGATTTTCCGGGAATATTTTGAAAATCGGGTCTTAAAAAATTAAGCGCTTTCTGATCAAAGAATTCTAGCGCGCTTGCGTTTAAGTGAGAAGGGCTCCTTGATTGATTATTAGATGCTCGGATTGAAATGGAACGCGCCTCGTCTATAAAATCAAGCGCATTTTCTTCACTCTTAAAAAATGCGATAGATGACAATAAGCTTTTTGGAAGATCAAGCAACTTCAATTTTACTTCTGTAATTACTCCAAGCGTTCCCTCTGAACCGATAAACAGATCTATTAGGTCCATATTTGCTCTGCAAAAATAGCCCGCTGCGTTTTTTGTATGCGGCATATAATAATCTGGGAGAGTAAATAAAATTTCTTTGCCGGGCGCAGTGATGAGATGTCCTTTTAATCCGTTTGCAAAATATTTTCCGCGTTCAATTGAAATTATTTCGCCGGCCGGCAAAAAAATTCGTAACCCGACAACATAATTTCGGGTTGGACCATACTTGAATGAGCGCGCGCCGGATGCGTTAGTAGCAACAGTAGCTCCAATGAAACAATTTCTTTCGGTTGGGTCTGGAGGATAAAGCAAATTTTCCGCTTCAACAAAATCTTGTAAATCTTTTAATATAACAGCCGGCTGTACAATTACAAATTTTTCTTTTCGGCTTAAATTTATAATGCGGTTCAGTTTCTCAAGAGAAATTACAACGCCTCCCTCTGGCACACGCGCTCCGGTTAGCCCAGTTCCATTGCCGGCTATTGTTACTTTTGTTTTTTGTTCGTTGAATTTTTTTAGTAGCTCAATTATTTCCGGTTCGTTTTCGGGAATGTAGACTGAATCCGCAAAACCTTTATAGTTAGAAGCATCGGAAAGATAATTCTGAAATTGCTCCGGTTCTTTTTTAACAATCATTCAAAATCATTCGGTTGATTTGCCGTGTTTCTTCATAATTTGTCTCCACGTTTCAATATCAAGCTGTTCGGATTCATCGATCAACATAATCGGAATATCATCCTCAATGCGGTAACGTCTGCGTGTATCTTTGTCTGTGGAAACAAGAAAATTATTATCTAAAACTAATTCTGCTTTTGTTTCCGGACAGCAGAGAATATCTAGAAGTTCTTTTGAAATCATTTTTTCCTCTGAAATATTTATCTCTTAATTGATAAATTGCACACAAAATCTTTCGGAATAAATCTAACTAATTTTTCTGTAAATATTTGAGTCATTTTATGGGCTGGACAACGCAGCATTGGGAAATACCAGATATTAAAATCGAACAATCAGCTCTACGCAAAATAATTTTTCTAAAAGAAAAATACTGCACAACTAAAGTGTGTTCCATTCTTAATAACGAGTTTATAAAATGGTGCGCGTAAAAATCTGCTGCATATCTAATATTGAAGAAGCAAAACTTGCAATTACATATGGCGCTTCGGCGCTCGGCTTGGTTTCTGAAATGCCAAGCGGCCCGGGCGTTATTTCTGAAGAACTAATTTCCGGGATTGCAGAACAAATTCCGCCTGCCATTTCAACCTTTCTGCTAACAAGCAAACAAGACGTCGATGAAATAATTGATCAACAGCATCGCTGCAAAACAAACACAATTCAACTTTGCGATAAACTTTTAGTCGGCTCTCACAAAAAATTAAAAACAGCTTTACCGGGAATTAAAATAGTTCAAGTGGTTCATGTAACGGCGGAAGAATCGATTCAAGAAGCGATTGAAGTGTCAAAATTTGTTGACGCAATTCTTCTAGATTCGGGAAATCAAAAACTCGCCGTGAAAGAACTTGGCGGAACCGGAAGAACTCATGATTGGACAATCAGCAGAAAAATTGTAGAGTCGGTTACAGTCCCGGTTTTTTTGGCAGGCGGATTAAATTCGTCAAACGTTACAGACGCAATTCAACAAGTAAAACCGTTCGGTGTTGATGTTTGTTCAGGAGTAAGAACTAACGGAAGATTAGACAAAAACAAATTAAGACTGTTTGCTGAAGCAGTTAGCAAAGGATAAGGAGGGACCCTCCAAAATCCGCTCCATTGCTAAAGAACGGATTTTATTAGGGGCTAATTTAAAAAGTAAAAGTTACGCCAAACTTTAACATCTCATATGTTAATGGCGCTTCTGTGTTGAACGGCCAATTCATCTTTTCTTTCTTTAAAGTGTATAAAGCGTAGGATAAACCGTTCTTCAAAAGACAATTTACTAAAGGCGATGCATAAGGGGAAGAATCTGCGATCTCATCAATGAATCGATCCAACATTCCAAATACAGCTCCTTCTATAACCATGCTGCCGATATGTTTCCAAAATAAATGGCGCGGAAAGACAACCGCAGTTTCATAACCTGCGTTAAATGAAACTTGAGAAGCGATATCGAAGCGAATTCCTCCTTCCGAAAGGGTTCCAAATCTAAATGATTTGTTAAAGCGATTTAGAATTTCTGTATCTGTTCTTGCGCCTGTAACAACTATTGGCGGGTCTGTGAGAAGAAAAGCGCTTGGCGGATAATCTTTCATGTCAAGGCGCGTCCATTGGAAGCCGCTTGAATAATATGGAAGAATGTAGAACGCTCCTGTTTTATAACCGTATCCATTCCTTTTTGAAAAGCCGAACCGCCACATATCCGAGCGCAGTTCTTTCCATTGTTTTGTAGAGGATTGTAAATCCGATCCGATTTTAGAGGCGAAGAAAAATTTCTCGCTGAACTCAATTACTTTCTCATCGAAGAAATCTTCACGGCTTGCATAGCCCATTTTAATCTCGGCTAGTCCGGCTTTTGCAAAATCATAATACATCTTTTTATGAAACGCTTTGCCGATTCCATAATTCGCTTCAATAAAAGGTTTGCCGCGGATCTCCCAATCAAACCATTCGAAGTCTTCCCAATCATCATACCATCTATTGAGCGTAGTATCTTTTTCGTCTTGAGCTAATAAATTGAGTTGTGCTATAAAAAATATGGATGCTGTTAACAAAAGTAGATTTTTTAACATAAGTCCTCCTCTATTTTATGCCAGTTAGACGAATTTATAAGTAAAACAGTTACAGTTATTTAAAAGAAATTTTAAATATTTTACGCGAGTTTGATACCAGATCTTTCTTCAAAAGTATTGATTAAAGATTCAAGAAGAAGTCGCCCATCAACGGGTTTAGTCAAAAAAACGTCTATGCCGGCTTTATAGGCATTATCTTTGTCCTTCTGAAAAGCATGTGCGGAAAGTCCAATTATAGGCAGGTTTTTAAATTTTTCATTTGCTCTTAGTTCGCGCGTAATTTGAAGACCGTCTTTACTGCCGGTCAGTGAGATATCTAACAAAATTATATCGATCTTTTTTTCTTTAAGTATATCGAAACATTCATCTGCGCTCTCGCAAATTTCCACTTCGAATTTTCTTCTTAAGAAAATTCTGAGAAACTTTTGATTTTCGTAGTCATCTTCGACGACAAGCAAACAGGGTTTTATAGTCTGTTCCATTTTTTAAATGAATGACTTTATTCTTATAAAAGATAACAAGAAACACTCTCTTAATAAACAATCAAATTTGGCTTAAGCGCGCTAATATTCATCCCAGCTTTTTGCATTAAGGGTCAGCGGGTTTTTATTGATCAAGGCTTCGGCTAAACGCATAGCAAGCTGCCGGTTTGTTATTAGAGGAATTTTATAATCAACAGCCGTGCGGCGGATAATATAATCATTCGTAAGTTCTTCTTCTTGAAAGTTTTTCGGAATGTTTATTACGAGATCGATCTTTCCGGATTTAATGTATTCGGCGGCGCTGGGAGATTTACCGCTGAGCGGCCATTCGAGCGTTTCAACATGGATCCCGTTTGAATTCATAAATTTTGATGTTCCCTGCGTTCCGTAAAACTTAATGCCAAGTTTTACAAGTTGTCTCATCGGTTCGAGCAATTCCGATTTTGATTCGATAGAACCGGATGAGATCAAAATGGATTTTATTGGGAAGCGGTAGCCGACAGAAGTTAAAGCTTTTAAAAAAGCTTCGTCAAAATCTTGCCCAAGACAAGCGACTTCGCCTGTAGATGCCATCTCAACGCCGGTTGTGGGGTCGGCTCCCTCAAGACGCGTAAAAGAGAACTCCGGCGCTTTTACTCCTACATAATCGTAACTGAAAGTTGCATCGTCAAACGATTCAACTTTTTTGCCCACAATAACTTTAGCAGCAATTTCAATAAAATTTTTCTTCAATGTTTTCGAAACGAATGGGAAACTTCGCGAAGCGCGCAAATTGCATTCAATAACTTTAACTCGGTTATCTTTTGCAATATACTGAATGTTGAATGGACCGTTAATGTTAAGCGACATAGCAATGTCTGCCGAGATTTGTTTTATCTGTCTAATAGTTTCAAGATATGTGCGCTGCGCTGGTAAGACAAGAGTTGCATCGCCAGAGTGAACGCCTGCATTTTCAACATGCTCGGAAATAGCAGAGCAAATAATTTTGCCATTCAGCGCAACAGCGTCAAATTCAAGCTCTTTAGCGTTGATTAAAAATTTAGATATCACAACGGGGTGTTCCGAAGAAATATCTACTGCTTTTTGAAGAAAGCGCGTCAGCTCTAAATCGTGTGTTGCTATTGCCATAGCTGCGCCGCTCAAAACATAAGAAGGACGCACAAGCACTGGATAACCGACTTTGTTTGCAAACTGAAGCGCATCTTGAATTGTTGAAAGTCTGCTCCATTCAGGTTGTCCGATTTCAAGTTCATCGAGCATAGCGGAAAATTTACTGCGGTTCTCTGCTTTATCAATTGATTCCGGCGAAGTGCCGAGTATTTTTATTCCAACCTTATCTAGTTTGAGCGCAAGGTTGTTCGGAGTTTGCCCGCCCATAGAGACAATTACTCCGCGCGCCTTAATTGCATTATAAATTTCCCATATCGTTTCTGTTGTAAGTTCTTCGAAAAACAGAGCGTCGCTTTCGTCATAATCCGTGCTTACGGTTTCGGGATTACAGTTTATCATAACGGTTTTATAACCGATTTCTCTCAAAGTTTTGCCCGTGTTCACGCAGCACCAGTCGAATTCAACAGAACTGCCGATTCGATACGGACCCGAGCCAAGTATTATTATGCTATTCTTTAGTTTGAAGTCGAAATCATGAATTGAGCAGTTGTAAGTAAGGTACAAATAGTTTGTCTTTGCAGGATATTCTGCGGCAAGCGTATCGATATGCTGAATGAACGGACGGAAGTTGTGCTTCATTCGATTTAAATAAATATCGTGCGCATCAAGCCCCATTATATTTGCAATTTGCCTGTCGGAAAATCCATGCTGTTTGGCTTCTAGCAAAAGTTCTTTAGAAAGTTTTCTCCGGGAAGAGGCAATCTTGTTTTCAATATCAACTATGTTTTGAATCTTGTATAAGAACCATTTATTGATATGCGTTAGCGAGTGGATCCAATCAACAGAATATCCCTGTTTTAAAGCTTGAACCACGGCGAACATCCTTTCTTCAGTAGGATTCTTGAGAGCTTCTTCCAGTTCTTCGAATTCTACTTTTGTTCTGCTGGCGGTTAACCCTTCAACGCCTATATCAAGCATGCGCATCGCTTTTTGGATTGCTTCTTCAAATTTTCGCCCGATCGCCATAACTTCGCCTACAGACTTCATAGAGGAACCAAGTTTTCGCTTTACGAGCCGGAATTTTTTCAAATCCCAACGCGGCACTTTAATAACTATGTAATCAAGAGCGGGTTCAAAAAATGCTTTTGTGGTTTTTGTAATCGAATTTGGCAGTTCATGAAGTCCATACCCAAGCGCAAGTTTAGCAGCAACAAATGCGAGCGGATAACCAGTTGCTTTCGACGCAAGAGCAGAGCTTCTAGAGAGGCGCGCGTTCACTTCAATCACGCGGTAATCTTGAGAATTTGGATCGAGCGCGTATTGAATGTTGCATTCGCCAACTATACCAAGATGACGGATAGTTTTTATAGCCACTTTTCGCAGCATATGGAATTCATTGTTCGTAAGCGTTTGGCTTGGGGCAACTACAATACTTTCGCCGGTATGAATTCCCATAGGGTCAATATTTTCCATGTTGCATACAGTAATACAGTTGTCGTATTTGTCCCGGACAACTTCGTATTCAATTTCTTTCCACCCTTCAAGATATTCTTCAACTAAAATTTGAGACGAGTAGGAGAGAGCTTTTGCGGCTAACTTTTTCACTTCTTTTTTAGTGCGGCACACACCGGATCCTAATCCGCCAAGCGCGTAAGCAATTCTAATAATAACAGGGAAGCCGATCTTCTGCGCGTATTCAATCGCTTCTTCAACAGAAGTAACCGCCCTGCTTTGAGGAAATTTTACATCTATCTCAGCAAGCTTGTTGCAAAATAATTGGCGGTCTTCTGTGTTTTCGATTGCGTCTATCTGTGTTCCGAGTACTTGCACATTATATTTTTTTAGAAAGCCTTCACGGTGAAGCGCAAGCCCGCAGTTGAGTGCGGTTTGTCCGCCGAATCCGAGCATGATACCGTCGGGTTTTTCTTTTGCTATAATTTTTTCTACATAGTTGGTATTTATCGGAAGAAGATAGACTTTATCTGCAAGGTAATCTGATGTTTGAATTGTGGCGATGTTTGGATTGATCAGAATTGTATAGATGCCTTCTTCTTTCAACGCTTTGATCGCTTGGGAGCCGGAGTAGTCGAACTCGCCCGCTTCGCCTATTTTAAGAGCGGAGCTTCCTATGATCAAAACTTTTTTGATTTTAAGTTTCACTTAACATCCTTTAGGAATTCATCAAAAATAAACGATGTATCAACCGGACCTGGTGCCGCTTCCGGATGAAACTGCACGCTGCGGAACGGAAGTTTTTCATGCCGAATACCTTCGTTCGAATAATCGTTCAAATTTTCGAACCATGGCTGCCAGCCGCGCGGTAATGATTTTGTATCTACGGCAAAGCTGTGGTTTTGAGACGTTACATAACATTTGTTCGAGCCAACTTCTTTAACAGGCTGGTTCTGGCTGCGGTGACCGTATTTCAATTTATATGTTTTAGCGCCCGCTGCAAGTGAAAGTATTTGATGCCCCATGCAAATGCCGAGTGTTGGAACCTGTCTCTGCAAAAGTTTTTTTGCCGATGCCACTAATTGTTTGTACACAACCGGATTGCCAGGACCATTTGAGATAAGGGCGCCATCGAAATCCTCCTTTTCGATATCATAATCATACGGCACACGAATGACGGAGACTTTTCTTTCTAAAAGGTTTGAGAGAATGCTCTTCTTGCAGCCGCAATCGATCAACAAAATTCTTTTCTTTCCACTTCCGTATTTTTCAACTTGTAGAACGGTAACTTTAGAAATTAAGTTATCTATATCAGGATCGTAATACTTTATCTTTTCTTTATTTATTTCAATTTTGCCGAGCATTGTTCCGCGTTCGCGCAATATTTTAGTGAGCCGCCGCGTATCAATTCCGTATAATCCCGGAACAGCGAAACGTTTTAACCAGGCATCAAGACTTTCAACGGCGTTCCAATGGCTAAATTTTTTCGATTCTTCCGAAACAATTAACGCTTGCACTTGAACACGATCCGATTCAAAATATTTAGGCAAGTCTCTATCCCAAATATCTGATTTTGTCATTTCAGATTTTGATTCAGAAGATTTTTTGGAGACTAATAAACTATCGGCAAAACTCGTTGGTGGAACGCCATAATTGCCAACGAGCGGATAAGTCATTACAAGAATTTGACCTTTGTAAGAGGGATCGGTTAATGTTTCGGGGTAGCCGACCATTCCAGTGTTAAATACAACTTCGCCGGCAACAGATTTATAACAACCGAAATGGTTTCCTTCGAAAATATTTCCGTCTTCTAAGACTAACTTTGCGGTTTGTTCGGGTGCGGTTTTTTTACTCAAACTTCTTTGACTCCTAAAACGGTTTGATTTTGGGCAGTGGGAGGAAAAAATTCAAATTGAATTGCACGAAAGTAGAAAAAAATAGTTCTCTTACAAAACTTTTTATTGAACTTTTTATGATGATGTTTTTTTATTACATATATTTTACATTAAAAATCAGAGTAAGCCGTTATGTGTTGGAGCTATAAGCATACGAGATGATCTTGAAATTATTTCATACGCTCTGAAATATAAAGCCCTAAGCTATTTCTTCCAAAGCGGTCACTTATTGCCCGATAAACAAATTAGGGGGAAGAATAAAATTCACAATTGATTCAACAAAATAAAATATGATAAAACATGAATGGACAAAACAATTTAGTTGATATGCCCTTAAGCGAATTCCGTAAGTACGGGCATGAAATGATAGAGTGGATTGCAGACTATCTTGAGAAGATTGAAGAATTGCCTGTTTTACCAAACATTAAACCGGGTGAAATCAAATCAAAACTTCCGCAGAGCGCCCCACTGCAAAGTGAAGAGTTTTCGAAAATGTTAAACGATGTTGACAAAATTATTCTGCCAGGCGTAACTCACTGGCAGCACCCAAATTTTATGGCATATTTCAGTGCAACAGCAAGCGGACCCGGAATTCTTGGCGAACTATTAAGCGCTGCTTTTAACACTAACGGAATGTTATGGAAAACCAACCCATCATCAGCAGAACTAGAAGAGACTGTTTTAAATTGGTTTAGAGATATAATCGGACTGCCGCAAAATTTTCGTGGAATAATTTACGATACAGCTTCCGTTAGTTCTATGCATGCTATTGCCGCCGCAAGAGAAAATATAAATCTTGAAATTCGAGAGAAAGGAATGAGCGGTGCGCCGAAACTGCGCCTGTATTGTTCAGAACAAGCGCACTCTTCCATTGATAAAAGCGCCATTACTCTTGGTATTGGAATGGAAGGAATAAGAAAAATTTTAGTTGATTCTAAATACAGAATGATACCGCACGAACTTGAAAAAGCAATTAGAGAAGACCGCGCTAACGGGTGGACCCCATTTTGTGTCGTTGCTACAATCGGAACAACATCTACAACAAGCGTGGACCCTGTAGAGAAAATTGTGGAGATCTGCGAAAGAGAAAATATTTGGCTTCATGTTGATGCTGCCTATGCTGGCGTTACTGCGATGCTGCCGGAAATGAAAGTTTTTTTTAAAGAAATTGAACGCGCAGATTCGATTGTTGCTAATCCTCACAAATGGCTTTTCGTTCCAATCGATCTCAGCATTTTATTCACGCGCAGACCGCAAATCTTAAAACAAGCTTTTTCTCTTGTGCCGGAATATTTAAAGACCGCTGAAGATTCTGTTGTTGAAAATTATATGGATTATGGAATTCAACTCGGACGCCGGTTCCGCTCTCTTAAACTTTGGTTTGTTCTCCGTTATTTTGGAGTTGAAGGATTGCAAGCGCGGCTACGTGAACATATTCGTCTCGCTTTACTATTCGCGAAATGGATTGATGAAGATTCTTCTTTTGAACGGCTAGCGCCGGTGCCGTTTAGCACGGTATGTTTTCGTGCAAAGCCGACCGGATGTAATGATGAGAATAAATTGAATGGGTTAAATGAAAAGTTGATGAATGTAATAAACTCGTCGGGGAAATTATTTATTACCCACACAAAATTGAACAACATATTTACTCTTCGATTAGTTGTATCAAGCATCCGGCAGGAAGAAAGACATGTTGAGCAAGCTTGGAAACTTATAAAGGAGAGTTTAGAAAAATTACTTTCAGAAAATAATATTGAAAATTAGGTTCACTTTTTTCTAATGCTAATATCTCGATATTTTTCTGAAGCCGATAAATTGTTCAAAATAATCCTTCCACCGAAAGATATCTCTCTCCAGTATCGTAATTGAAAGTAAGGATTCTTTTTCCCTCTTCAATTTCATTTATTTTCTTTGCCACTGCCGCAAGAGCTGCGCCGGATGAAATGCCCGCAAACAAACCTTCTTCCTTTGCCGCCCGCTGAGCATAATCAAAAGCTTCTTCTTTTGTAATTGTAATAATACCGTCAAGCAAACTTACATCAAGGTTTTTTGGTATGAACCCCGCGCCAATTCCTTGTATTGGATGCGGACCAGGCGCGCCGCCTGATATAACAGGAGATAAAGCGGGCTCAACGGCAAAAACTTTTAATTGTGGAAATTTTTCTTTTAACACTTTAGCAACGCCGGTTATATGCCCACCAGTTCCAACGCCTGTTATCATGTAGTCAATTCCATCCGGAAAATCTTTTAGAATTTCTTGAGCTGTTGTGTTGATATGAATTTCAATGTTTGCTTCATTTTCAAACTGCTGAGGCATCCAGGCATTCGGATTTTGGGCAACGATCACTTTTGCTTTTTCGATAGCGCCTTTCATTCCGTGTTCACGCGGAGTTAACTCGAACTTGGCGCCGTAAGCAGCCATTAGCTTTCTTCTTTCGATCGACATCGATTCCGGCATAACTAAAATCAATTCATATTTTTTAACAGAAGCAACAATTGCCAATCCAATGCCGGTATTTCCCGAGGTCGGCTCAACAATTACACTGCCCGGTTTCAGTATTCCTTTTCTTTCGGCATCTTCAACCATCGAAAGCGCAATTCTGTCTTTAATGCTTCCGCCCGGATTTGCTTGTTCAAGTTTTACCCAGACTTCATGTTTGCTGCCGAAAAGGTTGTTGATTCTGACATGTGGAGTGTTACCAATTGTCTCGAGTATATTATTTGCTTTCATTTGATTATTCCTCAGATTATAAAATCGATAGATTCTTGAAACTCTGTATTGGTTCGTACGCGCACTTCGCTCTTATTGATCACAATTGAATTTGGCGGGATGCTTTGAGTTACCCAGGCATTGCCGCCAATTATGCTCGCTTTTCCAATCACTGTATCGCCGCCAAGAATTACTGCTTGCGAATAAATGATTACATCGTTCTCGATTGTTGGGTGGCGTTTGGTTTTTGAAAATTTCTTTTCAACGCTCAATGCGCCAAGCGTAACGCCTTGATAAATCTTTACGTTTTTACCGATCACTGTAGTCTCGCCAATCACTATGCCTGTGCCGTGATCAATGAAAAAGGGAGAGCCGATCCGCGCCCCGGGATGAATATCGATACCGGTAATTTCGTGTGCATACTCAGTCATTATTCTTGGAATGATGGGAAGATTTAATTGATAAAGCTCGTGTGCAATTCTATAAATTAAGATAGCCATAAAACCTGGATAAGCTAAAATTACCTCATCAACGCTTTCGGCGGCGGGGTCTCCTTTGTAAATTGATTCTGCATCTGTCCAAAGTTTATCATGTACTTCAGGAATTTGATCGGTAAACTTTTCTGCTATTTTATTAGCATCTTGCGAATACTTGGAATTCAATTGTTTAATCAGACTGATCAAGTTTCTCTCGAGAAGCTGCAATTTAGCCAATACATCTTCTGGAGTATAATAAATTTTGCTTGAGAAATGAGGGAAGAGAAAATCGATTAACTCCTTCAGGTATTCTATGGTCTCTCTTTTCAAAGAAGAAGTGCATGCATGTGTTTCTCTCTTCATTAAAATCGAGTTTGCAAAGCGAGCGAATACAAGACTTCTTTCATTCTTTCTTTTCATAATGGGTGCTTACGGTTGTTAAAAAATAATAGTGATGAAAAGCTTAAAAAGAATTAGCGGCAACAACAGCAGTTGTGGTAGTAAAAAAAAGCAAAATTTTTTGAAGTGAAAAAAAACAAGGGCGTTGAAATTATTTTTATATTTTTTGTTGATATTTCTTTCATAAATCTTATTGTTCTTTCAAGCAATCATAAATTATTATAATCTATAAAACCACAAAATCAAAAAAAAAGTTCATTAAAATCTGAGGTTAAAACTGTAAAGTCAGAATAATAAGTGAGTATTAGGAAGAAATTATTTGAAAAAAAGCGGCGTAAAGCCGCTTTTTTTTGTGTTGCTAAATAATAAACTTTATTATTTCACAACTTTCACGTCTTGAGCTTGAGGTCCTTTCGGTCCATCACCCACAGTGAATTCAACCCGTTGACCTTTTTCAAGAGACTTGTACCCATCAGATTGTATAGAAGAGAAGTGAACGAATACATCGCCGCCTTGCGAGCGCTCAATAAAACCGAAACCTTTTGAAGCGTTAAACCACTTTACGGTTCCGTTTTCACGGTCTGCCATTAAAAAACTCCTTAAAAAAAATGATACTTAATTACTTGTGAGCAACGAATAAGAACTTTTTAGAAATTCAAATTATCCGCTCAACTATATTAAACATAGTAATAAATTAAATCAAAACAAAAAATTTTTTAGAAATCTATTATGCGCCTTTTAACATAATAGCAATTTGGTTTGCCTGCTTTTGGTTGTATTCAAAGGCAATCTTTCGATAGTTAACCAAATCTATTATTGTCCCAATCAAACAAATGCCCCCGGTTAATAAGTAGAGAATTCCAAGACCTATTTGATCAACTAAAAATCTTTGAATGCCGGCAATTCCCAAAAACCCAACAAGCGTAACCAGAAGAATTACCTGCGGATCTTTTCTGCGTGCACGGTAAATGTTGGCAAACTGCTGCAATTGCTTTTCATCCATATTTTTCAGAATGGATGAAATATACATCTGTTCTTCACCAAATATTTCGGGCATAAGTTCATACACATTAGCCATAAAATGCCTCTTTTGATTTGTGAAAACTGTTAAACATTTTTTTTGAGAGAGTAAATATTCTGTATGTTATTAAAATAAAAGCGATGATGCCGAGAGGGTGAGTTTTTATTGAATGAATATAATCGCCATGATAAAAAAATGAAATTGCTCTGCCTAAGCCGCAGCCGGGGCAAAAAGTAATTCCTAAATTATTAAATGGGCATATAGTGAATTGCTGAACTTGATAAGGATCGATAAAAAATAAATAAACCAATCCGATCACCCAAAAAACCGCCTCCCATTCAACACTCTTAATAATTGTTTTAATTTTTTTCATACAGCAATGAACGAACTGTTGTGATCATTATACTTGAATCTGACTTTGAAACAAACTTCAGCCCTTTAGTCGTTTGAAAAGAAAAATTGTTTCTAAAGAAAAATCTCTTTAGCGTTGTAAAATTATACTTATCAAGCGAAATTATTTTCAGCTTACTAATTGCGCTGATAATTTTCGGATTCTTGAGATTTACGCAATCGGCTTGTTTAATTCTTTGTCTATCATGTAAAGAAGTTAAAATTTTTCTGTAGTATTTTCTATTTAAATTCCTTCAGAGGTTTATCAATGGCTTTGAGAACATTCTTTTGTAATTATTATTTTCACTAAAGCTTTGTTTGTTGTTGTAATTAACTTAAGCCATTGAATAGGCTCAATTAACCTTCATACATAAAGTGATTATTTATACACAGCAGCGCTCAAATATCCTACAACTTCAGAAGCATCCCCCGAAACACTGCTGGAATCAGTGCGCGAAAGAACTTTGGTTTTTTTCTTGTTGAATAGATCTGCGGTTTTCATCATTGCAACTATTGCGCCGCCGCCGCATGCCTCGCACTTACCAGTTTCAAGATCTCTTTGCAAACCTTCGTAATCAAAATCGGTTATTCTTTTTTCAACAACAGAATCAAGTTTATCAGCTTCTTCTTTTGTGTAAAAATGAGAAAGATCGGAACTTGCTACTATCAGGGTATTATCATCAATAATATCTGCAAGTTTGTGAGCGAGACTATCAACAAACGTCTTACGCTGATCTCCTAACACAACAGGCACAATAGAAAAATTTTTCATCACAATCTGAAGAAAAGGGAGCTGGACTTCAACTGCGTGTTCTGCGCGGTGACCGTTTATTCCTTCGAAAATAAATTTTCCTTCAGCGGTTAATTGCGCTATCATTTCTTTGTTCAGCGGAACATTACCAAGCGGAGTTTGATAAGCATCGCCGTTGTAAATAGAAATCCCGGGGAAGTATTCGCGGTGAGAAGGAGAAATTATTACAATAGTATTATAATTTTTATCAGCCACAGCATTGAAAGCATACGCCGCTGTTCGGCCTGAATAAATGTAACCGGCATGCGGAGAAACAATTCCAAGAACATCTTGAAAATTTTCATCTGACTTACAAGTATCCAGCAGCATCTGAACTTCATTTTTTAACTTGCCGGCTGACGAAGGATAAAACATTCCGGCAACTGCAGTTTCGCGGATATTCTTCATACTACCTCCCAAATCACTTTGAGTTATTCAAGAAATCTTTCTCGTTAAAAATTGTTGCTGTGAAAGCGCTCAGGCTGAGTTGCTTACCGCGCCAATACCCTGCGGGAAAACCAGTCTTCTGACAAATCGCATCTAAAAATTGTTCGCGGTTCAATTGGTGTTCAACCGGAACTTGAGGCAACAGCAGTCCGCGTCTTCCTTTTTCTTCAAGAATCAATCCGTGTTTGCCGATTTCAATTTCATCGTAACTGTTAAGCGGAAACGGTTCGGAAAGAATGGAAATTTCAATGGAGAGATTTTCTATTTCCGATTTATTAATGGGTTGAAAGCGCGGATCATGTTGCGATGCCTGTATAGCCGCATCGCAAACAGTTTCGAAAAGCGGCTTATCCGAAATTATGTACCCAATACAGCCGCGAAGTGAACCAAATTGTTTTAGTGTTACAAACGCGCCTGCGTGCGATTTAAGGATTGGATGTTTCTGGTAATCGGGTTCCGGAATTTTATCGCCGGGAAAAACAGATTTGATTGATAAGCGAGCAATTTCGAGTAGAATCTTTTTCTCTTCTATGGTCAGTTCCATACTAATATCATTCTATCTTGTAAATTAACACTTCATTTTTTTCACGGAGAAGAAAAAGAAGATTTTTATAAACAAAGAATGAATCCGTAAAGAGAGCGGTTGTGTTTGCATTCAATACTTCGGTTAAAAGTATTTTGTCGGTCTTGAGATCGAATGCAATAAATTTATTTGCCATGTTTCCCTCAAAAACTTTTGAATGAAAATTGAAGAGAAGCAAATAGTTGTAAACATTATATTCTACATTCCCTGCAATATCAAGTTTGTTTATTTGCGAATTGATTGCATGATCGATCTTTTCGTTTGACCCATGTTTGAAAATCTGTGGGTAAAGATAATTGCTCCAATCTTTTTCATTTTCGGCTTTATTACGAAGCGCATTAATTGTTTTATAATCATCGCCAAACTCTTTTACCAGCTCTCCGCTTAAATAGTCAAGAGCAAAGAAATAGCGTTCTTCAAATCCTTGCTGAAACCCATAGACCAAATTGTCATCGATGAAGAAAAAAGACAAATCGACGTTAGTCCACAATATTTTCTGTGATGCGATATCAAAAGCTATAATCTGTTTATGACCAGGTAAATCGGGCTTTGGAAATTTATGAAAAAAAATAATGTCTTTATAAACTGCCTCAATGCCTAGATAATACTTTTCATCTAATTGAATATCAGAAAAAATATTTTCTTGGGTTGTCACATTGTGGCAGCAGTAAAACGTTTCTTTCGTGTTTGTATCTCGCGTTTCGAAAATTAGTTTGTCGGTATCGGAGATAATGATTCTCCAAATCTGCTTTTGTGATTTAAGTGAGAAATGTTTTGTTATTTTCATTTTTCCCTCTGCGACTCCGTGACTCTGAGGTAAAATTTTTTTTCACCATAGAAGCACAGAGGCACTGAGCATTAAATTGGTTTAAACTTTGCCGTGAAATGTCTAAGCATCGGCGTTTCGTAAATTATTTCGTAACCTTTAAGGTTATTACGGTTCTTATATGTTTCAATCACAACTTCGGCAACATAATCGATATGGCTTTGAGTATAAACTCTGCGCGGAATTGCAAGCCGCACAAGCTCCATCATTGCTGGAATAAGCTGCTCGTCATTATCATATTTTCCGAACATAACGGAGCCAATTTCAACAGCACGAACGCCCCCTTCAATATAAAGCTGGCAAACAATCGATTGCCCCGGATACTGATGTTGCGGAATATGTGGAGCAAAACGTTTGGCGTCAATATATATCGCGTGTCCGCCCGGCGGTTCAATGATAGGAATGCCCGCCCCTAACATTTTTTCGCCCAGATATTCAGTGCTTCGTATTCTGTACTGTAAATAGTGTTCATCAACTACTTCTTCGAGTCCTTGCGCAATTGCTTCAAGATCCCGACCTGCTAATCCTCCGTAAGTAGGAAAACCTTCCGTAACAATTAAAAGATTGCGGCATTTCATCGCCAGTTCATCATCATTGAGAGAAAGCCAGCCGCCGATATTAACAAGCGCGTCTTTCTTGGCGCTCATCGTAGAACCGTCGGCGTATGAAAACATTTCCTGGCAGATTTCTAAAACGGATTTGTTTTTGTAGCCATCTTCGCGCATCTTTATGAAGTATGCGTTCTCTGCAAATCTGCACGCATCTAAGAATAAATGGAGATCATTTTTTTTGCAAACCTCTTTCACTTCGCGAATGTTCTGCATAGAGACGGGTTGACCGCCGCCGGAATTGTTAGTAACGGTTAACATAATGAGCGGAATATTTTCTTTACCAACTTTTTTGATGAATGCTTCGAGAGCTTCAACATCCAAGTTCCCTTTGAACGGAGAGCGCTGTTCCGGATGCTTACCGACCTCAACTAAAAGATCAACCGCTTCAGCGCCGGAAAATTCTATATTTGCGCGGGTTGTATCGAAGAATGTATTGCTTGCAAAATATTTCCCGGGTCCGCCGAGTATTGAAAAGAGAATTTTTTCTGCCGCTCTTCCTTGATGAGTGGGAATAATAAATTTATCGCCTGTGATTTTTTTAACGGCACTTTCAAATTTGTAAAAACTTTTTGCGCCCGCGTAAGATTCATCGCCGCGCATAATTCCCGCCCACTGATCAGAGCTCATTGCAGATGTTCCGCTATCAGTTAGCAGGTCAATCAACACATCATCGGCGCGAATTAAAAATGGATTGTAGCCGGCTTCTTCTAAAATTTTTATACGTTCTTCTTTTGTTGTAAATCTAATCGGCTCAACGGATTTGATTTTAAAGGGTTCGATTATTGTCTTCATTAAAACCTCTTTTGAGTAGTAAAGAATTTTTCTTTGGTGGAAATTACAAATTATTCTAATTGTTTCTTTGTAACGTTGAGCGAAAGGAAACATCTCAGAGAAATTTTCAGGGGAACAAAGCAAAGAGAGAGAAAAAATATGTGTAAAGCATACTTGACTTTTTGTAAAGAATGCTATACCTTAAAATTGGAAATGAATTTTATCAAATGAAAAATATACTTCACATATTACGCGCAGAAAGAAGATTATCTCAAGAAGATCTGGCTAAGCTGTTAGATGTTTCCCGTCAAACCATAAACGCAATTGAGCGGGAGAAATACGATCCGAGTCTTCCGCTTGCTTTGAAGATTGCAAAAGTATTTAATAAAAAAGTTGAAGAAATATTTTTCTTGGAGAATGGAAAATGAACTTAAATAAAATTTTCAAGGAAGAACTTAGCTTTGGTATATTTACTGCTCTTTTATTTGCACTCGTTCTTTGGTTTGATGAACCGCCGTTGAATAAACACTGGATAGGTAGCGTAATATATATTGCAACGGGCTGGGCTGTTTATTATTTCGTTTTTCTAAAATCGTTAAAAGAATACAAGCTTGATGAACGCGAGATGCTGATCTTTACGAGAACTGGAAATACCGCTGCATTTACATTTATCACAATGCTTGTAATACTTTTTTATCTACAAGAAATTAATGTCAGCATATTGAGACTACCACTAAAAGAGCTCTGGGGAAGATTTCTGCTGCCTCTTTTTTTAATTGCACACTCAATTACAGGATTAATACTGATAGGAATAGAGGAAAGATAAGAAAGGATTCCCTCTCTGAGGGTTATAATATCAACAATAATTTGGCAATACAACCTTCAAAAAAATATTATTGGACTTCATTTCCATTAAATATTTTTATTAAATTGCTTTTGCTCTACCAATCAAATCATTCAACATAACAGGAGAAACACAATGGAAGAAATGCAAAACCAAGAAGCTCCAAAAATGTCCTCTGTAGAAAATGAAGAATTTGAATTAAGCCACACAGACAAGCTTGTCGGCGTATTCTCTGAACCCGGCAATACTTTTGATAAGATATCAAAATTTCCTCCCAAAACCGCCGATTGGCTCATTCCCATTTTAATCATTATTGTTGTTACAATTCTTGCGCAAGTTGTTATGATGAACAATCCCGCAATCAAACTTTCAATAATGGAAAAGCAGATCGAAAAAATCGAAAAACAATTTCATGAATCAGTTGCCAAAGGACAGTTAACACAAGAGCAAGCAGACGAACAGATCGAAAAAATACGCGATAGAATGAACGAAGGAGGAATGATGCAATTGATCGGAACAATTGTTGGAGTTCCGATTGTTACATTCCTATTGTTTTTTATTATATCCGGTGTTTTCTTGCTGCTTGCTAAATTTGTTTTGAAAGGTGAGGGAACTTATAAAGATGCTATGGTAGCATACGGGCTGCCTTACTACATAATTATTATTCAGGCAGTTGTAATGGTTATTGCCGCTTTAGCTATGAATAAATTTCTTAGCGGCTTAAGCATTGCTGATTTTCTAGGATCAGATAAAACAACTATTGACGGGTTCATTCTTGGTAAATTAGATCTTTTTTCAATTTGGTTTTACGCTGTTGTTGGTGCCGGCTTGGCAAAAATGTTCAAATCTGATAACACAAAAAAATATATTGCCGCGGTTTTTATTTTGTGGCTGGGGTTCAGCTTACTTTTCTTTGCGCTTGCAAAAGCAGTTCCGTTCCTAAGTTGGTTTACAGGCGCGTGATAAATATTTGTTCGTAAGGGCTTGGTTAATCAAGCCCTTACCATATTTCATTTATCTCGTTGCTGTTTAATTCTCTAACCGCACCTATTTTTAAATCGCCTAATAATAAATTTTTAATTCTCACGCGTACAAGCCGAAGCGTTGGATAACCGATAGCGGCGGTCATTCTTCTTACTTGCCTATTGCGTCCTTCTATCAATGTTATACTTAGCCAGCTTGTTGGAATATTCTTTCTTTGGCGTATCGGCGGAACTCGCGGCGGAAAGTTTGGGTGGTCAATCAGTTTCACTTTTGCAGGCAGCGTCTTTCCATCTTTCAACAATATTCCTTCACGTAGCTTTTGCAAATCATTTTCGGCGGGAATTCCTTCCGCTTGCACAAAGTATTCGCGCTCATGTCTGTTCTTTGGATTAAGCAGATAGTCTGTTAATGTTTTGTCGTTGGTAAGAATCAGAAGACCTTCGCTGTCAAAATCGAGGCGCCCTACGGGATAAACATCTTTTGGAAATTTGTAGAGCGAACCAAGAGTTGTGCGGCTTTCTGTATCTGTGAATTGTGTTAATACTTTATAAGGTTTGTTGATGATAAAATATTTTTTGATAGTATTCATATTTCAATCATTCTGAATTCCGACGAAGTCGAGTTGTCCGAAGTACTCCTTTGGAGAAAAATCTCAACAATAGTTTTGAGATTCCTCATGTTTGCGGGCAGACGCTTCGTTAGGAATAACAACTTCTAGATTATGCTTTGGGGATCAATATCAATGATCAATTTCACTCCTCTGTAACGGGATTTTTGATTGAACTCGATAAATGAGTTCAAGATTGCGCTGCGTAAAAGTTTTCCCGAAGGATCAATTTTTTTATGGCTCTTAATCAATATCTGAAACCGGTAGCTACCTTTTATTTTATAGATGATCGCTTCAGTAGGGGGATTAATTTTTAATCCTTTTTGATGTTTTTGCAAATAGCTAAAAAACTCTTTAGAGGCGGCGCGGGCAAGTTCTTCTTTTTCATCTTTCATTTCAATCAATCCGATTCGTGTGAAAGGCGGGTATTCGCCCTGTTCGCGTAAACCAATTTCCTTTTCATAAAATCCGTCATAATCATTCATCAAAATTTTTTGAAGAACAAAATGTTTTTGATTCTGAGTCTGAATTATTACTTCGCCTTCTTTTTCGCTTCTGCCGGAGCGCCCAGAAACTTGCGTCAGCAGTTGAAAAGTTCTTTCATCGGCGCGGAAATCTGGTATCCACAAAGATGTTTCTGCAGAAACTACACCAACCAAAGTTACATTCGAAAAGTCGAGTCCTTTTGAAACCATCTGAGTGCCGACGAGAATATCGATTTCTCCTTTTCTAAAATTGTTTAGTATTTCACTAAGCTTTCCTTTTCTGTTTATTGAATCGGAATCAACTCGCTCGACCTTCACATTCGGGAAGTAATAGTCGAGTTCATCTTCAACGCGCTGAGTGCCGGTGCCAAAAAACTTCAGCGCTAGCGAACCGCATATTCCGCACGCCTTCGGAACCGGTCGGACAATTCTACAATAGTGACACTGCAAAATGTTTTTATTAAGGTGATGAACCATCGAGACGGAACAATCGGGACAAGTAACAACCTCGCCGCAGTCATTACAAAAAATTTGAGTGGCAAATCCGCGTCTGTTCTGCAAAATGATAACACTTTCTTTCTTCTTTAAGCGGTTGTCGATCTCATCTAACAGTTCGCGCGAAAAGATGCCCTCCATTCGCTTCTTTTTCTTTTCAATTGTAATATCAACCAATTTGATGTGTGGCAGTTTTGCGTTATCTACTCTCTCTTTGAGTTCAAGAAGCGTAAACTTTCCGCTGAGGGCGTTATACATACTTTCTATTGAAGGCGTTGCCGAACCGAACAATACAGGGCAGTTGCTAAATTTTGAACGAATAACCGCTGCATCTCTTGCATGATACTTAGGAATAAGATCTTGCTGTTTATAACTTTGATCATGTTCTTCATCAACAACAATCAATCCAATGTTTTGAAGAGGAGCAAACAAAGCCGAACGGGGCCCGATCACAACTCTATATTTCCCTGCAACAATTCCGCGCCACGAATCATATCGTTCACCCAAAGACATTCGGCTATGAAACACAGCTGTTAAACCACCGAAGTGATTTATGAACCGCGCTGTGATTTGTGGAGTGAGAGATATTTCGGGAACTAGAATTATTACATTCTTACCCAGCTCAATAACTTTCTTTGCAATCTCTATATATATTTGCGTCTTACCGCTTCCAGTTACTCCGTGAAGAAGAAAAGTTTCAAAGGTATTCTTATCGATCGGTTCGCTCAAGCGCTCAATAATTTTTTTCTGTTGCTCGGTAAGAGTAATTTGTTTTATTTCTTCTTGATATATTTCTGAATATACGCGCTCAATTTCCTGGTCATAGACTTGAACAATGTTTTTCTTTTCTAAACTGTTGACTGTAGAAGCGGCAGAGTTAGTTTTTTTTAGAAGCTCGCTCAAGGCTGCCGGCTCTTTCTTAGAAATAAGCTCGAGTAGAACAATAATTTGCTTAGTAGATTTCTTTTCTAATTCAGGCAACAAAGCGTAGATCTCGTCGGCAGGTTTTGAAAGTTTTACAAACTTCGCTTTTTTAATACGAACTTTTGCAGAATCAATTTCGTTGAGCAGAGTAACAGCGCCAATTTTTTCTAAAGAACGGAGCGTCGATAGGATATTCTTATTTTTTAGTTCTTTTTGAAGCTGTGAGATTCTGCAAACTTCTTTTTGTGAAAGCGCTGCAAGAAGTTTAGCGCGGGGCGTGTTTTTCTTACTTTCTTGGTTTAATAGCTTCTTGCAAAAATCTTTGTCGCTAACAACTTTACGTTTAGATTCCACTTCGGTACCGTATGGAACCGAATTTCTTAGCGCTTCGCCAAGAGAGCTTAAATAATAATCCGAGAGCCATTCGTAGAATTTTAACGCTGTTTTGTCGAAGAACGGATTTTCATCGAGAAGATCACGAATTGGTTTTATTTTTTCTTTTAACTCGGTTGTTTCAGAAAGAGCTATTACAAATCCAGTTAACACCCGCTTGCCAAAAGGCGCAACAACCCGAACCCCGATTTTCACAGAATCAATCAGTTCATCCGGAATAGAATAAGTGAACGCATTTCTGAACGGTAATGGAAATACAACTTGGCAAAACATTTCTTAAGCTTTTAGCAGTTAGCAATTAGCCATTAGCTAAAAGCAATAAGCTAAGAGCGAATGGCTTTGCTAATATAATCAAAGGTAAAGAGGATTGCATAAGTGGAGAGAGGGTGCTATATTTGCTCCCAATTCTAAATTAACAAGCGAGGAAAACAATGAAAAAGTTATTAGCAATTCTTCTTTTGGTTTCGGTTGCGTTTGTTTATGCAAACGAGGAAAAACTTGGCAAACAAATTACGATCAAAGAAAAAACAGCTATCTCAAAAATTCTTGCCGCTCCCAATAAATTTGAAGGGAAAACGGTTTTAGTTGAAGGAAAAATTCTTGAGGTATGCCAAGACAAAGGATGCTGGATTGAGATTGCAGGTGCAAAAGAGAATGAGAAGATTAAAGTAAAAGTTGAAGACGGCGTAATCATTTTTCCCAAAGAGGCAAAAGGAAAAACAGCTTTAGTTCAGGGTGTAGTTGCCCCTGTTAAAGCAGAAGAATGCGAAAGCGGGCATGAGAAAAAAATCGACAGCAAAGAAGCAGAGCACAAACACGATAAAACCGACGCTTCAAAAGAGAAAGAAGCAGGCTGCTGCTCTAAAGATGAAACTGTAAAGGCATATCAAATTCAGGGAATAGGTGCGGTAATAAAGTAGTAATTAGTGGATTAAATAAGACGAATAAAAAGTAAAAAAGAAAAACGTAAAAAAACCCGATTTCTTTAGAGATCGGGTTTTTTTTATTTAACAAAAATTTCCTGACTTATTTAGCCGCTTCTATTTAACTTAGAGCAATTAGGATTTATTTTAAATAATTTTTCTGCAGAAGCACGCAATAGATTCTTAATTCTTGCAAAAGGGCACTACAGCGTACAATTAAACTTATTTAATTCGGGTTAATTAAATGCGGCGTAATTTTGCTAACTAGGTGCTGTTTAGGAACGGCGCCGATCACAGCATCAACCATTCTGCCATTCTTAAAAATACCAAGCGTGGGAATGCTCATTATTCCGTAATTAGAAGCCACTTCAAAATTTTCATCTGTGTTTACTTTTACAACTTTTAATTTGCCCGCCATATCATTAGCAATTTCTTCTACAACAGGCGCAACCATTCGGCATGGTCCGCACCAAGGGGCCCAAAAATCAACCAACACAGGCACGTTTGATTGTAAAACTTCTTGTTGAAAATTAAAATCAGTCCCTTCTACTATGTTTTTCATTAGTACTCCAAAATAAAAATTATATGGCGATATGATGCATAGAAAATAGAAAGGATTCATAATGAATAGAAAAAAGATAGATTTTTGTTTGTTATCATTCTTAAGGCACCAGTAGAGATCTTTTGTACAGTAAAACAAAAAAAGGACGGCCGTTAAGACCGCCCAATTTAAGATTTTGAAAGGAAAAGAAAGAAATGGTGAAGATTAAGAATTATTGAGCATCTGTTCTTAATCATTCTGCATTCATTAATTAACCGGTTTAGCTTCTTTATCAATTAAAATTGGAGCGCCTAAATCAAGTTTATTCAAATTATCAAATTGAGTTTCTTTATCGCCTATTATTAAATAAATCATTTTATCGGGCTGTAAATATTTTTGCGAAAGCGCTTTGTGTTCATCTGCTGTTATTTTTTGAACAAAGCTTTCCCGCTGTTTTACATAATCAAACGGAAGATTATAGATAACTACGGGTAAAAGCATCTGTCCTAGAGCCATTAGCGTTTCAAACCTAAGCGCGTTGCCTTTAAGCAAAGTGCTTTTTACATCGTTCAAATCATTTTTAGAAATACTTTCTTTGTATTTATTAATCTCATTTTTTATTATCTGTGCGGTTTCTAATGTTGCGTTAGATTGAACTCCGGTTGATGCAGTAAAAGCTCCGGAATAAGCAGAAGCAGAAAAAGAAGAGCGTGCGCCGTAAGTAAATCCTTTTTCTTCGCGTAATATCATATTTAGTATTCCGTTAAAATCTCCGCCAAGCCGGTGATTCATTACAACTGTTTTATAGTAATCGGGAGATGTATAAGGGAGCGACAAATGCCCAACTCTAAATTCCGATTGTTTTGCTTTTGGAACATCAACAAAATAAACACCCGGTTTAGCAGAATTGGCGGAAGCAACTTTTGGGAATATTACTTCTTTTGATTCCCAATTATTCAATTTGTTAAACACTGCAACGGCGTTCTCTTTTGTAATATCTCCGACTACCATAATCTTTACAACTGATGCCGAGAAATTATTGTAGTAATAGTTTTTTAAATCATCTATCGAAATTGATTCGATTGATTTAACGGTTCCCATGGGGGAATTGGAAAGAATATTATCCGCCCCGTATATAAGTTTATTGTAAACACTGCTTGCAATAGAGACGGGGCTGGATTCGCTTCGCTTTAATGTTTCTATAGTTTGACTTTTGACTAAAGCAAACTCTTTTTCATCCCAACGCGGTTCAAATAAAATTTCTTTTGCAAGCGCAGCAGTTTCGCTTAGTTTGTTCGTCAAACATGTTCCCGTTAATGTTATTGTTTCGATCCCTGCGGAAACATTTATAGTAGCGCCCAAATCCTGAATTGCTTCGCGCAGCTCAACCGGAGTTTTTGTTTTTGTGCCTTCGTTTATCATTCTTGCGGTTAGATGAGCAGTTCCAATTTTGCCTGCGTTATCTAAAATCATTCCGCCCTTTAAAATAATTTGAAAATTAACAAGTGGAAGCTCGCTTTGCTTTATTCCATAAATAGGAATTCCTTTTTTTGTTTTATCAGTCCAAATATTAGGAATTTTTACTACGGGGTCAGAACCCTTAGTCGGCTCTTTGCTTCTATCAAACTTAGTTGGGATTAATTCAGTTTTAATTTGAGCGGCCTCTTTTTTGTTGCCCTGTTTATCTATGGATTCTTCCGGAACAACAAACAAATTTGCATTTGCCGCAGCTAAATTAGTTTTACCTTTTGGAACAATGTTTAATAAAACATAATGCTTGTCTTTGATGTATTTATTATAAACTCTCCAAATATCTTCTTGAGTAACGCTTAAAGAATTATTAAGGTCAGTGTTTATGAAATCGGGCGAGCCGGCAAATTCATTATAATCGCCAAGGCGCATTGCCTTCCCCAGTACGCTCGCAATCGTATTATAGAAGCCAACTTCAACGCCGGTTTTTAATCTTTCTAAATCTTTATCAGTAAAGCCGTCTTTTTCAAATCTCTGGAAAGCTTCTTTAACTGCATCTTCAACATCGCCAAGATTTTTATCCGGAAATGTTCTAATATTTATTGCGAATGACCCGGCAAGTTCTAAGCTTCTCTGAAAAGCCATTACTTGCGGCGCAAGTTTTTTCTCTTCAACTATAACTTTATACAAAGGGGATTTTTTACTTCCGCTTAAAAGTTGAGCGAGATAGCTTAACGCATATGCATCTTTATTGTATTGTTCAACCGTAGGAAATGCCATCGAAAAATCCGGCGCATTAGCGAGATTATCCTCAAAATAAGCTTTCTTTGTTTCGGTTAATAGAACAGGCATTTTAGGCAGAACCCCCGGTTCTACAGAAGATTTTATTTCTCCAAAATATTTTTCGATCCATTTTTTAGTTTGAGCAACGTCAATATCGCCGGCAACAACTATAGTTGCGTTGTTAGGCAGATAATATTTTTTGTAGAATTCAATAACATCTTGCAGCGTTGCATTGCAAAGATCATCTAAAGAGCCAATCACCTGCCAGTTGTAAGGATGGTTTTCCGGATACAGTAATTTGCTCATAGCATAGCTTGCCTGTCCGTACGGCTGATTATCATAATTCTGCCGTTTTTCATTTTGAACTACATTTTGCTGGTTTTCAAATGATTCTTGCGTAAGCTTGCTTAATAGAAACCCCATTCTATCGGCCTCTAACCAAAGAGACATTTCGAGGGCATTCTTCGGCACAGTAACAAAATAATTTGTTCTGTCTGTGTTAGTAGAGCCGTTCAATGATCCGCCTGCGCTTTGGATTTTCTTAAAAAATTGATCTTGACCAACATGTTGTGATTCTTGAAACATAATATGCTCGAATAAATGAGCAAAACCAGTTTTTCCTTTTATTTCTCTGCTAGAGCCGACATGATATACAACATAGACCGCCGCAATCGGGTCAGAACGGTCTACATGTAGAACAACATCCAATCCGTTTGCAAGCGAATATTTCTCAAACGGTATTTTAAATTCTTTTTTCTTTTCGGCTGCAGATACAGAAATAGTAAAACTAAATAGCAGAACCGAAGCCAATAACAAACAACGGTGCTTCATTATTCCTCCATAGTTATATTATAGCTTGTTAGAGTGATTTTTTAAAAAAGATTCTAATTGAAGTCATTTATAAATACAAGCTTAATTTGACTTGCGTTAAGTTATGTTTTTTTATAGCCGAAGGGAAATGCTTTTCAAAACATGTAATTTTTTAAAACTGAGTTTCGGCTATTTATTGATCAGTTCAATAATTTCTTTATGAATTACGCCGCCGGTTGCAATAATACTGTTCCCAATTAAAGGATTATTTCCCAAGAGGTCTGTTATTTTTCCTCCAGCGCCGTTAATGATAGGAATTAAAGCCATAGTATCCCAAACATTCATAATTGGATCAATCATTATATCTGCAAAACCTGTTGCTACAAGATAATAACCGTAGCAATCTCCCCACATTCTATATAACTTAACTTTGTTTATTAGTTCGCTAAAATTTTTTTTGTCCAGATATTTTTGATTGTGAAGATGATCGGTAGTAAGCAGAACTGCCGAAGAAATGCTTTTACACTCGCGTACTTTAACAGCAATGTTATTTAACAAAGTTAATTTATTATCGCCTAAAAGAAATTCATTCAAAATGGGCTGATTTATAACGCCGAGAATAGGTTCGTTGTTTTTTGTCAGCGCAATTAAAGTTCCAAAAGTTACTGCTCCGCAAATAAAACTTTTAGTTCCGTCAATAGGGTCTAGAATCCATCTGTATTCGGCATCGTGTTTATAATCTCCGAACTCTTCGCCAAGAATTCCATGTTCGGGAAATTCCTTCATTATGATCTCAAGCATTCTCTCTTCTGCTTTTTTATCTGCAATTGTAACAGGAGATAGATCGTCTTTGACATCAACCGAAATCTGAGTGCGCCAATACTGTTTAATAATTTTACCGCTTTCATCTGCAAGCAGTTTGCAAAATTTGTTAAGGTCGGTTAAATAATTCATTGCAAATCCAAATATTGTTAGAAGAACATTTTAAAGATATTCGATTAACAATTCGTTAACAAAAACTATATTTTCGTAATGAGGATTATGAGTATTATAAAAGCAGATAAAGAAAGTATAGCGCAGGCAGCGCAGATAATTAAACTAGGCGGGCTTGTTGCTTTTCCAACCGAAACCGTTTATGGTTTGGGCGCAGATGGATTAAATCCAATAGCAGTCGCAAAAATTTTTGAAGCAAAAAAACGCCCGGCATTTAATCCGTTAATTCTCCATATCGCAAAAAAAGAAGCGTTAATGGAGCTTGCAGAACTAGCCGATCAGCGTATTGATTTGTTAATTAAAAAATTTTGGCCCGGACCGCTTACACTTGTTCTGCCAAAAAAAAGAATTGTTCCGGATATTGTTACATCGGGTAATCCGACCGTCGCAATAAGAATGCCGAACCACCCTGTTGCCCTGCAACTGATTGAAGCAAGTGGAACTCCTATAGCGGCGCCCAGCGCAAACAGATTTGGACATCTTAGCCCAACTGAAGCAAAACATGTTAAAAAATATATAGGCCCCAAAGTTGATATTATTCTTGATGGCGGAAAATGTTCGGTTGGTGTTGAATCAACCATTATTCAATTTCATGAGAATGAACTTTATCTTCTTCGTCCTGGAGGTCTAGCTAAAGAAGAAATAGAAAAGGAAATTGGCAAAATAAAGATTGGTAAAAGTGCAAAAAACAAGCCAACGGCTCCAGGTCAGCTTCCGTTTCATTATTCGCCAAATACAACGCTGCGGTTTTATTCTGATAAACTGCTTGATAAAAAGAAGAAAATTGGCGTTCTCTTTTTCGAACAAAACAAGTTAAATTTTCCCTTTGCTTCGGTAAAAGTTCTTTCAAAGAAAGGAGATTTGCGCGAAGCTGCAGCAAACTTATTTTCGCATCTTCACGATCTTGAAAAAGAAAATCTTGACTTGATCTTAGTAGAGCCGATAGAAAATAAGGGCTTGGGCAGAGCAATTATGGATCGGTTAAAAAAAGCATCGAGCCGCTGGAATAAAGCAACCCGCGTACAATAGATTTATGCGGCTAATAATTCTTAAAAGGAATTACTATATTTTAGAAGAACAGAATTTATTAAATACTTAGCTATGGAAAATAACCGCAATCAGAATAGCTCTTCTCGCATATTCTCAAGAGCAGAAAGCAATAATGTACAATCCATTTCTGATTTGAAACTCGCACTGCATTCACTCAATACAATAAGCGAGTGTATATCAATTACCGATGTTAATGAAATAATTTTATTTGTTAACAAATCTTTTGCTGCTACATATGGATATGACGCAAGTGAATTGGTAGGAAAACATATAGAGTTTGTCCGTTCAAATAAAAACGACCCCGAAGTAACTAAACAAATTCACCCTTCTACAGTAAAAGAAGGATGGAGTGGACGTTTATGGAACAAAAGAAAAGACGGTTCGGAATTTATTATATCTCTATATACAACTATTGTCAGAGATGAAGCCGGAAATCCAATTGCGTTTGTTGGAGTTGCACGCGATCTAACAGAACAAATTAAAGCCGAAGAGATATTAAAAAAAACAGAAGATAAATACAGAACGCTCTTTTTAGAATTGAAAGATGTTGTTTACGAAAGCACCCCCGAAGGAAGATTTATAGAACTGAATCCTTGCGGACGGGAACTGTTGGGAATTAAGTCAAATGAGGATTTAGAAAAATTCGATATTGTCAGCGATTTTTACGTTAATAAAAACGACCGTGAAAAGTTGAAAAAAATATTAGAAGAAAAAGGATTTCTTAAGGATTATGAGTTGAACATACAAAAGTTGAACGGGGAAATAGTTACCGTGCGCGAAACAGCTATTGCAGTGAAAAATGAAAATAACAATGTTGTTGCCTACCGCGGCATATTGAGGGATATTACAGAACAAAAAAAGAACGAAGCTAAATTAAAACAGCTTATTGAGCGGTTAGAATTTTTGAACAATCAACTGAAACGTTCCGAAGATGAATTAAAAAGCATTAACGCTTCTAAAGATAAATTCTTTTCTTTAATTGCTCACGATCTTCGCAGTCCATTTACATCTCTTTTGAGCTTTTCGGAATTCTTGATTGAAGATATAAATGATTTGACTAGGGACGAGATTAAAAATTTTGCCGAAAAGATTAACGAAGCAGCCCGAAATGTTTTTACTCTTCTCGAAAATCTATTACAGTGGGCACGTGTCCAATCCGGAAAAATTCCGGTTCAACCAACCAGCTTTGATATCTTTCAAAAAATAGATCAAGTTATAAATTTGCTTGCACAGAATGCCGAGAATAAAAAAATTAAAGTTGTTAATGAAACAGCAAGCAAAACCATTGTTTATGCGGATGACGACATGTTATTCTCCGTAATTCAAAATCTTCTTTCCAATGCAATAAAATTCAGCCATGAAAGGGGAACAGTAATTTTCCACTCAAACATCTATGGAAATCAAGTAGAAGTATCGATTTCAGACAACGGCGTTGGGATAAAGGAAGAAGACTTGGCAAAGTTATTTCGAATAGATGTTTCATATTCTACTTACGGCACAAAGGACGAAAAAGGCAGCGGGTTAGGGTTAATTCTGTGTAAAGAAATGATTGAACGTAATAAGGGAAAGATTTGGGTAGAAAGTAAAGCGGGGGAGGGAACTACTTTTACATTTACGCTGCCAAAAGCTTAGCGCCAAACAGAGTGTCTTTAACAAACCGCATTTCTATTTTTTTTCGGTTTAATATTCCGGGCTATGCTTCGGGGTAGATATACAGCAAACAATTAAACTAATATTTATTTGTATTTTTTGAGAGGAATATTTTTTCTATGGATTGAAGATACAATCAACTTTGAGCTACGAAGAGTTCATTTGCTATTATAACTATTTTATAAAAATTTCCTGGCTATCAATAATTGGAGTTATTATGTATAAAGAGATGATTATTGAAAAAATCGATCAGGCTGTAAAAATCTTAAATGAAAAAAATATAGACATGTGGATGACGTTTGTGCGAGAAACCGGCAACATGAAAGACCCGATGATAGACATGGTTGTTGGCGCTGGTGCTACGTGGCAATCGGCTTTCATCATCACTAAAAGCGGGCAAACGCATGCAATCATCGGCTCGCTTGAACTTGAGAACATGAAAATGACAGGCACTTATAAAAATATTCATTCGTATTTGAAGTCTATTAAAGAAGAATTGATTCAAGTTCTCGATCTTTATAAGCCAAATAAAATAGCAATCAATTTCTCTCGCAACTCAACTCTTGCAGATGGACTGCCGCACGGATTATATCTCGAACTGCTCGATCACCTGAAAGAAACAAAATATGAAGAGGCGCTTATTTCATCGGAAGAAATTATTGCTGCGCTGCGCGGAAGAAAATCGAACAAAGAGCTGGATATAATGAAAGAGGCAATAAAAGAAACGCTGAAAATATTTGATGATACAACGAGGTTTATTAAACCTGGAGTTGCAGAAAAACAAGTTGCACAATTTGTTCTTGATCTGTGCGCACAAAAGGGATTTGAACCGGCTTGGGAAAAAGAATATTGCCCTTCTGTTTTTTCGGGGCCCAATACAGCCGGCGCACACGCAGGACCTACCGATCGCATTATTGAACGCGGACATGTTGTAAATATGGATTTCGGAATTAAATATAAAGGGTACTGTTCTGATCTTCAAAGAACATGGTACATCTGTCATCCACACGAAGATAAAGCTCCAATGGAAGTTCAAAAAGGATTTGATGTAATTATCGAGTCCATAACTCTTTCTGCTAATGAATTGAAACCGGGCAAGAAAGGATGGGAAATTGACGAGATCGCACGTAATTATATTCAGGTACATGGATATGAAGAATACCCGCACGGGCTTGGGCATCAGGTGGGGCGCGTTGTTCATGATGGAGGCGCATTATTGGGGCCCAAATGGGAACGATACGGTAATCTGCCTTTTCTAGAAATTGAAGAGGGAAATGTTTTTACAATTGAACCGCGGCTAACTATTCCTGAATATGGTATTGCAACAGTTGAAGAAGAAATTGTAGTAACAAAAACCGGCTGCGAATTTTTATCGGAACGTCAGAAAAAGATATATTTAATTAAGTAGTCAGAATCTGCGCAGCTCGCTAAAAAAAGTTCTACTGCTTGCCATAGAAGCAACGAAGTTATTTTTTCAGCCGCAGAATTTTTAGTCGAAGCAGAGTTAAATAGCAGGTTTAAAAAAGTTTTTAAATTTCCTTATTACCCAACCGCCTATCATATCAGCTATTTCTTCGGCTTCTAGTAAGTTAGTGTTAATGACAAGATGATATAACAAGGGGTCTTCAATATTTCTGTGAAAAAAATTTAGAATATAGTCTTTACGCGCATCGTCTGCTTCTTGAATAAATTCAGCTGCATTTTTCCGTTCAAGATTGTAAAGCCGCATTGCATTTTCAATTCTGTAGTTTAACGGCGCAACTAAACGAACGTGAAATGTATTGGGCAATTTTGCAGTTATTATATTTGCGCCGCGCCCAACTATAATTACATTTCCATATTCGGCAAGTTTTAAGATTGTTCGTGAAGTTTTGTAAAGCATCGAAAGTTTTGAAGGCGTAATCCCAAGTATTTCACGCAGCCACGAACTAAACTGCGCAGGTTTTTCTTCACTCAAAAATTTTTTTATATGTTCAGGAAGATTATGATCTTCCATCACTTTTGTAATCAGCTCTTTATCAAAGTAAGTCCAATCATCGTAATTTTCAATTGCCTTCGAATTGAAATAGTTAATAAGTATTTCGCAGATGGCAGTAGCGCCTATTCCAGTTTCTCGGGAGATTGTTATAGTGGGGCCAGGGTTCATTTTTCTTTTTTGAGCTTCAGCATCTTCGGTTGATTGTTTCTCAATATAAATTCGGGCTTTTTCGTAAGAGCCGAGTACTTTCATTTTACACCTCCGATAATTTTTGGGAGGAAGAGGGATTATCTGTTAGAAATCTAACAAAAGTAATAGTTAATGGAAACTGGTCATTATATGATATACAAATCTCTGCCTCTGCCATAAATTGAAGCAGAAATTATTCAAAACTATTCTAATCCAACTTTGGATATTTTTTATGATGATCGGTTGCCTCTTGAAATGCTTTTGCAACTGCTATCAATCTTCCTTCATCAAATAAATTGCCCATGAATGTAATACTAGTAGGGGTTCCATTTTTTAGAAATCCATTTGGCACAACCACTGCGGGATGACCAGTTAAATTTGTTAGAGCTAAATTTATTCCCTGCCATGAAGGAGAAATGTAAAGATCAACTTTCTCGAAAATCTTTTTCATCTCTTGAATTAACATATAGCGAATTCGGTTTGCATTTATATACTCAACAGCGGGAATAAAACGGGAAGCCCTAAAAGAGTTGGGCCAGGAATTTTTTGTCTGCCGAAGTAAAAGATCATCTTGATTTGTGCGCGTTAACTCATCAAACGCAGCGGCAGATTCCGCAGTTAAAATAAAGCCAATATCTCGCGCTGCTGTATTGGGCAATTCAATTGGAATCAAAACAGCTCCTAGTTCTTCTAGCTTTTTTAATGTGAGAGAATCGTTTGTATGAAACGGATAGCTTTTATCAAAATCACCTTTTAGAAAACCAATTCGTAATTTTTTGAAATCAATTTTTGGCGAGTAATTAAAGGGAAGATCGTAAACGGATTGGTCTTTTCCATCGGGTCCATAAATCGAATTAAAAACAATTGCGGCATCTTCGGCATTGCGGGTAAGAACGCCAACTTTATCCATCGACCAACTTAAAGCCATTGCGCCTGTTCTGCTTACTCTTCCGTAAGTAGGACGCAGTCCCGTAACGCCGCAAACAGTAGCGGGAGAAATAACCGAGCCGCGTGTTTCTGTGCCTAATGCAAACGGGAGTAAACCGGCGGACACAGCCGAAGCCGAACCGGCAGAAGAACCGCTAGAACCTTTTGTGGTATCCCAAGGATTACGAGTCATACCGCCAAACCAATAATCTCCTCTGGCAAGCGCGCCCATCGAAAGTTTTGCAACGAGTACTGCGCCGGCTTCTTCTAACTTTTGAATCACAGTAGCATCTTCATCAATCAATTGTTCTTTATAAGGTTCTGCACCCCAGGTGGTTTTGTATCTTTTTGTGCTGAACAAATCCTTTACACCGTATGGAATTCCGTGAAGAAGACCTTTGTATTTTCCTTTTGCAATTTCCTCATCTGCCTTTTTTGCAGAAGCAATTGCCCGTTCTTCTGTTAATGTAATTGCGTTACGAAGCTGCAACGAATATTTTTTAAATCTTTCTATATAAAATTTTGTAAGCTGTGTTGAGGTAATCTTTTTTGTTTTTATAAGATGCGCCAGTTCGCCTATTGAGTAATATGCTAAATCGTCAATGTTCTTTGGGACTTTTGTGTGTGAGTAATTTCCAAACCTAATTGGTTTTTGTGTTTGATCGAACTTAAATCCAACAGGAATAGGATTGAACATTATTGCCGGCGGAATGCTGTTGTCTATCTTCACTTTGTGAATGTTGAGATAATTGCTAAGCTGTTCGTTCAAAGCATCTTGCATAGAATCGCGTTCCGCATCTGTAAATTCAAGGGCAATAATTTTTTCTGCACGTTCAATTATTTCTTTGTTGATCTTCTTTTCGGGTTGCTGTGCAAATGTTACAGAATAAAAAGAGATCAAAAATATTATACAACCAAATGAAAAATGTTTATAAATTATTTTCATATTAGCACTCTCTTCTAAAAATGATTTTAAGAATTTGATCCCCTCCACAAATTAAGAGTTGACAATTATGTTAGCAAGAATGTTTTTATTAAAATTCGAACAAAAACCCAAAATAATGTTAAAAAATTCCCTTGTGTTTTGTTCTTAAGCTCTTAGGATTATTAAAGATTTTTATTTGCGGCTTTGCTTTTTTTTATTTGACATGATAAGTCGGGCTTAGTTTTAAATGCTAACAACAATTTAATTTTTCCATTTGGGTCATTTTTCCGGCTGGTTCTGTATTTGTTTCCACTAGGATTTTAGATACACAATTTTTCCCAACAAATCTTAAATCCAGATTGTTAATTAGAAAATATTAGTCGATTTATCATAAGTCCTTTTCTAATGACAATTTTGGATTAAATTTACTTTCAAAAAAAGGAGTTTTAGCTTGAACGATTCGCAAATTATAGAAATTATCGGTTACGTAGCTTCGGTTTTGGTTGCTGTTTCGCTGATGATGAGTTCGATAGTGAAACTAAGGATAATAAATTTTATTGGCGCTGTATTCTTTACTGCTTATGGAATAATAATAGACGCTCTTCCGGTAGCATTGGTAAATGGTTTTATTACTCTTGTTGATATTTACTACATCATCGAAATATTTTCGACGAAAGAATATTTCAGAGTGCTGGAAGTTAAACACGACTCTGAATACCTCGGCTACTTTTTGAAATTTCACGAGAAAGATATAAAGAAATACATACCCGCTTTTTCTTTCGAGCCAAACAACAAAAGTCACGTTCTCTTTGTGTTGAGAAATTCAATTCCAGCGGGACTTGTTTGCGCAGAATATCTTGAGGATGACAGCATTTATGTAAAACTGGATTACGCAATTCCTGGCTATCGTGATTTTAAAATAGGCAAATACGTTTATCAAGAGATAATGAAAGAAAGAAAAGTAAAAAAAATTTATAGTGACCCGGGGAATAAAAAACACGAACAGTATTTGAAAAAAATGGGTTTTGAAAAAACAAGTTTAGATTCAAAACAGGTTTACTGCCGCGAAATTGAACAGTTTTCAAATTTGAAATCTTGAAAAGGTTAATTAAGCTGTGGCACAAAAATTATTACGACACTCTAACTTCACACAGATTGAAGTTCTTTTCGAGAACACAGATATTATTGCAGTGAATAAGCCGGAAGGCATCGCCTCTATTTCTGAGAACGATATTTCAAAAGCCGCGCTTCATTGGCTGCTTGAAAAAAAAATATCGGACAAACTTTTTATTGTGCACCGTATCGATAAAGAAGTGAGCGGAGTAATTCTTTTTGCAAAAAATCCGAAAGCGCATAAATTCATTAACAATCAATTTGCTGTGCGAAGCATAAAAAAACAGTACATCGCACTTGTGCATGGAATTATAAAGGAAAATGATGGCGTTATCGATAAACCGATCCGCCAGTTTGGCTCGGGAAGAATGGGTATAGATGAACAAAGAGGAAAGCCAAGCGAAACAAAATATCACGTTGTTTCAAGATTTACGAATTACACTTTATTGGAATTAAATCCATCAACGGGACGCCGTCATCAATTACGCGCTCATCTTTATGCTATCGGCAATCCAATCGTTGGCGATGTTCGCTACGGTAATAGATCAGTTCAACAAAAATTTCCGCGCTTAATGCTGCATGCTAAGCAAATAGAGTTTCATCTTCCGAATAATGAAAGAATTACAGTCGAAGCGCCCCTCCCTGAATCGTTCAAGAAACTCCTCAATATTTGCGCTGCCTTATAAAACAGAACCGCAGCAATATGAAAAAGATAAATTTTTTGATGCTGACCCTTGCCAAATAAATTTTTTAAAAATTGTTCCTATCTGATAAAAATAGTGCAGTAAATTGTTTATATTAAAATATAAAGAGAAAGAAAACGGCTCTTTGCATGTTAATTTTACATGTTAAGGAAATAAAGTTTGCCAGAATATTATTAAATTAAAAATGGCAATGATAATATTATGATTAGAGCTTTCTCTTTAGAGTTGCACTATACGACAAAACAGCAAATGCGGTTTTAACTTCTCGTTGCTAAGAGTATCAAAAATAACAGAGGCGCAATATTTGCAACATTTTAGTTAATTGACAAAAAGTGCGATGTAAATTTTTAAAACTTTTGTTAAGAATTATTATCAACTAAAAATATTTAGTTTGTTTGAGGGGAAAAAATGGAATCAAAAGAAGTTAATATGGGGTCTAACTATAATTACACAATTCATTTAGACTCACAGAATTCTAGTTCGCTTGCAGAAGATATGAGCGATAATTCAATTGCAAAAGACAAACGATTGGAAAAAATAAGCGAAGAAAAAATAAAGAGAATACTTTTAGTAGAAGACGATGAGATTACACAAGATGTAATTATACTTTTTTTGAAAGATATCTATCAGGTCGATATAGCAGCAGATACCGCTTCAGCAATCGATGCCGTTAAGAAAAAAAATTACGCGGCTGTTTTGATGGATATAAATCTTGGCAGAGGCAAAAGCGGAATAGAAGTTACAAAAGAGATCCGGAAAATGCCTGACTGTGAACACCTGCCAATAATAGCAGTGACTGCCTTTGCATCGAAAGGAGATAAAGAAGAATTTCTTGCCGCAGGCTGTAATTATTATATAGCAAAACCATTCTCGAAAGAAGAAATTCGAAATTTGCTTGCATCTATCCGCTTTCGACAATAAAAAATTGCTTAAGGCAAATACTCATTTCTTGAACCATTGAAAAATCAGAATATCACCGGTTCTTTTTAAAAGGAATTTATGAAAGCCGAAGAAGTAATTGCAACGCTGCAAAAACATTACAATCCCTGTAATATTAAAGGGATGGCTCGATATGGAATTAATGTAAAGAAAGCTTTTGGAATAAATGTTCCGATGATGCGCGCACTAGCAAAAAAAATCGGCAAAAATCATAAACTGGCTTTAGAACTTTGGGAAAGCGGATTTCACGAAGCGAGGCATATAGCTGCAATGTTTGATGTTTGATGGATGATGGATGATGGATGATGGATGATGTTTGATGGATGATGGGAAAAATCATTTTAAAAATATCCTGACATAAAAAATCACGAAGTGATGCCTTTGGCACAAAAATATTTCGGTCAATACTATGAATGGTCTATCTAAAAAATCTTTTTCGTTAAAGAATCCGAAAAACAGAAGAAGAACCGGGGCGAAAAAAATCAGTATTTCTACCTTAAATGTTAATTTTAACAAATATTTTTACGATAATAGAAATAAAAAGGATCATCAAAATGAAAAGTGCCTTATTTCAGATATTAATATTAAGCGGCTCCCTTTTGCTTAATTCATGCGCAACTATTATCAACACAACAACGCAAGAAGTTGTAATTAAGACTACTCCCGCGAACGCTAAAATAACGATCGATGGGAAAAAATATGGAACAACGCCGCAGGCAATAAATCTTGAAAGAAAAAATAATCATATAGTTAAAATAGATTTGGAAGGATACGAAACATACGAGACGCAAATAACAAGAAAAATATCTTTTTGGTTTTGGGGAAATGTATTTAATGGAATAATACCCGGAGCGCTATTAGATTATTTGACGGGTTCAATGTATAACTTGCTGCCAGATAAAATAGAAGTAGAATTGACACAAACAAAACAGGATAAGCCCTCAAAAAGATAAAAAGTTTTATAAACCACTAAAAATATTTTTGTATTTAGTATAAATAGAATCACTTTCCGGCAGTGCCCCGCTAATTATACAAATTTCCGCGGCAAACTCATTAGCAAGTTTGTTGATCTCAGCTATCTGAAATCCGTACAAATAACCAAGACAAAGAATTGCTGCGTAAGCATCGCCTGCGCCAACAGTATCAACAGGATAATTAATTTTTACGCTGTATTTATTGATTTCATTTTGGGATGCAAGCAGTGCGCCATCGGCGCCGAGAGTTACACAGAACAAATCAATTTCAAAATCATTTATCAATTTTTGTATGAGGATGTTTTCGCTTACAATTCCATCGTATATAAATCTGTTTATTATTTTGAGTTCATCATAACTAACTTTAACCAAATTGCTGGAGGAAAGAGCCGACCTGATTATTTCTTTTGAGAAGAAGTTATGGCGAAGGTTGAGATCGCAAAAGTATTTTATTTTCTTTGAGAGAAGAGACTGGGTGGTATTACGCGTTGTTATGAATCTTTGTGATAGAGTGCCGAAATAAAGAAGGTCTGTTTCTTTTTCCACCAATTGTTTGATTTTATCGTTGAGAGTGATGTAATCATAGCTGCACATTGGCGAAATTGTAAATTGTGGAGTTTTATCTTTGCGCAGTTTTATGTGCACGGTTCCGGTTGGATGATCTTTGTCGATTGAAATGTAGCTTGTGTTGAATCCGATCGAACTTAAATGTGCGATGATCTCATTTCCGTTCTCATCACTGCCAACACTTGAAATGAAATTTGTGGTTTCAATAATTTTCCAAACGTGATAGATAAAATTAAAAGGCGCACCGCCCAATCGTTTTTTGTCGGGATAAATATCATAAAGTATTTCGCCAATAGCGGTAATTTTGAACGAGGACATAAAAAGACCATCTCCTTTACTGTACAAAGTAAAAGAGATAGTGCTTCAATATCAAATAGCAAAATTAGTGAAGCCGTTCGGTATGGTTTTGAATAGTTCCCTCAACAATCTCTGATAGAGCGTCATCGATTTCTTTAATAGTTGTAACAATTGGAGTTATTCCAAGAGAAGTTAAGAAGTTGAAAATGCTGAAGCCCATACCGCGCGCAACCACCATATTGCAATCTTTGATTGGTTCTGCTATTGCTTCGTGTCTCTTTTGATGCTGTTCATGATTTCGATCATGGTTATTATGCTGATGTTGGAAAACAGGTTTATCTCTTCTTTCTCTGGAAGTTACAGAACCGTTTTCTACATCTATCACTTCAAAATAATTTGCTCGTCCAAGATGTTGACTAATTGAAGAACCGTTGTCTGTTGCAAATGCAATTTTCATATTTGAGCGCTCTCTTTTTTTAATGTTATAATTGTGAAAGACATTTTTAGGTTCTATGCAGCGCACAATATTAAACAGTTACTTTTTCTTTTTTAATAGTATTTACATATTCCAAAGCGCTTAAAGCGGCAATAGTTCCATCTGCCACAGCAGTAGTAACTTGGCGGTAACGTTTAGCAATAGAATCGCCGGCAGCAAAAACGCCCGAAACATTTGTGCCCATGTTTTTATCTACTATAATTTCCTTCCAATTATTAAGATCAACTTTGCCTTCAAGCTTTTCTGTATTGGGAACATAACCGATAAAAACAAACACTCCGTCTATTTCCATTTCAGTTATCTCTTGTTTAGGTTGATGCAGAATCTTGACGCGTTTTAATTTTTTATCGCCGGCAAATTCAATTATTTTCGACTCCATGATGAAATTGATCTTCGAATTATTCTCTGCTTCAAGTACATAATGCTCTAATGCTTGGAAATGATTGAACTGATGAACAATTGTAACGCGCGAAGCGTACTTTGTGAGAGAAACTGCTTCTTCGAGTGCCGTGTTGCCGCCCCCAACAACAATTATCTCTTTATCTTGAAAGAAATCACCGTCGCACGTAGCGCAGTAAGAAATTCCTTTTCCTTTAAATTCATCTTCGCCTGGAACTCCGACGGTTCTTGATTTCCCCCCCGTAGCAATAATTACAGCGTGCGATGTGTAAACATCTTTGTTATTTACAACGACGCGTTTGATTTCACCATCAAGTTCCAACTCTGTTATTTTTATGTTCGATTTAATAACACAGCCGAATTTTTGTGCCTGGGCTTTCATATTGCGGGCAAGTTCATAGCCGCTGATCTTTTCTATTCCCGGATAATTTGCAATTTCGTGTGTCAGCACCATTTGTCCGCCAATCGCGCCCTCATTAAGTATTAAGGAGCTAACTTTTGCTCGCGACAAATAAATTCCGGCAGTTAAGCCGGCGGCTCCGGCACCAATTACAATTACATCGAAGTGATTTTGCATAGACATAAATGAGTCCTTATTATTATAGTCTTCGCTGCTCATCATTATCTAAATGAATAGACTCCTTCAAAAAGAAAACAAAGAGAGAAAGAGACATCAGAAAGTTATTTATTGCCATTGGTGCGGAAATTCTCGTCAAGAATATTTGTTATCTGTTCCCTTGATTGAATGCTGCTTGTTGCTTTTACAACTTTTCCATTCTTATAATAAACTACAAATGGAAGTCCTGCAAAGCCGCGGCATTCGGGCAAGTTTCTTATAACTTTAGCATCGGGAATGTCAAATTCCATATCTGCGAATTTTACATGTGGGTATTCGTTTTCAAGTTCTTCCATAACTTCATAAACAGGAATACACATAGGGCCCATTCTTCCGCAGCAGATCATTACGTTTTCGTTATTCTTTAAAAATTCCGAGTGTTCTTTTTCGGATAAAGCGTGAGTTAAGTTTGTTTTGAGCATTAAAGTATCTCCATAATTAAATTTTATTTACAGCAGATAAGATGAAAGATGGCGAAGAAAGGATTCCAAACTTAGAATTGTTTTTGAAAAAGTGGGCAGATGAACAAAAAATTTTGAACTACATCATTTCTTAATTTGCACTAACAGAGCGCCAATTGCCGCTGCCAGCATTCCTATTCCTTCCTTAAGAGATATTGGTTCATCAATAAAAAACCATGCAAGCGCAGCAACTTGAATCAATATAGTTCCATTGATAATGCTCGATTCCATTGCAGTAAGTTTCTGTAAAGTTAAATTCCAAAGAGTAAATGCAAAAGCTGTGTTTATAACGGCAAGCCAAAGTAAAAAAAGAAAATTCCTTAAACTGATCGGGGGCATTCCCTGTATTGCGAGACCAACAATTAGAAGAACCATTGAACCTATTCCCATACTAATAGCAGTAACGACAAGCGGAGAGAATTTACCGCTACGATTTACTGCCCTGCCAAGAATTGCAGAACTCGAATTTGTAATCACACCAATTAACATAACAACAATTCCTAAAGTTTGGTTAGAGGATAACTCAACCGGATAAAAGTAAACGATAATTCCTAGAATGAACAACAGAGCGCCAAGCCATTGAATGCGGGTTGGTTTTTCTAAGAGAAAGAAAATTCCCATAAGCGCAACAACTAAGGGGGTGAAATTGAGAATCAAGCTGACGCTAACGACCGGAAGAAGAGATAAACCGATAAACAGAGTTCCTTGCGTGAAAGTGTAAAATAAAAAGCCAAGTGCGGTAAGTTTGATCCACCCTATGCGATCGATGTTTCGTATCTCTTCGAGCCGGCTTTTTGTGAACGCAAACGGAAGCAGAAAGAAAAAAGCAAGTATATATCGCAGTCCCGCAAAAGTAAGTGGAGGAAGTTCGTTTAACCCCAACTTGATAATTATAAACGAAGTAGACCAAAGAAAAGTAACAAGCAGCGCAAGAAAAATAGAAGAGGTTCGTGATAAATGCTTTGTTAGAATAAGGCGCATTAATTATTACGGGGTAAATTATAATTATGTAATGAATTCAGAATTGATACAGTGTTTTGCAAACTAATTTTATTTTTCCATAAAAAGTTTTATTGCATAAAAGAGAAGAAAGACGGCAAAGATCTTCTTCAAAACATTTTCAGGAAGATTTACTGCATATAAAGAGGACAAATAACTTCCGATAACAAACGTAATGATCATAATTCCAACAGCTTTCAGATTAACATAGCCGGCTTTGTAATAATTCATTACTGCTAAAATCCCGATGGGCAAAAGCAATAGTCCAAGCGATGTTCCCTGCGCTTCTTTTTGTGTGAATCCTAAAAATCCAACTAACATTGGAATAATTATTATTCCGCCGCCAATGCCAAGAATACCGCTAACCAATCCAGCGGCAAGACCAATTAAAAGAAGAATGATTGTATCCGACATAATTTTTCTTTTGTTGTTAATAAGATTTTTTTCTGTTGTTAACGTAAATATTCTTTCCTATAAAAATCCATTCGGATCGTCTTGTAAAAACAGAGATTGTGAAATTCTATATTGTAGCATTCATAAAAAAGCAAATAATTTCCTGTGGCAGCTTGCAAACAGAACCGAGCGATTTCTGCCATTGAGATTGTTAGCTGAATAATAATTGCAAAATTTCTCATTCATCAACTTTTATAGCGGGTTGAAAGATAGTGAAGAGAAAAAAATCTATAATTTTTTTTTGATTTCGTGATAAAAAAGCCCTTCCTAAAAAAAGGAAGGACGCCTAAAGAAATCAAATTATGTCAAATTTTCTTTGTTAGCTTTAAAAAATCCTTGTAAGGTATAGCAGTCCAGCTTTCTGCCTGAAAAGCGCCGTTGGATAAGCTTATCATTGAAACTTTTGCCGCGGTCTCGGCATCGGGTGCTTCGTAGATGTCCATAAAATCATATTTGCCAAGCAGGGCATAGTGTGCAATGAATTTAACTTCGGGGCATTTTTTCTTTACATGTTCCAGCCACGCGCGCCCTACTTCTGCGCGGTTCTTTAATTGTTTGGAAACCTCTGGGGAAAGCTTTGTCATTAATATGTAGGTTTGCATTTTTCACCTCGTTTATTAAATGATAATCTATTTATTTGATAGAAATTATCGAGGCGGAAAGGACTAAATGAAATTTAGTTTATTGTGAAAACAGAATCAAAAAAAATTGACACAGCACGCTAAACTGCTTATTGTAAAAGGAAGTTTTTTTGCTGGAAGCTGCTTATAGTTCTAAGAAACTAATTTTTTATATGTGTCCGGGTCTGTATCTCCTTCGGTTGAGATTAGAAAAATTTTTGATTTTGAGTTGAGCTGAAGTTGTAGGGCAAAATTTTTGTAAAATGGATTTGATAATAGTTCGAAAACCAATCCTGTTGTAACTGCGCCCGATTCGCCAGAAACAATCTGTTCGTCGCCGAATTCCATCCTGCCGAGAATTTTCATCCCTTGCACAGCAATATCATCCGAACACTTCACAAAAAAGTTTGAATGATTACGCAATATTTCCCAAGCAAGTTTGCTGGGTATTCCGCATGCAAGTCCAGCCATAATAGTATTTATTTCATTTGTGAGCGGATGCAGGCGACCATCATTAACGGCAAACGATTCATACACGCAGCCTGCATCAATGGGCTCAACATTTACGAATATAGGCAGTTCATTACTATATAGATTTACCAAATAACCCAGCACAGCCGCTGGCAGCGAACCTACTCCGCATTGAACAAAAAAGTGAGTTGGTCTTTCGTCTTTTGTTTGCTCAAATATTTCGCGCATTAGGGATAAGTACCCATGCATAATCCACAACGGAATTTTTTCGTAACCATTCCACGAAGAATCTTGAATTAAAAGCCAGCCATACTTTTGAGCATTAGTTCTGGCAATGTTCGAAGCATCGTCATAATCACCGTCTATTATTATTACGTCAGCGTTATGTGATTTTATATTTTCGAATCTATTTAGAGTTGTTTTCTTTGGCATATAAACCACGCATTTGCAGCCAAGCTGCTGGGCGGTCCACGCAACACCACGCCCGTGATTGCCGTCTGTTGCAGTAACAAAAGTTATGTTTTTAATTTTTTCTCTAATGCGCGGGTCATTAAAAATTGAGAAGGTCAATGCATTACCGCTTAAGCCAAACATTTCTGCAAGAAGTTTTGCAACGGCATAGCTTGCCCCAAGAACCTTAAATGCCTTTAAGCCAAAACGGTGCGATTCATCTTTAAGCCAGATATTTTTTACACCAACATGTTTTGCCAATCCTTTTAACTCAATAAGCGGAGTAGGTTTGTAATTGGAGAAAGAAGAATGAAATTTATATGCTTGTTCTGCAGTAAGATGATCAAATGTAGCAACGAGTTCCGATTTTTCTTTCGTAGCGGTTTTGTTTTCTAATAATTCAATGATCAATCTTTTGTATCCTATCTCAAAAATTTTATGTACAAGTTAATAATTCTTGCTTAAATTTCTATAATCATTAAAATAACCGATCGACAATAATGTGTAAGCCAAAGAAATTTGTAACTGCTATTGTAGTATGGCTGTATATTATCTTAAGCTGATTAAATGGGAAAGTTTTATATTTAGAAGAGAAACCAACCGAATTGGTGAATAAAATGAAAAATATTTCCACACATTTTAATCCATGGCATCATGTAAAGTACGGAGAGAACGTTCCGGAAATAGTTAATGCAATCATCGAAATACCGAAAGGAGCGCAGGCAAAATATGAGCTAGATAAAGAGAGCGGATTGTTAAAATTAGACCGCGTACTTTTTTCTGCAGTTTATTATCCGGCAAACTATGGTTTTATTCCAAGAACATTGAGCGATGATGATGATCCGCTCGACATTCTTGTAATATGTTCAGTCGATGTCGATCCGTTTTGTCTTATTGAAGCAAAAGTTGTTGGTTTGATGGAAATGGTTGACAATGAAGAGAAGGATGAAAAAATAATTGCTGTTGCCAAGAATGACATTTCAGTAAACTACATTGATGATTTAAAAAATATGCCGCCGCATACAATGATTCAGCTTCAAAGATTTTTTGAAGATTATAAAAAATTAGAGCACAAAAATGTAGTTGTAGAAAAGATTGCAGGTAAAGAAGAAGCATATCACATAATTTTAGATTCTATTGAAAGATATAAAAAAGAATATGGCGGATAAGTTGTAGAAGCCGTTACGCAGCGCTCCAAAAAAGTTAGACACACTGGATATAACAGATAATAAAAAAGATAAATCCAGAAAACATTTTTGCTTTCCGTCTATAAATTGGGACCGAAAATTTGTTAAACTCCCCATTTGCCGCACCCTTTCCACGGGATTGCTACGGCACTTCTAAATCAATTAACTTTGAAGACACCCCGGGCAGAAGAGAAAGTTTGCGTGCAAGCTCCTGATTCTGTTCGTCTGTCCCAACCAATTCCAAAATTACTAATCCGCTGTCAGAGCAATTATCCAAAACCCCGTCATGAATTCCCAATCTTGTTTTGATCATACATCCCCAGCCGGTTAAAATTTGTTGAACCTTAACAGCTTCTTCTTTTCTCTTTCCAATCAATATTAGTAGAATAGATTTTTTCATAAGGCACCTTATTATTTGTTAATTGCACATCAAATTAGAAAATAACGCCATTGGCGGCAATGCTGTTAAAAGGGGAAAATATATTGATAAACGATATATTTTTCTTGACAATCCGAAAATTACTTTTTTATATTGCACACAGCAAAAATGATAGGAGGTAAAATGAAAACGTTCAAAGAGAATTTTTTTGTAAAGACAAGTTATTCATATGTGAACTTGTTATTAAAGTTATTTCCCATACTGCTAATTTTCTTTTGCATACCATTACTTGGTTATTCCTTTTCGGGAAAAATACCGGTAACGAATCTTGATTTATTCAAACTGTTCGGTTATCAAAAACTTGCCTTCAACGTTTCTTTTCAGACCGTTGTATTGGCAATTTTTGTTTTAGTGGTAAACCTTTCGGTAGTTGTTGCACTGTTCTTTGGATTGAAACGATTAAATGACTTCTTAAAAAATGTATATGAGGAAAAACCGTTTATTGAAGAAAACGGAAAGCATCTCAAGTTCATTGGAATAATTACTATGATACTAACAATAGTTATTTATTTGAGCAACGTATTTGCAATTCCAGCAGATACTTCAGAGGTCATTTCTCCAACAACAAGAATACTAATTCTTCTTGGAAACTCTTTGGGCGTTGTATTTAATCCTTATCTAATAATTGGAATGATAGTTCTTGTTATAGGTGAAATAATTGTTCATGCAGCAAAGCTGCAAGAAGAAATTGACTTAACGGTGTGAGGAATTTGTGGCGATACGCGTAAATTTAGACGTAATGATGGCGAAGAGAAAAATGTCTCTCACCGAACTTGCGGAGAAAGTGGGAATAACAATGGCAAATCTTTCCGTATTAAAAACAGAAAAGGCGCGCGCAATACGCTTCTCAACACTCGAAGCAATTTGTAAAGTTCTCGATTGCCAGCCGGGAGATATATTAGAATTCATCCCGGATAAGAAACCGGAATAAACCAACTCCAATTAAATTCTGAGGGAAAAAGAACACAAAACAAATTGTAATTCTTTTTCCAGTTTCTCTTAATTTTACCGGCAATATTTCACGTTATAACTCAATCTTAATTTGTTTATGGATTGCAAATGATAAATTACGTACTCACACTTCCGGTAATTATACGCACATCTTTTCTGCTAATTCTTTCCAACATGTTCATGACTTTCGCCTGGTATGGTCATCTCAAAAATCTATCAAATAAAAAATGGTATATCGCCGCACTTATTAGCTGGAGTATTGCGCTGTTTGAATATCTGCTTCAAGTACCGGCAAATAGAATTGTCTATTCTGAACTGACTCTCTATCAGCTAAAAATTTTACAAGAAGTTATTACACTTTCCTTATTTGTTCCTTTCGCAATGATTTATATGCGCCAGCCGTTTAAGATGGATTATATTTGGGCAGGCTTGTGTTTAATTGGCGCCGTCTATTTTATTTTCCGTTCATAGAATAATTACACTTCTTACGCAAATCGCGATTTTGCTCGTGATCTTGCTCTTTCGGAAAGATCACGATAAAATTATATTTGCATAATTATGCATAATCTTGTATAATTATACCCACAATTTTAAAAAGCTTTTCAAATGATAAATGTCGGCATAGTCGGTGCGGCGGGTTATTCGGGGGTTGAGTTGATAAAACTTCTTCTTAATCATTCTGAAGTGAACATAGTAAAACTGTTCGGAAATTCTTCCGTTGGGAACATAATTGAAGAAATTCATCCATCTCTGCGCGGAATGATCTCGATGAAAGTTGAAAAATTTGAACTGAATGCGCTTGAAGGAGTTGATTTAATATTTGTTGCGCTTCCATCAGGACAAGCGATGAATATTGTTGCACAATCACTACAAACCGGATGCAAAGTGATTGACTTAGGCGGCGATTTCAGATTGAGAAACGTAAATGAGTATCTAAAGTATTATAAACATGAACATGCTGCAGTTGAATTATTGAGCGAAGCGGTTTACGGCTTAAGCGAATGGAACAAAGAAGCAATTCAATCTGCATCGCTTGTTGCTAATCCCGGTTGTTATCCGACAAGCATTTTATTAGCCCTGCTGCCGTTACTATCAGAAAAGTTAATTGATGAATCATTTATCAGCATCGTTTCGTATAGCGGCACTTCGGGCGCGGGAAAATCCGCAACTGCAAATATGATTTTCAGTGAAGTGAACGAAAGTGTTCGAGCATACAAAGTTGGCAATCATCAACACATTCCCGAAATCAAACAATACCTTGAACAATTTAGCGGAACTGCGGTAAAATTTTCTTTTGTTCCGCATCTGCTTCCGATAACAAGAGGCATTTATACAACGATTCAAACTAAAGTAAAAACCGCCGTGTCAGAGGACAATATTTATGATGCTTATTCATCAAGTTACGGCTCATTTCCCTTTATTCGAATGATAGCGCCGGAAATTCCGGAAATGAAAGACGTTATTAACACAAACTTCTGCGACATCAGTTTTAAGATTAGTGATGAAGGCACGATAGCGCTCTTTTCTACAATAGATAATCTTGTAAAAGGAGCGGCGGGACAAGCGATTCAAAACATGAACATAATATTTGGTTTTCCACAAACAGAAGGATTTCTTACATGCATGAAGAAAAGATCGTTGCTAATAAAATAAAAGAGGGGATTACAGCGCCTAAAGGATTTAAAGGCGCGGGTATTCACTGCGGAATAAAAAGATCAAGAAAAGACCTCGCTTTGATTGTATCGGATACACCTGCAACTGCAGCGGCTGTTTTCACATTAAATAAAGTTCAGGCGGCGCCGGTGATCGTAAGCAAAAAACATTTAAAGAAAAGTGAAACTTTCAAAGCTATAATAGTAAACAGCGGAAACGCCAATGCTTGCACGGGCGAGCGCGGTTTTGAAGATGCGATGACAATGACGGAAGAAACAGCAGCAGCGCTTTGTGTTTGTCCTCAAGAAATTTTTGTCGCTTCAACCGGAGTGATAGGTGAGCCGCTGCCGATAGAAAAAATTGTGAGCGGCATTCGGCAAATTGTACAACAGATTGATGAAAGCAATTATATAAGCGTTGCTGAAGCGATCATGACAACAGACACTTTTGTGAAATCTACATCGTCAACTTTTATGATTGATGGAAAAGAAGTGAGCATCGGCGGAATTGCAAAGGGCTCTGGAATGATTCACCCTAACATGGCTACAATGCTTGGATTTATAACCACAGACGCAGCAATTGAAAAAAAACTTTTTCAATCTTTGTTAAAGAGAAATGTTGATAAAACATTTAACAGAATTGTTGTTGATGGAGACACAAGCACTAACGATATGGTGATTGCACTCGCTAACGGTGCGTCGGGACTCGATCCGCTACAAATAGGAACTGCTTCGTTTGATATTTTTGAAAATAAGTTGCACGAAGTGCTTAAAAAACTTGCGCTCGATATTATTCGCGACGGCGAAGGCGCAACAAAGTTGATCGAAATTACAGTTCAAGGCGCTCCAAGTGATGAAGATGCGGTGAAAGCCGCTCGAACGGTTGCACTCTCTCCGCTTGTTAAAACAGCAATTCATGGCGAAGATGCTAATTGGGGAAGAATTATTGCGGCGGTTGGTTATTCGGGAATTGAATTCGATCCCGCCAAATTGGAAATCATTATAAATGGGACTCATATATTGCGCAAAAATTATATTGTTACATTGCCAAATGCGGTTGCTAATCAAACGTTGCAATCGTCGAATATAGAATTATTGATAAAGCTAAATCTAAATGGAGGCACGGCAACTTGCTGGACGTGTGATTTTTCCGAAGAGTATGTGAAAATAAACGGGAGCTACCGGAGTTGACACATCCAATTTTTAGAAAAGAAGACGTGTTGATTGAAGCGCTTCCATACATTCAGCAGTTTGAGCAAAAAACCTTTGTTATCAAATACGGCGGCGCTGTTATGGAAGATGAGCAATTAAAATCGATGGTTGCTCAAGATGTTACGCTTTTAAGAAAAATAGGAATTGATATTGTGGTTGTTCACGGCGGAGGAAAAGAAATTACTTCTCTTTCTTCACGGTTGAACATCAAAACTACATTTGTGAATGGGCAAAGATATACAGATGAAGAAACGCGCGATGTTGTTCAAATGGTTTTAGCCGGGCTTATAAATAAAGATATTGTGCGGCGCATAAATATTCATGGCGGAAGAGCTGTAGGAATTAGCGGAATTGATGCCGGATTAGTAACAGTAAAAAAATATGAGCGAGAAGATTTGGGATTTGTCGGGGAAATTATTGATGTGAATACTTTGTTCATAAAAAATTTATTGAGAGATGGATACTTACCCGTAATTGCGCCAATAGGTGTTGATGAGAGCGGAACTGTTTATAACGTGAATGCAGATATTGCTGCGGGAAAAGTTGCCGCATCGTTAGACTCGGCAAAGCTTGTTTATATGACAGACATTGAAGGCGTGAAAGCAAATGATTCTCTCGTTTCTCATTTAATGCAGAGAGACGCAGTGAAATATATAGAGGATGGAATTATCAACGGCGGAATGATTCCCAAAATTGAATCGGCTATCTCGGCGCTGGACTCCGGCGTGCAAAAAGTCCATATAATAGATGGAAGAATTCCGCACGCGCTGCTGTTGGAAATTTTTACAAAAGAAGGAATTGGAACAGAGATAGTTTCGGAATAAATTGTAGTGCGAACTTTAGTTCGCATAATTGAGCGATCTGAAGATCGCTCTACAAAATGGAGGTTAATTATGAGTAAAAAATTGGAAGACATTCAAAAACGTCATTCGTTGATTAAAAATTTAATTTCAACAGAAAATATTGCAAATCAAACCCAACTTCAAAAAGTATTAAAACAAAAAGGGATAAAAGTAACACAAGCTACTTTATCGCGCGATTTGAACGAACTTGGAATTGCTCGTATGCCAACGTCTAAAGGACATTTCTATAGGATTGGCGCAGCTGGCGATGAAGGAACTTTAAAGAGCAGAATTGCCGAAGAGATAATCTCTGTTAAAGCAAATGAAAATTTGATAGTTATAAAAACATTTCCGGGAAGGGCGCAGGGTGTAGCGGTGTTTGTTGATAAACAAAATGGATCCGAAATTCTTGGCACGCTTGCCGGAGATGACACCATTATCGTCATCCCGCGTTCGATCAAAAAAATTAAAAAAACAATTGAACAAACAACTAAAATCTTAGGAATAAAATAATGGCGAAGAATAAAATTGTGGTTGCCTACTCGGGCGGATTAGATACATCAGTTATGGTTAAGTGGCTCAAGGACAATTATGATGCCGAGATAATTACATTTACGGGAAACCTTGGACAGACGAAAGAGCTGACCGGATTGAAAGAGAAAGCGTTGAAGAGCGGCGCATCGAAAGTTTATATAAAAGATTTGCAAAAAGAATTTTTAGAAGAGTATGTTTTTCCTGCGCTCAAAACCGGGGCAATGTATGAAGAAGCTTATCCGATGGCAACATCGATTGGAAGACCGCTCCTTGCAAAAGCATTAGTCGAGGTTGCAAGAAAAGAAAATGCGAATATGGTTGCTCACGGCTGCACCGGAAAGGGAAATGATCAAGTTCGTTTTGAGGTTTCGGTTGGAGCGCTTGCACCCGATCTAATAAATTTAGCTCCGCTTAGAATGTGGCAATTCAAAAGTCGCGAAGAAGAAATTGATTACGCAAAAGCTCACAACATTCCAGTTGCAGCAACAAAAGATTCACCGTATTCAATAGATGAAAATTTGTGGGGCACAAGTATCGAATGCGGAGTGTTGGAAGACCCTATGGTTGAACCGCCAGCTGATTCGTATCAGTCTTTAACTCCAATTGAACAAGCGCCGGACGAACCGGAAATTATTTCTATAGAATTTTCTGAAGGACTGCCCGTTTGTATTAACGGAAATGAAATGGATAGCATTTCGCTAGTTAAAGCGCTAAATACTGCAGGCGCAAAACACGGCGTAGGAAGAATTGATATGATTGAAAATAGATTGGTAGGAATTAAATCACGCGAAATTTATGAAGCACCAGCGGCAACAATTCTTCATTTTGCTCACAAAGAGCTTGAAAGAATTACGCTTGATAAATCTGTGATGCATTATAAATCGTTAGTTGCGCATGAATATGCAAATTTAATTTATAATGGATTGTGGTTCTCCCCTTTGCGCGAAGCGCTGCAAGCGTTTGTTGATAAAACACAAGAGCGCGTAACTGGTCTAGTAAAAGTTAAACTTTACAAAGGAAATGTTCGAGTGAGCGGAAGAACCTCTGCCTATTCACTTTATGATCCCGCGCTTGCAACTTACACTGCAGAAGACCAATTTGACCATGCGGCTTCTGAAGGGTTTATTAAAATTTATGGACTGCCGCTAAAGACTTACAACCGCGTTACACAAAAAATAACGAACGAAAAAAAGAAAAAAGCTGTAGCGTAATTAGAAAAAGTGAAAAGAAAAACTGTTTTGAAGTTGGAGATCGAGGATAAAATATAAGCCGCAAATTAAAAAGCCCTTTCCTTCGGGAAGGGTAGGGATGGGCAACTATGGCGCTCTGGGATAGCAGATTCAAAAAATCGTTGGATGAAGTTGCGCTGAAATTTTCTGCATCAATTGATATTGACGGAAAATTATTCAACGAGGAGATAGACGGAAGCAAAGCGCACGTTCAGATGCTGATGAAACAGAAAATTATTTCATTTAACGATGGCAAAGCTATTCTCAAAGCGCTGGAAGAAATCAGAAAAGAAATTTCTTTGGGCAAGTTGAAGTATGATTGGCGCAAGGAAGATATTCATACGCTGATAGAAGAGCGGCTTGTAGAAAAGATAGGCGAGCGCGGCAAGCGGCTGCACACGGCGCGCTCGAGGAATGATCAAGTTGCTCTTGCCGAACGTTTATATATGCGAAAAGAAATTACGCGGTTAATTAAACTAACGCGCGCGCTTCAAAAAACATTGCTCAATAAAGCAGAGCGTCACAAAGACACTATTATTAGCGGTTACACACACTTGCAGCGTGCGCAGCCGCTTTTGTTTGCACATCATCTTCTCGCTTATATTTCTATGTTGGAACGCGATGTTGAACGTTTGAACGATTGCCTGAAGCGTGCAAACAAATCGCCTCTTGGCGCCGCCGCGCTCGCCGGAACCACACTTCCTGTCGATCGTAAATACACAGCAAAACTTCTTGGCATGAATGGCGTTGTTGAAAATTCTCTGGATGCAGTGAGTGATCGTGATGTAATGATCGAGTTGATCAGCGTCTGTTCAATTATAATGATGCACTTGAGCCGGTTAAGCGAGGAGTTAGTGTTATGGAGTTCACAAGAATTTTCTTTTGCAGCCTTTGACGATTCATTTTCAACAGGCAGCAGTTTAATGCCTCAGAAAAAAAATCCCGATATTGCCGAACTGATACGTGGAAAAGTGGGACGAGTTTATGGTTCTCTTTTTGGTCTTCTTACAATTATGAAAGCATTACCGCTCGCATATAACCGCGATATGCAGGAAGATAAAGTTCATCTTTTCGAAGCAGTTGATACTACCAAAGATTGCCTGCATCTCACATCAGAACTTTTAAGCCGTACGCATTTCAACAAAGAGAGATTCGAGAAAGAGCTTGATGGCGGTCTCTTACTCTCAACAGAATTGGTTGATTATCTTGTCCGCAAAAAAATTCCATTTAGGAAAGCACACAACATTGTTGGGCAAGTTGTTGCAAAGTGTGTTGATCAAAACAAAAAGTTGAGCGAGCTATCATTCAAAGAATACCAAAAAATCTCTCCAAAATTCGGGAAAGACATTTTCAAATTACTCACCTCACGTTCAAGTGTTGAAAACAAAAAATCTCTAGGCAGCACTTCGTCTAAAGAAGTTGAAAAGCAAATTCAATTCTGGAAAAAGAAATTGAACAAATTGGTCATTAGAATTGAAAAACGCCGTTCGTAATATTCCTGCCCGAATAGTATAAACGAGAGAAAAAATAACGCTTATTCTTTTCGCTCAAAGCAGATGAGTTCTTATGGAAAATACTTATATATGTCTTTTCTGTGTAAACAGCGAACAAATATCAACGAGTTATTAAAAACTCTAATCCAATCCGATAATCGCCAATTTTTATTCTGTAATGGTTTCCAAACGAGTGTAGCTTTTTAAGGTTTTTTATTTCGCGAAGAGAAGTTGCGGTTTTTGTGTTCTGAATAGTTTGCAGAATGGCTGTTTTAATTTTTTTGCCGGCAATCTTTCGAAGATCTTTTTCAAATGACTATTCAAAAAGAACGTTCATTTCGGTCCGGTCAATGCCTTAAGAATTTTTTTCTCGTTAACAAATTTATTTTTGCGTCCTTCTTTAATAGCGCGTGAAAGACCGAAATCTTCCATAGCTTCAAGTATAACAGAATAAACTTCTTTCTTTCTGTTGTTAAGCATATCAACCAATGTTTCTTCGAGCATTTTTTTTGTTTTACTTGGCGGCAGTGGTTTCATCTGTCACTTTCTTTGTTGATACAAAGATAGTAAGACTACAATAATTAATTCAATTAAAAATGTAGTTTATTGTGGCTTGGTTAAATTATGGGGCTGGATGAACCCCAGCTCATCTTTTTTGCCGCACGTTCAAGTGTTGAAAACAAAAAATCTCAAGGCGGCGCTTCGCCTAAAGAAGTTGAAAAGCAAATTCAATTCTGGAAAAAGCAACTTGGTTAGTTGTAAAACAAATTAGTATGGTTGTCAAAAAAAAGTTCTTGACACCAGAAAATTTCATAGCTAAGTACTTCAGCCATAAAAATTATTAAAACGTTTCAATGCAAAGCTCAAATCCCGCCGCAGCAGACCACAAAGATCGTCAAGATTTTTTTTCTCTCGCAATCCAATTATCAAGTCGATAATGAAGAGCAATTATTATTTTTAAAAGACAAATTTAAGTAAACAAAAGTGGGATTAAGAGAGTGAACAAGAAATAATTTTTAATGTTCTTGTTCGTGCTCATGTTCTTGATCTTGCTCTTCTTTTCATTATATTTCTAACAAAAAATTTAGACCAATCCAGCGGGGTAATATGTATTCTCTTGAAGTAAAAAATCTAACCAAAACATTCGATAAGTTAGTTGCAGTGGATAATGCGTCGTTCGAAGTGCCAGATGGTTCGATATTTGGACTAATAGGACGAAACGGTGCCGGCAAAACTACAACTATCAGAATGATGATGGGAATTTATCTTCCCGATAACGGCGAAGTTGTATTGAAGGGCGTTAAAGTCGGTCAAGAATTTAAGAATCGCGTGGGCTATTTACCCGAAGAACGCGGACTTTACAAAAAAATGAAAGTTCTTGAAACGCTTCTCTATTTTGCCGAAGTGAAAGGAAAATCAGGCAGAGAAGTTCAGAAAAAAGCTGATGAATATTTAAAAAAATTCGATTTATACGACCGACGCTTGTCTAAAATAGAAGACCTTTCGAAAGGGAACCAGCAGAAAGTTCAGTTCATCGCTACAATTTTGCACGCCCCCGATTTCATAATTCTAGATGAACCGTTCAGCGGGCTCGATCCTGTAAATACAAATCTCTTAAAAGATATTATTCTTGAAATGAAGCAGCGCGGCAAAGTGATCATTTTTTCTACACATCTAATGGACTTTGCAGAAAAGATGTGCGATCATATTGCAATGATTGATCATGGCAAAATTATTTTGAAAGGGTCGCTTAAAGAAATCAAATCTAAATATGCGCAGAGAAACGTTAGCTTATCTTATGAGGGAGATATTTCATTCTTAAAAGGAAACGGAATTGTAGAAAAGATAGAAAACTATGGCAATACAACCGGCATAAGAGTAAAAGACGCAAATCAAACGCAGCAACTGTTAAAGATGCTTGTTGAGAACAATATTGTTGTAAAGAAATTTGACGCAAATGATATTTCTCTGCAAGAAATTTTTATAGAGCTTGCCGGTAAAAATGAGGACTCAACAAACTTTGTGATGCTAAATAAGAAGGAGGCGAAGAATGTTTAATTACAGAGTTTTTGCAGTTATTAAAAGAGAATTGATGGAAAAACTTTTTTCAAAAGCATTTATAGCCATGACTCTGCTTGTCCCGGGGTTCATGTTTGTTATTCTTGGTATACAGGCATTATTGATGACCAGCGAAAGCAAAAATCTAAAGATAGAATTGATTTCCGAAAACCAGACTTTAACAAATTCACTTCAAAATGAGATGCAGTCGAATGGATTAGTGAAAGAAGGCAAATATCTATTTTACTTTTCTACTCTGAATAGAGAAGAATTCAAAAAGTATCTCGAACAGAAGAAAGAACAATTGCAAGACGAAAAAATATTAGGAGGAATTATTTACGTCCCTTCTTCCGCAATGAAGGATAAAAAAATTGAATACTACGCGAAGTCGGCAAAAAATATTTCGCTCTTCAGAGATCTCGATGGCCCTATCAACAAAGCTTTAATTGATACATATTTCGGCAAAGCAAATCTTACAAAAGAAGAATTAGATTTTGCAAGAATGGGTGTTGATTTTACCGGCTTCAAAGTATTGATGGATGAAAATATAAAAGAAGAAGGTTATGGCAATATGGTACTTGCCTATCTATTTACTTTCTTGCTTTACATGAGTATGATTATGATAGGGCAGATGACAATGCAATCGGTGATAGAAGAGAAGAGCAGCAGAATTGTTGAAGTTATTCTTTCTTCAGTTAGTCCTATTGAACTGATGGCCGGCAAGATACTAGGGGCCTCAATCACTGGGGTGTTTCAGATGGCAATATGGCTTTCACCAGTTATACTAATTATTTCAACATCGTGGTTTGTTCTTCCGAAAGAACTTATATTCGATATCAACGGCACTGTTATAGTCTATATGCTTATTAACTTTTTCATCGGCTTAATTACCTTCATCGGTTTGTTTGCAATGATCGGATCGATCTTCGATAACCCCCAGGACGCATCAACGGGAACGCTTCCAATTATAATGCTTATAATGATTCCGTTTTTTATCGCAATCTCTATGATGGAAAATCCGAACAGACCGATCGCAGAGATTGCTTCGCTATTCCCATTTGCCTCTTTGATTGTAATGCCGGCTAAGTTGACTTTAGTTGGCGCGCCTTTATGGCAGTTGGGTTTAGCAATTGTGATAAACATTCTAACGTTTTTGGCTATCTTTCCTGTTGCAGGAAAAATTTATCGCGTAGGAATTTTACGTACAGGTAAAAAGCCAAAATGGTCTGAAGTAGTTAAGTGGCTGAAATACAAATATTAATTTATCCGAAAGTCCCTTCCTAAAAAAGAAGGGATTTTCTTTTATGAAGGCAATAAATTTTGTTTAGTAAATCTATAAAGTTATTCTATAACTATTTCCATATTGAAGAGAATTAGGGACCAAAGCTTGAACGAAAACGAATTATATCCCGCGCTTGTAGATAAACTCAATAAAGATTTCTCTCTCGAGAAAGAATCGCTTCCAGCTCTGAACGATATTAACCCGATCCGCGAACATTTCATAAAAAAGATTGCCGAGTTGATGGCTAAAGATTATAATCGGTTTTTAAATACATTGTATCGAATAGATATAGATGAATCAAGAGTCCGTGAAATTTTACATTCAAAAGATAAATTAAGAATTCCGGAAAGACTTGCAGATTTAATAATCGAACGCCAGCTTCTTCGCGTTAAAACACAAATGCTTTACCGCAATGGAAAAATTTAACCTACAAAGTATTTTTTTTGCACTCTCTTTTCTGATTATTTTCGAATAGTATATTTTTTAAGCTATGGTGTTTTGAAATGAAAAAAAAATTCCTAAATAAGTATCCTGTAATCGATTACATTGCAATAGCCGCTGGTTCAGCTATTATGGCGCTTGGTATCGGCGTATTTCTGGTTGATGCGCGCGTTGTGCCCGGCGGTGTAAGCGGCTTAGCAATGGCTGTTCACTACTTTTCCGGTATTTCCGTTGGCGCTCTCATTTGGGTTTTTAACATACCGCTTTTCTTTTGGGGGCTGAAAGAACTCGGTAAAAAATTTGGTACAAGAACTTTTTTTGGATTTACACTCAATTCTTTTTTCATAGATTTTTTTAGGGGCGATATTCCAGGGTTTAATCATATTCGTTTGCAAGATTCTCAAACGGTACAAGAACTTTTGACAAACGATTTTCTCTTTTTGATTTTGATTGGCGCTGTTCTCCTTGGCGTTGGTCTCGGAATTATTTTCAAATTCAAAGGCACAACAGCCGGCTCTGATATAATCGCATCGATAATGCATAAACGTTTTGGATTCAAGCCAGGACAAGCAATAATGTTTATCGATTTTTTTGTTATTGCTCTGGCAGGTATTATAATTGAGATTAAAGATCTTTCGCCTGCCCGTCCTGCTCTTGTTTTAACTTTTTATGCAATCTTTCTTTTGTTTATCTCATCAAGGTTGATCGATATGATAATTGACGGGTTCGACTATGCCCGCGCGGCTTACATAATTTCTGATAAGTTTGATGAAATTTCCGAGGCGATTTTAAATGATCTTGGACGCGGATGCACGGCAGTAAATACACGCGGCGTTTACAGAAATGTAGAACGTGATATGCTTCTAACAGTTGTTCCTTTGCGCGAGGTTACAAAACTTGTTGATGTTGTAAAAGAAGTTGACCCCACCGCATTCGTTATTATTTATAACGTTCATGAAGTTCTTGGTGAAGGATTTAGAAGAAGAATTTAAAATCAAAAAACATCCGCCGCGATCGAATAAATAAATTCTAAAGTACAATAACCAATTCACTTTGGAACTAATGAGTAAATTATTGATAGGAACATTGATAATTGCATGTGAATGGGAGCGGCAGGAAAGACTTCAATGAATATATTTGTAAAAACATGAATGACAAAAACGAACACCTAAAACCGGACGAAATCCGCGCGCTTGCAAATTCTTTTCAGCAGAGCAGAATATTTCTAACCGCAATAGAACTAGATATATTTACAGTTCTTGACAAACAGATGCTTCCAGCATCTGAAGTTGCGAGAAAAATTAACACTAACGAACGGGCAACAGAAAGATTGATGAACGCACTTGTTGCTCTTGGGTTCTTGCGCAAGATTCATGGAAAATTTTATAACGTAGAGAACTCTTCTCAATATTTGGTAAAAGGGAAACCGGATTTTATGAGCGGGCTTTTTCACTCTTTGAGTTTGTGGAAGAGATGGAGCACTTTAACAGATGCAGTAAAAGCAGGTACATCTATCTCAGATAAAAAGCCCTCGTCAAGTGAGATCAATTGGTTGGAGGCATTCATTAGCGCAATGCACTACCGCGGCGTCAAAGAAGCAAAATTGATAGCGATGATGCTCGAGCTTTCAAATGTAAATCGCATGCTTGATGTTGGTGGCGGCTCTGGCGCTTTTGCAATGGAATTCATCAAAAAAAATCCAACCATGTACGCAGTTGTTTTTGATCTCCCCTCGGTTATTCCAATTACAAAAAAGTATGTAGAGTCTTATGAAAACAAAGATCAAATAAGTTACTTGGAAGGTGATTACTTAATAGCCGATTTAGGAAATAATTACGATTTAATTTTTCTTTCTGCAATTGTTCATAGCAACAACTTCAATGAAAATAAAATGCTCATCAAAAAATGTTACGGCGCACTGAACAGCAACGGACAAATAATTATCAAAGATTGGGTTATGAGCGAAGATAGAACATCGCCTGCCGCCGGCGCATACTTTGCATTGAACATGTTGGCTGGAACCGAATGCGGCGATACATACACAGAATCTGAAATGCGACAATGGCTTACTAGCGCCGGAATCAAAAAGACCGAACGAAAGAACTCTAGTTACGGCTGGTCGCTTATTATTGGATATAAAGAATAAAAATCAAATCGTTCTCTCTGCTTTGCCTACGGCGTATCATCAGATGCGCTAATGGGGTAAGCAGAAGAGAATTATCTGCGTTACTCTTGTTGATGTCTGTAGCTGAACGAATATCTTTCCATTCTAAAAATAAGTTGCTTAAATTTGTTCCTCAAAAAATAAAGTGAAAATGAACAAACAACCAAAACTGCCAATTCAAGAATTTTTTGAATCCGAATCCGCTTCCGGAATTTTATTGATGATCGCGGCAATTATAGCTCTTATTATAGCAAACTCTCCTTTGAGCCAATATTATTTTAGTTTTCTCAACGCGCATATTTCTGTCGGACTTCCATTTGTTAAGATAGATAAGCCATTGCTGTTATGGATAAACGATGGACTGATGGCAATTTTCTTTTTGCTTGTTGGAATGGAAATAAAACGCGAATTATTTTATGGAGAACTTTCTAGTTTTAAGTCCGCTGTTTTACCTTTTGTTGCTGCTTTTGGCGGAGCAGTTATGCCCGCATTTATTTATTTATATTTTAACGCTGGCACACCTTACGAACGCGGCTGGGGTATTCCGATGGCAACAGATATTGCTTTTGCAGTAGGCGTTCTTACTATTCTTGGAAGTCGTATTCCACTTTGGGCAAAAATATTTTTAACTGCTCTTGCTGTTGTTGACGATCTGCTTGCAGTAATTGTAATTGCGGTTTTTTACACAGCGGAGATAAATTCAACTGCATTATTGATTGCCGCTTTATCTATCGCCCTTCTTTCGTTATTGAATTGGAGAAATGTTTTTTCTCTAGTCCCATACTTGTTGGTTGGAATAGTGTTGTGGGCTGCCGTATTAAAATCCGGCGTACATGCAACAATAGCTGGCGTTATTCTTGGGTTCATGATTCCCGTAAAAAGATCCGAAAACGGAAATGAGATAATTAGTTTTGCTGAGAAAAGCGTTTTGATGTTGAAAGAATATTTTGGATCGACTTCAAAAGAGAAGAAAGAGTTAAAAGAAACAGCGTTAAATTATCTAAGCGATGTTGTTACTAATTCAGAATCGCCACTGCATCGCCTTGAGCATAAATTACACTCTTGGGTTGCTTTTGCAATAATGCCAATCTTTGCTTTTGCTAACGCAGGATTAGTTCTAAATTTAGATGTTCTTTCGAGCGCGTTCTCATCAACAATTACCTGGGGTATCATACTAGGACTTTTCTTTGGGAAGCAGATTGGCATTTTTGTTCCAACGGCACTGCTTATCAAGTTTGGTTTAACAGATCTGAAGTTTGAAAAGAAAACATTGTTAACGCTTTACGGTTTATCTGTTGTTGCCGGTATTGGTTTTACAATGTCGTTGTTTATTGCTAGTCTGTCTTTTGCTGATGCAAGCTTTTTGGAAAATGCGAAAATTGGAATTATAGTGATCTCTTTAGTTAGCGGCATATTAGGATTTATCGTTCTAAGATTTTTCTTAAGAAGTAAGTAAACTAAATTGTCGCAGTCTCCACAGCGTTTGTCATTTCTTCCTAAAAATGTTTATTAACTGAAGTTAAGCAAAAGTCATGCTGAACTCGTTTCAGCATCTGAAAATCGATTAAAAACGAGATTCCGATCCCGACAAGACTTCGTCGAGCTCAGTCAGATGTTATGTTTGAAAAGTCTCATTGATTATTTTCTCTTACAATAAATATCCAAGGAGACTTGTCATGAACAATCTATCATTTAAGAACAACACTTTCTTTGTTGGTATTGATACTCACCTTAAGAGTTGGAAAATAACTATTCGCAACTCTGGTCTTGAACTAAAAACTTTTTCTATGAACCCTTCGCCAGTGGAGTTGTTTCTTCACTTATCAAAACATTATCCAGATGGTTATTTCAACATCGTTTATGAAGCCGGGTTCTGTGGATTCTGGCCTCTTAGAAAATTCAAAGAACTTGGTTTTAATTGTATCGTTGTTAATCCGGCTGATATCCCTTCTTCCAACAAAGAAAAAGTTGTTAAAACTGATCCAACTGATTCCCGTAAACTTGCTCGTGAACTTGAAAACAATTCTCTTAAACCTATCTATATCCCTGATGTTTATGCTGAACAACTTCGTTCTCTTATGCGCCTTCGTTTTCAACTCGTGCCAAACCAAACTAGAATTAAGAATAGAATTAAAATGCTTCTCTATAACTACGGTATTATTATTCCTAAAGAACATCTTAACAATTCTCGTTGGTCCGGTTTCTTCATAAGCTGGCTTCACTCTGTTAAGCTTTCCTGTAATACCGGTCAGTTTACTCTCAACAATCTTCTGCTCCAACTTCAACAATGCAGAGAACATCTTAACTTAGTTCTTCATCAACTTCGAGACGAAGCCAAAGACAAATCTATTGAGCCGATTATTAATTCTCTTGTTTCTGTTCCTGGTATCGCTTTCATTACTGCTATGAGTCTTTACACAGAAATTATTGACATCAAGCGTTTTAAGAGCTTTGATCACTTAGCATCTTTTGTTGGACTCGTTCCTGCTCTTTATTCTTCAGGCGAAACAGAATACAGCCGCGGTATTTCTTTCCGTCATAATATATTTTTGCGTCCACTCATTATTGAATCTGCCTGGACTGCAATTAGAAAAGACCCTGCAATTACTCTTGTTTATTCTCAACTAATTAAGCAGATGTCGAAACAAAAAGCGGTTATTAAAATCGCTAAGAAACTTTTATCTAGAATTAGACACGTTTGGATTCAACAAGAACAATATCAATTTGCTCTTGTTGCTTAAGTATCAATAAAACAAAGAACATTACTAATTGAATTCCTTTTTTAGCGGCGAGGACTGTTTTTTCCACCCTGCTCACACGGGCTCACGTAGTCCCAAACAGATTACTATCATTGATAGTAACTGCAGGTGAGTTCTCGGTCAGTTTACAGCCTCGCCTTTTAACATTTTCTGAACGACATTTTGCAGTACCGATCTTTCGGTAACTGTTTATAACAGATTGATTCTTTTAGTAACTATATATTTTTAAGAACACTTTTTCTCTTTACCGCTTGACTTTTCACATAACGGGGCGGAATGACAGAATCATTTTTTTTGCTTCTTTGCGTAACTTCAGTTATTAAAATAAATATCTCGATAAATGCAAATGGATGCATCTGTATTCTTTGCCAAGGCATACTTTGTTTCAAAAACTTTTTTTTAATCATGTTAATGCTTTGTTCTTTGCAGTCGGTAGGAAAGTTTCGTTTTTGTACAGTCGTCAAATAAATAGAGAATAAATTTTAATTAACGATTGGGAACGAAACTCTAAACGTTGTTCCTTTCCCCTTAACGCTTGTAACTTTTATTTCTGCGCCGTTGAGGTCGCAATATTTTTTTACCAGAGCAAGCCCTAAACCATTTCCCTCAAAATTTCTTGTATAACCTTTTTCTTCGCGGCTGAATGGTGTAAAAAGCAAAGGCATATATTCATCTGCTATGCCAATGCCTGTATCAGCAACATCAACATAAACATTGTTTCGAAGACCGCGGTTAATAATAACTTCCACTTTTCCTTCGGGGGTATATTTAATTGCATTTTCGATTAAGTGATAAAAAATTTGATTCAAAGAATATTCGTCCGCTTCAATAAAGGCATTGAATTCCTCGCCGCTCAATATAAAAGTTATTTTTTTCTGACGCGCTAAAATATTGAGATTTCTGTGAATTTTTTTTAGAACATCTTCATAAAGATTTATCCTCTTAGAAATGAAATTATAACTGCCTGTTTGAAGTTCGGACATATTAAGAATCAATTCTACGGTTCTCATAATTCTTTTGCCTTCGGCGTCAATTACATCAAACGAATCTTTCATTTCATCGTCAACTTTATCATGAAGGTCTTCTTTTAACATAGCCGCAAAGTTGAGGATTACATTTAAAGGAGTGCGGATTTCATGCGACATTTGAGCGAGGAATTCCGATTTAAACCTGTCGGATTGCTCAGCTCTCTCTTTTGCTTCAATCAAAGCTTCTTCTATTTTTTTCTTTTCGCTTATATCTTCTACGGTTCCTTCGTAATACAAAACGTTTCCATTTTCATCTTTAACTACACGGGCACTTTCACGTGCGTAAACCATAGTTCCGTCTTTTCTTTTCCATATCGATTCAAAGCCGAAAATTTTTCCTTTGCTCAAAAGCTCGCGCTGAAATATTTCGCGTGTGGAAGGATCATAATAAGCTTCACTGGCATTCATTTGTAATAGTTCTTCCAATGAATTATATCCAAAAATTTTTACAAGCGTTGGGTTGCTCATTAAAATTTTTCCGTCTGGAGTGGTGCGGTATATTCCTATTGTAGCGTTTTCATACAAGCTTCTGAACCGCGTTTCGCTTTCGCGCAGCGCCTCTTCTGCTTTCTTTCTCTCAGTAATATCTTGTTTGACAGCCACAAAATATTTTATTTCGTCTTCGGAAGATTTAACTGGAGTGATAGTTAATTCTTCTGTATAAAGAGTTCCGTTTTTTCTTTTGTTAATGATTTCACCCCGCCATGTTTCACCGGCAAGAATTGTTTTCCAAATAAATTCGTAAAAATCGCGCGTGTGCGAACCGGATTTTAATATTCTTAGGTTTTCTCCCAGAATTTCTTTTAAGGAATATCCTGTAAGTTTTGTGAATGCGCTGTTAAGCCAAAGCACTCTTCCTTCTTTATCTGTTATAACAATTCCGTTAGCCACGGCTTCCAGTGCGGTGCTTTGAAGATTCAGGTGGTCTTCTACATTTTTTCGTTCTGTGATGTCTGTTATGTAGCCCTCAAGCCCAATAAGCAGATCCTCTTTCGAAAAAATTCCACTCCCCTGTTCCCAGACCCATTTTTCGTACCCCGAGGCTGTCTTAATCCGATAAACTAATTGATAGGGTTTGTGTTCCTCTACTGCTTTCTGAACTTGATCAAAGATCATTTTTCTATCGTCAATATTGATCAAATCATAATATGAAACAGCACGGTCATTGATAAGTTCTTGCGGGCTGTAGCCGGTGATCATTATGGAATTGGCACTCACAAAATCCATAGACCACATATTATCCCCCTTGAATTGATAAACCATCCCGGGTAGGTTTTCTAGTAGCGTACTTAGTTTGCGCCGACTTTCGTAAAGCTCTTCTTCTGTTTTTGTAGATTTGCGCAAACCTTTCTCGAGCATTAAGCTGGCATCTTCAATTTTTTTTAGATAACCGCTCCGCTGTTTTTCATATTTGTAATAAACTATCACTGAAAAAAAGGAAAGGAAAAGAGATATGGAGATTAGTGCGAATTGATTTATTCTGAAAATCTTAATAAATGAGCTGAGAATATTTCGTAATTCTTTTTCAACTTGAGCGCTCTGGGCATCTAACTCTAAATAGTCCAATTCCAATTCTTTTTTATTTACGGATAGATTTTTTATGGGGTCTGTGGATGCCAACTTGCTTGAAGAATAACGATAATCGAGAAGCAGCACTTGAAGCTTTTGAACTTCTTTTTGTAATTGAAGATCGTTTAAGGGGATAGTAAATATTTGGAGATGTTCTCTATCCTTTAGAATTTTATCTGCGTTTAATTCTGCGCGGTTTAGATTCTCCAAAGCTGACGTAATTGATTCTTGAGACGGGTTTTCGATGTTCCTTAAGAAATAATATCTTGCTTTTGAAATGTTTTCTTTTATTCCAAATGAAGTATCAAGAAAAGTTGTGTAAAGTAAATTGATGCGCAGACCTATTACTAATCCGTAAAGGATTGCAAGAGACATAAATAAACTAGTTCCGAGGATCAGCCAGTAAACCGTTTTTTTGGGAGAAGATATTTTTGTTTTGTGCATCACGAAAAAAATAACTTAATTTTTTATTAGGAAAGGTTGCACTGCGTTTTTTGAAAAAATCATCAGCATATTTCTAATTCTCCGTCAGTGGATCAACCAGAATTTGATATCCGTATGGCTCAATTATTAACTCATAGTTCGAATCAATTTTCACAGTTTGTCCGCCAAATAAATTTTTATATGTTCCAATTAAAACTTTATCCGAAAAATTTAACCTCTTCTTTTCGTTTGAGAGGTTGAAGAACGCGATAACTTTATTTCCCTCTTTTTCCCTTGAGAAGGCAAAAATATTTTTATCGTTGATAAAAAGTTTTTTTAATTCTCCGCCGGCTGAACCGTTCCATAAAGCTCTGTTCTGTTTTTTCAACAGAAAAAGTTTTTTATAAACGCTGTGCATTTTATCTTCTTTCCAATCGATAGGGTCTCTCTCAAAAAATTTTAATCTTTTATCCAAACCGGCTTCCTGCCCCGAATAGACAAGAGGCATCCCGGGAACAATAGTAGAAACAACTGCAAAAACCTCTGCAGCTAGGCCAAACCGCTCTTGGTCTGTTCCATGCCAGGTGTTCTCATCATGGTTTGAAGTAAATGTCATTCGATAAGCGTCTGCGGGATAATTCTTTTTTTCCATCTCAAAATAGTTGAAAAAATCTGCTGCGGTTTTATTCCCCTTTGCACATTCCACAAATAGATCTTTTAACTGCCAATTGTAGGTCATATCGAACGCTTCGTGTAATTCTGGTTCATGAGCTTCAGCAAGCATAAAGATTTTTTTATTCTTTTCAAGCTGCGGGCGTACCCATTTCCAAAAATCAAGAGGAACCATAGCGGCAACATCGCAGCGGAATCCATCAATATTTAATTCATCAATCCAAAACTTCATTGCATCGCGCATATGTTCCCACAATTCCTTGTTATCATAATTTAATTCGATCACGTCTGTCCAATCATAAGGGGAAACATATTTTCCGGTTGCGTCTTTTGTAAAAAAGTTTGGATTGGTTTTGGTCCACACATTATCCCACGAAGTATGATTTGCAACCCAATCAATAATTACATACATGCCCAAATCATGCGCTTGTTTAACCAAATCTTTAAAATCTTCGTGCGTCCCAAATTCGGGGTTAACAGCTGTGTAATCTTTTATTGAATAATAACTGCCGAGCGGGCCCTTTCTATTTATTTCTCCAATCGGATGAATAGGCATGAACCACAAAATACCAACCTCCAGCTCTTTCAATTTTGGAAGATTCAATGCAAACGCCTTAAATGTTCCTTCGTGTGTGTATTGGCGTATGTTTACTTCATAGATAGATAAATTGCGGCTCCATTCTGTGTGTTCGTATAATTTTGAATTTTGAACTATGCTTGGAGCGGCGCCCCAATGAATATTTGTTAAAAGCGTAAGGGTAAGAATTAAAAGACACGAAACAAATTTACGCGGGACGGCAACAAAGTGTTTAAGCATATTTTAATCTCCTGAGGTAAAATTATGAACCGAATTTAACAAAATTGAGCATTAAGTAAATTCATTTTTTTTGTATTTTTATTTTAGGAACAAAAGGGAAAAACTTCAAATGAAAAAAGCCGTAAGCGACCCCGTTGTTAAATTTTTTCTCTCTGTAATTGGCTTGTTTGTTATCTGTTTAACATTGAGAGAATTGCAGCATATTTTTATCCCCTTTGTAATTGCCTACTTTCTATTTTTCTTTTTTGAACCGTTAAATGGATTTCTTGAATCTAAAAAAATCCCAACTGCTGCAGTAATTTTTATCGATTTATTTTTAACGCTTACGCTAATTTACGGCATTTCAAAAATAGTTATTGATTCGTTTGTGCAGTTTGGAGCGCTTCTGCCGTTATACGAAGAAAGATTGAACCATATAGTTAGCACAACAGCCGTATCATTAGGATTGAAAGAACGCGTTCTAACACATTTCAATATCTTATCAATATTACGATCGATTGATTACAGTGTTTTAGCCAGCGGCGTATTTTCTTCAACAATGTCTCTTGCAGCCAGCATTTTTTTAACAGTTTTCTTTTTCATTTTCGTTAGCAGCGGGCACCACAAAATATTCGAAGCTATCCGAATGCGTTATGTTGAAAAGGAAATTAAGTCCTCTCTAAAACAGATGAAAAAAGAATTAAAACAATCCAAGGGCGATAACAACTTAAGCAAAGCCCAAGAAGAGGCGTTGGAAACATTAACAATACAACGCGAAATCAAACTTCGAAAAACATTTAAGGATATTACAGAACAGGTTCAGCGTTACATTGTAACAAAATCGTTGATCAGTGTATCGATGGGTTTGCTGGTAGGATTTATTTTGTGGCTTTTCGGCGTTGAGTTTTTTATAATCTGGGCAACATTTGCAGCGCTGTTAAATTTTATCCCGAATATCGGTTCTGTTTTTTCGGTTATTATGCCAACACTAATGACGCTCGTTCAGTATGAATCGTTTGGTTATGCGTTTTTGGTAGCTGCGGTAATTATTGTAACGCATAATATAGTTGGCAATATCATAGAACCAAAAATATTTGGCAACCGACTGGGGTTGAATCCGCTTGTTATTTTGCTTTCCTTATTATTGTGGGGCTACTTGTGGGGTATTGTTGGTATGTTTTTGTCCGTTCCACTAACAGCAATTATAAAAATTGTAATATCAACTTCATCGTCAAAAAATATCCGCTTCATTACGAATTTGATGAGCAACTGATGCTAGCAAAAGATTCAAATTGTCATAAAGCAGTCTTAACAGAACGATCCTTTGGAAAAATAATTATACGGGATAGACCGCAGTTAACACGGATTATAAACGGATTCCCCCAAAACGGCGGGCAAGTATAAGCAAAAAGTTGCATTCGCGTTATAGTTGTTCACTGGCGGCGCTTTAGTTTCCGCACCGTTAAAATTCACTAAAATTTTGCTGATGCGTCCGCACCCCTTTTTTATTATATTTGGCTCAGTTGAAAAATTAATTTATTTGTTAAATAAAAGAAGTAGAAGAACAGTTGATGATTCTTGTTGGGCAGTTGCTCCGACTATGTCGGGGAGGAAAGTCCGAACACCGTAGAACAGGGTGCCGGGTAACTCCCGGGGTCCCGAATTTTCGGGATACGGAAAGTGCCACAGAAAATATACCGTCCCGGTGTAAATCGGGATAAGGGTGAAAAGGCGAGGTAAGAGCTCACCGCATCGATGGCAACATCGTTGGCAGGGCAAACCCCACTTGGTGCAAGGTCAAGCAGAAGGTTTTCTCCCGAGTTTTTTCTCGGGGCAAAGTTGTTCGCTTTGAATGCCTTCGGGTGGACCGCTGGATTCCGTTAGTAATAACGGAACAAGATAAATGATTGCCTATCCCACATTGCTGGGTTACAGAATTCGGCTTACAGACAAGGATCATCTACTCTTTTCTTCTAAATAAAAAAGAATGAAAAAAAAACGCTGGAAGTTAAAAAACACACCGGACGAAAAAACCGTTCTTTCCCTAGCCGATAGTTTAAATATTACAAACTCGCTTGCTTCTCTTTTAATACAACGAGGCATAACAACCTTCAATGAAGCAAAATTGTATTTCCGTCCTTCTATTGAGTTGATACACGACCCATTTTTAATGAATGGAATGCAAGAAGCAACTCAACGTATTATACGTGCGCTAACCAGCAATGAAAAGATTTGTGTTTACGGCGATTATGATGTTGATGGTACTTGTTCTGCTGCGTTGATGTATCTTTTTTTAAAAGAATTGGGCGCAGATGTAGAGACTTACATTCCAAATAGACTTACGGAAGGATATGGAATGTCGCTTCAAAGCATTGACTACTTAAAAGAGAGGGGGATCAGCTTAATCATCTCTGTCGATTGCGGTATTACTGCGGTTGAAGAAATTGATCATGCTACTTCTGTTGGTATTGATACAATTGTAAACGATCATCATCAGGCAAAAGATATTCTGCCTAACGCATACGCAGTTTTAGACCCGATCAAACCGGGCTGTGCCTATCCTTTTAAACATCTATCGGGTGCTGGCGTTGCATTTAAACTTGCATGCGCTGTTGGCGCACGTATTGGCAAGAATGAACTGCCCCTTAAATATCTTGATCTTGTTGCTCTTGCAAGTGCGGCAGATATAGTTCCTCTTGTTGATGAAAACAGAATTCTTGTGAAAGAGGGACTTGAACTTATCAACAAAAACCCCCGCCCCGGAATTGAAGCGCTTATTAAAAGCTCTCGAATGGAACCCGGGAATCTTTCTGCCGGGCAAATTGTATTTACAATTGCCCCGCGTATAAATGCTGTGGGCAGGCTCGGAGATGCAAACCGCGCGGTTGAACTCTTTACAACAAACGATAGTGAAAGAGCAATTGAGCTTGCGAAAATTCTTGAAGAAGAAAATATAGAACGCCGCAAAATAGACGAAATGACATTCTCGCATGCTGTGAGTCTTGTTGAATCCTATCTTAATTTCGATAAGGATTTGGGAATAGTTCTTCACGATGATAATTGGCATCCCGGAGTTATTGGAATTGTTGCATCGCGGCTGGTTGAAAAATTTCATCGCCCCTCTATTATGCTAACCACTATAGACGGGGTAGCCAAAGGTTCGGCGCGTAGTATTCCGGGCTTTAATATTTACGAAGCGCTGCAAAGCTGTGAAGATTTATTGCTGCAATTTGGCGGACACGAAGCCGCTGCCGGCTTGGCAGTAGAAATTGACAAGCTGAACGACTTTAAAGAAAGATTTAATTCAGTTCTTCGTATGAATATGAGTGAAGATGATATTCTTCCCGATATTCATATTGACGCTAAAATTTCGTTTTCTGAAATATCTCCCAAATTTATCCGCATACTCGATCAGTTCGCTCCATTCGGACCTGGAAATTTGCGCCCATTATTTTTGACCGAAAATGTTGCAATTGTTAACTCGCCTAGAATAGTTGGAATGAATCATTTTGTTGCAAGCTTAAGGCAGAACGGAAATGAAAAGGTTTTCGATTCAATTGGTTTTAATCTTGGTGCATTTGTTAATTATATTGATAAAGAAAATAATTTGGTTGATATTGTTTACTCTATCGAAGCCACTCAGAAGGATGGAAAAGCGTATCCACAACTTCGGCTGAAAGATATTCGCCTTAAAGAAATGCATACTGAAAAAATATAAGGAAGTAATTTTATGTCTGGTCATTCAAAGTGGGCAACTATCAAAAGAAAGAAAGCCGCACTCGATGCCAAGAAAGGGAAAATATTTACAGCATTGATTAAAGAGATCACAATTGCAGCGCGGCAGGGAGGAGGAGACCCAGAGGGTAACCCGCGCCTTCGGCTTGCTATAGATAACGCTAAATCTGCCAACATGCCGGCAGATAACATTGAGCGCGCAATTAAAAAAGCAACCGGCGAATTGGAAGGACAAACTATTTTTGAAGTGATGTATGAAGGTTATGGCCCCGGCGGTATTGCTGTTATTGTTGAAGCAGCAACGGATAATAAAAATCGAACTGTTGCGGAAATTAGGCATATCTTTTCGCGCAGCGGCGGAAGTTTGGGTGAATCAAATTCTGTTGGATGGATGTTCGAGCGAAAAGGAGTTATCACACTTAAAAGGGAAGGTAAAAGCGAAGATGAAATGATGGAAATAATTATTGATGCTGGTGTTGACGATCTTCAAACTGAAGAAGATTTTTTTGAAGTAACAACAACGCTTGAATCATTCGAACCGGTTCGCCGCTATTTGATCGAAAGAAAATTAAAAATTGAAAATGCGTCGCTTCAATGGGTTGCAAAAAATCAATCTCCAGTAAAAGGAGAAGACGCGGAAAAAATGATGAAGCTGATTGAAGCGCTCGAAGATTGTGAAGACGTTCAGAATGTTTTTAGTAATGCTGATTTTGTAGAATAAAAGATAATAAAACGCAGATTGTTAAGATCATAACAAATTATAATTATCATAAATATCGGCGTCTATTAAAAAGCATATGAGAATACTTGGCGTTGACCCCGGAACAATTATAACAGGTTACGGAATAATTGACTATCATCGAAATGAATTAACACATATTGCCTCAGGCGTTATTAAAATTCCATCTACAAAAGAACAAGCAGCACGTCTTCAAAGAATCTACGATGAACTAGATAAGATCATTAAGCAATACAAGCCTGATGAATTTGCCATCGAGACGGCGTTTTACGGAAAGAATGTTCAATCTGCTTTAAAGATTGGGTATGCGCGCGGTGTATCGATGCTTGTAGCTATTCATAATGATATTCCAATGAAAGAATACTCTCCGCGGGAAATTAAAAAATCTGTTGTTGGCAAGGGCGCCTCTTCGAAAGAACAAGTTCAGTATATGATCAAAAAACTTCTTGACCTCTGTGTAGGTTCATCCCGTCCGAAAAAAACAAAAATAAAATTCGATGAAAGCGACGCTCTTGCCGTTGCAGTTTGCCATGCTTTTAAGATCACAGCCCCCAAACGCAAAAGCAAAAATTGGAAAGAATATATTGAGGCAAATCCCGATAGAGTTATTGATACTTAAAAAAAATTTGTAATTCTTGCAATTATTTCCGAATTTTCCTTGGGGATACTCCATGCTTAACAAAAATAATAATCAAACTTTTTAGGGGGCAATATGGGCTCTTCAAAATTTTCTCTAGTGGTTTTATCGATTCTTTTTTCCGCAAGTTCGCTTTTTGCTCAAACAGATTCGCTCGGTTACAAGAACCAATTTCAGTTCCACTTAATTAATGGATATTCATTGTCGTATCTAAATTCTTTTTCCGAGGAATCTGCTTTGCGTTTTAGAGTGAATGTTGATATATCAACAGACGGCAGCGACAGCGATGGAAGTTATACTAACCAATTCGGCGCCAATTATAACAGAAATTCAAATTCCAGTGATCACAATGGCAACCGCCAGCACTTGGATTTCTCAGCCCAATATATTTTTTACCCAGTCAGACAATCCTTTTTTAGAATTTTTGTTGGAATCGGACCTTTTCTTTCTTTGAACAGAGTTTTTTCAAAACAGACATTCACACAAGCTACTATTTATCAACAACCTTACTTTTGGGATAATAGTGATGACAGTTTATTACGAAGGCTTTATTATTCTTTTAATTTGGGTGTGAGGGGAGTTATTGGTGTAGAGTGTTATATCAATAAACAAATTTCACTAGTTGGTGAATATGATATTTATGGCAGTTACGGCTGGAATAAAGAGGAATTTTCCCACCGTTATACTTATAACAAAAACACAAATGATTACTCAAGCAGTTTAACAGGAAATAATTGGAACGCGGGCTTAGGCGGCTTGCGAGTTGGTGTTTCTTTTAACTTTTGATTAGAACCTTGCCTTTTGCAGCCGCAAATTTTAGCTTGCATAAAAAAATTATGCTGTTAAAAAGAGCGGCTATATTCAATAATTGAGATAAATATGATTGGACATGTAAAGGGGAAAATAATTTCTAAGAAACCAACAAAGCTTTTGATAGATGTTGGCGGAGTTGGTTATATCATAAATATTTCTATTAACACGTTTGAAAAGCTGGCAGACAAAGAAGAAATTTCGCTCTTCACATACTTAAGCGTTCGCGAATCGGCGATGGATTTGTACGGCTTCTACACACTTGCAGAAAAAGAAATGTTTGAGTTGCTAATCGGCGTTAGCGGCATCGGACCAAAATCCGCGCAAAGTATTTTATCAGGTATTCAAATAGAAGATTTGAAAGAAGCGCTCAGAAGTGGAAATATATCACGGCTCATTTCAACACCTGGCATTGGCAGAAAAACAGCAGAGCGTATGATGATTGAACTGCGCGATAAAGTTGAATCAATTGCTGAAAGTGTTGATAGTGTTTCGTTTGGAGCTTCAACAGTCCGCAGCGATGCAATTGCTGCTCTTGTTAACCTTGGGTACAATCAAAAAGTTGCCGAACGCGCGGTGCGGGCAATTGCTGAAAAGTCGCAAGATATTTCTATTGAAGATTTAATAAAAGAAGCACTGGTAAGCTTTAACCGCCCATAATGCCCATCCCTTTAATCCCTTCCCGAAGGGAAGGGAATTATAAAATAAAAATCTGAATTTAAAAGATCGCGGCTTAAAAGTCCGCTTTTCATTTCGATCTCGATTCATTGGGAGAGAAATTATAATTTCTCAGTTGCTTTGCCTGCCCGACTGCGTCATTTAAGGCGGACTCCTCCGACATTTTAAACTTTATAGCATAGAGATGTAATCGTATCCCGTTACTGAAAGACCATGCCGATTGAAGTGTATGAAGTCCAAATAGTAGAGAAGTTTGAAGAGTTTTGTTTTCTTGCAGTCTTTGATGTTCTTTACAAAATAGATTATCGCGTTGACAATCTTTTGTTCTGTTATATTCACCTGTACTTTCGTTACTTCGGATGCAAATCCATATCTAAATATTCGAAAAAGAAACAGCTTTATTAAGCGCCAAAGTTCACTTTAATATCAAATCCCTATTAACCGCCAGGGAACTTGCTTTGCTTCTGTAAGATTTGAGCATTGATTTTATTTGCGGAACAATCGCGGAGAATGGAAGATTAAAGCAAATCGAGGGCTATTCCTTCAATCCCAAAAACTCAATCAACCGTGTGTGCGCCGATGGTAAAAGCATTTAATGATGGAAAAGAATTTGCCGAGATGTGGAGAGGCGCAAAAACAATTGCTGATGGTTTACGTGTTCCGGCAGCAGTCGGAGATTTTTTGATCTTGCGCGCAATAAGAGAAAGTAACGGCACTGTTATAGCCGTGAGTGATGAAAAAAATTTTTGAAAGCACAAATACGATTGGTAGAATAGAAGAAATTTTTGCCGCACCGGAAAGAGGCGCAACTTTAGCAGCATTAAAAAACTTGTTAAACTCCGGATGGATTAAGAATGATGAAACTGTTGTTCTCTTCAATACTGGCAGCGGGCATAAGTATTTTCAGCTTTGGAAGTGAGCACGTAGAAATGAAAAACAATGTTTGTAGTTTTTAATTGTTATGGGATGAACTTAAATCCATATTTATTCATAAACTCGTTATGCTCTTCTAAGAAACTTTTCTTTCTGTGATGTTCTTCTTGATTACCAATGTAATGTCTTACAGAATCAACTTGAGATTCACTCACGGAAACTGCAAAATATTCATCGGCCCACTCAAACTTAGTTTTAGTAACTTTATTTTTGTTGATCCAATAAGAGGATTCACCTTTAATCAGATTAACCACTTTTGAAATGTTTTGATCTAATCCTAGAGATATAAGACAATGCAAATGATCATTGTAACCATTAATGCAGTCAATAAAAATATTTTTTATCCGGGCATTTTCTTTTATATGATAAATAACTTTTTCTCGAACATCCTTAACAAGAAATTCTTCTCGGTTCTTTGTACCAAAAACTATGTGAACCCAAATTCTAATGAATGACATCTCATCCTCCCCTGTGTTTTGGCTAAAGCCGGGTTAGTATTTTTGTCTTTCTGCTCTCTCCGTCCTGAAGGACGGAGTTATGAAAAACAGTTATTTGCTTCAGTCCTTCATCTCGAAGGACGGAGTTATGAAAAACAGTTATTTGCTTCAGTCCTTCATCTCGAAGAACGGGGCTATAAAAAATTGTTATTTACCTCATGCCCTCCTCTTGAAGGATTGAGTTAATCTAATATCTCAATTATTATAACCCCATCCTTTAGGATGGGGTAGTAAACAAACAACACCATCGTGGCTTTAGCCAAATATCAAATCCCTATAGACCGCCAAAAATTTTATTTTGATTATGCAAAAAACCTATTTCTTTTTCTTATGCTATCAAACTCTTTTCAACTTTATCGTAAATCTTATCAAGTTCTTTTTGAATTTCTATTGTGTGATAAATTGCCGTTACAATCCTGCTGTAATAGCGCGGATCATCTAACATTCTGCCTTTACGGTCTTTCAAGTATTTATTGAGTACTTGATACCCTCCGATATGATAATTCCATAACTCCGGTGTAATGTCATCGAAATATTTTTCTTTATTAATGTAAATTCTTTCTTCTGTCTCGTCGTATTTTACCGCATCTACTCTATTTTCGCCGGAACCTTTTAAACCGGAGATAGTTTTATTAAGAAGCTTGCTGTTCATCAAATGAAGCCCGGCAAGTTCTTCGCCCAGTTCTGCAATCTGAATAAACAGTTTATGCTCTTTTGTAAACGGAACGCGCGGAAAATCTATTTTTAAGAACTCGGCATATTTTATACGGTATTTGTTGCTGTAAAATATTCCATAGACGTAATAAAGTATTTGTTCCGGAGTAGGTTCTTTGCGGTATGCTTTTTTAAGCTTCGCTATAACTTCTTCCGAAATATTTGCTTGCTTATGAGGTTTATATGGAGTTTCCGGTTCGAATATCATTAACTGTGTAAATGCTTTTTTCTTTGGCTCAATAAATTTGGGATACAAATAAAGCGGTGTTTGCTGAATTACGCCTTTACTGCTAAAAAATGTTCTGTTATCAACCATAAACTCCGAGACTAAAAAATGTGAATACGGCACATCGCCGGAGTACTGACGCATAAAACACAAAGAAATATTTTTATTCAATAAGTGGTACATATATTCGGGTCTTCCCCAGTCAACCATTTTAGGAGTATAATAAAGTTCTCTTACATCAAAAGGTCTATATAAAATCTTTTGCCAGTATGTATCCCAATCATCGTCTTTTGCTAAATCAATTCTCGCTTCTTTTAATTTCCAGCCGCGGGTGTCTTTAAGTCCATATGTTTGTTCGAGGATATCATCACTCAAAGAAAGATTTCTAAACTGCATTATTCTATTTCGCACTTCGTTCTTATCAAATCCTATTACAAAAGAATCTCTTGCCGTAACGATTCCAGTTACATTCACCGGAAAGATTTCATTTATCTGATACCACTCAAGATAACCTTCAATTTTGTCTGTATCGCGCGGAATAAAAAAGTACCAGGGCGAGAGGGGTTTTAATCTATTGTAAAATTTCGTGTTTATTTTATGTTTATCTAGCCAATTGTATTTTTCATCTCTTAGTCCGTATAAATCCGCATGAAAAACTTTAGCCGGAGTTTTTAATTCAAAAACGTCTTTTAATATTTCATCGTCATTCGCATAAATCTCCTTTCTCAAGTTGACCTTTTTCTTAATGAACAATGCAATAGCAACACCCTGGCGGATATCAAAAACATTCTCATCTTTTCCGCCTTCCGGTGTTGTTTCTTTTTTCAAACTATTGCCGTGAAGATCGAGAATATAAATTTCATCAAAAGTTTTCATTAAGCTTTGGCGCATACCCCGGAAAGTAGGATTATCGAGATAACTATGGTTTGTAATCATTCCAACAATTCCGAACCCGGCTTTTTGAATTTTCCATTGAGCAAACCGGAGAAATTTTACATAATCATCTTGAAGCCAAAGCTTTTTTTCGCCAAGCGGTTCATCATCAACTTTGTAATAACTTTGAGCGCCGTCTAAATCTTCTTTTAATAATTTTTCGGTCCACTCGTTTATGTTGGAAGAAATTCCGCTGTATGGAGGATTGCCGACAATCACCAAAATGGGTTGTTTCTTTTTTACTTCTGCGGCAAGATGACTCTCTTCGCTAAGAGAACTTAAACCGGGAATGTTGATCTGCTCAAGGTCTTCAATTTCGAGAGTGTTGGTAAGATAAAGTTTGAACCGCTCGTCATCTTTAAGCGTGTAGCCAAGTTCTTCAAAAAGAAAACTCATTTTAAGATGCCCTATTGCGTAAGGCGCCATCATTAATTCAAACGCATGAAAGTTGGGAAGAATCTGGTTCTTAATTAACTGAATATTAACACCGCCTTCGCCATAATTAGATGCGTACGCTTTAACTGCAATTTTTATTGCTTCAGCGGGAAAAGTTAGAGTTCCTCCGGCTGGATCGAGAAGCGTTACCTCTTCGCTTGCTAATCCATCATAAAGATCAAAATGTGTTTTTAAAATTTGATGTACCGAGCGCACTATATAACCGACCACCGGCTCGGGTGTGTAATATACTCCCCGTTTTTCTCTTATCGAAGGATCGTAGGCAGTCAGAAAAGTTTCGTAAAAATGAATTATTGGGTCTTTCCCTTTTCCTTCTGTAAAATAATCGTGAAGGATTTTCTTTACATCCGTTACTTTAAGAACTTCTGTTATGTCGTCAATAATAATTTGCAATGATTTTGGCGGATCGCCGAGAGAAATAAAACGGAATACGTCTTTTAAAATTCCAATTGTGTTTGGAATAAAAGTAAATGCCAGCTCTCTATTGAATTCTTTGTCGGCGCGTGTTCTTGCGGCAAACAAACCGTAAGTAAGCGTTTGAGAATATAGATCGGCAAATTGTTTCTCTGTGAGAGAGGCGATCAAATATTTTTTGAATGCTTCATAAAAACCGAGAATGTTTTTTTTCTCTTTCTTTTGCTCTTCTTCAAGTTCTATGCTTACAACTTCGTCTCTTAAAAAACGGGTTCTTTTTGCCAATTCAAGCGCAAGTTTTTTAGCGTCCTTAACTTGCGGAAGCGAGAAAGAGAAAAATTTATTCATCAATTCTTTGAATTCATCTTCGTGTTCAACAGGAGGTGCGGTTTTAAGATGCTTTGCTATTGCCGGTCTCCCTATTTGTGCCTTGGCAATAAGTTCTTCATCCCGGTATAAACGGAATTCATAAAAGTTTGTTAAAATAACATTTGGAAAAGTTGTGCGATACCGCTTTAACTGATCTGTATCTTCGGTATGATCAAGATTCTTAACCGAGGGGTCCTTTGCTTCTATGTAGCCGGTGATATGATTTTTGCCGTCCCAAACTCTAAAATCTGGATTGCCTGCTTCGGTTTGCTTAGGTAAAGTAGTTACATCAAAATTTTTGATTTTATTTTCTTCGGCAAAATCATTTAGGAGTTTTTCGAGATGCTTATAGAGACTCGGTTCTGTGGCATCGCCTTTGTTAATTGAACGCTGTAAATTTTGTAAATATTCTTTTAGCATTTATTCCCCCGTGAGGTTCTTTCGTTAGCTTTGAATTTTTGCATAAGCGATATGAAGATTATTCTGATCTAAAAATACGTATTGTGAATTCAAATCAAAAGAAGGGGGTTTAAAAGATGCTTAAGAATATTTATTAAGCGGTTTAGTTCTGCATTCTAAATTCTACATTCTTAATTCATTCCTTCAGCCCCAAAAACTCAATCAATCTGTTATGTGCGTCTTCGGAAATTTGGACGTTGTATTTTTTGTAGAACTGAATTGTCGTTTCGACAGAATTAAAATAATGCTGGCAATCAGGGCAATCCTCAAGATGAGCTTTAATTTCTATGCACTTTGACGAATTGAGTTCTTCGCCAAGGTTATCGCAAATGTGAATCATCACATCTTTACAGTTAGGTTTATGTTCCTTCATACTTATTGATATCCATTTTCTCTTCGAAAAAAGTCTTGTTTAATTCATTTCTTAAAAAAGCGCGCGCTCTATGCAGACGCGATTTTACAGCCGGCACAGAAAGTTCCACTATCTTTGCTGTTTCTTCGGTAGATAATCCTTCAACGTCTCTAAGCATAAATACAACTCTGTAATCAGCCGGAAGTTTTTCAATTGCGCTATCAAGAATTTTTTTCAATTCGTTGTTCTCGGTTACTCTATCTGGAGTAACTTTCCAATCGGCAATACTTTTCTCGTCTATTAAAGCGTCATCATCTTCAAAAGATGTGTAGCCATATTTGCTTTCGTTACGCGCAAGCATTAAACAATGATTAGATACAACTCTATAAAGCCATGTTGATAATTTAGACTGTCCGCTAAACTGTTTAATATTTTTAACCATGCTTAAAAAGGTTTCCTGCATGGTATGTTCAGCGCGTTCTTTATTTCTGCAAATCTTAAATGAGAAATTGTAAACAGTCTGTTCGTATATTTTAACAAGCTCTGCCAGAGATTTTTTATCGCCGCGTTGAGCTTGTTCTATAAGTTTTAATTCGTCCATTAAGTATGATGATTTTTTTTGTGTAAAGATTCTGTTATTCACTGGTTTAAGTTCTTTTGACATCCCGCCGGTTAATATTATTGTCGAGACTTCGCCAGAGATAAAGACTAACAATAGAACAGTAAGGATGCCAGCCGTTCTTTTCTGCTATTGATTTGATCTTCTTTTCATCCGGCATTTTTTTCAAATGGTAATTTAACATTACTGCTTTACGAATGCCAAGATCGGAATATGGAAGAACATTCATTCTTCCTAAAGTAAATATCAAAAACATGTGAGCAGTCCATTCGCCAATACCTTTAACTTTGGTCAGCTCGGCAATTATTTCATCGTCAGTTTTTTTTGAAAGTTTTTTCAATACAATTTCTTTTGATAAGATTTTTTGAGAAAGATCCTTTACATATTTCACTTTAGCGTTAGAAAGACCCAGCGACCTGAGTTTTAAATCATCTGTTTCTAGAATAGATGCGGGTTCTGGACGGTTCTTAAAATAAGTCAAAAATCGTTTGTTGATTGTTCTAGCGGCATACATTGAAAGCTGCTGTCCAACAATAGCCTGCAAAAGCGCATTGAAATAATTTTTGTGTTGTGATAAATTGATAATGCCATTCTTTTTTATTATTGTTGATAGCACACTATCATTTTTAGAAAGGCGTTGAATTGCTTGTTTGTGATTATTGCTTGGCATAAAAGTCCCTCAAGTTTAGTATTCTAAAATGGAAAATCAGTTACTCATAGTGTTGAGTCGCAACAAATTACTCAAAAACGTGGATATAATGAAAATAGACCTTCGAAATATCCGCGGACGGCTTATTACTATCAAAGAAGGAGAAATTTTATTTAGAGAGAGAGACATTGCTGATAATATTTATCTTGTTATAAGCGGCGAGATCAATATCTTAAAGAAAAAATTACTCGGCAAAACCAAATCATTTATTTATAACGATAACGACTTTTTTGGACACGAAGAATATTTTGAAGAAACAACCCGCACATCAACAGCGGTTGCTTTGACCGATACATATCTTATAGCTCTCTCGAATGAAGAGGTCGATTTGTTGATCGAGCAAGACGATGAAATCTTTGTTAACATGAAAGAACCCATAGCTGTAATAGATGAAGAGCTTTTTTTAGACAAAGCCGGACTTGATGAATTCAAAACTGCAGAAACCGATCTACCGCAGGCTTTGTTAACCGAATCTCCCGCTGCCGCTACTTTTACCGAAGAGATCAACATAGCCGATCAAATTGAAACTCAAGAATATTTTCAATCTATTTCTGATGCCTCGCGTTTCGATGAAGAGAATCTTGTTCAACCGCTCGAACAAATTGAAGCACAGCAGGATAAACTTGTTCAATCCGCTTCTTCCGAAGCGGCACATACAGATGAATCTCAGTATGACGAAAGCTTTTTCTTAAATGAAATCGGAACACAAGAATCAGAATTTGAATTGCCGGATGATTTTTCCGCCCAGGAAGTTAGCGAGAATGAAACAGAAGAAGATTTGGATGATGCTTTGTTCCAAATTTTGAGCGGAAATGAACGGACATCTTTTGAAATACCGCAGCAATTCGAATCCGAACAAATAAGTGAAGAAGAATCTTCTCTATCTTTATCTGATAAATCGCAAACAGAAACTTCAAATATTTCCGAACCGATTTTTGAAGAGCATGATAAAGCGCTTCAATTAAATTCATCTGAATTAGCTCCGCCCAAGGAAGATTTCTTTTATAAAGACGAAACAATTTTTCTTTCAGATTCAGAAAAAGAACCCGATGAAACCCCTCCGCCACATGAACCAGCGCCTAAAGATTATCAAAGTGAAGAGATATATGCCGAAGTAGATGCTCGAATAAAAGCATTAAAAGAAACCAACTCTCAGCCGGAACAAATAATAGATAAACCAGCCATAGAACAATTGACTTCAGAAAAAAGAAGGGTGATAAAAATGAGAACAGACGAACTCGAAAAGATTATTAAAGCTGCAGAGCTTGTTAATTCTACTATACGCGTTGACGAAGTTTTGCAGAATATTATTGATGTTGCGACTGATTTAGCAAATGCAGATCGGGGCACTTTGTATCTGATTGACCGCGAGAAAAATGAACTTTGGTCTTTAATAGTGTTGGGAAACGAAATAAAAGAGATACGGCTTAAGATAGGAGAAGGACTTGCCGGTCATGCTGCAAAGAGCGGTGAGTTGATCAATATACAAGACGTACAAAAAGACCCGCGTTTTAAGCCAGACTATGACCGCGCGAGCGGATATACAACTAAAAACATGCTCTGCTTTCCGATCAAAAATAACCGGGCGGAAATTATTGGCGTATTACAATTATTGAACAGCAAAAAAGGAGCTTTCAGCGAGCGCGATGAAGAGTTTTTAACTGCTCTTTCAATTCACGCGGCAATAGCTATTCAGAATGCAGAAATGGTTGAAAAACTTTTGCAGACAGAAAGAATCGATTCGCTTGGTAAAATGGCTAATTTTCTTATTCAAGATATTAAGAAACCAATACTTGTTAGCAAACGTTATGCTGAGCATCTGATGAATAAAGAACTGCCGCCGGATGCGGTTCAAGTTATAGAAATGCTGTTAGATCAGTTAGTTCAAGTTGCAGATATTGTTCAGACGACTTCAAGTTACTCTGAAGGAAAAACAATCCTTAGAACTCAGAACGTAAGCCTGAATAATATACTTACAGATTATGCCTCGCGCGTTGAATCATTTGTTGAATCGCGGCACTGCAAAGTTATTAACGAGTTCGACAAAGACGTTACTATCAAACTTGATGTAAAAGAATTTTTCCAGTGTTATATGCACATCATTAAAAATGCATGCGACGCAATGCCCGACGGCGGAAACATTCATATTTCCACACGACGTGGTAATAAAAAAATAAAAATCATTTTCAAGGATAATGGTCTCGGCATCCCCGAAGGATTCAAGGATAAGATATTTGAGCCGTTTATGACGCACGGCAAAAAAGAGGGGACCGGACTAGGTCTTTCTATCACAAAGAAAGTTGTTGAAGCTCTTAATGGAACAATAGACGTTGAAAGCGTTCTCGGAAGCGGTGCAACATTTATAATTTCTCTGCCTATAGCTGTATCATAATTGAAGGCGGTTTTATAAATTCTTCATTTCCGATATAGAAAAGCCGTTGTGTGGGTTAATCAAATTTTTCATTCTGCTGTTCACTATGGGCAATTGCTTTTCTTCCTCTATTTATCTGCTTTTTATTACACGTTAAAAATGCCCGCGTAAAAATAGAAGATAGTTATTTGTAATTTGTGAAGAAGATTTTCGAACTTTACAATAAATAACTAAAGTCCTTTGATGAATTATAATCTAATTACAATTTTGGGCCCAACTGCTGTAGGTAAAACAAAACTTGCCGCGCGGCTGGCAGACCGCTTTAACGGAGAAATTATTTCAGCCGATTCGCGCCAGGTTTATAAAGGAATGGACATCGGGACAGGTAAAGATTTAAGCGATTATATTATTAATGGAAAAACTGTTCCTTTTCATTTGGTTGATGTGATTGAGCCGGAAGACGAGTTTAATCTCTTTCTCTTCAATAAAAAATTCTATCAAGCTTTTAATGAAATTTCTTCGCGTAAGAAAATTCCTTTTCTTGTTGGCGGAACGGGATTGTATCTTCATTCCATTTTGAAAGGTTATAACATGAATCCAGTTGAGTTTGACAGTGCACGTTTTTCTGAATTGAACAATTCTACAATTGGGCAGTTGACCTCGACCTTAAAAAATCTGAGTCCGTCTCTGCATAATACAACAGACCTGCTTATAAAAGAACGAATCATACGCGCAATAATAATTGCGGAATCCGAAACCCATATAGATGATGTAGAAAAAATAGAGATCGTTCCTTTAATAATCGGCGTTAAGCTGGAAAGGGAAGAGATAAAAAAAAGAATTACTGCGCGATTGAAGCAGCGGTTAAAAAACGGAATGATAGAAGAAGTTAAACACCTGGTTGATGAAGGAATCTCTTTTGAGCGGTTGGAATTGTTTGGACTTGAATACAAATATGCAGGCAAGTATTTGAAAGGGGAATTGAATTATAATGACATGTTCCAAAAACTTAATAGCGCTATAAATCTTTTTGCAAAACGACAAATGACATGGTTTCGGAAAATAGAGCGCGAAGGAATTTTTATTCATTGGATAGAAGGAGCAAACTTTAAACAAGCAGAACAAATTATCTTTCAAAATTATTTCACCAATAAATGAATACGCTTACGGCAGATCTTACATTGTTAATATCAGATTATTTACACAAGTGTGGTTCAAGCTGCTGGCACGCCGAGATTCCTTCCGAAAGAAGTTACAACAACATCATTGTTGTTCCGGCAATTCAAGAATATGAGAACATCCGCTCTTTGTTGAACTCTTTGCTTGAAAATGATCATGCCTATTTTAGCGGAACGCTCATTTTGTTCGTTGTTAATAATACGAAAAGCGCATCTGTAGAAGTTAAGAGCAATAATGCGCGCTCGCTCCTCTTTTTGAGGGATATTTTAGAAAATCAAGAAGAAGAACTTTCAAAAAGAATAGTTAATAAAAAATTTAATGTCGGTTTTGTTGATGCAGCGAGCTATGGAAATGAATTGCCTGAGAAAGATGGCGGCGTTGGTCTTGCGCGTAAAATAGGGATGGACCTCTCTCTATCACTGTTCGACAGTAAGTCTGCTGCAAAAAAAATTATTATCTGTTTGGACGCCGACTGCACTGTTGAGCCGAATTACATCTCATCGATCATAGAAATATTCAACAAAAAAAATCTTTCTGCCGCATATGTTCAATATGAACATAAACTTCCTGAAAGCGGGAAAGAAAAACTTGCAATTATAGTTTATGAAATTTTTTTGCGGTATTACGTGTTGGGCTTAAAATATGCAGGTTCGCCGTATGCGTTTCCTACAATTGGTTCCACTATTGTTTGCGACGCAGAAAGTTATCTAAAAATTGGAGGAATGAATAAGAAGAAAGCCGCAGAAGATTTTTATTTTATGGAGAAACTGGCTAAAGCCGCAGCTATTGAAAAGATCGATTCTACAAAAGTTTATCCTGCAAGCCGCATCTCATGGCGTGTTCCGTTTGGCACCGGGCAGCGAATGAATAGATATCTGGCTGAAACGCACAATGAGTACCTTCTTTACGCACCAAAATCTTTCACTGTGTTGAAAGAATGGATAGAGTTGTTTCATTCGAAAGAGATATTAGACGGGAATGATTATTTAATACGCTCCGGATCAATTCATAGCGCTCTAAAAAATTTTTTGCTTCACAATTCATTTGTGGAAAGCTGGAACAAAATATTGAACAACTCAAAATCCGAAGAGCAAATTTATAAACAGAAAAAAATATGGTTCGATGGTTTCCGCACGCTTAAACTAATCCATTACTTAAGAGATTCCGGATTTCCGCTTACCAGCACTTTTCATGCTTTAGATGAAATGCTAAAAAATTTTAATTGTGAACTGCATAGAAAAAATAATGAAGATATTCCCGCTATCGAAATTCAAGTGGAATATCTGAATCTTTTGCGAAAACTCGCTTAAAACTTTGCCCCTTTTTTGCGTTGCTCAGTTGTCTCTCTTAGAAAGTCATTCCAATCTTGATTATATTTCGGCGGATTTTTTAGAGGATACATGGAGTTTTACACCAAATTAAAATCGATCAAAGAAAAATTTGATAAGATTGAAGAACAGCTTTCCGACCCAAACATTATTTCAGACCAAGCAAAATATGTTACACTCGGCAAAGAAAGAAGAGAACTAATCCAACTGGTTGAGGCGTTTAATCAATACGATTATATATACAAAAATATTGCGGGCAACCAGGAAATAATTGATTCAGCCGATGATGAAGAATTATCCGAAATTGCCGAGAAAGAATTAAAAGAACTAAAAGAACAATTAGCTGCGGTCGAAGAGAAAATAAAAATTCTTCTTGTTCCGATAGACCCTGATGACGATAAAAACGTAATAATGGAAATACGCGCCGGTACCGGGGGCGATGAAGCCGGATTATTTGCCGCAGACCTTTACAGAATGTATTCTCGTTATGCCGAGATGCGCGGTTGGAAACAAGAAATTATTGATCTGAGCGATACGGGACTTGGCGGAATCAAGGAAATTGTTTTTAGTTTAATCGGCGAAAATGTTTTTGGCGATCTAAAATTTGAGAGCGGCGTCCATCGCGTTCAGCGTGTGCCGGCTACTGAAGGAAGCGGAAGAGTGCATACCTCTGCGGCTTCGGTTGTTGTTCTTCCCGAAGCTGAAGACGTTGAAATAAATATTGACCCAGGCGATTTGAGAATTGATGTTTACAGAAGTGGCGGTGCCGGCGGTCAAAACGTTAACAAAGTTGAAACAGCTATCCGTATAACTCATATTCCAACGGGTCTTGTTGTTCAGTGCCAGGACGAAAGATCGCAACTGAAGAACCGACAGAAAGCTATGAAGGTTTTGAAAGCGCGTTTGTACGACAGAAAGTTGAATGAACAAAACAGTGAAATTGCCGCGCAGAGAAAATTGATGGTTAAGCGTGGCGACCGCAGCGATAAAATCAGAACTTATAACTTTCCTCAGAATAGAGTTACAGACCACAGAATTGGTCTTACACTTTACAATCTTTCTGAAATTATTCAAGGCAATTTGAACGAGCTGGTTGAGAAATTAAAACTTGCCGATAGAGCAGAGAAACTTCAAGCCAACTGATTTTTTTTCTTACTTGCAGGGAAACAATAAGAAGCTAAGCTTCGTTACCGCTTAAAATATGGACTTAGCATAGCTTCTTATTCTTTTTTTCATCACTTTTTACACAAGATCATTTACGGTTTCTATTTTTTCAATTCCGGCATTCTTCCAGGTGTCCAAGGCGCTTTTATCTTTTCCATTTCATTTTCGATTGCTTTCAAATCAACGTCTACAATCTTCTTCAGCTTTTCTAACGCCGGCTGAATTTCTTCAAACAATGTCTCGTAAGCAACTATTTGATTTTTGGTTACATTAGAAGTAGAACGAATTTGGTTATAGATCATTGTGCTTAATCTACTGTTTAAAGAAACCGGAGAAGGAGGAGTTTCTTCTGCGCTTGCTTTTGCAGGCGGACCGCTAAATGTAAATTTAATATCATCAAGCTCTTTCGAGACGGCATCGGTTCTTTTTATCAGATCAAATGTTGCAGAAGGAGTGTTATTCAATGTTTGTTTTATTGTTTCAACTCTTTTTTGTAATTCATCAGTAAATCTTTGAGCGCCCCAGACAGTGCGCGCAAGTTCTGCTGCTTTCTTGTGGAATGCAACATATTCAGCGCGGTCTGCTGCCGGCAGAGTTGTGTTTTCAAGAACTTTGACATTGAATTCAACGGGAGACGAAATTTGTTTTTCTTCGCCGCGAACAACAATAGACATTGCAACTTTATATTTGCCAGGCATTACTAGCATTCCGCTGCTCTGTCTTCCGGGCCCGCCTGCTCTCTCATCTCTAACAGTTACTGGTTGAGTGCTTTCATATCTTAAATCCCAAACAACACGGTTAACTCCGGCGCTTGCCGGTTTAGTAATTTTTTTTACAACATTTTCTAGTTCATCTAAAATTGAAAATATTAAATAGGGCGCTTTTTCAGTTTCTTCTGCACGCAACTCTTCTATGCCTGGCTGCGGAATTGGTTTACCGTCTTTGAAGAGAGCTTTCTCTTTTTCTTTGCGTGCCGCTTTGAGTGTTTTTGGTACATCCTTTACGTAGTAGGTTATGATAGCCCCAAAATCCGGATTAGGCGCTCTAAAGTATGTTGCGCCTTGTCCATATCTTCCCGTTTTTTGAATATACATAGGAGCATCTCTGACGGGGAAAATGTGCGCATCCTTTTCGAGCAGTTGTTTATTTATATCGCGGAGTGAAGAATAATCATCCAGTATATAGAAACCGCGGCCAAATGTTGCAACAACTAAATCTTTTTCTCTTTCTTGAATTGTTATATCTGGCGCTTTGATGTTAGGAATACCCGATTTGAGCTGGATCCATTTTTCTCCCCCATCAGCGCTGAAATATATTCCCCACTCGGTCCCAACAAATAAAAGATTTGAATTAACGGGGTCTTCTACAATTGTATTAACTGCGCCGTCAGCAGGTAAATTGTTTGCAATAGATTTCCAAGTTTTACCTTTATCGCTGCTTTTTAGTAAATATGGTTTAAAATCATCCCGCTTATGATTGTTAAATGAAGTATAAACAACATTTTCATCAAAACGAGAAGCGCATATATCGCTTACAAGCGTAAATTTTGGAACGCCTGGGAAATCTTCGATCTTGCGCCACGTTTTTGCATCTTCACTAACTTGAATTAACCCGTCATCAGTACCGGCAAAGAGCAGATTTTCTTTTTTAGGAGATTCAACAAGAGAAACGATCAAACCGAACAATGAAGTGCTAACATCCTTTGCTATAGCATCAACACTCCAATATTTGCCCATAACGGGAAAAGAATTTCGGTCTGTTTTTGTAGAAAGGTCGTCGCTAATGACCTGCCAAGTATCTCCGCGGTCCTCACTTCTAAAAACTCTTTCTGCAGCGGTGTATAAACGGGTTGGTTTATGGGGACTTATGAAGAGAGGTGTATCCCAATACCACTTGTAAGTTTTTTCTCCTTTTCCAGGTTCGGGACGAATATCAATTACTTCGCCGCTCTTGCGGTCGAAACGCACCATTCCGCCGTATTGAGATTCAGCATAAACAATATCGGGATTGGTAGGATCAATCGCAGTCCAGAATCCATCGCCGCCGTTGGTAACGTACCAATCGTCATTCACAATACCATCTGCTTTTAATGTTCGAGACGGTCCGCCGAAACTATTATTGTCTTGTGTTCCGCCGTAAACATTATAGAAAGGATAATCGTTATCAACATTAACTCGATAAAATTGAGTAATTGGTAAGTTGCATTTGAAGAGATAATTTTTCCCGCCGTCGAACGATTCATAAATGCCGCCATCTCCGCCAATAATAAAATGTTTCGGATCTGTCGGGTCTATCCACATTGCATGGTCATCAACATGTCGATCTGTAAGACTTAAAGGTTTCCATGTTTTTCCTGCATCTTCGGTAAAGTGAGAAACGGTTTCAACCGAATAAACTTTATCAACATCCACAGGATCGCAAAAAATTTCGTTGTAGTATTGTCCGGATTCATGATGGTCGCTCATCTTTTCCCAAGAAGCGCCACGGTTTGTTGAACGATAAAATCCGCTTCCATTTTCTGCTGCCTGCATAATAATGTAAATAACATCCGGGTTTACAGGAGATATTGCGATTCCCATTCCGCCAATATCAACTTTTGGCAACCCGTTCATAATTTTTTCCCAAGTTGCGCCGGCATCAGTAGATTTATAAACAGCAGATTCAGGACCTCCGCCTATTTTTGTAAAGATATGCCTGCGCCTCTGTTCTGATGTTGCATAAAGAACATTAGAATCTCGCGGTTCCATAACTATATTATTTACGCCTGTGTTCTCGCTGATGTTTAAAACTTTATTCCATGTTTTACCACCGTCGGTTGTTTTGTATAGACCCCGCTCTCCGCCTGGTCCCCAAACAGAACCTTCTGCCGCAACATAAACAGTATTAGAGTTACGAGGGTCAACTACTATACCTCCAATCTGGCGTGAATCTTTTAATCCCATAAATTTCCAGGTTTCCCCTCCATCAGTTGATTTATAAACTCCATTTCCGTAGCCAAGCGCGCGTTGATGATTGTTCTCGCCTGTTCCAACCCACACAGTGTGCGGATTATTAGGATCTAAAACTACAACTCCAAGCGAATATGGAAGAGTGTCTGCTATGGCGCGCCATGTAGTGCCCGAGTTTGTTGTTTTCCATAAATGCCCGCTTGAAGTAGCAACGTAATACTCGCTGTGATTATTGGGATTAACGGCAAAATCGGAGATACGTCCTGATGTAAAAGCCGGCCCGATGCTGCGGAATTTTAATCCGCTAAATGTGCTGCTTGTTAGTTTATCTTTTTCTTTTTTTTCTTCCTTTGTATCGTCTTTCTTCTGTGCGTATATGACGAAAAAGGGAATTAAGAGAAGAAGTAATATGAGAGGTGCTCGTTTCATAAGCTCTCCTGTTTTTATTTTTTAAAAGATATATAAGTTAATTGCTGTTACATTATAGAAAATGGGGGCAACTATAGATTTGATCATGTCGGCAATTATGTTTCACCTGCGCTCTTTTCAAACGCAAATATAAATTTGTTTTTGGTTATTCAAAATTTTTTTTGTTTTAGCCGGTTCATTTCTTCTCTTATGACTGGAGAGAACAAAAACAGAGATAAATACAATATACTCTTCAATTTGGTTTATATTATTCTCAAATTATTTCAATATCGAATTTGAGAATAGAACAGTGATTATTCATTTTTTAGATTCACCAAAAGATTCGGGTTATCTTCCCGGTAAATTATAAAGAAGCCGGCAATAAATATTTGAAAGATATTAGTGATCATAAAAAACGCAAATCCTCTTTCAAGATCTGTTAAAAAAGCAACAACTTTTAATATTATGCTTGTTTCGTAAAGAATTAACACCATATGAAATAAGTTTACTCTTCCATTTTCAGCAACGAATATCAAAGCTCGCTTTATAAAAATAAAAAGAATAATAGAATGAGAAAAAGACGCATAGATGTAAGCCAGCTGCCACGGGTAAAAAGAAGAAAGTAATCCAAATACTCCTATGAACGCCAAAAATATTTTTTTTAAATTTTTGGCATTCAGAGGATCGCTAAGAACAAAGAGCGCTAAATAGCAAGCTATCGGAGTAATGTGGATGGTCGTCAAAGGAGAATGCTTGCTTATTAAGAATGTTAGGGGATCAGAAAGTGCAAGCACAAAAAAAAACAAAAATAAATTGGACTTATACTGTCTTAATAGAGGCAGCAGCCAAGCCACCATTGACAGATAATAGACAAAAGCATATGCGTAAGCCATTTTTACTCGTCTTCAAATAATTTTTGAGAAATTGAATACTTTACAGCAAAAGAGATTAGTTCCGGTAAAGATTTTATATTAAACCGCTGCATCAGACGAGCACGATAATAATCGATAGTCTTTTTGCTATAGTGCAATTGGTCGGCTATTTCTTGACTGGTTAACCCTTTGCTGATAAGTTCTAAAATTTTTTTTTCTTTCTTTTTGAGATGAAAATAATCATCAACCACGCTAACAACCGCTTGTCTGTATTTTTTTTTAATTCCTAAAAGTTTTTCTTCATCATAGTTTTTGCCGAAATAGCACTCTCCGCCGTAAACAGTTTTTATAGCGTAAATTAACTCTCCTTTCATAGCGTTCTTGCTTAAAATTCCTTTTGCGCCAACTTCAATAGCATGATAAATGTATTCTTCACCTTCAAACATTGTAAGAAAAATAGATTTAACAGCGGGTTCCTTCAATTTAATTGTTTTTAGCGCATGGGTTCCGCTTAGTTCAGGCATAGAAATATCAATTAAGACGACATCCGGCTTCAACTCAAAATATTTTTCAACAAGCTGTCTTCCAGTTTCAGCTTCGCCAATAATAGCTATCTCACTTACATCTTCGAGAAGAGATATTATACCGCTACGGAACAATTGATGATCGTCTGCTATAAGAAGACGTATTGGTTTTGTTGTTGTCATAATTTCTTTTTTGTTAAAGGAAGTTCAGCAACAAGCATGGTCCCCTTGTCCGGGGCGGAATCAATTTTGAATTTTCCGTTAAAGGTTTCCACTCTTTCGCGCATGTTTATCAATCCCATTCCTAGTTTAAATTTATTCGTCAAAATATTTTCTGTATCGAAACCAATCCCGTTATCAGATATAATTAATCGAATATATTTATTTGAAATAACTAATTGTATGCCGAACCGAGATGCTTTGGAATGCTTTATTATATTATTTAATGCCTCCTGCGCAATTCTGTAAAGATAGATCTCAAGTTTGCTGTTTAACCGCGTCTTTTCACCCACAGCGGTTACTTCTGCCTCTATGCCGGTTTCTACGCTAACTTTATCTGCCAATGTCTTTAATGCAATTCCCAGCCCCATCTCTTCCAGTGTTTTTGGTTTTAAACTATAAGATATCTCTTTCAACTCATTGATGATCGATTTCAAAGATTCAATTAAATCGGCGTAGTTCTGAAATTGCGAATTGATATTATTTTGTTCTTTCATCTTAAGAAGCTTGATGCGCAATAGAGAAAGACTTTGCCCAATTCCATCGTGAAGACCGGAGGCAATTTTTTGTCGTTCTTCCTCTATCAACTCCTGCAGATGTTCTGAAAGCTCTTTCAACTTAACTTGCGATTCCAATAATCTCTCTTCATAAGTTTTCAGATCGGTAATATCGCGCATATAAATCTGCCCAATATTTAATTTCGGCTCGCTGCGGTAAAGAACAGAATAGTAGCGCTTGTTTATTTTTTTTGTGAACACTTTTGTTGTGTTAACAAAAGCGCCGTTTTTCTTATAGTCGATCATTGGCAGTATTTGAGCAATATTTTCCCCAATCAAACTTCGTGAAGAAAACACTTTTTGTGCCGCATCGTTCGTTACAACAATAGACCCGTTCGAATCAATTCTAATTACAGGGTCCGGGTCTAATTCGGCAAACAGCGCCATAAGCTTGGCTGTTTTTAATTCGAGACTCTCTTTTTCTTTGTTAAAACGTTCTGTTATAGGGTTGATTATGTATTTATAAAAGAAAAAAATTATTCCGAAAATAAACGCGGTGATTAGTATAGAAATATAAATAGGATTAGCAGGATCGAAAAATGAATCAAAAATTTTTTTGATTTGTTCTGGAAGAAAGACAACAGATATCATCTTGACCTTGGGGACAAATTCATAAATTTAATTTTAAGTGAACTTAATTAGTAACTAAACAAATATAGTTTTTTCCAATAAAAAGAAAAGAATCCTTTATGAGTTTTAGCTGAAATAGGTAGAATTGGGCAAAACGGAAATGTAAAAATAAGACGATAAGTTTTAGTTTATTTTAATGTGAATTCTTAAATTTGACAAGCGCTAAAGAAGGGATGAATATTATATTAGGTGCAAGTTAATTTCATGTTTCTTTAATTAAGCTTAAGGTCAGATATGATCTATTGGGATGTTTCCCCGGAAATTTTTTCGGTTGGACCAATTAGCATTCGATGGTACGGGCTGCTTTTTGCGGCATCGTTTGTTATTGGTTATCAGCTCATGTTCGTTATCTTTAAGAAAGAAGGCAGGAGAGAAGAAGAACTGCACGATCTTGTTTGGTATATGGTTCTTGGAACGGTTATTGGAGCGCGGCTTGGACATTGTTTCTTCTATAACCCGGCTTACTACTTAAACAATCCTATTGAAATATTGCAAGTTTGGAAAGGCGGCTTAGCAAGCCACGGCGCTGCAGTTGGAATTTTAATAGCGGTCTATCTTTTCGTTCGAAAGAGAAGACAAATTTCATTTCTTTGGATTATGGATAGAATTATCATTACTGTGGCGCTTGCAGGGTTTTTCATTAGAATGGGAAATCTTTTCAATTCGGAAATTTATGGCAAGCCAACGGATCTTCCTTGGGCGTTTGTATTTGCTTCTGTTGATGGAATCCCGCGTCATCCAACCCAAATTTACGAAGCGGTTGTCTACTTATTGAGCTTTCTCTTTCTGTTGTCATTTTATTTCCGCTCTAACGGTAAATTTAAGAATGGACTATTACTCGGGCTCTTTCTTTTACTTGTGTTCGGGTTTAGAATATTCGTAGAATTTTTCAAAGAAGTTCAAGAACATTTTGAGGTTGGAATGATGTTAAATATGGGACAATTGCTAAGCATCCCTTTAGTGATTTTTGGAATATTTCTTCTTATTAGGAAAGATAAAAAAATAATCAGGATTCAATAACATATCCGAAAGAAATCTTAGTATGAATAGAGCGTTATTCATTAACTTTTTTCTGCTTCTTGTTTTCATCGTCTTTTTCCCAATCTTCATGGCGCTAACTCCATCTGCTGCAAAAAGCAGCTATGATCCGCAAAAAGATACTCTCCGATATACAGGAGAAAAACATTTACGAAATATCCGCCAGCTTACATTCGGCGGGAACAATGCCGAAGCTTACTGGAGCTTTGACGACAAGCAGTTAATTTTTCAAAGCGATTGGAAAAAAATAAATTTACAAGACTGCGATCAGATCTTCAAAATGAACACAGACGGCTCTCCGCTTGAGAACGGAAAACAGTATATGCTTCTTTCAACCGGCGGAGGAAGAACAACGTGCAGCTATTTTTTGCCTGATGGAAAAATTATTTACGCATCAACTCATGAGAGCGGCGCTAAATGCCCTGAATCTCAGATGTTTGCAGAGGGAAGATACGTCTGGCCCCTTTTTAACAGTTATGATATCTACATCGCAAATTCTGACGGTTCTAATTCGACTGTTTTGATTGGCGGAGAAGGTTACGATGCGGAAGCAACAGTTTCGCCTGATGGAAAATTTATTGTTTTTACTTCAACCCGTTCCGGCGATCTTGAATTGTGGCGTTACGAAATTAAAACCGGAAAACTTTTACAACTAACAAACGCTTTGGGCTACGATGGAGGCGCATTTTTCTCGCGTAATTCTAAACAGATAGTTTGGCGTGCAAGCAGACCGCTTGGCAAAGAAGCAGAATCTTATAAAGAACTGCTTTCAAACGGTTATGTTGAGCCGAAAGCGCTGAATATTTTTGTTATGGACATAGATGGAGGAAATGTTAAGCAGGTAACTAACCTGCCCGGCGCTAATTGGGCGCCCTTCTTTCATCCCGATCCTTCGGGCAAGAAAATTTTATTCTGTTCCAATCATCACTCCATTAAAGAAGGCGGAAGACGTTTCGATATTTTTATAATCAATACCGATGGAACAGGGCTCGAACAGATTACTAATTCAGGCTTATTTGATGCTTTCCCTATGTTTTCTTTTGACGGGAAAAAATTGGTTTTCTGCTCCAACAGAAATGCTTCTAGAAAACCCTCGCGCGATACAAATGTTTTTGTTGCCGATTGGATCGAAAACCCTGAAAATGTTGACATAAATTTTAAATCACAAAAATAAAAGCCTCTCTGTTTTTACGGTGAAAGAAAAATGACAGAAAAAGAGTTTACACAAAGGTGGATTGATAAAATAAAGGCAGAATTGAAAGATTTTCCTTCTGATTTTATCAGCGCTGACGAATGTGAATCGCTTTCACTCCCCGGAAAAATTTTATTTCTCCCCCCTCCGCTTTTTAACAGTTATCAAATTATTGATGAAACTGGAACTACTATTTATTCAACCGATGAGCATTTTAAGGCAAAATATGTTTTCTACAGCAACAGATCCAAACCGGCCCAACTAAAAATTCCTACTTCAGATTTACGCATATACGAAGCTGTGCGCGATTATGAAAAGCATCTTGATACTTTTCTGAAAGAGATAGAAACAGATTTTAAGAATTCTTTTCCAAATTCAAAAGGATTTAAACGCATCTCCGCACAGATTTTTAACTCATTAAATCTAGTGCGCCACTAAGTTGATTGAACTAAGCGGCAGCATATCACAATATATCTCTAAACACTTTGGAAATGAATATCTCTCCAACTATACAAACTATTTCAACAGCAATTACAAGCCGTATCTTAGAATTTCTCCATTTGTCAACCAACGGAAACTTATTGAGCGATTAAAAAATTACGGTATCAATCTCGAAGCCATTCTCAAAATTCCAAATGCATATAGAATTATTTCGGGTGACGAAGCCGCAGGTAAAACGCTCGAGTTTATTCTTGGCAAATATTATATACAAAGTTTATCATCAATGATTCCTGCTCTTGTTCTTGCCCCAAATGAAAGTGATGTGGTGTTAGATTTATGCGCCGCGCCCGGGTCCAAAACAACGCAGCTTTCCGAATTGATGAATAATAAAGGCACGCTCATAGCAAATGAAATTTCTGCCGAACGTTTGAAGAGTTTGGTATTCAATGTTGATAAAATGAGTTTGGTGAATGTTGGAATATTACATGGAAAAGGGGAACTGCTAAGCAAGCAATTTGAAAATCGTTTCGATAAAATTTTAGTTGATGCGCCGTGCAGCGCGCTCGGTATCGTTCAAAAAAAAGGAGAAGTGAGCAATTGGTGGAATATAAAAAAAGCTCAAGGACTTTCCGAACAACAATTGCGGTTGTTGATCGGAGCAGTAAAAATGTGCAAAGTAGGCGGAGAAATTGTCTATTCAACTTGCACGCTTACTCTGGAAGAAAATGAATATGTCATCAACAAAGTATTGAAAAAATATCCAGTTGAATTGATAGAGATAAAGATTCCTGTAATAAGTAATGAAGGATTTGCTTGGGCTCCTCCGAAGGAGTACCGACAAGTCGGGATATCCACTAAAGCTTTCGGGGAAAAATTTGGCGATGAAGAGCTGAGCAGCGAATTGAAAAAAACCCGCCGAATACTTCCATGGGAAATTAACAGCGAAGGTTTTTTTGTTGCCAAGCTGAGAAAGATTGATGATACCGAGCGCACTGAGAAAATATCTTGTCAAATTACTGGGAATCCTCCGCAGGGATCCCGACAAGTCGGGATAACACTTCGGGAAAAGTATAATCTAATAAAATCATCCAGCGGTAAAATCAAAAATTATCTTGAAGCGCTTTCCAACTATTACGGCATTCCGAGAAACAAATTTGACGAGTATAAATATTTGATAAAAAACAATGATATTCATTTTGTGGATGCTAATTGGGATAGTGATCATCTCGGAACATTTAATCGCATCGGAACCCGGCTCGGCACTATTGACAAACGAAGAAACTTGCAGCTTAATTCGCTTGCAGCGCAAGTCTTTGGCGAAGCAATCACACAAAATATTATCGAGTTTGAAAACACGAATGAACTTGATATTTATTTTAGCGGCGGAACAATTAAAAAATATTTTGAAGCGGGCGGACAGCGTGTTGTAAAGTATGGCGATTATTTTCTTGGAACTGCTGTTGCATCAAAAGAAGGATTGAAAAGCCAATTCCCCCGCGCATTTAGAACGCAAGAGATAATATTACCTCGATAAAAAAGGGCGGCAGTTGCAACCTTTTTTTATTATCACCTAATTTCTGCTTAAGCAAAAACAAAAATCATTTGACCAACAACATCTTCTTACTGATCGAACCGCTTGCCGTTGTTAGATTGTAGAAATAAACTCCGCTTGGTAGATTGCTTGCATCAAAACTAAATTCATATTTACCTGCTTCAAAAACTCCATCAGCAAGAAGTGTAATTTCTCTGCCGAGAACATCAAAAACTTTTAGCTTGATTTGAGATTTCTCAGAAATTGAAAAACTGATCTGTGTTGTAGGATTGAATGGGTTGGGATAATTGTCAAAAAGTGTGAATTCATTTTTCCCCTCAGAGAGCTCAGCCGCTATGGAATTCTCAGATGATCCTTTTGATAAACTAAAGTTTGCTGTCTCTTTCCCAACAACATTTAACAACCATTTTGCTGATGCGAGTTCATAATCATTTTCACCTTTTGATGCTACTTTTTGAAGTATACTAGCAGATAAATCATATTCCCCTTTATTGTAATGAATAAAAAATAGATTCAACCAGCCATGTCTCTCGTTTTCTGTATTTGCAAACTTTGTAACAAGTTGATTATTTACTTCAATAGCTTTTATGTTCTCTCCGTTATTTGTATAAAGTAGTGAAAGAAGCTCTAAAGCAAGCGGCTCCATTAAGTATTTATCATTCTTTAGTTGTGTATAAGCATTAATTATACTCATCAATTCAGGAGATTTTGTTTCCAAATAAGTAAATGCAACTTCCACTAAAGCTTTCTTCACAACATTAGAATTAGTACTTGAATTAAGAAGCGATTTGTAAATTTTAACTGCTTCATCATACTTTTTGTTTTGTCTCAATTCATTTGCTTTCTCCAATAATTTTTCATCAGCAGAGAGGTTGGTAGATGAATTAGTATAAGCAAGCAATCCTTGCGAAGGCGGCGAAGAAAGCGCTGGCTCCCAATTAATAGTAGAACCATTATATGTCTTGAATTTTGTTTGATCAGGCGGATATAGACCCCAATAATTATATTGAGCATTAACTGTAGAGTTATAGTCCGCATAAACATTGGAATTAGAGTTATTATAAATCACATTATCTCTTGCCAAAGTAGTTGAACCTGCATCTACAGTACTGTAGTAAAAAGCATAAATGCCGTCATAAAATTGTTGTATTTCGTTTTTCCCTTCTGTGCTGCCATAAGGTACACCGAAAAATGGGCGTGACAAGTAGTATGCATACACGCCTGCGCTGCCACTATTATTTTTTCCAATAATAGTATTTTTTCTAATCCATGGATTTGATTGGCTGACATATATACCGTTCGTGCTGGCGCCAAACATCCTAATTGTATTATTATAGATGTATGGAGTGCTATTTGATAAAACCGAAATACCATTTGAAGCATTACGCGGTTGAATGGTACAATTCTGAATAGTTGGAGAACAATTCGTAATTCCAATTGCTGCGCCGCCATATGTATCAACAGCGTTGATTGTGCATCCGTCCATGGTACCTGAGGACCCGCTTTGAAATAAAATGCCGCCCCAATTTGTTGTTGATGTAAATGTTGCATTAGTTGCAATTAAATTGCCATAAACAATTATTTTATTGCCTGGTGTAAAGTAAAGCTCTGCTCCAGGAAATATTGTTAAAGTAACCCCGCTGCTTACTATAAGGTCACTGTCGAAACTCCAGGTATATGAGCCAAACGACATGTTTTGCGAAATTGTATAATTACTATTTATACCAAAGTCCATCAAAACACTTCCGCTGTTACTTCTAATGTTGGTAACATTAAAGTTGGAAACGCCTGTCTGTGCGTAATTAGCCGTGTTGGATGAATACCAATTAGAATTCGGGTTAGAAGTTGGTGTAAACATTTTACCTGCATCGGGTGTATAAAATATTGAACCGCTTCCGACATCTCTATTATAATATGGACCTCCTACTATTCTTCCTCCACTTACTACTCTCACTTCCAAACTATCTCTACCCGTGTAAGGATTTGCAACTCCAGTGTTTGTAGCGTTAGGAGGTGATATTGTCCAATCGTATTTTCCGTGTGCCGCTTCTAAGTCAACAGGCATTCTTCTCCAATCCGAGTATGTGCCGTTACCAACTGCTTCGGGTGTGCTGTGCCAGATCAAAACTCCTCCTTTTAGAGGTTCCTTATATGGCCAATTTTCATAAAAATAATTGCTTCGATTATGAAATGTTAAGTAAAATTTTTGGCCGGATAAAATACCTCCTTGAGATGAGTTAGAATTAAAAACATAACACTGCTTTGTAGTTTGAAAATCTTGCAACTGCACGTTGTTTTGTGATGAGTTAATTATTGTTGGTGTGAACCAAGGCGTCTCTCGTTCAGCACGGAATATTGGATTATACAGTGAAGGTTTATCCCCGAAACCATTTCGGCTCATAACTTCAAAAGATCCAAGCGCCCAGTGATCGTAATAGGTATTGTACAGCTTCAGATGGAAATGGAATTTCCTAAATTAACAACAATGTAAAAT
>DYHW01000014.1 GCA_020723965.1 Melioribacter sp. | reverse complement strand
CGTTTTCATGTTTCTTCCCCTTAATTAAAATTCTTTTCAAAAATCATTTTAGTTAATGCTTGGTGTTAATACAGCTTTGAATTTAGATTCAACTTCTTTCTCGACTGTGTCACAAAAAAAAGAAAAACGATTGAAGGCGTCATGGTCAATTTTTTCTTTATACTCGGTTAGTGCCTCCATCATTTTTTTTGTTTCCAGCAACCATTTATTAAGCTCGGCTTCCCGGCTTTCTGTCCCGTCGAGAATTTCACGAATATTTTTTAGGTGAGTTGCCAAAGTGCTTTGAATACATTTAGCAAATTCGGCCAACAAATTTTTATCGTTCTGTTCAATACCTTTTTCTTTCAGCGAAGCCATTGCTTTTAGTAAGTCGTTTTCAACTATTGCTAACGCTTCTTCTTCACATGTCATCAAGAACCTCCATGAGATCGTTTATAGAAATAGATTCGTTTACACGTTTTTCGTCTAAGAATTCAACTTCAACATATCCTGATAATACTTCAACAATTTTTCCAACTAACACGCCGTTTTCCCAATATTCATTATTTACTGCAGGCGAATCAACATTCTGTTCAATCGCTGCGGGCATAGAAATACTATTTATGGTTATGGGTTTACAGAATACCATAAATTTTTTGTCCATAGTTGACTCTTGATAATTTGAATCGGTCTTATTAAAGGAGCGAAGGCATAACATACAGACAAGAACGGCTCGATTAATTTTTAGCTTTTACCTTCTTCAAAATTTGCAAGTGTTAACGAATCAGCTTCCTTCAGTTTCAAAGTTGATAATGCATCAAACTCATTGCTCAAGCTTTTTGCAGCTTCACATAACTCGTCCAACCTCTTTAACAAATTAGAGCTGGATTCTTGTTTTCGTAATGGTCGTTCTTCATTCTGCTCTCTTAAAAAGATCTTTGCATTATGACTGAAGTCTCTACATATCCCGCAAGAAAAATCTAGCAGTCTGCTTTCATTTCGAAGACCATATTTTCTCTCTTCGATAATTCTTTCTTTCTCTGTATTAGTCATATTTAATCATCCTCCAAAATTCGTTATGAGATTTTGTGTATGCGTCAATCAAAGTTCTAACTTTCGCAAGATCTTCAGATAGTTCCGCCACAGCTTCTTCGAGTTTTACGGAATACAAATGGAACTGATCATTATACTCTTGTTTGCGTTCAAGTGCACTACTGGCTAAACCAGCTTTAATTTCCAGATCTTTCAACTGATTTTGAGTCCCGGCAAGTATTCTGACCGGTGAATTCTGATCATTCTGCTTAATCATAATATACCCCTTAATTTTTTTTAACCATCGAATACCACTCGATCAGTTTAGTGCAACCAGAATGAAGTTTTTCTAATTCGCTTTTCACATTTTCAATTTTCAGTCGCGCCCCGGCTGTAACCTTTGTTTCCGTGCTTTTCGCGATTTTGAATTGATCTAACAAATCTTGTTGCACCGCCTGTAAGACGGCAATTTTTTGTTCTTTGCTAACTACCATGATGATGTTTCTCCTTTTGTTTTGTAAATCAATTAATTAAAACTTAGCTGTTGAAATTCCAGGGGCCTTTTCTTTGACTAGATCGACAAACGATTTTGCTGCCGGAGAATCCAAATTTTTTCTTTTGGTCAACATTCTCTAACTCTCTCAAAACAACAATCCTTTGCCTGTTATTCAATTCAATTTTCACCTTTAACAAATTTGAACGTGAGTAGTCCAAACAATTCTTAAGCTCGCTTTGCAGAGAATCTCTTTCAACGTTCAGTCCAGTAATTTGTTGTTTCAAGTTTTTGAGGGAAATCATCGGATTCGTTCTCATAATAGTTTTTAATTGATTTTTTAGCATAAGAATTATCAAACCTTGTTTCGAGTTCATTCATCTTTCCGCATCCATCTAACCGCAAAAGGAATTCCTTGCCACTCTGTGTATGCCTGGAAGCGTCCAACTTTACTATAAAATCATTCTCATTGATTTGGATCTCTTTGCCGTCCAATTTCACTTTATTGTATCCGTTCAACTCCGGTTTGTAGATGGTGAAAAGGAAATCTGATTCCCGCGCCAAAGCGATGCTCTCAGCCAAATTCATGGAGGTTGCCTCTTTGATTCCGGATCTGTTCAACTGAGATAATACTAGAATGCTTGTACCTGATTCCTTCGCCAAAATTTTCAGGGAGTTACTCAATTGAGAAATTTCTCTTTCGCGTGATTCAATGTTTCTATGTTTGAATATGGACTTAACGAGCCCGATGTAATCAAGCAGAACTATTTTAACTCCATAACTTGCCCGAAGCTTTTTAACGGTTGTCTCAATTTCTGTGATTGAAAACATTTTATCGTAGATGAATAATTTTTCATCAGATTTTTTCCTTTGACTTGAGAATCGGATTAATGATTTCCTATCATCCTCGCTTAATCTTTGTGGGTTGCGAAGTTTCTCATTACTGATTCCGGTTTTGTAAGCTACAATCTTTTCTTCAATTTCAGATCTACTCATTTCAAGCGTAAATATTACTGCGGGAATTTTTTGTTCTGCAAAGTCTAAAATCAGATTTAATCCAAAGGTTGTCTTGCCGTTTTTGAATGCACCCGCGATTCCGATTAAGTTTCCATCATTCAGCCCGCCGGTAGCTGTATTGAATGATGGGAATGTATTTGTCTTTAGCGAATTATCTTTCTTCAATTTCGACTCTATCCTTAATAAAATTTCATCAAGATTTTCGTCAAATGTTTTTGGTCTCTCGAAGCGTGAATACTTATTTAATTCCACTTCGATTTTATCTTGTAACTCGGTGAGGGTATCTAATCCGTGTAGCTGGTTCTTGCTTCCTTCAACTGCTTCACTCAAGAACTTATCGGCCTGGATTGAATCGCAAACTTCAAAATATTCTTTGAGACGAAGTGATACGTTTGGAAGTATGCTGATTGACAAATCCAAAACCTCTTTCAATGAAGAGTAATTCCTTTTTGATAATTCCCAAGTAATTCCAGCGGCGTCAAGCGATTTTATTTGGGAGATTGCTTCAAAGATGTCCCTGTGTTCATTGCTTACCATATCGAATGAAACTTTATTGAAAATCTCCAAACTCTTTTCCGGTTCTCTAATCATAGTTGCGAAAAGTTCTTTTTCCTTTTCGATCCTAAGAGCAAATTTGTTTTTAAGAGACTCGAGCTCGGCATGTCTTTCTTTGCCGAGTTTGACGAAATAGTTAATTTCTTCTTGTATTAGTTTTTCTTTTGCCATTATGAAAGCTCCAATACTTTTTCGGTTTGCGAAACCACGTTTTGTTTTCTTTTATATCGGTAATTTATTTTTATCATCTCAACATCACCTAAAAACTTTTCTATACCTCGGCTTAAAAAATCCTTTAAGGTCCAGCGATAATCGAACCAATATTCTTGGCTTTTGTCGTTTACAATTAAAGAGTAATTACTTATAGACTGTTTTATTTCTTCTTCTGTGTAAGTCTTTAATGTGGTAGTTATTTTCTTTCTCATTTGATCAGTCAATTTTCTATGAACTTTAATTTCATGTTCATTCCAAAAGGTATATATATTAATATATGGGTAGTTATTAGTCTCTTCGTTTACCATGTCCGTAATTGAAGCATTGGTTAAATTTTCTTTTTCACCATTCGCAAAATTTGAGTTTGGTGAATTTGAATCAGTTTCGATGATTTCGTAAACGTTATGAAGGAATAAGCCGTTCTCTTTTCTCTCTCTGGTGATATGTAAAAATCCTTTGCCCTTGAGCTCTTTAAGATATTTCGTTAACGAATTTTCTGAACACTGCATAATCTTACAAAGTAGTTCGCGAGAAGGAAATGCTTCTTTCTTGGTGTCGTTTGTAAACGACTTAAGTACTATAAAAAGGAAGCGGCTGTCTCGACTAAGGGAAGTATTACAAACAAATTTTTTCGATATAGAGTATTGCCATTCTCCTTTATAAACAATTCTATCTTCGCTCATGGCTTAATCTCCTCAAACAAATTTGGCTGGGGCTTTTCTATAAAATCGATCCCATCATTTTCGTCACAATTTATTTGATCTAATGGTAAGCATTTCTGGGCGTCAACTTTTTCGTTACAATATGGTGATCTTATTCCTTTTTTAAGAAACTTCATCCGGCTGCATGTCAATATTTTTTCATTGTATCTTATTTTGACGGTGTCATAGGTACTTAGCATGAGTAACTCTAAGTTTAGTCCTATCGATCCTTCGGATTTATCGAAAAGAAAAAAAAGATTCTTCGATGTTTTTGGTGTGCTATAAAATACTTTCTTATCAAGATCGATCTCACCAGCAACCCAATTATTAATTTTTATTATTACTCGTAGCAAGCTGGGGGTTATTTGCACAAGTTTGATTTGTGATAAAACGTTTGCCTGCATTGTTTTGCCTCATGCGTTCTGATTTGGTTGTTCACGGGAAATTTTTGCAAAAGCGGCTGCCCTTAAAAAAGAAGAAATACTAAGTCCGGATCGAGTTGCCGCTTCATCAAACATTTCTTTTTCGCGGGAAGTAACCATAACGTGAATATGTGCTTGTTTTTTTTGCTTTTCATCTTTTTTCATATTGCCTCCTTTTTTTGTGCAAGCTAACATGAATCCGTTAAAACTTTGGTGTGATTTCTACAAATAATGAACAGAAACTTTACAATTGTTGGATACAAATAAATGTGAGCGAAGGGGGTGTGCGAAAGCACTATTTTAGCACTATTTCTCGCTGCGTAAGTCTTGAATGAAGCGGCGAATTGATGATGGTGTTATTTTTAAGTCTAATTTTTGGCGAAGTTCTTTTGAAAAGGAAGTTACATTTTCAATCTTGGAAACGTCTATTTTTTCTTTAGTAAGATAATTAACAATTAATCCTCGACCGGATTTTTTGTCTTCCTCAATAATATTTTGATTTGATACCTTTTGCACAGTTTGACTTAACAATTTATTATTTCCAAATATCTCTTTGGTGTATCCTTTTATTTTGCGGTTAATTACAATTCTCGCTTTTACTAAAAGGTCATACACCGTGAACGTATCAAAGTAATCAGGTTGATCTGGTATGTGTTGCAGCTCATAGGGGAATTTTTGGAAATCTTCTTCAGTGAGGAACTCTTTATGATTATTTTGAATAAAGTCTTTTAGCTCAATTATTTTTTTATTTTCTGTAGCATTTTTCAATATAACTTCTGTGTCTTCCGTGATCGGAAGAAAAAGTTGTTCCAAGTTTTTAAGAATGTTAATAGCATCATACAATTCATAATTCTCAATTTGAATTCGTTTTAATTCATCTTCCATAATACACCCAAAAACAAAAAGCCCGCTTCAACTATAACTTAACGGATTGCCGTCCGTCTCCCTCATGGGAATAGTTTAACGAGCTTCTTTTAATTTTTCTTTCATTGGCAATTTATAAAGCTGTTTACTGTATAGAAATGGAAAAAGGTTCTCACGTCTCTTTCTAACATTATTGCGTCAGCGAGCAACCTTGAAAACCTTTCCTATATTTTCAAAAATTTAGTTGGTCGGTTCAATTTGTAATCGAATATAGATTCATCAATTAGTCCTCTGAAATTGATATACCCTTTTTCGTATTCGCCAACCCGTGCTTCAAATTGAATTTTATCTTTTTCTTTCAGTCCGAGCGCCTCAATTGTTTTTCCAACTGTAAACCAGATATGATCGGTGGCTAACCCATTACCTTCCTTGAACCTAACATCTTTCAGTAAAATCGTCTTTTCCGTAAAGCCATGCCAATTTCTTTTTGTTCCATAACGGTCGACAGATGCCGTAAATACTAATCGCTTATCTTGGTGTTTCCCTAATTCTTTTCTCATTACAAGGTAACTGATTTTAAAATATGCTTTATCACGCTGCTATCGGTATCTTCTTTATAGAATTTATTTTGTCTTTTAACCTGTCCTTTGCCATCTCGAGATCATACCGGTTCAATTTTGTTTTTATTGCTCACGTATTTACCATTTCTATCATTCAAACAACTCTGAATGACTTCCAATGTTCACCAAAACTAATAAGTTATTTTCAATTCGATAGATTAAAAGAAGATCGGGAGCTAAATGGCACTCGCGGCAATCTTTATAATTCCCTTTTAACTGATGATCGTTAAATATTCTATCCAATAAAAGCTCATTAGAAAGTTTTTCAATTATTATCCCTAAGTTGGTTAAATCTCTGCCCGCTTTAGCAAGCTTGGAATAATTTTTCTTAAATAATCTGGTGTATTTAACGGTAAGCATTATTTATTCAAATCTTCCATAAGTTCTTCAACGCTATGGAATGGTCCGGATAGATTCTTCCCGTTACGTGCATCTTCAATAGCGGCTACGGTTTCAGCGTTAGGTATTCTTAGGTCAAATGGAATTCCACCTGCTAATACTGAATGATGATAAAACAACCTTATGGCTTCGCTTTCAGTTAGTCCAACCTTTGCAAATATTTTTTTTGCTTTTGCCTTGACGGTTGGTTCTATTCTTGCTCGTGTAGCCGATGATTTTGTTTTCATTGTTGTTGTTCCTTTCGGTTCTTCATTCGTGTTACAAAATAAATAATCGAGAACACTTTATCAACTTATACAAAAGCTTTTATATGTTATGTTGTGTTGCCCTTTCGCACGAAGCGAAAGGTGAGCTGGTGCTCAAAGATTGGTCATTAATCGGTTCGTCTTAAGGAATGAAATTGTGTGCGGCGTTAAACGAACAAGGAAGCCAAACGACTTTTCGTTCTCTCCCGTGCAAACAAATATTTTTGCTCTCATGTCGTCAAGCTGAAGAAGCTGCTCTACCTTCAGCTTGTCAACGAAATAATATTTTTGAATCGGTTTTTTCATTTTGCTTTTATCCCTCCGTTAATTCCTCTGTCATCATCAATCTGTTGGCTACCGCAAAATTAATAACTTGTTTTTCTCGGCTAACTGATTTTGCCCCATTATAAATCTCGCCAAGTAGATCTTCGATGTTCCATTTGCGAAGCTTATGGTTTAGTTTCTGCCGTTTACTTACTGCAAGCTCAATTAGTGTTATTAAAATCGGTTCTGGCATTTTGCTACCTCCTATTTGTTGTGAGTTTGATTTTTGAAATTACTTCCCGTCCTTCGGGATCTTTTGAAACTCTTAAGAAAAAATTATCGCTACCGGTAATTATGCCCTCAAAATAAATACGGCATTCCCGGTCAAACCTTCCGCTTGTGTCGCCGGGTTCAACCAAAAAATTCTTACAACAGCTTGAATAAATTCTGCCGTCTCTTTCGATTACAAAATAATATTTCTTGAATTGTAAATCATCTGTTTTATTGCCTGGGTTTGTTACACAAAACAGAATCGGACTGTTAGCGATGTTCCTTATCGCTATATCTACTACTGTGATGTTACCAAGTTGATATCTTGCCTCCAGCACCTTCAGCCAAAAAGTATCAGTATAAACTATATCGCCAATCTTCTTTTCTGCTACCGTGAACTTTGGTTCCGGTCGGAATACAAGAAATAAAATTATTGAACCGAACAGTAAAGCATAGATGAGCCGAATATAATTATTCTTGAACATGGCTTTCCTCCTTTCCTATTTTCTTCTCAATTGTTCTATTCCGCGAAGATGATAAACAATGGGGATAGCTTTTATTTCTTCTTTTGGGAATCGCCTTGTAGGGAAATCATCATTATCTGGCTTCAATATTATTTCACCAAGATCATAGAAAACCCTCATTAGCGTGTATTCATAATTCCCTATTGCAATGAGGCAAACTTCACCATCTAAAATTGGCAGAGCATCTGGATCTGCGACAACCATGTCACCACTTTTAATGGTTGGATACATACTCTCCCCTTTGACTTTGATGGCAAACCAATTTTTTACCTTCGCCGGTGTTATTTGAACTTCAAGTCCCATAATGCTACTCCTTTGTTAATAGTTATTTAAATCGTTTACAGTTTCAAATAAATCCTCCAATATCTGTATTGATTCTTCAGATTTACTTTTGATACAACGTGCTAATCTTAACAGATTGCCTAAATTTTCTGGATTATCAAAATTGAAGGTGTTATTCCCCCTCTCTCCAAAAGCTGCAATCCCGTTTATCTGCTCTATAGCTTCTTGCGCTTTCGCTAGCTGTTGATTAAAAACTTTCCTAAGGGATTCCTTAGTTACCGGATCGCCCCCGTTTTTTATACTTACAAATTCCATGAATGCTTCCATAATTATTCCTTTTGTTAGTTGTTTAATGAATTAATAGCAGCGCGAAGATCCTCTGCGCGTAAGTGTGAATAAATTTCAGTTGTTTCTACCCTCGAATGTCCAAGTAATTTGCTTACATGAAATATTGAAACTCCACGCTGGACCAACCACGAAGCGAATGTATGCCGCAAGGAATGAAAACTTAATCCCGGATTAATCTTTGCTTCTCGCACGTATGTTTTAAATTTGAAAACGAGGAAGTTCTGGTTTATTGGTTTACTGTTGTATGTAAAAACCAATTCACTGCTCTTTGCTTTTTCGCGGCCAACTAAAATTTGCATTGCTCTAATTGATAATGGGACAGTCCTGATGCGTTTCGATTTCGTTAAATAGGTGTGATTACTCAATATCAAAACTCTCTCCTTGAAATTTATCTGGCTCCATTCAAGGGTAAGCAGTTCCATCTGTCGTAGGCCGGTTTGAATTGCGAAGATTACCAAGTCTCTAATATCATGTTCTTTGATTGCATTCAGCAACAAATCAAACTCTAGCTCGCTAAAAAATTTGGGTTGTTTCTGTGGAATGCGATAACGCTTTATTCCATTGCATGGATTAACCGCCAAATATCCTTCCGTGATAGCTCTGTTAAAGAAACTATTAAAGACGATCAAATCTTTCCTTGCCATGTAGATGGTGCTTTTTGATAGTCTGGCATCAAAATAATTTGTGAGGCTGCTGACGGAAATATCTGTGAGATAAATTTCACCAAAGAATTTCTGCATACAACTAAGCGAATACTTATATGCGGTGTAAGTTTTTTGTGTGTGTATCTGTTTGGAATAGTTTAAGAACTGATTGCGATATTCTTTTAAGGAAATTGGAATTACTTTCTTGATGCGCTTTGTTTCAAGTTCTTTTATAAACTGAGTTAGAAATTTAAGCGCTTCAGATTTTATCTTTGTATGGGTGGAAATACCGGTGCGTTTACCATTCGCTTGATCATAGACAACATAATAGAAACCGTTTGGACGCTTTGTGAGAACCATATAACCATTCCTCCAGCGTTAAGAGAATGATGGATTGGTAGTAACTTTATTAGTAAGTGTTTGAAAATGAGCGAAAATCAAATGAAAAGTAGGGTTTGCTAAACCGTCGTAGGGCTTATACTCTACCGCGAGTTCTTCCGAAGGAATGGCTAT
>DYHW01000017.1 GCA_020723965.1 Melioribacter sp. | reverse complement strand
ACAGTACTTTGTTAAATTTTGTTAAGAGGCACGAGGGAGCGAAATATTTGTTCCGAGATAAGTTTGCTTGTAAAAATTGAGATTTTGCATCATCCAGTCTGCAGCGGTTAAGGAATTGAGTCTGCGGAACATCTCAAGTTGTTTACCAACCGTTTTGGGTTTCTGACGGAAGATCTTTGAAAAGGTGCCGTTGAGTTTACAGACCATAAGAAAAGTATAAGCCAGAGAAGCCAGGTGCCAGTGTCTTGTGATTGCCTTAATGGAACGAACCTGGTAATGGTCAAAGGCGACATTTTCCTTAAGGTCTCTGAAGATGCACTCAATTTGCCATCGGAGAGCATATTTTTTCAAGATGACCTGTGAAGAATATGAAAGATGATTTGTGACATAGATGTGGACATTTTTTGGATCGTCTTTGTTCCATTCGCCAATGGCAAGTACGATAAGAAATTTTCCTTTAAGCCCATTGAGTTTTGATTTAAAGGTGCAGGTGTAGAAACCTTTCTTTTTACCGTGGGGAGTGGATATCGTTACCCAGCGAAGTTTATCGCTGGTGATGAGTTTAACTAGCTCACCTGCGTGCACCCATTTTCCACGGTAGGAAATGAGTCTATCAACCTCTGCTTCAGAGATAAAAGTTCGACCTTTTTCTTGAATAAACTCTACAAAGTTGTTCGAGAAATACCAGTTATCTATAATGATATCACAGAAGTTAAGTTCTTTCTCAATAGCATCTTCTATAAGTTCTTCTGCGAGTTCAATTTTACTTTTGAAGTTCTGTTCAAAATTTTTTTCAAAGAAAGAATCGTTCTCTGGGATGTATGGCTTAAAATTTATGGGGAAACGCTTTTTGTCGTCACAATAGGCAGAGGCGACAACGATATTACATTTAGTGATTCTGGCTTCACTTGATAGATATTGTTCCCTGACACCTTCTGTTTTGAAGCCCCATTTTTTACAGCCAGTGTCGTCAATAACGAGAACACCTTTCTTACAGGTTTTGGTGGTGCGATTGGATTCAAGATTTTTTAGGCGGTGGTTATTAAATTTTTCTTCGTCCCATTTTGATTCAGAGAGAAAATACTGTAAGTTTTCATAATGTGTGGGATCTGTTCGTTTGGCGATGGTTTGAATATTTGTTCTTTTGAGTTCTAAAAATAGACCTGACACATATGTGGAAAAACTTACAAAAGTGGGTTTGGAAAAAAGTGGTTGAAACTTGTTAAGGAAGTTCGTTAAGATTTTGGGTGGAGTAGAAACAAAATTTACCATGGTTTTACCTCCTGAAAAAAATTGTGTATGGTCGCCCGCCTGCCAAGTCGTCGGGCAGGTAAGACCATGGTAAAATTATAACAAATTTTACAAAAAAAGTCTAGATTTTTTTTAGGTATGCTTTTTTGAGACGGAAAAATACCTCAAAAAGCACTAAAATTTAACAAAGCACTG
>DYHW01000016.1 GCA_020723965.1 Melioribacter sp. | reverse complement strand
CGCATAGGCGTCAACTTAAGAAAAGCTGTTTGCTTCATAAATAGTAAATTTGTTTAGCACAAACAAAAAGGACTATACAATGAGAGCAAACAGCGAAAACAAAACAGACAGAGGGAAAAGTTATATAGAACAAAAGTTGAACAGAATTCGATTAGAAAAGCTATCAAAGGAGAGTGAATTTTCCAAGAGAAAAGCCAAAAAGATAACGGCGAAAAATTTTTTATTGGGATTTATCTTGATGGCAAATAGTCGGGAGAATCATTCATATCAAAACTGGGCAATAAAAATAGGGTGGGTAATTAAAGACAAGGTATCAAAACAAGCCATATGGAAGAAGATGCGTCAGCCACAAATAACATTTCTAAAGAAGGCATTAATAACAATAATGAGCGACACAGTGAACACAAAGGTCTGTTCTCCCAAAAGCGAAAAGCTCAAGATGTTCAAGAACGTAATAGTAGAGGACAGCACGTGTATTCAGTTGGATGATAAACTTAATGAAGCATATCCGGGTAATGGATACAAAAACAATAACGACAAAACAGCGGTATTGAAAATACAAGCTGCATATAACTTAACAAGAAGAAAATTTATCCGGTTAGATATAACCTCATTCAGAGAAAACGATCAAGGATACTCACCCAAGATAGTCCGGATATTAAAACGGGGCGATTTAATAATAAGGGATTTGGGATACTTCGTTCTGAAAGTATTCGACAATCTCAACAAAGAAGGAGTATACTTCATAAGCCGACTGAAAAAGCGGATTAATGTCTTTTCGAGAAAAGAGGCAACTGTAATAGATTTGGCAAAAATGTTAAAGAAACGAGGAAAGTTAGATATAGAAGTATTTCTTGGAGAGAGAGAAAAATTACCGGTTCGACTAATAGCTCTACCGGTAGGAGAAGAAACAGCATCTGAAAGACGAAGAAAAGCAAAAACAAATAGAGATAAAAGATGTGTGCCGAGCAAAGAACATTTATTCTTATTGGGCTGGGAGTTATTCATAACAAACGTTAGTAAAGAAGTATTAACTCCCAACGACATAGCAAAACTTTATTTTATTCGATGGCGTATAGAAATTATTTTTAAGTCGTGGAAAAGCTCCTTTAGAATTACCAACATACCGAGAGATGCAAACAAGATAAGAGTAGAATCATACATTTATTGTATGCTGATATTCATATTGCTTTTTCAAGTTCATTTCTATAATTATTTCTTAGCAAAAACAAAATTGAAATCCCAAAGATTACAAGGCAGAGAGGTAAGTCTTTTGCGGTTAATGCAATTTATAACGATGAATATAGAGTTTATCTTTCAATGCAGTTTGAAGGGAAATCTAAACATGGATAATTTTCTTATCAACCAAATAATGTATTACTGTCTTTACGAACCCCGACACGATAGGGTCAACTTCTATCAGAAATTTCTAAAATTAAGTTGACGCCTATGCG